>NZ_VCGY01000003.1 GCF_016597725.1 Marinobacter sp. 1-4A
TGGCAGTACCTGTTCCCATCCGTAACAAGATGCGTTCATCCCATCGCTGGTTATGTGTGCCGCCACCATCTTCATCATTCATCGTACTCGCGGCGATTGAGGCAGGCCGTTCTGGCCACGGGAATCACCAAGCGTGTGACGGCTCATACCTTTCGGCATGCCTTTGCGACAGAGTTATTGAGATCGGGGAGCGATATCAGGACGGTTCAGGAAATTCTTGGGCATAGCGACATTCGAACGACAGAAATCTACACGCATGTCATTGGCGATCGACGTGCTGGAACCGTCAGCCCTTTTGATCGTTTGCCTAGTTCTTGATGGGGCGTTGCTTACCCGTTTAAGGGGCGTAAAGCCTGGAATTGGGAGTGCGGCGAATGTCCGCTTTTGTTTAGAAGCGGGAGAAAAAGATTCTGGCCAAAATCTGCGTAGCGCTACTCACCCGATTTCCCCCTAAAAACTCTAACGTTTTTACTTTCCAAGATTGCCGAGAGCCGGCGATTTTCGAGTTCAAGAGTCGCGTTTTTCGAAGCAAGTTCGTTGCGCTGCTCAGTCAAATCTACGATTTTTTCCCGTAACTGACGATTCTTGAAACGCTCTTCCTTGAGTTTCTCGTGCTTCTCGTCACGCTGTCTCTGGATCGCCTTGTTGGAATTGCCCCGGATGCGCTCCAGCATGTCTGGGTAGTCTTTGTGGATCAAGGCACGACTGACTCCGGCCTCTTCGGCAACAGCGGCCACCGAGACTTTCCTGCCCTTCTCAACGACCTTAGGCTGGCCTTTTTCCAATCGAACAATGGCCAGCCGAATACGCTTGTGGGTCTCGGATTCAGATGACGTCGACATCGGCCACTTGCTCCTTGAGACGATTGATGTCTACACCGAGATCGGTCAACACCTTCTCGCAGCGTTCCATGGTGCGCTCGACCGTCTTTGATCCCGAGTCGTCCAGGTCATCGATCTGCCGAAGCTCAATCTGTTGTAAGTACAGCCCTTCCCAGAACGGCTTGTGGGTATCGTCAATACAGCCGTGCTCACAGCCTTCGCATTGGCCACCCGCACAGTCCACGCCGGTATCATTGGTACACCAAGCAATGCCGGTGGACCGCAGGTAAACCAGTTCGCTGATGGCCTCAATCATCTCTTTTCGATCTTTGTAGGTACGCACTTCTTCCGAGCGGTTTCGCATTTGGCGAATATGACCGGCCATGCCACCTGAAAGCGGCGTATCAGGCTCCAACCAGTGACCGACAATCGCCTGACGCTTGCCGTCAAAGGCAGCGTAGATTTCGTCGTAGAGCTCAAGATCCTGGGCCTCGTTCATTGCGTACAGGATGGTCATATCCAGGCTCCAGTGCTTGAAGTGATCCCTTAAATAGCGAAGATCGCCTAGCTTGTGATGGACGACATAGTTAGCAAACGTGCGCCGGAACTGATGGGACGCAATTCCCCAATCTATCCCGAGGTCCCTCGTAAACTTCCCGAGCCTTCTATACAGAGCAATTCCACTGAGCAGGTGGACGCTGTTTCTCTTACCCGGCACCTTAGTGAGCCCAATGCAGCCAGAGCAATGCTGGAGGCGCGTAACTTCCTTGAGATCTCCCGCTGCTTTGGCCTCTTGCAACACCTGCTCAAGCTCATCCTGCAAGGGCTCCGAAAGCCGCTCCAGTACCTTGACCGCCTGAATCGCGATTTCGGGACACAGCCATGAGGTCTTGCCCGCATGGGTTTTGTCAGATCGTGAGCCGAGGAAGTAGAACCGATCACCATCCCGTATCTCACTGTACCACTCGCCTCGACGGATATTGCCGAGTTCATGGGCTCGTATGCCGGTCGTGGCCAGAATGATCACGAAGCAGCCGTCACGCAAGTCGCGCAGCGTTTTGCCCAGTACCCGTAGTCCCAGATCCCAACCTCGGGTTTTCAAAAATTCGACCTGATCTTCCCATTGATCGCAACGATTTTTCGAGCGCGACTGAAAGCAGGCTAGAGTGTCCCGGTACTGCAACAATTCGTCGGCTCGATTGAGCAGAGATTCAGCGTGCTGGAACAGCTGTCGAAGAATATAATCGGGAATAATATCGGTCTTAGCCTTGTTTGATTTCTTATGTCCGGCCAGTGCATATGCAGAGCTTTCAGGCCATGGATGATCAAAACCGCAAAGCGTATCTCTCAGTAATTGCCAGCATTGTTCGACAACCGATAACTTATGCAACTTCGTCTTGCTGGCCAACAGCCTCCCTGGCCTAGTCGAAGAAGTAAGGCTGTTGACGTAGTGCACATAGCGCGCAGCTAAAAGGGGAGTGACCTTCACCTGAGTGCTGATGCCCTGATCATTAAACCAGTTAAGCCAACAAACCAAGTCTTCGAAAAAATTCTTGATCGAGCTATTGCTAAGCGCTCCCTCTCCCCAGATTTTGCGTGCCACGGCGATTTTTGCTTCGCATCGCAGTTTCTCGCCGATGATCCGAGTAAAATCCAGTTTTCGAGCATTGTCCCCGACGGAGTCGGGGCTGTTAGATTTGGGCAACCACCACTCGGGGTCCTGGTATCGGGAGAGCACGTACAGCACCTTGCCGGCTCGATCCGTGGTGATAATGCCGTGGAGTCCCTCACCACTAGGCAAAGCGCGCAGCAGGCGTTCACGGTCGGCCAGAACCTCCGCGCCGGTGATCTCCCTCATATCGCCATCCTCGCCATGCTCAGGTCTTGCCAGAAGGGGTGCGGGTGATGCTTGGCCTTTTCCCGTTGGTCGGCCACCACGGTTGCATCAAAGCGAGGGACGATCTCCTCATCGATCAGACGGACGACTTGCTTGAGGTACTTCGTCCAGCGCTTGCCGCCAAAGGTGTCGTAGTTGCGCAGGGCAGCCCAGTAGAAGCTGAACAGACGATAAAGGTCATCGCCGGTCACCACAAAGCTCTTGCAGCGGAAGCACCCCAGATAGTCTTGGCAGGGCTCGCCGTTTTTCGGTGCTCGGTGCCCATAACGAACATTCTTGCAGGACGACACGGGGGTTCGATCGCTGGCATTCACCGACGATGCGCCGAGCAATTCGTCTACGCGTGCCTCGCCCAAGAAACGCATGTTGGTTTCCGCTTCCGGCGGTGCTTCCCAGTAGTGGGCATTGCCGGTCTGAACCGTGTGCCGTCCCGTTTTGGCAGCAACCAGAGGGTCTTGACCCGACATTTCCCACACGCGGTTCAGCAGCGTCTGACGAAGCCGACTGACATTCAACGCGAGCGGCTTGCAATCGTCCGTTTGAAGCTGGTGCTGGTCGACAAGAGACTTAATGGTGTAGTGCAATTGACCGGCAGCCAAACGACATGGTTTACCCTTGTACTTGCCCGACGCTCCCTCGTAGACCAGCAGCCGGCTTGAATCGCCGCAATCGGCGCGTATAGCGGCATTCCTCGCAACGATCAGATCAATGGCATCAGCGGCATAGAGATGGATACTCGCCATTTCCGATACCTCCTCAGACTTTCTCAGGGCAACAACGTGCGTGGCGTTACCACGGCGCTTAAAGCTCACTAGCAGCCTTAGGTTGGATTTGAGCGGGTGAGGCTGCACGCAGTCCGTGGTCAGCTCCAGAATGGGCGTCAGATTCATTCCGGTAGACAGCGCTATGGACAAGACGCCGACGGTCAAATCATAGCCAGTCAGCGGCTCTGAGTGGGCCACAATCCGCTCCATCTCAATGCGCAGCGCTTTGATCAGAAACCGCTTCTCATTCTTGCTGAGCGCCTTCTGACTTTTCACTCGCTTGTTGGAATTCGGAAACGGATTGGCAGGCCAGACCGTTTTCATATCCACTTCCGGCCAGAGACCGAACCGATGACAGGCCCTGAGTAGCGATTTGGCACCATCAAAGCGATTTTTCTGCGAACCGTATTCTATGGGCTCGTTTCTCAGGTGCTGAATAAATCGCTTGATTGTTTCGGCGTTGAGATCCGCCATGGTCAGCCGTTCATCACTAGCGGCATGGAGTAACGACAGGAAGGGCGCAAAGTAACGAAAGCCGCTTTTCCAATAACCCACAATCGTGGTCAGGCTGAGAGACTTGCCGTTAGTTTTGATGCTCTCGGCAACCAGCTTTTTGAAAGTGCGCTGACAGGCAGCCGTGATGTCGTCAAAGCCCTGACCGTAAAATGGCCCGAAATCCGCATTTCTCATGCCTGTTGTGTTTTCGGGAATCGCAACCACGGTGTTCTCTGACTTGCAGAGCGGCGATGGTTCGATGGTTTCGGCCTTCGCGTTGTTCGCTGCCTCTTCAGCCGCTTTAACCTCAAAATCATCACCGTCTAATGTGAAATCTTTTTTCATGCCCAGGCCGCCTCCTTCGCGGTTTCCTCAATTTCTTCCTGATAACTGGTGCGCAGGTCGTCCTCGATGTCGTCGAGGAAATGCAGATATTTTTCCGTAGTTGTGATGCTGCTGTGGCCGAGGCGATCTCGGACATAGATCAAAGGGTTAAACGTCGTGCTCTTTCGGGACATCAACGATTTCAGGGTGTGCGTCGCGTAGGTATGGCGCAGGATGTGGGGATGACAGGCGAACGACAACGCCAATCGGTTCAGTGAATTGTTGAGCGAGGTTCGAATGCTCCAGGACTTGCCCTTGGCGGTCACAAAGAGGGTTTTCGGGTCTGTACCGTGCTGTCTAATCGCCTCATGACGTTCGTGGATCACGTAATCCCAGAGATCCGCCAGCAAGGAAATCGGCACATGAATCGTCCGTGGCTTGTCCCCCTTGGTGCTCATCTCTTGGGGATCAAGCTCAACCACCACATGACTTCGAGCCGAGATCGATTGGGGTGCGGATATGCAGTGAACTGGAATTGTCAGCAGCTCTTCTTTACGCAACCCCGTCAGCAAGGCCAACCGAACGATCAACCGAAGCGTTTTGTTGTTGATGCGTTTGAGCAGCTCATCCACTTGTTCTTTGTTGAGGACTTTGATCTTGGTTGGCGTGGTTTTCAGCAGCACATCCGGCTTTACGGCATACCCCCCGGACGTGTCTGTGTGTGCCAGGAAACCCTTTGTCTGTCTGACTCTCACCGTTTCAAGGTCATACGGCAACGTTCTTACCCAACCTTGTTTGAGGGCAAACTGATAAAACTTGATCACCAGGTGAAGTCGTCGGTTTACCGTGGAGGCGCTGAGGTTAAATCGATCAAAAGAAACGTCCCGATAAAGGGCTAACAAAGTTTCGTGATTCCGGTGATCAAGCTCTTTCCAATCAAATCCATTGGCTTCAATGAACTCGAAATAATCACACAGATCTCTCCCAAACGTTTCCCAACTGCGTCGGCTTTGCACACTTCCACGTTTTAAGCAGTGATGAACGAGAAATTCCATTCCTTCGACAAACACATCATGATTGGCTTTGAGAAGAATCGGGAAGCCTTCATAGGAATGGCCCCTGATTTCAAACTCTGGTGTCGCTAGGATGAATTCCAATGCTCGCTCTTCAATGCTGTATTTTTAAACAGTGTAAGCATATGCTTTAAGGATGCAACAGGAAGCGTTCATGTTACATGCTACCAAGTGGCGAAATCTCAGAATATGAGGATGGATAACCGCAGTAATGGGTTGGAACCCAGCATGGAAACGGTCGTTTGTTGGACGCTTAAGGCTAACCCTCAAAAATACTCGATTTCGGCTTGTTTCATGTTCAACAATCACGTACAACAATCTATGAGCAGAAAAGGTACCTTTCATGATCATAGGTTATGCGCGCGTCAGCACTAACGACCAAAATCCCGAACTCCAAGTGGACGCCTTGGAGAAAGCGGGGGCTGAACAGGTATTCCAGGAAAAATTTACCGGAACCCTACGTGAGCGACCCGAATTGTCACAGTGCCTCCGTATGCTCCGGCCGGGCGATGTCTTGGTCGTGTGGAAGCTGGATCGCCTCGCTCGTTCATTGAAGGACCTGGTGGAGATTGTTCAGGATCTCCAGGATCGCGGAATCGGCTTTAAGTCCCTAACGGAATCAATCGACACAACCAGCTCGGGTGGTCGCCTGGTGTTCCACATTTTTGGGGCACTGGCTGAGTTTGAGCGTGATCTGATTAGGGAGCGGACGATGGCTGGATTACAGGCTGCCCGAGCTCGTGGGCGAATGGGTGGAAGAAAGCCTGTTATGACCGGCTCAGATGTGAAAAAAGCGGCGGCTATGCTGTCCGATCCGATGGTGACCAAAACAGAAGTTGCCCTGCACTTCCACGTCAGCCGGACAACGTTGAACACTTCACTTAAGCGTGAAGGGTACGCTATGTAAAGCGCGGGAAATTATCCAGGGTTTGGTAGGTTTGGTTTGGCATAGCGCATTCGTTAATTAGAGGACGACCCTGCTCGAATATAACCACTCACATCTATTCCAAGGTCTAAAAGCAAAGCTAGTGGTTGCTGCCACTGCGGTCATCAATGGCTTTTCAGTAGCCACAAGAGATAGCAGCACTTTTTAGGCCGCGGGTGTAACAGCAATCAACCCGTGGAAAACATAAGCAAGTTTGGCCAATTAATAGCAAAACCAAAAGAATTAGGAGCCGTTAGTGTCACGACTGACCGATTTGATTGCCAAGGCAAAAGCCAAAGACGCGGCGTTAGGGGCCGAGCTGGATCGAGAGTTCAGAATGCTGTCGTCACGGTTACCCTTCGGGCTGAACTTCGAGCGTCATAGCCCGGAAGCGGTAGAATTGCCGCTGCGACCGATTCGGAAGGGTGACAAGGTACGCGTATTGCCGGAGCGTGGTTCCACCAAGAATGGAGATCAGCGGCTGTGGCAGGTGAAGAGTATCCAAAGAGCCAAGAAGTCGGCTGTTTTGGAGTTACTGGATGCCGAAGAGAGCGAAACGCAAACCGTGGCGCTGGATGACCTAGTGGTGGTGGCCGAGTTCCGCGACACCATCTACCCAGGTCTAATCAGTACCGGGAAGGTGATGCGTGGAGGAGATAAGCCGTGCCACACCATTATCAATGGTGAGAACTACCATGTCCTTAAAGCGCTGACCTACACCCACCGCGGCAATGTTGATGCGATCTATATCGACCCACCCTACAACACCGGGGCAAAAGACTGGAAATACAACAACGATTATGTAGAAGCCGACGACCTCTACCGTCACAGTAAATGGCTGGCGATGATGGAGCGACGCTTGTTGATCGCACGACAATTGCTAAATCCGGCGGATTCAGTGCTGATCGTCACCATCGACGAGAAGGAGTATCTCCGGTTGGGGTTATTGCTGGAGCAGCTATTTCCTGAAGCTCGGATTCAGATGGTTTCGATCACTACAAACCCCAAAGGAGCATCCCGGCCCGATATGTTCGCTAGGGTGGATGAATTCGCTTATTTTGTTTTAATTGGCGACTCCATTGTTTCTGGAATAGCTGTGAGTGCCTCACAGGGGGCGCCCGTTCGCTGGCCTTATTTACGGCGATCAGATGAGAAATCAACCCGGGGACACCGTCCTCGTCAGTTTTATCCGGTTTTTGTCGATCCAACCACCTCTAAGATAACGGGGGTTGGTGAGCCTTTAGCCCACGATGTACCTCGTGAAAGTATCAAAGCTCCTCCGGGTTTAATTGCGGTTTTTCCTGTCCGTGATGATGGTGTCGAGATGGAGTGGGGACTAACGGGGCCCAGTCTCATGCGCGCAGTGCGCGGTGGTTTTGCTCGGGCAAGTCGCACGAATTCGCTCCAACCGTATGCGATTTCGTACCTGACAGCTCCAGCCATTAGCAAGGTTGAATCTGGAGAGTACGTCGTTTCAGGTGTTCGAGAAGATGGAACAAAGGTTGTCATCGCGCCCAGCGGCAAAACTACTCGGCCTACGACGGTATGGGCCGAAAGCCGTCATAGTGCTCCCGACCATGGAAAAAAAGTTTTAGGAGCACTGTTGCCAACAAGATCTTTTCCTTTTCCGAAGTCGTTATACGTAGTAGAAGACTCATTGCGGCTATTTTTGGCGAATAAGCAGAACGCAACCGTTCTTGATTTCTTCTCAGGATCGGGGACTACGGCACATGCGGTAATGCGTCTCAACAAGCAGGACGGTGGGCAGCGCCAATGTATCAGCGTGACTAACAACGAAGTTGCCGCTGATGAACAGAAGAAGTTGCGCAAAGCGGGCTTGCGCCCCGGCGATGCCGAGTGGGAACAAATCGGTATCTGCGATTACATCACCAAACCCCGAGTCGCCGCAGCTATTGCCGGCAAGACACCAGGCGGCGAACCAATCAAGGGTGACTACAAGTTCACGGATGAGTTTCCCATGGCCGATGGCTTCGAGGAGAACGCCGAGTTTTTCACCCTGACGTATGAAACCCTGTTATCGGTCAGCCACAACCTGGCGTTTAGCCGAGTTGCGCCGTTGCTATGGCTGCGCGCTGGAGCGCGTGGGCGTCGTATTGATAAGCTGCCCGCCGATGGATGGGCGGTGGCCGATAGCTATGCACTGCTAAACAACGTAGATGCAGCGACTCCCTTTATCAAGGCATTGCCCCAGGTGGATGGGGTGCACATTGCCTATATCGTTACCGACGATGACCGGCGATTCCAGGCAATTGCCAAGCGGTTGCCTGATGACGTTGAGCCAGTGCGCTTGTATGAGTCATATCTCACCAACTTCAGCTTCACCAACGGAGAATAACGGATGAAGTTCACGCTCAAAGACTATCAGCGCGACGCCGTCCGCGACTCCCTGAATAACCTGGGCAAGGCTCACCGCCTTTGGCATGGCGAAGCTGACCGGACGGCATTCTCACTCACCGCAGTAACCGGCGCAGGTAAAACGGTAATGGCGGCGGCCACGTTCGAGGCGCTGTTTCACGGTGACGATGAGTTCAGCTTTGATGCCGACCCTGGTGCAGTGGTGATCTGGTTCAGCGATGACCCCTCGTTGAACGAGCAAACCCGCTTTCGTTTTATCGAGGCCAGTGATCGTATTAACTACACCGACTTGGTGGTGATCGAAAACACCTTCAACAGGCCGAAGTTCCAAGCCGGGAAAATCTACTTTCTCAATACCCAGAAGCTAAGCAAGAATAGCCTACTGGTGCGTGGCCATGATCCCGAGGAAATGGCGGCTAAAGTGGATGGCACGTTTCCCGACATGCGCCCTGACCTGCGTGCGTACACTATCTGGGATACCATAAAGAACACAATTGAAGACCCGGATTTGACGCTGTATCTCGTGCTGGATGAGGCGCACCGGGGTATGGGCAAACAGACGGCAGCTAGCCAGAACGACAGGAATACTATCGTTCAACGGCTCATCAATGGCGTGGGTAGCGTCCCCGGCATTCCAGCTGTGTGGGGTATCTCGGCCACTGTGGAGCGATTCAATAAGGCGATTGAGTCAGCAGGCAAGCACATCAAGCTGCCCAATGTGGAAGTTGATGCCTCCAAGGTTCAAGAGTCCGGCCTTATCAAAGACACCATCCTGCTGGATATACCGGATAATGTTGGTGATTTCGATACCGTTCTGGTGCGTCGAGCGACCGACAAGTTGAAAGAGTCCACCGCTGCTTGGGCTGCTTACTCGAAGCAACAGCAGGAAGCCCATATTGTCGTGCCGTTGATGGTTTTGCAGGTTCCCAACACGCCTGACCCCGATGAAATCGGGCGGGCGCTGGATACCGTTTTCGAGCGCTACCCTGAGCTGCCATCTGCCAGCGTGGCGCACGTTTTCGGGGATCACACTACACAGCGCTTCGGTAACCGCGACGTGCCCTACATCGAGCCTCAGCGAGTCGAGGAGTCAACATGGGTGCGGGTCTTGATTGCTAAGGACGCCATCAGCACCGGCTGGGATTGTCCGCGAGCCGAGGTCATGGTTTCTTTCCGTGCAGCAAAGGAAAAGGAGCACATTACGCAGTTATTGGGCCGTCTTGTGCGTTCGCCACTAGCTCGCCGTATACCTGGTAATGACCGCTTGAATGCGGTGGACTGCTTACTACCGAAATTCAATCGCAAGGCTGTGGAGCAAGTAGTAAAGGAGTTGACGTCTGGCAGCGAGGCAGCAACGCCAGGGCGCGTCTTGATCGATTACATCGAAGTGGAGCCGAACCCTGCTGTTTCGACCGCCATGTGGGAGGCATTCGAGGCATTGCCGTCGCAAACACGCCCGCAGCGTGGTGCCAAGCCTGCTGTTAGGTTGACTGCGCTGGCCCATGAATTGGCGTCCGACGATATTCTTCCTGGTGCAGGCAGACTGGCCCATGCAGAAATGCACGCAGCCCTGGATAAGTTTCAGGCCGACAACGCAGCCAAGATCAAGGCCAAGCGGCAGTCCGTGCTGGTTGTGGACGGCAAGACCGTGAAAGCGGACATGCTGGGCCAGGGTCGTAGCCTGGAACAGTTCTGGGAAGATGCCGACGTAGCGGTAATCGACGACGCCTACCGGCGCGCAGCTCGCATTTTCAGCCCGGCGATTGCCCATTCGTATGTTGACCATTTGGCCAGCCAGGAGGCCGACCGGGATGACGACCCGGAAGCATTCCTGGAAGCCATCGTTGAAGCTCGCGTAACCGTTGCTGGCTTGGGCCTGGTTATGGAGGCACAAGCTTATTTCGATGCCGAGGCGGACAAACTGGGGAAGGCCTGGCTGTCCAAGTATCGGGAGCAGATCAAGGCCCTGAGCGATGATCGAAGGGAATCCTATCGGCAGATCATCGAAATGAGCACGGAGCCGCAAGACGCAGGGTTGCTGAAGCCAGAGGCCCGTTATGAGGCGACCAAGGCGAACGAAAACGGCAAGGTGAGAGTCTTCCCGGTCTGGGATAGTCACTTGCTATGCGATCAAGCAGGAAAGTACCCGGCTGACATGAATGACTGGGAGCGTACCGTTGTCGAGACTGAATCGGCCAGGCCGGGCTTCACATCCTGGTACCGCAATCCGCAGCAGCCAGGGCAGTCGTCGCTGGGTATCGCCTACCAGGAAGCTGGCCAGTACAAAATCCTGCGCCCTGATTTCATCTTCTTTGCCGAGCAAGATGGCCAAGTTGTCGCGGATATTGTTGACCCACATGGACTCCACCTAGCCGATGCTTTGCCCAAACTGCAAGGACTAGCTATGTATGCAGAGAAGCAAGCAGGTGCATACCGCCGTATTGAATCAGTGGCAGAAGTGAAGGATAAACTTAGAGTACTTGACCTGACCAAGCCTGAGGTACGACAAGCCATCACTGATGCCACAGAGACCGCTGGATTGTTTAGTAGCATATTGGCTGACGACTATTAAAATCCTCCCGCGGGAAATCGTACGGGAAAAGGGTAAATCGCCTCGGAAGAAAAAATAACGAAGCGGGCACACGGATGTGCCTTTGATCCCGCTGCCGGCTGTGGTGGCCGTCTGTTCGAGATGAAAATCCGCTGCGCATAATCGGACGTTATGGTGAGAAAAGAGGAGAAAAATCGAAGCCAAGCCTCTCCTTGGCGGTCACACCACTGTGCAGGTGTCGCGCTTTCCTGGCATCCATGCCGGAGGTAAGCCGACACTATCCTAGCGAATCGACTCTCAGACAGATTACATGTCGCGCACCAACATTTCTGTAAGCAACATCTCACACCAACGTAAGCTTTTGCACACATGGTAACCCCAGACTTGTGAACCCGATTCTTTGAGTTCATTGACGCAACGAGCGCTCACAATGGCATTCACGGACTCCGACAGTTGTGATCACTGCAGGTAGCCCATTAGAATTCCCGATCGTCTGGCTCTACGATGATGCATAAGCAGCGGGCATCTTTGGCTTTCTGGAGCTGTTTGAAGGCCGTAATCCCGCCTCCGGCGCTTGTCGCTTAGTCACTCGAATAACCCATAGCATTCACCTCTCGGGCGGTTTTAGACGCCGTCTACCGCGGACAAGATAGACCAATGAAACGCCGTATCAGAATAATGTCCTTCTTGGTTGTGAGCATTCTAGGACTGCTCAGCCATACAGCGATTGCCGACGTAGTGAAAATGTCCACCAGCGGCCTATGCCATCCACCACAGAGCAGTTGGTATGAACGAACACAAAACTACCGGGCCTTTAAATCACTGGATGACTGCTTAGATGCCGGAGGCAAGTTGCCCAGAGGTGTAAACACTTTGACGTCATCTCAACAAACTCTGACAATGGCAAAAAACTACGATCGCTCTGCCTTCGGGCATGGATGGGAGGATAGTGATGGGGATTGCCAGGACAGCCGTGCTGAGGCCTTGATCGCCACTTCAACAACGTCAGTTCGGTTCGCCACCAAAAGGCGCTGTCGAGTTATCACAGGGCGCTGGATCAGCCCGTTCACTGGCGAGGTTATCCAAAACGCATCGGACATCGACATCGACCACGTCGTTCCGTTAGCCTGGTCTTGGGATCGAGGCGCAAAAGAGTGGCCATATGAGAAACGCGAAAAGTTCGCCAATGATCTCAGAAATCTTTGGCCTGTCGAGGCAAGCTTTTCGAAAGACCAACATCGAATAGGAAAAGCATTGCTTTTGTAGTCAGATCGGCAGAGCATACAGAGACTATTCAAGTGCCGGTGGCAATGTGACAGTTTGCGTAGAGAAACAAGTCGATTATCAGTTTAACGGTCACCGTTTTGAGCCATTTTGGCTTATCCTCAATGAGAGACGTAAACCACCGCTTCTCCCGCTTATGTTCACTACGTTTCTAGCTCGATTCAGCGCTGTTTTTGAAATCCGAGAATTATCCGACGGAACGTTGCATGGCCGCACTAGCAAGCTATATGAATTGGTTGAACGAGACGTATCAGATGCGACGATACGAGCATATGTCTACGCTTTGGCTCAGTTTCTGGGCTACCTGGAAGAATGTCGGCTGACTCATCAGACGGCCGGACTGCATGCCTCTTCGTCCTGTAGTGAGCGGTTCGTGAATCATTACCTCAATGAGGTGCTTTCAAACCGTCTTAAATCGGCGCAATCGCTCCAGACCCATCTATCAGCACTCACCGCTTATTATAACTTCCTGCATTACATGGAATTTTCTCCACGCCTGGCGCTGCGCGTTTATCGACGGACCCGGCAGGCCATGGCGGAACGGAACACCAAACAACATTACATCCAGTACGTTCCGAGACACGCGCGTCTCACATTGCTGAATCATTGTGAAACGCTGGCTGAAAAACTCATGATGAGAATGGGGTTCGAGGTGGGCCTTAGGACTGCGGAGTTGCGGGGTCTGCGCACGCCCGCCTTGTGTATTCTGTTCAAACAGTTGGACAACCGAGCTTACGACCACGTCGAGCGGTTTAGCTACTGGCTGGAGGGTCGCTATGCCAAAAACAGTAAGAGTGGTTGGGTGTATTTTGACAGAGAGTTGCTTTCGGATATGAGACGGTATTTTAGTACCGAACGCCAGTGGGCGATTGACGAAAGCGGAAGTGCGGATGAAAGCTTTTTTCTCAGAACAGATCCGCGATTTCTCGGTACAGGTATCAGCGAGTGGCACGCTTCCCGACGCTTTCGACAGAGGGCTGATGAGGCTGGTTTGCACCCCAGTCTGAGCTTTCACGATCTGCGCCATACCTTCGCAACTGAACTGTTTCATGAAGAACTCACGGGGCCTGACGGCCGGGAAACACGCTCGGAATCGGCAGCGCTTATTGTTGTTGCCCAGCGACTCCGGCACACCATCGGGCGAAACGGTCATGCCTCATCGGTCACAACTCGGTACATCCGCATGAGACTCCAAATGTTAGAACTTGAGGGTGGGAGGTGAGTGAAAAGTTGGACGGAGTGGCTGAGCTGGCGCATGCAGTGGACGATATGGCTAAAGCATTCGATCAAACGCTGCCGGAACAACCCACATATACATCGATTAAGCCCACTCGAATCACATACAACACCCAGGCTGGTACCACTCAGATCATAGCATTGGCCCGTGAAAACAAATTCCACGAAGCCATTTTTCAGGGGGCCGCCGCCACATTTCAAACAGACTGGTTTCATAGCCTTAAAGAGGGATCGCGACGAGCTTATTCGGACGCGATACGACGATTCATAGATTGGGTGAACGAAACGGGTTACGAAAGCACCGACATCAATCGCTACGACTGCCTGAAGGCCTACGAAGCGCATTGCATGAATCAGCAGAGCCAGAAGCGCAGCCCCTTAGAATGCTTAACCACAGTCATGAACAAGGCTCTGGCTAGCCCTGGCCTGACTAACGAGGATTTCAGCTATCTAAAGACACTACTGAGGGTGTCAAAGCCTTCAAAAAGTGAAAATGTTCAGCCATATACCCTTACGGACTGGTTCAATCTGCCCTGGCTGCGATCTGTTCTCGGTGAGCAAAAATACCTTCAACTGGAAAGCCCAAGCAGATTGTTTTTGAGCTTTCGGGTGACGATTGCCGAGACACTACTTCATCTACTAGACGTCCGGTCGGAATGGCAGGAACACCCCATTACAACGTTTGAAGAACCTGCTTGCGGGAAGAACTGGTTTCGTAAATGGAACTACAAGATATTAAGGCGTTTTGGTTCGTTTGACTCAGCAGGGCAGCCGCGAGACGCATGGACAGAACTGCTGTGGCTGGATTTGGTTCGCCCCTCTGACCGAAAGTCTATCAAAACGCTGTTATCGCAGAGCTGCATTGAAAGCTTGGTCTCAGGGCCCTGGGTCTGCGGCCAACGCATTCGGTCCTGGGCTCGCTCTCCAACCATTTTCCATCCGGATTATCAACACGTTTACTCCCCTCTTGAGGAGCGCCTGATGGCTTGGTTAGTTGCCTGTGAAGCGGTGCAGCCAACCGATATTCTTAAACTGAAAACAACGGACTACGCACTCGAATTCAATCAATCCGGTCGCCTGATTGCGATGGAGTGTTGTTACTACAAGGGCCGCGCCAGCTCGACTCGGCAACCAGCGATCCTGATGGCGTCCGATTGCTGGACAAAAGCCCAATATCGCTACTTCACAGGTTTGCCGGTCTCTAGCCCTGTTTTCCAATTCAACGTTATGTCAGAAAAAGCGATGCCGGACATTAGAGAAGGTTTCGCGCAGCAAGGAGATATCTCTTTCTTGTGGCGAATCTGGGAATTGCCTTCCGTCAAGCGGCGAATTGACGCAGCTTTAAGGCGTGCCGGTGCCAGTTCGATCTTTCTGGACGCCGCGTTGGCGCTGACTCAGGGCAGCGAACCCGTGGGCATTTTTGCCAAGACACCCGAAAGTAATATCGGGGCGTACCGCGAAACGGTGGCGCGCTCCCTTCCACAGCACATATTTTCTCTCACGCACGTGAAGACCACTGCCGTTCATGCGGGATCAGACCGTTACCGTGACAGTGACCTGATCAACCACCACTCGCACACCTCGGCAACCGAAAAGCATGCTTATCTGACCGATGCCAATAAGGATTTCGTCAACCGTGCAGGTCGAGTCACCCGCCTGGTTCTGAACGATCTTCAGAATGTTGTCTACCGACCGTCTGTATCCGCAATGGCGGCAGCGGTGAACGATCTGGAGTTGAGCACTCGCGTGGTGGAGGCCACCGGTTCAGAGGACATTCGAGTTCATTCGCTCGACCAGTCCATCGAACGGATCCAAAACGACGATATCATCCTCGTTCCTGACACAGTGGAGCAGGCGCTGCTATTTATTCATACGATCGCCGAAGCCGAGGCTCGGCTACCGCAAATGCTCGCAGTCCGGCCCGATTGGGTCGAGCGCACGCTGTTGATCCGCGTTGAATGGATGACGCGCAATCTGGCTCGTATGCGTTCTGCTGCTGAGGCCCAGAAACAATATGCCGACCTCAAGCCCCATCTGCCCAATTTGTTTGATTACCTCCTGGAGACTGTGGAATGACCGCAACGATAGCACGTCGGCATCGGAACCTACCGGATCTCAATGAATTGCAGGCACGCCTCAGCGCTTTGCCTGGTAACCGGGGTAATCAATTCACGGAGAACGTATGGCAATTCATCAACCAAAGGGGAAAACGTTACACGGTCGACTTTGACACTGTTTTGGCACTGTCTGAGGTCTATCCAGACTGGGTGCGGGAACGGGGAATTGATCCCGTCTCGCTCTCCAAACAGATCTGGCTGTCCCTCGCCGAATCGACGACCGTCAACAGCTACACAAGAAGACTGAAAGGACTGAGGCTGTGGATGGTCGCCTTGGCGCGAAGAAACCTGCCCCGCCTCACCCGCGAAAACAGCCGAGCTGTGTTGACGTTTATGCTAACGAACAATTGGAGAGGGGGACGTCCCTCGCCGCTGAAAGCCGTACGCAGTGAAATGGACATGACGTTTCTCATGCCCCTTCAAGCTCTGAAAGACGCTACCTCGGAGCTGGGCCTCGACTGGATTTCTCGGGATGTGACAGAGGCACATGTCAGGAGGCAGTTCAAGGTGCTGATTCCTGAGCTGACGGACAATGACCTGACCTATCAGGATTGGAAAAAAGGCCAGTCCTTTAACCTGCTTACTCTGGATCACGGTAGATATTATGTGGAGCACTGTCTCAATTTTTTTGAGGAGCACGCCCCGCTTGCCTGCGCCCTCAGTCAAACACTGCAAGCCTGTGCGACGATTGCCACGGATCTGGGCGTAAGCCAGACATCTGTTAGGGCTCATATCTCCCGGGTCCTTGAGGGGCGACCGGTCACCGAGATATGGCCAAGTAGGCCAGCATTGGGGCAGCGGATGCAGACAGCTGTTGTGGATTACTTTCTGGAAGCTCATCGTAAGGCACGCTTCGAACATCACGTTCTGAAAGAAAACGTGTTAGAGCAGGTTGCCGAAGCTTTCGGGCTTGTGCCTTCACCGGAGACCGTAGACCGCCTGCGGGTTATCATCTGGGACTGGCTGCGCCGGGAGGATATCGAGGAAACGCAGTGCCTTCTGGGAGAATGTCAGAGGCCGGTGCTCTGGCACTTGTTCCTGCAAATTCTCGATGCCATGAAACAACGCTGTGACCAAAGCGGCTCTTTTGTGCCCACGGTGGCATTTTTTAAATCCTTTGGCCTTGACGGAACGGTATACGAGGGCGGGAAAAAGACGAAAGGCGGCTACAGTCTGCCTCGCCAATTCATTGAACTGGTCGCGTCGGCTGGCTTAGTCGGTGTGGTGGCGTTGACTGGATGGAGAGCAAGTGAGTTCGGGTTTTCCTATTCTGACATCCAGCGCAACCGAAACATGGATAAGCTGGATCAGTATGCCTTCCCGCATCGCTATCAGGTAGATTGGTACGTCTATAAGACATCCGGACGAGTCCGACAGTTACGGGAAGTCACTTTCAGTGCTGTTGCAATCGCTGAGCGCCTGGGTCGTATGCATGGCTCTGACGGTGACCGCCCATGTTTGTATGGAACATTCAATAGAAAAATCCCCTCCCAGTCTGAAGAGACAGTGCTCAAAGCCGTCAGTGGCCTGTGGCCGCACTACGTCCAACACTATGCCGGTTTTGAACTGATCGATAACTGGGAGTCGTGGCAAAATTTGGCGCAAGTTGAAGCATCCGGCGATTTGCTGACGATGGACCAGTACCGGGAAAAGGAACGGCTTTTGGTATCGCGCTCCGCCGACGAA
The DNA here is from genome assembly GCF_016597725.1 of Marinobacter sp. 1-4A. Classification (GTDB taxonomy): domain Bacteria; phylum Pseudomonadota; class Gammaproteobacteria; order Pseudomonadales; family Oleiphilaceae; genus Marinobacter. The sequence continues at coordinate 17,550 of NZ_VCGY01000003.1, forward strand.
TGGAGCGAACTCTCAATAGACGGGAATTTACGAGAGGCGCATCGCCGAAGCCGTGAAGAATGGCCTCGGCTGGCTTTCTTTTTCCAGAGATCTTTTGGCGACAAGAAAGACTGGGTAAGCCAATACCGCGGCGGCACCCTGCGGGCAGACTGGCGGGCTTTGCTTGACACTCACCTGTCCGACGAAACACGGGATTGGCTTTCCTCACTCAGTGACGTCGAGTGCCAATCGGGGGAAACATCCAAAACTATCCACAGCGAGATGCTGGGTGAGGCACTCTATCCAAGCCCCCATGCGTTCCGCCACATGTGGGCAGAGGCGATTTACCGGCGGTTTGATGGTGATGCAGGCTGGATGATCCGCAGCCAGTTTAAACACATCAGTCGCACCATGTGGCTGGCTTACATTCGCGATAAAGACAACCGCGCAGGCCACCAACGAGTGAAGATCCGCGTTATTAATTCACTTGTTCACAACTACATCAAAAGTCACGGCGAAGGCTATGCTGGTCAAATGAATAAGTTACTGCGCCGCCTCCTCCGACAGACGCGCGTCCAGAGCCCGGAGCAACAGATGGAATTAGCCGAGCAACTGGCAAACATAGAGGTTGAGAACATTAAGGCGAATCCTTGGGGGTATTGTTTGCTGATGCGGCGGACCAGGTATAGGGCCAGATGTGCGGAACAGGGAGAACCCATGCGTCACAATGCGTCCCCGGAGCTGTGCTTGGGGTGCGTCCATAATCTGATGCAGACGACCAATGTCGAATGGATGCTTTTTCAAATTGCGTCGCATGTTGAGGTTCTGAACAACCCGGCCGTCCCGGACATTTTCAAACAGCCTTCGTTAGAGATGGTGCGCGATGTCACACGTCACGTCCGGACGCTTAACGCCCGCCACGAGGCACTACCTGAGCTTGAATCCGTGTTAACCAGTTACAAGTTGAGGACTGCGTAATGGTGATGGAGTATCTAATAAAACGTGCGGCGGCAGGGGCCGACAAAGGACCCGAAGATCGTCCAGACTGGGTTTCCGACAGAAACGCCAGTGCCGCCGCCTGGCAGTGTGTGCAGGATATGAAACGAGAGAAGGCGCTCTACATTCGGCGTCACCGCACGCCTACGGATTTTCTCGTGAAGAAAAATTATCTAATCAAGGGCTCCGAAGTCGCCGCAGCAATCGGCATGAATCGCGCAACGCTCATGAACACGTCGAGCTATTCGCCCCATTTTAGACAATACCTTGACGCCACAAACGCAGATTTGGAGGAAGCCAAGAACGCCAAATTGAAGCGCGTCGAGCACCCGACGGCCACCGGAACCAGGAAGAGCCGGAAAGACGACTTGGTCAATCTGGTCAAGGAATTGCGGATGGAAAACGAAAAATTAAGGGCGTTGGCGGCAGAGCCATTGGGCGAAATTTACGAAGGTTTACCTTTGCCGATAAAAAAGAAGTTGGGGATCTGGTAGTGGAACCATAAACTGGTCAGGTTAGGTAACCATAAACTGTCCCCACTTAAACATAAGCGAACATTCAGATTTGGCTCTCCGTGCCTTTTTGCGAGCCATCCTGACTAGCGGAGATCACCGGCAGTTGTCGCAAAACTTCGGCGATTGAAATTTACAGGGCTTACAAGCCTCTGAAATTTATGAAATAGTGCTACGGGGTGATCTTGGATCAGCGAACCTTGAAATTGCGCCGAAAAGGACATTCTACGAACATCTCGTTGCAAAAGTTTTCAGAGATGCACGCATAGGTATCTGATAATTAGATATAAAGTGGCGTTTTATGCCTTTTCCCGTTGAGGGATGTACACATGCGGGATATAGGTCACTTCTCGTTGGATAAGCTGTTAGGATTCTTAAAATTAGAGTATGGATGAAGCAATATGAGCATTCCGTTGTCTGACTTGATGAGTAGAATATCCCCTTCCAACACCGTTCTGTTTTTTGGTGCTGGGTCGTCGATACCTTCGCGTGCGCCATCCGTCAATAAAATAATATCGACCTTGTCCAGAAAGCATAATATTGATTCCGAAGGGTTTAGCCTAAGCGAAGTTTCCAGTATTGCTGAACATAAATCTTCCCGAAGAGACCTGATCAGAACTCTCAGAAGTCTTTTTGATGGTCTCTCTGCCACGGGGGCGATACTTAACCTGCCATTATATGATTGGAAGAATATATACACTACCAACTATGACAACCTGATTGAGCAAGCCTTTGAAAAAAAGGACGTGCCGCTATCTGTCTTTACTTCCAACTTCGATTTTCAGATACAGCGCCACCCTGAATCCGTCAAGCTTTACAAGTTACATGGAACTATTGATAAAGATGTATCTGATGGAGTGCAAAGCAGAGTTGTTATTACCGAAGGTGATTATGATCAGGCGGCAGAATATAGGGATGCACTTTTCGATGCTTTGAAACTGGATCTTAATGGCGCGAGCTTAGTGATAATTGGGTATTCTTTGTCCGACAATCACATAAAAGAAATTGTTAATAGAGCTATTGAAATTAATGGGCGCTCATTTAGCCCCGCTTCAGTATTCTTAGTTTTATATGAAAAGGACGAAAATAGAGCCTCTCTATACGAAAGAAGAGGGATCACAGTTGCTTTTGGTGGTTTAGATGAGTTTTTCCTTGAGCTACAAAAGAAATGCGCAGCAAAAACTTTAGTCTACTCCTCTACGGGCGATCCTCTAGATAAAGCGCCAATTTTACGGCCAATTACGTTAGATGTTTCTCATGAAATTAATAAAGGTGAAAAGAATGCATCGGCAATGTTTCACGGTTGGCCTGCATCCTATGCAGATATCAAAGCTAATCTGACCTTTGAGAGAAGTACAGGGCGAGATATCGAAAAGCTTCTACTAAATTCAGATAAGCTGTGTGCCGTAATAGTCGGAGCAAGCGGAACTGGAAAAAGCACACTCTCCCGACAAGTAGTATCCTTTCTCCATGGTAACGGTTTTCGGTGTTGGGAGCATAAGATTGACCACACACTTCTTTCCGATCAGTGGATTTCAGTGGCTAGAGAGCTTTCTAAAACTGGTGAGAAAGGGGTTTTGTTTATAGACGATGCCCATTCTCATTTGGCAGAAATAAATAAACTGGTCGATCTGCTCGTATCCGAAAATCTAGCATCCCTAAAACTGCTTTTTTCATCACCCAGAAGCCAGTGGAATCCAAGGATAAAAACACCAAACATATTTAAGAAGGGAGATCTATTTTATCTCGGTCGTTTAGATGTTTACGAGATTGAAAAACTACTTACCCTTGTGGATTCGAGCTCTGATCTTCAGCCCCTGGTAGAGAGTAGTTTTTCTGGTTTCTCGAGATCTGAAAGGAAACGAAGGCTGGAAGTGAAATGCGAGTCGGAAACGTTTGTATGCCTTAAAAACATATTCGCGTCAGAAAAGTTTGATGACATAGTTCTTAGGGAATTCGCAGAGCTCGGTGCAGAACTTCGGGAAATTTATAGACTTGTAGCTGCAATGGAGTCCTCAGGAATTAAAGTGCATCGCCAGATGATCATCAGGCTTTTAGGAATACCAGCTGAAAATATACAAAGCTCGCTGTCGCAGTTAACGGATATAATCCATGAGTATAGTGTTAGTGAGCGAGAAGGTATTTATGGATGGAAAGGGCGGCACCCGGTCATAATGGAGATTATAACAAAATATAAAATGACGGATTTCTCTGAGTTTTATAGCCTTTTTGAAAAAGTTATAGATAGTTTAGTTCCCACATACGATATTGAGGTTAGAACTATAAAACAGTTGTGTGCATTTGATTCAGGCATTAGCCGGATTCCAGATAAGCACCTTAGAAACAAACTGTTGCGAAAGATGATTTCAAAGGCGCCGGGCGAGCGTATTCCTCGCCATAGATTGATAAGGTATTTGATTGATATTAATGAGCTAGAGAAAGCGGAGACGGAAATTCGCTTATATGAGCACGACTTTCGTTCAGATGGACCAGTTCAACGATTTAAAATAATATTAATGCTTGCTCGTGCTGAGCGAACACCCGGCATCCTTGATGAAGATAGGAGAGCTATTTTAGAAATGGCTAGAGAGCAATCCATTAACTCTGTCGATCGCTATCCCGACAATAAAGACATATTGCGAACATATTGCGATGTCGGAATTGAGTATTTTAAACGAACAGGGGAGATGTTTGTCTTTGATGATGCCATGGAAAAGCTCCGTTCTGCTGAAGGCAGAATTGGTGACCCAGACATAACCAGTATAATTGCAAGATATGAGCGAAGAATATCAGGCATAGAATATGACAACTCATACGAAGAATCGTCCTAACCAGTGCAGGTACGGCGGCGCTCACTACATTGCACCTGCGGCTTCATTCCGTGGGTGCGTATGCTGCATGTGTTATTCCTAAACCTGAATGTCCGCTTTGCGACCGGAGCGGCCAACTTATGATGTCATTGCCATTGATGTTTGACTTCAGTGCTCATCGCTAATAGGCAATCGTAAGGCGACGCTAGATTAGAAAAATGTTGCTGGCTGGCTAGCATTGCTCAAGCAGCAACCCTAAGAAATTTGTTGTTGCAAATATGTTGTCGACTTATTTTTCTAAGGCTACGTATATCAACTAAACTCACTCACTCAGCAACGAAAATCGCATATTTCATATTCGTATAATCCAGTTTGAATCGCAGCAAAGGAGCGAAAGGGCCCAACGAATGGTTACCGCCGAAGGGCCAGTGCGGTTATGTCGCTCGCTTCTTTCGGATTGTGAAAATCTACAAGCTTGAGCCGCGACCGGCAGAGAATGGCTGGATGCGCGCATTCCTGAATGATTGCCGAGGGTGAATACCTGTTACATTGGGAGTAACCGTGTCATCAACGCAGTGAAGGAGTGCGGTTTATGTCTATCAAGCGAATGACTGAAAAAGAACTTCTCGACGGCCTCGACGCCAGGGGCGCCCATGCCGATGAAGTGGCTGAACCTCTCCCACAGGAACTAACTCCACTGGAACGACTCAGGGGATCGGTTAAGCGCTATGATCGACCGACAGATCCTGTTTGGGATGATTACTTTGATACTGGCGAAGGAGTGAGTGACGATTTCGTGGAAGATCGAGATCAGCCATCACCGACCTCAGATAAAGAATAAGGGCAATGGCCGCTCCCTACATCACTGGGATGACCGCTCTTTGCCTCTTTCATCCGGGGCGGACTCACAAGCCCTTTTGGCATTCGGCTGGATCACCTGATAGGTGGCTCATCGCAGGCCAACACTACCCAGACACATCGTCTTTTTTTGGTGATCAAGAGCTCGTTGATTTGTCCGAACTCATGGACAAATGGGGCCTTGAGGCACCGATCTGTATCTGTGCCAGTTACGAGCGAGCCGTTTTTGACATGTTGTACAACCACATTGAACTGAGCAATCAAGTGGTACCAAACGTGCAGCCGTCAGATATTGATGACGCCGTAGATCTCAGTCGTATTTTGGGGTGGGTGAAAGAGTGGGAGCAATCCGACCTACTAAAACACGGGCCTGCCATACGGGCATGGCTAGAAACCAAGCGCAGTTGGTAAACACGCTGTCCAGACTAAGATTGCCAAAGGGTGATGCCCTCACGAGCAATGCATCTCAAAAGGCTTGGGTCAACAGCCCGTGATCCCTCAGGATCTAGCCATTCGGCTTCCCAAACCGGATATGGCCGAATACGGACAGTCGTGTCTAGTAAGATATCATACGCCAGACTCGCTAAGGCAAGCTTCATCTCAACAAATTGTTCGAGCCCTTCTCTCTCTCCGCATAACAAGACGGCCACGTTGGTATCGCTTTCTGCGCTGTAATCACAACGAGCCCCGCTGCCGTATAGCACTAAGCGGACGACATCGAATTCTGTTGAAAGCAGTTCTGCAAATTTCAGAACGGCTTCTCGAAGATCAAGTTGGTTACCCATAACCGGTTGCTCAAGGCCTACCGCAGCGGAGTATTCCCAGTCGATCATGTCCTGAGAAACGGGAGCATCAGGATCACACTGGGCAACCAATTCACTGAGCGTATAAGATTTCCGTTTGGTCATAAGCCCTTTCCTATCTCAATCGTCCGCGGCGGCTAATAATCACCACTGCGGACTCAGTCTTGCTTTCTTTCCCAGAAAAATCACCTCGGGCTCTGTATTCGCCGTCCCATTCCTGAGCATTGCGATACCGGCACACCTCCTGAGACTCCAGCGCAACAATGTCGCCATAGCCCGATTCGTAACCCTCTACAAGCACAGGCGAGTGCGGTGGCAACGATTTCAGCTGTTCTATCAGTTCTTCCACGGTCATCGTTGGGCCCCCAGTATCATTCAATATCTAACACTATCGGTGGGTTTGTAGGCTCATATCGAGCGGTGCAGGTACTGGCGTTAACCAACCGAGCCTTGCCCAGAAGATACTCTCCGTATCCTTCGTGAATGTGGCCGAAAATATGCGCTTTCAGCGACAATTGCCTGATTCGATAGAGCAGGTCTTCGCACCCAACATTCTGGCATCGGAATCCCATTTGTACCTCATCTCCAATGCCCTTTGGCGGGCCGTGAGTAATGAGCACATCGGTGTTTTCAGGAATTTGCTCCCAGTGATTGTGGAGAGCCTGACCGCGATCCAGCATGAACGCCCAGTCTAAAAATGTTGGTGTCCAGGGGGAGCCCCAGAATCGAACACCCTCGATTTCAACGCCGCTATCCTCAAGATAGGTGGCATTTGTCAGTGCATCCCTCGCCAACTCCGGCGCTTCCTGAAATACCCAGTCATGGTTGCCGGCAATCAAAATCTTGTGGCGATGGGGTAGGGTACCTAGCCAGTCATTGAGGTTTTCGACATTCTCCAAGGTACCCGCGCCGAGGCAGTCGCCAGAATGGATTAATACATCACCTTCTGGAATCTCAGGAATTCGATGATGCAGGCTGTGGGTGTCAGAAATACAAACGAGTCTCAAGACCATTCTCCAAAAATAACTGCCGATCTAGGTTGCACTTTCCTTACAGAAAAAGCTCCACCTCGTGTGTTCTAAACGCGAGCAAATGCCTACAGTTCATTCAGGTCGATTCGAATGCTTGGCTCTGCGTCTCTGTCTTTCACAATCGCGACCAGGTCCCGATCGTCTGCCGCCATATCACACATCAATAGCTCTTTTTCCAGAGCCCAGTTCATATACGGCATTAATCGAACCATATTACGGGCATCATCGACGCCGCGATGGTGGTGTCCCTCGACTGTTAGACCGTGAAATGCCAGAGCATGAATCATTCCGCTCTTCCTTTTTTGCCCTGTCGTTTGGCGCCATATCCGCTTTAGATTCAGGTGCGGGAAGCGCATGAAAACCGGGGCGCATCCGTACTCCTGGCCAGAAGCCTGGATGTGGAGGCGGTCGTAGTTGCCCCAACTGCACCAGATAAAGTCGTCATGAGGTTGCCCCAGCCACGCATCGCTCATCCGACACGCTTCTAAAAACGTTGGAGCGGCGTCAACCATAGATTGAGTAATGCTGGTTAGCGATGTACAGAATTCGCTTAGTTTTGTGTTCACCGTTGGTCTTACCAGAAATGACTGGCTATCCAGCAATTTGCCATTTCGGTCGGAGAGGGCGCAGCCAAACTCGATGATTTCCATATTTTCGGTATTCTGGGGTTCGCCGGTTGGAGTTGTTCGGTTCTCCCAACACGTTGCCTCCAGATCGACAATCAACAGAGGACGGTTATCCATACGATGATCAGCTCCTAACCCAGTCAAAAACCTCTTTAGCTTCCAATAGGGTAATAATTCCGGTTTGCTCCTGAATGTCCACCCGATATCGAATTCTCAAAATCTTACGGCCTTTGCTCTAGATGAACCGAGATAAGATGCAAAACGCTATCTAGTTCGCCTCGTTTCAGCATTTTGAGTGGCGTATCGTCGGTATGCTCTGGGTTATATCTCACCAACAAAAACAGGATAAGTTCTTCTGGCGCCCAGGACGATGTTTCAAGCAGAACAGCTTGAAGCCCTGCAAGTACTTGTCCGTTGGGTTCATCAAACTGAAACCGAGGAAAGCTTAGCTCTCCCGCAGCCGTGCGTCGAGCAATCAGCGTGTTTTGCTGTACGCGCTTTCTGACGACCTCTTTGCTGGTCTCTAGCAGTTGCGTCACCCACCCAGTCGATGCGAACCCGCCCACATTCTCAACCAGATTCTGGAACCGTTCGGCACCTAGGAAAAGTAGGTCATCCATACAATGTTCGCCTCCCAACTCAATCGATAATTTCGATGGCTCGCAACAGAATGATGTTCCCAATTTGCGACCAAGCACCATTCCAACCCCGAGTGTCTTTCTGAGCCAATTCAGTTTTACCAATACGATTAATACTGAAACGCTGTAGCTACCGGAGCAAGCTTTTTAACGGAATAAACCTTGATGCTCTTCTTTCCTTTCATTCCTTTCTTTCTTTGTTTCTTTCTTTTTATCTATAATCAGAGTGATTATTTTTGGAGAATTCATAATGCGGCCAGCTGAAATTGCGAATCAAGAGATTATTGATGCAGGTAAAAAGCTGCAAACTACTGGCAAGAACATTACCGGATATGGGCTTCGCCGTATTCTTGGCGCGGGAGACCCCAAACGCCTGAAGTCTGTCTGGGACGAATACGCCAGTAAAGGGAAAGCGAACAAGAATGCTGATCTACGCTTACCTGCCGAGCTAGAGGATCTAGTTACCGAGCTTGAAAACAATCTCATAGAACAAGTTAGACCGCTAACGGTTCAACTCTATGAAGGTGCATTGAAGGCAGCGCAAAGGCAGGTTTCAGAGACCTCCCGCGAGCTCAAACAACTGCGCTCAGAAATGGAAGCCGAGATTCTGGATGCTAGCACCATCATTGAAGAGCTGGAGCAACGACTGGCAGAGACTACGCAGCGGCTTCAAGAATCGGCGGTAGAGTTAAAGCAAGTGGACAAGGCTCGTTATCAGTTTGAGCGACAAGCAATTACCTTAGAGGCTGAGGTAAGGCAGCTCAGAGAAAACTCAACGTATGAAGAGTTAATGAAGCGAATTCTTGCGCTTGAAAGCAAAGGAAAGAATGGTTGACCACTGTTCCACATCTGAGTGGAGGTGGTCGGGGAAGATCGCCGATTGGGCTTTACGATTTCTGGATGAAATTGCGTTACAGAGGAAAAGTGCAGGTGGTATCTTCAGGGCAAATCGAAGCCAGGCCTCTCCCTGGCGTGTCACACCACTATGCAGGTGTCGCGCTCGCCTGGCATCCATGCCGGCGGTGAGTTCAGGTCGTCCTGACCAGCGAACTCCTGAACATAATAGGTATTGACGGCAATAATTTCTGAGCAAAGGATCACACGATCCGATCCTCGAACAGGGACAGAATTTCACTCCAATAATGATTACTCATAGAAAGCTCAGTTGTTTCCTTTTGCCCTGTTTGTCCAGATCCAGAGAGCCATGCGCCAGTCGCATCGATACTGAAGCCCCAGTCGGTAGCCTCATCGTCTTCAGCGACAACCGCATACTCCGAAGCGTCATCCGCATTTTGCTTTGACGATCTCGATGAAAACGAAACCACGTTTTGCTCTGGAAGGTCGTCATTAATTCTGCGTGCGAATTCTGTCAGGCTCGATTCTGCAAGTACGTAGAGCCAGCCTCCAACTTCAGGAGGCTCGCCCGCTTGGCGCCGGAGAATTCTGCCGAGAACCTGCCGAAAATGCAGTTCGGTCCGAATTCTACTGAGGTGACAACACACTTGGAGTCGAGGGATGTCAGTTCCTTCACTAATCATCCCTACAGAAATGATCCATCGATCAGAGGAGGTCCTGAAGTTGTTGATTATTTGGTGAGCTTCCGGAGTGCGACAAGTGACAACGACAGGTCTCTCGCCTAGCGCTGAAAGTCTGTCCGCAATCTGCCCTGCGTGTGCCACCGTCGCTGCTACGACCAACCCAGCTGCATTAGGTACCTCATGCCGAATCTCTGATAGCTTTTTCGATGCCTCAGAAAGAGTGTGGTCGATCACCTCGTCCCGAAAAAGAAAATCGGGGTAAGAAATATGACCCTGCTTGATAGTGTCTCGGATACTGGAATAGGTTTTAAGGCCGAGTTCAGATGAATTCAGGTGGATCTCTCGATTGTCAGTGAGCACGATATTTGGAGCTCGGCACACTCCGTCGATAACAGCCCGTTGCAGACCATATTCGTAGTCAGAATGCAGCTCGCCGTCCGGTTGGGTATATCGAGCGAGAACGATAGGATTGTCGTCCGTTCTCCAGGGCGTTCCGGATAGAGCGATTGTGAAGGATGCCTTTCCCTGAATTCTATCGAGAATGATCCTCCCCCAACTGTTCCCAATAGAGAATTCGTCCCAGCTACTGCCAGAGCAATGATGGATCTCATCCAATACTACGAGGACTCGATGGTCGCTCAACACTCGCCAAAGCTCACTGGGGAGCGTACTCATCGACTGATAGGTGTAGGACCCACCAGCAGCACCAATTTGTCCGTTGAAGCTTTTCCCGAGGATCTGGCTAAAAGTTTTGGCGACACTTTGTGCTACCGCCCTAGAGGGTGAAAAACATACGACAAAATCGATGTCGCCGCGTTCGAAGAGTGCCTTAGCTACAGATGCGACCATTACGGTTTTCCCGGCCGCGGGTGTCGCATGACATAGAAAGTGGGACTGGCGTTCAAAAGATCTCAGAGCCTGAGTAATGCACTCACTCTGCCACGCGCGCAACTGCATCATGAGGGAAAGCCAATTTTTGTGATCACGGACTCGACAGCGCGCAGTTGACCCAGGAGTTTCGTGCTCTTCTCTCGAGACTCCAGATATTGCTCCTTCACGGCCCCTCGAAGCGCTGGGTATTTGTTATAAAGTCGTTGGTATTCTTCCGCTTCACCAATGCTGGCGACAAGCTCGATTCGCCTTTGAGAGAGCTCTTCTTGCAGCGCTCGCTGTGTCTTAACATCCATCGGTGACTCAACATGAGGGTCACTGGTTTCGAACGGCGAGGGCCTGGTCTCGATCTCAACACTTGAATGTTCTGGACAGAAGATAAATTTGCACCCACGGCCTGTGGATCCGCCATGCCGTTCAATCACCCTGGCCAATTCAAGTCGCAGAAGTTCTCTATAGACATGCTTACGGAGTTGATTGCGACCCGGTCGCTGCCCTTCAGGAATTTGAAGGATGTAGAGATCCCGAATATCGGTAGTAGAGAAAGGGGTGCCTGCTTGCTTTCGCAATAGTTCGATCAGTGTGTTGTCGACTTGCAGTGACTGTGACTTTTCCATCCGAAGGCCCAGTTGGTCTTTGGGTCGAGTTGGTCGACCCTGAAAAATGGGTAGTATATGCCGTGGCCTGTTATGCCTCAAGAAACCATAGTCTTGCTTTTTGTAAGGGCAAGATATGGGCTCACCAATTTGTGAGGCGTTTGGCCAGAATCTGCGGGCTATTCGAAAATCGAAGGGGTTTTCACAAGAGCGATTGGCGCATGAAGCAGGGGTCGATAGAAGCTATCTGGGAAAGGTTGAGCGAGGGGAAGTTAACATCACAATCGAAAAGATTTATTTACTAGCTGAACAACTACAATGTGCGCCGAGTGATCTCGTACCCAATAAACCACCATTGAATAAATGAGGCTGTTACAACATTTATGAAGGTTCAACCAATCACACTTAGCCAACAAACCTAATGCCCTTTCAGCTGATCAGAAAGCAATAGACGAACGTTAGTCCACATTTATCAGACAAGACTTAAAGTGGTGGTTACAGTTTTATGAGTACAAAACATGGTCTATATTTCCTGCTGACAGCCCGGCATTATCTGGCGGGAACTGGGTACATTGAACGTTGCGGGAGTATAACATTCTGATTCGGAGAAAAGAGACCCATCTAAACAGATCCAAAGCCGTCGTGATGCGGGATTTTTTTGTGCCGGATCTGTGTCGGGTGCGCTCTGTATTTATGCTGCTCATCACCAGCGAATTAATGGTGCTGGTACTGGCCATTGTTCAGGCAAGCGACGGCTGGATTGACTGGAACTATTTCGCGCTCCTGTCATTATTTGTGCAGTGGACGACCCTTACCAGCGCCGCGCTGATCTGCCTTTTGCGCTCGCGGCTAGCCAAGCTGTCTGTAGCCCGGGCTACCCTTGCCATTGCTTTTATCGTGCTATTGGATGTGCTGGCATTCAGTCTGTTCGCCGACAGTGTTTTACATCCGCAACCGGGTATCATCGGCTGGCAAGCTATTGCCAAGAAGCTACTTCTGGCGCTACTTATTGTTCTGATGGTACTGCGTTATTTCTATTTGCAGCACCAATGGCAACAGCAGCGAGAAGCAGAAATGCAAGCGCACCTAACAGCGCTGCAAGCGCGCATACAACCGCACTTTTTATTCAACAGCATGAACACCATCGCCAGCCTTATCGCCACAGACCCCGAGTTGGCAGAAGACGCTGTTCTGGACTTATCCGAGCTCTTTCGCGCCAGCTTACGCACCGGCGACCGGCTTATCCCGCTCGCAAAGGAGCTAGATCTCTGCAAACGCTATCTTGCCATTGAGTCTCTGCGCCTTGGCCCGCGCCTGAAACTGGAATGGCATATTGCCGACGGCTTGGAGCGCCAGGCAATTCCTCCTCTAACGCTTCAGCCACTGGTTGAGAATGCGGTGTATCACGGCATACAGCCACGACCGGAGGGCGGCATCGTACGCATCGAAGCAGAAGAGCGCGGTAACTTTGTGTATTTATTGGTACAAAACCCCAAACCCAAAGACGATTGCGACCAGCACAAGGGTAACCGCATGGCCTTGAGCAACATTCAGGCACGACTGCACGCACTGTTTGGAGAGGCTTCCGTTTTGAAACACAGCCATCAGGGAGAGGTTTACACGGTGACCTTAAGGCTGCCAAAAACCATACAGCACTCATGACTAAACAGAAGATACTCATCGCTGATGATGAGCCTTTGGCCCGGCAACGTCTCAGGCGCTTGGTCGAGAGCATGCCGGAATATCAGGTATGCGGTGAAGCCGGTGATGGTGAGGCGACACTTGCGAAAGTTGCCGAGCTGCACCCAGACATTCTATTGCTGGATATACGAATGCCCGGTATGGATGGAATGGAGGCCGCCGCAAATCTGAGCCAACTCAACAATCCACCAGCGATTATTTTCTGCACCGCTTACGACAACTACGCCATTCAAGCATTCGATGTGCAAGCCGTGGCCTACCTGCTCAAACCTGTGCGCAAGGACGCACTTGCTGAGGCGCTGGGCCGCGCCGGTCGGGTCAATCGGGTACAAATACAAACGCTTTCCGCCAGCATCGCGGGGAATAACACGAATCGTGAAACAGCCGAAGAAGAGCAACTGGCAGTGCGTACCCACAGGGGTACCGAGCTGATTGATATAGCCGGGATCCGCTATTGTCAGGCCGATCAAAAATACGTGACCATTCACCATTCCCGTGGTGAGACCGTTTCCGACTACACCTTGAAAGAACTGGAAAGCGCTTACCCAAGCCAGCTGCTTAGGATTCACCGCAACACGCTAGTGGGTGTGCGCTTCATACAGGCTTTGCGCCGAACACCGGATGGCCACAATCTATTGCAACTAAGAGATGATCTGGGCGAACTACCAGTAAGCCGCCGACACTCCAGCAACGTGCGCCAATGGCTTCAGGGTCTGCAAAGCTAGGGTCCCACGGGACTTTTTCGGCGCCACAGGGTAACCTTGGCGAACATTTTTCAGAATCGACAGTGAGCATCATGTCTAAACGAACCCTTCGTGTCGCAACCCGCAGCAGTGCCTTGGCGCTGTGGCAGGCAGAATTTATCAAGGCCGAGTTGGAACGGCTCCACGACAACGTGGTTGTTGAGCTGGTAAAGATCAAAACTCAGGGCGATAAAATCCTTGATGTGCCACTCGCCAAGATCGGCGGCAAAGGCCTGTTTGTGAAAGAGCTGGAAGAGGCCATGCTTGATGGCCGCGCAGACCTCGCCGTGCACTCGATGAAGGATGTGCCCATGGCCTTCCCCGAGGGTCTGGGGCTGGTTGCAATCTGTGAACGGGACGACCCGACCGACGCCTTCGTTAGCAACCAATACGCTAACGTTGACGCCCTTCCCCAAGGCGCAATAGTTGGCACCGCCAGCCTGCGCAGGGAATCCCAGCTCCGGGCTTACAGACCCGATCTGGAAATTCGAGTGCTACGGGGCAATGTTAATACCCGTCTGGCAAAGTTGGACGCCGGCGATTACGACGCCATTGTGCTAGCCAGCTCTGGCTTAAAGCGTCTGGGCTTTCATGACCGGATTCGTTACTCCATGCCAGACACCGTATCTCTACCCGCCGTGGGTCAAGGTGCCCTTGGTATCGAATGTCGGCTCAATGATGACGAGCTTCGGGCGATGCTTGAGCCGCTGAACCATGCGGACACAGCCGATCGGGTAAAAGCTGAAAGAGCTCTTAACCGTCGCCTTGAAGGTGGCTGCCAAGTGCCTATCGCTGCTTATGCGCTGCTGGAAGACGACGACACACTGTGGCTGCGTGGATTGGTTGGTGCCGTTGATGGCACTCAAATACTCCGGGTTGAAGGCCGGGCACCCCGTGCTGAAGGCGAGCGCTTGGGCCGTGAACTGGCAGAAGACCTTTTAGCATTGGGCGCAGACAAAGTGCTGGCTGAAATTTATGGTCACACTCCCCGCTGATTCCTGCAGTCTGGCTGGCCGACGCGTTCTGATATGTCGGCCAGAGCCGGAAGCGTCCCGGTTGGCTCGGCAGTTCCAAGCTGTCGGTGCTGAAGTGCATGTGTTTCCGTTGGTTGAGAGAGAGCCCCTCTCCGAAACTCCGGAACGGCGCAGCACTCTCCTTAGCCTTGATGAATTTTCCCACGTCATTGCTGTTAGCCCATACGCAGCCCGCCTTTTGCTAGACGAACTCGATACCTGGTGGCCTCAACTACCTGTTGGGCTAAACTGGTATGGCGTGGGGGCTGGCACAGCCAAAGCTCTTGCAGAGTATGGGTTGAATCCCCGCAAACCAGATGAAGGCTGGACCAGTGAAGCCTTGCTCAATTTGCCCTCTTTGGCGCATTTTGAAGGAGAGCGTGTTCTGGTTGCCAGAGGCGAGGAAGGCCGGGAGCTAACCCGGAAAACGCTTGAGGCGCGCGGTGCACGCGTCACTGTGATGCCGCTTTATCGCAGATTCTGTCCAAACTACACACCCGCACAGATCCACAATGCACTGGAAGAGTTTGCACCGGACGCCATTATTGCGCTCTCCGGAGAAACCCTGAACAATCTCATCGCACTATGTTCGAATTGCAGCCATAATCTATACGATAGCCCCGTTATTGTACCCGCCCGGCGTATTGCCGATCAGGCCCGTGCAGCGGGATTCAATGCTCCGTGTATACCAGTAAGCCTTGCCGACAACGACATTGTGGCCGCCGTAGCAGAACAGTTGACCGGCCGCGACGGTGGCACCGGAAGAGCTAAGTAAGGACGCCCGTGACTGAAACAACAAAACAATTACCCGCACCGATTGCCAAAGAACAACCCACACGGCAGAAAGTCTGGCCAGTCTGGGTTATCTCCATCATTGCATTGATCAGTGTTGCCGTACTGGCGTTGTGGAACTGGCAACAATGGAACGGACACCAAACGACAGCGCAGGCGCTGAAAAGCCTACAACAGGATACCGCGCAACTCGAAAGCCTGTATGGCGACAGGGGTGGGCAGCAGAGCCAACGCTTGCAAGCTCTGGAAGATAAGCTGGCGTCCCAACGCGAGCTGATTGCTACCCAGCAGCGGCAAATCGATCACAATGCCCGCGAGCTGCTTGAAGCTGGTAACCGCACTCGCACCGACTGGTTGTTGGCAGAGGCGGAATACCTGCTACGCATTGCGAACCAGCGCTTAATGATAGAGAAAGACATTCGTGGAGCTTTGTCTGCCCTTGAAGCCGCAGACGACGTACTGACTGAATCGGACGACATCGGCGTCTACCCGGTACGCCAGCAGCTCGCGCGCGAGATCCTATCGCTTAAAGGTATTAGTAGCGTCGACAGAACCGGACTTTACCTTACTCTTGAAGCCGCCATCGACAGCGTACACCAGCTTACCGATCAAGCTCTTATTAGTGAACAGGCGCCCGGGTTTGTCGGTCATTCACAGCCCGGAGCAGAAGCCGAAGAAGGCGGTGAGCCGGGCATGCTGATAAGAGGCTGGAGAAAGTTCAAGTCTACCTTGATGCAGGTCGTTGTCGTTCGTCGCCTTGACGAGTCGGTAAAACCGCTTCTGTCGCCGGACCAAAGCGCCTATGCTCGCCTAAACCTGCAACTGATGCTCGAAGAAGCCGAAATGGCAGTGCTCAGGGGCAACCAACCATTGTATGAGCGAGCCCTCGTCAAAGCGCAAGCTGCGGTTGAAGACTGGTACGATGCAAGCAACCCACGGGTAAGCGCCCTCACTAAAACCCTTGGTGAACTGAGCACCCGTAACGTCGCTCCAGACCTACCTGATATCAGCAAATCTCTGGATCTGCTCAAAGAGCGACTTTCAGGCCGTCTCAGCAATAGCAACGGCAACAGCGAAGCAAATGGAGGCCGCGATTCATGATCCGCCTGCTTCTGATCGTTCTGTTCGCCCTGCTTATCGGCACCGCGCTCTCCCTCGGTCTGCAGTATGATCTGGGGTACATTCGCATCAGCCTCGGCAAGTATCTGGTAGAAACCAATTTCTGGGTGGGGCTTGCCCTCATTGTCGTTGTGGTTGCACTCATTGTGTTCACGATCAACATGCTCCGCCGCATGCGAGAAGGCACCGGACTGGTGGCCAACTGGTTATCCCGCAGCAAGGAGCGTCGCGCCCGCCGCCGAACCACTAAGGGCTTACTGGCATTGGCGGAAGGTAACTGGCCAAGAGCCCGCAAAATGCTTACCTCGGCAGCTGGCCACGCAGACACACCTCTCATCAACTACTTAGCAGCAGCTCAGGCAGCTTTTGAGTGCAGCGACCACGAGGCTGTCGATGAACTGTTGAGAAAAGCGTATGAGAGCACGCCCGGGTCGGATATGGCCGTGGGTATTACTCAGGCTCAGCTGCAGCTTTCTGGCAACCGTCTGGAGCAGGCGTTGGCAACGCTGGTGCGCTTGCGCAAGCAATCACCGCATCATCCTTTTGTACTCAAACTTCTGAAAAATACTTACCTTCGCCTAGAGGATTGGCGCGAGCTTTCAAAGCTCTTGCCAGAGTTGCGTAAACGCAGTGTGATGCCAGAATCCGAACTCAGCGAGTTGGAGCGTCTGGTATGGCACAACCTGCTGGAGAAAGCCGCCGAGGACTGTCGGCGCCAGCAAAAGGACGATGCCAACGCATCTTTAGAACCGCTCACCCGCCTTTGGGACGAGCTACCGAGCTTTTTGCGTAAAGATGAGAAAACCATTGGTGACTATGCACACCAACTGGCCAGTCTTGGCGATGAAGCCCAGACCGAAACGTTGCTGCGCAAGGTTTTACAAAGCCATTGGAGCGATGAATTGGTTAATCTGTATGGCCGCATAGAAGGCCGCAAACCGGATGAACAGCTTCTCACCGCTGAACAGTGGCTAAAAGACCGCCCCAATAATGCAGAGCTACTATTAGCGCTGGGACGCCTTAGCCTAAGAAATGAGCTGTGGGGCAAAGCCCGGGAGTATTTCGAAACAAGCTTGAAGTTACGCCGCAGCCGGGAAGCTCTAGCAGAGCTAAGCCGTTTAAGTGCTCACATGGGCGAAGAAGAGCTAAGCATCAAACTTATGATGCAGGGATTAGCAACTGATAATGGGCTTCCTAAGCTGCCCATGCCCAGAGCCTAGCCCACCAATACGGCGATTTCTCTTTAAAGTCGGGAACAGCACCTCAATTACGAGGTGCATACTCCAACACATCGGAAAAGAACGCCTCGGGTGGCAGCCCTGCCTCCACCAAGGCATCCATCAGCGTGTATACCATGGTTGGCGACCCACTGGCGTGCACATCCACGTTATTCAAATCCATGCCTGAGGCTAGCACAACCCGCACGAGTTGATCGTGGTGACCACTCCATTCACTGTCATCATCGTCACCTACAACCGGCTGAAAACTGAATTCCGGCCAATCGTTCTCCCACTGCCGAGCCATAGATCTGAGATACATGTCCTCATGGCGGCGCACGCCCCAATACAGTTTCACCGGCTGGGAAAAAGATGTACCTTGCAAATAATCCACCAAGCTTTTCATTTGCGCAAATCCGGTGCCTGCTGCAACCAATAGCAATGGCTTATCCGGGGCGCAGTCCAAACATGCCTTGCCATGGGGCAGCTCCAAACTGACTGTTTGGCCAGATTTTAGCGCATCAATAACCTTTTGCGCCGACACCCATTCGGGAGAAGCCTGAATATGCAGTTCCAGATTTTGCTCTGCAGGGCTACTGGCAATGGAAAAATAGCAAGGCTCAGCGTCCGGAAGGTTAACTGACAAATATTGACCAGCATGAAAAGACAACTCCCGTCGCCGTGGTAACTGAAGCTCCACCCGATATACATCGTGATTGATAGAACTCACATCCACCACGTTTGCCTGAAACTTGCGGGGCTGGTTATTTCCTGCGGCCATAACGGCACTTATCTCCAGTTCAAGGTGATCGAGCGCTGCGGTTCTACACATCATCAGCCGAGCGCCGACCGGAATCGTTTGTTGGTTTCGGGTGTTCAAAGCAGAGCCGCTGAGCAAACGCGCTTCACAGAGCTCGCATACGCCATTTTTGCAGGCAGATGGAACAGCAACGCCTGCACCTGCTGCAGCGCTCAGCAAATCCTTATCAGCGGCCGTCACGTAGCGAATCCCGGACGGCTCAAGGCAAACCTGCCAACGACTGCTATCCATATCAGTCGGGGCGATTAACCGGGGTTTCAATGCCCAGACTGCCCCAGAGCTCATCCACTCGCTGTTTTACAGTGTCTGTCATAGCAATCGGCTCGCCCCACTCGCGGGTCGTTTCACCCGGCCATTTATTGGTGGCATCCATACCCATTTTGGAACCAAGACTAGAAACAGGCGAGGCAAAGTCCAAATAATCAATAGGCGTATTTTCCACCAACAGAGTATCTCGGGCCGGATCCATACGGGTGGTAATAGCCCAGATTACATCTTCCCAATTGCGGGCATTCACATCGTCATCCGTCACAATAACGAACTTGGTGTACATAAACTGACGCAAAAACGACCATACACCCATCATCACGCGCTTCGCATGGCCGGGGTACTGCTTCTTCATGGTTACTACTGCCATGCGGTACGAACAGCCTTCCGGCGGAAGATAAAAGTCCACAATTTCAGGGAACTGCTTCTGCAAGATGGGAATAAACACCTCGTTCAGCGCGACTCCCAGAATGGCAGGTTCATCCGGTGGCCTGCCGGTGTAGGTGCTGTGATAAATCGGGTCTTTGCGGTGGGTAATCCGCTCAACAGTGAACACCGGGAACTCGTCCACTTCGTTGTAATAACCTGTGTGATCTCCAAACGGGCCTTCCGGCGCGTGATCGTCGGGGTAAATAAACCCCTCCAAAACAATCTCTGCACTGGCCGGAACCTGTAAATCACTGAGCCCACACTTTACAAGCTCGGTGCGGCTGCCCCTCAGCAAGCCTGCAAACGCATACTCGGAGAGCGAATCGGGCACTGGCGTTACGGCACCAAGAATCGTGGCCGGGTCGGCGCCGAGGGCGACTGCAACGGGGTAGGGTTTGCCTGGATTCTGTTTCTGGAACTCTTGAAAATCCAACGCGCCACCACGGTGGCTCAGCCAGCGCATGATCAGCCGATTGCGGCCAATCACCTGCTGCCGATAGATCCCGAGATTCTGTCGTTCTTTGTGGGGACCGCGGGTAATCACCAGAGGCCAGGTTACCAGCGGCCCGGCGTCTCCCGGCCAGCAGTGCTGTACGGGTATCTGGTACAGATCGACATTGTCTTTTTCAATCACCACATCCTGACAAGGCGCAGACCTGAGCACTTTTGGGCTCATACGCATAACTTGCCTAAGCAATGGCAACTTCTCGATAGCGTCTTTGAAGCCTTTAGGGGGATCCGGCTCCTTGAGGTAAGCCAACAGCTTGCCGATATCCCGAAGCGCGGTTACGTTTTCCTGCCCCATGCCCAAGGCGACTCTTCTGGTGGTGCCAAACAGGTTGGCAAGCACGGGCATGTCGTAGCCTTTCGGGTTTTCAAACAACAACGCAGGCCCACCTGCCCGCAGTGTGCGGTCGCAGATTTCGGTCATTTCCAAATGGGGGTCTACTTCGACTGAGATGCGTTTCAGCTCGCCCAGTTTTTCCAACTGGTCAATGAAGTCCCGCAGATCGTTGTATTTCATCGTTGGCTCCGTTTCCGGTTAGATTCTAAATACGGAGTTCGCCGCCTTCCAGACTTCTTGCCCGGTGCCAGAACGCAATGAGGGCCTGCTTTCCCAGACACGCCGTGAACCCATCCATGGGGGGCTTGGTCTTGCCATCCATGGCAAGATACAGTCTGGGAAAGCAGGCCCTCACCGCGTTCACGAAATCACCAGTTAACTCAAGGCAAAAGCACAAAAGCTAAACCGTAATCCAATAAAGGCGCGCGCCCAAAATCTGATCGGCCGTACCGGGGACACCCTCCCCGGACTGCGTCTTGCCAAGGATGGTAAGACCAAGCCTACATGGACGTATTCACGGCGTGTCCGGGGAGGGTGTCCCCGGTACGGCCAAACTCAACATCCCAGAGGCGCATAGACTCAACTTCTTAACGGCGCTTCATCGACTGGAAGAACTCATCGTTGGTCTTGGTGTCTTTCAGCTTGTCCAGCAAGAACTCGATGGCCGCAGTATCGTCGTCCATGGAGTGCAACAACTTACGCAGAATCCACACACGCTGAATATCCGCTTCTGTCATCAGCAAATCTTCACGGCGCGTGCCCGAGCTACGAATATTGATGGCAGGATACACACGCTTCTCCGCAATTTTGCGATCAAGGTGGATTTCCATGTTACCTGTGCCCTTGAACTCTTCGTAGATCACTTCGTCCATTTTGGAACCCGTGCTCACCAGAGCCGTCGCAAGAATGGTCAAGCTGCCACCCTCTTCTACATTACGGGCCGCACCAAAGAAGCGCTTAGGCTTTTCCAACGCGTGGGCATCCACACCACCGGTCAGCACCTTGCCCGAAGATGGAATCACCGTGTTGTAAGCACGAGCAAGACGAGTAATGGAATCCAGCAAGATAACCACATCTTTCTTATGCTCAACCAAACGCTTGGCCTTCTCGATGACCATTTCAGCAACCTGAACGTGACGCGCAGGCGGCTCATCAAAGGTGGAGGCAATCACTTCGCCGCGCACGGTGCGCTGCATTTCAGTGACCTCTTCCGGACGCTCATCAATCAACAGAACGATGATGTGGCACTCCGGATGATTGCGCGTAATAGACTGCGCAATGCTCTGCATCAGCAGGGTTTTACCAGCCTTAGGTGGCGATACAATCAAACCACGCTGACCCTTACCGATAGGTGCAACCAGATCCAACACACGGGAAGACAAGTCTTCCGTGCTGCCGTTGCCTGTTTCAAGCGCCATGCGCTCATCGGGAAACAGCGGAGTCAGGTTTTCAAACAGGATTTTGTTGCGGGCGTTATCCGGCTTGTCGAAGTTAATCTCTGCGACTTTCAGCAGGGCAAAATAGCGCTCGCCGTCTTTCGGCGGGCGAATCTTGCCAGCAACCGTATCACCGGTACGCAAGTTAAACCGGCGAATTTGGCTGGGGGAAACGTAAATGTCGTCTGGCCCGGCCAAGTAGGAGGCGTCTGCGGAGCGGAGGAAGCCGAAACCATCCTGCAGAATCTCCAGTACGCCGTCGCCGTAAATGTCTTCGCCGCTTTTGGCATGTTTCTTCAGTATGGTGAAGATAACATCCTGTTTACGCGAACGTGCCAGGTTATCGAGGCCCATCTCTTGCGCGATGTCGAGCAATTCGGGCATGGAGTTCTGCTTGAGTTCAGTAAGATTCATAGGTTATTAGATTTTTCAGGAATGGAATTAAACGGAAGTTGGTATGACAGGGGTGCCCCTGAACAGATTATAAAATTCGTTGTCAAAACAGATGCTGGCCAGATGGAGCAACCGGTGCGGATGTAATCCGGAAAATAACAGAAGCCAGTAGAGTGGGTATAATCGTTCGTAGGGCAAGACCGATAATCTGCTACCTTGCTGGCCAATGTCAAGTGCAGCAGCGAAAATAGAGCTAACTTTTCGGTTGAAACGCCTACAAGCGAGGCTTCTGACCTCCCCCTGATGGGTTACTCCCTTCCATTCCCTACCTCTGATAAGGATACTGGTGCATAGAATTTTTCTGTGATTTTCGGAGCCCGCCCATGAGCAGTGAAAGCACCAGCGAACTCAAACCTCTCAATATCGCCATCCTTACGATTTCCGACACCCGGGGCCCGAACGAGGACTCCTCCGGTCAATTTCTTGAAGACAGCGTACTAGAAGCCGGACATACGCTGATTTCAAGGCGCATTCTCCCGGACGATGTCTACTTAGTGCGCGCGGCCATGTCGGTCTGGATTGCAGATCCGGATGTTCATGCAGTGATCATTACGGGCGGCACGGGCTTCCACGAACGCGACAGTACACCAGAAGCCGTCACACCTCTGCTGGACAAAACGATTGAAGGGTTTGGTGAGGAGTTCCGCCGACAGTCAGCTGCCGAGATCGGCACATCAACCATTCAGTCCCGAGCCTTTGGTGGCCTTGCCAATCATACCGCTATCTTCTGCTTGCCCGGCTCCACCGGAGCATGCCGTACGGGATGGAATGGCATTTTGAAGACGCAACTCGACAGCCGCCATGGCCCTTGCAATTTTTCAGCACTGGTCGGCCGTAAGCCAGAGCGCGCTATAGAGCGCCTGCAGCAGGTTATTGGCACTCGCGCCGAACGTTAATTCTGAATACGGAGAAAGACATGGCAGCCAATCTGACACCGGTTGAAGAGGCTATTGCCCACCTTCTGGACGGGGCCCCGGTGGTAACAGAAAATGAGCGCTTGCCGCTCACTGAAAGCCTGGGGCGCATTCTCGCACAAGATTACACAGTGCCTGCTGATGTACCACCGGCAGATAATAGCGCGGTAGATGGCTACGCCCTGCGCGCTATGGATTATGCGCCGGGTCAAACTCTGTCGGTATCAGACCGTATCCCTGCTGGCTCCGCCCCCGGCCCGTTGAAGCCCGGTACGGCTGCGCGCATTTTTACAGGCTCCGAGGTTCCCGAGGGCGCCGACACGGTGGTTATGCAAGAGCGAGTGGATGTTACTGAAAAGGGCATTCTGATTAACGCTGAAGTAAAAGCCGATCAAAATATCCGCAGACGTGGCCAAGATCTTGCCGAAGGCAGCCTTGCGCTTCCAAAAGGCACAAAAGTTAGGGCTCAGGAAATGGGCCTTTTGGCGTCTATGGGCGTAGCCGACGTTACTGTGGTGCAAAAGCTCCGGGTTGCGATTCTGTCCACCGGTGATGAGTTGGTCGATCCCGGCAATCCGTTGGGCCCGGGGCAGATTTATAATACCAACCGCTTCACTCTGCTTGGTCTTCTGGCCGAGGCTGGCTGTGAGGTGGTGCTGTGCGAGACCCTTCGAGACACTCGCTCTGTTACCCGGGAGACACTAGAGCGCGCGGCAGCACTGTCAGACTTGATCATTACCAGCGGGGGCGTCTCTGTAGGCGAGGAAGACCACGTTCGGGCGGTATTGGAAGAGTCCGGTGAGCTGACTCTTTGGCGTATGGCGATCAAGCCCGGCAAGCCGTTGGCGTTCGGCTCAATACAAGGCACACCGGTGCTTGGCTTACCTGGCAACCCGGCGGCAGTGTTGGTTACGTTCTTGGTTGTGGGCATGCCTTACATACGCACTTGTCAGGGGCGTACTCAGGTTCATCCTGTGGGGCAACAAGTGCCTGCTGCGTTGAATGTCACCTCCCCTTCGGTGCGCAGGGAGTTTTTGCGTGCCCGCACAGAGTCTGTCGACGGTAAGATTCAGGTCACCGCCTACCCCAATCAGAGCTCTGGTGTTCTGAGTTCTGCCTGTTGGGCCGGGGGGTTAGCGGTTGTTCCAGAGCGTGCGATGGTTGCAGAGGGTGATCTGATAACCTATTACCCATTCACAGAGCTGTTGAGTTGATATGACTGACCAAATCCTGACTGTTCGTTTTTTTGCCCGCCTCCGGGAGGAGCTGGGTACGGAGCAACTCACCTTGCCGGCAGAAAAGGATCAGACCGCCGGTGACTTGCTGGCTGAGCTCGCTAGCCGCGGCGGCCCTTGGGCGCAACTGCAAGGCGGTCAGCCGGTAATGATTGCGATTAATCAGGCGATGGCGAAGCCTGCCACGCCGGTTAAGGCTGGTGATGAAGTGGCTTTTTTCCCACCGGTAACAGGGGGCTAATATGATCAGTATTCAATCTGAGGATTTTGATTCAGGTGTTGAGTATGCGGCCCTGCGGGATAGCGGTGCCGGTACGGGGGCTATTGCTACGTTTACTGGGCTGGTGCGGGATAACGGCGATACTCAAGACGTATCCGGGTTGTTTTTAGAGCATTATCCGGGAATGACGGAGCAGGTAATTGCGGGGCTGATTGAGGAGGCTTCGCGGCGCTGGGATGTACGCAAGGCGCGGGTGATTCATCGAGTTGGGCGGTTGCTGTTGCAAGAGCAAATCGTGTTTGTGGGTGTTTGCAGTGCCCATCGAGGAGATGCGTTCGCGGCTTGCGAATTTATTATGGACGCTTTGAAGACGTCGGCGCCGTTTTGGAAGAAGGAGCTTTCGGAGGCTGGGGAGCATTGGGTGGAGCAGAAGGCTTCGGATGTTGCTCGGGGGGAGGTTTGGGAGAACTAGCTCGGCGCTGGACTGCCAGAGTTTTAGTGCAGAACGCCCCCCGAAAACACTAATAAATCGGTGAGTTTCGTGCTCTGGAAGCTCGCCGAGCAAGAGATAGGTATGCACCTTCCCCGACGCCAGACACTCTGTTATTCAGCAAAACACTCTTCCCCAAAAGTCTCCCACGGAGCGCTACAATTAATTTGCTTCGCGATAAGAGGAACAGAGGAATCTGTCGAATGAGTAAACATAAGGTCTACAGAGAGTTCCTGCTGCATTAAAGAGTCAATAGCTTCACACATTGCCAGCTCACAACTGAACTTTTCACCGTAAACTTCATAAACCTGCTCAACATCGGTTTTAACCAGCCACTGAGGCTCACCCACTTCGATGTTAAAATATACCCCCTCCTGAGCACGCTGCTTATCGAGAACCTCAACCAAGTGATAGTCTACAGATGGCGCGTCCGCCAGTGACGGATCAACCTTGACGGTTTTCACCTTCACCGTGTAGTTATAACCCCATTCATAGTCAAAGTTGGAGATATGGTACCCCACCTTCCAGTCACTAGCTCCGGGCTCTCTGACTCTAAGACGCAATGTGTCAAAAAAAGCCTCCCCAACCACGGACTTGTGGTTATCCACCTCCCAAACTATGTGGTTTCCACCGTCGACAGGGTCTGCACTCGAGCTCTCACTACTAGATCCATCATTACATCCCGCAAGAGGAAGCATGATAAAAAGGCTCAGAAAAAAACTATATGCTTTCATAAAATCCCTTTTAAAATCATCATCCACCAATAAAACCACGAATTACTTGGAACCCAAATCTGCTTCGACGCTTTATTTTTTAGCTTCCAAAACAGAATGCTAGCAGAGTAAAGCAGGCGGGGCCATTCACTAAGTATACTAATGACAACACTCTCATTCCGGTCACAGGTGAGGTGCAAATACCCGTATAACCCAACCTTCTGCCAGCCATCCGTTCGGTTTTGGAAGTGACGTAATTACTGGCTCCGAGTTTCAGGCTCATTGGTTCGCGGGCCTATTCGGCGCAGGCGGCCATCATAAGTATTGAGCAAAAATTGGAAGGCCGAACCTCACCTTTAACCCATCAAGTCTTCTGGCCGGTTTCGATTTTGGAACGTTTCCTCGGCATCTGGGCAATCCAGAGTTCTCGCGCCTGCAGTTTCAGCGAATACCATTACCCTTCGGTTGTCGTCTCGTAGCTGGGTTTCCAGCAGGTTAATAAGTGATACCGGGTAAACACCGTGCAAGGGGTGGGATCTTCCGGCGCATTGGGCGATAACGGGGTATTCAGGCTGTTCGTGCCACGCGTCTGTTAATTGCCGGAATACTTCTGGTTGTATACCCGGGGTATCGCAGGGGCATACGAGTACGGCGTCGAAGCCTTGTTTTTGGGCTTCAGTTAGGCCCGCTAGTAGGCCCGCTAGGGGGCCTTGGCCTTTTAGATCCGGGGCGTCTTGCAGTACGTGGCCGAGCAGGCGGTAGTCTTTTAGGGATCGGTTGGCGCTGATGAGTAGTGGCGTGGTCACAGCGCTGAGGGCTTCTGCTACCCAGTGGGCCATGGGGCGGTCGTGCCAGTGCATTAGGCCTTTGTCTTTGCCGTTCATGCGGGTTCCTGCACCGCCAGCGAGTAGCAGGGCGCAGATTTTTTTGGAGGCTGTTTCGGTCATGGTGAATTCAGGCCTAAAAAAACCGCCCAAGAGCAGGGCCCAGGGGCGGTTTTCAGGCTTTCAGGATGCAATCAGAGATTGCTGTCCAAGAAGGCCGCTAGCTGGGATTTGGACAGTGCGCCTACTTTAGTGGCGTCCACGTTGCCGTTTTTGAACAGCATCAACGTCGGAATACCACGGATGTTGAATTTAGGCGGGGTCTGCTCGTTTTCGTCAATGTTGAGCTTGCAGACTTTCAGTTTGCCATCGTATTCGTCGGCGATTTCTTCGAGTACGGGTGCGATCATCTTGCAGGGGCCGCACCACTCCGCCCAGTAATCTACCAGTACGGGAACGTCAGATTGAAGTACGTCCTGTTCGAAGGAGGCATCTGTTACGTTTACAATATTTCCGCTCATTTCGTTTTTCCTGATTAGTGCTTTGGTTGCTACTTTACGCGATTGATCCCGCGTATGTGAAGCGGTAGATCCACCAGCTTGATTGCTCCATGTTCTGATCCCGGTCAATTCGGTCGACTTTCTACTAGAGTCAAACCCGCGCATTGACTGACATATCCCGGGATTATGGCTTATAGTACGCGCAGATTCTTACCACAGGATTCAGATCACCGTGACGGCCACCTCTTCCGCCGACATCGCAGCTACGCCACCGGATATGCTTGCGGCCATCGATATGGGCTCAAACAGTTTCCACATGGTTGTGGCCAGACTTGTGCAGGGCGAAATCCGCACCATGGAAAGAATGGGCGAAAAAGTTCAGCTAGGCGACGGCCTTGACCCCGAAAATAATCTAACAGAAGAGGCGCAGCAACGGGGCTTGGACTGCCTGCGGCGATTTGCCCAACGCCTTAACGGTACGCCTCCCGAGGGCGTTCAGATTGTAGGTACAAATGCGCTCAGGGTGGCACGCAATGCCAATCAGTTTATCGCACGGGCAGAAGAGGTGCTGGGCTATCCGGTGGAGATCATCGCCGGGCGGGAGGAGGCCCGATTGATCTATCTGGGCGTCTCGCACACGCTCTCAGATGATGCCGGGCGGCGTTTGGTGATCGACATAGGCGGAGGCAGCACGGAGCTGATTATTGGCGAGCGATTTGAGCCACAGGAGCTGGAAAGCCTGCACATGGGCTGCGTGTCTTTTCGGAACCGGTACTTTTCCGATGGCCGAATTACCCGCAAACAAATGGACAAAGCCATTACCCACGCAGAGCAAGAGCTATTAGGCATTCGCCGGCGCTTTCGCTCTATAGGTTGGGAAAGCTCGGTAGGCGCATCCGGGTCTATCAAGGCCATTTGCAACGTTTTGACGACACTTAAAATCACCGATGGTACCGTTACCTGGAGTGCCATGGAGGAGCTACGCCGACGGCTTGTGGATATGGGCAGTGTTGAGAAGCTAAGCGAGTTGGGGTTGCGGCCAGATCGACAGAATATTTTCCCCGCCGGGTTTGCCATTCTTATGGGGGCGTTCCAGTCTCTGAACATTCAGGAACTGACCTATACCGACGGAGCACTTCGAGAGGGCCTACTATACGGAATAGCCGGGCGAATTCAGCATGAGGATGTGCGTGAGCGCAGTATTTCGGCGCTGCAGGAGCGGTATCAGGCGGATCAAAACCACGGGGCAGCTGTAGAGGCAACGGCGGTCGCAGCCTGGCAGCAAATCGCAGAACACTGGGGGCTGGACACATCTACAGACGAAGAGACCCTGCGCTGGGCCTGCAGGTTACACGAGATCGGCCTGGCAATTTCCCATAGCCAATACCACAAGCACGGTGCTTACCTGTTGCACTACTCTGATCTCGCTGGCTTTACGCAGCAGGCGCAACGGGAACTGGCCATTTTAGTGCGCGGTCATCGGCGAAAATTCAGCTCATCCATTTTCGATGGCGTCGACCCCGGCGACCTAGGGCGCCTGCGGCACTTATGCATACTGGTACGTTTGGCCGTACTGATTCAGCACTCCCGCAATCTGGAACCGCCACCGGCTTTCACTCTCCAACCTAGAGAGCAAGGCCTTTTAGTGACGTTTCCGGAAGGCTGGTTCGATGAGCGCCCTCTGACCTATGCCGATCTGATGAATGAACAAGACTACCTTGCCAAACAAAACTTTGTGCTTGAGCTGGCTGGCGGCTGACGGAGCACTTCGCTTCACTGTCCCGCCAGCTCATCCTCCATTGTCTCGACTGTTTCACTGACCTCAAGCCACTGAGCTTCGACATCTTCAAGTTGACCTTTCGCCGCAGACTGCTTACCTAGCAGGTCTTTTAAGCGGCCTTTGGACTCATCACTGTAAAGGGCAGGATCGGCGAGCTCAGACTCCAAGTCGTTTAACGTCTCATGCAGAGTTTCCATCTGCTTTTCCAATGTCGCCTGCTTCTTACGGTATGGACTTAGTTTCTGTCTGAGCGCCGCTTCCGCGCGTTTGCGGGCCTTTCTGTCGTCAGCACTTTCCCCGACAGCCGTGTCTGCTTGTGCCGATGCTGCGTCTGCGGAACCAGCGGCACTGCCAAGCTGTCGCTTTGGTGGTTCGGCATCGTCTTTTCGGCGATCCGCCAACCAACTCTCGTAATCTTCAAGATCACCCTGATACTCAACAACATGGCCATCATTCACCAGCCAGAATTCGTCAACGGTATTACGCAACAGGTGCCTGTCGTGAGACACCACCACAATAGCGCCTTCAAAGTTCTGTAGCGCCATCGTTAAGGCTTGACGCATTTCCAGATCAAGGTGGTTGGTCGGCTCATCCAACAAAAGCAGGTTGGGCTTTTGCCAAGCAATAACCGCCAAAGCAACACGAGCTTTCTCTCCGCCAGAGAATGAGCGGATGGGGCTCAGGGCTTCATCACCGTGAAAATCAAAGCCACCGAGAAAGTTGCGCACGCTTTGCTCAGACGCTTTGGGAGCTAACCGTTGCAAGTGAAGAAAGGGACTTGCATCAAGATCGAGTGATTCCAACTGGTGTTGCGCAAAGTACCCTATCGCCAGATGCTCGCCGCAGGTGCGCTCACCGGATAACAAGGTGCTAGCGGTACCTTGCTCGCCCTGCCCTAGCAACGCATCCATCAACGTTGATTTGCCGGCACCGTTGGGGCCCAGTAATCCAATACGACTCCCCGGAAGAAGGGTCAGATTAATGTTACTAAGTACCTTGGTGTCACCATGCCCGGCTTGCCCGTGCCTTATGGAGAGCAACGGGTTGGATACCTTGTCTGCCATGGGAAATTCAAAGCTGAACGGTGAATCTATGTGTGCAGGGGCAATTTTCTCCATCCGCTCCAGAGATTTTACCCGGCTTTGTGCTTGCCTAGCCTTGGTGGCTTTCGCTTTGAAGCGATCAATAAAGCGCTGGATTTCGGCAATTCTCGCTTGCTGCCGTTCAAAGCCAGCTTGCTGTTGCGCAATCCGCTCGCTGCGCTGGCCTTCAAACGCTGAGTAGTTACCCGTATACAGCTCTAGCTTCTGACGATCAAAATGCACTACGTGGGTGGCCACCCTATCCATGAAGTCACGATCGTGGGAAATAAACAGCAGGGTTCCATCGTAACGGCGCAGCCAGTTTTCTAGCCAAAGGCAGGCATCAAGATCCAGGTGGTTGGTTGGCTCGTCAAGCAACAAAAGATCGGAAGGCCGCATGAGCGCCTGAGCAAGGTTCAGACGGATACGCCATCCGCCTGAGAAGGCGGATACTGGCCGGTCTGGGTCTTCATTCCGGAATCCTAGGCCCCGGAGCAAAGATTCTGCACGCCGCGCGGCAGACCAAGCCTCGTGTACATCTAATTCACCATGTATGTGCGCAACGGCGTTGTCATCGCCCTGGGCTTCCGCCTGCTCGAGTTCGCGCTCAAGCCGCCGTAAATCCAGATCTCCATCAAGAACGAAGTCTCTGGCGCTTCGCTCTGTCGCCTCCACTTCCTGCGCCATGTGCGCAATACGGCAGCCGCCGGGAAGTGACACACTGCCCTGCTCCGGCGTTAGTTGTCCTAGCAGTAACTGGAAGAGGCTGGATTTGCCAGCACCATTGGCACCAACAACCGCCACACGTTGGCCGGATTGAACCGTTAGGGCGACGGAATCTAGCAACCAGGCGCCACCCCGTTGTAAACTGAGATCGGTTATCGTTAACATGTTGTCATATATTCAAGGTGAAATTGTCAGGGACGGTACAATGCTCATGTCAGCCAGCTCGCTCGTCTCCCAAGATTTACCATTAAAAACCATGGAGTTACCGGAAGACTTAGAGCCGGACAACCCTCTTTGGCGATTTGCACTGGCAATTTGGCAGCACTCAGCGGCACAAGAAACCTGTTTGGCACTTCAGGATGAGGGCTGGAGCGTAACACGAATTTTATGCGCCGGATGGCTTGCCCTCAACGGCAGAGCCTACACCGGAATCGAGGAGGCTACGGTAACAGAGTGGCGTAACCGTGTAACCGGCAGCTTACGCAGCATTCGCAGATCTGTGCCCAAAGAACAGACAGCCTACTTCCTTCTGCGCACAAACCTCGCCAATCTTGAGCTGGAGGCAGAACGAATAGAACTGGCCTTAGTGTGGCGGAATTCCAAAGCCCCCAACCCGGAACCAAGCAATATGTATGCAAGTGACGAGCTGATCCAGTCTAACCTAACGGCTGCAGCACCGGCAGCAGGCACAAGCCCGGAAGCCAAACAATTGCTTGGTATTTTGCGCGACATCATCTCCACCCTTCAACCCGGAGGCGCGACGCCATGCTGATCAAATGGCTTGTTCGGCTCTCGTTCCCAGCTCTCGGCTTATTGATGCTACTGATAGTCTTCGGCCTTAATGAGCCAGACCAACTTTCCGAGCCTGTTGCGGAAGAAACTCAGTCGGAAATTCCAGCATTCGAGGGGCTGGTCCCCTCGCCGATACCGACAGAAGGCCCCGACATTGTTTTCAAGTGGAAAGATACCGATGGCAACTGGCACTATGCCGACCAGCCGCCGGAACAAGGTCCATGGAATACGCTCGCCATCGAGAGAGCTGACAATAATCGAGCGCCTGCGAGAATCTCGAATCCTGAGACCGATTGGCAATCCCCCTATAGTGCGCCCTTCACGCTTAGCCCAAATGCCGGCAGCAATGGCAGCTAACGTCCCATTCGCAGCTCCACAAAAGATATCTGTAGCGCCTTAACAGATGTTCAGTGGAATCTGCGCTCTGAACCCGCTACCTTTTGCCCTTTGACACACACAATACGTGGGTCTTAGCCCACTCCGTACCAACCCGAAAGGATGATGTAATGAAAAAAACGCTACTTGCACTGGCGATGACAGGCGTGGTTGCTGGATGTTCAACGCCCCCTGAGACTCCAGCAGACCCGAAGCTGGACTCTACCGACGAGAAGGTCAGCTATGGCATGGGTCTTGTGCTGGGTGAGCGGATGGGTAACGACCTGCCAAACCTTCAAATGGATCAATTCCTTCAGGGGATTCAACACGGACATGCTGGCGACGAGGAAGCCAAGCGTATGAGCCGCGAAGAGATCCAGAAGGCTTTGATGGAATACCAACAGTCGCTGCAAGAAGAGCAAAGCAAGCAAGCTGAAGAGTTGGCCGAGAAAAACCGTGAAGCCGGTGAGTCCTTCCTTGCTGAGAACGCTGAGCGCGATGGTATCGAAACAACCGATTCTGGGCTTCAGTACGAAGTTTTGGAAGAGGGTAACGGTAAACAGCCGGGTGCAACCGATACCGTACAGGTGCACTACACCGGTGAGCTGCTTTCCGGTGAGGTTTTTGACAGCTCTCGCGAGCGCGGCGAGCCAGTTACATTTGCTCTGAACCAGGTTATCCCCGGCTGGACCGAAGGCCTGCAGCTCATGAGCGAAGGCGCCCGCTATAAGCTGTACATTCCTTCTGATCTAGCCTACGGCCCGGGCGGAAACCGCTCAATTGGCCCCAACGAAACCTTGGTTTTCGATGTGGAGCTACTGGCGGTGAACCCAGGTGCAGACGAAGAAAACTCTGCGTCCGAATGATCTAGAAAGCAATCTAGAGCGCAAGCTTCAGCCCGCCTGAAGCAAAAAAAGCCTCAGCAACCTTGTAGGTGCTGAGGCTTTTTTGTGATCGCCTATATCAAACCAACTCAGGCCGGGGCTACTTTATCCCCATGCACGTTGTGCAGATGCTCAATCAAAAAGTCTTCCATCTCAAAGCGGCTTTCCAGCGTTTCACCAAGATGGGAAAGCTGCTCAAACAGTGCTTTCACATCTTTTTCAGACAAATCAGCTTCGCCCAACTGGTCGTTAAAGTTAAGCGCCACTTCTGTGGTTTGTTCAATACGTGGGTATACTTTAGCTGCCAGCTCCAACCCTCCATCGTTGAACTCACGGGCCTCCCTGACAAGCTGCTCATAAATCTCGAAGTGGCCGGTAGACACATAGTCAACCAACACCTCACATAGCCGTACAAACTTGTTTTTCAAAGCCTCTGTTTGCGAGAAATCGCTTTCTCCGGACAAATCGCAGTAGTGAACCAGAAGCTCTTGACGATCCTTAAGCCAACGATCAATAAGCTCGCTGACGCCACCCCAGCGCTCCCTGGCATTTCGGCAGTTTTCCAACATAACGCCTGATCTCCGCTTGAAAATCCTACTGTTCAGCCATAGTGCTGATGCATGGTGCTGATATTTGTTAAGTCCGAATCAACTTACCCCAGGCTGGCTTCCGGTCGCAACCGTTTCAACCCGCGATGTGGGTTTTCGGGCTTCCCCGATGGAAGAGCATGATCAAACCCAAAATTACCAGCAGCGCAAAAAACACAGCGCTCCAACCCGGAATGCTCAACCCTAAAAATCGCCAAACCACCGCGGCGCAGTCGCCTGTACCCTTGAGGGCCGTCGTCAGCACATCCATAAACGGCAGCACTTCCAGCATGTAATCCACCGAGGGGCCGCAGGCAGGCACCTGATCCGGAGGTAAGCTCTGGAGCCATAACTGTCGGCCCGCAACACCCAGCCCGGCGCCGGCAGTTGCCACCAGCAAAATGCCGTATACACGCACCCCTAACGACTTGGGACCATGCAAAGCCGCCACAAGGCTCACCAGCCCAACCCCCATAAAACCAAAGCGCTGGAGCCAGCACAGCGGGCAAGGTTCAAGCCCCATAACGTGCTCCATATAAAATGCCACACCCAATAACCCGGCGCAGACAACAAAAACGAGTGCAAAGAGTGCTCTTACTTTCACAAAGTTTCCTCAGTTTTACACAAATGCGTTGCCTGGCCTGCTATTCTCGGTTTATCCGGCGGAAACGCTGCTGAATTTGTCACTAAACCCTAAACCACGACGAACTGCAAGCTTATGACACCTCAGCCAAAATTCGTTTTATTCATTATCTTATTGCTATTTTTGCAGCTACCTAACGCCTGGGCAGAAGACGCCGCCAATAGCGACGATGGAGCCGCAGAAAAATCGGGCATTACGGATTATATTGCCATGGAACCGGCCTTCGTAACTCACGTTGGAAGCCCGGGCGGCAAATTAACCTACCTGAAAGCAACCATCAGTCTCAGGGCCTCAAAGCAAACCACAAGGCCCGCGGTGGAAGCCCACATGCCAAGGCTACGCCATGAACTGGTGATGCTGTTTGGTGAGCAGACAGATACAGACACACTGACCACTATGGAAGGCCAACAGGCGCTGCGTGAGGAAGCCAAATCAAGAATAAATGCAGTGCTGGAGGAACAGCAAACCGACGAAGCAATAACCGGCGTGCTGTTTACAGAATTCGTAGTGCAAAAGTAGGGCAGAACCAGAGCGTTTTAGGCAATCCGGGAGAACAGATCATTTTCCGCTATGGCTGCTTCTTCCCGGAGAATTTCACCGGCGTCATCCCAACCAGCCTCCCAGGCAGCAACAACCACTTCGCCACGATAGGGGCAACGGCTTTTATCCATACCCATGGAAGCGGCCAAGTGGCCCTGACGATAGGCTTTATTCAGGGCTTCGATGCCCAAGCCGAGTTTCATATCCTTTACCATATCGCGTCTCCCTCTAACTGATGCTACTGAAGTTAGCACCAGCGTCAGAAAGTGACAAATTTTTGTTCCGCTTCTGTGAAGCATGTCCGCCAATGATGAGAACCAACTGAAACTACCTAACATAACGACACTTTCTGCGCCCCGTTTCAGGAGCGCAGGTATTGTTCAAGAAAGTCACTGAACGTCAGAGTGTCCGATGCCTCAATTCGTTTCTGTTCGGCTATCGAATTCTTACTTGCCGCAACAAAGGCCGCTTCCACACTGGCATCCATACCTTCTTTACGAAGCAGGCTCTGATGTTTTAGCGCCATATCCATGGTCCAGTCTTTGTGACCGAGACCGGAAGCCCGCATGGCATCAATAACTCGGGCAGACGGCACTTGGCTGTCACCGGAGAGAACACTCCGCTGAGCTGAAAGAGCCTTGCGATACACGTCACCACCATTCCAGCCGTCGAGCACACCTGCCAGCGGCTCTAGGCGATCCAGTATTTCCGTAGCCGCTTCACCAATGGGCGTACGCTCGCCAGCCCTGCACAGGGTCAGCTCATGATTACGACCTTTGGACACAACATCTTTGTAGTTGTCATCCAACAAACTGCACTCGGCATCATCGATTCGCGGCGACTCTGAAAGCAGACAATCCAACAGGAAGAGGTCCAGAAAATCGATCTGAGCTTCATTTACCCCTACCGGAGAAAAGGGGTCGAGATCCAAACAGCGTACTTCGATATACTCCACACCGCGGGATTCGAGCGCGTGAATCGGCTTCTCTCCGCTTTGCGCGGTGCGCTTAGGGCGAACAGCGCTGTAGTACTCATTTTCAATCTGCAGCACGCTGGTGTTGATCTGGATGAACTGGCCGTCACGCTGGGTACCCAAAGCTTCATAGGCTGGCCAATTGGTATGAATGGCTCTATCCAGAGTTTGGGTATAGGTGCTGAGCTTGTTGAAGCAGATATTCAACGACGACTGGGCGTTGTTGTGATACCCCAGGTCGCCCATGCGCAATGAGGTGGCATAGTCACCAAACCAGCTACGCTCGTCAAACCGGCTAAGGTCGTGACGCACACCGTCAACAAAGCTCGCATCCAAAGCTGGCGAGGCGCCGAAGAGCAACATCAGCAGCCAGCTTCTGCGGCGGAAATTACGAATTAGCCAGAAATATTGCTCGGACTTGAAGTCTTTCATGCTTTGCTGGTCACCCAGCGCGTTCTGCCAGATATCCCAGAAGCTGTCCGGCAGCGAGAGGTTGTAATGGGTGCCGGCGATACTTTGCATCATGCGCCCGTACCTCACCGCCAGACCCTGCCGGTAGACATGTTTTAGCCGACCGGTGTTGGAGGAGCCATACTCCGCGATGGGAATGCTGGCGTCGCCGTCCAGTTCGCAGGGCATGCTCGCAGGCCAGAAAACCTCATCCCCAAGATTCTGCTGCACAAAGCGGTGAGTGTTCCGCAAAGACTCAAGCATTTCGGAGGTACTGCTGCATACTGGCGTAATCAGCTCGAGCAACGCTTCGGAGTAATCGGTTGTGATAGACGGGTGCGTCAGCGCTGAGCCCAAAGCCTCCGGATGGGGCGTCTGAGCAATAAAGCCATTGCGGTCAACGCGCAAACCTTCCTTCTCGACTCCTTTCAGGAAACCGTTCCAGTCGCTCGCGGCGAATTGACGAAAAATAGAGTGCCGGGATTCGGCCATGTTTGACTCCTGCTGCAGCCAGCGGTGCCTTATGGGCCTTGCTGGCTGGTGGAAATAGTTGAAACCGCTTAACGCTTGTCTTTGCTGGCCGACGCAAACGCCTGCGCCAAAGCACCGGCCATAGCGCCTTGCTCCGCGCCTTTATTTTGGCCCCGAGGCGCTGATTTGGCGGCAGAACGAGGTGCCGAAGTGCCCCGTTTCGACTCTGCTTTCTCACCGGGCTGGTCATCCATCCGCATAGTCAGCGCAATCCGCTTACGGGGGATGTCCACGTCCATCACTTTCACCTTCACAATATCCCCGGCCTTAACCACCTCCCGGGGATCTTTTACAAAGGTATGGGAAAGTGCAGAGATATGCACCAGGCCGTCCTGATGGACCCCAATATCCACAAACGCACCAAAATTTGTAACGTTGGTGACAGAGCCTTCCAAGATCATACCGGGGACCAGATCGCCCAGGGTTTCCACACCGTCTTCAAAACTTGCAAAGCGGAACTCGGGGCGTGGGTCCCGGCCCGGTTTTTCAAGCTCGGAGAGAATGTCGCGAATTGTTGGCAAGCCGAATTGATCTGTTACGTAATCCTGAGGATTCAGACCACGCAGAAACGCTGCATCTCCGATAATTCCTTCAACCTTACGGTTATTCTTCGCTGCAATGGCTTCAACAATACCGTAGGCCTCGGGGTGCACCGATGAGCGGTCTAGTGCATTCTCGCCACTGGCAATGCGCAGAAAGCCTGCGGCCTGCTCAAACGTCCGGTTACCCAACCGAGCTACTTTCAACAACTGCTTGCGGTTACGAAAAACGCCGTTCTGGTTACGGTACTCAATAATGTTCTGAGCGATGGTGTGATTGAGGCCTGACACCCTCGACAACAGAGGCGCAGACGCAGTGTTCAAATCAACACCGACACCGTTAACGCAATCTTCAACCACCGCATCAAGGCTGCGGGAAAGCTGAACCTGAGACACATCGTGCTGGTATTGGCCAACACCGATGGATTTGGGCTCGATTTTAACCAGCTCAGCCAAGGGATCCTGTAACCGGCGGGCAATGGAGACGGCACCGCGAATGGTTACGTCCAGATCGGGCAATTCTTTGGAGGCAAACTCCGACGCAGAATAGATCGAGGCACCGGACTCGCTGACAACAATCCGCGCCAGCTTCAGTTCCGGGTAGCGTTTACTGAGATCACCAACCAACTTTTCGGTCTCACGGGAGGCGGTGCCATTGCCGATGGCCACCAGCTCAATGCGGTATTCGCGACACCAGGCAGCGAGCTTTTCAATAGAACTGTCCCACTGGTTTTTGGGTGCATGGGGGAAAATGGAACCATGTCCAACCACTTGGCCAGTGCCATCGATAACGGCGACTTTTACGCCCGTTCGCAGCCCGGGATCCAACCCGAGGGTTGGGCGAGGCCCTGCAGGAGCCAGTAACAATAAATCTTTCAAGTTGGCGGCGAACACGTTGATTGCTTCAGTTTCTGCGGCCTCGCGCACCTGCGCCATAAGGTCTGTTTCTATTTGCGTAGACAGCTTCACCCGCCAGGTCCAGCGCACCACTTCCGACAGCCACTTATCGGCAGCACGCCCCGTATCACGAATCTTGTAGCGCGCAGCAATGCGTTGTTCGGCGGGGTGCGGCTGGCGACGATCTTCGTCAGCGTCGCCCACTACAAGCGTGTAGGAGAGAACCCCTTCATTGCGCCCACGCAGTATGGCCAAGGCCCGGTGCGAGGGCACCTTCTTCAGAGGCTCCACATGATCGAAATAATCCCGGAACTTGGCGCCTTCGTTTTCTTTGCCTTCTATAACTGTGACTTTTAGCTGCCCCTGCTGCCAAATAAAGTCACGCAGTTCGCCCAGCAATTCGGCATCTTCCGCGAAACGCTCCATCAGGATATAACGGGCACCGTCGAGGGCGGCTTTGGTGTCAGCAACGCCTGCGTCTGCGTTTATATAGCCCTTGGCGATCGAATCCGGGTCCTGAGTCGGGTCGTTATACAGGCTATCGGCCAGAGGTTCCAAGCCCGCTTCCCGCGCTATTTGAGCCTTGGTGCGACGTTTGGGTTTGTAAGGTAAGTACAGATCTTCTAACCGGTTTTTGGTGTCCGCATCTTGAATATTATCGCGCAACTCGTCAGTCAGCTTGCCC
Organism: Marinobacter sp. 1-4A; assembly: GCF_016597725.1. Taxonomy (GTDB): domain Bacteria; phylum Pseudomonadota; class Gammaproteobacteria; order Pseudomonadales; family Oleiphilaceae; genus Marinobacter. Next base: position 56,042 of record NZ_VCGY01000003.1, read on the forward strand.
TGCTCTTCAATGCTCTTGAGGATGGTGCCACGACGATCCTCCAGTTCCCGAAGGTAACGCAGGCGCTCTTCAAGGGTGCGCAGTTGGCTGTCATCCAAAGACCCGGTTACCTCTTTACGGTAACGGGCTATAAACGGAACCGTGGAGCCTTCGTCCAGCAGGGCGACGGTGGCATTAACCTGTTGTTCGCGTACACCGAGTTCGTCGGCAATGCGCCTGAAGATACTGTTCATGCAACCTCTGTCTGATACGTTTCTGGTAAAGCAGCAAAGGTACAGCGGCTTACTGTTGCAGGCAAGCGGACTGGCCACGCTTGTTCAGGAATTGCACAAGGTCAGACCAAGGCATGGGGCGGGCATAAAAGAAGCCTTGGATTTCATCACAGTGTTGCTGCCGCAAAAATTTCAGCTGGCTTTCGGTCTCGACGCCCTCGGCCACCACACTGATTTGAAGGCTATGAGCCAGACTGATAATCGCACGAATAATGTGCTCTGCGTCTGCAGACTGACCCAGCGCCTGCACGAACGATTTATCGATTTTCACCAACGATATCGGTAAATGCTGGAGGTTGCTGAGGGAGGAAAAACCAGTGCCAAAATCATCCAACGCAAAACTGATGCCAAGCTGGTTAAGCTCTCGCAGGCAGCGCTGGGCGTATTCAGGATCGTGCATCATGGCGCTTTCCGTTAGCTCCAACTCCAACAGGCTGGTATCAACATTGGCGTTGAAGATAATGCGGAATATGGTCTCAGTCATCTTGCGATCATAAAATTGGCGAAACGAAAGATTGACCGCAAACACCAGCTCCGGAAACCCAAGCTCCGCGGACTCTTTTAACCGCTTACAAGCCTGCTCCAAAACCCAGTAGCCGATAGGAACGATCAAACCACTGCGCTCGGCAACCGGGATAAACTCATCTGGCCCAACAAGGCCCCGCTCTGGGTGATTCCAGCGCAACAGGCACTCAACGCCGCGGACGTCGTTGCTATCAAGATCAATTCTTGGCTGGTAATAGAGTTCCAACTCATTGCCGCGCAAGGCATTGCGGAGGTCCGCTTCCAGCCTGAGCTGATAGCCTGCTGAGATATGGAGTTGCCGATCGTAAAACCGGTAACTGGTGCCCGGGTCCCGTTTCGCCTCAAACATTGCCCGATTGGCACGGCGCATGAGATTTTCAGGGCTATTTCCGGCTTCAGGGTAGGTGGCAACACCCAGACTGGCACTGACAACCACACTTTGACCATCAATCGTTACCGGCTCGTCTAGCGCGTTAACAATCTTGCGTATAACTTGGGTGATATCCAGAGAGTCTTCTATTCTCTCAACGATGATGGCAAGTTCGTCACCACCTATTCGCATTAGCGAATCCACGCGGCGCAGCTCTTGACGCACCTGAGCGGCCACTTTTATCATCAACTGGTCGCTTTTTTGGTAGCCAAAAGACTCGTTGATACTGCGAAAATCATCAATATTGAGATGCAAAAGCGCCAGCCGATGGTTGCCCCGTTTAGCTCGGTGCAAGGCTTGCTGCAACCTATCAAAGAATAGGTCCCGGTTAATAAAGCCGCTGGCGACACCGCGGCCTAACTGGCTATGTGCGGAATTTGCCAACTGCTCGCGATACCAAAGACACTTTACTGCCCGACGAAAGCTCCAGTGATCAAGCTCCTGACGACTCAAGTAATCCGCTGCACCACCGTTTAACAAATCACTCGCCCGCTCCTCTGGCGTTTCGGCACTGAGTGCCAAAATCGGGCGATCGCCAGTGGCAACGGCCAAATACTGCAAGAAAGCGGTTTCTGAGCCACCATGAACCACACAGTTCCACACCACAATGTCGAATTTCGCATTGTGGATAAGATCGTCACAATCCAAAAGATCCGGACACCAGGTTGAGTCTGCAGTGATCTCCGTATCTCTCGCCAGCAACGCATTGACCCAGAGAAAATCAGTGTAGTCTGGCGTCAGGACCAACAGGCGAAGCTGGTCGTGTTCGAGGGTTTCCTGTGGCAAGGTCATTGAGCAAAAGTCCATGGGTGCGTGAGCAACAAGCCTCTTCTGTTAAAAGGATAGCTGATAGATCGGCAAGGTACAGTAAGTCTGGCTGGTGTAGACTATTGTCTTAGCGAGAGAACCTCCGTATCAAACCATTCTGGCAGTGTATTCGTGAATAAACTCAATCCGCGACAAAATGAAGCTGTCCGCTACACAGACGGCCCCCTGCTTGTGCTGGCCGGCGCAGGCAGCGGCAAGACCAGCGTAATCACCCGAAAAATCGCCTACCTGATTGAACACCTTGGTATTCCGGGCCGCCACATTGCTGCAGTTACCTTCACCAACAAAGCAGCCAGAGAGATGAAAGAGCGGGTGGGCAAGATTGTGGATCGCAAGCTAACCCGGGGTTTGATCGTTTCCACCTTCCACAACCTTGGGCTGAATATAATTCGCGAAGAACACATGCATCTGGGTTATCACCCCGGCTTCTCCATTTTTGATGCGGAAGACGCCAAAGCTCTTTTAAGAGACTTGATGCTGCGGGAGGCCAGTGCCGACGCGGGCGATGAACTGAACGATGTGCAAATGACAATTTCATCTTGGAAAAACGCCATGCGGGGGCCGGCGGAAGCATACAGCAAAGCTGCCGATGAACGGGAGCAACGCATTGCCATCGTATACAAGCACTACAGCGAATACCTGAAGGCCTACAATGCCGTCGATTTTGACGACCTGATTCTGCTGCCAGTGCAACTGTTCCGGAATAATCCCGAGGCGTTGGCAAAGTGGCGCAGAAAAATCCGCTACATGCTTGTGGACGAGTATCAAGATACCAACATTTGCCAGTACGAGTTGGTGCGAATGCTGGTTGCCGAGCGCGCGGCGTTTACCGTGGTTGGCGATGACGACCAGTCGATCTATGCCTGGCGCGGGGCACGGCCGGAAAATCTGGCCCAACTGAAAGAAGACTTCCCAAGCCTGAAGATTGTAAAGCTTGAGCAGAACTATCGCTCCACATCGCGCATTCTTAGGGCCGCCAACACCGTTATCGCCAACAACCCTCACGTGTTCGAAAAATCTCTGTGGAGTGATCACACCATTGGCGACGAAATCCGTATTGTGCGTTGCCGCAACGAAGACGCAGAAACCGAAAGAGTGGCCACGGAAATTCTCGACCAAAAGCTGAAAAAGGGGCTGGCATTCAGAGATTTCGCTGTGCTTTACCGGGGCAACCATCAGGCTCGCTTGCTGGAAATGAAGTTGCAGGCCTACCAAATTCCCTATCGCATTTCGGGGGGACAGTCGTTTTTCTCGAAAAACGAAATCAAAGACGCCATGTCTTATCTGCGGCTGTTGATTAACCCGGATGATGATGCTGCTTTCCTGCGTGTGGTGAACGTGCCTCGGCGAGAAATTGGCCCGCGCACCCTTGAGCAGCTCAGCCACTATGCCCGAGCGCGCAACGTTAGCCTGTTCAAATCGCTGAGCGATATGGGGGCGGAATCCCACGTAACCGAAAAGGGGCTAGACCGGCTGCGGCGCTTTGCCCACTGGGTGGATGCTACCTGCGAGCGCCTGCACAGCGAGAGCCCGGTGCCCGTAATAAAACAACTATTCACCGACATTGAATACGAGGAATGGTTGCATCAACACTCCGGCACCCCGAAGCAAGCTCAGCGGCGCATGGAGAATATCTGGTACTTGGTGGACTCCATTCAACGCATGCTGGACGACGGCAAAGGTACTGCGGATGAACTGGGCATAGAAGATGCGATTACCAAGCTGATTCTGCGCGACATGATGGAGCAGCGGGAAGAAGAGGATGACAGCGACAAGGTACAGCTGCTGACGCTACACGCATCCAAGGGTCTGGAGTTTCCTCATGTATTTATTCTTGGGCTTGAAGAAGAAATTTTGCCCCATCGATCCAGTATTGAAGAAGGTAACATTGAGGAAGAACGACGGCTGATGTATGTGGGAATTACCCGCGCAAAAGAAACGCTAACTCTAACCTATGCCGCCCAACGCAGGCAGTATGGAGAAAAGATCGAAACCATACCTAGCCGATTTCTCGATGAGTTGCCGCCAGACGATGTACGCTGGGAAGGCACGGGAGATTTGGATGTTGAAGCCAACCAGAAAAAAGGCAAGGCGACATTGAGTGCCCTGCTTGGCGATTTGGGGCTATAAAAACGCAAAAACCCCGCACTGTACATAACGTGTGCGGGGTTTTCGGAAATAAGAGCTTTAGTTTTACTTACTCTCAGCCACGATATGTTCCACAGCGGCTTGTATTTCCTCATCCGGACAACTTGCACAGCCACCTTTGGCGGGCATGGCATTGAAACCGTTGATAGCGTGATTGATCAGGGTTTCCATGCCTTGGTCAATACGCGGAGCCCAGTCACTCGCATTGCCGATAACAGGTGCACCCGCTGCGCCGGTGGTGTGGCACGCCATGCATACGGCATCGTACACTTCGCTACCTGAACGGGGCCCAGAGCTGGCAGTTTCAGTGGCAGCAGCGGCTTCACCGCATTCCTCACCCTGCAGGCAAACTTCGCCAACCGGCTGGATTCGCGCACGGATTTCGTCGTCAACACTTGCCATGACGGCACCAGCAGTAATACCGAAACCGAGCAATACAACAGCCAGGACTCTCTTCATCTTCACAATGCACCTCGCATTTGAGCGTTATAATCTTTGGTTGCCGCATTATAGCGACTGAATCCAGGCAAAAAAACCGAATAGCAAAATCATAAATTGATTTCCACCATTTTTATTGCCATTTGGTCTGTATGGAGACTCTTTCACAACATCCGGTTACCATGTTGCAGCTTATCCCAGAACCTCAGGATTCAACCCATGAATAACTTGGAGAAACCCTCCCCACATCCCTTGCGTAAGGCGCTTCTGATCACAGAGTTTAGCTCGCTGGCTGTGCTGCTGGCATCTATGGGTTGGTTCTCAAGCCAAACGGACACAGGCCATACTATCAACCCTGCATGGCTGCTGATACCCGCCTTTGCAAGCCTTGGGGTTTTTATCAGTTTTATTGGCCTTATGTATTTACGCTGGGTTGTGGCGGCAAGTGCAGCCAACCAACTTCGGCATAAATTAGTTTTTTCACTGCTGGCACTTACCCTCATCAGCGTTTGGGTTTACGGCATTGCCAGTACGTGGCTTAGCCTTAATGCGGCATAGAGAGATCCAAAGAATGCGAAAACGCCCCTACCTGTGGCTTTCAACGACAGCTGCACTAGCTTTGTTATGGCCAGCACTAACTCTCGCCAAGGAAGGTGGACCATCCAGTGATATTCAGGCTGCCTCCCCGGAAGACTGCGCGCTGATACGCGAAGGTGTGCAACGGCTTGCCTGCTATGACTCATTCAACAACCCGAAAATAGCAAGAGAAAACGCCACAGAGCAGAAAGTTGAGGAGACGGAGCGAACCGCTGAAACCTTGGCCCCTTCAAGAGAGAGCCAAAGCCGTGCCGTTGAAGCGTCTGAAGGGGATAATCCTGATGCGGGTGTGATGACGAACATGGTGGAGCGCAGCGTAAAGGCGGAAAGAGCACTGTTTTCTTTTTCGGGCAGTTTTATCAGTCATCGTCCGTCTTATATTCTGCCGGTTACTTGGATGGATGACACGAACCAAGCGCCGGTTAGCCCTAGACTGGGCACGACAGGTTACGATTATGATCTGGAGAATGAGGAGGCCAAGTACCAAATTAGTTTTAAGGTTCCTTTGCTGACAGGCTGGCTGGAGGATGAGACTACGTTGTGGTTCGGTTATACCCAGCGTTCGTTTTGGCAGGTTTACAATCAGGATGATTCAGCACCTTTTCGTGAGACGAACTATGAGCCGGAGATTTTTTTGCGCCATTTGGCTAATTGGGATTTAGGCTTTGTGACGCTCAGTGGTATGTCGGTTGGTATCAATCATCAATCGAACGGTCAATCAGAGCCTCGTTCAAGGAGTTGGAACCGAGTTATGGCGGGCGCTGCTTTTACTCGCGGGCGCTGGCTGTTCAGTGTGCAGCCCTGGTATCGGATTCCTGAGGACAAGGAAGACGATAACAAAGATATTCAGCGTTACCTTGGATACGCCAATTACAATGTTGTTTATAAGCTTGCGGAAGATCGGACGTTTTCACTTAGACTGATGAATAATCTGCGTTCGGATAACCGTACGTCGTTGGAGTTTGGTTATAGCTTTCCGCTGGGGGATACGATTAAGGGTTTTTTCCAGTACTCCAATGGGTATGGGGAGAGTTTGATTGATTACAATCATCGGATTGAGCGATTCGGGATTGGGATTATGTTGAACGACTGGCTCTGAGTTTTCTTTAGCTTCGGAGTTTGCCGGGATGCCGGTATAAGTTGCGAAAACATGCTGTGAATACTTCCATGTACGCTTGGCTCCGCACAGTTTTCGCAACTTATACCGGCACCCCGGCCCCAGCTCTGGAATAGCCTTCCACTACCCTTCGCTTTTAGTTATTCAACCGCTCCATTTCCGCGAGAAGTTCTTCCGTTTTCTCTTTCATCAGCGGTATGTCAGCACGGGATTCCACGTTCAAACGAACCACAGGTTCGGTGTTGGACATGCGTAGGTTGAAGCGCCAGGTGTCGAACTCGATGCTCAAGCCATCGACGTAGCTGACGCTCTTCGCACCGTGCGAGTATTTTTCTTCGATCGCGGCGATGACTTTCGCCGGGTCGTTGATGGTGCGGTTGATTTCACCGCTAGCCGGGTAGGCTTCGATTCGAGCATCTATAAGGGATGAGAAGGGCTTACCGGATTGGCATAGGCGTTCTGCAAGCAGCAACCACGGAATCATCCCGCTGTCGCAGTAAGCGAAGTCGCGGAAGTAGTGGTGGGCGCTCATTTCGCCACCGTAGACAGCGTCTTCGTCGCGCATGCGTTGTTTGATGAAAGCATGGCCAGTTTTACTCTCAATGGCTTCGCCACCGGCTGCTTTTACCAGATCTTGGGTATTCCAGGTTAGCCTGGGGTCGTGGATAACTTTGCCCGGGCCAGTTTTACGTAGGAATTGATCTGCCAGCAAGCCGACGATGTAATAGCCCTCAATAAAGCGGCCGTTTTCGTCGAAGAAGAAACAGCGGTCGTAATCGCCGTCCCAGGCGATGCCCATGGCGGCGCCGTGTTCGATGACGGCGTTGGCTGTAGCTTCCCGATTTTCTTCGAGAATGGGATTGGGCACGCCGTTTGGGAAGTTTCCGTCGGGCTGATGATGCACTTTGGTGAATTCGAAAGGCAAGTGCTTTTCGAGTTGGTCGATGACCAAGCCAGCGCCGCCATTGCCAGCGTTAACAACGATTTTAATCGGCGCCAGTGCGCTCGCGTCGATGTACCCCAACAAGTGGTCTATGTAGGCACTGGTGACTTCCAGTGCCTCGTATCTGCCCTGCACCGGCGCGTCCGAAAAGGGCTCGCGTACCCTATCCCGAATATCATTCAAACCGTTGTCGGAGCTGATGGGGCGGGATTCCGGCCCTACCATTTTCATGCCGTTGTGGTTTTTGGGGTTGTGGCTGGCGGTAACCATGATGCCACCGTCCATTCCATAGTGGCTGGTGGCAAAGTACACGTATTCTGTGCCACACAAGCCAATATCGAACACGTCTGCGCCCGCTGCCATTAGCCCGGAGCTTAGGGCTTCGGTGATTTCTTGGCTTGAGAGGCGAATGTCGTAGCCGACGATGACTTTTTTTGCGCCCGTGATTTCCACATAGGCGCGCCCTATGCGCTCGGCCAGAGCAGGGTTTAGCTGCTCTGGTACGCTACCGCGCAAATCATAGGCTTTGAAACAGGACAAATCCATTGTCTGGCTTACTCCGAGGCAGCTGACTGAAGCTGAATATAGTTTTGTATGCCCATCTGGTTAATCATCTCAAGCTGGGTTTCCAGCCAGTCGATGTGTTCTTCTTCGCTATCGAGAATGCTGCGGAACAGTTCACGACTAGTGAAGTCCTGAACTTCTTCGCAATACAGAATCGCTTCTTTCAGGTCCACGTGAGCGATGTGCTCGATTTTGAGGTCACAGGCAATCATTTCCTCAACGTTCTCACCAATCATCAATTTGTTGAGGTCTTGCAAGTTGGGCAGGCCTTCCAGAAACAAAATGCGTTCGATCAACTGATCCGCATGCTTCATTTCGTCGATGGATTCTTCGTATTCCTTGGCCGCGAGCTTGGTGATACCCCAGTCTTTGTACATGCGCGAATGCAAGAAATACTGGTTGATAGCGGTCAGTTCGTTGGCAAGAACTTTATTCAAGAATTGTATGACTTTTTTGTCGCCTTTCATTGCAGCACTCCTTGATCTCAGCCAGCTAACTCACCCTTCTCTAACAAAGGCCTATCTGGCTGATTGGGTCGGGTTCAGTGAGCTTTCAAAGCTCTCTCATCACCTAACAAGGATAGCGCGTTAAGGCGCATTACAAAATTGCGGAACGGAAATAAACGTTAATTGCGTCAGGCAGGGGTTGCGAGCATGTTTGCAAGCGCCAAATAGTCCGGTGAGCGGCTTTCGCGCAGTATGCCCCGTGCCATGGAGGCACAACGCCCGCATTGGGTACCTACGCCAAGCTCTTTACCAAGCTGGCGCATGGATGAAACACCATTTTCTGCAGCTTCACGGATGTCCCGATCTGTGACTCCGTGGCAAAGGCATACATACATAACGCAACTCCACCAACGACAACAATGTTAGTGATAATTATTGTCATTAGCATCACGGATTGCAAGCCCCCTGTGTTAATTTTGTGCAACAGGTTGTTTCAGGCTTCGGCCTCCCTCGTCAGGTTTCGGTAGCCGGAGTCCGTCACCATCAGGTTATCCTCTATACGGATTCCACCACAGCCTTGTAACTCGTCAAGCAATGACTGGTTGATGTGACGCCCAAGAGGCCCAGATAACAGTGGCTCGAGCAAAGAGGGAATGAAATACAACCCCGGCTCTATGGTCACCACCATGCCCGGCTCCAGAGTTCGCGTCAGGCGCAGGAAAGGTGCATCGGCGGGAGGCGCTACAGGTTTTCCGGCAACATCGTGCACTTGTACACCAAGAAAGTGGCCAATCCCGTGGGGAAAGAAAGCACGGGTAACGCCTTTTGCAACCATATCTTCATCGCTCAAGTCGCTAACCAGCCCCGCAGCGCCCAGTAATGCCGCAATGCCCAGGTGGGTTTTACGGTGTATATCCACATAATCAACGCCGGGAGCCACCATTTTGCAGAGCCGAAACTGCAACTGTTCAAGCCCTTGCACGAGTGCGGCAAACCGCCCTTCCCCAACACCCGCTGTAGTACGAGTAATGTCAGAGCAGTAACCCCGGTAACGCACGCCAGCGTCTATGAGTAAGCTACGGGATTTTGCTGGTGCCCCCGTATCGTAATATTGATAGTGCAGCGTGCCAGCGTGCTCATTGAGCCCAATGATACTGTGATAAGGCGCATCCGCCTCGCGTTGTTGCGTTGCCCGCTGGTACGCCAAGTTGATCTCAAACTCACTGCCGCCCGCTAAAAACGCATCCCGAGCAGCGCGATGACCGGTCATCGCCAGCTTGTTGGCGTGAGCCAAGCAAGCAATTTCGTAAGCCGTTTTGTGCACTCGGGTTTCATTGAGCGCCGCGCAAAGAGCACCCGGGTTTTCATCGCCCGGTATGCCAACTAGCAAAGACGGATCACCAAGAACAGCTAGCTGGCTCAGGCCATCCAGTTTAGGCGCCGAGCGGCCTTCGCTGAAACGAAGCTCAAACCCATCGAGCCACGGTTCTTGGGCCAATTCGAGACTTGCATGCCAAAAGTCAACCGGCTGATACAGTGAGAGCAAAGGCTTTCGGCCTTTGCGGATCAGCAACCAAGCATGCTCATACCCAACCAATCCGGTCCAGTGCAGAAAGGGGCCATAACCTTGAAAGTGCCACGACTGATCGTCGTCATAACGCATCGGAGCCGCGCCAGAGCTGATCAGTAAACTATCGTAACCATGGTCTTCCAGAGCCTTCTCATAGCGGCTCTGCAGAATACCTACATGATCAATCTGGAGAGTTAAAAGCTCAGTGTCAGGCATGTTGGTTTTCCAGTGTTTTCCAGAGGGTTAGAAGATCGTCTGTACGTGGCTCTCGCAAGCGGATCAGGCGGATGTCCAGCGGCACATCCCAACGTTCGTCGCCAGCCCTTGTAAGGCTGCCAAATTGCTCGCTCTTTTCCGTCATCCGGCTGGGCAACCAGCCCATGCCAAAGCCCTGCTTCACCAGCGCCTTGATGCTTGCCGACTGGGTGTTCTCGTTCAACGGCAAGAGGTTTACAGACTCTTTGCTGCGCGACAAATGCGCCTCAATAGCAGACTGCAAAAAGCCTCGTGAGTGGTAAGCAATCAGCGGTACGGTTTGTCCGGCGGCTCCCGGCAGGGGAAATCTTGGTTCACCGCTTTCGGCAGCAACACTCACCGGCACAAGCCACTCGCGGGCGATAACGATGGACTCATACTCGCCACGGCCCAGCCGCTCAGCCCACGGCAAGTCTTGATGCCAATAGCACAGCACCAAATCACACTCACCACCATCAAGGGCATCTAGAAACTGCTCTCCCACCCAGCTTGTCGCCTTGAGGTTAAGTTGAAGACGGTCTGCAACACCTACTTCGCTAGCCCAGCCCTGATAGAAGTGAGAAAAGAGCCCTTGAGTGGATCCCACACTAATACGTGCAGATACTTCCGCCTCCATATCTGCAATCTGGCTTCGCACATCGCGAACATCCCGGGTTACCCGTTGGCACAACTCAAAAAAACGCTCGCCAGCGGGCGTTAAAGACAAGGGTAGGGTCTGCCGATTAATCAAAGTGGCGCCCATGGCTTCTTCAAGCAGTTTGATGCGGCGACTGAATGTGGGCTGACTGACATGTTGCAGCTCAGCAGCACGAGAAAAATGGCGCGCGCGGGCCAGTGCCATGAAGTCTTCCAGCCAACGTATTTCCATGGATTCCCCAGCGAATAACGGTAAAGAGGACAGGTGAAGGGTGATGGTTTTTCATAGGCTACTCACTGCAAGCATCATAGCCTATCGCATCCACACTCTTAAAACCTGTACTCTTACAACCGCCCTTCTTCCACAGCATGGCAAGCCACCTGCGAACCACCATCTGTGACAATCAGCCGGGGTATTTCTTGGCGGCAGCGCTCGTTCGCATAGGGGCAGCGGCCATGAAACACACAGCCCGATGGCAGATTTACCGGTGTTGGCACTTCGCCCTGCAGCCTTATGTAGTTAGGCCTGTCATCCTCTAGCCTAGGGATAGCCGAGAGCAACGCCTGAGTATAGGGGTGGCGAGGCTCAGCAAATAGGGTTTTGGTTTCTGCCAACTCGCACACCCGCCCCAGATACATTACGGCAACGCGGGTGCCAAAATGCTCCACTACAGCAAGATCGTGAGTAATGAACAGGTAGGTCAGATTTCGGGTTTCCTGCGCCTCCATCAGCAGATTCAGCACCTGCGCCTGAATGGAAACATCCAGTGCCGAGATGGGCTCATCCGCCACAATAAACTCTGGGTCTACCGCCAAAGCTCGGGCAATGGCAATACGCTGGCGCTGGCCACCGGAGAACTCATGCCCAAAGCGGCTACCCCAATCCGGGTCTATTCCCACAGACTGCATCACTTCCTGAACTTTTTCGCGCACCTCGCTGCGGGCCAACTCCGGTCGATGGAAATGAATCGGCTCCTCCAGCGTTTGCTGGATCGTCATCCGGGGGTTCAGAGAGGCGTAAGGGTTCTGGAAGATCATTTGCATTTTACGACGGTAAGGCAGCACGTCCCCACCTTTCAGATTATCAATGCGCTGACCGCCGTAATGGACTTCGCCTGCGCTCGGCGATAGCAAGCCCATAACTGTGCGGGCCACGGTGGACTTACCACAGCCGGATTCGCCCACCACGCACAGGGCCTCGCCCTTTTGCACCTGTAGATCCACGCCGTTGATGGCATGCACTGCCTCCTGCTTACGCTGGAAGCGGCCACCTTTGAACGTGATTTGCTCCAGAAAGCTGCCAGAGAGGTCGAAACGCTTCTCCAGACCACGAATATCGACTAATGGGGAGGTCATGATCCGGCCTCCTGCATGCGTTTCTCCTGCTCAATCAAATTGCTAACCTCGTAACAGGCCACATCCACGTTTCCGGAGCGAACATACTCAGGCATGGTTTGTCGGCACTGATCTGTGGCGAAATCGCAACGCGGGTGGAAAGGACAACCGGAGGGTACGTTCTTCAGCGATGGCATAGAACCGGGGATCTGGAACAACCGCGCGCCAGGCTCGCCCATCTGTGGCAAAGCGTTGATCAGGCCTTGGGTGTAGGGGTGTTGGGCATCGTTGATGATCTCCCGTGTGGGCCCTTGTTCAATAATCCGACCGGAATACATAACCAACATGCGCTGGGTCACTTGCGAGACAACACCCAAATCGTGCGTGATCAGCATCAATGCAACGTTTTCCTGCTCACACAGATCCAGCAGCAGCGCCATTATCTCCGCCTGAATGGTCACGTCCAGCGCGGTTGTAGGCTCGTCTGCCACAATAATTTCCGGGTCAAGCAACAAAGCAATAGCAATAATCACCCGCTGGCGCATACCGCCCGACAACTCGTGAGGGTATTGATCAAGGCGTTTTTCCGGCGAGGGGATTTGCACTTTGCGCAATTTGCTCAGAGCGATTTCTCGGGCCGCTTTGGTGCTGACCCGGCGATGCGCTTTGATCGCTTCAACCATCTGCGTGCCAATACTGAGCACCGGGTTAAGCGTCATCATGGGGTCCTGAAAAATCATGGCAATACGGTTGCCGCGAATTTTACGCAGTTCCCGCTCGCTCATGGCCGCCAAATCCTTGCCTTCAAACAAAATCTGCCCACCTGCAATATATCCTGGGCGTGCAATCAGGTTGAGAATCGAGAAGGCCGCCACGGATTTGCCTGCACCGGACTCTCCCACCAGCCCTAACCGCTCGCCTTTATCTAGACTAAAACTAATGCCGCGCAAGGCTGTAAGATCGCCGCCGCGAACGGCAAACCGGACATCCAGATTTTTCACTTCCAGCAGTGGTGTATCGCTTTTCATGGTGATTTAGCCCTTGTACAGCCGTGGGTTCATAACATCCCGTAACCAGTCACCTAATAGATTGATGACTAGCACGAGCACGACCAGCACTAGGCCGGGAATCAGCGTAATCCACCAGGAGCCGCTTTGGATGTAGTCAAAACCGGATTTGATCAAAGAGCCCAGCGACGGCTGGGTTTCCGGCATGCCTAATCCAAGGAACGACAAAGCCGCTTCGGAAATAATCGCATTGGCGATCTGTACGGTGGCAATAACAAAAATAGGAGACAAGGTATTAGGCAGAATATGGCGGAACATAATGCGGTTGGTACGAAACCCCATCACCTTGGCCGCATCCACGTACTCCTTCTTCTTCTCCGCCAGCACAGACGCCCGAACGGTTCGGGCAATTTGTGGCCATTCAGCGACACCGATAATGAAAATCAGCATATAAATGGCAATTTCACCAAACATCAGGTTGCCGAAACTGGCCTTGAACACCGCGCCCACAATGATCGCCACCATCAAGGTGGAGAAGGAGAGCTGAACATCGGCAATGCGCATCAGGATCGAGTCTACCCGTCCCCCCAAGTAGCCTGCCAAAAGCCCAAACAGTATGCCGAGCGCTGCCTGCAGCACAACCGCACCAAAACCGATCAATAGGGATACACGAGTACCGTAAAGAATGGTGGAAAGCATGTCCCTGCCCTGAGCATCTGTACCCAGAGGGAAAGCTGAATCCGCTCCCGGCATTCCTACCGGCGGCAATTCCGAGTTCATGATGTCAATTTGCGCCAAATCGTAAGGGTCCGTTGGGGCAAATAGAGGCGCAAAAACGGCTGCAAAAACCATCAAGAGCAGCACGATGGAGCTAACAATCGCCACTTTGTCGCGCTTGAAGCTGTACCAGAGGAAGGATTCGCGAAAGCGATTCCAGCGTGAAAGGGTCGCTGTTGTCATGCTTTCTTACCTGTCAGTTTCACCGTGGGATTCACTAGCCCGTAAACCAGATCCACCAGCGTATTAGTGATCACGAAAATCAGACCCACCACCATTAAGTAGGCAACGATTAAGGGGATATCACTGCGAGTGATGGCCTCCAAAAACATCAGCCCGACGCCCGGCCATTGGAAAACGGTTTCTGTAAGAATGGTGTAGGCCACCATAACGCCCACCTGCACACCGCCTACGGTAATAACCGGCAGCATGGTGTTTTTGAGGGCGTGGAGAAAGTTGATTCGCACGGCGCTGAGGCCTTTGGCGCGAGCGTAACGAATGTAGTCGCTTTGCAGCACTTCCATCATTTCTGCGCGGATTAAGCGAATAAACAACGGCAGCATAATGGATGCCAGCGATACGCAGGGCAGCACCAGATGCATGAGCCCATCCGTGGAGAAAAAGCCGGAGTACCAAGTACCAAACAGGTGAGTGAGTTCATCACCACGCCCATATGACGGCAACCCACCTTCGGTTGTTAAAGCGCCGTTTAACCACTGCCCCCAGCCGGTGTCTTCGGGGAACCACTCAATGGTTATCCCGATAGAATAGATTTGGATAAGAACAATGGCCGTGAGGAATACCGGAATGGAAATACCCACAGTACTCACGCCCATAAAAAACTTGGCCAACCATGCCTGTGGCCTTATGGCGGCGTAGACACCAATAGGAACAGACAAGAACATAATGATCAAACTGGCCCCAATCACCAACTCCAAAGTAGCTGGTAGGTGCTCGGCAATAACCTCAAGCGTCGGCTTGCCGTAAAAATAGGAATTACCCAAATCGCCTTGAAGAGCTTTGCCAGCAAAGCGCAGGTACTGGACCACCATGGAGTCATTCAATCCCAGCTCTTCCCGCAGAGCCTCCCGCTCCTCCATAGAGACGGACATGCCCACCATTTCCTGAAGCGGGTCGCCAAGGCCGTCCTGAATAGCAAAGGCGATCACACTGATCACAAACATGACCAGCACGGCCTGGGATATGCGCTGAACCAAAAACGCTAGCATGAAAAATTCACCGATGATGAGCCATTAAAGCCTCTCTCCCTGTTATCCCGTAAAGGGCGGGAGAGAGGTTGGAGAGAGGGGGCAAACCCTCGTTTACTCTACGACCAGATCACCCAGATAAGGGAAGTTCATAACGTTCAGAATCGGCTCGATCTTTACGTTTTTCTTGCTGGCCCAAGCCAGATCCTGCCAGTGCAGCGGAACGAAAGCAGCGTCGTCATACAAACGCTTCTCTACCTCTTGCAGCATGGCAGTACGCTTTTCAACATCGGTCTCGACGTTGGCTTTTGCAACCAGCGCGTCAATTTCCGGGTTACAGTAGTTACCCGCATTGTACTGACCAGCGCCGCTGCCAGCTTCAGGACAGAAGGTTAGGAACTCGTAGAAGTTGGCGGAATCCTCGGTGTCAGCGTGCCAGCCAATGAGCATCATATCGCCGGAGCGGTTATCAAACTCCGGCCAGTACTGTGCTTTTGGCAAGGTTTTAAGATCCACTTTGATGTTAATGCGAGCCAGCATGGCCGCTGCAGCTTGAGCGATTTTGTCGTCGTTAACGTAGCGATTGTTTGGCGCCATCATGGTAATGGTAAAGCCATCCTCATAACCGGCCTCTTTCATCAGCTCCTGAGCTTTTTTCACGTCATAACGTGGCTTCAGGGATTCGTTGTGCCCTTGATAACCCGCTGGCGACAACTGAGCTGCTGGCGTAGCAAAACCTTTCATGATCTTGGCCGCGATGCCTTCCTGATTGATGGCATAGGCGATTGCCTGACGCACCTTGGGATTCTTAAAGGCTTCAACCCGTTCCTGATTCATGTGGAACATGATGATACGGGTACCACTCATGGTGACCAGCTCCGAGTTCTTGTCACGTTTGATGCGATCAAGATCCGTAGGTGGCACAGGGGCAATGAAATCAACGCCGCCAGATAGTAGCGCCGATACGCGAGTGTTATTTTCCTTGATTGGAGTTAGAACAATCTTCTTAACGTTGCCGGGAGATTCTTCATCCCAGTAATCCGCAAAACGTTCAAATTCCATGCGCACGCCCTGCTGGCGAGACTTGACTACGAAGGGGCCGGTACCAGACAGATTATCGGAGGCAAACGAGTTGCCGTGCTTCACAATCGCGCTCTTCTTTTTGCCATCGGCTGTCTCGCCGGAATAGAACTGACTGTCGAGCGGAAAAATGTAAGTGGCGGTATTGAGGAGCAGAGGGAAAGGCTCGCTAGTGACCAGTTCAAAGGTGTAATCATCAATAACGTTTATGCCACTGAACGGCTGGAAGATGGCCTTAAAGTCCTGACTTTCTTTTAGCCGATCGTAAGTGAACTTCACATCCTTGGCGGTGAACTCATTACCCGAATGGAATTTCACACCTTCACGGAGTTTAAAACGCATGGTTTTGTCATCAACACGCTCCCAGCTTTCCGCTAGGCGGCCTTCAAAACCAAGGTCTTTCGTCCAACGCACAAGCGGATCAAAAGACATATGAGACAACTGCAGAATGCCTCCCGAGAGCTGCTCGTGAATATCGAGAGTGACCGGGTCGGCGTCGTACGCCATTTTAAGCTCTTTCGTCGCTTCAGCAGACAGAGCAACAGGTGCCGTGGCAAGCGCCATGGTACCGACTAAAGCTGCAAGTAGTTTTTTCATTGCGTTTCCCGTCGTTGTTTTAAGAATTTTACGGCACTTTATTTGGGGCACACCGACACTCAGGCGCCCCGGACGTCTTCCATAGAAACTAGTCCCGGAAACTACGTACCGCAATCGAAATTACAACTTACGGTTATTCGTGAGCTGAATAGCGGCTTGCGCCCGCCCCTTAAAGACGAAATACCAGAGGCAAGATAAGTGCTGTAAAAACACCCGTCAGCCCCATACCCAAAGAGGCAAAGGCGCCTGCGGTATGGCTAATCTCGAAGGCTCTGGCCGTACCTATGGCATGGCCATTGAGGCCCAGAGCAAACCCAACAATGCGCTCATCATCAATCTTGAGCCATTGCGCTAACAGGTCAACAAATAGGGCGGCAACAACACCCGTAATCAACAGCCCACCCATCATTAAAGGCACAGACCCACCCAACTGCTCTGTAATACCGATAGCAATGGGGGCGGTCACAGATTTAGGCGCAAGGGATGCCAGCACCTCCGGCGTGGCCCCCATCGCCCAAGCGATCACAACCGCATAAACAGCAGCCATGGTTGCCGCCAGCGGCAGCGTAACCACAATCGGCTTCCACATGGCCCGAATGTGGTGAATTTGCTGATACAGAGGAATCCCCAAAGCTACGGTGGCAGGACCAAGCAACACAGTAATCCAAAGCGCCCCTTGCTGATAACGAACATAGTCCAACGACAAAACCGCGATGACTGCCGCTAACATGACGGCAGAGAGCACCACCGGCGGCATCCATAAGGGCTTGCCTAGGCGCGCAAACAGCCAGTTACCGGCAAAAAATGCACTCAGTGTAAGACCGATTGCGAATATGGGGCTAGCTGACAAAACATCAGGAATAGCCATAAAGCGACCCGCAAGCTCAGTCATTTGTTCGGCTCCGCGCAGACAAGCGCACCACCTGCTTCATCAGCAACAAGGTCGTTAAAACACTCAGAAAGGTGCCCAGCAGCAAGGCCGCCGAAACCGCCAGCCATTGCCCCGAAAACTGCGAAGCCATAAAGAACACCCCAACTACACCGGGCATAATCAGCAACACCAGAACGGAAATGAGTGCTTGGCTGGCCGACGCCAACGCATCACTCACCCTCCCCCGCAGCATTAGCGTTAATGTCATCAAAATCATACCTAGCACACCACCGCTGACCGGTATCAAAAACACCAACCGCAAGGCTTCGCCAAATAGAAAAAAAAGAACCAAAATCAGAAAACCGCGCAACATCGACATATCGTCCTGCTCACCCCCTGAAGAATTGCTTTACACTAGCGCAAACCAACATCTTGATACCAATGCAGGACGGCCATGGCGCTCAAAGCAACCATTTTTAAAGCCACACTCAATATTGCCGATATGGACAGGCACTATTATGCAGATCATCAGCTCACCATAGCTCAACACCCGTCAGAGAATGACGAGCGCATGATGATTCGCCTGCTGGCGTTCGCCCTGAATGCACATGAAGATCTGGACTTCACCAAGGGCCTAAGCACAGACGACGAGCCGGAGCTTTGGCAAAAAAGCCTAAGTGACGAGATTGAACTGTGGGTTGAACTAGGGTTGCCCGACGAAAGCCGCCTGCGCAAAGCCTGCAACCGCGCGCGTCAGGTTATTCTGTACGCTTATGGCTCGCGCGCAGTGCCCGTATGGCTGGAAAAAAACCAGAGCAAACTGCGCCGCTTCGATAACCTGCGAATTGTTGAATTGCCGAGTGAGTCCACAGAAGTCCTTGCTGGACTGGCTGAACGCAACATGAGTTTTCAGGTGACGATTCAGGATGGTGAGGTATCTTTCAGTAATGAGGGCGCACTGGCCAGTATTACTCCGGCCCCGCTATTCCCGTGACGAAAGGCTACCCCGACCAGCGCGCCGGGACTGGACAGCGTAGGCTTGCACACGTAAGATTGCGCACTCGAAATTGACGCACAGCCGTCGCATTCGAATGCGCCCGTAGCTCAGCTGGATAGAGTACCGCCCTCCGAAGGCGGTGGTCACAGGTTCAAATCCTGTCGGGCGCGCCATATTTTTCAAGGCCTTACGTGAAAGCGTAGGGCCTTTTTAATTTTCTGTGTCCAAATTGTGTCCATGGCGCGCCCCAGAATTGAAACTGCATTTTCTTGGCGCGGGAATTATGCCCTTTGCCTGATTGCACTCCTTGATAGTGAGGGCGCAGATCTTGCCGCTCGACCGCCCTTTTCTGCGCCAGCGCCATCTGGCGTCTAAACTACTATTGCATGCGCACCATCTCGACTAGTTGATTTGTAGCGAGACTAGCATTGCACACGCAACAGCGACTCTTCTGAAATCCTCGTAGAAAATGGCGTTATTCAAAAAGTTGGAGCTGACTTACCCCCGGCAGAGGAAACCATCGACCTAAGAGGTTTACACGAGTATGTCTCCAAGGGTGTTCAGTTCGTCCGTACCCATATCGACTTCTGCGACCCGAACCTGACAGGGCTAAAGGTCATGATGGAGGTTCGTGAGTAACTTAAGGATAAAGTGACCATTCAGATTGTCGCCTTCCCACAGGAGGGAATGTACGCCTACAAAGGCGGCAAGACACCTCCCCTCAAACGCCGAGGCATGACCCGCGTGAAGGAATTCTGGGAGAGCGATATAAACGTATGCTTTGGTCAGGACTCCATCAACGACCCTTGGTTTTCTATTGGCAATGGGGAGCACTTGTTTAAGAAGCCTGAACCCAGCTACGAGGTTGAAATCGATCTGTTGGATAGCTTCGCTCAGGTCATTACCAAGAGGCAACATCTAGCAACAAGTGTTTAAAAATAATAAGACTGCAACTACGCTTATTTGTAGCCCTTCACCGCACAAAATTGGTGAAAGCCTTCTAATTCAGGAATGAAATGGGAGACAAACATGTATAGCAAAAAACTCGGACTTCCCCTTATAGCAGCTTCCGCAGCGTTGCTTCTATCCACATCGCAGGCGCTCGCAGAGCCGAAGCTTGAGGTGGAAATGTTTGAAGCAAGTGTGGATGGCAAAGGAGATTCATTAGGGACGGTCACCCTCATCGCCTATGACGAGGGCGTACTAGTTGAGTCGGACCTTCGCAAGCTTGCACCTGGCACTCATGGCTTCCACCTTCACGAAAACCCTGGCTGCAGTCCGATAAAAAAAGATGGAAAAACGACACCAGCAGGCTCTGCTGGCGGTCATTACGACCCGCAAAAGGCCAAAGAGCATAAAGGCCCATTCGACGTCTCAGGGCATCTAGGAGACCTGCCGAGGCTTCACGTGGGCCCTGATGGGGAAAACGCCCAAACCAATATTGCGCCAAGGCTGAAGCTGGCCGACTTTAAAGGCCGTGCTCTGGTCATTCATGGCGGAGGCGATAACTACTCAGATTCTCCCCAGCCTCTGGGCGGAGGCGGTGCTCGTATAGCCTGCGGAGTTGTTGCTGACTAATAGGAGGCTTTTCAGGTAGACCAGCTGTGTAACGATCACGCCATGGGCACCGCCGAAAAGCTAATCAACATTTAAACCATCTTCCCGAGCCAAAATAGCTTGCAATCAGGGTCGCCTTGAGATAATGCTAGGAATGATGTAACATACTGATTATATTTATTTTTTATAAAAATGGATTCTACAACTAAAACAAGGAGAACATCATCACTATTAATCAAGGTGACCGCATTTATCATCCGGGGCATGGCATCGGTATAGTTAAATCTATTCGCAAAAAGAGCTTTTTTGGCGAAGACAAAGCCAAGTTCGTCAAGTTCTATTTCGAGCGTGACGATCTCACTTGGCTGGTGCGCGCTAGTGACATCCCGAGCACAATTCGCATGCCAATGAGCGCCAAAGAGGCAAAAAAGATCATTAACCATTTGAAGAGCTGGCAAGGCACGTTGAGCGAGCAATGGAAAACCCGATCAACAGCAAATCAGGCTGCTATCGATAAAGGCGACCCATATGGCTACGCTGAAGTGGTGAAGGGGCTAAGCGTGATGCAAGAACAAAATGCGTTGAGCATGACTGACCGCAGACACCTGAACCTTGGCATGGCGTTTCTTTGTGAGGAACTGGCCAACGCGTTGGGAAAAACTCAAGCCAGAGTGCGTCAGCTTATTGAAGAAGCTACAACATTCCGGCCTGCCTAAGCGGCTGGTGATACACCACCAGCAAAAATATCAGAACAGCACAGGACGCGATTTCAGCCAAAGGATTTGGCTTTTTATAATGGTTTATCGGTCACCTTTCTTTATCGGCCCGGACCGTTTTGTCTATGAATCTCGCCATTTTAATCGCGGTGGCGACTGACTCTTTATCGCCGCGAGAAAGTTGGTCGATTTTGTATTCTTCAACAAGCGAGTCTTTTCCGCCACCGGCAAGGGCCGGCTAAGCAGGTAGCCCTAAAGCTGGTCACAGCCTTGCCCACCATTAATACAGGATTCAGTACAGCCATAGCTTATTTTGCAAACCATTAGACGCTTTGCCGTTGAACCTGTTATAAAAAACCACTCTCTAATTTCCCCAGGCAATTGTAAATCTTGTCGCCTCGACGTAGGCTACAACGCTTTTTTCGTGTACGGAAACACTATGGGTATCAAGAACGAGCGACTGCGGTGGCAACTGGCCTCCGGCGTTTTGAAGGCGGTCCATTTAGAGCGCTTGGCGAACCGGTACAGCCGAAGAGCTGTTATGGCTGGCTTTAACCTCGTGAACGGCGGGCTGAGCATCGCCTTGGTGGCGTTCATAGCCCTGGTGACTCAAGAAGCCTTCATCTTCCCCTCACTGGGGGCGACTGCTTTTATTCTTTTTTATGTACCTATGGCTCAGCCAGCCTCACCTAAAAACACACTGTGTGGTCACCTGATTGGCGCTTTGATGGGCCTGCTAGCACTGTATCTTTTCGGTTTACAAGATTCGCCATCTGCATTTACAACCCATGTGGACCTACCGCGGGTTGGTGCTGCAGCACTGTCTTTGGGGCTAACCAGTTGCTTGATGGTCTTGCTTAAAGTTGCCCACCCTCCGGCAGGCGCAACGGCGCTGATTGTCTCTCTTGGCCTTATGCCGAACCCTTCCCAGCTGCCCATTTTGATGGCCGGAGTACTGGTGTTACTTGTTCATGCGTTTTTGATGAATCGCCTTTCCGGCATCCCCTACCCGCTCTGGTCGTCCAGTACCGCCGGGCCGCCCCTATCGCTGAGTCCTGAGAGGACATAGCGCGATAGCCGAACGCATTGACACATCGCGAGCGACGGTAAATTGACTCATTCAGTAACCAAACAGCGCCATATTTTACACCATTTAACACCTTGGCCCGATAGGATTGCATTGTCCACTTTTTATGGAGATGCATAATGTCCTTCCCAACCAACACACGGCTAAGCTACCTTGCCATCGCGCTAAGCGCGCTACTGACAGCCTGTGGCGGTGGTGGCTCATCATCCTCTACACCTGAAACTCCAGACGCATCGGCGAATACGCCGGACACCAGTGCACCTGACACCAACACCCCTCCTGCAGAAACGACGGACCAAAAGTTTTGGGTAGAGGGCTTTGCGGTTAAGGGAGCGATTGACGGTGGGCTAATCTCTATTTGGTACCTCAAGCCCGATTTCAGGACGGACAATGGATGGGAGCAAATAGGGGAAACTACCAGAACCGACCAGAATGGTGCATTTCGCATCTCAGTGCCTGAGGTTTATACCTCTCAGCCGCTAAAAGTGGTTCTAAAATCCGATACGCAAACCCTTATGCGTTGCGACGCCAAACCAGCGTGTAACACGCCATCGGGTGTTAGTGTAGGTTTTGGCGAGTGGTTTTGGCCGGGAAACAACCTGGAACTGAAGTCCCTCGTGAACACAGCTGATGCAAACCAAAGCGTAGTTTTAACACCGCTGGTAACTCTGGTATTCGAAAAATTCATTAAGTCTACCAGCCGCCGTTTTTCCAAGTTTGCAGAGTTGCTACGGTTTCAGGAAGACCGCTACGGCCTCGAAGCTGGCGCCCTTTGGAGAAAGCCCGTCGATTTGGCAGCACCCGACTTGAATAACGTTCAAGCATCGGACTTGAAAACAGCCTTATTGAATATTGCCTTTCTGAGCCTTGCAGATGGGCAAGAGTGGAACACATTGGGCGATGTACTTAACGCTGCGCAGGAAACCGCTGACTCGAATGGTGACTTACCACTTAAATCGGAAAGCAATCTGGGCCTGAGCGTTGAGCTGTTAACGCTGGCCGGTATGCTACAAGCTGAATATTTGCAGGATTATCTGGAAACTGCCGGTGTTCGCGATAGCGTTCTTGCTGCAGCGGTAGCTGGCCTTGAAGAAACCCTGATATCAACCGGAAATCCACCTGCACCGCAGCCAACTCCGGAACCAGTGCCTACACCTGAGCCTACTCCAGAGCCTGTGCCCGAGCCAACACCTCTGCCTACTCCAGAGCCGGAGCCAACACCTGTACCTACGCCGGAGCCAACGCCCACTCCAGAGCCAGAGACACCTCCGGTGGCGGTAACAGGCTCCGCGACAATGAGCTGGACCGCACCTGGAACCCGAGTAAATGGCGTATCGCTGACAATGGGTGAAATTGAAAAGTATGTTGTCAAGTACGGCAAAGAGCAGAACATTGAAGACAGAGCCCATGAAGCAGAGGTGACAGATGGTCAGGCGATGGAATACCAGATTGCGGGTCTTACAGAAGGCACCTGGTACTTCGCAATCAAAACCATAGATACCAATGGTCTTGAAAGTGACTGGTCAACCTCTGTTAGCAAAACGATTTCCCGGTAATCCGGGGAACCCAATCTCGGTTTTTTAGAAGCGCCAAACGTATAAGGCCAGCCCGTCATCACAGACGGGCTGGCCTATTTGCACTTATTGCGGAAGTGTCGCAACCCACTGCTGATTGCTACCGCCATGGTGCTGCCACATCACCAACGCCTGGCCTGCTGCATCCATAGCGTAATGGCTGTTTTGCTTTAGCCGGAAGGATTTGTCGGCATGCTGCTCGAACTGCTGAGCCGCACTGGAACTACAGGCGGCGAGCACAAGCGGTGTGTTGTTGGTAGTCTGAGCCGAACTGGCCACACACAAGCTGGGATCAAGTCCGGAGCGCAACACGCCCAACGTGGGCTGCCATTGCCACAACTGAGCGTCGGCCCCTGAGCAGTTAGCAAGGCTCAGTTGGGCACCGGCACCGCTCGCAGTCAGGCACAAACCAGACTTGGCGCTCCTGTACTCCGCCCAGCGACCGCTTGCGGAATCCATGCGCAACTCCCATTGTTGATTCGCGTTACCATGGGACTCCCAAAACCCTACCCAGCCGCTGCCATAGGCGTCCAATGAATGGCTATCGCTGCCCGCACTGGTTATCCGCTGCCCGGAGTACTGCCAGCTCTGCTGTGAACTGCCGTTACACGCCTGAAGATTGGGATAGCCGTTGTTCCAAGGCGTACCGTTGTTATCCAGACAGAATGCATTATCACCTTCCTGATTGGAGATTGTTCCCTCAACCGGGTCGAACAGCCACCGCTGATCCCGAGCCAGGGGCTGGCAGGCGTAATGATCCACCCAGGCTCCACTGGTTACGCCATCGTCGTTCCCCGGAATATCCATGCAGGTGTTGGTGCCACGGTTAAAGGCAGTGACGTAGTTTGGTAACGGATTCACAAACTGGCGATTCGTGTTGCCGCGAGCCCGTTCCCACATCTGCAGA
The DNA here is from genome assembly GCF_016597725.1 of Marinobacter sp. 1-4A. Lineage (GTDB taxonomy): Bacteria > Pseudomonadota > Gammaproteobacteria > Pseudomonadales > Oleiphilaceae > Marinobacter. The sequence continues at coordinate 80,524 of NZ_VCGY01000003.1, forward strand.
TAGGCTTCTGCGGAGTTCATAACAGACTCGTATACACGGCTGGGCGCGCGCTCACGAATATCCTGAATGTGATCAGCAACCAGACCGTAATGTGCCATGCCATCGGAGTTGAGATCGAAACTACGATTGCCGGTAACCTGCTTGTCTACCGTAAAACCAAACTCCGTAGTGAACGGATACTCAAGTGGCGATACTCCAACGCTTGCGCGGGGGCCGGGCTGGTTGCCGATTCCGCTCATGTCGGTAGAGAAGGTGACACCCGGCAGATAATCCGTGGCCTCAACCTTGTCCAGAAATCCGGAAATCGCACCGCCAATCGTGTCCGCATCGCTGTTATAGGGCGCTAAAATGCCGCCAAGCTCAGCAATTCGAACCGCATTCGGGTGCACGGTCCCGTTCGCGCCCGCGTGCATATGGCTGTGACCGGATATCAACCCGGAGTATTGTCGTGCTTCGGCAATATCGAGCACGGCTTCGTGGCTGTGCTGGGACATATGATCCACCTCAATGACCATGCCCATATCCATCAGCCGATTCACCAAATAGATACCAAGATCGGTCAACCCACGGTTGTTGCATTGGTCGGTGGTCTCATCGTAGTTGGTAGAACCCGTAACCCCCAGCAAGCCTTCAAGTCCGAACAGACCAAGGTCGTTGATCATCATCTGACCTTCGGTCTCCTCACTACAGGCACTGGTGGAGAAATACCGGCCGGTCGACAGATTATTGCCCACGTTGATCAACCCGCCTTCAATTCTGGCGCCACCAAACTGGTTATCAAACCGGTGAATGGGGTAGATCACACGAACGCCCAAATCGTGATATTTCTGCAGCTGAGCATCCACATAGGCCTGCATTTCGTGCAAACGGAGAATCTGAAGGTCAATACTCTCCATGGTATTGCAGCTGTTGGTACCGCCCCAGCTCTGTGGCAAGAGGGTGGATTGCAGATTACAAAGCACCTCGTTCTCTACAAGATGGGTCACCATCATGCGCTGTCCGCCCAGAAAGGCCCGCTCAATCCAGCGGTAATAGTAACCGGTGTGGGACAAACTCTGGTGATTGGGCCAGAAAGTGAACCTTCTTCAAATGCACGGGCTTCAGAGGCATGGGCTGTTGAAACAAGCAAGGTGGCGGCCCCGAAGAGCGCCAAGATGAATCGAGCCCTAATCCTGTCCTTTTATTGTGTTTGTCGGATTGACCGGGTGGATCCGTCACAAACAATAGGAGCAGGGCTTAGCTGACGCCACAGCAACAGCTTTGCATATCATGAAAGGACTGTGCAGTTTCTTGAAAGCATGTCAGGAGGGGCCAATCCGGGCGCGCAGAACCCATCACGCCCCACGTTGATTAAAGCCCAGCGCCTAAAGACAGAAGCTCGGTACACGGCGACTCTGTCGGATAAGGAATTCTCGCCTCATCCACAACGCGAACCAACCTGCTCTGGAGTTTATGATTCGCCTCGATGCGATCCCAGGTGTCGAAGAAAGCACTCTTCTGCCATGCCTGCCCCCTGTGCAATGCCTGCATTTCACGCTTACACGCATTTGCTAACAATAACCGCTCTAATACAAACCGGGCGTTGTCGGGCGTTACCTGAAAATCAGGTTTTGCTGTCGCTATCAACTCAGCATAAACCTTACCCGCCGCAAGGGCGTATGGCTTCACCGCCAAGGGCAAGCTGCTGGAAGCAATGGCTTTCTCGTAATCATCACGAACACCGTTTTGGTTGCGATCAGCACCCCACAGCGCATCCATTCGCTCCGGATCGTCATAATAGCTTAGCGCTGGTGCCCGCGAACGGTTGCTGGTTGCAGGCTTAGCAGCTGAGCTGATTTCTTCGGATTGCGGCTGGTTTGGTGAAGCTGAGTGTGCGAGAGGGGATAGCCACAAAGCGCCGATCCAAACAAGAGTGATCAAGGTGTGTTTCATGGGACAAGCTTTTTTTCCATAACGTCACTGCGCCAACAGCATTGCGTACTATGAGGAAGTGCGATTTTTATTTGGTTATTTGTGGCTCTATAAAAGCCAGCTGGCTACTTTTTCAAGCGAAGCACTTTACTAAGTGGCAAGTAATTCTGTGCGACGATATCAACATCATCAGGATTCACACACCTCTCTTGGCACATTTTTTCAAACGCCTCAGATAAGCGCTTTTGTTTTTCTTCAGGCTTGCTGGGATCGTCAAGATAGCGGAAAAGGTTGTTGATTTTTTCCGGGTTTTCTTGCCCTAAGCCGGAAAACTGCTCAACCATCTGAGCACTCATGGCAACGGAAAAAAACCGATCTGCCACTTTCGCGTAGTGCTGAAAATCTTCATAGCCTATTTTTTGGCTAACGCCATCAAGCAACAGGTTATCGGGCTTGTCCTCCATCATGTCTGCCATGGTGGTATAGGGGCGCATCTTCATCAGAGATGCCTGAAACCGCTTCTTTTCTTGCTTGCTCAGCCGCTGGTCCACGGAGGCAATAACAGTAAAAACAGCCGGTGTTTTGGCGATAAACCGGTCTACATCACTTTGTTGCAGGCTATCGGCAAACACTGGCAGCGACCATGCGGCCATAGCCAATATCAGTACTCTCGAGATGTTCTTCATATATGTTTCCTAATCGTTTGTTTTTAATACGGCGCGCAGCAAAGAGACCTAACCCACCCGGCTTAAATACTCGCCTTTAAGCCGAGCAACGGCTTCCTCATTGAATTCGTTATGCACCATCACGACGCTCCAGAGATCGATATCGCCATGCAGCACAATAAGCGCAATGGCTCGTATCATCAGGGTGGGCGATTCCAAAGCCTGTTCATAAAGCCCTTTCACCGCTGGGTCGCCTCGGCGGTCTTGCAGCATGTAGGCCAATGCATCGCGCACTGTCCAGTCGTCGGATGTTTCGAAGGCGTGGATCAAATCCGGTAGCCACTCGCTGTGGTCTATCTCGCGGTAGGCTTCCAGCTCGTCGTAGTCGTCCCGTAGTACTGCTTGTTTGACCTGCACGGGGGTGTTTTTGAACACCGCTGTGCCGCTGGGCGCGGGCTTGACCTCGGTTAGTGCTTTGAACCGATCGGCGGTTACGACCCAGTCTGGGATGTATTCATTTTCAACCCGAACCCGGTAGCCTTTGTGGTCGTAGGCCATGACGGCAAGAGCCGTGAGGGGCACAGATACCAGCCCGTCTTCTGCTGTCTCTGATACCTTAACCCAGTATTCCTGATGCAGGCGCAGGGCTTCTTCCATGTGTTCATTGAAGGCATCCTCCTGATCTCCAGCGAAGATGGTTCGAATAATGGAATCAATGGGCAGCAGGATACGGCTCACATAGAAAAACCGGCTATCGTGAAGCTCGTCGGGGTCAAAAGCTGCTTTTGAATCCAGCAGCAACCGGGCTAGATTCGCTTCGGGGTTGTAGACGCCTTTGAGCAAAGCGGCGAGCGCCAGTTCGTACTTTGTAGCGGGCGCTTTCTCAGCCTGCAGTAACATGTCCTCACCCACCTGATTGAGAACCTCCAGCGCTTCACCACTGCGCGTCATCACCCCAAAACAAAACACCTTCAACCAGACACCAATATCCGTATTGTTTGCCGTATATTTGCCGGTTATGGGCAACTGCCGATCCTCAAAGCGCAGCTGCAATTCCTTGCCATCGTTCAACACCGACCGAAAGTGGCCGGTTCCCAGTTGCTCGGCTAGACACAGGGCGTGCCAAGCCAGATCGGAGCCGGGATGGACCGAAGCTTCTGTGGCAAAAAACTCGCGACAGGAGTTGAAAAAGGTGGGTAAAGCAGAGCGAGGGGTTTGCTGAATAACAGCTGGAGCTCTCACCAGCATTTTTTTATACCTTTCGAGACAATACTCATAGGAAGCGATATTTGGCGTGTGGTGGCGCTTAATCATACTGCGTTCTCCGTATCACTCGTGTTGGTCACCAGAATATAGAACGGCCATACGCATCCTTGGCTAGGCGCCAGCGTCAACTTTCAAAAGAGGACGCGGATCTTATCTTTTGCGGGGTGATGCGAATGTAAGCAGGTTCGTAGGGTGGTGTAGGAGATTGGCTATTGCAGGCGTTCTTTACATTTAGGGGCCTGCTCTTCACTAAGCAATCCCATCGCAGGCATTCACTGGGCAAAAAGAAGAGACCTCTATTTTCTCAAACATCAAAGCTATAACATTATCGCTTCAACAAACCGTGCGATCTGCAACACCCAGGTAGCAGGCAAGCTACTTGATGCAATGCACCTTTAGATTAAGGATAAACTATGGAACATTTCACGGCAGCGTTCAGCAACTTCGCCAACTTCAGCGGTCGTGCAACACGCACGCAATTCTGGATATTCATGCTGATCTACTTTTTGATCATCGTTGGCCTGACCATCCTTGAAGTGATAATCGGATTACCAACCATCCTATCTTCAGTGTTTTCGCTGATAATGCTTGTGCCCAGTCTTTCCTACGGTGCCCGCCGCCTCCACGACATGGGTCGCTCTGGCTGGTGGCAGCTGCTCCTCTTTATACCTGTTCTTGGCTTCATCATACTATTGGTAATGTTTTGCATGCCTACCAAGCCCGAATCTATTGAGGCGTATCCGCCCCAAAAATAAGCCCTAACCAATCCGTGAGTGTGGCGCAGGCGTGCTTTGGGGGCTCTCCACCTCCCCAAAGGCACGCAGGCACCTGTATAAAAAAAGAAAAAGGCCTCATAGACATTCGTCTAACTAATAGACAAATGTATTTGAATTGTCATGAAATGGTAACTATCTTGACTGCGAGTCCTACAAAAATAATTGTCTAATGTGTGGAGACAACAATAATGCAAAGCAACAAATTGAGAATGGCCATTCGTGCGACGGCAGCTGTAGTTGTGGCTGGTATGGCTGGTCAGGCTGGCGCTGTAAGCTTTAACGCTGGCGGTTGGGATAGCAGCGTATACGGTTATGCGAGCCTTAAAGCGAGCTACGATATCGATGAGAATGCTGCATCTTCTACCCGGTCATTCAACTACTCTGGAATCAATGTAGGTGCCGCTGAAGACAATGAGGCCACCGGCTATTTCGGCGCTGACGCTTTTCAAAGCCGTATTGGTTTTAAAACAACCAGCCCTGAAGGCGTTACCTTCAACGTAGAAGGTGACTTCCGCGGCGGCGGAGGCGGCAGCTTGCGTTTACGCCATGCCTACGGTTCATACAACGGCATTTTGGCCGGTCAGACTTGGTCCAACTTCACCAGTTTTGTAGGCAGCACTTCAACGCTGGACTTCGATTCTCTTCCAGGTTTAGCTGGCTACCAGTCCCGTACCCCGCAGTTGCGCTACACGACTGGGGCTTTGTCCATCTCTGCAGAGCAACCCCAGAACTCTATTGAAGGCGCTGGCGCGGCCGCTAAAGATGGCATGCCTGCCCTAACAGCCCGTTTTGAAGATAGCTCTGGTGGTCTTTCCTATTCTGCTGCTGTTTTGGCACAGCAACTGGGTTATGACACAGGCACTTCTGACGAAAGCGCTTTTGGTTTCGCAACCTTCGTAGCTGCTAAAATCGCGCTGTCAGATATGATCTCGATTCAAGGCACTTTAAGCTTCACTGAGGGCGCAAGCAGCTACCTTTACCGTGCAGGCGTAGCCAGTGCATACGTTGCTCCTAATGGCGACGTAGAAACCATTTCTGGATACGGCGGCAGCATTGGCGCTGGCTTCAATCTTGGCAATGGTCGTAGCATGAACCTTGGCGTTGGCATGACCGAAGTCGATCTGGATGATGGCGTTGCTGACGGCGTAATTGCTGCTAGCACAACCCAGTCAGTCGCTGCAGTAATGGCGAACTACAAGTGGACGCCAGTCAAGAACGTAATGATGGGTGTCGAGTACCAGTATGGTATGCGCGAAGTTCAGAGTGGTGACGACGGTGACGCGAACCGCCTGCTGTTCGCAGCCCAGTACAACTTCTAAAACGTACTGTTAAGAAAGTAACCATACGCCCCGGATCTCCCGGGGCGTATTTTTTGGCTCTGTTTTATCTTACCTGTGGTGCAGAGGAGCCTTGCTTTCCGGAGGCGTTAGCCGCCCAAAAACCCTGTTAGGCGCTCACGAACAATCGACTCGGCCTCCTGCATGATGCGTTGGATCAGTTCATCGCACGTAGGGATGTCATGAATCAGCCCTGCCACCATACCGCAGCTCCAAGCAGCCTCATCCATTTTACCTTCCTGCAGCACAAGGCGGCCTTTGGCGCCGGTGACCAGATGACGAATGTCATCGATGGTGACAGTTTTTCCTTTTTCTTTTTCAATGCGGATGATTTCTTCTACAGCAGCATTTTTCAGAACCCTTTCTGTATTGCGCAGGTTGCGCATGATCAGTCGAGTCTGCAGCTCATCCGCTTCGACAATCGCCTGTTTGACGTTGTCGTGAATCGGCGCATCTTTGGTGGCCAGGAAACGGGTGCCCATATTCATACCTTCTGCACCCAACGCCATGGCTGCCACCAAACTTCTGCCATCGGCCATGCCTCCAGAAGCGACGAACGGAACCTTCAGCTCGTCAGCCGCTCGCGGTAGCAGAATAAAGTTCGGTATATCGTCTTCGCCGGGGTGACCGCCGCATTCAAAACCATCAACACTGACAGCATCGCAGCCAATCTTTTCCGCTTTCAGGGCATGGCGTACAGAGGTGCATTTGTGAATCACCTTGATACCGGCAGCCTTGAGCTGGGGCATATACTTTTCAGGGCTACGGCCCGCGGTTTCAACGGCCTTTACTCCGCCATCAATAATCGCGTCGATATATTCGGGGTAAGGCGGTGCACTGAACGAGGGTAAAAAAGTAAGGTTCACGCCGAAAGGCTTGTCGGTCATTTCGTGGCAGCGGGCAATCTCTCGCGCAAGATCCTCAGGCGTAGGCTGGGTAAGCCCGGTGATAATGCCCAAGCCGCCAGCGTTGGACACGGCGGATGCCAGCTCGGCATAACCAACGTGGTGCATACCCCCTTGAATGATCGGGTGGCGTATGCCAAACATTTCAGTAATTCGGGTTTTCATTTCAGGGCTCCATCACAATTACGCCGCGTGCATTCTTACCTGCCACCATGTCGTCAAATGCCTGAGCGGCCTCTTCAATGGGATAGGTGCGTGTAACCAGCTGATCCAGCCTCAGTTTACCGGCCTTGTACAAACCAATGATGCGCGGAAAATCGTATTGCGGGCGGGCCGAACCCAGCCAGCTTCCTTTGAGGGTGCGTTCGTCTGCGGGTAAAGTCAGTGTGGTTATCGAGGTTTTGTCTTTCGGGTCAGAGACGCCTACAACAACAGCCGTGCCCCCTCGCCCCAAACTTTTATACGCCTGCTCGACAACTGTGCCTGCACCAACACACTCAAAGGCATAGTCCACGCCGCCAGTCAGCTTTTTAACAGCCTTCGCGGCATCCTCTACGTCGTTAATATTGACGGTATGGGTCGCGCCAAATTCTTTCGCCATTTCCAGCTTTTTTGAGCTGCTGTCCACGGCAACAATCATTTCTGCCCCAGCTGTGGCGCAACCCTGAATTGCATTAAGGCCGACGCCTCCAATTCCGAAGACTGCCGCACGGGAACCTGGCTCTAGCTGAGCGGTATTGAATACAGCGCCGACACCGGTCATTACCGCACAACCCACCAACGCGGCATTTTGCATGGGCACGGTTTTGTCGATTTTTACGCAGTTATCCACGTGCATGGTGGCGTATTCCGCCATCACACCGCAGGCCCCGAATACGTTGAGTGGCTCGCCGTCGGCGTCTTTAGTTCTTACTGTGCCATCAGGCAATGTAAACATGGCTTTGCGGGCGTTCTCGCACAGCACTGGCCGACCACGCACGCACTGGCGGCACTTGCCACACATGGAGATAAAGGAACTGACTACGTGGTCGCCTTCCTGAAACTCGGTTACACCTTCGCCTACTTCAATGACGACACCGGCAGCTTCGTGACCGAGCACAAGGGGTGGTGGGTACGGGATTTTGCCAGTGGTGGCGGACAAGTCGCTGTGGCATACGCCGCAGGCGGCGATTTTCAGGGTGATTTCACCACGCTTGGGGCCTTCAACAGTGATGGTTTCTACCTGAACGGGTTGGCCCCATTCGCGGCAGACTACAGCTTTGGCTTTTCTGTCCATGGTAAGTGCTTCCTGTTAGTCATCTGGAGGAGCTGAAACTTTGGTGGCTGGCCCGGAGGCGAGGTGCCTTTTCTTCTGGGAAAAACAACTCGCTGCGCTCAGACATCTTTTTCCCAGAAGAAAAGGCACCCCACCCCCGGACCGAGTGAACACCTCAATTTGTTCTGCCTTTCCCGCCGCTGATCATTTTTATAGGTTATACGACTTCAAACAGCCCGGCTGCGCCTTGGCCTCCGCCAATGCACATGGTGACGACAACGTATTTGGCGCCAAGGCGCTTGCCTTCAATCAGGGCATGGCCCGCAAGGCGGGAGCCAGTTACACCGTATGGATGGCCGATAGAAATAGAACCACCATTAACGTTCAGCTTTTCCATGGGGATGCCCAAACGATCACGGCAGTAAACCACCTGCGACGCAAAGGCTTCATTCAGTTCCCACAGATCAATGTCATCGATGGTCAAGCCGTTGCGCTCCAGCAAGCGCGGAATCGCAAACACCGGGCCAATACCCATTTCATCGGGCTCGCACCCTGCCACTGCAAAACCACGGAAAATACCCATGGGCTCAATGTTGTGCTTTTCAGCATAAGTGCTGTTCATTACCGTGCACACAGAGGCACCATCAGATAGCTGGCTTGCATTGCCAGCCGTCACAAAATTGCCCTCACCACGCACCGCATTCAAACCCTGCAACCCCTCAAGAGTTGTGTTGGGGCGGTTACACTCATCACGCGTGAGAGTGACATTTTTCTTACTGACTTCTCCGGTTTCCTTATCCTTCACCATCATCGTCGCGTCAAAAGGCACAATCTCATCATCAAACTTGCCCGCCTCCTGAGCAGCGGCTGTGCGCTGCTGGGAGATTAACGCGTATTCGTCTTGAGACTCACGGCTGACGTTGTAGCGTTGAGCCACAATATCCGCCGTTTCAATCATCGACAGGTACAGCTCAGGCTTGTTCTTCATCAACCATTCATTGGTTGCATGAAAACTGTTGAGCTTATCGTTCTGAACCAGAGAAATAGACTCAACGCCGCCCGCTACCATTGCAGGCACTTTCTCGGAAACCACCCGCTGCGCTGCAATAGCGATCGACTGCAAACCGGAACTGCAAAAACGGTTAATCGACAGCCCCGCAGTCGTCACCGGTAAACCCGCTCGTATTGCCGCTAAGCGAGCGATGTTCTTACCCTGAGAACCTTCGTGGAACGTCGCCCCCAGAATCACATCTTCAACAATCGCCGGATCGATGCCCGCACGAGCCACAGCGTGTTTAATAACCTGCCCTGCAAGGTCCACACTGTGCGTGGCGTTCAAAGCACCACGGTAAGACTTGCCAAGCCCTGTGCGTGCGGTAGAAACAATAACTGCGTCTGACATAAACATTGCCTCGAAATAAAAGTGAAGTAGCGCCGGCCAGCCCCCAATGCACCAGACAAAAGAGGCCAGCCAATAACAGCCTTACAAGTCGCCGAACTTCTTGCCACCAGCCACCAACTGCTTCAGCAACGAAGCAGGCTTCCACTGCTCCCCTCCCACCGAAGCGTGATACTTCTCCACCGCAGCCAGAATCACATCCAAACCAACCTGATCTGCCCAGAACATAGGCCCACCACGATAAGCCGGGAAGCCATAGCCATAAATCCAGACCACATCGATATCCAGGGCCCGGTCAGCAATGCCCTCTTCCAGAATCTTCGCCGCCTCATTCACCATCACATACATGCAACGCTCAAGAATTTCCTGATCCGTAATCTCACGGGAAGCGATGCCCTGCTCCTTGCGGAAGTCTTCAATAATGCGTTCCACTTCAGGATCGGGAATCGGCTTACGGCTGCCTTCTTCGTACTTGTAAACACCCGCCATGGTCTTTTGGCCCAGACGCCCTTGCTCAGCAAGCTTATCCATCCAGCTGGGCGGGACGTTTTCGCCAGCGTTACGCAGTTCTTCACGAATGCGGTAACCCACATCAATACCGGCCAGGTCCGACATGGCAAACTGCCCCATGGGGTAACCAAGGTCCGTTAACACCTTATCGACCTGCTGCGGTGTAGCTCCTTCGTTAACCAGCGCCATGGCTTCAGTGCCACGCTTGTGCAGCATACGGTTGCCCACAAAGCCGTGACAGTTGCCAACCAAAACACCTACCTTCTTGATTTTCTTGGCAACAGCCATCACGGTCGCCTTCACCTCATCAGAGGTCTTGCTGCCACGAACGTTTTCCAGCAGCCGCATCACGTTGGCCGGGCTGAAGAAGTGCATACCCACGACGTCTTCCGGGCGTTTGGTGGTAGAGGCAATTTCGTCGATATCCAGAGTGGACGTGTTGGAAGCCAGAATGGCTCCGGGCTTACAGGTGCTGTCTAGCTTCGCGAAAATCTCTTTCTTGACCGCCATGTTTTCAAACACAGCCTCGATCACCAAATCCACGTCTTTGAAATCGTCATAGTTCAGGCTGCCGGTGATCAGTGCCATCCGGTCGTCCACCTGCTTCTGGGTGATACGTCCTTTTTTGGCAGAGTTCTCGTAGTTCTTGCGGATAATGCCCAGCCCTTTGTCCAGAGCTTCCTGTTTCATTTCAACGATGGTGACGGGGATACCGACGTTGACAAAGTTCATGGCGATGCCACCACCCATGGTGCCTGCGCCAATAATGCCAACGCTGTTTACGTCACGCACCGGTGTGTCCTTCGACAACCCTTTCACTTTGGAGGCTTCGCGTTCCGCAAAGAAAGAATGAATTTGTCCTGCCCGTTGCGGCGAGTTCATACACTCTACAAACAGCTCGCGCTCGCGTTTTAAACCTTCCGGGAACGGCAGGGTAAAGGCCGCCTCAACAGCATCCACGCACTTGAATGGGGAAAACTGACCTCGGGCCGTTTTTTGCAGTGACGCGCGGAATTGTTCGAATACGTCGCTGCCTTTATCCGCCGCGATCTTGTCGGTCAGGTCCCTTACCCGGCGTACAGGCATGCCCTCAACTACAACTTTTTGGGCGAAGGCCATGCCAGCCGCTTTCACATCCTTGCCTTCATCAACGGCATCCACAATACCGAAGCTCAGCGCGTCCTTGGCTGCTACAAACTGCCCTGTCGTGATCATCTCCAGCGCTTTCTGAGCGCCCGCCAAACGCGGCAAACGCTGGGTGCCGCCAGCGCCGGGCAGGAGGCCGAGTTTTACCTCCGGCAGACCAACTTTGGCACTGCTCAGCGCAACTCGGTAATGGCAACCCAGAGCCGTTTCCAGCCCACCACCCAGAGCTGTGCCATGAATCGCAGCAACCAGCGGCTTGTCGCTGTTCTCAAACTGTGCAACCACCGAAGCCAACCCCGGCTCCTGCATAGGCTTACCAAATTCGCGGATATCAGCACCTGCTATAAAGGTGCGACCCTCACACACCAACAAAAGTGCTTTGGCATCAGAATCCTTTTGCCCCTGTTCCAGCGCGGCAATCAGGCCTGAACGCACCGCGTGGCTGAGGGCATTGACCGGCGGGTAGTCCACTGTAATTACGCCAATATTGCCTTCACGACTGTAAGTTACGACTTCAGACATAATCTCTTCCTCGCTTTATATGGAATTTAGTTTTAACAAGCGAAACATCTGTACGATTTAATACAAGTTCTCTCAGGGTTTCAACCACCATTTAAACTCGCCCATAAAAAAACCGCAGGAGGGCATCCTGCGGTTTTTTTACGTGGGCGCTTTAAACGCCTAGCGATTCTATGTCACTCGCCAGCATGGCCAACTGGTGTGCAATCGAGTCGCGAAGCTTCTCCGCAGGCACCAAGTAAGACGGAGCAGCGCAGGTCAACGCCATGGTTGTTCCGTCCTGCAAATGAACGGGAACACCGGCAGAATTAATATTGCGATCCCATTCACCGAGCGAAAGACAGAAGCCGTACTTCTTGTAGTCTTCCATGGCGCGATCCAAACCTTCCTTTTTCTCGGGCCAGGCTTCCGGGCCATATTTTATCGCCATCGCGTCATCAATTACCTTTCGTCCTTTGTCTGAGATTGCGCAGTAATAGGCCCGGCCCGCCGATGTGGTCGCCAATGGCAGCTTCTTACCTATATCCATTCGCAGCAACGAGGCTTCCGGCGGTAAACGGTTTTCTACATAGATCATGTGCAGGCGATCACGGCAAGTCAGGCCTATAGACATGTTGTTGTGGCGAGCAAATTCATCCATGTAAGGCTTGGCCAACTGGCGAACTTTCAGATTGGACACATACGCATAACCCAACGCGAGTACACCGGAGCTAAGCTGATATTTTTCCAGCTGGGTGTTGTAGCTCAGGTACCCCAGCTTGGTCAGCGTGTAGGTCATACGGGATACGGTCGGCTTGGGCAGACCCGTAATCCTGGCAATATCCTGATTACCAAGAATGACAGAGCCTTGGCTGAACGCACGCAACACATCCAGACCACGGGACAGCGCCTCGACGAACTTACGATCCTTCTCCGGCTTCACCGGTTCGCCGTCACCGGAGGCTGCCATGAGTTCCGGTGAAGTGGTTTTTGCTTTGGGCATAGTGTGGCGTCCTCCAACAACGTCGCCTGCTCCCGAGTTCCGGGGGATCAATTTCATGTATATAAAGTGAGCGGCATTTTAATCGCTGATGAACTCAACTACCACTAACTCCGGGCAAGACAAGCATTTCAAAAGCTAATAGCGCCAGTAACAGCGGCACAGCAATCAACACAAACACGCCATTCCAGCGGAATGCCACCACCCAGCGCGGAACCTGACCGAAGCGGGCCAGCAGCATTACTGATGGCCCGAACGGTGAAAGCATCATCGCCAGTGAAAAGCCGATAACCAGCGCAACGGATATCAAAATCGGATCCATGCCTTCTGCCATCAGCTGCGGCAACAGCCCCGCCTGAACACTGAGCACCGTAATCGGGATAATCCCGATGGTTGATAATAGTGGCAGGCTCAACATACCAACAACGGCGAGCACCCACATTCCCCCCGAAGAGGTTGCAAGCCCGCTCAGGGCATCCGCCGGAATCACGCTGGACACTGACACCCCCAAAATCGCCGAGGCAGCAAAAATCGCCATTTCATTGTTCATGGCCGACACCTGAGTCACACCCTCCTTGAGCACCACTCCAAGCGATCTTTCCTGCCACATCATATAAAGAAGCGTAACCGATGGAACAGCCATCATGGCAGCAACAGACACTTTGAAATCGGTCAAAGCGACGATCATTGCCATTATGAAAAAAACTGTCGCGACCAACCCCAGCAACTGCAACGTGCCCGCTGGCCAACGCTCCAGAGCTGCACGCTCGCTGCTTACTTGCCGAAAGCGGCGCTGCTCCAGAAACCAACCAACGCCTATCAGAACCACGGACGCCGCAAGGCCATAAGGTAGCAGCATTAGCCAGGTTAACTCGGGCAGCTCTTTAGTCAATATCGCTACTGCCACACTGGTCGGCGCCACCAAAGGCACCAGTGCAAAGCCGCGTAGCGCGCTGATCAGAACACTGCGCAGCCATTGCAGGCGAGATTCGCCGGTAATTCCGCGCTCTCGCAGCGTGTCCGAAAGGCTGCCGCACAGCAGGTTCATCATGCCGAAACTCAATACCGATGCTATGCCACAGCTAACAACTGCGTACTTGGGATACAGCCAAAGGGCGCGCCCCCCCAGCAGGACATCGTGGATCCGGCGCAGAACCTCAAAGCGTCTAACCAAACACTGCATCATCCCAAGACTGCCAAGAAAAGCAGCGTAAAAAGCCGCATCAGCCGACGCTTTAACCAGCCTGTCTATACCCAACTGACCACGCACACACAGCCACGCTGTGACCGCCAGAGAAATCAGCAACAACACGCGGGAATAACCTTGTAAGCGCCCACCCGCCCACAGAAAACAAAAAATGAACAATACGCCCGCGATTGCACCGAGCTGAATGCTTGAAAAGCCGATAGCAATCAGCTCGATCAATACCGCCAAAGGTAACAGCCAGCGATCTGCTGTACTCATACTTGCCTAGCCTTTGACGGGATCACATGGATAGACGAGGTCTCTGCTTGCATTTCACACACACCCGGATTAGTCTTTTGCGTAGCCATTACAAAACTAAGTTTCGCTGAATGAAACTACACTAGCGCAAATAACAAGACAACCCGGTATTTATTTGCGGTGGGCTTTCGTTAACTCAGACGGGATTAATGCGAAGTTTGCCGCTCAGGTTCTCGGATGTACCACTAGACTGACTATGAGCCCTATCGATAGGCCCGGCTGACCCCGAACGGAGGTCGCACCGCCACTGCGATTGAACGGGTTAACAACTGTTTTTAATGAGGAGAAAAACATGGCTTCTGCACCTTGGAACGACCTGCTGCAGCTTGAAAAACAGCTGGATGAAACCGAACGCCAGGTCCGGGACAGCATTCGCGGCTTTTGTGATCAGCGCCTAATGCCCGGCATTGTCGAGGCCAACCGTCACGAAAAGTTTGATCGGAGTATCTTCACCGACATGGGCAATCTCGGCATGCTGGGCGCCACCCTGCCGGAAGAGTACGGCGGCCCGGGCCTTAACCACGTTTGTTACGGACTGATCGCCCGTGAGGTGGAGCGTGTTGATTCTGCCTACCGCTCCGCACTGAGCGTTCAATCTTCACTGGTTATTCACCCGATTCACGCCTTCGCTCAGGAAGCCCTCAAAAAGCGCATCTTGCCTAAGCTTGCCTCAGGCGAATGGGTGGGCTGTTTTGGCCTGACCGAGCCCAACCACGGATCTGACCCGGCTGGCATGGAAACCCGCGCCAAAAAAGTCGACGGCGGCTACCTGCTGAGCGGCTCCAAAACCTGGATCACCAACTCTCCTATCGCAGATATATTCGTGGTGTGGGCCAAACTGGACGGCAAAGTAAACGGCTTTGTTATCGAGCGTGAAGGCGCCAAAGGTCTGGAAACGCCAAAGATTGAAGGCAAATTCTCGCTGCGCGCGTCTGATACCGGCTCTATCTTTATGGATGAGGTGTTTGTTCCAGAAGAAAACAAGCTTGACGTAGAAGGCTTAAAGGGCCCCTTCAGCTGCCTTAACAAAGCGCGCTTTGGCATCAGTTGGGGTTCACTCGGCGCAGCCGAATTCTGCTGGCACGCAGCCCGTAACTACACTCTGGAACGCAAGCAGTTCGGCAGGCCCTTGGCTGCCAACCAGTTGATCCAGAAAAAACTGGTTGATATGCAAACCGAAATTACTCTGGGCCTGCAGGCCGCCTTGCAACTGGGCCGAATGATGGACAGCGGCGACGCGACGCCGGATGCAATCTCCCTACTCAAGCGCAATAACTGTGGCAAAGCGCTGGATATCGCTCGCGTTGCCCGCGATATGCATGGCGGGAATGGCATAGCTGACGAGTACCACGTAATCCGTCACGTAATGAACCTCGAAGCGGTGAATACATACGAAGGCACTCATGATGTCCACGCCCTGATTCTTGGCCGTGGCCAAACCGGTATTGCAGCATTTAGCTGAAGCCCAACCGCCCAACACGACGAGGCTACCCAATGAATATGAACTACACCACTGAGGAGCTCGCTTTCCGTGACGAAGTGCGAGCGTTTCTGGATGAGAAACTGCCGGCAGATATCGCCGCCAAAGTGAAAGGCTTCCGCCATCTGTCCAAAGAGGACCATCAGCGCTGGCAGAAGATTCTCAGCGCTCAGGGCTGGTACGCTTCACACTGGCCTGAAGAGTATGGCGGTGTGGAGTGGACGCCCGTCCAGAAACACATCTGGGATGAAGAATCCTGCCGCTATGGCGTGCCCCGCTCTGTGCCCTTTGGCGTAAACATGGTGGCGCCGGTTATCATCAAATTCGGGAACGAAGAGCAGAAACAAAAATACCTGCCTCGAATTCTCAGCGGTGAAGACTGGTGGTGTCAGGGTTACTCCGAGCCGGGCGCCGGTTCCGATCTGGCGTCCCTGAAAACCCGCGCCGTGCGTGAGGGCGACCATTACATTGTGAATGGTCAAAAGACCTGGACCACCCTTGGCCAATACGCCAACATGATTTTCTGTCTGGTGCGCACCAATACCGAAGTGAAAGCGCAAGCTGGTATCTCCTTCTTGCTGATCGACATGAACACGCCTGGCATTTCCGTGCGCCCGATCATCACTCTCGATGGCGAGCACGAGGTAAACGAAGTTTTCTTTGAAGATGTAAAAGTTCCGGTTGAAAACCTGGTCGGCGAAGAAGATAAAGGCTGGACTTACGCCAAGTTCCTCCTAACCTACGAGCGCACGGGCTTGGCTGGCATTGGCTTGTCCAAAGCTGCGCTGTCCCACCTGAAAGCACTTGCCTCTCGCCGCATCAAGAACGGTCGTCCGCTGATTGAAGATACAACGTTCAGCCAGCGCATCGCCAAGGTTGAAATCGATTTGATGGCAGCTGGAATCAGCAACCTCAGGATCATTGCTTCTGTTGAAGGTGGCGGCATGCCGGGCGCCGAGAGCTCCATGCTGAAGGTAAAAGGTACGGAAATTCGCCAGTCTATTAACGATCTGGCGCGCAGAGCCATAGGGCCTTACGCCATTCCGTTTGTGGAAGAGGAACTGAACCATGATTATGACGGCGAGTTCCTGTCGGACGAAAACGCGGCCCCTCTCTCAGCTCAGTATTTCAATAACCGTAAGCTCTCGATTTTCGGCGGATCCAACGAGATCCAGAAGAATATCGTATCGAAAATGATTCTCGGGCTTTAAGGAGACGACCATGGATTTCCGACTCAATGAAGAGCAGCAAATGCTGCAGGACACCGTGGCCCGTCTGGTGCGCGGTGAATACAGCTTTGAAAAACGCCTTGAATTCAGTGAAACAGAAGCCGGGTTCAGCGTCGATTTCTGGAAGCAGCTCAGTGAGCTGGGCCTGACAGCCGTTCCTTTTTCAGAAGAGCTTGGCGGTTTTGGCGGTGGCGGCGTGGAAGTGCAATCGGTCATGACCGAATTAGGTCGCGGACTTTGTCTTGAGCCGTACCTGCAATCTGTCATTTTTGGCGGCGGCCTTATCGGCCATGCGGGCAGCGATAGCCAGAAAGAAATCTGGCTGGGCGGAATTGCCAGTGGCGAACTGCAAGCAGCTGTTGCGCTTCAGGAGCCCCAGAGCTTTTATGATCTGAACAATGTAGAAACCCGCGCCGAGAAAAAAGACGGCGGGTATCTGCTCAACGGCCGCAAGGCGGTGGTGATCGGCGGGCATTGCGCTGACGTTATTGTGGTTTCTGCACGCACGTCTGGCGATGCGCGGGATTCTGGCGGAATCAGCCTATTCGCTCTGAAATCCGACACTGCCGGAATTGAACGCCGGGTGTACCCAACCATTGACGGCTCTAAAGGCTGCGATCTTCTTCTGAACAACGTTCAGGTAGATGCCGATGCCCTGCTGGGTGAAGAAGGCAAAGCTGCCGAGGTGATTGAGTATCAGGCTGGCCGCGCTATTGCAGCATTATGCGCAGAAGCCGTGGGCGTTATGGAAGTCGCCAACGAGCTGACTCTGGATTACCTCAAGCAGCGCAAACAGTTCGGCGTACCTATTGGCAAGTTTCAGGTACTGCAGCACCGCATGGTCGATATGATGTCTGAACTTGAGCAGGCTCGCTCCATGGCTATTCTGGCCGCCAGCGTGGCGGACGAAGAACAGAGTGACGAACGCCGCCGGGTGCTGGCTGCGGCTAAAAACGTTATCGGCCGCAGCGGCCAGTTCATTTCAGAACAGGGTATACAATCCCACGGCGGTATCGGTATGACATGGGAATATAATTTTGCCCATTACGCCAAGCGCCTGATCATGATCAACCACCAACTGGGTGACGACGACTTCCATCTGGAGCACTACGCCTCTCTTTTGCAGGCAGGGTGAGCAACATGACAACCAACACCGAAGCAAAAGCTCTCAAAGCGGCGGAATGGCAGGTACGCAGCCAGCTGGCTGCAGCCTATCGCCTTGTCGCCCTGTTCGGATGGGATGATCTGGTATTTACCCACCTTTCCGCGCGGGTACCTGGGCCTGAACATCACTTTTTAATCAACCCTTATGGTTTGCTGTTCCACGAGATTACCGCCTCCTCTCTGGTGAAGGTTGATAGAGAGGGGCAAGTGGTGGAGTCCGGCGGCCTTGGCCGGGTAAACCCTGCTGGCTTTACCATCCACAGCGCTGTGCACATGGGGCGCGACGATGCAGGTGCCGTAATGCACCTGCATGCGCCGGACGGCGTGGCAGTTTCTGCCCACAGAGACGGCCTACTGCCCTTGAGCCAAACAGCCATGCTGTGTCTGGCGCACCTGAGTTACCACGATTATGAAGGTGTAGCTCTTAATCTGGATGAGCGTGAGCGCCTGATACGGGATCTGGGGGATAAGTCCATGATGATGCTGCGCAACCATGGGGTTCTGACCGCCGGTAAAGATGTACCGGAAACCTTCACATACCTGTACTTCCTAATGAAAGCCTGCGAAATACAGGTTAAAGCACAAAGCTGCGGCCCAGTGTGGATGCCCTCAGAGCAGGCCATCAAAACGACTGCAGACCAGTCGCAATCTCTGAGCACCGCAGCGACGCTCACCTGGCCAGCACTGTTGCGGCTTCTCGATAGCAAAAACCCCGGCTACGCGGTGTGAGAGGGGGGGGCCTTAATGGAAATACAACTTAGACACCTGCCCGACCATAAAGGAAGCCTGAACTGCCACAGCCCATGGCTTACGATCACTCAGGAGATGATCGGGGCCTTTGCTGATGCAACGGGGGATCACCAGTGGATTCACGTAGATGTGGAGCGGGCGAAGCGCGAGTCACCCTGGCAAAGCCCCGTCGCCCATGGATACCTGACGGTATCCCTGATGTCCATGCTCAACCCTAAAGCACTGCGGGTAACTGGCACCAAGGCAACGATTAATTACGGACTGAATAAACTGCGATTTCCAGCTGCAGTGCCCGTGAACTCTGAGATCCGCACCAACGTCGAACTGATCGACGTTGTCTCGGTGGATGACAAAAAAACTC
Organism: Marinobacter sp. 1-4A; assembly: GCF_016597725.1. GTDB lineage: Bacteria > Pseudomonadota > Gammaproteobacteria > Pseudomonadales > Oleiphilaceae > Marinobacter. Next base: position 99,680 of record NZ_VCGY01000003.1, read on the forward strand.
TGGCGACGTACAAAACCACCGTGGAAATAAAAGGCCAGAATAAACCGGCCTGTGTAGCAGAAAACCTCGTTATGTATGTGGTCTGAGCCAGACATCTCGGCGAGGCTTTTTAAACGCTATTCCCGCCCTTCCAGAGCCGCGCGCATTTTCAGAGTCACCAGCACGGTGTTTAGATGGGGCACGGCAAGACCATGGCGCTCGGCTATGGTCACCACATTGCCCAATACCGCCTCCCGTTCAATCGGGCGGTCGTTCAGATAATCCAGCGCCATACTGTTCTTATAGGCAGGCATTTTGCGGGTGCTCTCAATGTTCTGGTCGATCAGCGCCTCATCCATTGGGTAGCCTTCCGCGGCAGCCACCACCATCACCTCACGCATCATGGCCCGAATCAGCTCCTCACCGCCCTCGGTATCCAGAATAGTAAAAGTATCGGCTCCGTTGGCAACAACCGATAAAGGGTTGAACGGTGTATTCCATAGGCACTTGCGCCAACGCTCACCCACCACGCGCTCTGTCAGATCAATCTTGATACCGCCATCCATAAAGAGCTGGGATAAGGCCCGACAGTTGTCATCAACGCCTTCAGGATAACGCCCCATTACCAACTTACCGTATGCCTTATGCTCCACAACGCCTGATTCTGTGCGGCTTGCCGCAATAAAAGCCAGACAGCTTATTAGCGGATTATCCGGGTAAGCGTCAGCCAGCTCTCTCTCGATGTCCAGTCCGTTTTCGATCAGAACCAAACAGGTTTTCTCACCCATCCAAGGTGCAACCAGCGCAACCCGGTCCACACCGGGTAACACCTTCACACACAGAATGAGAAAGTCCGGCGATTCGTCTGGCAAATCACTATCGCGGTATACACGATCGGGTTCGAAAGAGAGGTCTCCAAGCGGGCTTGTAATGCGTACACCCCGGGTTCTGACTGCTTCATAATCTGAACGTAAAACGGTGCTCACCGAACAACCGGCTTTCTTGAGAATAGCACCGTAGAAGCTGCCGATAGCGCCGGCACCAATAATCAGAATGCTGGGTTTATCGTTCATGGTTTCTCCGTTCCTTTCCATTCTTCGTCCTGAAGCGCTCGCCACATCAACTTGCCCGTGGGGGACTTCGGCAGGGTAGTCACAAACTCAACAATGGTTGGTACTTTGTAGACCGCCATTGTGTCCTTGCACCAACTGATAATTTCTTCAACGCTGGTGCTGTCTTCTGCCTCCGGCTTCAGCACTATACAGGCCTTGACCGTTTCACCACGCTTGGGATCCGGCGCCGAGATAATGCACACCTCATGAATGGCCGGGTGTTGATACATCAGCCCTTCCACTTCCGACGGCCACACCTTGAATCCGGATGCGTTGATCATTCGCTTGAGACGGTCGACCATAAAGAAGTAGCCTTCTTCGTCGTAATACGCCAGATCGCCAGTGCGGAAGAAACGCTTACCGTCGATTTCAACAAACGCTGCTTCGGTTTCGGCTGGTCGGTTCCAGTAGCCCATGGTTACCTGCGGACCACAGGAAACGATCTCACCGGTTTCACCCGGGCCTTTCTCTTCCAGAGTATCCACGTCAATTATCCGGCTATCTACATCAAACACCGGAATACCCAAACACTGAGCTTTAGGCTTCGCGTTGGGGTTGATATGGGTTGCAGCCATGGTTTCTGACAGACCATAACCTTCGATGTAGTTCAGGCCCGTCAGCTTTTTCAGCTTCTCCGCAACGGCGACCGGCATGGTCGCGCCTCCGCCACCAATCATATTAAGACTGGAGAGATCATATTTGCCGATATCCGGGTTAGACAGAAAGTCCACGGCCATGGTGACTATGTTGGTCCAGCCGGTAACCTTGTAGCGCTCGATGAGCTTAGAAGCGGTGGTGCGATCCCAGCGGGTCATGATCACCGAAGTGGATCCGGCAAAAATCGGCCCGTTCATGGAGCCTGTCATTCCTGTTACATGGAAAAATGGCAGCGTAGCCAACTGTACGCTGTCTGATGTGCTCAGGTTCCAGAACACTCTATGTACCGCCGTGGCCATCACCGAGCGATGCGTGTGCATGCAGCCTTTTGGTGTGCCGGTTGTGCCCGAACTGTAAGGAATCACCGCCAGATCTTCCGGGCCGGCGGTGTGCTCAGTCGGCCTGTGGCCCTCTGCCATAGCTGCTTCCCAGCTTACCAAACCAGCACCATCACCCGACCAGGGCGGGCTTGCGACTTCCGCTGGCAGGTCCAGATCGGTGTCGGGCTTGATGTATGTGCTGTAAGAGGCCACCACAATCTGTTCGAGATTGGTTTTGTGCAACAGGGGCGCAATGTGTTCAACCAATTCCTGACCCGCCAAACATACCGATGACCGAGTGTCAGAAATGAAGTGCTCCAGCTCTGCAGCCCGATTCATTGGGTTTACCGGGATTACAACAGCATCCGCACGCAGAATCGCGTAGTAGGAAATGACGTACTGAGGGGAGTTCTGCATATACAACAGCACCCGATCACCCTTTTTCACACCTTGCGCCTGCAGGTAACCTGCCATGGCTTCCACCTCCGCCAGTAGACGGCGGTATGTGATAAGGGCGTCATAGAAAATAATAGCGGTGTGATCAGGGTAGCGCTGGGCCGATATATCCAGATTAGTAAACACACTGGTTTTCGGTAAAGTCATGGTCTTGGGCAACTCTTTCGGCCAGACCGCGTAGTGGCGTGTGAACATGATTATTATTCTCTTCAGGTTTAAATCAGTCTGCCAGCATTGCGGACAGATCAAATTCTTTCGTTTCCCCGGGCAGGGGGGCTTCATGCCGCAACGGCGTTATCGCAATCGCCCTATCTCTCAGCACAGCCACATCGGAGTCCGGCGCTACGATATGCCGCGAACTGCGATCAAACCCGAGCCACCAATATGGCAAGCTGCGAGAGTCCTGGCCGGCCTGCAAGCGGGCTTTCTGTATCGAACCGCTTGACTGTTCACACCAGCGCGCGGAGACAATATCCCCAACCGCGCAGGCGGGAAAATTAACGTTCCAGGCTCGCGTTTCACCCGGCTGCCAGAGCTTTCGGATCATCGTTTCACCAAAACGCTCGACAGGAGCCCAGTCGATACCGTCCCGGGACAAAAAAGCCTGACTCAAAGCAATGGCGGGAATGTTCATGTGCTGAGCACTGAGCACAGCACCCACCGTTCCAGAATACTGTACCGAGTCACTGATGTTGGCACCGCAGTTAACGCCGGACAACACAAGGTCCGGAGGCGCTTCACTGAACCATTGTGCCAGCGAATAGTGAACGCAATCTGCCGGAGTACCAGAAATCGCAAAGCGCTTCTCCCCGGTTTCGTACACCCGCAACGGGTGATGAATGGAGATGCTCTGGCCTGCACCACTGCGATCATGCTCAGGAGCAACAACCCAAACCTCTTCCGCCAGATTGCGGGCAATCTTTTCCAGCCTCGCCAGCCCCGGGGCATTAATGCCGTCGTCGTTGGTGATCAGAATTCGCCGTACCATGGGGGGTGTCATACTCGTTCACCTGCACTCGCAATCGCCCAGCCTGTTTCAGCCAACAGGCTCGCTCGCTCGCCCACTTCCAAAGCGTTGGCGTTGGCAGCATTGCCGTCGAGCGCGCGCTTGTAGACCCCCTGAAGGATAGAAGCCAACCGAAACAATGAAAACGCGAGATACACGTGCCAGTCTGCAATGCTGTCACGCCCAGTTTTAGCGCAGTAGCGAGCGATGGTTGCCTGCTCATCCGGTACACCCAGTGCTTCCAAATCCTCTCCAAGAAGCCCGCGCATACCCGTCAGGTCTGAGGGCAGATGGTAAGGCAAGCAGTAATAGGCCAGATCCGCCAGCGGGTGCCCCAGAGTGGAAAGCTCCCAATCCAGAATAGCAATAACCTCCGGTGTGTCCGGCGCTAACATCAGATTTCCAAAACGGTAATCGCCATGGGCGATGGCACACTCATCGGTCGACGGCAGATTTTCCGGTAACCAAGCCATCAATTTGTCCATGGCAGGCATGTCGCCAGTTTTTGCCGCCAGATACTGTTTGCTCCAGCGCGAAACCTGACGTGCCACATAACCCTCTGGCCGCCCGTAGTCGCTAAGGCCAACGGCATTTACGTCCACGGAATGCAGCCCTGCGAGCGTATCGATAGCAGAATGGTGGGCTCGTAACCGGTCCTTACGATCCAACTCTCGTAGAGCAGAATGACTGACGATACGGCCTTCCAAAAAGTCCATCACGTAAAACGGCGTACCAATAACGTCATTGTCCTCACAAAGCACCCGAACGTTGGGAACGGGTACCTTGGTGTGCTCGAACAATGCGCGCATCACCTTGTACTCACGCTCCACCATATGGGCGGAAGGTAGGGTTTTTCCCGGTGGTTTTTTGCGCAAAACATAGCGGCCGCTGTCGGTTTCCAGTAAAAACGTTGGGTTCGACTGACCACCCTGAAACTGTTTCACCGACAATCGACTACCAATCTCTGGCAACTCCTTTTGCAGCCAGGCCAGAAGTCTGGACTGATCGAATTTATGTGCTGGTAAAACGTCCACCAATTCCGGCTTCATACTCATTGCTCGCCTCAGCCTTCTTTAATCTTTATGTGCCGCCGGCCTCACCGCCACGCGCGAGGCCCTGTTTCAACAAATCGTTTCGCCGCCGTCGGCTACAATGGTTTGGCCGGTTATATAGGCACTGGCTTTGGTTGACAAAAAGACAGCCAGACCAGCGATATCAACCGGATCACCAATCCTTCTTAAAGGGGTTTTATCTTCTGCGCGCTTCACGCGAACAGGGTCTTCCCAGAGCGCTTTGGCGAAGTCGGTTTTGATCAGGCCGGGGGCTATACTATTTATACGGACGCCTTTCGGCCCCCACTCCACGGCCAAATTTCTCGCCAGTGCGGCTTCTGCTGCCTTGGACACTCCATAAGTACCAATGGTGGTGTTACCACGGATTCCAGCAATGCTGGACAGCATTACAACAGCGCCCTCGCCTTGCCGTGCCATCTGAGGCAGCACCATGTTGGTAAGCCAGAAGCTACCTTTAACATTGGTGTCCATGATCTTGTCCCAGGCCTCGTCAGTCATTTCCGAGGTTGGGCCATAAACGGGGTTAGTAGCCGCGTTGCAAACCAGCACGTCGATCGTGCCCCAGGCTTCGTTGGTTTTGTTTACCAGATTCTGCAGATCGTCTTTTTTACCTACGTGGCAGGGTATGGCCATGGCCTCGAAACCTTGCGACTTCAGCTCATTCGCAACCTGTTCACAGGCCTCGGCTTTACGGCTGGAGATAACAACTTTCGCGCCCAGGCGGGCCATTTCTTCGGCAATTGAACGGCCGATACCTTTGGTGGAGCCCGTTATCAGGGCTACCTTTCCGGTCATATCAAAAAGCGGGTTGTTCATAACTCGATCCTCATGCACGGTGCTTGGGGCGCGGGCGGGAAGAGCGTTCAGGGGATGCCAAAAACAGGGATGTTTTTGACAAGCGTACAGGGACGTATTCACAGCGTGCCCCTGAACACTCTTCCCGCTCGCGCCTCCTCAAAGGTTTCGGTCTGATTACCGGTACTGACGCAATTCAATCTTGGCCACAGAATCCAGATGTACCTCATCCGGGCCATCCGCCAAACGCAATGTCCGAACCTTCGCCCAAGCTGACGCAAGGAAAGTGTCCTGACTCACACCTGCACCGCCATGCACCTGAATAGCGCGATCAAGCACCTTCAAAGCCATGCTCGGAGCAATCACCTTAATCATGGCAATCTCCTGACGGGCTACCTTATTACCTACGGTATCCATCATATGCGCAGCCTTCAGCGTCAGCAGTCGCGCCTGCTCGATTTCAATACGACTACGGGCAATATCCTTGCGGATAGAATCAAAGCTGGACAGGGGCTTGCCAAATGCCTCGCGCTCATTGGCACGCTTGCACATCAATTCCAGCGCTCGCTCAGCAACACCAATAGTGCGCATGCAGTGGTGAATACGGCCAGGCCCAAGGCGACCCTGAGCAATTTCAAAGCCACGCCCCTCACCCAGCAAAATATTGCTGGCAGGAACCCGCACGTTTTCATAATGCACTTCTGCGTGGCCATGGGGTGCGTGATCGTAACCAAACACAGTTAAGGGGCGAATCAGTTTTACACCGGGCGCATCCAGAGGTACCAGAATCATGGATTGCTGTTGATGCTTAGGCGCCGCCGGATCGGTTTTGCCCATCACGATGGCAATTTTTGCCGACGTCGTCATGGCACCTGAAGACCACCACTTTTTACCATTGATCACATACTCATCGCCTTCGCGACGAATTTCACAAGCAATATTGGTCGCATCTGAAGAAGCCACATCCGGCTCGGTCATAGAAAAACAGGACCGGATCTCACCCGCCAGCAAGGGCTTCAACCACTGCTCCTGCTGCTCTTCATTACCGTATCGGGCAATGGTTTCCATATTGCCGGTGTCCGGTGCGGAGCAGTTGAATACCTCCGGAGCCATTTCAGAACGGCCCATAATTTCGCAAAGGTGGGCGTATTCAAAGTTGGTCAGCCCAGCCCCCAGATCGCTCTCAGGCAGGAACAGGTTCCAGAGACCTTGGGCCTTCGCCTTTACCTTCAGCTCCTCGATGATCGGAACCGGCGCCCAGCGATTCTCTGCCCTTTCGATCTGCTCATGATGCTTATGTTCGTTGGGGTAAATGTGAGCATCCATGAACTCCGTCAACTGCGCCTGCAGCTTTTTTACTTTGTCTGATAACTCAAACATGACTCATTCCTCTTTGATACAGACTCATTGACCGGCCTTCACAGCCGATCGGGTTTTTGTTTTGTAGACTGAAAATCAGATTGGGACGCCTTCCGGCTTGTCACTGCCAGACCGGATTCGGAATGTGCCCTCGGCAATGGCGAGCAGGTTGCCTTGGTCGTCGAGGACTTCACCGGTGCTGTTGAAAATCCGGGTTCCCCCAGCGCGCTTCCGTCCGATCACTCGGATAGTGCCGCTGGAGCATTGGCCGGTGAACGTCGTAGTCAGAGACAAGGTAATGGCTTTACGCATCCGCCCCGGGAAGGGGCAGTGTGTGCCAGCCTGAGCCATGGCAATATCAAGTAGCGAGGTAAGCACGCCACCGTGAATGACTCCACCCAGATTCAGGTGCCGGGATTGCAACTCGAGTTCAATAACTGCTTCATTTTCTTCCCAGCTGGCCTGACGGTAGCCCAGCAAGTTGTGGAAGCCCGGCAACTCCGTGCCATCAACATAGGTTCGATCAACAGAAGGAAGCTCGTGCTTACTCATTACACTTTCATTCCCGGCAGGTTTAAAGAGGCCGTGTTGCCACCATCCACAGGCAGCGCCTGCCCGGTGATATAGCTGGCATCATCACTGGCAAAAAACAGAATGGCCGCCGCAATTTCTTCCGGGTCGCCGTAGCGGCGGAGTTCGCAGCGAGCGCCCAGTTTGTGGGCTTTTTCATGGGCACGGGCATAGTCAAATATCGGTTTGGTCATGCCGGTCTCGACCAGACCCGGGCACACGGCGTTCACGCGGACATTGTCGCCACCAAGATCACACGCAGCGGTCATGGTGAGGTTAATCACTCCAGCCTTGGAGGCACTGTAAGCGTTGCCTCCCGCGCCTGAACGGATACCAGCAACCGACGCTGTATTAATAATGGAACCGAGTTTGCGAGCCTGCATATGAGGTGCAACATGCTTAATGAGCAACATGGTGCCAATGAGGTTAACGGACAGCACGCTGTTCCACTCGTCGCGCTCGTTTTCAGTGACCGGCGGATGCCCCTTCCCTGTACTCGCAATGCCTGCGATATTGCACAGGATGTCAATTTTCCCGAAAGCCTTGATCGTCTCGCTTACCAGATCCTTTACCTGAGTTTCATCGGCAACGTTGACGATGCGCCTGCGATGCTCAGCACTTTCTGGCATCTGGTTCCCGGTTTCCACCAGACCCGATTCGGACGTATCCGCCAAGACAACTCGGGCACCTTCGCGGGCCAGCCTCAAAGCAGTTGCGCGGCCTATACCACTGCCAGCCCCGGTAACAAGTGCCACCCGATTCTCAAAACGCTCCATTCCGCTGCCCCTTCGTGTCGCTAATTTTATTATTGCGCTGGCGGTTTTGCTTTCGCATTAATTTGTCATGCCTTCCGATTTTGAGTCAATATAATCGGAAGTAAATTTCACTAGTCAAAACACCATAGCAGCATAAGGCACAAAAATGAAAAGTAACCTGAGAAAAATGCCGGTGTATGCCCCCATAACCGACAATGAGCCCATGGAGGCCATTGGCCACCGGATACAATCGTTCAAATCCACCCGCGCCAACCATCCGGCACTGATCACTGAGCAAGGCACTGTGGGTTGGCGGGCGCTTCTGGAGAGGACAAACCAGATTGCAAACCGCCTGAGAGAGGCAGGTCTGCAGACCGGCGATTCTGTTGCTGCGTTATCGGAGAACAGTGCGGACTATATTGCCTTGTATCTTGGCGTGCTCACGGCAGGCGGCTGTATGGTTCCGCTATCAGGCATGGCCAGCGCCGAATCTCTGGGATTGATGCTGTCAGATTGCAGCGCGCAATTTCTATTCGTATCGCAAACAAATCGGGATCTGCTTCATAGCGTCCCACCCGAGCTAAAGGCGTTGCCAGCCGACCGCATTATTGCTCTGGATGAACATGGTGACGGTATTGGAGAGCCACTTACCAACTGGCTTGGCAACACGTCAACCGAAGCCGCACCGGCGCATGTAACCATAGATGATGCCTTCAACATCATTTACAGCTCTGGCACCACCGGCACGCCAAAAGGCATACTTCATGACTACCGGTTCAGGCAAAGACAGATGGTACGCATGAGCCGCTTCGGGCTGGATGCCGATGCCGTTAATCTGGTCTCAACGCCGCTTTACTCCAACACCACACTTGTTTCGGTGTTACCCACACTGTTCCATGGCGGCACTCTGGTGATCATGGCGAAGTTCAACGCTCGTCGGTTTCTGGAGCTCGCAGAAGCGCACCAGGTGACCCATGCGATGTTAGTGCCGGTGCAATACCAGAGGATTCTGGCTGACACAGAGTTCGATCGCTTTGATCTCTCCAGCTTCAAGCTAAAACTCTGCACCAGTGCACCCTTGAGGCCAGAGGTAATAGCCGATGCCATGGCCCGCTGGCCCGGTAATATACGAGAGCTTTACGGCCTTACTGAAGGCGGTATTTCCACCAGCCTTGACTGTGCAGCCTACCCGGACAAGTGGAATTCTGTAGGCGTTCCGACGGAAGGCGCGGAAGTGCGCGTAATCAACGAAGAGGGCCGCGAACTGCCGAAAGGCGAAATCGGCGAAATCGTTGGTCGGGCTATCTCAATGATGCGAGGCTACGTGAATCGGCCAGAGCAGACCCGGGAAATCGTTTGGGAAAGCCCAGAAGGCGATGTGTTTTATCGCAGCGGAGATATGGGGCGAATCGATGAAGAGGGCTTCATTCATATACTCGATCGCCGTAAAGACATGATTATTTCCGGCGGATTCAACATATACGCCGTGGATCTTGAAAAGGCGCTGCTGGCTCACCCTGCGGTGGATGATGCAGCGGTTATCGGTATTCCAAGCGAACAGTGGGGCGAAACACCGTTAGGGCTGGTTGTTCTCAGGTCCGGACACTCAGGTTCCGGGCCAGAAATACTCGAATGGGCCAACGAAACACTGGGCAAGAGCCAACGCATCTCTGCGATCGAACTCCGAACAGAGCTGCCCCGCTCCACTATCGGCAAAATTCTCAAACGGGAGCTTCGCGAGCCCTACTGGCAAGGCTTACAGCGCTGATCAAATGCCAGCACAAACTTTGGAGTAGGCATTTTTCTTCTCAGTTCGATTAATGACTAGCTGGAGCACACCCTGAGACTGCTGACTATCGATCATTGAGCTATCCTTTTAAAAATATTCTGCTGTATACGCCTAAAACATCCTATTGCAAAAGCCAGCTCTTGTGATAGATTCACTAAACAATAGTTCACCCTGCAGTCGCCAGTTCTGCACAGTGAAACAACAACAAACATCATTACAACAACGAACGAGGCACGTCATGAATCTCTTCGCCAATGCACGCAAAACTCTGACCGTTTACGCGTCAGCCCTTACCCTAGGGGTTTCCGCCGCCCTGACCGCTGCACCTGCAGCTGCACAGGAAACCTACACTTGGAAAGTACAGTCTCACTGGCCGGGTGCCAGCAGCTCCTACACAGACAGTCTGGTAAGGCTGCAGCGTGTTCTGGACGAGCGTACCGACGGCCGCCTTAAGCTCAAGCTTTATGAAGCGGGCGCGCTTTTCAAGGCTCAGGAAACATTCAATGCCGTAAGTCGCGGCATTCTAGAAATGGGTACAATTTCTCCGGGCTACGCTCAGGATAAGATTTCTCTCGCTGGCATTGCTTCCGGCTTGCCCTTTGCGTTCCGTAATGTTTGGGAAGCCACTTATTTCCATCAGGGCATGGGCTTTGAGCAGATGCTTCGTGACGAAGCTGCGGAACACGGTGTTTACTGGGCGACCGACAAGGTGTACCCCACCGAGATGGTGATTAAAAAACCGATCAATAGTTGGGATGATTTTACCCGTCTAAAAATCCGCTCCTCCGGCGCTCTGCAAAAGTTCCTGACCGAAGCGGGTGCTGCCGCATCTTACATTCCGGGTAGCGAGCTATACTCGGCTCTGGACTCGGGCATTGTTGACGGCGCCCATTGGGGTGCTGCTCAGGGCGCTGCCAGCATGGCTCTGTATGAAGTGGCCAAATACCACGTGCAACCCGCCCTGAACATTGCAGGCACAGACGTCATCATTGTCAGCATGAAGGCACTGAAAAAGTTGCCGGAAGACATGCAGCAAATCGTCAAAGATGCTCTTGATGAGCAATTTTGGGTTCGTACCAACGAATACCTTTACAAGGAGCGCATAACTTTGGCCAAGGTCATCGCCGAACAGGGCGTGCAGGTAAACGTTATGCCCGATGAGGTTCAGGATAAGCTGGTGAAAGCAGCACAGGCAATGTGGAACGAGGAAGGCGAGCGCAGCGCAAACGCCAAGAAGGCGCTGGCTATGCTTAAAGATTACCTGAAGGAACTCGGCTACCTCTAAGCTAAGAGATTAGCTAATTGATAAAGGCTGGCGCCTTTGGCGCCCGGCCTTTTTATCCCTGAAGCAACCAACATCCTTCCGGAGAATGCCATGAGTGTGCTGACCGCATTCATAAGCGGGGTTACCCGTCTTAATGATTTTGTCGGACGCTGGATCGCCTTGCTCGTTTTCGCCATGTTCGCGTTCCTGCTACTGGAGGTGGGATTCCGTTACCTGCTGAACGCGCCCACGGTCTGGACCAACGAACTTACCCAGATGCTGTTTGGCGTTTATGCAGTCATGTCCGGAGGCTACATCATGGCTCACCGGGGGCATGTGAATGTCGATCTTTTGCACTCTCAACTGCCCCCCCGCAAACGGGCAGCCATGGATATCTTCACTTCGCTGATATTTTTTATTTTCACCCTAGCCTTGCTGTGGTTTGGCATCGATATGGCGAACGAGTCCATATCAAGTTGGGAATCCTCTTACTCCGCCTGGAATCCCCCAATCTGGCCAGTAAAGCTAGCCATTCCTGTCGGTACAGGGCTTTTGGTACTTCAGGGCCTGGCCAAACTACTTGAAGACATCGCCATTGCCTTCAATCTGGACTATTACCGCCCCGATCAGAACACTACCGAAGGAGAGCAGTCGTGAGTATTGAAATCCTGACCCTGCTGTTTTTCGGCTCGTTGCTGTTCTTCCTGATACTGGGCTTACCGCTGGCGTTTGTTCTCGGCGGTGTTTCGGTGATCTTTCTATATTTCACCTGGGGATTTGATTCCTTCTATATGGTGGCCTCGCAGATCTGGGGCACCATGGGCAGTTTTACACTGGTTGCCATACCGCTGTTTGTCTTCATGGCCATGGTGCTGGAGCGAACCGGTGTTGCGCGAGACTTGTACCGGATGATGCATTTGTGGTTCGGCGGCCTTCGTGGCGGTCTGGCCATAGGAACATTGGTCATTTGTGCGGTGTTTGCGGCAATGGTCGGCATCAGCGGTGCAGCAGTGGTCGCCATGGGCACCATCGCACTGCCCTCCATGCTGGAGCGCGGCTATGATCGCAAGATGGCGCTGGGTGTCATCAACACAGGCGGTGGTTGGGGCATTCTGATACCACCCAGCATATTGATGATTCTCTACGCCCTGATTACCGGTGTATCCGTAGGCCAAATGTTTGCTGCCGGTATCATGCCGGGCGTGCTGTTGATGGTTATGACGGTTATTTACATCCTTGTGCGCTCTACGCTTCAACCGCATCTGGCGCCTGCATTACCGCCGGAAGAACGTGGCTCTTGGCCCGAAAAATTCCGGGCGTTGAGAGCCGTTCTACTGCCCATTGGCGTTGTGTTCATGGTGCTGGGCTCCATCATCGGCGGCATAACTACGCCCACAGAAGCTGCTGCCATGGGTGTTCTTGGCTCGCTGATTTCAGCTGCCGTGTATCGCCAGCTCAAGTGGAGCATTTTGCACGAAGCGGCTATCCGCACGTTCAAGCTAACGGGCATGATCATGTGGATTCTGTTTGCCGCCCACGCTTTCAGCGCAGCGTATCAGAGCATGGGTGCGCAGGAGCTCATCGAAGGCATGATGCAGTATATCCCCGGAGGCCCCTGGGGCATCATCATCGCGATGATGGTGATTATATTCTTTCTGGCCATGGTGCTTGACCCGGTTGGTATCATGCTGATCACTTTGCCGGTTTTCATGCCAATCGTGAAATCCCTTGGCTTCGACCCAATCTGGTTCGGCATCCTTTTCGTGATCAACATGGAAATTGGCTACAAGACGCCACCTTTCGGCTTCAACCTCTTCTATTTGAAGGGCGTGGTTCCGCCGAATATCACCATGAAAGACATCTATACCTCTGTGGTTCCGTTTGTGATCATCGAGATAATCGCCATAGGTATCATTATGGTATTCCCGGAAATCGCCACTTGGCTACCAGGGGTGTTCTTCTGATCCATCACTCAGGTGCACCAAAAAGGCGGTCAGTGAATGTTACATACCAAGCTGCCGCCTGCACCTGAACAATGTATGCCAGTAGCTACCTTCGCCTCAGCACTATGTCGGTGGAAGCGATTGCGCCCAACCTCATGATTAACAACCCCCGCCCTCGGCCAACCCGCAACACCATAATGATGTTCGTGGGCTTGATGCTGGTCGCCCTCAATCTGAGACCTGCACTCACCAGTGTCGGCCCGATTCTGACGTCCATCGGCGATGGCCTGTCGCTGTCGTCTGTTGGCCAGGGCGTACTCACAACACTCCCCGTGTTGCTGTTGGGCCTTGCAGCACCACTGGCTCCAAGAGCAGCGCGCAAATTCGGCTTGGAACGAGCGGTGTTAGTGGCCCTTATCATTCTGGGTGTGGCGTTAGTGGCACGCCCTTACCTTGGCGCAGGCAGCTTATTTCTGGGCACAGCGGTGGCCGGTGGCTGCATCGGCGTGATGAGTGTTTTACTTCCGGGTATCGTGAAACGGGATTTCCCCAATTCCACAAGCCTGATGACTGGCATTTACACCGCCATGCTTTGCGCCGGAGCCTCTGTTGCAGCTGGGGCAACCGAGCCGCTTCGCATCGCCTTCTCCGGCAACTGGGAATCTGCGCTGGCCTTCTGGGCAATCCCCGCCGTTATCGCTGCCCTCGTCTGGTGGCTGCAACTCAACGGTAAGCACGTTCCGAAGGTGCCCAGCGCACCCACAAAATCCATGTTTAAAGACAAACTGGCCTGGCAGATTGCTTTTTACATGGGCCTGCAATCATCACTGGCCTATACGGTATTTGGCTGGCTACCCACAATTCTTCAAGACCGCGGGTTGGCGCCAGTGGATGCGGGGCTGGCCGCGTCGGTTTCCATTCTTATGCAAGTGCCAACCGCTATTGCAGCACCCTGGATAGCCAGCCACATGCGCGACCAGCGATTTATGCTGGTACTGGTGATGCTGGCAACATTGTCAGGGCTTTGCGGCAGCATTTACGCACCGATCAACGGAGTGTGGGTATGGGTGGTTTTGCTGGGAATGGGCCAGGGCGGCTCATTCAGCATTGCACTTACCTTGCTTGCCGTAAGAGCGCGGGATGCGGAAGCCGCTGCGCGCTTGTCGGGCATGGCACAAAGCCTGGGCTACACCATGGCAGCTCTGGGTCCGCTATGTGTGGGCATACTGCACGAGAAGTTCGACAGCTGGAATGTTGCAGGTGGCTTTCTGGCTCTGGTCGCCATTGGAGCCATTGTTGCCGGGCTCGGGGCCGGGCGCCGGCTTTACGTGCTCGATCATTAGGCAAGGTGGTCTTAGGTGCCGTCACCTCGAACGCCGAGCCGGTCCAGATAGACATGCAACTCGGCCTCACTCATATCAACATATTCCAGTACCCGCCCATAAAGCATAACCGTGGGCACATTGCGCCCGCACCGCTCTTTTTGGGTTTCGTGTATCAAATACAGAATAAGCCTTTCAGTTCGGGTTAGGCCGTCACGCACATCCGGAATCACGTCCAAAACCTGCTGCCACTCTTCAGGGCCCATAAGCTTCCTTTATTGCACATCGATACAGTTTCACGTCCAGCCTCCTAACTGTTTGTCTTACTAGTAGTTCCCAGAGTCCTCAGCTAACCTGAGTCTTAGTACTCAAACTCACCGTTTAACAGACCAGTATATGGGAAAGACCCGGGGCGCCGCAGCCCAGATAACCAAACTGCATTGGATAGTGATCTGCCTTTCCTTGTTGCTGACGGTGGCGGCCTGGCAAATCTCGTCACAGATCGCAGATGCCAGAGCCGAAGACCACTTTGATCAACGGGTTGAGCAGCTCAACGAACTGTTAATGGACCGGATGCAAAAGTACGAGTTTGCGTTGATTTCCGGAGCAGGTGCTATCCGTGCAAACAACAACGACCTCTCACTCACCCAGTGGCGGCAATTTGCAGAAGTTCTTGCCGTGCAAGACCGGTTGCCCGGCGTTCGCGGCATTGGCGTTATCAAAAGGGTGCCAGAGAGTAAACTAGAAGCCTATCTGGCAGAAGAGCAAAAAGAGCGACCTGGTTTTCGTATTCACCCGCCTCACACAGGTTCGGACTTTTGGCCCATCACCTACCTCGAACCTCTCGCCGGAAACGAAGCCGCCATTGGTCTCGATATGGCACACGAATCAAACCGCTTCACTGCGGCTCAAAAAGCGATGCGCACAGGCCAAACGCAAATTACTGGGCCCATAGCTCTGGTTCAGGACGATGAGAAGAAGCCAGGCTTTCTGTTTTTTCATCCCTTCTACCGCACCCAAGGCGCGCAACAACAAGGGAATAAGGAAGCTGATTTCCTTGGCCTTGTGTACGCGCCTTTTCTTGTTTCCCGGCTGATGGAAGGCACCTTGGCAAACACAAACCGGCTGCTGCACTTTCAGATCAGTGATGGCGATCACCAGCTTTACAGCGAGTTCAATGAAACTGGAGAGAATAACTACGACACCTCACCTATGTTCCAAATCTCCTATTCTCTCGATATTTATGGGCGGGAGTGGCAATTTGACGTGCAGACAACCCGGCTTTTCGACAAATACAACGCCAGCAGGCAACCCGTAGCCATTCTGGTGAGTGGCCTGATCATCAACGGCCTTATCCTGCTTGCATTCCTACTCCTCTCCAACGGCAAACGGCGGGCCGAGCAAGAAGTTATCGAGAAGACAGCAGAACTGAACATGCAGAAGCTTGAAGCCGAGTCGGCTGTTAAGGTGAAAACAGCATTTCTTGCCAACATGAGCCATGAAATCCGTACGCCAATGAATGCCATTATCGGCATGCTGGTGCTTCTAAAAGAGGCCCGCCTCAACGACTACTCCCGCCGCCTGGTAAGTAAAGCATTCTTAGCCTCCGAGGTGTTGTTGCAGCTTCTGAATGACATTCTGGATCTGTCGAGAATTGAAGCAGACCATATCGAACTGGACTATCAGCCCTTTGAAATCGAAGCGCTGATTCAACGCAGTATTGAGTTGTTTGCCATCACTGCCGAAGAGAAAGGGCTGAAACTGCGGGTGAACATTGCGCCGTCCACGCCTAGGCGTGTCACAGGCGACCTCCTGCGAATCTCCCAGATATGTACCAATCTGGTCGGGAATGCAATCAAGTTCACTCAGGAAGGCAGCGTGAGTGTGAGTATCGGATTTAACAGTACCGATAAGACCCACGGGGTTCTCAAAGTCACGGTAAAAGATACCGGCATCGGGATCAGAGAAGAGGACCAACAGCGGGTTTTCGAGAACTTTCGTCAAGCCGATGAATCCACCAGCCGCGTATTCGGCGGCTCGGGCCTTGGCTTGGCAATCAGCAACCATCTCGCAAAACTCATGGGCGCAACGCTCAGCCTGGAAAGCGCCGAAAACCAGGGGTCCAAGTTTACCCTGACGATCCCTGTTGCTCTGGCCGAGAACGAGGAAAATATCGGCACTCGCCATGTTACAAGCCCTATCCAAGTCTATCACTATGGCATGAACCACAACCTTTCCCTTCTGGAAACCTACCGCGAGCACTGGTCTCTGGAACTGACAAAAGCCGCAACCCTGAATGAAATAAAATCCGTATTGGCAACAGGGTCTGAGGAAGGGAGTGCCAAGCCGTCAATGGTGATCGTCGATATGGAGGATGTCGAAACAGAGGTCGCTAAAGGCTTCGTGCAGGACCTGCTGGCGGCACCGGCGCAATACCAAATGAAGGGGCTTCTGGTAGTCGTACCTGCTGGCTTCAAGCATAGCTGGATGATTGAGTTTCAGGATGCCGGCGGGCGCACAGCCTATGAACCTCTAACGCCCTCCAAGCTTTTCGAGCATCTCACGCCGACGCAGCTGGAAGAACACACGCTCTCATCGTCTCCTCGCCCCTTGTTCCACAATTTGAGCGTACTGATTGTTGATGACGTGCAACTCAATTGCGAAATCGTTGAAAGCTACCTTAGTTCGTTTGGCGTGCAGTCCGAGTCTGTCCACAACGGTGCCGACGCTATGCAGCGCCTGAAAAGCCGCCCATTCAATCTTGTTCTGATGGATCTTCATCTGGATGGTGAAACGGGACAAGACATTACCCGCCAGATACGAGCCCACGAGGGTATCAGTCAGCCAATCATAGCCGCGCTTTCTGCCTCAATATCTGAACACGACCGCAGCAGCGCGTTCAGCGCGGGTATGAACGACTACCTGACTAAGCCTGTTCTCCCCGGGGACATTCAAAGGTTGCTGCAAGCCTTTTTCAAAGAGCATGCCGCCAGCAACCAACTATCACCTCCGGCTGAGGCAACAAACCCGCTGAATCAAACATCCGACGTTGAATTGCCGAATTTTATATCCCGATCTGCGCACCAAACCCTATTCGGAGCCGATCCCGCCCTGTTCAACCGTTGCCTGCGCAGCTTTCTAGCCAGCTCCACAGAGATGATTGCTGCCCTGAAACACTGCTTGCAACATAACGATCCGGCAGCGACCAAGGCCATTGCTCACAAGGTTAAAGGAGCGGCGGCCAATATCGCTGACACGGAATTGGCGAGGGTTGCTGATGAGGTTGAAAAAGCTACCGAATCGGGCAACTCAGCACCCGGACCAGATGTACTTCTGGCAACTCTGGTGGAGCATGCTCGGCAGCTTTCTGAAGTGACCAGCGCTGCAGAATCCACCGCTTCGGCCGATACCAAGATGAGCGATCCGTTGAACCAGGTCATTGAGCGGATGATTCAGCGACTGAGCGGCAACCGAATTGCGAGTGACAGTGATATTGATCAAGTGCTGGAATATCTGCGAGAGAATGGCGAAACCAGCGTAGCGACCCGCCTGCGCCGGGCGCTTGAAACCTACAAATTTAGCGAGGCCACCGATTTGCTGTCGAAGATCAAACCTGAATGCCAAGGCAGTTAGCCTGATGAGTATAAATAGAGCACCAACGGTGCTGATCGTAGAAGATGAACCCGTAGGCATTGCCAGCCTCGTTGGCATTCTGGGGGACGCCTGTGAGCTGATCATCAGCCAGAATCTAGCTGAAGCAAGGGAGCTGCTGTCTGGAGAGATCGATATCGTCCTTCTCGATCTGTACCTGCCCGATGGTTCCGGGCTCGATTTTCTGAACGAGCTGAGAACTTCAGAGCCTTACTTGGACGTGCCCGTCATCTGCGTTTCTGCTTCGGACAACACACAGGATATTGAGGAAGCTTTCCGGCATGGCGCCACAGACTATGTACTGAAGCCGTTCAACAAAACCATCCTAAGCGCCAAAGTATCCACGTTTATTGACCTTAAGCGCAAAACTGACATGCTGGCAGAAGCCGCTCTTCTTGACCCCTTAACCGGGATTGGCAATAGGCGACTGTTCTATCAACAGCTCGATCTGGAATGGCGACGAGCTTCACGCCAGAACAATACCCTTGGACTGGTGCTGGTTGATCTGGATCACTTCAAACAGATCAATGATCAGCACGGTCACGCCCAGGGCGATTTGTGCCTGCAAAAGCTGGCAGCTACCATGAATACCAGCTTCGCACGTGCTGGTGAAGTGGTTGCACGCCTCGGAGGTGACGAGTTTGTCGCGCTTTTACCCGGGGCTGATCAACGAAGCACAGTGCTGGCAGCAAACAACCTAATGAGGTCCATACAGGCAGAGTGTCAGAGCTGCCCCAAATTTGCGAAAACCTGTACGCCTTTCACTATATCGGTAGGTTGCTCGGCAATTCAGCCGTCATCTTTGTCAACTGCCGAAGAGTTGGTCGAAGCTGCAGACAAGCATCTCTATGAAGCCAAGGAAGATGGAGGCCGTAACTGTATCAGACCCTTACTATGAACTAGCTATGCAAGATAAGTCAGAGCTGTTCAGGTTAAGTGGCAAACCAAAGATTCTGGTTGTTGACGATGAGCCGACCAACATTCGCGTCCTTACAGATGCTCTCAGCCGGGACTACGATCTCGTGGTCGCATCTAGCGCTGCGGAAGCCATGAGCATTCTTGAGCAAGGCGATAAACCCCATCTGATTCTGCTGGACATCATGATGCCAGGAACGAATGGGCTCCAGATGTGCCGCGACCTGAAAGCCAGACGCGATTTGCAGCACATACCGGTTATATTTATCACGGCCCTGAGCGACTCCAGATCGGAAGAGAGGGGATTTAAGGCCGGTGCCGTTGACTATATCCAAAAGCCAATCCGCTTACCTGCGGTGAGAGCCCGGGTGCGCACGCATATTTCCCTCAGCGGGATGCTTGATCACATCACGGCACTCAATAAAGAGCTCAAAGAACAGATTGAAAAGCAGAGCAACTCCGGACAGCCCGACAACAACCTGTTCGAAAGAGTTTTCATGGCAACGTCGGAAGGCATTATCCTCCTGGACGCCAGCAACACCATCATCGCAGTGAATTCTGCATTTTCCCGCATTACGGGGTATTCCGAAAAAGACGTGCTCAATGAAAGCTACGCGAATCTGAGTAAGGATATTGATACTCAACTGAGCCTGGACAGCATCCGCAAGCATCTGACAGAGCACGACCACTGGTCTGGAGAGCTTCATAGTCGCCGAAAATCCGGAGAGCTCTACCCAGAGCTCCGAACCATCAGCACCATTCGCTCAACCAACAATGAAGTCACGCATTACGTTGTCGTGTTTAATGATATATCCAGCGTAAAAGAGACAGAGCAACGGCTGGAAGAACTGAAGTGGCGCGATCCGGTTACAGGCCTGTCAAACCGGGCCCTATTTCTGAATCAGCTTGGAACTGTGCTGAAATTCTGTACCCGTGGCAGTGTATCTACCGCTGTCCTCGTGGTGGACATCAACAATTTTCGCTATATCAACGAAACCTTCGGCTTTAAGTGCGGTGATTTGGTAATCAGAGCGTTCGCCAAGCGCCTGCGCGGTGCTGTGTTCACAGACGACTCCATAGCCAGACTTTCTGGTGATGAATTCGGTATTGTTCTCCCGCTTACAGCGCCTGCCTATTTCCGAGGTAAAGATCGACCGGAGCTTTGTACTGTCAGCGCCGGGGGATCCTATGAACGCCAACATCGTTGAGATGGTTGTGCGAATTGGCGAAACCATGGGTGCCCGGGTTGTGGCTGAGGGCGTGGAAACCCAAGCCCATGCGGACTTTCTGGCTTCCCGGCACCCGCAAGTGTACCTGCAGGGGTACTTCTTCGGCACACCACAGCCAATCGACACGTTTATTAATCCCCCCGCTCACTAGAAGCGCCTGATGGCTAACTGCAGGCGGGTGCCTACTGATCCTTCAGATCATGCTCGCCAATCTGAAGCTTCGGCCTATCTGCGTCCACCTCAGCCAGCGGCGCGCACTCCCGCATGTTTTCCAGACACCGGCGGGTTAGCCTCTGATACTCCTCAGTGCCCTGCTGCTTCCAACTGACTTCCTTATCGCTTAGCTGGCGTAGCACTTTGGCTGGAGAGCCTACAATCAGGGAGGCCGGTTCGCAGGTGAAGCCGCTTTTCACAAATGCGGCAGCGCCCACGATGGATTTTGTCGCGATAACAGCTTCATCCATAACAACGGCGTTCATTCCTACCATGGCATCTTCTTCGATCACGCAGCCATGCAACACAGCGCCGTGACCAATGTGTCCGTTGCGCCGGATAATGGCATCACGCCCGGGAAAGGCATGCACCACGCAGGTGTCCTGCAGGTTGGCGCCCTGTTCCATCACAATTCGGCCAAAATCGCCGCGCAAAGACGCACAAGGTCCTACATAGCAATCAGGGCCCACATGCACATCTCCGATAAGCACAGCACTCGGGTGGATATAAGCCGTGGGGTGGACCACTGGCGTTACACCGTCAATTCGGTAACAAGGCATAAAGCCTCCTTATAACGTGTTTGTTTTTGGAATTTTGAGCTACATTTTTTGTATCAGAATAAGCATTGCATAGCTTACACAGTGGTGGTGGAGGTTATAGCCCTTTTCAAGCCTTTCTAAGACTAAAGGCTAACAAACAAAATAGCCTTTAAAATCATAGCTCTATAAGAGCAACACTTACATCACCCACAACGTGATACAAAAATTCGATTTGAGATTCTTGACCGGTATCAATTCGAACCTATACTCTTTCCTTAAATCAATAAGGCGGATCACCGCCCTGCGGCTACCGCCTTGATAACTGTCAGACCTTACCGACAAATTCTTAGAACAACGCAATGCCGGAACCGCTACACCACAGATACTGCTCCCGGACAGACCGGGTAAAGGCGGTAGTCTGCCTGGTTTAAACACCCGCCCGAAGCGATCAAAACGGGTTTCACTGCTATCACAAGGACTCCTCCATGACAGAGCAGAGTGTACTTCTCGATATCGATCAGGGAATTGCCAAAGTAACCCTGAACCGCCCCAAAAGCCTAAACAGCTTCAACGTTGAAATGCATGAGCAAATGCGCGCTGCGCTTAAAACCATTCGTAACGACCACAGTGTGCGGGTCATGTTGCTTACCGGGAATGGTCGCGGCTTTTGTGCGGGGCAGGATCTGTCGGATCGCAATGTTAAACCCGGTGCCGAGTCGCCGGACTTGGGGCACTCCATTGAGACTTACTACAACCCGATGCTGCAAGCCATTCGGGACCTGCCCATGCCGGTTATCTGTGCCGTGAACGGCGTGGCTGCCGGTGCTGGCGCAAACATTGCCCTCGCCTGCGACATCACACTGGCTGCCCGCTCCGCAAACTTTGTGCAGGCATTTTGCAAGATTGGCCTGATTCCAGACTCCGGCGGCACATGGACACTCCCACGCGCAGTGGGAATGGCCAGAGCAAAAGGCTTGGCCATGTTGGGAGACAAACTCAGTGCCGAGAAAGCAGAACAGTGGGGCATGATTTGGCAGTGCGTGGAAGACGACGCACTTCAGGATGAAGCCATGAAGCTGGCACGCCACTTCGCGTCTCAGCCTACTAAAGGCCTGGCGATGATCAAGCGCGCGTTGCACGCCAGCACAGACAACAGTTTTGAAGAGCAGGTGGTGCTGGAAAGGGATCTTCAACGCGAGGCCGGGCGCACAGACGACTACCGTGAGGGTGTTGCCGCCTTCATGGAAAAGCGCACGCCTGAATTCAAAGGACAATAAGCATGCAGTCAATGACCACCAACACTCCCATTGCGGTTATCGGCGCTGGAGCTATGGGATCCGGCATTGCTCAAGTAGCCGCGCAAGCCGGCCATCAGGTTTTTTTACTCGACCAGCGCGATGGCGCCGCAGAAGCCGGGCGCCAGAGTGTTGCCAAACAACTGCAGCGTAGGGTCGACAAAGGGAAAATGGACCAGCAGGCGCTGGACGCGCTTCTGGCTCGCATCAAGCCGATCGAGAAACTCGTTGAGCTGGCCGAGGCGGGCTTGGTGATCGAAGCTATTATCGAAGATCTCGACATCAAGCGCAGCCTGCTGGCAGACCTTGAAGAGGTCTGTAGCGATAACGCGATTCTGGCCACCAATACATCCTCCATATCCGTGACCGCTCTGGGTGCCAACATGAAGCACCCTGAGCGTTTAGTAGGCATGCACTTCTTCAATCCGGCGCCGTTGATGGCTCTGGTAGAGGTTATCAAAGGTCTGGCCACCAGCGACGAGGTTGCACAGTGCGTTTACGCAACGGCCGCTCAGTGGGGCAAAAAACCGGTAACCGCAACCTCTACTCCCGGCTTTATTGTTAACCGGGTAGCACGGCCTTTTTACGCAGAGAGTCTGCGCCTGTTACAAGAACAGGCAACGGACAGCGCAACTCTAGACGCCATCGTGCGCGAAGCCGGAGGCTTTCGTATGGGGGCTTTCGAGCTGACCGACCTTATCGGCCACGATGTGAACTACGCGGTAACCTCCTCGGTGTTCAATTCCTACTATCAGGACACCCGCTTTTTACCTTCACTGGTGCAGAAAGAGCTGGTGGAAGCAGGTCGTTTGGGCCGCAAGAACGGACAGGGTTTTTACAGCTATGCGGAAGACTCTCAAAAGCCGGAGCCAGCAACCGTTGAAGCCGCAAGCAGCGATGCAGACACGCTCATTGTTGAAGGCAGCTCCGGCCCAATGGCCGCACTGGTAACACGCCTGAGTGAAAGCGGTCTCAAAATCATCGAGCGGGACGGCCCCGGCCGATTGCGGTTTGGCGAAGCAGTTCTGGCGCTGACCGATGGCCGCATGGCAACAGAGCGCGCTGCGGCAGAAGCCTGCAACAACCTGATTTTGGTGGATCTTGCGTTTGACTACGCCAAGGCCAGCCGCCTTGCGATTGCTGCTGCAGATCAGGCGTCACCGGAAGCAACTGCCGACGCCTGCGCCCTATTGCAAAAGGCGGGCATTGCCGTGAGCCAAATCGCCGACCGCCCGGCTTTGGTGATCATGCGCACTCTTGCAACTCTGGCCAACGAAGCCGCCGATGCCGCTCTGCATGGGGTGGCGTCTGTAAGCGATATAGATCTTGCGATGAAAGCCGGCCTCAATTACCCGGAAGGCCCGCTGCGCTGGAGCGACAACCTTGGCTCCAGTCTTCTGCACACCGTGCTGACGCACCTCCAGCAAAGCTATGGCGAGGACCGTTATCGTCCCGCATTGCTGTTGAGGAAAAACCGGTTCGCTGAAAAGGGGTTCTACTCATGAGCAACGAACATCACGCACCCGATGCACAAAAACTGGCGCAGGACTGCGCCGAGTCCATGTTCGAACGGGACCAGGCTAGCCGCAACCTCGGCATGAAAATTACCCACGTAGCCCCGGGCAAAGCCACAGTAACCATGCCGGTGACCAGCATCATGATTCAGGGCCACGGATCCTGCCATGGCGGCTACCTGTTCGCCTTGGCGGATTCCGCGTTCGCCTTTGCCTGCAACAGCTACAACAAAGCCACCGTGGCATCCGGTTGTTCCATTGAGTACATGCTCGGGGCCCGTGAGGGTGACATGCTCACCGCTCACGCGGTCGAGCAATCCCGAGGCAACCGCACCGGTGTTTACGACATTACTGTCACCAACCAGAACGGCCATGTAGTCGCCCTGTTTCGCGGGAAGTCCTATCAGGTGCGCGGCGAAGTTATCCAGTCGGAGAATGATTAATGAGTAACGAAAAACGCTTGCAAGATGCCTATATCGTAGACGCAGTTCGCACCCCCATCGGCCGCTATGGCGGCGCTTTGTCTGCCGTGCGCGCCGACGATCTGGGCGCAATTCCCATGAAGGCCCTTATGGAGCGCCACAGCGGCTTGGACTGGTCGGCAATCGACGATGTGCTCTACGGCTGTGCCAACCAAGCCGGTGAAGACAACCGTGACGTTGCGCGCATGTCTCTCCTTTTGGCGGGGCTGCCGATTGACGTTTCTGGCTGCACTCTCAACCGCTTGTGCGGCTCCGGTATGGATGCCGTTGGCAGCGCCGCCCGAGCTCTGCGCACCGGCGAAGCTGGCTTGATGTTGGCAGGCGGTGTGGAGTCCATGTCCCGGGCGCCGTTTGTGATGGGCAAAGCCGACTCTGCCTTCAGCCGCAACGCCGAAATGTTCGACACCACCATCGGCTGGCGGTTTGTGAATCCGGTGCTCAAAAAGCAGTACGGCATTGATTCGATGCCCGAAACTGCCGAGAACGTCGCGGCTGATTTCAATATCTCCCGGGAAGATCAGGACGCCTTCGCCCTGCGCAGCCAGCAACGCACAGCCGCAGCCCAGAAAGCCGGACACTTTGATAACGAGATCGTTCCAGTGAGCGTACCCCGCCGCAAACAGGATCCGCTTGTTGTGGATACCGACGAGCACCCCCGCGAAACCACTCTGGAAAAGCTGGCAAGTCTAGGCACACCTTTCCGCGCAGATGGCAGCGTAACCGCTGGCAACGCCTCTGGTGTAAACGACGGTGCCTGCGCGCTTCTGCTAGCCAGCGGTGACGCTCTAAAACAACACAACCTCAAGCCCCGTGCCCGGGTAGTTGCCATGGCCACAGCCGGTGTTGAGCCACGCATTATGGGCATGGGGCCAGCACCGGCTACCCGCAAAGTGCTGAAAACGGCGGGCCTTGAGCTGGCAGATATGGATGTCATCGAGCTTAACGAAGCCTTTGCCGCACAGGCGCTGGCCGTGCTGCGCGATTTGGGCTTGCCCGACGACGCCGAACATGTAAACCCGAACGGTGGCGCTATTTCTCTGGGCCACCCACTGGGCATGAGTGGCGCACGCCTTGTAACCACCGCACTGAATGAACTGGAGCGCCGCCACCAACAGGGCCAGAGCGCCCGTTACGCACTTTGCACCATGTGCATCGGTGTGGGTCAGGGCATTGCACTGATTATCGAACGCGTAGACAGCGCTGCGTAATGGCATTGGCCCGGGCTACGGGCCTGAAACAACGAACTTTAGCTGGCCCGGCGCCAAGTCGGGGCAACAAGAACAAGACAGGTAACAACAATGAATCTACCCATGCAAAAACTCGGCAAGCTGGACCGAATGGAAACCGCCAGTGTGGATGAGCTCCGCCACGAGCAACTTCAGCGTCTGCGCTGGAGTGTTTGGCACGCCTATACAAATGTGCCCCACTACCGGAAGGCTTTTGACGCCATCGGCCTCAAGCCAATGGACATAAACACTCTGGAAGATATTGCCAAGATTCCATTTACCGGTAAAAACGACCTCCGGGATAACTACCCGTTCAATATGTTTGCAGTGCCCATGAAGAAAGTCGTTCGGGTGCATGCTTCCAGTGGCACCACCGGCAAGCCTACCGTTGTTGGCTACACTCAGAGTGACATAGAAACCTGGGCCGACATCGTTGCCCGCTCCATTCGCGCCGGTGGCGGCAGCGCCGGAGACAAAATCCACGTGGCCTACGGCTACGGCCTGTTTACCGGGGGTCTGGGAGCCCATTATGGTGCTGAACGTCTGGGCTGTACCGTTATTCCCATGTCGGGAGGGCAAACCGAGAAGCAGGTTCAGCTGATCCAGGATTTTGAACCAGACATCATCATGGTTACACCGTCCTACATGCTCAACATTGCAGACGAACTGGACAGGCAATGTATCGACCCGAGAAAACTTCCGCTACGTCTGGGGATTTTTGGCGCCGAGCCGTGGACCAACGAAATGCGCACAGAGCTGGAAGACCGTTTGGGCATTCAGGCGCTGGATATCTACGGGCTTTCTGAAGTGATGGGCCCCGGCGTTGGTATGGAATGCTTGGAAACCAAAGACGGCCCAACCATCTGGGAAGACCATTTTTACCCCGAAATCATCAACCCCGAGACCGGCGAAGTATTACCAGACGGTGAGTACGGAGAGTTGGTATTCACCTCCCTTACCAAAGTTGCTATGCCGGTATTGCGTTACCGCACCCGCGATCTCACGCGACTGCTGCCCGGCACAGCCCGCCCGATGCGCCGGATCGACAAAATTACCGGTCGCAGCGACGACATGTTGATCATCCGCGGCGTTAACGTGTTCCCCACACAGATTGAAGAGCAAGTGCTGAAATGCCGCGCTCTGGCGCCCCACTACGAAATTGTGGTCTACAAAAAGGGCAATCTGGACTGCGTGGATGTGCGGGTTGAGCTGAAAGCAGGTGCAGAAGGCGAAAACATCAAAGAAAACGCAGCCAAAGAACTTAGCCATCACATCAAATCTTACATTGGCATAAGCACCAAAGTTGAGGTGTTCGACGCAGGTACCCTGAGCCGCTCGGAAGGCAAGGCGAATCATGTGTTTGACCGCCGCAAGGACTGATCACTTCAGCCGGGGCTGACGCGCTCAACCCCGGTTATTGTTTTTTACTTAGCGAAACAAGAAAGCGAAAGCAATCATTAATAGATAAAACAAAAGGCATTATTTTCATAAGGTTATATTGTCCACCAAAGTCTAATACGACCAACATGATACAAAATGATCTGCCTTGATATTTATTCAGTATCATATAGTATGAAATCAATGCCTGCGTTCTGTCGCAAGCACTGCTGGTCAATACCAGCAGGCCATATAAGTGATATTCGGAGAGAGAACTATGTACGCACAAATGGTTGATACCGGCACCAAGCGCCTCAAGACCCTGGAAGAGATGTCTCCCGAAGAAAGGGACTTTCAGGAAAAAATTGATGCCGAAACCAAGATCGAACCAAAGAACTGGATGCCTGACGCCTACCGCAAAACTCTGGTGCGCCAGATTTCCCAGCATGCGCACTCAGAGATTGTCGGCATGCTGCCGGAAGGCAACTGGGTAACGCGCGCCCCAACTCTTAAGCGCAAGCTACAGTTGATGGCCAAAATTCAGGACGAAGCTGGCCACGGCCTTTACCTGTACAGCGCTATGGAAACTTTGGGTGCGGACCGCGATGAAGAAGTGCAAAAGCTGCACGACGGCAGAGCCAAGTACTCCAGTATCTTCAACTACCCAACCCTAAACTGGGCCGACATGGGGGCTGTTGGTTGGCTGGTTGATGGCGCCGCCATTGTGAATCAGGTGGTATTGCAGCGTACATCTTACGGCCCTTACTCCCGTGCCATGGTACGCATCTGTAAGGAAGAGAGCTTTCACCAGCGTCAGGGCTATCAGATTTTGCTCGACATGATGCGCGAAGGCACCCAAGAGCAAAAGGATATGGTGCAAGACGCCATCAACCGTCTCTGGTGGCCAGCGCTGATGATGTTTGGTCCGCACGATGACGAGTCTCCGAATTCCCAGCAGTCCATGGTCTGGAAGATCAAGCGCAAGAGTAACGACGAACTGCGCCAGATGTTCATTGACCAAACCATTCCACAGCTCGAGTTCCTCGGTTGCACCGTACCGGATCCGGACCTGAAGTGGAACGAAGAGCGTGGTCACTACGATTTCGGCGAGATCAACTGGAAAGAGTTTTACGATGTGCTGAAGGGCAACGGCCCTTGCAACCACGAGCGGATTTCCACACGCCGCAAAGCTATCGATGAGGGTGCCTGGGTACGGGAAGCTGCCGTTGCCTACGCCGCAAAACAAAAACAACGCGCAGCTAAAGCCGCGTAAACAGGAGTAACAACAATGTCTGAATGGGTCCTTTACGAAGTATTCGTACGTAGCAAGCACGGCCTAAACCACAAGCATGTGGGTAGCGTGCACGCTGCAGATAACGAAATGGCCATGGAAAATGCCCGCGAGCTCTACACCCGTCGTAGCGAAGGGGTCAGCATTTGGGTTGTGCCCTCAGCCACCATTACGGCCTCCGCTTCCGACGAGAAGGAAGCGTTGTTCGATCCTTCTGAAGACAAGGTTTATCGGCACGCTTCGTTCTATAAGCTGCCTGACGAAGTCGGACACATGTGAGGAGCAACCCATGACACAGCAAGAAGCTTTACAGGAATACCTGCTGCGAATGGCAGATTCCGGAATGATTTTGGCACAGCGCCTGAGCGAGCTGGTCGGCAAGGCGCCGGCTCTGGAAGAAGAGTTGGCATCGTCAAATGTAGCTCTCGACTTGATCGGCCAAGCGCGCAACTGGTACGAGTACGCCGCCGAATTAATTGACGACGGCCGCGATGCCGACAAGCTGGTGTTTTTGCGGGATGCCCACGACTACCGCAACCTGCTGATGGTTGAGCAGCCAAATGACGATTACGCGGTCACCATGGCACGTCAGTTTTTCTTCGACGTATGGCACTACTTCACGCTGAAAGCCTTGGTGAATGCAAAAGACGAGCGCATTGCCAACATTGCGGCCAAAGCTGTCAAAGAAGCAACCTACCACCTGCGTCGCTCTTCTGAGTGGGTAAAGCGTATGGGCGACGGTACGGAAGAAAGCCACCGCCGTATTCAGGATGCGTTCAACCTTCTGTGGCGCTTCACAGGCGAGCTGATAACCCCGGATGACATCGACCATGCCATGTTCGAGGCGGGTATAGGCCCGGACCCTCAGCAGCTGAAGCAAGATTGGTTTGGCATGGTGCGTGAAGTTGCAGCACAAGCCACTCTAGCTGTCGGTGAGGAAGATGCCTGGATGTACATGGGCGGAAAGACTGGTGAGCACACCGAGCATCTGGGGCACATTCTGGCTGTGATGCAGTTCCTGCCTCGCGCCTACCCAGACGCAACTACCTGGTAAGCCTGTCTGTTAAGGGGAGCATCTCCGGTGAACGAACATGAACCGTCGTCTGTAGACGTACTGATTGCTAGCGACCGGGTGCCGGCCAACGCCCGCCCGGAACTGCTGACAGAAGACGCAATCTGGGCATTGCTGGATAACGTTCTGGATCCGGAGGTGCCCGCGGTAAGCGTGGTAGAGCTGGGCATTGTTCGTGACCTGAGCTGGGATGGCACGCATCTGACTGTAGATGTTACGCCAACCTACTCTGGTTGCCCGGCAACAGAGCTGATCGAAGAGCTGATTGCCGAGGCCATGCGCGCTGCTGGCATTCGCGACCCACAGATCAACCGCGTGCTGACACCCGCTTGGACCACAGACTGGATAACCGAAGAAGGCCGGGAGAAACTCCGGGCATTTGGCATAGCGCCGCCTCAGGGCAGTGCCAGCAAAATGAGCCTGCTGGGCGCCGACGATGTGATTGCCTGCCCTCTATGTGGCAGCGAACACACTGAACGCCTTAGCGAATTCGGCTCCACAGCCTGCAAGGCGCTATACCGTTGCCTTGATTGCCGCGAACCCTTCGACTACTTCAAATGCATATAGAGCCGATACGATCATGAATAAATTCTACTCACTGGCCCTCAAAGAGGTCAGGCCGGAAACAAGAAACGCCGTATCCCTGTGCTTTGATCTGCCGGAAGATCTGGCAGAAAAATTCAAGTACAAGCAGGGCCAACACCTTGTGGTGCGCACCAAAGTAGATGGCGCAGAAGTTCGCCGCACCTACTCCATTTGCTCCAGCGTGAACGATGCGGAACTGCGCATCGCCATCAAGCGTGTGCCCGGTGGCGTATTCTCCAGTCTGGCCAATGAACAATTGAAGCCCGGATCTACTCTGGAAGTCATGCCGCCCCAAGGTACTTTTGGTATCGATCTGGATCCCGAGCGGGAAGGCAACTACCTGGCAGTTGCGGCTGGCAGTGGTATCACCCCGATTCTGTCCATTATAAAAACGACGCTGGAAACCGAGCCCAAGAGCCAGTTCACTTTGTTCTACGGCAACAAAGGTACCAGCAGCACTATGTTCCGCGACCAGCTGCAAGATCTGAAAAACGAATACATGACCCGCTTTAACTTGGTGTACATCTTCACCCGGGAAGAGCAGGACATAGACCTGTACAACGGGCGCATTGATGGCGACAAGTGTGATCAGTTATTCGACCACTGGATTGACGCTAAAAACCTAACCGGCGCATTCCTTTGCGGTCCCCAGATGTTGACAGAAGTAGTACGGGAATCCCTTGAGCGTCATGGTCTGGACAAGTCGAAAGTTCACTACGAACTCTTTACCCCGGCCGGTGGTGTGCCTCAGGCACGCAAAGACCGCGCAGACACCAACATCAATCCGGACGCCGTTAGCGTTGTCACCGTTAAAGCAGACGGTCGCTCTCTCACCTTTGATCTGGTGCGCGACACCAAGAGTGTTCTTCAGGCTGGCATCGACGAAGGCGCCGACCTGCCCTACTCGTGTCAGGCTGGTGTGTGCTCAACCTGCCGCGCGAAGGTAGTAGAAGGCGAAGTGGAAATGGACCAGAACTTTGCCCTAGAAGACTACGAAGTAGCCGCAGGCTATGTGCTGTCCTGTCAGTGCTACCCCGTAAGTGACAAGGTCACTCTCGACTACGACGCTTAGTAATTCTGGAGTTAATGTTAATGTCAGTTCTTAAGAGTTTTATTGCCGGTGAATGGATTGGTGGGCAGCAAGCAAAAGCGCTGCCCAGCGCCATTAACGGCGAGATTGTTGCCCATACCCACGGCGATACACTCGATTTTAAAAACGCTGTTGAATACGGACGCAAGGTTGGCGGCAGAAACCTGATGGCTATGGACTTTCAGGAACGCGCACTGGCTCTCAAAGCCATGGCCCTGTACTTGCAGGAGCATAAAAAGGAACTCTATGCTCTATCCTTGCACACCGGCTCCAGCAAATCCGATAACGGCATCGATATCGATGGCGGGTTCGGTACCTTGTTTTCCTACGCCAGCATGGGGCGGCGCGAGCTGCCCTCAGGTAATGTGGTTCACGAAGGCCCGGTTACCCAGCTCGGCAAGAACAACCACTTCGCGGGCACACACATTTTGGTGCCCCGTGGTGGTGTAGCCATTCATATCGATGCTTACAACTTCCCTGTTTGGGGCATGCTGGAAAAGTTTGCACCTACCTTTTTGGCGGGCATGCCTTCCATTGTGAAGCCAGCAACATCCACCTGTTATGTCACCGAGCTAGCGGTGCGCCTGATGCACGAATCCGGCGCCCTGCCTGAAGGCAGCCTGCAGTTGATCATCGGCAGCACGGGTGATCTGTTCGAGCATCTCGAAGAGCAGGATGTGGTTACCTTTACCGGTTCGGCGAAAACCGCCCGCATGCTGCGCAACCATCCAAACATCATCAACCGTTCCATTCCGTTCAATGCCGAGGCCGATTCGCTTAACAGCGCCGTTCTGGCTCCGGATGTGACACCCGAACACGAAGAGTTTGATCTATTCGTACGGGAAATCGGTCGTGAAATGGTGGCTAAGGCTGGCCAGAAATGCACCGCCATCCGCCGTGTAATGGTGCCTCAGGAACACGTACAGGCTGTGTGCGACAAGCTTAAAGAGCGCCTGTCGAAAATCACGGTGGGCGACCCCTCGGTGGAAGGCGTGCGCATGGGTGCTCTGGCCTCTATTGATCAGCTGGAAGATGTAAAAGCCAACATTCAGGAATTGCTGAAAACCAGTGAGCTGGTTGTCGGTGGCGACGGCAGCTTCAAGCCCACAGGCGAAGGCACGGAAAAAGGCGCTTTCATCGAGCCGCACCTGCTGCTGTGCCGCAATCCGGAGAACGGCTGTGGCGCTCACGACATAGAGGCGTTCGGCCCGGTTGCCACGGTTATTCCCTACAACTCGCTAGACGATGTCGTTGATCTGGTTGCCAAGGGCCGCGGCTCACTGGTCACCACGGTTACCACTCGCGATGCGGCTACGATTGCCAAGCTAGCACCGGCGCTGGCTGCCTATCATGGCCGCCTACACTTGCTGGATGCAGAAGCAGCGAAGGAGTCCACGGGCCACGGCTCCCCCCTACCCATGCTAAAACACGGTGGCCCGGGACGCGCCGGTGGTGGTGAAGAACTAGGTGGTATCCGCGCTGTATATCACTACCTGCAACGCACCGCCATTCAGGGTTCGCCTACCATGTTGGCCGCCGTTACCGGCGAGTACATCCGTGGCGCCAAGGTGATCGAGAACGACATACACCCGTTCCGCTACCACTTTGAAGACCTGCAGATTAACCAGTCGCTGCTGACCCATCGCCGCACGGTTACGGAAGCAGATCTGGTGAACTTCGGCTGCCTGTCTGGCGACCACTTCTACATGCACTTTGATGAGATAGCCGCCAAAAACAGCCAATTCGGCAAGCGTATTGCCCATGGCTACTTTGTGTTGTCTGCCGCAGCTGGCATGTTCGTTCACCCGGCCGAAGGGCCGGTACTGGCGAACTACGGTCTGGATACCCTACGCTTTATCGAGCCGGTCGCACCGGGCGATACCATTCGCGCCCGCCTGACGTGCAAGCGTAAGATCGATCAGGGCCGAACCTCACCCGATGGCCACCCGCAAGGCGTGGTTGTTTGGGATGTTCAGGTAACCAATCAGAATGACGAGCTGGTTGCCAGCTACGACATACTGACACTGGTCGCGAAAAAGGGTGGTCTTTAAAAAGGCTAGTCTCTAACAAAAAGGTGCCAAAAAGCCGGAGTGATTCCTCCGGCCATAAAAAAACCGCCAGCAGCTAAATGCTCTGGCGGTTTTTTGTGCCTAGTGTCCCATCACATACCCAAATACGCCTCGCGTACTTTTTCGTTACTCAGCAACTCGCGGCCAGTGCCTTCAATAACCACACGGCCGGTTTCCAGCACGTAACCCCGGTCGGCAAGTGCGAGCGCCTGAGAGGCGTTCTGCTCTACCAGGAAAATGGTAATGCCTTCGTTTTTAAGCTCTTTAACAATATTGAATATTTCTTCAATAATCAGCGGCGCCAGCCCCATACTGGGCTCGTCCAATAGCAAGAGCCTGGGCTTAGCCATGAGCGCGCGGCCCATTGCCAGCATCTGTTGCTGTCCGCCGGATAGCTCACCCGCCAGGTTACGACGTTTCTGGCGCAGTATGGGGAACTTCTCATACATGCGTTCAATATCGTCTTCTACTTCCGGGCTGCGCCCACGGGTGTAGGCGCCTAACAATAAGTTGTCTTCAACGCTCAGATCCTTGAACACCTGACGACCTTCGGGCACCTGTACAATGCCATTGGCAACCCGTTGGTCCGTGCTCATTTTCAGCAGGTCTTTGCCTTCAAAATTAATGCTGCCGCTGTCTGTCGGCTGCAGTCCGGAGATGGTCATCAGCAACGTCGACTTGCCCGCGCCGTTGGCGCCTACCAGAGACACAATCTCACCGCTGTTTATGCGGATATCAATGCCGTGAAGAGCTTCTATCTGGCCATAAGAGGTCTTCAGGCCTTTGATAGAAAGCATTTCCTCCGTCGCGCGCTGAGCGGTTCTGCGCGGGGCATGGTGTAGCCCTAGCCCACCGAGGCGTTCCGGCGTGTAACTCACAATCCGATGACGCAATTCGCGGAATTCGTCCCGCACCCTTTCGCCAAACAACGGATCGTTGGACTGATCCCGGGATTCCGTAATTAGGCGCCAATCATCTTCACTCAGGAGCTTGCGCGCCCGAGGAATAACCACGCCTTCTTCTTTCTTGATGTGCTTGCGCAAGGCCTCGGTAAACCGTGCCAGCGCGTGGCTGAAGTCTTCGCGGCCATCCGGCCACTTCTCCATGCACACCATCAGTAGATGGCGCAGCTCATTGATTTTTTGATCACCAATTACATACCCGTGTGCCAGCTTATCCAACAACGGCTTGGTGTCCGGCGACTTTTCACCCAGAACACGATACAGCACAATTTCTTCGGGAGAACTGTGTACTCGCCGTGCAAAGTGCTGGATGTAATCGAAGATGGTGCTGAACAGCGTTTCATCGGGTTTCTGTTCATTGATATTCATGTCGTGCTGAAGCTGATCCAGCAAATCCAGTATGCGCCATAGGGCCTGATGTTCCTGAACAATCGTGCTTATGGCTTGCAGGCTGTAGCTGTCTTCAGGCGCGACGTTGGTCGGTGTCTGTGTCATTGTAATTATTCCTCGCTCCGTTTAACCGCCCAGGTAGGCTGCAATCACATCCGGATTCGTGCGGATCTGTTCCGGTGTGCCTTCGGCCAGTACGCGCCCATAGTTAAGCACCAGCAAACGGTCGGAAATTCCCATCACCAGCTTCATGTCGTGCTCTACCAGCATTACGGTAATACCCTGCTCTGCTATCTTGCGGATAAGATCTTCCAGCGCGGCGGTCTCCACAGCGTTCAGGCCTGCCGCTGGCTCATCCAGCAACACAACCTTGGGCTCGGCCGCCAGCGCCCGGGCAATCTCAAGACGCTTCAGCGCCCCGTAAGACATGGCAGAAGCCTCGGTATCGAGGTATTCACCACAACCCACAAACTCCATCAGTTCTGCGGAGGTCTTGCGCGCGGCCTTCTCGCCACGGGTGAGCGCAGGCAAGCGGAATAGCGTGGTCAACAAATTGCTTTTTAATGTCAGATGTCGGCCCAGCATTACGTTTTCAATGGCCGTCATATTCATGCAAATCTGCATCTGCTGGAAAGTTCGGCACATACCACGCTCAGCCAACTGGTTGGGCTGCAGCTTGGCAATGCTTTCTCCATTGAGCTTCACCTCACCACTGGTGGGCGTGTACAAGCCTGTAATCAGGTTAAACAGTGTGGTTTTACCGGCGCCGTTGGGGCCGATCACCGAATACACCTGCCCAGCCTCCACTGAAAAACTAACACCTTCAACAGCGTGTACACCGCCAAACGCCTTGGACAGATTATTGACTTCCACCAGAGCCGTCATGCGTCACCTCCGGCAGCCTTTGAGCGGCGTTTTGCCAAGAAATTTGCAGCAGTCGGCAGCAATCCCTTGGGCATAAAGATCATGGTCAACATCAATATCAGACCAAACAACACCATTTCCATCTCCTGAAAATCGGCCAGCAGTTGCGGCAGCAGTTCCAGCACCACAGCACCGATAATCACACCAATGGTTGAGCCCATGCCGCCCAAAACCACCATGGTGATCAACAGAATAGAGAAGTCGAAACTGGCCACCGACGGCGTAATAAAACCCTGAAAATGTCCGTAAAGTGCACCCATCACACTTGCGTAGACCGCAGAGATCACGAACACCAGACTCTTATACTTGGCGGTGTTTACACCGACCACACTGGCGGCAACTTCCGAACCATGCACAGAGCGCAAGGCGCGGCCTATGGGTGAATCAATAAGGTTCTGTGCCAACCAAACCGCAACCAGCAATACCACACCGGCAAACAGGTACCAGGCCAGATCCCCACTGATCTCCATACCGAACAACGAATACTGCCCAAAAACACTGAGTTCCCAACCGAATACATCAAAGGAGGGCACTGGCATGCCATCCGGCCCGCCGGTTATTTCCCGTTCGTTGTTCAGGATAATCGCAATAATGAAGCCAACTGCAAGGGTCGCCATAGAGAGATAATGGCCTTTAAGCCGCAGAATGGGGCGACCGACAACCCACGCAATAATGGCCACTCCAACGGCGCCCACAATTAAAGCGGGAATGGCAGACCAACCGTAATTGCTGGTCATGATGCCACTGAAGTAAGCGCCTATGCCGAAAAACCCGGCATGGCCCAAACTGATCTGGCCAGCAAAGCCAACCAGCAGGTTGAGGCCAACCACCGCCCCGGCAATCAACGCAATCTGCGTCGCAAGGCTGTAGTGGAACGGGTTGGAAATGAACAGTGGTAACGCAAATACCACGAGGGCCAGAAATACCAGACCCTTGAGACGGAACTGCGAGAATTGAGCCATCATCACACCCGCTCCACAACTTTGGCGCCAAACAGGCCCCGGGGCATGAAGAACAACACCAAAAGAATCATCGAGAAGGCGACGGCATCTTTGTAATCAGACGACAAATAGCCCGCGGCCATGGCCTCCACCACACCCAACGCCAAGCCACCTACAACAGCACCCATGCCGCTGCCGAGCCCACCGATGGCTGCCGCCACAAAGCCTTTCAGCCCTAGAATGATGCCGATGTCATAGGAGGTAAAGGTGATCGGCGCCACAACAATGCCGGCCACGGAGCCCAGCAGCGCAGACACCATGAACGCCAGCATCAACACAACCTGAGTACGAATACCCACCAGGCGTGCGGCGTCTTTGTTCATTGATGTCGCCAGAATGGCCTTGCCAGTCAGTGTGCGGGTAAAGAAATACACCAGTACCGCCACAAGAACGGAGCCAACACCCAGAACCCAAAGGCTCTGGCTATTCAGTACAGCGCCAAAAATCTGAATCGGCTCATCGCCGCTGAAGTTGGGCATAACGTGGTATTCCTTACCCCATACCAACTGGGCAAGGCCACGAATAAAGATAGACGCACCAATGGTGATGATAATCAGCGTAACCACATCCGCATTTTTTGCGGGTGCAATAGCCAGACGCTGCAGCGCAACACCCAACACGCCCGCAAGCACTACGGCCAGCACGATTGCAAGGAGCATGGGTACGCCCATGGCGGTCAGGGAAACGGTCGCCATTCCGCCGATCATCAAAAACTCGCCTTGAGCGAAGTTAATAACGTGGCTGGCGTTGTATATCAGGGTAAAGCCCAAAGCAATAAGGGCGTAGGTAGCACCAATGGTGATACCCGTAAACAGGTACTGCAGGAATTCAGAGAACATAATCGGGTCCGCTCGCGCAGCGGCTGCCAGCTTCAGGGGAATAGCTGGCAGCCTGTGGTACGGATAAGGAAATGCTTAGTCAATCAACTTCCAACCACCATCCCGAACTTCAAGGATGCGGAAGGAATTCGCCTGCAAACCGTTGTGGTCGTCAGGTGTCATGTTGAACGTACCGGTTACACCCACGTGGCCCTTGATGTTTTCAAGCGCATCACGCACGGCTGCCTTATCGGTAGAGCCGGCCTTCTCGATGGCTTCAACCGCCAGCATCAAGCCATCGTAAGCGTAAGCACCAAAGGTAGACACTTTGGTGCTCCAATGGGCTTCGTACTCACTCTTGTAGGCTTCAACTACCGGCTTTTGCGGATCAGACTCCGGCAGGGATTCTGGCACTAGCAAAGGCGACGCGGGCAATCTCAAACCTTCGGCGCTGTTGCCAGCCAACTCCAGGAAACCGTCGGAAGCAACACCGTGGGACTGGTAGAAAGGTAGCTCGATACCCAACTGGGCGTAGTTACGTGTAACGATTGCTGGGCCTTGCCCGAAGCCGAAGTTCAGAACAGTCTGAACGCCGTCGGTGCCGCGGATATTAGTAAGCTGAGCGGTCATGTCGGTGTCGGAACCGCCATAAGTTTCATCCGCAACAATTTCAATACCGCCCATCGCCTTGGCTGCAGCAAGCGTTTGCTCACGCCCGGAACTGCCAAAACCACCTGTACCAGAGATTAGCCCAACTTTCGTTAGGCCACGCTCTCTCATATCCATCAGCACGCGCTCTGCCGCCATGCGGTCGGTTTGCGGAGTTTTGAAAACCCACTTTTTAACAGGGTTGGTGATAACAACCGCGCCCGCTAGAGATATGAAAGGAACACCAGCCTGTTCGACCATGGGCACAGCCGCCATGGTGGCCCCCGTGGTGCTGCCGCCAACGATAATATCAACCCGGTCTGAACGGATCAGACGGCTTGCGAAGTTACGGGCTTTTGACGCGTTGCCTGCGTCGTCGTAATGGATAAGTTCCAGTTGGCGACCTAGAACACCGCCTTCTTTGTTGATTTTTTCAACGTACATTTCCAGAGTTTTCAACTCCGGATCACCCAGAAAGGACGCAGGGCCGGTTACAGACAGAAAAGAGCCTATGCGGATGGGATCCGCAGCCTGAACGTTCATCGCTAATAGACCGGCTGCTGCAATAGCGGCAACCTTACTTGCTCGACGCGTTATTTTCTTGAACATTGTTGTTGTTCTCCCGAATGTTATCAGGGCGTTTTGGTTTTATATGCCCTAGAGTTTCCGAAAACAGAACGGTATTTCATGCAGAATGGGTACGTTTTTGTATCACGTACCCTTTCACAATAGTCTGAATTCAGCGCAGCGCGACAGACATTGGTCTATCATCACAATAATCTTCTATTCGCCATTCCAATAATACGATACCGTTGACGAATATCAATGGAAAATATTGTATCACTACACCCCTGTCAACTAGATAGCAGGCCAAACGGGGCGGGTATAGACCAATGTATGAAGAGTTGGTCATCGCACACGGCAGGGAAGGTAAGCGGCTTTACGCGGTGGCTGTAAACAGGATAATGGCGCCGGACCATCGCCAAGCCTGCCATTATCGCCGGGCCGTAAGTTTTGAAGAGATAAGAGACTATGTCAGCAAAACAACAGCTTGAAAGCCTAATTCACGATTTTCAGAAAAAACGCCCTTTAAGGGCAGGCTCACTGATCATCACAATCTACGGCGATATCATTCATCCCCGCGGCGGTAATGTGTGGCTGGGCAGCCTGATGAAACTGCTCACCCCAATGGGCGTGAGTGAGCGGCTGGTGCGCACATCCGTTTACCGGTTGGTTCAGGAAGGTTGGCTACAAACCGAAAAAGTGGGGCGCTGCAGCTATTACAGCGTTACCGGGGCTGGCCTTCGGCGATTCCAGCAGGCCTTCGAACACGTTTACACCCTTGGCACAGACGACTGGAACGGCAGTTGGTGCCTGGTTTTTCTCAACCAACTGGAGCCGGAAACCCGCGCCAAAGTGCGGGAGGAACTGAAGTGGCTAAGCTTTGGCAATATGGCTTCGGGCGTTATGGAACATCCGCGCTTCACGCGCCATGAACTGGTGCCGCTGTTGCAGGAATGGGGCGCTCTGGAAGACACCATTGTTATGCAGACTCAGCCATTGGAGCAGCGCAGCCCAAAGGCCCTGCGTAGGCAGGTAAAAGAAAGCTGGAACCTCGACGAACTGGGTTTTCGTTATAAGCGGTTTCTTGAAAAATTCCGACCGCTCTGGCGCGAGCTGAGCACCAACGACAACCTGAGCCCTGAGAACTGTGTCACCGCGCGCATTCTGCTGATTCATGAATACCGCAAAGTGTTGCTCAGAGACCCTCTACTACCGGATGAGCTCTTACCGGGAGACTGGGAAGGGCGTAGTGCCAAGCAGCTGTGCCGCAACCTATACCGCGCCATTTACAGCCGTTCTGATGCATATTTGGCTAGTGCTCTTGAAAACGCCTCCGGCCCACTACCCGGCCCTGCCGCCGGATTCTATCGGCGGTTCGGCGGCCTAACAGATGACAACCCCACCGACACCAAAATAGCGGAAGCGAAAGAGTCAGCTTGACCCTTTCGCCTTG
Source organism: Marinobacter sp. 1-4A (assembly GCF_016597725.1). Taxonomy (GTDB): domain Bacteria; phylum Pseudomonadota; class Gammaproteobacteria; order Pseudomonadales; family Oleiphilaceae; genus Marinobacter. Next base: position 139,388 of record NZ_VCGY01000003.1, read on the forward strand.
CCCACTCAGCCCCTCGAACGGCCTCGACTTGACTTAGAACAACTGCAACCATCGTCCAATGGGGCCAGCCGCGTTACTGTATTGCAACTCTTCGATATCTTCTAAGCGAATACAAATACTGTTTTTAAAGCCTGCATTCTATTGAAAAGGAATGTCGGGACTAATTAAGATGTATTTGTAATGAATCAACAGGAAAGACTATGACGCCTACCATCGCCATTCTCCTGATCATTACCTTCGTGCTATCCACGGTTGGTTTGCTGCTACTGATTTGGTCTATTGCCAACAATCAGTTCAGCCACGGTCAGGCTGCGGCCCGCACCATCTTCTCCCCGGGCGAAGAAGGTCACAGTGAAGACCCTGCGCGGCCCGCCGACGAACCTTTCACCGGTAACACCATTGAGCAGGCCGAAGCCATTGAGGCCCGCTGGACTGCCGATCAATCCTCCAGAACAGCGGTGCTTACTTGGCTAAGTTCATCGGTTTTCTGGCTGCTTCTGGGCTCGTTTTTCGGCCTAGCCTCTTCCATAAAGATGCACCTACCGGAATTTTTGACGGCCAGTGAGTTTCTTACCTTTGGCAGAATTCGCCCCGTTCACCTTAATGCAGTTACCTATGGCTGGGCGTCCATGGCGGGCATTGGTGTAGCGCTGTTTTTGATTCCACGGCTGTTTAAAACCTCGCTGGTGGGCGGCAAGTATGCCGTTATCGGCGGTTTTATCTGGAATATCGGTTTGGTTCTGGGCTTGAGTGCCATCACGCTGGGCCTGTCCGATGGCGAGGAATGGCTGGAGTTTCCCTGGCAGATCGATCTTCTGTTTGTAGTGGGCGGGGCAATGTGCGCCGCTCCCTTGTTGCTAACCGCCGCCAACCGCAACGTTGAACACCTTTACGTGACCAGCTGGTACCTGATGGCGGCGCTGGTGTGGTTCCCCATTCTGTTTCTTATTGCCAACCTTCCCTTTGCCTTTCCCGGGGCGTCTGGCGCCACGGTTAACTGGTGGTTTGCCCATAACGTGCTCGGGCTTTGGGTAACACCCATCGGCATTGGCATTGCCTACTACATGATTCCGAAGATTCTCGGCAAGCCAATCATTTCGTATCAATTATCGCTGATCGGCTTCTGGTCGCTGGCGCTGTTTTATAGCCAGGTGGGCATTCACCACCTGATTGGCGGCCCCATTCCCACGTGGCTGGTCACGCTTTCGATTGTCCACAGTGTGATGATGTCGATTCCGGTGATTACCGTTGCCATCAACCACCACGGCACCATGATGGGCAACTTCGGGCGCCTCAAAGACTCGCCAACTCTGCGTTTTGTATGGATCGGCGCACTCATGTACACGGTGGCATCGCTTCAGGGTTCTATGGAGGCACTGCGCAGCATAAACGTGATTACCCACTTTACACACTACACCGTGGCCCATGCGCACCTTGGTATGTACGCCTTCCTGAGTTTTATTCTGTTTGGCGCCGTGTATTTCATCATGCCCCGCCTTACAAACTGGGAATGGCCATGGCGCAAACTGATTAGCCTGCATTTCTGGCTTGTCAGCATCGGCATTCTGATTTACGTGGTATCGCTGACCGTGGCTGGCTGGAAACAAGGCGTTGCATTGCTCGATGCGGCAATGCCTTTCATGGACATTGTAAAAATGACACTGCCCGCTCTTCAGGCCCGTACTCTGGGTGGCGCTCTGATGACATTGGGGCATCTGGTGTTCGCGTTCCATTTCATCGCCATGCTAATGCGCCAAGGCGCGGCCACTGAGCAGCCGACACTCTTCCGCCCAGCCGTCAAGGAGAACGCTCAATGAAACGTGCTCTCGCAATCATGGTCGGTGCAGCACTTATTCTGTTGCTGGCCACGCTTACATTGGTGGTTATGCCTTACCTGCAAATGTCTGCTGAACAGGTGCCGCCAGACCTCAAACCATACACCGAGCAGCAACAGCGGGGCCGGCAAGTCTATATCGCCAATGGCTGTGTTTACTGCCATAGCCAGCAACCGCGCGATCCAAGTTTTGCGCCTGGCGATAAAGCGCGAGGTTGGGGCCGCCCATCGGTGCCCGGAGACTACGCGTACGATGAGCCTCACTTGCTGGGCACCATGCGGACCGGCCCGGACCTGTTCAACATTGGCGCCCGCCAGCCCAGCATCGACTGGCAGTTGATGCACCTGTACAACCCCAGGGCAATCATCAAAGGCAGCATCATGCCGTCTTACCCGTTCCTGTTCCGCCATGTGGATGAGCCGGTCGAAGGCGACAAGGTGGTGAATATACCGCCACCCTACGGCCCCGAGTCCGGCACAATCGTTGCCACAGAGGATGCACTGGCGCTGGCGGAATACATGCTCGCCCTTGATCACACCTACCCGGCGCCGACCTTACCGAAACGGCCGCCCAAATCCGATGAGCCCAAGGAGAACCGCGCGCCATGAACCAGCATGATCATCGCGCTCAATACCGCGAAGCGCCAGAACCGGAAGAAGGCACACGCGCCACGCCAAAAATTGTATTGGCGTGGATCGCCATACTGATTGTGTGGGGTGTGGGCTACTACGCCTGGCAGATTGGCAAGCCGATGCTGGGTGGTGACAGCCGCTCGGCTGTGGAAATGGTTCAGCAGGAATCAAAACCTGCCGACAATTCTGCAGACAACAGCGACGCTGAAGCGTCAGGAAGCTCAGGTTCTGGCAACAAAACAGCCGCTGCAAAGCCAAACGGCAAGGCCATTTACAGCGCTCAATGCAGTGCCTGCCATCAAGCTAATGGGCAAGGTGTTCCGGGTGCCTTCCCCCCACTGGCCGAAAGCGAATGGCTGCTAGCAGATGCCGCGATTCCGGTGGCGATCGTACACGATGGCCTGCAAGGTGCCATTGAGGTTGCGGGCAACAGTTTTCAAGGCGTTATGCCTAAATTTGGCGGCACACTCTCCAATGCAGAACTGGCTGCTGTTCTGAGCTATGCCCGCAGCGAGTGGGGCAATAGCGCCAACGAGATAGACCCGGCTGCAGTCACTGAACATGTGGAACGCTTCGGCGAGCGCGGGGATTGGTCTGCCGAGGAACTGAAGGAGGTTTTCGGGGAGCCCTGAGATGGTCGACAGCAACGGTAGCACAGCACAAAAAGAGCAAAACCAGACCATCCTGATGGTTGAGGGGATGCGCTGTGGCAGCTGTGCTATCGCTGTTGAAGCCTTGTTGAAGAAACAGCCGGGCGTTAGTGATGCCGCTGTTAACTTCGCGGCAGATGTTGCTATGGTTTGCTGGGATGAAGAGAAGCCACCCTTGGCCAAACTCCAGCAAGCTGTTGCCCGCCTAGGCTACCGTTTGCACAGCTCGGTGGACCCAGACCGCAGCAAGCTGCAAGCAGAGTCGGTACGCAAGCATCTACAAAGGCGCCTCGCCGTTGCGGTGGTTTTCGGCATGTGGAGCATGATGCCAGCCCTGCTGATTTATCTGGCACCACTGGGTGCAGTAGAGCCGGAAGTTTTATGGCCACTTGCGCTGGCCAGCGGCCTGTTTGCTGCGCCCGTTGTGCTCTATTCCGGCTCCCACTTCTACCGGGTGGGCTGGCGAACCCTTATTGCAGGTGCGCCGGGCCTCGATAGCCTGATCTTTCTGGCGGTATTCGCGGCCTGCATCATCTCCGCTTGGCAACTCGCCGCAGGCAGCTACCACGTGTACTTCGACGCCGCGGTTATGCTGATCACTTTTCAACTGATCGCGAGATTACTGGATACCAGCGTGCGTCGGCGCGCTTCCGAGATCATTCGCCGCTATCTTCAGCATGTACCTGAGCAGGTCACCCTAAAAACCGCGACAGGAAAATTGGAAACCCGGCCAGCCGAAGATATTAAAATCGGCGAACGTATTGTTCTCCGGGCCGGTGAACAATTGGCGCTGGATGGTCAGGTTGTACAAGGGCAAGGTCAAGCCGATCTCGCCATGCTGACGGGCGAGCACATGCCTCAGCCACTTAGCCCGGGCGCCGAATTGCTAGCAGGCTGCCAGTTGCTTGAAGGTGAGCTTGAACTGGCGGTAACCGCCAGCACTGGCGAGCGCCGTATCGACCGATTATCCCGCTCCATCAGCGCTTTGCTCAGCCGCAAAACCACCTTACAGCGACTCACCGATCGTATTGCCCGCATTCTGCTCCCGGCTATTCTGGTTGCAGCCACGCTGGCCGTGGGGCTTGCCCTTGCTCAAGGCGTTCCGGTGCCAGAGGCAGCGGCCCGTGGGCTGGCGGTTATGATCATCAGTTGCCCCTGCGCCCTCAGCTTGGCCATACCTCTGGTGATCACCATGGGCCACGCCAATATGATCAAACACGGCATTGTATTGCAGGATCCGGCGGCTCTTGAGGCTGCCGCCTACGTAGGTGCGATTGTATTCGACAAAACCGGCACATTAACCACGGGCGAGCCCAGCGTAGACAGCATCACACCGGTCGGCCAATGGGCCCAAAGACAGCTATTGCAGCTGGCTCAGGACACACTCAGGGACTCCACGCACCCGGTTGCCCGAGGTCTAATGGCGGACATGCCCTCGTCACTTGCAGCAGCCCCCGAGGGTACACGAGAAAGCATTGCCGGTGCGGGTACTCGCTGGGTAAGCGATGCAAATGTCACTCTGGCAGGTCGCGCGAGTTGGCTAAGGGAACAGGGTGTCGAGGTACCTCCCAGCGAAGATACCGGAATGAGCGTTCATCTGGCCTGTAATGGGCTTTATGCAGGCAAAATTGGCTTTCAGGAAACCCTTAGGCCGGAGTCGATAGCAACGATTCGCCAGCTTGTGCGTCAGGGCTATGCCATCTATTTGCTCAGTGGCGATACCCGCAGGGCTTGTCTCGATCTGGCCAAGCGCCTTGGCATTGCCCCCGAGCACGTGCTCTCAGAGTACTCACCCGAGCAGAAACACAGCTTTATCGACAATCTGGAAAAACAGACTCCCACCGTATTTGTGGGTGACGGCCTCAACGATGGCTTGGCTCTGGCCGGTGCAAGGTTGGGTGTCGCCGTAGGTAACGCCGCTTCCGCCACGGGTGCCGCAGCAGCTATTTACCTCACAGAAAGCATCGGCAAGGTGCCCGCGACCCTGCAGTTGGCAAAACGGGCACGCAAGCTTATGTACCAGAATCTCTTCTGGGCAGTGGGCTACAACGCTCTGGTGATACCGTTGGCGGTTACGGGCTGGATTCAGCCGGTGATTGCCGCCATTGCCATGTCGCTCAGCAGCCTCTGTGTTCTGCTCAACAGCCTGCGCATGCAAAAGCAGACACATCCTTGCCTTTAATTCCAAAGCTGCTATGGTGCCGTCAACCTCAATGAAGGAGCTTTCCATGGTTTCTTTAATCCCACTTTCGATTACCTTCCATTAGTCGGCGAGCCCCGCCATTCGGTGCTCGCGTGCGTTCCTATGTTTTTGTAGAACACAATCGACAAAACGTTTGTGGCACCCGTAACAACAGAATTTTTTAGTAGGTAGAGATACTGGCATGATGATGAATGTAGGTTTTAACCTGGGTTCACGTGATATCAAAACACTTAACGCAAAGCTGGGAAGGATTTACCGCAACCCTGTCACATCGCCTAAAAATACGGCTTTGATTGGCAGCACAGTTACGCTGATTAACTGCTTGGACTCTTCCGTGCTCACCTTCCGCTTAACGGATTCCAGCACCGGCCATGACGGCGACAAAGATGACGTATGCATAGGCTCCCCCTTCGGCCTTGCACTACTGGGCACCAAGCCGGGCAGCGTGGTTAAGTTAGGGTTGTCCAACGAGGAAGGCCATGCTGTAGTGCTAAAAGTATCAAGCTGACTCGATCGAGCTGAAACTCGGTCACTCGGGCATAGCATTAAGGGACTCCCTTACCACCCGCAATTGACACTGGCGCGCCCGAGTGACATGTTTGCATCCGTTTAGTGCAAACAACAATAACAGCGCCGAGTACTCCAAGCATGTTGATCTTGACCGGTTTTGGTCTGGCTTGTCTGGTCATTCTACTGATTACCACAACCCACGAATTACACCATTCATCCGCTGCGCGGGTGTTTGCGGTTTTTCTCATTGCCAGCGCCGGGTTCTTGCTCCACCCGCTCACCCCCCCTAGTTGGCAATGGCTCACCCTGAATCTGGAAGTGATGGTTCCGGCTTTATTCTGGCTGCTTTGTCAGGCCACATTCCGCCAGCGTATCAATCTACGGTCAGGCTGGGGCGCGATGGCGCTTTACAGCGTTGTTGCGCCCTGGACAGCAAGACTCTTCACCAGCCACCAAAGCGCCGAAGGCATGCTGCTGTTTTTCGGCTGGGAACTGGGCGAGTTATTTGAATTTTTTATCATCGCCAACGGTTTCTGGGTTGTACTCGCAGACTGGCCTGCCGACCTTGTAGAGCCACGCCGAAAGCTTAGAGCCCTTGTTTTATTTATCGCAGGTACCGCCGTGCTCTTGGTTGCGCTGGCATTCAACTTGGGTACGGCTTACGCGATAAACCGGGCGCTGGTGGTCTCCATTGCCGGTGTTGCAATAGCTACGTTCCTGTTGCAAGGCAGGTTCAACGAACTGTCATTGCGCCATGGGCCCACGCCGCCCGCTGAGCCCGAGCATTGTGATCCGGTCGATGACAGCCCTCCTCAAACAGATGTCCAACTCGAACACGCAGAGCGCCTTTCCAGCCTGATGCAGCAAGGCTATTACCGAACAGAGCATCTGACCCTAAAAATGCTGGCCGAACGGCTGGAGCTCCCGGAGTACCGCACCCGGGCACTCATTAATAAGCAATTGGGTTATCGCAACTTCAACGATTACATCAACCAACTTCGAATTGCGGAGGCTTCAAAACGCTTGATCTCGGACCCGGAGACGCCGGTACTCAACATTGCGCTGGATGTCGGATACAGAACTCTCAGCTCATTCAACCGTGCATTCCGAGAAATCAAGCAGTCTACGCCTACCGAATTTCGTCGGAATAACACGGTGTCATAGCATTAAGGAGCGGGAGAACAACTTGCCGAAGGCAGTTGGTTAATCCAGCTACTTACAAGCGCTACGCCTTCTTGATGCACGGTGTTGCGCGCAAGTTCTGGCATTTTATGGCGGTTATCGTCAGTCGACATACGGAACAGCAAATAAGAATTATCTGGGCTGCCCGGAATGACATCGTATGGGTACCCCACCTTGCCTCCAGCGACCGGCTCTTTGCAAACGCCAAACTTGCTAGGAGAGTCTGCATAAACTCGGTTGTACTCCAGTTGCACACCACTGCTACCAGCAGGCCCAGCGTAATCGGCTGGCAATGTTAGGTCTGCCCGGTGGCAGTGGGCGCAGTTAATGTCGAGGTAGGCACGCGCAGCGCTGTTTAATGCATCGCCACTGAGCGAAGCAACGGGCACCTGATCATTGAACACTGGCGCTTTCTCCACACTCTGCAAATCAAACGGCAAGCCCGTTAACAGCTCACCTTCCGCCAAATATTGCAGCTGGTTGTATACGGTTCCATCTGCATAGGTAAAGTCTTTGTTCAGATAGCGTGCTTTCGGGCCAATAGGCAGGAAAATCTGTCCGCGGTCGTCACCCGAACCTGCCAGATTGGGCACAATAGAGTGACACGAGCTGCAATCCGCAGCATTTGGCACCGAGTAATCAAAAGTAATCTCTTGCCCCTGATTATTAATGGTTTTGAGGCCATTCAGGCGCTTACCGGCGATGGCCAGAGTGGCGTCGGATTCTGAGGACCAGTAATAAGGCAGCGCAACCCAACCGCTGGTGCGATGGATCAGCAACCGAGTTTCAATAACTTGTTCATCGCCATCACGGAAGGCGGTGTTTTCAGGTAGCGCAAAGGTTTTGGTGATGACCGTTCCCACCGGGAAATCGAGCACTTCCGAAGCGTTGTAGCTAACCGTCTTGCCCTCAGGCACAAATATGAAACGATACTTGCTGGCGTAGTCAGAGAACAAAGCCGTAGACAAGTCATAAGGAACGCCGCCCCGAGTTGGTGCAGCGGTGGGGTCACTGGCATTGGTAAACAGGTTGTAGTCCGACAGCTTGGGACACGCCTCACTCATCAACGCGTTCCAGTTAACTCCGGAAGTGTTCGCATCGCAGCTTCCCTCTGCCCCCGTCGGCGCGCCCGCTCCGGCATTCAGTGCGCTGCTGGCTGGCGGGGGTGTGCCACCATCGGGTGCTCCGCCACCACTGTCACTGCTGCTGCCGCCACACGCTGCCAAAAACAAAGAGGCTGCCATCATCGCTATTGTCGTTTTATTGTTACTTCTCATAGGTAATGCTCTCGTGCCGCGGCGTATGACCGGGGCAAAGCTCCCCGGTGATACGCCGTATTGACTCTCTTACAAGGTAGATTAATGCTCAAAGGACCAGATTAAAGTGCGCAGGCCGCTTCCGCCAAATCATCCCCAGTACAACCGTAGATATTATTTCTGAAGTTCACCACCGCAGGCGGCAAGCGCGGCTGGGTGCAGTTGAGGTAGGTATTGTTGACCATCTGATCAATCAACAAGTGAGGCAGCGGATTACCCTCAGCATCAACCTGTGTCACGTCCGCAGGGCTGGTCGGGTAAACCAGACCAGTGTTAACGTCCTCATACTCAGGCGCCGGATTGCCGTTGATATTGCGGTTCGCACAAATCCGGTCTTCAGGACCATACGGATCGTAGTTCACGCCGTCGGCAGCGGCATCTGCCCCCACAATCATATTGAACCCGGCAAGATCCGTGGTGTTTGACAGCAGCTCGCCAATGCCATCATAGAGAATAGCCGGGAAGGTCTGTGCCATGCCTGTGCTGTTCTGAGCAGACGTGTAGCCACCAATAATGGGTGCTAGCAGGTCGCCACGTGGGGCTCCGCCATTACGGGCGATCGTGTTGTCGTGTAGATAGACGTTCTTCAGTATCGGGCTCCAACCATCAGCTATGGTTGCGCCGAAGCTCGTCGGGTAGCTCGCCACATCATCCTCAATTAAGAAGTAGCTGGTGATAGCAACTGCGGTGGTGTCGTTGTCCGTAATCTGGTTGTTGTAAACTTCCACATCACTGGAGGCAAGGATAATCACCCCTGTACCCGGCGGCACAGCTCCAACCACACCCGCACCTACGTTATCGGCGTTGTTTGCGTATATCTGGTTATTGAAGATCCGCACATTGCTGCCATAGGCCTTGTCCAGCCCCGGCAGATCGAACGACAAAATACCGCCAGAGTTTCCAACTGCAATATTGTTGTAAACATCGGCCATGCTGGAGTTTTCGATTTCAATACCAGCAACGTTATTTTTCGCGGTGTTGTTCCGCACAACAATGTTCTCTGACTGGCCAACGTAGATACCCGCATCCGCCGAGCCATAGGCGTAGTTGTTCTCCATCAGCACGTTCTGGCTTTTAAGCGGGTACAAACCATAGGCGCCGTTATCTGATTCCAGCTCGCCTTCCCAAACGGTCGCGGTGTTAGTGATGTGAATACCGTTTACGTTGGTCGTTTTGATGCCGTTTTTAGGCGCCTCGTAAACAGCCAAATCGCGAACGGTAATGCCGTTGCCACCCTGAAAACGAAACGCGTCGTCGCCATTGGATGTGCTGAAATCGAGAATCGTCTCATTCATACCATGGCCAGCAACCGTAAGCCCTCTTGCACTGTTCACAACAATGCTTTCAGTCACAACAAATCGGCCTTTCGGCAGCACTACCAACGCATCTTCCGGGGCCTCAAACAGGGCTAATGAAAGCGCTTCGGTGATGTTTTCGCCGTCTGCAGCATCCGGGGCTACGAAGATGGCACCTTCAGGAATTACAAATCCGGAGGTGGTTGTTCCAACAACGCTTTGGGCATCTTTGCCGTCTTTACCGTCTTTGCCGTCATCCCCACAACCTGCCAACAGCAATCCGCTGGCTAATGCTGAGATCGTGAAAATTTTCGAGAGCTTCGTTCTATGACGCATAGGAGTCCCCTTCTTGCTTATTGTTAGTTTTACTCATGCGCATTCTTGATAAAAATGAACAACGCGCCACACCAACATTATTCATGAGCAATAAGCAAAGCGAGAACAAACAGCAATCAGAAACCCCAAGCCTCTGTGCAATTTCTTCAATGCGCTGTGCTGCAAGGCTTTCACGGCAACTTTTTTTCACTGACGAATTCTTTAAATGATGGATTTTGAAGTTTTTGTTTAGGTTGTCGCGGGTAGGTTTGCGTTATCGAAACTCGGCAAAAGTAATGCCCTGAAGCGTTAGCGAAGTGAGGCATGTGACAAGCAAAAGCGATCAGCTATAGTGATGAAAAGTCTGTAAGGAATTCGCTACCAGATGTTCGATGCTGCTAAAAAAACTCGCTGGGCCAACGCCCTTATCAGTATATTCATCGGCATCAGTACCTTCTGTATCTATTTCGTTTTAATTGTCGCCTTGGTGGTTCAAGGCCTGCTGACATCGCACTATGAAAAGCTCAGTGCTTTGATTTCCGAGGCTGAAAAAATCGGGGCCGAAAGTATCGAAATCATTGACCGGCTGAATGCTCTTGCCGTCGACAGTTGCACAGATGAGCTGCTGAACATTATGCGAAAAGAACTGTTTTTCGCCAGCCGAATACGAGACATCGGATTTATCAAAGACAAGCACTTAATCTGTACAACGGGTCAGGGAGTTCTTGAAGCGCCGGTCAAACAATCGCCGTGGGATTTCATTAACGAACGCGGGATCAAGCATTGGCCGGAAGCCCGCCTTGTTCTTTTTGATGGAGATATTACCGCCACAATTGCAGAAAGAGGCCAGTTCAACGTTGTTTTTGATACCCGATGGTTGGAACAGCAGGCTGCCATCAGTACCCATTGGGAACTTGTATACCGCAACAATCGATCCGAAACTCGGCACACCTACGGCGACAAGGGACTGTTTCGGAATTTGGCTGAAAAATCAGCGCAGGCTGTGACCCTCACATCCACATATTCCGAAGCCTGTAGCACAACCATCCCCTACTGCGCGGGCATGGAAACAAAGCACCAAGATGTTATCAAACGCAATCAAGCGTTTTCGGCCTATGCGTTGTTGATTGGCATAGCTTTAGGTGTTGGAGCCAGCCTTTTAGTGAGGCCCGCTCTTAAAAAGCGACTGAGCACTGAGAATCGAATAATCAGAGGCATAAAACAAAACGCCTACTTCCCGTTGTATCAGCCGATTGTCGATTTGGAGAGCGGAAAGGTTATCGGATGCGAAGTTTTAGCTCGGTTTCAAGATGCCTATGGCGCTATCTATCCCGATGAGTTTATTCCGGTGCTGGCCCGAGCCAAACTTAGCTGGCCGTTTACCCAGCAAATCATGCAAAAAACCTTGGAGGACCTGAACCTTAAAACCGACTTGCCCGAAGGTTTCAAAGTAAACATCAATCTATTCCCTTCCGATATCGCTCAAAGCCGAGTACAAGGTGCGGATATTTCATTGGCGCTTGCTGCATCTCGCTTTCATATTACCTTCGAAATCACCGAAGATGAGCAGCTTGACTCGGCAGCGGCCAGAGCTTGCATTGACTGGATCAAGCAGCAGAAATTTGAGCTGGCTGTAGATGACTTTGGCACTGGTTACTCCAACCTATCCAAGGTGCGTGATCTGGGCTGCAACACCTTAAAGATCGACCGCAGCTTTGTGTTTGATATCGACTCTGGAGGTCTTGGCGCAGTGCTGGTGCCGTTGATGGTCCGTATTGCCAGCGAGTTGGGTATGGAGGTCGTTGCCGAAGGGGTCGAGACAGAGGCTCATGCCGCTATTGTTCGTGGAATGGGTGCCCGATTCGCGCAGGGCTGGGCGTTTGGCAAACCCATGACGGCAGAGGATTTGGAGCAGCGCGTGCACGAAACAGCCTCAACAACGGAGCCCTGAGCGGGCTCCGTGTTAGGAGGGTCAAAACAAGCTAGCGTTCAACCACATGTGCGTGGCAATCGACGCGACGTACCCAAGCGCGACAACCGGCGCCCAGCGCAAGTGCGACATGATGGTGTAGTAGCCTCTGGCCTGCCCCATTAGAGCCACACCGGCCGCGGAGCCGATGGACAGCATGGAGCCACCGACACCGGCAGTAAGGGTAACTAACAGCCACTGACCGTGAGACATATCTGGCTCCATAGAGAGCACAGCAAACATCACCGGAATGTTATCCACGATAGCCGACATAACGCCCACGGCAATGTTGGCGCCCGTTGCGTTCCAGTCGTTGTATAGCAACTGGGATATTTCAGACAAGTACCCGATGTAGCCAAGCCCGCCCACACACAATACAACGCCGTAGAAGAACAGTAGCGTATCCCACTCGGTACGTGCCATCGGGTTGAAAATATCAAAGGGTACCGCTTTGTCGAGCCGCTCAAGCAGGCGGGTATTCTTGTGGTTTTCAGCCCACACTCGCTCGCGTGCAACACCTCGCTTGAAGCTACGCTGCAGGTAATAGCCCAGAAACTGCAAGTAAGCTAAGCCCATCATCATGCCAACCACCGCAGGGAGGTGAAGGAAGTTGTGGCCCAACACCGCAGTCGTGATGGTGAGGAGAAACAGCACCACAGTGCGGCGAGCGCCGCGCTTCATAATCACAGGATCCGATGTATCTTTTGGTGGCTCACTCGGAATCGCAAAACTCATGATTACAGCGGGCACAAGGAAGTTAACTGCGGCGGGAATAAACAACCTGAAAAACTCAGTAAACTCAACGACGCCTTTCTGCCAGACCATCAGGGTAGTGATATCCCCGAACGGCGAAAACGCTCCACCGGCATTTGCCGCCACCACGATATTAATACAACCAAGGCCGATAAAACGCGGGCTGTCCTCACCCACTTTCATCAACACTGCACACATCAGTAATGCTGTGGTTAGGTTGTCGGCAATGGGCGAGATGAAGAATGCCAATAAACCGGTGATCCAGAACAGGCTCAGATAGCTGAAACCTTTGCTCACCAGCCAGCCACGAAGTGCATCAAAAAGCTGACGTTCCTCCATCGCATTTATATAGGTCATTGCCACCAGCAAAAATAGGAGCAGCTCAGAGTATTCCAATAAATTATGTTTCAAAGCCGCATTGGCGCTCTCGGTATCGCCGTTCATGGCCGCCGCGCCAGCGACCAGAAACCAGATTAAGCCCGCTGCCAGTAGCACCGGCTTGGACTTGCGTAGGTGCAGCTTTTCTTCAAGCATGACGAACGCATAAGCAATAACGAAGATTACAACCGCAATGTAACCCACCGGATGGTGAGTCAGGCTCTGGGCGCCAGATTCGGCTGCGCTGGCAAATGCGCTAAACCCAAAAGAAAAAATCGCGAGAATGAACACAGTCATTTTCGCGACGAGATTACGGGAGGCGATTGCTTGCGTGCAGCAACGCCGGACGGGAAGCTTTTCAGAACTGTGATTTTCGGTCATGACATCTGGCTCAAAAGTTAGGGGCGCACATTATTAATCAAAGTGCACCCGGCAAACCATAGCTTCCGTCAAGTCGACTTGATCAATGTCGTTTACAGTTACTCTGATCCCTATTCTCCCCAAGGGCTGATTTGGAACTTGGTCAGCTATACAACGATTCGATCACGTCCGCGTACTTCTCATAGATCTTGCTACGGCGTACTTTCATGGTGGCAGTCACTTCGTCATCGTCGTGATCCAACTCTTTGCTCAGCAGGTGAAAGCGCTTGATTTGGGCCACTTGCGGCAGTCTACCGTTACCCTTATCCACCTCTGCCTGAATCAGTTCCTGCACTTTCTCATGCTCGGTCAGGCTGCGGAACGTGGTGTAGGCAATCCGCTCCTGCTCGGCCCATTTTGCCGCAGTTTCAAAATCCACCTGAATCAGCGCTGAAACATATTTCCGGGCCTCACCGATGACAATGCATTCCTTGATGTATGGGCTCGCCTTAATCGTATTTTCAATCTCCGTGGGGGAGAGGTTCTTACCGCCAGCGGTAATCATGATGTCTTTGAGGCGATCAACGATTCTCAGTTGCCCATCCTGCCATTCACCCACATCCCCCGTGTGCAGCCAGCCGTCTCTTAGAGTAGCCTCCGTTGCTTCATCATTTTTGTAGTACCCTTTGAAGACCGTGCCGCCCCGCATGAGTATTTCATCGTGCTCACCCAGTGTCACTTCAAGCCCGGAAACCGCCGTACCGACTGTGCCAAGGCACACTTTGTCTAGGCGTTGAGCCGTTGCAACACCGGTGCTCTCGGTTTGGCCAAACACCTCAACCAAAGGCACACCTAAAGTGCGGAAGAACTGCAGGATACCTGTTGAAATGGGGGCTGCACCGGTCAATGCGATGGCGCAACGGCGCAGTCCGATGAAATTCTGCAAAGCACGGAATACCAGCCAGTAGTACAGGCTATAGGTAAGCCGTTCACCAAGGCTCCAGTTTGCTTTGGGCTTGGTTGCCATAGGCTCGCAGGCCTTTATAGCGCGGGCAAAGAGGGCCTGTCGCAAACGCCCGGTTTCCTGCATCTTGATGTAGATGGAGGAATGGAGTTTTTCCCAAATACGCGGAACACCCAGAAAAAATGTCGGTGCAATTTCCCGAAGGTCTTCCTGTATCGTGCGCAGGCTTTCACCAAAGCTCACGGCACTGCCCACATAAACAGGGGCAATATTGGTCAGAGCCTGTTCTGCCACATGACACAGTGGCAGATAGGACAGGCTGGTACTATGTTGGTCTACGCCTAAAAGCTCTACAAGGCCGGGCGCAGCGGCATGCAGGTTGCCCCAGCTGATCATCGCACCTTTGGGTCGACCGGTAGAGCCCGAGGTGTAGATCATCAAGGCAATCTCGTCCATTCGCTGGCTGTCGAGCAACGCGTCAATCAACCCGGGGTGGTTTTTCTCGAATTCCCGCCCCATTTTCTCGATGTCGTCGAACGATGAGGGTGGTTCCGAATAAGACCGGAGCCCCTTCGGATCAATAACAATGTTGTGCTTGAGCTGAGGTAACTCGGGCCAGGCTTCCAGAACTTTATCGGTCTGCTCCTGATCTTCGCATACCACCATTTCTGCATCACTGTGCTCAAGCACATAGGCCACTTCATTCCATGGGCTGGTAGGATACACCCCCACACAGATCCCTTTCACCAGCCCTATGCCCATCTGGGCAATAACCCACTCAACCCTGTTTTCGGAAATTATGGCGACGTGGCCACCCTCGGAGAGACCGAGTGCTCGCAGGCCTAAACCAAAATGCCTCGCCCGTTGGTAATAATCCTGCCAGGAGCAGGCCTGCCAAATACCAAAATCTTTTTGCCTGAGCGCGAGCGTGTCGGGGCGTTCTTTTGCATGCGCCCGTAGCATTTGTGTCAGCGTAAGATCACGAATTTTCGGTGTGCTCATGACAGCCACCGCTTGCGACGCTTGTAGTGTTTGATGTCCCGGTAGCTTCGGGCTTCGCCTTCTTTGCCGCCAACGCCCAGATAAAACTCCTGAACGTCTTCATTGGACGAAAGTTTGTCTGCCGCACCATCGATTACGATTTTTCCGTTTTCCATAATGTAGCCGTATGAGGCGATGGCCAGAGACACTGCCGCATTCTGCTCCACCAGTAATATGGCTGTACCCTGCTCTCGGTTTATTCGCGCAATAATAGTGAAGATTTCTTCCACCAGCTGCGGCGCTAGACCAAGCGACGGTTCGTCCAGCATGATTAACTCTGGCTGAGCAATCAGTGCGCGACCAAGTGCCAGCATCTGTTGCTCGCCACCAGACAGATAGCCCGCAAGCTGCTTGCGGCGCTCCCTGAGACGGGGGAAGTAGTCATAAACCAGTTCGTAAGAGTCGTTCAGAGAGGTTTTACGCCCGCTAAGGGCGTAGGTTGCTGCAACGAGATTTTCCTCAACGGACAGGTCTTCGAATACACGGCGTCCTTCCATCACATGGAAGAGGCCATCGCGTACCAGTTTTTCCGGTGCCATTCCTTTCAAGGAGCGGCCCTTGAAGCGGATCTCTCCGGCAGTCACCTCGCCATCCTCCAACGCCAGCAGCCCGGAGACACTCTTCAGCGTGGTGGACTTGCCAGCACCGTTGGAACCCAGCAGCGCCACAATGGCGCCACGGGGAACACGCAGTGACAGGCCCCGGAGAACCTGCACCGCCTTGTTGTAAACCACTTCTATGTTATCGATTTCCAGCAAGGCTTCCATAGAGCGTCTCAGTCGAGGTGAATCCAGTCAGATACCGGCTCATAACGGGCTTCTTTGGCGTTTACACGCCAAATACGACCCACCGGGAAGGACATGTCTTGCACTGTAACCGGAACGCCGATAATGCCGCCGGTATCCCAATTTTCGATAGACGCTAGAGAGTCAGCCATGTTTTCAGCGGTGAGCTCTTTACCGGCGTCCATGGTGCGCTTAATCACCTCGGTCCAGACCATCGCGTTGAACCAGCCCTGCATATAACCGGTCGGACGGTAGCCTGCATCCGGATCGCTCTTTTCTGCCGTAGCGCGCAGTGCGTCGAGCATTGGCCCGCTTTCGGCGCTGTCATAATAGTTGTAAGGCATAACGCCCATATAGCCGTCAGCATCTGCGCCCATCTTGTTGATAATCAGCTTGTCGCTGGACCAGAAGGTACCCATAAATTGGGTATCCAACCCCATCTGGCGCATCTGCACCATGAACTCGTTTATGGGCGACAGCACATAGCCGTGGAATACCACAAAGTCCGGGCGCACCCTGCGCAGTTTCAGGATTTCTGCAGACACATCCACACTGCCGGGTTTGGTAACGATTTCCTCTACAACTTTGATACCCATCTCGGCAGCCTTGGCCTTGCCGTTTTCAATAGGGTCTTTGCCGAACTCGGTATCGCTATACACAAAGGCAATGGTAGGCATGTCGCCATCTTTTCCTTGGGTAGCAATGTACTCAAGAATAATGCCGAACATCTGGCTGTAGTTCGGGCCGGGAATGAATTGATACGGATACTGCTCATTGTCCGTCAATGCAGTGGCAAAGGAAGCACCGCTCATCAGCGTAGTGCCTCTGCTGTTCAGTTCGGAGGCAATGGTTTTCATGAACCCGGTACTGTCACCGTAATAAACCGGGACTTTGTTACTGCCGGTGATTTTCTTGAAGGCAGCTACGGAGCGGTCAACCTCATAGCCGGTGTCTTCCATTACATACTTCACCGGATGACCGTTAATCCCGCCTTCGCTGTTGATCCAAGTTGTGTAATCCGTAAGGCCTGCATGAAGATGCACGCCAGCAAAGGCGAACACACCAGACAGAGGAATGGAGCCACCGAATACGATGGGCTCTTTGTCCTGAGCCATAACAGGCGCCGCAACTGCAAGAGCAGCGGCCATACTACCGACACCTACAAGCCTGCGGCTTTTGTCGAGAATGCTTTTGAACATGTTACTTCTCCTTGCGGCTTCTTGTTGTTTAATCCACTAGTTCTTGAAAGGCCATAAACTGAAAAAGCGCCGAATGCGGTGCCAGATCTCCGCCAGCCCATGCGGTTCAAAAATAAGAAAACCGACGATCAAAACACCGAAGATGATCTCAAGCATTGGTGACATGAATATCGGTGCGTTCGGATAAAATGGCGTCAAAGCTGCTGTGAGCAGTTTCAGAGCTTCAGGAATCAGCGTCATAAAGGCCGCGCCCAGAATACCGCCCAATAGATTGCCCATGCCGCCGACAATTACGGCAGCCAGATAAAAAATAGACATAGAGAGCGGGAAGCTCTCTGGCGTGACCACCCGATAAAAATAGGCAAACAATCCGCCCGCCACACCGGCATAAAACGAACTTAGAGCGAAAGACATCAGCTTGTAGCGCAAAAGGTTAATGCCGAGTATTTCCGCCGAAATATCCCGATCCCGGATTGCGATGAACGCTCGGCCCGTGCGGGTTCGGAATATGTTGGTGGCACCAAAAACCATGAGTACCGCCAACGGTACAATGATGAAGTACATCTCAAAATCGCTTTGGAAGCTGAGCCCGAATAAGTGGGCGGGCTCCAGACTCAACCCGCCCATTCCACCGGTTACAGACTCCCACTCGGCAAAGATAAAGTGCAGGAAAACACTGGCGGCCAGAGTCGCAATCGCAAGATAAAGCCCCTTTACGCGCAAAGATGGAAGTCCCACCAGAATGCCTACTGCTGCGGCAAGCAGCCCTGCGAGCAAAAGCGTTACAGGGAAAGGCAACGCCGAGTTCGCAGACAACCAAGCCACCGTATAGCCACCCACCCCCATAAAGCCCGCCTGCCCGAGAGAAATCAGGCCGGTAAAACCGGTAAGGATGTTAAGGCCTGTGGTGCTTATAACCGCAATGCCCACCATACAGCCCAAATACAACAGGTAGGCGTCGGCCATAAACGGGAACACTGCCAGCACCAGCAGTAAAACAGCGAACCAGACTTTCTGGGTAGAACTCTTCCAGATAGACTCATCGGCCTCATAGCTCTGTTTTGCGTCACCAATGCGCATCTTATACTCGCTCTATATCGTGGGTGCCGAAAAGGCCATAAGGACGGAAAACCAGAATGACCGCCAGCACCGCGAAGGTTGCTGGCATACGGTACTCGCCGCCCAAATAGGCGCCTGCAACGGTTTCCAGCCACCCTATGAATACACCGGCAACCAGAGCACCAACGATGCTGTCGAGCCCTCCAACAATCACTACCACCAGAACACTCAGGCCGATGGCGCCAAACTGTGGGCTCAATCCACCGGTTGCCGCCACCAGAACGCCCGCCAGCGAAGCAGCGAGAGAACCAAACACCCAGGCCAGATTAAACACCCGGCGCACGTTGATACCCATGGAGTAAGCGGCGGCCTGATCCGAAGCGGTAGCGCGCAGCGCAACGCCACCCCGGGAAAAGCGGAAATACAGCAAGTAAATGATGAGCATTGCTGCACCGATGAGAAAGCCGTAGGCAATCTTTGGGGCCAAATACATTTCACCGATGAAAACCGGTTTGCGGGGCAGAAAGTCTGGCAAAAGCTGAGGATCCGCTCCCCAGATCATCTCTACCACTCCCACCAGAATACTGGCGATTCCGATGGTGACCATAACCACGGAAATGGAGGATTCCCCCAGCATCGGGCGGATCATGACTTTTTCAATCACGCCGCCGAGGAGGCTTCCGCCAAGAACCGCCAGCGGCAGAGCGACCCAAGGCGACATTTCCATGCCCCCGGCAAAGGCTAGAAATAGGTAGGCCGCGAACATCATGATCTCGCCAATGGCGAAATTGATGACCCGGGTAGCTTTATAAATGATGACGAAGCCCAGCCCTATCAGGGCGTAAAGACCGCCCATCGCCAGACCCGCGAGGCTGATTTCCCCAAAAAATAACCAGTCCACTCAAGCCACCTCGCGTTCTGGGTTCAGTTTCTTACGCAGACTGTCCATATCACTAGTGCCCAGATAGGCTTCAATAACTTGTTGGTTGTTCTGCACGTCTGCAGGCAGGCCTTCTGCAATCACTTGACCGAAATTAAGCACGGCGATGTGATCGGAAATATCCATGACCATGCCCATGTCATGTTCCACCATCAGCACGGTTACACCCCACTCTTCCCGAATATCCAGAATAAACCGGGCCATATCTTCTTTTTCTTCACGGTTCATCCCGGCGACTGGCTCATCCAGCAAAAGCACCTTGGGCCGCATAGCCAGAGCGCGGGCCAGCTCTACGCGCTTTTGCAAACCATAAGACAAGTTGGCGACCGGCTGGCGCCTAATATGGTCAATTTCCAGAAAATCGATGATATGGCGCTCCACTTCCTCGCGTACCGCCATTTCCTCGCGACGCGCAGCGCCAAAATAGGCCAGAGAGCCCAGCAGGCCGCTCTTCATGTGTACATGAGCACCCAGCTTGATGTTATCGAGCACCGTCATGCCTCGAAACAGTGCAATATTCTGGAAGGTGCGAGCCAACCCCATGGAAGCACGTACCGGTGGCTTTACTCCCGTAAGTGCCTTGCCCTGATAGCTGATAGTGCCTTGCTGGGGTTTATAGAAGCCCGAGATGCAGTTGAAGAGAGAGGTTTTGCCAGCGCCATTGGGGCCGATCACAGTTGTCACTGTGTTTTCTGGCACGCGGAAACTGACACCTTGAAGTGCCTTCACACCACCGAACGACAGCGAAAGATTACTTATTTCGAGGATACTGGACATTATTCCCCGCACATGAGCGATTATGTTTATTGTTGTTTACGTCAACGTCAGGTTATCTTCCTGAGCAAGTTTAAAGTAGCCTAATTTCATCACAAAAACCAAGACTGTCTGTTCCATGAATTTTCGAACAGGCTTTGCGACGGAATCCAGAACTATGACGACCAGCCCTTTAATCTCTGAGTTTGACGCCCAAACCGGCGTAGCAACCCTGACATTTAACCGCCCCGAAGTACTTAATGCGATCAGCATACCCATGGCGGAAGCATTTCTGGCGGCAGTAAGAACACTGCGCAGCCAGCCAGAGTTACGCTGTATTGTGCTGACAGGGTCCGGAAGAGCCTTTATGGCCGGTGGCGACGTTGCCAGCATGACGGGCACACAGGAACAGAAAAGAGACTTTATCAACGGGTTGCTGGTGCCCCTCAACGAAGCGATTCTTCTGTTGCGGAGCATTGATGCGCCGATGGTTGCCGCAGTGAGGGGCCCGGCGGCCGGCGCCGGGCTCAGCCTAGCGCTGATGGCAGACATCATCGTGGCGGAAGATCGGGCAAAATTTCTTATCGCCTACAATGGGATAGGTGCGGTGCCCGACTGCGGCTGCACCTGGTTCCTGCCGCACAAGACAGGCGCTACCCGGGCCACTGAAATGATGATGCTTGGCCGACAACTTACCGCTGAAGAGGCGCAAAGCTGGGGTTTGATAACCCGTGTCGCGCCCTCAGATTCTTATGACGAAGTTCTGGCAAGCACAATCAAGCAGGTTGCCAGCGGCCCGACCAAGGCGTTTGGTGCCTTTCGCCAACTCGTTGATCAGGCCGGTGGTCGATCCCTGGCCGAACAACTTGAGGCTGAGAGACAGGCCTTTCTCAAGATTGCGCACACAGGCGATTTCGGCGAAGGTGTATCGGCGTTTCTCGCCAAGCGACCCGCTACTTTTTCCGGCCAGTAGAATCACTTTCCTGAGGCATTAACAAAGCGGTTGCACACAACACCATTCCACTCAATGCGAGGCATCATGAATCCGGTCATCGAACTACTGCAATCCCACCGCTCAATTCGCAAGTTCACAGAGCAGAAGATCCCCCGAGAGCTGTTCGCAGAGCTAATTCGTGCCGGCCAGAGCGCCGCTACCTCCAGCCATGTCCAGGCTTACTCCGTGATTCACGTCGTAAATCCGGATAACAGGCAGAAGATCGCAGCCTTAGCTGGTGGCCAGACCTACGTTGCCGAGAGCTCGGATTTCCTGATGTTCTGTGCCGACATGAAGCGATCCACAGAAGCAGCTGAAAGGGCGGGGGCAGAAGTGGTTCGCGGTATGACAGAGCAATTGCTGATTGCCAGTGTCGATACTGCACTCATGGCTCAGAACGTTGCCACTGCTGCCGAGTCCGAAGGCCTAGGGATTTGTTATATCGGCGGAATAAGGAACAACCCTGCCGAAATCAGTGAGATACTCCGCCTTCCAGAACACGTATACCCGGTGTTCGGGATGTGCCTTGGTTATCCCGACCAGAACCCGGAAGTGAAGCCCCGTTTGCCGGTAGAGACCATCCTCAAAGAAGACTATTATCAGGACGAACAGGATGAAGCTCAGGTTGCGCGCTTCGACGAGACCATGAAGAAGTATTATCTGGAGCGCACTGGCGGCAACAAGAATACGACCTGGTCAGAGCAACTCAAGCCCCTGTTTACCACCAAACTGCGGCCGCACATGAAAGACTTTCTGCAGGGAAAAGGGTTCAAAATGCAGTAGAAACCTCATCAGGAGCTAATCTTCTGCCAAAGCGTCAGCTCCGAAAAGCTGTGCTGAAACTTGTTGCGCGTCTCGCGGATAACAAATGGCAGGCTTCTGGATTCCAGTGCCAGAGTGAAATGCGGTGCCAGCATGTCACGCAGCCCGTCGAGGGTGGTGTAGTCTTCCCCGTCTTTCTCGAAGCCGCCCACCCATTTTTCCTTTGGCGTATAGTCTTCCAGCCAGGTGTAAGGTGAGGCAATCAGCAGTAGCCCGTTATCATTGAGTCGCTCGTGAATGCGGGTCAGAAAAAGGGAGGGATCATAGAGCCGGTCGATCAGATTACCGGCCAGAACCAGATCATACCCGGTGAATTCAGGATTCAGGTCACAGGCGTCCCCCTGATGGAAGGCCACTTTCCCGGCGGTATCTTCAAGGCCGAGTGACGCCAGAGTACGCTCCTGATAGCTCACCAGCGCCCCCTCTTCCGGGCGGGCGTAGCGAACCACCTTGTCTCGGGCCATCACCTGACATTGCTCGACGAACTTGCGGGAAAAATCAATACCGTCCACATGGGCAAATGCCCGCGCCAGCTCAAAAGTGGTACGCCCACAGGCACAGCCAATATCCAAAGCCCGCCCCAACGTGCGACCGTCCATGGCATCCAGCGCCACTTTTGCCAGCCCCTTCGGAAAATTGGCTTCACCGTGCCACTGTTCACCAAAGTGAAACTCCAGATACTGGGCCAGAGTAGTGTCGTCTTCGTAGTAGGCGCTTTGCTGCAAGATCGCTTCCTTCACATTAGTGGGCATGCATTACACGAATATCAGTACCCCACCCAATTTGAGATGGTTTGGGGTAGCACCGGCTTCAAGTGCTATCCTAGCATTATGAGCAACCATCCTGACTACTCACTACTCGAACTTGCCTCGGTTCGCGAAGGCGACTCCGTGGGCAATACGCTGGCGAACAGCGTGGCCTATGCCCAGCACGCTGAAAAGCTGGGTTTCAAACGATTTTGGCTGGCTGAACACCATAATATGGAGGGCATCAGCAGTTCTGCCACCTCGGTACTGATTGGCCATATTGCCGGTAAAACCCAAACCATTCGAGTTGGTTCCGGTGGTGTGATGCTGCCCAACCACCCACCTTTGGTGATTGCCGAGCAGTTCGGAACTCTGGAAAGCCTGTACCCCGGCCGTATCGATCTAGGCCTTGGTAGAGCCCCGGGCACAGATCCGATTACAGCTCGCGCCCTGCGCCGAAACGGTCTGGGTGCTGAACAGTTTCCGGAAGACGTAGCACAGTTGCAATCTTTGCTGGGACCTCTAAAGCCCGGTCAACCAGTCAAAGCCATTCCCGGCGCTGGCACCAAGGTGCCTATTTGGTTGCTCGGCTCCAGTCTTTACAGCGCCCAGCTAGCGGCCATGCGGGGATTACCCTATGCCTTTGCGGGGCACTTTGCTCCGCGACTTTACCGCGAAGCCCTAGCGGTGTATCGGGACAACTTCCAACCCTCCGAACAACTGCAACACCCCTACACCATTCTGGCGGTTCCCGCAGTGCCTGCTGACACAGTGGAAGAGGCAAGATACTTGGCAACCACCAGTTACCAGCGCATCCTCGCGCTTTTTCGTGGACAACCTCTGTGGATGAAGGCGCCCGTTGAGTCCATGGATGGGCTGTGGAATGCAGGTGAGCGGGCCGGAGTAAAAGATTTTCTGGCGCTTCAACTGCTCGGCGATGCCGCAGCTATCC
The DNA here is from genome assembly GCF_016597725.1 of Marinobacter sp. 1-4A. GTDB lineage: Bacteria > Pseudomonadota > Gammaproteobacteria > Pseudomonadales > Oleiphilaceae > Marinobacter. The sequence goes on from NZ_VCGY01000003.1 coordinate 163,041, forward strand.
GGAGCCAGCTTGACGAATTGCTATCGAGCGCAACGGTGGATGAGGTGATGTTCACAGTGGACATTCACGACCCGAAAAAGCGCCGCCATGCGCTCGATATACTTGATGAAACCCGCAGGGGTTAAGCCACTATGCAAAAAAACATCATCCACGTTTTTCTGTCTCACGGTCTTGAGAGCGGTCCTGGCGGCACAAAAATTCAGGCCCTGAAAGCGGTAGCTGAGTCTTTTGAACAGGTACAGGTCCACGCCATTGATCACCGCAGTAGCAAAGACCCGGAAGTTCGTCTTGCCCAAATGCACGATGCGATTTCTGCCAGTGGCGCGAGTCCAGACAAAATTATTCTTGCAGGCTCCAGCATGGGTGGCTGGGTCTGCGCCCAAACCAGTGCGCGGAGGGCCGTTCTCGGGTGCTTTCTGCTCGCACCTGCTTTGGCTATGCCTGACTACCCGCAATCCAGCCCTTGCATTCAGGCCAAACATATTCAGATTATCCACGGATGGGATGACGATGTTGTTCTGCCAATGCCAGTGATAGAGCTGGCCCGGCAACAGACGCTCCCTGTCCTGATGCTTCCCGATGGCCATCGCCTCGCAAACAGCCTTCAACGAATTACCGAAGAGTTCCGGGCCTTTCTGGCAAGGGTCGGCGTTAATTCAACAGGCGCTGCTCGAAAATAAACCAAATCGGTCAATTTCTTGCGAAAGTCGACAAGTTTTGCCAGTCTTTAGTAATGTAACAATAAATGTCCGAAAAAAAACGAACGGAGAAAACCCGATGAGTAGCATGAGTAAATTCAAGAAACTGGCCGGAATTTCAGCGTTCGCTTTCGCGGCTATGACCGCAGCAAACTCCGTGAATGCAGCCAACTGGCGTTATGCTCACGAAGAATATGAAGGCGACGTACAGGATGTATACGCGTACAAATTTAAGGAATATATCGAAGACAACTCCGATCACACCCTACAAATATATCGTTTTGGTGAACTCGGCGAGTCTGATGACATTATGGAACAAACCCAGGCGGGGATCCTGAACTTTGTAAACCAGTCACCCGGTTTCACAGGCGCCTTGATTCCTGAAGCGCAAATTTTCTTCATTCCTTATCTGATGCCCACCGACATAAACACGGTCATTGAGTTCTTCCGGGAAAGTAAGGCCATCAACGAAGACTTTCCGAAGCTCTATGCGGAAAACGGCCTTGAACTTCTGCAGATGTATCCGGAGGGCGAATTTGTTATCACCCTGGATGAGCCGGTCACTTCTCCAGAAGGCATGAAGAACAAGAAGATCCGGGTTATGACCAACCCGCTACTGTCAGAAACCTATTCCGCATTCGGCGCAACACCCACGCCGCTGCCCTGGGGTGAGGTTTACGGCGCACTTCAAACCAACATGATTAACGGTCAGGAAAACCCGATTTTCTGGATCGAATCCGGCGGACTGTATGAGGTATCCCCAAACTTGATCTATACCGGTCACGGTTGGTTCACTACGGCTGCCATGGCCAACAAGGACTTCTACGATGGCCTGCCTGAGAAAGACAAAAAGCTCATTCAAGACGCCGCAGATTACGCCTTCGAGAAAATCATCACACACATTGATGGTCTGGCAGACGAAGCGCTCGCAAAAATTCAAGCGGCCAGTGACGAGGTTACTGTAACGCGACTGAATGACGAGCAGATCAAAGCGTTCAAGGCACGGGCTCCACAGGTTGAGAAGAAGTTCATTGAGATGACTGGTCAGGGCGGTAAAGACCTGCTTAACCAGTTTAAGAAAGACCTAAAAGACGTGCAGAGCAACTAATACCAGTACTGCACTTCTTCCGTCCGCCGGTATCCACCGGCGGACGTTCCAATGAACTAACCCCGCCCCGCCAAGCCTCAATGTCCGGTCGGGAGCGACATGATCTGGAGCAGAACCCATGTCCGAAAACATCCCGGAGTTAGAAGACGACACCGCTACTTTTGAGTCCGGTCTGCCCGGGTTTTTGGGAACCATAGACGGGTGGATTGCCAATGCCGAGGCCGTGATTTTGGCTGCTGGCATCATCCTCATGGCTATCAACACCTGCGTTAACGTTGTTGCGCGTTTTGTATTTGGAGAGGGGTTCTTCTTCTCCGGTGAGATAAACCGCATCCTGATTATTCTGGTTACCTTTGCTGGCATTGGCTACGCCGCTCGCTACGGTAGGCACATACGTATGTCTGCCGTTTACGACGCGCTCCCTACCAAGGGCCGCAAAGTGCTTATGATTTTTATTGCCCTGTTCACGTCAGCGGTGATGTTCTTCCTCTGCTACCACTCGTACGGTTATATAGAAACACTGTATAGCCGGGGCCGTATTTTGCCTGCACTGGGGTTTGAAATCTGGTGGATTTATATCTGGGTTCCCGTGGGGTTCGCGGTGACCGGTATTCAATACCTCCTTACCGCCGTCAAGAACTTCACCAGTGAAGATGTTTATCTCTCAACCGGTGTTATCGATGGTTACGCAGATTCAGAATCGGAAGTCTGATCCGGTTTCGCTCCGGAAACGATAAAAAAAGGGCATACCTATGGCGACTATTTTAATGCTCATCATGATCGGGCTGCTACTGCTTGGCTTCCCGATGATGATCCCGCTAACGACCGCCGCTGTCGTTGGCTTTGTAATGATGTTCGACGGCTTTGGCCAGATGGGCACCTTCATTCAGCAGATGATGGGGGGGATTCGACCGGCCTCACTCATTGCAGTACCCATGTTTATTCTTGCCGCAGATATCATGACCCGCGGCCAATCCGCAGACCGACTCATCAACATGGTTATGGCCTTTATTGGCCATATAAAAGGTGGTCTGGCGATTAGTACCGCAACTTCCTGCACACTCTTCGGTGCAGTTTCGGGCTCCACTCAGGCAACCGTAGTGGCCGTAGGCTCGCCCTTGCGCCCAAAAATGCTCAAAGCTGGCTATTCCGATTCCTTTACACTGGCGCTTATCATCAACTCCAGTGACATTGCCTTCCTGATTCCGCCTAGCATCGGCATGATTATTTACGGGGTTATCTCACAAACCTCCATTGCGGAGCTGTTTATTGCGGGTGTTGGCCCCGGCATCCTAATTCTGTTTATGTTCTCGCTCTACTGCCTGTTTTACGCCTACAAAAACAACGTGCCCACAGAGCCCAAGGCAAGTTGGCGCGAACGCGCGCTCTCCGTGCGCGATGCCAGTTGGCCATTGTTTTTCCCGGTTATCATTGTTGGTGGTATTTACGGCGGTATTTTCAGCCCAACCGAAGCGGCTGCCGTTTGCGTTCTCTATGCCTTCTTATTGGAATTCATTGTTTTCCGCTCGCTAAAGCTTGGTGAGATTTACAAGATCGCCAAATCTACCGGCCTGATTACCGCTGTCGTATTCATTCTGGTGGCTGTAGGCAACGGCTTTTCCTGGATCATTTCCTTTGCGCAAATCCCTCAGGCCATTCTGGAGTCGGTGGGTGTAAACGAAGCGGGTCCGATAGGCGTACTGATCGCTATCTGTGTGGCCTTCTTCGTTGCCTGTATGTTTGTGGATCCGATCGTCGTCATTCTGGTACTGACGCCGATTTTCGCTCCTGCCATTCAGGCAACAGGGCTGGACCCGGTACTCGTGGGTGTACTCATAACTCTGCAGGTTGCAATCGGCTCGGCAACGCCGCCTTTCGGCTGCGATATATTCACCGCCATCGCGATCTTCAAACGGCCTTATCTGGAAGTTATCCGGGGTACGCCGCCGTTTATCATCATGCTGATCGTAGCGGCCGGTCTGATTATTGCGTTTCCGCAGATTGCCCTTTTCCTGCGTGATCTTGCCTTTGCAGACTAACGCGCACCCGGGTCTGGATTTTTAAGGAGAAAACCATGTTCAAACGGATACTGGTGGCGGTGGACGGCTCCAAGACGTCTCTTGGAGCTTTGGACAAGGCCATTGAACTGCAAAGGCTTATACCGGAGGCAGAGATTTTCATTCTCTGCGTGTATAAGCACCACAGCCTGTTTGAAGCATCACTGTCCATCGGCAGGCCCGATGACATGGACATTCCGGATAAGGTGTTATCAGAGTACGCCAAAGAGGTGGTCAATCACGCCAAGGAGATGGCGAAGGATCATGGCGCAACCCATGTTCGCGGCTTTGTAAAAGCCGGGCGCCCCTCCAAGGTGATTATAAAATTGGCTCAAGACAAAGAAGCTGATCTAATTGTTGTCGGCACCCGAGGCACCCACAGCGACAAAGACGGGATGTTTCTCGGCAGTGTTTCGCACCGTGTCGCCGCGCACGCCAAATGCCCGGTACTGGTGGTTTAGGCCGTATTTTTCTAGCCGGATCAGCCCTACGCTGGCCGGCTAGAGTTCAGAGAACACCTCAACACTATCTCTCCCGCCTGTTTTCGCTCGGTAGAGCATTTGGTCTGCAAGCCGCAACAGTTGCCGAGGTTTATCGGTACTACCCGGCCATGAAGCAACACCAACGGAAATGGTGAGGTAGCCCAGATTTTGCCCTTCATAGACAACCGGCTCATTTCGCACGGCCTCACGCAGCTGTTCAGCGCGCTCTCTGGCACCTGCTAAATCGGAGGCAGGCAGAATGACAACGAACTCCTCGCCACCATAGCGGCAAACAACATCGCTGCCACGAAAACGAGACTCTAAAAGCGAAGCAAAGGTTTGCAATGCCACGTCACCGGCCTCATGGCCATGGGTGTCATTGAAACGCTTGAAGTAATCGATATCCAATAACAACAGTGACAGAGGCGAATTCTTGCGCAAAGCCACGGAGGCTTCGTGCTCAAATAGTTGATCGAAATATCGACGGTTTTTAAGCCCCGTTAAAGCATCCTCATAGGAGTAACGCTGTAAATCTTCCCTGAGCGAAATACCCGAGAGCGTGACGCCAATACGCTCCGCTACCAACTTGATTGAGGATATTAGTCTTGCTGCGCCATCGTCCGTGCTCGCGGAACTGTTGATGCTGTCGGCTTCCAGAAGCAACAAGCCTTCCGGCGTGGTTTCGTGGCTCATGAACTCTACATTGATGGAGAAGCACACCAACCCCTGACAGGTTTTGCAGGCCGCCTCCGCTTCTTCAACCGTGCTGGCCAGCTGCCGAACCGGAGCTGGAAACCTGTCGAGCGTCGCCAGTTCCAATTCCAACTTAGGAGGCACACCGTTGTACCCCCATTGAGCAAGCCGCACGTAACCGCCGCTGTCCGTTCGTCGATATATCATGCCTTTAATGGGATCACAGAGGCGAGGCATGGCTTCAGTGAGCAGCTGAAATGCCTGATCGAGGCTCACACAGGTCTGCAGTTCCGCAATAACCGCTGCAAACACTCGGCTTTTCTCATTTTCGAATGCCAACAAGCTGGCCCTTGCCTGCTCTCGCTGCAAAAGTGCTTCAGCCTTTGCGGTTCGCTCGGCCACCTGTTGCTCTAGCGTCACCGTCAATTCATGTAAGGCCCTCTGGGTCATCGCATAATATCGTAGCGAAATGGTCACAACGGCCAAGGTAAAAACCAGCAAACCATAGCTCACGGGCACCTGCCCCCAAGGTAGAACCCCGTGGGCCACAGCCATATCAACAACCAAAAGCGCACTAAAAACACCGGACGCCAGCACAAGAACCTGTTGTTCTCTGGTCATTGTCCCAATATGGGGCACTGTGATGAATGTCATCAAACATAGGGATAGCAGGAACAAAGCATCAAAAGGAGGGAAAGTGGACGACAGGTCTATAACACCTGCCAAAGCCAAACTGATCGCACCAACCGCATAAACGAGATGTAGTTGCCAAATCCAGCTAATCGCCCGGAGCCGCTGATCCGCCAGCCATTGTTCAAACATCAGCCACAGCGCTACGGGCAGGAGATAGTAGCTTCCAGCGGCCAAATAATCCCAAAGCAGCGGAGCAGGAACAACGAGCAGGCTAGCCTGGCTTTCGGCAAGAAGCATAACCGAGGAAGCCAGTGCGAACAGGGCAATGCTGGAAAAGGTTTTTCTGCCTCCCTGAAGCAGCGATAACATCAGAGCAAGCAAGGCCACCAGTAGCGTAAACCCGGCAACGAATAAGGCTTCCAGAGAGTTCTTGAGCACATAAAGAACAAGCTCGGAGTGATCCATCACACTGATTTCGCCCCAGAGACCAATATCCGTATAATTAGAAAACACTCGGAAATATAACGGTGTGTTCTCGTAACCCTCCGGCAGCACAATCTCATGCCAGGGCCAACCTTCAAATTCGCCACGTCCATCTTTGTCGAAAGTGCCGTACTGATAGATCTTTTCACCATTCAGCCAAACCTGAACAATCAGATCGACGCTGAGAATATATAGAACAGGATTTTGCCAGTCACCGGCCGGAAGCGTTACCCGGTACCACACTTGGTCGCGGCCATTGCGGCCGGGCGGATTAGAAGGGAAATCAATAGCCTGCCATTGCTCGGGTTGCTGCGCAACCGACCAGTCTGGTACGCCTGAGTCCTTGTAAGGAAGGTCTCCCCAGCGGTATTCCCAGCCTTCAGTCACGGGCTGTGGTGCTGCAACAGCAGCAGATTCAAACCCGCAAAGAGCACCGAGCAAGATAATCAGGATTTTCAAAAAGTGTGCGGGCATTGACACTAGAGTCCTGCCGTTATGAACTACACTCGAAAGTATAGAACATCAATGCCTCTACGTGTACAAACCAAAGACAGTTGGAAGTACAAAAAACTCAAACAGCAGGGTCGGATGGCGACCCTGCACATTCAAATGCGGGAACCCGGCATCAAAGACCGGATTTCAGTTTTTCCCAGTACTTGGCGTATACCTGCAAAGCTTCGTCACCAATATCGGCCTGAAACTCAGCGTTAACCATATCTTCTGGCTTAGGGTAACTGGCTCGATCCCCGGCGACTTCATCACCCAAAAGCTCTCTTGCTGACAACACCGGCGTAGCGTAACCAATATCTTCGCTGATCAACGCCGCGATTTCCGGCTGCAGCACAAAGCTGATGAACTGGTGCGCAGCCTCCGGGTTCTTAGCGTTCTTGGGAATCACAAAGCTGTCCAACCAGGCGATAACGCCCTCTTTCGGATATACATATTCCAGCGCCTCCATGCTGTCCTTACCCATAACAGCCTCGCCGTTCCAGATCATGCCCACATCAGCCTCTCCCTCTAGGAACGGCATACGGGGCGCATCTGAGTTAAAGGTGCGCACAGAGGGCATTAATTCGGTCAGCTTTTCATAAGCCTCTTCAATTTGTTGCGGGTCAGTGCTGTTGCCTGAGTACCCCAGAACGCGCAGGCCCATGTGAAACACTTCGCGCATATCGTTGGTCAGGTTCACCCGCCCCTTGAAGCGCTCATCCCAAAGATCTTCCCAAGCTGTCACTGGCTCACCTTCAATATCGGCAGTATCGACACCAATGCCCGTCGTTCCCCACAAATAGGGCACGCTATACTGGTTTTCAGGATCGATATTCAGGCCGGTGAGTTCGGGGTCGAGCTGGTCAAAGCCACTGATTTTGCTGTGATCTATAGGCAAAAGCAGGCCTTCATTACGCATTTTGCTCACATAATAGGTCGATGGCACCGCTAGATCGTAAGCGGCGCTTTCATCTAGCAGTTTTAGCCGGGCATACATGGCTTCGTTACTGTCGTAGGTGGTGTAGACCACCTTGACGCCGGTTTCTTCCTCAAAGCGGGTCAGCACTTCCTGCGGCATGTACTCTGACCAATTATACAAGTTCAGTACCTGCGGATCGTCAGAACTGCAGCCTGTCAGACCCAAGGCCAACAGGCCAGCCAGTGCGAGTTTTTTCATTGTTTGCTCCTTGAGAGAATCCATTGCGACAACATCAGCATGACCAGTGAGAACACCAGTAGCAGAGTGCCAAGTGCATTTACTTCGGGTTTGAGCCCCACACGCACCATGGAGTAGATGCGCAGAGGAAGAATTTCGTAACTGGGGCCACTCACAAACGTGCTCACTACCACGTCGTCCATGGAGAGCGTGAAGCCGAGCAGCCAGCCGGCCATCAACGCCGGCATAATAACGGGTATCAGAACCGTTCGGGTCATGGTGAAATCGCTGGCACCGAGATCCCGAGCTGCTTCCGGCAAACGTTCATCGAAACCGCTAAGTCGGGCCATAACGGTAATCACGACAAACGGTAAGCAGAAGGTTACATGAGCCAGTAGCAGCGATACGTAACCAAGCTTCAAGCCCAGCAACAGGAACAGGCCGAGCAGTGAAATGGCCAACACTATTTCAGGCGACATCATCACCACAAAGAGCATGCCATTCAGCACTTTTTTGCCACGAAAGCGGTAACGGTGCAAAGCCAAAGCCGTGAGCGCGCCAATACAGGTAGACACCGTAGCTGCTGTCAGCGCCAGCCAAAGCGAGTTCCACATGGCCTGCACCATGGCGTGGTTGTTGAATAGTGATTCGTACCAGCGCAGGCTGAAGCCGCCCCAATTGTACCCGGTGCGCGAGTCATTAAAAGAAAACACAATCAACACCGCAATCGGCACGTACAGCAGCAAGTACACGAGCGCCAAATAACTACGGGCAAGCCAACGCATTAAGCATCCTCCTCGCCCAAGCGTCGCTTACTCAGCCGGTGCGCGAACATCAACAAAGCCATGGTGAGGGTCAATACGATGCTGGCAGCCGCGCCGAACGGCCAGTTACGGGCATCCAAAAACTGGTTTTTGATTACGTTACCCACTAGCAAATTGCGTGAGCCACCCAGAATATCGGGCACAAAAAATAGCCCCATGGCAGGCAGCAATACCAGCATAACGCCTGCCAGTACACCCGGCAGCGTCAAGGGTACAATTATATTTTTAAACGTTGCCAAGCGGCCCGCGCCCAAATCGTGAGAGGCGAGCAGAACATCTTGCCGCAAATCCTCAAACACAGAGTACAGAGGCAGAATCATAAAGGGCAAAAGCAGATACACCAGCCCCACAATAACTGCGCCTTCGGTGTACAAAAGCTGCGCTGGCTCATCGAGCACGCCTAGGGATATAAGTGCACTGTTGAGCAGCCCATTGGTGGCCAAAATTAATTTCAGGGCGTAAGTACGTACCAACGAGTTGGTCCAGAAAGGCACAATCAGCAGGAAGATCAGCAGCATCTGTCGGCGTTTGTCCACTCGCGACAAAGCCCAAGCAAAGGGATAACCAATCAACAGGCAAATCAGTGTGGTTATGGCAGCCATATACAAGGAGTGAAGGAACACCTCCAGATACAGCGGATTGAACAGTTGCCGGTAAGCGTCCAGATTTAAGGGCAAGGAGATAAAGGTGGATGGATCCCGCGTCATCACACTCGCGCCGACCACCAGCATATTGGGCGCCAGCACGAGGAACAGAAGCCACCCCCACACCAGCACCAGAACAGCCGCCCTGAACGGCTGCTGCTTAATGCTCAGCATCATCGGCAGCCAGCTCCTCTTCGTCGGTCAACGGTTCGTCGCCCTCTTCCGCCAACAACCATTCCCAACCATCTACCCAGCTAACGCGCACCCGCTCGCCAATGCTGTAGTCGAATGCCGGGTCGTCCTCGTCAAAGAATTCACTGGCCATCACATGGCTGCCGTCTTCCAGCTCAATAACCGAATCCAGAGTGCTGCCCTTGTAGTTACGCTCTACAATGTGGCCTGCCACGCCCTCGGTATCATCCGGCGCAAGTACCCGGATATCCTCCGGGCGTAACAAAACGTGTAAGGACTGATTCATCGCAACGCGGAATGGAGGCTTGCTTAGATCACGGTTCAGGCCGAACACATCCACACTGATGCGTTCCCCCTCAATGCTGGTCACTCGGCCGGGGAAAAAATTGGTCTGGCCCACAAAGCGTGCGGTAAAGACATTTGCCGGGCGCTCGTATACTTCGCGGGGCGTGCCGAGCTGCTGTATGCGGCCATCTTTGAGCACCACAATACGATCAGACATCGACAGCGCTTCTTCCTGATCGTGGGTTACAAATACGAAGGTTATACCCAGCTCTCGCTGTAGCCGTTTGAGCTCTACCTGCATGGTACGGCGCAATTTGTAGTCCAGTGCAGACAAAGGCTCGTCCAATAGCAGCATTTTGGGGCGCTTTACCACAGCGCGGGCAATCGCAACCCGTTGCTGTTGGCCGCCAGATAGCTGGTGCGGTTTGCGTTTGGCAAAATCCTCCAACTGAACCATGGCGAGGGCTTCTTCAACCCGCTCCTGTATGTCGGCTTTCGGCCGCTTTTCCATTTTCAGGCCATAGGCCACATTGTCGAAAACCGACATATGGGGAAATAGCGCATAGTTCTGGAAAACCGTGTTGAGCGGTCGCTTCTCCGGCGGGGTTTGAGTGATATCAACCCCGGAAAGCGTAACCGTGCCTTTATCCGGTAACTCAAAACCAGCCATCATGCGCAGCAGCGTGGTTTTACCACAGCCGGACGGCCCCAAAAGGGTAATAAACTCGCCATCATCAATGGTGAGGCTAAGCTCATCCAATACGGTTTTTTCGTCAAACTGCTTGCTGATACCGCTCAGCGATAGGAGTGTTTCAGTCATCAACCCTACCCAAAATAAAGTAAGTGAGCCTCTGAAAAAGCCCCTGTTGCGGCGTATTTTTCCAGAAAGCGGGCGATATAAAAAGCATCGTGCAGAATTTAGGCAGGAAAATGCGAGAGTAGGCCCGCAATGCAAGCACCCTGACCACCGGAGTAGTCAGGGTGTACGTGCAAGATCAGTCTGTAGCAATACTGTTTAGATAGGCTTTATCTGAAATATTGGTCCACTGGCGAACCTGCTTTAAATAATCGCGCTGGGAATTAATGATGTCTTTTGCCAAATCATCTTTACCCGCTTCCTGAGCCAGCAACTTGTTGGTGGCGTCGCGCATCGCGTCGATTACTTCCGGCGGGAAGGTTTTGTGGGTCACGTTCGGATAGTCTTCCTTCATGCGATCCCAGGCTACACCGCTTTCGTGGGTGGTCTGAATGTACATATCGTATGCGGCGGTCCGCATGGCAATACGCAGAATCGCCTGCAAATCTTTAGGCAACTTGTTCCATGTTTTATCGTTAATCAGGAACTGTACTTCAGCGCCTGGCTCCTGCCAGCCCGAGTAGTAGTATTTTGCGATTTGGTGAAAGCCCATGGGAAAGTCGAGAGCCGGGCCTACCCATTCAACTGCATCCACTGTGCCGCGCTCAAGTGCTGTGTATAGCTCGCCGGGAGGCAGGTTGGTAACAGCAACACCCAGCTCAGCCATAACCTCGCCCGCAAATCCGGGGGTGCGCATTTTCAGGCCTTTGAGGTCCGCTACGGAATTGATTTCTTTGTTGAACCAACCGCCCATCTGGTTGCCGGTATTACCGCCAGGGAAAGACAGCAAACCAAACGGCTCGTAAACCTTCTGCATCAACTCCATGCCTTGGTCGTGGTAGAACCAGGCATACATTTCCGGAGCAATCATGCCGAAGGGTACTGTGGTGAAGTACATGGCGTTCGGAATGGTGCCCTTATAGTAATAAGACGCTGTATGGCCCATGTCGTACTGGCCATTGCGCACCAAATCAAAAATACCGAAAGGCGCTTTGTGTTTGTTGGAGCTGTCGATACGGATTTTCAGGCGACCGCCTGACATTTCTTCAGCCATCTTGGCCATATTCTCGGTAGTCTCACCAAGAATCGGGGAGTTAGGGCCCCAGGTTTGGGCGAGTCGCAGCGTGAAGTTATCTGCCGCTACGCCAAGTGAACTAACAGACAGTAGCAGTGCAACTGCCGCTACCCTGAACAGGCGAGTCATCATCGTTAACACCATTTATCGTTTTGTTTTATCGGGTTTTGTTTGCCAGACGTTAGCCGTGCCAGCCTGCGTCAGATCTTAAACTGGTTCACCAGATCCCGCAAACTTTCACCCAACCGGGCAAGTTCAAGGCTGGCTTCGTTAGTTTGGCTAACACCCGTCTCACTGCGCTGCGCTGCATCAACAATCCGTATCACGTTCTGGTTTATTTCCTCAGCTACCTGACTCTGCTGCTCGGCAGCTGTGGCAATTTGGATAACCTGATCGTGAATTTGCCCTACAGATTTCTCAATAGTGGTCAGCGCTCCCGTGGCGTGGTTAATGCGCTCGACGGTTTCGGATGAGCGGTCCCGGGACCGATTCATTCGCTCCACGGCAGAGCGTGACTCGTTTACAAAGCCGTCAATCATTTCCCGAATCTGATCTGCAGATTCCGCACTGCGCTTCGCGAGCTGGCGCACTTCATCGGCAACCACAGAGAAGCCACGGCCGTGATCACCGGCCCGCGCCGCTTCTATCGCGGCATTCAACGCGAGAAGATTCGTCTGCTCAGTAACGGCCTGTATAACGCTCAGCACCTGCTGAATATCGTCTGATTTTTCAGCCAACGCGTTGATACTGTTGGCACTCTCCTGAATCTCCTCAGACAGCATGTTCACCGCGCTCTGGGCACCGGCAATGGTTTCTCCCCCCTCTCGGGCCATGCGGTCGGCATCCGAGGCTGCACCCTCAACTTCGCTGGCGTTACCGGAAATTTGCTGGATTGTTGCTGCCATTTCGTTAATCGCCGAGGCAATTTGGTCGGTCTCCGAGCCTTGCTCTTGCACCGATGCTCGAGTCTCGTTGGCAACACGGCTCAATTCTTCGGCCGCGGAGGCCACCTGATGCGTTGTTGCACCGACTTCCTGAATGGTTGTCTGGATTTTGACAACAAACGCATTAAAGCGACGGCCCAGTTCCGACAACTCATCATTGCCATCTTCTGGCAGCCGCTGGCGCAAATCACCATCGCCATCGGCAATTTCCTGCATCATATCGCTCACGTTTCTCAGTGGTCGAGACACGGTTCTTCCCACCAATACCCCAATAACCAGCGAGGCCGCCACTACCACGACAGTGACCATCAAAACAAAGCCTAGGGTCGAAACGACCTTTTCCTCGATTTCTACGCGTGCGGCAGCAACCTGACTGTCAATATCCGTTACATAGACACCCGTTCCGACCATCCAGTCCCAATCAGGAATAATCGTGGAATAAGAGATTTTTGGTTCCTCGTTGCCCGACGCAGGGTTCATCCAGTCGTAGCCGTAATAACCTCCAGATTCACCAGCATCGAATAAATCTCCCACCAATCGTTTTAGCGTAGGGTTGTTGGTCGGGCCCTCTTTGGAAGGGTCGGGGGCGTAAGCGAGGTTGTAGGCATCACGGGTGTAAGCAAAAACATAGTTTGTCTTCTCATACCGGATCGAGCGAAGGCGGGAGGCGGCCTCAGCTTTCGCCTCGGCCTCAGAGAGAGATGCATTATTCTTTGCTTCCAGAACCACGGCTTCTGCAGCATCAATAAGGTTCTTCAAACCCGCTTTTCTAGCATCAAGGAGACTTGATTCCAGCCGCTTTAACTCAGCCTCTCCACTTGCTCGAATCTCGCTGACAGAAATCCAGGAAACTGTGGCTGCAGTAGCCAAAACGGGTATTAGCACAGCAAGAAGTAGGCGGGTTCGAATGCGCAGAGAGTTTATGAAATTCATTGACCGGATCCTAATTATGAATTCTTATTCACCTATTATCGACCAAACCTGCGACATCTTGAATAAGACCTAACGACGGGCTTATAAAAAGTCTGGAGCAATACCTGAAAATACTGTGTTCGGCATCATGATACTGCGTGCCTGACCCGCCCAGCCCAAGCAGACCAGGAGTAGATTCCCAGCGCTATCCAGATCATCACAAAGCTCGTTAGCTTTTCCGGGCTTAGGGGCTCATTAAATACTAGCAGTGCGATCAGGAACTGAATGGTCGGGTTGATGTACATGAGGAAGCCAACGGTAGAAAGCCGCAACCTGCGGGCCGCACCAGCGAATGCGAGTAGGGGAACCGCTGTAACTACGCCACTGGATAGCAGTAAAAGTGTGGTCGCAGCGCTCGTACCGAAGTGGGAAACCCCGGCATAGCTCAGGGCCGAAAGTGCAAGAATACCAACCGGAAGCAGTAGAAGGGTTTCTACGAATAAACCGGAAAGCCCGTCTAGAGCTACTTGTTTGCGGAGCAGGCCGTAGGTGCCGAAGCTGAACGCCAAAGCCAGAGTTATCCAGGGCACCACACCGAGCAGGAACAGCTGATAAAGAATCGCGATGGTTGCCAGCGCCACCGCCACAATCTGCAGCCGCGAAATGCTCTCTTTCAGCACCAGCATACCCAACCCGACGTTTACCAGAGGCGTGAGAAAGTAGCCAAGGCTGGCCTGCAACACCTGCCGGCTTTCGACAGCATAGATGTACACACCCCAATTCAGTGCAATGAGCACGGCACAACCGAGCACAACCCCCAGCTTGGATGGGTGCGCCAACGCCGCTCTTACCGGCTGCCAGCGTTTCAAAAAGGTAACAATAATTGCGAGAAACACACAGGACCAAAGCACCCGGTGAACCACCACTTCCCAGGCAGGCACACCTTCAAACAACGCAAAATACAACGGAAAACAGCCCCACATTGTGTAGGCAGACAAACCGTATAGAACGCCTTTGTTGGATTCCGGCAGAGCCATTAAATAGCTTCCTCATTAAGCTGTGACAAAGAATTTAGCACACCCTATGGGTTACGCACCTGGGCAATATGTCTTAATCTGGCCAAACACTCATAACAGTATGGAGAGCCTGCCATGAAAACAGCTCAAGATTTTGTTGCGGAAGCAAAGAAACACATTCAGGAAGTACCTCTGGATAAAGCCGATAGCGCTATTCAGGCTGCAGACTTGCTGTTGGATGTTCGCGATAGCGACGAATATCGACAGAGCCATATTCCACAGGCCACGAATATTTCCCGGGGGCTGCTTGAGTTCAAGTTCAGCAACGATCCGGCACTGGCAGACCGGAGCATGAAAATCGTGCTGTATTGCAAAAATTCAGGCCGCTCAGCATTGAGCGCAAAAGCCCTTCAAGACATGGGATACCTGCACGTGCAATCCATTGAAGGGGGGTTTGATGCTTGGCAGGAAGCAGGCAAGCCAATAGCCAAACGGGAACTGCCATCCTTCGATTAATCGTTGTTATACTGGGCAAATAGCCTCAAAGAACTGACGCCAATGACTACCGGTAAAAATGAGCACAATATTCCAGTCCGGAGTCTTGGCTCAGAGCCTGAAAAGCCTGCAGGTGATGCGGGGCTCAAAACGATTCTCGATAATCTGGATGCCATGGTCTATGTGGCTGATTTCAAGACTCACGAGCTGCTATACATGAATGCGTTTGGGTACAACATTCTGGGCGACTTTCAACAGGGGCAGAAGTGCTGGCAGGTTCTTCAAGACGCTGATAGTCCTTGCAGCTTCTGCACAAATCACCTGCTGCTTGACAGCTCCGGCAACGCCACCGGGGTTCATGTTTGGGAGTTCCAGAACACCGTAAACAAGCGCTGGTACCAATGTCGCGATCAAGCTATAACCTGGACCGACGGGCGTCTCGTTCGCCTTGAAATCGCCACAGACATTACTGACCGCAAAAACATGGAAATAGCCCTGCTGAGAGCGCAAGAGCGGGCTGAAGCAACATCCCTTCAAGACGAGCTCACACAGCTAAACAACCGCCGAGCATTTTTCCAGCTTGGCGGGCAGTTCCTAAAACACGCAAAACGGCGCAACACATCCATCGCAGCAATCATGTTTGACTTGGATCACTTCAAACTGATCAACGACACCTACGGCCACGAAGCCGGGGATGCCGTTCTCAGGGAAGTGGGTAGGTTGCTCCTAGCCGAAGTGCGAGACTCGGATATCGCCGCGCGCATTGGAGGCGAAGAATTTGCTGTGCTACTGCCAGAGTCTTCTCAGGAGCACGCCATGGAACTCGCTGAGCGGCTACGCAACACTCTTGACGGCCTCAAGGTAAGGTACAAGCAGACGATGCTACGCCCAACCGCAAGCTTCGGTGTTGCCATGCTGTCGCCGGACGATGACCGGCTCGAGTCATTGCTATCACGAGCCGATGAAGCCATGTATCTATCCAAGGCCGACGGTCGAAACCGCGTGCACCTTTTCCCGCAGTTCTAAACCAAGCGCAAATCAAAGCCTGAGAGAACCGAAGGGTTAGCTACAAAGGGGCAGTGCGAGAATGTTTGAACTCACCCATCTGTCTATGGGCTAGGGCCGACGCGTAACCGCCATGGTCAGGCGGGAAATACAGGTGGTTTTACCCTCTTCGTTCGTCATACGAATCTCCCACACTTGGGTAGAGCTGCCGATATGAAGGGGTTTGGCGGTTCCGTATACCCAGCCCTTGGTGACGGGGCGTATGTGGTTGGCGTTAATTTCCAGCCCTACCGCAACAGTGGCCGGGTCTTTCAGGCAACAGTTTGCTGCCATGCTGCCAAGCGTTTCCGCTAGAACCACTGATGAGCCACCATGGAGAATGCCAAACGGCTGAACCGTGCGCTCATCTACGGGAATTCGGCCTGTTACGTAGTCATCCCCAATTTCGGTGTACTCAATACCCATGTGGGAAACGGCCGTATTTGCACTGGCTTTCGCCAACTGCTCAAGATCCGGTGTACGGGTCCAGATTGCCATACTGATAGAACTCTCTAGCTGGTTGGATGAATTGTCCCCGTCGCCCTATTGGCTAAAGTGACATGTAGCGGGCCGTATACTCGCTGATAAGCGAGTCCAAGCGGCCTAAACTGAGTAGTGTATACAAGCGGTCGGCAATTCGCTCACGCAGTTCAAACGTATTGCAAGGCGATTTTTTGGAAAACGTATAGAACAGCCCTTCTGTGCTGACGGGGACATCCAAATCGACAAACTCGTCTGCCAACCCCAAGCGTTGAAGCTTCACTTGCCCTTGCAACCGCTCATACAAAACGTAATCAACACGCCCGGCAAGCGCCATTTCAAAGGATTGTTCGATTGTCCGCACTCCAACTATATCCAAACTCTCTTGGGCAAAGCTGTCAAACTCTTGCCCAAAGCTGTTATTGATTAGTGTACCTCCGTGCTTACCCTGTAGATCCGACCAATGGCGATACTCGAAAACTCTATCTTTAGGCACCCAAACGGATACCGTAAGTTGGGTAAACGGCGGCAACAGATAATCCATATATCGGGTGCGCTCGGGGGTGATGAAAGCCCCAGCAATCATATCCAGCTCGCCATATCTGGCATGGCGCTGAACTCGAGCCCACGAGCCAAGGCTCTTAACCTCAAGCTTCACCCCAAGGGGCTCAAGTATCTCCGCCAGCAATGCCGTGGCAACGCCGGTAAGCGCCCCCGGCTCTCGGGAGTCTTCCCAAAGCAGTGGTGGATACTCGGGGTTGCCGCTCACCGTTAGCGTTTTGCAGTCACGCTCTTCCGTCAATCCCGGTTTGCACAACACCATTGCTGCCAGCAGCAAGATAGAAAGTCTGGCAGAGACGCCGAGCGAATGTTTTATATGAGCTAACACGTTAGCGAGCATCCTGTTCTCGGGTTTTCAGCCACAAATTGACGCCGGAACTATCGCTGTACCCGGCGTACCATCTCAAACGAGTGAGTGTAATTATCTGTATACTTCAATATCAGATCTTCGTACAGGCCTTCTACTTTACTCAGTATAGACGCTCTCAAATCCGTGCACCCTCTGCCTACGTAAAAAGACTCATGTTATAGCGGTTGAATTCACACGCTAGCAGCACAAGACAAAGGAACAAGCCAGATAAAAACAGGTGACTCTCATTTTTTTCACAATGAAAAGGACAGGCACTATGAAGATCCTAATGGTACTTACCTCACACGACCAGATGGGCGACACCGGGCACAAGACCGGCTTCTGGCTGGAAGAGTTTACCGCGCCCTATTACGTATTCCGCGACGCCGGCGCAGACATCACCATCGCATCGCCGAAAGGTGGAAAACCTCCCATCGATCCTAACAGCGAAGCCGATGAAGCGCTGACCGATACCACCCGCCGCTTTCAGGCAGATGCCCACGCCAGGGAATCCCTCGCTAGCACAAAGAAACTGAGCGATGTGCAGATGAACGAGTTTGATGCGGTCTTCTATCCCGGTGGTCACGGCCCCCTATGGGATTTGGTCAACGATGACAAATCCATCGCTCTGCTCAAGGCCGCTTATGAACAAGACAAAGTCATTGGTGCTGTATGCCATGCACCAGCGGTGTTCAAAAATGTTGAGATTAAGCCGGGTCAAAATCTTGTTGGCGGTCGGCAGGTAACCGGTTTTAGCAACAGCGAAGAAGAGGCAGCTGGCCTCACCGCTGTGGTGCCTTTTCTGTTGGAAGACATGCTGAAAGAAAACACAGCAACCTACTCCAAAGGCGACGACTGGGCGCCGCATATTGTTGTGGACGGCAAGCTGATTACCGGCCAAAACCCGGCCTCGTCCGAGGGTGCGGCCAAAGCGGTAGTGCAAACCCTCCAGCAAGACTGACAGCGCGATAGCTGCGACCCCGGCTTGGCCCCTTGCTTGGCCGGGGCATTTTTGCTGCCACGATCTCCGGCAATTAAGCACCAACATTCGCCAGTCTGTGCTAACGTTTTGAAGAATATCTCAAAAGGCTGGCTTTTTTCATGAGTAATCCAAAACACACCCTTTTCTGGATGACGCTCTTCCTCGCGGTAGTCGCAGTGGTTGGCGTACTGATCCACAAACCTCTGGCCTCCGCTTTTATGGCCAACTGGGTTTTCAACCTGCTGATTGTTGGCGTGTTGCTTATCGGCATCGGCCTCACCTATCGTCAGGTATTTATCCTGTTTCCGGAACTGCGCTGGGTTTCCCAGTTCCGCACCGGCCACTCCGGCCTTTCGGTATTGCAAGAACCCCGTCTGCTCAAACCTCTGGCCCGGCAGTTAGGTGAAGAATCCAAGCGAGACCGCTTCACGCTTTCTACCATGTCGCTTCGTACCGTTCTGGATGGCATTCATTCAAGAATGGATGAGCAGCGGGAGATCACCCGTTATTTTATCAGCCTGTTGGTTTTTCTCGGGCTCCTAGGCACCTTCTGGGGCTTGCTCGGTACCATCAATGCGGTAGGTGAAGTGATTACCAATCTGGACATGGGCCAAGGCGATTTCGGCAAGGTATTCGCAGATCTCCAAGCCGGGCTGCTAACGCCGCTACAAGGCATGGGCACCGCGTTCAGCTCATCTCTGTTTGGCCTTGGTGGGTCGCTAATACTCGGCTTTCTCGATATTCAGGCTGGCCACGCCCAGAACCGCTTCTACGATGGGCTGGAAGAATGGCTTACCGGTGTAACCAACCTGTTAGACCCATTCACCAGCAATGAACCCCAGCCATGATCGGTTCCAGACGCCGAAGCCGTAGCACTATCAATGTGTGGCCAGGGTACGTAGACGCACTCTCGGCCCTGTTGATGCTGGTGATATTCATGCTGCTGGTTTACGTGGTGAGCCAGCTTTACCTTTCCCAAACGCTATCGGACCGCAATTCCGAATTGGCCCGCCTGAACCAGCGTTTAAGTGAAATATCACAACTACTGGGGCTGGAACAGAGCAAAACCGAGGCGCTGGAGCAGCAAATGCTCACGGTTCAAAGCAACTTCAGCGACAGCCAAGCTGAAAACGAAGACCTGAAAGACCGGCTGGACGCTACCCGCAATCAGCTTATGCAGCAAACCGCCGATGCCGAAGCCCGCGCAGAAAGGCTGGCAAACATGAATCAAGAGCTGGACGACAAGGAGGAGCTCTCCGTTAGCCAGCAGAACATGATCCTGCGGCTATCCAACCAAATTGCATCGCTTCAGAACCAACTGCGCCAGATAACCGCCGCCCTTAAACTGCAGCAGGAAATGACTGCAGATAAAGAAGGTGAGCTGGAAAAAGTCAGCCAACGCTTGAATACCCTGCTGGCTGAGCGCGTCAACCAGCTGGAACAGTACCAATCGGAATTCTTCTCGCGGCTGCGGAATATTCTGGCGGCCAATGAAAACATTCGGGTGGTCGGCGACCGCTTTCTGCTGCCTTCGGAGCTACTGTTTGCATCCGGCTCCGCCCGACTGGGGGTAGAAGGGAAGCGCGAACTTGATAAACTCGCCGGCGTTCTGCTTGAAGTGGTCGAAACCATACCGGCGGATCTCGACTGGATTCTGCGTATTGATGGCCACACTGACCTAATACCCATCAACACGCCGCAGTTTCCCTCCAACTGGGAACTTTCAACCGCCCGAGCGGTGGCCGTTGTTCGCTACCTGTCAGATCAAAGCGTGCCACAAAATCGAATGGTTGCGGCAGGATTTGGCGAATTCTTCCCGGTTGCGGAGGGCACTACTCCAGAGGCTTTACAGAAAAATCGACGCATCGAAATCAAGTTGACGGACCGCTAATTCAGACCATGCTCCAGAAGCGCATTCACGGTCGTAGTATAGGGGGCGTCAATTCCGAGCTCATTGGAGCGGCGAAGCACTGCCCCGGCGATGCCATCCAGCTCAAGAGGGCGGCCCTTTTCCTTATCGACCAACATGGATGTTTTGATTGCGTTGAAGCTGCTGATCAGTGCGAACATCTCGTCAACATCGGCTTTGCCAAGCTCCACGCCGTCGGCCTTTGCGGCTGCGGCGGCCTCCGCCATCATGCCCTGCACGATCTGGCTGAGCCGGGGATGTCGGGTCAGGCTTTGCGTATCCAACCCGGTGAGGGCAGAGATCGGATTGACCCCATTGTTGATCACCAGCTTACGCCACAATTCAGAGCGAATGTTATCCGACACGATTGACGGAATGCCAGCCTTCTCAAATGCGGTTTGCAGAATTTCCAGAAGCGGGCGACGGGCGTCCTGCTCATCCGGAACCACCGGCCACTCGCCCATAATAATCTGCGCGACGCCTTCCGCTTCAACAACGCCGGGCCCAACGATATGGCCACCGATGCGCACAGCTAGGCCACCAAGAACACGGCTCTCGCCAAGCCTTTTGGCAATCAAAGGTTCGTTATCCACCCCGTTTTGCAACGACAGAACAGGCACATCACTTTGTGCCAGCCAGGGGCCCAGCTCATCCAGCACAGCCTTTGTGGCGGTGGACTTTAACGCAATGGCAACAACATCAAAGTCCCCGGGCTGGTAATCCTGCATCAACGTAGCATGATCAACTGCGGGAACCCGACACTCTATCTGACGATTCTCGTAATGAACCAGTAGGCCCTTTTTCTTCAGGGCCACAAGGTGTGCACCACGGGCCGTAAGAACAACCCGGTGGCCGGCTTCAGCCAACCTTGCCCCATAATAACCCCCAACTCCGCCTGCGCCGATCATGAGCACACTGAGCATGTGAAGAGTCCCCGTTGCCAGTTTGCGGTCATTAAACACCATCATAGCCTGCAGGGTGGCCAAGGAGCCAAATGCAACCTGGCATCCCTCTGCCGGATATGCGCCAGCGTTCGCCCCACCCCAAAACCCGATAACGACTCCAATGCCCCACTGAAAAACAAAAGCCCCCCAGAAACACCAGCAAGTTGAGCGCGGTGCTGGCTCGGCCAGTCAGACTTCTGTCAAAGTGACCTGACACCAAAGAAAATAATGTGGCGGACGCGGAGCCCAGGAATCCCATTACAGCCATGAATAGAGGCAGTACAGCTACGTGCCAGCCAGATGCCATGGTCGCAACCATGCCCATAAACAGCTGCCTCCAGCAGCCAGGCTACCGGTGTGGTTGCAGCCAGCGGCGAATGGCACAAATATACTCAAAGCAACTTTTCGCGTCTGTGTCGCTGGCGCTACTTCAAGCTCTATCATTGCCACTCCATCTATTCTAGGGTGCTTTATTTCATATATACCTGCGGGGTACTGCCAGCATCGGCCGGCATTAGGTGCTTGATCAGCAAGTGCTGCCGGCCGACATGATAGCCGACGGCCTGACCCGCCTTGACGGTATCAAGAAGCTGCTCGCTGGTACTGACTGCTATTTGATGTATATCGTGAATGTCCTGATTCAGCTGATGTACGGTCTGGTTTTGCTGCTCACTGGCCGCGGCAATCTGTTGATTCAGACCATTGCTCTCAGAAATGCCCGCTACGATATTCTGAAGCTCTTCGGTGCTGGCAGACACCTGTTCGACACTGACTGCGGACTGACGCTTGCTCTTTTCGGTGGACTCGACCACCCGCCGGGACCCTTCCTGCAAGGCGTTGATCATCTCTTGAATCTCGTCGGTGGATTCCTGCGTCCGTTGCGCGAGTGAGCGAACCTCATCTGCCACCACAGCAAACCCTCGACCACTGTCTCCGGCACGTGCGGCTTCGATGGCAGCGTTCAGGGCCAGCAGGTTGGTTTGCTCCGCAATGGCGACGATTACATCCAGTATCCGGCCTATGGACTGGCTATTCCTATCCAGCTCCTCCACGATCTGGCCGGACTCTTCCAGCTCCTGCGCCAGTGCACGAATGCTGTTTCGGGCAGCGGCTGCCGAACGAGCACTCTCTTCTCCGGATGCCCTGTTCCGTGCACTGAGACTGGCGGCCTGCTCGGTGTTCTCTGAAACCTCCCGAATGCTTGCACTGAATTCTTCGATGGATGTGGCCACTGTGGACAGTGCCAACAGCTGCTTTTCAGAGGCGTCTGTGCTCACCTGCAACAAGCGGTTGGCCTGCAGGACATTGTCCTCAATCTGCCCGCTGCTATCGCGGATTCTGGTCGCCATGACCTCCAGCCGCACTTCCACCAGCCGCATGGCAATTTCGATCTGACCAACCAGACCGGCATCGCCGGTATAAACCAGTTGCTTGATCGGATGGCTGACGATTTTGCGACACCGATGGTACAGCCGGTTCAGCGGGCGGTTGAGGCAGTACAGAGAGCCAAACGAAACGGCACCACCCAAGGCAAAAAAGATAGCAGACAGGCCAGTCTGGCCGAACATCCCCGCAACTAGCGAAGGAGTGAGGCAAAGCGTACCAACAAGCCATTGCTGGGTGGCTGGCCCTGGCAGGGGGACTCTCAGCGCCAAGGGCTGCTTGCCCATGCTGCGAGCCCGATAAACCTGCTCGGTACGTTGTATGACATCAATATCAGGTATCCGGTAAATGGCCTGATACTCAAGCACCGTGCCTTCTGTGTCCGTAATGGGGCTGACAAACGCATCGAGCCACCAATCCGATCCATCGGCCTTGCGATTACAGAGCATACCCATCCAGGATTCACCCCGGCCAATGGTATCCCACAAATCCTTGAGCGGACCCTTGGGCATTTTGGGGTGTCTCAACTTCCTGAACGAGCCTGCTTTCAGCTCGTCTTCCAGGAAGCCACTGAGTGCACAAAATGCCCTGCTCGCGTAGGTGATTTCACCTTCGCTGTCGGTCAATCCCAGTAGCTGAGCCTGCTCATGGGGGTACTCCGGGACCGTTTCAAATCGGGACATCCTGTTTAACCTCCGAAATGGAATAAGGGACCGCAA
Organism: Marinobacter sp. 1-4A; assembly: GCF_016597725.1. Lineage (GTDB taxonomy): Bacteria > Pseudomonadota > Gammaproteobacteria > Pseudomonadales > Oleiphilaceae > Marinobacter. The sequence continues at coordinate 186,454 of NZ_VCGY01000003.1, forward strand.
GCAACACCACACAGGCCTCTGTGTAACCCGATATCAGAAAGCTGTGACATCGGGTTTCAGAAGGGTCTGAAACACACGCAAAGCATAGGCCCTTAAACAAATTTACCGCTTAAGGTGCCTAAATCCTGATAGCGCACGGTAAAAGCATCACCTTTATCAACCTGAACCGCCGCCGTGATAGCTCCGATCATGATAAAACTGCCAGCCGGCAAGCTCTCTCCACGCTCTCCCATCATATTGGCTAGCATGGCTACCGAAGCAGCCGGGTGCCCCAATACCGCAGCTCCCGCACCGGTCTGAACCACTTCGCCGTTGATTTCCATCACCACGCCGATGGTCTTCAGGTCTACATCTGCAACATCGGCCATGCGCCCGCCGGTTACGAAACGGCTGGATGACGAGTTATCGGCGATCACGCTTTTGAGGTCAAATTTGAAATCCTTGTAACGGGAATCGATCACTTCAACCGCGGGCATAACGAAATCGGTGGCACGCAGCACATCGCCTATGTGTACACCCGGCCCTTTCAGTTCGTCCTTGAGTACAAAGGCCAGCTCTGCCTCAATCTTGGGATGAATCAGCTCATCGTGCTTGATCTCACCACCTTCAGGCACACTAAAATAGTCCGCAAGGAAACCATAACAAGGCTGCTCAACACCCATCTGTGCCATCTTGGCCCAGGAGGTAAGGCCCATTTTCATGCCAACAATCTTGTGACCGCGCTCTTCCTTGCGACGACGCATTTCCCACTGGATGTCGAAGGCATCCTTATAGGTCATTTGCGGGTAGTCGTCGGTGATCTTGGTGATCTCATAAGCTTCAAGTTCGGCGTTCTCGCAGTGGATCGCCAACTCTTCAATCTGCGCCTGGGTCAGTTTGTTCTCATATGCTTCAGTCATCAGATCAATCCCTTTTCTTTAGCCATGGTCAGCGCCAGGTCTTCAATCATGTCTTCTTGCCCGCCCACGGTGCCGCGCCGGCCCAGTTCAACCAGAATGTCACGGGCTGAAATGCCATACTTTTTCTCGGCCCTTTCTGCGAACAGCAGGAACGAGGAGTAAACGCCCGCATAACCCAGAGTCAGGGCATTTCTGTCCACACGGATCGGCTGGTCCATCATCGGTACCACCAGGTCTTCAGCCACATCCATGATCTTGTATAGATCCACACCGGTTTCTACACCCATGCGCTCCAGTACGGCACAAAACACTTCCAGCGGCGTGTTCCCAGCTCCAGCACCCAGGCCCGCAACGGAACCATCGATTCGGGATGCACCTGCTTCAATCGCCGCCAGCGAGTTGGCAATGCCCATGCCCAGATTATGGTGGCCGTGGAAACCGATTTCGACATTGGAAGGCAGTTCGGTGCGCAGCAAACCGATGTGCGCAGTGACATCATCCGGCAGCATGTAGCCGGCAGAATCGGTGGCGTAGATGCAGTTAGCACCATAGCTAACCATCAGCTTGGCCTGCTCCAGAATTTTCTCCGGACTGACCATGTGCGCCATCATCAGGAAACCAACCGTGTCCATCTCCATTTTCGCGGCCATGCCGATGTGCTGTTCCGACACGTCGGCTTCTGTGCAGTGGGTGGCCACGCGGATGGTGGAAACACCGCAATCTTTCGCCATTTTCAGGTGATCAACCGTACCGATTCCCGGCAGCAGCAGCGCAGAGATCCTGGCGTTTTTCATTTTCGGCACCACCGCACGGAGGTACTCCTCATCGCTGTGGGCCGGAAAGCCATAGTTCAGTGAGCGTCCGCCCAAGCCATCGCCGTGGGTGACTTCAATCAGCGGCATACCGGCTTCATCCATGGCCGTTGAGATACTCACCATCTCGTCCAGACTAATCTGATGGCGCTTTGCGTGCATACCATCGCGCAAGCTCATATCGTGCAGCGTGACTTTTTTACCGTTCAAGTTCATTGTTCTCTCCCCCGCTTAGCCGCGTGCCGGCAATGTGATGGTGCCGTCGGCAGCTTCTTCAGCAAACATCTCGGCAGTGCGCAGAGCGGCGGCTGTCATGATGTCAAGATTGCCAGCGTACTTGGGCAGGAAATCGCCCAACCCTTCCACTTGCATATAACAACTGACCTTGTTGCCATCAAAAATGGGGCCGTTGATCAGGGTGTAACCCGGAACGTACTTCTGTACTTCCTTCACCATGGCGTGGATGGATTCTGTAATAGCGGTCTGGTCCGGCTCACCTTCGGTGAGACAATGGATGGTGTCACGCATCATCAGCGGCGGTTCTGCCGGGTTGATGATGATGATCGCCTTGCCTTCTTTGGCCCCACCCACTTTCTCCACGGCACCCGCTGTGGTGCGGGTGAACTCATCGATGTTCTGGCGCGTACCCGGGCCCACTGAACGTGAAGACACCGTAGCGACAATCTCGCCGTAGGCCACTGGCTGAACACGGCTGACAGCTGCAATCATCGGAATCGTCGCCTGGCCACCGCAGGTCACCATGTTGACGTTCATTTCCAGGTTTCTGGCATGGTCGGTCAGGTTCACCGGTGGCACACAGAAGGGCCCAACGGCTGCAGGTGTCAGGTCCACCATAATGACGCCCAGTTCGTTCAGCTTGCGGCTGTTCTCGGCATGGACGTAGGCGGACGTTGCATCGAAAGCAACGCGAACATCATCCGCGATGATATGTTCCAGAACACCATCTACCCCGGTTGAGCAGGTTTTAATGCCCATTTCGGCAGCACGCTTGAGACCTTCGGATTCCGGGTCGATGCCCACCATCCAGACGGGCTCAATCCACTCGGAACGCTGCATTTTCATGAGCATGTCGGTACCGATATTGCCTGGGCCGATAATGACCGCTTTAAGTTTTTTGTTCATAATCGTATTCCTGTTATCAATGGGGCCGGTCAGATAAAGCGGACAGACGCACTGCCAATTCCACCGATGCTTACACTCATAAAGTCACCGGCCTGCACTGGCTCCAAAGGCACCAGCGAACCGGACAGGATCACTTCGCCAGCTTTCAATGGAATGCCAAACTGCCCAAGGGTGTTTGCCAGCCAGGTAACGCAGGTCACCGGGCTACCTAAAGCCGCTGCACCTGCACCGGTACTGATAATCGAGCCGTTCTTTTCCACCACCATGCCGCAGGTAGCCAGATCCACCTTGCGCGGATTCACCGCGCGATCGCCCAGCAGGAAGACACCGCAGGAAGCGTTGTCGGCCACGGTGTCCTGAATTTTTATTTCCCAGTTTTCGATACGGGAGTCGACCACCTCAAAACAAGGGAGTACACAATCGGTTGCTGCCAGCACATCGGCCGCTGTCAACCCCGGGCCCATCAGGTCTTTTTTCAGAATGAAGGCAATTTCACCCTCGGCTTTGGGCTGCATTAGGCGGTCGGAAATCTGAACTTCTTCGCCTTGGCTGTATGCCATTTTGTCGGTGAGGTACCCGAAGTCAGGCTGGCCAACCTTGAGCATGTTTTGCACAGCCTTCGAGGTCAGGCCGATCTTTTTACCGATAACCTTTTCTCCAGACTCGATACGGCGCTCCATAACCCGGAGAGAAATGTTGTAGGCATCCTCAATGCTGATATTGGTAAAACGCTCTGTCAGCGGGCGCACGGGAATGCGGTTAATCATGCCCTCGTAAAGCTCATCACCACAGGCCTGAATCTGTTGCTTGTCCATGTCCGTTCCTCAGAGTTTGATGCAGATATTTTTGGTTTCGGAGTAGAACTCGAGGCCGTGTACACCACCCTCGCGACCCAGGCCGGACTGCTTGGCACCACCAAATGAAGTGCGCAGATCCCGCAGGAACCAGGAGTTCACCCAGGCCAGACCAACTTCCATCTGCTGTGCCACACGGATTGCGCGGGCCGAGTTTTCGGTCCAGATTGCGCAGGCCAAGCCGTAATTGGTGTCATTAGCCAAAGCGATGGCTTCGTCTTCGGTATCAAACGGGCGGATATGGCAGCAGGGACCAAAAATCTCTTCGCGCACAACGCGAGCGTCATCAGGCAAACCTGTCCAGATCGTCGGCTCAATCCAGGCACCGTCATTCAGTTCGGCACCCATGTCCGGAATGCCACCACCGATCTCAACGGTTGCACCTTCTTCCCGCGCCAGATCGTAGTAGCTCTTCACCTTGTCGCGATGCTCCAAGCTGACCAGCGGCCCAAAGTTAGCCTCGGGGTCTTCCGGGCGGCCCAGCTTCAGCTTGGCTACTTCTTCCTTCATGCGGGCAAGGAACTGGTCAAAAATCGAACGCTCCACATAAACCCGCTCGGTGCCCAGGCAAACCTGGCCACAGTTAACAAACGCAGAACGCATGGTGCCTTCAACGGCTTTTTCGAGATCACAGTCTGCGAACACAAGGCCGGGGTTCTTGCCACCGCATTCCATGGAGACGTTGCGCAAGCCCACAGACGCCGCTCTCATGATGGTTTCACCCGTGCGGGTTTCGCCGGTGAACGTGATGGCATCCACCAGTGGGTGAGACGTCAGGAAAGCTCCGGCAGAATCCGGGCCAAAGCCGTGTACTACATTAAACACACCGGGTGGTACGCCACATTCGTTCATAACCTCGCCAAGCAGTGTGGCCGTAGCCGGAGTTTCTTCCGATGGCTTAACAACAACGGTGTTACCACAGGCCAACGCGGGGCCAACCTTGAAGGTCATCAGCAGCAATGGCAGGTTCCATGGGGAGACAACAGCGATAACCCCCTTTGGTGTGCGGTGGCCAACATTCAAGGCACCTGCCCCATCCGGGGTGTCCATCCGGAAACCTTCGGTCGGATGGCTCATGGATTCCGCAAATTCTTTGAAGTTAGCTGCACCACGGGGAATATCTATATGGCTGGCCATGGAGCGCGGCTTGCCAGTATCGAGGCACTCTGCATCCAGAAACTCGTCAAAACGCTCATTAATGCGATCAGCAATTTTGTACAGCATTTCAGATCGCTGCTTTTGCGTCATTTTACCCCAAGAGCCTTTCAGGGCGGCCTTGGCAGCACGGACAGCAGTATCGACTTCCGCTTCACCGGCTTCATAAACCTTGCCAATCAGGCTGTTGTCGACCGGGCAGCGGTTTTCAAATAACTTGCCGCTGGCAGACGGCACATACTCGCCATTGATAAAATGTTTGAACTCTTTCATGGCTCACCTTTTTCGTTAACTATGTCTGCGCACTGCCGCAGCGTTCTGGTTGTTCGAGTAACATCTCAGTGTCCTTAGCTCGATCAAGCTCTCGCCTGTTTTCGAGAGCTTGATCTCCTGACCTTAAAACACCTTGGTAAGATGCAGGCGCAGCAAAGCCCCTTCCGGCCCTGCCTCGTTGTTATATTCCTGGTAAAAAGCGGCGTTCAGACCCAGCCCGTGGTTGGGCCAGAAATAGCCTGCTTCAGCGCCGAGAGCATGCTTCTCAGCTTTATCGGTAGAGCCACCTTTATCGCCCTCCAGTTGCCAGGCTTCATAGCCCACCAAACCGATATCCAGTCCGGTGTCCAGGCGGTGGCTCAGGGCCCACTCGATCAGGTAGCTGTCCCCGGGCGTAACACCGGTATCATCCTGCTCGGTCTTGATTTCGTACCGGGACAGCGCTGAAAAAGACCAGTTTTTATCTGCATCAAAATGCCAGTTTCCACCCAGGGTCAGCATGGTAGTGCCATGCCCCTTACCGATTGATGCTGGCTCCGTGGGCTCATAACTTGCAGTCTCAAACCAGTGGCCCGCAGCAAACACCGCGTCCCATTGTTGTCCATGCCACCCCAAAACAACCGGCCCAACAAAGATGTCACCGAGGCCGCTATCGCTGTCCTTTACGCCCACGCCTCTGAAATCAAGCGAGGTGTTCTGCAACGGAATTATGGTTTCCACACCATAGTTGGCACCCAAAAACGTTTTATCCGTGATCCAGATAAACCGGTTGGCCAAGGCTGTCACTTCACCTGTGTTCTTGCCGGGTGCTTTGTTAGCCTGGCCGTCTCTCAGATTGTCGATGTCGTAACGCACCAGATAACCACGGTAGTAAACCCCCGGCGGCGGAACGGCAGGGCCACCTATACCTTCCACGCCTGGAACATAGTGTCCGTTGGCGGCCAGCGCGGGAGACGAAAGTGGAGCCGCCGCCAAAAGGCCCGCCAGAGTCAGTATTTTTGTGTATCTCATCGATACGTCCTTTTTTGTAATTTTTGGAAGTTGTGTTTTTGATCTAGCGCCCGAGCTTTTTCGCAGACTGACCCGCTATGCCGAAGTGCTGTTTGGGCATTTCGGTAATCAACACTCGTATGCGCTCCTTAGGTGCATCCAGGGAGCGTGCCATGGCTTCGCTCACCTCCCGGATCAGCGTTTCCTTTTGCTCATCACTGCGACCTTCAATGATATAAAGCTGTGCAATTGGCATAACCTCTCCTTATTCGATGGGAACCGGCACCCAGACCCACAAACCTGCAACAGCCGGTGATTCTGTCACCGGCAACTGTGCTGAGGGTGCTTGTTTCCAGCACCCGGTTTATCAGGTCAGTACGGACAGGAACCGCTCGTTCAGTGCCCGGTCGTGGTAGAAAATGGCTTTGCCCAGTTCCTCGGCGTCCCAGGTCACTGGCTCATGGTCCGGGTAGTGATAATCACCACCGGCGAAAACTTCGTTGCGATTGCCTGAAGGGTCGAAGAAGTAGATTGTCTGGCCGTGAGTCAGGCCGTGACGCGTGGGGCCGATATCAATGGAGGTGTCGGTCATGGACAGCAGGTCGGCGGCCTTGAGAACGTCCTGCCAGGTCTCCAGGAAAAACGATGCGTGGTGGAACTTACCCGGCTCCTCATGGTGAATAAACGCGATATCGTGCGCCTTGGTGCTGACCGTCAGGAACTGTGCAACCCGTTTGCCGTCAGGAGCTATTACTTGCTCAGCCAGATCAAAACCGAGCACATCACGGAACAAATTCAGAGTTTCATCCAGGTTAGGACCGTAGAGCAGGCAATGGTCGAAACGCGTTGCCTTCATACCTTCAAGTCCGCGCGGCCAGGCTTCCGGGTTGTGATTGCCCACACCCCATTTACCGGTCTGCTTCTTCGTAGCGAAGATTTCAAAGGCGTGTCCGGTGGGGGCGATAAAACGCACCCGGCGCCCGCAGTCCTTAAGTTCACCCTCGGGAACGTCTTCGATCTCACAGCCAAACGCGGCGAGTTCGCCACGCAATTGATCCACCACCTCTTCGCTGAGGCACTTGAAAGCCATAAAGTCCATACCAGGCTCATCTGCCTCACGAAGCACGACGGAGAACTTGTCCACCTCGGTCCAAGCCTTTAAATACACGCGACCTTGATCATCACGGTCCATTTCGATCAGGCCCAAAAGGTCGCTGTAGTGTTTGACGGCTTCATCCATATCGAGAACACGGATCTGGACGTGACCGGGACGCATTACACCCTTTTTCATAATCATTACCTCATTGCTTTTGTTGTTGTGTGCTCATTCGTGTGTCTGGCTGCAGGTTGCTGCGGCCGGCATTCAATAATCAGATCGGTCAATGGATAGATGCGACAGGCCAGCACCTGATCCTGTGCAAGCGCTTCCGGGGGCACGTGCATCCGGCTCATCTTTCCACAGGAATACTGGCCACTGAGCACGGTAACCTTGCAGAAGCCACAACCACCACCCCTGCAGCCAACCGGCACGCATTTCAGCCCCTGTTGCTCCATAGCCTTGAGAACGCTCTGGCCAGACTTGCAACGAAACGACTGACCACTGCACTGTTCGGTGACTTGCAAGAACTCGCCCATGGGCCGGCCCCCATCAGATTTTTTTAAACAGGGCAGAGCGCTGTCCATCTTCCGCTCCGTCAGCCGCCGTCAGGAATTTCTCCATGAAAATATCCCGTTCAAACAGTCGCCCTCGCATCAGTGCGGTGAGGGCCGCATCAATCATTGGTGGCGGCCCACAGAGGTAGGCTTTTCGGCCCGAAAAGCGTTCGTCAAAATGCGCTTTCGCGGCATCGTGCACGTACCCCTTGAACCCTTGCCAGCTGACGTCCTCCTCGGCCTGACTCAAGGCGGGGACATAGGTAAAGTTTTCATGGTCACGTGCCAGACCTTCAAAAAGCTCTCGGTTATAGAGTTCTTCCAGATTGCGGGCGCCTTGAAAGAGCACGATCTGCCGGTCATCGTCCTGCGCCAGCAGGTCCAGAATCATGCTTTGGGGGCTGGAAAGCCCGGAGCCACCGGCAATGAAAATGAGATCACCCGGCTGGGAGCTGCGCACAAAGAACTGCCCGTATGGCCCTGACAGGTTCAGTCTGTCACCTTCTTTTAACTGCTGGTGAATGAAGGATGTGGCCGCGCCCCCTTCGACCAGCCGGATATGCAGTTCCACTTCATCTGCACGGCTAGGAGGATTCGCCAGCGAGAAGGCCCGGGAGCCTTCCACGTCAGGCAAATCAATATTGATGTACTGGCCAGCCTGAAAGGCCATTCCTCGGTCAAGCTTTAAGTGCACGCCCTTGATGGTTGGCGACAGGTCAACAATTTGGGTGACCGTGGCTTGATAATCCTCAACCGGATACCCCTCAAAGTCTTCATCTACATCAATGTCCGCTTCAATGGTCACGTCACTTTCAAGCGTGGCGCAGCAAGCCAGCACCTTGCCCTCTTCTCGCTCACTGTCCATCAACGCAAATGAAGAGGCTTCTCCCAGATCCACATCACCGTCGACCACCTGGACCTTGCAGGTTCCACAGGTTCCGTGGCCACAAGCAAAGGGCAACCACACACCACTACGAAGCGCGGCCTGAAGGATGGTCTGGCCATCTTCAACTTCAATCTGTTCGCCAATCGGCTCAATGGTTACGGTATGGCTCATAACTCAACCCTCAGGATGCGGAACCCCGGATGCCTTCCAGGCCCGGAGTGGTTACGGTCAGCATGCTTTTATGGTCAATACCGCTGTCGATCAGCGTGGAGGCCGGGTCTGGGGTGAAGGCTTCACCGTTAAGCAGCCACTGGGCATTCAGAAAGTCAGCTTTTTCGGAATCCGGGTGCCCGGCAGCCGCAGGCTTGAGCAGCTCGTCTACAAACGCACCAAAGGTCATGTCCGGCGCAACCAGCAACGCAAAAGGTGCGCAGAACATCAGATGCTTGGGCCAGTAGACATAAAGCAGCTGCATGCCGTTGAAGTTCTCGACACGGTCTTTGGGTTCTGCGTGATATTCGGATATAGCGTTAACACTCATGGTGTTCTCCTTCTTGTTTTGGTGGCCCGCCCGGGCTGACAGCGAGGGCGGGCAAATCTGGTCAGGCTGCGGTCTTTTTCTCGCTATTCGACTGCAATGGCTTCAGGCCCTTGATATCCAGCCAACGCTGGTGATCCGGCGAGCCGTGATATTCCATGTTGTCGACGCCAAGATTGATGTGGTAATACTTCTCAACCACTGTCGCGACGTCCGCACCACCGCAGTTACCCTGATAAATCTGATGTACTGGCAGCCAAGCCTGTATGTACTTCTCTGGCTCGTTCTTGAAGATGTCGCAGCAACCGTCGGAGCAGAAATGGTAGCGCTCACCTTCGTGCTTGATCTGGCGATGACTGAACACTGACGGATCGTCTTTTTCGGTAAAGATCACCGGTATCTGGCACACCTGACAGAGCTGGGGAAGCGTATTGTTGTAGAAACGACGTCCCTCTTTCTGCTCTTTGTCCCAGTGTTCAAAACGAGCGCGATAGTACTTGTCGAAAGTCTCCGGATACTTCTCAGAGAGCCAGGTCATCTCTTCTTCTTCAGGCATCCAGGTGTGGAAGTTGGTGGCCTGACTATACTGGTAGAAAGTGCCCCAGGCCTGATGGCTGACGTGGTTCTTGGCAGCATTCGCAACATCCTGATACTTGGGAGGACGAATGCCGTAGCGCTCCAGATCCTTGAACAGGGCTCCACCATTCTGCTCGTAGTAAACTTCCCAGGCTTCCGCCCAGGACATCACCTTGTTGGGCAACATGTAGTCCATCATCATTCCCACCAGACTCAGTAGGCGGAAGCCACGCCAGAACCACTTGTCGATCCAGCGCTGGATGATCGGTACGTTGTCCTCGTGCTGCTCAAGTATGAACTTGATCACCTCAAGGCCGAGGGTCATGTGACGTGCTTCATCCGACTGGGCAGAGAACCCGAAAGTGACCGTAGCCATATCACCGTTATAGGCGGCACCCGACATAAAGGGCACAAACAGCAGGTTGGTCAGAACGTATTCAAACGAGAACGAAATGGCTGTCAGAAACTCGAAAGGGCCCGCAGATCGTGCGTCATCGAAGAAAGATTTGGGAACCGAAAGGAACCAGATCCTGTCATGCTGGTGTGCCGCATCGTGCAAGCCATTGAAATGTTTGTTGTAATGGCTCATTGCGTGTTGCTGGGTCTGGGAGTGGCGCAACTCGTCAATGGCCTGCAGTTGGCAAGCGACTCTGGCACCGGCCCCACTAAACTGGCGACCAACCCGCGCATACCCCTGAAATGCCGCGTATTCGAGTGGCGAAACGCCCGAAAGGAACAGCTTCAGCGCGTTAACGTAACGGGCGTCAGTAATGTTCTGATGGCCGTTGTTCTGAGCAAACGCATCAAAAATTGCGTACAGCTTCTTTTCTTTCTCGGCCTGGTACTTCCAGTAGGCATCCATGGTCAGGCGAAACGGGTCTTCCCATTGCGACCAATCGGTAATCTTGATGCCCTCAAACTGCTCATCCGGATAGATGTCTTCTTTTTTCTGGTACGTGGGCTCCCAGGCCATATCACGGGTAAGGTACTGGTACTTGTCTTTCAGGTTCAGCTTCTTGTTTTTAATAGCCATCTTGGATCTCCCAATCAGTTCCACTGAAGAATGAAGTGGTCGTCGTCTTCGTCGACATTGCCGCCAATACTGATCACATCAATCAGCATTTCCTGAACATCCCATTCGCGACCGAGTGTCTCTTCCATGGTTGCGCGGTTAATAACCAGACGTTTTTCCGCCTCAATCCGGATCATGGCCGGTTGGTGCTGTACCTCAGCCTCCGGGTTGTCCTGCATTACCGCTTCAACCAAATAGCGGGCGTTGTCGTTGTCCTGAAATGCGATAAATACTTTCTGGCTCATGCCTGAACTCCTGTACTTTCAAGACCAACTTTCTTAAGCCGGACAGAAAGCTCTGCGCGGATTTCGTCCAGGGCATCGAGACCGGTCGTAGCCTGAGCAATCGGTTTCAAGGCCTCATAAGCGCGAGGCTCCCACTGGGTCACCCATATCTGGAGCTGTTCACGGTTACCCTCGCTCTCGCCAACAACGGTCTTGGTCATTGCGTTGGTCCAACGCAGAGATTCCTTGAACCAGTCGCGTTGGAACTCGGTGAGCAGAGACACATCCTCGGCACCCTGCTCGCCCAACCAAGCGTCCATCCTGTCGTAGATCAACGGATACATAAGGCCATCCAGAAGAACGTTCTGCACAAGCGTGAGCTCGAACCAGTCATCGATCACCAGCATGTCTTCCACCAGTTTGCGCATGGGCTGCCAGAGTTCGTCGTCCATCCAGAAGGTTTTGGATTCATCCAGCGCCTTGCCTGTGCTGCCATCGAGCAGCAGAGCAATACGGGACAGGTACTGGCCAATCCCCAGTCGGTCGGTTGCAGCAAACATGTGCATCTGGGCAACGGTAGTCGCGATAGCATCGCCCGCGATTTTGCTGTTGTTCATATTCGCGCCCAGCTCAACATGGCGCAGGGGCACTAACAGTCGTAGGAGCTGGTGCTGGGTTTCCTCAGGCAGGCGGGTCAGCAGGTTTCGCTTGTCGCAGAAGCCAAAGTTGCTTTCTGCAGCTTCCTGCATCTTGGCCCGGTTGCCGACATAGGCGCCGTAGAAAAACTGGCGCGGATCGGTTACGGCATACCAGTCATCCATTTGCATGGCAGTACGGCTGGGGTCGTTCAAAGTGCGCTTCGGATCCCACAGCGGCCGGTAGTGAAAATTGGTTTTGGCTTCGATATCAAAACTGGCTTCCTGATAGCGGGTTGCCGGCTTGTCACCAAACCTGCGAGCTATCGCGGAGTAGGTATTGCGAATGGGTTCCACAGAGGTGGTTTTTATTTCAATAGTCATAACTGCCCTACCATCATTGTTGTTGTGAGGTGGATGTTGGCGCTGGTGGTTAGCTGCTTTCTAGCGGTGGCCGTTCTCTCCGAAACGCCACTTGACCATGTCTTCATCAATCTGGCGGATCATCGCGGAATCCATGTGCACTACGTTGTTGTGCTCACAGAAAGTCTTGAAGGCGCCTCGGGGCAGCACCAGCTCGACAAACAGTTCGGGGTAGCCGATTGCAAAATCGAACTCCACAAACTTGTCCTCTGGTGCGCTGCGAACCCGGATGTAGCGGGTGTACTCGTTGAAGGTCTTTACTCGGTGTTCCATTGCTGACCCCGTTATCGTTGTTGTTTGTTAAATAGGTTTGAGCAACGGCTGTGCCACAATTTTCTTAGGGCTGCCAAAAGCAATACCAAAAAACTGTTTTTATTGATTTTTTAGAGGAATCGGAGTTGTTTAAGCATCAGAAAATAGTTTTTAAAATTTGAGGTTGATCAGGAAAATTTGATCATTTGATAAAAAACAAAAAATTAAGTGAGCAATTGATGAATCGCTCTAGATCATCTAGTACTTTCCGATTGTTTTTTATCATTTGATTGATTTTCGACATCAATCTGTGGATACATGACTGTCGCAGATTCCGAGCGTTCGCCTTTACCCCACACAAAAACAAAAGGGGACCCGAGCATGGCTGTCAGTTATAAGCCGAAACTGAAAAACATTAAATTTCAAGACCTTACTGACCAAATTCGATTCCTGAGCTCCGAAGGAAAAATCTGGCTTGGTGAGCAGCGCATGCTGTTGATGGCTGTGAGCGCCATGGGCGCATTCCGGCGCGAAATGGTTAACAGCATGGGCATTGCAAGAGCAAAGGGCTTTTTTCTGCGCCTTGGCTACCAGTCCGGCCTGAAGGATGCAGAGCTGGCACGTAAGCTTCGCCCGCACTGCGACGAGATGGACATTTTTCTTGCTGGCCCGCAACTCCATGCCCTGAAGGGTATGGTCAACGTTACCCCTATTCAGGTGGACATCGATCAGGAAACTGGCGACTTCTATGCGGAAATGGAGTGGATTGATTCTTTTGAAGTGGAAATTTGCCAGACCGAATTGGGGCAAATGGATGAGCCAGCTTGCTGGGCTTTGCTGGGCTATGCATGCGCCTATACATCCTCGTTCATGGGGCGTGAAATCATTTTCCGTGAAACCAGTTGCCGCGGCTGCGGGGATGAAAAATGCATTATTGTAGGAAAGCCTGCTGAACAGTGGGACGACGCCGAAGAGTTTGCCCGTTACTTCAAAGCAGACCCCATCATAGAAGAACTTTACGATCTGCAATCTCAGGTCAGCTCGTTGCGCAGCAGCCTCGAAAAGCAACAAGGGCAGTACTATGGCATTGGCCAGTCGGCGTCCTACAACAAAGTCTGCAAAATGATTGATAAAGCAGCGTTGGGAAAAGTTTCGGTGTTGCTGCTTGGTGAAACCGGTGTTGGTAAAGAAGTGATCGCACGCAGTGTTCACTTGCGCAGTGAAAGGGCTGACAGGCCGTTTGTTGCCGTCAATTGTGCCGCCATACCACCGGACCTTATTGAATCCGAACTTTTTGGCGTTGAAAAAGGCGCCTTTACCGGTGCTAACCAATCCCGCCCGGGCCGATTTGAACGGGCTGATAAAGGCACGATTTTTCTGGATGAAGTGGTCGAACTGACACCCCGAGCGCAGGCTTCGCTACTACGAGTGCTTCAAGAGGGAGAGCTAGAGCGCGTTGGCGATAACCGCACACGATCGGTCAATGTGCGCATCATAACTGCAACAAACGAAAGCCTTGCTGAGGCGGTTGAAGCGGGTAAATTCCGGGCAGACCTCTACTATCGCCTGAATGTTTTTCCCGTGCAGATTCCACCTTTGCGCGAACGCCTTGAAGACCTCCCGCTTCTAACCGAGCACTTTCTACGGAAGTTCGAAGCAGAGTATAACAAACACACCCTCGGCCTGTCGGACAAGGCGCTGGAGCTTTGCCTTCGCTATCGCTGGCCCGGCAATATCCGGGAATTGGAAAACGTGATCGAGCGCGGCGTGATACTCACTGACAATAACGAGTCCATCAGCCAGGACGCGCTTTTTGCGGTCTTCCGAAACAGCGAATTCCAGCAGGCTTCGCCTCAACCCTCGGAATTTATCGATGACGCGGGTCAGGTAGTCTCCGGCGATTTGCAACAAGAAGGGTCCGCGCACTGGGCGGAGAGCATCATCAACAACAATATCAGTCTGGATGAGGTGGAAGAAACTCTTATGCGGCGGGCGATGAGTCAGGCAAGCCAGAACGTGTCCGAGGCCGCACGCTTGCTTGGGCTCACCCGGCCAGCACTGGCTTATCGGCTCAAAAAAGCCGGAATACCGCAGAAAAATTAAGCGTACCAATGACTCAGAAGCGCTGACTTGCACAATCAACACGCCGGTTCCTTTGCCAACCCTCGGAAATCAGGCAGGCAAGTCACTGGTTTCAGTTTGCGTTACAATGTAGAACTCCAACACATTTTTTGCAGCATCTGCCCACATGATCCGACACTTCCTGCTCAGTATACTGCTCCTTTTGTCCGCCTCTGTGCTGGCTGCAGGCACACAACAATCAGCATCTCCCCGCAACGTTGGCTTCTATTACGGCAACGAAGCGCCGATAGGCAGCCTATACGCTTACGACTGGCTAGTGTTGCAAGCAGACCAAACCTCGAATGCCCGCCTCGACCTATTGAACCAAGGCCAAACCCGCCCGATCGTATATCTGAGCGCAGGAGAAATGGCCCGGTCACACCAAGCAGCCAAAAGCCTACAGAGCGACTGGGTGCTGGGGGAGAACAAAGCTTGGAAGAGCGAGGTTTTGGATATACGCCGGGCCGATGTTCGGAATTTCATGATGGAGCAGTTAATCGCTCCGGAAATGGCCCGCGGGTTTCAAGGCGTTTTTCTGGATACGCTAGACAGCCATCTTCTTACCTCTGAAGGCAAAGAAAACCAGCAAGCTTTTGCCCAGTCTCAGGGGCTGCTGATTGCGGATATTCGGGAGCGCTTCCCGCAAAGCCGCATCATTATAAACCGTGGTTTCCACTTGCCCGAGCCTGCCCATAAGCTAGTGGATGCACTAGCGTTCGAATCGTGGCGCCACGGCTATGAAGCTGGCGGCCGTCGCTACCACAGTGTTCCTGACGAGAGCCGTGAATGGCTCTCCGGCCAGCTTGCTCACTGGCGCGAGGTGCACCCGGACACCCCGATCATTGCTATTGACTACGCCACGAACAAGGACGACACCCAAGCACAGTCGGAAGCGCTCGCACAGGACGGCTTCATTCCCTATGTTTCCGATCACAACCTGAACCGACTTGGCCCCACACAACCGCCGGTTCATAAGCGCCATGTATTGGTGTTCCATGATCTACCGCAAAGCCAAATTGACCAAAGCGCCGCCCACCGGCGTCTTGGCATTCTGTTAGAGCGGCTTGGGCTCGTGCCTATCTACCGCTCAACCCTGCAGCCATTTTTGCAAGAACCTTTGGATGACCGCTACGCAGGCGTAGTGGTCTGGTGGGAAGCCAACGCTAAAAGAACCGGTTTCTGTCGCTGGCTCAGCGGATGGCAATCGTCAGAACTGCCGGTGGTTACTTTCGGGCTTACACCCACAAACACCCAGTGTCGGAATCTGATGCAAAGCCAGCGCGTGGCTTTGCCAAACGGAGATCTCGAAACCTCACCCAAACACACTTCTGTGGGCAACTTTGAAAGTAAACGCTTACCTACAGCGGTTACAGGACCATTGCCGCAAGCGTCCCCTGCTGACTACTGGCTTAGCGCAACAGATGTAACCGGCACCCGTTTCAGCCCGGTTTATACCCACTCTGAAGGCGGCGTGGCTGTTTCACCGTTCATTTTTGAAAGAGGCCCGGAGGATGAGGCATTCTGGCTTTTCGATCCTTTCGATTTTCTGAAACAGGCTCTTAAACTGCCAGCATTTCCGGCAATCGACAGCACCACCGAAAGCGGCAGGCGCATACTGACTGCGCACATTGACGGCGACGGCTTGGTGTCCCGTGCCGAACTGCCCGGTAGCCCGCTGGGTTCAGACGCCATTGCGCAGCGTATTCTCAAGGTCTTCGATATTCCCCATACCGTTTCAGTGATTGAAGCGGAAACATCGCCGGAAGGTCTCTATCCAGACATCAGCCAAGAGGCAGAAGCAAGTGCTCGTGCTATTTTCCGTATGGACAATGTGGAAGTTGCTTCCCATTCATACAGCCATCCTTTTTTCTGGCGCATGATTGAGGGCGGACCCGAGAGCGCCCCGAATCCGGAGGACACCCTCTACGGATACTCAATGAATATACCCGGATACACCCCGTCTCTGGTTCGGGAAATTCGCGACTCGGTCAGTTACATTAACGAGCGTTTGGCACCCGATGATAAACCCGTGTCTATGTTTCTTTGGACCGGAGATGCCCGCCCCGGCCCCGAGGCACTGAGAGTTACCCGGGAAATGGGATTGCTCAACGTGAACGGGGGCGATACCCACCCACTGCCTTACGATTCCGAGTTGGCTGGCGTTTGGCCCGATGCGCGCCCTGTGGGTGACGAGTTGCAGGTCTATGCCGCCGTAATGAATGAAAACGTGTACACAGACCTATGGACCGGCCCGTTTTACGGCTTCCGCAACGTTATTGATACCTTCCGGATTTTGGAAGCCAACAACCGCCTGAAACCCATTAGCATCTATTACCACTTTTACTCCGGCACCAAACCCGAAGCGCTCAGGGCGCTGGAAGAGGTCTACACCTATGCACTTTCCCAGCCGGTAACCCCTCTGTATTTAAGTGACTACGCCAAGCGGGTGCAGGCACAATACTATTCGGTTCTCCTGAAGCCTGATAAACACAGCTTTCGTTGGCGCGGTATACGCCCGCCTTCAACGGTACGCATCAGTCAGGACCAGTACCCCGACATGTCACTCAGCCGTGGCGTCGCAGGTTTTCATGACGCGGGCAAGCTGCGCTTCGTTCATCTCGTAGGAGATGATCCCTTGCTGGTCCTTTCCCCCGGCCCTGTCATCGGGCCTGTGCTGGATTCCGCAAACGCGCAAATCGTCCAATGGCAACGCAAGCAGAGGAACAACCTCTGGCACATAACACTGGCGTTTGAAGGGTATCAACCACTGGACTTTACCTTGTCGGGTGCATCTCGCTGCTCTGTGAAAGGGCAGCAGCTGTCCATTGCTAAAGACTCCGACAAACGTCTTCACTTCCATGCCTCGGAACAAAGCCGTGGCCGTTTTGAGCTGGAGTGCCACTGATTCATGCGCCACCGCAAGCCTGCCTTTTTTAGCCTTCCAGCTTTGCTGGCTCTGGCTGGCCTGCTTTTGGTGGCCTTATACCTGTTATTTCCGCGGCAGGCTGTTTTCGAGGACCCCCGCTACCTTGAGGCCCCCGACAGCATTTCTCTGGCTTATCTTGAAACGCTACTGAGATCCGATGCAGGCAACCAAAAACTGCGCCTCAACCTCAGCAGAATGCAGCAGAAAGCCGGTCAACCCGCCAAAGCCAGGAACACACTGGCACCTTTGCTCGATAACGCCCAGATTCCGCTCCAAGCTATGTCCACCCAAACGGAGCTTCTCCGGGGTGAGTTTTTCCGCGCCGAGACCGATGCGGGCCGATCGCAGCTTCGGGGCCAGCTTGCGTCTACACTTGAGCAAGCCTTTAATCAGGACTACTCGATTGCCGAGAAGCGGGCGCTTGCCGCCGACGTTCTGCCACTGCTTTCCGTTGAGGAACAGTTGGCTGTGCGTCAGCAACTCTTTGAACAGGCTAGCGGCACTGCCCGATTCCGGCTGGGACAGGATCTTGCGAACCTGCAGGAAGCCACCGGCAACCCGAACAGCGCGAAAGACACCCTTGAAACCATATTACCGCTGGTTCCAAGCGACGAAGAAAGCGCATTTATTCGCAACCTGATTCGGCTGGAGCTGGCCACAGGAAACGCAGGCAAAGCACTGGAACTGTTTCAAGAAGCTCACGAAAGCACCAGACTGAGCCCGCAACAGCTGCGCGAAGGCATACGCCTTGCCGATCTTGCGGGTGAGCCGGAAGTAAGTGGGCACTGGCTTGCTTTGCTGGCGCAGAAAGAACCCGGCGACATGGATGTACAGCGTCGATTCCTAATGTTGCAGTTAAGCCAGGGCGACATCCGCGAGGCCCTGACCACCATCAAACGCATGGAAAGCAGCGGCCGTACATTGGCCAGAAGCGATATGGAGCGTATTGCCCGGGTATACGAATGGAACAGCATGCCCTCGGAAGCTCTGGGTTATTGGCGCGAACTGTTTCTTAGCCAGGCTCCGGGAGACACGTCTTCAATTGCCTATGAGCGGGCCACCAGCTTGGCTAGCGGCCTGTTCCGTTGGCCAACGCTCGTCGAGCTGCTCAAGGTGCGCGCCGCCCGCAAGCAACTGAACCCGGAAGGCTATAACCAGCTTACCGACGCGCTCATCAGTACCGGTGAAATGAGCGCTGCCGATCAGTATTTGGCACAAGGAATCGCCCGTTTTCCCGAAAACGCTGCCTTGCGACAGCGCCGATTTGTATTGCTTGTGAACAGCCGCCGTTTCAAAGACGCGATCAGCTTGCTGCAGGCAGCACCCTCACTGACAGATGAAGAAAAAGTGCGACTCGCCAATCTGCATTGGCGCACACGGGATCCGGAATCAGCACTGGCTGCGCTGGGATTTATACCACAAAATCCGGAGCTGGCTCAGGAAGCCGAGGCCATGCGTTTGGACCTCGCCACCATGCTAAACCGCAAAGATCTACTCAAACAATTCTATGAGCGCAGCGCCAAGCAGCCTGTTGCTGAGATACCCGAAGAACTCAGAGACCGCATAATCACACTCTCTTGGCAATTTGGTTCGCCCCACGAAACCCTTGCTTTGAGCCGCCAGCAATATCGCGAGACCGGAGAGTTGCGCTACCTCATCACCATGGCAGAGCTGCAGAATTCTCTGAACCTGTGGGACGAGCTGGCTGAATCGCTCGCGCAGTGGGAGAGTACATTTTCTCAAGCCTCGAACGATCCCCGATTTTGGATACTGACGGCAAGATTGCACCAAGCCCACAACAAGCCCGGGGCCGCTCAAAAAGCGTTTCTGGCAGCCGCCACGCTGGCACCGGATAACGGCAACATGCTGGTCAACTGGGGTTGGTTTTTACTGAGCCAACCCAGCCTGCTGCCCGGCCAACTACCGCAGATTCTAGCCACACTGGCCGACTACCACTCCGCAGACACCTATCCGCTGCAAATCTATGGGCACCTTGCACTGAGTGAACCGGAATTGGCCGAGGCCTGGCTAGCACAGGCCCGCAGAGAGCTCAGCGGCGACCCCTCGCAACTGCTATCGTTGTCTGACTACGCCCGCAACAATGGCGCGCGGTCTGAAGCCGAGGCAGAGGCTCTGCGGCAGTATGCAGTCCTCATCACCCGAAAGCTGGAGAAGCCAGACCCGGAGGTCATTACCCAGCTATACAGTGTTCTGAGCGACCCGATACAAGAACCCGTAGAGCCCCTTTACCGATTTGACAACCGGGCACTGCAAGCAAGCGCACAGATACTCGATCTTGGCGGTTTTTCACTACACACAGCCGGGCTGACCGGACAATTCAGCCACGACCGCTACCGCTGGCTCTTTTCCGCAGAGCATACCAGCGCCCAAAACCAAGGCTTGCTACTAGCGCGCCCCGAACCGTCAGAGAGCGGTCGCCTGCAGTGGCAGACCAACAACCAGAACCTTCTACTGAGCACCGAACTTAGCACCTACCGCCTTGCCAGTGGCGACCAACTGTCGGCCGCTTTTGAGCTTACAACACAACCCTCGGACCGCTTTACTCTGGGCGCTGACTTGGCGTTCAACGAACGGGTAACCAACAGTGCGGAAGCCTGGTGGTTAACGTCTGCCAACCGGGCCTCTGTTTCTGGCAGTTACGCTCCTTGGCCAAGGCTGGAGGTTACCGGTGATGTTGACTATATCTCAGTAGACGAAGCCCTCGGCGGCGAGATTGGCAGCGGCTACAACACCGACCTGCTCGCTACTTACAGCCTGTTCCGGAACGACCCGGCTTGGCGGGTTTCACTGGGGTATCAAAGCCGCCAGCTGAATTTGAGCAACAGCCTAAGCGCCAGCACCCTTGCCAAACTGACCGTACCTTTAGCACCCGACGGACTGTTAACCGATGACTATCGGCGCATCGGACTCACATCCCAGTGGTCCCACGGGGAGCCTCAAGCCCTGAACCGAACCGCTCCATCGCCACGATTGTTTTTCGCACTGGACAGCGGTTATGTATTATCCACCTCAAGCTTCGACTTTGGCGCCCGCATGGGCCTCGGCTGGCGTATTGCGGGTGATGATGAGCTGGCGTTTTCGGCTGGCTATAGCACCGACAGTCTGGACGGTCAGTCCCGTGCAGATGCCAAATTAACGTATACCCTTTATTTGGGCCATTAACAGGAGTTTTCATCATGCTCATCCGATCCATGACACTGGTGCTGACACTGGCCTTTCTGGCCGGTTGTTCCGTCATGCAAAGCCAGCAAGCGTCCGAGCCTGTAGACTTGAACAGCCGGTTTGCGGTTATCCCGCTGGGCAACCTGTCGCAAACACCGCAGGCTGGCGACCAAGCCGCCAGCATCCTGAGTGCACTGCTGCGGGCGAAAGGTGCGGCCGAGGTGGAGCTTTACCTGCCCGCCGATGACAACCCGCTGATCTACGACAACCGGGCCAGGCAACAAGACGCCATCGCCGCCGCGCAGTCAGACGGCGCCGACATTATCGTTTCGGGCACTGTTGACGAATGGCGTTACAAATCCGGGTTAGACGGTGAACCGGCTGTCGGAATCACTCTGGAGTTCCGCAACGCCGATGACAACTCGGTGCTTTGGTCTGCCACAGGCGCCCGCACCGGCTGGGGCCGTGAAGGCGTTACCGTTGCCGGGCACAAGGTCTTGGATGATCTGCTGGACGCACTGCCTGTAACCAACTCCGCACGCTAAGGCATGATGAAAACACCCGACGTTTACAGTGATCCGGCTCTGGCCAGCAAGCAGTCACCCATTTGGCTGAAGTGGTTTGAAACCATCGCCATAACGGCGCTGTTTATCGCTTTGGGTTTCTGGAATCGCCCGGACGACCCCCTGTTTATCAGTGACATATTTCCATGGCCAGCTTTGGTAACCCTGCTCGCAGGCTTGAGATACGGTTTTTTCATGGCGCTTGTCTCTTCCACAGTCATTCTCGTAACGGCGGGCCTGCTTTTGCGGGCAGAGCTGTTGCCCGGGGATCAGTTGCCTTACGTGTGGGGCTTGGGCGTGATGGCGATCGGCCTACTTGCGGGGGAATTTCGCGATTATTGGGATCGGCGCATCGAAAAGCTGGTAGCTGCCAACCAGTACCGACATACGCGGCTGGAAGAGTTCACGCGTAATTTCTATCTACTGAAAGTGTCCCACGATCGCCTGGAGCAACAACTGGCGGGTAGCTCCAGCAGCCTGCGCGAAGCCCTAAGGCGCCTGTACAGCGAGATATCCCACGCCCAAGGCCAAGGACTCAACCGGGAAACCGGCGAGCTGATCATGCGCCTAATGGTGCGCTACGGCCAATTACAGATTGCTGCCATTTACGCGGTTGAAGAGGATCAACTGTCGGATACACCGTTGACCAGCATCGGCAACTTTCAATCCATAGAAACCGACGATCCCTTGCTAACTCATGCCCTGCAAGAGCAAACACTGGTTTCAGTGCACACGGAATATCGCGACAACCGGGACGAACTGAAAACCAAACTTTTGCTAGCACTGCCACTCATTGATTCCACCGGCGTCATGATCGGTATGATTGCCGTGGAAGCCATGCCCTTTTTCAGCTTTCAGCCCAAAACCCTGCGCTTATTGGCAATTTTGGCGGGGCACATGGCAGATATGATTCAGGAGCAAACGAAAATACAGGAACAATCCGCGTCGGAATGGCGCCAGTTCAAATTCCAATTGGCGCGGGTTATGTCTGATGCCCAGAACCACGAACTTCCCGGTTCCCTTGTGCACCTTTCCTTTAAAGACGCGACTGATGCCACCCGGGTTATCGAGCGGATGCAAAAGATGCGCCGGGGGCTCGATGTTATAGCCTGCCCACCTGAAACTTCAGAGACACAAGTGGCCATATTGATGCCACTTACAGACGAACTGGGCTGCGCAGCCTATTTGCAAAGGTTGGCAGACGACATCCGTCAACAAACCGGGCAATCGCTGGAAGCTTTGACACGCATCCGGCAACAGCCAATCAGCGGCACAACCGACATCACCCAGTGGCTTGAAAGAATCCGGAAGGAGTCTGCATGAACGCCTGGTTGATTTCACTGGGCCTGTCACTCGAAGCAGGCAGCATCGCATCCCTTTTTGCAGACCTGCCGCCTGCCATTGCGTTTCTGACATTTCTCTCGATTCATGCACTGGCTTGCTTGGTGTTCACGCTTATGAGCCTGCCACTGCTGCCTGCCAGCTACCGCCGCAAGGGGTTTCAGGCTGGCCTGCTTTTGTTTACTCTGCAGTTTGCTATCCCGGTGATCGGGAGCATCGGAGTGTTTGCCGGTATGCTGCTGCCACTGCACTTGCCCCGCTCGGAGCACAACATCCCTTGGCAGGAAACGGCCATACCCGATTTGCCTTTCAGCCCGGTGGACATGAGCCAGCAAATGACCTTCAGCGAAGGCGGCTTGCGCGAGGTGCTCCGAGAAGCCCATGCTCCGGAACGGCGCCTGAAAGCGCTACTGGCCTCCCGACAGCTAACCGACCGCGAAGCCATCAGCATTCTTCAAGAAGCGCTCAAAGACCCATCCGACGACGTGCGATTACTGGCCTACTCCATGCTGGAACAGCAGGAGAAGCGTTTGGCATCCCGTGCCCAAAGCCTGCAAAAACTTCTAGAGCAACGGCAACATCCTGATCGAAACCGGCTGAAGCGTAGGCTGGCCCACACTTGGTGGGAAATGGCCTACCTTGGTCTGGCACAGGGCGGTCTGCGGCAATACTATCTGGAAAACGCCAGAACCATTTTGGCGGAGCTAACTGGCGCAACATCCCAGCACAACGACTGGCGGCTTTTGGGCCGGGTAGAGCTGGCACTGAACCACACCACAGCCGCCAGCCGTGCTTTTGAAGCGGCGCTTGCAAACGGCGCACCGCCTGAATTAATTTTCCCCTATCAGGCAGAGATTGCTTTTCTCGCAAGGGACTACCGCAAAGTGCGCTTTCACCTCGCCAACTGTTCGCGATTTAGGCCCGCGCCTGTGGTCAAAAGCCTGATGGAGGGCTGGCTATGATCCGCCGCACGCCCAAACAAAAAGCCCCCATAGCCGATATCACCCTGCTGTTGGAAGGCACCTATCCGTTTATCCGCGGAGGTGTTTCATCCTGGGTGCACCAAATTATCACCGGTCTGCCCCAGTTCCGTTTTTCACTGATATTTCTGGGTGGCGATCGCAGCCACTACGGCAAGCAACAATACACCTTGCCGGACAATGTTGTGCACCTTGAATGCCATTACCTGATGGATAACCTTGAAGACACCAAACCAAGGCCCAGCAAGGGTAGTCGCCCAGCCTTCGAGACCCAGCGCACCTTGCATGACCGGTTCCGCAGCAATAAACCTGTGCCCGAAGGCGTGCTCAGCCAAGCACTACGGGACCTCGGGCGCAAAGGCGGTATCAGCAAAGAAGACTTTCTGTACAGCGAAGAAAGTTGGCAGATGATTGACGAGAGCTACCGCAAGTACTGCACCGAGCCGTCCTTCGTGGACTACTTCTGGACCATACGGATCATGCACGCGCCCCTGTTCATGCTTGCAGACATAGCGCAAAACATTCCGGAGACCCGGGCAGTACACTCCATCTCTACAGGCTATGCCGGGCTTTTGGGCGCCATGCTAAGGGATTTGCGCGATGTGCCTTTTATCCTGACCGAACATGGCATATACACGAAAGAGCGTAAGATCGATCTATCTCAGGCTGAATGGATACGAGAAGCCAGTGATCAGGTAAGCGCCAACCTCAACGACCAACTTGGTTACATCCGGCAGTTGTGGATTCGTTTTTTCGAGACCATGGGCAGGCTAACCTACCAGCAGGCAGACCCCATCATTTCCCTCTACCTAGGTAATCAGCAACGGCAACTGGCGGACGGCGCCGCCCCGGAACGAACCCACATTATCCCGAACGGCATCAGCCCGGAGCAGTTCGAAGGCGCACTCGCCGCGAGGCCTGCGACTGTACCCATGGTAATGGGTCTTGTGGGCAGGGTAGTGCCGATTAAAGACATAAAAACCTTCATCAGGGCCATGCGCTCGGTGTACGAGGTGGTTCCGAATGTCGAAGGCTGGATTGTCGGCCCGGAGGACGAAGACCCGGCTTATGTAACCGAGTGCAAAGAGCTCGTCAGCAGTCTGGGCTTGCAGGACTGCGTGAAGTTTTTGGGGTTCTGCAACGTAAAAGACATACTGCCGCAACTTGGGTTGATGGTGCTAACGTCAATCTCCGAAGCTTTACCGCTGGTTATTCTGGAAGCCCATGCCGCAGGGCTGCCGTGTTTGGCCACAGACGTTGGCGCCTGTCGCGAGCTTATTGAGGGCGGCACCCCGGAAGATCAAAGCCTGGGCCGCAGTGGTGCAGTGGTTCCCATTGCCGACCCGGAAGCGTCCGCGAGAGAAGCTATCCGGCTGTTACTGGACGAGAAGCGCTGGCAGCAAGCAAGTGAGGCGGGGCTGGCGCGGGTGAAACGCTACTACACTCTGGACGCCATGTTTGATTCCTATCACAACATTTACGACACAGCCATAGCCAGCGGGAGCCAGAAAGACTAATGGCAGGCATTGGATTTGAACTCAGGCGCATCCTCAAACGCGACAACCTGAGCAGCCTGATCGGCGCCTACGGCCTCGCCAGCATCATCAGCTCCGGGCCCTGGGTGCTGTCGGTACTCGGGGTCATGCTGATTGGTATTATCAGTATCAACCTGTCGGTTCCCGAACGAGAGATCATTCAGTTTCTGGTTTCCGTGACCTATTTGATGGCCATTTCCCTAACGCTGTCGGGGCTGTTTCAACACGTGTTTACGCGCTGGGTTGCAGACCGGCTCTATGAAAAACGCAAGCTGCTGATTCTGCCCAACCTGATGGGCGTGCTCTGGTTTTCCACCCTACTGGCGCTGGCCTGCGGCCTACCGGCAGCGCTGTTTCTGCTGCCCGGCACTTCCGTAGTCTACAAGCTTCTGATGTTGGCCAATTTTGTAGTGCTGTGTAATCTCTGGCCAGTAACCATCTTTCTTTCAGGCATGAAGTCCTACACCTTGATTGTGGCGTTGTTTGCAGTGAGCTACTTCACCGCCATTGCCGCGTCAATACTGTTAGCCAAGTATGGCTTGGAAGGTCTGATGGGCGGCCTGCTGATGGGCCATGGCCTGCTGTTGTTCAGTTTTCTATTCACCATCATCCGGCAGTACCCGAGTGACGCCCCCATGGGCTTCGACTTTACCCGCCGGGCACAGATTTTCCCCGCGCTGATCGCCACTGGCCTGTTGTTCAACGCCGCCGTTTGGGCCGATAAGTTTATCTTCTGGTTTCACCCTGACACCTCCCAACACGTCATCGGAACACTCAGAGCATCGGTGATTTATGACCTGCCGATTTTCCTCGCCTATCTGGCCATCATCCCCGGTATGGCGGTGTTTCTAGTACGCATGGAAACAGACTTTTCCGAAGCCTACGATCGCTTTTATAGCGCTGTACGCCAAGGCGACACTCTGGCTCGGATAAACAGCTTTCGGGATGAAATGGTGCGTGTTGCACGCAACGGCATTTACGAGATCTGCAAGGTTCAGAGCTTTACCGTCATTATTCTGTTCCTGTGGGCAGATGAACTGCTATCCGCCATCGGGATATCCACGCTCTACTTGCCCCTGTTCTATATCGATTTGGTGTCTGTAAGCATGCAGCTGATTCTGCTCGCCATTCAGAACGTCTTGTTTTATCTGGACGCCAGAAACATCAACGTGTCTTTATGTGTGATTTTTTTTGCCAGCAACATTGTGCTTACGTTTCTCACCATTGAGCTGGGCGCCAGCTTTTACGGCTACGGATACGCGGGCGCTACGCTCTTATCTTCGGTAATCGGGCTGGCCATGCTGTCGCGGAAGTTCGACCGTCTGGAGTACGAAACCTTTATGCTTCAGGGGCGATAGCGGATAACATCTGCTTACTGTATTTGAGCAAACTTAACCCATGTTCCCCGGCTGTTTTTCCAAGAAGTACCAGAATTTCTGTCGATACGAATAGCTCTCCAGCTTTCACCAGTGGAGACTATTTTGACATCGTAGAGTGATTCAGGAATTGGGCTTGGGTCTTTTATCTTCCTCCACTCTGTGTTCGATGCCCACCAAGTTTCGCCAGTACGTATATTGAACTTTACGTGTCGCGTTTTTCCTTCTTGAGAGAGAGAAACTATCTCCAGAGCGTAATTTCCATGATCGGTGCCCAATGAGCTACATCCCGAAATGCCAAACAAAATCGCAACAATAAGAGCTCCGTATCGCATATCTTTCTCACTTCATCCTTAATATGGTGTAAGTATCTGCTGAGCGCTACCAACGCACCCAGCCGAGCGACAACAGCCGTTTACTATGTGATCTGAAGGCAAGACTAAGCACCCGCCAGAACCATATCTTTGATCTTTACCGCTTTTTCGAAATGATCCAATCTGTGAGTTTCTATCCACCACCGAGCCGCTTCCATGAGAACCTCTGGCTGATCATTTTTATTTTTGAAGAACGCGTAAAACGACAATCCCACTGTCGGACCCTTTTTCTCTATTTTTAGATCACATACTTCGATAATCTTTTCTCTGAGCTCTTTCCTCACAGTAGTAGTCCTTTGTTGTGTTGGTTGCCTCAACGGCCCTTTCTGCAGGGCCTCCACCTCTGCAGAGCTGCCATTTTTCCTACCTCAGTAAACGCTAAAAAGGCCCATAGACATGGCCGTCAGGCGAAATTCGCTGACACGACTACCTGAACGGAATAAAAACCAAGGGTAAGCCGGTCAATCTTCTCCAACCACGGCTTTACGCTCTCTCTCATAATCTTTGTAGGACTTGTTGGAGCGCTCCATGCATTCCTCATATTGAGCAGGCGGAACATCGTTGCATGCTTGGCGATTGTTGCGTTGGATGTTGTCGTATACAGCTTTGCTACTACATCCAGAGGTCAAAATGCAGACTAAAAATATAACCCAGATGTTCTTCATTATTCACTCTCTCCTTTAGGGCATAGCACTCATCCTTTAAACTCTACATTCGAGCCACAGTGGACAGCAAACATTGGGCCGCCAGACCAGCGTCTGCACGTAGAACAGTGGCAAAGCCCCACCTCAGTCTCGCTTTCAGAGACAACTTCAATAGAACCACACAAACATTTGCCTTTCATGAGAGTCTCCATGGTTGATCAGTGGCGCTTGCTAACAATTGACTGTGTTGTCAACTCCCAAAATTACGTCACCCTTTCCCGCCGCGGTTCTTGGTTTTTAACCATGGTATTGAGCACCATAGTCACTTGTTATACGTTACCTACATCAACTTCGCTATTTCGAAATTCGGCCATTAGCGGAGCTATCTTGAATAGGTACTAGGCTTAGGAAATCCTCCACGTATAATTGCAACAACAATGATAACTTGAGACTGGCCACTCGAATGCATAAAGACTTCAATATCGTCTTCAACAATACCAATGGGCTCATTTTTTGGTGATGACTCAAGGACAGACAACACTCCTAGTCGCTTGCCAAGCCCTATTGCATAAGCAGCGGTCTGTTTGAAGTATTTCTTAAAATCTTTAGGAAATAGAGCTTTTTCGTTCTCGACTTTTAACTCAAGCGGTATATCCCTGAACGTAAGATCGGTGATTCCGCCAGCAGCTGCCGGATGACCTTGTAAGTGTTCCCCGATATCACTTCTATTTCGAAGCATCTTGGTGGCTTCATTCTGGTAAATTGCTTCAGACGTACCCGCTTCAAAAAGCCCATCTCTCAAGGCCTGAGCAGCGATGTTACCCAAACCTGAAAGCAATATCATCGTGTTGGCAAGATCGTCTGTGTGTAACCCCGGAAAAGTGCGCAATTTATCGCGAATACTTAGGAGATGGCGATCTACATTTGAAAATCCAGTCAACGGATTTGCATTGACGTCACTTCCTTCTAGCAACAGGCGGCGATGCCCAACAATAGCAACATCTCGGCAATGAGTTGTGTCATCAAACTCGGCTGCGTAGAGAAACTCGTAAGGCCTTGATCCGAATGAGTGCGCGATCTCTAGAACAGCCCTACCAGTACCAGTCAGAATGAATGGGCCGTCTCCCTCCGGCTTCTCGAAGGTGAAACTTGGCAACCAATCCTTCTCACGAATGTCGACAGTTACGGGTTTCAACGAGAGGGAGCTTGCACCTTTGGGCCAATGTGAAACCCTGACTTCTATCGTAAGATCGTAAGATGTGCCTGGTTTAAGGTAATTCCATTGCTGAGCTGGCTCTCCATCAATGTCAAATTTTAAGAATGCCACTGTTGTTTCGAGCTTCTCCGGCTCTTCCGAATTTCTATTCCAGACGGGAATACGGCCATCTCCGAAACCTTTAAGTGGAAGATTAGCAAATAGGAGTAGAGGCAACGACCACTGTTTCAAATGATCCTGAATAACGTCTAATTCGTTTACGCTCTTGACACCGGCCACTTGATCTAGAAAAACTCTTAGCCGTTCATCCGCAGAGAACGCAGAGGATTTTTTTGCCTCTGACGCCTTTAACTTCGCTGAATTTAAAAAACGTTGAGCATCTTGCTCTGCATTCCTTATAGCGTGTTTCCACTCAGCCAAGATTGCAAAAATGGTTATGGCGGCGTGATAAGCTCGATACTGATCCTCAACATCACCCTTATCCACTATGGAGATTGTTGTTTCAAGCTCCAAACAAGCTTTTTTTAATCGCTCAAAATTCTGCACTGAAGCATCCAAAGCTCCGTCAAGTGCGGCATTAATTTCAATCCTCGAAGAAAAAGCTTGGTGGAAAGTTTCGAAGTTTGGCTCGTTCTTCATTTTCTCTCTCCAAATCAGAAAGCAGACTTCGCCATTTTTCAGGCAGCTCATCAAGTAGCTCTCTATTTTCTATCTTGTGCTCAATCTCCGCAGCCACCTCTACCATAGCGACTTCAAGTAGCCACTGCTTAAATCGATCTTCTATGGGGATACTCGCCTTAAGCTCTTTAAATAGAGCGCTTGCATCTTTATATTTTCCGGCTTTGGTCAAAGCAGCAGCGTACAGTAGCGCCTCTATAAAGTCCTCAGGCCTAAATGGTTTGAGAGCTAAAAAAGCCTTTCTGATCCCATCAGTACAGTTTAGAAGCTCTTCGAGTGGGGCACTCAAAATTGCTGACATACAGTCATCGACAGAAATAGAGCGAGTATATTCATCCTGAATTGATTTCACTGCTACCTTGACGAAATCAGGAACCTCTTTAAAGACGTAGTGCAATTGATCAACAGCACGGTATAGGGCACTTCCTTCTAAAGTGAGTAAAATATTTGAAAGTAGCTGCCCAACCTTTGCTTTTCTTTCTTCAAGTGAAAGGCAGAGGCAGGTAAAAGTATCAATGCAATCGACAACAAAGTCTTCCCGTTTACTCTCTTGGGAGTAGTAAACAATCAGGTTCCATAACGGTTGTTTTATAAGGCTTCTCATTTCCTCTGGAAATGATCTTCGCCTGAGAGCGCGAACTGCCGACCGATGAACGATTACATATGGGTCGGTTATTAGCACGGAATATGCTTCAAAGAACAGACCAGGGAAATTATTTACTAGATCATATGGCACGTCCTCCCACGCCCTCACAGCTCTGGCGCGCACCAATGTGCTTTCATCCATAAGCGCACCGTACCAATCAGGCAACACTAGAGCCAAACTGTCAACTCCGGTCAATAATTTGGAAACATGGGTGATCATGTTTCCACGCATCTGTGTTTGATTTTTAGGTAGCTGGCGATAAAAATCTAGAAACTCTTCAATCCCCTTAATCCCGTTTGATTTTGCGCCAATTGCAGCCCACTCAATAAGTGATTCTTGTAAACTGTCAATGGCGGATAGCTTATTATTCTTGTCCATCTCGGAGAACACATCTCCAACCACTTCCAGAGTGCTCTCTGTACCTACTTTCTCATATTTTTCGCTTAGAGTTGCAGCTGCACCGACCAGATCTTCAAAATGTTCAACTGCGAGTTCAGCAAATTCATCCCAAGAATGCCTGAAAAATTGTCCGGCATCATCCATGCCATTCTCTGGCTTTTCTACGGCTGCCCAAAGTAACCTTCTAAAGGCTATCTTTTGAGGCAATCCTATGTGAGCTTTTTTTCGATACTCGTGTTTCAGTACAGATTGATAGATCCTGTGGGCCTCTTTTCTCCCTGTATCGTCACAGCCTGCAAGAAATGATTGGATTACCGCATCTGTTTCTTCTGGATAATGCTCGAAGCACTTTGACGCCGCTTCCCGAAGGTAGTGGAGTAAATCGCTATCACGTCGCTCTTCTGGAAATAGACTACGCCTACGAATTAGCTTTGCGATGATGCTTCTAGTATGTGTTGAAAACTGTGCCTCACAATTGGTGGCAAGTATTATCTTTATCGCGGCGCAGACCTTTCCAGCATTTGCATCACGTAAAAGAGTATCGACTTCGGCTGAAATATCTATCCTTCTTTTTTGGTAGAGCGAGCGAATAGGGCCTGCATCAATTTTTACTGTTCTTACTCCCCCGATATGTGCCCCGGGTGATGGACCTAATGCCATCGATGCAAACCGATGGGCAACGTTTGTTAGTTCACTACATGAAAGCTTTTCAGCATTAGACAAAATCACATCAATGGCATCCGGTGATTTTGCATAACTGCGCACCAAGCGTAATGCCACTGATAGTTTTTCCTCTGGTTTCAACGATGCGTTGAGCAATGCCTTTGCTCCGGACATCGAATAAGGCACATGCTCGTGCAATACTGCAGGCAAAAGGTGGTCGACTACCTTTCTTGTAAATGCCTCAGGAGCAAGGTTTGCAAGCTGCTCCAGGCGAGGGTCGTCCGTTGCAATATCTTCCTGATCAAGCTCGTCCAGCAAATCAAGAACAAAGGTTTCTTCTAGGGAGAGCTGGCTACGAAGCACAGCTCGCTCGCTCTGCCTATCTGCTTGCCTTTGCTTCCTCTTGCTTTCTTCCTCTTCTCGGGCTTTTTTTCTTTGTTCAGCAGCTTTTTCCCTTGGTGCAACAAAATCCATAATATTCGGGACTCCGACAGGAATCCTCTCTTTGCAATCTTTGCAGTTACTCTGGTAGAAGTCGTATGCACCATCTTCGAGAAGCCAACACATCATCGAGTTTTTCTTGGAGAACTTGCACTGTACCCCCATATGCCCGATTGGGAGGCCTGTTTCAGCTTCAATCATTCCCCTGCCTGGGGATCGAGCAAGCTCAGCATGAAAACACCAATTGCTTAGAAGTTTTTTTGCTCGGAGATTGCGCTGACCTGCTTCTATAGCTTTCTTATAGTCGGCTTCAAAATCATCCATCTGTGGAGATCTCTCCTTACATGTTTTTTGTACGATAATTTCTAACTAATACGATTATGTCCGCTTTGGGTCGAAATCGGATTTACCACACCCACCGTGTAACGAGGCTGTAGAAAAACCCTCACCCCTTTTGTTGACGGCGCTCCTACGTAAAATCTGGATGTATTTTCGATGATGAGTGCTCCAGATTTTAAGAATAAGCGCTATTTTTAGTTCGTTTATTGATCAATTTCGGGTCGGGAAAGTCTCCTAACCTTGGTGAGTAGACCAAAGGAATTGCACCCTCGGCCCCTCTCAGAACGGTGCGTGAGCCTCTCGACTCACACCGCTCCCATCAAGCAAAGTCACCCACCATGCCTCGCTGCCAGTGTACAAACAGGGAAGGTCGTGTCTTAGCCAATGACTTCAAAAGCTGGCTTGCACGCATCTTCCGTCCTTTCAGGCGCTTGAACTTCGCCATCGCCCAAGCCACTAAGGTTTGATTGAAATGTCGCAATACCGGGTACAGGGCAGAAGGATAGAACCTTCCATAGTACGCCAGCCACCCCCGAAGAATCGGGTTATGGAGTCGCGATATATCTGCCAGACTGGACTTCCCCCAATAAAATGGACACGCCCCATCAGTTAATTCCCTCGAACTCTATCGGAGTCCGGTAACCAAGGCTACTGTGCAGTCGTAGGCTGTTATAAAAACCTTCTATATAGTCTTTTATATGTTTTCGTAATTGCCGCATCGTGACGAAGCTCGTTGCATGCAGCAATTCTCCCTTCAAGGTTTTGAAGAAGGATTCCACCTCAGCATTGTCCGTGCATTGCCCCGGTCGATTCATACTGTGACGCACGCCATTCTGACTTAAGAAGGCCTGCGTTTTTTGAGCGCGGTACTCAGTGCCTCGATCCGTATGGAACAGCAGTCCGGAGCCCGGCTGCCTTGTTGCAAACGCCTCTCTCAACGCCCCTTTAGCCAGCGCCGCATTCAGGTTTTCATCCAGTCGCCAGCTGACGATTCGACGAGAGAATAGATCCAGAACAACCGCCAGAAACACATGCCTCCTACCAAGCTTTATATACGTAACATCGCTGCTCCACTGCTGATTCACCGCTACAGGCTTTTCAACGCTCAGGCGGTGATTGGGAAGGGCTTTAAGTAGGTCTCGGCGTTTGTTCATTCGACGATACACTCGCATCACTCGCGCTCTCATGCCCCATTCCTGCATCAGCCGCGCCACACGATTCTCACCAACCACTTCACCTTTGCGACGAAGTGCCTGACAGACTCTAGGGCTGCCGTAGCGCCCTTTGCTATCGTTATAGACGCGCCGAATCTTAAACAGCAGAGCAGCATTCTCAGCGGCTCTCTGACTGGGCCGCCTGCTGGCCCAAGCGTAGTAACCGGATCGAGATACCTTGAGGTGCTGGCACAAAGCTTTTACGCTGTGTTTCCGTCGGTGCTTCCAGACGAACCGGAACGCTTCCGCCGTTCCTCTGCCTGAAAGCGTCGAAACTTTTTTAGAATGTCATTCTCCTCCTGAAGCTCCGATACCCGGCGTTTCAGGCGAGCAACCTCATCCTGCTCGTGAATCTTTTTCTTGGCCTCTGCTGGCGCCTTCTTAACCCGTTTCATGGCAAATTTTCCTTCACGGTATTCTTTGCGCCAGCGTGACAGCATGAAGGGGTGAATATCCAGAGCCTCGGCAACGCTTTTGACGCTGCGGTGGGCCTGATGACTCCACTCTACGGCTTTGACTTTGAACTCATCACTGTACTGCTGGGTTTTCTTCCCCGTGATCATCTTCGGCATCGGTTATCTCCTCCTGCGGAGTTATCGATGCGTGTCCACTAAACTGGGGGAAGTCCAGTGTCCGGTTGACCGCCTAGTTATGTGTTTTAAACTAACCGAAATTAAATAAATATTTTACCATTCCGATCTAGGTCAACTTTGGAGTGAGGCTGAAGACAAAATGGAAGCTTGGGTAATTACCATTTGTTTTCTATATCATTATTGTTATACCAGTAATTTTCTAAAATAAATTCTTTTCACAGCGGATATTGTTGAGGGTAGACGACTGAAAGCTTGACCCACTGATGCTTACCATTTCATATTTACCATTGCTTGAATTCATGTCCAGAACTATTCGCCTAAATATATACTCTCCATCTTCGGACGGGAATGATTGGTGAAGCTGTCCATCAATTATCCGGTAGTAACTTTTATTTATGATGCCGTTTATTAAATGTATTTCGACATTAACAAACTCAGTAGAAGTTGACTTTTGCCTCCAGTCCCCTAATTTTCTTGCTTCATCTAATTCAATATTTTTTAATTTCGAAATTTTTATTTTAGTTATAACACGTGGAGTTGATTCTGTTTTTTCCTTAACAACAGAACAAGTAACATCTTCGAAATCATAAGCAATTACATTTAATGTAAAGCTTGCTAATACCAAAAACACTAAATACTTCATGTTCTGTTGCACTCCATTAAAACATAGTCTGTATCAGTAATCATTCCATTAATTATTTCTACATAATCAAGAAACCCAGAGCCGGGATATTCATAAGTATAGGCACTAATAGAATAGAATTTGTAGCCATCAGGAATCTGCTTCGTTGCCAAACATCTACTTTTTCTTATATTAGTACAGGGAATATAATCGCCATCGACTTCTATCTTCGAAAAATCTTTTTCAATTTTGATAGGCTTATTAAAACTACCAAACATTGTTTTCTTTACTGTACAGGATACTTGGCTGTAAATTTCTAGCTGTTTAGGCTGAGCAGCCCCTACCATTGACTGACATCCTGAAAAAATAATGGATGCTATAAAAACTAGTATTATTCTCATTTTCCGTCCACTTATTAATATATCATAGGCTTGCAATATAACAGCTAATTATACGAACACGTTCGCATATCACCCATTCGTAAAACTCTACTGGATCGCGCCCAAAATACAAAACTTTCACCATTAAAACAGCACCTTGAGGCTCCATCACCACAGCTACCGCTGGAGTTATGCGCCCTATAGTGAGCCACCCTTGCTCCCTTCATGGGCGTATAACTCCACCATTCTAGCCCCTACTTTCACAAACTATCAGGCAGTTACGGGCATTTCTCAGTTGAACTCGGGAGTTTTACGAATGCGTTCGTATAACTCCGCTAATCCTCAGTTATAGGCCACAAGGCCCTAGTCTCCCGTCTGGCTAGTTAAAAGGCAGCGAAGCAGGCAAACCTGAGAAGCTGGTCCATGTCAGCTACTCAGGTTTGGCGCTATGTCGACTCGCCAACCAACGTTGGATGTTGGTACGAAGGAACAGGACTTGTTTTAGAAGTGAATGACCGTACGAATGCTTTTACCTTCATGCATCAACTCAAACGCCTTGTTGATATCTTCCAAGGGCATTTCGTGGGTGATGAATACATCCAGTGGGATTTCACCTTTCTCTGCTTTTTCCACGTAGCCCGGCAACTCCGTGCGACCTTTTACACCACCGAACGCTGAGCCTTTCCATACTCGGCCTGTGACCAGTTGGAACGGGCGAGTGCTGATTTCTTCGCCCGCACCGGCAACGCCGATGATGATGGATTCACCCCAGCCCTTGTGGCAACACTCTAGTGCCGAGCGCATAAGCTGAACATTGCCAACACACTCAAAAGAATAGTCCACGCCACCGTCTGTCATATCGACGATGACTTCCTGAATGGGTTTGTCGTAGTCCTTTGGATTAACCACGTCGGTGGCGCCTAGCTGTTGCGCAATCTCAAACTTACCGGGGTTGATATCTACGGCGATGATACGGCTCGTTTTTGCCATTTTGGCGCCAATGATCGCCGCCAAGCCGATACCACCCAAGCCAAAGATTGCAACCGTTGCGCCTTCTTCAACCTTGGCAGTATTCAACACCGCACCAATGCCGGTAGTTACGCCACAACCCAACAAGCACACTTTATCCAAAGGGGCTTCCTTGGGGATTTTTGCCAGAGACACTTCCGGTAATACCGTGTATTCCGAGAAGGTTGAGCAGCCCATGTAGTGGTACAAAGGCTCACCTTTGTACGAGAAGCGAGACGTTCCATCGGGCATTACGCCCTTGCCCTGCGTTGCTCGCACGGCGCCGCACAGGTTGGTCTTGCCAGAGGTGCAGAACTTGCACTCGCCGCACTCCGCCGTATAAAGCGGAATCACATGGTCACCAACCTCTAGACCAGTCACGCCTTCACCCAAAGCCTCCACAATACCACCACCTTCGTGGCCCAAAATAGTCGGGAACAGGCCTTCGGGATCAGCACCTGACAACGTGTAAGCATCGGTATGGCAAACACCCGTTGCCACAATGCGAATCAGAACCTCACCCTTTTGGGGTGGAGCCACATCCACCTCAACGATTTCCAGCGGTTTGTTAGCCTCGAAGGCCACAGCAGCACGGGATTTAATCATCTTGATTCTCCTCTGATCCGGTTTGGCAAAGCCGACATCGGCCTTATAAAGGCTACTGTACCATCGAACAAAGCCACTAGTGTCCCGTCTGGCTAATTCGCTGACCTACTGAGCCCCGGCAATCCTTATGGCAAGCTGATGCGTAAAACTGACATTGACATTCGTAAATACTTGAAACACGGGGCTGTTACTTTGCGCACTTTATATTGGTTCACCCGAGACCTTCGCTTGCACGATAACGCAGCTCTGCTGGCAGCCTCAAAGGCCAATATGCTGTTGTGTGTGTACGCGGTTGATCCGCGCTGGTTCACACCCGGGCCCATGCAATCCAAAGCCATGGGCACTCATCGTTGGCGCTTTCTATGGCAAAGTTTGATGGCTTTGGAGCGTAGCCTAAGAGCTTTGGGGCAGCGGCTACACATTGCGTACGGCAAACCTGAAGAAGTGATTCCAGCACTGGTCCATAACCATGGCATAAGTTGCGTTATCCGCTCACGCCAACCGGGAACACGTGAAGCTGGCCAATGGCAAACCCTGCAAAGCAAGTTGCCAGACACAGCCTTTCAGGAATTCGAGACGCTTAGCCTGTTTACCGAAGGCTCTCTTCCTACGAGCTTGGAAGAACTGCCAGAAACCTTTTCCCAGTTTCGCAAACAGATTGAGCAAACCGGAGAGCGCGGCCCTTCACTACTTAGAATTCGCACCCTCACCGCACTGCCACCGGCTCCGGGGTTTCCCGAGGATAACCGGGGAGAATGCCCACCTGTTGATGACCCTTTACACCCCTGTGCATTCAGCGGCGGAGAACAGACGGGTCTGGCGAGATTACAGGAGTATCTGTTCGGCAACCACGCCATCTGTGAATACAAGCAAACGCGAAACGCCCTCGACGCATTTGGTGAATGGGACGCTTCCTCCAAGTTCTCACCCTGGTTGGCCGACGGTTCACTCTCAGCAAGGGAAGTTGCAGAAGCCATTGCGCACTACGAGCGCACAGAAACCCAAAACGAATCCACCTACTGGCTGTGGTTTGAGTTGTTATGGCGGGAGTATTTCTACTGGTATGCCCTCAAGCACGGTGCTGATCTATTCCGCCGTGACGGCGTGCAACGTAAACGGCGGCCGGTAACCTTCTATGGTCACCGCTTCAAAGCTTGGTGTGAGGGCAACACCCAATACCCACTGGTCAATGCCGCTATGAACCAGCTCCGGGAAACCGGCTATATGAGTAACCGGGGGCGTCAGCTGGTTGCCAGCTGCTTTGTGAACGAGCTGGAGCTGGACTGGCGCTACGGCGCTGCATGGTTCGAAGAGCAGTTAATCGACTATGATGTAGCAAGCAACTATGGCAATTGGCAGTATCTGGCAGGTGTGGGTGCCGACCCGCGAGGCCTGCGGCGGTTTAATCTGGAAAAACAGGCACAGCAATACGACCCCGCCGGAACCTTTGTTACTAATTGGCGTGGTCAGGCCAAGCAGCCCGTTGGCCTGCACACCGTAGATGCGGCGGACTGGCCAATTTCATGACATTATTACGTTCGGCTACCGGCAATAAACTAACAGAGGACTCTTGTTCATGGCTTTGTTCAGCCAGAAAGATGCACGCAAACAGTTAGATGCTGAATCGGAGAAGGTAAACCGCGCTGACTTGGAAGCCCTGCTTGAGCGGCAGAGGGCGATTGAGGAAAAAGTCAAAAACAGCGGCAAGCTGCAACGCTTCAGTGCCGATATCAAGCTGATGTTTTCCATGATCCGGGATTACTGGAATGGCAATTACCGCAGCGTGCCATGGAAGAGTATTGCAGCTATGGCCGGGGCACTGCTTTACGTCATGAACCCGCTGGATTTTATTCCGGACCTCATTTTTGGCATCGGATTTGTGGACGATGTTGGCGTTGTTGCACTATGTTTAAAATTGGTTGAGTCGGATCTGCACAAATACGCAGCCTGGAAAGAGCATAAGGAAGAACACGGACATCACACACAATCGGATTGATCGATTAATGAACTACAGGTAACCTCACCGCCTTCAATTTTAAACCGTTAAATTCCCCGGAGAGCATGTGGATTTTGCCACCCTGATTGGCCTTCTAGGCGCTATCTTACTTATCGTAACTGCCGTTGTTCTTGGTGCGGCCCCCGGTGTTTTTCTCAACGGCGCCTCATTGCTAATCGTTGTTGGTGGAAGCCTGTTGGTTGTGCTCGCCAAATTCAGCATTCCCCAGTTTCTTGGTGCCTTCAAGGCCGCTGCCCGAGCCTTCAAGTTTAAGCTTCCCGAGATACAGACCAGTATTGAAGAACTGGTGGATGTTGCCAACGTTGCCCGCAAAGAAGGCGTTCTCGGCCTTGAAGGGCGTGAGCTCAGCTCACCGTTTCTGGGTAAAGGTATTCAGATGCTGGTGGATGGCCAGCCCGGCGATACCATCAAGCAACTTTTGGACAAAGAACGTTTGATGACGCTAGAGCACAACCGCTCCGGCGCCAAGGTGTTCACTGCCATGGGCGATGTAGCACCGGCTATGGGTATGATCGGTACCCTGATTGGCTTGGTGCAAATGCTCTCGAATATGGAAGACCCCAAATCCATAGGCCCTGCTATGGCGGTTGCGCTGCTGACCACGCTTTACGGCGCCATGATTGCCACCATGCTGGCTGGCCCCATTGCTGATAAGCTTACACTGCGCATGACCGAAGAAGCCCGCCTACAGATGCTCTATACCGATGCACTGGTGGCCATTCAACAGGGTACAAACCCGCGCGTTATTGAACAAATGCTTTCCAGCTACTTGCCCCCGAACAAGCGCGATAAAGCGCCCGAGGCGGAGGCCGCCAGCGGATAAGCGCCATGGACGAGCTTCCAGAAGAAGAAAAACCGGGTATTCCAGCTTGGGTTGTGACCTTTGCCGACCTGATGTCGCTGCTTATGTGCTTCTTTGTGCTTTTGCTGTCGTTTTCCGAAATCGACGCAATGAAGTTCAAGCAGATTGCAGGCGAACTGTCGAAAGCCTTTGGTGTGCAGCGAGACGTACCGGCACTGGAAATTCCCATGGGCACCAGCCCGGTCTTTGACACATTTTCGCCTGCCCCTCCGGAGCCAACGCTGGTTAACGAAGTTAAACAAACCACTACCGATCAACAGCCGGAACTGCAAACCCTTAAAAGCCCCACGGAACAAGCTTTGGACGCAGCAGCAGAAGAAGCTCTTGAAGCCAGAACTGCAAGCATTCAAGAGGTGCTTGAAGATGCTATCGACGACGGGCGCATTACAGTAGAAACAGACCAAGATCAGCATCGAATCGTGATTCGAGTTGAAGAAAAGGGTTCGTTTTCCTCTGGCTCAGCGAAGCTAACCTGGGAGTTTGAAGGCCTGCTTCTGGAGATGGCCAAAGTACTGGCCGATATGCCGGGCAAGCTTACGGTGGAGGGCCATACCGATGACATCCCCATCCGAACGGAACGCTTTTACAGCAACTGGGACCTTTCGGCGGCTCGTGCCGCAGCTGTCGCGAACGTTCTATTGGCTACAGGTGCGGTTGAACCAACGCGCTTGGCTGTCAAAGGCTTGGCCGACACTGAGCCCAGAGTAGGCAATACCTCTTCGGAAAACCGCGCAAAAAACCGACGCGTCGAAATCATTATCGATATGTCCGATCCGCTAGAAGAAGAACGGTTGCGGCTTCGGGAGTTGATAGAAAAAGAGACCAACGAGCGCGAAACCATTATCGATATACGCCCTCTCGGCCCGGGAGCAGGTTTGGACAGTATTACCTGGTAGCCCGACCGTCAGTTAGCGTATCCGGTCATCTAAGCCCCCGCCATTCACGAAACTGTTCCAGCCAAGAGAGCAGGGCCGGAATAATCACCAACACCAGAACGGTCGATAGGCCCAGGCCAAACGCTATAGAGGTGGCCATAGGGATCAAAAATTGTGCTTGCAGCGAGGTCTCAAACAACAACGGTAGCAAGCCGCCAATGGTGGTCAGGGAGGTCAGCAATACGGCGCGCACCCGCTGCACAGCCGCCTCATTCAGCGCTTCGTTAATCCCCAAACCCTTCTCTCGCTGATGATTGTAAAAGGAAACCAGAATGATCGCGTTGTTCACCACAATGCCCGCGAGACCAAACAACCCGAACAGCGATAGAACCGTAAGCTGAATCCCCATCACCCAATGGCCCAGTAAGGCACCTACCAGTGCGAACGGAATAATAGCCATCACGATCAGCGGCAGGCTCCAAGAGGCGAAGACCCACACCAATATTACGTACATCAAGGCGATACCGACGACTAAACCGGTTTTCATATCGGCAATGGTTTCCCGCTGATCCGCCGACCGGCCTTCAAAGCTGTAGCGTACGTTGTAGCGGCTCGCGATATCAGGCAAGGCATCCGCTTCCAAGCTCTCGATAATTTGCGCCGTGGTGCTTACCCGTGTGTTCAGGGCAGAGGTAACTTCAACCGCCAACCTGCCGTCGGCGTGGCGCAATGCCTCAAAACCTTGACGGTGATTCAGGTTCATCACTTGCCCCAGTGGCACGAAACGGCCGTCGGGTGTGCGCACCGTCACGCGAGACAGAGTGGATAAGCGCTCACGTTGCTCCTTAGGCAACTGCACACGCACTTCCATCTCATCACGACCGTCCTGATAAATCTGGGCGACGCGACCATCGAAAGCCGCCCGCAATTGGCGCCCCAGATCGGTTGTGGTGAGCCCTAAGGCTTCGCCGTAGGCACTGGTTTGGTAGATTAACTGCTCCCGGCCCCAGGGCATGTCATCTTCTACATCCAATACGCCCGGCAGAGTCGATAACGCCTGTGCCAGCTCTTCAGCAGCAAGCTTCAGGTTCTGTGAGCTGTCACCGGTTAATCGCACATTCACATCCCGGCCTGGAGGCCCGGCTTGACGCTCGGAAATGGCCAGATTATCCAGCCCCGCAGGCAGGACCAGTCGGCTGCGCCATTCGTTGATGAATTCCGGGTTGCGCACGGGGCGCCGGTCGGAAGGCACTAGCTCAATCATCATAGAACCCAACTCATCACCGGAGCGGGAGCTCCCTCCCGCGCCCAGTGTTGCGCCTTCCGTGGTAACGGCGTGCAGAATCAGGTTGCCGCCCAGCGCCGCCTCTGTTTCGTTTAGCGTCTTCTGCATATCCGCCATAAACCGATCAACGGTTTTGCTGTCTGTGCCCGCAACGAAACTGGCGTTGGCGTAAAGTACCGAGGGTTCCGGCGTTGGAAAGAAGTTGAATCCGAGGCGACCACCAGCAAGCAGGCCCAGGGTCACTATAGCCAGAGCCACCACGCAGGCCATGGTTATGCCGCGGTGCTCCAAGCTGCGCTGGGAAAACCGGCGAAAAGGACCTTCTCGAAAACGGTCAAAGCGGCGTTCAAAACCCACACGGAAACGTGCGATGGGGTTGCGGCTAGGCGCCGCAGGCTCTGGCACATCCTTATTGGCATTTCGAGGTTTAAAGGCATGCCGCAAGTGCGCAGGCAGAACAATGAAGCATTCAAGCAAAGATGCAATAAGTACGCAGATCATGATGACCGGAATATCACCAAGGATATTACCGATAACACCACCCACCACCAGCAATGGCATAAACGCCGCAACCGTGGTTAACGACGACGCCAGCACCGGCCAAACCATGCGCTTGGCTGCGCCTTCCGAGGCATAGATGGAAGCCTCGCCCATGCGGGCGTGGGCGTCTGCATCCTCCCCAACAACAATGGCGTCATCAACAATAACCCCCAGCGCCATAATCAACGCAAACAAGGACATCATGTTGATAGAGCCACCAATCAGCCAGAACACGCCCAATGCCGCCAGAAACGCCGTGGGAATACCGACCACCACCCAAAGTGCAACGCGCCCGGGGAGGAACAGGTACAGCAGGCAAACAACCAATATCAAACCGCTGAGACCGTTATTAGTGAGCAGGGAAATACGGTCGTTCAGCAGCTGCCAGGTCTCGTCGTAAACTTCCAACTGTATCGACGGCGGCATTGTGGCCCGGGTATCTTCAAGCCATTGTTCCAAAACCTTGGCGGCTGCCAAGGAGTTGCCGTTCTCGGCTCTTTGCAGTTGCAATTCAATGGCCGGAAAACCATTGCGGGTAAGAGATACTTGGCTATCGCGGTCTTCTTGACGAACATCGGCTATATCCCCCAACCGCAGCTGAACACGCTCATCGCTGAGGAGCGGTAGCGATTCAAACGCCTGAGGGCTGCGCCTTTGCTCTACGGACCGCAGCTCCCGCGCCGAGTCTTGCTGCGCCATGATTCCGGCGGGCAAGTCCCGCGAAACCGAAGCCACTCTGTCGGCAACCTGCCCAAGTGTAAGCCCCAAGGTCTCCAGCCTTTCAACAGGTATATCGATACTGATTTGCTGCTCGGGCAACCCCCGAAAAGACACCCGGTCTATGCCCTGTTGCAAGAGTTCGTCTTCGTAGCGGTAAGCCAAAGCCCGCAACTCGCTGCGATCAACGTCTCCGAACATCAACAGGCGGGCAACAGGTTCGTAACGCTCGATACGGGCGACTCGGGGCTCTTCGGCGTCTGTAGGTAGGTTATTGAATTCATCGACTTGCTGGCGCACATCATCCAGCGCAGTGATCGGGTTGGTGCCTTCCTGAAACTCCAGAGTGATAGAGGCAATGCTTTGGGCCGAGGTGGAGGTCATTTTCTTGAGACCATTCACACTGCGCAGCCGCTGTTCCAGCGGATCGGTAATGCCCTGCTCCACATCCTCTGCAGAGGCACCACTCCAAACCACCCGCACGCTGACTATATCGAGCGCAAAGGTGGGAAAAAACTGCACGTTCATGCGGGTAAGCGCCAAGGTACCGGCGAGCA
The DNA here is from genome assembly GCF_016597725.1 of Marinobacter sp. 1-4A. Taxonomy (GTDB): domain Bacteria; phylum Pseudomonadota; class Gammaproteobacteria; order Pseudomonadales; family Oleiphilaceae; genus Marinobacter. The sequence goes on from NZ_VCGY01000003.1 coordinate 229,540, forward strand.
GCATCATCAACATCACCAGATTGCCGGCAACCTTGTGGTGTACAAAAAAGCCGATGACGCCTTTTTTGCGCCTCATTCCGGGGCGCTCCCTTTGTCTTCACCTGTATTTGCTATGTCTACCTTCAGTCCGGTAAGCGCATTCGGAAGGTGGGTAACAACCAATTGCACGCCCGGTTTGAGCGCTTCACCGGCAATCAAAAGACGCCTCTCGCCGTTGGCGGAAAGTGCTTCGCCAACCCGTTCAACAGAGACACGCTGCATGCGGCCATCGTCTGCAATCAGGTATACGTTATCGGCGCCGTATAGAGCGCTAAAGGGAATAGCCACCGTTCCGCCACGCTGCGGCCGTTCAAGGCTGACGGGCAAAAGAGCACCCGGGCGTAAGCCCGCTGAGTCTCCTACCAACGCGAGAATGGCCTCGGTTCCAGCAGGGTCGCTGGTGCCAGCAAAACGTTCGAGCCGGAAACGAACCTGCTGCTTATCACTGTACGCATAGAGATCCATGCCTTTGGCCAACGCATTCAGCAGCTCAGGGCGATATCTTTCGGGCACTCTGGCCCGGAGTTCCATGCTTTCTGTGGCGTAGACCGAGAGCAGTTTCTGGTTTCTTGATACTTGATCGCCTACCGCCACCTGAACATCCGTTACTACGCCATCAAACGGCGCAACAACTCGGGCGCGCTCGGCATCTCGCCGGGTGGTGGCCAGTGTTGCCTCGGCCTGAGCCAATCTGGCTTCTAAACTTTGCAGCCGCGCCGGGTGTTCATCGATAGCGCGCTGGCGATTACTGGCACTGAGTTCCGCTCTGGCCACACCGTCGGTTACGCTTTCCAAGTTCTCTTGGGATGCAAGATTACGGTCTACCAAAGATCGAGTACGCTCTCTTTGCCTGCGGGCATTATCCAGAATGGCCAACTCGCTTTTCAGCGCCACTTGGTCGTTGCGATAACGCACCTGCTCTGAGCGAATCTGAGCCGCAAGGTCAGCCACTTGAGCCTTTGCCTGGGCAAGCGCTGGTTCAATATCCTGAGCATCCAAAGCCACCAACAGGTCACCTTTGCTAACCCTTTGCCCCTCGGCGACGGGCCGCTCACCTATGCGACCAGCCATGGTGGCAACCACCAATACCTGCTCGGGCGCTACTATCTCGCCGTACAGAGGCAAAACAGGGGTGTGGGCTTTTGGTTCAACCCGCTGAACCTCTACCCGCCAGCTACGCTCGGTAGCAGACACCTGAGCTGGCTCCGGACGGGTCATTTTCAGAAACAGAAAGCCCAAAACTCCGGCTGCTAGAATAATTACGGGTATAAATCGTTTGGACATAGCGTGTGGGCCAGCTAAGGTAAATAAAGCTCCGCCACAAGACGGGAACGAGTAACGAGACACCTCTGAAAGAGGCCTCCCGATTGCTTTAAAATGGCTATAAAAAGTACCTTCAGGAGTACTATACGTTTGTTCTCAGAAGACTATGCAAACCTGCTCAGCGCCACAATCATCAACTCCTTCATTGTGGTTCTGGTTGTGCTTATGCACCGCGAGGCTCTTGTTCGCCTGAGCGCACTTTTGAAAGTAATGCACTCCCAGCACAACCTGCGTCTGGTCACTGCCGTCCTTGGTGTTTTGCTCGCCCACACGGCACAGGTGTGGGTGTTTGCAGCGGCCTACTTTTTCATGCACCACGCCGATACATGGGGCACGCTGGAAGGCAACTTCAACGGCAGTTTTCTGGACTGCGTTTACTTTTCTTTCAGCACCTTCACCACCGTTGGCTACGGTGATATCGAGCCCTTGGGCGCGCTACGTTTTCTGACCGGAATCGAGGGGCTCACAGGGTTAGTATTGATCACCTGGAGCGCCTCGTTCCTGTTTATGAAGATGCAGCGCTACTGGACAGGCAGCTAAATCCACTTGCACCTGGCCAGCGTGTAGTAAAGCAAGGGTACTACCACAACGGTCAGCAAGGTAGAGAGCGCAAGTCCGAACACCAGCGAGATTGCCAGCCCGTTAAAAATCGGGTCATTCAGGATGAAGTAAGCGCCCACCATCGCCGATACAGCCGTCAGGGCTATCGGCTTAATGCGCACGGCGCCTGCCAGAACCACGGCATTTTCCAGCTCAATACCTTCTTTCAGAAGCTGCTGGATAAAGACCACCAGTAGAATGGAGTTGCGCACGATAATGCCCGCCAGTGCAATCATCCCGATCATACTGGTTGCCGTGAACTCCCTATCCAACAGAGCATGCCCGGGCATGATGCCAATCAAGGTGAGCGGTATGGGTGCCATGATCACCAACGGCAGAATATACGAACGGAATTGCGCCACCAGCAACACAAAGATCATAAACACACCCACGCTGTAGGCTGCGCCCATATCCCGGAAGGTTTCATAGGTAATCTGCCACTCACCGTCCCACTTGAGCGTGCCTTTTTCCGGCAGAGGTGGTTGATCAATAAAGAACTGCTCCGGCGCGCCTTCATGCTGCTGCAGTAGCGACACCATGGCAAACATGCCGTACAAGGGTGAATCTATATCCCCTGCCATATCGGCGGTTACATAGGTCACCGGCAGTAAGTTCTTGTGGTAGACGGCTCCCATCCAGTCGGCTTCACGCACCTGAGCAATGCTGGCCAAAGGCACCAGATTACCGGCCCGGCTGAGCACCTGCAGAGACATAAGCACCGATGGCTGAGCCTTATCGGCATCCTCAAGCGTTACCCGAATAGGCACAGGGTATTTGGCATGATCGTCGTGCAAGAAGCTGACGTTCATACCACCCAGAGCCATTTGTAACGCCTCAACCACTTGCGCCTGAGATACGCCCAAACGGGCAGCCCGGGCGCGATCCACTACTATTTCCCACTGCCGTGTGGGGGCTTCAAGCGTGGTATCAATATCCACAAGCCCTTTCACCTCTGCCATACCGGCAGCTACGGAGCGAGCCAGTTTGGCGCGCTGATGAGCGTCGGCACCGTAAATCTCTGCCACCACGGGCGAAAGTACAGGCGGCCCCGGCGGTACTTCAACAATCTTGACGCTGGCGTCGTAGCGCTCGCCAATGGCGGTCAAGGGCGCACGCAGCGCCTGGGCAATGTCGTGGGACTGGCGGGGGCGCACGCTCTCATCGCTGAGATTCACCTGAATATCGCCCTGATAGGGGTCACTACGCAGGTAGTACTGACGCACCAGACCATTGAAGTTGATGGGCGCTGCGGTGCCAGCGTAGCTCTGCCAGCTGGTCACTTCGTCAACAGTCTCCAGATAATGCCCCATCTCCAGAAGCGCCCGCTGGGTTTGTTCAACCGGCGTGTGCTCGGGCATATCAACCACAATCTGGAACTCGGATTTGTTGTCGAAAGGCAGCATTTTCATGATCACCGCCTGAAACCCCGGCAACGAAGCCGCTGCCAGAGTGAGCAGGATCACGCCGAGTGCCAGAAAGCGGCGACGCCAGTGGTGCTCGCCCAGGAAGGGCGTAAGAACACCGCCAAATATTTTCATGGCCATGGGGCTGACCCCGTCCGCGGAACTGCCGGATTCTTCCGATTCCGTAACGGTTTCGCCTTCTTTGCGCTTCAACAACCGGAACGCCAACCAGGGCGCGACTACAAACGCAACGATCTGGGACAGCACCATACCGGCGGATGCGTTGATGGGAATGGGGCTCATATAAGGCCCCATCAAACCACTCACAAAGGCCATAGGCAGCAGCGCCGCCATAATGGTCAGGCTGGCCATGATGGTGGGCGTACCCACTTCATCCACCGCTACCGGAATAATGTCCTTCAAGGGGTGGTTGGAATTGCGAATGCGGCGGTTGATGTTTTCGGTTATCACAATGCCGTCATCCACCAGAATACCGATGGAGAAAATCAGGGCAAACAGGGACACCCGGTTCAGGGTAAAGCCCCAGGCCCAGCTGAATACCAGTGTCAGCAACAGGGTAATCAGTACCGCTATGCCGACGATCAGTGCCTGACGCCAACCCATGGCGATCAGCACCAGCAGAACCACGCCCAAGGTGGCGGATATCAGGTCAGAGATGAGGTTCTGCGCCTTAGCAGAGGCCGTTTCGCCATAATCCCGGGTAACAATCACTTCCACACCTTCAGGCAAAGCCCGGTTGCGGATCTGCTCCAACCTCTGCTCGATGGCTCGAGTGATATCCACGGCGTTTTGCCCGGGCTTCTTGGCGATGGCCAGTGTCACGGCCGGGTACACATCACCAGACTGGCCAACACTGCTGGCATCTGCTGCTGGCCCGAAGCCGGTCATTACGCTCTGGTCCGGCGCAGTGCCACCGCGACTGACACTGGCTACGTCGCCCAGATACACCGCTGCGCCAGCGTGCATGCCCACCACGAGGCTGCGCACATCGTCGACGCTTTCCAGCAAAGTGCCGGCCTGAACCGGAACGGACAGGTTGTCGCGAGTAATGCGGGTTTCCTGAGCGCTGGCATTGGCGGCTTTCAGGGCATCGCGAATATCGCCGAGGGTAAGATTGAACCCGGCAAGTAGAGCCGGATCAAAATGGATATCCACCCGGTCGGGCACGCCGCCCACGGTGTAAACATCCCGGGTTCCGGGCACCCGTTTGAGCGCCACTTCCAACATGTGGGCCAGGCGCCTCAGTTCTTCTCCGGTATGACCATTAACCGGGTCATAGAGGGTCAGTGTCATGACCGGCACATCATCAATGCCTTTGGGTTTGATGACCGGCTGAGAGGCACCCAGTTCCGGCGGCAGCCAGTCCTGGTTGGAATACACCTGGTTGTAAAGCCGAACCAGCGCTTCCTTCCGCGGGATGCCGACTTCAAACTGCACCGTAATAACGGCCTGACCCTGACGGGACACGGAATACACGTGTTCAACGCCGGAAATTTCGCTCATTACCTGCTCGGCAGGCGTTGCGATAGCGCTTTCCACTTCCTGGGTGCTGGCCCCCGGGAACGCGATCATAATATCCGCCATGGTGACGTCTATCTGCGGCTCTTCCTCTTTTGGCGTGACCACAACCGCAAGCACGCCCAAAATGATAGACAGTAGCGCTATCAAAGGCGTTAGATGGTTATCCTGAAAAACCCGGGCAATCGCCCCTGACGGGCCGACCGGAGGCAGTTTGCTGCTCAATTCCCAGCCTCCTTGCTCAAGCGATCTGAACCCACCAGCTCACCGGGATAGATAACAACCTGCTCACCTTCGCTCAGCCCTGCCAGAACTTCCAGACGGTCGTCCTGCTGCGCACCGGTACGAACCTGCCGTAACCGTGGGCGGTTCGGTTCATCCAGCACAAACACGGCCCTCAGCTCACTGCGGCGAACAAGGCTACTGGCGGGTATCCACAACACTTCACGCGCAGCGACCGGAACGCCCACCTTCACCAGCATGCCCGGAAACAACGAGCCGTTGGGCTCATTCAGGCGCATCCGCAAACGGAAGGTGTGCGTCTCCGGATTGGCGTAGGGATAAAACGTCATATCGCCGGTTTCCAGCACCCGGCCATCGCCCAGAGTCACCTTCGCCTGACGATCACGCCGGGCCAGATCTGCATATTGCTGGGGCAGATCTACAACAACCCGCAACTGCTCCAGGGATAGCCCGCTGAGCAGGGGCTGACCGGGGCTGACGGACTCACCAAGTTCCACGTGACGCTCCGTCAGTATGCCGCCGTAAGGCGCAATAATACGGGTATAACTCAACTGTTCACGAGCTTCAGCCAATGAGGCCTCGGCGCGCTCCAACCGTGCCTTCGCACCCGCCAGATTGTTCCTGGCACGATCAAACTCCTGCCGGGACACAAGCCCGCGCTCGTGGATGCTCTCAATCCGGTCAAATTGCTGCTGGGCATCATCCAGAGTAGCTCTGGCTTCGTCCCGGCCAGCTTGCGCCTGATTGAGCCGGGCGCGCTGCTCACTGCTATCCAGCTGCACAATCAAATCGCCGGCAGCCACCGAATCGTCTACATCAAAAGGTAACTGCTGAACGGTGCCGCTGGTTTGTGCAGATACGGTACTCTGCTGAACCGCCTCAATCACACCATCCAGCATCAAGGTTTCCTGCAGCTCACTGCGCTCAACTGGCGCAGTCTGCAACTGGCCAGACGTGTCCGCACCCAGAGCGGGTGCCGCGCAAACCAACCCAAGCACAATCGCGCCCAGTACAGAAATGTGTCTCACCACCAGCCACCTAGAAAACAGTTATTAGGTAATAACCATAGGTTATCAATATATTCAAGAGTAAGACATAGCCAATAGTCCTCAGTCATGCCGTTTTCTCATTCAGAGCATAGTCCATAGCAAATGGGACGGCTCAGAACGGCTTCTACAAAAAAAAGCCCCGTGCAGGGGGAGTAAATCCAGCACGGGGCGAAGTGCTACCCGCTGGCTATGAGTAGCGGGCAACCGCCATTGCTGGGTTTACCATCTGGCCGTCAGTGCAGCGCGCAAAGTGCGTCCCGGTTCGTTCACGCGCACAGCGCTTGCATTGAACGGGTCTGTGTTTGCGCGGCTCACATGTGGCGCCCAGGTGTTATCAAACAGGTTATCCAGAGCCCAGCTAAAAGTGAGGTACTCCATTAACGGGTGACTACCCGAAAGGTTAAACACCCCATACCCCGGTGAGGTTCCCGCATCCAGACCAGACAGTGGATCGATGCGATCCTGACGGCGAGCTAGCTGCCACTGCGCTTCAATACTGTGGCCCAAGCTCTGCCAGCCCAGCGTTTGCACAAACTGAACCGGCGGAATTTGTGAGAGGGCTTTATTATCATCACGGTTCTCACCGCGAACGGAAGCCAGCGTACTGCTGCTGGTCCATGTGCCGTCTGTCCAGCCGACGTTTACTTCAACACCTAACAACCGCGCATCAATATTTTTATAACGGGTACAACCTTTGGATTTGCCGCATTGAGCCTGAGTTTCTTTATAGCGCAGTACAAAATCATCCACCTGATCAACCCAAACAACCGGCTTCCAACTCCACTGGTTTTTACTGCCGTTTAGGGCCAACTCCAATTTGTGGTGTTTTTCGGTATCCAGATCGGGGTTGCCAATCCAACTGTCACTCATGGTGTTGCGAGCCAGATAGCGCTCGGTAACACTTGGGCTTCGCACGCTGCGGCTGCCTGTGAGAGTCACCGCCTGATTCTGAGGCAAGCGCCACTCACCAGAGACAAATCCACTAGCATTATTGTCTTCAACTTCTACCTCGGTTGTTCCATAGGCACCTTGGTATAGCATGGCGGGGGTCATATTCATGCTCGCAACACTTCCGGCCTTTGTGGCATCCATCTCCACACGGTCGTATCTTAGGCCCGCTCCCACTTTTATATCCTGTGCAATGCGCTGAAAGCCTTCAGCAAACATCCCAACACGCTCCCTTTCCACGCCGGGCCACATAAGTGATACGGTCATTGGCATGGGGTTGGTTAGGTTAAGCAGGGTGGCATCCCAGTCGTTGGTCTCTACATCTGCGCCTATAGCCCAGTCTGTTGAACCAGTAGGGCTTTGATCAAGAGTAAAACGCAGGCCGCGGGTTTCGGTGATGGAATCCGTCTGCATTTTCATCATGCCAGCCTGCCGCAAGCTGAAGTTATCCATAATGTGGTCTACATCTGCCTGCCAGGCCAACAAGCTCCACTCGCCCTTCGCTATCGGGGAGCCAACTTCCAAGCGGTAAATATCTGTGTCGGTTTGGGGCGCATCCATGCCGGAACCGGCATATTTCACATCGCTTTCTTCCTGCCGGCTGACCATGCCTTTGATAAAGAGTCCGCTCCCCGCCGTCCACGCAGCATCAACGCGACCTTCAGCATTTTCATAGGCGCTACGCACCTTGCTGCCATCGCCGTCTTTGTAATCATCTGCTTTGTCATAGCCCCCTGACAGTCTTAGCCATGCATCCTCACTGCCCACTGCCGCAGCAGCGTTTACCAGCTTCCCACTACCGTTGTCCGATCCGCCAAGGGTTACCTGCCCGGTAGTGGCTTGCCCGTTAAACGTCGGGGCGGCAGTGGTAGCAATCACCTGTCCACCGGCAATAGGGCCCCAGCGCAATGTGCGATTATTGGTTCTGACTTCCAGAGCCGGGGTCAACGCGCTGCTCAGGCGGCTGGTCGGCGGGTCCATGCGGTTGGGGCAAGCACCTTCTACCCGAATACCATCCAGCAACACGTCTACTCTTTCCTGACTTTGCCCCCGTATTATGGGCTCAAGACCACGACCACCCATTCGGGAGAGAGAGACCGACGGGTCCGAAGCCAACCGATTTACCGGCTCACTTGCCAGCACAGCTGAGGCATTTTCACTGGTTCGGCCCTCGGTTACCCGGATAACCAGATTGTCTTCGGTGGTCTGAGCGGCGGTCAGCGCTGGCAATACTGCGAGGCCCATCACAACTGATTTTGCGCAGCTCGCAAATACTCGGTCTTTCATACAAGGGTTTCCCGGAACGGTTCTTTTATCAATCTGGAGAGCAAAACTGTCTGGAAATGATAAACAGACCGGATGCGACGCGCGTGAGACACAATGCCGCATCTCTATGGGGGTATGTGTTCAAACGCCTGCCTGGCACTCGCTTGCCAAATTGCCCGCAATATGATCAAATCACCGCCCCATTTTTCCACCATCCTTTCCACTTTCCTGCAATAAGCAAGAACCGAAATGAGGAAGACTTTTATGGCTGCCCGACTCGATGAGAAACTGGAGCTGATTTACGAAGACGTTCTGCACCGCAATCCGGGTGAAACCGAGTTCCACCAGGCTGTACATGAAGTTCTGGAAACACTCGGCCCTGTTTTGGTGAAGTACCCGGAATTTGCCGAGAAGAAGATTATCCAACGCATCTGTGAGCCCGAGCGTCAGATTATCTTCCGGGTGCCCTGGCAGGATGACAAGGGTGAAATCCATATCAACCGCGCATTCCGCGTGGAATTCAACAGTGCTCTGGGGCCATACAAAGGCGGCATGCGTTTCCACCCGTCGGTGTATCTGGGCATCATCAAATTCCTGGGCTTTGAACAGATCTTCAAGAACGCCCTGACCGGCCTGCCCATCGGTGGCGGCAAAGGCGGCAGCGACTTTGACCCCAAAGGTCGCTCCGATGATGAGATCATGCGTTTCTGCCAGAGCTTGATGACCGAACTGTATCGCCACATTGGTGAATACACAGACGTTCCAGCCGGTGATATCGGCGTGGGCAAGCGGGAAATCGGCTACATGTTCGGCCAATATAAGCGAATTACCAACCGCTACGAGTCCGGCGTACTTACGGGCAAGGGCCTCGACTGGGGCGGCAGCCGCGCACGTACCGAAGCAACCGGCTATGGCACAGTGTTCTTTACACAGGAAATGCTGAAGGCCCGTGGCGACTCCATGGAAGGCAAAAAAGTGGTTGTTTCCGGCTCTGGTAACGTCGCCATCTACGCCATTGCAAAAGCTCATGAGCTAGGTGCCAAAGTTATTGCATGCTCCGACTCCGGCGGCATCATTGTTGACGAGAAAGGTATTGATCTGGCTGCTCTGAAGCAGATCAAAGAGGTGGATCGTCGCCGCCTCAGTGCCTATACCGAGTTCCACAAAGATGCAAAATACGTCAAAGGCGGAAGCATCTGGTCTGTTCCCTGCGATATCGCACTCCCTTGCGCCACCCAGAACGAGCTTAATGCCAACGATGCCAAAACTCTGGTAGAGAATGGCTGCATAGCAGTTGCTGAGGGCGCCAACATGCCAACAACGCCGGAAGGTATTGCCATCTTCCAAGATGCCAAGTTGATGTACGGCCCGGGCAAAGCAGCCAACGCCGGAGGCGTAGCAACCTCCGCTCTGGAAATGCAGCAGAATGCAAGCCGTGACTCTTGGTCCTTCGACTACACACAAAAGCGCCTTGAGGACATCATGATCGATATCCACAAGAGCTGCTATGAAACTTCGGCCGAATTTGGCTCCGAGGGCAACTATGTATTGGGCGCCAACGTTACCGGCTTTATCAAGGTAGCCCGCGCCATGCAGTCCATGGGCGTTATTTGACCACGGAGTAGCAACACATGAACGGGAGCGGCGGAAACCTACAGGATGATAACCGGGTTTCCACTGGCCTCCCGGGGCTTGATGATGTTCTTGACGGCCTAAGAATTGGCGACAATGTGGTCTGGAGAGTCAGCGATCTAGACGACTATCGCCGATTCGTTACTCCTTTTATTGAGTCTGCGGCGTCCGCCGGGCGCCGTATCATCTACCTCCGTTTCGGCCAACACCCGCCGTTGGTGTCCCAAAGTGCCAACATCCATGTCGAAAATGTCGACGCTCTGGGTGGTTTCGAGGCCTTTACCGGAAGAGTTTGGCGCCTAATTGAAGAACATGGCCGTGGCGCATTCTATGTATGCGATTGCCTGAGCGACCTCCTAGACGCCTGGGCCACCGACGCCATGGTCGGTAATTTTTTTAGGGTGGTCTGCCCCTTCCTCTTTGAGTTAGATACCGTCGCTTGGTTTGCCCTGCACCCGGATCGGCACTCCCGTACCACCTTGGATCGAATCCGACAGACCACTCAAGTTATGGTGGACGTTCACCGGCTAGGTGAGGACGTACAGATACAGCCGATCAAAGTCTGGTGTCGGCAATCCCCTACCATGTTTCTACCGCACACCGAGCACAAAGGCCGCTTTGTCCCGGTAGACGACAGCAGTAATGCCACCCGCCTTCAGGCAGGTCTGGAGCTTGCCCAGCTGCACCGCCAACCGCTGCTGGACTACTGGGACAGGCTGTTTATGCAAGTAGCCAGCGCACTTGAAGGTGGTGACCAAGAACACGTTGCAGATATTCAAAACCGCGTGCTGAATGTCCTGATTAGCCGGGATCCACGCATGCTGGATTTGGCTAGGAACTATCTTGGCCTTGAAGACCTACTGGCCATACGTGCCCGCATGGTTGGAAGCGGTTACATTGGTGGAAAAGCCGCTGGCATGCTGATAGCTCGCAGCATTCTGCTGACCGACAAGCCCGACATCTGGCAGGAATGTCTCGAGCCCCATGACTCCAGTTATCTGGGCTCAGATGCCTATTACGCCTTTCTCGTTCACAATGGTTTGTGGCCAGCGATCATGCGCCAGCGCTCTGCCGACGGTTACTTCAGCGAGGCTTCTGAACTACGCCAAGGTTTGCTTGCAGGCAGTTTCCCGCCAGAAATCCGTGCCGAACTGGAACGCCTGCTAGACCATTATGGCCAATACCCGATTCTGGTGCGCTCAAGCAGTCTGCAAGAAGATGGTTTCGGCAACGCATTTGCCGGTAAGTACGATAGCGTTTTTCTAGTCAATCAAGGTGCACCAGAACACCGCCTTGCTGCGCTTGAGGACGCTATTCGCAAGGTCTATGCATCCACCATGAGTAATGACGCTCTGGTCTACCGCAAACAACACGGGTTAGATCAGAAAGAAGAGCCTATGGCCCTGCTGATCCAACGAGTTAATGGCCGCTTCCATGGGCGCTACTATTTACCAGATGCTGCAGGTGTTGGTGTTTCTCGTAATACCTTTGCTTGGGACACTGACATGGACCCCGCCGCGGGCATGGTTCGCTTAGTCATGGGCTTAGGTACACGCGCTGTTGACCGAATTGAAGACGACCACGCCTGCGTTATGGCACTGGACTACCCGCTCCGTCAGCCCTTTCGAAATCAAGATGAGAGCTACAGGTTTTCACAACACCTTCTGGATGTTCTCGATCTACGGGAAGGAAAACTGTCTACACGCCCACTGAGCCAGCTTACCCAAGAGGTTTCAGACCTACCCCTCAGCCACCTGGGCGAAGTAGATCAGGCCGCCAGCCAGCGAGCAAGGGAGCTGAGTTTGCCTTCACCAGTATGGCGACTAACCTTCCAGCCTCTCGTACGCAATGGCCATTTCGTGGCTCGCCTTTCCAACCTACTGAACGCGCTGGAAGCTGGGTATAGCCACCCGGTCGATGTGGAGTTTACCCTGCATCTGAACAGTGTCGGTGAACCGACTTTTAACCTAGTGCAGTGCAGACCGCTGGCTACCATCGGTGAAGCCACCGCGACCGAAATACCCACGGAGATATCTAACCGGAATTTACTATTCCGTACAGTCGGACACTTCATGGGCGGTAACATAAACCTCGGAATCCAAAGAGTTATTCGGGTGAACGCGAGCGTTTACAGCCAACTAACCGTGAGCCAAAAATACGAGGTTGCCAGCCTTGTGGGCGAGCAAGTGCGCACAGAAAATGGCAAAACTATGCTCATAGGCCCTGGTCGCTGGGGAACAAGCAGCCCGGAACTGGGTGTACCAGTTCGCTTTGCAGACATCGCAGGCGTTGCAGCGCTGGTGGAGGTCGCGGAAATGGACGGCAATATGGTGCCAGACCTTTCTTACGGCTCACATTTTTTTCAGGATTTAGTCGAAGCCGGAATCGCCTACGTAGCACTTTTCCCCAATGGTCGGAACTGTGTTTATCAACCGGATCGGCTTGTCGACATAGGCGGGCACACACAAGAGATCACGCCTTTGGCCGCCATACAAAGCTTCGACCTGCGCGCAACACAGCTACAACTGACCGGCGATGTGGTCAGCCAAAATCTGGTTTGCTATTTCCAAGATTGATACCGGACAATTAACTCATGGAATGGCTCACTCACTCTCAAACCGGTTTCCGACAAGCTGCCCGCTACCTGCTCAGCATGCGCTTGGCCATTGTTGGTCTTCAGCTTGTTGCGATCGCGGTAGCAGAAACCATTGTAACCCTTGCCCACCGAGCGGAAGCCCTCATTCTTTGCTTGCTTTACGGCGTTCTCGCCACGCTGGGCTGGCTCTGGTTTACCCGCAGACCGCCACGCTCACCAACCAGTGTAAGTTTGGGCTTGGCCCTTGATCTGGCCCTGATTGGCGGATGGCTTTTTCTCACGGGCGGCTACACTAACCCGCTTGTTTCTTTATTGCTGCTACCTATCGCTGTAGCCATTATTCTGGTGCCTTTGAGCCAAAGCATTGCCCTGACTTTGGCAGGCATTGGCGTGTATACCGCTCTGGTTATTTGGCACTCGCCGATCACCGAGGGGCATCACGATGCCAATCTGGCACAGCTGCATCTGGCCGGGATGTGGGTCACTTTCGCGATGACGGCAGTGATTCTGCTGTTGGTTGTAGGTGCATTGGCAAGGCGCATACGCCAGCAACAGGCCCAGTTATCCAACATTCGTGAAACCCGGTTGCGAGATGAACAAGTCATTGCCCTAGGGCTTTCTGCGGCGGCTGTAGCTCACCGCCTTGGCACGCCGCTGAACACCATGACGCTGCTCGTTGATGAAATGCGCTCCGCGTTTCCAGACCCTGTTTTGGCGGAAGATCTTGCCCAAATGGAAAAACAGCTAGGGCTTTGCGGACAACACCTGCAGCAACTAACCAGTGCGGCAACTCAAGCAAAAACAGCCCAGCTGGAGAGCATCTCTGCCCATAAGTGGGTAACACGGCTGAGGGAATCAGCAACACTCTTATGGCCAGCGGCGCCCATTGATTGGCCAGCCAAGGTTCCCGACTGCCGGGTTGCGGTAGACGCCACTTTGGACCAAGCCATTCTGAATCTTCTTGCGAACGCGCTGACAGCCAGCCCATCGTGGGTGGCTGTCAGTGTGCGATGCGCCGAAAACAACCGGGTCGAAATGATAGTGGAAGACCATGGCGACGGGCTGGAAGAGGCTTTCCAAGACTCACTGGGTGAACAGATAGTGGGCTCGGAAAATGGTTTGGGGGTAGGGCTTTTCCTGTCCAACGCGACCATCCAGCGCTTGGGCGGCACCTTGAAGGCGCGCGTTGACCAACAGGGTACAACCATGATCATCGACCTGCCGGGAGTGGACACCGACAATGCGAGCTTAGGAGGCAGTAAGTGAACGCTAGCGAACAATGGCTGCTAATTGATGACGACGCTGCGTTTCTGGAGGTGCTTACACGGGCTTTAAGCCGCCAAGGGATTGAGGCCACGGGGGCCCAAACCCAAGCCGAAGCACTCAACGCATTGAACCAAAAGGCATTTCGAAACTGTGTGCTGGACTTGAACCTTGCTGGTGAGAGCGGCTTGCAACTGCTGCCCGAACTACTTGCTCTACAACCGAGTCTTAACGTGCTGGTACTCACCGGCTATGGCAGCATTGCCACGGCGGTCGAGGCTATGCGCCGGGGTGCTATCAATTATTTATGCAAACCGGTTACCGTCAGCCAGCTGTTGAACGGATTTGAAGCGCTAACAACAGTTCCGGGTCTGCGCCCCGAGCCGCCGTCGGTGGAAGAAATGGAGTGGGAGCACATTCAACGGGTGCTAAACGAACACGAGGGAAATGTGTCCGCCACTGCCAGAGCCTTGCACATGCACCGAAGGACCTTGCAACGCAAACTGCAGAAACACTCTCGTTGGCGCAATTGAACGATCAGACCCCTACTTGACGCACGTCAAATCGAGATCCCACAATCAGAGGTAACCTGAACGACTGCTTTCTAGATATGACCGCTGAACTGTCCGCGGAGGCGAAAATTGAACAATGCCAAATATAGAGGATCCAGTAAACAAAGTGCCCACCCCCAAGGTTGACTCCAAACGCTTGTCTCTGATCGCAAGCGCCAGCCGCAATTTGATTCTGATCCTTGACGCAGCAGGTACAATTGAGTGGGCAAACCCCAGCTTTCTTGGCTATACGGGGCACCAACTGAAAGATATCTTCGGCATTCGCCCCCCTGAACTGCTTCAAGGCCCCGCTACAGACACGAAAACGTTGACACGCATCGCCCGGGAACTGCACAGGGTAAAACAATTCGAAGAAGAAGTTTTGCTTTACACCCGCACCGGAGAGCCATTCTGGGTTCACGCCTACGGGCTGCCTATTGGTGAAGAACAAGGGGTGGCGCCGGGCTTCATCGTGATTATGAATAATATTTCGGATCACAAGCACAGCGAACGCGGCCTTCGTATTGCCGCCAGTGTGTTTGACCGAAGCCACGAGGCCATCATCATTTCCGATCAGAATAACCGCATACTTGATGTAAATCCGGCTTTCTCACGCATTACCGGGTACAGCCGTGCCGACGTTCTGGGCCTAAACCCCTCCATTCTCAGTTCGGGGCGCCACTCCCCGACCTATTACCGATCTATGTGGAAAAGCATTGAAGAGTTTGGGTTCTGGCGAGGGGAAATTTGGAACCGACGGAAAAACGGGGAAGAATTTGTGGAACTTCAGTCCATCAGCCGCATTCATCTGGACGATCACGGAAGCTATTACCATGTGGCCAACTTCACCGATATTACAGAGCTGAAGAACCACGCCAAAGACATAGATAGAGCGGCAAATTACGACGATCTCACTGGCTTGCCCAACTTGCAGCTGCTTAAAGAGCGATTGCGCCAAGCCCAGATACAGGCGGATATCCATCAAACAAGCCTGTCGGTGGGCTATATTGATCTGGATGGATTCAAGGCTATCAACGAAAACCTTGGAGTCGAGACAGGCGACAAAATTCTGCGCGTTCTTGCCAGCCGTCTGGCGCAAGGCCTGCGCAGCGGCGACACAGTGGCCCGGATAGGCGGCGATGAATTTGGCCTTATCCTGCAAAGCGATAACCATGACGCTATGTATGATCGGATACTGTCTACCATCAACGAGCCAGTGGATCTTGGCGGCGAAGCGGGATCAATCAGTATTACAGCAAGTCTCGGCATTACTCGCTATCCCACGGACAATGCAGATGCTGAAGGCTTAATTCGCCACGCAGATCAGGCCGTGTACGCAGCCAAAGATAAAGGTCGAAATTTACTGCACGTTTTTGACCCGCAACAGAACAAGCATCGCCAACAGAAACGCGCGCAACTCATAGAACTCAACCGTGCACTGGACAACAAGGAGTTTGAGCTCTACTTCCAGCCTCAAGTACGAATATCAGATTACAAAATCATTGGTTTTGAAGCACTTATTCGCTGGAACCATCCGTACAAAGGCCTGCTTTATCCCGACGCCTTCCTGCCAGCATTGGAAGCCAGCCATCTGGAAGTGCCTTTGGGCCGCTGGGTTCTTGAAGAGGCGGTTATTCAGATGGGTCTCTGGCACGATGCAGGTGAGGATTTATCTGTCAGTATAAACATCAGTGCTCGACACATGATGGACAGGAATTTTACACCCTACCTCGAAAACTATTTGCATAGACACCCGGCAATCAAGCCTGAACAGATAACTCTGGAAGTGCTGGAATCGACCTCACTGGATGACATAAAACGTGCCAGCGATGTGCTTGCCCGCTGCCAGAAACTGGGATTCCGCGTTGCTCTGGATGACTTCGGCACAGGCTTTTCGTCATTGTCCTACCTCAGCACTTTACCGATCGATCTGGTAAAGGTGGACAGAAGTTTTGTGATCAACATGCTCAATGACTCCAGTGACCGGGCAATCGTAGAGAGTGTGATTTTTATGGGCCAGCGGTTTCACCATCCCATTCTGGCGGAGGGTGTTGAATCTATGGATCATGCCCATGCTCTGCGGGATTTGGGATGCGAATATATGCAAGGCTACGGAGTTGGGCGACCGATGCCCGCCGGGGCTGTTCTGGAGTGGGTTCAGCAATGGCGCCAGAGCTATCCCGACTCGATGAGGCCAGCGCTCACAAGCACTGCAGGTTGGTAGCTGTAAGCACCCCGAACACCGATTTTCTATCGATAACGACGCTGATCCAAGGTTGTTAGCCGGTCCGGATGGAAAACCATCATGCCAGTAACGATCGTACCGTTCACAAAGCCCTCCGGTATCATGAACAGCGGCAAATACCGCAGATAATCATGAACCAGCTCCGAAAACTCATACACTCCGCTAAACCAGAGCATCAGGCACATCACCAGCCCTGCCGCAGCCACGGATATACCTGCCCCGAAAAAGCCGCAGAAAAAGATGTAAGCAAAGAAATTACTGAAATTCCGGTGACGTTCCCAAAGCATGATGCCATGGGTCACAAGGGCGGGAATCATAACGGTTACCAGCCCGTTGGCAGCAAACATGGTGACCGGTTCACGGCCGGTGACTACCGTGAGAATCAGGGCCAATAGCCCGGCGAAAACCGCCAGCCCCCAGCCAAGCATCAAGGTGACTGCGGTGATGCCAAAAATATGAATTGCGAGACCGGGGTAGATGCCAGCACGCAGCTGCCAAATAAAACCCAAAGCAACTGCAGCGCCAAAAAAGGAATGCTGAAGCACATTATCTGAGCGCAAAGTGTGCCAACGCACAGAACGTGCTGCTTGCAACAGGATAAGCAGAAACAGAAACAGCGTTACAAACCACTGCAGGGTTGATAGCAGATTGTCGGTCATGCCCATAATGAAAAGCGCTCTCTGAAACCCGTGACCGGCTACATGATAACGGTGTTACCTGCTCCGTAACCAATGATCTAGGTGATACGCAGCAAAAACCGGAACAGAGGCTTATCTAGGCGGCATCTTTTAATGGACTCTGGTTACCAGTGAGCGCCTGCCAGGCTTCGTATGTGCTGAGGAATACCTGCCCGCTCAGATGCGAGAGAAACTCTGTGCGCTTCAAGCGATCCATAACCGGCCCTTTCACTTCGGAAAGGTGTAGCCGAACCCGGGCATCCTTCAGTCGTTCATTTATGGCCTCCAGACTTTCTAGGGCCGATGCATCCACAAGATTAACCGCCGGGCACACCAGCACTAGGTCTTTCAGTTCCGGCTCGCAAGCAGCCAAATCCATCACCGCCTCTTCCAGAAAGCGGGCGTTCGCAAAATACAGGCTTTCATCAACCCGCAAAAAGGCGACTTTCGGGCACAGCTCAACCTTGTGCCTTAGAACATTCCGAAAGTGCTCCGTACCCGGAACTCTGCCAACAACCGCGCAGTGGGGCCGGCTCGTGCGGTACAGAAACAGCCCTATGGAAAGCAGCACCCCGGCAATAATGCCAGCCTCCACACTGTGCACAAGCGTCAACACAATAGTTGCCAGCATGGCGCCAAAATCAGTACGGGAATAGCGCCAGGTGCGGCCCAGTGCAGGCAAGTCAATCAGTGTTGCCACGGCAACAATAATGGTTGCAGCAAGCGTGGCTTGGGGCAAAAACGCAATGGCAGGCGTCAAAAACAAGGTTGCCAAGGCAATCCCGACAGCGGCATAGGCGCCCGCAGCTGGCGTTTCCGCACCCGCATCAAAGTTAACCACAGAGCGGGAAAATCCCCCGGTTACCGGCATACCACCGGAAAACCCCGCCCCCAAATTGGCCGCGCCTAGGCCGATCAATTCCTGATCCGGGTCGATTTTCTGGCGCCTTTTGGCCGCCAGGGTTTGTCCCACCGAAACCGACTCCACAAAACCCACCACGCTGATCAACAAGGCGCTGACGGTCAACTGCTGCCAAAGCCCCAAATCCATGGAGGGCATAATCAATTCAGGGAGTCCCGAAGGCACAACTCCGACCAACCGAACGCCTTGGGTATCAAGCTGGAGTAGCCAGGCAACCAGTGTGGTCACCACTATCGCGAGAATCGGTGCGGTTTTCGTGAGTATATCTGCCAGCCTCGAGCCCACGCCCAAACGGATTAATAGCGGCTTTAACTGCTTGCGGGCAAATACGAGGAACAACAGGGCTCCCGTGCCGATCAGCAGTGTTGGCAGATTGGTATCGCCCAAGGACCCAACCAGCGACTGACCGATGGTCAACAGATTTTGGCCAGACGCTTTTATGCCAAAAATATGCTTGAGCTGGCTGGCGGCGATCACTATTCCAGAGGCAGTAATAAAACCGGAGATCACCGGATGGCTTAGAAAATTCGCAAGAAACCCCAGCCGAAAGACGCCCATCAGGGTGAGCATCAGCCCAGACATCACGGCCAGCAGAATGGCTCCGGCAACGTATTCCGGGCTTCCCGCCTCAGCCAGAGGCGCCAAAGCAGCGGCGGTCATCAGGGAGACCACCGCCACCGGGCCCACTGACAGCGTGCGGCTTGTGCCAAAGAGTGCGTAGAGGATCAGGGGAAGAATGCTGGCATACAAACCTATATGCGCAGGCAAACCTGCCAGCAAAGCGTAAGCCAGAGATTGTGGAATCAGCATACCGGTTACGATAACCGCAGCCACCATGTCGCTGGTGGCTTGGCTGCGCCCATACCCAGGCGCCCAATGAAGAATCGGCAAATAGCGTTTGAAGTTCATTCCGTGCTCAGAACAAATTGACCGGAATCTTCAGGTACACCTGGCCGTTATCCTCTGCCGGCGGCATTTCACCCGCCCGCATGTTCACCTGCACCGACGGTAGAATCAGCCGGGGCATATCAAGGGTGGCATCGCGCTCGGTGCGCATCTTCACAAACTCATCTTCGCTGACGCCATCGTGTACGTGAATATTGGCTTCACGCTGCTCCGCCACGGTTGTCTGGTGCACATACTCGTCCCTGCCCGGGGCCTTGTAATCATGGCACAGGAAAATGCGGGTTTCGGAAGGCAACGACAGCACCTTGCGAATCGACTGGTAGAGCACACGGGCATCGCCACCGGGGAAATCGCATCGTGCAGTTCCATAGTCCGGCATAAACAACGTGTCGCCCACAAAAGCCGCGTCACCAATCACATAGGTTAGGCAGGCAGGCGTATGGCCCGGAGTGTGCATTACCTCGCACTCAAGACCGCCGATGGTGAACCTATCGCCTTCCCGAAATAGACGATCAAACTGGCTACCATCCCGGGCAAATTCTGTACCTGCGTTAAAGGCCTTACCAAAAATCTCCTGCACGTCCCGTATGTGGGCGCCAATGCCGGTTTTGCCGCCAAGTTTTTCATGGAGATAGGGCGCAGCAGACAAGTGGTCCGCATGAACGTGGGTTTCCAGAATCCACTCAACCTTTAAATCGTTGGCCCGAACGTACTCAATAATCTCATCGGCAGAACGCACATCGGTTGTGCCTGCGGCGTAGTCAAAATCAAGCACAGAATCAAGAATGGCGCAGGCCTGACTAGCAGGATCGCGAACCACATAACTGAAGGTATTGGTGGGTTCGTCAAAAAAATGCTGAACGATCGGGTTACTCACGACATTCACCTCCGTTGGGGTGGGCTCTTAGTGTTTGATTCTAAGGATATACCAAAACGGAATATAAGGTGAAATGCTCTTTTCTTATATGCGCGATACCCCTGATGCATCAACAATACAGTCGCGCCCTTCCTGCTTGGCGCAATAGAGGCGATCATCCGCCAACCGGATCAACGGATCTGGCGACGCAGGTATCGCATCCAGCTCTCCGATAGCAGCAATTCCCGCACTTACGGTTAGCGGCAAAATTTTATCTTCAAACATGAAGTCATGCTCGCGCACGGCACAGATAATGCGGCTTACGGTTAGGCGCACATCCGCCGGGCTTACACCACTGAACGCAACCACAAACTCTTCGCCACCAAACCTCGCCACAACATCTGTTGTTCGGGTTTGCTCCAGCAGAATCTCGGCAAACCTGCGCAGGCAACTATCACCTCCGAGGTGGCCGATGGTGTCATTGATGCTTTTAAAACGATCCAGATCGAACATGGCCAATGCAAAGGGCTCGCCATCACGGCGGGAGCGGCCCAGCATTTCGTCAAGCCGTGGCATTAGGTAGCGGCGATTATGCAGGCCTGTTAAGGGGTCCCGAATGGACTGGTTAAGAAGTTCGGTCTCAAGTCGGTTGCGTTCAAGCGCCCCCGAGAGCAGGCCCGATACGATGATGAGAAGATCAGCCTGATCTTCACGCCAAGTGCGATTACGCATGGAGTCCACACCGAAAAAACCGGTAACCAGACCTCGTACCCGAACCGGCACACAGAACATTGAGCAGACCCCCTGCTCTTCCAGCATTACACGCTCGGGGCCCGGCGGTATCTGCTCAATCTCTTCAACAAAAATAACCTTGTTACCACCCACCATCTCGTCAATCTTGCTTTGCCACCAATCGAACCCGTCAGTCGGCACATCACGCTGACTGTCAATAATCGTCGCTACGCCGGCCGAGCACCATTCGTGAGTGTTATCCATAACCCGATAATCCGGCGAAAACTCATACAAGTAGGCCCGGTCTACCTGAAAAAAATCGCCAATAGCTTCCAGTAGCTCATTAATGCATTGATCAATTGCGCCGAAGCTCAGGTTGATAAACTCGGTGGATAGTTTGGCAATCAACTTTTGAAAGTCAGCCTGAAAGGCAGACTCTGCCTCCCGCTCCCTAAGGGAGTGTTCAAGGTCTTTGTAATGTTGGATCTTATGAAACTGGCTATACCAGATTGTGCTGCCATCAGCTTGGCGTTCGGGCATGGCGCGGGCTTCAAACCATTCATAGTGCCCAGTCTGAACTTTCAAACGAGCCTGATAACTCCAAGGAGTGAGAACACGGGCAGATTCAGCAACACTTGCCCTGACATCGGACACCTCGTCTGGGTGAATTACGGCAAACAGAGCGTCAGCGCTCTCTCGAAGCACGCCAGGGTCGATGCCCAAAATGGCCTTCACCTGCTCACTGATGAACAGATACCGATGAGAACTGCCATCAGCACTCAACCAGTAAGTGCAGAGCACATCGGGAATAGAGGAAACCAATTTCCGCAGCGGAGGGTCGGTATCGGCTCCCAACTGACGCTGATTGAACTTTGCTGTCATGGGCCACTCATTTGCTAACCACGCATTCTCGCTCTTTCAAAAAAGTGTAGTTCACAGGGTCATACAGAGCTATTAAATCGGGAAAAACATCCAAGTCCGTGTTACCTTCCCGTGTCTCCTGCTAGCTGGCGCTTCATCGCCCGAGGGAACACTCTCTGCTAAACCGAGTCGCACATGCCCGTCAAACAAGACCCGTTATCCAATGAATGGCAAGCCTTCTGGCTGGCCGTTGGTTTTCTCACCCGCATTCCCATGCTGGCACGCATTGATTACTCCCAGAAACTGATGAACCAGTGCAGCATGTACTTTCCATTGGTAGGCCTGTTGCTGGGCGCCTTGTATGCAGGCTTATTTGCGCTCTTTAGTTTCGCTTGGGGCCCACTGGTATCTGTGCTTCTGGTATTGTGTTTTCACCTGTTTATTACCGGCGCCTTTCATGAAGACGGTCTTGCCGATAGCGTGGATGCACTGGGTGGCGGTTATACCGTTGAGAAACGCTTGGAGATCATGAAAGACAGCCGCATTGGCACCTACGGCACCGTTGCACTGGTAATGGCTCTGAGCCTGAAAGCGGCACTGCTGATGAGCGCCCAAAGCATCTGGCTTGCCCTGCTGGTAGCGCCTGCGGTTAGTAGGCTTACCCCCTTGCTTCTGATGGTATTTCTACCCTATGTAACCGACCCCAATAAAAGCAAAAGCAAGCCGGTGGCAGAGGGGTTTTCGCGCAATCGTTTATGGGTTAGCTGCGGCTTTACCGCTCTGGTCGCGGTGGTTTTCAGCCTGTGGTTACCGGGCATGTGGCTGGTGGCAGCCACTGCGGTTATTGTCGTAGCGCTGCTTTGGGGCTGGTATCTGCAGCGGCAGTTGGGCGGCTATACCGGTGATGCACTGGGGGCCAGTGTGGTGTTTTGTGAGTTGGTATTTTTGCTGGGGGTTTAGTTTATGGCCCGATAAATCTCCTAATCTACTGAATACGACAGAATGCGCGATAACTGGCTGTAGGGCAGGCCGGTTTCCAGATGCCAAGCGGTAAACGCCGCCTGCGCCTGCTGCAACCCTTTCTTGCTCATTGGCGAAGCATCCAAAAGTTTGGCGTGGCGTAGGCCGGAAACAACATCGTGGGACAGGATAAAGCCATCCCAGCCAACCCTACGCAAAAAATACTGCGCGCTGTTGCCTCCCAAGCGAGAGCCGTTGCGCTTTAGCCAAAGCAGCAACCCCACTTGGTCTTCCGAAGGCCACTGCTTCAAAAACGCCCCAAAGCTACCGTATTCCCGCGTCGCATCCATAATCATGCGGGCATTTTCCGGCACTGTGCGTATTTTCTGCATGTTGCGCACAATCCGCTCATCCCGGGCCAGCTCTTCTAAAACCTCCGGCGGCACTTGCTGCCAGTAGGCAGGCACAAAACCATGAAAAGCCGCCTCGAAACCCGGCCATTTGTTGTCTATCACTCGCCACACAAAGCCAGCGTTAAAGACACAGCGGGTGATTTCCGAGAGGTAGCGGTCGTCTGTTCGTTCCTCCAGCACTTTGGCTGGCGGCAGGTTAGGCAGCAGGGCGTTCAGCTCTTCGAGGCCGCCTTTGCGGGCGATGGCATGCTCATGGATATCTGAAAAACGCATAATGTCTCGTCTTTTAATGATTGATATATGTCCAAAAGTTAATGTCGTAATCGTATTAATAGTGACCTAACTCAATTCACTCCATGGTTTCTCGACTACCTTGGAGGCTAACGATCCGGAAATCGTGCTCACTCTTGGCTGGGTAAGAGCAAAAAGTTCACAGCCGGGATCGAGACCTTTCATTGGCCCTATATAGCTGTCGATGTGTATAAAGGAGAATCGCTGTGACTGATCATGATAACGCCTCAAAAGCCCCTTCTGATAAGTCGTTAGACACCCCACCGAACGACCCTGAACAGGATTTGGCAACGCGGTTCCCCACCGCCTACACCATTCTGTTTCTGCTGATCATCTTTGTTGCTGCCCTGACCTGGATTATACCTGCCGGCCAATACGACCGGGCAATGAACGAGGAAGTCGGGCGTGAAGTAGCCGTGCCCGGCACCTATCAGACGGTCGATCCCAACCCTCAGGGTTTTGTGGAAATAATGCTCGCGCCTACCGCCGGATTCTACGATCCAGACAGTTATGTGGCCAATGCCATTGATGTTGCCCTGTTCGTACTTTTCCTGGGTGGTTTCCTCGGCGTAATGAACGCTACCGGGGCCATTGATACCGGGATACGCAGCGCCATGCGACATCTCAAGGGCCATGAAATCTGGATGATCCCTATATTGATGACCCTGTTTGCTATTGGCGGCACAACCTATGGCATGGCTGAGGAGACTCTGGCTTTCTATGCCATTCTGATCCCGGTCATGATGGCCGCGGGGTACGATGCTGTAACCGGGGTCGCCATCATTCTGGTGGGCGCTGGAATTGGCGTGCTAGGCTCCACCATCAACCCGTTTGCCACAGTTATTGCTGCCAACGCTGCTCAAATCCCGTTTACTGACGGTATTGTGGTGCGCTTTATCCTACTAATTGGCGGTCTGCTGATTTGTTCTGCCTACGTTATGCGGTACGCCGTTCGTGTAAAAGCGGATCCATCCCGCTCTGCTGTCTCGAAGCAGTGGGAGGCGCATCGCAAGCTCTTTCTCGGCAAGCATGCCGATGAAATAGAAACATCTACTCTCACCAGAACACAGATTGTTGCGCTGGTGATCTTCGCAGCTACCTTCGTAGTCATGATATGGGGCGTATCGTCACAGGGCTGGTGGATGGCGCGCATGGGCGGGCTGTTTTTTGGCGCCGCCATTGTGATCGGCGTTATTGCCCGCCTTGGCGAGAAAAAGCTTACTGGCAGCTTTGTGGATGGCGCCAGAGATCTGTTGGGTGTTGCTCTAGTTGTGGGGCTTGCGCGCGGCATTGTAGTGATCATGGATCAGGGCATGATTGCCGACACCATTTTGCACAGTGCAGAAACATCCCTCGGCGGGCTGCCGGAACTGGCGTTTATCAACCTGATGTTCTGGATTGAGATAGGCATGAGCTTCTTTGTACCCTCTTCATCCGGGCTGGCGGTTCTGTCAATGCCGATTCTGGCGCCGCTTGCTGATTTCGCCAACGTGGGCCGCGACCTTGTCGTCACTGCCTTCCAGTCTGCCAACGGTCTAGTAAACCTGATCAACCCAACCTTTGCCGTAGTGGTCGGCGGCTTGGCAATTGGCCGTGTGTCCTACGACCGCTGGATAGCGTTTATTTGGCCGTTGCTTCTGATTCTTACCATTTTCATTTCGGTGGTTATCAGCGCAGCTGCACTCATTTAGTGGAGGATTAAAACATGTCTGAACATAAGCTT
Organism: Marinobacter sp. 1-4A; assembly: GCF_016597725.1. Classification (GTDB taxonomy): domain Bacteria; phylum Pseudomonadota; class Gammaproteobacteria; order Pseudomonadales; family Oleiphilaceae; genus Marinobacter. The sequence continues at coordinate 254,578 of NZ_VCGY01000003.1, forward strand.
GGAGTACATTCAGAAACCGGAAAACTGCGGCAGGTGATTGTATGCCGCCCTGGTCTGGCACACCGAAGGCTAACCCCGTCTAACTGCGACGCCCTGTTGTTTGACGACGTTTTCTGGGTGAAGCAAGCCCAAAAAGATCACGATGTGTTTGCTAGCGTGATGCGGGAGCGGGGTGTTGAGGTTCTTGATGTTAACGAGTTGCTGGCCGAAACCTTGAACATTCCAGAAGCCCGAAAATGGATTCTGGATCATCGGATTACTTGGAACGACATAGGCGTGGGGATGATTTCTGATCTACGCGCTTGGATGGACGAGTTGCCAGGCATCAAACTATCGGAATACCTGATTGGCGGGCTTGAAGTGGGAGACCTGCCGTTCGACCCTACCGGGCTATTCGGCAATCACTTGGGCCACTACGGCTTCGTACTACCGCCGTTGCCCAACTACCTGTTCACACGGGACAACAGCGCCTGGATCTACGGCGGTGTAACTCTAAACCCCATGTACTGGGCTGCGCGCCAACCTGAAACCCTGTTGATGGCGGGCGTATATCGCTTCCACCCGAAATTTGCTGGCAAGGTGGACGTGCTCTGGGGTGATCCTACGAAAGACCATGGCCTTGCCACACTCGAAGGCGGCGATGTGATGCCCGTGGGCAATGGTGCTGTGCTTGTGGGTATGGGCGAGCGCTCATCGCCGCAGGCTGTAGGGCAACTGGCGAATGCTTTATTCGAAAGAGGCACGGCTGAACGGGTAATTGCCTGTCAGATCCCGAAATCCCGAACCGCCATGCACTTGGACACCATTTTCACATTCTGCGGCGGCAACGTTGTCACCGCGTTCAAAGAGGTCGCGGATGAAGTAGTCTGCTACGACCTCACTCCGGGAACCGGTGATAAGCACTTAGCTTTCCGTCAGGATTCCAGACCGTTGTTTGATGTGGTTGCAGAAGTACTCGGCTATCAATCTCTAGAAGTTGTCGCAACCGGTGGTAATGACCCCGCCGAACGTGAGCGGGAGCAATGGAACGATGGCAACAATGTGCTGGCGCTAAGCCCAGGCGTCGTTATCGGCTACGACCGCAACGACGACACCAACGCAGCATTGAAATCAGCAGGCATTGAAGTGCTGTCTATTCCCGGCGCCGAACTAGGCCGTGGCCGTGGCGGCGGGCGTTGCATGAGCTGCCCAACAATGCGTGACCCCATCTGACCAGAGAGGATAGAGATCATGGCGTTTAACTTGAAAAACCGTCACTTCCTGACCTTGCGGGATTTCTCTCCACAAGAGATAGGTTTTCTACTGAAGCTGTCTAAAGATCTTAAGGCAGCCAAATATGCCGGTACCGAGGTTCCTCAACTCAACGGCAAAGAACTTGCTTTGATCTTTGAAAAAAACTCAACTCGAACGCGAGTAGGTTTTGAGGTGGCCGCTTACGATCAGGGAGCTCGTGTTACCTATCTTGGTCCCACAGGTACCCATATCGGTCACAAGGAGTCTGTGAAAGATACAGCGAGGGTGTTGGGGCGAGTCTACGATGCCATTGAGTATCGTGGTTTTGGCCAAAAAATTGTTGAAGAACTCGCAGAGTATGCCGGAGTTCCGGTTTACAACGGCCTGACCGATGAGTTCCACCCCACGCAGATCCTTGCCGACTTCCTGACCATGCAAGAGCACGTTGAGAAGCCCTTGCATGAGGTGGCCTATGTTTATGTTGGAGATGCCGCAAACAATATGGGTGACAGCTTGTTGATCGGCGGCGCGAAAATGGGAATGGACGTGCGGTTGTGCGCACCAAAAGCCTGCTGGCCGAACCAGAGCATCATAGATGAAGCCCATGCCCTCGGCCAAGAAACCGGTGCCCGAATCACGATTACTGAAGATTTGGATGCCGCTGTTGCTGGCGTAGATTTTGTCTACACCGATGTGTGGGTCTCCATGGGTGAGCCCAAGGAGAAGTGGGGCGAACGCATCAAGCTGTTAATGCCCTATCAGGTAAACGCCGCTCTGATGGAAAAAACCGGCAACCCGCGAGCCCGCTTCATGCATTGCCTGCCCGCGTTCCACAACACCGAAACCACTGTGGGCAAGGAAATAGAGGCCGAGTTCGGCATTACCGCCATGGAGGTGACGGATGAAGTTTTCGAAAGCCCCGCCTCCATCGTATTCGATCAGGCTGAAAACCGCATGCACACCATCAAGGCGGTGCTGGTCGCCACACTCGGGGCCTGACGCTGGCTCGAATTGCTGACAAAGGATGCACAGTATGCTGATTGTTGCAGCTCTGGGCGGCAATGCCCTGTTGAAGCGCGGCGAGCCACTGACAGCGGAAGCCCAACGCATCAATGTAAAAATCGCCGCAAAATCACTGGCCAAACTGGTACAGGCCGGTCATGAGTTGGTGATTACCCACGGCAACGGCCCCCAGGTGGGGCTGCTGGCTTTGCAGGGTGCTGCGTACAAGCCTGAGGAAGCCTACCCGCTGGATGTGCTGGGCGCAGAAACCGGCGGCATGATCGGTTATATGATTGAGCAGGAGATGGAAAACGCTCTGGGTCACGACCGCCCGGTGGCAACACTTCTTACACAGGTGGTTGTCGACCGGGACGATCCTGCCTTCAAAAACCCCACCAAATTTATCGGCCCGGTCTATGATAAAGCTGAAGCTGAATCCCGTGCCGCGGCTGCAGGCTGGCACATTGCAGCCGACGGTGACAAGTGGCGCAGAGTAGTAGCCTCGCCTGCGCCCAGAGAGATACCCGATATGCGGGTATTGAAGTTACTGCTGGATCAGGGTGTAGTCATTATCTGTACCGGCGGTGGTGGCATACCAGTGCTGCGCCGTAACGACGGCAGTATGACCGGTGTGGAAGCCGTGATCGACAAGGACGCTGCCAGCGCTTTGCTGGCACGGGAGCTGAAGGCCGATGCCTTGCTGCTGCTAACCGATGTGGACGCGGTTTATCGTGATTTCGGGACGCCCACAGCCGCACCTGTTCGCAGCGTAACCCCCGAACAGGGCAGAACACTGGACGTCCCAGCCGGTTCCATGGGGCCGAAGGTGGTAGCGGCCTGTGATTTTGCAGACACCGGTGGCATCAGCGGCATTGGCCGGCTGGAAGATGCGCTGGACATTCTGAATGGGCGTGCCGGAACACTCATCACTAAAGACGCGACCAATCACTCTTAATTGCTCGGGCTTGCTATTCATGTCGAATCAGATCGTTGATGTTGGGCAGATAGTGGGAATTCGCGGCGGTGTTGTCGATGTAAAGTTTCCGGCAACCTCGCCCCGTATTCAGGATCTGGTTCACGCTGGCAATCTGGCCATGGAGGTTACCTCTCTCCTTGAGAATGGCGCCGTGCGCTGCATGGCGCTGGCACCCGTACGTGGGCTGGGTTTGGGAATGCCGGTGCAGGCCACCGGTGCGCCCATTCAGGTTCCGGTGGGCGATACGGTGCTCGGGCGCATGCTCAACGTGTTTGGCGAACCCATCGACAACAAGCCCGCTCCTGCCGCCACTGAGCGGCGATCCATTCACCAGCCGCCACCGGCGCTGGAAGACCGCGTTATCCACAGCAACATTCTGGAAACCGGCATCAAAGCCATCGATTTGTTGTCCCCCATTGAGCGCGGTGGCAAAACCGGCCTGTTCGGCGGTGCCGGCGTAGGTAAAACCGTGCTGATTACCGAACTGATCAACAACACGGTTCAACATTATCAGGGCGTAAGCCTGTTCTGCGGCATTGGCGAGCGCTCGCGGGAAGCGGAAGAGCTTTACCGGGAGATGGGCGATGCCGGTGTGCGGGATAAAACCGTGATGCTGTTCGGGCAGATGAACGAAGCCCCGGGTGTGCGGTTTCTGATAGGCAAAACCGCGCTCACCATGGCGGAGTACTTCCGCGACGTGCAGAAACAGGATGTGCTGCTACTCATCGATAATATTTTCCGCTTTGTGCAGGCGGGCTCGGAAGTCTCCGGCCTGATGGGTCGCATGCCCTCCCGGGTGGGCTACCAGCCCACGTTGGCTACCGAACTGGCAACGTTGCAGGAGCGCATCACATCCACACGCAATGGTGCCATCACCTCAATCCAGGCGGTTTATGTGCCTGCTGATGACTTCACCGACCCGGCCGCGGCGCACATTTTCTCGCACCTTTCCGCCTCGGTGGTGCTGTCGCGCAAGCGTGCCAGTGAGGGCCTTTACCCGGCGGTGGACCCCCTCGGTTCTGCCTCGGTTATGCTGACTCCGGCCATCGTTGGCCAGCGCCATTACGACATTGCCCGGGCGGTAAGGCGCACCCTGACCGAGTACGAAGACCTGCGCGACATTATTGCCATGCTGGGCATGGAAGAGCTCTCAGCCGCCGACCGGGCCACCGTGGCGCGGGCGCGGCGGCTTGAGCGTTTTCTCACACAACCGTTTTTCACCGTCGGCGCACTGACCGGCGACAGCGGCAGGCGCGTGTCCATCAAGGACACTCTGGACGGTTGCGAAACCATCCTGAACCAGAGCGAGTTTCACGATAACGAAACTGACTACTACATGATTGGCTCCCTGAAGGATCTGGAGAAAAAGTCATGAGCCTTGCCGAATCCATGCAGGTAACACTGCGCCTGCCCACCCGAACCCTGTTCGAAGGTAGCGTACAGCGGCTATTCGCCACCGCGCAAAACGGTGCTTTCGGCATGCTCCCGAACCATACGGATTTTGTGACGGCACTGGTGCCCTCGGTGCTTATTCTCACTTCGGCCGACGGTACCGAAGCTTTCTTTGGCGTAGATGAGGGCGTCCTGATGAAAAAAGGCCATCGGGTAGACATCGCCATACGTCGCGGCGTTCAAGGCAAGGATCTAGAATCCTTGAACGAAACCATTCAGGCTGCGTTTATCGAAGTGGATGAGGAAGAACGGGTTGCACGCTCGGCTTTGTCCCGGCTGGAAGCAGGCATAGTGCGGCGGTTTGGCGACTTACGGAAACCCACAGTATGAGCCAGAAAAATGATCGCTCAGCGGAGGACATACGGCGCAGTGCCGAGCGCATGAAGCGCGCAAGGGATGAGCCCGGCGTCAGCCCCCTGCGCGGGCTTGGTGCCTTCGGAATCATCGGCTGGTCGATTGCAGTGCCCACCGTGGGGGGCGCTTTCCTGGGGCTGTGGCTGAACGACGTAGCACCACAGAACTTTTCCTGGCCCATTGCCCTGATTCTGGGTGGCGTGGTTGCAGGAGGCATCATTGCCTGGAGCTGGATCGAACGGGAAGGGCCAGACCGCAAGGGAGACAAACGTTGGTAATTGTAGATTGGCCAGCGGTATTGCTGGGGTTTTCATTTGGTTTACCCGTCAGTGCGCTGTTCTTCATAGGGCTGGCCTGGGGTATGCGACGCGCCCTGGGCTCTGACCGGCCCGGCCTCTGGCTGATGGCCAGCTCGTTTTGCCGGATTGCAATGCTGCTTGGTGTTGGTTTTCTGGTAACGGCTTACGCTGACAGTAACTGGGCCATCGCCGGCTACGCATTGGCGTTTTTCCTGGCACGGCTGGTGGCCGTGCTCTGGGCCAGAATCAGCAAGGCACCCGCAACGGCTACACAGGAGGGCGCATAATGCAGCTTACCCCGGATGACATTATCGTTTTTACGCTGGCCGGCTGGGAGGTTAACGCCACCATCGTTAACACCTGGATTGTGATGGCGTTGCTGGTGGGTATTTCCATGCTGATTACCCGCAACCTCCGGCCAGATGTACCGCCCAATCGCTGGCGCACCTCGCTGGAAGTGATCGTAAAGCTGATTCAAGGCCAGATCGAAGAGGTAACCCGGAACTCCGCACGCCACGTGATGTACTTTGCCGGCACCCTGTTCCTGTTCATCGCTTTATCAAACCTGATGCTGGTGGTACCCGGGTTTTCACCGCCCACATCGTCGCTATCCACCACAGCGGCACTGGCCTTGTCTGTGCTGGTGGCGGTACCGGTATTCGGCATAGCCAGTGGAGGCGTAGGGCATTATCTCAAAACCTTTATCGAGCCCTCGGTCATCATGTTGCCATTCAACATCATCGGCGAGTTCTCCCGGGGCATCTCACTGGCCATCCGTCTTTACGGCAACGTAATGAGCGGGGCGGTTATTGCGGCCATCCTGCTTACCGTCGCGCCGTTTTTCTTCCCGGTGGTCATGGACATGCTTGGCTTGTTAACCGGCATGATTCAGGCCTATATATTCGCCATTCTTGCTACCGTTTACATTTCATCTGCCACGGCAGAACCAGACGCTCCAGCGCTCAAAAAAGAGGATAAGTCATGACCGATCTCGCCATTATTGCGGCCATTTCGATATTTACCGCGGGTTTTACCATTGCCATCGGCGCCATTGGCCCAGCACTGGGTGAAGGGCGAGCCGCCGCCGCTGCGATTGCCGCCATTGCACAGCAACCGGATGCAGCGCCAACTCTGTCACGAACCCTGTTCGTGAGCCTGGCGATGATTGAATCTACCGCCATCTACTGCTTTGTGGTGGCTATGATTCTTATTTTTGCCAACCCGTTCTGGGATGCCATGCAGGTTGCCGCAGGAGGCTAGAGCCGATCATGTCCATTGACTGGATTACCGTTATCGCGCAGATCGCCAACTTTCTGGTGCTGGTGTGGCTGCTGAAGCGCTTTCTCTACCGCCCGATTCTTGATGGCATAGATGCCCGTGAGGCTGAAATAAAGCGCCGCATGGCAGAGGCAGGAGAGGCCGAGAAAAAGGCCCAGGCTGCCGAAGCGGAATTCCGCCAGCAGCAAAAACAGCTGTTGTCGGATCAGGATGCTGTGGTCAAACAGGCCCTGAGGGAATCGGAAGATCAGCGCGACAGCCTGCTGGCCGAAGCTCGCGCCAAGCTGGAGCAGGAACAGCAAGACTGGCACAAGCACCTTGAGCGTGAACGCCAGAAGTTCACCGCACAGCTGCAGCGTACCGGCGAAGAAACCCTGCTGGAGCTGACCCGCAAAGCACTGCGGGATCTTGCGGATGAATCCCTGGAAGAGGCTATCGTTCGCCATGTAAGCGCGCGTTTGCGGCCTATTGCTGGCGAACTCTCGGATGCTGCCGGCGACAGCAAGGAGGCGGTAGCAACCACACGCAACACCTTGCCCGAAGCGGCACAGGCGCTGCTGCTTGCTGACGTTAAAAGCTTGCTACCAGGCATAAACCTGCGCTTTGAAAGCGACCCGCAACAGTCGCCAGGCCTGGTTCTGCGGGTTGGCGGCGCACAGGTAGCCTGGACTGTGGACAGCTATACCGAAGAATTTGATGCGCTGCTAAACGAGCGCATGGCTGCGGGTGCTTCCGGGCGCATTCAGCCGACGGGCACATAAACCCGGTCGTGAATAATAAAGGAAAGATTAATCGCTATGACCGACACCGATCACAGTGTTCCGGAAAACCGCTTTCCATCACATTCTCAACCGCACGCTGAATTGCATTCAGCCGAGCAGTTCGAGGCATGGCGGAAATCCATGCTGGCGGCGCCCGCGCCTGCGCCGGTATTAACTGAGGTCGGCAGGGTCACTGAAGTAGGCGATGGCGTTGCAATTGTGACCGGTCTGGCTCGAGCCTTGGCCGATGAGCTGCTGATTTTCGAATGCGGTGTTCAGGGCATAGTGCTGGATCTGGAACCTGGCCGGCTCGGGGTGATTCTGCTTGGTCCTTCCGAGCTGATTACTCTGGGCGAGGATGTACGCCGCACCCGCAAGGTGGTGAGCGTGCCCGTCGGCCCCGCGTTGCTCGGGCGTGTGGTTGATGCCATGGGCCGCCCGAGGGATGGTTTGGGAGCTATCGCCGCTGTTGCAGAAACCCCCATTGAAGCAGAAGCACCGGGCATTCTCAGCCGCTCAGCTATTTTCCGGCCGCTGGCAACCGGCCTTAAAGCCATTGATGCTGCCGTACCTGTAGGCCTCGGCCAACGCGAGTTGATCATCGGTGATCGCCAAACCGGCAAGACCTCCATTGCCATAGACACCATGCTGAACCAGTCGCGCTCGGATGTTATCTGTCTCTATTGTGCTATCGGCCAGCGCGGTGATGCCGTATCCCGGGTTATCGCGGCCCTGAAAAAAGGCAATATGCTGGCACGCAGCATCGTGATGTCGGCCGGTGACGAAGAAACACCGGGGTTGGCGTACATCGCGCCCTATTCCGCTATGGCCATGGCAGAATACTTTTCCGATCAGGGTCGGGATGTATTGATCATTTTTGATGACCTTACCCACCACGCCCGCTCCTATCGGGAGTTGTCACTTCTGTTGCGCCGGCCACCGGGGCGCGAAGCTTTCCCCGGCGATATTTTCTATGTTCATGCGCGCTTATTGGAGCGGGCCGGCCAGTTTACTCAGGAAGCGGGTGGAGGCTCGATTACCGCCTTGCCCGTGGTGGAAACCCAGGCGGAGAACCTGTCTGCCTACATTCCCACCAATCTGATCTCCATTACCGACGGACAAATTTACCTGTCACCGCGACTGGTGCGCCGAAACCAGTTCCCCGCTGTGGATCTGGGTTTGTCCGTTTCCCGCGTAGGCGGCAAAGCCCAAAGCCGCACCTTACGGCAAGTGGCTGGTAACTTGCGGGTCACACTGTCGCAGTTCGAAGAACTGGAAGACTTCGCCCGCTTTGGCACAAGACTGGACGACACCACCCGCGCCCGGCTAACTCGCGGTGCGGCCGTTCGTACCGCCATGCGTCAGGCCGAACGCGATCCCATGCCCGCCGCAGAGCAGCTGGCGGTGTTGATTGCCGCTATGGAAGGGATTTTCGATGCCTTGCCCGAAGAGCAACTGGGCAATGCCATGGACCGCATCCGTACCGTTGCCCGAAAGCACTTCCAATTCATCGATGAGCGCATCAGTGAAAACAAAGGTTTAAACGAGGAAGACCGCAAACGAATTATCACGGCGGCGCGCAAAGCTCTGGCCGCGAACCCTGAAAGTGCAAATGAGGTCAGCCGTGCCCCAGACACTTGAGACGCTGACCCGGCACAGCGACACCCTCACCAGCATTCGCGGCATTGTTCACACCATGAAAACACTGTCTGCGATTAACGCCGCGCCATATGACCATGCCGCCCGCTCCATTGAGGCCTATCACCAGACCATACTGGAAGGCTTTGCGGCCTTTGCTTACCGAACCAGCGGTATCAACCTGCAGCAGGAAGAGGCTTGGGAGCATCTGGTGATCGTATTTGGCTCCGATCACGGGCTTTGCGGCAACTACAACGAAGCCCTCGCAGAGGTGGTCCAGCACCATTGTCAGAGCCAGACAATCGGCAAGCAGCGCCTGTTCTGCATCGGTGCACAAATGAACGATGCTCTGGATGATCAGGACCTGCTGCCCGAAGCAGTATTGCTGCCACCGGCCTCTGCCGAAGGTATAGGCCGTCTTGCTGGAGATATCGTTACCCGTATAGACCGTTTTAGCCGGGGCCAACCTTTGCACCATCTGGCCGTCACTCTGGCATTTACCCAGCGCGGCGAACATGGCACGCGGGAGCCGACCATACAGAGCCTTCTTCCCCTTGCGCCTTCTCTGCTGCAGCGTGAAAAACAATGGGACTCACGCTCACTTCCGGATTACACCATGGAGGCGGGCGCGCTGTTATCATCCCTGATTCGCAGCCATATCTTCGCCAGCGTTTTTCGTGCCTCGGCCGAAGCCATGGTGACCGAAAATTCCGCCCGACTGGCTCTGATGCAGCAGGCTGAGCAATCGGTGGATGAACGCATTGAAGTGGTAGAGGGTGAGCTTCGGTCAGTTCGGCAAACGGAAATTACCAACGAACTGATGGATGTGATTATCGGGTTTGAGGCGTTGAAGAAGCGGGGAAGTCGCGCCCGACCTGCGGGCGCTCAAAAGCCGTGCCCGGAACCAATCAGTTAGCCTCCAGGCGCTTTCTTGCTTGTTCACGGCGGCCAGCATCCGCCACGCTTCGCCCGGGCCTGGCGGGTGCTTGCAGGACTTTGCGGAAGTAGGCTCTTGCCCGCTCCGGCTCGCCTTGTTCCAGCAGAAAATCACCGAAGAAGTAATTCGCGTCGATACCCTCAGGGTTAATGGCCAATGCTTTTTGCAGGTAGTCACGGGCCTTGTCGTCGTTCCCGAAGGCCAAAGGCCAACCGGGTACCTGGTAATAAAGGCTACCGAGGGAGGTGTAGGCCGAGCCGTCGAGCGCGTCGGCATCAATGGCCAGAGCGGCTTCCAGCGATTTACGGGCATCCTTGACCAGCCCGAGCGCGCCCAAACCACCTTTTGCACCGGCATAGGTGCTCAACACAACACCCTGCCAGATCAGGGGCTCGGCACGGTCGTTGTGGCGGGCAACGAATGCTTCCAGATCGGTTGCCAGATCTGCAAACGCTTTTTCCTGTTTAGCCTCTGGCAGTTGATACTGAATTTCTGCCCAACGCTGCTGAATCCCGTTCAGCTCGGTCTCAAAATCTGCGCCCCAGAGCGGCATGGCGATTACCCATGCCATCATCACCAACAGCCACCTCATTGCAGTACTCCTGTATTGAGAAAGCGTTTTATCACCGGTAGTTTCTTGAGCATGGCTTTATCAACAAGACGCGGCAGTATTCCGTTAATCACCACAAACAGTTTCTCGGGCCAACCGAGGAAGCGGCGGCGGTCGTCGTTTTCCATGGCTTTCAGAATGACCAACGCCACCGCTTGTGGCGAGTCAACATGGTTGCCCAGCGCACGATTCAACTCATTGACCGCTTCGGGGTTCATTTCCGTGGCGGTGGCCCTGGGCGCGACGTAAACCACCTGAAGCGCCGTATCCGCCAGTTCCCGTCGCAGGGCTTCAGTGAACCCCCGAAGGCCGAACTTGGTGGCGCAATAGACCGTATACCCGGGAAAACCGATACTGCCAAACGTCGACCCTACGAAGACCAGGGCGCCGCTACCAGCCTTCCGGAATCGGGGCACAAAATGCCTGGCCACAAGCATGGCAGAGCGCAGGTTTACACTGAATTGGGCATCAAGTTCGCTGACTGCCATCGCAGCGAGCTCGGCAAAGCGATTCTGCCCGGCGCAATGGATCACACCATCGATGTCCGGATAAGCCTCACTCAAGCGCACCAGCTGCTGATCCAGATCTATGGCAGCAAGATCCAGATGTACCGGGGACACGCCTTCCCTATGCCCGATATTCTCCGGGTGCCGGGATGCCACGATGACACGGCTACCCGCCCGAGCCAGGGAATCGACCAGAGCCTCGCCAATGCCGCCGGTGCCCCCCAGTAGGAGAAAAATCCGATCATGCAGCTTCATGCCGCTGCTCCTTGCGAGTGGCGGGCAGCGGGATGCTGTGCAACATATCGCCATAAAGCCGGTACACCACACGTGCTGCGTCAATAACCGCCAGCTGGTCGTCCGGATCGGTGATGCCATCCATCAGGTTGCGGAAGAACTCGAAGTGATCCTGGTCCAGAGCCCCATGGGAATACAGGTAACTGAACGCCTGATTCGGCAGCCCCAGAAGTTTCTGGATCTGTTCGCCCAGAGGTGTCGCCAGTTCTACGGACGTGCCCTCAAGCACCTGAACCATCCCGAAGAACGCCGCCGGATTGCCCCGGTTAATCTGGTCGTACAGATAGGACACCATAAGCTCGATAGACAGATCCGATTTGCCGTTACGAATGGCTTCCCTGTCGGCACCGCAGGCCTCCAGATCATTCAGTATCCACTCGTCGTGGCCGTACTCTTCATCAATGTATTCAACCAGTGCCTTGCGGACGAACTCCAAGCGCCGGGGCAATCTGGCACCACAGGCCATCATCAAAGGCACCGTGTGTTTTACGTGGTGGAATGCCTGAGTCAGAAACCAGGTGTAAGACTCAAGGCTGAAATCGCCCTCGCCAATGGCTTTAACCACCGGCGCGCCGGTAACGTGAGCCCGTGCCTCTGCGGTTTCCTGCTGCAATCTGTCAAAAAATGCCATGTGAGATTCTCCTTGTGGATGAGTAAACGATGTTGAAACAAACAGGGGGAAGGCTTCTGCCAGCAGGACCGGCAAATGCGCCTGAATCTGCGCCCGCACCGGGCGACCATTTGCTGTGATAAATCCTTCGGATTGGCGAAGTGGTTGCTGGCGGATATACACTCTGGCCAGTCGGGCATAATCCGGGAGGCGTTGATTGATTTGCTTTACAGACCGGGCAAGGGCCTCTGATGAGCGCCCATCGGTCACTGTCAGCAGAGCCGTGGGCTGCGGTTCACCATCACCGAACACAACTGCCTGGAGAATACCCAGCCCCTGAACCAGCTCACTTTCCAGCCACTCGGGGCTGACATTGCGGCCAAAGCTGGTGATCAGAAGATTCTTTGAACGGCCATTAACCGACAGGAAACCGCCCGTGCTGAGCGCACCCAGATCGCCGGTATCCAACCATTCACACGGCGCTTTCTGATCGCCCAGATAACCCAGGTGGGTATTGCCGCGAATCCGGATGTGGCCATCAGAATCCACCCTCACCTGCACATGAGACAGTGGTTTACCCACGCTGCCCTCGCACTCGGCAGACGGCACGTTCAAGGCCACCACAGAGCTGCATTCCGACAAACCATAGCCCTCATACAGCGGCAAGCCGGCGGCACGGCCACGGTGCAGAAGTTCCGGGGACACCCGGCCACCGCCAACCGCCAGAAACCGGAGAGAGCGGCTGTCGAGCTGCCCCTGCTCGGCGGCGCTCACCAGTGCCATCGCCAGCTCCGGCACCAGAATCAGGGACTGGGGTTGGCCTTGGTGAATGCCCTCAACCAGCCGGTTCAGGTTCAGGCCACTGCTGCCAGTCACCCCCAGGCGCTCCAGTGGCGCCACGTTCACGGTGGCTCCTATAAGCAACGGCAGATACACCCCGGCAATGTTTTCCAGCAGCGTGGCCAGTGGCAAAATGCATAGATGATTTTGCAGCTCTACTTCCGCCAGCCGCTCTTTCAGGGCCAGGGTGGTTGCGGTCATTTGCGCCAGCGACAGGCACACGCCTTTGGGGCTTCCTGTACTGCCAGAGGTGAAAGTGATTTTGGCCGTGCCTTCCGGCATTCGCAGGACTTTTGAAGAACCCTGCAACCTCCGCAACCAGACACTCCGGGCCAGAAACTCACTCTCCTCGGACTCTTCGCCGGATAGCAGGCCTTGCAAGCCTGCCTGTTCAATCAGGTGCGCTACCTGGGTTTCAGAGAAAAACGCCGGAATTGGCACACATACAACGCCTGCCAGCAGGCAGGCAAGATCGGCCAGTATCCAGGCAATGGTGTTGTCTCCACACACTCCCGCCCGCTTTATGCCCTGCAGGCGCAACTGTTCCGCTACGGCCTCTGCGGCCTGCATCATCTGTTGGTAACTGAGATCTGATTCTGGCCCGCGCAAGGCGATGTGCGAAGGGTGCGCCAGCGCCTGCCGGTGGAGCAGTTCAGGCAAGGTTGCCATAAGCGCCTCCTTGCTCTGATTCGCCTGAGCCAGAGCCTGCCTGTACCGGCTGAATACGCCGCAGCAGGTTTGCCTGGCGCAGAGTGCTGAGACTGTCGGCCACGTTGATAGCTATCACCAACGGCTGGTGCTCATAGTAGCGGCCCCAGCCCGCGCCCCTATCGGGCAAACGCTCTGGATCCGCCTGCGCCAACACCCGGGTAGCAATACCCAGTCGATGAAAGCTGTTCCGTAACTGATCAGTGCCCGTGCATACCACCCATTCAAAACCGGCATCCGCCAACCACACTGTCAACGAAACAAACAGGTGCCTGCTGACACCCGCCTCTACACCGGCAAGGTGGGCAATCTCTGCAATGTTTTCACGGGCAATACCCGGCACCGGCATTACAGATTCAATCGGAGCAGGTAAATAGTCTTCAAGAAAAAGCGGTTCCAGAGCGGCATCGCGAACGCCCACCGCTGCCAACAGCGTACCCTGAGCCGAGGTAAGGGCCAGCAACAAAGGTATCCGCAGTGCGGGCTCCGCCCCATAGGCCTGCAAAAACCGCCGCCGAATGAACTCTGCGACCGTAGCCGCCAGCGCGGTACCCGGGCTAATCTCGCTCAACCAGCGCCCGGCACAACGAAGGGCGGGAACCAGCTCCGGTGAATCTGGCGGGCAATGTATGGACATCGTTAGCGGATCAGTCATGCTCGCTCTCCAACAGCTCTCGGGCAAGGTGCCCGTGATAGTGAGCGGTCAGATTAGAGCGCAAGCCTTAACCGAGCCTTAAGCCCGGACACCAGAATTCTTAAACAGGCCTTAAGGTTTCTCCCGAACATCCGTTAAGACTTGCTTAAGAATGCCTGTGTAAAATGACTTTTCGCGAGTACGAATTTGAAGTGTGAAAGTTTGACGTTCTATTCCAATACGGGCCCTACTTAATGCGCATATTACTGGTAGAAGATGACCAACTTCTGGGCACAACCATGCTGGATATGCTGCGGGCAGACCAGCACACCGTAGATTGGCTGGATGATGGCCAGCAGGCGCTGAATGCGTTGGTGGATGAGCACTTTGATCTGGCCTTACTGGATTTGACCCTGCCCCGGGTGGACGGCCTTGATATCGTTCGGCATACCCGGCAACAGGGCAATCAGCTTCCTATTATCATTCTGACCGCCAGGGCGGAACTGGAAGAGAAGCTGCAGGGTCTGGATGCAGGTGCCGACGACTACCTGACCAAACCCTTCGCCATGGCCGAACTCAAGGCCCGGATTCGCGCCGTTACCCGGCGCAAGTCCGCAACCAATCGTAATGAGTTGATTTTAGGCCGGCTGGCACTGGACACAGCTTCTGGCCAGCTAACCCTGGGCACAGAGTCCGTCACACTGGCCCGCAGTGAATTCCAGATTCTGCAGTACATGATGCGCCACCCGGACCAGGTCGCCACCCGCAGGCGGCTGGAAGAACAGCTCTATGGTTGGGAGCCGGGTGCGGAGAGCAATGCTCTGGAAGTGCATATTCACCATCTGCGACGCCGGATAGGCAAGGCGACCATTCGCACCATCCGCGGCGTTGGCTACCTGCTGGACAGCCAGGCCGCTTGCGGAGACCCGGAATGTCCCTGACCCGCACCCTGACGCTGCTTGTTACCTCCACAGTGCTGCTGATTGCCCTGACTGCCGCCGCCTGGAGCTACATTGAGAGCAATCACGAACTGGAAGAGCTGTTCGACGCCGAACTGGCTCAAAGCTCGCGGATTGTGCAGGGACTGGTTCGCCACTTGGCGGACACCCAATCCATGGAGCAGCTGCCACAAACCCTGCGCGAAACCTTGACCTTGCCGCTTGCGCAGGATGTCGGCCCGGAAGCCGATGGTGACGAAATTCTGCCCGATGGTGCCGGGCACAAATACGAGAAAAAACTGGCCTTTGAGGTCTGGACGCCCGATCGCACGCCGCTGCTGGATACGCTGAAGGCCGATGACGCCAAAGGCTTGGCCCCGGGCTACTCATGGGCTGAATCCCAAGGCTATCGCTGGCGCGTGTTCACACTTCGCGACCCGGCGACCGGCTTCTGGATTCGCACCGCCCAGCGTGAGGAAATTCGCAAGGAGCTGAGCCAGGAACTGGCTCTGGGTAACGTGCTGCCCTTGCTTCTGGCTTTACCGCTGCTGCTGCTGGCCGCCGGCGCCGCCATCCAGGTCGGGTTTCGCCCGCTACGCCGGCTGGAGCACCCCATCCGCAACATGGCTCCGGAACGTATCCATCCACTTGATGACCGGCAAGCGCCAAAGGAAGTCGCAGGCCTGGTGCAGGCGGTAAACAGCCTGCTCAAGCGGCTGGATCAGGCTTTGGAACGGGAGCGGCGTTTTTCAGCGGATGCTGCCCACGAGCTGCGCACACCGCTGGCAGCCTTGCGCCTGAATCTTGAAAAAGCCTGTGGAGACGACCCACAGCAGTTCCGGACCCTGATCCAGTCGGTTGACCGCATGACGCACCTGGTGGAACAAATGCTGCTGCTGAGCCGGGTCGATTCCGGGGCCGGTTTCTCGAAGCAAGATCACGATCTGTCCGCGATACTCGAGCAAAGTATTGCTGATGTAACGCCGTTGGCGCTGAAAAAGAATATCGAACCGGTTTTGTATGACGATATCGGTCAGGCTCCGGTGTGTTGCAACGATGCGCTGATCAGCACGCTGATGCGAACCCTGCTGGCCAACGCCATTCAGTACAGCCCGGAACATACGTTGGTAGAGATCCGCCTGACACCTTCCGGCAACGGCTATCACATCACTTTGTGTGACCAGGGGCCGGGCATCGCAGCAGAAGCCCGTGAACGGGCCCTCAGCCGTTTTGTACGGCTCGACCAACGGCTCGGTGGCGGCGCAGGGCTGGGATTGGCTATCGCGCGCAGGATCGCGGAACTTCACCGCGGCCAGCTCACGCTGAACGCTCGGCCTGACGGGCAGGCCGGGCTTTGGGTTAGCCTGTGGCTGCCAGCAAGCGCCATTCGGAGCAATGGCAAAGATTTGGCCCAACAAGGTTTCAGAGGTTCAGCGCGTCCTGAAGAGCCTCATCATCCAACGATTGCCCCCAACGATTAACATGCAGAAGCTCGCTCACGGCTAAACGTGATCGCCAGCCCTTGGCCTCCAGCTCCGGCTTGTCCAGAAACTCACTGACATAACCAAGACACAAATACGCGAGTGGGTAGACGTTTTCCGGCAGGTTCAGAATATCGGCCAGCCTGGTTTGGTCGATAATACTGACCCAACCCACACCGATGCCTTCCGCCCGCGCCGCCAGCCAGAGGTTTTGTACGGCAAGGCAGGTGCTGAACAGATCCATATCCACAATGGAGTTACGCCCAAGCACATGGGCGCCACCGCGGCTGCGATCACAGGTAATACACAGATTCATCGGGCTTTCAGTAATGCCCTGCAGTTTCAGGCTGCGATAGGTTTGCTGGCGCTCCCCGGTGTAATTGTCTGCGGCTTTTGCGTTCTCTTCATTGAAGCTGGCCAATACCTGCTCGCGAACGTCCAGGCTGTCGATGAGTATAAAATCCCAGGGTTGCATAAAGCCCACGGAAGGCGCGTGGTGCGCGGCTTTCAGGAGCCTTGCCAGCACGGGTTTTGGAATCGGGTCTGGTAGAAACTGTGAGCGCACATCGCGGCGTTCGTATATGGCACGGTAGAGTCCGGCGCGCTCGCTGTCACTGAAGCTGTTATCTGAATGACTCATTGTGCCTGGTGTCCTCCGGGGTGAACGCTATCGGGCTCAGGTTCAGCAGTTCGCGCAACCACGCGGTATCGAGATGCTGCTCTATCTGATCCGCCAATCGGTCCAGTTGCGCCATGCGATGCTGCTGATAATCCACCGCAGCGCCCGACTGATTCAACCCGGCCCAGCGCAGGATTGCATCACAGGCGGTGGGCTCGTCGAATATTCCATGCACGTAGGTTCCGGCGATCTGGCCGTCAGTACTCATCGCGCCCTCGTTGCTGCCATTTATCCGGCCCAGCGGGCGCGTCAGAGCCGCTCCCTCACTAACGCCATTGTGCATTTCGTATCCCCTGAAACCAACCTCGGCTTTCGCACCATCCGTTGCCGTCAGGTTTAGCACGCCCTGCACGTTTCTCAGTTGTTTACCGGCCACCATGCTGGTGGTCATTTCGAGCAAACCCAAGCCTTCTGTAGATCCTGCGTTTCCTTCCAGCCCGCTCGGGTCAGCCACTTGCTTACCCAGCATCTGGAAACCGCCGCAAATGCCGAACACCTTGCCGCCGTAGCGCAGATGTTTACGGATGGCTTGGGCCCAGCCTTGGCTGTGCAGAAAGTCCAGATCGGTGCGGGTGCTTTTGCTGCCGGGTAGGATGATGAGATCCGCCGGAGGGATGGGCTGGTCTGGCCCGATAAACTGGAGGTTTACGCCGGGGTGCAGGCGCAGGGGGTCGAAATCGTTGTGGTTACTGATGCGCGGCAACACCGGCACAATTACGTTAAGCGCTCCGGCGTCGCTGGTGCCGGATGTGCCTATGCTGTCTTCAGAATCCACAATCAGGCCGTGAAGATAGGGCAACACCCCGATGACTGGTTTTCCGGTGCGCTCGGTCAACCAGTCCAGACCCGGCTCCAGCAAGCCAATATCACCGCGAAAACGGTTAATAATGAAGCCTTTGGTACGCTTCTGCTCGCTACCTGAGATCAGCGCCAGCGTGCCTACCAGCTGTGCAAACACGCCGCCCCGGTCAATGTCACCCACCAACAACACCGGGCAATCTGCCGCTTCCGCAAAGCCCATGTTGGCGATGTCGTTGGCCCGCAGGTTAACCTCGGCCGGGCTGCCAGCGCCCTCGGCAATGATTACATCGTAGCGTTCGCTGAGTGAGCGCCAGGCGGCCATAACCGCCTCCATGGCTTCGGCTTTGTAGGCATGATAATCCAGCGCATCCATATTGCCATGCACTTGCCCGCGCAAAATAACCTGGGCACCGCAATCGCTTTGCGGCTTCAACAATACCGGGTTCATGTCGCTGTGTGGCTCAAGGCCACAGGCCAGGGCCTGTAGAGCGGTGGACCGGCCAATTTCGCCACCGTCGATCGTGACTGCGCTGTTCAATGCCATGTTTTGTGGTTTGAACGGCGCAACCGATACACCTTGACGGGCCAACCAGCGGCACAGGGCCGCAACGACAGTCGTTTTACCGGCGTCGGAGGTAGTGCCCTGGATCATGAGGGTGGTCATGAGTTAAAGCTCAACACCCTTCTGAGCCTTGATGCCCTGATCCTCAAAGGCGTGCTTCACCACACCCATTTCAGTCACGGTATCTGCGAAGTCGATCAGTTCTTTCGGAGCACTTCTGCCAGTAACAACCACATGTTGCATCTCCGGGCGAGCCTGCAGGTCATCCAAAACGCGATCCAGATCGATGTAGTCGTACTTCAATGCGATATTGAGCTCATCCAGCAAAATCAGATCGTAGCTGTCGTCTTTCAACATGCCTGCAACGATGTCCCAGGCGGCATTGGCCGCTGCAACATCCTGCTCCCGATTCTGGGTTTCCCAGGTGTAGCCTTGGCCCATTACGTGGTAATCCACATTGGGCAGGTTCCGAAAAAACGCCTCTTCGCCGGTACTAAAAGCACCTTTGATGAACTGCACAACACCAACTTTCATGCCGTGGCCAAGGGCGCGGGCGACCATACCGAAACCGGAACTGCTTTTGCCTTTGCCCGGACCGGTTAGCACCAGCAATATGCCCTGTTCTTTCTGGGCTTTGGCTATGCGCTCCTGCATGATTTTCTGCTTGGCTGCCATGCGTTTGGCGTGGCGTTCGGGGTCTTTTGCGCGTTCCTTCATGGCGATAGCCTCATGTCAAAGTTGCTTTATTGAGCCGGCACAAATACCGACAGTCCGTCCTTTTTCAAGGAGATAAGGCGCTGATTGTATAAACGTTCCAGTGCTTCCGGCACCAACATGCTTTCGGTTGCCCCCCAACAGGCATCGCCATTGGTGTAGAGCAGCAGAACATGGCTACACCAGCGTGCGGCCATGTTCAGGTCATGCAGGCACATAAACACAGTTTTTCCGGACTGGGCTTGATTCCGAAGAAGGTTCATCACCTTGACCTGATGGTGCAGGTCCAGATGATTGGTGGGCTCATCCAGTAACCAGATATCCGGGTTTTGGGTCATTAAGGTGGCAATGGCTACACGCTGGCGCTCGCCACCAGACAAGGTGTTGAGCAAGCGGTTAGACAACCCTTCAACATCCAGTGCCCGCAGCGCTTGCTCGGCAAGCGCCTGATCTTCGCCTTGCTCGCTCTCCCAAGGTGACAACCAGGGATGGCGACCAATGAGTGCTGTTTCCATCACCGTTGCCGGGAAAGTATCCTGACGTTCCTGAAACACCAGCCCCAGTTGCCGGGCAATAGCACGACGCTTCAGCTCTTTCACGGGAGCGTTATTCAGCTCTACCCACCCGCTGCGGGCGGGCAACAACCCTGCAAGTGTATGCAGTAAGGTGGTTTTTCCCGCGCCGTTGGGGCCAAGTACACCCCAGACCTGCCCAGACTCAATGGTCATGTTCAACGCAAAGCCATCGCGCCTTTCTGGGATATTGATGATCAGATCGCGAGTACGCAAAGTGCTCATCAGCGGCTCCGGTGCAGTAGATACAGGAACATAGGCACGCCAAGCAAAGCCGTAATAACGCCAACCGGTAACTGCTCGGGAGCAATCACCGTGCGTGCCAAGGTGTCCGCCAGCACCAACAGAGTGCCGCCAGCCAAAACGCTGGCAGGCAAGATGACGCGCTGATCATTACCCAGCACCAACCGAAGCATGTGGGGCACAATCAGACCGACAAAGCCGATGCTGCCAGCCGTCGTTACCGCTGTTGCCGTCAGCAAGCTTGCTAGCAGATACACCGACCACTCCAGCGGCCGCACAGAAACCCCCAATGCGGCTGCCTGCATAGGCCCTCGGGCTAAAACGTTAAGGTTTCGGGCGAGCGGCATGATCAATGCAATCGATACAACCAACACCGAAAGAGCCGGCCAAGGTGTGCGAGCATAGGAAACATCACCCATCAGCCAGTACAGCATGCCGGGCAGTTTGTGGGAGGGCGTAATTGCCAGCATAAGGGTGATCACAGCTCCCCAGCCGGACGCGACCACAACACCGGTGAGCAGTAGGCGGGAGGGTGTCCAACTGCCAGTTCCATGGGCAAGGCCGAACACCAGCAGGGTTGCCAACATGGCACCGGCAAAGGCCGAACCCGAGATCAACAGCGTTCCCATTCCGGCCAGCATGGCCAACAGCGCACCCACGGCCGCACCGCCTGATAACCCTAGAATATAAGGATCGGCAAGTGGATTTCGTAGCAATACCTGCATCAGCGCACCGGCTACCGCAAGCAGGCCGCCGGTAGCAAAGGCCGCGACTGCGCGGGGCAGCCGCAATTCCCAAACAAGCGTGCGATGTAACGCGCTGCCGTCACCCTGAATAACCTGCCAAAGATCAGGCAGTGGGACGGTCACACTTCCCATAGCCAGGGCCAGCATCATGGCAGCCAATGCCATTGCGCCCAGACTCAGAAGTGCGCGAGTCACAGGTCGCCACCACACATGTTCACGCTTAGGCCGTTAGTGCCCACGGGCAACTTCCAGCTTTTGGCATATCAGTTTACTGGCCTCGAGCAGTCTGGGAGTTGGTCGGGAAATGGGAGACGCCGGAACAAAAATAAGATTGTTCCGAACCACCGCACTCAGCCCGGAATACTCCTTCCAGCGATCCAGTTGGCCGTCGCTTTCACCTTCGGCACTGCCGGTAAGAATGGCATCGGGGTTCGCCTCCAGAACAACCTCTGCGCTGATTCTAGGCACCAAACGTGGCATGTCACCAAACACATTAACTCCGCCGCACAACTGCAGAACCTTGCCAATTAAATGATCATTGTTGATTGTCATCAGAGGCTGCTCCCACACCTGATAAAAAACCGATATCGGCTCTGCATCGCGGTACTCTTCGGTGATATCTGCAATGCCTTTTCTGAAACGCTCTGCTTCAGCAAATCCTGACTCCTCCGTACCTGCGAGAGTCGACAGCCGCTCAAGAACGCTGGATACCCCCTCAAAGGTACGGGGCTCAATGGCAAACAAAGGAATACCCAGTTCCTCCAACAACTCAATCTGGGCCGGTGGGTTGCCTGTTACCCAGGTGATAACCAGATCCGGCTTAAGCGCCATGAGGGCCTCAAGATCTATTCGAGTATGGTTGCCAACCCTGGGGAGTTTGAGCGCGGCAGGTGGATAGTCACTGTAATTAACACCCGCGATGACTTTGTCACCCGCCCCGGCTGCGAAAGTAAGCTCTGTTGCGCCCGGCGACAAAGTGGCAATGCGCTGCGCAGGAACCGCCAGACAAAGGGATTGCCCAGCATCATCTGTGGCGCAAACGTCTGCAAACGCACCGGGAATGAGCGCGAAAAACAACAAAAACACACGAAAAACCATCAAGAAACCATTCCTTTTAGCGCCATCAAATTGGCAGGCCCAGAGCCACAAGCAACATTAATTGACTGACATAAAACGGGACCCTAGACTATGCGCCAAGTTCTATCCGTAGCAGGTGCCCGTTGCGCAACATACGTTATCGTATTATTGCGCACAGGGTGAAACTGGGAAGTTCGGTTAAAGTCCGACGCTGCCCCCGCAACGGTAAGTGGCAATGAGCAGGATCAGTTCCAGCCTTCAAGCTGGTGCGAGCGCATCCTACTCTGGCGACATCGCCAGCCGCAAGCCCGGAGACCGGCCTGCTACCGGCTATCAGTGTGTACTGGCGGAGGGCTGGTACCGCGGAGTTTTTGCCCACTCGTGTTGGCGTTAAACCTCCTGATGATAGCTGTGCTCGCAGCTAAGACAGAGTTCTGTGGCTGCAGTTTATAGCTCATTTGGCCATGGTTACTGCTCCAATGCGACGAATTGTCTGCCTGTTATTTCTTTTGCCTCTAGCCGTCGCGAATGCTGATGATTCCTCGCCATTTATCGTTGTGGAGAGTGCCCCGGCCAATGCCGCTGCAACCCTAGACCCCGCCAAGGCAACTGGCCCCGTACGAGTAGTTCCTCGCTCAGAATTTGAAAACCGCACGGCAAATCTAGCGGATGTACTGAGTGAGCAGACCGGCGTGCAAATCCGCCAAAGTGGTGGCTTAGGCAGCTATTCCTCCGTGTCGCTCAGAGGCTCCACGGCACAACAGGTTCAGGTTGTGGTCGATGGCATGCTGCTGAACGATCCGGTTACGGGCGGTGTGGATATGGGCAAGCTGGGCCTGCACGATGTAAGCCGTATTCAGGTTTACCCCAACGGCGCACCCGCACAATTTGCCCAAGCGGGCATTGGCGGCGTTGTTGTACTGGAAACTCTCGGCAAAGATATCGAGGGCTCAACCCGTCTGAATCTGGGCGCTGGCTCGTTTGATACTTACAAGATGGGCTTGTTCGATAGCGGCAGCCATGAAGATGTTTATTACTGGCTATCGCTAGACAGGCAAAGCAGCGACAACGACTTTGAATACCCTAACAGCCGCAATTGGTTCAATCCGAACGATGGCGCGAACACCAGACGCCGGAACGCAGAGTACGAGCAGGATGCCGTCAGCACCAAACTTGGCTGGGAGATCAACAACACCAGCAACCTGGATGCGCTGATCCAATACAACGACAACGAGCAAAATGTTCCAAGCATTCAGAACTGGCGCAACAACAAAGCCTTTCTCACCAACGAAACACTGCGCACCCAACTTCACTACCAGCAACAAGGCTGGATGAACGGCAAAATTCACTCCAGCCACCGGCTTATCTGGTCGGACACCAGCGAACGCTACAACAACGCAACCGGGCTCGTTGGGCTAGGCACCACCGATGTCTTTACCGACACGGATCAGCTTGGCATGGTCAACACCCTCACTTGGCTGCTGGGCAATCACACGGTTTCCGCGACGGCCGATGTCGCTCATTACAACTACCATCAACATGACAAGCTGGGCTCTGAGCTTCCTGACAAAAGAGAGCGCCTACAGATTGCCGCTGCGTTTTCTCACCAATGGCTCAGCTCAAACAGCCGCTGGCGCTCGCAGGTTTCACTGCGGCAGTACCGGGTTGATGACGATTCCGACGAGACACTCGGTAATGGCACCATCACGAAGACCTCGAACACCAATCGTTATAACAGCTGGCAATTGGGATTGAGCCATTATTTTGCCGATAACTGGGAAATCTCGGCCGGGCTGGCGCGTCAGGTTCGCGTTCCCACCTTGCAAGAGCTCTATGGTCAGCAGGGGTTGTTTGTTGGCAACACCGACCTGCAAGCCGAAGAGTCTCTAAATTACGAAATCACACTGCGCACAGACCAAGGTTGGGGGCATGTTGAATTAACCGGCTTCTATCGCGACCTAGACCCTGCAGTTTCGGCTATTTATGACGCCCGCGGCGTTGGCCGCTATACCAATTTATCCGCACACATTTACGGTGCAGAAGTGGATGCGTCATGGCGCATTTACCACTGGTGGAACGTCTACGCCAACGCCACGCTGCAAGAGTCTGAAAACACCGACAACAGTGTCAGCGACCGCTACGAACACAGGCTGCCCGGCATTTACCATGAATCATTCGTTGCAGGCAGCCGCTGGCATATACGGCCATTCCGCTTTGATATTTCCTACAGCTATGACGACAAGCTCTATTACGACGCTGCCAACCGATTGACCGCAGACACGCGAACGCTTGTTAACGCCTCCGCCAGTTGGACGAAGGTCTGGGCAAACCGCAGCGAGAGTGACATCGCTCTGGAGCTACGGAACATAACGAATGAAGTTTACCAAGACTTCAGCCGCTTCCCGGGGCCGGGCAGGGGCTGGTTTGTAAATATGAAACACCGCTTTTAATGAACGACAACCAAGGAGTTTATCAATGAAAACTGAATACTATGCACGCAGCTTAGCGCTGCCCTTTGTGCTTGCCCTCACAGCGACACTTACCGCCTGTGGCGGAAGCTCAAGCGGCAACGATGGCAATTTGCAAGTAGGCGAAGACACGCAATATGTGGCTGTTATTGCAACGGCTGCAAGCGATTACAGCTCGGGCGAGGTTGAACTGGCGGAGCTTGATAAAGAGGATATAACGGCTTCGGGTGGCTACTTTTCAACGATCTCCGATATCACCGTGAACGCATACGGAGAGAACTATTACCTGATTGAAAAGTTCAACGGCGATTCCATTAAGAAAGTAAATGTGAGCGAGCCAGCCATAGCGACCTGGGAGTACTCCACATTGGCGGCGGGGGACGAAGGGTCGTCCAACCCCTACAAGCTTGTTTTCGTGAATGAGGAAAAAGCCTACCTGCTTCGCTACGGTGCCAGCAAAGCGTGGATTGTAAACCCTTCAGCCGCAACAGAGTCCGAGTTCCGTATCGGTGAACTTGATCTGTCAGCGTACCTTCCGGAAGACACCATTGGCGCACCCAACATGTCCTCAGGCGTGATCGCCAACGACAAGCTGTTTATTACGCTGCAGCGGTTGGACAGCAATTACCAGCCGACAAATACCGCGTACGTTGCCGTGTTTGACACAACAACCGACACGGAAATAGACACCAACTCAGGGAACTCAGAGTCGTTAAAAGGTATTCCTCTCCAAGGTCTGAACCCAGCACGCATCGAACATGTTGAAGGTCTCGGCCTCACCGTGGTTAACCGGGGCGCATTCAGTTCACCCTTCACCGGAACAGGTCTGGACATTGTTAACCCGGAAACCTATGCCGTTAGCTCATTGATTGCAGACGAAGATATCACCACACAAATCAATAGCGCTGTTTTTGTTAGCCCAACACAAGCCTACATTCTTAACTACTCAGGCTGGCAGAACATTGCCCTGCAGCGCTTCAACCCCTCTGAAGGCGTGAGCAGCCTTGAAGATGTCGCAGATCTAACGGGTGGAGACTTCAGAACTCTAAACCTGAGCCCGGAAGGCACCTTGTGGTTGGGCGATGCCAACACAAATGCTCAGGGTATTCGTATTCTTGATACGGCCACCGATGAGCAGGTCGACTTTGTAGAAACCCAGCTGTTACCCATTGCCGTCACCTTCTTGGAAACCGAGAAGTAAGGCAGCGGCTCAGGGCAATGATGCCGTTAACCAAGCTGCATCATTGCCCGCTCCAACCGTTCCCAGTCTCGGTTGCTCGCGGGTAGCCCGAACCGCAGCATTTCTGGCTGCTCGAAATAACGAACCAACAGGCCATTGCGCGCAAAACCTTCCGCCACTGCTTGTGCCTGACCTGCCCAGACTGTCTGAAACAACGGGCTACCACCAACAAGTGTAAAACCAACCTTCTGGAGCATGCTTCGCAACCGATCAGAGTCCCTTCGTAATCTGTGCAAGGTTTGCCGCTGCCAGTTGTAATCGCTCAGTGCCTTCTGCGTCACGTAACGCGCCGGCCCGCTCAGCGACCATGGGCCTAAAACGCTCTGCAAGGAGCTAGCCACTGCCGCGTCCGCCAGCACAAACCCGGCGCGCGCGCCCGCCAACCCGAAAAACTTTCCCAACGACCGCAGAACGATCAAACCTGGCGCCCCGGCTTGATGAGCCACACTGAACGCGGGCGTAGCATCCATAAATGCTTCATCAACAATCAGCCAACCGCCACGCTTTTGTAGCCGCCGATGCCAGCGCAATAACGTAGAGGGCGGTATGATTTCTCCGGTGGGATTGTTGGGGTTAATCCACACCATCACATCTAGCTGATCCAGCCAGCGATCATCGCAACCCGGTGCTCCGCCACAGGTTTGCCTCGGGCCAATAGGAACAACCCTATGGCCCGCTTCCCGCCAGTTGTACCCGTGCTCGCGATACCCGGGCACGGGTATACCCACACGGCAGGGTTTACGTAACCTCGGCAGCGCCATGATCGCCGCCTGACTGCCGGGCACAGGCACGCAACCAGCTGAAGACGGCGCTCCTGACCACTGCAAAACCGTTGCTTCTAGCCCATCACCGGCTTCTGGCAATCTCTGCCATAACGCCGCCGGTATCTCAGGCACTGGCCAGCCAATGGGATTGATACCGGTAGACAGATCGAGCCACTGCGCACGGGGAATACCCCAGCGCTCCGCCGCTTTGTTTAAGCGCCCGCCATGCTCCAGCATCATTGTAAGCACACCAGCAAAATCAAAAGTGCCGTAGCTACCAGAATGACGCCAAGCCAAAGCCAAACGCCGCGCTGCACCAAACCAATCGCACCGTCTACACTGTCTGAACTTGCATTCTGGGTGCCTCCCAAAACAGGGCGATGTTTAACCCCCGAGGGATAGGGCGAAGGGCCGCCAAGCCGAACATTCAGTGCACCTGCACCTGCCGCCATAACAGGCCCGGCATTGGGACTGTCCCACTGTGGTGCTTGTTTTTGCCAGCACCGCCAAGCCAACTTCCTTTGGCCCAACAGCGTATAAGTAAGCGCTGTCAGGCGGGCGGGCACCCAACCCATGAGGTCGTCGAGCCGTGCTGCCACTCGGCCAAAATAAAGAAACCGTGGCGTGCGATAGCCCCACATGGCATCCAGAGTGTTTACCATTCTATGCAGTATTACCCCAGGCATTCCCGCAACCAGAAACCAAAACAAACTGGCAAACACGGCGTCTGCACCGTTTTCTAACATAGATTCGGTTGCTGCGGCCGCTACGCCTTGCTCATCCAAGGCGCTGGCCTTACGGCTTACAATACGGCTCACTTGATCCCGGGCTTTTTCAAGATCGCCGTCACTCAGGGGTTCCGCGACAGCCTTGCCATGCTCTGCCAGCCCTCGCAAAGAGATAGCCAACCACAGGGCTACCGCCTGTACCAGCATCAGCAAAACACCATCAAGCTTCACCGATAACCAGATAACGAGTCCCAGCAAAGGCGCCGTGAGCAAGAACACCGAAAACAATCCCGCCAACAAGCTTCGAAAGGGGTCTTGAGGGGCGGTATTAAGCCGCTTTTCCAGCGCAGTGGCCAAGCGCCCGAACCCGACTACCGGGTGCCAGCGACACGGCTCACCCAGCCGAACATCAAGGGCCAGGGCAAGCACACAGACAATCAATGGAGCGAATAACAACACAAGTATTTCCGGGCTGCTCAGAAGGTGAAGCCGTCAAGCCTACCTGATTCCATCCAGTCGGAGTATGATCCCGCTCCATACTGTTTTGAACCTAAGCCCTGATCACCGTAAAAGCACTCTGCATTACGGTCTATTGATGCATGAAGGTATGTGAAATGTCGTTTCCCAGTAGTTGGACCACGTCTCCCCAGCAGCCCGATGTACGCTTTTTTGAACGGGCCGCCCAACGTCAAAGCATTCTGACCAAACCAGCGGGCTCTCTGGGCAGACTGGAAAACGCAGCCGTTCAGTTGGCTGGCCTGCAAGGAACAGACACGCCAACGCTTGAGCGCATACAGATCAGCGTTTTTGCCGGTGATCACGGCATTTGCGAAGAAGGCATATCAGCCTATCCCCAAGCGGTTACGGCACAAATGATTGCCAACTTCGCCAATGGCGGCGCAGCCATCAGCGTGCTCGCCAAATCTCTGGGCGCGGAACTGGAAGTTATAAACCTTGGCACCGTGTCGGATGTCCCACCCGACCTACCCGGTGTTATAGATGCACGCATCGCCCCCTGCACCCGCAACTTTGCCGCCACCGACGCCATGACCACCGAGCAGGTATGCGCCGCCTTAAACCATGGCGATGCAGCCGCCCAGCGGGCGGCAGACAAAGGCAGCCAGCTATTTATTGGCGGCGAGATGGGCATAGGCAACACCACATCTGCAACTGCCATCGCCAGTTCACTCATGGGCAAAAACCCCATGAAGCTGACCGGCCCGGGCACTGGCCTTAATGTTGCCGGTGTTCGCCACAAAGCCGAAGTTATCATTCTGGCAATTCAACGCCACGATAACGACGATGATGGCGAGGATGCCATTGCTGTACTCAAGGCCTTCGGTGGCTTTGAAATTGCGGCCCTAGCAGGTGCCATTGCGGGCTGCGCCGCACGGTCTATCCCGGTGCTGATCGACGGCTATATTGTATCGGTTGCAGCGATGCTCGCGGTAAGCCAGCAACCCCACATCCGGGACTGGCTGCTGTTCGCCCACCGCTCGGCCGAGCCGGGACACCAAGCGATTCTAGCCGCTTTGGACGCCGAACCACTGCTTGATCTGGGCATGCGTCTTGGTGAGGGTAGCGGCGCGGCTGTCGCCATTCCGTTGCTTAGGGCAGCCTGTGACCTGCACAACAATATGGCCAGTTTTGAAGACGCTGGTGTTAGCAACAAAGAGCAGTAGAAAAAACATTTGGAAAAGGCTCGTACAGCGAACCCTTAGCAAGAGCACCGCCACTATGGCTGATAACACAACCGTATTTGACCTAATTCGCCATGGCGAGCCCGAAGGCGGGCCCATGTATCGTGGCAGCAAAGACGACCCGCTGAGCGAGGCTGGCTGGCAGCAAATGCGCGACGCCATTACCGAAGGCGATGTTTGGGACGCTATTGTTACATCACCTATGCTGCGCTGCGTTCACTTTGCACAGGAATTGTCAGATCGCTACGGTATTCCCCTGCACAAGGATGAACGCCTACGGGAAATCAATTTTGGAGACTGGGAAGGGCGCACCGCGGATGAGGTTATGGCGAGCGATGGCGAAAGGCTCAGCCAGTTCTGGGCAAACCCGGCGGCCAACACACCCCCTGGCGGCGAAACGGCGAGAGCATTTAACCACCGTGTCGTTGAAAGCTGGCAGTATTGGCAACAAGAGCTTGCAAGCCAGACCGTCCTGATTGTTTGCCATGGCGGCGTGATCAGAATGCTCATTGCAGATGTTATGAATATCCCACTGGAACACGCCTTCTCCAGCCTCGCTACACCTTATGCCTGCCGAAGCAGGATACAGGTCGACACGTCAGCCCATGGGCGATTTCAGAGTTTGGTCGCCCACGGCGCCTTCAAGGCTTTAGCACCATAGGCAGACCGGCGACACTCATCACCACCTTGTCACTCACCTTTGCCAAGGATTGGTTCAGCCACCCCAACTCATCGGCAAAGCGACGGGTAAGCGGGTCCATGCCAATGGTGCCCAGCCCAACTTCGTTACTAACAATCACCAGCTCGCCGGGATAACGGCTTACCTCATTTAAGAAAGCTTCCCGCTCACGAGCGAAGGCTTTTTCACCTGCATGCAAGAGGTTGCTTAACCATAAGCTCATGCAGTCTACCAGCAGGCAAGGCGGGCTTTGAGCCAATGCATGGCGGGCAAGCACCGGAGCCAGAACAAGAGACTCTTCTTCAAGACCCCACTGTGCCGGGCGTTGTTGCTGATGGCGTTGAATGCGCAGGCGCATTTCATCATCGCCGGCTGTTGCCGTTGCCAAATACACCACGGAGTTTCGAGTGTCACCCGCCAGCCGCTCTGCAAGTGCAGTTTTGCCGGAACGAATACCGCCTAGAACAAGGGTATGCATGATGATTGATTATTTCCCTGCAGGATAAGCTGGCATGCTAACCGCCCAACACGTCGCAAAGCAAAAGGCCAAATACGCAGCCTTGCATCGACATCGCCTTTCGGCGAAGGTCTCACTGTCTAAACGGCGGTTTCTGCTATAGTTTTGAGCAGGCGTTATCCAATTCCACCCGGGAGACAGCATGCAGGCTGAACTGATCGACATTCGCAACCATCTTATCCAGCATGCCCCATTTGATGACATGCCGGAGGAGCTGGTGAATCAGCTCACCGAAAGCATAGAAATCAGCTACGTTCGGGCGGGAACCCAGATAACAGAGACCGGGCAAATCAGTACCCGAATGTACTATGTGCGTAGCGGTGCCGTTGAAATTTTCCGCCGTTCCGGCGAGCTTTATAACCGTATAGGTGAAGGCGAGATTTTCGGCCAGTTTGGCCTGTTGATGCGGGGTCAGGTCAGGTTTCCAGCCCGAGCCTTGGAAGACAGCTTGCTGTATAGCATTCCCGCCGAAACCTTCCATCACCTGTTTGAAAACGACGAAAACTTTGCCGACTTTGTGGAGATCGAGGACCGGAGCCGCTTGCGCTCAGCCGTCTCCCGCCGGGAAAAATCCAATGCACTGATGACCTCCCGCGTTAGCCGCCTGATTTCCCGTAAAACCGTCTCGGCACCCACCACCGTGCGCCTGCAGGAAGCTGCACGGATCATGACGGATCAGGGTGTTTCAGCGCTGCTGCTGATGGATGAGGAGTGCGGAGATAAGTGCGATAGCGACCGCCTTACGGGCATTATTACAGACAAAGATCTGCGCACCCGCGCAGTCACCGAAGCACTGCCCTCCGAAACACCCATCAGCGAAATCATGACCGAAGGGCTGATTACCATCCGCGCCAGCAGCTACGTTTTTGAAGCCATGCTCACCATGTTGCACAACAACGTGCACCATTTGCCGGTAATAGACGGAGAGGAAGTACGAGGCGTGATCGCCCTTGCCGACATTGTGCGGTATGAAAGCCAGAGCAGCCTGTACTTGGTGAGCAATATCTTCCACCAGCAGCACGTAAAGGGTCTGAAAAAGATAAGCCTCGATGTGCGCGACAGTTTTGTGCGCATGGTCAATGAGGACGCCAACTCGCACATGATCGGCAGTGCCATGGCGGGCATTGGCCGCAGCTTTACCCAACGTCTACTGGAGTTGGGCGAGGAAAAACTGGGGCCACCGCCCGTGCCATACTGCTTTATGGCGTTGGGCTCTATGGCCCGGGACGAGCAACTGGTAGTGACGGACCAGGACAATGCCATGATTCTGGACGACAGCTTCGTGCCGGAAGAGCACGATCCATACTTTCTTGAGCTGGCGAAGTTTGTATCTGATGGTTTAGCAGAATGCGGCTATACCTACTGCACCGGCGATATCATGGCCACTAACCCGAAATGGCGCCAGCCATTAAAAGTATGGCGCAGCTACTTTACCGACTGGATTGAAAACCCCAAGGCACAAGCCCTACTGAACAGTAATATCTTCTTTGATCTGGATGGCATCTACGGCCGCACTGAATTCGCGGAAGATCTCAAGACTCTTATCTGCGAGAAGGCCAGTAGCAGCCAACTGTTCTTAACCCTGATGGCGCGCAACGCGCTCAACCGCACGCCCCCACTTGGTTTTTTCCGCACCTTTGTGCTTGAGGAGGACGGCAAACATCAAAAAACCTTTAACTTGAAGCGCCGCGGCACAGCGCCTTTATCTGACCTGATCCGGATTCACGCATTGGCTTGCGGTTCCCGGGCGCAGAATTCCTTCGAGCGTCTAAAGAGCATCGGCAAAACCAAGCTCATCATGGAGGACGATTTAAGCAACCTGAGAGACGCTCTGGAGTTCATTTCTATTGTGCGCATCCGCCATCAGGCGCTCACGCTAGAGGCGGGAGGCGAGCCGGATAACAACGTGCGCCCCGAAGACCTGTCGCCGTTCGAACGCAGCCACCTCAAAGACGCGTTTCAAGTTGTGAGCAACGCCCAGAAGTTTCTCAGATTCCGTTACAACTCGCAGGCGACGCGGCATGTCTGATAGCGCCTCCGTGCCCGACGGCATCAAATGCCTGCCATGGCCGGAGCAGTTCCAAGCTCTGGCAAAGCATACCAAGGCGCCGGTATTAAAAGCCTTTTACGAAGCCGGTTGCGTTGCTCCAGACACTCCGGTTTGCGACGTGCCCATGGTGGCCTTGGACTTTGAAACCACGGGTTTGGAGTCAGAGGCCCACTCGATTGTTAGTATCGGCTTGGTGCCCTTCACGCTAGATGCCATTTTGCTTAGCCAAGCAAAACACTGGATCGTGCGGCCCAAACTTCCGTTGCACCAAATGTCAGTCACCTTCCACGGCATCACCCACGCCGATATTGAAAAAGCTCCGGATCTTTCAGACATACTAGAAGAGGTATTCGCTAGCCTGAACGGCCGAATTCCCGTGGTGCACTTCCGGCATATCGAGCGGCCTTTTCTCGATGTGGCGCTGCAATACCGCCTGAATGAAGGCATTCGGTTTCCGTTAGTTGATACCATGGCCATTGAGGCGCACCTACACCCGGATCGCCAACCCTCTTTCTTCAAGCGCCTGATTGGAGAAAAGCCGGTATCCATCCGGCTTTCAGACAGCAGAAAACGCTATGGGCTGCCTCACTATGCGGCCCATAACGCTCTGATAGATGCCATTGCCACTGCCGAATTACTGCAGGCGCAGATCCAACATCACTTCAGCCCGCAAACGCCGATCGGCGATTTATGGCTTTAATGGCGATTTAATGGCTTAGGGCTTACTGCGATGCCTCCACCTCGGGAATCCAGTCGCCGTAACCGGCCTCAGCCATGTCCTCTAGTGGGATAAACTTCAGCGCTGCCGAGTTCATGCAGTAGCGCAAGCCGGTCGGGGCCGGGCCATCGTTAAACACATGCCCAAGGTGCGAATCGGCAAAGCGGCTGCGGATTTCAGTACGTTTCATGAAAAACCCGTTGTCTTCCTTCTCGACAACCATGTCTGAGCTCAACGGGCGGGTGAAACTTGGCCAGCCGGTTCCAGACTTATACTTGTCGCGGGAAGAGAACAGCGGCTCACCGGAAACAACGTCCACGTAGATTCCCGGTTGTTTGTTATCCCAGTAAGGATTGCTGAAGGCACGCTCGGTGCCGTCGTTCTGTGTTACTTCATACTGGGTGCTGGAGAGGCGTTGCTTCAGCACTTCACTGCTCGGCTTAACGAAGGCTTCCGGATCGAAGCCCTTCTTCTCTGCCGCACCTGTGTCTTTGGCAGCCTCACTAGCACTGTTATGCATGTTGTTGTCGGGTTTGAACTGGCTGAAGTCCAGCTCATAATCCTCGCCATACACGTCTTCAATGAACTGATAGCGGCCAGAGTTGAAGGTATAGAGTTTGTAGCGCACAGGATTCTTTTTGTAGTAATCCTGATGGTACTGCTCGGCCGCATAAAAGGTTTTCAGGGGCGTAATTTCAATCACCACCGGCTTTTCGTAAATACCGGAAGCCTGCAGCTCTTTCTTAGCCGCTTCAGCCAAACGCTTCTGCTCAGGGTTTTGGTAGAAAATCGCCGGGCGGTACTGTTGGCCACGGTCCACAAACTGGCCGTTGGCGTCTGTCGGGTTCATCATTCGCCATAGGCCCTGCAGCAATCCTTCATACGTAATTTCTTTCGGATCGTAATACACCTGAACGGCTTCTGTGTGCCCGGTGCCGCCGGAAGCGACTTGCTGATAAGTTGGGTTAGGCTCCTCCCCGCCTGCATAGCCGGAAACGGCCTCTACCACGCCGGGAATCTTTTCGTACCCGGCTTCTACGCACCAGAAGCACCCCCCGGCAAAGGTGGCGACCTTCAAACCGGGATCTGTGGGCGCATAGGCATTGGCATTGGCACCATCCATGCCTTTCTCGGCGGTGGCAACGGTGGCGTAAAAGGCGCCGGTTGCCGCGATCAGCATCGCGGCGACCATTGCGAGCATGTTTCGGTTCATAACAACTCTCCTTGGATCAATGTTGAGAGATGGATTAAGTGACGGATTGAGAGACGGGTTAGGGCACACGTTGAAAAAATGTACCGGGCTCAGTCAATAAACGTGTTCAGTCGCCATCGTATCGCCGTAACTTCACTAATTTGTTCCTTAGTTCTTACGAATCTATAACACCGTGGATTCTTTTTTTGCCGAATCCGCCAGCGGCAACCAGAAACAGAACCTTGCCCCCGCTCCCGGTGGGCTTTCTACCGAAACACTGCCGTGTTGCAGTTCTGCCATTCTGCGTGCAATGGCAAGGCCCAGCCCCGCATGGCCACTACTGCTCGCATCCGGAGCCTGATAAAACGGGTCGAATACGTGTTTCAGATCTTGTTCCGCAATTCCTTTACCCATGTCTTCCACGGTTACCGCAACGCCGTCACCGTCTAATGCAACCTTCAACTTCACCTCGCCACCCATCGGTGAGTGGTCAACGGCGTTTCCAATCAGGTTGTCTAAAACCCGCTCGGTCATGGCAATATCCGCAAGCACCATTGCCGGCTGAACACGGGTAATAGTCAGCGCAACATTCGCCTGTTCGGCCCTCGGCCTGTGTTTTTGTACCACATCGTGCAACAACTCCGCTGGCATGAACGGCTCTATAAACGGTTGCCGCTCGCGGGCATCCAGTGCCGCTAGCTCAAACAGCTCGTCAACCAGTTTGCCCAACCTAAGCGTTTCAGCCAATGCCACTCCCAAAAAGCGCTGGCGTTCATCTGGACTCAGCTCCTGCTGCTTCATACCCAGTGTTTCCAGATAGCCCTGAACCGACGCCAGGGGTGTGCGCAAATCGTGAGACACCTGCGCCACCAACTGTCGTCGCTGATGATCCTTATCTTTCAACAACTCCAACTGGCCAGCAATGCGGGCGGCCATCTGATCAAACCGAGCGGCCAAGTAATCAACGTCATCTCCGGGAACATCCGTTTCACCCGCCTTACCCGTACTCTCAGTATCCGGCTCAAACGCTTCCACTCGCGCGGTCAGCCGGGAAAGCCGCCGTGTTAGTAGTCGGAAAAACAGCAAACCGGCCAGCAGCCCCACAAAGAGACTGATTGCCAGAGCACCTCCGCCCATCTGTAAAAGACGATCGCTGTGCACCATGCTCTCGGCAAAATCGTATTCCTCACCGCGCAATACAACGTACAGATAACCCGTTGGGTTCTCAGCGCTGGGTACTGGAGTCACCGAAAAAACTTTCCGACGATCGTGGCTGCGCGGGTCATCGCCCTGTAAAGGGTAGGCATCCGGGCTTTCCAATAGCCGATGAATCGGCTCCAAAGAGACATGCTTGCGCTTGATGCTGGCCGGGTTGGCAGAATAGGAAAGAATACGCCCATCCCAGTCGAGCAAATAGATCTCGATGCTGGGGTTGATGCTCATGTACAGGTCAAACAAGCGCTCCAGTTCGCTGTGGTTGATCTGCCCATCAGTTACCAGGTTGCGATCTGCGACCAGATGGCTGGCCAGATCGCGGTTGAGTTCGTGGCCCACTGCCGCGCTGTATTCACGAACGGAGTACAGGCTCAGCACAGTAAATAGCCCGCCAACAACCACCAATAGAACAAACAGGCTGAGGGCTAATCGCGCGTAAAGCGTTTGAAACAGGGATCGGGTCATGGGTTAATCCAGAAACCGATAACCGACACCCCAGACCGTCTGAACATAGACAGGCTCGGCCGGGTTGGCTTCAATTTTATTACGCAACCGGTTGATGTGAGTGTTTACCGTGTGTTCATAGCCCTCATGGTTATAGCCCCAAACAGCGTCAAGCAACTGTGCCCGGCTGAATACGCGCCCTCGGTGGCAAGCAAAATGCCAAAGCAAATCAAACTCTCGGGCGGTAAGCTCCACTTCGCTCCCGTGTATGAACACCCTACGCCGCAGAGGGTCTATCCTGAGCCCATTCACTTCCACTTCTACAGCTTTTGCCTGTTCAACCGCGCGTGTTGAAAGTGCATCCACCCGTCGGAACAGCGCTTTAATTCGGGCTGCCAACTCCGCAACGCTGAATGGCTTTGTTAGGTAGTCATCTGCACCCATTTCGAGGCCGAGCACCCGGTCCAATTCCGTACTTTTGGCGGTCAGCATGAGCACCGGAACATAACCCGGGAGCCCTCGGATTTCACGGCATACAGAAAGCCCATCCAGCCCCGGCAGCATCAGATCGAGCACAACCAGATCAATGCCACCCTGCTTAAACCGCTCAAGACCGGCATCTCCGCGATCCTCCAATACCGGCTCCATACCCAGATCTTTGATCTGCATGCCCACCAGTTCGCCGATGCCGGGGTTGTCTTCAATAATCAATACAGTTCGTGTCATAAGCGCTGGTTTTGTCCCGGTGGCCGCAGAGTTTCTGTGTTTTTCTATGAGACGAGTCTAGCCCTAAAAGTTCACAAATTCGTCACACCGGCATCAATGGACGCGCTTTTAACTTACAAGCATGTCTTGGTGCCCGTGCCGGCCTTCGCTATGATAAAACGAATGGTCTACGCTGAGTGGGGACTCGAATCTAGGCCGAGTGTCCACCGAATAATTGAGGTGGAGCCATGCCGTTTAACACTATGAATAAGGAGTATTCTATGTTCCACAGTAAATCAATAACCCGGTGGTCACTGGCGCTTGTAGTATCTCTATTGGCCTTTGCAGCCCAAGCAAAGGATTTATCCGACTCAACAATCCGTGCATTTATTGCAACAATGAACGATGCGCAGGCTCTGCAGGATAAGTACGAAGACACCGAGGGATGGCCCGACCCTGAAAGTGAAGAAACGACGTCAATGCCCGACATGACGCGGCTCTTTTCCAGTGGTGTTGAGCAAATGGAGGGCACACCCGCCTATGCCGAGTTCGAGTCCGTGGCTAAGAAGCGGGGCTTCGACAGCCTTGAATCTTGGGCGTCTGTCGGGGATCGAGTATTCGCCGCGATGATGGCTATTCAAATGAAGTCAGAAAGCTCGGGCGTAGGGCAAGAGATGGCGGGAGTCATGGCAGAAATTGAAAACGACCCTAACATGAGCGAACAACAAAAGGCTCAAATGCGGGCAATGATGGGCGCAGCTCTTAGCATTACAAAAATAGCTGACGATGTTCCCGCTGCTGACATCGAAGCCGTCCGCCCCCACCTAAAGGATCTGGAAGCAGCAATGGGTGATGATGAAGACTGGGATGACAGCGAAGACTGACTCTTGCCCCACAAAAAAGCCCGGAGAGCATCGCTGCTTTCCGGGCTTTTTTTTGTCAGCGCACTTACGCGAGAAGGTTGTAGGCAAACACAATCACAACCGCCACCGGTGTAACAAAGCGCAGAAAGCTCAGCCATACAGCAAAGATGCCATCGCCCATATCCAAATCGGCTTTCAACGACTCCTTGGCAACAAACCAGCCCACAAAGATAGCCGTTAGTAGCCCTGACAGGGGCAGTAGGATGTTAGCCGTAAAGAAATCCAACAGGTCGAAAATGGTTTTTCCTTCAAAACGCGCAAACATATCCAGAGGCGCAACATCGGCCCAAACGTTCAACGACAAGATAGATGCGATACCCAGAAGCCAGCAGAGCACGCCAACCAGTATGGCACTGCCTGCGCGCTCCATATTGGTGTTTTCCTCAACCCACTCAACCACCGGCTCCAACAGGGAAATACCCGACGTCCAAGCGGCAAACAGTAGCAATATAAAGAACAGCGTGCCGAACAAACCACCCATGGGCATATTGCCGAACGACAGTGGCAGGGTTTGGAAAATCAAGCCGGGACCTGCGCCAGCCTCCAGGCCATTGGCAAACACCACCGGGAAAATCGCCAGTCCCGCAAGCAAAGCAACAACGGTATCCATCAGCGCTATGGTAACGGCGGTACGCCCAACGGGTATGTCACGCCCTAGATACGAGCCATAGGCGATCATGATGGCCATACCCAAGCTCAGGGTAAAAAACGCATGCCCTAGAGCAATCAGCACACCATCGATGGTTAACGCCTTAAAGTTGGGCGTAAATAAAAAGCTAACTGCCTCACTAAAATGACCTGTTGTTGTGGCATAACCAACCGCAATAAGCAGCAACACGAACAGTGCGGGCATGAGAATGGTAACCGCACGTTCCAAGCCACCCTTCAGCCCCCGAGAGACCACCAGAATAACCAACGCCATGAACAAGGTATGCCATGCCAGCAGTTGCTTAGGGCTTGCGAGCAAATCACTGAACAAGCTACCAATGGACTCTGCAGTGCCCCCGGTAAAATCGCCCACCGCCGCATGGCCAATGTACGAAGCGGCCCAACCACCTATAACGGAATAGAAAGAAAGAATTGCGAACGCAGCAATCATGCCGATAACTGCAGAAATACGCCACGCCGGTGAACTCAGATTGCGTTCGGCAACCAAGCGCATACTGCCAATCGGGTTATGACGGCCACTGCGACCTATGAAGATCTCCGCCATCATAATTGGAACACCAATAACCGCGATACACAGCAGGTAGACCAGTACGAATGCACCGCCTCCGTTTTCACCGGTTATATAAGGAAACTTCCATACGTTGCCAAGCCCAACGGCGGAGCCGGTTGCAGCAAGAATGAAAGCAAAGCGTGAAGACCACAGGCCGCGAGAGGCCCCCGAATCGATACCCGAAGCCGGGTTTGACTGAGACATGTTAAGTTCCTGTGCTTTTGGCTAAGGAATCGCAAGCAAATAGGAGTGCCGCGGGCAGCCCCGGGCGGTTGGGGGAGGATTCTGCCAGCACTAGCCGGGGGATGCCAGTGCTGGCAACAGATTGACGCCGGAATTCCGGCAATCCGGTGTTAGTCGCTTTTACCGAGAAAACGCGAAACCAGATCTTTCAATCCGCGAGACATAGCACTCAGGCTGTCACTG
Organism: Marinobacter sp. 1-4A; assembly: GCF_016597725.1. Lineage (GTDB taxonomy): Bacteria > Pseudomonadota > Gammaproteobacteria > Pseudomonadales > Oleiphilaceae > Marinobacter. The sequence continues at coordinate 293,511 of NZ_VCGY01000003.1, forward strand.
CTCTGTTGGGCAGAGACAGCCCGTCCTTCACTGTGATCCGCAAGCTCGGCAATGCTGACAATCTGGCGGTTGATCTCTTCAGACACCTGATTCTGCTCTTCAAACGCCGCAGACATGCTGATGAAGCTGTCTGAGATTGTTCGGATTGAGGTCACTATATCCCGCAGAGAGCTCTCCGCTTCGCGCACCTTCTCCAGCCCTTGACCGGCCACCGTCTCGCCATCCTCAGTCGCCTGAACGGCAGAATCCACCTGCAAGCGAAAATCATCAATGACGTCTTGAATACGCACCGTGGATTCACGGGTGCGCCGGGCCAGCGTGCGCACTTCGTCTGCAACGACCGCAAAGCCACGGCCTTGTTCACCCGCGCGGGCGGCCTCGATAGCGGCATTCAGTGCCAACAAGTTGGTTTGATCGGCAATATCAGAAATTAGACTGGCCGCTTCGCCTATGCTTTTGGTGGACTCACCCAACCTGCTGATCACCTCACGAATGCCATGGACACGCGTAACCAGCTGTTGGATTGCAACCAGTGCTTCCGAGCTGCGTTCGCTGCCTATAACCGCCAAGCGGTCCGCAGACTCGGCTTCCCGGGCGTTACCCAGCATGGACTCGGTCACTTCCTGAATGGAAGCGGTCATCTCGGTAATCGCCGAAGCGGTCTGGTCGGTTTCGATGCGCTGACGGCCAATAGCGTCCGCGCCCTCGCTTATGAATCCATGGGAAGCACGAGCCTGCTCATAGAGACGTTCTGCTTGGTCATCTATGCGGGCGAGAGCTGTGCGTATCCGGGCATCTTCACTGATCAACAGCAACGAAAGTTGTGAGAAAAGACCCGTCTCGTCGCTGTATGTGCGTGCCACAACCGGGTCGTGAAAAGCTCCAAGGCGCAGTGTCAGAAGGCGCTGTAACCGGTGGATCAAGGTTTTCTGTAATAGGACCGCACCCAGTAGGTGGCCCACTACAATTAGCCCGACAGCCAGCCCGCTTTGCTCTAATCCAAGTGCAGTAAGGCTGAGCGCCAAAGATAGAAACAAGGGCCACCCGGCGCTCGCAACCGATAGCATGCGCTTTCCAGTGCCCAGAGTAGGCTTACCTGCGGAAATACGGCTATAGAGCTTCTCGGCCCGCGCAATATCTTCACGGGCTGGCTCTACCCGAACCGACTCATAACCAACCACCTGACCCTTTTCCCGGATTGGGGTTACGTAGGCACTAACCCAATAGTGGTCTCCATTTTTCGCTCGGTTTTTGACCAACCCCATCCAAGCTTTACCCGCCTTCAAATACCGCCACATGCCCTCAAAAACCGCCTGCGGCATGTCTGGATGGCGGATAATATTGTGGGCTTGGCCAATCAATTCAGCCTTGTTAAAGCCGCTTATCTCCACAAATTCATCGTTGCAGTAGGTAATAACACCTTTGAGGTCGGTAGTGGTAATCAGCCGAGCCCCCTTGCGCATGTTTACTTCACGCTGGGTTACGGGGAGGTTTTTGCGCATGAATTGGCCTGTTACTCGTTACGGGTAGGAAGCTATAAATTTGCCCCACACAATATAGATTCAGCCATTCGATTGATATTCATCAAAAGTAAAACTGAGTAACAGGATTTATCTGAACGATCTTATTCAACAAGGCACGCTGCCTCGCATTACGTTGCCCCGGCAAGGCGCGCACGGGGGTGGAGGCGAGCGTTCACCCAGAGCGAGAACGCAATAATGCCTCCGCCGATGGCGAGCTTGAGAAGGTCGGCATCACGATTCCAAATCAATAGATTGACCAGTAGGCCAGCTGGGACCAGCACGTTATTCATGATGGCTAGCGTGCCAGCATCCACTTTACAGGCGCCACGATTCCAAAGAAACAGGCCAAGCCCCGATGCCGCCAGCCCCAGCCACGAGAGAATTCCCCACTGCAGCGCGGTTGTGGGCAAGCGTTCGGCATTGCCGAATATCATAAAAGACGGTAGAGCGATGATCAGCGCACCTATAAAAAAGTAACCGAAGGTACGGTACGCAGGGATGTCCACCGGGTAGCGCTGCATAACGTGCTTGTAGCCCACTTGGCCAGCGGCAAAGGTAAAGTTGGCAACCTGTAGCAATAAGAAGCCCGTAATAAAATCTTCACTGAGGCCATCATAGCGGATGATACCGGCACCGAATGTCGCAATGGCGGCGGCGACCAGAGCCACGGGAGAGAACCGCCGGAACAACGCGTCGTCTATCAGGGTTACGTAGAGAGGCGTAAATATGGTGAACAGCAACACTTCTGGCACGGTTAAATAACTGAAGGAGCGGTACAGGCACAGATACGTAACGCCAAATTGCAGCATTCCGGTTACCAGAACACCGAGCCGCAGCCCGCCAGGCACACCGCGCCAACGTGTAAAAGGCAGGAAAATCAGCGTTGCCAGTAACACCCGGCTGAGTACCGCGAAATCGCTATCTACTTGCCCGGCGAGAAATTCGCCAATCAAGCTGAAAGAGAAGGCCCAGAGTACCGTTACAAAAACCAGAAGACCCATATTGACTGCTACCCGAATGAATTGGACATGTACTTTAACGGGTTTTAAAGCGGGTTTCAGCGTGTTTTCGTGGCAACTCCCTATGACGGGCGCTGGCGCAATCAGGTAGGATATCTCGCCCCAAAATCAGCCATGAATACCGAATGGCTTCAGCACGTTCTAGCACCTCGGACCGACACTCTATGGATGAAGCCGACCAACCATTGCCGGAAGTTCGCAAACCCCTCATCTCGCGAACCCTGACAGAGTGGAAAACTCTGGCCATACTCGGCGGGCCAATCCTGATTGCCCAGATTGCTCAGATGGCCAACGGGGTTATCGATACGGTGATGGCTGGCCATGCCAGCGCAGAAGATCTGGCGGGTGTGGGCATAGGTAGCAGCCTTTGGATGCCGTTATTCTTGTTTTTCATGGGCATGCTTGGCGCTCTTCAGCCAATTATTTCCGGCTACAACGGTGCCCGCACACCCTCAAAAATAATGCCCGCTACTTGGCAGGGTTTATACATTGCCGGTGTGGGCGCCATCATCATGATTTTGCTGCTCACCAACGTGCACCCGGTTCTTGAAGGCCTGAACCTCGAAGCCAACACCGCGCGCATCACCCAAGGCTATCTGAACGCCTTTGCATGGGGCATTCCAGCGCTGCTGCTAATGACGGCCCTTCGCGGACTAACAGACGGGCTGGGGCACACCCGCGTGATTATGGCGTTTTCGGTGCTGAGTACGCTGATTAACCTGCCGATGAACTATATCTTCATATACGGCAAGCTCGGGCTGCCCGTCATGGGCGGTATTGGCTGTGGCTGGGCTACGTCGATTTCCAACGGGGTTGCCGCAATTGCTCTGCTGACCTATCTAAGCCGAAGCCAACTTTACAAAAAGTTCCACCTTATTGCAGACTGGGCAAAACCCAATGTTCCCCTGATTCGCTACATCCTGAGCATCGGTATTCCCATTGGCTTCACCATTTTTGTAGAAGCCAGTATGTTCTCGGTGATTGCACTATTTCTTGCACCGCTTGGGCCTATTGTTGTGGCCGGGCACCAAATTGCACTGAACGTGGTCTCTCTGCTGTTCATGTTGCCCTTGAGCATTGGCATGGCGCTCACCTTGCGTGTCAGCTTTCTTATTGGCGCTGGCGCACCGGATACGGCCCGCCTTATTTCCCGCAGCTCACTGATTCTGGCTTCTGCGACCGCGCTGGTGTTCGCTATTCTTCTGTTTGTTTTCTCGCGTGGAATTTCTGCTTTGTATACCAGTGATGCAGAGGTTCAAGCCGTTACTATAAGGCTGCTGATGTTTGCGGCATTTTTTCAGGTGGCGGATGTTATTCAAGTCACTTGCATCAGCGCTCTACGGGGCTACAAGGATACGGGCATTCCCATGCTGATCATGCTGTTTTCTTTTTGGGGCGTGGGATTGCCGCTGGGGTATGTGCTGACGTTTACCGACGTGTTAGCACCTGCCATGGGCGCTGCAGGTTTTTGGGTGGGGCTGACGGGTGGTCTGGCGTCTGCAAGCTTGCTTCTGGGTTGGCGGCTGTTTCGTTATCAGCCAACAGCCGCCGACGAAACGCTAGGTGGTTAGTTCAGGTTTGTCAGAAGGTTGGTCAGAGTCATAAGTGGGCATGGTGTCCGAGAATATAACCCGATCCCGGCCCGTCTCCTTGGCCTCGTAAAGAGCGGCATCGGCTCGCTCAAGCCAGCTCTCCACACTCTCGCCGTGTTTGAGCAACGCGACTCCAAACGAGGCAGTAATTGCACCGCCTGAATGCTTCATTTTTTTCCGCAAGACATGCTGAAGGTTATTCATTACCGATAACAGCCCCTCGCCATCCACGCCCGGCAGCAATAACACAAACTCTTCGCCACCAAAGCGGAACAACTGGTCGTATTTGCGGGTGTGCTGTTGCACCAGTGTTACCAGATCAACAAGAATGAGATCTCCGGCCGCATGCCCAAACTCGTCGTTCACCTTCTTGAAGTGATCTATATCCAGCATTACCAATGCATAGGGTAAGCCTGTGCGCTCTGCGTGGGCCGCTGCCTCGTTAAGTTCCTCATCCATAGAGCGCCGGTTTTTAACGCCGGTCAAAGGATCAATAGTCGCCAAATGCTCTAATCGCTCGCGCTGATTATCACTACGAAGGGCAAAAGCGTAAGCCGTGGCGCTTACAACCAAAGCGGTTGCTACAAAAGTCCACATCTGGACGTCACTTCTAAAAGCATCACCTTGAACCATCATGGCGGCAATTGAGCTGACATTCAAAAGGGTGGCAACCCGAGGGCTCACAAGGAAAAAAGCAGTCACCAAACAGGGGTATAACCAGAACAGCCCAACCTCACCAACAACCGCCGCTACTGCAACGGCGCCAGAGCAGGCTACAACCGCGAGAACCATTCCACTGCGTCGCGTATCCCCGGTTACCCAGGCATACGCCATACCGCCGGAAACGATCAACAGGATGGTGGTATCTACAAACCCCGCAACATAATTGCCCTGAAAAAACCGCATAACGGCAAAAGGGGTGATGCCGAGTAACGCGCTGGCACCCAAAATAGTGATAATCGACAATCGAAAGTCGGTTTTTAAGCGCTTCAGCATGCTTGACGCCTTCCTGTCAGGCAGAGTTATCCTCATAAGCATAATCTAGTGTCGAGTAATTAGCGCCAGAACCTACGTTTTTTAACAAAATGACCTTAAAGTGTCATAAAAGATGCCGTTTTTCGGCTAATCTGGCCTTGGTCGGGTAGCCCTTACAAATCGATTACCTTTACTATATCCATAACGTGATTAAAGCCCGACATGCTCGACAGGAATCAATTGGATTTTGAGTGAATTCGTTCGAATAGCCCCAGGTGCACTCACTATAGGCCGCCCGTTACCGTGGGATGTACACGATACCGATGGCAAGGTGCTGCTGTGTCAGGGTTATGTGATCCAAACCGAATCACAGCTTGAACAGTTGTTTGAGCGCGGGTACTTCAAACCACGGGTCATTGAATTGCCGCCAGAGGACGAAGATGCGGCCAGTAACGAGGCCGATAGCAATCCGTTTGCCCGCTACCCGGACTATCTTCACGCTTTAGAAAAGGCACTGGCCAGTATCGCTGCCGGTAACCCCGAAGCCCGTAAACAACTGCAGGATCTGGCTCAGGCTCTGGAACAAGCGTGTACGCTTGCGCCAGATTCAAGCCTCGCCCTTGTGCACCTATACTCGGTTGGACCGACCATCCACGAGCAAATAATTTTTTACGCCATTCTCTGCCAACTCATCGCACGGCAGTTTGGCCTCAATGAACAGCGCACCTCGATACTGACCGAAGCGGCCCTTAGCGCAAATCTTGCACTGGTGCCGGTTGCAGATAAGCTCAACGCTTTCAATAAAGTGCTCAGCGACGAGCAAAGAAGCGTTATTCGCAAACACCCACAGCGGAGTATCCGCGCACTAAGAGCAGTGGGCGTTGACAATAAGTTATTACTTACCATCATTGCGCAACACCATGAACAGGCAGACGGAAGCGGTTATCCGGCTGGCCTGAGCGGCGCAGATATCCGACCGGAAGCTGAAATTCTTGCTCTGGCTGAACGCTACGTTGCCATGATCACGAAACGGGCTTACCGCAAACGAATGAACGTAACAGCGGCACGCAAACTGATCACCAATCTGGCAGACGGCGGCTTTCGGCCAGCTATCCCTAAAGCCTTGCTTCTGGTTCTAGGGGAATACCCACCGGGCACTCTCGTGCGTCTGGAAAATAACGAAGTAGGTGTCATAACCGGCAGGCCGGTACGCGCCAGCGGGCCCTTTGTGCATGTGGTTTTCGACTCTGCGGGCGAACGGTATGACATTCCCCCGCAGCGCGACACAAGTGTGCCCGATTTCAACATTCAGGCAGTGGAAGAGCCAGACATGATGCCCTCCATGAACTTCAGCCAAATTTGGGGCTTTTCGGACTAACCGAAAACACCCCGAGTTTGGTTAACCTCAGCTCAGGCCCAACGTCTTGGCAAGATGACGCAGGTGCTCATCAATAAACGAAGCGATAAAGCAATAGCGGGTTGATCAATCGTCGGCGCTTGTGTGCTTCGAAAGCTCGAGCCCACAGCCGATACGGGCAAGCTCCGCAAGCACTGCCGTACGCGTCACTATGCCGATGAGTTTGCCGTGTTCGACCACAGGGTACACCTTCGGTTTGCCCGAGCCGAGCTGCTGGGCCAAGTCGACAATCGCCAAACCAGGCGAAATAGACAAGGGCTCGTGGAACATAACATCGTCAACAATCGGATCTCCCTCACAGTGGTAGTTGCTTACCAACAGTGCGTGAATACAGTCCTGCTCGGACACAAAACCTAACAAGCGCCGATCTGCGTCAACAACGGGCAGGCCGGAAATATGGTTCTCCAACAATGCCTTAACCACTTCAGTCAAAGGTGTTCCACAGCGGATAGGCTCAATATGATTAGACATAACATTGGAAACTCTAAGGGCACACATGGCTAACTCCTCGCATCGTTGGATATTCCAGCAGCATAAACTGTTCTTGTCCCTCTACTCTAACTATAAACATAGGCAATAGGCGCCTAATCCTCAATTTTCCCCGCCTATCAGTTTACACACGCCAATAACTGACTAAACTCAATCAGTTATAACCCTTGCGGGTAAAACTACAATATCAAGCCATGGCATTCACAAGGAGGCCCCATGGAAGCCATTGAAAGCGTCGTTGGTGCAATTAACGGGTTGGTCTGGGGGCCGCCCATGCTGGTGCTGATTCTGGGTGTTGGGCTATTTTTGAGCCTTGGCCTGAAACTCATGCCTGTACTCCAGATTGGCGCAGGCCTTCGCCTAATGTGGAAAGGCCGCAGTTCTTCAGGTGCCGAGTCAGACGGCGAGATACCTCCTTTTCAGGCCTTGATGACCGCCCTTGCAGCCACTGTCGGCACAGGGAATATTGCTGGCGTGGCAACAGCTATTTTCCTTGGCGGCCCTGGCGCCTTGTTCTGGATGTGGCTGACCGCGTTAGTGGGTATGGCGACCAAGTACTCCGAAGCGGTTCTAGCTGTGCGCTTTCGTGAGGTCGATGAACGCGGCGTCCACGTTGGCGGCCCCATGTATTACATCCGCAACGGCCTTGGCAAAAAATGGGCCTGGCTAGGCGTTCTCTTCGCTATTTTCGCCGCCATAGCGGGTTTTGGCATTGGTAACACGGTACAGGCCAACTCGGTTGCAGATGTTATGGAAGCCACATTTGGCCTTCCCCACTGGATCTCGGGCGTTATTCTGATGGTGCTTGTAGGTCTGGTACTGATTGGCGGTATTCGTCGCATAGGTCAGGTAGCCAGCGCTCTGGTTCCTTTGATGGCATTGTCCTATCTGGTTGCCGGCCTGATTGTTCTGGCCATTAACTACGCAGAAATCCCTGCCGCGTTTGGCTTGATCTTCGAACATGCCTTCAGCCCCATTGCTGCAGAGGGCGGCTTTGCGGGTGCTGCAGTCTGGGCCGCCATTCGCTTTGGTGTCGCCCGCGGTGTGTTCTCCAACGAGGCCGGTTTGGGTTCGGCGCCCATTGCCCACGCGGCTGCGCAAACCAAGAACCCGATCAATCAGGGCATGGTTGCCATGCTGGGCACGTTCATCGACACCATCATTATTTGCACGATCACCGGGCTGGTTATCATTACCTCCGGCGCTTGGACATCCGGCGAGTCAGGCGCAGAGCTCACATCTATGGCCTTTGCTCAGGCATTGCCGGGTGTTGGCGATTATGTGGTGGCCATCGCCCTAGCAATTTTTGCCTTTACCACGCTGCTTGGCTGGTCATTTTACGGTGAGCGCAGCGTCGAGTTTCTGTTCGGTGTAAAGGCCATAGTGCCTTACCGGATAGCCTGGATCATTGCTATACCGCTGGGTGCGACTGTGAATCTTGGCTTGATATGGCTGATAGCAGACACGCTCAACGCCATGATGGCTCTGCCCAACCTGATCGCCCTTCTGTTACTTAGTCCAGTCGTGTTCAGGCTGACCAAAGAGCATTTCGAGCGGGAAAAAGCTGTGGGCTTATAACAGATAGCCGAGGCTTGGTTGTTGACCCTGCAGAATGAGCTGGGTCAACTGCCCCTTGCAATCCTGTTACTCGGCACCAATGATTGTCGTATACACTCAGTGAATCAACTCCGGTAGCCCGCCTGCCGGGATAGCAAACAAAACCAAGAGATGTCGTATCAAAAGGAGAGCGAATATGAGCTTACGTTTAGGAGATACCGCACCGGATTTCGAACAGGACTCTAGTGAGGGCAAGATTTCGTTCCACGAATGGCTGGGTGATGGTTGGGGTGTTCTTTTCTCCCACCCTGCAGACTTCACACCAGTGTGCACAACGGAACTTGGCCTAACCGCGAAATTGAAAGAAGAGTTTGCAAAGCGCAACGTGAAAGCGATTGCACTGAGCGTTGACCCTGTCGATTCCCATCATGAGTGGATCAAAGACATCAACGAAACCCAAGGCTGCTCGGTGAACTTCCCGATTATCGCAGACCACGACGGTAAAGTGGCCGAGCTGTACGACATGATTCACCCCAACGCCGACAGCACTCTTACCGTGCGCTCGCTGTTCGTGATTGATCCGAACAAAAAAGTTCGTCTGATCATCACCTACCCAGCCAGCACCGGCCGCAACTTCAACGAAGTTCTCCGGGTAATCGACTCCCTGCAGCTGACTGACGATCACAAAGTCGCCACCCCCGGTAACTGGGTACGCGGCGGTGATGTAGTGATCGTGCCATCGCTTCAGGATGAGGACGAAATCAAGCAACGCTTCCCTAAAGGCTACAAGAAGGTGAAATCCTACCTACGGATGACGCCAGACCCTACCGCTAACTGGAGCGGTGATTAATCACCAACTCCAATTACTGGATGTTAAGAAGCAGTGAATAAAAAAAGGCCGGGGAGCATAGCTTCCCGGCCTTTTTTATTGCTTAAAACTCTTACATTACAATTACATCGGCAGCATCTGAGTGACAACCCGCTCAGTGCGCTTTTCAATCTCAGGTAGAGCTTCTTCTTCCGTCATGTTCATCTGGTTAGCCCAGACCGACAAGCGAATGCCATGCGGGAAATAATTGCTCTTGCGCGTGGCCGTTGCAGAGCTGGTGTTGCCCTGAGACGTTCCACCACCAGAGATCATTCTGGCATTTCCAGAACCGGCGCTGTCTGACGTTCCACTGCCAGAATCGGTAGCCAACTCAAACGTGACTTGTTGGTTTTGACGCACTTCCAGCACCACATCAATAATCAATGCCCACTCACGAGGACGGGATGCATTGCTAATGCCAATGCCTACCAGACCACCAGCAGCCACGCCACCCACTGCTCCGGCTACGCCGCTATCGGTTGCCCGGGCTATTCCGTAGCCGGTACCTACACCCACTGCGGCACCAGAAATAAGACCCATTGTCCTTGCAGCACCAGCGCCACCGGACTCGGGCTCAACCTCACCAAAGAATCGGGTAGATGCGCGCAGGCGATATTTTGCTGAACTGGGATCGTTTACAACGTTCCAACCTTGCTCTCTCGCAGATTCGCGAAGAAGTTCGCGCAGATCAATGTCGCTGTCGGAAATATTTCGATAAGAAATATAAACGTTTCTGTCAGAAGCAGCGGGCGGCTCTAACTGAGGAGGTGGTACAACCCACAGGGTGCCGCTTCGCGCATCCGCGTATTTATTGGCAGTAATACTACCCAGCTGCCTGGAAACAGCTGTACAGCCCGAGGCCATAACAACCGCTGCAAGCAGTACAATTGCAAATCTGATGTTCGTCATAATTCTATCCCTAAACAAATGACCAAAAAATACGCCAGCTATGTCTGCCAGCAAAGCTCAGGCTGAGATTTTCTTAATCCACCTGACGCCAAAGATAAACATTAAATTCTCTACATACAACTCAGCGGTTACGCATTTTTACGAAAACAATGAAACCGGAGGCGGGGAAACAACGCCCGGCATTCGCCGGGCACTGATTAGAATGCGGGAACGACAGCACCTTCGTACTTTTCTTTGATGAAGTCGCGAACTGAATCAGACTTCAGTGCTTTCGCCAGCTTTTGCATGGCTTCGCTGTCTTTGTTATCTGGGCGCGCAACCAGGATGTTTACATAAGGCGATTCGGAGCCTTCAATGATCAGCGCATCTTCAGAAGGATTAAGGCCAGCTTCTAAGGCGTAATTGGTGTTGATCAGCGCTACATCTACTTGGCCCAGAATCCGGGGCAGGGTTGCTGCTTCCAGTTCCTTGAAATCAAGGTCTTTCGGGTTATCGGCAATGTCACGCGGGGTGGCGGTGATCTTGCTGCCTTCTTTTAGGGTGATAAGTCCGGCTTTTTGCAGCAGCAACAGTGCACGGCCGCCGTTGGTAGGGTCGTTGGGGATAGCAACAACTGCACCTTCTTTCAGTTCATCCAATGAGTCGATCTTATTGGAGTAGGCACCAAACGGCTCAACGTGGATGCCCGCAACAGTGACTAGGCTGGTACCACGACCGTCGTTGAATTCATCCAAGTACGGCTGGTGTTGGAAAAAGTTGGCGTCCATTCGCTTCTGGTCTACCTGGATATTGGGCTGAATGTAGTCTGTGAAGACTTTTACGTCCAGTTCTACACCCTGTTCCGCCAGCTGTGGTTTTACAAATTCCAGCAGTTCAGCATGGGGTACGGGGGTTGCGGCTACGGACAGCTTCTCGGCTGAAACTGCGGCTGAGAAAACGGATGCGGCAGCCAGTGCTACCAGAGCTTTTTTGAAGTTCATAAACACACTCTCCTGTTCGTGGTTTTTACTTTGATAAAAGCAGAATTGTTCGCGACGTCCCGCCCGAGCGATGGGGTGCTCCCCGAAAAGCGCCCGTAGATACGTCCATGTAGGGCTCGGTCGCGCCATCCTTGGCGCTCCACGTTTTCGGGGAGCACCCCATCGCTCGGGCTCGTTTGACGTGTCTTCTGAGGGTTATGCCATCGCAGGCTAACTCAGAATTTAAAAACCTACTTACGGCTAAAATACAGAACCAGACGATCACCGGCCATTTGCAGCACTTGTACAAAGATCACCAGCAGTGCCACGGTAATCACCATCACATCGGTCTGAAAGCGCTGGTAGCCAAAACGAATGGCCAAATCACCCAAGCCACCACCACCGATTACGCCAGACATGGCCGCGTAGGACACTAGGGTGATCGCTGTGACCGTAATGCCAGCGATGATGCCCGGAAGGGCTTCGGGCAGCAAGGCGCCGAAGATGATCTGGCGCACGTTGGCACCCATGGCCTGTGTGGCTTCGATAATGCCTCGGTCAACTTCTCGCAGGGAGGTTTCCACCAACCGCGCAAAGAAGGGCGCACCGCCCGCAACCAAAGGTGGTATGGCGCCTGCCACACCCAGCGAGGTGCCGATCAGCATCACGGTGAAGGGGATCATTACAATCAGCAGGATAATGAACGGCACGGAACGCAGAACGTTCACGACGAACGACAGCACAGCGTAGGCCACAGGTTGTTCCAATAACTGCCGTTTACCGGTCAGGAACAGCAAAACACCAATGGGTAGGCCTGCCAATACGCTGAACAGCAGCGACATGCCTACCATTACTAGGGTATCCCAACTGGCTATACCGATTTCTGGCCAGTCCACGTTACTCAGTAAAGCTTCCATCAGAGCACCACCTCCACGTGAACATCGGCCCCTTCCAGCGCACTCATGGCGAGTTCAAGATCGCCACCTATCAACGAAAGGGTCAACTGGCCATATGGCGTGTCTTTGATATGGTCGATTCGGCCGGAAAGAATACTGAAATCCACACCTGATGCCCGGGCCACACTACCCAGCAGGGGTTGGTAAGTGGCTTCTCCCTTAAAGGTGAGGCGCAGAATGCGTCCGTTGGCCTTTTGCAGGTCTTCCTGCATCTCCTCGCTGTCGATACTTTCGCTCTCAAACACGAAATCCCGGGTAGTGGGGTGTTTCGGATGCAGGAACACATCGCTTACAGCACCCATTTCCACAACACGCCCGGCGTCCATAACGGCAACCCTGTCACACACACGGCGCACCACGTCCATTTCATGGGTGATGAGTACGATAGTAAGCCCGAGCTCTTTGTTGATTTCCGCCAGTAGGCGCAGCACCGACTGGGTGGTTTGCGGGTCGAGGGCGCTGGTGGCTTCGTCGCACAGCAATATTGTTGGTCTGCAGGCCAGTGCCCGAGCAATGCCCACACGCTGCTTCTGACCACCGGAAAGCTGGGACGGGTACTTGGTGGCATGGTCGGTAAGGCTGACCCGGGCCAACAGTTCCTGCACTCGTTCTCGGATTTCTGTTTTGGAATAGATACCCGCCAACTTCATAGGGAAGGCGATATTATCCGATACTGTTTTTGAGGAGAGCAGGTTGAAGTGCTGGAAGATCATACCGACTTTGCGGCGAAAGGCGCGCAACTCAGCCGCGTTGTAGCGGGTAATATTCTCGCCATCAATTAGAATATCGCCACCGGTCGGCGGTTCCAGCAGATTGATCAGACGCACCAGAGTGGATTTTCCCGCCCCGGAATGCCCAACAATACCGAACACCTCGCCGGTTTCAATGGTCATATCAGTCGGGTGCAGGGCGGGGATCGCCCGGCCGTCCACCTGATACGACTTCTGTACCTGGTCAAATACAATCACGATCAGCGCCTTGTGGGTGCAGGAATAAAGCGGGCGATTATAGCCTATTCACCGGCCAAACCCGAACCCGCAAATTACCACTACAACGTGCGCAACTGCGCGACCTGAAGATCCGGCTCAAACACCCCGGTGCGATCGAAGTCATCCAGTGCACTTTCCCAATCGGTTAAATCCAGACCATGATGGGCAATCCAACCGGGGTTAAAATAGGTGTCGATGTAGCGATCGCCGCCGTCACACAGAAGCGTTACAACCGAGCCTTTCTCGCCAGTTTTTTGCATCTGGCTGGCCAAACTCAGTGTCGCGATCAGATTGGTACCGGTAGACCCGCCGCAACGCCGACCTAGATGACGTTCGAGATAACGCAACGCAGCAAAACTGGCTGCATCCGGCACGCGCACCATGCGGTCAATCACCGCGGGGTTAAAGGAGGGCTCCACCCTTGGGCGGCCAATACCCTCAATACGAGAGCCACACTGGCCTGTTATGTCTGAGCGGCCGCTGGCAAAAGCCTCATAAAACACAGAGTTTTCAGGGTCGGCCACACACAGCTCACAGCCACGTGCGAGGTGTCCGCCATAGCGGATATAGCGCCCTATGGTTGAGGAAGTGCCTCCCGTACCTGCGCTGACAACGATCCAGCGGGGCGTGGGGTGCGGCTCCCGCTGCAACTGTTGGAAAATGCTTTCGGCAATATTGTTGTTGCCACGCCAGTCCGTCGCTCGCTCAGCGTAAGTGAATTGGTCCATATAGTGACCGCCCAGCTCACGAGCCAGCCGCTGCGATTCGGTATAGATCTCGCTACCGTTCTCAACCAGATGGCATTCACCGCCATAAAATTCAATCTTGGCGATTTTTTGGGCCGATGTGGTTCTGGGCATCACTGCTATAAACCGTAACCCCAGAAGCTTGGCAAAATACGCCTCAGACACCGCCGTGGAGCCGCTAGACGCTTCAATGACGGGAGTACTCTGCGTAATCCAACCATTACAGAGCCCGAATAGAAAAAGCGAACGAGCCAACCGATGCTTGAGACTGCCCGTGGGATGAGTTGATTCATCTTTAAGATAAATATCGATGTTCTGCAGCCCGGGCAGATCCAGTTTGATCAGGTGGGTGTCTGAAGATCGATTGAAGTCCGCATCAATTCGGGCGATGGCATCGGACAGCCACTGGGCGTGATTCGACATGATTATTGATCCTGACGGTTATCATCGGAGTGCGCTGCTCAAGAGTAGCCCACAAAGGCGTCCTATTAAAAAAATTGAGAGAACCTGAAACTTTTCCCACTCCCGCCTCGTTTCTTCTTTTGCAAGACCAACAATAGAAGAGGAATACGGAATGAAAACTTTTCTGAAGCGCTCCGGCCTCGCCATTGCGGTTGCCGGGCTCTGTATCAGTGCTGGCTCAGCAAACGCATCCAGCCATCGCGAAGCCCCCTTTATCACTGAGGTACCCAAAGTCGATGGGACCGATTTCTACATGTTTCGCAGTTACGAAGCCGGCCGCGACAATTTCGTCACGCTGATCGCGAATTACCTGCCTCTGCAGGATGCGTATGGCGGGCCTAACTATTTCGATCTGGACGAAGACGCAGTGTATGAAATCCACATCGACAACAGCGGTAACGCTCAGGAAGACCTGACGTTCCGCTTCCAGTTTTCCAGCACTCTGAACGACATTCAGCTACCCGTCGGCCCCGAAGGCGACCAAAAAATGGTCTCTGTTCCCCTAAAAAATATTGGCGATGCCAGCAACAGCGCCAATGTTCAGCTCAGTCAGAAATACACGGTTTCTGTGATTCGTGGTGACCGCCGCACAGGCACCGTCGAGACGGCAACCAATGTCACGGACGGCACAGGCACCTTCGACAAGCCTCTGGATAACATTGGTGGGAAATCGTTTGCCGATTATGAAGCCTACGCCAATCAGCACATCTTTCAAATTGGCATCCCCGGCTGCGCCACCAACGGTCAGGTATTTGTAGGGCAGCGCAAAGAAGCCTTTGCTGTGAACCTTGGCGAGATTTTCGATCTGGTCAACACCAACCCACTCGGCGCACGAGACGGCGAAGGCGCAGGCGATCTTGCGGACAAGAACGTGACCTCGTTTGCGCTGGAAGTGCCCACCGAATGCCTGACGGGAACCGCCGCAACCGCCTCGGACCAACCAGTCATCGGAGCTTGGACCACCGCCAGTGTGCGGCAGGCGCGCGTTATCAATCCAGAACCCATCGCGGGCGGCAAAGGCGCCACAGTAGAGGGTGGCGCCTGGACTCAGGTATCTCGCCTTGGTATGCCGCTGGTAAATGAAGTCGTCATAGGCCTGAAGGATAAAGACCTGTTCAACGCCAGCGAGCCCATGAACGATGGCCAGTTTGCCACCTACGTAACCCATCCAACCCTGCCGGAACTGCTAGAAATACTCTTCGGCGCTGCAGGCGCTGTCGCACCGGATAATTTCCCGCGCACAGATTTGGTAACCGCCTTCCTGACCGGTGTACCCGATGTAAACATGCCAGTAGGTGTGCAAGTCTCAGAAATGCTGCGCCTTAACCCGACCATTGCAGCGACACCTGCGTCCATGCAAAACGATCTGGGTGTTCTGGGTGGCGACAACGCTGGCTTCCCGAACGGTCGTCGCCCTGTGGACGATGTGGTCGATTCCGCTTTACGGGTCGTTATGGGCGCTTTGACAAGCGACGCGCCAAACAAGGACGCACCGTTTACCGATGGCGTTCAACTCGATCCGAGCGAAGTGCAGGCCGTGTTCCCGTATCTGGCGAATCCGCTGGCCGGCTCACCTAATTCATAAGGAGCGAATGATGAAACTGACCATACAGCTTGCCGGGTTCGGCTTCATGGCTTTGGCATTGTCGGGGTGCTTCACGGACTCCAGCAATAACAGCAGCCAGAACCCACTGCCCGATGTGTCACTGGATTTCGAAACCTTCGTGAAAGGCGAATTTGATAACCCGGATTTTAACCGGGAGCCCAGAGACATCAATGCCATCACATTTAGTTTCAATGATCAGGATGACCCAAGGGCTTTCGATGATCTACTCAGATAAAACTCTCCCACACCGGGCTCATCCGTCTTTGAGCCCGGCCTTCCCCCTCCCAGCGCTTCGGCGCGGAGGGGCTTTTTGGATTGGGCTTGGTCTGCTCGGCGTTCTGTGCTCTTTTGCCGTTACGGCGGCCCCGAGCCCAATTCAAAGCGATTTTGATGACGACGCGGTACTGGTAACGCTGCCGGAGTCTGCGCCGGCCAAGGTTGGCGCTCCAGCGTCACAGAAAGCCATGGCTCGCGAGGTTCAACGGTTGATCGCGGAAGCAAGGCGAAGCGGCGACCCCCGCTTTCTGGGTTATGCCGAACGCGTGTTCAATCAACTGGGCAGCCAGAAACTGAACGCCCCATTACTGGTACTGCGTGCCACACTGGCGCAGAGCATGCACCGATTCGACGCAGCGAGGAAGGATTTGCAAACCGTGCTCGACCGTTCTAATGCACCGGCACAGAGAACACAGTCTTTGGTGACTTTAGCGAATATCGAGCTGGTTCAGGGACAATACGATCGAGCACAGCTTCTGTGTGAACGATTGAGAACCGAGCACCCAGGGCTCATTGCCTCCAGTTGTCACGCCCAAGTGGCCGCTCGTACAGGCTCGGCCGAAGCCGCTTACACCGAGCTGGCGGCCACAACCCGCTCCGCGAGCAAGGTTAACATTCAGGGCTACCTCTGGGCTCAGGGTACGCTAGGCGACATCGCCGCACAGCTCGGCAAGGATTCAGCAGCTAAGCACTGGCAGCAGGTGCTGAGTCTGGACCCGGACGACTTGTACACTCGGGCGCAACTGGCCGATTGGTATCTACAAAATGAAAACCTCAATCAGGCGCTGGGTGTAACCGAAGGCTATGACGCCGTGGATAATTTGGCCGTTATACGCGCCATTGCCTTGCGCCGCCTGAACCACCCTGAGGCTCCGGCACTGGCCTCCCGGCTAAGAGAGCGATTTGAAGAAGCTCTGTGGCGCGGGTCTATGTTGCACCAGCGTGACTTATCCCGATTCGAACTGGATATCGAACAGCGGCCCAAGGATGCCCTTCAACACGCCATGGCCAACTGGGACACACAGCGTGAGCCACTGGATACCCGTTTGGCACTCAGGTCCGCGCTTGCTGCACAAGACAAGGCAGCACTGAGCCGCATACAAGAATGGCTAAAGCAGCAGAACCAATCTGATGCCCGCTATCCGGAGGCGTCGTGATGTCTATAAAACAGACTCTAGCGTTGCTGGTCATGGCAGCTTTCGCCAGTACGGTATTCGCCCACAAGGCCAGCGACAGCTTTCTCTACGTGGATATGAATGCCTCTCAGGTGCGAATCGACGTGGCCCTTCGGGATTTGGCCCTGCTGGTGCCTTTGGATACCAATGGCGATTTGAAGGTCACGGTGCAGGAATTGCGCGCCCAGCGGTCGCTCGCGACACAAGCAATTGAAAACGCGCTAACTCTGACCAGTGGGCAAACTGCTTGCGAACTCAGGGGACTGACTTGGGGCTTGAGCGCTCACAGCGATGGCCCTTATTTGGCCACTGAATATCGCGTGGACTGCCCTAACGGCGAACCCCCGGAACAGGTTGAATACACCTTATTGTTTGATACAGACAGCCTGCATCGTGGACTGATTCAAATCACATCAGGCGAGACCCGCTCTCTCACCGTCGCCTCACCCGACAAACCGGTTGTTGATCTCACCGAAAGTGCTGTGGGAGCGTGGAGCACCTTCGGGACTTTTCTGTATGAAGGCATAGTCCATTTACTGATCGGGCTTGATCACATGCTGTTTCTGCTGGTGTTAGTGTTGCCGGCTACGCTGATCAACCGCCGAGAGAACAGTCAGGGTACAGCACGCTCATTCAAATCGCGGTTACTGCAGTTGGCGGGCATCGTGACCGCTTTTACCCTGGCGCACTCCATTACTCTGGCACTATCGGCGTTGGATGTTATTCAGCTCCCCATCGCCTGGGTGGAAACTGTGATTGCGCTTTCCATCGCTGCGGCGGCACTTAACGTGGTTTGGCCTTTTTTGGGGCGAAAGACCTGGAAGTTGGCATTTGCGTTCGGGCTGATACATGGCTTCGGCTTTGCCAGTGTGTTGGGCGACCTGACCGGAGGTGTCTCCAATTTGGCACTTGCGCTTGCAGGGTTCAATTTGGGAGTGGAGTTCGGGCAACTGGGCCTATTGCTCATCGGCTTTCCCTTGCTCTATGCCTTGGCGCACATAAAAGCCTATCAACGGTTTATCGTGCCTTTGATTCTCTTGGGTGTAGGCTCCATCAGCTTGATGTGGGTAGCAGAAAGGGCAGGTTCCATTTAAAGAAGCACTCAAAAAAAGAGCCGGGCGCTTGCCCGGCTTTTCAATTCAAGGTTTCACAGCTGTTTTTTCAGAACTATCTTTTCAGAACTGTCTTCTAGTGCAACGCCCGCAACTGTCGCGGATACAACGCAGCACTGACTTCTGGCTCCTCCAAAAGATCCGCCAGTTCAAGATCAACGTCTGACGCCTCGCCATGTTCAGGCAAGGGTTCGAACAGTGTGCTCAACCAGGACGCAATCGAAGGCTCTTCGTCACGCCTATAATCCGTCGACAGCGCTTTGATACGACGGAAGCCGATGATGCGCTGATGCTTGGGATCCCGGATTTGTTCGAATCCACGCCAGTACACGTGATCGCGCGTGTGCAGTTGCACAAACAAAGTGTCTATCGGTTCGTTTGTCTCGTCCTCCGCGCTATCTTTTGACGGGGCATCAAGATTATCCGCCGACGCTTCAGCCAAGGCTTCGGCGCCATCATCGTCTGCTGCTTCTTTCGTTTTCTGACGAATGGTTGTCCATGCAGGGTATAAAACCGCCACGGCATCCGCCTCAACATGCTCGCGGGCAGCGCGAAGAATCAATCCCCAGCGCGCCTTGTCGGCATCGGTTTCAAGTGAGTTGATGGGCAAGTCATAGCTTTGTTCGTTAGCCAGTACGATCGCCATCATCGGAGCGTCGAGCTCTCCCATGGCTTCAGCCTGTGCAACGGATACCAGTTCATCGATTGCCATCGGTTGGTTCATAATACGCTCGCCTCCTCGATGCCATCAGGGTGTATCAGGAAGATGATCTCCCTGACACACAGCATAGCTTGTTACGCGCATAAAGATAAACGTGGGGTTTCACGCAACAGATCACAAACCCGCTTTTGGAAAGGCATTTTCCAACCTTTCATAATAGCCAAACCACGGAGCAGCCTCTTCAAGCTGGGCTGCCAGCTGCAACAGAACACCTTCATCGCCATGGGGTGCACCCAGTTGTACACCAACCGGCATACCCTCCACAGTCCAATGTACTGGCACGGACATGGCTGGCGTTCCCGTCAAGTTGGCAAGCTGAGTGAACGGTGTGCGGGCCAGATTTTCTATCGCGATCTGATCCACCTGACCGCTGCGATGCACCATTTTCCCGGCCTTGAGGGTTAGCATCAGCTTTGCTGCCATTTTTAAATGTGCAGGTGTCTCCAATTCACCGATCCGGGCGGGCATTTGCCCGGCGGTAGGGCAGAGGTAAAGGTCGTAACCGCTAAAAAACGCACCCAGCGCTCGGGCAAACTCATTCCATTGTTGGCGCCGAAGCACATAATCAGACAACGGCATGGTATTACCCAGCATGCCCAGTAGGCGGGTATCCAGTTCAAAATCGCTGTTTGTGGCGCCAAGCTGCTCTTTGGCTTTCGCCATCATTGCAGACACCTCGCCAAAATACAGACCAAGATAACAGCGGGCCAACGCCATACCATCAAATTCCGGGCGAGCGTACTCAACTTTGTGGCCCAAGTTTTCTAGAATCCGAGCAGTTTCCTCAACGGCCGCAATACATTCGGGCGCCACGTCTGTGTCGTAGGGCGATGCGGTGAACACGCCTATTTTCAGGCTACCCGGCGACTGTTGCATCAAATCCGCGTACGCAACATCGGGTTTGGGAATCACGAACGGATCGCCGGAGGCCGCGCCACTTAGCACGTCTAACATAGCGGCACTATCACGCACTGTTCGGGTAACCACGTGATCCGAAGAGGCTCCCGTCCAGGCTTCACCCAGCAAAGGCCCGCTGGAAATACGCCCACGAGATGGTTTAAGCCCAAAGAGACCGTTATAGGCTGCGGGTATACGAATCGAGCCGCCACCATCGTTTGCGCCAGCCATCGGCACAACACCAGCCGCAGTTGCAGCACCGGAGCCGCCACTGGAGCCGCCTGGTGTGACCTGAGTGTCCCAAGGGTTCAGAGAAGCCCCCCATAATTCAGACTCTGTGACAGCCTTTAGGCCAAACTCCGGTGTTGTTGTGCGCCCCAAAAACACCAGCCCACCCTCGCGGGCACGGCGTACAAATTCGGAATCCTGTGGCGCAATATAGTTTTTAAAGCCGCGACTACCATAGGTGCAGGGCTTTCCAGCCTGTTCCTGAGACAAGTCTTTTAAAAGCAAAGGCACACCGGCAAAAGTTCCGTGCTTTGGGCACTCCTGCGCCAGCGCCTCAGAAAACTGGGGAAAGCAGATCGCGTTGAGGGAGCCGTTCACAACGGTTGCTCGTTCCACCGCAGCCTCGCATACTTCCCGGGAGGTTACATCGCCACGGCGGATAAGGTCAGCCAACGCGGTGGCGTCGTAACGCAGATATTCAGATTGCTTCATAAAGGCGTCCATTTGTTATTGTGATGACCGGAATGCCACGGATACATCGTTTATGAACTTAAGATTCGCAAGCTTACGTCAGCTTGCACTGATTTTCATCCTGACCGCATTGAGGCAAGGGACCCTGTGGGCAGAAGAGAGCCAAACCGAGACTGTCAGCACGGACACTCCGGATTGGACAGCCGTTGTAAGGAATTCGCCTTACTGGGTTAGTCAGGGCGTCTACACAAATATTCTCACCATACGCCGCTGGGTATTGAAAGAAGCCGGTTACTGCTCAAGCCCAGAGCGCCACATTCTGTTCGATATGCGCGGGCAGTTTTTAGGCTGGATAAGCAACGGCACCAATCGTTCCGCGACGCAAAAGCGCTTGAACGATACCCGGAAGGAACTGCATGCGAAAGGCCTTACCGAGGAGTGGGTTGCCGGTGATGCCAATACAAAAGGCTACCCATTCGCCCTGGCCTGTGAGCAGCCCCACGTGAATCTGGACATTGCCGTTGGCCGGTATTTAGGTGCCCGGGGAAAGGATAGAGTTTGGGGTGCTTGGGATGACCTTTCTTTTGCAACTCGCGAGCAGCCCGGCGCTCTCCATGATGCTCTGCTTTACATTGTGCAACGCCGGAGCGAACAAAACCGTTTCGCGTTACCGGAGGTTTTACCCCGATATCTGGCCGGGCAAATCTTAATTGAAAGTGGTGGGCAAGCGAGGGCCCATTCCCGCGCAAACGCTAAGGGCATTCTTCAGCTCTCACCTTCTGCGTTGAAAGACTGCCAGATCAAACCACAGAACTATTGGCACCGGCTGGCCCAGATTGATTGCGCACTTCGCTTAATGCACCAGAATGCCCGCAACCTGCAAGCTGCGTTCGAAAAGCGTTTTGGCCACCTAGCGGAAGCCAAGCGTAACGAACTCTTTGTGCTGCTATTGGTACAGGCCTACCACGGTGGCGCAAGCCGTGTGCAGGCGCTCCTTGATAACGAGACACTGGCCAAGCCTGCAGAATACTTTGCCGCTAACCACGAGCGATTTACCGCAGGCGACATAGCGTTTGGCATGGTGTTTCACAATTTAGGTCGAGATAGGCTGGGGCTCGCTTCTTTGTATTATGTTGCCGATGTTCAGCTCGCAACCGAGGCATTGTGCCGAACGCCAGCGCTTAAACCCGAGGAATTTTGCGCTTGGAAATAACCTTACTTTTGGCTATTCCTTCGACTCCCCCACAGGCGTAACCACAACACGGTTTCGGCCTTGCGACTTGGCAAGATAGGCGCCTTCATCAGCCCGGGCGACCACGTCTTTGGGTTCGCGGTCTGCAGGTAGCAACTCGGTCATACCAATACTCGCGGTCACTCCGAACATGCGACCTTCGTGCTCAATTTCTAGCGCTTCAACCCCTGCACGAATACGTTCGGCAAGGGTTTTGGCTCTACTTAGACCACAAGCGGGCAGAATGATGCCAAACTCATCCCCCCCTAATCTCGCCACCGTATCCGACTGGCGCACCGATTCTTTGAATAGGTCGGACAGACGACGAAGCATTTCATCACCGAGCAGGTGTCCACCTTCGTCATTCACAGGCTTAAAGTGATCAAGGTCGATCAGCATTAACACAGAGCTTGCTTCCTGCCGCGACGACTCACCGAGCACTTTACCCAACGAAGCATTGAATGCACGACGGTTCACTAGCTGCGTTAGGCTGTCGTGGGTTGCTTCCCAAGATAGCCTCTCTTCCTCGCGCCGACGCTCAGCGTCGTCCCTGAATACGAACACCAGCCGTTCGTTCTCCCGCCCCTGTCGGATGTGGATCATACTGAGATCAACATCGAAAGCATCGCCTCTGCGATTGCGAAGGGTAACGTACAGGCTGTCGAGATCATCATGAGCAAGGAACCAGTCATGAGTGAGCGCCTGATCTTCGTGCTCAATTCCCACCAACTCAAAGACATTTGAGCCAATATAGTCCTCGCCAGTGCCCAAAAACCGGCCCGCCGCTTGGTTCGCATAACGTATGGCTCCGCCGGTATCGGCCATCAAAACACCGTCTTGCATTACTCCCAGTATGTTTTCTGCCCTCTGCCGCTCATCCCGCAGTGCATCCTCAACTTCCAATTCGTGCGAAATATCCCGCACAATCGTAACGGTGCCCATGACCTTTTCAGGCGTTTCAAGAATCGCCGTCATTACCTGACACCAAACCGGTGCGCCTGTATTCAAGCCCTGCAAACGGAAGCGATCACGAAATACCACCTGTCCCTCAAGCGCTTTTTGCCAACCTTCAATCACCGCATCACGGTCATCGTCTGCGATGCAATCGAATAAATGGGTACCGCTAAGCGCGGCCAATTTCAGGCCGATAATGCTCTCGAACACAGGATTCACAAACTCGATACGGCCAAGTACATCTGCCTGCACAATGCCGATAGGGGCGCCCCGGGTGAGTGATCGGAAAAACGCTTCCCGCTCGGCCAACGAACTAAGAACGTCCTCACGCTCATCCATGACCAGATTGAATATTTCTGCCACTTGACTGATTTCCGAACCCCCGGAAACCCCCACCGGTTTATTGCGCACACCAAGGTGGCGCTCATGCACTTGCAGCCCAAGTTCGCCTAAAGGCGCCATCAAACGACGGAAACGCCACATAGCCATCGGAACAACGAGCAAGATCACAACCAACAATATCCAGAGAAACGCATCTTTAAGGCGAGTAGCGGGAGCATAAGCTTCGCGAGCGGGCCAAACAGCGGCTACAAACCAAGGCACCTCAGACATTTGCTGAACCGACAGGATTATACGTTCACCTTTGGCGTTACTGGTTCTGGCTGTCCCCTCAAATCCGCTCATAGCTCGACTTAGCACCGGATTGCTATCACTTACCGGTTGCATAACCTCTCCGGTGCGGCCGTTGGCCAGTACAATCCCATTGCGGGCTATGATAGTTAGGTAACCGGTTTTGCCTATGCGAATATTCGAGAGTTCTTCTATAAGGTGCTCACCCGCTAGTGAAATCGCACCCCCGAGCATACCAATAAAGCGCTGATGATGATCAAACACTGGAGCAGCCACCATAACAGCGGGCCTGCCTTGATAGTGTGAGCGGTAGGGTTCGCTAATCTGTGGAGTAAGCTGCACGGAGATTCGACGGAAGTAGGAGCGATTGCTGATATCCGTCCCAACCATCTTCAGCTCCTTAGGGTGCTCAGCAATGACTTTACCTTGCGCGTCAATTAGGTAAATACCATCAAACAGGTGCTGCAATGCGGTTTGCCGGCGCATCAAAATTCCTGCGCGCACTTCGAAAGCTGCCTCGCTCATAGTGAATCCCTGAGCGACGTGGTTTAACGCTTCCAAGCGCTGTGACAGTTTGTCATCCAATTCGCCAGAAACCAGCCGCGCAATGGTCTCCACCTGATTTGCAGACTGTTGCTCAAGTTCCGACCTACTAAGAAACGAGCCTGCAAGCGCGACCAGAAGAGCCGTTAAAATGACGACACCCACCACAAGAAGCACGGCTCGGTTCACCAAGCTGCCCAGCCAACGACTCATCAGCACAGCAGAGCTACTCCGTTCTGCAGGGATTGAGTGTTAATGGTACGGCCTCCGGTGTCGAATCAGATCATGCGTGAAGACTGGGCTCAATGGCGACACAAATTCTAACAGAGGCTTGCGGCCTAAAGAATTACAGTCCTTGCAATTCGAATGATAATCTTTATTATTCTCATGATGTTTCAGCAAGAGCGATAACTGGCATGAGCAACCCCCTAGCACCTCTCGATTCCACACTCACGGACGACCCTATTAACCAGCTACTCGCCATGGGCGGCCCTGTCATGATGGTGTTGCTTGTGATGGCAGTTCTGGGCCTCATTACGTTTATTTATCTGATACTCGTGGGCGCGGTGTACGCTCCGAGATTGTCCAAAAAACTAAAAAATGTGATGGCACTTTGGCAACACAGCCCTGCGGACGTAAATCCGCAAGCCATTCGCCAACAAACCAGCCGCTGGGCGAAACTGAACCCTCTCCATGGCTTAATAACCAACACCATTGAAGCTCGACAAAACCAGCAAGACGACAGGCAGATCCGCGAAACCGTAGCACGGGACGCACAGCAAGCTCTTGAGCCCTTTGAAGCCCCCCTGAAAATCATTGAAGTAATCGCTGCTCTGGCGCCATTGCTCGGTTTGCTGGGAACCGTGCTGGGAATGATGGAAGCATTCAGCGCCATGGCGGCTACGGAAGGCCGAGCAAATGCATCTCAGTTAAGTGGCGGCATTTACGAAGCTTTGACCACCACCGCAGCTGGCCTTGTGGTCGCCATTCCATTTGCGGCACTGGCTGCTTGGATTGAGTTCCGGTTAAGACGTATCCATAAGCTTGTTAACAGCAGTTTGGTTACTGTGCTCACCGCTTCGCCACAAGCCTTTGCCGTGGCAACCGAAGCCGCAAGCGAGGCGACCACTAAAGCGGTCGAGCCTGCCCCCAGCCAATCCCGCCCAAAGGCACAAGACGAGCCGGAATCAGCATCCCACAGCAGACAGCGGTTCGCCCATGCAACTGGTTGAACTCAGGCCCAGCCGACCCATTCCAATCCGTATCACGCCACTGATTGATGTGGTCTTTATCCTGCTGGTGTTTTTTATGCTGACCAGCAGGTTACTGCCTGTGGATCATCTGGAACTCGCCAATAATACAGACGGCCGCAGCACCGTGACCGGTGAGCCACTTCCCTTGCTTACGGTTACCAAAGGCGGAGACGTTATGTGGCAAGAGCGCAATCTACCCGTTAGCGACCTCTTGCCCGTACTTCGCAACGCAGGCATTACTGAAGTAAATCTTACAACCGCACCAGATACCCAACTAAGCCTATTCACAGCCACCTTGGGTGAATTATCGCAGAGCGGCATTCAGGCCCACTGGCAACGCGCAACAAAAGAATCCCCATGACTGAACTGTTTCCACCTCCCTCTACCTCCGGCAAGTCCTTGATGGAGCGGGTAGAGGATGCTCTTCTGCCACTCATCAATCTGGTTTTCCTGTTACTGATGTTTTTTATCGTGGCTGGCCAGCTTGCTGATGACCCTTTACCTGATCTGCCCGCTACACCCGCAAGCAGCGAGCAACAATCGCCTCATGCTGACCTTATGGTGGACAATAAAGGGAACTGGCGAATAAATGGTGAAAATCTGGATGCGCAAGCTCTGCTGCAACGGCTACCAGAACCCGATGCACAAACCCCGCTGAAAATTGCCGCAGCCAGCCGTCTTACCATGGCAGATCTGGAAAGCCTTTTGCGCACTCTGGAAAATGGCGGTTATAAAGAAATCCTGCTGTTGACGGAGCCTGAAGCGTGAGGGAACCAGGAAAGGCCATCCGCCTTGGCCTGCTGGCCGTCGCCATTGTTCTGAGCGCAAGCATTCTGGTGGCCGCAGCACCCGAGAAGACCATAGAGCTAAATCAGCTTGGCAACGCAGCTATGAATACCGCGCCCGCCATCAAGATCTCGCTTGCAGGCAAATCCGCGCCAGAACCCATTGAGACAGCCAAACCTCAGCCAGTTCAAGAAACCCAACCCGAGCCAAAGCCAGAGCCAGAGCCAGAGCCAGAGCCAGAGCCAGAGCCAGAGCCAGAGCCAGAGCCAGAAATAGTCGAAAAAATAGATGAGCCAGTTTCAACTCAGGCAGAGCAGTCCTCGCCAGAGAGCACAGCCAGCGATAGCGCAGAGCCAGCGCCCGAAAACGGAGACTCTCAATCGCAGTCATCTGTGCCGCTACAGAATGCGGGGAATCCGTCTGCCGTTGATGATTACCTTACAAAGCTCAGCAGGCATCTTTCACGATTTTACGAATACCCCCGCCGCGCCCGCAGGTTGGGACAGGAGGGTGCGCCGGTAATCACCTTCGAGTTCCGCAGAGACGGAACCCTCATAGGCCATAGCCTACGCACAGGATCTGGCCACTCCCTGCTGGACGAAGCAGCCCTTGCCATGCTTGAGCAAGCAGCCCCTCTACCGCCAGTGCCGGAGGAGATGACGGGTAGAACCTTCAGCTACGCACTGCCTGTTCGGTTTAGCTTGCGCTGATTTCATTGAACTTACATGGCGTTTTTTGTTCGATCATGGCATCGTTAAATCGCAGGTAGATTTCCACCTGCCACCTATATTTACGCTTTATTGCTTCTATATCCGCCTCTTACTAGCCAACATGACCATACCCAATACACAGGCACAGAATTTAGGCAGATTGATGTGCGAGGTTACGCAAACCATCCTCTGGCAACCTGCCGCCAGCTGGGTTCAAGAAAGAGCCCGTGGCAGCACACTCGCATGCCGGGTAGGTTCGGGCCAAGCCACCTACCACCGTTTTGATCCACAGCGCAAACAGCACCAAATCACCTACGGCCTCAGAATGATTCAGGCCAAGCAACAACCTGATACGGCCACTGGCTGGCTCTCCGCCCGGGAAATTCACAAACGAGGTTATTTTGAGGGTGAGCTGAGCACGCTTAACCTACTCGCACACACCTGTTGTCACGAGTTCGCACACTTGCTGCAACACAGTGCTGGACATAGATATCGCGGTTCGGTGCACAACCGGTACTTCTACAATATCCTTGATGATCTGCATAAGAGTGGCCGTTCTGAAGCGGCTCGCGAGGCACTGGCGAAGCAAGCCAGTGAGTATCAGATTGCCTTATCCAATGAGCCCTTCCAACTTGCTGAGCCGGCACTGCAACCGTCGCTCTGGCAAATAAAAGATGCAGTCACCTTTAGCTCAGGCACTCGGGAGTTCCGTGGAGAAATTATCCGAGTTAACCGAAAAACCTGCACAGTAAACGGAACGGGCAGATTCCGCGGCCAGCGATATAGAGTCCCCATGTCAATGCTGCGCAAGGCATATTGAAACACGTTTGATAGGCCTTCATTGCTAGGTTTCTAAAAGCTCAGCCTGCAATAGTTCCCGTATTTCGGGAATACAAGAGCCACAGTTGGTGCCACACTTCAGGGCCTGCCCCAACGCTTCTAGCGTCGTCTGCCCACGTGAGATTGCCTTGGCTATCTGGCGGTCGCCCACCTGAAAACAACTACACACCAGCGCCCCCATGTCTTCCGTTTCCACAGACCGGCCAGCAAGCAAGCATTGTCGCTGTTCTGAACTTAGCCGCTCCGACGCAAAGCATTGATCCAACCAGACCAAGTCGGGCAAAAGCTCAACGTTATTATCCACCAAAAGAACAGCCTCAAGCTGGCCATCAACCACTCGAGCAGCCCGGAAGCGGCCTTGCGCCGAATCGACCAGAACTAGCTGCGGCTCTCCCTCCAACCAAATCGTAGCGTCCTTACTCCAGTCCACCGTTTTGCTTCCAGCGAGCCACCAACTCTCACTGTGGGCTAGTGGCTGTCGGCACCAATAATCACAGAATCCTGCTAGGTCACGGAGGTCATTGCTGGATTTTCGACGCATCAGCCGCGCTTGCCATTGGTTGGCTAGGCTGTGAAGGCTTGCAATACCATGCTTGCTCTCTGGCTGCCCAGAGAGCGGATCGGTTACAGCAGCAATCAGATTTGCTGCTACGCTTTGTGAGGCAAAACGCCCGCTCCAGTGAATCGGTATAAACACCTCTCCCAGTCGCTGGTCTGATGTCAGTCGGGCTCGTCCCAAAAATGGCTCGGGCCCCGGACCGGTGAGTTGGCACAAGGCCCCGTCACTGATGCGAAGACGAAACGCATCGTCGGGATGAATCTCAATAGAAGGTTCCTGGCGATGCGTTAAAAGCCGCGAAACCAATGCAGTGCGTGTCATGGTGTGCCATTGATCGCGAATCCGGCCAGTATTGACCACGAATGGGAAGCGAGGGGTCACACTCTGGCGCGGCCGCCCAACAGGAACGGGTACCAATCGTGCCCGACCATCATCCGTGGCAAAACACCCATCACTGAACAGCCGCGACGAGCCCTCTATCTCACCAACATCGTCAAGGATAACGGGCCATTGAGTCGGCTCTAGTTGGTTGTATTGAGCGTCTGTCAATTGCGCTAGCGCTCCAATATCAAATATCTGGCGGCCTTCGCTGACGCTGCATGCGAGAGCGGAAAGCGCTGCATGTTCACGAAAAATATCCGCAGGACACTGATACTGAAAGGCACGAGCGTACCCAAGTTCGCATGCAACCGAGGCCAATATCTGCCAGTCAGGTCGAGCGGCAGAAGATAAAGGCAGGAAGGATCGCTGCCGCGAAATGCAGCGTTCCGAGTTGGTAACGGTCCCGTCTTTCTCACCCCAGCCAGCCGCTGGTAACAGAATATCGGCCAAAGCTGTGGTGTCCGTATTCGCCATGCAGTCCGACACGATCACTGTCGGGCAGTTGGCCAGTGCCTCACGAACCCGGGCAGAGTCCGGCAGGCTAACTGCAGGGTTAGTGCCCATAATCCAGAGCACCTTGATATCGCCCCGGTGCACGGCTTCAAACAGGTCTACGGCCTTATACCCGGGTGCATCCGGAAGCTGATCTGTGCCCCAGAATTCGGCCAATTGCTCGCGGGCTCCGGGAGTGTCGTATTCCATGTGCGCAGCCAAAGTATTCGCCAAGCCACCCACCTCTCGACCACCCATAGCGTTGGGCTGGCCAGTCAAAGAGAAGGGGCTGGCGCCAGGCTGGCCAACACGTCCCGTGGCCAGATGGCAGTTGATAATAGCGTTGCAATTGTCGGTGCCGGCTACCGCCTGATTAATGCCTTGAGAGAACACTGTCACAGTGCGAGGGATGTCGGCATACCAGCGATAGAAACGCTCAACGTCGGCTTCAACAAGATCACATTGGGCAGCAACCGACGCAACCGACGGTGCAACATCCTGTGCACACGCAAGCGTTTCTTCGAAACCGCTGCAGTGCTGTGCAATGTAACTAGGGCTTGTCGCCTCGTGCCGCACCAGCCACGCCAGCAACCCGTTAAACAGAACTGTGTCCGTGCCTGGTTTCAATTTAAGGTGGAGGTCTGCAAGATCTGCTGTAGCAGTTCGGCGGGGATCAATGACCACCACCCGGCGGCCAGTTCGTCGTGCAGCGTGCATACGCTGATAGAGAATAGGGTGAGCCCAGGCAGCATTGCTACCGGTCAGCACCAGAAGGTCAGCAAGTTCCAAATCCTCGTAACAACCGGGAACACAGTCTTCACCAAACGCGCGTTTGTGAGCCGCCACGGCTGCGGACATACACAGGCGAGAATTCGTATCTACATGGGGTGTGCCAATAAAGCCCTTGGCGAGTTTATTGGCTACATAATAGTCCTCTGTCAGCAGCTGGCCCGATAGGTAAAAAGCCACAGACCCCGGGCCATGCTGAGCAACCGAATCACGAATGGCGCCGGACACTGCAGCGAGTGCCTCTGGCCAACTCGTGTCCTCACCGGCGACCCGCGGCCTCAAGAGTCTACCGTTGGGCACCAGAGTTTCATGCAATGCAGAGCCTTTCACACACAACCGGCCCTGATTGGCGGGATGGCTCTCGTCGCCGGTCACGTTAGAAGGTGTGGCCGCCACACCACAACCCACACCGCAATAGGGACACGTGGTTAGAGTGCTGGTAGCCATTTTGATATTGGAATCCACGCTTGCTCCTCTTTGCCTGTTATTAGTGACTGTTCTCTCGGTACCCTGATGCGAACTGCAATAAAAAGGCCAGTGCGGCGCCGAAGCCGTGAACCTCGCCCAAGACCGCGGCGTACAGCGCCTGTTATCCAATAACTCACCACCAGCAGACAATCACAAGGCAGGAACCCAAGGTTTCACAATGGTGCAAAGCCGCTCAAACCTGCACTAAAGCAAGCCAACAAAATCTGTAAGAAATACCCCTTAACCTTCAAAAAAAATCATTAGATATTGTTTTTAAAGAGATTTTTATCTCTGGCACAAGCTGTGCAGCCTCAAACCTGAACATTCGAGACCACTCAGATCAAACGGGCATAGGTGCCTGCCTTCCGGCAACGGAGGGCGGGCATTTTTTTGTCTGCAAGAATGTCACGAGGTAAAAAATGTTGAAGAAACCGCTGACTATTGTCACCAGACCCATCCATCAACTGGCCAGATTGGCCGCTGCAATCTCTCTTGTAGCTAGCGTAGGCACGGCCCAAGCAGAGATTGGCCCGCCAGAAAAGCCGGACCTGAAACTCGGCTTTATCAAACTGACGGATATGGCACCTTTGGCCATAGCTTGGGAGCAGGGCTTTTTTATGGATGAAGGCCTGTTTGTTGAACTGGAGGCGCAGGCCAACTGGAAAGTTCTATTAAACCGAGTGATTACCGGTGAATTGGACGGTGCGCACATGCTGGCGGGCCAGCCGCTGGGGGCATCCATTGGCTATGGCACACAGGCCGACATCATTACCGCGTTCAGCATGGATTTAAACGGCAACGGCATCACCGTCTCCAACGATGTTTGGAAGATGATGAGGCAACACATCCCAGAGCGTAACGGCAAGCCAGTGCACCCAATCAGCGCCAGCACTCTGAAACCAGCGGTTGAGCAGTCCCGAGCAAAAGGCGAGCGCTTTCGCATGGGCATGGTGTTCCCGGTATCCACCCACAACTATGAACTACGCTACTGGTTGGCGGCAGGTGGCTTGAATCCGGGTTACTACGCCCCTCAAAACGGCGATACCAGCGGCACACTGAGTGCGGACGTTCATCTCTCTGTCACTCCACCCCCACAAATGCCCGCCACTCTGGAAGCAGGCACCATTCAAGGCTACTGCGTCGGCGAGCCTTGGAACCAACAAGCTGTGTTCAAGGGCATAGGCGTTCCGGTCATCACCGACTACGAAATTTGGCCCAACAATCCGGAGAAGGTATTCGGCGTCAGTCAGACCTGGGCCGAAGAGAATCCCAATACCCACTTGCTCCTGCTGCGCGCCCTAATTCGTGCTGCCTACTGGCTGGATGAAAACAACAACGCCAACCGGGAAAGGGCTGTCGAAATCCTCGCTCGCCCGAGCTATGTGGGCGCCGATGCCGAAGTTATTGCCAACTCCATGACAGGCACTTTCGAGTACGAAAAAGGCGACGTTCGGGACGTGCCGGATTTCAACGTTTTTTTCCGCCATCACGCCACCTACCCATACCCATCCGATGCCATCTGGTATCTCTCGCAGATGCGTCGCTGGGGCCAGATACCCGAAGCAAAATCCGACGATTGGTACATGAAAACGGCCGCACAGGTATACCGCGGCGACATCTATGCCAAAGCGGCCAAATCCTTAATAGATGATGGGCTGATGAAGGCGGAAGATTTTCCCGACTTCAGTCAGGACAACTTTTCCCGTCCATATCAGGGAGAGCTCATTGATGGCGTCGCCTTTACCCCACGTCAGCCCAACGCCTACATCGACAGTTTTGACATTGGGCTCAAAGGCACTGACACACCGTAACCCGCAGTATTCAGGAGAACCACATGAGCACGCTATTGAACCCTAGCTCTGAAACCCGAATCCGCGGCGGGCTGAAAGTACTGACAGATCGATTCAATGTCGCGGAGTTAACTCAAGCTGGCAAGCAACTCTTACTGCCGATGGTCGGCATTCTAATATTTCTCGGCTTCTGGCATTTGGCCGCACCTCAGGTGAACACCTCGCTGGGCACATTTCCGGGGCCGGTGCAGGTCTGGGAGCAAAGCGGCCAGCTCTGGCAGGAGCACCTCAATCAACGGGAGCGTGCAGATAAATTCGTGACCATGCAGGAGGAACGAAATGCTCGTATTTTAGCTGAAGATCCAAACGCTAAAGTTAAGATCCGGGGCTACCCCGGTGCCCCGACGTTTCTGGACCAAATTGCCACCAGCTTGGTTACCGTCATGGCCGGCTTTCTACTTGCGACGGCAATCGCGGTCCCACTTGGCATAGTACTGGGTCTCAACCGACACCTTCAGGCAGCGATCAATCCACTGATTCAAATCTTCAAGCCCGTTTCGCCTCTGGCTTGGCTGCCGCTGGTTACTATGGTGGTCTCCGCTACTTACGTTAGTGACGATCCGATGTTTGAGAAGTCGTTCCTCACCTCAATGATCACCGTCACCCTTTGCAGCCTTTGGCCCACCCTGATCAACACAGGTGTTGGGGTGGCTGCGGTGAACCCCGACTTGCTGAATGTCTCCCGAGTTCTGCAACTGTCATTCTGGACCCATGTGAGAAAAGTCGTTCTACCGTCGTCCATACCCATAATCTTCACCGGGCTCCGGGTTTCGCTGGGTATCGCCTGGATGGTGCTGATCGCCGCCGAAATGCTGGCTCAGAGCCCAGGGCTCGGCAAGTTTGTCTGGGATGAGTTCCAGAACGGCAGCAGCCAGTCCCTGAGCCGGATCATGGCGGCCGTGTTGGCTATCGGCTTTATCGGTTTTGTGCTGGATCGAATCATGCTGGTGATCCAGAAGAAAATTGCCTGGAATGAATAACGGAGATAACCATGACTAAACCTCATTTGGAGCTGACCGGCGTGGAAATGGCCTTTGACACACCTAAGGGCTCCTTCGTCGCGCTGGATAACATCAACTTGAAAATCAAAAAGGGCGAGTTTGTCTCTCTGATTGGTCATTCTGGCTGCGGCAAGTCCACAGTACTGAACATCGTCGCTGGTCTACTTCAGGCCAGCAAAGGTGGATGTATTCTGGATGGCCACGAGATCAACGCACCGGGACCGGAACGGGCGGTCGTATTCCAGAACCATGCCTTAATGCCCTGGTTAACGGTTTATGAGAATGTTGAATTGGCTGTACAGCAGGTGTTTCGCAAAACCCTGACGAAGCAGGAGCGTCGAAGCTGGATTCATCACAATCTGGAACTGGTGAATATGGCCCATGCCGCCAACAAACGACCGGGAGAAATCTCAGGAGGCATGGCACAACGGGTAGGGATTGCCCGGGCGCTGGCAATGAAGCCAAGCGTCTTGCTGATGGACGAACCTTTCGGCGCCTTGGATGCCCTTACCCGGGCTCATCTGCAGGATTCTCTGATGAGCATTCAACAAGACCTTAACAACACCGTGATCATGATTACCCACGACGTAGACGAGGCCGTACTCCTGTCTGATCGTATTATCATGATGACCAACGGACCGGCTGCTGCCGTCGGCGAGGACCTATACATCAACTTAGAACGGCCTCGCAACCGAGTCACTCTAGCGGACGACCCCACTTACGTGCATTACCGGCAGGAGGTTCTGAAATTTCTTTATGAGAAGCAGCGCAAGCTGGAAAACATAGCACCGCACCGGAATAAAAAGGCCACCAGTGCAACCACCAATCCCTCTGCCCAGACAGCGAAAATCTGAGAGCGGGAGCTACGTTAATATATCCGCCATAGACACCAGTGCCCGGGCAACCTCGGGCAGCTTTTTACCCTGATCCATGGCCAGCTTCCGAAGGACCCGGTGGGCTTCGTCGTTATCAATTTTGCGGTGACGCATCAGCAACAAGACCGCTTTTTCCTGAGTTCTCCGATCCTCCAGTGCATCCTCAGCACTCCTTAGATCCTCACTCATTTGTTGCAACCGACGCGACTGCTCCTGCACCAAATCAAAAATTGATCGCCCAGAGTGCTGACCAATACCTTCACTGCTCCACACGTCTCCGGCTTGAACTTCCCCACTAACATCAGACTCGCACAGAACCAAAAGAGGCTGCGCGGAAAATTCCAACTGGCCAAACGAAGCCATCAGTGTTTCACGGTGTGCCAATGCTCGCCGCGCCTCGGCAAACCGCTCCACGCAGCGTCCATGAAAGCTGCTCTCCACTGACTCCTCGACCTCTTTGAGCTCATCCATACGTTCGCTCATCAGTGCAAACCAGTCATCGGCTGCGTCCGGGCCTATCGATTTGTACCGGCCAGCGGAACACGCCAACTGCCGTAAACGCCTAATCTCATTTTCCCGCCGATGTGCCCGTAGATTCATCAATAGCTCACAGCTTTGCTCATCAGCGAAGCTGAGAAACACCTCAAAACACTGCTCCTGCGTTTCAATAAGGTGCGCCATGCGCTGGGTCAGTGCATTGTCAAAGCGCCCTTGTGAAAACCCCGCCGAGCCTACTGCGCGCTCCTGGCCACAAAGTTCCTTGCCATTCATCAGATGCACCATGGCCACCAACAAGCGCACAAGTGACGGGTCTACAGCTGTATCCGCTGCCCCAAGCACCACGACAATCAGGCTTTGAATAAGGGCGCTGTAGGATTCTGTTGCCTCAGACACCGACAACGACTGGGCTTTCACCCGAGCACGCAGCGCCGTTAGGCCCTCCAATCCGTGAAGGGCACTGGCAATACGAGCCAGTAGATGACTACTAACCAGATGCGTTGTCAGTTCCTCATGAATCTCAGTCAGAGCCCGCTCGAAAACACTATATAAGCGCGTCGATTCCGCCACCGTTTCTCTTCGCTCCGAGCCAAACTTCTCGCCCTTCGACCCAAGAAACATAGTGCACGCCCCACGCTCTCGCTGCAGACCGTGCACAAGGTTACCGATACTCTGCACCAGCTTTCCCATCTGCAAGAAGTACTGGAGGTTCCTCAGTTCACAGCGTCTGGATGCGATCAAATACTCCTCAGCCGAGGGGTGGGCAGAATTACCTTGATGTTTACTGTGGTCCATTTCAAAGCTCCGGATGTTGCCTCACTCTTGTGTTACCGGTGAGTCCAGCAATTACCGCGCCAGCAAAAAAAGCATCAAAGTCGTGCAACCTGCACCGCCAAAGTGCGAAAAAAGCCGTACACCTAAGCAGCACGCGCGCCCATCAACAACAAATATCTGATTTTAAAAAGATTTTAGAATTGGCACGAACATAGCTTTATACAACTCAAGACTAACCTTCCCAACCACGAATTCGGCTGGGTACCAGATCACTGATATTGGCATTGGCGCCGGACCATCAACTCCTTTAACGGACGAGATGCTCCGGCTTTTTTGGTTCTAAACGGGGCGGAGATGCAAAGATGATCCGAAGAACGAAAGACACGTTGATCGTCTGTGGCCATGGAATGGTAGCGCAGCGATTCCTTGAAGAGTTGGTGAGCAAAGCATCAATACCCTACAGGAATATCATTGTGTTTAACGGTGAAACAGCTGCTGCATACAACCGAGTTCAGCTTTCAGCTCTGCTCAGTGGAGAAACCGACGAGGAAAGCCTGCCCCTGAAGCCGGGCGCTTGGTTTGCCCGCCATGGTATTCAGGTTCATCACAGCGAAACAGTCCACGCTATAGCTCCCCACAACCGCACGGTGACAACAAGCACAGGCAAAGTGTTCAGCTATAGCACGCTGGTTATCGCAACCGGTGCTAGCCCAGCCCGCTTAGGGATTCCCGGGGAGCAACTAAACGGCGTTATGAACTTTCGGGACCTCAACGACACTCGCGCCCTAATTGAGTTGAGCCAACGTCAGCAGCGGGCCGTCGTAGTCGGCGGCGGTTTTCTGGGGCTTGAAGCGGCGGAAGGGCTTCTGCGCCGTGGCATGGATGTCACCCTACTGCATCGAAGCGGCCACCTCTTGAATCGGCAGCTAGACCCAGAAAGTGGCAAGCTTCTATCTGACGCACTGACCGGTCGCGGTCTCAAAATTCTGACATCAACGTCACCAATCCAAGTGCTGGGGCAAGAGAGCGTCCGCGCCATTCAACTGAATGACCAGACGCTGATTGCTACGGATCTAATTGTCATCGCCACCGGCATTACACCCAACCGTGAACTGGCGCAAAACGCCGGACTGGCGTGTGGGCGGGGCATTCAAGTCAACTCGCAATTGCAAACCAGCAATCCACACATATTCGCCCTGGGCGAGTGCTGTGAGTTCAATGGCGAAACTTTTGGGCTTGTGGAGCCGGGTTATCAGCAGGCGAAAACTCTGGCGTGCGTGCTTGCAGGAACAACCAAGGGCGCGGCCTACCAGCCATCCAAAACCGCCACCCGGCTCAAAATTGGCGGCATACCTGTTTTTTCCTGTGGGCTTCAGGCACCCGATGAGCATACCGAATCCCTGATCTCGCAAGACATTACAACCGGCGGCTACAACCACCTGCTGGTTCGCGACAACCGGCTGGTCGGCGCCATTCTAATGGGGAATACCAGCCAAGGCCCTTGGTACCAGACGTTGATTAACGACAACGTCGACATTCAATCGTTTCGAGCCCAATTGCCCTTTGGCAAACCGTATTGCGAAGCAGCAGCTTGAACCGCTGCCCATGAAAGAGGACATCACCATGAGCAATAAAACCCTAATCGTGATTGGCAACGGCATGGTAGGCCATCACTTTCTAGAGCAGTTCGTTGCCAGCCCGGCTGCGTCGGGCTATGACATTCTGGTCTTCGGTGAAGAAAAGCAGCGAGCCTACGATCGCGTTCATTTGTCGGAATACTTCACCGGCTCAACGCACTCAGATCTCGCGATGGGCACCGCAGACTGGTACTCAGAACACGGTATTCAGCTACGGTTGCATGAACAGGTAACGGCCTTGAACCCTGATCAGCGTAGTGTCACCACGCCGAAGGGCGACTATGGCTATGACGAACTGGTGCTGGCAACCGGCTCCTTCCCTTTCGTACCGCCGATT
Organism: Marinobacter sp. 1-4A; assembly: GCF_016597725.1. Classification (GTDB taxonomy): domain Bacteria; phylum Pseudomonadota; class Gammaproteobacteria; order Pseudomonadales; family Oleiphilaceae; genus Marinobacter. Next base: position 331,066 of record NZ_VCGY01000003.1, read on the forward strand.
GAGGGCCGGGAGCATCCTCACTGTTTCGTATACCGGACGCTAGAAGACCTTGACGCCATTCGCCACAGCGCCCAGAAAGGCAAGTCTGGGGTAGTTGTGGGTGGCGGTCTACTTGGCTTGGAAGCCGCCAATGCCCTCAAGAGTCTTGGCCTGCAGGCCCACGTAGTAGAGTTCGCACCTCGCCTAATGCCAGTGCAATTGGATACCGATGGCGGAGCGTTGCTGCGTCACAAAATTGAAGAACTGGGCGTTCAAGTGCACACCGAAAAAGCCACCACCTCTATCGTGGAAGGCGAAAATGCTCGCATCCGAATGAACTTCAGCGATGACAGTCATCTGGAAACCGACCTGATCGTCTTTTCAGCCGGTATTCGCCCACAGGATACACTCGCGCGAGCAAGTGGGCTGAGTGTTGGTGAACGTGGCGGCATCGTCGTCAATGATCAGTGCACCACGTCGGACCCACACATTCATGCCATTGGCGAGTGTGCGCTCTGGAACCAGAAGATCTTCGGCTTGGTCGCTCCCGGCTATACCATGGCCCGCACCTTGGCGGCGATTCTGAACGGCGATCGTGATGCCGCCTTTACCGGCGCTGACATGAGCACCAAGCTAAAGCTGCTGGGAGTGGATGTAGGCTCCATTGGCGACGCCCACGGCCAGACACCCGGTGCCCGCAACATACGCTTTAACGATGAGCAGGCCGGCCACTATCGCCGCATGGTGGTCAGCGAAGATGGCAAAACGCTGCTAGGTGCCATTCTTGTGGGCGATAACAGCCACTACGATAGTCTTCTGCAGTACGCCCTGAACGGCATAACACTGCCACACAATCCCGAGACCCTGATACTGCCGGAGAATCAAGGCGGAGCCCCGGCACTGGGCCCCGATGCGCTTCCTGAAACCGCATCCATTTGTTCTTGCCACAATGTCACTAAGGGCGATATTTGCTGCGCGATTGATGCTGGCTGCGTTGACCTCCCCAGCGTCAAAGCCGAAACCAAAGCCAGCACCGGTTGCGGCGGCTGTACCTCGCTACTCAAAAACCTGGTTGATAACGAGCTGGAAAAACGCGGTGTGGCGGTCAACAAAGACTTGTGCGAGCACTTCCCGTACAGCCGTCAGGAATTGTTTCACTTGGTCAAAGTCAACGGCATCCGCACCTTCCGCACCCTGATTAGCCAGCACGGTAAGGGGCAGGGCTGTGATATCTGCAAGCCGGCCGTCGGCTCAATTCTGGCGACCTGCTGGAACGAACACATTCTGGCCACCGATCACGTGCCACTTCAGGACACCAACGACACCTTCATGGCCAATATGCAGAAGAACGGCACCTATTCCATTGTGCCGCGCATTCCCGGCGGTGAGATTACGCCCGACAAGCTGATTGTGCTGGGCGAAGTAGCCAAAGAGTACGACCTTTACACTAAGATCACGGGCGGTCAAAGGGTTGATCTATTTGGCGCTACGCTGAGCGAATTGCCAGAGATCTGGGAGAAGCTCATCGCAGCGGGTTTCGAAACGGGGCACGCCTATGGCAAGTCTTTGCGCACAGTTAAATCCTGCGTTGGCAATACCTGGTGTCGATATGGCGTGCAAGACAGTGTGGGCATGGCGATCGTTCTGGAGAATCGCTACAAGGGTCTGCGGGCGCCGCATAAGGTAAAAATGGCTGTGTCTGGCTGCACGCGAGAGTGCGCCGAGGCTCAGAGTAAGGATTTTGGCGTGATCGCCACTGAGAATGGGTGGAACTTGTATGTCTGCGGTAATGGCGGCATGCGCCCGCGCCACGCAGATTTATTTGCAACCGATCTATCTGATGAGGCGCTGATCCGAACCATTGATCGGGTGGTGATGTTCTATGTGCGCACGGCCGACCGGCTGCAGCGCACGAGTGTCTGGATGGAGAATCTAGAGGGCGGTCTGGATTATCTGAAACAGGTGGTGCTTGAGGATAGCCTGAGTATTTGTGCCGAGCTTGAGGAGCACATGAACAGCATTGCAGATACGTACCAGTGTGAGTGGAAAACGGCTGTAGAAGATCCTGAGAAGCGCAAGCGGTTCCGTGAGTTTGTGAACCTGCCAGAGCAGAAAGATCCTGTGCAGCAGTGGACGACTGAGCGGGGACAGAGACGGCCTGTTTTGGAGTCTGTGTAGCCTTCCGGATTCTGGGATGGCGCAAGGGGCACGGGGTACTTTTCCTCTGGGAAAAATAACTCGCTGCGCTCAGACATCTTTTTCCCGGCGGAAAAGTACCCCGCACCCCTCGCTCACCGAACTCGCAAATATCGAAAAACTGAAGACGAAAAGCTAAGGAGAATACAGATGAAAACTCGTACCTTTTGGAACACCATTTGTACCGTTGATGATCTGGTGCCGGAGTCGGGAATTGCGGTCTGGACGGAAGAGGGTCCGGTGGCCGTGTTTTACCTGCCGCACCGGCTACCAGCACTCGTTGCCATAAGCCATAAAGATCCGTTCAGCGGCGCGAATGTTCTGGCTCGCGGCATCACTGGGGATTTAGGGGGAGAACCAATCGTCGCCTCTCCGTTATACAAACAACACTTCAACCTGAAAACCGGTGTCTGTTTGGAAGATGAATCGGTTAGGGTCAAAACCTACTCTGTGCTTCTCGATGGAAATCGGATCCTTTTGGAAACAAGAGAAACACAGCAAGAGGCTGTGGCAGCATAACCCTGAGGGAGGTTCAATCAACCGATATTGACGGGGCGGAAGCTACCAAAGGCCAATCACTCGCGGGCGACCTGATGTAAGATCAGTTAAACAATCATAAAAAGGAGCCCGCCCGTGAAGCCTCTGAGCCCTACCGACCAGCTTTTTCTCTGGCTTGAGAAGCGCCAGCAACCCATGCACGTAGGCGGGCTGCAGATTTTTTCATTTCCAGAAGATGCACCTGACGACTACGTGTCCAAGCTCGCCGAGCAGCTTCGAAACGATACGGAAGTAGCCGCGCCGTTCAATCAGCGGTTGGACAGCCGCTTGGCGCAACCTGTGTGGGTTCATGATGATCATCTCGACCTAGAGCACCACTTCCGGTTTGAAGCTCTGCCTACCCCGGGCCGTATTCGGGAGCTGCTTGCATTTGTTTCTGCCGAGCATTCCCACTTAATGGATCGGGAGCGGCCGTTGTGGGAATTTCATCTGATCGAGGGGTTGAGCGACAGACAGTTTGCGGTTTACATCAAGGTGCACCATTCCTTGGTGGATGGCGTTTCCGCCATGCGAATGACTCAGCGAATGCTGTCCACGGACCCTTCAAAACGCAACATGCCGCCAGTGTGGGATCTATCCGTGAGGGCGGGGCGAAAAGAGGATAGAAGCGAGCCGTCTCTCTGGTACAGCATTGGCCACTTGCTGGGCGCTTCGGGAAAACAGTTAAGCACGGTGCCGACCGTAGCGCGGGAACTACTGCGCACTGTGAAGGCGGCGCGCAAGGACCCTGCCTACGACTCCATTTTCCACGCACCACGCAGTATTCTGAACCGGAAAATTACCGGTTCCCGCCGGTTTGCGGCTCAATCCTACTGCTTGAAGCGCATCAAAGCGGTGTGCCATGCCCATGACACCACCGTGAACGATGTGGTCACGGCCATGTGCGCCAGTGCGTTGCGCACCTATCTTATGAATCTGGACGCTCTGCCCGATAAGCCTTTGATCGCTATGGTGCCGGTCTCCTTGCGCAAGTACCAAAAGTCTGACGGCAGCGAATCCGAAGGTCGGCAAGCCGAAGGCAATCAGGTGGGCGTTATTCTGGCTAACCTGCATACAGACGAAGGCGACGCTGTTACGCGGCTACGGAAAATCCACCAAGGCATGCAAGAAGGGAAAGATCGCTACGCCCATATGTCACCCGAAGAGATCCTCAACTACACCGCACTGACTTTGGCGCCAGCGGCCTTTAATCTGCTAACCGGCATGGCTCCGAAGTGGCAAACGTTCAATGTGGTGATTTCCAACGTGCCCGGGCCAAAAGAAGCCTGTTACTGGAACGGCGCCAAGCTTGAAGGCATGTATCCCGTCTCCATCGCCATGGACCGTTTGGCCCTGAATATGACCCTGACCAGCTATAACGATCAGGTGGAGTTTGGCTTGATCGGCTGCCGCCGCACGCTACCCAGCCTCCAGAGGATGCTGGACTATCTGGAGGACGGTCTCGTGGAGCTTGAGCAGGCTCTTGTCAGTTAAATTTCACGTCCCGGTTTCGCTCTGAAATCTGGTCGTTCAATGTCCAGAAGTCGTACAGCAGGCCAATCAGGAAGAGGCCGCCGGTCAGCAGGTAGATAACCCCTGTGACCCACTTACCCATGTACATGCGGTGCAAGCCGAATACGCCAGTGAAGGTGAGTAGTAGCCAGCCGACGCTGTAATTTATCTCGCCCTCGCGGAAGCGGTGGTCGGCTTGTTCGTCCATGGAGGGGATCAGAAAGAAGTCGATTATCCAGCCGATCAGGAAGAATCCGAACGTAAAAAACCAGATGGTTCCGGTAATGGGTTTGCCGTAGTAGAAGCGGTGGGAGCCTAAAAAGCCGAAGATCCAGAGTAGGTATCCTAGCAGTTTGCTGTGAGTGTCTGGTCGGGTGATCATTGTTGCTCCGGTGATAAGGGTTGGCTATAGCCGTATATGGGGTTATTTATGTCATTCCACAAGGTCTGAAGCCTGAGTGCCGGTCCGGAGGGTGGCGCATATTCTCCTTGGAAAAAATAACTCGCAGCGCTCAGACATCTTTTTTCTGGCGGAGAATATGCGCCACCCTCCGCCCTTTTAACTCTTGCAATAAATCCAGAGGCAAACGGATTTTGGCACTATTAAGGCCCTAACTCCGGAGCTGGGTCGGGACCGCCTTCTCGGAATTCGCTAGCAGATTTTCCGGTCCACTTTTTGAATGCGCGACTGAAGTTGGAGAGGTCGGCGTAGCCCAGTTCGTAAGCGATTTCACTCACGGATTGGCTGGTGTAGCGTAATAGCTGAATGGCGCGGTCTTTGAGCACGGATTCTACAATTTCACGGTAACTGGTTTCTCGTTCCGCCAACCGTCGCTTTAGTGTTCTGGAGGAGACGCAAAAGCGTTCCGCCATGGCTTCAAGCGAAGGCAGCGGGCCGGGCATTATTCGCAGCATGTTGCGCACGGCCATGGCAAGGTCGCCTTGGTCCTTGAGGGCCTTCTGTAGTTCAAATTCACACTCATCTCTGGCCAGACGGGAAGCGTCTGCGTCGGCCAAGCGCATGCGCACATCCAGCAGTGTTTTCGGGAACACCAGCATCTCATCAGGCTGGTCATACTGAAATTTGACCGGCAACTGGTCGGCAAACTGGTGGTAATAGGCAGGCTCTGCGCCGCTGAGGCGAACGTTTACGCCGGGAAGCTTGCCGTGATCGAGGGCAAATCCGCGTTTTTCAGCATCGCTACGGTCCAATAGCTGTTCAGTGAGCATCACCAGTGTGGCGCTGACGGTTTCTGCCAGAAACGGATAGAGGCTTGGCACGTCGAACTCGGTGCAGAGCTTCACCAGTACGTGCTCATCAGTTTCTGACTGGCTCATGCTCAAAAACGGCGCTCGTAGCTGCAGGTAGCGACGAACGGAATCCAGCGCTCCGGCAAACGTAGGGCTGGTTAATGCAGCAAACCCAAGCGTGCCGTGAATGGTTACCCGCAGCTCTCTGGCCAGCATGAAGCTCAGTCCGTCTTTGCCAGCGAGTTTCAGTGCGCGCTCGGCCATAACCATGGCATCGGTAACAAACACACGGCTATCGTTGGCTTTCAGTTCTTCAGCATTAACGTTAAGGCCTTCATATAGCTGACGATCGTTATGGCCAAGCTGCTGTACGGTTTTGGCCAACACCCGCATGTACACGCCAGGCACTAGGAAGAGTCCCAGCATTTGCCGTTCTTTTTCCGACCCGGAAATCGCCATAGAGTGCCCTGTCTTTGCGTGAGTGCTGCTTGAGTGCTGTTTCCTAAAGACTCTAGCAGAAGCCTGCAACCATCACAGTGGGAGAGATGGCACACCAGACAGCGTCGCGCTGGCCAACTTCATGTCACTGTGTCCTATTTTGAATGGTGAGCGGCCCGCTTTCGCATTCACCTCAATCGTCGACTCCAACACACTGGCTACATGACATCAGCCAATGTGAGGAGTAAACCCATGCTGAGTACTAAAACCGCCCCAAACCCGATTACCTTAGACAACAGAGCGTCAAAAACGCCAGATAACGTCGACATCAAAGCCCAACGCATGGGTTTTGAGTTTGATGAGCAGGTGCCGCAATATTGGGTGGAAGAGAGCCCTTTTTTTAGCCATCTCATGAATGCACTTTCGGTGCTCTTTCCGCAGGGAGAACAGTTTTTTGTGGATTCTGTCCGTGCCTTCCGGGATCAAATTGACGATCCGAAATTGAAAGCCGAAGTGCGGGGCTTTATTGGCCAAGAAGCCATGCACTCACTGGAACATATGGCCATGAACCAGCATGTGCGGGATCGCGGCATGCCGGTAGGCGAAATGGAAAAACAACTGAACGTCGTTCTGGATGTCGCCAAACTGCTACCAAAGCGCCATCAACTGGCCATTACCTGCGCCCTTGAGCACATAACCGCCATGATGGCGGATATGCTTCTGGAACGCGACGATGTGCGCGAGGGCATGCATGAGACCATGCGCCCGCTCTGGGCATGGCATGCTATTGAAGAAACCGAGCACAAAGCAGTGGCTTACGATGTGTTCCAGCAGGTTGGCGGCACCTACGCCGAGCGAACCTTTTATTTGGTTCTAAGCACGGCCGCTCTAGGCGTGGTGGCGTCGTATTTCACAGGCCGCATGGTGGCAAATGACACCAAGGGGTTCTCGATAACCGATACCGGCAAGAGCTTGTGGCGCATGTGGGGCAAGAACGGTACTTTCTCAAGCCTAATACCTACCTGGTTTGGTTACTTCAAACCGGGCTACCACCCTTGGGACAATGACAACAGCGAGTTGATTGCGCGGTTTAAGGCTGAGATTCAGGCATACATCGCACCGGAGTACCAGAACGGGAATCGCAAAACCCTACAGTGATTACGCTACACAACGGAACAGGCCAGCAAGACAACGCTGGCCTGCTTAGCTTTCAGTCGAATCCTTCCGTTTACTTATCGCAATACCTTTGGCTTCGACAATGCCCTTGCGCCACAACCTCCACTCGCCGGGCTGATAGATATCCCATTCCTCATCGCTGGTCAGTGGCTCGGTTACTACAACGCTGACAATATCGTTCGGCGTGGTTTCAGATTCAAAATCCACAATCACATCTGCATCTTTCAGCCTTGCCGGACCAAAAGGCGCACGGCGGGTAATGCTGGCCATTTTGGTGGTGCAGTAGGTGAACAACCAGTCGCCGTTGCTCAGCAAAAGATTGAAAACACCCTGCTCTGCAAACGCCTTCGAAAGTTCCACCAAATGCTGTGTGATCGCCTCGACCGAATCATTCCTGTCGCTATGGCTGCGTAGATGATTGAGGATTTCGCAGAACAACGCCTCACTATCGGTGCCACCAACCGGCTCGTAAAACCCCGGTGAAGACTGAAAGTCGGAAAGCTGGCCGTTGTGGGCAAACACCCAGTAACGGCCCCAGAGTTCGCGCATAAACGGGTGGGTATTCGCCAGACAAATTTCGCCTACATTGGCCTGACGAATATGGCAAATAGCCACTTCGCTTTTGATCGGGTGGGTCTGAACCACTTCAGCAAGCCGGGAGTTGGCGCTGGCATCCACATCGTGGAACGCCCGCACGCCCTTGCCCTCATAAAAAGCCACGCCCCAGCCATCCTTGTGGGGGCCAGTGTCGCCGCCTCTGCGAGTCAGCCCGGTAAAGCTGAAGCAGAGGTCGGTGGGTGTATTGGCACTCATAGCCAGCAGTTCACACATAGAGCGAGGCGGTTCCTTGCGTTATTTTAGCGGGTTAACGATACAAACTCTTACCGGCGAAGCGCTCTACCAACGGCTGATAGGCCGAGCCCAGCAAGCGGTTAATAGCATCGATTCCCCAAGCGTCGGACCCTACAAGAATGCGGGATTCGTTTTTGAGAATACCCTTCACAATCGTTTCAGCAGCTTTTTCCGGCGTGGTCATCGCCAGTTTATCAAAACTAGTGCGCAGCTCTTCCGCACTCTTGGGCTTACTCATGCGCGCCGAGTTGGCAATGTTGGTGCGGATACCGCCCGGGTGGACACAACTGACAGCAACAGGCTGCTTTTCCAGCTTCATTTCTTGGCGCAGGGATTCTGTGAATCCGCGAACCGCGAACTTGGCCGCATTATAGGCGCTTTGCGTAGGCACACCGATTAAGCCAAATACACTGGATATGTTCACCACATGGCCATCACCAGATGCAATCAGGTGCGGCAGAAAGGCACGGGTGCCGTGAGCAACTCCCCAAAAATCGATATCCATGATCCAGGCGAAGTCCTCGTCGCTCATCTCTCTCACCGTTGCTGAAAGCGCGACGCCTGCGTTATTGATGATCAGGTTAACCTGACCAAAATCTTTTGCTACCTCTGCAGCATGGGCGTAAATAGCGTCCCTGTCGCTTACGTCCAAAGAATAGGTTCTAACTGGCGTTCCAGTAATTCCTGCAGCCGTTTCGGCCAGCCCGTCCTCGTTAACATCCGATAACGCCAGCCGGCAGCCCCGCGCCGCCAACGCTTTGGCGAGTGCTCGCCCTATACCGGAACCTGCTCCGGTGACGACTGCGACTTTGTTTTTCAGATCTTTCATGGGCATTGATCTCTTGTTGTGTGTTGTTCTGATTAAAGAAGATACTCTAACAACTGCCGCTGATCAGCATATGGCTCTGAATTAATGACGTGCACGACGCCCGGGCCACTCGGACTCAGCTCTCGCTTTTGGGTACAATTCATCAAACGGGAGTTCAGTCTTCCGGATTTCTTAAACCCTGAACCTGCGGATTTTCTGTATGGAATGGAGTCTTACACATTTTTGGCTAATTCTAGCCCTAGCGCTGGGTTTGGCTGAGCTGGCCTATGGCATATTTTTGCTGCTGGCGCTGGCTGTTGCAGCTGCTTTAACCGCCGCTCTGGCGTTCGTTGGCATGTCGTTCGAATGGCAGCTGGTTGGCATGGGTGTGTTCTCAGGCCTGTTGGTTCCCATCGCCATCCGTTGGATTCGCCCACGCTTCTCCCCCAAGGGAGTGGCCTACGGAACCACCGGCACAGGCGTAGAGCAGGGCCTGCGCTACCGCACCCTGAAAAGGGATTTTGATGGTGCCACGGGTATTAAGGTCAACGGCGACTTTTATCGCTTAAAAGACGAAAAGACCGGCGCCACCGACTTTCCCGAGGGAACCGACGTTATTTTCAAAAAGTTTGATGGCACAACAGCCATTGTCCAAACCGCTACACACAAGGAACAGTAAGCATGGAATCCTATATCACACCGGGGCTGATCATCAGCCTGATTGTTGTCGCCATCGGCATTTTTGTTATCGCCAAAGGCTTGGTGATCGTTCGGCAGTCGGAAGTTATGGTTATTGAACGTTTGGGGTCGTTTAACCGCGTTCTGGAAAGCGGCGTGAACATCATCATTCCCTTCGTCGAACGGCCCCGCCCAATCACCATGATTCGCTACGTGCGCATGGGCGAGGAATACCACCCGATGACCACCGATGAAGTCCGCATCGACCGCCGAGAAACGGTAATGGACTTCCCTGGTCAGCCTGTTGTAACCACCGATAACGTAACTGTAAAAATCAATGGTGCTCTCTACTACCAGATCATTGATCCCCGCCGCGCTGTTTACGAAGTGGCGAACATGAGCCAGGCCGTTGAAGTATTAGCCAAAACCACCTTGCGCTCGGTGGTAGGCAAGATGGAGCTGGACAAGCTGTTTGAATCTCGCTCTGAAGTGAACAATGCCATTCAGGCCGAGATGGAAGAGCCTGCGTCCAAGTGGGGCGTAAAGCTGACTCGGGTCGAAGTTCAAGACATCAGCATGCCGGAAGAAGTGGAAGAGGCCATGCGCCTGCAAATGGCAGCAGAACGTAAGCGCCGTGCCACAGTTACTGAAGCGGAAGGTGAAAAGTCGGCAGCCATCGCCATGGCACAAGGCCAGCGCGAATCTGCCATTCTCAACGCCGAGGGTGACAAACAGTCCGCCATTCTGCGCGCGCAAGGTGAGCAAGAATCGATTCGTTTGGTACTGAGCGCCATGGGCGATTCTGAAGACAACAAGCAAACGGTTATCGGCTATTTGCTGGGGCAAAGCTACATCAAAGTACTGCCAAACATGGCAAAAGACGGCGAGCGGGTGTTTGTGCCCTACGAGTCTTCAGCTCTACTGGGCTCCATGGGCATGTTCCGGGAACTGGCTGGTAGCCCGGAAGACGCGGTTCGCCAATCACTGCAGAAGGATGGCTTGCGTGGTGGATTGGTTGGTGGAGCGGGCAACGCTTAACCCAACCACGCATGTCCATGATATACCTGCCTGAGTTACGTCTGGCAGGTATATCAACGCCAGTATCCAGATAAATACAGACAAGCAATCAAGTGCTTCAGCGTTTTATTGTCAAGCCATTCTGGCGTATCCGCTGCACATTCAGGTTCATCAGATGTCTTAGCACATAGCGGTAGAGGATCTTTTTTAGTCCGCGCAAATTGCTACCATGCTTGCTGTAGAACCCATCAGGGTTATCAAAAACCCCAAAATCGTCGGCAATACCCTCTGCCTGAATATAGGTGTCGTTTCCATCAAACTCATTGCTGGGTTTTTGCAGGCACGGCACAGAAATACCGTAGCCGCTAAAACGTGTCCGGTTCGGAAAGGCTTGTTGAACCTTAGCTAAAAAAGCCTGATCAATGATGAAACCTTCGACGTTCAACCATTCGCCGTCCAGCAGAACCTCTACCCAGCTGTGCAAGATGCGCTTGGGGGCGAAGGGCATAAGATATGTTGGGATCGCCCCTCTCTGTAATGCATTGAAAATGGTAAAGCCATGGAAGCGACATGGGATGTCCAGAGCACGCAACAAAGCCATAAACAGCGTGCTTTTAGTATTGCATTGCCCATAACCGTTGGCTAAGACGTCACTCGCAGGAATGGAATCATCGCGGTTATATCCAAACCTTATTTCATCCCGCACGAAATAATAGATACTTTTTAACGCTTGCTCTCGAGACAGACTTCTCCAGCCCTGCCTATCGATCAAGCTTTGAATACTGGCGTGACTGTAATCAAGAATCGCTGTTTCAGCTGTATATCGAACACTCATACTGATCTCCTATGGGTTACGAGCACCATAGCGATCATTCGCGTGTTTAAATTGAATAAACTGGCTAATTTGAATCTTGAAAGCTGCTCAACAACTGCGTCCCTGTCATACCAAACGTACTTTTTATCGTTCTGCTTAGGTGAGCACTGTCACTAAAACCCGCGATATGTGCCGCTTCAGTAGCGCTTTTGCCGCGTTTGATCGTCTCAATGGCGCATATCAGCCGCCGCCACAACAGGTAAGGCCGCCACGCAATGCCCAACTCCGCTTTCACCACGTGTAAAAACCGGCTCTCAGACATTGCCAACCATTCAGCGACCTCTTTTGCTCGCCATGCCTCAGGCTTCATACAATCAACACCAAAACACCGATCCAGACGCTCAAGCAATCTAGCGAGCCGCTCATCGCGGCAACGGTATGGGTTATTCTTCATTGCGCGAACTAGTTCGGGAAATTCCCCAAGTTGCTCGAAAAGTATCTCTAGTCGAGCATCTGCGTTTACAAACGGCAGCCGCATGGGTAACTCACTTATAACCTCACCCAACAGGCTTTCTGGTTCGGCCAGTATTACCCATCCATTTGGCATACTCAGTTGATGTATTTCATTGGGCTTGATTACAGCCCCACCTTTTAGCGGCTGCCCATTCAACACACTGCCCGCACTCGGTAGGCAGACCTGCCATAAGGCATGCTTATGCGGTTCGGTATCAATCGAGTGACCGTAGGCGATCGCCATACCGGGCGCGAAATAGGCGTTCTTTTGCATCAAGTTTGGCCTGCTGACTTATTCCTTCAATGGACATCAACCCAACAGATTATCCAGCGGTTCTTCATAACTCGGCGCAAACACCTCCATAAAGTAAGTCACCTCAGGTAACCCTTCTTGTGTAAGCCTTTGCCGGATCTGCTTCTCAGCTGGCTCAAACTCCCGGTTTCCCGCGCCTACTTCTGCTTGGCATTTTAACCAGGCCGATAAGCGGTCCGCTGCTTTGATCAGTTCTCGATCCTCTGCAGGAAGTTGGGATTCCTGAAGGTAAGGCGCAAAATCCTCGCGCAGGTCGCCCGGTAGCAGCGCCAGTAGTTCAGCCTCCGCTTTGTGTTCAATATCGCCAAATGCCTCGCGCATAACCTTGGAGTGGTACTTCACAGGGGTAGGCATATCGCCCGTTATCACTTCCGTTGCGTCATGGTAGAGCGCGGCGGCGGCAATCCTGTCAGCATTCACATTTCCACCGAAGTGGCGATTGCGGATGAGCGCTAGTGCGTGGGCCAGCGTGGCGACTTCCCAGGAGTGGGTTGCTACGTTTTCTTCGATGGCATTGCGCATCAACCCCCAACGCTTGATCCAGCGCAGGCGAGATACGTAAGCAAAAAAGTGACTACTGGCCTTGGACACGCCTTGTTCCTTTTGCATAGCATTGGATGAGGTTTGGACGCCTTAACGGGCGTCCAACGTAAATACGACGATTATATTGCCAGTATCCGATACCGCCGCATTTCGTGAGGGGTCGAGCAAAAATAACTGGTTAGCTGGCACTCCGTGGGTGTCTCGCAGCAGTACCTCAAGCACCGAGGCCCGGGCATTGGCTAGGTTGTTCAGCAACTCCGGCGCCAATGGTCGTTCTCCGGCCAAATAGGCGCCCTTGGCCTCTTGCCAGATCTCATCGGTTAGCTCTGTATCTTGCGCTGTCAACTCATCACGCAAAAGTACCAGACCGTCTGCGGACGGTGAGACGCCACCGCGAATGTTAAGCAACAGATCGGGGCGATCAAGCAGCGCTTTTGCCAAAGCCGTCAACTTCTCCGCTTCGCCCGGAGCAAGCTTAGTGGTGCCCGGTTCAAAACGCATCTGCCCGAGTTCTTCGCCACTTAAGCCCGCAAGGTCGGCAATGGAGCCAAGCATACTGAACGGGGATGTGGCCGCCTTGGCCAACAGGTTAACAAACGTTCGCATAACCACTTGGCCAACGTTGAATTCCGGGCTGGCCATGTCACCGCTGACGGGGAGGTTTACTTCAATCACGCCATTACCATCCCTGAGCAATGCCAACCCGAGCTTTACGGGTGCATTAATGGCTTCTTCGCTTGCAATGGATTGCCCTAAGCCGAGGCGATCCATAACTACTCGGTTTGATGCGTTTATCTGGCTGCCGGTAATCTCATAATCAAGGTCCAAACCCAGCTTGCCACTGTCGATGCCATACCCCAGATACCGTCCCAAATAGGGCGAGAGCGCGGGTAATGAGAGATCTTTCATCGTCAACTTGAGGTTGCTGGTTTCGTCCGTACCCAGAGCTCCGATTGTGCCGTCAAACTCAACGCTGGCACTGCCACCTATACGTCCGTTCAGGGAGACTTTGCCTTGTTGCGGCGCTACGTTACTCAAACCTATCACCGAGCCATTGAGCTGATCGAGCGAGGTTGTAAAGGCTGGTTCTAGTGTCCTGTCTGTATAGTCGAGCTCGCCTTGTTCAATCATTAACTGGCCGATGCGCAGGATGAACTGAGCCTCCTCATCAGAGCTTTCTTGCGTCGCGGTATTAGCCCCATCAGCCGCAGGCGGCAACACAACCTGCTCTAAGTTGTGCACGCCCGTTGTATTGCGCACCAAATTGATACCCGGCTGCGCCAGTGTAACCGTGCCTATCTCCAACCTAGCCGGATGCACATTGTACTCGACGGGCGAAAGTCGCAACGCTTGCCATGATACCAAGCGCTCGTTACTGCCCGGCAGTTGCAGGTTCAACCCGGAAACCTCTGCAGTCCCGCTAAACGTGCCGGTTAAGGGTTCCTGCTGGCCATCCAAGTCCAGATTCCCATCCAACCCCAGCGTGCCGCCTGCAATTGCGAGGTTGGCAGACTCCTGCAAATAGGGTTCAAACGTTGCCAAAAGTATGTCGGAGCCGGAGATCGCGGCTTCCAAGGCAAATGGCTGGGGTGTTAGCTGGCCGTTGACGGAAAGCCTGCCACCGCGGGCCAGAACTGCCTGCATCTGGTAGGGCACCTGATCTTCCATTTCACTATTAACACTGCCGACCGAAAATGATAGCTGCTCCAGCACCAGCTCTGCTGGCGAGCTCGGCTGCTGATCCTGCCAAACCACACGGCCATCAGACATATCGATGCTCGCAAAAGACCAACGAAAAGGCTGTTGAGTTTCTGCCTGTACTGGCGCCTCGGAACTCGCGCCATTGTCCTCGCTGTTCGTCTCCTGATTTTTGGCAACGTCAGCCAAGGCAGCGATCCAATCAATCTCTCCAGATTTGCTGCGGGCGAGGGCGATATCAGGTTGTTTCAGGGTAATCGGGCCAACAGTGGCTTCACGGGCGCGGAGATCAAACCCTATATCCTCGATGGCTATCGAGGCTGTGTTCAATCTGGCCTGTTCGCTTTGTTTATCTAGCGCAACGGCCAGGTCCTCAACCAAAAGCCTGCCGCTGTTAGTGGTGAGGTGGAGTGTATCGCTTGCCTGAAGTTCATAGTTGGAGCTTACGGATACCTTACCTCCCAGCAAGCCGTAGGGTAGGTAGGGGGCAAGAAAGTGACCAAGTGTTTCGTGATCGACGCCGGATATAGCGAGATTTCCGCTGGAATAAAGCGGTGTAATGCTGAGATTGCCCTGCCATTCAATGGTTTGATCACCCATAGCCGCCAGCAGATGGTAGTCACTACTGCGACCCTCGCGTTGCCAGGTGGCCAAATCGGTCAGGGTTAGATCCAGCGGCGTAATCTCGAACTCAGCCATGTCTGGCTGCGTGAAATCCCGAAACAACAGCTCACCACCGTTTATGGTGAACCGCTGAAGGTACAAAGGCGGCGGTGTCTGAGCCTCCTCAGGCTCGGCCGTTTGGTCAGTTTGTCCTGTGCTGGCTGCTTGAACGTCTCGCGCAAAATTCACGCTGTAGTCTTCGAGTAAATCCAGCCGAATGAACGGTTCATCTAACTCGATAGCCTCAAACCCGACAACGCCGCGAATCAGGTCGAAGAAATTCAGGTTTAGGTACAAACGATCAAAACCTACAACTCGTTCATTGCCGCTATCTTGTGCCGACAGGTTCAGTGCTTCGATACTGAGCGCAAATGGATTGCTGCGAATGGAGTCAACATTGGCCTGCCACCCCATCTGCTGCTCCAGTTGGTCGGGCAAGGCACGCTTTAACCACCAGGGCAGCAACAGAAAACCCGCCAGACTGTAAAACAGGATGAGTACGAGCATGCCGATAGCCAGATTTCTGGGAAGACGATTACGCTGACGGCTTTCAGCCACTGTTTTCTCCTTTCGGATGGTGAAATCTAA
Organism: Marinobacter sp. 1-4A; assembly: GCF_016597725.1. GTDB lineage: Bacteria > Pseudomonadota > Gammaproteobacteria > Pseudomonadales > Oleiphilaceae > Marinobacter. Next base: position 346,642 of record NZ_VCGY01000003.1, read on the forward strand.
GCAAAACACTCCCACAAGGATAGTCGGGGCGGTACGGGTTTGTCAGCCACTGTGTAGCAACCGCTGACACGGGAAACTGAACCCTATATCCTGAGTGCTCGTATCAAATGCGATTAATAATCTCTTTCTTCCACGGCTTTTTAATTGTCAGCACACGAGGATAGGCGTTTATGGACATTGGCGATATGCGTCGCGACTTTGAAAGTGAAGGGCTGGATCGCGATGCTTTGAGCAACGACCCGGTTCAGCAGTTCGAAATTTGGTTCGGGGACGCCCGCGAGGCCGGTATCCTTGAGCCCAATGCCATGTCGCTAGCCACCTCGGGTGCCGACAGCATGCCCGATTTGCGCACGGTTCTGCTGAAGTACTTCGACGATCACGGGTTTGTGTTCTATACCAATTATGAAAGCCGCAAGGCCCACGAAATTTCTGAAAACCCACGGGCAGCATTGCTGTTCCCTTGGATTGGCCTGAACCGTCAAGTTCGTATTCAAGGCCAGGTTGAGAAGGTGAGTAAAACCGAATCGCTCAAGTATTTCGCCTCGCGGCCTAGGGGTAGCCAGATAGGCGCCTGGGTTTCAGAGCAGAGTAAAGCCATCACGTCTAGAGGACTGCTGGAGCAGAAAGTGGCAGAAATGAAGAGCAAATTCAGCGAAGGTGAGGTGCCACTACCAGGTTTTTGGGGTGGTTACCGCGTTGTGCCTGAGCGTATTGAATTCTGGCAGGGCCGACCCAGCCGCCTTCACGACCGGTTTGAGTACGTGAGGGAAGGCGATGGCTGGCTCATTCAACGACTCCAACCCTGATTCCGGCGGCGTGCTACACAACCCGATTATTAAACTGTGCCACCAAACCGGGCAAGCGCCCAAGCTCGCTCCGGACTGGCTAACTGCCCATGAGAACGAGAGGTTTGCCGAGCTGGGGGGCGACCGTGCGGCGGAGTTTCTCACTAGCCGTTGGTTGATACGCCAAACGTTAAGCAAAGCCTGCTCGGCTAATCCTGAACACTGCTGGCCAGTAGAAGGGCGCGCAATAGCTTCAGCCAGCCCGGTAGGCTGGCATCTCTCGCTCAGCCATAGCCATGGGTTAGCAGCCTGCAGTGCGCAATATGGCTCAGCACTGGGCATAGATATTGAGCCCAGCAAACGCCACCCGCAATGGCAGAAAGTGGTTAAACGCTGGTTCTCCCCCATTGAGCAGGAATGGCTGTTTCAGGAGGACGACCCCCATGCATTCCTACAGGCTTGGACGTTAAAAGAAGCGTGGCTGAAGGCCACCGGGCGGGGCATTGCAGGCAACCTACAGACCTTGGAAGTGCGCAGAAACTTCGAACTTTACGGTGATCAGCCAGACGATCACTGGCAGGCGTGTGCCTTTTACACAGAAGGTTTTATGTGCGCACTGGTTTACCGACAAACCAGCGCCGTCCAGGACACCACATGGCCGGCTATTACTCTGCTGGAACCGCCCCCTGAGAACTACAGTCTTTGTGCGGCACAAGCACTGGACACACACTGGGAGCCCATGTTTCGCCACCGAATCCGCGCTAAGCGCTAACCCCACGGCCGGGAGCCACGCATGCCCGCTTCTTCCACCACGAACGAAATCTCCTCTGCGGTGGATACCGCTGAACGTTGCCCTTGGTGCGGCGATGATCGACTGTATGTGCACTACCACGATACTGTTTGGGGCCGCCCCGAGTACAACAGTCTAGCCCTGTTCGAAAAGCTATGTTTGGATGGCCAACAGGCGGGCCTGAGCTGGATTACCATACTGCGCAAGCAAGAGACTTATCGTGCCGCTTATGATCACTTCAATCCGGAGAAAATCGTTCAGTACAGCGATGCCAAAGTCGCTGGACTTTTAGCAAACCCCGGCATTGTGCGTAACAAACTCAAAGTGCAATCGATCATTAAAAACGCGAGGGGGTTTTTGGACCTTCAGGAAAAAGGCATAGAATTCTCCCCGTTTCTGTGGTCGTTTGTTGGAAGCAGTCCTATCCAAAACAGTTGGCGCAGTTTTGATGAAGTACCAGTGACGACACCGGAATCCGAGGCCATGTCCAAGGCGCTCAAACGCGCTGGCTTTACCTTTGTTGGCCCCACCATTGTTTATGCGTTTATGCAGGCAACCGGCATGGTTAACGATCACATGGTTTACTGCCCACAGCACGCACAATGCCGCTCACTCGCCCAATGATCTTAAATGCCCACCGGCTCGTAAGTTCTGGAGAATCAGGTTTCCCGGAGTTTAGCCGTGAGAATTACGCTAGAACAACTGACTAGCCAGCCAAAGCAGGTCATAGATCTGCTTGAAATTATTTCCATTGAAGGCCAGCAATATATGGCTCGGCTAAGCGTCGGAAATCAGCAGTTTTTGCTGTCTGACAAAAAGGGCGTTACCTGCATTTTCCGAAGCGCTTGGCAGCTTCAAGAGGCCCTCAGCGACCTCAGCATCAAGGAATCTCAAGTTGTTCACCCCTCTGCTTACCACGAAATGATTGGTATGGAGCCTGCAGCCATAGAGCCCTTACGGATCCGCGTTCAGACCCAACGTACTCAGGGACGAAAACCATGATTTCCGTTGCGAGACTTGCCGTTCTGGTAGGGATAGCAGGATTGATTCCCTTTATTGCCTGCGTGGTTGTTCTTATCACGATGCCGCAGTACAGCGTCGCCATGTTGGGTTATTTCTATCTCTACAGTGCAGGCATTCTGGCGTTTATGGCAGGTGTTTACTGGCCCATCGCAATGCAGTTGGACAACCGGTGCTACCCTCTATCGCCGCTGGTAACTATTTTGCTCAGCCAAGTGTTTTTCGTCACCGCTGGCGTTGGACTGCTGTTGAGTACACCAGCGCAGATAGTGCTCTATACCCTAGCCTACCTTGCCCTTTATATTACCGATGCACGCTGGATGCGGGTGTATTGGCCTGCTTGGTATCTACGCCTGCGATTGGTTTTAACACTGGTAGCGGTAACTTGCCAACTCACCGTCGGCGCTTGGTTCTTCCTGCAGCATTAAGGCCGGAATGCGTCTTCCGGCCCATCAACCAATGCCTGCAATTTGCGTAACGCCAGCTTCTCGATTTGCCGCACTCGCTCCCGGCTAATGCCCATATCGTCAGAGATAACCTGCAAGGTTTCCGGCTCCGGTAATCCAAGCCCGTAGCGACGGGACAAAATTGCCTGCTCCCTGTCCGTGAGTTCACTGAACATGGATTTCAGAGCCCGATGATGATCCCGGCTAGACATCCTGTTTTCCGGGATAGCCTGATCACCGGCATCAAGGCTGTCACCCAGAGTGATAGCCCCATCCGCAACCATGGGGACATCCGTTGAAACTTCACGCCACGCCAGCGCTCTCAGCTCGCCTATTCGCGAAGGTGACGCTTCCATAGCCCGCGCCAGCTCGGTTTGGGACGGTGTGCGCCCGAGTTCCTGATGCATTCGCAAAGACACTTTGTGAAGAGTGCGAATTTCTTCCACCACGTTCTCAGGCGTGTGAACCAGACGCATGCCGCGCTGCAAGCAGCGTTTTACTTCTTCACTGATCCACCAATAAGCATAGGTAGAAAAGCGGAACCCCTTTGTCGGGTCGAATCGCTCAACCGCTTTGATGAGGCCTACATTGGCATCCTGAATCAAATCCGACATGGGGATGCCCTGCTGGTTGTAGCGGCGGGCAATGTGCACGGCCAGACGCAAGTTGCTCTGAATGAGCTTGCGACGGCACGCATTGGCAAGATGAAAGGCGCGGCGGCATTTGGGAGAAAAGGCGCAAGCGTCGCCAAGGCTGCCAATAACAACGCGGAAGGTTTGGGATGTGTGAACAGGCAATGCTAGCTCTGCACTGATCACACGGAAGCATCGCGTCAGCTTGCGGGAAAGGCGACGTTCAGACGCCTCAGTAAGCATTTCGTACCGGGACGCATCCCTGAAATACAGCCCAACCAGAGAATCTCTTTCACCATCATTGGGCATTTTAGGAGACGGCCCCAGCCTGTCAGTATTTACCATGGCTCGGTACCCGTTGGAATTTACAAAGGATACGTCCTCATACCATCGATGGATTCATCGCCAGCCGCCCTAGCTGGCGAGTGAATCTACTCGGGATTGCGTCTCTCAGTCACTCTTTCACTTAGGCTGCAACAATCGCATAGCCATGGTTGTGAGGCTCAACAAGAACACCGTGCAAAGCAATAATCGCTTTCTCGTAGTTATCTTCATCAACCACGAATTGGATATCAACCTGACGCATACACTGATGCAGGGCCAGAACGTTGATTTTCTCATCCGCCAGAACTTTCACAGAGCGCGCAAGAATACCCGGCATTTTTATATCGCTGCCAATGGCTGAAACCACGGCCACTTTACGGGTACTGATTTCGCCATTGGGAAACTCATCTTTTAACGCATTCACCACACGCTTAACGTGTTTGAGAGTGCTGTCCACATAATGAGTAATGGTATTGGCGTTGGTATCCTTTGCCATAAAACGTACTTTAAAACGGCTCAGAATATCCAGAATACGACGGTCAGAGCCAGGCTCTCCCTGCATGTCCTGATCAAACACCTCAATAGCAAACACGCCCTTAGAACCGGCAATAATCTCGACCTGTGGTTTTTCACTCACATAATCGCCAGTAATCAGGGTTCCGGTGTGTTCCGGCTCGAACGTGTTCATTACGCGCAGAGGAATCTCAGCCTGACGCAAGCCTTTACCGGCACGGGGATGGATGGCTTCCATACCTAAGTTTGCCAGTTGGTCTGCCACGTCGTAATTGGTGCGACCCAGCGGAACCACTTTATCGGCACCCACAATGTTGGGATCAGCCGAACTCAGGTGATACTCCTTGTGAATAATCGCTTCGCGGGCGTCGGTCATAACCGCTACACGGCTGAACGTCATCTCGCTGTAGCCACGGTCGAAGGTGCGCATCAAGCCTTCTTTGCACTGGGCGTAGCCGGTCACGATGGGCAATTCACGGCTTAAATCCACAGCATCGAATGCCTGCTTAAGCTTTTCATCCAAAGGCAGCAGCTCTGTATCGCGCCAACCGGTAAGGTCCACAAAACGTGCATTAATACCTTCCTGCTGAAGCTTCAGGGTGGTATTGAACGCACTGTGCGCCTCCCCAATACCGGCAAGCATTTCACGAACCGTCAGCAAGTGTTCTTCAAGCTGGAACTGGCCGTAAGAGCACAGACGCTGAAGATCAATCAGGCAACCGCGAACGCCTTCAATACGGTCGGTAATGAACTGATCCGCCTGCTGCTTCAGCATAGGGTCTTCAAACAGTTCACCGTTGATATCCGTGATAAATTTGATCAGCTGCGTGAGGTCGTCACCCCATGCCCAGTCAGATTCCGCATCGGCGAACAGCGCGTATACACCTGGTTCACCGGTTTTTTTGTGCTCCAGCAACTCGTTCGTTACGCCACCGTAAGCGGAAACCACGAAAATTCGCTGGTAGAGATCTTCCTTACTACGATCCGCAACAATAATGTTGTCGCGCACGGCTTCGTAGTTACTCATTGAAGTACCGCCGATTTTCTCGACGGTATGTAATTGACTCGTCATAGTTCTACCTTGGCTACCCTGCAGAATGAATGTCCTGAATATTGCGGCGCCTTACGACGCCTCGCTGATTCCTTCCTGCATAATTTCATCCACACTCTTTGCCAGCAGCTCTGCACCCAGTTTCAGGTCTTCCTTGCTGGTTGTAAGCGGCATCAGGCATTTAATAACTTCATCATTCGGACCACTGGTCTCGATAATCAACCCATGCTCAAAGGCACGTTTGGTGATCGGGCCGGTGACATCAGCATGAGTGGCTTCAATGCCCCGCATCAAACCGCGTCCCTTCATTTTGAACTGACCCGGGTACTTATCGCAAATAGCCTTCAGCGCATCACCGAGAACCTGAGTTTTCTCTTTAACTTCATTCGCAAAGCTGTCGTCCTTCCAATACGTCTCAATGGCAGCGCGGGCTGTAACAAACGCCATGTTGTTGCCACGGAAGGTACCGTTGTGCTCACCGGAACTCCAAATATCCAACTCCGGTTTAAACAGGACCAGTGCCATAGGCAGGCCATAGCCACTCAGGGACTTGGATACGGTAACGATATCCGGCTTGATGCCAGCAAATTCAAAGCTGAAGAACTCACCGGTGCGGCCGTTGCCCGCCTGAATGTCGTCAAGAATCAGCAGCATGTCATGCTTCTTACACAGAGCTTCCAGGCCTTTCAGCCACTCGGCGCGTGCGGCGTTCAAGCCACCTTCACCCTGCACTGCTTCAACAATAACAGCAGCCGGAACCTCAACACCCGAAGAACCATCCGACAGCAGCTTGTCCATAATAGCCAAGCTGTCTACGTCTTCACCCAAGTAGCCATCATAGAACATGAAGTCCACATTGCTCAGCGGTGCGCCCACACCACCACGGTGGTGCTTGTTACCGGTTGCCGCAACGGCACCCATGGTTACACCGTGGAAGCCATTGGTGAACGAAATAATGCCAGTTCGGCCTTTTACCTTGCGGGCCAGCTTCAGAGCGGCTTCCACACAGTTAGTACCTGTGGGGCCGGTGAACTGCATTTTGTAATCCAACCCGCGGGGATCAAGAATGTACTTTTTGTACGATTCCATGAAGCCCTGCTTGGCGGTGGTGAACATATCCAGACCTTGGCTCACGCCGTCGGACTCGATGTACTCAAGCAGTGCTTTTTTCAGCGTGTCGTTGTTATGGCCGTAGTTCAGTGAACCGGCACCGGCCAGAAAATCCAGATACTGCTTACCGTCTTCAGTGTAAAGATGCGCATTCTTGGCGCGGTTAAAAATCACTGGAAAGGCACGGCTGTATACACGTACTTCGGATTCAGTAGACTTGAAAATTTCCATGGTGTTTCCTCTTGGCCTTCTGGCCATATCAATTGAATTCTTTGGTAAAGGTTCTGCGCGGCCCGCAACGGTGTCTGAGGCGTTTGGTCAGGCGGGGCATTCAGGGATCGTCAAAAACAGGGATGTTTTTGACGAGCGTACAGGGACGTATTCACCGCGTATCCCTGAATGCCCCGCCTGACCGAACGCTACCGCCAAACCCCGGCGGCAGACATCAGGATTCCACGGCCTCAGGTCTTATTGGTAAACGGCCCAATACGCAGCAGAAATTCAGAATCAGCATTGCCACCAAAATGAGCTTCTTTCTCAAAGTGCTCGTGGTCGACAATCTCGGCGCCCATATCCCTCGCAAACGAGCGGAACAGCGCCCAGGAGGCTTCATTATCAGCGGTTATCGTGGTTTCCATGTGGGTCACGTTTTCGCACGCGTCCCGAGCCACAATCTCTTTCAACATACGCTTGGCCAAGCCTTGCCCACGACCTTTTTCGTGAACGGCCACCTGCCACACAAATACTGTTTCGGGCTTTTGGGGGGGAATGTAACCGGAGATAAAGCCAACCAGATCGCCGTCTTTCTCAGCAGCTACGCCGGTGTCGGCAAAATCGCTGCACTGCAGGAGGTTGCAGTAAATGGAATTGGCGTCCAGTGGAGGGCACTCTGCTACCAACTGGTGGAGCCTGAAGCCATCATCCTTTGTTGGTTTACGAAGGGTGATGGCGGTGGTATTCGATCCTTCAGAAGTCATAACTTAAGTGGTTCGCTCTTAAAATTAAGCGTTAAATTATATAGACCACAAAATATATTTCAAGTCGAGCCGGGGAGTTACACCCCGGAAAACCCTTATACCTACTCGTAGGATAGCCTAAATTACCGCTTTCGCCAGTGCAGGAAAGATTGTGGCGACGAGGGGAAAATAAGATCGCAGGGGCTTAATGGAGTACCTTCAAGGAGACGTTGCCTATATGAGATTGCGGCCGACGAACCCGCAGGCCAGAGTTGGTCGAACTGCTCCAGCCACGCACTGACATCATAATCTACAGGCATCAGATCCAGGTGCAACCCAGCTGCCGAAACCAGTCCTGCCACAGGCTCAAAAGTGGATGCGGTGCGGCTTATGCGAGCAATCAACCCTCTTGTGTCTTCATTCAAATTGCCCATTCCAGATGAGCCGTTATTAGCCAGCACACAAGGCCTTCCCTGAACACATCCAGACCAAAGCACAGGAAGGCATGTATGGGTAGAGACCATTACATCTGCGCCGGATTCCCGAAACCAATCTTCTAGACGGCGTTCATTGCCAGCAGCAACAGATTCATGGGCCAATCCCCAACCAGCCAAAGACTCCGGATCACCACGCAAGACCAAAACCTTTAGTCCTCCAAACATCAAGCATTGATATCTTGGAAGTGTAGCCAACTGCTGCTGAATATCCGGGTGCGTTCCGGCCGTTTTTTGTAGCCTCAACATAATCTGATTGGAACGCTCAACCACATCTTGGCCTACAAACTCTGGGTAGGCACAGCCGCACCCACCCGCATACTGGGCAGCCGGTCTGACGCGCGCGTCGCCAGACGTGGCAGATCCACCGCCAGAGATTTAGCGAGAGAGGTAAAGGTTGAATCCAGAGTAGAGCCTGCAGAAGTCATCATCACCACACTCATAAAAAACAGCGCCGCCAACCCAAGTGACTGGCCGACTGCACATACATAAGCACGCCATAAACCAGCAAGAACCCCCAAAACAAGGTGGCGTCTGTGATGTTCACTGTTGCTTATTGCCTCGTTGTATTCCGGGATTGTTATTCGTTTTCCAGCTTTGGAGATATCGGTGCTGGTGGGGTTTGGGGGTGACTCCAATCAACCAATCCTGAAAAAACTAAACAGGCGCCGAACAACTAGCCCCATAGCGGTAACAGGAAAAACACCGATGGTGCCGCAACATAATGCGCTCACTCATGCTCTCCGCCAGCGACCCACCCAGATCGTATTGCGGATCATCATCCACCAGCGTGCAGGCATAAACCCGCACCGAATCGCCTTTCTTCACCAGCATCCGCGTATAGGTACACATGAAATGCGCACGGCTATCCACCGTCGGGTACTTCTCCATACAGCTCTCGGTAATCTCCGGGCTGCCGTCCTCCGAACCCGGCGTACCCAGATCGGGAAACGCCGTAAACGCCAGATTCTCCGGAATCTGCCACTCGCGGAAAATCTCCCGGAATGCGGCCTCTACATCCGCAGGTATCTCATCGACATCCGTCTGGCGGGCAATCGAAACCTTGAAACCCTGCTCAAGCAGCCAGTGAATGCCCTCCAGCGCCTGATCAAAACTACCTTCGCCGCGATCCTTGTCGTGGCGCGCTCGGTCGGGGAAGTCCAGACTCACGCGGAAGTGAATCGGGTAGGGGTTATCCAACAACGGCAACACCTGATGTCGGCGCTTCAGTAACGGCTCAGTCGCATTGGTCAGCACAAAACAAGGCCGGTGCTGGCTGGCGTAATCCAGAATGTTCACGAAATCGCGGATCACGAATGGCTCGCCACCAGTAAAGGAAAACTGCTCCACACCCATATCAATGGCTTCGTGAATAAATGGCTTCACATCACTCAACTTCATGCCGGGAATGCGGCCATCGCCCGGATGGCTGCCTTCCAGACAGAAGGGACAGGCCAGATTGCAGGCAGTGCCTGTGTGTATCCACAACTCTTTGAGCTTGTCCGCGTCAATGTAACCGCGCGGGTCGCCATCACGGGTGTGGGTCCAGCTGTCGTTGGCTCTGGGTTCCAGCACGTCCACAGCCGGGATGCGTTTTCGGGCAGGTCTGGTTTCGGTCAGGGGCATGGATGCTCCTAGGTTTTGTGACATCAGGGTGTCACGCTTGTTGTGTCGGGCTGACGGCGCTGGCTATTCCCCCGTCGCCAACCGTGCAGTTTTTCCAGCAGTCTGAGAATGGTTTCAGGCGCATTGGCTCGCTTCCATTCACCGGCCGCGTATTTTGCGGATTCGTTCCAGGTAGGGTACGGGTGAATGGTTCCCAAGATCTTGTTGAGCCCCAGACCGTGTTTCATGGCGAGAGTAAACTCCGCGAGGATTTCAGCGGCGTGGGCACCCACAACCACAGCACCGAGGATTTTATCCTTCCCCGGCGGCGTAAGTACCTTGATGAAGCCATAATCGTCACTGTCAGCAATCGCTCGGTCGAGATCGTCCAGACCGAAGCGGGTGAGTTCGTAGGCAACGCCTTGTTCCTTGGCCTCCGCCTCGCTCAGGCCCACACGGGCCACTTCCGGCGAGGTGAAGGTTATCCAGGGCATCACCCGGTAATCCACCTTGAAGCGCTTGAACTGGCCGAACAGGCCGTTTACCGCCGCATACCACGCCTGATGTGAAGCCGCATGGGTAAACTGATAAGGACCGGCCACATCGCCACAGGCAAACACGTTTGGATAACGCAGGCTCATGTCGTCTTCAACCGGCACTGTGCCGTTCGGCAAAGGCTCAATGCCAATCCGGTTGAGATTCAGCCCAGCGGTGTTTGCGGAGCGGCCTACGGCCACCAGAACCTGATCAAAGGGAATACGCACCTGTTGGCCCTTGTGATCGCAGTAGGCCACTTTCTCGCCGTCTTCCGTGCAGAACTTTGTAGCGGCATGGTTCAAGCGCAGATCAATACCATCTGCCTCAAACTGTTTCTTTACCACCTCGGATACATCAAGGTCTTCTTTTGCAAGCAAGCGATCATCACGCTCTACTTGAGTCACCTGAGTGCCCAAGCGTGCAAAGGCGTGGGCCAGTTCCGAGCCTATGGGGCCGCCACCCAGTACCAGCAATCGCTGCGGTTGTTCCTCCAGATCCCACAGGTTATCTGACGTGAGCGGGTTAATGTCCGCAAGCCCCGGTATCGGGGGCATGGCCGGTTTGCCGCCAGTAGCGACTACAATGCTGCGGGCGGTGAGGCGTTCGGTGCGGCCATCGTTGTGTTTTACCTCCAGCTCCCAAGGAGATATGAAACTGGCTTCGCCGAAGATGCAGTCCACGCCCAGTTTTTGGTAGCGCTCTGGGGAATCGTGGGGCTCTATTTTTGCCACCACATCCTTCACCCGGTTCATGATGTTCTTGAAAGAGCCCTTCACCGGCACAGATTCCAGCCCGTAACGATTAGCATGGCGCATGGTGTCTGCGGCTTTGGCACTACGAATCAGCGCCTTGGAGGGAACACAGCCAGTATTGAGGCAATCGCCACCCAGCTTGTGCTTCTCAATCAGTGCCACCTTGGCCTTTACAGCCGCGGCAATGTAGGCGGACACCAGACCGGCAGAACCACCACCAATTACCAGCAGGTTGTAATCAAAGGATTCCGGCTTTTGCCAGTTGGCGTATACGCGGCGGCGGCGAATAAAGCCCACCACAAACTTGGCAATCAGCGGGAAAATGCCCAGCAGGGCAAAGGAAATTAGAAGATCTGCAGAAACAATATCAGAGGTGGATTGTATCTGGCCCAACTGGGTGCCCGCGTTCACATAGATGAAGGTGCCCGGCAGCATGGCCACCCAGCTCACTAATGCGTATGTGCGCAGCTTCATGGAGGTCAGGCCCATGGCCAGATTAATCAGGAAAAACGGAAACACCGGAACCAGTCTCAGCGTTGCCAGATAAAAGGCGCCGTCTTTTTCCACGCCTCTGTCCATCTTCGCCACAGTTTCCCGATAGCGGGAACGCAAGGTATCGCGCATCAAGAATCTTGCAACGAGAAAGGCAAGGGAAGCACCCACAGTAGACGCCAAGGAAACCGCCAGCAGCCCGTATATATTGCCAAAAAACGCACCACCTGCGAGAGTCATTATCACCGCGCCGGGCAAGGATAGTGCAGTCACCAGCACGTAAATTGCCGTATAGCCAGCAACCGCGAGCAAAAGATTGACTTCAATCCATTGGGCCAGACTAGCTTGATGGGACTGCAAGTTTGCCAGCGTCAGCAGTTTATGGCCGTCCAGACCAATAAAAATGCTAATAATGGCCACAATTGCCACTATGAGTGTCACCTTGCTTCGTTTCATGTTTAAGCCTGTTAGAAATGTATACATCAATACGTATATCGCTGTGACAGGATCACGGCCCAAATGTTACAGCGGATAGGAAATGAATTTGCGAAACTTACCCGTGGCGGGAAAAATAAATAGAAACAACCGGAGTGAACCATGTTCCTGAACTGGCTGGCGAAACGTCTCGCCGCTTATCTTTCCAAACAAGTGGCGCAACATTCCGTGCCCACCTCAACCTATGAGGCTCTGGAAAAGGCGCTCAGGCCCGGCGATGTTTTACTCGTAGAAGGTGACACACGCATCAGCGTGGCAATAAAGTACCTAACCCAATCCACCTGGTCTCACGCAGTTCTTTATTTGGGGCCGGATGCGGGTTTGGGAATGTCCAAAGACGGCGAGCCAAACACACTGATCGAGGCGGACCTGGAGGTTGGCATTCGACCTCTGCCGTTGTCTTTTTACCGCAACAGCCATACCCGAATCTGCCGACCTGTGGGGCTTGATGACGATAATATCAACATGCTCGCTGAGTATGCGTTGAGCCGGCTAGGTAACCAATACGATCTGAAAAACGTGTTTGATCTGGCCCGCTATCTTATACAAACACCCCCTGTACCTTCACGGCACAGACACAAATTGCTATCGCTCGGAAGTGGCGACCCTACACGTACGATATGCTCCACGTTTATTGCAGAAGGCTTCCAACGTCTGCGCTATCCTATACTTCCAACCATCGACACCATTCCCTCTAACGATCCCAACTGTCGGGACTGTATTCGTGAGCATTACCGAATCCGGCAAACATCCTTGTTCACACCCAGAGATTTTGATGCATCCCCCTACTTCCGGATTATCAAACCCACTCTGGAAAGCGATTTCAATTTCAGGGCCATCGACTGGGCCGATCTTTGATCTACCTGCATTGCCCAATTTTCACCCCGGACTATGCTTCAGGTAGGATGCACGTCGTAAGGAGGTTTTATGAAAACACTATTGCTCAATACCTTTTTGACCATTGCACTGATCACAAGCGCACCTTTGCTGGCGCAGGATAAGCCCCTGAGAGTTGGCATGTCTGGCCAGTACTTTCCGTTTACCTTTGTGGAGCAGGATCAGCTCAAAGGCTTCGAAGTCGATGTCATGAACGCGGTGGGCAAGGAGATGGGGCGTGATATCCAGTACGAGACCGCCAATTTCTCCGGTCTGTTTGGCATGCTGCAATCCGAGCGCATCGACACGGTCGCTAACCAGATCACCATCACCGACGAGCGCAAGAAAGCCTATGTGTTCAGCGACCCTTACGTTTACGACGGTGCGCAGGTCGTCACCAAGGAAGGCAATACCGAAGTCCGCCGTGTGGAAGACCTAAAAGGGAAAACCGTTGCGGTTAATTTGGGCTCCAACTTTGAGGCACTCCTAAAGGAGCTGCCTATGCGGACCAGATCACCATTAAAACCTATGAGAGCAATCTGGAACGAGACACCGCTCTTGGGCGTGTGGACGCATTTGTGATGGACCGGGTCAGCGCCAGCCAGATCATCAAGGAAAAACCACTGCCCCTTGAACTGGCAGGCCCCACTTTCTCCCAGATCACCAACGCTTACCCGTTCCACGACACCAAAGCCGGGCGCGCCCTGCGGGACGAAGTGAACAAGGCTTTGGAAACCTTGCGAGAAAACGGCACTCTGGCGTCCATTTCCGAGAAGTGGTTCGGCACAGACATCACCAAGCCCTGAGGGGCACACCGAGGCCTGTTTCCCTATGGACGTGTTGAACGTCGAGTACATGCTTGGTCTGGTACCGGTTCTGCTCCGCTACCTGCCCCTCACCCTGCAACTGGCGGGCATCGGAATGGTGCTTGCGCTGATTCTTGCCTGTTTGTTTGCGGTTGTTCGGGTGCTGCGCATTCCGGTGCTTAATCAGTTAACCATCGTATTTATTTCTTTCTTCAGGGGCACACCGTTGCTGGTGCAACTGTTCCTGTTCTACTACGGATTGCCTCAACTGTTCAGCGCACTAACGGTCATAGATGGCGTTACCGCGACAGTGATGGGCTTAACCATGCATTTTTCCGCCTACATGGCCGAATCCATCCGCGCCGCCATCGTGGGGGTCGATCGCAGCCAAACGGAAGCCGCCCTGTCCATCGGCATGACCAACGGGCAGCTGATGCGGCGGATTGTCCTGCCCCAGGCTACCCGGGTGGCCTTGCCCACCCTGATGAACTACTTCATCGACATGATCAAGGCGACCTCGCTCGCCTTCACTCTGGGCGTTACCGAACTCATGGGCGCCACCCAGAAAGAAGCCGCTGGCAGCTTCCTGTACTTCGAGGCCTTCATTGTTGCCGCCATCATGTACTGGATTGTGGTTGAGCTGCTTTCCAAGCTTCAGAACTATCTGGAAACCCGCCTGAACAAGGCTTATAACCGATGATCAAACTGGCATCTCTGAGCAAACATTTCGGCAAAACCGTGGTTCTCGACGGGATCGACCTGACCATTGAGAAAGGCGAAATTGTGGTGATTATCGGCCCATCGGGAACCGGAAAATCCACCCTGTTGCGCTGCATCAACTTTCTGGAGCAACCCACTTCCGGAACCATGACCGTGGGTGATCTCACGGTGGACGTAAACCGCGCCAGCCGGGCAGATATCCTGGCCATGCGCCGGCAAACCGCTTTCGTGTTCCAGAACTATGCGTTGTTTGCCAACAAGACCGCACTGCAGAACATCGCAGAACGCCTGCTGGTAGTGGATAAATGGCCGAAAGAAAAGGCCGACCAAAAGGCCCGGGAGATCCTTGAACAGATTGGACTGGCCGACAAGGCCGGTGCCTACCCCGCGTCTATGTCCGGTGGCCAACAACAACGGGTTGGCATTGGCCGCGCCATGGCCGCTGGCGCCGAAGTCATCCTGTTTGATGAACCCACCTCCTCACTGGACCCGGAATGGGTGGAGGAGGTATTGGGGCTGATGAAGCAGTTGGCATCAGAGCGCCAGACCATGATGGTGGTCACGCATGAAATGTCGTTTGCACGGGACGTGGCCGACCGGGTGATCTTTATCGACGGTGGCCGCATTGTGGAACAGGGGCCACCCAGCGAGATTTTCCATAACCCGAGGGACCCCCGAACCAAAGATTTTCTGAAGAAAATTCTAGCCACCAACCCTGTGTGACAGAGCGGATTAACGCAGGTCCGGATTCAGTGTATAAGTTCCGGTTACCCGGGCACTGGCCAGCACATGGCCGTCCATTGCCTTACGTACCGCCTCACCATCAAACGCTCCGGAAAGGCCCAGAGACTCCACGTCCAATGCGTGCACTTCATAATGATAGTGATGCAGAAGCTCGTCGTTCCAAGGCGGGCAGGGGCCGTCATAGCCGAAGTAAGTTCCAGCCATATCAGGATTGCCAGCAAGAAACTGGGTGAAGTTGTTTACACCGCGTAGGCCAAACGGGCCGGTGCTGCTATCTTTCCCTTTAGGTGTAACACCATCGCTGTCTTCGCCTTCAGGAATACGGCTAATACGGGCGGGGATATCCACCAACAGCCAGTGGAAGAAATCCACCCGCGGAATATCCTTTGAAATGGTTTTGCCTTCCTGATTCGCATCGTCTGCGACGCTAGGCACATCCGGATCAAACATCATGATCACGAAGCTTTTAGTGCCTGCGGGCGCACCTTCCCAAGACATTTCCGGGTTCCGGTTAGGGCCAAAGCTCATGCGATCTTCCGGGTGGAACACGCCGAACGCGAATATATCCGGGACGGGTTTGCCCTCTTCAATACCCTCAACGTTCAGTTTCATGGTGCTTTCTCCTTTACAGTGATTGCCATTATCAACTGGATTCTATTCCAGCAATTATGTCTGAGACTAACTCATTCTGTGATAAAAGGTTGTATCAACGGTATCCTACCCCTGTCTACCGTCATGGTTCACCACTGCTTTCAATGGAGCCCAAATGAGCGAAAACCAACCCGGCCAGCCACAGCAGCCGGAAAATCAAATGGATAAAGACGCCATCGCCTTCGCCCAAGGCATTTTTGAACTGGCACGCAACGGCGGTACTAGCATGTTGCGCCCAATGCTAGAAGCAGGCGTACCGGTGAACATGCGCACCAGCGATGGCAAAAGCCTGCTCATGCTTGCTGCCAGCAACGGCCATGCAGATACGGTGCAGCTTCTGCTGGAAAAAGGCGCCAACCCGGAATTACAGGACGCAGAAGGCAATACGGCACTGAGCCTTGCACAGGACATGGATGCCAAAGAAGCCATCAAACACCTGAGTCCTTAGCAAGCCCCTGTCAAAGAGCACCCTATGTTCAACAAAGGCGATATTATTCACCACAGCCGGGACAAACTCGGTAGCATTTTGGTGATCGACTACCGTAAACATCGGGTACTAACCTTCAATTCGGTGTTTGAGCAAAGCAAGATTGATCGGCGATACCCGCACGTGCCCGTGCATGAGTACAGCCGGGCGATGTTACTTCCCGCAGCCTTCAGCAACCCACAACACGTCACCATACTAGGGCTTGGCGGCGGCGTGATGGCCAGCGCCTTTCATCATCTTTTTCCGGAATGTCAGGTGCACGCGGTTGAACTGCGCCAAGCGGTGTTGGATGTAGCTCGGGAGTATTTTGGGCTACCCAGTAGCGAACGCCTAAACGTAACCATTGCTGATGCCCGCAATGCCTTGAGCGAGCTGCCAAACGCCAGCACCGATATCATTCTAGCCGACCTTTACAGCGCAGACCGGATGAGCCCTGCACAGGCACAGCGCCAGTTTGTAGAAAACTGCAGCCGAGCGCTCAGCACCAAGGGTTGGCTGGTACTGAATTACCACCTCACGCCAGACCCCGAAGGGCCTTACTTCCGCCAGCTTCGAAAGCACTTTTCCGAGCTGCTGGTGTTTAAAAGCAAAACCAACAACACCGTTGTTTACGCCAGCAAACAGCCCTTCGAGGCCATACACCCGAAAGACCCGGTATTGGCCAACCTCGAAAAACGCCTACCTATCGATTGGAGCCGACTCATGAGCAGAGTCAGCAGGCTTTAGAAGCGAGCCGCACATTGCGTATCTTCAAGCCCACTTTTCCTGCGGCGGAACATAGCTGCTAAAACCATCAACCAGTTCTTTCGGAGTGTGTGCCAATACGATCATATCGAGGTACTGTTGCTTCACAAATCCGGCCGCAACCATGGTTTTTACCATGTCTAGCAGCGAATCGTAAAAGCCAGTCACGTTATAAAATGCACAAGGCTTCTTGTGAAAGCCGAGTTGGGCCCATGTCCAAACCTCAAAGATTTCTTCCAAGGTGCCAATGCCGCCTGGCAGCGCTACGAAACCATCGGCCAGTTCTGCCATCTTCGCTTTACGCTCGTGCATGTTGCCCACCACAAACAGCTCGGTAAGGCCCGGATGTGCAAGCTCCCGGTTAACCAGATGCTGCGGGATAACGCCATACACCTTGCCGCCGCTTGCCAGCACCGCATCAGCAATAATGCCCATTAGGCCAACATGCCCGCCGCCGAACACGAGGTCTATACCGTTATTACCGAAGAACTCGCCCAGTTCTCTGGCCTTCTCGGCATATAACGGCTCGTTACCTGAACGGGAACCACAGTAAACTGCTACTTTCATATGTTTCTGTCTCTAGCTGTGTAGTGAGTGGTCAATGGGTATTCCGACCAATTGTGCAGGCTGACCGGAGCGCGTTAGTATTCACCCCTCAGCGTCCGTATCCTACCCGTAAGCTGGCCCCAGTGACGACAGCCAAGTGTTTTTTCGCAAGAGCATTTGGCTTTCATTACTTAAAGGTCTGAATGCTATGGATAATCTACATCACATTGTTGTGGTCGGCGGTGGCGCTGGCGGTCTCGAACTTGTTACAAGTTTAGGCAGGAAACTCGGCAAAAAAGGGAAAGCCCGGATTACTTTGGTAGACGCAGGTCTTACCCATGTTTGGAAACCCCTTCTGCACGAAGTTGCCTCCGGCTCCTTGGATGCCAATTCCAACGAAGTAAACTACCGCGCTCACGCCCGTAAACACCATTACGAATTTCAGCTTGGGCGCATGAACGGCCTCAACCGTGAAGCCAAGGAGCTGGTCATCGCCCCTTTTGTTGATGAAGACGGCAACGAAGTGGTCCCCGAACGCCACCTTAAGTACGACACGCTGGTTATTGCCGTGGGCAGTACCGCCAACGATTTCGGCACCCCCGGCGCACAAGAGCATTGCCTATTTCTCGACAGCCTGAAGCAGGCACGGCGCTTTCACAATCTGATGCTCAATGCCTTCCTGCGCAAGAACCACGAAGGCTTGCACGGTCGGGATCACAGGCTCAACATCAGTATTATAGGCGCAGGTGCTACCGGCGTTGAGCTAGCAGCAGAGCTGAGAACGGCATCACGTGAGCTGCCGGTGTACGGCATGAACCATCTGAAAGCCTCCGATGTATCCATCACTGTGATTGAAGCAGCCGACCGGATCTTGCCTGCACTTCCCGGCAGATTATCGGCAGCGGCCACCAAAGAACTCGAGCACCAAAATGTGAAGGTTTTGAACGGCCAGCCCGTCAGCGAGATTCGCTCTGGCCTTGTCGTACTGAAAGACGGCACCGAATTGCCTTCGGAAATGACGATCTGGGCTGCTGGCATTAAAGCGCCCGCCTTCCTTGCCAACCTTGATGGTCTGGAATCCAACCGCAGCAACCAGCTGATCGTGCATCAGACGCTACAAACCACTCAGGATTCCAACATTTTCGCCTTTGGCGACTGCGCCGCCTGCCCACAACCGGATTCTGACAGACCCGTGGCACCCCGCGCTCAGGCCGCACACCAGCAGGCCGACACTCTGTTTAAAACTCTGTGTAACCGACTGGAAGGCAAAGACGCAGTACCCTTCGTGTATAACGACTACGGCTCACTCATCAACTTCAGCCACTACACCACCGTAGGCAACCTGATGGGCAACCTCTCGGGCCGCAGCATGTACATCGAAGGTAAGGTAGCCCGGCTGTTCTACGTATCACTTTACCGCATGCACCAGGTGGCATTGCACGGTTTTCTGCGCACTGGCGTGATCTGGTTTATGGATAAGATTGGTAGGGCGATGCAGCCACGGATGAAGTTGCATTGATGGCAGTGTGGAATGTGTTCTGTGGAGCATCAGATTAAGCGCAGCCCACAAACTATTAAGTATCACGCTTTACTCTAATGGAGCTTAATTATTTGCTGCTGTGCTTTGTCAGCGTGTTTCTGTCAGGCGAGCAACCACCCAGCGAGGGTATTTCGAGAACGTCGCCTGATACTGAAAGCGGAATACCGCTACCATCAAAGTCCAGCACGATCTCTTTCGGTGGCTCCGTGGTAGCGGAAACTTAGTTGCGACCTGACCCTTCAAGCTAATTACACAAAGGAGAAAAATCCGACTCCAACACTGTCGTGGTGTCCAGAAAATAGATTGCTTCCGGCGCCTCGAAAGCGAGCGAATTTCCGGCGAAGTAGAAAGTACCAAATCTGTCGTTGCCAATACGGAACTGGCCGTTACCCAAATCGGTGATGGTGCTTTCTTCTACTTCATAGCAGTTCTGACCCATGTCGACCGAATCCCCCATATAATCATAATCGACATAGGTACCATCGCTTTTGAATACTGTGTAAATTTCGTCGTCACCAAAACCGCTGTCCCAAACACCTACAAGATCAGCCAACGTCAAATCGGAGGTGCGAACCGGAACCGTCCCAGTGCCTGAAGTGGAAGGCGGAGCCAGAGGGTTTTCATCTGCTTCTGTCCAGACAATTGTGCCGTCCAATGTCAAAGGGCCCATAGCCTGACTGTCCGACTCGCCACCCATGGTGGGATCTAGTACCACACTATCAAGCACTAACGTGCGAGTAGCGGTGTCAAAATCAACGCCGATGCAGCCTGACAGGCAGGCAATACTGTAAAGATAGGCCGCGCCATTTAAGTTTATACGTATAGAAACACCAATATCCGTGATATTAAAAACCACGGCATTAGATTCGTCTAAAGTAAACGCAGCGGGATCTAGGTCCGATTCAGACAGTTCACCCATACCGAAACGCACGAAGTTCATCGCGGACCCACTGCTCGTAGCAGAAAGGAAAAGACTGGCTCCAGCAAAGTTTTCCCTGAAGGCATAGAAATTGACCTCAGCGGTGCTACCCAACTCACCTGTATCCGAACCCATAAGGCTTACAATAGAGCTGGCTCCCTGATCGGTTGAGCCACCTCCATCACTGCCACCTCCATCACTGCCACCTCCATCACTGCCACTGCCATCACTGCCACTACTTCCTCCGCCACAAGCGGCCAGCGAGATTACCAAAACACTCAGGAATATTCTGAATAACGGTGTCATCTTCATGTTAGTCCCTTTTTGAGGTTCAATATTGCCGCGAACACGGCAGTTCCAGAATGCATACTCATTTACAAATTCGGGAAATAGTCTAGGTCCTCTTCCGTCATTTGCAGTAGGTTGCTAACCATCTGTCGCGTCACGTCGAACACACCAATCCATTATTTATTTCACGCGTATACACAGCCTGACCTTATAAAACTCAAAACCGGACGAAACATCAGGATTCTGAATCAGATATCTAGCAATTTACGGACCAAACTCTAAACTCATGTTTTACGGGAATTAATTTGCAAACTTCTCAATAGCATAGAAGGTCTGTAAAAAAACCTGGCGTTTAGTCCGGATTTCTCATAGGCTGCCACCGACTCTGTCAGACTAAGTGGCCTGTCGCCCTACCGGTTCCTTTTAGGCCTCGAGCGGCTAATTATTGATCAGAAGACATCGTCCAGACACACCTGTCCTCGCCCCATTACTTCGGGCCGGGGGAGCCCGGGCATCCCGTAGATAATAAAGTGCAGAAGCCAAGCGGCGAGTCAATCAATGCTGTTTATCTGCTTCCCAGAGAAGCGGGCTTATCTCTGGCAGGCGTGCGAGTGAAGAGGCTGCTTGATCATTATTCACTCGGCCAACCTAGCTATTCAGGTACTTCTGAGCATTCCCCCGTCCAATTAGGCCCACTAAAACCCATCTATTTAAACCGCACCACCAACTCATGCAGCTGCCCAGCAATATTTTCCATCTGCTGAACCCGGTCGATGGCCAGTTCCCCTTTATGCAGGCTATCAGAGCCCAAGCTGGAGATGTGTTCAACCTGCTCGTTAATTTGATCAAACACTTGGGCTTGCTCTTCTACGGCTGCTGCCATCTGGATAGACATTTCTGCGATGGTGCCAACCGACTCGGCTATTTGCCCAAGCGTGGTTTCGGCTTCCAGCATGTGGGCAAGCCCGCTATCAGCCGACTTTCTGCCTTCATCGGTCGCACGTACAGAGGTGGAGGTTCTCGAGAGTAAGGCTTCGATGATGCCGTGAATTTCCTGAGTTGAATCCTGTGTCCGCTTGGCAAGACCTCGCACTTCATCCGCCACAACGGCAAACCCGCGCCCATGCTCACCCGCCCGGGCTGCCTCAATGGCTGCATTCAAGGCCAATAAGTTAGTTTGCTCTGCGATTTCCTCAATGATCTTGGCAACGCTTGCGATTCTCTGGGTTTCAGTCGCCAGTTCGCCAACCGATTCACTGATGCTGTGCACGGTGGTTTGTAGGCCCTCAATGACCTCACGGGTTGTTCCGATAACACTCGCCCCTCGATCCGCCAACGAGCGGGATTCCTCGGCCTTTTGGGCTGTGTTCTGAACATTGGAAGACACTTCGGTGATGGTTTGGGACACCTCATGCACAGAGGCCGCCACATTGCTGATTTCCGCTTGCTGTTTTCTGAGAGCTTCATGGGACTCATGGGTTACTTCAAGCCCCTGCACAGCGCCGCTTTTCACTTCTCCGGCGGAGTCTTCCAAGCGTGTGAGCACAGCGTCCAGGTGGGCTTTCTGCGCCATTATTGCGACTTTCATACGCCCGGTTTCAAGATCATCATCGGTATAACTGTGCGCAGCGAGGTCGTCTGTAAAGCTTTTTTCGAGAAGCTGCATCGCTGAGTCTATCAACCGGCGCTGCGAGCGCCGCGCCCAGAGAATATAAGTAACCACACCAAACAAAAGTACAGCTTCCGATATCAACGCTTGGCCGGTAAAAAATGTGAGCGCTGCAATAACCAGAATAGCGGCCAGAAATAGAGATTCCGGCGAAAACCTTTTCAAAAGCGACTTGTGTGATCTGCCCTGTCGGATTTTGGCGTACTGTTTTTCTGCTCGTTTTATATCAGCTCTGGAGGGGCAGGAACGGACCGACTCATACCCAATAACCGAGCCGTTTTCAGTAACGGGGGTTATGTAGGCACTAACCCAATAATAGTCACCGTTCTTGCGCCGGTTTTTAACCATGCCCATCCAAGAGGTGCCCGCTTTCAGATGTGACCACATGTTTTCGTAGGCATCTGGGGGCATATCGGGGTGGCGAACAATGTTGTGTGGCTGGCCGATGAGTTCTTGCCGTGTAAATCCGCTGACTTCCACAAAGGCTTGGTTGCAGTGGCGGATTTTGCCTCTTAAATCGGTCGACGATATGAGCTTTTGCGACTCTGGAAAGGTGTACTCAGTATCTGTAATTGGCAGGTTTTTTCTCACATCGATCGCCTCACAGTGACCATCCTTGTCACCTTACTGTGGTACAGAATTGTCAATGTGTAAAATATTTACAGTTTACATATTCCCTTTAACAAATGAGTTTCGGTTCAATAGTCTCCATGGTTGCCGCTACCACCCTCGTCATCGAGCAGAGCGTGCTCGCTTATAAAAAACCGATTCTTACCTGCTCGCTTCGCCTCATACATCGCCGCATCGGCACTTTGCATGAGCCCCTCATTAGTAACGCCCGCGCCGCGAGCAACCACAATTCCAATACTCACACCCACCCGCGCCACCCCTTCAGGCATATAGACGGGCTCTGCAACTGCCTGAATGATCTTTTCAGCGACTGTTATGGCATTTTTCGGGGCAGATACCTCTGGTAGCAGGATGATGAATTCATCCCCACCCATGCGCGCTACCGTATCTGTTTCTCGAACGCAGTGTTGTAGCCTTGTTGCAATTTCTTTTAACAGGCTATCGCCGGCATCATGGCCAAGGGTGTCGTTCACTTCTTTAAAGTGGTCAAGATCGAGGAACATCAGCCCGAGATAACGGGAATGGCGTCTTGAAAGTGCGATAGCCAGGCTCAGCCGGTCGTCCAGAGCCCGCCGGTTGGGGAGGCCTGTCAGAATGTCCTGATAGGCAAGTGTGTGGATCTTTTCCTGATACTCTTTTATCTCGGAAAAATCCTGAAACGAAATCACCACACCCTCTTCGCCGGTATCGCTGGTTAGCGGAGCAGCATTCAGTATGACCGGGATGGTGGCATTATCTTTTCGGCGAAACTCCTCGTCTTTACTCCGGTATAGCTCGCGGGTATTCATTACGTTGAGGATGGAACAGCTGGATTCATCTCCCTCATGCACGTGGAATACATCGTGCCCTTGTCTGGCGACGATTTCCTCAGAGCTCCAACCCAAGATGCGCTCAGCCTCCGGGTTGATATAGGTAACAACACCCTCACTGTCCATCACGATCAAGCCATCGCCTAGCACGCTGGAGATTTTCCAGAAGCGACGGGCCTGCTGTGTGTTTTCTCGCCTTAGCTCGCGACGTTTGTGCCGGGAAAACTGAAAGTAGAACACTGCCACCAACAACAGCACAACGCTGGCCAGATAAAGGCCTACAACCCAAGGGTTCACAAAGATTGCTGTCGTTGGCAGTGTCCTGTGCGGTAAAAACGACACGGCCTTCCAGAAGTAATCCTCGCTGTCTGCCGACGAGCCTAAGCCCTCAAGTGGCCGAACGGTCTCAAACACGAACAGGCCGGCAGGTGTTTCAACATTGCCCCTGGCGCTTTGCAGCATCAGTTGCCAAGCCTGCGGATGCTCACGTTTGAACGCGGAAGGCAGACCAAACATGAATCCCCACTCGCTGTTTCTATCCGGGGCGGAAAGCACACCGCCGTCACTATTGAGCAAATACGCTGGGTAGGTTTCGCCCATGCTCTGTTTGAAAGTGTCCAGAAGCGACTGCCCCAACATATTGAGAATCACAGCGCCTTGTTTTTGACCACTGTCATCGAAAACGGGCACGCCAAACCGAACCATGGGAAGGTACGGGGCATCGACCTTGCCGTTTTCAACATTTAGGTCCAGAGGAGAGACGTACACGTCGCCTTCGGACATCGACATGGTATTGGAAAAATAATAGCGGGTGCTTTTAGACTGCAGTTGCTCCTCAGGGGTAATCAGGCTGCGCCCGAACAGATAGTCGAGCCGCACCAGCTCAGCGCCTTCACCATCAAGAAAACGGATCTGGCTGTAAATTGATTTTTGCTCAAGCTGTACCCGAAAGACCTGCTTAAGCCGATCTTTTTCAATCTCGGTACGGGATCGATTGAACGCTTCAGTTGCCGGCAGTTTTGATATCGCCCGCAGGTCATTTGCGGCGTAATCAAAAATTTGTGTAAGCAGTCCTGAAGTCAATCTTACCTTGGCCTGCTCAGTTATCTTGATATCCGCAAGCTGTTCACCCGCCTGATAACTGACTGCGCCGTATACAATGGCCGTAAATGCCGCAGCACAAAGCAAGCCAGTGATCAAAGCCGACTTAACATACCCATGGCCCTGCTTACCAATTTCAGACATGTGCTACCGGGTGGTGTGTGACTTCATCTTTATAACTGTTGTTCGCGCCAACTCAGACAGCTCTTCCGGGCTTTGGTCAGCATGAGCAACTATTTGCTGCTTCATACTGCGGGCCCAGAACCTATGCAAATGTTCGGCGGCGACATCTGTCACCTTGTCACCATAGTGTAGGTTGTTGGCTATTATCTGGTCGAGCATTTTAATCAGGTTGTTCAACTGCGGGTCGCTCACAACGTTTTCTCCTGAGCCGTTACCGCGCCACGGGCATAGATTACGTGGCGGCCGGGGCGGGCAAATCCGATCAGGTTCATGCCGCTTTTTTCGGCCTCGCGAATGGCCAGAGCCGTAGGGGCAGACACCGCCACCAGGCTCCCTATACCCACGCTGGCGCTTTTTTGCACCATTTCAAAGCTGGCCCGGCTAGAGATGAGTGCAAAGCCTTCTGTGAAGGCTTGATCAGCATGCTGTCGTAGCCGCGCACCAAACAGTTTATCCAGTGCGTTATGTCTTCCTACATCTTCCCGGGCAAGCACTATGCAGCCCTGCAAATCGCACCAGGCTGCACCATGGGTAGCACCGGTTTGCAGCTGTAACGGCTGGTGTTTTTTCAAATTACTCAGCGCATCCTGCACAGCCTTGTCGCCGGGGAGCGGCTGTGGGGCTACCCGCTCTAGGGTTCGTACCACGTGGGCGAGGGATTCCGTACCGCAGAGCCCGCAGCCGGTTCGGCCTGCCATGTTGCGGCGCTGTTCTCGCAGGCGGGCATAGCAATCACCGGCAATGTGCATTTGCACTTCAATGCCGTCTTCGCCGGGTTTTATCTCGATACTGAACAGCTGGTCCGGTCGCTGCAAAATGCCTTCGCTCAGGCTGAAACCCAGAGCAAAGTCCTCAAGATCACAGGGCGACGCCATCATCACCGCATGGGACACTCCGTTGTACACCATAGCCACGGGTACTTCTTCCGCAACCAGATCATGGGAGCGCGCGCCCTCGATACCGCCGCGAACATTTACCCAGACCTCGCTCACGGCGGGTGGCGAGGTTTTGCCAGGTGGTTCAGCCACAGCAGCGGGCCTCTGATTATTTGAGAGTATTGGCATGGCTATTTTCCTGCGTACTCATGGCCAGTTTCAGCAGTGCCTGCTGGCGTTTGTCGAAATCCACGAAATCCCGCTGCCAATCCGATGGCTGAGACACTTTTTCGACCTGAACGGCGGTTACCTTGTATTCCGGGCAGTTGGTTGCCCAATCGGAGTTATCGGTGGTGACTACGTTGGCACCGCTGCCCGGGTGATGGAAGGTGGTGTAAACCACGCCCGGCAGCATTCGGGTACTCACCTTTGCCCGCAGCACTGTGTGGCCAACGCGGCTGCTGATGCCCAGCCAGTCACCGTCTTTTACGCCGCGCAGTTCTGCATCGCTGGGGTGCAGTTCCAGCACGTCTTCTTCGTGCCAGTCGCTGTTACTTGTGCGACGGGTTTGGGCGCCGGCGTTGTACTGGGACAGGATTCGCCCGGTGGTCAGCAGCAGCGGGAAGCGGCGGCTTGCACGCTCTTCAGTAGCCAGATACTCGGTTACTGCAAACCGGCCCTTGCCGATGGGGAATTCCACCGTGTGCATGGTGGGCGTGCCATCCGGGTACTCATCGTTGCAGGGCCACTGAATGCTGCCCAGTTGCTCCAGCTTGTCGTAATTCACGCCGGTAAACGTGGGGGTTAGCGATGCAATTTCATCCATGATTTCAGATGGATGGTTGTAGTGCATGGGGTAGCCCAGAGCGTTAGACAACGCCATGGTTACTTCCCAATCTTCCATGCCCGCAACGGGCTCCATCACTTTGCGCACGCGGTTGATGCGGCGCTCCGCGTTGGTGAAGGTGCCGTTCTTTTCAAGGAAGGTGGAACCTGGCAGCAACACATGGGCGAACTTGGCGGTTTCGTTCAGGAAGATGTCCTGCACAATCAGGCAGTCCAATGCTTTCAGCGCCGCTTCTACATGCTGGGTGTTGGGATCTGACTGGGCAATATCCTCGCCCTGCACGTAAAGAGCCTTGAAGCTGCCAGCGATGGCTGCGTCAAACATATTCGGAATGCGCAGCCCCGGTTCGTTATCGATGGGCACACCCCATACAGCTTCGAAGGGCTCACGCACGACTTGATCGTTCACATGCTGGTAGCCCGGCAACTCATGGGGGAAAGAGCCCATATCGCAGGAACCCTGCACGTTATTTTGCCCGCGCAACGGGTTCACGCCGCCACCCTCTTTGCCAATGTTGCCCGTGGCCAGCGCCAAGTTGGCAATGCCCATCACCATGGTGGAACCCTGGCTGTGTTCAGTTACGCCCAGGCAGTAATAGATGGCGCCGTTGCCCGCCTTGGCATAAAGGCGGGCGGCTTCCCGTACTTTACTTGCAGGTACGCCGGTAACCGCTTCCATGGCTTCGGGGGAGTTACGTTCTTCCGCAATAAAGGTACGCCAGGTGTTGTAGGCCTCTGTGTCGCAGCGGCTGTTGATGAATTCCTGATATTCCAAGCCTTCAGTCACAATCACATGGGCCAGGGCATTCACTATGGCCACGTTGGTGCCGGGGCGCAGCGGCAGGTGCAGGCCTTCCTCGGCATTGGGCGTGTGGACCAAATCAATGCGGCGCGGATCGATTACGATCAGCTTGGCACCCTGACGCAAACGCTTGCGCATCAGCGAGCCAAATACCGGGTGGGCGTCGGTTGGATTGGCACCAATCACCATGATGGTGTCGGCCTTCATTACCGAATCAAAGGTTTGGGTGCCGGCAGATTCGCCCAAGGTGGTTTTGAGGCCATAACCGGTGGGGGAATGGCACACGCGCGCACAGGTGTCGGTGTTGTTGTTGCCAAAGGCCGCCCGTACCAGTTTCTGCACCAGATAGGTTTCTTCGTTCGTGCAGCGAGAGGAGGTAATGCCGCCAATGCTTTCACGGCCGTATTGGGCCTGAGTGTCTTTGAGTTTTTTCGCTGCGAATGCAAGGGCTTCGTCCCAGGACACGACTTTCCAGGGGTCGTTGATGGAATCGCGAATCATCGGTTCCCTGATGCGATCCTCGTGGGTGGCATAGCCAAAGGCAAACCGGCCTTTCACACAGGAATGGCCATGGTTGGCTTCGCCGCCTTTGTAAGGAACCATGCGCACAACCTGATCGCCTTTCATCTCAGCCTTGAAGGAGCAGCCGACACCGCAGTATGCGCAGGTGGTGACTATGCTGTGCTCGAGCTGGCCTTCTGCAATCACGCTCTTTTCCATCAGCGTAGATGTGGGGCAGGCCTGCACACAGGCACCGCAGGAGACGCACTCGGAATCCATGAACGGGTCGTTCTGACTGGCCACCACTTTGGAATCAAAGCCGCGGCCTTCAATGGTCAGCGCAAAGGTGCCCTGCACCTCGTCGCAGGCGCGCACGCAGCGTGAGCAGACAATGCATTTGCTGGGGTCGAAGCTGAAATAGGGGTTGGAGCTGTCGGTTTCCGCATCCAGATGGTTCTCGCCCTCAAACCCGTAACGCACTTCCCGCAGGCCCACTACGCCAGCCACATCCTGCAGTTCGCAATTGCCGTTGGCCGGGCATGTGAGGCAGTCCAACGGGTGATCGGAGATATACAACTCCATGATGTTGCGGCGCAACTTTGCCAATTTTCCGGTCTGGGTGGTTACAGACATGCCTTCCGCCACAGGCGTAGTGCAGGAGGCCGGGTAACCGCGGCGGCCTTCGATCTCTACCGCGCACAGGCGGCAGGAGCCAAAGGCTTCCAGGTTGTCGGAAGCGCACAGTTTGGGAATGTTGATGCCGGCCAATGCCGCTGCGCGTAATACCGAGGTGCCCTCAGGAACCGTGATATCACGACCATCCACCGATATGGATACCAATTCTTCTGAGAGACTGGGCGGTGTGCCCAGATCTCTGGAAAAAGAATCAAAATCCGGATTCAGGCCGTCCTTGCCAGGCTTGTAGCTTTGGGTGCCGGGATCGTAGTAATGCAACATATCAAGCCTCCACCGGGCGCGGACTGGCCATCAGGTCTTCGGGGAAATATTTCAACACGCTCTGAACCGGGAAGGGGGTCATGCCGCCCATGGCGCAAAGGGAGCCGTCCACCATGGTTTCACACAGATCTTCCAGCAGTTCCAGATTGCTGTCCCGGTTCTCACCGGCACGGATGCGATCAATCACTTCCACGCCGCGCACCGAGCCAATCCGGCAGGGGGTGCATTTGCCGCAGGATTCAACAGCGCAGAACTCCATGGCAAACCGGGCTTGTTCGCCCATGTCCACGGTGTCGTCAAACACCACCACACCACCGTGGCCGATGCCTGCGCCGAGCTTGGCGAAGGCTTCATAATCCATCGGAGTGTCCCACTGGCTTTCCGGCATGTAGGCCATGAGCGGGCCGCCCACTTGCACGGCTTTCATAGGCCTACCGCTAAACGAGCCGCCACCGAACTCTTCCAGAATTTTGCGCAGGGTCACGCCAAAGGCCAATTCGATCAAACCACCCTGTTTGATGTTGCCCGCCAACTGAATGGGCAGGGTGCCCAGTGAGCGGCCCATGCCGTAATCCGCATAGGCTTTGCCGCCGTGGGCCATGATGTAAGGCACCGCCGCCAGCGACAGCACGTTGTTTACCACCGTGGGCTGTCCGAACAAGCCTTTAATAGCCGGTAGTGGTGGCTTGGAACGCACCAGCCCGCGTTTGCCTTCCAGGCTTTCCAGCAATGAGGTTTCTTCACCACAAATATAGGCACCTGCGCCGAGGTGCACTTCCAGGCGGAATTTGCGGCCATTGCCACAAACGTTATCTCCCAGATAGCCGTGGGCTTCTGCCCTGCGAATGGCTTCATCCAGCATTTTTTTGGACAGCAGGTATTCCGAACGCACGTATATGAAGCCCAGAGTCGCGCCCACCGCCAGACCAGCAATCACCATGCCTTCAATCAGCATGTAGGGGTCACACTCCATTACCAGGCGATCAGCAAAGGTGCCGGAATCGCCTTCATCGGCGTTGCACACCACGTATTTTTGCTGTTCGTGAGGCTCATCCAGCACGGTTTGCCATTTGATGCCTGCGGGAAAGGCAGCCCCGCCCCGGCCGCGCAGGCCAGAGGTTTTTACTTCATCAATAATGCCCTGGGGCTTAAGCGCTGCGGCTTTTTTCAGCCCTGCAAAGCCACCGTGGGCAATGTAGTCTTCAATACAGACAGGGTCGGTAATGCCGATTCGGGCAAAGGTAAGGCGCTGCTGTTGCTGCAAGTAGGGATGTTGTGTGATATCCCCCAGATACAAGGGGTGGTCCGGCTGCCCCTCAAATAAGCCAGCGGCCACCAGTTCGTTCACTTGACCGGGTTCCACAGGGCCATAGGCCATACGGCCATAGGCCATACGGCCATAGGGCGTTTGCACTTCCACCAAGGGCTCCAGCCAGAACAAACCGCGCGAGCCATTCCGCACCAAGTGGATATCCAGATTGAGTGTGGCTGCCGCATTCAGCAGCTCTTGTGCCACTCTGTCTGCACCCAGAGAAAGAGCTGTGGTATCGCAGGGCACATACACTGTTACTGTCATGAGTTTTGCTCCTGCTATTACTTGAGCTGAAGGACAGACGTTGTGAGTTTGTCCGCCAACTGGTCAAATTTCTGTGGAGTCATTCGCCCGACCGTTTCGTTGTTTATGCGAATAGAAGGGCCACACGCACAATTGCCCAGGCAATACACAGGCTCGAGGGTGAACTCGTTGTCTGCTGTGGTTTGGTGGTAGTCAACACCCAGCTTTTCCTGAACGTGTCGTTCAAATGCGCGGCCACCCCGGGCCTGACAAGCTTCCGCACGGCATACTTCCAGCAGGTTGCTGCCGCAGCCGTTGGCATTTCTTATAGGCACGCATGGAACCTGCTCAATCGGGGTACAGATATTCTGGGTATGCCACTGGTTATCATGCGCAAAGGTCAGGGCAGTCAGCTGTCTGCATTGGGGGAAAAACTGTTGTGGGCAGAGCATAGGGTTACCGCGCGACTTGGCCCGCAAATCGACAGTATGACTGCCGAGCTGAACGACCAGATTCAGCAACTACTAGCAGGCGTGAAACCTACCCTGCGCCTACACGCAAGCCACGGCTACGCCGTCGCCTTGTTGCCCGAGCTCTCGGAACGGATAAACATCAACCTGCAGTACCGGAACCCGGAAGAAGCGCTTTCGGCCCTGAACCGTGGAGAGTGTGATATCGCAAGCTTTCACCTACCTACGTGCCCATCACTCGCCCAGCAGATAATCAGCCACTACAAAAAACACCTGAGCGACAACGACCATCGGTTAATCCGTTTTGTTACTCGGCGTGAAGGCTTGCTGATGCGCAAAGGCGAGCACGAAAACATTCGCACGCTACAAGACCTCAGCGCCTCCGGCCTAAGCTTTATCAGCCGTGACCGCCACTCAGGTACTCGAGTTCTTTTTGACCTTCTGTTAAAGCAACAAGGGATCGCCGCAGACAGCATCAACCGAACGTCCCAGCAGGAGTTCACCCACACGGCAATTGCCGCCTTTGTCGCGTCGGGGATGGCAGAAGTGGGGTTCGGGGTGCAGGCGGCTGCCGAACAGTTCAACTTGAACTTTATTGAAATGGCGAGCGAGCATTACATGTTGATCTATCGTCAGGATCGCCTGCCCTCTGAAGCGCTCCAGAACCTGACCGACGTTATGAACTGCCCCGCTTTGGTTGATCGTATCGGCAGCATACCCGGCTACGAGCCCGACAACCCCGGCGAGATCACAACGTTTGAAGCGCTTGCTGACAATGCCGGATAGCCCTTATGCCGCACCTATTGTGGCAAGCAAGTTTTGGCCAGACTTCAATACACCGTCACTGATGTCGTTGGTAATGGCGTCTTCCAGAGCCATTGCATCGCGGGTCGTTAGCGCTGCCAGAATTTCTTTATGGCGGTCCACCTCGTAGTACTCGGCCACTCTCGTTAGAACCTGACGCTGAAAAGGACCCAACTGCAGCCAGATACTCTCAATGATCGGCATTGAGGTCTGGGCCGGGTTAACCGTGTACAGCGTGCGATGAAAATCCTGATTCAACAAGGTTAGTTGATCAAGGTCTCTGTCGATAATAAGCCCGTCCATTCTGTCATCCATTTCGGTCATCTTTTCGATGATCACATCCGATATGTACGGCAGCGCCCGCTTGGCTGCATGGACCTCTATCGCGATGCGCAGAGCAACCAGCTCCTCAAAGCGGTCGAGAGTCATCAAAGGCACAGTCATGCGCCGGTTGTCCTTGATTTGTATCGCATGCTCCGAGCTAAGCCGTCGCACCGCCTCGCGCACCGGAGTTGGACTAAGTCCCAAACAATCGGCCAATCCTCGCATTGTTAGCGAGGTGCCGGGCTCAATGGCTCCCAGCATAATCGCGTTACGAAGGCGCTCGTAAACGTATTCCTGTGTGGTCGTCCCGGATATCGCTGGAATATCAGGAATATTGAGTTCGCCGTTACCGGTCATCACGCAGCCCCAGAGTTTGTGAAGGGGATAATATTATCAAAATACATTGACACATTTAATATAATGATATAAATAATTAGCGAATGATATCACAATTTTTGAAACGGTATCGCAAGGTGACCCATGTCTGATAATAAGGCCGAAGCTTGGCTGGAACAGCATCCCGAGATTGATTCCATATTTGCTTGTGTGTGTGATCTGAATGGCACCATGCGAGGTAAGCGCGTTCCTGTTGACCAGCTGGCCAAGGTTATAGACGGCGGGCTGCGGATGCCGTTGTCGATAGTTGGCATGGATATCTGGGGCGAGGACGTCGAAAACAACGAGCTGGTTTTCGAGACTGGCGATTCCGACGGATTATGCGATTTCACCGGCCGCCCATTGATGCCGATTACCTGGACCAGCCGCCCGACGGCTCTGGCGATGCTGTGGATGCGGCAGGAAGACGGCACACCCTTTCCCGGCGATCCGCGCCGCGCGCTTGCGCGCGTGGCCGAGCAATACAAGGCGCGCGGACTGACACCTGTAGTGGCGACCGAGCTGGAATTTTATCTGGTTGATCCGACGGAAGACCATCCGCAAGCGCCCTGTTCTCCGGTGACCGGCAAGCGGCTGGAATCCGACGGGGCGCTGTCGCTGGATGAGCTGCAGCATTTCGATGAATTCCTGAACGATGTCTACGATGCCTGCGAGTTACAGGGTATCCCCGCAGACGCAGCGATTTCCGAGAACGGAGCTGGCCAGTTCGAGATCAACATGCGCCACGTTGCTGACCCTTTGCGTGCCGCCGACGATGCCGTGCTCTTCAAGCGACTCGTGCGCGGCATTGCCCGCAAACACGGGCTTGCGGCCACTTTTATGGCAAAGCCTTATGGCGACCTTTCTGGTAGCGGCTTTCACACACACTTCTCACTGATCGACGAGAACGGCGTAAATGTCTTCGATAACGGCGGCGAAGAAGGCACAACACTGATGCTGAACGCCGTGGCCGGGTTGCTGGCGACGATGCAGCAAAACACACTCACATTCGCGCCCCATGAAAACTCCTATCGTCGACTTCTGCCCGGCGCCCATGCTCCGACCAACGTTGCATGGGGCTATGAGAACCGAACCGCAGCCATCCGCATTCCCGGCGGTGATTCGAAAGCGCGACGCATAGAGCATCGCGTCGCAGGCGCCGATGCCAACCCTTATCTCGTGTTAACCAGCATTCTGGGCGGTGCGCTTCTCGGTATCGAGAACAACCTGCAGCCAGCGGCGCCCATTACGGGGAACGCCTATTCGATGAAGCTGGACAACCTGCCACTGGATTGGGCAACAGCTATCGACGCCTTCCAGAAGGGTGCAGATGTATCGACCATCTTCTCCAAACGGCTACAAACGATGCTGGTCGAATGCAAAATGCAGGAATTGCGGAAATTCGCCCGTTACGTGACCAATTTCGAATATGACAGTTATCTGGAGGTCGTGTGATGAGCTCCCAGAGCCAAACCTATGCCGGCGACGGCAGCCATACCGCAAGTTACTACGCAGCCTCAGCCAATCCCGCGCCGGAACGGCCGGAACTGACCGGAGATCAACAGATCGACGTGTGCGTTGTTGGTGCCGGTTACAGCGGGTTATCAACGGGCCTTTTCCTTGCTGAAAAGGGCTACAAAGTTGCAATTATCGAAGGAGCCCGGGTTGGTTGGGGCGCCTCCGGGCGAAACGGCGGGCAAATAGTCAACGGCTTGAATGCCAGTTTGCAAACCATTCAAAAACGCTACGGACAGGATACCGCCACCTTCGTGGCCGGGCTTGTGCAAGAAGGCGGCGAGATTATCCGCGAGCGCGTCAGCACCTACAATATTCAGTGTGACCTCAAGGACAAGAACATTTTTACCGGCCTCACCAGCGCCCACATGCGCGAACTTGAGGAGCGCATGGCACTCTGGGCCAGCTATGGCCTGAAAAATCAGGAAATGCTGGATAAAGACCAACTGCGCAAGCACGTCAATTCCGATCTGTACGCAGGCGGCATGATCGACCATACAGGTGGCCACATGCACCCGCTGAATCTGGCCTTGGGCGAGGCAGCGGCAATCGAGCAAAACGGCGGCATTATTTATGAGATGTCACCGGTTATCGACGTCGACCACCATGCTGCGCGGCCCGTGGTCAAAACCGCCAAAGGCACAATGACCTGCAAAACTCTGGTGCTTTGCGGCAATGCCTATCTAGGGCACGTAGTCCCCACACTAACACCACGTGTTATGCCGGTATCGACCCAGATAATGGCCACCGAGCCTCTAGGTGAACAACGGGCGCTGGATTTGATCCCCACCGATGTGTGTATTGAGGACATCCGTTACATCCTTGATTACTACCGCCTGTCCGGCGATAAGCGGCTGCTGTTTGGTGGCGGCACCGTGTACGGTGGCGCCGACCCCAGCGATATCAAAGCCAAGTTACAACGCAACATGGACAAGGTATTCCCGCAACTCAAAGGAGTAAAAATCGACTACGCCTGGAGCGGCAATTTCGCTCTGTCGTTCAGCCGTGTTCCACAAATGGGCCGCATTGGCGAAAACACCTACTTTGCCCATGGCTACAGCGGCCATGGCGTGACCGGATCACATACCTTCGGCCGTATCCTTGCCGAGGCAATCCATGGCGATATGACCCGTTTCGACGTGTTCTCGCAGGTGCCTTGGTACCCGTTCCCGGGAGGCCGTGTGTTCCGCGTGCCCTATTCGGTGGTGGGCTCTTGGTGGTACGGATTGCGTGACAAGCTGGGAGTCTGACCAACAAGAATCTGATCAACAATAAGAATGACTGAGGAAAACACTATGAAAACAACAAAAACAATGATCATTGGTGCAATAACGCTGACCGCCAGCACAGCATGGGCTAGCGGTAACCTGAATGTGTATCACTGGTCCGACTATGTAGCCGAAGATACCATCTCCAACTTCGAAGCGAGAACCGGCATCACGGTCAACTATGACGTGTTTGACAGCAACGAAGTTCTGGAGGCCAAAATGCTGACTGGCGCCAGCGGCTACGATGTGGTGGTGCCATCAATAGAGTTTCTCGCCCGTCAGGCGCAAGCTGGCCTGTATGCAAAATTGACAAGAGCAAACTGATGTTGGGCGTTCGCCCCTACATCCGCTACTTTCATTCTTCACAATACATAAACGATCTCGCGAATGGCGATATCTGCCTGACAGTCGGTTATTCCGGAGACATATTGCAAGCACGCGACCGTGCAGCAGAAGCAGGCCAAGGAACGAAGGTTGCTTATACAATCCCGAAAGAGGGCGCATTGATCGGGTTCGACATGATGGCCATCCCTGATGATGCACCCAACCCCGAAAACGCGTTGAAGTTCATCGACTACATTCTCGAACCAAAAGTTGCCGCCGACATCACCAACTACGTGTATTTCGGCAACCCGAACACCGCTGCTACAGAATTCGTAAACGAAGACGTTGCGAATGACCCGGGCATTTATCCCCCTCAGGACATCAAGCTGAAGATGTTCGTTTCCAAGCCACATACCGCGCGCTATGACCGTATGTTGACCCGCACCTGGACCACGATCAAGACAGGCAAGTAAGCCAGTGGCGCACTGCCCTGAGTAACGGCGGGCGGGCGCCATCAACAAAACTTCGCTTTTGAGGGGCAGGGAAACCGTCATGTCCGAAGCTATCTCAATGTCAGATGCACGACCCTGGGCCGACCCGACCGCGGCACCGTTTCTACAAATCAAAAATGTGACGAAGAAGTTTGGCGACTTTACATCGGTCTATGATGTGTCTTTGGACATCTATAAAGGTGAGATTTTTTGCCTGTTGGGCGGGTCGGGGTGTGGCAAGTCGACCTTGCTGCGAATGCTGTCGGGATTCGAGACCCCGACCTCGGGCCAGATTATCATCGACGGTCAAGATCAGGCTGGCATCGCACCTTACGATCGCCCCACCAATATGATGTTCCAATCCTATGCGCTGTTTCCACACATGACCGTGGAAAAGAACATCGCCTACGGGCTAAAGCGCGACGGACTGCCAAAGGCGGAAATCGCCAAACGGGTATCCGATATCCTGTCACTGGTGCAAATGGACGGGTTTGCGAAACGCAAGCCAAACCAGCTGTCGGGCGGACAACGCCAGCGTGTTGCGCTGGCCCGCTCACTGGTTAAAAAGCCCAAACTCTTGCTGTTGGACGAACCACTCGGTGCACTGGACAAAAAACTGCGCGAAGAAACCCAGTTCGAACTGATCAAGATTCAGGAAAGCTTGGGTGTGACCTTTGTGGTTGTCACCCATGATCAGGAAGAGGCGATGACACTATCGAGCCGGATAGGTGTTATGACTGCCGGTGAAATCGTACAAGTGGGCACCCCGCGCGAGATCTACGAATATCCGCGAAACCGTTTTGTTGCCGACTTCATTGGTTCGGTGAATATCTTCGAGGGACGTATTGCCGAAGACGGTGAAAGCCATGTAATTGTAGCGTCGCACGAGGCCGGTTTGGACATCTATGTTCCCCACAGCATCAGCGGTGTGATAGGCCAAAAGGTTGCCGTTGCGGTGCGACCGGAAAAAGTGCAAATCAGCAAGGGTGATCTGGGCAACCTGCGCAATAAGCTGACCGGAACCATTGATGAGATTGCCTACATGGGTGATGCGTCGGTGTATCAGATACGGCTGGACAACGGCAAACGTTTGCGCGTTACCCAAACCAATCTCACCCGCTCCGAAGAGAGCACACTGAACTACGGTGATCGTGTGAACCTGGGCTGGGACGGCAGTGCCGGGGTAGTGGTGACGTCATGAGCAGCTTGCCACTGGGTTCCCGGATTGGAGCTCTTCTGGGCCGGATGGGGCTCAAGGGGCGCGTTCTGGTTATCGCTATTCCTACCGTCTGGCTTCTGATCTTTTTCCTGATTCCGTTTTTGGTGGTCGCAAAAATCTCGTTTTCTGTAGCGGCCATTGCACGGCCGCCCTATTTGCCAATTGTTGAATGGGTGGATGGATTTTTCAGGATTAGCCTGAATTTCGGTAACTACCTGTTCCTCTTGGAGGACCCTCTCTACGTAGCGGCCTATCTGGGTTCAGTGAAAATTGCCGGCGTCTCTACACTGATAGCCCTGCTGATCGGCTACCCGATGGCCTACTTGATTGCGCGCTCGGAACCGGACCGACGCAACCTGTTACTCATGCTGGTGGTACTGCCCTTCTGGACGTCATTTCTACTGCGTGTTTATGCATGGATCGGCTTTCTCAAGGGCAACGGTGTTATCAACAACTTACTAATAGGCATAGGTATCATCGACGAACCGCTGGTGATGTTGCAGACAGATTTTGCGGTCTATGTCGGCATCGTTTACACCTATCTTCCGTTCATGATCCTCCCGTTGTATGCCAATTTGGTGAAACTGGACGAGGCCTACCTTGAGGCATCTGCGGATTTGGGTGCACGCCCGATCACCACCTTTTTTACTGTCACCTTGCCGCTTTCGCTGAGCGGGATCATCGCAGGCTGCATGCTGGTATTCATTCCCGCAGTCGGTGAGTTTGTTATCCCGGCACTTTTGGGTGGGCCAGACACCTTGATGATTGGCCAGGTGCTTTGGAACGAGTTCTTCTCGAACCGCGATTGGCCGATTGCCTCGGCCGTTGCCATCGTGATGCTGTTTGTTCTGGTGATCCCCATCATGTTGCTGCGTTGGGCGCAATCAGCAAGCGAGGGAGAAAACCAATGAAGCGTAAATCCCGGTTTCTTATGATCGTCGGCATTCTCGGTTTCACATTCCTCTATGCGCCAATTCTGTCACTGGTCATCTTCAGCTTTAATGAAAGCCAACTGGTGACGGTTTGGGGCGGGTTTTCGACGAAATGGTACGGCGAGCTGTTCCGTGACCCACAAATTCTGGATGCGGCATGGGTCAGCGTACGTATCGCACTGGCCAGCGCAACCCTGTCGGTTGTGATTGGCACAGTGGCTTCCTTCGTGTTGATCCGGTTCCAGCGCTTTCGCAGCAAGACACTGCTAAGCATGATGATTACCGCACCACTGGTGATGCCTGAAGTGATCATAGGCCTGTCGCTGCTGTTGATGTTCGTCGCAATGGAAGGCCTAATTGGATGGCCCGGGGGCCGTGGTATTTTGACGATCATTATCGCGCACTCAACCTTTGGTGCAGCCTATGCGGCAGTGATTATCCAATCGCGGCTGGTGGATATGGATCTGTCAATAGAAGAGGCTGCGCTGGATCTCGGCGCGCGCCCGGTACGGGTATTCTTCGACGTAACACTACCCGTGATCGCTCCGGCGCTGATGTCGGGGTGGCTGCTGGCCTTTACCCTCAGCTTGGATGATCTGGTGATTGCCAGCTTTGTGTCTGGCCCTGGTGCCTCGACCCTTCCGATGGTTATCTTCTCCAAAGTTCGGTTGGGCGTCAGCCCGGATGTAAACGCTCTGGCGGCGATTATTATCGGTGTTGCCTCACTGGGTATCATTGTTGCTGCCTTGCAGGTAAACCGCAGCAATAAGATGTCACAAAGCTGAACGTGGGGCGGGCTCAAGGCCTTTTCCCGACTTTTTATTACGACAGGTGTTCACTATGGCAGGCCCCTTGGAAAAGTTGCGTGTACTAGACCTCAGCCGCGTATTGGCAGGTCCCTGGAGCACCCAGATTCTTGCAGATATGGGTGCCGAAGTTATCAAAATTGAGCGGCCTGTTAGCGGTGATGACACGCGCCTCTGGGGGCCACCTTGGCTTAAAGCCAAAAGCGGTGAAGATACCTGTGAGTCTGCGTACTTTCTTGCAGCCAACCGAGGTAAGCACTCGCTTACCGTAGACATCAGCAAGCCCGAAGGCCAGAAGCTAATCCGGGAGCTGGCGAGCCAATGTGATATTTTGGTCGAGAACTTCAAAACCGGAGGGCTTGCCAGCAAGGGTTTGGATTATGCCTCGCTCTCAGCCATCAACCCCGGCTTGATCTATTGTTCGATCACCGGCTTTGGGCACACAGGCCCAATGAAGGACATGGCTGGGTACGACTATCTTATTCAGGCCCAAGGTGGCCTGATGAGCATCACCGGCGCAGCGGATGACCAGCCAGGTGCAGGCCCGAAACGCGTTGGCGTAGCCGTTGCCGACCTGACCACTGGCATGAATGCCACGATTGCCATTCTGGGCGCCTTATATCACCGAACTCAAACCGGTGAAGGACAGCACATTGATCTGGCTCTGCTCGATGTTCAGGTGAGCTGGCTTGCCAATCAAGCGCAGAATTATTTCTGCAGCGGCACGCCGCCGAAGCGCACCGGTGACTATCATCCCAACCTCGTGCCTTATCAGCCATTCCCCACAGCGAATGGCGAGCAAATCATTATTGCCGTCGGGAACAACGGGCAGTTTCAACGCTTCTGCGAGGCCATTGGTCTTGGCGAGCTTGCCAAAGACGAACGCTTTGCAAACAACGCGAAGCGGGTGGAGCACCGGGTTGAACTCATCAACCTGCTAACCACTGAAACAAAAAAGCGAACACTCAAAGAGTTGACAGAACTTCTCAACGAAATTGGTGTGCCCTGCGGGCCGATTCAGGACATAGAGCAGGTATTTGCTGACCCACAAGTTCAAGCCCGCGGCATGGAGGTAACTCTGGATTCCACCCATGGCCCTGTAAAAGGTGTAGCTAACCCAATCAAGTACTCGAAAACGACGCTGGAATACCGCAAGGCACCACCTGCATTAGGGGAAGACACTTCGGCAGTACTCGAAAGGGTTCTGAACAAAACCTCTCACGAGATCGAAGAGTTAAAAAGTAAGGGCGTGGTGTAGTGCAAGACCACTAGCCAAACCCGATAAAAGCGAACTTATGACCACTCAACACGTAAAATCCACCCGCCAAGCATTTGATACAAATGTGCTTTACAGAGATACTGAAAGGTATCGAAAGCAAGGCATAGTGCGGGTGGTTTTACCTAACCTGTATATGCCCCTCCTTAACGCCTGAATATCTGCACATTGCCAGCGAACTCTGGCGGCGCTGGCACTCACATACGGAGTTCTAATGGATCCAATGCTCACTCTGGTCGGTGCTCTGATGCTTGTCATCAGCATCCTCTTGAGCCCGCTCTCCAGTCGGGTAGGCATGCCTGTACTGCTAGTATTTCTGGCAGTAGGCATGATGATGGGCAAAGATGGTCCCGGTGGCATTGAATTCGACGACTTCCAACTATCTTTTCTTGTAGCCAGTTTAGCACTGGGCGTTATCCTCCTTGACGGTGGTATGCGCACCCGGGCGGAAACCTTCCGCGTAGGCCTGAAGCCCGCCATGCTTCTTGCTACTGTTGGCGTAGCCATGACCGCCTTGGGCTCTGCACTTGTTGCCTGGCTGGTTTTCGATTTGAGCTGGATGACCGCATTGTTGGTGGGTG
Organism: Marinobacter sp. 1-4A; assembly: GCF_016597725.1. GTDB lineage: Bacteria > Pseudomonadota > Gammaproteobacteria > Pseudomonadales > Oleiphilaceae > Marinobacter. The sequence goes on from NZ_VCGY01000003.1 coordinate 387,278, forward strand.
CCATCATTTCATCCACCGACGCGGCAGCAGTATTTTCATTGCTGCAGGGTCGTGGGCTGCACCTGAATGAACGGGTCAGCGCCACTCTGGAAATCGAATCCGGCAGTAACGACCCCATGGCGATCTTCCTTACGCTGATGATGGTCACTCTGATTGCCAGCGACGGTGATCATGCCATTCAAGACTCACTGATTTTGCTGTTCAAACAGTTCAGCATTGGTGGTATTGGTGGTGTCGTCGGCGGTTATCTAATTTCGGAACTGACCAACCGCATTCGCCTTATGCCCTCGCTCTACCCTCTTCTGGTAGTGGCCGCAGGCATTCTTTTGTTCTCTGTTATTAACCTGTTCGGCGGCAGCGGATTCTTGGCCATATACCTCTGCGGTGTTGTGATCGGTAACCGCAAGGTGCGGATGATGCCCATGATTCTGCAGGTACACGACGGTTTGGCATGGCTGGCTCAGCTATGCCTGTTCCTCATTCTTGGCTTGTTGGTTAATCCGTCCGACCTACTGCCCCTGGCGGGAAGTGGCCTGGTGCTAGCGCTGGCCCTGATTTTCGTGATCCGGCCGATCACCGTTATGGCCACTATCTGGCCTTTCGGTTTTAACCGCAGGGAGCTGGGCTTTATCAGCTGGGTAGGCTTGCGCGGTGCCGTACCGATCGTGCTGGCACTGTTCCCGATCATCGCCGGCCTTCCGGAAGCGCAACTGGTGTTCCATGCCGCCTTCTTTATCGTGCTGGTTTCCTTGCTGGTTCAGGGCACCACTATCACCCCGCTAGCACGCTTGCTGCGCTTGGAAGTCCCCGCAAACGGCGAGCCTTTTCGCCGATTGCCGCTGGATGCTCCCGCCGCTGGTGATCACGAACTGATGCTGTTCCCTCTGCGGGGCGAGAACTGGGAGACCCCAAGAGTGCTGGGCCAGCTGCGATTCCCGGAAAACACAGCCGTTGCCGGGGTCTTTCGTAACCGGGTTTGTCTGCAGCCAGAGGCTGATTTGGAAGTGTCCAGTGGCGACATGGTAGCCATGTTTGCCACGCCCAGCGTAATGAAGGAACTGGGCAAATCGCTAAGCGGGCGCCACACACCCAAATATTTGGCTGAAAGGGCCTTCTTCGGGGACTTCGTACTCAATGGCGATGCACTTCTTGGCGATGTGGAACAAGTTTATGGCATCGAATTTGATGAACTGTCGCCGGACTTGTCTTTGGCCGAGTGCTTTGCAAAACGCACCAAAGGCCACCCGGTGGTTGGCGATACCGTCGTCCTAGGCCCGGTTACTCTTGTAGCCAGAGCTACAGAAGCAGACCAAGTGACTAAAGTTGGCCTGAAAATGGATAAATCGCAAAATGTGTGACCAATTCATCGGATAGCTATAAAAGTTAACAAAACCCCTTAACATCTAGCGCACCGGTTATGTTATAAACGGTTCTGCGCAAAGATTAATCATTGGTAAGTTAAGGTTATGGCTATTCCCCGTTTATTAACTCGCTGCTTTTTGGCTTTTTTTATCGCTTTGAGCCTTCCCGTCTACGGTTCTGAGTTACTTGCCAGAGCAGATACCCGCATGCCGGTCATTGAGGAATCTCCCGTCGACTCCTTGGTGGTCAACCGGGTATTGGTAAAAAAGGGGCAACGCCGACTTTATCTGATGAACGGTGAGGAAATCGTCCGTAGCTATCGTATATCGCTTGGAGATAACCCAGAGGGGCATAAACTCTATGAGGGCGACGAGCGCACGCCCGAAGGCGACTACACCCTAGACTGGCGCAATTCCGGTAGTGATTTTTACAAATCCATTCATATTTCCTACCCCAGTGCCAAAGATCGTGAGATGGCAGAAAATTGGGGTTTGGATCCTGGTGGCAGCATTATGATTCACGGCCTGCCCAATGGCGCAGGCGATATGGCGTTTGCCTATACAGGTTTGGATTGGACCAACGGCTGCATTGCCGTCAACAATCAGGAAATGGATGAAATCTGGCAACTGGTAAACGATGGCACGCCAATACGCATCATCCCCTGAGCACCTCCCCCATGACACAAGCATTAAGTTGTTGTCATAACCTAAGAAAATTTACGTATACTTAGTTAACATTTCCGCTCAGAGTGTTTTACACTGTTTCACGACTCCGGTAGTCAACGCCTATCGGGCCGAAGCTGACAGGAAGTCGTTTGAACTGACTTTCGGATTAACAGGAAATAACTCGACCAATAAGGGGATTTACAATGCGTAAACTGACGATCGCCGGAATCGCACTGGCTACCGCTCTAACTGCAGGCTGTGCAACTAGCGACCAGGGCGCTCTTGACGAAGCCAATGCAACTGCTAACTCTGCTGAGCAATCTGCAGACAAAGCAATGAACACCGCTAACAGCGCCGCCAGCGCCGCGCGTTCCGCGCAGCAAACCGCTGACCGTGCTCTGGCAGCAGCGAAAGCAGCTCAGAAGTCTGCTGACGAAGCAAACGAGCGCGCCAAGCGTATGCTCGACCGTGCCAGCAAGAAGTAAGATTTGAGCTGAAGCACTACAAAAAAGGCCGGGAATCCCGGCCTTTTTTATGACACTGTCTTTTATAGCACTCCCACACCGGGGTAACTTTCAAGGGCGTGTTAGAACATTTTAGCGAGCACGGAAACCGGTAAGCGCCGAATCAGGAAGCCGATGGGCGTCCAAGGCCAAGTAGGAACAAAGCTCTCGCTTTTACCGGATTCAATGGCCTTCACCATGGCTTTACAACCGGTTTGTGCATCCACAATGAAGGGTGCATTCTTTACCTTCTCATTAATTGCCGTTCTGATGTAGCCCGGATACAGGGTTGTCACCTTGATGGGTGATTTCGCCTTTTTCAGCTCAACCCGCAAACCTTCTGAAAGCGCTGCAAGGCCCACCTTGGTGGCCGCGTAGGTGTTCACATTACCCGGCATGCCACGAACAGCTGTGACTGACGACACGGTAACCAGATGCCCCCGGTTTTGCTCGCGAAAAATCTCCATAGCCGCCTCCATTTGCGCCAAGGCGGCAACGAAGTTGGTTTCTGCGGTTTGGCGGTTGGCGTTAAACGCACCGGTACCCAAAGGTTGGCCCTTGCCAATACCAGCGTTAACAATCACCCTATCCAGAGTGCCAAATTCCTGCTGAAAAGCACGGAAAACCTCGAAATTCTGTTCGTGGTTGTTCACATCTAGAGCACGAATACTGATGGTGATCTGGGGATATTTACCCGCCAGCTCATCACGCAAGGTTTCCAGCCGTTCGGTACGACGGGCACACAGCGCCAAATTATCACCTCTGGCCGCAAACTCACGGGCCATGCCTTCACCAAGACCGGAACTGGCTCCGGTGATCAGTATGGTGCGTTTCATGGGTTCTCCTGTTTTATTGTTATCTAGAAATCGGGCAGCCGCCGCATCAGAAATACAATTGCTGTTCCGGTTCTTCCGATGGCGGACGCTGTTTATCGTTTGATGTTTTATCCGACGCCAGCCGCGAAACCTGTTCGCCAACCATAGCCGGGATTCCGTTCGCCTGATCTACGGCCAGCTCAATCGCCTTGCGTTGCACCTCTACACCCGGATATTTCTGGCGGAAGGCTTCTACTTCAAGAGTTACTTCACGCCAGAGGCGATCCCTTTCCTGCTGACTGTAGTCTTCGTGGGGGCGGTGAACTTCAAGCCAAACCTCGCCCTCTGAAAGGCCCATCTTTACAGGGTCGTTCACAATTTGAACCGATGTGCCCTTGGCGACCTGATAGACAAAACGGGAGATATCTTCGTTATACATGCGGAAACAGCCATGGCTAACCGGCATGCCAACGCCAAACCGTTTGTTCGTGCCGTGAATTAAATATCCCTTCTCACTCAGCAAAAGAGCATGAGTGCCCAAGGGGTTATCAGGGCCGGGCGGGATCATTCGCGGCAAAAAGTCGCCAGAAGCTTCATATTCGGCACGGATACTTTGGGGCGGGTACCACGCAGGAGATTCCAGAGGCATAGTGACCTTTGCGTCAGCCAAAGGGGACGGGTTTTCAGACGTGCCGACGCCAACCGGGTAAACCTGCACACCGTTTTCAGAAAAGTAGTAAAGCCGGTACTCCGCCAGATTAATCACAATGCCTTCCCGGCGGGCCTCAGGAATAACGTACTGTTGCGGTAGAGTAATTGTGGTGCCTTCTCCGGGCAGCCAGGGATCAACACCCGGATTGGCTTTCACAAGCTCAAGATAGCCCATCGCAAGCTGGCTACCCACTTCGGCAAAGGTGTCTTCGTATTGGGTAGTAAAGCTGCCCAAACGGCCCGCCAAATCACCATTGATTTTAAAGGTGGGAACTCGCGGGCTACGATCCGTTGCTGCTTCTACCGCAGGTTTTTCAAGTGTGCTGCTGGGCTTTGCGGCCCACACAGACTGCAAGGCCAATGTTCCAATTAACAGTAATACCAAAGACGTTTTAAATCCCATAAATCCTATTCCACATAAGCCTGCTTCTTTGCGTGCAGTGACAGCGGCCCATCTCAGGAGTTCCAAACGACCGATGAGAGAGTCACAACAGCCATCATCGCGAACAAAATACTTGCACATACCCGGGCGGTTGCCAGCGGCAAACGCTCCATTAACCAGTGCCCCGCCATGATAACCGGTATATTGGCCAGCAACATACCCGCTGTTGTACCGATGATAACCCAGATTGTGTCGGTAAAACGGGCCGCCAGTACAACCGTGGCAATCTGCGTTTTATCGCCAATCTCCGCCAAAAAGAACATAACGGTCGTTGCCATAAAGGCACCCATTCCCAGAAACCGGGAGTTATCGCTGTCATCTTTGTCTGGCACAAGCAGCCACAATGCGATCAAGACAAAGCTCACAGCTAGAATCCAAGGCAGCCAGATTGCAGGAATCCAGGCCGCTACCCAGGCGCCCAGCCAAGCCGAGAGCGCGTGATTCAAGATAGTCGCAACAAGTATGCCCAAAACAATGGGAGTGCGCTGGGTGTAACGAGCAACAAGAAAAAGCGAGAGTAGCTGGGTTTTGTCACCAATTTCGGCAATGGCAACCGCTACGGTTGAAGTAAGAAAAGCGTCCATGGGTTTTTCCGGGGCGGATAATCAGACATGAGACAGCCCACCTTCCGCCCTTGGAGGTGAAACTGCCTCAGGTCTTGCCAATTTCACTTAAGCCAAGTGAAACACGGTAGCCATGGGGATGGGCCCCAAGTATGTTGACTACCGTCCGATCCGTAACCGGATGCGGAGGCTACTCCCCTGAAGAGTTGGACCATATTAGTTAATCATAACGGGCAAGGCAAACACGCTAAGCCCGCATGCGCCAAACCGGCAGTGCCGCAACAGCAACAAATAGGGCAACCAACCACCAAGCGGAATGGAAGGCATTGATGGTGGGCACGCCGCCACTATGCTCACCGAACTCAATGGTCAGGGCCACAATGTTCACCCCAAATGCTCCACCCAACTGGCGCGTAAAGTTGATGGTACTTGAACCGGCGCCCAGCTCTTCGGGCTCAAGTGGATTCAAAGCGCCGATCGACAAAGATGGCAACATAAACCCAATGCCTATGCGGCCGAACACTGTCCAGAGCATAAGCCAGCCAAAAGCCAGGGTAAGATTGGATAACGCAAATAGAATGGCTGACGAGGCAAACATAGCCATTCCGAAAATCACCAGTTTGCGTGCATCACCGCCACGGTCGGCCAGCTTTCCTGCCAATGGAAATGTCATCCCCAAAACAATACCCGCGGGCAGCATCAGCAGACCCGCTTGAGTTGCTGTGTAGCCCAAAGCCGTCTGAACGTATAAGGGTATTAAGTAGGTGGAACCGAACAGGGCCAACCCGAGTGCCATAGCCCCCAGATTGGCGTACAAAAAGCTTGGTTTACGCAGGAGGCTAACATTCACCAAAGGGTGCTTTATACGTTTTTCGCGCAATACGAACATAACCAAAAGCACCAGTGCCAAAAGTCCTTCAATGGCAACCCGAGCTTCCTGACCTTCAAAATTCTGTAGGCGGTTCAGGGCATCCAGAGAAAGCCCCACAGTGGCTCCAAGCAACACCAGACCGGGCAAATCAAATCGGTAGGGCGCTGGCCGGGAAGCTGGCGTGGGTAAAAACCGAAGCGCCATAAACACCCCGATAAAGGTGACCGGCGCCGGTGCAAACATCACAAAGCGCCAATCCAGCTGGTCAACCAAAAAGCCGCCCAGAACAGGCCCAAGCGCTGGAGCCAATACAACACCCATGCCATAGATCCCCATGGCTTGGCCGCGGCGGTTACGGGGAAAAATACGGAACACCAAATACATGCCCATGGGCTGCATAAGGCCAGCCATGGCGCCTTGCCCGACGCGGGCTGCAATTAACTGCTCCGGCGTGCTGGCAAAGCCGCCAACCACTGAAATCAGCGTGAAGGCAGCCATGGCAATCGCCAGTGTCTTGCGTACGCCGAAGTGATCAAGCAACCATGAAGACGCCAGCATGGTTGTTGTCATGGCCGCAATAAACCCGGTTGCCAGCCAGTGCACCTGCCCCTGACGAATACCGAACTCCACCATAATTTCGTGGAGCGCAACGTTCACCACGGTGGCACTCAATACGGTCGCGATGGTTCCCACCATTACCGTACAGACCGCTAACCACCGCCACTTCGCACCATAACGAGCGATCAGGCCATCAACAGAGTTATCACTCAAGTGATTACTTCTGCTTTTCAGCGTTATCCATGATTTTATGGAATACCTTGAGCGCGATTTCGATATCGGCAAGGTCCACACCATCGAGCATTTCATCGCGCAACGTATCAGCGCGGGCTGTAAGAACAGCCATAAAATCTCGCCCGGGGTCAGTAAGGTGCAGCCGGCGCGCCCGGCGATCGTTTGGGCAAGCCCGGCGTTCAATCAAGCCCTGCTGTTCAAGGCTATCGAGCAAGCGCACGAGCGTAGGGTTCTCAATGGCCATCAACCCGGCTAACTCGCGCTGAGTTAGGCCTTCACCGCCTTGCTGCAGGTAGACCATTGTGGTCCAGCGCGCCTGAGTAACACCCAAGTCTTTCAGGCGTTCATCTAATAGTTTGCGCCAACGACGGGTTACTCGAGCGACGGCAAAAGGGAACTGATCTTTCATAACGACTACTCCGTTCCAGGGCCGGAATCGCGCTCCGCGAGTCACACAGTGCCGACCAAAAGGCTTACATTACAGGAAAGCTACCAATAGTAAGCTAACCATTGAGATAAAAACAGATGTTAAAGCAAAAACAGAATCGGGAAAAACCGAAAAGCGGCGCTGTAACCTGAAATCAGCCTGTCTGACGCAAGGGTTCCTCGTTCATCTCCTCAATCTCAGGAGACTCCTGAAACTCGGTATTTCGCGGATCGAGTTCAGTTAACACAGACGAGGTTTCTGGCATTGCAGGCACATAATGCTCCTGATCCTCCACCGCCACGTCTTCTGTATAGGTGATGCGCAGAGAAGTAATTACAGCAAGAATCAGCAAAAACCCGGCGTTGCCCAAAAACAAGCCTTTCGGGCCCAGCAGATTGATCAGCTCCGCCATAGCGATAGGGCCAATGACGCTGCCCACACCGTAACTGAGCAACAAGGTCGCACTGGCGGCCACAATGCGGGTGCTTTCCATGCGGTCGTTGGTTATGGCGACAGAGATCGGATAGATTGTTGCCGAGAGCCCAGTAAAGGCACCCACAAGAAGCGTGAGCAACCAAAGGTTTTCAGCACCCGTGAAGCTAACCCCAACCGCCGCAAGGGCCGCAAAAAACACCACCCAGAACATTACACGGCGACGGTCAAAGCGATCACACAATCGGCCAAGTGGCCATGCAAGCAACATGGCTGCAACAATGGCGCTTGCCATAAACGAAGATGTTTTGGCGACATCCAACCCCATGAGCGTTGCATACACCGGCCCTAACGCATAAAAGCCTCCAATCAGCACGCCGCAAATCAAGGCGCCCGCAACACCGGTGAACGACTCTCGGGCCAGCGTGAAGAATGAAATGCGTTGAACTTGCTCGATAACCGGAGCTTCCATGCGGGTAAGCGATAGGGGAACAAGCGCCAGCGTCAGCAGAATAGCCGCTATGGAAAACGGCATAAAGTTGGCAGGGTCGCCCACATTAATAATGAGCTGGCCGCCCGCCGCTGAGAGGTAAAAAACAATCTGGTAGATAGCAAACAGCGCGCCGCGATTGCTGTTGCTGGCACGGCTGGAAAACCAGCTTTCGATAACAACAAGCACACCCGCAATCGTGAAGCCCGAAAGCACCCGCAGGAGCGCCCAGAACACCATCGATATGGCCATTGGGTACATCAATGACGTAACAGCTGCAATCGCTGCAAACGCCGCGAAGGCTCGAATATGTCCCACACGGCCAATGATTTGATGCACGTATAGGGTGCCCAGAACAAAGCCAATGGAATAGCACACCAGCACCCAACCGATAACGTCGGGTGAAACCGATTCAATGCTTAGGCGGATGCCGAGCAACGTCATCAGAAACGCATTTCCGCTGACCAGCAAAACAATGCTCAAAAGAAGCGCAGAAAGCGAGGTGACCATTCGGGTCATGGGGGAAACTCCGGGGATTTTCTAGCTCGGTATTACAACAGCACACCGGGGCCGTGACTACTAAGCACTTCCCGAAGCCGCAAGGCGGCACCAGGCCCCGTTAAAACGCTGTTTCACAAAATTTTACATTAATGTGCCGTAACAGACCCAAACACCCTTAGGAGGTAATATATACAGCCATTACTCAATGAACCCGTGAGCGTCTGGTTATGAAAAAAACGGACTGGCCCATCCGATGGGATTTGCTGCTTCGCTACCGACTCATCGAGACCATCGCACTGTGGGAGGGTCGCCTGACGACAAACCACATATGCCACAGCTTTGGTATCGGTCGGCAGCAAGCATCTAAGGATATAAACACATACCTACGCGAACTTGCTCCCGGCAATCTAGTTTATGATCGCCACCTCAAAGGTTATGTGCCTTCGGCCCGGTATAAGCCGGTTGTAACCCGGGGGCATGTGAATGAATACATGGACTTGCTCGCCCGGCAACAGAGCCTCAGCAACACGTTTGAAACTCTGGATATCGGCTTGCCCGACAGCACGGTTGTTTTCAGTCCGAACCGCGTTATAGCCCCCGAAATCATGCGCGCTGTTGTGGCAGCCACACGCCATGGCCGCCAGCTCAGAGCCAGCTATTCATCCCTAAGCCGTCCCGAGGCCGTAGAGGGCATTCTTGAGCCACACACTCTGGTATGCACCGGCACCAATTGGCACCTCCGCGCCTGGTGCGACTCCAACCGTGAATACCGGGATTTTGCTCTTAGCCGATTCCACTCAGCTCCGGTAGCGCTACGGCAAAAAGCCAAGCATACCGTGCAGCAAGATGATGACTGGAACCGCAACGTCACCATGTCCATCTCCCCCGACCACCGCCTGACCGACGCTCAGCAGAAGATCATAGCGCTGGATTACGGAATGGAGAATGGATGTTTAAGCGTTGAAACACGGGCCGCCTTGGCACCCTATGTGTTGTCGCGGCTTGGCATCACACTTGATAGCCAACACCCGGACCCACTTATTCAGCAGCTTGAACTGACCAACCCGGACCAACTCGGGTTTGGCAGCAAACGCGAACGCGCCTTGAAAGCGGTTGCGGGCCACCGCTAGCCAAAAGCCGGCCACTATGACGTCAAGCACAGACTGTATTCGTGCCTTAGCTCTGTCACTGTTACTGCTGCCAACCTCTTTGGTGCTGGCAGCAAGTAATTGTGGCGATGCCGCGACTCCGGTTTCTGAAATTCAGGGCCGGGGAGACACCTCACCGCTGGTTGGCCACCGAGTTACGGTTGAAGGCGTTCTTACATTCGATGCCCGCATGGACGGTGGATTTGACGGCTTTTACTTGCAACAGGCCGACGGTGAAACCGATAACAATCCAGAAACCTCAGAAGCCCTGTTTATCTATACCCGTAAAAAAACCGGAATGCCGGGAGAGCGCTTGCGGGTTACCGGCACAGTCAAAGAATTTCACAATCTGACCGAACTGGTCGATATTAAAACCATTGAGTCGTGTGGCCCAGCCGAATTTCCGAAGGCTCAAGACCTAACCCTGTTATGGCCTAACGCTTTGGAATCGATGGAAAACATGCGAGTGCGGGTCACTCAGCCCCTAACGATTATAGACGCCTGGAATCTCGCACGTTTTGGTGAACTCACATTGGCGGCTGGCGATCAGGTTGTGCCTACCGAGTATATGGAGCCTGGCCCGCAGGCGGCACAGATTGCCGAGCGCAATCGACAACAACGCCTGCTTCTTGACGATGGTCGTGGCGCACGCGAGCCCGATCCGATTCCCTGGCCCCCGGATGGTCTAACCGGCAAGAACACTATCCGCAGTGGCGACAGAGTCCATAACATTTCCGGTATTCTTGATTACCGTTTTGGTGCTTGGCGGGTGCAGCCGGAACGCCCGCCGGTTTTCGAGACTGTGAATACCCGCCGCCCCGCCCCTGCACGACCAGACATCCCGCATATCCGGGTTATGACGATGAATCTGGAGAATTACTTCAACGGTGACGGTAAAGGCATGGGGTTTCCAACTGCCCGTGGGGCACCGACATCTCTCGCACTTGGGGTGCAGCACCGACGGTTGGTAGAGGCTATGCGACGCCCGGACCCGGATATTCTGGCGATAAGCGAACTGGAAAGCGACGGCTATAGCGAAACCAGCGCAATAGCACAGCTTGCGGAAGCTCTTGGGCCGGAGTGGGCGTTTGTGGCTACGCCTAACGCTGACGGTCGCGACCAGATCCGCACCGGTATGCTGTACCGCCATGATCGCATTGTCGCCGAAGCCCAGCCCGTGCGCCTGAACACAAGCCCTTTCAGCGAGCAAGGCCGTCCACCATTGGCGCAGACATTTAGACCCAAGGGGCAGCGCCTTGCTGTTCAGCTGGCGGTACCCCACCTGAAATCAAAATCTTGTAAAGGCGCGACGGGTAAAGATCAAGACAGAAACGATGGCCAAGGCTGCTATGCCCAGCGCCGCGTCGATGCGGCCCGGGCGCTTGTGGACTGGCTTGAACAACTTCCGCAAGTTCCCGATTTAGCGGGCACATTGATCACCGGCGACCTCAACAGCTATTTCCGCGAAGCGCCACTTCAAGCCCTGAAACGTGCAGGCTTCACCAGCATGGTGCACCACTTCCATCCGTGCACAGCACAAAAGTGCGATCACTACACCTACAGGTACAAAGGTGAAAAAGGATCACTGGATTACGCCCTTGCATCCTCGTCGCTCATGCCACGGGTTCTCAGTGCTCAAATCTGGACCATTAACGCCGACGAACCACCGGCTCTGGGTTACCGTAACAATCTGCCGGGCACCGCCGTATCACCTTGGCGTTCCTCAGATCACAACCCGATAATTACCGATATCCAGCTTTGACATAACCCCCTCAAACTCCTGCACGGTTCCGCCATTACACCACCCGATTGGCTTCGTGCGCCCGCAGACCCGTCATTGAAGTCATGGGGGAGAGGAGCTGCAAAGGTCATAATCCAAACGACTCAATTAAATCAGACAACAAGAACCGCTTATTGCAAGGATTCCCATGGGTGCTTCTGCCTCCGCTACACAGGATCTGGGTATGCCGGCCATCTACCTGCATACACTGGCCGAACTGCTGAAGGCCATCGGTTTGGACGAGCGTAATCTGCTGCTTAGGGTTGGGCTGGACCCGGTTCGGCTGCAATCCACAGACGTTCGAGTGAGCCATGCACAAGCCAGTGAGTTCGTGACTCGCGCCATTATCGAAAGTGGAGAGCCCGGCCTTGGCGTTATGCTAGCCAGCGAGCTAAAGCTGCCTTTACACGGTGCTCTAGGCGTGGCGATTATGAGCAGCCGCACCCTGAAGGATGCGCTGGACCTGATGACCCGTTACCTCACCCTACGTGCGCCAAACCTCAGTGTTAGCTGCCGCGAGAAAGGCGGTGCTATGCATTACACCATTGTGTGTGAAGGTGACCCGGGGCCACTAAAAGGGTTCATAATGGATGCTATGCTATTTGGCTGCGTTTTTATGGGTGCACAGCTTATCGGTACTGCCATTTCAGGCGCTGGAATTCTGAGAAAAGGCCCGGAACCCTCATACTTCCGTCGCTTCCGGCAATCGATCGTCATACCGGTTGACTATGGCTCTCAGGAGGATGCGCTGGTTATCCCCCATGCAGCTCTGTCAGCGCCTATACGCTTTAGCGACGATCAGCTTGCACAGTCGTCTCGCGCGCAGTGCGAGAAAGCTCTGAAGCAGCTTACCGAAGATGCCGGTTTCGATTGCCGAGTACGACGGGTGATTGAAACCAGCCATCCGTTCCCTCCTAAGCTAGCTCGAGTGGCTGCAACTCTGTTTGTATCCGAGCGCACGTTAAAACGCCGCCTGCAGGAAGAAAATGCCAGCTTTCAGTCTCTGGTGGACCAAGTTAGGCTGGATCGCGCGCGGGAATTGCTCACCGGCACCAACATGAACCTAAACCAAATTGCAGACGTTTTAGGCTATGCAGATGCCGCAAACTTCACTCGCGCTTTCAAACGTTGGACCGGCATAAGCCCAAGCCAATTCAGAGGCGTGGAGCGGCAATCCAGCGGCATGGTTATACAGGCTCGAACCCCGGCCCATGCATAATCAATCAATGCCGATAATTTTGTGCATTTGCAGTGTCAGCCGCCAGCGGGGATGAGCCAGACAGTAGTCTGTGGCCTTGCGAGTATTACTCTGCTTAACCGGGTCTGACCCGCCATCAGGCACAGTCGGGGAGGCCATGGGCGATAGAAAAAAATGCCGGGCGTTGATGTGCAGAAACCTTTCTGGCATGGCTTTGGGCTGGGGGTACACCAGCTTCAGCTCATCGCAGGTTTCAATCACTACGGGGGCATCCGCCTTTGGGCTCACACATAGCCAGTCAATACCGGCTGGCGCGGGCAGGGTGCCATTGGTTTCCACACCCACCTCAAAGCCCAAGTGATGAAAGGCTTCAATCAGCTCTTCATCCAACTGCAACAATGGCTCTCCACCAGTACAAACCACATAAGGCGCACCCGGTGCATCCGGCCAAAGGCTGCGAATGTGAGCTGCCAGAGCTTCTGCGGTGTCAAAGGCTCCACCGTTTTGGCCATCCGTGCCAACAAAATCTGTATCGCAGAAATTACACACCGCTGTCGCCCGGTCTTTTTCCCTGCCAGTCCACAGGTTGCACTTGCTGAAGCGGCAGAACACCGCAGCGCGACCGGCTTGGGCACCCTCGCCCTGCAAGGTGTAAAAGGCTTCTTTTACTTTGTACATCAGCGACCTGCCTCGTAGGCCAATGGATCTGCAAGGCCATTCTCTGAAAACGCTTCAAGCCGCTCTACGCATGAACCACAGAGCCCACAAGCCCTTTCACGACCGTTGTAGCAGGTCCAGGTTTGGGCGTAGTCGAGCCCGAGCTTCAGGCCTTCAGCCAGAATTTCGCCCTTGGTCAAGTGCATGAAGGGTGCCTCAATGCCCACGGGTTCGTAGTTGGCAACCCGGCACACAGCGTCCATTTTCTCTACAAATTCCGGCCGACAGTCTGGGTAAATTGCATGATCCCCGCCATGGGCGCCATACCAAACTGCACCAGCGTTCACCGTTACCGCATAGCCCGTGGCCAATGAGAGCAGAATCATGTTGCGGTTAGGCACCACTGTGGCTTTCATGTTTTCTTCTTCGTAGTGGCCTTCAGGTATCTCACTGTCTGATGTAAGCGCAGAACCAGACATAACCTCGCTCATGGCGCGGATATCAATAACTTTGTGGGGGATATCCAAAGCAGCACATACCGAGCGCGCAACATCCAGTTCACGCACATGGCGCTGGCCATAATTGAAGGATAGCGCATGCACTCGCAACCCTTGGGCGCGGGCGCTGTGAAGCAGGGTAAAGGAGTCCATACCTCCGGAATAGATTACAACCACGGTGTCAGTCATGCAGGCTCCTGGCAAGAGGGAATAAAGGCTACTGTAAAGGCTGCGCAATAAAGTGGGCCTATTGTAGCAGTGCAGAAGCGCGTTGGGTTCGCGTCGCCGAAGGCGGGCGGGTAAACTGCCACTAAATCAAACTAAAAGCCAGACTGCCAATGATCAAAGAACAGCGACCGGCGTTCATCGACTTCGAGGCATCAAGCCTGAGCCTGATTACAAGTTACCCCATTGAGGTGGGCGTTTGCATGCCCGATAGCACCCTGCACAGCTGGCTGATCGCGCCCCATGCGCTTTGGAAGGACTGGTCAGAGAGCTCAGAACAGGTCCATGGTATTTCCAGAACCAGTCTTTTAACAGAGGGGAAGGATGTAACCGAGGTGGCCCAGCGTCTGAACCGATTGCTGTCTGGGCAGGTGTTCTGTGACGCCTGGACATTTGACAGTTTCTGGCTCTACCGGCTATTCCGGGCCGCCAATGTGGAGCCCGGATTTCACCTGGAATCTATTTCGGCGCTGCTCAGTCCCCAGCAGGTAGAACAATGGCCGTCTGCGCGCCAGAAGGTTATTTCGAACCTTGGCCTGCCCGTTCACCGGGCTGCAAACGACGCGCTGATCCTGCAAAAAACATGGGAATACGTCAGTGTTTGAGTGGCCGCGCTCTCAGGGCCATTATTTCCAGGCCGCCCCTCAGGGTGGATAGCGTCCAGTAAGTAACCAGCGCCATCAAACCAGCTCCGGCAACGGTGAAGGCAAGATCATCGCCCACAACCTGCCCCTTGGCTAACACCATATATAGGGCCAATGCGGCTACTAATACAATTTCTACGACAAAATGGAAACGGAACTTGTTACGGGCAGATCCGGATTCGTCGGACATTTTCTTAGGTTTCAACCTCTACTATTTATCAACGTGGGTGTTTAGTTAGTGTGCAAATTATCCCCCATCCAGCCCGAAGTATCTGTACGAATTAGTGGCTACGGACTTACCACTACCCCCGATAGCCTGCGCCTGTAAGGGTTTGCCGAAGCTTTGAGCTATTGCAAACACTAGCTTAACGGATACACTATTGAATCAAATACACCAGAAACGCCGAATATGAACCGAATGAATCCACAGCTTATGATGAATGCCGCAGCAGACTGCCTCAAAAGGCACTCTGTGCGTGCGTTGGTAAACGATATCTAACGGCTTTCGGTCAGTTCCCGGGAGCCTTTGCAGCGACCGGGTCAGCGTCTCCGCCAAACCCCGGTTGCTCACAGCTCCGGGGTTTTGTTTTTGCCGTCGCAAAACGACAAGGAGATCAGCATGAGAAGACCACATACAACCCGTGCCGCTAATCAGCCTATGAATAACCGGTCTGGGGCCATACGCCGCCCGGAACAACTGCCGTTGCTGGATGCCATCTGCAAAAAGCTGAACCAGCGCGTTAATCTAGATGACGAACAGAGAGTACTTGGATTGTACGAGAGGGGCTGGATCTTCAATGGTGTGCTGGCCACTTTGGGCAGCGCGGAAGCCCGCTATGTTCGTGCGCTGGCTACCCGCCACAACTCCTGGATTGCTCGTCAGGTGGCGTAACACGGAAGAACGAGGTCTGAACCGGTTCAGTGGTGCCGGTTCAGACCCTGCATAATGGCCGCATCACCACCGTGTACCACCGCATAGTTACTGATCACATCGTGAATTTTTTCTTGGGAGTAAGGCTTAACAACATAGCCGTTCGCTCCGGCGCTGATTGCCCGCTGTATACTCTCTATGGAGTCATCTGCAGTAACCAAGACAATGTGCTGGCCCTCCCGCGCCTTTTTAAACTCCTTCATCAATTCATGACCATCACCGTC
This sequence comes from Marinobacter sp. 1-4A, assembly GCF_016597725.1. Classification (GTDB taxonomy): domain Bacteria; phylum Pseudomonadota; class Gammaproteobacteria; order Pseudomonadales; family Oleiphilaceae; genus Marinobacter. The sequence goes on from NZ_VCGY01000003.1 coordinate 403,156, forward strand.
CGGCAAGCCAAGATCCAGAAGTATGATGTCGAATTTGCCATCGTCGAAAGCCTTACGGCCCAAGGCAGCGCTCTCGCAATCCGTTACGCTGGTAGCCCCAGCTTTATAGAGCATGTCGACCAGTCGCTCACGCATCACAGGCTCGTCTTCCACAACCAGTACCGTCAACTTATCCATTTTTATCTCCTTTTCGCCGGGCGTAGGTTGCTTGGTGTTCCTACAGAGCAGCCACTACCAAGAATCTGTGCCTGTGTTCCGGGGCAGATCTAAAGGTGCATGCCCGACCCGATTCACGCTGGCATATCCATCTGAGTGCTCATCCGCACTCGCCGCATAGCCTTCGTGATCGTCGTCGCGGGTTAAAATATTGCTTATGCCGACAGCTGTCGAATAGAGGGAAATTGCGATAATCAGCAAAGTTGGCTGCACAAAGGCCACAAACCCCGGAACTTCCGCACCGCCCATAATACTTAGTATAAGGATGATGGCCGGCCCTAGCACCACAAATAGCGTTAGAGCTATGAAGAATACAATACGCTCCTTGTAGCGTCCAAGGTCCCGGTTGGTCACTAGCCCCAGCACGAACTTGCCGATGGCCAACCCTGCAAGTATCGCTGCCGCTATGCTCAGATCTGCATGCATCAGCATTTCATAAAGGCGGCCATCCCAAAGACGCTGCATACCGATGACAAGGAACGGAAAAAGCACGAACAAGATATCGGCATAGGTGCCATACATCATGCTCATTGAATGCTGTTCACGGTGCAGTTGACGCTCACTCATTAGCTCAATCCTGTTTCATTCTGTGGTAGTTCACGCTCGATCATCCCATCCAATACTGCAAACTCGCTGCGTATCAGGTGCCATTGCGGATCTGCCGCCTTTAACAGCCCCTCTACAATACCGGCCTGGCGGGTCATCTCAGGGTAACCCACAGCCCCAGCTGACCCTTTTATTTGATGCGCTTCAAATTCAAGCACGGCTTTGTCTTTGCCTGCTATCGCTTGGCTCATTCGCTGTCTGCGCTCATCCAACCCTGACAGAAATTGGGTTGTCAGGCGACTGATGGCCTCGTCTTCTTCTGCATCCTCTTGCTCACGCGCTGGCGCAGAATCCAAAAATCGACTCAGCAGCGCTTGTAGGCGGTACTCATCTATCGGCTTCTCCAGTACCCCGTCACAACCTGCCTCACGCAGTGCGTCGGTTTCTTGCTGGTCGCCAGCGGTAAACGCAATAATCGGGCGTCTAAAGCCCGCCTGCCGGAGCAGCCGGGTTGCCTCCACTCCGCCCATGACAGGCATGTGCCTATCCATCAGCACCAATTGCACAGGCTCCGAAAGGGCCTTGCGTACGGCTTCGTCGCCTGCGGTAACGGACATCACCTCCAAACCCAAACGGCTCAACATACGTTCCACCAACTGTCGGTTCTCGACGTGGTCTTCAGCCACCAGCACACGGCCATAGTATTGCTGCGTTGGCACTCCTGAGCGGTCAGCCTGAACCTCCAGATAACGCGCCAACACTTCATAGAAGCGTTGCTTGTCGATGGGCTTTGCCAGATGCTCGTTGCAGCCCGCCAACCGGTAATCGGCAATATCTTCGGTCATCACATTCGCTGTCAACGCAATTACCGGTGTATTCACCCCTGCCTCACGCAAGGCTGCGGTAGCATCCCGGCCATTCATAACCGGCATCTGGATATCCATAAGAATCAGATCAAATGATTCCCGGATAGCCATTTCCAGAGCTTCCGCGCCGTTACCTACGTGAACCAGTTCAGCGCCAGTGCGACCTACCAGCAGTGAAACCAGACGACGGTTTACGTCGTTGTCTTCCGCACAAAGTATACGCCCCGAAAGACGCGGCGCTACCGTCATTGGAATACTTCGACGGCGCTGGCTTAGCTCGGAAGCGTCGCGCAGAAAGTGGACCTGTTCCAGAGGCCCAGTGCGAATAGATAGCTCAAACTCGCTGCCTTCTCCGTATGTGCTGCTGACATGGATGCTGCCACCAAGCATCTCGGCCAGCCGGCGGGAAATACTGAGGCCAAGGCCGGTGCCGCCATACTGTCGGGAAATGGCTGCACTGCCCTGCGCAAAAGGATCGAACAGACGACCTAACTGCTCCGGTTTCATGCCAATTCCTGTATCCACAACCCTCGCAACCAGAGTTTCGTCTTCGCGATCACACCGAATCGAAAGGGAGATAGACCCTTTTTCTGTAAATTTGAGGGCATTTCCACACAAATTGATGATGATCTGACGCAAACGGGTTGGGTCTGTTTGAATTTGCTCGGGCAAGGGAAATTCAGAAACGATGTTGAAATCCAATCCTTTTTCCCGGGCTCGCGGTGCAAAAAAGGCACGGATTTCATCCAAAAGCTCGGGGAGATTTACTGAAACGATATCCACATCGAGCTTGTTCGCATCAATTTTGGAATGGTCGAGAATGTCGTTCACCAGCTCCAGCAAGTGCCGCCCGCTCCGAACGACAGTTTCAGCGCTGCTGCGCTTCTCCTGCTCATCAAGATCCGGGTCCATCAGCGTTTCGCCGTAGCCGATGATGGCGGCTAAGGGTGTGCGAATCTCATGGCTCATATTGGCAAGGAACTGACTCTTGGCTTCTGCAGAGTTTCGGGCCAACTCTTTCTCTAGCCGCTCCTGTTCTCGCTCGCGCTCAATACGTTGGCGTCGGTGGCTTTCCGTAGAGTCCACACACGTTCCTTCAAGATGCGTGGGTTCACCTTCCGTATCGTAGGCGGTGTGAAGGGAGATAATCGCCCAGCGCTCTTCCCCTGACCGGGTTAGGTATCGGGCTTCTACGCCCTTTACTGTGCCCCTAGCCTCCAACTGCTCAACCACCAATTCCCGCAGCCGGTCATCAGCAATACATGCCTCCAGTACATCCGGATTGCTTTGCAACAGCTCCCGGCTACTGCCATAGCCCATTAAACGCGCCATGGCGGGATTAGCCGTTACAAACTGGCGCCCGGCCGACATCTGGAATACGCCCTCAATCGCGTTATCAAAGAGTGATTGATAGCGCTGAAGGTTAGCCAGTGCTCGCCGGCTCCAGTTTAATGCCTGACCTTGAACCTGTTTTATGCGATCGGCCAAAGCGAAAGAGAACAGAATAATCTGCGCCGTAAGCCCGATTTGGGGAGCGTAACCAGTGAACGCATTCAGCGGCAAGTAGCCCATAACCGTGAGGGCATAGATACTAAAGCCAATGAGCGCTAGCGTCCAGGCAAAAAAGTATGAGCGCGCGGCCGGATTGTAATAGCGCCAGGACAGATAGCTGACCACGATCAAAATAAGGCAAAGCAACATCGAACCAATAACAATCCATTCCATGGCCGTGTGGTAAGGAACGAATACAGACAACACAAAGGTAAGAATGACTGAATACAGGCACATGATTAGAACCCGGTCCAGATCTATTGACCGGGTGCGAGTTTCCAACAGCGCTCTGGCCATTAATAGGCCCCAGAACCAGGTCATGATAATCTGAAAATGCAGATATTCTTTATTGAACAGCGCCGGGCGACTGTCTAAAAGCTGGATGCCGTGAACCTGTTCGGTTGCAATAAATACGGCCGCCGAGACCAGATAAAGCACGTAATAGATGTTACTGCGCTCGCGAACCGACACTGCTACAAACAGGTTATACGCCAAAATGGCCAGCAGGCTTCCGAGCAGCGCACCACGAATTATTTCGTCCACCGACACTTTTTCGATGTAACTGTCAGGGCTCCAAAGGCTAATGGGCAAACGAAAGGTGTTGGTATTGATAATGCGCAAGTACACTGAAGTAACGCTATCTGGCTCCAGATCAAGCCGGAATGTTGGGTTGGGTACGGCTAGATCACGTTCTGCCCAGTTGTCGTGATAGCCTGCCTTTCGCTGATCGATCAATTCGCCATCGCGCACCAAGTACAATACAACTTCGTCCACAAGCGGCAGCGCAAGCTCCAAAATCCACTCTGAATCAGTCTCCCCGGCATCTGCGCGCACATCAAAACGAGTCCAGTATGCCGACTCTGTGTAGCCAAAGTTCAGCACACCACTTTCATGTTGGGTAAACCGCTCAGGCTCCATGGTAAGAATGTCTGGCAAAAGATAGAGCTGACCGGCATCCTCAAGATAGGAAATGCAGCCGCCAAAATCGCGAATGCTGTCCGTATTGCTTTTTAGAACAAGCTGGCCATTCACACACTGCTCTTGAGCACCTGCCAGTCCGGGCGCTAGAGTAGCGATCATAACTATCGCGGCAAACAACCATTGCATGGCTTTGCCTGACGCCGGTTTACACCGTTGCTGCAAAATGTGATCTCCGCGAGGGCAGGTGCCTGTCTTATAGTTTATTGTCAGCAGTCGGATCGGGGCATAGCGCCCCGCGGGTAATTACTTTAGTCGTTTATGGTTGATTTCGCACCTCAGGGCCTTCTGAAATGAGACACTCTTACTTTTTTGCCGCCATCTCACTCACACTCCTAAGCGGGTGCGGGATGGAGGATACTGGCCCAAGCGCATTCAACCCTGCCACTAACGTAGACTTGGGCTTTTCAACATTTGATATTGAAAATACCGAAGCAGCACCCGACAACCTTAAACACACTCGGTTTTGGGATTTCTATCAGGGTATTCAACCCAGCGGCAGTGACGATAATGCCGATAACCGCGAGACGGCTAACGAGATTCGCAGCCATATTGACAGGTTTATTCGAGCCACCCGTACTGAAGATGGCAATAACTATAGAAAAGTACGCAACCCTCTCGACCTGATCAATCAAATCATTGCATCGAACCAAAGCACGAATTTCCGGGAAGGCCGGAAGTACATTAGCCAACGCATTGCTGATGGAGAGGCTGGCACCTACAACACTCGAGGAAATGGTGCACTTATTCGGTTTACGGAGCAGGATGCCGCACTGAGAGATTTGGCGCTGAACGAAAAACTATGGGTTTACCCAACATTGGACTGGAGATATCTACCCGCTAACGCTGAAGGCAATAGCTTGGAAGAAAAGGTTTACCGTACCATCCAGTATGTAAGCCGGAGCGTGGAACCAGAAGACATTGGTGCACAGCCAGAATTGGTTAGCGTCCTAGCCGGAAGCCGTTTTGATGCCAACAGCTTTGTCACCAGCGGCTACAATAAGCCCGAGTTTGCTACCGCAGACTATGTTAGCCGCAATTTTGGGAGCATCGAACTGAGGCAAGAATTCATTCGGAATAAAACCGACACGCTTTTCATCAAAAGTGCTGACATCCGGGTCTTGGACCTGAATCGCTATGACGGCGTAAACCTGAGCGACTTGAGCCCTGACTGCCTGAGAGTTGACCTCAACTATGTGACGTCAACCGTAAGGATTTTTACATCCAACGGCGAACCAGCAGCGCTTGAAACTCCGACCACTGAAAACCCTAACCAAACTAGCCCAAACCCAGCCTATTGCGACAATCTGCCAGATAGCGAAGCTATCATAAGCTGGGCTGCCACAGGGTCTCCAGCGCGTCAGTAATGGCGCCACTCATCCAGTTCCCAGTTCTGAAGAAAGCCTTTTTTATGGTCAATCATGCGCTCGTAAGCTGAAATCATAACGGCTACATGGGGCGCTTTGGCCAAGCGTAAAGCCTCAATTCGACGCTCTAATCGCTCCACTTCGGTGCTCACTCTCTGATGCACGTGATTTCGTACACTGTCGTGATGGTCCAGACGAACCTGTCTGGTTGCCGGAGGCTGTTCATTGCGGGGCTTTTCGACGTTATCCATTGCGTATCTCGTCCATTGAGTTGCAGTTATTCCTTGATCAAAATGTAGTTTGCACAACTGTCTGACAAAGTGCAACAAAATGAACACAGCTTCACTCTTATCGTCGCTCTCGGCTTCTTCATAGCAGCGGCCATACAATGGCCTCACACCCGAGAATCCTGACGAATCCACTGCTATAGTTCCCGTTACTGTTTTTATAGCGATCAGGATTGTTTATGAGCCAGACATCCGTTGCGGATACCCTAAGGGAATATCTTTCTCTGCTCGAATTACTAGACGACGCCTACTGGGAAGCCTCCAGCATTGCCCATAAAGACCTGCTGTACGACATTATTAGCATCTTTAATCAGGAGGTCTCTGAGATAAACAAGCTCAGCATTCAGGACCACCATTATCCTTATGAAGTGATCACTGAAGGCATTCGGCGGGTTGTGCCCAAACTGGAAAGATTGGACGAAAGCCGCGAGGAAGTCATTCAGCGCACGCAGACGCTGACTGACTTTCGCGACATATTGTCATCGGTGCTCGGCATTCTCGAAGACCAACTTCGAACCCTGTAAGTCGCTGCCTCAGGCAGCAACTACAGGACGCTCATTTTCAGGGCGCAGTGGAAACTCGCGGCCGATGGTATAAATAAATTTAGCCAATGCCGGAATGTGGTGCCCAACGATAGGAATTCCGGTATTGAGAAGGCTTACGGAAATATCCCGTGCGGCATCCGCCCAGCAAAACTTGTTGATGAGGCCAACATGCCCGAATGCATAGCGGCTTTTTTGCCCCCACAAACCAACGGGGTTGCCGCCGAGCATCAAGCCAGCGCTGAAACGCATCGGCATCAACATGGTACGGTCAATTTGTAGCGAGCCATATTGCTGGATGGCTCGTCGTACAGTGAGTTCGCTGCAAATTCGCTTACCGTTCCAGGTACCGCCATTCAGCATCATCTGGAAGAAACGCCCCATTTCTTCAGCTGTGCCACACAGATTACCCGCAGGGATCACCGCTTCCTGAAACAGAGGATTATTGGTTACCTCTTCTACTGTCGAGATATCGCCACCTAGTGCGCGGTTTACGATCCAGGACACGGGAAACCGCGGTGTCGGGCCGGTTGCGTAGTTGGTGGCCAACTCATGCAAATTCTCTGGCTGAATCCCGTAAGTGAACCACTTCATACCCATGGGCTGGCGAATGTGCTTGTCCAGATAGTTTTCAATGGTGTCGCCGGTTACCCTTTCGAGCACCCGCTGCAGCACATAGCCGCCGGTGATTGCATGGTACGCAACCTTGGCACCGTCTACAGCAATGGCTCTGGACTCACAGAGCAACCGCCAGATCTCTTCCTGATCCCACAGAACCTCTATGGGTGTCTCTTTCGGAATGGAAGGAATGCCGCCCCTGTGGGACAGGATTTGATGCACCGTGATGGTACGTTTGCCGTTTTGTGCAAACTCCGGGCAATAATAAGACACGGGGTCCATCAGGTTAACCAGCCCCTGCTCGACCAGCATGTGCATGAGCAACGCGGTAACCGCTTTGGAGGCAGAAAAGTAGCAAATAGGCGTGTCTGTGGTCATGGCAACAGTGGGCGTGCCCGCCGTATCGTGGGGGCCGTTACCACTGGCATGGCCAATTGCCCTGTGCAGTATCTGTTCACCCCTGTGGCGAACGGATATCTGGATGCCTGGGTGGACACCGGTGCGATACAAGGCTTCAACGCTTTTCCATATAGCGTTTACGGTGCGGGTATCAACACCAACAGCTTCCGGTTTTTCACCAGCTGTATCGCGATGGGTAACGCTAGATAAATCCTTGGGAACCTTGCAACTGTGCAGTGCACGACGGGCTATTGGGTTCATCAGGTACGCCTTGATATTGGTGACAGTTTTTATTCAATCTTAGAGCTGCTCAAATCTCAAGTTATCATAGACTGTTGAGCATTAGAAAAACCAACGATTTCAGGAGCAAACTATGACGCCCGGTATCGATGCGGCGAGTAAAGCTGGCATTTTCCACACTATTCATGAATATGACCACGACCCGGGCAGCGCAGGATACGGCAACGAAGCTGCAGATAAGCTCGGCGTGGATCCGGCACGAATATTCAAAACGCTGGTGGTCGCTGTGGATAGCAAAACCTTGGCAGTGGGCGTGGTTCCGGTTACAGGCATGCTAAGTATGAAGCTGATCGCGAAGGCAGCCGGCGGCAAAAAAGCGGTCATGGCCGACCCACAAGAAGTCCAGCGCCGCACCGGCTATGTATTGGGAGGTGTTAGCCCACTAGGCCAAAAGAACCGTTTAAAAACCTTCATTGATGCCTCTGCTGAAAGCTTTGAAACCGTTTATGTGAGCGCTGGCCGACGCGGGTTGGAGATAGAACTCTCACCTGGTGACTTGGCCAGACTGACCAATGGAACGCTGGTACCGCTGCAGCAATCATAAAAAAACCCGGAGAGCCGAGTAAGGGCTTTCCGGGTTTTTATCTCGGGCGCTCAGACGTAATGCCGGGCGCCTTCTTGGATTACTTCACCGATGCGCGGGCATCCTTCAGAATCCGGTTGAAGGTTTCACTCGGCTGCATTACAGCTTCCACCTTTTCTGCAGGTGGATGGTAGTAACCGCCGATATCCGCCGGATGACCCTGGATAACACTCATTTCTTCCAGAATCTTGTCCTTATTTTCTTCCAGCTGCTTCGACATATTGGTGAAGAACTCTTTCAACTCCTTGTCGCTGTCCTGATTAGCCAGCTCTTCTGCCCAGTAACGCGCCAAGTGGAAATGGCTGCCACGGTTATCCAGCTCACCGGTGACCCGTGACGGCGACTGGTTGTTTTCCAGCAGGCGCTCGGTAGCTTTATCCAACGTCTGGCCCAGCAGGCGCGCACGGTTGTTATCGTGCTTCTCGCCCAACTCATCCAGTGATACGGCAATGGCCAGAAATTCACCCAGAGAATCCCAGCGTAGGTGATCTTCCTGCAACAACTGCTGTACGTGCTTGGGTGCAGAGCCGCCAGCGCCGGTTTCGTAGAGGCCACCACCATTTAGCAGAGGCACAATCGACAGCATCTTGGCGCTGGTGCCCAGCTCCAGAATCGGGAAGAGGTCGGTGAGATAGTCACGCAGTACGTTGCCGGTTACAGAAATCGTATCCAGACCGCGAATCAGGCGCTCCATTGTCCAGCGAATGGCCCGCACAGGAGACTCGAGGCGAATGTGCAGGCCTTCGGTGTCGTGATCTTTCAGGTACGTGTTTACCTTCTTGATCAGCTCGGCATCATGCGGGCGTTCGTCGTCAAGCCAGAACACGGCTGGCATGCCGGTGGCGCGGGCACGGCTAACGGCCAGCTTGACCCAGTCGCGGATTGGCAGGTCTTTGGTTTGGCAAGCGCGCCAGATATCACCTTTTTCTACATTGTGCTCAGTCAGCACGGTGCCGTCTTCAGCGACAACACGCACAATGCCGTCTTCCTTGATTTCAAAGGTCTTGTCGTGGGAGCCGTATTCTTCTGCCTTCTGCGCCATCAGGCCTACGTTCGGCACGGTTCCCATGGTGGTGGGATCAAAAGCACCGTGGGTTTTGCAGAAGTTGATCATTTCCTGGTAAATCGTGGCGTAGGTGGACTCAGGCATCACCGCCTTGGTGTCCTTGAGCTTGCCATCGCGGGCCCACATCTTGCCGGAGTTACGAATCATCGCGGGCATGGAGGCATCAACAATCACGTCGCTCGGTACGTGCAGGTTGGTCACGCCTTTTACGGAATCCACCATGGCGATTTCCGGGCGGTGCTCGTAGGTCTTGTGCAGGGTTTCCTGAATCTCTTCCTGCTTCGACTCGGGCAACTGCTTGATTTTCTCAAGTACAGAGGAAAGGCCGTTGTTCGGATTTACACCAATTTCGTCAAACAGCTCGCCATACTTATCGAAAAGCTCCTTGTAGTAAATCTTCACCGCGTGACCAAACACGATCGGGTGGGAGATTTTCATCATGGTAGCTTTTACGTGCAGGGAGAACATTACCCCGGTTTTTTCGCAGTCTTCGATGGCTTCTTCAAAAAATTTGCAGAGCGCATTCTTGCTCATGAACATGCCATCAAGCACTTCGCCTTCCTGCAGTGGCAAGTCGGACTTGAGGACAGTTTGCTCACCTTTTTTGTTCTCGAAAACGATGCGGGCGTTGGTAGCCTTGTCGAGAGTGATGGACTGCTCGTTGGAGTAAAAGTCGCCCCCGCGCATATGCGCCACGTGAGTACGTGAAGCCGGGCTCCACTCACCCATTGTGTGGGGGTATTTACGGGCAAACGCTTTCACCGCAGTGGGTGCGCGACGATCGGAGTTACCTTCTCGCAAAACCGGATTCACGGCGCTGCCAAGTACTTTGGCGTAGCGGGCTGTGATCTCTTTTTCTTCGTCGGTTTGCGGGTTTTCCTTGTACTCGGGAACCTTATAGCCCTGATCGTTCAGCTCTTTGATCGCTGCGCGCAACTGCGGTATGGAAGCAGAGATGTTTGGCAGCTTGATGATGTTGGCATCAGGGTCTTTGGTGTACTCGCCCAACTCTGACAGGGCGTCGGGTACGCGCTGGCTTTCCTCAAGGTGATCCGGAAAGATAGCCAATATACGCGCCGCAAGGGATATGTCGCTGGTTTCAAATTCGATACCAGCTGGTTTGGCGTAGGTTTCCAGTATGGGTAAAAGTGACCGAGTGGCGAGGGCTGGTGCTTCGTCGGTCAGTGTGTAGACAATCTTTGCTTTGGATGATGTCATTTTCGTCCTCAGGCTAATAGGTGGGTTCAGGACGGTCATGGCTGGATCTTCCGTCTTGTGAACGGTAGGTCTATGCAATGACTGATTTTTAAACTTTTGATAGACCTACTAAGATAGCATTTTTTTGTAATCTCTGGTTACGATCTTAGTATAAGAACGGACTAAAAACCCTTGATCTTCGGTAACTGGGCGAACAAAAGGTGGGATTTTACGAAACTTTCTAACATTTGAGCGATTAACTCGGGAGTAGCGCGCTGGGGTTAATGCCTCCCAAAACACGCTCCTTGCGGCACATCCATGTGACGCTTGGGCTCCGCCCCTTAATCTTGGGGTAACAAATTCTCCTCAGCAAGCCGCTCGCGTATCTGGTCCAGAGCTTCCGGGTTGCCCAGAGCATCGCGGTTGTCGGCTTTGGTGGAGCCGTTGATCAGGCGGGCGACGGCCAGTTCGACTTTTTTGCCGCTGCGGGTGTAGGGGATGTCTGGCACCTGAACGATGTGCTTAGGAACGTGCCGTGGACTGGCGCCCTGGCGGATTCGGGTTTTTAGCTGTTTTAGTAATTCATCGGTGAGTGTTTGGCCATCTGCTGGTACTACGAACAAAACAACTTCTACGTCGCCATCAATCTGGCGGCCTACTACGAGGCTGTCTTTGATGGCCGCTTCGGTTTCTACCTGACGGTAAATCTCGGCGGTGCCGATTCTTACGCCGCCGGGGTTGAGGGTGGCGTCGGAGCGGCCGTAGATGATGGCGCCACCATGTTCGGTGAATTCTATAAAGTCACCGTGTGCCCATACGCCGGGGAAGGTGTCGAAGTAGGCGGCGCGGTAGCGCTCGCCATCAGCATCGTCCCAGAAGGCAACGGGCATGGAAGGCAAGGGCTGGCGGCAGACGAGTTCGCCGCGGCCTTGGTCAACCGGGTGGCCGTCGTCGCCGTAAGCAACGGCATCCACACCCAGAAAACGACACTGGATTTCACCACGGCGCACGGGCAGCAGTGGGGTGGAGCCTACGAAGCAGCCGCAGATGTCGGTTCCACCAGCAATAGAGCCGAGCAGGGCTTTAGGTGCACCTTGGCTGTAGACCCAGTCGTAGTCTTCCGGGAGCAGGGGTGAACCGGTTGAGAACACAACTCTCAGTTTGCTCAGATCAAGTGTGTCAGTCGGGGCCATTTCCGCCTTGCGGCAGCCTGCAATGAACCTTGCGCTAGTGCCGAAGTGGGTTACTCGCTCTTCGGCTACTGTGTCCCACAGAAAGCTTAGGCTGGGATAGCCGGGTGAGCCGTCTACGGTGATGACGGCAGCGCCGGTCAGCAGAGCAGAGGCTTGCCAGTTCCACATCATCCAGCCGCAGGTGGTGAAGTAGAGGAACCGGTCTTCCGGGCCTACGTCGCCATGCAGCATGAGTTCTTTGGCATGATTAATCAGCAGACCTGCGGTGCCGTGTACGATGCACTTGGGCTTGCCGGTAGTGCCGGAGGAATACAGGATGTAAACCGGGTGGCCTGGATCGACCGGCGTGAATGAGGGCGCCTGCCCAGCGCCAGAGGCAAGAGCTTCGTCCCAGGGGGTCACCAGTTCACCGGGAACTGCCGTTTCGCCCGGGAGTTGTTCAACGCTGACAACGCATTTAAGTGTTGGCAAGCCAGCAATCAGTTCTGCAAAATCCTTCTGGCGGGCGAAGGTTTTACCGCCATAGCCGTAGCCGTTTACCACAATTAAAGCCGAGGGCTCAATCTGGCCAAAGCGGTCAAGAATGGCACCAATACCAAAGTCCGGCGAGGCAGAACTCCAGATGGCACCAAGGCTGGTTGCTGCCAGCATGCCAACGAGCGCTTCGTAGCCGTTGGTAACAACACCGGCCACTCTGTCGCCTTTTTCGATACCTTTGCTGCGCAGGAAGGCCTCCAAGGCACCTACGTCGGCTTTCAGTTCACTGTAGGTGCGGCGCAGAACCGGGCGCGTTTCGCAGTAAGCCACGACGGCTTCGTTGCTGGCATGTTCGCCCTCCGCCGATCGCAACAGGTTAGCGGCAAAGTTCAACTTCATACCCGGGAACCACTCGGCGCCGGGCATGTCCCGCTTGCCCAGCACTTTATTGGCCGGTGTTTCACAGATCAGGCCACAGTAATCCCATACTTTCCCCCAGAAGGTTTCGAGATCTTCAACGGACCACTGGTGCAGCGCGTGATAATCCGCAAAAGGGCCGTAACCCTGACTGCCCAGCCAAGTTTTGAAACGGCCCATTTGGGTTGTCTCTACCGCGTCTTCGGAGGGGGTCCAGACTACGGGCGATTGTTCTGTAAGGCTCATCCGTCGCTCCTGTTACTTACTGCATGTGCCAGCCGTGGCTGACAACGATAGATTGGCCAGTGAGTGCGGCCGAAGGAAAGGCCGCAAGATGCACGGCCATTTCGGAAACATCTTCCAAGGTAGTGAACTTGCCGTCCACTGTGTTCTTCAACATAACCTTGCTGATGACTTCCTCTTCAGAAATACCAAGCTCCTTTGCCTGTTCCGGAATCTGTTTGTCAACGAGCGGCGTTCTTACAAAGCCCGGGCAGATAATATTACTGCGCACGCCGTGCTCCGCGCCTTCTTTGGCAACCGCGCGACACAAACCCAGCATGCCATGCTTTGCAGCCACATAAGGCGACTTCAGGGGTGAGGCCTCCAGTGAATGCACAGACCCCATATACAGCATAGTACCTCCACCACCTGCGTACATCTGTCTGAGCGCAGCACGGGTTACCAGAAAGGCGCCATCAAGGTGCACGTTGATGACCCGGCGCCAGTCCGCATACGCCAGTTTATGTACCGGATCTATATGCTGAATACCGGCATTGGCCACGGCGATGTCCAAGCCGCCCCATGCTTCCACAAGGGTGGCAACACCGGCATCGACGGCAGCCTCATCAGTCACATCCATGGCCAGAGCCATTGCAGTGCCGCCCGCTTTTTCTATGGCATCAACAGCCTCTTGGGCGCTTTCCAGAGTAAGGTCGGCTACAGCTACACGGGCGCCTTCGCGGCCATAGTGTTCTGCGATTGCACGGCCTATACCGCGCCCGGCTCCTGTAATCAGGGCTATTTGGTTTTCTAATCGCATCGTTGTCTCTCCTTAGTCGTAAGCCACGCCGGGCAGCCAGGTCGCGATCTCGGGCACTAGGAATACAATGGCCAGTGCGATCAGCTGAATAACAATGAAGGGTATAACGCCCTTATAGATGTCGATCACCGTGATTTCCGGCGGCGCTACACCTTTGATGTAAAACAGAGCAAAGCCTACCGGTGGCGTCAAAAACGACGTTTGCAGGCACATGGCAAAGAGGATGGTAAACCACACCAAGTCAAATCCGAGATGTTGTACAACCGGTGCCACCAGCGGAAGAATAATCAGTGTAATTTCAACCCAGTCGAGGAAGAAACCAAGCAAGAACACTGCAAACAGAATGGTCAACACCACGCCGTAGGGCCCGAATGGTAGGCCCAACAGTGCATCTTTGATTACTTCATCGCCACCAAGGCCGCGCAACACCACAGAGAAAGCCGTTGCGCCGAGAAAAATAGCAAAGATAAACGCAGACGTTCGTGTGGTTTGCTGTATTGATGAGCGCAGAACCTTCATGTTCAACCGCCGTGCCATCACAGCCAGCAATAGAGCACCCAAGGCGCCGACACCGGACGCTTCCGTGGGCGTGGCTATGCCAGCAAAAATAGAACCGAGCACACCGAGAATCAGCGCAGCTGTCGGCAAAACTGCCTTGGCGACGTCCCAAACTATGCTCCAGGATACTTTCTCCGTGCCTTCCGGCACTGGCGCGATGTGCGGCTGCAACAGCGGCCGGATCATGGCATAGGCAACGTACATGGCACCCAATAGCAAACCGGGCAGGAAGGCACCCATAAACAAATCACCCACGGAGGCTTCGGGAACCGCCAGTCGGTCAGCCATCAGCACCAACATTATGGAAGGAGGAATCAGGATCCCAAGGGTGCCCGTGGCGCAGGCTGTGCCAACTGCAAACCCTTTGTCATACTTGTTTTCCATCATCACGGGCAAGGAAAGCATGCCCAGCAGCACCACGGACGCACCAATAATGCCGGTGGTCGCTGCCAGCAGTACGCCAATAATAATGACCGTTACCGCATAGCCGCCACGCACAGCACCAAACAGCTTTACCATGCTATTCATCAGTCGCTCAGCAACACCAGACTGATCGAGCATGATGCCCATAAAGATAAACATGGGCAGCGCTACCAGAGTTTCACTGTTAACAACTTTCCACACGCGCTCGGGCATTAGTCCCATGGATGACACATAATCGAACCACAGATTGGCGCCAAAATTCTCAACGGCCACCACACCGATAACCGTCCAGATAACGGCAGTACCACCCAACACCCAGGCAACCGGAAAACCGGTCATCAATAAGGCCCCGAACGTCAGGAACATACCAATCACAAATAAGGTTTCAAGCTCCATCAGGACACATCCTCTTTCTTGTTATTGCTGGTATCGACAGAGATGGGCTTCGGAAAACCAAAAAGCAGCGCGGTAACTTTTAGCAAGCGCGATAGCGCGGCAATCGCCAGAAGAATAAAAGACAGTGCCACAACGCCTTTGAGAACCCAGCGGTAAGGAAGCCCGG
This sequence comes from Marinobacter sp. 1-4A, assembly GCF_016597725.1. GTDB lineage: Bacteria > Pseudomonadota > Gammaproteobacteria > Pseudomonadales > Oleiphilaceae > Marinobacter. The sequence continues at coordinate 418,344 of NZ_VCGY01000003.1, forward strand.
CAGGCGCCTGACTGGTCTCGCCCTGCTGCCAGGAACTGAATGCGTAGGGGATCATCTCGTAAACCGCCAACCCGAGAAACGGTAATAGCAGGAATAGCAGGCCAAACAGTTCAACCCAGCCTTGGGCTCTCAAGGTCATGCGTTCATGAAGCACATCCACTCGCACGTGATCATCAACAACCAGGGTATAAGCCAGCCCCAGAAGCCAACCGATACCAGCCAAGTGCCACTGGACCTCCTCCAGTGTCACCGAGCCATGCTCGAAGGCATAGCGACCAACCACCGCCCAGATGATTACGCCGGTTAGCACCACCCAGAGCCAAGAAGCACCCTTGCCTATTGCAGCGATTGCACGATCGACCCACTGGCTAACACGGGTTGTTGGCAACACTGTGTGATGGTGAAGAAATTCACCGGCGTCGGGCACCTGTGCCCGCGAGTTTTGCGGTGAGTCTTTATCAGACACCGTCATAGAATAAATCCCCGCTCAGAAAACCTATGCTGCGAAACAAGGATGACCCCGAAGGGCCATCCAGACTTGGTTAGAGAGCACCGGTATTTTTCCGGTGCCTCAGATCAGCCCCGGACTTTAAAGATCCGTTGGTACGTAGGCGCGCGAATCCCACACCTTGTAGGTCTCCATGAACTCGTTCTGGCTTTCGTAAACGCGCTTGAAGTCCGCATCTTTGGAGGCTTCTTCTTTCAAAACCTCTTCAGTAACCGACTTTAGCTTCTGCAGAACGTCGCGGGGAATCTGGTCAGCATTTACACCTTTGGCTTGGAAGCCAGCCAGCACCTTACCGTTCTTGTACTCGCCCTCGGCCAGAGCCAGCGTTGTTGCGGCGGTACAAGAGGCTTCAACCAGCGCTTTTTGAGCGTCGGTTGCGTTGTTCCACTCGTCCTTATTGATCAACATGTACTGAGCAGTGAACTGCTGATGCCAACCGGGGAAGAGGTTGTATTTGACCACCTGATCGAATCCGAGAATCTGGTCAATAGCAGGCATGGAAAATTCGGTTGCATCGATGGTGCCTTTTTCCAGCGCCTGAAATAGCTCACCGCCGGGCATCATGGTGACCGAAGCCCCCAGTTTTTCCAGAACCTTGCCACCTAGACCCGCAAAGCGAATTTTCAAACCTTTGTAGTCTTCCAGAGTGTCAATTTTGTCTTTGTACCAGCCAGCTGTTTCGGGCCCGATTATGCCGCAAAGCTGCGCATGTACGTCGAAGCCTTTGTTGGCATACACTTCCTGCAGCATTTCATGACCGCCACCATAGTAGTACCAGCCGGTATAAGCCCAAGGCTTCATACCAAAAGGCACAGCCGCAAACAGTGGAATCGCCGGAACCTTACCTTGGTCGTAACCGATCCAGGTGTAACCCGCAGAAACCTTGCCATCAGAGACAGACTGGAGAATATCGAACGCCGGAACCAGCTTACCCGGCTCGTAGACACGAACCTGAATACTACCGCCAGAAGCTGCGTTAAGATTTTCGGCAACCCAGGCCGCTGGCGACCCCAATCCGGGGAGATTGGTGGAGAAGGCAACCGGCATTTTCCAACGCAAATCGTCTGCGTATACCGATCCTGTTGTCAGGGCAATCGCACCGGCAATTCCGGTGATGGCCTTGAGAAGTTTCATTGGCGAGTCTCCTAGCATTGTTGTTGTAGTTGGCTGGCAGGATGATTTTCCTGACAAGCCTGATCTGAGCGTAGTCAGACATCGCAGGAAACGAGACAGACATTTGTGTATTTTGAGTCCTACGAAAGCGTCAGTCTTGTTTTCTGCGTTGTTCTGACGTCCTGCATCCAAGAAACAGCAGAGACTGTGCCAATAATTTTTTTGTTATATTAATCAATCAGATAAGAAAAACTCAAAACTTCTGAAGCCGTGAAGTGTCCTGATATTCGGACAGTATAATTCGATAGTCGTAGGTACTTGTACAGATATCAAGACACCTGTCCGGAATTCAGGACATCTTGGCGAGCTTCTCATACAGCACGGACCGGGAAATGCCCAAGAGCCGGGCGGCCCTGGTACGGTTACCCCTGCTTGCGACCAGTGCCTCTTCAACCGCCTGAGCTTCCGCCTCGGCCAGAGTTTCAGCTAATGGCCTGATGGGACGCGACGAAACCCGCAAGGCCGGGCGAACCCCAACCCGCGGCAAAACCTTGAACATGGCGTCAGCATCTAGAACACCGCCTTCCTCACTCATGGTCAGGGCGCGCTCAAGCACATTACGTAGCTCGCGGATGTTACCGGGCCAATCGTAACTGGCCAAAGCCGCAACGCCGGCATCGGTTATTTCCGCGCGCATGTCCAGCCCTTCGCTAATCTCCCAGAGCAAGGTTTCACAGAGCAGGCCAATGTCTGCCAACCGCTCTCTCAAGGGAGGTATGGGAATTTCGAGAACGTTGAGCCGGTAGTATAGATCTGAGCGGAAAGTGCCGTCGGCAATCATGGCTTCAAGGTTGCGACTGGTTGCCGCGATAATGCGGACATCCACCGATGCAACCTTGTTGGAGCCAAGCGGTTCAACCTCCCCCTCCTGCAAGGCCCGTAACAGTTTGGCCTGCAACGGCAGAGGCATGTCGCCGACCTCATCCAGAAACAAGGTACCGCCGTTAGCGAGTTGGAATTTGCCTTCGCGATGCTTGCGGTCTGCACCGGTGAAAGCACCTGGGGCGACACCGAAGAACTCAGCTTCGAGAAGATTGTCCGGAATGGCCGCCACGTTTACGCCCACAAAGGGCTTTTCTGCGCGTCTGGAGACAGCATGGATTGCCTGAGCCAGCACCTCTTTACCAGTGCCGGTTTCGCCCAGTAAAAGCACGGACATCTCACGACCGGCAGCCAAGCGGGCGCGACGTTTCACTTCAAGGGCTCCGGGGCTGGCCCCAATGAAATCGCCGAGGCTGTATCGTGTACTTCTTTCCTTTTTGGCCAGCGCTTTGCGCGCCGCAGCGAGATCCTGATGCAAGCGTCGATACTTGCTGACCAGAGGCGTTAGCGGTTGCAAATCATCGTAGAGCACAAACGCTACAGCACCCTCTATCTGCCCATCTTCGTCGTAGAAAGGCAACCGGGTAACCACCAACTGTTGCTGTTGATGCTCCATGATGTCCAATAACAAGGGGTTGCCGGTTTCCACCACTTCGGGCATACGGGTTCCGGGAATCACCTGACGCACCGGGCGGCCAATGGCACTCGCCGAGTCTTTCAGGCCCAGTAATTGTGAATAGCTGTTGTTCAGCCAGGTGATACGGGCCTCACGGTCAACGGCGATCGCCCCGGCACTGGCTTCCTCGAACATGGGGAATAGTGCTTCGATAAGATCCCGAGTCAGCCCGGTTTTGTTCTTTTCACCAAACAACTGTGTCATGTAGCGCGTACCGCCGGGTCCAGTATCATTCATGTTGAAAGCCCTGACACCCGGCAAGCCGGGTGTTCCGTCGGAAGTATATGGCCCTCTCAGCAGCGTGAGCAAATGAGAGGGCGCGCGATCACAAAAACGCGGTCAGTCCGGGATGCGTAACTCGCTACCAACCAAGAGAATTAAATCTCCATCCGCCGGTTGTGCTGCAATTTCAGGAAGGTTGCTCGCGGCCAGAGGTGTTGCGATATCTCCCCGCGGCGTGGTCCGGACGACCTGACTCGGCGGTAGTTCGGTGCCGTTGGTCAAACGCTCCCATACCAGATCCAGAGCCTGAAAATAGTAATGATGCAAAGGCACATAGCGGTCACCAATACCTGCGAACTGGTTCAGAATGTCGAGGTGGTGAGCGTTGATTACTTCGTAATAACGAAGCTCACTGGCAGCACCCTCAACCCGTTGGTTAAGTCCGTAGTAGGGCCGGGATGTATGATTGATGGGCAAAATCGCATCCGCTCGCCCCGTCACAAACACTGCAGGCTTACCACTTAGGTTTCCTGTAGCCCTGATATCGTCAATGCCTTCAGCGATTGCTGAAGCCAATGTGGCATCAGCACCCGTCAAAGCATCTCCTGTGATGGCGTCACGGCCCAAAGCCAAGCTGTGCAAGCACAACAAAGCGTCCAAACCATAATCGACCTGACTACTGCTTGGAGACACACTTGTGGGAAGCGCCGTGGGCTGGCCCTCAGCGTCATCGTAGATAATATCGACGCCTGCGGTGGGTGGAATACCATTACTGGTTGCAAAGGCCGCAGCCTCTCCGGCATTTGTGAAAGGCGTCACCGCGCCCGCAGAGTCTGTTGCGGCAAAACTGAGCCCGCACACTCGGTTTTCCACACCCGCACGACCATAGGCATTGGCGTAGGTCATGGCAATGCTCTGGGCCACTTTGGAGGCAAAATGCACTGGCGCAAGCAGATTCTGCTCAGGCTGGATGCCGAAGTTCTGGTTCAGAATACGCTGCGCATCGATCGCACGCGCGTCAGTGTCAGCACCTGTTACAAGGCCTTTGTTAAACAGCGAGTTGCAGATATTCTCGCGCACTTGAGCCACGTTAAGCGCGTTCAGTGGCGCGCTATCGCGGATGGCTGGCGCCTGATTTGCACAGCCTTGATACACCGCAAGCGCTGTGGTGTATTCGAGCAGGCTGCGGCTGTTCTCAGCAACCGCAGTGCCGGAACCTTGAACAATGGTGAAACCTGTATCCACAACCGGATTTACATTGGGTTCGGACACCGCTACGCCATCGATCAACCCGTTGATGTCCTGTTCGGCAGCGCGAACGGAAGAACCGCCACCGTTGGAAACGCTGGACGCGATAACCAAAGTATTCAGAGGCGTAATCGCATTGCTGTCGCTGCCGAACTGCTTATTGAGCGCCCAGAACCCGAATTCAATTGATTGCAGCACATGCTGCCCCCAATCCGCTTCCGGATTGGCTTTCGAGTGCGCATGTTTCCAGGCCAAACGATCAGGCCACAGAGCACTGAAATCTCCGCGTTCCGCATCGGTCAGATCTGCGCGGAACTGCACTGGCTCATCTCCCGCAGTGAGGGTGCCATCCATACGCTGAGCGGTGTTGCTCTCAAGGTTGTGCGAACCCGTGCCGCTGCCTTTATCGGTGTAAACCACCGCGCAGCCTTTTTTCAGGCCCCATTCTCCGGCTGTACCAATCGCCCCGTAAACACCTCTGGAACCGGATGATGGCGCGGTAATCATACACGGGCTATTTTGATCAAAGCTGTCAGGTATCTGGGCCATAACCGTAACGGACACGTCGCTACCCGGAGCTGTCATGAAGGCGATGTACTCATGCCCAGAGATCATTCCTTCGGTGCCAATGCCTACGCTGGGGCCAAAGAACTCGCCATAGCCTCCACCAGCCGATGTATCGACCAAGGCACGGTAATTGTTGTAGATGGCAAGCCTGCGCAACTCACTAGGCGAGGGGTTGAGAGCATCGGAGAACGTGGGCGCAGTAGGGCTGCCTAATCCTGTGGCACCCATACCTGCCGTTAGCAGGTCATCTGTCACACCATCGTATTGGGTATGCTGAATATCGCCCTGAATAAATCCGGGAATCGGGTTTGCGACAGGTGGATTATCGTTGCTGCTGTCATTGCAGGCACTTAGGCCAAAGCCTGTAGCGCCGATCAGCGCACTGATCATGATGCGTTTCATGGTCGTTCCTTATTTTGTTGTTGTTTAGAACGGGCCGGGACCACGACCCGAGACCATTGTTATGCGCATCCTATGCCACAATTTTATCCAATTGTTTTAATTGACTTTTCCGAATTCTCCTTTGTCCTGCGCCGGTAATTGTCCAGATTTCCGGACAAGCTTGGAGCCGGTCTCACCGGGGCTTGCACGGAACCACCCAGTTATAGGCACTGGTACAGCCGAGCTGTCCTGAATACCGGACAGCGTCGTGATTGGCGGACAGCCGATTAAAGCGACATACCTGCAGCCCGCCGTCAAATTCGGATAAACGGCAGCAGACTCAGCCCCATAATCACCAGTATGGCCACGCAAGCAGCCAGAGTGCGAACAGGCTTGTGTCGAAACATTTGCCAAACGCCACCGCTCTCGCCACTCAGTCGCCGAGCCTCATAGGCCTCACGTTGGCTTTCCATGCGCTGGCGCTGATACTCGTGCAGCAAGGCTTTCGCCCGGTTCGCTTCGTCTGTGTCGTGCACCCAAAAACCACCCATACTGATACCCCAACGGCTTGGCGGCGTCTCGTAAAAGCGCACATCGTGGGCGTCAAATAACGCCCGTATTTCGTCGGCTTCGTCATCCGGCACGTGGCGCAAATTCATCAGGTGGTGGGGCATGAAGGCTCGTTATCTGGTATCGGACAGGGTAATACCGATATCCTAACACCATAGACCCAAAGACCGAATTCACCACCGGAACCCTTCATGACTGATCACCCCCTCCGCTTACTGCTGGATTTCGACAACTGCGCCCAAAGAGATAAAGGCCAGGCCCCGGCATTTTTACACCGGCGGGATCGCAAGTTTGCACTGTCCTGCGAGCAGCAACAGGTTACGCCCACACCGAAGCGCTGGCTGGCCCACATCAACCATCTGAGCGGCCCGGGGGCGAGCGCATCGCCAGCGGAGCACACCTTGGGTTTCTGGCGTCGGATAAACAGTGGTTTTATGGCTGCGGGCACCCTGTTTGGTTTACTGACTATGCTCGGTTTGCTGTTTTACGACGGTGGCCAACGCGTCAACATTACGGTTTTTTTGGCCTTTGTGGCCTTCCAGCTTTTGCTGGCGCTGCTAACTACGGCGCAGTCTCTGGTTGGCTGGCAGCCTTGGGGAACACTGCTCCGACGCTTTCGCAACAGCCCCGATTCTGAGGTGCCTGTAAAACTACAGCCGGTACTTATCGCAAGAGCCGCTCAGCTGGGCGGGCTGTGTTTTGCTCTGGCCGGTCTGGCGACCTTGCTGGTTATGGTGGTACTGCAAGATCTTGCTTTTGGGTGGAGCACCACTCTTGAGACCGATGCCAGCCGCTATCACAGCCTCATTGCGACGGTTGCAGCGCCTTGGGCCTGGGTATGGCCAGCCGCTGCACCAGACCTTGCACTGGTGGAAGCCACACGGTTCTTTCGTGCCAACGCAGTTGCGGGCAGCACGAACCCGGCACGCTGGGGTCAATGGTGGCCCTTTATCGCTATGCTATGGACAACTTGGGCGCTGTTGCCGCGACTTGTTCTTGCCCTATTGGCGAACGTTCTAATCCGGCGCAAAGCTCGGTATCTGTTGGCTAACCACCCGGCTATGCGAGCCTTGATGTATCGTATGGAAACGCCTGCTCTGGATACGGGCAACGACCATAATGATGCCTCGGATTTGCCGGACACCGAAACGCATCTCAAACTAAAGCCTTTGCCTGAGGCCAGTATTGCCCTGTGCTGGGCAGGCGCGGGCGACCCGGAGTTACCGGATGCACTCAGTGCAGGCAAGAGCCTGATTGCCAAAGCGGGCGGGCGGATGACGCTCGCACAGGACCGGCAGGTTCTAGAGCAGGTGGCCAAACAACTGACACAGACGCTTAGCGAATCCGTCCTTCTGATAACACGCAGCTGGGAGCCTCCTACGGGAGAGCTGGAAGATTTTCTGACGTCTGCGCGGGAACTCTGGCCTGAAGCATCGCAGATTGCCTTAGTGCCATTGGCCACCCGCATTGAGCGTGAACCGGATGCTCATCAGGTGCAGCAATGGCTGAGATTTGCCAAGCGGATAGGGCCGGAGTTTGTAACGGTTAGCCTGATACCAACGCACGGAACCCTTCCGGATGTGAACGGGGGAATTATGCAATGAGTACCGCACCTATTTTTGCTGTTGTAGGCCACCCCAACAAAGGCAAATCCAGCGTGGTGGCAACCCTGTCGCAGAACGATGCCATAGCCATTGCTCTAGAGCCGGGCACGACACGTAAGCGCCAGTCCTACCCATTAAGCGTAGATGGCAGAGTTCTTTATACACTGGTTGATACGCCCGGTTTTCAGCGCCCCCGACGGGTGTTGGAATGGCTTGAAGCCCACAGCGTGTCAGCATCTGATCACAGCGAAACAGTGCGAGCCTTTGTTCAACAGCATCAGGGTGATGGCCGCTTTACAGACGAATGTGAGCTGCTGGCACCGTTGATTGAGGGGGCGGGGATCATCTACGTGGTTGATGGCTCCGCGCCATACAGTGCCGAGCATGAAGCAGAAATGACCATCCTACGCTGGACTGGCCAGCCCAGTCTGGCGCTGATCAATAGCATCGGGCCCGATGATTACAGCGACACCTGGCAGGCCGCGCTCGGACAGTTCTTTCAAGTTGTGCGCAAATTCGACGCAGTTCGCGCCCCGTTCGAGCAACACTTAAGTTTGTTACGAGCTTTCGGGCAGCTTGAGCCCGACTGGGAAAAGCCTCTGGATCAAGCAACCCACTACCTATCGGCCCAACGCGAACAGCGCCAGCATCAAGCTGCTGGCATCATTGCCAAAGCCTTGAAAGATATGATGTCGTTTCAGGAAAAACGCACGCTCACGCTGGACCAAGCCGCAGGCACCAGCGACAGCACCCTAGCGGATCAGCTCCGACAACGCTGGTACCAGCACCAACGGCAACGGGAGCAGACCCTACGGGTGGAGATAGAGCACCTGTATCAACATCAAAGTATCCGTCGGCAGGAAGCCGAGCTTGAATGGCACAGTGATCACGACCTGTTCTCGGAAGACAGCCGCAAACACTGGGCCGTAAGTCGACGCTATCTGGCTACCGCCGGTTTTGGTGCAGGCGCCGTTAGCGGTGCAGGGCTGGATGCACTTACTCTGGGCTCGTCTCTGGGCGCCGGTGCTCTGGTGGGTGGCCTGATCGGCGCAGCGGGCAGCTACATGTACGGAGGCCGATTCACTCTGCCTGTTTTAAATATTGGTTTGCTTCAAGACGGCCTGAAGACAGCTACCTTCGGCCCCGTGCAAGACAGCCAGTTTGGCTACGTAGTGTTAGGACGGGCCGTGGATCATTGGTGGCATATTAGCCATCGTAACCATGCAGGTAGAGAACTGCTCGACCTGCAACCTGCAGATCATCACTGGCTAGACAACCTCGATAAAACGAGCCGTCAAACCATTCAGAAAACCCTCGATAAGTGCCGGAAACAGCAGCCCTTGGACGAAAACCAGCGACACAGGTTTCACAGTGCCATAGAACAATGCATGGCAATTTATGACAACTGGCGGTTGAACCGGACCTGAAAGGAATGTTTATACTGTACGGCTATTCCATCACAAAACGAGGAATGCTCATGAAAATTGTACGAGTTCAGGACATCATCGGTACCGAACGTGAAGTGCATGGCCCCGGCTGGACAAGCCGTCGTATGTTGTTGAAAAAAGACGGTATGGGCTTCTCTTTCCACGAAACGATCATCCCAGCAGGTGCCGAGCTTAACCTGTGGTACAAGCATCATCTGGAAGCCGTTTATTGCGTAGCCGGTAATGGCACCATTACAGACAAAGCCACCGGTGAAACCCACGAAATCTCCGACGGCACCCTCTACGCTCTCGACAAGCATGATCAACACACCCTGCGCGGTGGTACTGAAGACATGCGCTTGATCTGCGCCTTCAACCCGCCGGTTACGGGCCAGGAAGTACACGACGAGGACGGCGCTTATCTGCCGGACACCAGCGAAGACTGATCTTCCTTGTCTGTAACTGAACACCCGGCGTCATCCACATCGCCATCGACAGCAAGCCTGCTGCCGGTGGCGATATTACTTTGGCTGGCCGGAGTTTACTTGCGCATACCGATACTGGTTGCGCCACCGCTAGCACCGTTCATCGGTGACGAACTGGCACTCTCCCAGACCCTCACTGGCGCGCTGACGACCCTGCCCATTCTCATGCTGGCCATTGGCGCCATGCCGGGCTCCCTGTCCATATCCCGAATGGGTCCACGCAACACTCTGGCACTGGCCATGCTCGTTATGGTCATCGGCTCTGCAGGCCGTGGGCTGGCACCAGACACCATCACTCTGATGCTCACTAGCGCCGTTATGGGTGTAGGCATAGCCATGATGCAGCCCGCACTACCGGCACTGCTTCCACGCTGGCTGGAACCCAAAAACCTGGCGCTCGGCTCGGCCATTTACATGAACGGCATGCTGATGGGCGAATTCATCGGCGCAGGCATCACCCTGCCGGTCATCATGCCGCTACTGGACGACAGTTGGCGCGCTACCATGCTGGTATGGTCATTACCCGCACTGCTGGTCGCTGCAGCCCTGTTCCTGCCCAAGCGCGATCTGGCGAGACCCACCCGCAAAGCCGCCTGGCTACCCGACTGGAAAAACCCGCTTACGTTGAAACTCGGCCTGTTGCTCGGCGTTTCTGGCTCTCTGTTTTTCGGCGTAAACGCCTACCTCGCGGCCTTACTGGAACAAAGAGGCGAATTCGAAAACCTCACCGAAGCATTGTTCTGGTACAACTTCGCTCAGGTGGTGGCTTCTCTGTTGATGTTGAAAATGGCGCGCTACTGGGTAGGAAGAAAAGCCCCACTGCTCATCATGCTGATACTCAGCTTACTGGGAACAATCGGGTTATTAATGTTTTCAGGATGGTGGGCAATCGCCAGCGCGACATTCATGAGCTTCACCGCTGGCATACTGTTAATCATGATGGTGGCACTACCACCACTGCTGGTGCCAGCCAGCGAAACCGGCAGGCTATCCGCAGGAAACTTTCTGGTGGGCTACACAATGGCCTTCACCGTACCCATGCTGGGCGGTTTACTCTCAGACTGGACTGGCGACATCCGACACGCTATAGCAGTAATGATCGCCTACGGAGTCCTAGTCTCCCCACTGGCAATCAACCTAAACCTGCAAAGGCAGTAAAGCATCCTACCAATGGCCGAAGGCCGCGGAGCGGGGTGTCTTTTCTGCCGGGAAAAAGATGTCTGAGCGAAGCGAGTTGTTTTTCCCAGAAGAAAAGACACCCCGCTCCGCGGCCCACCCCCAATGAAGCAGGCCCTCAGTCTTTAGATGTAGTAATCCTTTAGCGGAGGGAACCCATTGAATTCCACGGCACTATAAGTTGTTGTGTAGGCGCCTGTGGACAGCCAGTACATACGGTCGCCAATAGCCAAGTTCAGTGGTAGCGGATACTTGTGGTGCTCATACATGATGTCCGCACTGTCACACGTTGGACCAGCAATAACACAGTCTTCGCCTTCACCCTTCTTGTCCGTCCAGATGGGGAATTTGATTGCCTCATCCAGAGTTTCAATAAGACCACTGAACTTACCCACGTCGGTGAACACCCAGCGGTGCAACGCTGTGCGGGATTTGCGAGCGATCAGAACGACCTCACTCACCAAAACACCAGCGTTGGAAATCAAAGAACGACCTGGTTCGATAATGATTTCAGGCAGATCGTCGCCAAAATCTTCCTTCAGGAAGCGGGTGATTTCAGACGCGTAAACAGCCAACTCGTTGGTACGGTTGATGTAATTCGCCGGGAAACCACCGCCCATGTTGATCATTTTCAACTCGATGCCGTCTTCTTCTTTCAAGCGCTCGAAAATGACCTTCACCTTGTTCAAAGCCGAATCCCACGCGCCGATCTCGCGCTGCTGTGAGCCCACGTGGAAGGACACACCGTAAGGCACCAAGCCAAGATCGCGGGCCAGAATCAGCAGATCCATGGCCATATCATTCTCGCAGCCAAACTTGCGGGAGAGAGGCCAATCCGCTGTTTGTGTGCCGTCGGTCAAAACCCGAACGTAGATCTTCGCACCAGGTGCCGCCTTGGCAATGTTACGCAAATCCGCCTCGGAATCCGTGGCGAACATGCGCACACCCTTCTCATAAAAGGTACGAATATCCCGCGCCTTTTTGATGGTGTTGCCGTAGCTGATGCGGTCGCCGGTCACACCAAGAGCCATCACCTTTTCCAACTCATACACCGACGCGATATCAAAGCTCGCACCCTTGTCCCGCAGCATAGTCAGAACCTGCGGAGCCGGGTTGGCCTTCACTGCGTAATACACATTGGCATAAGGAAAACCGTCCACCAGCTCGTCGTACTGACGATCAATCGTGGCGGTATCAATCACCACGAACGGTGTTTCCTTGGTATCCGCAAATGCCTTGATCCGGGCAAAGGTCTCGGCAGTGTAGTAATCGTCGATGTTAGCGTTGGCTGACTCGGTCATGGATGGTGTTTCCCCTCAGGGGTAATAAAGCAATGTTTAATAACGGGTACCAAGCTTGGCCCCGACAATAATCGCGATAATCAGGCTTTCTTTGCCCCACATATATCAGCAAATCTACCCATAAAACAGAAGCCCCCACAAATTGCCGATAGTCCTCGGAGCCGCGGTCCCCAATAAAAAGGCCTTAGCGATCAACAACTCAACCCTCTATACTTCAGTCATAACAAACACGTACCACAGGAACCCCCAGTGACGAGACTCATTGCAGCAACACTCCTGACCCTGCTGTTTCTGGCAGGCTGTGCCGAAAACACCACGCCGCCTACATTCAAACAAGCGCTACCCACCGCGGTTCAACAACCGGTCAGTTTTAACGATGATGTACGTCCTATCGTAGAAGCAAAATGCCTAGCCTGCCACAGCTGTTTTGATGCGCCCTGCCAGCTCAAAATGGAATACTCCGACGGCTTGATTCGCGGTGCCCACAAAGACGCGGTTTACGATGGCGCACGCTTCGAAACCCAAAAAACCACCCGCTTGGGAATAGACGCCCAAACCGAACAACAATGGCGAGAGTTAGGCTTTTACTCGGTACTGGCCAGAGGCGACCAAACTCGCAGCTTATTTGAAAACATGATTCGTTTGGGCAAAGAGTATGAATTCGCCCCGAACAGCAAACTGCCTGAAGACATAGAACTGGGGCTGTCTCGAACCAACCAGTGTGTCAGCAATGAAAACTTTTCCGACTACGCCAGCGACCATCCCTACGAGGGCATGCCGCTGGCTGTAACCGGCCTCACCGACGATGAGTATGCAACCTTAACCGGCTGGCTCAATCAAGGTGGTGCCATCAGCCCGCTGGTTACCAAGGTAAATGACACCGAGCAGAACCAAATAAAGCTCTGGGAGAGCTGGCTGAACGATCATAACCCGCGCCAACAACTGATCAGTCGCTGGCTATACGAACACCTCTACCTCGCGCACCTATATTTTGAAGACAAGGGCGCCGATACCCGCTTCTTCGAAATTGTGCGCTCCTACACGATGCCGGGCACGCCCATCGACATGGTGGCAACCCGTCGCCCCAACGACGACCCCGAAGGCCAGGTGTACTACCGCCTGCGCCCGGTCGCTGGCAGCATTGTGCACAAGCGTCATATCACCTTCGAGTTTGGAGAAAAACAGTTCACACGCACCCGCGAGTTGTTTGAAACTGGCGACTGGCAAGTGGAAACCCTGCCGGACTACAGCCGTGAAAACCGCGCCAACCCCTTTGTCACCTTTGCCGCCATCCCTGCAAAGGCCCGCTACCAATTCATGTTGGATAACGCCGAGTACTTTACCCGTACTTTTATTAGAGGGCCGGTATGTCGTGGTCAAATCGCTACTGACGTAATTCGCGATCAGTTCTGGGTGGCCTACCAAGATCCAGAAAACGATCTTTATGTAACCAATGCCGATTACCGCGATAAGGTGAACCCATTATTGTCACTACCGGGCCAAGACAGTGCCCTGCTGGACATTAAGGACAACTGGAGCCGCTATAAAGGTAAACGTAACCGCTACAACGAATATAGAAATAAAGCCTATCGCGAGGCCTATCCTAAAGGGGCATCGCTCGATCATATTTGGGACGGCGACGGTAATAACACCAATGCACTGCTGACCGTCTTCCGCCATCACGATAATGCCTCTGTGCAGCGCGGCCTTATTGGTCAGGTACCGCTCACCAGCTGGTGGATGGATTACCCTCTGTTTGAGCGCACCTACTACGAACTGGTAGTGAATTTTGACGTGTTCGGCAACGTGGCCCATCAGGCCCAGACGCGACTCTACTTTGACCTGATCCGTAACGGCGGCGAGCAGAACTATCTCCGGCTATTGCCGCCCGGTGAACGCAATAAGGTTTTGCACCATTGGTATCAAGGTGCCGGCGAGTTCAAGCTGGATTACAGCTATGCCGACATGGACGACACGGCTCCGTCACAGGTGCCCTTTTCCACATCGGCATTCAATGAAGAATTGGGTGCGCGCCTGCTGCTGAAATTCCACGAACTGAATGCAGAGCGGGACGATCCCATCAACCGCTGTGGCGGCAGTGATTGTGGTCGCAAAGACGAGCCCGAATGGATTCGCGAGGCGGATCAGGTGCTGTCAGAACTGGCCGCTACCCGGGCGGAATTCCTCCCTGCCATCAACTACCTGCCGAACGTCACTTTCTTGCGGGTTTATAATGAAGAAGGCAAGCGAACGGTGTACACGGTTATCCGCGACCGCGCCCACAGCAACGTCGCTTTTCTGCTAGGAGAGGACTTACGCTACCAGCCGGAGAACGACAAGCTAACCATTTATCCGGGCATCATTGGCAGCTACCCAAACTTCATGTTCGACATTCCCGCGTCGCAACTCGGGCTGTTTAAAGACAGAATGAAAGCCCTGAAAGCAGAAGAGCCGAAAGCCTTTGAGGCTATAGTGGGTGTATGGGGCGTTCGACGCACCCACAGGCAGTTCTGGGAGATTCTGCACGATATTACCGCCTGGCAGCGCGAGCATCAGGCCTTGCAGGCGGGTGTGTTCGATATCAACCGTTACAAGAATCTTTAATCCTTCTGCGTGCCACCTTCGGGTTCACACCGCCATTGGGCGGGAGGGCTCGGGGGTGGTGGAGCCTCCGGGGTCGCGGGGCTCGGACTCTTGTTGCAAGTACTCCAGAATAGCATCCTTCAGGTCGCTGCCTTGGCCCAGCCCCTGATTACCAAACAAGCGATTGAACTCCAGCACGAAGGGATACCCCTCCACCAGAGCAATATCAAACCCTGCATGGTCCACGCCCAGATCCCGCGCCAGCCGAAGCGCCAGATCGGTCATCACTGTGGGCACCGGGCTGTTGTCAATCTTGCCACCCTTGGACACGTTGTTATAAAAGCCCTGATCGGCTTGAGTACGCCAGTAGGCTGTGACAACTTTATCGCCCACCACCACTATGCGCGCGTCGCGGTCCAGAGGTAGGTATTCCTGAACATATAGAACATCCGTGCGCTCGCAATATTTGCGCCAGTCGTCTCGGGTTTCAATCAGCCACACACCTTCGCCCATACTAGCCTTCGGCAGCTTCGCCACGAAGGGCAGCACCATCACACTCCAGATGTGCTCACGTTCCTCGGGGCCGTTGGCTTCAATAATTGTCCAGGGGATGTGCTCCGGCGCAACCGCTTCAAACGCCCGGGTCATTTCCACTTTATCGTGGCCAATGAGGTAACTGGCAACACTGGGGAAAACCCGGCATTTCAAACCATGCACTAGCGCGTTGAGTTGCCAGTATTCCGGGAACAACACCCAATCTGCGTCGCGCAGCAGTTCCTTGTGACGCAAGTAGTTTTCCGGCTTCAATACGGTGGTATTCGGGAAGCCAAGGGTGCGAAAAACATTAAACGATACGAAATTCATGGGCGGGGTCGCGCTGATCAAAGTGGGTAAGTTTTAAGCAGTTTTAACCCATGCGCAAGTATTTTTTGTGATTCGAATTGACGGTGGTCATGGTTTTTAAAAACGCACCTGATAATAATTCGCATTACATTTTGAATTAACTTATTACGGAGCACACCATGACCATTCTTCGCCAGTTTACCGCTGTAGCCGCCTCCTTGCTGATCGCTGTACCTGCATTTGCAAGCGACAGTGATCACTTCAAGGGCCAGCCATCCCACACCCTAGAGCAAGCCGTTGCCAACTTCTCCGAATACAACAACAAGCTCGAAAATGTGCTGGCTGGAGAGCTCACTCCGGAATCTATGAACGAAGTACATCAACTGACATACACTCTGGAAAACGCGCTACAAAAACTGGATGACGAGATTGATGCCCTTGAGGATACCCTTGAGAAAGTTCACAAAGCCTCTGAGCACGCCGATCCCGATACCGTGCGCTCTGCTGGCAAGCAATACCTCAGCAACAGCCGAAAGCTTGTAAACTAGTAACTGGCGTTACTTTCTTTTGACGCCCTGCTGGGCAACAGCGGTTAGCGGATCTTCTGGCCAGGGGTGTTTAGGATAACGGCCGCGGGTATCTTTGCGCACCTGCGGATACACGTTAATCCAAAAGCTGGCCAGATCAGCGGTGACCGCCAGCGGCCTTTGGGCTGGAGACAACAGGTGTATCAATACCGGCACCTTGCCCCCGGCCACTTCGGGCGTTTTCGTCCAACCAAACAACGCCTGCAACTTGGCCGCTAAAACCGGGCCATTCTCAACGCAATAATCCAGTGTAACGGAGCTGCCAGTGGGGATGGTCAGACTGGTTGGCGCAAGCTCAGCCAGTTGCTGCTGTTGCGGATAATCCAACAGGCTGTTCAGGGCGTTTTGCATGTTCAGGCGCGCCAAATCGGACCAGCGATGAATGCCTGCCAGAAAGGGGGCCAACCATTGTTCCAGCGACTCTGCCAAAGCCTTGTCACTTACATCCGGCCATTGCTCAGGGTAGTGCTTTGCCAGCAGCGATACTCTTGCCCGCCACTGCTTGGCCGCAGGCGTCCACGGTAGGCTATCCAAACCTTTACGCCGCACCGCTGCGAGTATGCCCTGCTGAATCAACTCGGGTGACGGCTTGGTTAGTGGTTTCTCTACTAAAATCAGTGCCCCTAACCGCCGAGTTTTTCGCGCAATGACTGTGCCGCGTTTATCATCCCATTCTGCTTCGTCTTGCTCTCTTATACGGGCGGCCAGATCCGTTTCCAAAGTGGGTAAGTCCACTGGCGCAGCCAAATAGATCCTTGCTTCTCGCGCCTTGCCGTCTAGGTCTGCGGCCACCAGCCAATCGTGCCGCGCAAGCCCGTCGTCATCCCGCAAGAGGGCCCCTTTCCCGTTGCTGAGTTGATAGCGCGGTGTATCTCCGGGGCGACGTTTACCAATGCGATCCGGATAAGCGAGTGCCAACAAACGCCCAACGTCTGTGGCCGTGGGCATGGTTTCGGGTTCACTGTTGCCATTCGCCTGGGGCACGGATAGACGTTTAGCCTGTTGGCGCAGCGCCTGAAGACGGTGTGGATCTATACGTTGCGATCCGCGCTCGCCACGAAGGGCTCGAATGCGCTCATGCATATCAGCCCCGGCGCCCGGCCCCAATATGTCCCTGTCTTCCAGCAACGCAGCAAGCTCAGCCGCCAATCGGCCCAATTCAAGCGACCTGCCCAATAGGACCATGTGAGCAAGCCGTGGATGGATGCCAAGGGCTCGGGCTGACTTACCGTGTTCGGTAATCGCGCCTTCATCGTCCAGCATATCCAGCCACTGCAGCAGTTCCACGGCCTGCTGCCAATGGGCAGGCGGTGGCGGATCTATCCACACCAAGTTATCCGGCGTTCGGGCACCCCATTGCGCCAGCTCAAGCGCTAAAGGCGCGAGATCGGCTTCGCGAATCTCCGGTGGCGTAAACTCCGCTAACCCGAATTGCTCAGACTCACTCCACAACCGATAACATACGCCCGGTTCCACACGGCCTGCGCGGCCTTTGCGCTGCTCAGCGGAAGCCTTGGACACACGGCCGGTTATTAAACGCGTCATGCCGCTGTTCGGGTCAAACACGGCCCTACGTTGCTGACCGCTATCCACCACCACGCGCACGCCGTCGATGGTCAAGCTGGTTTCGGCAATAGCGGTTGCCAAGACCACTTTGCGGGTGCCTGCAGCGGCGGGCGCAATGGCCTGATCCTGCTCTGCGGCTTTGAGGTTGCCAAACAAGGGCGCAATGACCACATCCGAAGCCACCTGCCCGGATAAACGCTGGGCCACCCGGTGAATCTCGCCTGCGCCCGGCAAGAATACCAGGATTGATCCCGGCTGCTGCGCCAAGGCTTCGATGACGACCGCCACTGTGTGATCCACCAACCTCGGGTTGCGATGGGTGGCAGGCGCAGGGCGATACACTACGTCCACCGGGAAGGCTCGCCCTTTGCTGCTTAAAACAGGTACATCTCCAAGCAGGCGGGCAATGTGCGCAGTATCTAAGGTCGCAGACATCACCAGCACCCTTAGATCTTCTCGCAGCGCTTCTTGTGTTTCACGCACCAATGCAAGACCGAGATCCGCCTGAAGGGAACGCTCATGAAATTCATCGAACAACACAGCGGCGTAGCCTTCCAGCATAGGATCGCTCTGGATCAGCCGGGTGAGAATACCCTCGGTGACGACTTCAATACGCGTAGTGCCAGACACTTTGGTGTCCAGCCGAGTGCGGTAACCGATGGTTCGCCCGGGCTTTTCACCCAACTGCGACGCCATAAACCTTGCAGCCGAGCGGGCTGCCAGCCGCCTTGGCTCCAACATCAGGATCTTTCTACCATGCAACCATGGAGCGCCCAGCAATGCGAGGGGCACTCTCGTCGTCTTACCTGCACCAGGGGGTGCTTGCAGAAGGGCCGTGGTGGTCTGCTCTAGAGTATGTTTCAACTCTGGGAGAATGTTGTCTATCGGGAGCACGTTTGGCTTCAATCGTGCTGAATCGTTCTTGCGTGCCAGGCTTCGGGGCGGGGCACAAAGAAGATGAAGATCAGGCCGAAGACCAGCGCACCTACGCCGATTCCGAAGGCAGATACCAACGTGCCACCCGCATCGAGCCATTGTTTGGTGAGCCAGGGGCCGACCATTTGGGTGAAACCGTAGAGGGCAACCATGGCCGCTGACAAACGGGGGCCTTGATGTGGATGCAGGGCGCGACCGAGGCGCTGGGTCAGCAATACGGTACCAAGGAAAGTGCCGCCCACCAGTGCTGCGCACAACAATATGCCTAGGGCACCGGGCAAAACAACGGCGGCCACGACACCCACCAACTGAATAAGGAAGTTCAATTTGAGTGCAGGAATGTCACCCATTTTGCTTCCGAGTTTGTTCCAGACCCAAGCGGCGGGAATGGTGCTCAGGGCAACAATTAGCCAAGCGCCATCCAGCAGCCAATGTTCGGCATCCAGTTCCAGCTTCGCCAACAATGGCAGAAAGGTCATGGGGAGGATGTACCCCAGCCCGGCACCTGCGTATGAGAGAAACAGTGGGATGCTGGCACGGTCTATAAGCGGGGTGTTGGTTGTGCTTTTGCCATTCTTGCCGGACTCTTGGTCTGGCACCTCTAGGCGTATCAACCGGTAAGCGCCCCAAATGGCCAAAGGAATGGATGCCAATGCCACAGGCCACCAGCGCTCAGCGCCTTCCAGCCAATCAGCGGTGCCGGTAACCAGCCCACTGGAGAGCAACAAACCCAAGCCTACACCAATGTAGACCAACCCACTCATGCTAGAGCGGTTGCGCAACACCAACCATTCAAGAATCAGCGCAGGCGCCTGTACGAAAACAACACCATTGGCCACGCCGTTCAACCAGCGCGCAGTAGAAATGGCGGTGAGGTTGTCTGTTTGGGTAACGAAGATCGTGGTTAACACATGCACCACAAGAAATGCTGGCAACAAAATACGGATATGGCTAACGCGGTGCCAACGAATCGCCAGCATGGCACCCACCAGATAGCCGAAATAGTTCCAAGTGGCGATGGCTGCACCTTCTGGTGCCGTGAGCTGGCCATCGCCGATCAGATAGGGCAACAGCGGGGTGTAAACAAAACGGCCAAGTGTGTGCACCACCAAAAGCACGATGGCACCTGCGGCCAGAACGCCAAAGAGTTCTTTCGGGGTTGTGGAGTTCTGTTGGTACATGCTGTTGGTTCCGGCGAGTGTGTTTCAGCCGTGCAGTTTATGCGAGTACCGCAGCGATGTCAGTTTGACCTTAGCAGAAGGCTAGGCTCGCCGGAGAATTTGAAGAGGAAAAGCTAATTATAAAATCTACCATTTGACCGCCTTAAGCTTGCTTAATGCCATAAGCCCGCTCTACCTTTGCTACTCGTACCTCGAATTCGGAATACCAAGCTTTATGGCCCAAACGCTGAGCTTCAAGGTGCTCAGCATTTTGTTTCCAGTTTCGAATCGCTTCCTCGCTGGCCCAGTACGAAACGGTAATACCCACACCCTCACGGGCGGACTCGATACCGAGAAACCCCTCCTGCTGGGCTGCCAGCTCAACCATTCTGTCAGCCATAGCGCCGTAACCATGGTCACCATCCGTGCGAACAGAGCTGAAAATCACTGCGTAATATGGCGGATTTGGAGTTTTAGCGATCCCTGACATGACGTCCTCTTTGTGCTTGCACTTACCCGCTCCCCACTAACTGCGCAATCAATGCCGCCACAGATATAAGTACAACCAAGCCAATTAACGAAACTATAAAACCACTTAGAGTGTTGACGTAGTTCTGATCACTGATTGGCTCTTTGGGGAAGTAACCAAAACTAAGAACGCGGCATACAGGCCATCCAACGTACCAACCGAGCTCCCAGAAGCAAAGCTCCCAAATAAGCCAAATCAAAGACCGTACTACTAGGCCTACAAAGCGCAGTATGGATTTAACCAAGCCTTCAGCTATTTCTTCCAATGAATGAAATCCTTCGTGAACACAATGCAAAGCGATGGCCAATCGGGGGCCGTGCAACCGATTGTTAGGAGATTTTATACTCCGCAGCCTATCAAAACCGGGTTCGTTTGGTTTTTTTCTACAGGGCAGTCTCAACTTCTATAGCATATTAATCTGAACCGCTATACTGTCGGATCTTTGTAAGGATGCAGATAGCCTTGCGTGCATAGGAATGGCAAGAAATGGAGATTTGTCAATAATGATGAAGTTGTGCATTGCCAGCCTGTTATTATTTTCCAGCATTCTGAACGCTCAGGTACCCGTCTTTGTGCTTGAAAATCAGCTTCAACATAAGGGCTTGATCGATAACTTCCTACCTATCGCTAATCAGTCGCACATAACCTTTGCTGCGATAGAAGTACGAAAAGATGAGGAGGGGTGTGCGTTCTACCCTGAGCGATTAGGTCCGCTGCTATTTTATCAGATTTGTAAAAACGCTAGAAGCCTTTTATTTGAAGAGCCACAAGAGTCTGTTAACAAACAGCCGCGAAGCTTTGAGCTTAAGAAAGACCAATATGTGGCTAACATCAGTGGCAATTTTGTCATTCTTTTTGATTTAACGGTAGTCGACAGGATAAATGGGATAATTGTTGCCGAGAATACCCATAGATCCTCCTATTTTTCAGCTCATCGAGCTCTATTTCGGGCTAAAACGGCCTCTCTCATCTATTACGACTATTCAGACTCAGGGTTGTTTAGTAAGCCAAAGGGCGGCTGGTATGAGTTTGACTATAAAACGGGTGAGAAGAGGCGCTTAGCCTCCCTTGAAACTCACTGCCACTATATTTGGTGCTGGGTACCCCGCGATGTAGATTCAGTCTTATTGGTAGAAGATAAATGGGTTGTTGCCTTAGAGTCACTGAACTTTCGCGGGCCAAGTTGGCTGGAGTTAAGTGTTTACAGCGTTAATGATATGCAGTTAGTACAGCGAATTCGGCTACTGGACGATGCTGTTCCGGCATTAAATGACTTGGAGTGGATAAACGGTACGCTGGTCGTGTCATATCGTCTGGGAAAGGAATATATTCAGAGACATTATGTATTCAGCCAAAGCGTACTCGAAAGAAATGACAAAAAATAGCTTAAAGCAACTGAGTACCAGCTCAGCATATGACGCACCGCTGAAGAAAGCTGTCATCGGAGAAGTCGATAATCACATCATTATCCATTAACACGCAGGGCTCTGACGCGATCTCTATCGCGTGCAGGCAAATACTTCGATAGTTCTTGTGGAGCACAGGAATGAGCCTGAATGATCCTTTTCGCTTCCTGAACATGGTGCCGCTTTTACGTGTTTTCCCGATTGGCTTTAGCCCACAAATAAATGCGCTCAAAAGCCTCTGCGAGATGTTCGGGGTTGTGGGGGGGCTGAATCAATGCGGCTAGCTGGCCATCCGGGTTTATCAACGCAAAATGCCCGCTGTGGTCGACCAAGGTTTCGCCGTCCACATCACGATGCACAAAGACCGCACTCAGGCTTTGAGCCAGTGCGCGCAGTGTTTCCAAATCGCCAGTCAAGCCGTGGAAGTTCTCACCGAAAAAACCGGTGTAAGCTTTGAGCTGTTCAGGCGTGTCATTTTCGGGGTCTGCGCTAACCAGCAGGTAATCTGGCTGGGGCAGCTCTTTCGAGAGTAACTTATCGGTTCGGCGCAGGTTCGCCATTGCGGCCGGGCAGATATCCGGGCAGTTGGTGTAGCCGACAAAGGCAAAGGTCCACTTACCCTGAAGACTTTGACGGGTAACGGTTTCGCCGTTTTCGTTGGTGAGCGTGAATTCGGCCAATGGTCGAGGCTGGTCATACACATAGGTGTTCATTTCAGCCAGATCCGGAGCAGGCGTTGGCTCCCCGTTATCCACCAGAAATACCTGCCGACCTATAATCAGGCCAAATACGAGTACAACCAAGAGCAGAAGTACAAATAAGGTGACCTTCAGCGAACGATTCATTATTGCTCCAAATGGAAAACTCTACGGTAACGCAGCGACAGTAGGAGGGGTGCCTTTTCTGCAGGGAAAAAGATGTCTGAGCGCAGCGAGTTGTTTTTCCCGGAAGAAAAGGCACCCCTCCTGCTGGCGCGTCTGCACCAAGTCAGAAAAACACGTAATGATCCACAAGGAGTACCACAAACAGCGCCATCAGGTAAGTGATGGAATATTTGAAGGTGTTGAGAGCTACCCGGCGATCGTCGCCTTTCAGCAGCTTTATGGCGTACTGAAGGAAGCGCAGGCCGAGAACCAAGGCGCCCGCCAGATAAATCCAGCCGGACATCCCTGTGACAAAAGGTAGCAGGCTGACTGCCAGCAACATCAAGGTGTAGAGCAGGATGTGCAATTCGGTGAATTTATTGCCATGGGTGACCGGCAGCATAGGAATGCCTGCTTTCGCATACTCTTCTTTGCGATGGATGGCCAAGGCCCAGAAGTGGGGTGGAGTCCAAGCGAAAATGATAAGAACGAGCAACAGGGCATGACCCTCTACCTGACCGGTTACGGCTGTCCATCCTAGTAATGGCGGCATGGCGCCCGCTAACCCACCAATGGTGATGTTCTGAGGCGTGGCCCGCTTTAGGAACAGGGTATAAACGCCAGCGTAACCAACCAATGAAGCCAAGGTAAGCCATGCGGTTAGATGGTTCACCTGCCACATCAACACCACCATACCAATACTGGCAAGCAATGTGGCGAAGCCAATCGCTTCTACCGGAGAGATTTTACCAGTAGCCACGGGGCGCTTGCGGGTGCGGGCCATTACGGTATCTATCTTTTGATCAACCACATGATTGACCACGGCGGCGGCACCCGCAAGGAAGGCTATACCAAGGTTACCCCAGACCAGCACGCTTAAGCTGGGCAAACCGGAGGTGGCCAATAACATGCCTATGGCCGATGTCAGGATCATCAAAGCCACAACGTTGGGCTTGGTCAGCTCCAGATAGTCCCGCCAGGATATAGCCCGCGTGGATTGACTGGTCGTGTTCTGGGCCGGCAGTACGTCCACTTGCTCACTCATGCCGTTATCTCCTGATGCATTATTGTTGTATGTGTTGCCTTTACAGCGTGTGTCTGAGGCAGCAGGTGGTGCCGCCAGATCAGGTATATCACCGACAACAGCAGCCCAGCACCCATGGCGTTATGGGCTACTGCAATCGGCAGGGGAATATGGAACACAATATTGGCGAGCCCCAGAGTTATCTGGGCTAACAACGCTGCGGTCACAAGCACCACGGGGCGGTGCAGTTCTCGGTTTTTGCTTCGGCGCCAAATCAGGGTAAGCAGTACAGAAAAATACGCCAGAACCACTAAGGCACCAACTCTGTGGGTTACGTGAATGGCAACGCGCCCATCCGCTGTAAGCTGGCCGCCCAGATAGTTAGGGCCTACGTGTTGGGTGATATCAAAGCCGTGCTGGAAATCCATGCCCTCCGGCCACCATTGGCCCTGACACGTCGGCAGATCAGTGCAAGCGACGGCGGCGTAGTTGGAAGCCGTCCAAGCGCCTAAGGCAATCTGCAGAACAATCAACAGCAGGCCGCCATAAAGCCAAGGTCGAAGGCTGGCGAGTCGGGAAGCTGCCGCAGTGGGTTTCAAGGGTTTTTCTGCCTCTGTTTTGGCCACGCCGGAATCTGCCGCCGAGAACTTTCTTAACCTCAGCACCAGCAGGGTCAGTAAGCTCAGCGTGGTAAAGCCTCCAAGAAGATGAAGGGCAACAACTTGCGGCCAGAGCTTCAAGGTCACCGTCCACATGCCAAAGGCACCCTGAAGCAGGATAAAACCCGCAATAAACAGGGGCAGTTTGAAAGGCACGCCGCTTCGGCGCTGACGCACTGCGCTTGCGGCCAAGCCGAACACCACCAACCCCAGAGTGCCGGCAGCGTAGCGGTGGATCATTTCCGGCCAGCCTTTGGCTACATCTACGGGCGTGTCTGGGAATCGGGCATTGGCGATGGCTATATGCGACTCGCTTTGGGGCACAGACAGAAAGCCATAACACCCAGGCCAATCCGGGCAACCCAGCCCGGCATCTACCAACCGCGTCCAGGCACCCAGCATGATGACCACCACAGCGAGAACGACTGAGAAGGTCGCCCAATGTGTCATGGCTTTGGCTTTTTGTCCGCTACCGGTAGACAGGTGTTTCAAGGTAACTCCTCCGGACTTAGCCTCAGCCTACCTGTGACAGTTTGAGCAGGTGTTTGAGATCCTTGAGCATGTCCTTACCAGAGTTCTCAGGGCCGTAGTGCATCATCACATTACCAAAGGGATCAATTAACATGATGCGGGGCTCTGCTTCCGGGTTAATGCCAGCAGGCCAGCCCGGCGTGGTACCCGGCACAGGTCTCAGACGCTCCATCAACCGGTATTCGGTGGGCCAGCGCGCCGCTAGATCACCGGAAATACCACCCAGTACGGCGGCTCGGGATACGCGGTTAGCATTTTTACCCAGTGCAATATTGGCCTGCCGGGCAAGGTAGAGAAGTTCTTCACAACGGCTATCGCACTCGCCAGCTGCAACCACAAGTAGCCACTGGGGATCGGTCTGGCCTGCGCTAAAGCGTTCAGCCAGAGGCTCACCCGAGAGCGTCTCTAGACTAAGCGCGGCAACAGGCACCGTCGGATTGATCAACGCACCCTGATTGGTGTGGCCTGCCGGGTTTAGCCAACCGGTATAAAACATAATAGTGGCCAAAATCATCGGCCCAAATCCAAGTGCAAACAGCAACATAGCGGTGCGTCTGCCTCTGCGGACCTGTTCCGGTGTAGGGCCTTCTGTTTCTTCCTGCTGTGGTAATTGGTTAGCCATTGTCATTGTCATTATTGGTTCCTGTCTTTCGATAACTCGCCACTACACTCAATATAGTCAGCACCACTGCAAGCGCAAACCATTGTGTTGCATATCCGTAGTGGGTTTGTGGTCCCATGAGATCTGGTTCCCAATCAGCGCGATAAGCTCCCGGCTGTTCGCTGCCGCTAAGCCGAATAATTGCGCTAGGCAACCCCGAAACTTCCATTCTCGCAACGTCTGCAGGAAGTGCCTGTACTCGCCGGGGCCAACTGTCTGAAACGGCTGATTCCCCAGACAGCAATGGCGGTTCCGGGTAAGGGCTTAACCGACCGGTTAGTTTGAAAACACCTTCGGGGGGAGTAACAACGGGCAGCCTGTCTCGGGTTCGTGGCGCCGCCACCCAACCTCTGTTGACCAAAACCGCAGGCCCCTGCAGCGGGTAAAAGGCTGTTAGCACTTCGTAGCCGGCTATACCATCACGGGTCCGGTTATCCAGAAGCCAACTGCGTTCGCCAAAGAGCCCTGTAATCGTAACCGGCCTACCGTTATCCAGCCCGCTGGCAACCTGTTCAGGCCAATCGAGATTTTGGGCTTCTTGTTGCCATTGCTCAATTAGAATCTGCTTTTCCGCAGCCCGGTTCAGCTGCCAAATACCCAGCCCTATCAACAACGGCAGGAAGGCTCCTGTAAAAACCATTAATCGCCAGTTTAGCTGCCATTTTCGCGTGTGTTGTTTTGACTCAGTCATGGTCTGCTATAGTAAATCTGGCAGCAATCAAAACAAAAACCAGAGACGTCTTTATGCTCAAAGCCCTTATCGTTTTCCTCATGCTCGCCGTGATTTTCAGTCTTTTCAGTGGTTTGTTCTTTCTCATCAAAGACGGCGGCAAAACCAATCGAGTGGTGACCTCTCTAGCTGTGCGGGTAACGCTAAGCGTGCTTCTTTTGACGGTTATTCTTTTGTCTCTGTGGCAAGGGAGCCTGACACTACACCCGACTCCCTGACCCCACACTCTAAGTTGCATCAAATAACGTACACAAACACAAACAATCCCAGCCACACCACATCCACAAAGTGCCAATACCAGGCAGTCGCTTCAAAGCCGAAGTGGTTGTCGCCTGTGAAATGCCCTTTTTGTATGCGTATCAACATGATAATCAGCATGAGAGTGCCCAGCATCACATGAAACCCATGAAAGCCGGTTAGCATGAAGAAGGTACTGCCGTAGATGCCGGACTGCAGCGTCAGGTTAAGCTCCTGATAGGCGTGCATGTACTCTTCCGCCTGAAAGAACAGGAACACCAGCGCCAGTATGATGGTCGCACTAAGCCAAATCTTTGTTTTCTTGCGGTTATCCGCTTTGAGCGCGTGGTGGGCTACCGTTACGGTGAACGAGGAGGTAACCAGCAGGATGGTGTTCAACAGCGGTAATCCCCAAGCGCCGATAACAGACTTTGGTGCTGGATAGGCTTCAGGGTCGGGGTTGTTGATCAACGGCCAAGTAGCTTGGAAACCCTCCCAAAGCATGTTGGAGCTGCCGCGGTCACCCTCACCGCCCAACCAGGGCACAGCAAACACCCGGGCGTAGAAGAGTGCGCCAAAAAATGCCGCAAAAAACATGACTTCGGAGAAAATAAACCAGCTCATACCCCAGCGAAACGAGCGATCCATCTGCGGGCTATAGAGCCCGCTTCGGCTCTCTTTGATAACACTGCCAAACCAGCCGAACAGCATGTAAATCATGATCGCAATGCCAACCGCAAATATCATCCAGTCGCCGCTGGTGCTTTGGCCCTGGTTGCTGCTGACCATAATCGAGGCCGCGCCGTAAAGCATGACACCAAGCCCCACCGTGGCCACAATCGGCCACTTGCTCTGTTCGGGAACGTAATAGCTCTGATTTTCCGCCATAGCAATCTCCGATGGCTTATCCGTTATCGATTATTGTTGTGTTCGTTGTACTTGTTACAGCCGCCTGCGGCTCGCCTTGATCATAAAGTGTGTAAGACAGCGTTAGCTTGGTGATATGGCTGGGTAAGTCCTGATCCACAATAAAAACCAACGGCATATGGGTGTTCTCACCTGCAGATAGCGGCTGCTGGTTAAAGCAGAAACACTCGGTTTTGTGGAAATACAGGGTTCCTTCGGACGGTGACAGGCTGGGTACCGCCTGCCCCACCATGTCCTTGTCCGTCGGGTTTTCCGCATAAAAATTCACCGTTGTGGCTTCACCGGGATGCACTTCAACACTGCGCTCCACCGGCCGGAATACCCAAGGCATGCCTGGCCCGTTCTGGGCCAGAAATTGCACCTTGATAGTGCGTGTCATGTCTGCAGCGGTGCGTTCGGTTGATTCATAGCGACCACTGGTTTTGCCATTGATGCCCGTAATGTCACAGAACACGTCGTACAGAGGCACCATGGCAAAACCGAAGGCAAACATGCCGATCACGCTGGCGACACACCAGCCAATAACCCGTGTATTACTGCGTTGGGGCGTCGGTTTATTTGCCTGTTGCTCAGCCATTTTTGCCTACCTCTATTTCACTTCCGGTGGCGTAGAAAACGTGTGATAAGGCGCGGGTGACGGTAGGGTCCACTCTAGCCCTTCTGCACCGTCCCAAGGCTTGGCAGCCGCTTTTTCGCCGCCTTTCACACACTTCACCACAATGAGCAGGAACAACAACTGGGTCGCGCCGAACATAAAGGCACCGACGCTCGACACCATGTTGAAATCGGCAAACTGCAGGGCGTAATCCGGAATCCGGCGCGGCATTCCTGCAAGCCCCAAAAAGTGCATGGGGAAGAAGGCCAAATTCATACCCACAAACGATAGCCAGAAATGGGTTTTGGCTAAGGTTTCGTCATACATGTGGCCAGTCCACTTGGGCAGCCAGAAGTACGCCGACGCGAAGATGCCGAATATGGCCCCAGGCACCAGAACATAGTGGAAGTGGGCCACTACAAAGTAAGTGTCGTGGTATTGGAAGTCCGCCGGTGCAATCGCCAACATCAATCCGGAAAAGCCGCCGATGGTAAACAGAATCACAAAGGCGATGGCAAACAGCATGGGTGCTTCAAACGTGAGTGAACCCCGGAACATGGTAGCCACCCAGTTGAAAACCTTAACGCCCGTTGGTACCGCAATGAGCAAGGTGGCGTACATAAAGAACAGTTGCCCGGCCACTGGCACGCCTACGGTGAACATGTGGTGCGCCCATACCAAGAACGAAAGCAGAGCAATGGCACCCACCGCATACACCATTGAGGCATAACCAAACAGCTTCTTGCGGGAAAATGCAGGAATGATATGAGAAATCGCCCCGAAGGCCGGGAGGATCATGATATACACCTCGGGATGCCCGAAGAACCAGAACACGTGCTGGAACAGAACCGGGTCGCCGCCACCTGCTGCATTAAAGAAGCTGGTGCCGAAGTTGATGTCCATCAGCATCATGGTAACTACGCCCGCTAGCACGGGCATGACCGCAATCAGCAAGAACGCAGTGATCAACCAAGTCCATACAAACATGGGCATTTTCATGAGCGTCATGCCCGGTGCCCGCATATTGAGTACCGTAGCGATCACGTTAATCGCGCCCATGATCGACGATACGCCCATAATGTGGATGGCGAAGATAAAGAAGGTTGTACTGGGTGGCCCGTAGGTGGTGGAAAGCGGGGCATAGAAGGTCCAGCCGAAGTTAGGCGCACCGCCTTCCATAAACAGGGTGGAAACCAGAATCAGAAAGGCACAGGGCAGCAGCCAAAAGCTCCAGTTGTTCATCCGTGGCAATGCCATATCCGGCGCGCCAATCATCAGCGGTACCATCCAGTTCGCCAAGCCAACAAACGCAGGCATAACCGCACCAAAGACCATAATCAGGCCATGCATGGTGGTCATTTGGTTGAAAAATTCCGGCTGAACAATTTGCAGCCCGGGCTGAAACAGCTCTGCCCGAATGACCATCGCCATGGTTCCCCCTAAGAGGAACATGGTGAAGCTGAATATCAGGTACATAGACCCGATGTCTTTGTGGTTCGTGGTCAACAACCAGCGGCTGATGCCGCGAGCTGGGCCGTGATGATGATCTTGTGCGTGGGTACCTGCAACCGCACTCATGAAAACCCCCGTTACCGCCAATGTTTGTGGCTGGTGATATCTGTTATCTGGCGTTGATTACTGTTGGTTCTTGTAATCGAAGATTTCTTTCGGCGTGACCATGTCACCCATCTTGTTACCCCAAGCGTTACGCTCGTAGGTAATGATGGCTGCAAGATCCGCTTCGTTCAGTTGTCCGCCAAAGGCCTGCATGGCCGTACCGGACACACCGTTGACGACAACATCGATGTGCGCGGCCATATCGCCGGTCGCAATTGCGCTGCCTTTCAGAGCGGGGAATGCCGGTGGAGCACCGCTGCCATCCACCTGGTGACAGGCTGCGCAGGCGGTGGCGTAAGCCTTTTCGCCCCGCTCCATCAGCTCTTCCATGGTCCAGTCTTTCTGGGTCAACTCACGTTCTTTCTCGGCTGCCGCTTTCTGATCGGCAACCCAGGTGTTGTATTCATCTTCCGGCACGGCTTTCACTACCACCGGCATAAAGCCGTGGTCCTTGCCGCACAGCTCTGTGCACTGGCCGCGATAGGTGCCTGGCTTGTCTACCCGAGTCCAGGCTTCGTTGATGAAGCCTGGAATGGCGTCTTTCTTGACGCCAAAATCCGGCACCCACCAGGAGTGAATAACGTCATTGGCCGTCAACAAAAAGCGAACCTTCTTGCCCACCGGGATAATCATCGGGTTATCCACTTCCAGCAGGTAGTTTTCACCTTTGGCCTGCCGGTTATTGATTTGATCTTTCGGTGTCGTCAGGTTGGAGAAGTAACCAAAGTCTTCGTTGATATACTCGTACTGCCATTTCCACTGATAACCGGTCACCTTGATGTCGACATCCGACTCGGTGGTGTCGTACATGTCGATCAGGGTTGTTGTGGCAGGAATTGCCATAACAATGAGAATGACAAGCGGAATGAGCGTCCAAAGAACCTCAACCAGCGTGTTTTCATGGAAGTTGGCCGGTTTTGCGCCCTGAGACTTGCGGTGGGCGAAGATAGACCAGAACATTATCCCGAATACCACGACGCCTATAACGACGCAGATCCAGAAAATGGTCATGTGAAGGTCAAATATATCGTTACTGGTACCGGTTACCCCCGGGGTCATGTTTACCGTCCAGTCCGCCATGGACAACGCGGGAAACGATAGACCGCCTAAAAGGGCACCTACCCGCTGAGCGTGCACGCGCATACTGTGTCTCCACAGAGTGTTATTCTTGTCGGATTTTGCGTAATCCCTCTACTCGTTAACCGGCGCTCGCATTCGCCAGAAAATCGCAGAGTGAAAGCCTGCTTATTGGATACATCACAATCGAGTATAGACACAGATCAAAAAAAGACTAAAAACCAATTAAACCCAAAACGACTAAGCACGTTCTTTTAAGAAGCAGATCGAATATGGCAATTAAGCTATCGGTAACAGACCGCCGTTTATGGGCGCTGGCATGGCCATTAATGCTCACTAATCTCACGGTTCCATTGTTGGGACTGGTGGATACGGCAGTGCTTGGGCACTTGGAAACTCCGGAGTATCTTGGCGCCGTGGCGGTTGGCGCCAACCTCTTCAGTATTCTGTACTGGACCTTCGGCTTTATGCGCATGGGCACAACCGGGCTCGCGGCTCAGGCCTGGGGCAAGCGTGACAGTTTCAGTCAGGTGGCACTGCTTCTTCGTTCGGTAATCTTGGCTATCGGCATTGGCCTGCTGCTGATTCTATGCCATCAGCCGCTGATTCGAATCGGGCTGGAGCTGATGAATCCCAGCCCGGGCGTAACCGAGCTTGCTGCCGAGTACGCGGCCATAAGAATCTGGAGCGCCCCGGCGGTGCTGTGCCAGTACACGCTTGTGGGCTGGCTGATTGGTACCCAGTTCGCCCGTGGGCCGATGATCATGCTGATCGTGGCCAATGGGCTGAATATCGTGCTGGATGTGTTTTTCGTAACGGTGTTGGGCTGGAATAGCCGGGGCGTGGCCATTGCCACGGTAATCGCCGAGTACGGTGCCGCTATCATCGGTTTTATGATCGTGCTGCAACGCATGCCTGATGGGCAAAAGCTCACCCGGGCACTGCTCGGAACCCTCGCAGACTATCTGGCCATCCTCCAAGTGAACCGCTACATCATGGTTCGCACCATAGCTCTGCTACTGGTATTGGCATTTTTTACCGCTCAAGGGGCTCGTCAGGGCGATACCATTTTGGCGGCCAACGCAGTGCTGATTACCTTCCTGCTTTTGATTTCCAACGCTCTGGACGGGTTTGCCAATGCGGCAGAAGCGTTGATTGGTGAGTCTGTGGGCAAAAACAGCAAAAGGCGCTTTCTGGTGGTGTTCCGCTGCGCTCTGCGCTGGTCTTTATGGGGGTCACTGCTACTGACCATTCTGTTCGTTGCCGGTGGCCGTGGCTTAATTGCACTGCTGACTGGCATTGAAGAGGTGCGTACCACCGCTTGGCAATACTTACCCTGGCTCTGGTTGTTGCCTTTTGCATCCGTATGGGGGTTTCTATTCGACGGTATATTTATCGGCGCTACCCGTACCCGGGAGATGCAAAACACCATGTTGTTTTCCGCCTTGGGGGTTTTCGCCCCTGTGTGGTGGTTAACCACAAGCTGGGGCAATCACGGGCTCTGGTTTTCCCTCATCTGCCTCATGTTAGCCCGCGCAGCGAGTATGGGTTGGTTATGCTGGTCACATACCCGTAACGATCGGTGGTTCAGCAACCAATAGCTCAGAAGGGCAATCGTTAACAATATCTGACAGTCCAGAAATCGCAGCCCACAAAATCTCGTCTACACTTGTCAGAAAAGAAGGGCTCCTCGCGGTGGTGAGTCGAAGTAACCCGCTGCTTAGCTGCCCAGTTACTTATTGCCCGTTACGGGAGGCGCTTTGCGACCTCAATTTGTTCAAACACCGGCATGTCCTCAAATGACTCCACAGGCAGTCCTAGAGATCATTGACCACGCGCGACGCAAGGAGGCTCGCTCAGGAACCTTTCTGAGACTGCTGCATGAGAAGGCGGCGGCACTGCCCTCGGCTGTCACCATCGAGGGCTTCCAGCCAGCTTCGTGCCTGTTCCAGTTCGCCATAGAGTACATAGAAATGGCGCCGCGGCTCATAGAATGCGTGGACGCCTGTGCCCGGGAAGCGGGAACGGCACAATTGTTTGACCCGTTTGTGAAAGCGGCCATCGGTTACTTTACTGAGCCTTCGGCATTGCTTGTGCGCTACGATGGTTTGGACGGCCTGTTGATACGCGCCTACCTCTGCCACCGCCTGATGGAAGAAATGCACGAAAACAATCACTCCATCAGAACCGGCGGTCTGGTCGATATGGAAGCAACTCGTGCAAACCTGCTGGTTCACGAGCTGATAGGCGAACCCTTCGCAAATGAGCTGGACAATTCCATCACCATAACAGTGCTGCAAATTGCCGGTACGCCGGATTACTATGAGCTCAACCTGGACCCCTTCGTAGAACAAGTCAATAACGAAGCCTGGGACTGGATGCGGCGCTACTGGGAAAACCTTCTGGTCCGTAATCACATCCGCTTTTCTCTGGGCTCCGGCTTGGCCTGATTCGGCTAGGGGTGCTGGAATTTAGAGGGTGGAGCGCTGCGCAATTAATAGGTTCATATTCGTCATGAGAGTAAAAACGCTTTGTTTGGTGGCCGCTTGCCTGCTATCGACCCCGTTGATCGCGGAAGAGCTTAGAATGCGAGTACAGCTTGCGGGCGGCGCAGGCCCGGTGACCGGTGCAGTGGTGTACCTGAATGATGGGAGCCACGCAGCGCCTATACGGGCAGAAGTGATTCAAAAAGACCGCATGTTTCACCCCCATGTTTTGATTCTGCCTGCTGGCTCCAGCGTCGACTTTCCCAATCAAGACAATACCCAGCACCACGTGTATTCATTTTCGCCAGCGAAAACCTTTAACCTCGAACTCTATGCGGGCAAACCTGAGGCACCCGTACTCTTTGACCAGCCAGGCATTGTTGAGCTGGGCTGTAACATTCACGACCATATGCAGGCATTTATTGTAGTGGCAGACACCCGCGCCATCGGACAAACCGATGAACAGGGAGAGCTCACGCTTGCACTGGATTTCGGTGCCACCCCGAAACCGGACTCTCTAAGCTTGAATATCTGGCATCCCCGCTTACCAGATAACACCAAACCCATTGTCCGCGAATTAAATTCCGCCAGTCTGGAAAACACTCCGGTGCACACTGTGAGCATTGAGCTCGACCCTGAGCCGAGGCACGAAGGCCCTCTGGACCACCTCCAGAAACGCTTTCAGGAGCTTTGATGGAGCGCACAGCGAACCGCATCGGTTTTCGCGGTCGTCTTGTCACGGCCATGGTTGCGCTGGTTGCGTTAGTGAGCCTGTTAATTGGCGCACTGTTGATGGTGTACCTATTTGAGGACGAGAAACGCCGGGCACTGGAACAACTCAGCATCGCCGAACGCCTCACAAACGAGGTCATCGAGCGCCGCACGGATCTGGAACTCTCCCGGTTGAGCGTGGTTGTGCGGGATTTCGGTTTCCGCTCTGCCATCGCAAGCCGCGATCCGGCCACACTTAGCAGCGCACTGGAAAACCACAGTGGGCGTGCGGGGGCCGATTTTGCTTTACTGCTGGGCCAACAAGGCGAGCTTATGGCATCCACTCTGGCCA
The DNA here is from genome assembly GCF_016597725.1 of Marinobacter sp. 1-4A. Classification (GTDB taxonomy): domain Bacteria; phylum Pseudomonadota; class Gammaproteobacteria; order Pseudomonadales; family Oleiphilaceae; genus Marinobacter. The sequence continues at coordinate 452,584 of NZ_VCGY01000003.1, forward strand.
AAGCTCTACCCGGCATTACCCCCACGCAACTATCCAACGCCCGCAGGGATGGGTCTGACCGCTCATTGCTTACCGTCGATCAACGTGGCTACGAAGTGCTTGTGGTTCCGGTAGAAGCACCCGGATTGCGGGCATGGCTGGTCGCTGGCTTTGAATTGGATCAGGAATTGGCCGACATTATTGCGAGGCTCAGTGGCAGCTCCGTTATTTTCCGCACAAGCACTGACGCTTCGAGCGGTTTTACCAGCTTTGCAGCGTCAACAGACATCGACAGGGCAGAGGAGCCCGCACTTATCAGCTCTGCCGGTGGCGGCCACTTTATCGAAAGCGCCCGCTATTTCACGCGTACGCTCAACCTTGGCGCCTCTGGGCAAGGTGTCTTCGAGGCGATTCTGATGATCAGCCGCGAGGCCAGTCTACAGAACTACTACACACGCGCTCTGGAGATAGCCCTACTTGTTGCCGTAATCATGATACTTGCGACACTGCTGGCATTGCTCATTGCAAGACATCTGGGGAGACCGGTGTTGCAGCTTGCAGACTACGCTCGTGCTGTCGGCCAAGGGCTAAACCCCCAAGCGCCCAGCATCCGCACCGGCGGTGAACTCTTACAGCTACGGGACACGCTACGGGACACCTTGGCCCAGCTCACACGGCGCGAGGCAGAAATTCGCTATGCCGCAACCCACGATGAGGTAACCGGGCTGGGTAACCGGAACGCACTGATGCACACGGCGAATGAGCGCTTTAAGTCAGGAGAGCCTTGCAGCCTGATTGGGCTGCGCGTGAGCGATCTTTCCGACATCAACGATACTCTCGGTATTGAGTTTGGCGACAAGGTACTACTTGGCCTATCGTATCGGCTGCGTGATGAACTACCCGATGCTCTTCACATAGCACGAACCGGCGGCGGCGAGTTTCTGGCATTACTCCCGGCGTGCAGTTTGGAAACTTTGGATCAGCAGGCGAAGAGCTTGCATGCCAGCGTCGAATCACCGCTAAGTATCGACCGTACGCCGTTTTCATTGCGTGCCACTCTGATATCCATGCAACTGCCTGCCGATGCCTCAAATTCAAATGAGCTGAGACGGCGGGTGAACCTAACGTTCGAGCAGGCTTTGCAGCAGCGCCTCACCATCACACGCTACGAACCCGGCCGTGACGAAAATCACCTGCGAGAGCTCAAACTGATCTCCGATCTTCACAGCGCCATCCGCAACAATGGCCTGCACATGAATTATCAGCCTAAACTGGACAGCCACAGCGGGCAGCTGCTTCAAGTGGAAGCTCTGGTGCGCTGGGTGCACCCTGAGCTGGGCTTTATCTCACCGGAGGAGTTCATCTTTCTGGCGGAACAATCCGGGCAAATCCACGATCTGACAGACCACATACTGCAGCGTGTTGCGGGTGATGCCCGCGCTTGGTTCCGGGAAGGCCTGGATGCAGGCGTGGCAATCAATCTTTCTGCAATGGACTTAACCAGACCCGGGCTGGCCGAACGCGTCGCCAGAACTTTTGAAGACTGGCACCACAGCATGGACCGCATCACTCTGGAAGTCACCGAGAGTGCCTTGATGGAAGACCCCGCTGAAGCCATGGCTACCTTAAACCGCCTGAGGAATCTCGGCGTTACACTTTCAGTTGACGACTTTGGTACCGGTTATTCCTCGCTGTCTCAACTGCGCATGCTGCCGGTTCAAGAACTGAAAATCGATAAATCCTTCGTGTTAAAGCTGAACACAGAGCCTCAGGATCAACTGATTGTAAAATCCACCATCGACATGGCTCACGGCCTTGGGCTAAAGGTTGTCGCAGAAGGGATCGAGAATCTCGAAACCTGGAAGCTGCTGCAAATCTGGGGCTGCAATGTGGGTCAGGGTTTTTACCTCAGCCGCCCGGTATCTGCAGCAGATCTTGCACAGACAGCAGCCACCATTAAAGAGCGTCAGCAGGAGCTGGCCGACATTTCGCTGGAGCATTTGTCATGACACCCTTTGTCGCACGAATCATAAACGCACTGGTGACCAGGAGGTTTATCCTTCTGCTAACACTGGGAGTTCTTTCAGCGCCGGCCGCGATGGCCGATATCGGCAGCCGCATCTGGGCCACCGGGGGCGTCACTACCATAGAAGGCAGTGCGGGCGGAGGTTTGGTGCCCTGGGCCATGCTTGGCAGTTACGCCAGCGATGAGGAGTGGGGCGGTACGCTTGCCCTCAGCCGCGCCGAGGTGGATGACTATTCCCTCTCAGTTACCGGTGCTGGCTTGAACTGGAACAACCGGGTTGAGGTAACCGTTGCGCGCCAGACGCTGGACCTCGACAGCTTAGTGTTCACCCTTAAAAACGGTTTCGGGTTAGAACAAGATGAACTCAATCAGGATATTTTTGGTGTAAAGGTAAGGCTGGTTGGTGACGCTCTCTATAGTCCCTGGGGGCAGTGGTCTGTAGGCATTCAACACAAGCGGCAACGGGATTTCACCGTGCCAAGCGCGATAGGCGCCCGGGATGACAGTGGTACAGATGTGTACCTTTCCGGCTCCAAAGTGTTTTTTGCCGCGGTGTTCGGCCGCAACCTGTTGGTAAACGCCACGGTGCGTGGCACCCGCGCCAATCAGGGTGGCCTCTTAGGTTTTGGTGGTGATTTGAATAACGGATACGAGCTGATGTCGGAAGCCGGTGCTGGCGTCTTTATTAACCGACACTGGCTGCTGGGTGCCGAGTACCGACAAAAACCCGACAACCTGAGTTTTGCTCGGGAAGACAACTGGTGGGATGTATTCGTAGCCTGGGTGCCAGATCGCCGTCTAGCGGTAACGGCTGCATTCGTGAATCTTGGCGATATCGCCACGTTGGAAGACCAGCAGGGTGTTTACCTGTCCCTACAGGGGAGTTTTTAAGCATGAGCAGCGTAAAGACCGTCGTAGTGGCACTTTTGATCGCGGCCGGGCTTGTCCTAAGTGGCTGCCAAAGCCTTCACAACGAACCTGGCAACACCCTTTACCAACAGCTCGGTGAACGATCTGGAATCGCAGATGTGGTAGAAGACCTTCTTTACTTGATTGTTGCTGACGAGCGCATTAACCATCAATTTAAGGGTATAAATGTGGCGCAGTTCCACCGCAACCTTACCGATCAGCTATGTCAGCTCAGTGGCGGCCCATGTACTTACTCAGGGCGCGAGATGCGTGAACTACACGCAGATATGGGAATTACAAATACGCAGTTTAATGCGCTGGCAGAAAACCTTATTCTGGCCATGGAAAAAAATCAGGTACCAACAGCAGCGCAAAACAGGCTGATCAAGCAACTGCTGCCAATGTACCCGGATATACGGCATCTTTAAAAACCCGGGATAATGCCGGGTGAACGTACATGAGGCGAGATACCAACATGACTGAGAAAAAAATAGACATTCGGCCCGGCCGCTACCGGCATTACAAGGGTAAAGATTACGAAGTAATCGACATTGCCCGACACAGCGAGACCGAAGAAAAGCTTGTGGTTTACCGCTGCCTATACGGCGATTACAGCCTGTGGGTACGCCCTCTTAGCATGTTCCGTGAAACAGTAAACGTAGCGGGTGAGCAGGTTCCACGTTTTGCACGCATTGATAAGGACTGACCGTTACACAAGTCTTTTGACTCAGCTGGCCAATTACTGCACATTACCGCGTTTTCATAATACCTGCCTTCACATGAAGGTCGACTAACCCACCCCGCGTACTCGGAGTTTTCCCATGAATGCCGTTGTTGCTGCGGTGCTGATCATGCTCGTGCTGAGTTTGGCCCGCATCCACGTTGTTGTTGCCCTTATCGTAGGCGCCGTTTCCGGTGGCCTAATCGCCGGACTATCCCTTGAAGCTACCATCGAAGCCTTTAACAACGGCCTCGGCGGCGGGGCTACCGTCGCTCTTTCCTATGCAACACTGGGTGCTTTCGCCGTTGCCATCGGTAAATCCGGCCTTGCCCATGCGCTGGCAGATAAAACGCTCACTATGGTCGGCCAGCAAGAAAACAGCGCAGCCGCCAAAAGTGTGCGCTACATGATCATCGGGGTGTTGATCCTGATTGCTCTGTCATCCCAGAACATACTGCCGATTCACATTGCGTTTATCCCGCTGGTTGTCCCTCCCATGCTGTACGTGATGGCCAAACTGAAGATGGATCGCCGGCTCGTGGCCTGCGCGCTCACCTTCGGTTTGATCACCCCCTATATGTTCCTGCCCATCGGCTTCGGCGGTATTTACCTGAACGACATTCTAATGGCTAAAATCAGCACCAATGGTGGTGAAACAGAAGGCCTAAGCGTAATGCACGCAATGGCCCTGCCTGCTTTGGGCATGCTCTGCGGTCTGCTGATTGCTGTATTCTTCACCTATCGTGGCGAGCGTGAATACGATTTAGAAGCCATTACCCGCACTGAGCGCGTAAACGTCTCTTACAGCTCTGGCACACTGGTTATGGCCGTTGTCGCCATTATTGCCGCCTTCATGGTTCAGCTCTGGCTGGGTTCCATGATTCTGGGCGCTCTGGCGGGCTTCCTGCTGTTCAATCTTTCTGGCGTAGTTAAGTGGAAAGAAGCTGACGACCTGTTTACCGAAGGCATGAAAATGCTGGCCATGATCGGCTTCATCATGATCGCCGCTTCGGGTTTTGCGGAAGTGATGCGTGAAACCGGCGAAATCGCCACACTGGTGCAAAGCTCTGTAGACGTAATCGGCAACAACAAGCCCATGGCTGCGCTGCTGATGCTATTGGTCGGCTTGATGATCACCATGGGCATTGGCTCATCCTTTTCCACCATCCCCATCATCGCGGCCCTCTACGTGCCTCTGGCGCTGGAAATGGGCTTTAGCTCTCTGGCTATCGTTGCTTTGGTCGGCACCGCTGGCGCTCTAGGTGATGCTGGCTCCCCAGCCTCCGACTCCACCCTCGGCCCCACCGCTGGCCTGAACGTAGACGGTCAGCACAACCATATCTGGGATTCTGTAGTACCTACGTTCCTGCACTACAACCTGCCGTTGCTTGGGTTTGGGTGGTTGGCGGCTATGGTTCTTTAATTTTGGAGTTAGCCCTCCTTTCTCGTAGCCTGCTGGTTTTGGGGGCTACGAGGTCACGGTGGGTCTTTTCTTCTGGGAAAAAGATGTCTGAGCGAAGCGAGTTGTTTTTCCCAGAAGAAAAATATATCGCCGCGGCCTCGAACACCTCCACACCAGCAGGCTAAAATCTTTAGTCCTCACTCCCAGCCTTAAAGAAAACAACCTGCTTAACCGTGTGATCATCGTGGTTATCACGCTGGTTAACCCGAGTTTCGAGTTCAGGATTGGCCGGCACCTCCGTATCCGACATAGCATCGGTAAAACCGCAAGCTACACATTCGCGAATCTGCTCGTCGTTGTCGTCGGTGAACATCATAATCTTGTCCATCTCCGCGCAACGGGGACAAACCGCACCGGCTATAAAACGCTTTGGGGTCGCCATAACGTAACTCCAGATTAAAGCCTCCGGTGGCTGTAGAACCACCGGAGAGGATTGGGTCAGGCCGCTTCTTCTGTGATGCCGGTCTGCTTCAACAAGGCATCCACCTGCGGCTCGCGGCCTCGGAAGGCTTTGAACAGCTCCATTGGCTCCTGTGAGCCGCCTTTTTCAAGAATGTTCTGCAAGAACGCCCGGCCGGTTTCTTGATCAAAGATGCCGTTTTCCTCAAACAACGAGAAAGCATCCGCAGCCAACACTTCCGCCCACTTGTAGCTGTAGTAGCCAGCCGCATAACCGCCAGCGAAGATGTGGGAGAAGGCATTCGGGAAGCGGTTGAACTCCGGTGCTTCCACCACTGCAATCTCTTCACGCACTTTGCGGTGCATGTGCAAGGGATTCGTCGGTGCCTCTTCGGTGAATTCCGCATGCAGGCGGAAATCAAACAGGGAGAATTCCAGCTGTCGCACCATGGCCATACCAGCCTGAAAGTTTTTTGCCGCCAGCAGTTTCTGCAACAGATCTTCGGGTAAGGGCTCCCCGGTCTCGTGATGGCTGGCAATCAAGGCTAAAGACTCTGGGTTCCAGCACCAGTTTTCCAGGAACTGACTGGGCAGCTCTACCGCATCCCAAGCTACTCCGTTGATGCCGGACACGTCCATGACTTCCACCTGAGTGAGCATGTGGTGCAAGCCGTGGCCAAATTCGTGGAACAGGGTGGTTACTTCGTCGTGGGTGAGCAGCGACGGTTTACCATTCACCGGTGGGGTGAAGTTACAGGTAAGGAAAGCCACTGGCAGTTGCAGTGTGCCACGCTGGTCGCGCCAGCGTACCCGGCAATCGGCCATCCAGGCGCCACCACGTTTGCCTTGACGGGCAAACAAGTCGAAGTAGAACCAAGCAATGGGTTCGCCGTTGCGACTGATGCAGTAGGCGGTGGCGTCTTCGTGCCAGGTTTCTACATCTGATTTGGCTTCAATTTGTATATCGAATAGCTTTTCCGCAACTCGGAACAAACCGGGTACCACTTTATCCACCGGGAACCAGGGGCGGAGTGTTTCGGGGGAGATGTCGTAGCGCTGCTGGCGAAGCTTTTCGCTGTAATAGCCAACGTCCCAAGCCTTTAGGTCATCCAGACCGTGTTCGTCTTTGGCAAAGGCTTTCAGTTCTGCGTAGTCTTTCTCTGCAACCGGCTTGGATTTGGCCGCCAGCTCGTTGAGGAAGCCCAGAACTTCATCCGTATCACGAGCCATCTTTTTGGCCAGCGAGCGCTCGGCATAGTTGTTGAAGCCCAGCAGTTTGGCCAGCGCATGGCGGCGCTTGAGGATTTCGGCCATTACCTGAGTATTGTCCCAGGTTCCGGCATCTGGCCCTACGTCTGAAGCTCGGGTAACAAAGGCTTCGTAGACTTCGTGGCGCAGCTCACGGTTGTCGCAATAGGTCATCACCGGAAAGAAACTGGGGAAATCCAGAGTAATTACATAGCCATCCAGTTCTTTCTGGCTGGCCGCCTGTTTCGCGCCTTCAAGAGCGGATTCTGGTATACCGGCCAGCTCTTCAACATCGGTAATATGCTTGAACCAGTTTTGGGTGGCATCCAGTACATTGTCGCTGAAGCGGTTGGTGAGTTCTGACAGCTCACGGGAAAGGTCCGCATACTGCTTTTTCTGATCGTCGGGCAGGTCGACGCCGCCAAGGTGGAAGTCGCGCAGGGTGTTATCCACCGCTTTGCGTTGGGCTTCGCTCAGTTCGTTGAAATCATCCCGGGCGGCGAGCTTTTTGTAGGCTTCACACAGGGCTGAGTTCTGGCTGACTTCGGTGCTGTACTCTGTGAGCTTTTCCAGACAGTTTTTATAAACTTTGCGCAGGTCGTCGTTGTTCATCACGCTGTTTAGGTGTGAGATGACGGACCAGGCGTTGCTCAGTTTGTTCTCAAGCGATTGCATGGGCTGAACCAGTGTGTCCCAGGTGGGGTCTTCATTCTGGGCCAGGCTGGCGATTTTCACGCGGTTTTCGCTGAGTATCTGGTCGATCGCCGTTTCCATGTGTTCGGGTCTCACATGGTCAAACCTTGGCAGCAAATCATTAGTCAATAACGGGTTATTCATGGATCCCCTTCTCAGCTGTTAAAGTGTGAGGTAGCTTCCTTTGTATCAAACATCGGGGGAAGGCGTCTGTGTAGAGGCTTTGCCAAAACACGCCGTAAATACGTCCATGTAGGCTCGGCTCCGCCTCTCACTGCTTAATGCTCCTGCGGCGCAGTGAGAGTCCTGGGCTGGCCGTCCATGGCCAGCCCGTGAAGAGCTTTCGCTCTTCACCCATGGCTCCGCACGGTTTTGGCAAAGCCTCTACACAGCCGCCCTCAGCTCCCGGGAAAACGCAACATAGGGTATATGTAATGACGAATATACGTTCTCACAAGGGTACCACGCCAGATTTAGGGGAGCGCACTCTGGTGGACCCCAGTGCGGTGGTGATCGGCGATGTTAAAACCGGTAACGATTGCTCCATCTGGCCGATGACCGTGGTGCGGGGTGATATGCACAGGATACGTATCGGCGACCGTTGCAGTATTCAAGACGGCTCAGTGCTTCATATCACCCATGCCAGCGATTTTAATCCGGGTGGTCATCCGCTTACTCTGGGTGACGACGTGACCGTAGGGCACAAAGCTTTGTTGCATGGCTGCACCATTGGTAGCCGGGTGCTGGTGGGCATGGGTTGTATCATTATGGATGGTGCGGTGGTGGAGGATGAGGTGATTGTGGCAGCGGGCTGTTTGGTGCCGCCAGGCAAAACCCTGGAATCCGGGCATCTCTATGTTGGCTCGCCGTGCAAGAAGGCGCGGGCTTTGACCGATAAGGAGCGCTCGTTTTTTGCGTACACGGCGGCCAACTATGTGAAGCTCAAGGACGAGTATCTGGCCGACGCTTAGTGCTCGGCCACAGTGCTTCTTTTTGCACCCGCCTGTTCCAGCGCCCGGGCGTAGTCTGCGCCTTTGCGGTGCTGGGATACGTGATCCAGAAAGGTTTTACCGGCCTCGTCAGTGGCGTTTAGATCACCACCGGTTTCTACGAAGAAGCCCACAAAACGTTCAAAATCCTCTGCTCTCATGGCTCTGTATGCTTTCAGCAAGGCCGAGTAGTCAGATCCTTCTTCTTTGGACTCGCTTGGCAGGTGGCTTTTTACGCGCTCGTCGCTCCACTCTTCATCGAGAACCTTGGGTTTATCTGGGCCGCTCATATTTTCTCTCCTATATTTGTATATTTATGCTCAAGGCAGGATTTCCACGGGCAAGTCGCTGGTTGAGACGGATTCGTCACACTCCGGATCGCGTATGGCAATTTCTACCCGGCGGTTCAATGCACGGTTTTCAGCCGTATCGTTCGGGGCAAGGGGGTTGGTTTCGGCACGGCCAGCGGCGACAACGCGCTCGGCGGGGACCTGCCGAGTCATAACCAATTCGTGTACCACAGAAACAGCACGGGCAGCGGAAAGGTCCCAGTTGGAGCGGTAGCGGCTGCTGGATATAGGTCTGTCGTCGGTGTAGCCAGAAACCAGTACATCCCCGGTGCACCCCGCCAACACGCCAACCACTCGCTCAATAATGGGGATCATCTCTGGCTTGATAGCGGCCTCACCAGACCGGAAGGCGGCTTCTTCCGAGAACCGGATAACCACTTTATTTTTGTCGTAGTTAACGCTCAAAGCACCGGACGCCACTTCGTTTTCCAGCTCGCGGATCATGCTGCTGGCTAGGTCTATAACGCCGCCGGAAATAGCCGTGGTTGTGGAGTCCGGCGCGCGCTCGTCAATAAATTCAGGCTCCCGGGTTTGGGACTCCGTGGGCTCTGGCAGTGATACGGTATCTGACTCCACCAGAGTAATCGGTGAGCCGCCTATGTCATCACTCAACACATTGGCAGAACCGAACGCCACGGACATGGAATTGGCCATGGCTTTGTATTTTTCGATATCCATTTCCGCAAACGACAGCAACAGAATAAAAAACGTTAGCAGCAGCGTGGCAAGATCGGCAAAAGTAACAATCCACGCAGGTGTTTGGTTTTTCTGCCGAGGCTTTATGGCGTTCCGGATTGTTTGCAAAACCTCAGGCCTCCCGCTCCGGTGCCAGCCCTTTGCGGTGCTCCGGCGTCACAAATGACGATAGCATTTCGGTCATCACTCTTGGGTTCTCGCCACGCATGATGTTGCGCATGGAGGTGATGATCAAAATTTGATTGCGGCTTTCATCTTCTGCCTTGAGCTGAAGCTTGTCCGCCAGTGGTAGGGCAATCAATTGAGCGATGAAGGCGCCGTATAGCGTTGTAAGCAAAGCCACGGCCATAGCTGGGCCGATGGACGAGGGGTCGTCCAAGGAATTGAGCATTTGCACCAACCCCACCAAGGTACCCAACATACCGATAGCTGGCGCGGATTCACCAATGCCTCGGAATACCCGTTCCGCTACTTCGTAGCGTTCTGCCATTTGCTGGGACTCTTGGGCCAGTGCCTCTTCCACCAGTTCAGGCGGGTGGCCATCCACACACAAGTTGATGGCTTTTTGCAGAAATTCATTTTTGGTACTGTGGTTTTCGAGGCCCAAAATACCTTCTTTGCGCACTACCAGAGCCAGCGCACCTGCCTCACGAATCAGTTCTGTTGGTCGTTCGACTTTATCGGTAAACGCCGCTCTCATGGCTAAACGGAAAGCACTCATTACCGAGGACATGCGAAACTTTACGAGTGTGACCGCAAAGGTGCCACCTACAACAATTGCCAAACCCGGCAGGTTTAGGAAGGTGAGAAGCGAGGCGTTTGCCAACATCGCCAGAATCACAATCAGAATACCGGCGACAAGCCCGACTAGGGTAAGAATGTCCATGCATAGCCCCTAATGATTAGCACTTACTAGATAGCCCTTGCGGGTTGTTGTCTGTGAGACAGGCCCCGTGCGGTGCAAGCTGTCAGTCGTTGCGCAAGGCATCAATAACCAGCGCAGTGTCTGGCATTACTCCCCGCCACACACGGAATGATTCTGCGGCCTGTTCAATCAACATGCCCAAACCATCAAAAACGCGAACCGCCCCATTATCTATAGCCCATTGGTTGAACGTGGTTGTTTGCAAAGAATACATCATGTCGTAAACAACCGTGGCAGCGTTGATCACATTTGTGTGAAGGGGTGGCAAGTCGCCCTGCAAGCTGGCACTGGTGCCGTTGATAATGATATCGAATGGCTGATTTGGTGCTTCAAACCCGCAAGCGCTCAAGGTCGTAGCACCCGCCTCGTCTGCAAACAGTGTAGCCAGAGCTTCAGCTTTGGCCACTGTACGGTTTGCGATCATCAGGCTTGCGGGCAGCTGTGCAAGCAGGGGTCCGAGAACACCACGCACGGCTCCTCCAGCACCCAGAATCAATATTCGTGCGCCTTTGAGCTGTACACCATGATTGGCTGTCAGGTCCTGAACCAGTCCTGTACCGTCGGTATTATCGGCCATGAGTTGACCTTGATTGTTCTGGTACAGCGTATTCGCGGCACCCGCTTTTTCGGCTCTGGCAGCCCGGCTATCCGCCAGCGCCCACGCCTGCTCTTTGAAAGGTACCGTTACATTCAGCCCCTTTCCGCCACCCTCGAAAAACTGGCGAACCGTTCCGGCGAAGTCTTCCAGAGGCGCTTGAATGGCTGTGTACTCAACCGGCTCTCCGGTTTGCTTAGCAAACAGGCTGTGAATTCTCGGTGACTTGCTGTGGTTTATCGGGTGGCCAACCACCGCATAAAGCTCATTACTCATTAACAACCCCGTTTACGTTGCGTCACCGGCCAGCCAATCGCGCCCGGTTAGAAAATGCTCAGTCAGGCGTGCTTCTTCGCTGCCTGCTTCGGGTACCCGGCTGTAATCCCAGCGCACCAGAGGTGGCAGCGACATCAATATAGATTCTGTGCGCCCACCAGACTGCAAGCCAAACAAGGTGCCCCGGTCGTACACTAAATTGAATTCAACGTACCGCCCTCGCCGGTAGAGCTGAAAATCCCGCTCGCGCTCGCCGTAGGCATGATCCATACGACGCTGAACAATCGGCTCATAGGCTTCAATATAGCTGTTACCCACGGATTGCATCAGCGCGAAGTCTTTTTCAAAATCCCCGGTGTTGTGATCATCAAAGAAAAGCCCGCCAACGCCCCGGGGCTCATCCCGATGCTTCAGATAAAAATAATCATCGCACCAGTCTTTGTAACGGCTATATGTGTCCTCACCAAATGGAGCACAGGCCTCTTTGGCGGTTTTGTGCCAGTGCACACAGTCCTCATCAAACCCGTAATAGGGAGTTAGGTCATAGCCACCGCCAAACCAGTACACGGGTTCACCGTTCTCCGGCGTGGCGATAAAAAATCGTACGTTGGCGTGAGACGTAGGTACGTAAGGGTTATTCGGGTGAATGACGAGGGATACACCCATGGCTTGCCAAGGCGCACCGGCCAAATGGGGACGATGTGCGGTGGCAGACGCAGGCATGGTCGCGCCCATAACATGGGAAAAATTGACCCCACCTTTTTCAAAGATGCGGCCGTCACTGATCACACGACTTACACCGCCACCGCCTTCGGGGCGATCCCAAGCGTCACGCTCAAACTCTGTACCGTCTTCCAGAGCTTCCAATCGTTGGCATATCGCGTCTTGTAAGCCAAGCAGATACTGTTTAACCGCATTGCTATCCGGTTGCTGTGGCATGAATTCTCCTAACGAAGCTGTTTACCGCTGACAATATCAATAATACGGCTGGGTTTCTGATTACCACCAAGGGCGCCGGGCACAATCTGGTCAAGCTGGCCCTTAAAGTAGCGGCTAACCTGAGAGGCGTCACGGGCAGGCTCTAGTCCGGCCGGGTTGCAGGAAGTAGAAACCAGAGGCATACCGGCGGCTTCACACAGGGCTCTAACCACCGAGTGCTCACTCACTCTTACGGCAATCGAGCTATGGCTACCGCGAACCCATTCAGGAATTTGCTTGTTCACGTCGGGCAACAAACAGGTCACTGGGCCGGGCCAATGGCTCAGAGCCTCCTGCTGAAGTTCCTCGGGCAAAGGATCGAGCAAAAAGCGAATTTGCTCTACAGACGCAGCTACCAAAATCAGGCCTTTATCAACGGGCCGATTTTTGAGCTCAAGAATGCGTGTAACCGCTTCAAGGTTCCAAGGATCACACCCGAGCCCCCACACAGCTTCAGTGGGGTAGGCGATAACGCCACCTTTCAAAATGGTGCCACGGGCACGTTGTAACTGCTGATCATTTAAAGCACTGGGGGCAGCCATGATGATGTTGTCAGACCATAACGGAATTAATCATCACACTGAATTCAGGCGATTTTCTGGAAGCCTCCGGGAACAGAGCTCACCAACCCTTCAAGCTCTAGAAGCAGAAGTGATTGGACAAGCTGGTCGGCCGGAAGACCGGTTGCCGAACACAGTGCATCGGTTGATAGAGGATCATACCCTAATGCCTCAAACACCGCGATTTCCCGGCTGTCGAGAGCGTCCGTTGGGCTGGCTGTTTCTTGCAGGTGCCCGGCTGACAGTGACCAAGCGCAGCCCAGCTCTTCCAGAATGTCGTCTACCTGATCAACCAAGCGGGCGCCCTGTTTGATCAGGTGATGGCAGCCTCGCGCCACAGGACTATGAATCGACCCGGGAATAGCAAAGACCTCTCGCCCCTGTTCCAATGCAAGGCGGGCGGTAATCAGGGAGCCACTTTTAAGCCCTGCCTCAACGACCAATATGCCCCGGCTCAGGCCACTGATAATGCGATTGCGCTGGGGAAAGTGGGCAGCTCTTGCCGGTGTGCCAGGTGGGTACTCCGAAACCATAAGTCCATTGGCGATAACACGCTCGCCAAGTCGGCGGTGCTGGTTGGGGTATATTCGGTCAAGCCCGCACCCAATAACGGCAATGGTTGCATGCCCGGCATCCAAGGCCCCGGCATGGGCCGCGCCATCAACTCCCAGAGCCAGACCGCTGGTGACCAGCAAGCCTCGTTCGCCAAGCTCGGCAGCGAAGCGGCGCGCGTGATCAAGCCCCGCAGGCGTGGCGTTGCGGCTGCCGATTATACCGATCTGCTCGCTGCACAATAAACGCGCATCACCCCGGGTGTACAACACCAAAGGTGCATCGTGGATGTGCCTCAACGCTTCCGGATAACCAGCGCTCTGCCAAGTTACGATATCAATGCCATGCCGCTCACAGTCCAACAGAGCCTGCCGAGCTGTATTGACCGCCGTATGGGTTTCATCACGCTGCTGCCATGCCAGAATTGCCGCTATTGTTTCAGCGTGCAAGCCCAGAGCGCGGAGGGTAGCGGCATTTTTTGTAAGAAGATCGGTAAGGTCGGGAATGGTTGCGAGAAGCGCTCGTCGACGGGTACGCCCGAATTTAGGTAAACAGGTAAGAAACAGCCAATGCGCAGAAAGGGAGGAAAACACGACATCATCCTTGAAGACAGCAAAGCCGGGCCTTCCTGGCCCGGCTTTTAATTAACCGATTAAGAGACTATGGGTTTGTAACTTTGTCGCCCACAGACAACGGACGCGTTGCTTGCAGAACCAGCCCGTAGCTCATTTTTTCGTAAACCTGAAACACCATCAATAAACCGGCCCGCTCCGAGGGCAGCTCAACGGTTTCGTTGGTCACCGGGTCGCGAACGAAATTGCCGCTTTTGAGAACAGCCATTACGTTGCCAGCCTCCAGCCCCTCGCGAGTACCACGGCTAATGGCGACCACATCGAATTGACCAATTTGGGTAACACCGCCATCCACTGACATCATCCTGCCCTCAACCTTCTGCTTCGGCGCGCTGGGCACAAAGCTGGTGGTCAGGCGGCGATCTTCGTTGACCAGCAAACGGTCACCAATACGCACTTCTTCGCTAGAGCGCGTGAGATTTACGGTTAGAACATCGCCATCTTCAGAAGACACGTCGCCACGGGCAATGCTACGAGCTTCAAGACCCAGAAACTCGCCGGTATCCGGATCGCGGAATTCCTTGCTGCGACGGAATACACCCACTTTATCCGCGGGCTTCTCGCCGCGGGCATACACCCTGTCGCCAGCACCGGTCACGATACGCCCATCTGCACCTTCCAGAACATACGGTGCCTTATTGATCAGCTCGGGGCTAACAATGCGGGTATCAGTCAGAAAGCTGCTGATCGCATCCAGAGGAATAGCCGGAATAGGCGTCTCTATCCGCTCCGAGCGCACCTGAGGTGACAACTTCACCACGCCGTTACTGTGCGCCACCTTGGTTACGCGAGGCTGGCCGTCAATATAAACCAGAGCAAGACGATCGCCCGGGTAGATTAGGTGTGGATTGGCAACCTGCGGATTTACGTGCCAGATTTCTGGCCAATACCAGGGATCATTCAAAAACCGCCCTGATATATCCCAGAGGGTGTCACCCTTCACAACAGTGTAACGCTCAGGATGATCAGACCGCAGTTCGGGTGCAGCATGAGTCCAGGAGGTGAATAGCAGCGTAGTGGCTGCCAGAGCGTACAGCAGTTTCCTCATTGTCTAAGTCCTTGATCGCGTACCTTGATTCTATGCATTCTGGTAAGGATGCAGCCAGTTTTCTGCAGCTTATTACGTTGTTATGCAACTTACTATAGAAGAAGTCTCGCGAATTGTGATGTTATCTTTTGTTCTTCCAGTAAATTCTATGCCATTTACGAAAGGTTTTGGCTATTGCCTGATCAGTTTGTACTCAATCGACTATTTGTTGGATAATGTACTTCAAATAGGCAAGGCACCGCCAATATTAGTGTTAGGGGAACAATTTGCGCTCTTTGCTGTCTCAATTCAGAGATCGCTTTCACACAGTTACAAAAGGCAACGTTAAAATTTCGCCCAAGCCGTTAGTCATTCAGAATGTCAGCCGAAA
The DNA here is from genome assembly GCF_016597725.1 of Marinobacter sp. 1-4A. Lineage (GTDB taxonomy): Bacteria > Pseudomonadota > Gammaproteobacteria > Pseudomonadales > Oleiphilaceae > Marinobacter. Next base: position 467,992 of record NZ_VCGY01000003.1, read on the forward strand.
TTCCTGACGTTCGTCATACAGGCCAAAAGTACGAGCACTATGATACTAGATATTCTTGAATACCCGGACCCCCGTCTTCGCACTATTGCCAAGCCGGTAGACGAACTGACAGACGCCGACCGCACACTGATCGACGATATGTTCGAGACCATGTACGATGCGCCCGGCATTGGTTTGGCCGCCACTCAGGTCAACGTGCACAAGCAAATCATTGTGATGGATTTGTCCGAGGACAAAAGCGAGCCACGGGTATTTATCAACCCGCAGGTTGAAGTCCTCGATGGTGAGCGCGAAGCCATGCAAGAAGGTTGTCTCTCGGTGCCCGGATTTTATGAAGACGTCGAGCGGGTGGAACACTGCATTATTCGCGCTCTGGATCGCGATGGAAAGCCGTTTGAGCTCGAAGCTCGGGGCCTTTTGGCGGTGTGTATCCAACACGAGATGGACCACCTGAATGGCAAGTTGTTCGTGGATTACCTGAGCAACCTTAAGCGCAACCGCATTCGCAAGAAGCTGGAAAAGCAGCAAAAGCAGAGCGCGTGAATATTGCCTGACAGGCGCGCGAGTAAATTGCAGAACGCTTGATAAGTATCGGACCGGGCAACGCCCGGTCTTTTCGTATTCAACGAAACAGAGACCCAACACCGTGCGACTCGTTTTTGCCGGCACCCCGGATTTCGCAGCCACCGCCCTAAGCGCTTTATTGGGCACCCACCACACCCTTGTGGGCGTTTACTCCCAGCCAGACCGGCCAGCCGGTAGGGGTCGCAAGCTTCAGCCCAGCCCCGTCAAACAAGTTGCGCTAGACAACGGAATCCCGGTGTTTCAGCCGGAAAGCCTGAAAACTCCGGAAGCACAGCAAGAACTGGCCAACCTCCAACCGGATGTGATGATTGTTGCAGCCTATGGGTTGATTCTGCCAGAGGCGGTTTTGGCGATACCCGTTCATGGCTGCCTCAACATTCACGCATCGCTTTTACCCCGTTGGCGCGGCGCAGCCCCCATCCAACGCGCGATTGCCGCGGGCGACGAAAATACCGGTATTACCATCATGCAGATGGACAAGGGATTGGATACCGGCGACATGCTGCTGAAATCCGCCACGGCTATTGAATCAAACGATACCGGCGGCAGCCTTCATGACCGCCTTGCACAAATGGGCGGCCAAGCGCTCCTAGACGCTTTGGAGCTGCTGGAAAAAGGCAAGCTTCAAGGCGAAGCGCAGAGTGACGAGCAGGCATGCTATGCCCACAAGCTGTCAAAAGAAGAAGGCCATATTGACTGGACCCAAAGCGCACAAAACATAGAGCGCCTGATTCGCGCCTTCAACCCATGGCCCGGCACTTATACAGACCTTGAGCAGCAACGCCTGCGAATCCACGAGGCCACAGCCACCGATGAGCAGAGTCAAAATCCGCCCGGCACCGTCATCACGCGGGAGAGAGAAGGTATTGATATCGCCTGTGGCACCGGCACTCTACGCATTACGCGCCTGCAACTACCAGGGTCCCGGGCCCAGAGCGTGAATGACTTAATCAACGGTGGCAAACAACTGCTGCTACCCGGACAGGAGCTGAACTAACATGGGCGACTACTATGTGCCCATGCGCGCTGTTGCTGCGGATGTTCTGCTGGCGGTAGAAGAGGGCGAGTCTTTATCGCAATGCCTACCTCCTGCTCTGCAACGTCTCGCGCCCAACGAGCGCCCTGTGCTGCAGGCCCTGTGCTACGGCACTTGCCGCTGGTTTCACCGCCTCGACAGCGAGCTGAATAGTCGGCTCAAAAAACCGATTAAAAGACAGGATCGCATTGTTCACCACCTGATGCTGGTCGCGCTTTTCCAACTCCGTTTCAGCCAGCAGGCTACTTACGCTGTTCTGAACGAATCTGTGGAAGCGTGTCGCGCACTCGACAAGCCCCACCTCACCGGTTTGGTGAACGGTATTTTGCGGGCCGCTGAACGCGAAGGTGCCCCGGAACCGGGAGACGATTCCAGCCGTTTCAGCCACCCCGTATGGATGGTGGAAAAACTGCGCCATAACTGGCCCGACCATTGGCAGCAGATTATGGAAGCAAATAATGCCCAAGCTCCCATGACGCTTAGGGTCAATGCTCTGCGCTTCAGTCGCGACGAGTATCTCGCGCTATTAAACGAAGCAGGCATCGAAGCTAGTGCCACCCGCTTTGCACCTCACGGCATCCAACTGGGCCGTCCAGCACCGGTTGATCAGCTGCCTTGGTTCGCTGACGGCGCCGTTAGCGTGCAAGACGAAGCTGCGCAGCTTTGCACCACACTGTTAGACCTAGCCCCCGGCCAACGGGTTTTGGATGCCTGCGCGGCACCAGGGGGTAAAACCTGTGCCATTCTGGAAAGCCAGGCAGAGCTTGCCGAGGTGGTCGCTATCGACGAATCTGCTGCGCGACTGCCACGGGTTCAAGAAAACCTAGACCGATTGGACTTGCAGGCCAATTTGCTTCAGGCCGATGCAGCAGATATAGAGCAATGGTGGGACGGTCAAGCATTTGATCGCATATTGCTCGACGTGCCTTGCAGCGCCAGCGGCGTAATCCGCCGCCATCCGGATATCAAATTACTGCGCCGGGAAACCGATATTGTGCCATTGGCAGCAATACAACTTGGGCTACTCGACGCCATGTGGGCCGTGCTCAAACCGGGCGGGCGCTTGGTATACGCCACCTGTTCCGTGTTCCCACAGGAAAACCACCGTATAATCCAAAGGTTTATTAAGCAGCAAAGCAGCGCTGTTCTGATTGAACCAGAGGTTCAATGGGGCCGCGATATGGGCGCAGGGCGACAGCTTCTACCCGATCCAATCAGCCATGACGGCTTTTTCTATGCCGTGCTGGAGAAACCTGAATCATGAATATCCTGATCCTCGGTGCTGGCCAAGTGGGTGGTACTCTGGCAGAGAATCTAGCCAGCGAAGCCAACGACATTACCGTCATAGACACAGATGCAATACGGCTTCGGGAGCTGCAGGATCGTCTTGATATTCGAACCGTACAGGGCATGGCCTCCTACCCCACGGTGCTGAGCCAGGCGAATGCGGAAGACGCAGACATGCTGATTGCTGTCACCAACAGCGACGAAACCAACATGGTCGCCTGTCAAATAGCCTCGCTTCTGTACAGCACGCCCAAACTCATCAGCCGGGTGAGAGCCAGCGCTTACCTTTCGAACAAAAAACTGTTCGGCCGAGAAAGCGGCTTCCCGATCGATGTAATGATCAGCCCGGAGCATCTGGTTACCCGTCACATTACACGGTTGGTTGAATACCCGGGTGCCCTGCAGGTTCTGGAATTCTCCAAAGGTCTGGTTCGGCTAGTGGCTATCCGCGCCACCGAAGGTGGGCCGCTGGTGGGCCGAGAGCTGTCCTATCTGCGCACGCACATGCCGAAAATAGAAACCCGGGTTGCCGCCATTTTCCGCAAAGACCGAGCCATTATGCCCAAAGGCGACACGGTGCTTGAAGACGGCGACGAAGTGTTTTTTATCGCTGGCGCCGATCACATACGCTCGGTGATGAGCGAGCTGCAACCGCTGGTAAAAAACTACAAACGTATTTTTATCTGCGGCGGTGGCAACATCGGCCAGCGTTTAGCCTACACCTTGGAAGACCGTTATCAGGTAAAGCTGCTTGAACGCGACCACGAGCGCTGTGTGCTGCTTTCCGAAAGCCTGCGCAAAACGGTTGTGCTCGAAGGCAATGCTGCAGACAAAGACATTCTGCTGGAAGAAAACATTGAGAATACCGATGTGTTCATCGCAGTTACCAACGATGACGAAGCCAATATCATGGCGTCTTTGCTGGCCAAGCGTTTGGGCGCCCGCAAAGTATTCACCCTGATCAACAACCCCGACTATGTGGACTTGATTCAGGGCGGCGAGATTGATGTGGCGATTTCTCCCCAGCAAACCACCATTGGCAGCCTGCTCACCCATGTACGCCGTGGCGACGTTGTAAACGTTCACTCACTGCGTAGGGGCGCTGCCGAGGCAATCGAAGCCATTGCCCATGGGGATCATAAGTCCTCAAAAGTCGTTGGCCGGCGGCTGGATGAAATCAACCTGCCTCAAGGTGCGACCATTGGCGCAATTGTTCGCCTCAATGAAGTGCTGATCGCACATGATCACTTGCGTGTGCAACCAGACGACCACGTTATTCTGTTCCTGGTAGATAAATCCCGGGTACGGGAGGTTGAGAAGCTTTTCGCCGTGGGGCTAACGTTCTTCTAGTTCAAAATCAATAGCATGAAGACTACTTAGAAATACCGCTTTGGCGAGCGTATAATGCGCCTTTTTTCCGAATGACCCTCTTGCGGGCGAATGAGCCCGAGATTGGCGCGATGAATGCGATCGATATAAAAGAGTGGCTACACACAGACCGAATCAGCAGGCAAACGTTGTGAAAGAGAAGGCGACAGACAAGGCAACGAACAGCACTCCAGACATCAAGACTTTTCAAGGCTTGATTTTGGCTCTGCAAAATTTCTGGGCGCAGCACGGCTGCGTTGTGCTTCAACCATTGGATATGGAAGTGGGCGCAGGTACCTTTCACCCGGCTACCTTCCTTCGGGCCATAGGGCCGGAAACCTGGAACGCTGCCTACGTACAACCGAGTCGCCGCCCAACTGACGGTCGCTATGGCGAAAACCCCAACCGCCTGCAGCATTACTATCAGTTTCAGGTGGTACTCAAGCCGTCGCCAGACAATATTCAGGAACTTTATCTCGATTCGCTGAAAGCACTAGGGCTTGACCCTCTGGTGCACGACATTCGTTTTGTAGAAGACAACTGGGAATCGCCCACGCTCGGCGCCTGGGGTCTGGGTTGGGAAATCTGGTTGAACGGTATGGAAGTCACCCAGTTTACCTACTTCCAACAAGTGGGCGGCCTTGAATGCTACCCGGTCACCGGCGAGCTGACGTACGGTCTTGAGCGCATCGCCATGTACTTGCAAGGCGTAGACAGCGTTTACGATCTGGTATGGACCGAAGGCCCGGACGGCGTAGTCACCTATGGCGACGTGTTCCACCAGCAAGAGGTGGAAATGTCCACGTACAACTTTGAGTACGCAGACGTTGAGTTTCTGTTCCAGAGCTTTGATGTGCACGAGCGTGAAAGTGCCCGGTTGATCGAAGCGGGCCTTGCGTTGCCTGCTTATGAGCAGGTTTTGAAGGCTTCTCACACATTTAACCTATTGGACGCCCGCCACGCTATCTCCGTTACCGAGCGCCAGCGCTTCATTTTGCGTGTACGCACTCTGGCTCGGGCTGTTGCTCAGGCGTACTTCGACAGCCGCCGCAAACTCGGCTTCCCGCTAGCCCCGGAAGCATTGCGCCAAGAAGTATTAGCCGTCGCCGAAGCCGCCGATAACAAGGCCAACGGCAAGAAAGGCAAAAAAGCGAAGCAGGCACAACAGGAACAGGGAAACGCATAATCATGGCAAAGCAGGATTTTCTGGTCGAACTGGGCGTTGAAGAACTGCCCTCGAAAGCACTCAAGCCACTGTCTGATGCGTTCACTCAGGGTATCACCAAGGGTCTGGAAGAAGCTGGCATCGCATTCGGTAAGGTAGAAACCTTTGCTACGCCTCGCCGGATAGCTGTACGCATACGCGATCTGGCCGATGCCCAGCCCGACAAGCCCGTTGAAAAACGCGGCCCGGCCGTGAAAGCCGCGTTTGATGACTCCGGCAACCCAACACGTGCTCTTACCGGCTTCGCCACCTCTCTGGGCGTAACTCCGGATCAGCTCGACACGCTGGAAACCGATAAAGGTGCCTGGTTGGTTTACCGCACCGTAGAGCAAGGCAAGCCAACGGTGGATCTGATGTCCGGGCTGGTTGAGCAATCGCTTGCGTCGCTGCCTATTCCCAAGCGCATGCGCTGGGGCGCTCACCGCACTGAGTTCGTTCGGCCTGTACATTGGCTGGTTATGCTGTTCGGCAATAAAGTTATTGATACGCCCATCATGGGGCTGACGCCAGGCAACAAAACCATGGGCCACCGCTTTCATTGCCCAAAAACACTGATCATCCCAACGCCAACCGATTACGAAGTTGTTCTTGAGCAAGAAGGCTATGTGATTGCCGATTTTGCCAAGCGCAGAGAAATGATTCGCTCCGGCGTCAGCGCTCTTGCTGAAGCTGAGGCAGGTGGCAAGGCAGTGATCAACGAAGACCTTTTGGATGAAGTCACCGGCCTTAACGAGTGGCCAGTACCGCTTATGGGGCGGTTTGACAAACGCTTCTTGGAAGTGCCGGCAGAAGCTCTCATTTCCTCCATGGAAGAGCACCAAAAATACTTCCACGTGGTAAGCACCGACGGCGACATGCTGCCCTTGTTTGTAACCGTTGCGAACATTGAGAGCAAAGACCCTTCTCAGGTTATCTCCGGCAACGAAAAAGTGATTCGGCCACGGCTGGCGGATGCCGCTTTCTTCTACGAAAACGACCGCAAGACCCGTTTGGAAGACCGCGTAGAAAGGCTCAAGCCGATTGTCTTTCAGGAGAAACTCGGCAGTATTTACGATAAGTCTGTGCGGGTAGCCGCATTGGCGAAGAAAATCGCCGCCGCCATTGGCAGCGATCCCGCTCTGGCTGAACGTGCCGCCATGCTGGCCAAGACGGATCTGGTAACCGAGATGGTGCTGGAGTTCAGCGACCTTCAGGGCATTATGGGCCAGTACTACGCAGCCGACGACGGCGAGCCTGCAGATGTGGCCAAGGCCATGAACGAACAGTACATGCCCCGCTTCGCTAAAGATGGCCTACCTACAACCATGACCAGCTGCGCACTCGCCATTGCAGACCGTCTGGATTCCTTGGTAGGGCTATTTGGTATCGGCCAGCCACCCTCCGGCACCCGCGACCCCTTCGCCCTGCGCCGGGCCTCTTTGGGCGTACTGCGCATCATTATTGAGCGGGAACTGCCGCTGGATCTGCAAACGTGCTGCGAATGGGCGGAAGAAAACTTCTCCGGGCTGACTGAAGATAACACTGCCTCCAACGTAGTGGACTACATGCTCGACCGGTTCCGCGCCTACTACGATGAGCGCGGCATTGGTGCCGAGGTATTCCTGGCTGTTCACGCCCGTCGGCCTACACGCCCACTGGATTTTGATCGCCGGGTAAAGGCGGTGGAAGCCTTCCGCCAACTACCGGAAGCCCAAGCGCTCGCCGGTGCCAACAAGCGTGTTTCCAACATCCTGTCCAAGCAGGGCGGAGACAGCGTTGGGGAAAACGTAAACAGCAACCTGCTGCAAGATGCCGCCGAGAAAACACTGGCAGCACAGGTAGAGCAGCAAGCTGACAAGGTGATTCCACTGTTTGAGCAAGGCAATTACGCCAACGCGCTGCAGTCACTGGCCAGTCTGCAAGAGCCTGTAGACAGCTTCTTTACCGAAGTGATGGTGATGGCAGAAGATGACGCCGTGCGAGATAACCGCCTCGCATTGTTGAACCGGCTGCACAACCTGTTCTTGCGCGTTGCCGATATATCACTGCTGCCCACCGCTGGCTGACCGATGCTAATCATCCTCGACCGGGACGGGGTCATCAACGAATACGATGGCAACTACATCTGCTCTGTGGATGATTGGCAACCCATTCCCGGCAGTATCGAGGCGATGGCACGGCTTTACAAAGCGGGCCATCGCATAGCCATCGCCACCAATCAATCGGGCATTGCCCGCGGGTTCTACGGCACCGACATACTGGATGGCATGCACGAAAAGATGACGCAACTGCTGGAGGCTATGGGCGGACGCATTGAGTTCATTGCATACTGCCCACACCTTCCGGATGACGGTTGCGCTTGCCGCAAGCCACTCACCGGTCTACTGAAACAAATCCGTGATCACCTACAACTGAACACCCTCAAGGGTGCCATTATGGTAGGGGACAGCCGCAAAGATCTGGAAGCTGGCATTGCGGAAGACTGCCAGCCTGTACTGGTCAGAACCGGCAATGGCAAAGACACAGAACACCATCTGAAAACCCGCCCGATCCCCAGCGCTAAAGTGGCAATATACGATCACCTTAGTGCTTTCACGGATGCGTTTTTATCCGGCCCAGGGCTGGAAAAGAGTAAGTGAACCCGTATAATACCGGCGGTTAATCGGCGTGTGGCGCAGCTTGGTAGCGCACTTCGTTCGGGACGAAGGGGTCGCAGGTTCGAATCCTGCCACGCCGACCATTTTGTCGCTTTCCCCAGCTATCCTCCTCCCTGTTTATTCGCCTGAACCCTTACCAACGCAATCCGCAGGCTACTGACTTCTAGACCGACAAATGCCGCCTGAACAGCGCCAACGCAGCACTGAAAAACACCACACCTATACCCGCCAGCGCCAGCATTTGTGGCCATATCACCTCCAGCCCCGCGCCACGGTACAGGATGGCTTGCGCCATGCTGACGAAGTGGGTGGTGGGCGCTGCAAGCATGATGTTCTGCACCAGATCGGGCATGCTTTCCCTTGGTGTTATGCCGCCTGAGAGCAACTGCAGGGGGATGATGGTGAGTATCAACAACAGGCCGAACTGGGGCATGGTGCGCGCCACAGTGCCAATCAAAATGCCAATGGCGGTGGTGGAGAACAGGTGAATCAAGGCACCGAAGAAAAACAGCAGCAGCGAGCCCTGTATTGGCACCCCGAGTACTTGCTGGACAATCACCATCACCGAAAAAATCGCCGCCAGCATCACAATAAGCCCGTTGGCCCACACTTTTGCCGCCATGATTTCAAAAGGCCGGATGGGCATGACCATCAGGTGCTCCACCGTGCCGTGTTCGCGCTCCCGAATCAGCGCCGCTCCCGACAGAATAATACTGATCATGGTGATCATGGTGATCAGTTCCATCACCCCACCAAACCAGGTGCCTTCCAGATTCGGATTGAAGCTGGCATGAACCACTAGATTGATTGGCAAGGCGGCACTGGCACTATCACGGCGCAAGAATTCCGCCACCTCCATGGTGACCATTTGCTCGATGTAACGGGAACCGATGAAGGCCTGGGTCATGCGTGTGGCATCAATATTCAGCTGAAGGCTGGTTACACGCCCGGTGCGCATATCGCGCTCAAAGCCCTCGGGAATCACCAGTGCGAAGGTGTGGCTGCCGCTGTCCAGCACGGTATCTATCTGGCCAAAGCTGATGTGATCGGGCTCAAGAAACCAAGGCTGCTGCAAGGAATCGATAATGTGGCCAGACAACGCGGTCTGTTCTTCATCCACAACTGCAACGGGCGTGTTGTTCAGCTCCATGGAACCAGCAGAGCCTGCGGTATAGACTATCAGGGTAAATGCCAGTACGACAAACACCAGCAGCACCTTATCGCTCCAGATGCTGCGCAGTTCTTTCATTCCCAGATTCCAGATATTGACGATTGATTCCATCATCAACGCCCCTGTTTACGAAGTAGGAACACAGACATCAGCGTAAGCATCGGAATAAACGCCGCCAGGATCAGGAAAGAATACTGCAGATCAGCAAACGTAAGCCCCTTGGTAAACACACCACGGCTGATCTGCAAAAACCAGGTGGCGGGCCAGAACTGGCCGATAACCGCACCGGCACCCTCCAGTGACGACACCGGCTCTGTCATGCCGGAGAACTGAATGGTGGGCAGTATGGTAACGATGGCGGTGGCTGCCAGCGCGGCTACCTGAGTAGAGGCAAAGGCCGAGATAACCTGACCCAGACCGGTGGTGGCCGTTACGAACAGCAGAGCGCCCAGGGTCAGTGTCAGCACACCGCCTTTCACGGGCACATCGAACAGGAAAATCGCCAGCAGCACTAGGCTGGCATAGCTCAACATGCTGAACCCGATATAAGGCAGCTGTTTACCCAGCAGGAACTCCAGCCGGTTCACCGGTGTTACATACAAATTGGTGATCGAGCCCAGCTCCTTCTCCCGCACAATACCCAGCGCCATCAGGATGGCCGGAATGAACACCAGCAAAATCGGGATAACCGCTGGCACCATGGCGTCGAGGCTCCGGAAGTCCTGATTGTAGCGGTAGCGGGATTCGATGGTCACCAAGCTCAGCGTTGGCACGGCGCCATAGGTGCGAAGCGCCAGGTCTTTCAGATAGCTGAAGTGGAGCCCCTGGATATATCCTTGAATGGTTTCGCCACGAAACGGCATAGCGCCATCTACCCACACGGCAATATCAGCGGACTGGCCGCGCTTGATATCCTTACCGAAGCCCGGCGGTATGGCCAGCGCCAAACTGAGCTCGCCGGACTGCATTCGCCGTTCCAACTCTTCCACATTGGATAGCGCGGGTTGCTCAATGAAATACCGGGAGCCGGAGACAGCGGTTATGTAGTCGCGGCTTTGGGGGCTCTGGTCCTGATCCAGAACCGCAAAGGGCAGATCTTCCACATCCAGCGTAATGCCGTAGCCCAGAATCATCATCAACAAGGCTGAACCGATGAACGCAAACGACATGCGAATAGGGTCGCGCAGCAGCTCGCGGGTTTCGCGCCGGGCGTATGCCAGCAACCTTTGCCAGCTGAAACGCCGGTGACGAGGCTGAGAGGCGCTGTCGGAGCCCAGTACCTTACCGTCGCCCTGACTTGTGGACGGATCGATGGCTGCCTCAAGCGTTTGCATAAAGGCGCCTTCCAGATTCTCTGCCCCGGCCTGCTCAATCAGTGCAGCAGGGGTGTCGCAGGCCACCACTTCGCCGGCGTGCATCAGAGAAATCCGGTCGCAACGTTCACCTTCATTCATGAAGTGGGTGGAAATAAAAATGGTGACACCGTCTTCGCGGGATAACCGCAGCAGCAGGCGCCAGAAACTGTTGCGAGCAGCTGGATCCACTCCGGAAGTAGGCTCATCGAGAATCAACAGCTCCGGCGAGTGCACCACCGCAACCGCCAATGACAACCGCTGGCGAACACCCAGCGGCAAATCGCCGGCAAGCTCGTCCATCACATCGGCCAAATCAAACTCGTCAACCAGCTCATCTATCCTGGGCTGTATACGCTCCGGCGCTATATGGAACAACTTGGCGTGCAGCACCAGATTCTGACGCACCGTCAACTCACTATAGAGCGAGAACGACTGGGACATGTAACCCACGCGCTGGCGAGTGCTCAGATCACGGGAGTCCAGAGGCGCACCAAACAGCGAGACCTCGCCCTCGGTTGGGGTTAGCAGGCCCGTCAGCATTTTCATGGTGGTTGTTTTACCACAGCCGTTGGAACCCAGAAAACCGAATATTTCGCCCTTGGGAATGGTGAAGCTGACGTCTTTCACTGCGGTAAAGTCACCAAAGCGCAGGGTGAGGTTGTGGGCTTCTATGGCCGGGATGTCATCGGCTGAAACTACGGTCGGCGCTGCGGTTTTCGGGTTTGTGCCGGCGGTTTCCTGCCGGTCGTCCGGCAGCAAGGCAATAAAGGCCTCGTCAAGAGTGTCTGTGCCGGTTTTCTGCTTCAGCTCCTGAGGGGACCCGGTATCCAGTATGGCGGCCCCGTCCATGGCAACCAGCCAGTCGAAGCGCTCGGCCTCTTCCATATAGGCGGTGGCCACCAGCACGCTCATGATGGGTTGCTGGGCGCGGATAGAGTCGATCAGATCCCAGAATTGTTTACGGGCAAGTGGATCTACGCCGGTGGTGGGCTCGTCCAGAATCAACAGTTCCGGATTGTGGATCAGGGCGCAGCACAGCCCCAGCTTCTGCTTCATACCGCCGGAAAGCTTGCCGGCGGGCCGGTCGCGGAACTCCAGCAGGCCGGTGGCCGAAAGCAGTCGGTCAATTTGGTTGGCGCGATTTTTTCCTCGCAAACCGAACAAGTCGGCAAAAAAGCCGATGTTCTCATCGATTGTCAGGGTGTGATAGAGGTTGCCGCCAAGGCCCTGAGGCATAAAGGCAATGCGCGGCGCGGCTTGGCTACGAAAGCGTGAATCGGCCATGTCGCCACCCAGCACCTGTAAACGGCCCTGTTGCAACTCGCGGGCGCCGGCTACCAACCCCATCAAGGTAGACTTGCCCACGCCATCGGGACCAATCAGGCCCACCATGCAGCCAGCGGGTACATCAAGGCTGACGTTTTGCAGGGCAGTGCGGCTGCCGTAGTAGTGGCTTATTGACTCCAGCCGGGCAACCGGTTCTGTCTCCATGGCGTCGGCGTTACACTGATCAACCATTGGGCAGATTCACTTCCAGTTGCTCCGGCCAGGACTGGCTTTCATCCAGGCGCACATAGGCGTCCCCCGGCACACCGGTTTTAACCCGATCGCGGTAGGCTTCGAGCAACTCCGCATTGATTCTTATGCGCACCCGGAACATCAACTTCTCACGCTCGCTGCGGGTTTCCACCGCCTTGGGCGTGAACTGGGCCTCGGCCGCCACAAAACTCACCTCCGCCGGCACTACGTAATCGGGCAGAGCATCCAGAACAATACGGGCTTCGGAACCAACCCGAACCTTACCGGCCTGGGCGGTGGGCAGAAAAATGGTGAGGTACACATCTGTAACATCGATCACCGTTGCAACCTTGCCTCCGGCCGCCAACACCTCGCCTGGTTCAGCCAAACGGTAAAGTACGCGCCCGCCAATCGGGCTGACAAGGTGGCTGTCGTCAATCGTGGTTTGAACCTTACGAATGCTGGCTCTCGCTGCTTCAATACCGGCACCGGCAGAGGCTACCTGAACCTTCGATGCCTGCAATGCAGCTTCAGCAGTTTCTGCAGTGGTGCGGGCACGGTCAAGCTGCTCGCGGGAGACATGGCCTTTATCGACCAAAGACTCTATCCGGCCCAGCTCAGCTCGGGCCAGCCGGAGTTCGCTTTCACGCTGGACCACCACGGCTTCGGCCAGCTTCCGGGCCTCTATTGCCTGATTCAGGGTAGCCTGAGCGGCAGCCATGGTTGCCAGTAGTTCATCAGTGTCCATTTCAGCCACTGCACTCCCGGCGTCAATTAGGTCGCCCTCAGCTACAAAAAAGCTCTGCAACCGGCCCGGTATACGGGTGGCAATGTCCACCTGAGTAGCCTCTATGCGGCCATTTCCGGAGGCAATGTGTTCTGGAAGCATGTCGCTATCCGGCAAGAATTGCCAGGCGACTATGGCAATAGCAGCGATCACAGCAAGAGTAATGAGAAGCTTCTGGCGAACTTTGGACTTTGAACCGGACATTGTTCTTCCCTGGCGCAGGCATGAGTTGTTGCAGTTAAAATTAGGTTGCTATCAGTGTAACAAAAAAACTTCTGCGCCAAACTGACACGCGTCAAAGCGTAAGGCCTCTTTTCTATAGTCTTCAGCATATGTCGCAAGTAGCTAGAGCGGATACTAAAGGCGACGCAGGCCGAATAAAAAAACGGTTTAACCAAGCCACCCCTACAACAAATGCTCAATCGGCAAAAACGAAAAAATCGAAACCAGCATCCGCTTGAACAAACCGGTTCCCGGATCATGGCTGTAACGAACCTCTTCGTCACCATTGCGTTCAATCCACTGCAAATCGTCCGAGCCATCCAGCACCACTTCGTAAGCGGTTATCCGGGCCTGTTCTTCAAAGTGGCCTTCCATCATCTGGGTCAGTTCCGGGCTCTCAATCACAAAGCCTAGCTCAGTGTTGATATGAACCGAGCGGGGGTCAAAATTGAATGAACCCACAAACAGCCTTTTGCCATCCACCGCAAAGGTTTTGGCGTGTAGGCTTGATGAGGAGCTGCCCATCAGGTTGTCTTGCAGTTTACGCTCCACCGACTCTTCGCCCGGCACCTTGCGTAACTCAAAAAGTTGCACGCCGGCTTCCAGCAGCGGCTTGCGGTACTTGGCATAACCGGCGTGAACCATGGCTACGTCGTTGGCTTCCAGAGAGTTGGTGAGTATGCGCACGTGAACGCCTTTGCGCTCCAGACTGCGGAATATCTCTACCCCGGCCTTGGTGGGGATAAAGTAAGGCGAAACCAATGTTATCGAGTGTTCGGGGCTGCCCATAGCTTCGGCCAACTGTCGGCTCATGGACCCGTTCTTTGGCTTTTTTCCGAGTACTTTGGCCGGATCGTCGCTGACCATGGAAACCGGCGCCCATATAAACCCTAAGTTGCCCTGTAACAAGTTCTTCAGTAACGCAGATTCCGCCACCGCACACACGTATCGGCTAGCCTCGGAGCTGGCACTACACTCCCTAGCGGTTCCCACAACTCTGGCCATGTCACCCTCTGCGGCTTCCGGCAGAATGAGTGCTGCCGGATAGGCAGAAGCACTTGACCAATAGCGGTCAAAATCATCAGAAAGCTCACTGACTACGGGGCCAATAGCTAACACGTCAAGGTCAGCAAACAGGGCGCCCGAGCCTGCACCAAAATACTCGTCCGCAATGTTGCGCCCGCCGATGATGGTGGCCTGATTGTCTGCTGTGAACGATTTGTTGTGCATGCGGTGGTTCAGGCGCGGAAAACTGGTAAGGAAGCCTATCCACTTGGGGTTGCGCACCACAAATGGATTAAACAGCCGCACCTCAAAATTCGGATGGGTGTTCAATGCGGCCAAAGCGGAATCCAGCCCGGTAATGCCGTTGTCGTCTAGCAAAAGGCGAACCCGCACACCTCTCTCAGCAGCCCGGTAGAGCGCATCAAGCAACATGGTTCCGGTGATATCGTATTGCCAGATGTAATACTGCACATCCAGAGTCGCTTCTGCACCTTCGGCCAGTAGGGCACGGGCAACAAACGCATCGTGGGCGTTTTCCAGCAACACTATTCCGCTGTCTCCCGGGTGTGCCTGCGCCAAAGGAGCAATTGCGCGTCCCAGCCGGGTATCTGCGGTTTGTTCACTGGGTACCGAGTAGCTATCGGTGCGATCGGTCATGGGAGGTAGAGCGCACCCGCCAATGGCCAACAATATAGCCAGAACAGCCACCACTCTCGGAAAATACTTTCCGGGTCGGTTTATCAATTGAATGACTCCTTTTTGATCAAGTCTCTACCCAAAACGCAGCCGCTCTTTTCTATCCTATGCGTCGATGCGTAGTGCATAAATATCTTGGCAACCTCCTTCATCTACAACGAATTTAGTGGCCACCGTCACAGCGTACAAAAAGTAACGCAATACCAGTTGGGCATTTTGTGCTGGGCCGTAGACTCCCCAGCATTCATCGAAAGTTAAGGACTATTTCGAAATGCTCAGAAACAATCTGATAGGCGTATTGGCTGCACTGATTATGGCAGGCTGTGGTGGAAGTGACAGCAGCAATGAGGTCGAAAGCGGAAGCCAGATCGAAAGCGGAGGCGAGGCCGGGAGCGAAGGCGAGACTGAGAGCGGGAGCGAGACCGAGAACGGAGGCGAGACCGAGAGCGGAGGCGAGACCGAGATCAAAACGGGCGCCAAGGGCACGGGCTCAGTGGCGGCAATGGTATTGGAACCCTTTACAGCAGCAGCAGCGTTAACCAACTGCACTTCAACGTAGAGGCGATGTTCCGTCCCACCGAGGCAACCTTGACGTGCCGACGCGACGGTGTGGATATTGAGCTAACTCAAACAACCTTTGACGGCCAAATTCCTGAACTGCCCCCCGTGGCAGTTGTAGGGCACACCCGCTTGATCAACCCTGGAACTGCCTGATTCCATACGAGGGGCACCTAAGTCTCGCATTGTGTGATTCTGACAATAACAATCAAAGCTGGAATTACGATGACAATGACAGGCTGAGAAATGCAGGTAACGGAAAGTGCCTGGACTACGATTATTCACAAGACCGTGTGCTGATGTGGGGCTGCCACAGCAGCGGTAACCAACGGTGGGAAGGCATACAAAAAACCGATAGTCAGATACTGAATGCGTTGCCTGGAAAGCTTATACAGGTGCTTCTCGACAAATAGCATGTACAGAATGAGCTGGTTCAACAACAGCCCACGCCTCCTGACTAGAGGATAAGCGAACCAGCTCTTCTCCAGTTATT
The DNA here is from genome assembly GCF_016597725.1 of Marinobacter sp. 1-4A. Lineage (GTDB taxonomy): Bacteria > Pseudomonadota > Gammaproteobacteria > Pseudomonadales > Oleiphilaceae > Marinobacter. Next base: position 483,934 of record NZ_VCGY01000003.1, read on the forward strand.
TTGACCTTGGTCAAATCTATAGTTATAAGCTTATTCCATCGTTTAACCTTTAGACCTGTTAAGAGTATGGTTAAGGCTGCCCCCTTACCGTATTGCGACTTCAGGAGAAAACGCGATGAGGCTGTTACTGGCTGCACTTCTCATAACCTTCGGGTTGAGCTTTCACGCTTCAGCGGAAGAAGCTCTATCCCTAACCCCGCAAGAAACCTACGATCTGGTTCAAAAGCAAGGCGATCAGATGTTGTTCGTTGATGTGCGGGACCCGGTCGAAATCATGTTTATCGGTTTCACCGACGTTGTGGACAAGAACATTCCCTTCATGTTGGCCGATCGCAGCACGTTTCTTGCTGATAAAGGCCGGTTTGCCATGACCCCCAATCCGGATTTTGCTGCCAGTGTTGAGCAGGCATTGAAGGATAAAGGGCTTAACAAAGATGCATTAATCGTAACCATGTGCCGCTCAGGCTCCACCCGTGGCAAGCCCAGTGCGGACTACCTGCTGGAGCGCGGTTTCACCAACGTAAAGTACATCGATCACGGCTTTCAGGGCAGCGGTTCAAAAGAAGGTGAAAAGTCCGGCATGAGAATTGTAAACGGCTGGCAGAACGATGGTTTGCCCTGGTCCATGAAGCTTAACCCGGAAAAAATATACCAGCCCTGACAACCGCTATACCCGCAGGGCACAGGCGATTCCTTAATCTGATAAAAATATGGAGGACGTCATGGCCAAGCTGAACAAGACTCACCCGGCTAGGTTCCTTGTGATTAGCGCTTTGGCCGCCCTGTTGATGTTTACAGGCAACCCCGGCATGGCTGCCATTGAGCGCAGCCCTGCCACCGCTGACCACACCAAATTCAAAGCCCTCAAAGGCCCGTTTGAAACCGCCAGTCAGGTAACCGAAGCCTGTTTGGAGTGTCACACCGAGGCCGCCGGGCAAATCAAGGCAACCACCCATTGGACCTGGCTCTACCAACACAAAGAAACCGGGCAAACCTTAGGTAAAAATAAGGTTATCAACAGCTTTTGCGGTATGGCTGTTACCAATGAGCCCCGGTGTACCTCGTGCCACGTCGGCTATGGCTGGAAGGATATGAACGAGCCGCCACCAGAGGCGGACTCTGCCGTAGATTGCCTGGTGTGCCACGACACCACCGGCGATTACTGGAAATTCCCTACTCTTGCAGGCGGCCCAACCTATATACCCAGAGAATGGCCCAAAGGCAGCGGCAAGATGGTTCAGCCGCCCGACCTGCCCAACATTGCCCAAAACGTGGGCGCTACCGGCCGCGCTAACTGCGGTAGCTGCCACTTCTATGGCGGTGGTGGCGATGGTGTAAAACACGGCGACCTTGACTCGTCATTGGTCTCTCCTGATCGCTCTCTTGATGTACACATGTCCCCCGATGGCGCCAATTTCAGCTGTTCTGATTGCCATTCAACTTGGGGCCACAGCGTGTCCGGCAGTCGCTATCAGGTTAACGCCAAAGACACTCTGGGCATTGATATCCCCGGCCACACAGACCTCAGCCGGGCGAGTTGCGAATCCTGCCACGGTCCTGCGCCCCACGAGAAAGAAAAGCTGAACGATCACGTGAACAAAGTGGCATGCCAGACTTGTCACGTACCCGCCTTTGCTCGCGGAGGTGTACCCACCAAGATGTGGTGGGACTGGTCCACGGCCGGCGAACTCGATGAAAACAGCAAACCCATTGCCACCTACGATGCAGATGGCCATGTGAGCTATCTGAGCGAGAAGGGGGACTTCCGCCACGGTGAGAATGTGGTGCCTTACTACGCTTGGTTTGATGGCACCGTTGAATACACCATGGTGGAGGATCAGTTTGATATTGATAACCCGCCGCTTGAAATCAATCGACTGGACGGCGAACCAAACGACCCCGGCTCCCGCATTTGGCCGTTCAAGCTAATGCAGGGCAAGCAGCCTTTCGACACCGAATACAAAACCCTGTTGGCAACCCACGTATTTGGCGCTGATGATTCCTCGCTCTGGAGCAATTACAACTGGCCGAAAGCCCTGAAGTTTGCCAGCGAGAAGTCGGGGCTACCGTTTAGTGGCAACTTCGATTTTATAGAAACCCGAATGTACTGGCCCATTACCCACATGGTACCCACCGCCGACCAAGCTCTGCGCTGTAGTGCCTGCCATACAGCAGAAAGCCGCTTAGCTGGCCTTGGTGGAATTTATATGCCGGGGCACAGCAGCAACGTTTGGCTTGATCGCATCGGTTGGCTGGTGGTGGCATTAACCCTTGCAGGTGTTGTGCTTCACGCCCTTGCGCGCGTGGTATTCAGTAAGAGGAAGCAATCATGAACCGGGTAATGATCTTTAAACGGTTTGAGCGCTTCTGGCACTGGTTTCAGGCTTTGCTGATTTTCAGCCTGCTGATTACCGGCTTCGAGATCCACGGCAGCTATTCACTATTGGGCTTCGGTGATGCCACGCGGCTGCACACCATCGCGGCCTGGTCACTGATTGTGCTTTGGCTGTTTGCTATCTTCTGGCACATCACCACCGGCGAGTGGCGCCAGTATGTACCCACACGCGACGGACTGTTTGCGGTAATGCACTATTACTTGATTGGCACCTTTACCGGGGCTAAACACCCTTACCGCAAAACCAGCAAAGCCAAGCACAACCCGCTGCAGCGATTGGCGTACCTGTTCTTCAAGCTGGTGATCTCACCCATCATCTGGGTAAGCGGCCTGTTGTATCTGTTTTACAACGATTGGCCCGCCGTGCTGGCAGGAGCGCTCAACCTTGAAACCGTAGCTCTGGTTCACACCGCTGCAGCTTTTGCCATGCTGGTATTCATTATTGCTCATGTGTACATGACTACGATGGGGCACACTCTCACCAGCCATATCAAACCTATGGTGACTGGCTATGAGGAGTTAGACGAGCCAGCGAAAAAGCCCTGACGAACTGACTATCCGCTGACTAAGCAGCCAAAAAAAGCCGACCCTTGCATTGAACAGGGTCGGCTTTTTCGTCTTACCAAAAGCTAAAAAGAGCTTAGAAGGTAAAGGTACGCATGGCCGGGTTCAGCATCTGGCCGGCCATTTCAGGTGGCGTAGCAACACCTACACCATCAATCAGGTCACTCTTACTGTAATCGCTGTTAGGTAGATACAGGGCACACACGTTGGCAACTCCGCCTTGCTTCAGCAAACCACGCAGCATCTGACCGGGGGTTACATCTTTCGGCTTTAGCGCAGGGGCCTCATAGCTTTTCAGGGCCAGATCGCCGGCTTTGTCACACAAGAGTACGTTCACCTTGGCACCCTGTTGCGCCATGGTGTTGGAAAGCACCATCGCCATGCCCTGAGTTTGCAGGGATTCACTTGAAAGAATCACCAGTACTTCCTCAACCATTTTCTGATCTCCTGCCTGAGCGCTGATAGGGGCAACAGCAACCACGGCCGCCGCGACAAGTGCTTTGAGTGATTTCATCATTAGTACGATCTCCTTTATCGGTTTTAGCATCGGATGACACCCAGACTAATACCGAGCCACATTTCGTTCAGTGACAAAGTCACCTCCACTCGCATTACCACCCTCCGCTGCTATTATTTAATATCAAGAAACTCTATTCTGGCTGGCCTGTCGAATACGCCGATGTAAACACTTGCCCGGTTCACCAAATGTCACAAAGTATCAAATCGCGATCTGTTAACATTTCACCTGCTGGCTTCTCCAAGGATCCCGAATGAGTGTGACGGAAAATGAGAAAAGACGACTCGCGGCAGTCATTCGGCTCGGGATTCTCGACACGCCGCCAGAAGAGCGGTTTGAGCGCCTTACCCGTATCGCTCGCCAGCATTACCGGGTCAAAGTCGCTTTGTTCACAGTGCTGGATAGCGACCGCCAGTGGTTCAAATCCCGTCAAGGGCTTGAGGAGACCGAAACGCCACGCTCGATAGCATTTTGTGATCATGCCATACGGCAGGATCATATTTTTATTGTGGAAAATGCCTCTCAAGATCCGCGCTTTCGCAACAACCCTTTCGTACTCGATGGCCCAAATATCCGCTTCTATGCTGGCGTACCGGTGCGCGAACCGAGCGGCTTCAAAATTGGTACCTTATGCATCATCGACGACAGGCCTCGACAGTTCTCCGAGAAAGATCTGGATGTGCTCCGCATTCTTGCAAGCATAGTGGAGGAGGAGTTGGAGCGCTCGTATATCGAGTCGGATAAAAGCAAGTATGTGCCTGTATCCCAACTCAACCGCGCTATCCACAATGCCCAGAATGTATTCCTCACAAGCAGCAACGAAAGCTCGGCGTTCAGCCAAATGCTCAACGATCTGCTCACCTTAACGGGCAGTCAGTTCGGGCTTATTGGCGAAGTACTGCATAAGAGCAACGGCACACCCTTTCTCAAGGTTGGTGCCATTACCAACATCGCATGGAACCCGGAAACCCAAGCTCTATATCAAGGTTTGGAGCGTCGGGGCATGGTTTTCGATCGTCTGGACAATATTCTCGGGTTGCCCATGGTGTCCGGTGAGATCGTTATCTCCAACGATTTATCGCAGGACCCAAGACGCGGTGGCCTACCTGCCGGGCACCCCGCTATCGATACCTATATAGGTATCCCGGTATTTTCCGGCAAGACCCATCTTGGGATGATTGGCCTGGCTAACCGACCCGAAGGCTACACTCAACAACTGGCAGACGAGCTGGCACCTCTATCACAAACCCTCGGCCATCTTATTGAACGCAAGCGCCTGTATGCAGAAAAGGGAACTCATAAGAAAGATCTTGAGCTGGCAGCGAATTACGATGCGCTGACAGGCCTACCTAACCGCCAGCGGCTTACTGAACTGTTCGAACAAGAACTTTACGAAGCCAGACAGAGAAATGGCCAAGTGTCTGTGTGCTTTATCGATCTTGATGGTTTCAAGAGCATCAACGATGAGCATGGCCATGCCGTAGGTGATGCTGTTCTGAAATCTGTCGCTGCAAAGCTACAGGCCACCGTGCGCAATCACGATATCGTAGCCCGTTTAGGCGGTGATGAGTTTGTGGCTATCCTGAGGGATGTAGGCGATGAAAGGGTGTACGCACGCCTCCTTGACGCTATCCGGCAGCCCATTAATTTCCAGCACCATGTACTGCAGGTATCCGGCAGCATGGGCGTTACTGTGTTCCCGGACGATGACGCAGATTCCGATTTGCTGCTTCGCCACGCGGATCAGGCCATGTATGCGGCCAAAGAAACCGGTAAGAATTGTTTCAAGGTATTCGACCTTCGATCACATTCGTCCCGCAAAGAGCGGGTTCGAGTGCTGGAGCAGATGGATACGGCCCTGCGCGAACAACAGATGGAGTTGTACTATCAACCCAAGATCTCCTTCCAACACCACTGCGTGAACGGCTTTGAAGCGCTTATCCGGTGGAACCACCCAAGCGAAGGCGTTCTCAGCCCTGCGCACTTTCTAGAGCATATTGAGTACACAGAGTATGCGCGCACCTTGGGTAACTTTGTGATTCGGGAAGCCGTAAAACAGCTTGTGGAATTTTCCAAGCGGGATCTTCCTTACACTGTGAGTATCAATCTAAGCCCCTGCCACTTCTTAAGCCAAGAGTTCGAGAACGATTTATCCAGTGCGCTGGAGGATTGCCCAAATGAATTGCGTGCCCGCCTCATTCTGGAGATTCTGGAAACCACTGCGATGGACGATACGGAAGCCGCTCTGAGAAACCTGAAAGCCTGTCGTGAACAGGGTGTGGACATTTCTCTTGATGACTTCGGAACCGGGTATTCATCGCTGGATTATTTTCGGCGGCTACCGGCACAAGAAATCAAAATTGATCGTTCGTTCGTCATGGACATGCTGGTAGACACAGACGACAGCATGATTGTCAGTGCTATCGTTAGCCTGTCGAAAAGCTTTAATCGACGGCTGGTTGCCGAAGGCATTGAGGGTGCGGAGGTTGAAAGCAAATTAATTGAGCTTGGCTGCGATTTGGGACAGGGTTTTTTCTACAGCAAACCCCTGCCGCTGCCGGAAGCTCTGCGTTGGGCAGAGAATTTCAGGTGGGAAGACAGATTAACGGCTTAATGCCAACCGCGTAGAAAACGCGATAAAGGAGAATAAAACATGATTGGATACGTCACCATTGGTGTCAGCGATATGGAAAGAGCCAAGAAGTTCTACGTTGAGCTTCTTAGCGGTATGGGTGCAAAGCTTCTTGTGGACATGGGGCGCATTGCGTTTATTGGTGAAAGCATGAAAGGCCCCTCGTTAGCTGTTTGCACACCCTTCGACGGACAACCCAACCATCCCGGTAACGGCAATATGCTGGCATTCTGGCCGGGCTCGAAAGAGGCGGTTGATGCTTACTACAAGAAAGCCATAGAGTTGGGTGCAACCTGTGATGGTGAACCCGGGCAGCGTATCCCAGACCAGTTTTACGGTGCCTACCTGAAAGACCAGGACGGCAACAAAATGGCGTTCTTCCACTTCGGTTAATTCGGAACGCCGCAAAACAGAGACCGCTCTATTCGGTGGTCTCTGTTTTAAACCACCATTCAGGCAATAACCCCCGAATCTGCGGCTGCATAAAGCGATCGTCTATAAGCCAGATCACCCCACGATCCTCCGGCGTGCGAATAACCCGTCCGGCAGCTTGCGCCACTTTCTGTAAACCCGGAATCAAATACGTATAGTCATATCCTGCGCCGAACCGCCGCTGCAGCCGATGTTTGAGAATCTCGTGCCAGGCATCGAACGGCGGTAAACCCAGGGTGGCGACAAAAGCGCCAATCAACTGATTACCCGGCAAGTCGATGCCTTCACTGAACACGCCCCCGAGAACCGCAAAAGCCACTCGGCCAGTCTCTTCCCGAAATCCCGCCAAAAACTCTTTCCGCTGTTGTTGGCTCATGCCCGAGTGTTGCGAACGTTGGAGCACATCCGGCGCATGGTTTGCCAGAGCATCACTCACCTCACTCAAATACTTGAAGCTACTAAAAAATGCCAAATAGTGCCCGGGGCACTTCCGATATTGGTGCGCGATCAGTTCGGTAATTGGCGCTACCGACGCCCTGCGGTGAGCCTGCCGGGTACTAATCTTTGGCGTGAATTGCACCTGTAACTGGTCGGCACTAAAAGGGCTGGGCAGAGAGATGAAACGGCTATTCTGGGGCAAACCCAATAAATCTCGGTAGTACACACCGGGGCTTAGCGTGGCAGAAAATAGCAAAACCGAGGCGGCGCCCTGAAAACGGTCACGCAGAAAGTCCGCCGGTACTAGATTTTGAATGCTCAGGCGCGCTCGACCTCGGCCTTCGCGGTGGAGCTCACACAAGGAATGATCACCAAAGGAGTCTGCCAGCTTCATGAAAGCAACGGATTCAAACAGCAGTTCCTGCAAGGCGAGGTCCGGCGGGTTATCTGCAAGGTAATCCGTAAGCCCGGAGACCAATCCTTGTAGGCCAGCAGTCAAAGCAGCAGGAAGCTTGGCAACAAAGACGGGGGTATCGCCGCTTTCTGATTGCTCACGGATTACAGCCTGCCAAGCCCGGGCTGTGCGATCTAGATGGGGTTTCAGGGCCTTGGGCGCGGTTTTTCGGACTTTCAGCAGCCGTTGCTGGTCCAGCTGCACCGAATACATACCTCGCCCCCGGTCCACCAGATTGTGGGCTTCATCTACGAGAATGGCCGTTTTCCAATTATTCTGCCGGGTGAGGCCATGGAGTAGGGCAGACTGATCAAACATGCGATTCACATCGCCGATGATGACATCACACCAGCGCGCCATTTCCTGTGCCAAGAAGTAGGGGCAGATATCGTGGCCCGCCGCGATTTTTGCTAACTCGTCCTGAGTGAGCGTTGTGCCCGCCTGAGCGGCTTCGGCACGGGCATCCGGCAAACGATCAAAGAAGCCTTTGGCTAGCGGGCAGGAATCCCCATGGCAGGCTTTGTCCGGATGTTCACAGGCATCTGACTTGGCCACCAACTCCAGAGTGCGGAGAGGCCAGATTTGTGGTTCTTCCTGCGCAGCTCGCAAACGCACCACTGCGTCCAGCGCCAACTGCCTTGCGGTGTTTCGACAGGTGAGGTACGCCAACCGGTCGTGTTTGGCTGCGGGCATGGCCATAAGGGCCGGGAACAAAGTGCCCAGAGTTTTACCCAGACCTGTGGGCGCTTCTAGCAGCAGGGTTTCGCCTTTTACGGTGTTTTTATACACGGTTTCGGCAAGCTGCCGCTGGCGGGGACGAAATTGTTCAAACGGAAAGCGCAGACCCGCAAGGCGACTATCCCTCTGCTCCCGGTGATGGGTTTCCTGCTCTGCCCATAACCGATAACGCCCGCACAGGATTTCCAGCTCCTGCCACAACTCCTTGGCAGTGGCGGTTTCAGTCACCGGTGTTTCCCGGTTATTGCCGATATTGAAATACACCAGCGACAGTTTCAGGTTTTTACGGTTTTCCTGCTTACAGAGCAGGGCACCGTAGGCTCTTAGTTGGGCCCGGTGCAACGCCCGTTGGTGTGGCCGGATTCGCGATAGGTCGCCCCGGTGGGTTTTAATTTCCTCCAGCAGGCCGGAGTGGGGGTTATACACATCGGCCCGGCCATAGAGCTCCAGCCCCATGCATTCACCGGTAAGTGAATACTCGCTTTTGTAGCCATGCCCGCGTTTACCCTGAATGGCCTGATGGGCAAGAATACCCTCTTCAGCGCTGGGAGCCGGGGTGTAACGAAAGTCCAGATCACCTTCTCGAGCAGCAAACTCGCAAAGGGTTCGGACCGCCACCCTCATGTTCTTGCCTCGCTGTCTTGCCAGCGCAGATAACACACGCTGGCGGCAATGCCCTTGCGGGCAAAGAAGTGCAGCCAGCGGACCTGGTGATCCTGTAGTCGGTCGCCCGGGCCTTTTACTTCGATCATTTCATAACCGGGCTGATCTTCCTCGATTTGTCCCGAAAACCTAATAAGATCCGGGAAACCACTTCGATGTTCGCGAATATTTAACAGGATCCGTTCAAACATAACCTGCAAATCTACGGCGGGAATTCTATCCAGTGCCAGATCCAGCAACTCTTCATCCAGCGCTGGCCAGGCAACAAAAGGATTATTGATGCCCTGTTTGGCGGCGTAGGTATCCAGAATTTTCTGGCGATAGCTGCCGTTCTTCAGCGCAACGAAGCACTCATCAAATGACGCTTGCCGACGGCTTGCAAAATCCTCCCGAACCAAGTCTGCGGGGCCGGTATGAAAAGGATGAAAAAAGGCACCGGGAATCGCTTTGAATATTGCGGGCCAGAACAGCAAGCCGAAAAGGCCATTGATCAGCGTGTTTTCTACATAGTGCACCGATGCCTCAGGCGTAGAAAGATGATCCCGAACTACCATCTCAACCGAGTCACCGGTGTGTGGCAGGGTCAATGTGAACTCGCGGATAGCAGGAGGCACCGGGGCGGGCGGACCCGGCTCGCCTACCTTTTTCGCCAGCCGCTTAACAATTCGGGCTAAGCCCTGAGCTTCGGCGTCGCTCAACTCTCCATTTCCCCAACGAGCAGCGATAGCCCAAGCTTCCTCAAAACGTTTCAATCGCTCTAGTAGCCGCAGCTGTTTTAATCTCGCCTCGCGATGACCACTGGCCGCCAGCGCTTGCAGTGCCAGTTCCCGATCACCCTGACGTTCAGCCTGCCGCCCCAGCTCAAGCAGCAGGCGATCACGGCGGCTCGTTAGCCAAGCGTTGTCCGTAGCTGCTGGAATATCAGCCCAAACCTCAGCAGCGGGCACGCCTGCATCCAGACTCTCGCGACACTGGTGCATGGCCAAGTAACTATCCACCTCACTGCGCTGAGAGAACGCCCGTGATTCAGGGGTAAACTCCACCTGCTCATAGCGATGGTGGCCCAACTCCACCAGCACAAAATCCGACCACGTCTGGCGTAAGTTGCCGAAGAACATCAGGCGAATGCGATCGAACAACGCCATGTGGCTGACCCGCACCACCGGGGAAAACACGTCATCAAACCAATCCGCCAGCCTGCGAGTATCGGTAAAGGTTTCCTGCAGGGCTTCCTTCATCCGTGCCTTTGGCAGGCTTTTGGCTAGACCAGCTTGCTTCAGCATTGGTGAAAAAGCCGTGCGCAGTTCAGCCAAAGTGAACAGACGGAAAATGTCATCCAGAGTCAGCAGAGGATCAGCATCCAGCCACCTGCGAGTAATCAACTCCTCCAGTGCGTCGGCTTCCGGGCTTCCCAACTCGGGGTAATTCAATTTGTCTGCACGAAACGAGTCACCCGCGCGCATCACCATCCGGGTGAGCAGTGCTCGAGCAGGGCGAGATAACTCAAAGAACTCGTCCAAAAACTCTTGCTCTGGCCTCATTAACAAATCCGAGTAATGGCTCGCCACCCAAGCAACGACTGTTTCCATGTTTTGCAGGTAGTACAGGGGGTTTTCGAGATTCGCTGTGGCGGGCCGAGGGCGCATATTCATATATTCACAAACAAACCTTAAACCTGAGTATTGGATAGCAATTTGCCCTCGTTCCGGTTTCTACGAACTGCTCGCTTAACCGCGCAATTGCTACACTCGCGACCTTTCACATTGCAATTTCAAATAACGTTAATCAAACAGCTGGAACGATTTCATGAGAAGAAAAATCGGGTTACTACTCGGCCTCTTGTTGACAGTTAACACTGCAACAGCCGCTGAAGAGCTACGAATCTACACAGAGCAATACCCTCCTTATAATATGACGACCAACGGCCAGCCTTTTGCTCACTCGACGGAAGAGATTAGCGGCCTGTGTACTGACATTTTAAAAGCCCTTCTGGCTAACACCAACCTAAAGTACAGCACCAAGTTAAGAGAGCTTAGTTATGGTCTAAACCGGGCCGGACAACACCCCAACCATGCAATTTATTGCGTTTCTAAAACACCTGAACGAGAGCCGTCGTTTGAATGGGTGGGCCCCTTAGCTTCTATCAAGTGGACCCTCTTCGCCAAACCCGGATCGTCTATCGAACTCAAAAGTTTGGAAGAGGCTCGTCAATACCGCATCGGGGGCTATAACGGCGACATCATGACAAACTACCTAGCGGATGAAGGGTTCAATGTATTGGCCATCAGCAAAAACGGTTTGAACGCCCGTCGGCTGGTAGAGGATCAAATTAGTTTATGGGTAGCAGACGGCTTGGCAGGCCCCTACCTAGCCGCCGATGCTGCAGACGTAACCAACCTCAAGCGGGTTTTGGTCTTCCGCGAGACTCCCATGTTCCTTGCAATTAACAATGAAACAGACCCAAAGGTTATACAGGCGCTCAAGGAAGGCTATCGCAAGCTTGTAGAGTCTGGCGACAAAGAGGCCATTTCGCAGGCATACGGCTTTTGAAGTAGGTTCATCGGGTATAGCGATTGTCACACTCCATAGATGGTTGGGTTCGTTTATGGGGTGTTTGATTACTATGAGGCGACGAAAGCGGCGTGAGGGCTAAGATTAGCTTCCGGTCAACTGCTGCTGCCTCTGGTAAACCCGTCTGGCTTCCGCGCTCCCAAGATCCATGGCCCTCTTTGCATCGGCTTTTGCCGCGTCAAAATCCTGCAGATGAAAATAGGTGCCAGAATGCCCAGATAGGCCCGAGAGTCAAAAGGCGATCTGGCCAGCACTGCCATAGCTCAGGTAGTAATATGTTAGCCTTCGAAATTTCATAAACAACTATTCGGATTTAAATAAGTTTTCCGGCCTGGCTCTAAACACCTTCCAGAATTGACTCTGCAATGCGCAAAGGAAAATCGTTTGGTAACAACATTTCCACCTTACCGATAACGGCAGGAACTTGTTCCGCGACCTCGCCAAGCAGTTCGCGTGCCCTCTCGCTGGAGAACCCAACTTGTTGGGCGGTACTTACGAAGTGTCTTGGCTCGATGCGATCCCAATGATAGTGGCAGTTTCGACCTTTTACTGACATGGCCATTTTGGTTTTTTGCGGCGCTAGGCTGAGTCAGACACGCACACTCACCATTCTTCATGCCAGCCGCTCGCCGGATCCGGGGCTCCACGCTCCACCACACGCAACTCAAGATCAAGGGCGGAAAGAAGCTTGAATGGGGGACCGAAAAGCGGCAATCACTTCAATCCCTGATTGGAACACTACCGGTTCGGGCTATCCGTTTCTCCAACCACATGCGGTAACCTGTAGCATTGGATCAGTCTAAGATATCAAACAGGGAAAACCATGCCCGAACACGCTACCATCACCCCCGGTTTTCACGCCGTGCACGCCAATCATCTGGAAGACCTGCGCCGGGCTGTGGTGTTTATCTGCCAGCAGAACCCTCTACCGCCGCTGCAGAGTGAAACCTTTCTGGTGCAGAGTAATGGTATTGCCCAGTGGCTGAAGCTGGCGCTGGCGGAGAAGCGTTCGGAAGATGGCAGCGAAGGTGGTCTGGGCATAGCTGCGGGTATGGATTTCCTGTTCCCGGCGCGGTTTATCTGGCAGGCCTACCGTGCTGTGCTTCCGGATGGCGAAGTACCCGAGCAATCCCCCTTTGATAAGCGGCGGCTGGTGTGGCGGCTTTATCGCCTGCTACCGGAACTGGTTCATACCGACGAGGTATTCAATCCGCTGGCGCGCTTTCTGGAAGGCAGCGACTCGGATTTGCGGGCCTTCCAGTTGGCCGAAAAAGTAGCAGATCTGTTCGACCAGTATCAGGTGTTCCGCGCCGATTGGCTGGCCGCCTGGGAGCAGGGCCGGGATGTGGTGATCACGTCCCGCAGCGAAGAAAAGCCGGTTGAGGAAGACACCCTTTGGCAGCCAATGCTGTGGCGCAAGCTGGTGGAAGATACAGGCGCTGAAGCCCACACCAGCCGTTCGCAGATTCACACGCGATTTATGGCCGAAGGCCAGCGTATCTCTGCGCCCGCTCACCCGGGCCGCTTGCCCAAACGCATCGTGGTGTTCGGGGTATCCTCGCTGCCGCGTCAGGCACTGGAAGCTCTCTACGTGCTTAGTCGTTTCAGCCAGGTGGTGCTGTGCGTTCACAACCCGTCGCAGTTCTACTGGGCGGATATTGTTAGCGACCGCGAACTGCTGAAAGCCGAACGCAAGCGCGGCAAAGTCCACCATGTTCTGTCGAAGATTGAAGATGCCGACCAGCTCCACCAGCATGCCAATCCGCTGCTGGCCGCCTGGGGTAAACAAGGCCGGGATTACATTCGCTTGCTGGATGAATTCGATAATCCCGATGAGTACCGCGCCAGTTTCCAGACCCCGGATCAGAAGATCGATATCTTTTCAGAACACGGCTCTGTCCAGTCGCCTTGCCTGCTGCATCAGCTTCAGAATGATATTTACAACCTGACGCCCCTTCAGGAGATCCGGGACGAACAGCGTGAACTCGATCTGGCCCATGACCATTCCATAGCTTTCCACGATGCCCACAGCCCGCAACGGGAAGTGGAGATTCTGCACGATCAGCTGCTGGCTGCCTTCAATGCAGATGCCACGCTGCGGCCCCGGGATGTGATGGTGATGGTGCCGGATATCAACGTCTACGCACCTCATATTCAGGCGGTGTTTGGTCGCTACACATCAGGCCTCAAGCGCCACATTCCGTTCACCATTTCCGATCAAGGCCAGCGCCACCACGAGCCGGTACTGATTGCCCTGGAAACGCTCATGTCTCTACCCCGCAGCCGTTTCGGGGTGAGTGAAATCATCAGCTTGCTAGAAGTGCCTGGCATTCGCGATCGCTTTGAAATTGCAGAAGAGGAAATCCCACTAGCCCGGCGCTGGGTAGAAGGCGCTAACATCCGCTGGGGTCTGCACGGCGCTCACCGGGAGAGCCTGGAGTTGCCTGCCGGTCTGGATCGCAACACCTGGCAATTGGGCCTGCGATCCATGCTTTTAGGATACGGCATGGGCGACGATGAGCCCTGGGCCGGTGTTCAGCCCTACGGCGAAATCGGCGGGCTGCAAGCCAGCCTGGCCGGGCGTCTTGGCGAGTTTGTGTACCGCCTGGAAAACTTATGGCAAGAGCTGCAGGCAAGCCGCACACCCCAAGAGTGGGAAGAGCTCTTCTCGGCCATGCTGGAGCAGTTTTTCCACAAGGTGGAAGGGCATGACCTGTTGCTGCTGAACCGCTTTCGCCGGCAACTGGAGCAGTGGCTGGAAGACACGATGGCCGCCGGGCTGGATCAACAGTCGCTTCCGTTGAATATCGTGAAGGACGTGTTACTGGAAGGCCTGGATGAAGGCGGACTGAACCAGCGCTTCCTGGCCGGCAAGGTAAACTTCGCCACACTCATGCCCATGCGAGCGATCCCCTTCCGCAAGGTGTGCCTTATGGGTATGAACGACGGCGACTATCCTCGCTCACGGCCGCCTGTAGATTTTGATCTGATGGCTCAGGATTACCGCCCGGGCGACCGCTCCCGTAGGGAAGACGACCGTTACCTGTTTCTGGAAGCCATGCTCTCGGCCCGCGAACAGCTTTACATCAGCTGGGTAGGGCGCAGCATCAAAGACGATTCCGAACGCCCACCGTCTGTGCTTGTGGGTCAGCTGCAGGATCATCTCAATAGCCTTTGGCAGGTGCCCGACCAGCCGGACGTTGCCGTAACCGAAGCACTGACCACCTGCCACCCGCTGCAACCCTTCAGCCGGGATTATTTCCCCAAAGCTAACGGTATGGGCGAAGGCGAGGGCAATCAACCAAAGCCCCTCACGGAGGTGCTGGCCGCCCGCAGCCTGTTCACTTATGAGCACGAATGGCGCGGTGCCCATGGCAACGAAGCGGAAGAACCGCGTGAGCAACAAACCGCTCTGCCGTATCAGCAACCCGAGGAACCTATTACCCTCAACGATCTGGCTGGCTTCCTGAAAAAGCCTGTGGATACCTTTTACCAGCGCCGCTTGCAGGTGCGCTTCGAGGATGTGGAAGACGACGACACAGATAACGAAAACTTTGATCTGAACGGTCTCGACCGCTGGCGTCTGGATACAGAGCTGATTGAGCAGGGCCTGCTGAAAGCCGGTAATGAAGAAGACCTGCACGAACGACTGGAAAGCACGCTGGATCGCATGGCGCGACGTGGCGACTTGGGTATGGGCGTCACCGAGCACCGATTGCGAAGCGACCTCTCTGGCCGGTTACCAGATCTGTTCCAGCGCTATCAAAGCGCCTTGGCAGAGTGGCCCGAAGCGATCACTGAACCCTTGCCGTTTGAATATCGTCTGGCCAATAACACGGGATCGGTAGAAGTGTTGGATTTAATTAACAACCTGCGCCGCAACCACGAAGGCAATGCCTGCCGCCTGATTATCGCCGGTTCCAGCCTGCTCACCGGCAGCGGTAGCAGCAAGAAGCTCCGTTACGCCAACCTGATGCGGGACTGGGTGATTCATCTGGCGGGGCAACTCACCGCACAACCGTTTGAAACCCTGATTCTGGGCAAGGAAGAAGGCCGGAAAGTCCGCTTTGCACCATTACCAAGAGAAACCGCTACCAAGCATCTGGACGCCATACTGACCCATTGGATAGAAGCCAGCACCCGCGCGTTACCACTGCATTGTGAGGCCGGCTTTGCCTGGATTTACAGCTTCTACCAGAGCAAAAAGTTCCTCGGTGATCACGACCGCGCCATCAGCGATGCCCAGCAGGCCTACACCACGGCTCTGGAGCGGGACACAGGCTATTTGCGCGGTGCCTTTGAAAGCCCCGAAGCTCTAATGGAAAGCGGCGAATTTGAAGCCTTGCTGCACGCGCTTTATATGCCTCTTTGGGAGGCTGAACAGGGTAAATCCGCCGCTGCTCAGATTGAGGGCAAGCTATGACGGCTATCACCATGACAAAAAATCCGAACCTTGACCCACTGGCGCTGCTCTTGAACGGCAGCAGCCTGATTGAGGCCAGTGCGGGTACCGGAAAAACCTTCACCATCGCCATTCTGTACGTGCGTTTTGTGCTGGGCCACGGACAACCCGAGAGCAGCCCTCTGGCTGCTGGCATGCTGCCGCCCAATCTGCTGGTGGTCACCTTCACCGACGCCGCCACCAAGGAATTGCGTGATCGTATCCGCACCCGGCTCACGCAAGCGGCCGAGGTGTTTTCCAGCAACGGGGGGAGCATTCAGCCCACGCCGGAAACCGCACTGATCCACCAGCTCCGGGATGACAGCTACCCAGACCCGGCAACCTGGCCGGACTGCCGCAAAAAGCTTCTGCTGGCCGCCGAATGGATGGACGAAGCCGCGGTGTCCACCATTCACGCCTGGTGTAACCGGATGCTCACGGAGCATGCGTTCGACAGTGGCAGCCTGTTTCGCCTGTCACTGGAAACCGATCAGAGCGATTTGCTCGATGAAGTGGCGCGGGACTACTGGCGGACCTTTATCTACCCGCTGTCGCCGGTACTGATGGACGAAGTGCTGAGCCACTGGAAAACCCCGGACAACCTGCGCGCCTCTGTGCATAACCTGCTTGGCGACGCCGATTCTTTCGACGTCGCCACCGACGATGTAAAGCAGGCCATCGAAGCCACCGTGCAAAAGCGCATGGAACTGGCTCAGGCACTGAAAGCCTACCCCTGGGCTGACTGGAAACCTGAAGTCACCGACATGCTGATAGCGCTCAACAAGAGCAAGCGCCTGCACGGTGGCAGCATGAAGCCGATGATTGCCGCTTGGGACACACTGCTGGATTGGGCCGCTTCCGATGAGCTCTACCCGGAGGGTCTGGACAAGGCCGGTTTCCAGAACCAGACACCGGACATACTGCCGACAAAACTCAAAGGCGAGGGCGATGTACCCCATCATCCCGCTTTTGATGCCATTGCAGAGCTGATCGAGTTCAGCCAGAGCCTGCCCAGCGCCGAGGCCGACATTCTCCGGCACGCCAGCTGCTGGATTGCAGCACGGCTGGAATCGGAAAAACAAAAACGCTCGGAAATGGGTTTTGACGACCTGCTCACACGGCTGGACGATGCCCTTCATGGCCCCCGTGGTGATCAACTGGCAGCCACCATTCGTCGCCAGTTCCCGGTGGCGCTGATCGACGAATTCCAGGACACAGATCCGGTGCAATACCGCATATTCAACCGCATTTACCGGGTAGCGGAGAACCAGCCGGACACCTGCCTTCTGATGATCGGCGATCCGAAACAGGCCATTTACGGCTTTCGCGGCGCCGATATCTACACCTATCTGGACGCCCGCACCGGTGCCCGAGACCGCACCTGGACGCTGGGCCGCAACTTCCGTTCGTCCAAGCCCATGGTGAAAGCGGTCAACCGTGTGTTTGAACATGGCGACCTAAACAGCCCAAAAGGTGCCTTCCTGTTCGGCAAGGGCGATACCTCAGCCCTGCCATTTCAGGGCGTAGACGCCAACGGCACCAAGCGCCTGTGGTCGGTCCATGGCGAGGTACAGCCCAGCCTCACCCTATGGTCACTGGAAAGCGATCAGGAAGACAAAAATGGCAATCGTAAAGGCCTCGCGAAAGGCGCCGCCACAACGGATGTGGCCGAAACCTGCGCCAGTGAAATCGCTCGCTTGCTAACGCTTGGCCAGCAGGGACTGGCTGGTTTTGCTCTGGAAGAGAACAAAAACGATCTGGAGCCGGTTGAGCCCAAAGACATCGCCATTCTGGTGAATAACCGCAACGAAGCCGCTGCGGTGCGGGATGCTTTGGGCCAAAGGCGCATCAAGAGCGTGTACCTGTCTGACCGGGATTCGGTGCTTACCTCGCAAGAGGCAAAAGAAGTACTGTGCTGGCTCAAAGCCTTTGCCGAGCCGCGGCAACTGGCCTACGCCCGCGCGGCGCTGGCCACGCCCACGCTCGGCTTGCCCTGGCGCTATCTTGACCAGCTGCTGACCGACGAGATGGCGCTGGAGCGGGAGATTGACCGCTTTATGGCTTATCAGAAGCAGTGGCAGAGCCAGGGTGTGCTGCCTATGCTGCGCAGCTTCCTGATGGACTTTGATGTACCCGGCCATCTGTTACAGCGCCCGGAAGGCGAACGCCGGCTGACCGACATTCTGCACATTGCCGAACTCTTGCAACAAGACAGCCTGCAACTGGACGGCGAACACGCATTGGTACACCACTATACCCAGATTCTGCGGGCGGCGGACGAAGAAGACGAACACCGCACCCTGCGCCTCGAAAGCGATGCCGGCCTGGTGAAGGTGATTACCGTGCACAAATCCAAAGGTCTGGAATACCCCTTGGTGTTCCTGCCCTTTGGCACAGCCTTCCGCGCTCAAAACGAAAAACAGTCGTTCGTGCGTTATCACGATGACCACTCAAAGCTGATCACCGTATTTGATCCAACGCCGGAAGACGTTGCCCGGGCAGATCAGGAGCGGTTGGGCGAGGATATCCGCAAACTCTACGTGGCCCTTACTCGCGCCCGTTTCGCTACTTGGGTCGGCGTCGCGGAGATTGATAACTGGCATCTCAGCGGTCTGGGTTATCTGCTGGGTGGAGAGCCTGCTGCGCAACACCCGCTGAGTGACGCGCTGAAGCATCTGGTTGATGGCCACACAGAGCTATGTACAGAGGCTCTGCCAGACGCTACCGGATTGCGTTACGCCGAAGAAGCGCCCGCAGCACTCGGGCCCGCACTGATCTCAACCCGCGAAGCCCGGGAAGACTGGTGGATTGCCAGCTACTCCTCACTGGAATACACCGGGCTTTCCGGAACCGGCATAGCCTTCGCCGGGGAGGTGGAAGACGCCGAAACCCAAAACCTGCTGGAAGAGGGCGCCCACAACCCGGAGGATGAGGGCGTAACCATTCCCCTCAGCCACAGCCTCCACAACTTCCCGAAAGGCGCAGGCCCCGGCACCTTTCTGCACGATCTGCTGGAGTGGTGCGTACAGCAAGGCCTGCAACACGTTATGGATAGCCCCGAACACTTACGTGAGCAGCTCACCCGCCGTTGCAGCACGCGGGGCTGGAGCGATTGGGTAGATACCCTAGAACAGTGGATACTGGCGCTCATCCGCCAGCCGCTGCCGTTGAACCGCAACGGCGGCGACAGCGTGAGTCTGGCAAGCCTGAACACCCTGCGCCCGGAACTGGAGTTCTGGTTTGAGAGCCGCAATGTGAGTACCCGGGCCATGGACAAACTGGTGACCCAACACACCCTCAACGGCGCGGATCGACCGCGAGTATACGACGGGCGCTTCAACGGCATGTTGAAAGGTTTTATCGACCTGGTGTTTGAACACAACGGGCAATATTACGTGCTGGACTACAAATCCAACTACCTTGGCGATAACGACAGCGCCTATACAGATCAGGCCATGGGCGAGGCGATTCTGGAGAAGCGCTACGACCTGCAATACATCCTCTATCTGCTGGCCCTGCACCGTTTGCTGAAAGCCCGCCTGCCGGATTACGACTACGACCAGCACTTAGGTGGCGCGGTGTATCTGTTTTTACGCGGCGTGAACGCGCCCGGGGCTGGGGCGTTTACCGACAAACCACCCAGAGAGTTGATTGAACAACTGGATGCCATGTTCGACGGCAAGGCAATCCCTGAGGAGGTGGCGGCATGAGCAAGAAACGGAATACCGACAACCAGTTTGCCTTTGATCTGGAAAGCCCTGATGAGGCAGGCAAGGCTGCTGATATGGATAGTGCCGTTGATATGGACAAGACACCTTCAACATCGTCCGGCCCGGACATCAGCCTTGCGTTGAAGCAGACCGAAACGGTTCTGGAGCTTCTGAATAGCTGGCAACAAGCTGGCTGGATTCGCCCGCTGGACGTGCGCTTTGCCCGACTGATTCAGGATCTGTCGGAAGAGCAGGGCGAAGCACCGCAACCGCTGGTTTTGCTACTCGCCGCACTGACATCCCATCAGGTTGGCCGGGGCCATGTGTGTGTGGATCTGGCCACTCTGCTGGCGGATGCGGACAACACCTTATCACTGCCACCGGAGGAGCCGAGCGGTGCTCTTCCCACACAAAACAGGTTCAATCAAGCGGCTGCATCTGTGGAGCAAGAAGACACGGGCGGCAGCCTCAATGGCCCGGGAGAGCTTCTGGCTCGCGTATCAGTTCAGGAATGCATGATCGCTCTGGATGAGGCTTTTGCAGTAAGTGATGGCTCACATACTGCACCACTGGTATTGAGCGGCACCCGGCTCTACCTGCGCCGATTCTGGCGTTACGAACAGCAGATCGCTGACGGAATTCTCCAAAGGCTGGCACAGCCATCCACCCTGTCCGCCCCCTCTTCAGCCGCTGCGAAAACACTCAGCCATGCTCTGGACGTACTGTTCAAACCGCAGAGTTCCACGGGCTCTACGGTAGACTATCAAAAGCTCGCCTGTGCTCTGGCTGCCCGCAACCGTTTCGCCGTGATTACCGGTGGCCCGGGCACCGGCAAAACCACCACCGTAGTGAACCTGTTGGCCGCCCTTCAGTCCGTTGCGGGCGAATCCACCGAGCGCGATGGGCGCAAATACCGTATTCGCCTGGCTGCACCCACAGGCAAAGCCGCGGCCCGGCTCAACGAATCCATCGGCGGCGCCGTCAGCCGTCTGCCTCTGGCGCAGCTACCGGGGCGGGTATCTCTCGCGGACATTCCCACCAAAGTAACCACGCTCCACAGGCTTCTGGGCAGCCGCCCGGACACCCGCAAATTCCGCCATAACCGCGACAATCCGCTGCTGGTGGACATTCTGGTGATCGACGAAGCCTCCATGGTGGATCTGGATATGATGGCGTCGGTGTTCGACGCCATGCCCGCCAACGCCCAACTCATTCTGCTGGGCGATAAAGACCAGCTGGCTTCGGTAGACGCCGGCGCTGTGCTGGGTGAACTGTGCCAACGTGCGCAAGAAGGGCATTACCTGCCAGAAACTGTGCAGTGGCTGAAAGCCATAACCGGCACCGACATCCCCGCAAACCTGCATAACCCCGAAGGCCAGCCGCTGGATCAGGCGGTGGCCATGTTGCGTAAAAGCTACCGCTTTGCCGAAGGCAGTGGCATTCGCCAACTGGCCGAAGCAGTCAATACCAACACCTTGAGCCACAGCATGCTTCAGCAAGCCCGCAGCGCCGGCTTCGAGGATGTGGTGTGGCTGAATGGCGATACGCGAAAACCTTCGCTGGAGGACACTCAGGCGCTGATCTGCCGCCATGCGGTCAGTGGCAGCCCGGAAGCTTTCCACAATAACGGGGAAGGGCGAATTGATGGAAGCAGCCAGCCCTTACCGCCACCGGTAGGCTACCGTCACTACTTATCGCTGATGCAGAGCCACAGTCTGGACTCCAACAGCACACAAGCGCAGTGGGACGAGTTGGCAAGATCCGTATTACAGGCCTTCAGTGATTTTCAGGTGCTCTGCGCCTTGCGCCGTGGCCCTTGGGGGGTAGAAGGACTCAACGAACTGATCGCCCACCACCTGCTCAAACAAAGACTGATTCCCCGCGCCGAGGGCTGGTACGCCGGGCGCCCGGTGCTGATTACCGGCAACGATTACAATCTGGGCCTGATGAACGGTGATGTGGGCATTACCTTCAGCCAGCCCTGGGGCACCAACGATCAGAACAATGACGCACAACCTCAGCCAGTATTACGCGTGGCCTTTCCAAGCAGCGATGGCAGCGGCGATATCCGCTGGATATCACCCAGCCGACTGCAGCAACTGGAAACCGTGTACGCCATGACGGTTCACAAATCCCAAGGCTCAGAATTCAATCACACCTGCCTGGTGCTTCCCAACCGCCTAAGCCCCGTGCTCACGCGGGAGTTGGTGTATACCGGCATCACCCGTGCAAAAAATTGGTTCAGCCTGATAACCGGCGACGCTAGCGTGTTCTCGGAAAGTGTGGAGCAGCGGGTGGTTCGGGCTTCGGGGTTGGCTTCGGTTTTGACTCGATGATTTCTTGTTTCGAAAAACCATGATGTCAGACATTTGTTCGGGCGAGCCACCGGAAGCGAGTTACGAAAACCTGGAGCGCCAAGGATGGCGCGACGGAGCCCTACAGGGACGTATTCACGGGCGTTTTTCGTAGTTCGATTCCGGAGGCTGGCTTGCACCAAATCTGATCCCATGGAAAATAAGTCTCACGCGGGACTATCATCCTCACTGTGCTGTTGCTGCATCCACAATCTGGCGTAGTAGCCATTCAGTGCCAGCAACTCACTGTGACCACCGCTTTCTACAATACGGCCATGATCCATTACAAGAATCGTGTCGGCATCGCGCACTGTGGATAAGCGGTGGGCGATAACCAGTGTTGTGCGCTGCCTGCTGACTTCGTTCAGTGCATCCAGAATCGCCTGCTCGGAAATGGAATCCAGTGAAGAAGTCGCTTCATCCAGGATCAGCAACGGCGGGTTTTTCAGAAGTACCCGGGCAATAGCAACCCGCTGTTTTTCACCACCGGAGAGTTTCAAACCACGCTCGCCCACTTTGGTATCGTAACCCTCTGGCAAGCTGCGGATGAAGTCGTCCAAACGCGCCTGTTTCGCGGCGTGATGGACCTCCGCCTCGGTGGCCTCTGGTTTACCGTATGCGATGTTACTGTACAAAGTGTCGTTGAACAGAACGGTATCCTGCGGAACCACACCGATGGCAGAGCGCAGGCTGTCCTGACTAATCTCGCGAATATTCTGGCCATCAATGGAAATGCTGCCCTTACTCACATCAAAAAAGCGGAATAGCAGACGAGCGAGGGTGGATTTACCGGCACCGCTGGCACCTACAACCGCAACTGTGTGCCCTGCGGGAATCGTGAAGTCCACATTTTGGAGAATTGGCCGATCTTCACGATAGGCAAAATGCACGTGATGAAAACCTATCTCGCCTTTATCCACTTTTAGCTCGGGAGCTCCGGGAACGTCTTCAATTACCGGCGATTCACCGAGCAAACCAAACAGACGCTCCACATTTACCAACGACTGACGAATTTCCCGGTACACAAAACCCAGAGCATTCAACGGAATAAACAGTTGAAGCAGGTAAGCGTTGATCATGGTGAAGTCACCCAGAGTTATTTCGCCACTGGCGACTTCCCTTACTGCCATCACCATCATGGTAATCATGGCCAAACCAATGATCAGCGCCTGCCCGGAATTAAGCGCAGCTAGAGACAGGCGATTTTTCAGCCGTGCCTTCTCCCAGCCTTCCAGATTCTCGTCGTAAAGTTCAGCTTCAAATGTTTCGTTATTGAAGTACTTCACGGTTTCATAATTGAGCAAACTGTCGATGGCGCGAGAATTGGACTGGTTATCCCGGGCGTTGGCCTCACGAACGAACTGGGTGCGCCACTCGGTGACCCTGATCGAAAAAACCACATACACCACCACCGCGATGAGGATGGCAAATACATAGCTGGCATTGAACGCCACAAACAAAATGCCTGCCACCAACAATATTTCCAGCAGGGTAGGCACTATGTTGAATAGGGTAAAACGTAGCAGGAAGCTGATCCCGGTGGTGCCCCGCTCTATGTCTCTGGCTAGCCCTCCGGTTTTGCGATCAAGATGGAACGCCAGTTCCCGGTCGTGCAGATGGCGAAACACCCTTAGCGACACCCGCCGCATGGCACGTTCGGCGACCCGTGCAAACACGGCATCCCGCAGTTCACCGAATAAGGTGCTGCCAAACCGTAACATGCCATAGGCGACCACCAGCACTACAGGTATCCACAACAACAGTTCGCCCTCTCGGCCTTGATCGAGATAGTCGACTATGTATTTCAATGCCACCGGAGTTGCGACGGTTGCCAGCTTTGCCAGTATCAGGAAAGCTATAGATAGAGCTACTCGGCCGCGAAATTCAGCGAGATAGGGCCAAAGCCCAGCGATGACCTTCCAATCCGGTTTGTGGTGTTGCGGGTAATCACTGTCGGCGTAGGCTCTCACAGTTGCTGGTTCCTTTGTTTCCGGAATGGGTATGTAACGGGTAACGGGTGCTGGAGCGCAGTGGTTTCTCACCCTGCGCTACTCTGACTGTATGATAAGTCTCTTCTTCAAGAGTAACCGTATAGCTGGCCAAGTCTACAGCAGTCAGGAGGCACACTATCAAAACCCGTCATCGGCAGGCCCTTAAACTGGTCATCGGATTTATAAGCCCCTATCGCAAAGCGGTTGCAGGCGCTCTGGTCGCGCTTATTATTACTGCCGGTATCACGCTTGGGCTGGGCCAAGGTCTGCGGATTTTGGTCGATCAAGGCCTGGCCACAGCATCTCCCGGTAACCTAGCAAGCGCCATGGGGTTGTTTTTCATCTTAGTGCTGGGGCTGGCGTTTGGCTCTTTCGCACGCTTTTATTTAGTGTCCTGGATCGGTGAACGGGTGGTGGCGGATATCCGTAAGCAAGTGTTCAACCACCTGATCGACCTGCATCCCGGTTTTTTTGAGCAGAACCGCGCGCTCGAAATTCAGTCCCGGTTTACTGCCGACACTACGGTTCTGCAATCGGTCATAGGCTCTACCGTTTCCATCGCGCTGCGCAATGCACTGATGCTGATGGGCGGGCTGATCTTACTGTTCATCACCAATGCCAAACTGGCTGGCATCATTCTTTTAGGCTTTCCTCTGGTTATCGTGCCGATCCTGTTTTTCGGTCGGCGAGTTCGGCAACTTTCACGGCTCAGCCAAGACAGAGTGGCGGATGTGGGTAGCTACGTAGGCGAGAACCTCACACAAATCAAAACTGTGCAGGCCTTTAACCATCAGCCCCATTCTCGGCGTTTTTTTGCAGATGTTTCTGAACGCGCCTTCGATATTGCTCGCGCTCGCATACAGCAGCGCGCCTGGCTGACTACCATAGCCATTTCTCTGGTGATGGGAGCTGTTGGGGTTGTGATCTGGATTGGCGGTCTTGATGTTATTCACGGCCGCATTACTCCTGGGGAACTCGCAGCCTTCGTGTTTTACAGCCTTTTGGTGGGCGTTGCAGCCGGCGCTATCAGCGAAGTTATAGGCGAACTGCAAAGAGCGGCTGGTTCCGCCGCGCGGCTTTTCGAATTGCTACAAACGGAACCCGAGTTTGACCGTCCTGCAAGCCTAACAAACGAATTTCCAAAGCCCGTCACTGGTGCTATTGCCATTAAAAACCTGACTTTCAGTTACCCCGGCCGCCGCGAGCACCCGGCGCTCACCGATATTTGCTTGGATGTCCGCGCCGGGGAAACCCTTGCTTTGGTTGGCCCCTCAGGTGCCGGTAAATCCACGCTATTCGATCTGCTTTTATATTTCTATCAGCCCAACAGCGGCACAATCCACATCGACGGCACGGACAGTGCCACGGTTTCTCTGGAGGCGCTACGCAGTTGCTTTTCACTGGTGCCCCAAAACCCCGCTCTGTTCCATGGCACCGTTGCAGACAACATCCGTTATGCGCGCCCGGATGCCAGTCAGGCCGATGTTGAACATGCCGCTCGTATTGCTCATGCCCATGAATTTATAGAGAAGCTGCCAGAAGGCTATCTTACTCAGCTTGGCGATGCGGGGCTTGGGCTCTCAGGTGGTCAAAAGCAACGGCTGGCCATAGCACGCGCGCTGCTTGCAGACGCGCCCATACTGTTGCTAGACGAAGCCACCAGCGCATTGGATGCAGAAAGTGAAAGCCTGATCCAGCAAGCCATGCCAGCGCTTACCTCCGGTAGGACCACCTTAGTCATTGCCCATAGACTAGCCACCGTTAGAGATGCTGACCGCATCGCGGTTCTGGATCAGGGCAGGTTGCTGGCGGTTGGTACACACAGTGAATTGATTCAACAAAATGAGCTGTACCGGCGCCTTGCTGCGCTGCAGTTCCGGGAGCAACCGGCATAATATTAGGTGTCGTCAATTTGTGTCAGGCCCCGCTACTCCCTACACTGTTAAACGAGATTGATAAATCAGAGACACAGGGAGAAAGGCAAAGTGAGCAATAAAGAATTGCAGGCCCTCAAAGAACGTTATGTTGCAGCAGGTGCGGCGAGTCCCAATGAACAGTTTGCCGACCATGCAACCAATTCTGAACTCTGGGACGCAGACGGCAATCGTATGATCGATTTTGCCGGTGGTATTGGTGTACTCAACATTGGTCACCGACACCCGAAAGTGGTTGAGGCGGTAAAAGCCCAACTGGATAAGCTGATGCATACCTGTCAAACGGTTATGCCCTACGAGGGCTACGTACGTCTGGCGCAGAAGCTGAGCGAAGTAACTCCGGTTAAAGGCCACGCCAAAGTTATGCTGGCCAACTCCGGTGCCGAAGCACTCGAGAACGCACTAAAGATCGCCCGTGCAGCCACTGGCCGCACCAACGTAATCTGCTTCAACGGCGGCTATCATGGCCGTACCTTCATGACCATGGCCATGAACGGCAAAGCGGCACCTTACCAAACGGATTTCGGCCCCATGCCCGGTAGCGTATACCGTGCACCCTATCCGGTGCCCTATCACGGTGTGACGGAAGAGGACGCTCTGCGTGGTTTGGAAATGACCATGAAGGCAGATTCTCCAGCAAATCAAACCGCCGCGATCGTGCTTGAGCCGGTACTAGGCGAGGGCGGTTTTTACGCGGCACCCGCTAGCTTCCTTAAAGCACTTCGGAAGATCTGTGACGACAACGGCATCCTGCTGATTATAGATGAAGTCCAAAGCGGCTTTGGCCGTACCGGCAAAATGTTCGCCCTTGAGCACAGCGGTGTTGAAGCCGACATTATTACCATGGCCAAGAGTATGGCCGATGGCATGCCCATTTCGGCGATTGTTGGTACAGACAAAGTTATGGATTCGTCTGGCCCCAACTCCTTAGGCGGTACCTACACAGGCAGCCCGACAGCCTGTGCGGCGGCCTTAGCCGTGTTCGAGGTGTTCAAAGATGAAGATATTCTTGGCAAGAGCCTAAGCTTGGGTGAGAAGCTCAACCGGCGCTTTACCCAATGGCAAGAGCAGTTCACCCACGTGGATAACGTGCGCGGCCTAGGCCCCATGGCAGCATTCGAGTTGGTTGAAAGCAAAGAAAGCCGTAAGCCGATGCCGGAACTGGCTGCTGCAATCACCAAGAAAGCGAAAGAGAAGGGTCTGATCCTTCTTAGCTGTGGCATGTATGGCAACACGCTGCGCTTCCTGATGCCTGTCACCATTGAGGATACTATTCTTGATGAAGGTTTGGCGATTGTTGAAGAGTGCTTGAAAGAAGCTGGCGCTTAACACAAACCCTTTCGTTTTGTGTAATGAAAACCGAGCCTCCGGGTTCGGTTTTTTTATGGTGTTCGTCGTATACTGCCCGGAGTAGTTTCACCAATCAGGCAGAACCATGACGACACCAAACACCACGTCCGCGCCCGATCACAAGCCCAGACCTTGGGTTGATCTGCTGGTCAGTATTATTATTCCCTCCGTTATTCTAATGAAGTTCAGTGGTGACCAGCATCTTGGTAGCGTTAACGCCCTTATTCTTGGCTTAGCCTTCCCGCTTGGCTGGGGCTTGTTTGAACTGATTCGCTACAAAAAGAAGAACTTCATCGCCTTGTTGGGCTTAATCAGTGTCGGGCTAACAGGCGGTATAGGCTTGCTAGAGCTCGATGCCGGTTGGCTTGCAATAAAAGAAGCAGCGGTTCCGGCGATTATTGGTCTGGCGGTGCTGGCTTCCACCCGCACCAAATACCCGTTGGTACGAACGCTTCTGTATAACCCGAACGTACTCGATGTGGACAAGATTCAGGAAACTCTTGAAGAAAAAGAGCGTGTAGAAGAGTTTGAAGCGCGGCTACTGAATGCCAGTTACTTTTTCGCCGGCACCTTTTTGTTCTCATCCATCATGAACTACTTGGTAGCCCGCTGGATTGTGGTCAGCCCTTCCGGTACTCAGGCTTTTAACGAAGAGCTTGGCAGGATGACTCTCGTGAGTTATCCAATGATTGCTATCCCGTCGATGGTGATGATGATGCTTATCTTCTATTACCTATGGAGAACCATCCGTCGTCTTACGGGTTATACACTAGAAGAAGTAATGGCGCCTCACCTGGCGGAGAAGGAAAAAGCGAAATCCTCCGGCTCTTCTTCCGGTAAATAACGCTTTAATTCAATAACCTTTGCTGTTTTTCAGCAACAAAAAAAGGCGGCCAGAGTATCACTACTCTGGCCGCCTTTTTTATCACCTATCCGAATACGATCAGATGTCGAGGTTACTGACTTCCAGAGCATGAGTCTGGATAAAGTTACGACGCGGCTCTACATCATCACCCATGAGAGTGGTAAAGATCTGATCTGCCGCTATGGCGTCTTCAATCTTCACTTTCATCATACGGCGGCTTTCTGGGTCCATGGTGGTCTCCCAAAGCTGATCCGGGTTCATCTCACCCAAACCCTTGTAGCGCTGAATGTTCAAGCCACGTTGGGCTTCTTTCATCAGCCAGTCGAGTGCGCCCTCAAACGATAGTACAGCCTGTTTACGCTCACCACGCTGTATGTATGCTCCTTCCTCGATGAGCCCGTTAAGAGTCTCGCCAAGGCGAGCTATAGCGCCATACGATGGTGAATCAAAGAAATCGTGGCCAAATACATGCTCGTGGGGAATACCATGCACATAAATAGTTACTTTAGGTAGATAAAGCTCCCGTTCGCTATCCTTGGCCACAGAGAAGGTGTATTTGGTGCCAGTACGCGTATCCACATCCAGCTTGTCGCCAAGACGGCTAGCCCATGCAGAAACCGTTTGCTCATCTTTGAGATGTTCCGCTTTCAGGGTGTCATTGTGCAGCATTTGCTCCAACACCTTCGCCGGATAAGCGCGGGACAAGCGCTCAATCATGGCCATAACGGTTTGATAATCCTTGACCATGGTTTCAAGCGCAGAATCCTTGATAGGAGGCGCTTCCGGATTCACATACAACTGCGCACCTTCAAGAGAGGTTTGGGTGAGGTAGGCCTCTTTTGCCTTCTCATCTTTCAGGTACTGTTCCTGCTTGCCGCGTTTCACCTTATACAGCGGTGGCATGGCAATGAACACATGGCCGCGCTCGATGATTTCGCGCATCTGTCGGAACAGGAATGTCAGCAGCAGAGTGCGGATGTGGGAGCCATCCACATCGGCGTCCGTCATGATAATGATGGAGTGATACCGGAGCTTGTCTGGATTGAACTCTTCCCGCCCAATGCCACAACCCAATGCCGTAATGAGCGTACCCACCTCAGCGGAAGACAACATCTTATCGAAGCGCGCTTTTTCCACGTTCAGGATCTTACCCTTCAACGGCAGAATAGCTTGTGTTTTACGGTCTCGGCCCTGTTTGGCGCTGCCGCCGGCCGAGTCACCCTCCACTATGAACAGTTCGGAAAGGGCGGGGTCTTTCTCTTGGCAATCAGCCAGCTTGCCGGGCAACCCGGCAATGTCCAACGCGCCTTTACGTCGAGTCATATCCCGCGCTTTGCGGGCCGCTTCACGGGCACGCGCCGCTTCAATCATCTTGTTTACGATGAGTTTGGCTTCGCTTGGCTGCTCTTGTAGGTATTCTGCAAAGCTTTGATAGAGTTCTTGCTCAACGGCAGTTTTTACTTCCGAGGACACCAGCTTGTCTTTGGTCTGGGAAGAAAACTTCGGATCAGGCACTTTTACACTGATAATCGCCGTTAGGCCTTCGCGGGCGTCATCGCCGGAGGTGCTTACCTTGGCCTTCTTACCCAATCCTTCCTGTTCAATATAATTGTTCAGGGAGCGCGTGAGGGCCGCACGAAAGCCAGCAAGGTGGGTACCACCATCCCGTTGGGGGATGTTGTTTGTAAAGCAGTAAATATTTTCCTGAAAGGCATCGTTCCATTGCATGGAAACTTCAACCGCGATTCCGTCTTCCCGTTCCCGGTTGAAGTGGAATACTCGGTTTATAGGCGTTTTGTTGGTATTAAGATGTTCAACAAATGCTCGTAGGCCACCCTCGTACTCGAAAACCTCTTCCTTGCCACTACGTTCATCCGTCAAGCGGATGCGAACGCCACTGTTTAGGAACGCCAGTTCCCTGATGCGTTTTGCCAGAATATCGTAGTGGAACTCAATGTGGGTAAAGGTTTCCGGAGACGGAATAAAATGTACCCGAGTGCCAGATGCATCGGTATCGCCAACGGGCGCCAAAGGCGCGTTAGGCACACCGTGGGTATAAGTCTGTTCGTATACCTTACCATCACGACGAATGGTCAAGGTGAGAGTAGAGGACAGGGCGTTTACAACGGAAACACCTACACCGTGAAGACCACCGGAAACCTTGTAGGAGTTATCATCAAATTTACCTCCGGCGTGCAACACCGTCATGATAACTTCAGCTGCCGATACCCCCTCTTCTTCGTGGAGATCCACCGGGATACCGCGACCATTGTCGTGAACACTCACGGACTCGTCTGGGTGAATGATAATACCAATTTCGGAACAGTGACCGGCCAGAGCTTCATCGATGGAGTTATCCACCAATTCGAACACCATGTGATGCAGGCCGGTGCCATCATCCGTGTCGCCAATGTACATACCTGGCCTTTTTCGCACTGCATCAAGCCCCTTCAGGACTTTGATACTGGCTGAATTGTAGCTCGATTCACTCATTAGGTAACTCCTGAAGCGTAAGGGCCAGCGCGTTCCTCAAGCCGCATGTTTGCGGTGCAAAAGGTAGATAGGCCGGTTTTATTCTTCCTTCAATTTGCCATGTTCCACGTGGAACATTCGATAATCGGGTATCTGGTTACCCTGCCACAAAGACTCCGGGTCGGGATGCTCAATAGCAGTAATAAATACCTGACAGCGTAATTCCTGTAACTTTCGAGCCAACATGCTTTTGTGACTCTCATCCAGCTCGGCGTTAATATCATCAACCAAAAAGCTGACCTGCTTTCCGAGATCATTTAACACCATACTCTGGGCAATTTTCATCAAGATAACGAGGGTCTTTTGCTGGCCTCGGGAAAACGTCTCCGCTACCGGTCGTCCTTGAAACTTGATGCGGATATCTGCACGGTTTGGCCCATATAGGGTATGCCCCATGCGTGCTTCCTGCTCCCTATGACGGACAAGCACATCTGAAAGCGACTGGCTTGTGTCCCATCCGGGATAGAACTCTAGCTTTAGCCCGTTAGTCCAGCTCACATCAACTTCGTGAACCAAACCGTCGAAGGCGCTTTTGAATTGATCAAAAGCCTGTTTGCGAGCATCGCTTATCCGTTCGCTCAGTGCTACGTATTGGGCATCCCAGATACGCAACATGGATTCGTCTAGTCTACCATTTCTCAGCGTT
Source organism: Marinobacter sp. 1-4A (assembly GCF_016597725.1). GTDB lineage: Bacteria > Pseudomonadota > Gammaproteobacteria > Pseudomonadales > Oleiphilaceae > Marinobacter. Next base: position 515,161 of record NZ_VCGY01000003.1, read on the forward strand.
TGATTCCGCTGTGATGTAACTCTCTGGCACTGTTGCCAGCTTGATGCAAAGGAAGGTTCCACGTGGAACACTGCCCAATCCAAAAATTGCCGACGCTTTCCAGGTCCACCTGCTACGATGTCGAAAACGCCGGGATCAATAACAGACACCGGCAAATGCATGGCAAGAGAAGAAAGACTTCGTACACTTTCTCCATCTACCCGAAGCGTCGTTTCCTTCTGAGATACGTCGCGTGAAATGCCGAGCCGATGAGCGAGCGCATTTTCTGTTACTTCATTACGCTCACTATCAAATCCATGGTCCAGCCCTCCAAATACTGTGAATCGTTGCTGTCCATGCTGGACAACGGCTTGATGCCTGTTTACCCGAAAAGATCGCCCAAGCCCAAGGTAGCCAATAGCTTCAAGTACGCTCGTCTTGCCACTGCCATTTTCGCCGTACAACAAATTAAAAGACGGTGAAAACGAAATAGCTTCGGTAGGGGATAAGTTGCGAAAAAACTCGGTATGAAGTTTTACCAGCGCCATAGAAAGCACAGCTCGTCGCGGCAGCAAGAGGAATGGAACACATCCATGAAAAAAGGCAGCGTTTCACCGATTAGGTGAAACGCTGCCTTAGTGTACAAAACCGGGATGGTGAAGGCGACCGCCTTTAGTGGAGCATGTTTAAACGGTCATCCATAAATACATCCATTTCCGGCGCAAGAATGTGTACGTAGCGGTCAAAATACAAGAACTGCTTCAGAAGCAATGCAAACTCCCGTGGAAAGTGGAGGCCATGGCTCTCACCCACTTTGACCATATCCATAAGAATGCTGTTCACGTCATCTTCCGCCTGATCGGCTTGGTAAGGAACATGGTCAGGCACCATTTTATCCATCTGTTGGTACAACTTACGTAAATCGGCCGCCAAATCAGCAGCTTTCACTGTCTGGCTGGTGATACCTATACGAATCATTGCCTCGGCCATGCCGTCAAAATTGCCAACCATAACGGCCGAAATAAAATCACTCACTGCCTGCCAAGTGTCTGGTCGGATGCGGCCAACAATACCAAAATCGATAAAACCAACACGCCCGTCCTTCAACACCATTAAGTTGCCCGCATGCACATCAGCATGGAAAAACTCACACTGGGTTAAACTGGAAAACCAGGTGTTCATCGCTGTAATCAGTGTGCGTTCAGGATCCTTTGCATAACCTCGAATGCTCTCCAAGTCGGTAAGGGGAACACCGTAAAAACGTTCCATCGTCAGAATGTGTCGAGTGCTGCAATGTTCATAAACAACAGGAACAGTGGCATCTTCGTTGTGAGTATCGTGAAGGAAGTTTCGGAACACCTTTAGGTTGTTCGCTTCTTTGATGAAGTCGCATTCTTCCATCATGGTGCGCTGAATTTCCTCCACAATCCCGGATAAGGATGTCCAAGATAGCTTCGGTGCCAAGGTTTCGAGAACACGAGCCGAGAGATACAGGAAGTTCAAATCGGTGAGCAAGATATTCTCAACGCCCGGTTTCTGAACTTTGATCACAACATCTTCACCGGTGATCAATCGAGCAGCGTGAACCTGCGCAATAGACGCTGAGGCGAGGGCTACTGGATCAATCTCGGAAAACACTTGGTCAATAGGGCGGTCCAGCTCTTGGCAAATGATCCGCTTAATAACACCAAACGGAAGATTAGGCGTTCGGTCAAGGCAATGCTGGAACTCTTCAACGTACTCTTTCGGGAAAAAGGTCGGTGAACTGGCTATAAACTGCCCCAACTTGATGTAGGTGGCACCCAACGATTCAAATGTCTCACGCAGTAAGCGCGGGGCAGGGGGGCGCTCCCCACCAACCCATTTGACACCGGTGCGGCCCAATACAGATAGTGTTTGTCCAATCCTGAAAACGCCTTTGATTCCGTTCGTTACGGTGCCCATCAATTCTCTCCTATAGCCTCATCGGCATAACCACATAAAGACAGCGGTTATCATTGTACGATTCGATCAGAGCGCTGCTGTTGGGGTTAGACAAGGTAATCCTGACCTGATCTTCATCCAGCGCGTTCATAACGTCTATCAAATAGCCTACATTAAAACCGATTTGCAGGGATTCGCCCTGATAGTCAACTGGTAGCGCGTCTTCGGCCTGTTCCTGATCCGGGTTGTTGGCAAACACTTGGAGTTCGTTCGAGGCGAGATTGAGGCGAACACCACGAATATTCTCATGGGAGAGAATGCCCGCACGTTGAAGAGTATTCTTGAGGGTCGCACGATCCGCCAAGACCACCTTGTCGCCGCCCCGCGGAATCACACGGTTGTAGTCCGGAAACTTGCCTTCAATAAGCTTTGAAGTAAAGGTATAAGACCCAACCGTAGCGCGCAGATGGTTGTCTCCAATAACCAGCGTAACCGGCGTTTCTACATCATCCAAAAGACGAGACAACTCTAGAACACCTTTACGCGGCACGATTACTTGACGCGGCTCTGCACACCCCGTGCTCAATTCCACGTGCGCCATCGCCAAACGGTGGCCATCGGTTGCAACCGTGCGAACGTGATCCTTATCCACTTCAAACAGCAAACCGTTCAAGTAATAACGAACATCCTGTTGCGCCATGGCGAAAGCCGTAGCGTCGAACATGCGTCTGAGTTCCTTTTGCGGTAACTCTAGGCGGAAGCTCTCGGGCTCATCTTCCACGTTGGGAAAATGCTCTGCAGGTAACGTCGACAAGGTAAAATGGCTGGCACCACAGCGCACATGCAAGCGATCACCTTCCAACACCAGCTCAATGGGCGCTTCATCACCCAGTGCCCGGCAAATATCCGAGAGCTTACGGGCAGGAACGGTAATTCTCCCCGGCTGGTCGACATGGACAGGCGTAACCCGCCCCACCAGCTCGACTTCCATGTTTGTACCAGTCAAAACCAAAGTATTATCTTCGGCCACCAGTAGCACGTTAGACAGTACCGGCATGGTCTGTTTTTTCTCTACAACACCGGCAATGCTTTGCAAGGGTATGAGCAGGGATTCACGGCTGATCGTCAGTTTCATGTCACTCAGCTTTCTATTGTTGGAAGGATGAATGTTATTTGCTTGGGCAACTCGCCCGCCTCACTGAACCAATTTAATCGTTGGATCACAATTCAGGTAGTCAGCAATCTCATAAAGTTCTGATAGTCCTCGCGGATACCGGGATCCGTTTCCTGAAGTTCCACGATTTTCTTACACGCGTGTAAAACAGTGGTGTGATCTCGGCCACCAAACGCATCCCCGATCTCCGGCAAACTATGGTTAGTCAACTCTTTGGAGAGCGACATAGCAACTTGCCGGGGCCGGGTCACTACACGGGTTCGGCGTTTGGAGTGCAAGTCCGCAACCTTGATTTTGTAATACTCAGCCACCGTGCGTTGAATGTTATCTATACTCACCTGCTTCTCGTGCAGGGCCAGTAGATCTTTCAAGCTTTCCCGAATAAACGGTGGGGTAATTTCCGAGCCGGTGAAGTGAGCATTCGCTATCACCAACCGCAGCGCACCTTCGAGCTCTCTTACGTTTGAGCGAATTTTTTGGGCGATAAAAAAGGCAGCTTCACTGCTCAATTTAACATTGGTCTGCTCGGCCTTTTTCATCAGAATCGCTACCCGCGTTTCCAATTCTGGCGGCTCGACCATTACCGTCAGTCCCCAACCAAATCGGGATTTTAGGCGCTCTTCCATATCTACAATTTCTTTCGGAAACCGATCACAGGTTACGATGACCTGTTGCCCACCTTCCAGAAGCGCGTTAAAGGTATGGAAAAACTCTTCTTGAGACCGCTCTTTACGGGCAAAAAACTGGATATCGTCAATTAATAGAGCGTCAACGGACCGATAGTACCGCTTGAATTCGTTAATGGCGTTTAGTTGCAGTGCCTTTACCATATCGGCAACAAACCGCTCCGATCGCAGGTAGGCCACCTTGGCGTTGGGATTACGCCGCACAATGTCATTTCCAATCGCGTGCATAAGGTGGGTTTTACCGAGACCCACGCCCCCGTATAAAAACAGTGGGTTGTAGGCACCACCGGGGTTTTCTGCAACTTGCATGGAAGCGGCTCGGGCAAGTTGGTTCGACTTACCTTCTACAAAGGTATCGAACGTGAATCCTTCATTTAGAAAGCTCTGGTGTTTGATATCGCCTTCTACCTGAACCGGGCGGCGTCCACCGTTGGACCTGTATTCATTGAGCTGGGCTTGGCGATTACCTCCGGACGTAGCTGCGACACCACGTTCCTCCTCCGTAACCTTACCACCGGATTCTTCCTGAGTTTGCTTGGTCGTCTCCTGCTGAACCAATTCCGAGCGAACTACAGGCTCACTTTCACGGGGAGCAGAACCGACTTTCATCCCGACTCTGGGTGCCTGCCCTCCGTTTAGATCTTTAAGTACTTCTTCTATACGCCGAAGATACTTTTCGCTAACCCAGTCCATCACAAACCGGTTAGGTGCAAATAACATCAATTGCCCTTCCCGGTGGTCAGACTGTAGGGGCCTGAGCCAGGTATTAAACTGTTGTGCGGGAAACTCGTCCCGGAGTACTTCAAGACATTGATGCCACAATCTGTTCGGCACGACAGTCCGCTCCCGATAACCCATTAGTTTCTCGAACCGGACAACGACTGTCCGATCCCGAAAGATGACCACGAATTCTAACCTGCCAGCCCCTTCAGTGAAAGAGCAAATGCCCCGTCATAAACAGCCTGTGGAAATTAATAATGTTTTTTTTCATCATCTTACAAACTTATATACAGGCTTGTGTACAGATAAATCCTTCTTAAAAGTTACACACACACCTGTGTGTACAACCGACCTTCAGCCCTGTGCGCAACTACCCTATCTTCGGGTGGATAACTCAAGAAGCTCGTTGCGCCTGAACTTATCCACAATCCTTAATGGTCTCGTCCACAGGGCTCAAGTGAGGTTTTCCGACGACTTGTAAATGCTGCAGATTATTGAAATTTATTAGAAAAGTAGACTTTCCCACAGAAAACTATCTGCGTAATAACAGTAATAATAGAATTCTTTAAAGAATATTAAAAAGACCTATAGTTACTATTATTCTGCCCAGCGCCAAAGGTCAGCTGGCTTCGCTCAATTCCAAATGCCGCCGCGTAATCCAGCATCGGCATAAGCCACTACCGATAAACGTTGAACCCGACGGAGAATTTGCATAGAATGCCGCTCCTGTTTTGGCTATTAATTTTTTCAGCCAACTCTCGAATGTTTAATACACGCGAATGTCCAATACACGAATTGTGAGATAGTCACCATGAAAAGAACGTTTCAACCAAGCGTACTGAAGCGTAAGCGCGTTCACGGTTTCCGCGCCCGTATGGCAACTGCTAACGGCCGCAAAGTCATTTCCCGTCGCCGCGCCAAAGGCCGTGCACGTCTGTCTGCGTAATCTGTCGTTCGCCTTGTGAAGGCTTTGAATTTCCCGAAATCGCATCGCTTATTGCGACCTGCTGATTACGGCAAAGTCTTCAACGACGTACAGCTGAAGGTTCCGCACAGGAATTTTCTGATTCTGGCTACTCCGAACAATCTCGGACATGCCAGAATCGGTCTTGTGTTTGCAAAAAAGAATCTGAAACTGTCCGTTCAGCGAAACCGGATCAAACGTCAGGTGCGGGAAACATTCCGTCACCAACCTGAACTTCCGGGAATGGATATTATTGTTCTTGGGCGTCAGGGGCTTGCAGTTTTGGACAATCAAACCGTCCAAGCCTCATTGAATGGCCTTTGGCAACGGCTGGCAAAGAAATATCATCAGTTACCGCCATCTCGACCAGTAGATTCCCCTTCTACCGGTGAGGGAAAAGGTTAATGCGTAAGTTGCTTCTCTTCCCCATCCGTTTTTACCAATATGCCATCAGCCCGCTCATGGCTAGTCATTGCCGTCACTACCCCACCTGCTCACAATATGCAGTGGAAGCTATCTCTCATCACGGTACACTGAAAGGCCTTTATCTTTCCGTAAAACGCTTATTGAGATGCCATCCGTGGGCAGAAGGCGGCTATGACCCGGTTCCTGATACGGGGCACTCTGTACCAGACGATACAACATCCTGTTGCCCTCAGGCTGACAACCCATCTATAACAACCCAGACCAGACAGTAACTCTATGGATATTCAACGCATCGTATTATTTGCCGGCCTGGCTATTGTCAGTTATCTGATGGTGCTTGCCTGGAATGAAGACTATCACCAGCCGGTTCCTGCTGAGCAGGTGGCAGAAACTGGGCGCATCCAGACAGATAACAGTTCTGCGGGCAGCGATGCCATGGTGCTTCCGGGTGAAGCGTCAACATCTACTGATAGCGCCAGAAATTCTTCGAGCGAAGAGTTCGCAACCCCTGAAAGCGATCAAACCGTATCCAGTTCGGCCAACTCTGACGTTACGGTTAGCGACCAATATATAAACGTTCGCACTGACTTACTCGATCTAGAGATTGACCGTGTTAGCGGGAATCTCGTTAGGAGTTCGCTACTTGCTTATAACAAAACGTTGAATAGTAAGGAGCCACTCAAACTTCTGAACAACACAGGAAATCGGTTTTATGTACTTGAAAGTGGTCTTATAGGCCAAAACGGACCAGATAGTGCAAAGAATGGTCCAGCACCTGTCTATACCACCGAAGCAACCAGCTATGAACTCGCTGAGGGTGAAAACGAACTGACCGTTAACCTGGTACACACCATGGAAAATGGCGTTCAAATCACGAAGCGTTACCAATTTGCCCGTGACAGCTACGAAATTGATGTTCGCTATCTGATCAATAACCAATCCAGTGAAAACTGGCAGGCAAACTTTACCGGCAAAATTGTTCGTGACCAGTCGCCGGATCCTACCTCCGGGCCGAGCATGGGTATTAAAGCGTTTCTCGGCTTAGTAACAAGTTCCCCTGAAGACCCTTATGAAAAGTTCGATTTTGGTGATTTAGAAGATAAGCGCATCAATGAAACCGTTACCAACGGCTGGATGGCGTTTCTACAACATTACTTCCTTGCAGCCTGGGTACCAGAAAGAGATCAACCGGCACAGTTCCAAACTACCCGCCGCGGACCACTGCATGTCATGGGCTTTGTTTACCCTGCAACAACCGTAGCGCCAGGAGAAACCACAGACATTGGTGCCCGTGCTTATATTGGTCCGAAGATTATCGACCGTCTTGAAGCCGTTGCCCCCAACCTTGATCGCACTGTGGATTTCGGCTGGCTATTTTTTATCTCACTACCCTTGTTCATCATTATGGAATGGTTCCACAGCCTAGTAGGCAACTGGGGCGTTTCCATTATCCTGCTTACCGTTCTGGTTAAGGCGGTATTTTTCAAACTTTCCGCTACCAGCTATCGCTCCATGGGCCGCATGCGTGCCGTGGCCCCTCAGCTCACCAGACTCAAAGAGCTGTACGGTGATGATCGCCAGCGTATGTCGCAGGAAATGATGGCGCTTTACAAAAAAGAAAAAATCAATCCGCTGGGTGGGTGTTTGCCAATTCTTGTACAGATGCCGGTATTCATCTCCTTGTACTGGGTACTTTTCGAAAGCGTACAACTGCGCCATGCGCCCTTCATGCTGTGGATTCAGGATCTTTCCGTCATGGATCCTTACTTCATTTTGCCGATCATGATGGGTGCCAGCATGATGTTGCAAATGAGTTTGAACCCGACACCTCCAGACCCGATGCAAGCGAAAATCATGAAGCTGATGCCTGTCGTATTTACCATCTTCTTCCTCTGGTTCCCGGCTGGTTTGGTACTTTACTGGTTGGTAAACAACATTCTGTCGATCAGCCAGCAGTGGTACATTACCCGGAAAATCGAAGCAGAAATGGCCACTAAAAAACACTGATTCAGTGGCTAATTGATGATCCAGTAAAGGCTCCGTGAAGGGGCCTTTACTGTTTAAGGAATGCACTAAACTGTAGTGTAAGAGGCAAACTTCATGAGCCAGAACTCTGTTATCTCCAATACGCCTGAAACCATAACAGCCATAGCCACGGCACCTGGTCAGGCTGGGGTGGGTATTGTTCGGGTATCCGGCCCGCTGGCGAAAAACATTGCCACGACAATGCTTGGGTATACACCAAAGCCCAGATACGCCCATTACGGAGCCTTTTTGGATCAGAGCGGTGAGCTAATTGACGAAGGCATTGGTCTATTTTTCCCGAACCCCCATTCGTTTACCGGCGAAGATGTTTTCGAATTGCAGGGGCACGGCGGTACCATCATTCTGGATCTACTGTTGCGGGAAGTTTGCCAGCTTGGTGCTAGGTTAGCGCGCCCCGGTGAATTCTCTGAACGGGCATTTCTGAACGATAAACTGGATCTGGCCCAAGCTGAGGCTATTGCAGATCTCATTGAAAGCAGTTCAGAGCAAGCCGCTCGCTGTGCCGTTCGATCCATGCAGGGCGTTTTTTCCCGTCGGATAGATACGTTGGTTGAAGCAGTGACGCACTTACGGATTTACGTTGAAGCAGCCATCGATTTTCCCGAAGAGGAAATCGATTTTCTGGCTGATGGAAAGGTTGCAACGGATCTGCAGACACTGCTGGAACAGCTTGAAGGTATTTTGGCTGAAGCCCAGCAGGGAACAATTCTACGGGACGGCATGAAGGTAGTGATTGCTGGCCGCCCCAATGCGGGAAAGTCCAGCCTTCTGAATGCCTTGGCCGGTCGCGAAGCGGCCATAGTAACGGCCATTGAAGGCACCACCCGGGATGTTCTGCGGGAACATATTCACATTGATGGCATGCCCCTGCACATCATTGATACAGCAGGCCTACGCGATAGCCCGGATGAAGTGGAACAGATCGGTATAGCCCGGGCTTGGGACGAAATTCGCCAAGCCGATCGGATTCTGCTGATGGTGGACGCCACCACCACGGATAAAACCATACCCCATGAAATCTGGCCGGATTTTATCGACCAGCTACCCGTTTCGGCGCCGGTTACCGTCATTCGTAACAAAGTAGATTTGAGCGGAGAGAGCGTCGGGATTTCAGAGCCATCCAGAGAAACAACTCCGGTGATACGCCTCGCTGCCAAGTCCACAGAGGGCCTCGAGGTACTTAGGGATCACCTTAAACACTGTATGGGTTTTGCCAGCACGACCGAAGGTGGCTTTCTAGCTCGGCGGCGGCATTTGGATGCATTGGAGCGCGCTCGGAAATCCCTACTTCAAGGTCAGGCTCAGCTTGAGGGCTATGGCGCTGGCGAACTTTTGGCTGAAGATTTACGGGTGGCTCAGGATGCGCTTGGTGAAATTACCGGGCAGATTACGCCGGATGAATTGCTTGGGAAGATCTTTGGGTCGTTTTGTATCGGGAAGTAAAACGCTCAAAAATATCGAAAAGCATCCAACTGAATAAAAGTAAGTTATTGTTTTATAAGTAAACTTCTTTTATTTCTTTACAAGCAGTTTGATCTGTTTTGTCCCCTCTTGCTCCGTGTGTGCTCCGAGTATAAGTTTTCGGAGCACATGGAGCACAAAAGGAGCAAAACATGAAAATTACTATCCAGAAGCGCGAACCAGACAAGAACGGACACCGTGCCCTTCGCCTGGTTTACTACCACGGTTCCAAAACAGACAAAAACGGCTCGCGTTCGCAGAAACGTTCCTATGAGACTTTAGACCTGTTTCTCTATGACAAACCCCGGCTTCCCGAGGAGCGCGAGCACAACAAGACTGTAAATCGTCAGGCTGAGGCCATCCGGGCAAAACGATTGCTGGAAAGTGAATCGTCACGGCATGGATTGGATGATCGAACCAAGCTTTCTGCCAGCTTCTTTGACTACTTCGACCAGCTGACTGACGAGAAAGTGTCCGGAAGCAGATCCAATCATTCAATCTGGATCTCCACACGTCATCACTTGCACCGGTATCATGGCTTGTGTGAACTGACTTTTGAGCAAGTCGACAAACGATTCCTGGAAGGCTTTCGACATTACCTTCTACATGAAGCCACCACCAAATCCGGTACCAAACTGGCCAAGAACACCACCAGCAGCTATTTCAATAAGGTTCGAGCGGCGCTCAACCAGGCCTATCGGGACGGCATTATCCGCCATAACCCGGTTCAACAGGTCAAGTCCATCAAACCGGAAAACACCAAACGAACCTATCTGACCCTGGAAGAAGTTCGGGCTCTGACCAAAGCCGAATGCCGGTATGACGTTCTACGCCGAGCATTCCTGTTTTCCTGCACCACAGGCCTGCGCTGGTCAGATATCCACAAGCTGGTATGGGGTGAGATAGAGCAATTCGGCGATGATCATTACCGCATTATTTTCCGGCAGAAAAAACTGGTGAATGCCGGGAACTCGCTGCAATACCTTGACCTTCCTGATTCAGCTGTGAAATTGCTGAACCTGGAAAATCGCGGCAAGCCGGTTGACCGTGTTTTCAGGGGACTGAAATATGATTCCTACACTAACGTGGCCTTGGCCCAGTGGGTCATGCGGGCCGGTATTACCAAGAATGTGACTTTCCATGCCGGACGGCACACCTTTGCGGTAAACCAACTGGCCAGGGGTGTGGATATCTACTCACTGTCGCGCCTGTTAGGTCACAGCGAGCTGCGCACAACGGAGATCTATGCGGATATCCTCGAAACGCGCCGTACTGAAGCCATGAGGAGCTTTCCAGACATATTTGAGGAGACACTGGAAGAAGCAGGAGAGTTTGTATAAATGGCAAGAGGGGCCCTTATAGCCCCTCTCGTCTCTCTCGCGCGTCAAACACGCCTGTGTCCTGGTCTTCGATGACTGACCAGGTGTTGTGCCGCTGCCTGTTCGATCTCGTCCGCAGTAGCAATTCGGTTAGATTGGAGCCATTGCAACACATCCGCCCGCTTAAAAAAGATCCGGTTACCATTCGGTTTAAAATACGGAATTTTCTTTTGTGAGGTTAACTGATACAAGGTACTTTTTTTCAGCCCCGTGAATTCAGCACACTCTTCAAGGTTCATGATCTCCTTGTCGGACTCCGGAACTTTGCTGCCTTTAACGTGGTCCAGAATGATTTTTTTAAGCACCATCATGTCCTGCAACACCCGCTGCAGCATTTCTTTTTCTGTCATTGCACTACCTCTACACCGCCAAAACCAATGTGGGAAAACTGGGAAATTGGGAACATAGGTTCAATCGTCATGCTCAACCCTCTCCAGTTGTTCAAGTTGCCGCCTAACTTGATCTGGCCTGAGCGCGAAAAACCTCTGAAACTGGCCGTTAACTCTGGTTTTGTAAGTGCCTCGTGCGCGTTCGTTACTCACCAGGCAGTCACGCTGTAAAAGCACTTCGACTTCCCGCATATAGTGGGTTGGCAGCCCGAGCCGCTTAAGGAAATCCGACTTATAGATCAACCAGAGTTCACGTCCTTCGTGTGAGCGTCGAAAACCCGCTCCCCCTTGACCAGTGGCTTGTTCAATATCACTGAGTCTGCGTTCCCATACCTGCATGGCTCGCTGTAGCGATTTAAGAAGCCGGAACTCCTCAGAGTTTCTGGTGTGTCCTCGATTATCCAACCAGGCCCTCAAGGTTCGATGGACGGCTGCCAAAGACTCTTCCTCGCTCCATGGGAGGAGAAAGTTTCTACTACCGAGACAAAGCGCAACCCCAATCAAGGCAAACCGCCGGATAACACGCCGTACTTGTGATGCCATCTGATCGTCCGTCCAACTGCTACTCAGACGGTCAATCTCGTGTTTTAGATAGCTGCTCAGTTCGTCATGGCGCTCGGTCAGTAACGCAATCCATTCTCGGATAACAGTGCCGTGGTAACGCTGACAAGCTGAGTTCAACTCATCCACAAAGTGCTGAGGATGGTTGTGACCATGTAGTTCGTCGAATGCACCGTAAGTCCCAAAAACCGGGAGCTCCACCAGGCGAATCTGCTGGCCTGCGCGCAACGGTTTACCGATCTGCTGAAGTAGCTCAGCAATCCAAACCTCACCGCTACTCAACACCAACGTTCGCCAGTGCGAAGTTGCGGCCAGCTCGCCCGAAACGTTTGCGCGTAGTTTCCCTGAGCCGTTCATGATCTGATATATCGCCGTATCGATGTCTTCCGGACGGGCCATACCGATCTCATCCAACGGCAACAACATGTCATTGTGCTCTGATGAAACTGCCGCTAGTCCGTTGCTGGTTGAGATCCAACTGCGAACATAGCGGTTGCTCCCGTAGACACTGGCCGCCAATTTCAACATACTCGTTTTCCCACTGGACGAGGGACCAGCCATGTGAATGGCCCCATTCTCCATTCCCGCAGGCGCAATCAGTGGCGCAGCTAGCGCTGTTCCGATGCTAAATATCGCTAATGGGTTGCCTTGGCACAGCTGACCAACATACGTTTGCCAATCGCTCAGGGTGCCGGACTCCTGCAACGTAGGAGAACCGGACAGCTGGCCTACAAAATGGTGTGGTTCGTCAGCGGCTCCAATCGTCCAGTTACTCGTAGCGAATACGGAGCCGTGCCAACCCGTGCGATTCACCACTGTCGCTGGTTCGGCCAGCGCCATCTGCTCTAACAGGTAGTGTTGAAGACGGTTCCAGTTCGCTCCACCAGGTGCTAATGGGTAGCCACTATCAACCAACATATCCCTGATTTGTCGGGAGTGATCGCTGTTGAGGTCACGGGCATAAACAACTTCCCGAATAATTTCACCGTCATAGTTTTTCCACTCCAAAAGAGCCCCGTGTCCGTGCCGTTTGTCTGGTAGGCGTGTTCGCGATAGCACTCGCATCCAGTCGCCAATACGTTGCCAACGTTCGGAATGCAGGTAAAACAAACCATTTTCATTCAATTTATATTGCATTGCCTCACCCCACTCACAAATTTTCCAACCAGGCCTTTACATCCTGGTAGCGAAATCGCACCGCTCGCCCACGGGGGTTCGGTTTTACTGGTGCGGGAAACCGACCCTGTTTTACATAGCGGCGTAGTGTTGCCTGAGACATTCTCACAACCGTGCAAACTTCCTCATAGGTCAGCAGACGCTCTGTGGTGGTGTTTGATTGTTTAGTCATAAATACTCCTGTTTGCTTTTGAATCGTCAGAGCAATGATCAGAAATATTCGTCTTGAGGGAGAACCGTGGAGTTGCCCGTAAAGGGCACAAAGGCGGAGATGGTCGGTAAGTTATTGATATTGAAAGATTTAAAAACCAAGAAAACAGTAAAAATAACGTTTTCTAGGATAATTAGAGCTTTTTTGGCAGGGTTTTGTGCGTTTTATGAGCAAAATAGCCATCTGACTTTCACATGTGAAAGTCACTTCTTAGCCTCAGTATCACTTTATGGTTCACTGATGAATGGCAGAGCGAAGTTATTAATCAAGATGAACCCAGCCACGACATAGTCTTCAGCAAAGGCCTTTTAGGAGGCTGTTTCGAGCATTCTTCCGCAACGCAACACCCAGCTAACTCCAAACAGGCTCGTAAAAGCCCTTTCAGAGCTCATCCGGGGGACATTAGTAAGAACCGGGCCTGGAAAACAGCAGAAATGGTACAGTGGGTCTTTTCTGAGGCCTTTTAGAATAAGGGGTTCGCACGAGCATTACCGGGAAGTACCCACTTAGCAGCCCGCAGCCTCCAGCCAATTTGGAGAAGTTACGCACTGGGATTCCGGCGGCAACTTATCCAGATTAATAACGTAGGGGAAACAGGCATCTCCAGGAGCCGCCTTTTGCAATCTTATGGAATGGGGCGTCAGTTATCCAAATCAGATAGGTATGTGTAGCGATTGGAAAGTGCTCCAGGGCGGTTATGCCGTTGCCTTGGAGATGTACCGGTGCCGATTTGCTATGCAGCCCCATCAAGGTTCCATCAGTACAAGCTTACACGGCCCGCAGCTCTTCAAACTCGCTTTTGGGTAACCACTCGATTGTTATGTCGTTACCGCGTATTTTCACAACGCCCTGACCAGCGTTTGGTTTATCGTGCTTGGCGCGATAAATCAGCAAGATATCCAGCAACTCCATCAAATGCATTTTGAAGCCGGAGTTTTTCAAGGCATCATGATCGGCTTCCTCGTCAGTCTTCACCCAGATTGCCGAACAATGCGATTGCTCGCCCCACAGGCTCAACCTGGCTATTACTTACCTCTTAGGCTGAGACATGCTAGCTTATTACAAAGCGCTGGATACAAAGCCTTTCGTGACAGTCAGGGTCGTAGGAAAGGAAGGCACCATACGTCGCTTCGTGAAGAGCCGGTCTTGAACTACTAAAGCCATAACCTGTCTCGTATCTGTTTAGCCCCACACCTCCGGTTACTATTAAAATTTGGCTTATAAATTAACCTTTTCCTATTTTTCTGTTATCCATTAATCTTTGTCCTCGTACCGAAATGCCGAGCAAATGAGATAATTGCTGTTTCTCCTTGTAATCAACAGGAAACATATATATATGCTGTATGACCATTTCCTTTAGTATTCTTAAACAAACTTGGTTACCTTTTAAGGCGCCAACGCAACTTGTAATATGTTCGATGTTTATAACTTTATTGAATTGTAGCTCGATTGATTGCCTTATAAGGTGAAAAGCAGGTGTGCCCGTATTACGCTCCATTTCTCGGTAAACCTCTAATGCTTCCTTTGAGCCAATCGAAGACGCTATCTTTCGAGTAACCCCGTTGATAACGCCATAAGTCAAATGCAAATATGCATTTTCAGCGTGTTTCTCTATCTCTTTATCGGTTAGGTTGGGGTGATCTGAAAGCTGATTAGAAATCAGTTTAACTATTTCTTTTTTGGCCGTATCTGAAATTTTAATAAAATACTCAAGAAATCTAAGCCCCGCACAAGTACTAGTTTTTGCCAAATCTTCCATAGCTTTCCTAGTTAGAGACGCGTGTCTATTACGGATAATCTGGCCTGCTATTTCCATTCCTTTAAAGGTTTTATTTATATTTGCTAGAATATCTAACGGTTCGCTTTCTTCCTCGTCAAAATCCTTGTTTTGCTCTATACGGTCAAGTTCTTCGTTGTGTGCATCACGCTCTTTCTGAATTTCTCTTTGTTCCAGGATCAATTCCGGAATTGCTTTCATGAAATCTGACATAAAAGATAGCTGTGATTTGTTTAAGGTCGCTTCCGAATGATCATCAAATAAAGTTCTAAGGACGGATTTTATCTCATTCAAAACCCACGAATCCTTAGTGTGGTGAGTTATGAAGATTAGAATATTTGCAAAGTCTTCTCGATGAAGCTTAGATAAAAGGTTTTCAACTTGTTGTCTAACCTCCTCGCTGTCACGATAAGACTCAGCTATCTTCTTTCCAGCGAAGAAATAATAGATGTATGGGTACTTGAAGCTTATATCGATACCGTTGTTGCTTAGTATAGAATGCGAGACCAATTTATCTAGAACTGTTTTTTGGTCCACTGTTAAATAATTTTCACTGTATTCATTAAAAAATAAGTCGATTTCGTGAAAGTTAAGAGATTTGTTTGATTTGAACATTCTCCATGCCAGCTCAGTGAGAATGTTCAGATATTTTTCAAAATCGGCCTTTGCAATTGCTGCCTTGTCGAATGACTGATAAATAAGCTGTTGATAGCAGTGACCATAGGTCGTAAGATCCAAGTTCAACTGCGCGTTTGCCTCAAACATTTGAAGTAACATTAATATGTAAATTGGTTTCGGTGGTACAATGTTCTTCTTTATTACGGTGTTAAGTCTGGCTTTAAGCTCATCGCACTTCGAATATAATTCATAATCCTCTATGCTTTCCTCTACACCCAAGGATATCCACTTTTGCAATAACTCTTCACGTTTTTTATTACCTAAGCCTAACATCTCGACACGTTCGTGTTCGTCTAATGCCGGAATCTCTCCGTATATGAAGCTATATGATTTATGACAAGTTAAAAATGTGTATTCTGTAATTGAGTTAATTTCTTCTAAAAACTTAATAGAGTATTTTTTGTTTAGTCCGATCTCTTCCATATTGTCAATCAAAACTACTATCTTTTTTTCCTTAAGAAAATTGTCATATTCAAGGTCATCATATTGATTATTAATTGCTCTTTTTAGTTCCTGGTTCGCAGATGCCTTCTTAATATCTGAGGCGTTAATATAAACTGGAATTAGGTTGAGCCTTAATAATTCTTTATAGATGTATTTTAAAAGAGAGGTCTTTCCATGCTGCTCTTCGCCCGAAATTATATAGTGACCTAAGTTGCTTAGTAGATAAGATGCGGACTTTATGTTCACGACTTCATCTTCACTCTCGAGATCAATATCTGGTATCACAAAAATATCGTCTAATGTGACCTGATTTATATTCCTGTGGGCCAGCATAATTTCGGTGTCTAGAAGCCATTCATGGAGCTGGTTTTTGATGTTAACGCCATAGTTATTTTCGAAGGTAGGTAAATCTCTTTTTGGTTTAAATTCTTCAATATGTTTCTTAATTCCTCCTACGACGTCAACCCAAGCTTCATCATCATTATCCCAAGATGAAATTGCCTTTGCATCTTTAGGTAGCCCTTGAATTTCTGACAGCTCTGAATCTGACCAAACTACAGGTCGTACTACAATCGGAATTAATCTAGCTTTACCTTCTTTATGTCTTTGTAGCGCAGTTTTTACTTCAATGCCCATACAATAGTCAGAGTTCATGAACGCTGAACTAATTAAGAAGAGAATAATTTCAGACTGTTCTAAGTTGCTTGAAATCTCTTCTTCCCAGTTTTTCCCAGGGACAATTTTCCTGTCATTCCACTCTTCTATTAAATTTGAGCGAATTAAGCCTGAAATATGTTCTACAAGGTTGTCTTTGTACTTCTCATCTTTATGGGCATAGCTAATAAATACTTTGGTGCTCAATGGATCTTCCTCTTTTGCTTTCTGAGTAGGAAGTCAACTTGAGAACTCCCTAGCTAAAGACTGTAAGAAATCGCTATCGATAATGATGTTTTTTGTTTTTATCCAGAATCAACGCTGGTTTTGACCTGGTTATACACAGCCCGCATCAGGTACTGAGAAGCGATGTTGCGGAAAGACGCATCGTTCATCAGGCGTATGAAAATGTCTTCGTTGCCGTCCATGCGCTCTACAAACAAGTTCTCAAGCTGCTTGTTAAATACCGGTTCGAAGTTCTCCAGGCTGTTGGCCATGACGGCCTGGCGAAGCTGCTCGTTGGCAACGGCGGTTTCCTTCACCTGATCGAAGAACAGCTGGTCCGCCGGGGTAAACTCTGTACCAAATCGCTCATTGAGCTTGTCGACCAGTGTCGATAACTGCACCTCTTCCTCTGCCTGGCCGGTACCGACCTCGGTCGGGCCATAGAGGGCTTCCGGCTCGCCTACTTTCAGGTCGATGGCGCCTTCACTGATTTTCTGAAGCCGGTAGTACTTCAGCTCTACTTCGTCATCAACCTGCACTGTGCGCGTATCAGCGGTGTAAGGCAGCTTGGTGAGCAAGAAGCGGGAATAGGTGTATAGCTTCTCGTGGTCCGAGTCCTGATAAGGAATGATCTGGGCAACGAAGCCGTACAGGTTACGGAAGCTGACCAATTGCCCCTTGAACAGGGCTTGGTCTTCTTCGCTCAATTTCTTCAAACGCTCGACAGCCAGGTCAATCAGACTGTTCAGCTTCTTGTGTTCGCCGCCCGTCGGGTTCAGTCGGTTACGGAACCAGATCTCGCACCACGCGCTCACCTCACCCTCCGTGAAAATCTGCCAGGTGGACAGGGTGTGGGCCAGGTTATTGAGCTGCTGAGGGTCGGTATCCTCTTCCTTGGTGGTCACCTCGTAATAGGGTTTGAACGCCTTGTAGATTTCATCCGGCTCATTCACGAAGTCCAGGACAAAAGTATCTGTCTTGCCCCTGGCCGTTCGGTTAAGTCGTGACAGCGTTTGCACCGCCTGAATGCCGGACAACTTCTTATCCACATACATGCTGTGAAGCAGTGGCTGGTCAAAGCCGGTTTGGTATTTTTCAGCGACCAGTAACACCTGGTATTCCTCGGTGTTGAATTTATCCGGTAGCTCAGACTCCTTAATGCCCTCGTTCATACCGACTTCGGTAAATGTCTTGTCAGCATATTCCTTGAGAGCGATCTCTCCCGAGAAGGCTACGAGGGACTTCACATCCGTATAGCCTTTAGATTTGATGTACTTGTCGAAGCCCAGCTTGTAGCGCACCGCATGTTCACGAGAGCTGGTCACTACCATAGCCTTTGCCCGGCCACCGATTTTGTGGCGGGTATGGGTGCGGAAGTGCTCAACGATCACCTCAACCTTCTGCGCTATCTCATAGTCGTGGAAGGAAACAAAGCGAGCCAACGCCCTTGCTGCCTTGCGGCGTGGCACTTCAGGGTCATCCTCCACCTTCTGGATCAGCTTGTAATAACGCTTGTAGCAGGTGTAGTGGGCCAAAACGTCATGGATAAAGCCCTCTTCAATGGCCTGCCGCATACTGTAGTGATGGAACGGAGCTTCGCCGTTTCGTCCCGGCTCGTTAAACACCGCCATGGTCTTGAACTTGGGGGTAGCGGTGAACGCAAAAAAGCTCAGGTTTGGCTGCTTAGCACGTTTGAGCTGCTCCCGGATGAGCTCCCTTTTGGCCTCTTCGCTAAGGCTCTCGTCCTCCATGTCCAGCAATTGCTCAGCGATGGCTGACTCGATGCCATCCTTGTTGAGAATTTTCCGCAGCTCCATGGCCGTTTCGCCACTTTGCGAGCTGTGAGCCTCATCAACAATCACCGCGAAGCGTTTGCCTTCCGTCGAAATTGAAATGCCTTTGCCTTTCTGTTCCAGCGTGCGAATGGCCTGACTGATGAAGGGGAATTTCTGGATAGTCGAGATGATGATCGGCACGCCGTCAGCCAGCGCCTTGGCCAGTTGCTGAGTATTCTCGTCGATCTTCTGGACGACGCCCAACTTGTGCTCGAACTGGAAGATGGTGTTCTGCAATTGCTGGTCGAGTACCCGGCGGTCAGTAATCACCACCACGGAATGGAATACCTTCTCGTTGTTGGCATCGTGCAGACTGGACAAACGATGAGCCAACCAGGCAATAGAGTTGGATTTACCGGAACCCGCAGAGTGCTGTACCAGATAGTTATGGCCGGAGCCCTTGGCTTTTGCGTGCTGGGTCAGAGACCTTACGGCATCCAGTTGGTGATACCGGGGGAAAATCAGCGTTTCCTTGCGGTGGCGCTTGATTCCCTTTTCGGTCACGACTGTTTTCTCTTCTACCTGAAGGTGCAGAAAACGGGCGAGGATATCCATCAAGCTGTCCCGCTCCAGTACCTCTTCCCAGAGGTAGGCGGTACGAACATCACCTTCCATCGGCGGGTTGCCAGCGCCGTGATTGAAACCCCGGTTAAAGGGCAGGAAAAACGTATTCTTTCCCTCCAGGTGCGTGGTCATAAATACCTGCTCGGTATCCACTGCAAAATGCACCAGGCAGCGATTTTTGAAGGCAAACAGCGGGTCTTTGGGGTTTCGTTCGAAGCGGTACTGGGACTTGGCATTTTCAACGGTCCACCCGGTCGCCGACATGGCATTTTTCAGCTCCAGTGTGGCAACAGGGAGACCATTCACAGCCAGTACCATGTCAGGAATTGCGCCGGTTTTTGTATGTACCTGACGAACCACGGTAAGCCTGTTCGCGGCGTAGCGTTCTGCCGCGCCGGTATCAATACTCGTATTGGGAGCAAAATAAGCCAGCTTCACCGACTTACCGACGCATTTGAAACCCTCTCGCAGCACCGTCAGTGACCCTTTTGCGGCCAGCTCCTTGGTTAAGGCATCCAGGAGCATGCTCTCGGCCTTGCTCGCATCCAGGTTGTTCAACCGCTCCCAGATCTTGGGTTGTGTCTTTTGCACAAAGCTCACGACATCCGCCGGGAACAAGGCGGTTTCAGCATCGAAACTGGTGGGATCCCCCTTCTGATAGCCACCCTGGGTGATCAGCGCTTGCTCGATGGCGTTCTCAAAGTCGATTTCTTTGTGCATAACCTATGTTCCTTTTTAAAACTTGGCTGGGTTCCAGCGACTACTCATGGTCTGAATCGTCGTTCTGCTTCTTTCCCAGCTTCTTCTGCGCGTTTTCTACTTGTTTGACGCTTTTATCCGGGGTGGGCAGGTTTTCTGGCATGGTGCCGCCCAGTTCGCCGATGGTTTGCCGAACCTTCTGGCCTACCTCGAAATGGGTTTTGTTGGCGTTCTGCTTACCCTGAATGTTGTCCCGGCGAAGCTTCTCTTCTGCCTGTGTAGCGCGGAACAGGTTGGCAGCCAGCTCTGTGCTCCCCATGTAGTCCAGAATCTTGTGGCTTTTCTTCAGGCCCTTTTTGGCATGGATATCCTTGGCACCCAGCCCCCCGTATAGCCCTTTGTAGCCATGATCCTGAAAAATGGCGTAATCCAAGGGGGTTTCCACGCCAGCATCCTGGGCAGCCGCCGCCAGGTACTTGTTGTGGGCAATAAGCTCCTTACGGATTGCCAGGCGCTTCTCATCCTCAGAAAGCGCGGTGAACTGCTCGCTGTCCTCCAGCTCCTGTCGGCGTGTCTGGATAGCAAAGTAGGTCTGGCCGTTGGCGATGACCGGCTTCGTAGGGTCGCCATTCTGGACGATCAGGTAGCAGGCATAGCGTGATAGGTGGACATCCGGTACCTCACGTTGCGCTCCGGAGCCGATACCAACCATTTTGCGCACGTCCGCAAAATGGTCTGCAACGACGTTCCCGGATCTTTCACAGGCATGTTTGGCCTTATCAATAACCGGGACAAAATTCCGCCACTGCGGATACTCCAGCAGGGGGGCCAGCTCTCTGGCTGACCAGAACTCGTTACCGTGGTCATCCTCTCTGCGGATGCCTTCAAAGCTCTCGTGGTGAGTATTGGCGGACGGCGTATCAGCCATGGGCAACCTCCCTTTGCTCAGTGGTAGTGGGTATGGAGAAGTCCCGCACGTCGATTTTGCCGGTGACAGCATTGGTGATCAGGGCAGAGCGGTATTCCTGAAGCTTGGTGATTACGGCCGTGACCGTGCTCACCATTTTGTCGATTCGTGAGGAGATTCTGGCCACCTCACTAACAATTTCGTCTTGCTCCACACGCGGAGGCACTGGCAAAACCATATCTTTCAGGAGATCCGTGCGAAGCACCTTTGTGCCATGCGCTGACTCTTCGACTATGCTCAGTACCAAGCTCTGTATACCTCGCAGGAGGACCGCTAGATATTCCGGGTTCATCGTTGTTTCCAGAACTTTCATATCCTGGTTTACAGTCACGGGTACTTCATTAACGGCTACAGGGAAGGTGTGCGCAAGAATCATACCCCTGACAACAATAAGAACTTTACCTGGCGGGTAAAGACGAAGCGTTGTTTCGTTGAGCGCGTCTTCAGTAAGCGTGTCGATTGAGCTTGATAGCCGCTCACTTTTCATATCCTTTGGGCTGACCCATGGAATGTCACCTCCCCAATATCTTGGTTCGGATGTTCTTGGAGTAAGCCCCCCGCTCATGGTCATAAGAAATCTAAGTCGCTTCGTTTCCCAGTGCCGTGGGATCTCACCGAGCCAGGCGACGCCAGACTCTTTCATGGGAACTGCAACATTAACGCCTTTGGTAACGGCCTGATTAATTAAAGAGCTACGCTGCTCACCCAGCTTGTCCAAGAGAGACTGCTTTTTGGCGATCAGTGCATCTATCTGAGCAGTTTTATGATCAAGGAAGTGAGCAATAGCCTTCTGCTCATGTAAAGGAGGCCATGCCCAGTAAATTTTCAGAATATCGCTGGGGTTTACACGTTGGTGACTGCGTGTAACCGATTGGACCATGCTCGATAAAAGCTTTGTGACTTTATCTGACCCCCAAACATAGTAGGAGTACTCAAGGTGAGTTTTCCCAGCAAGCAGTGGCACGAACTCAGATGAAGCAACAACTGTATATTGATCGTTGGGCACCGCTATACACAGCGTCGACTTTCTGGGATTCAGTTTAGAAACAAGAAGTTGTTGCTCTGAAATTAGAAGTTTTGCTGAGTCAATTTGATCACCGTTTTCCATCTTTCCGGTCCCGAACTCTTGAACGTTTGGAATGGAGTAATGAATAAGCTCCACTCCATCCAAGGATTCGGCCGATACTTGTCGCCTATTGGTTTGAATTAAGAAATCAGCTCGCTGAATATTCCAATGCTTTGGAATAGTTCCTATCCAGCTGTTCTGAGAGTTCTTATAGTCCTGATAGCTTTCGTAGGTGCCCATCAAACCACCTCCGCCAACATAGCGACGATTTCCTTTTCCAACTGACTAATTTCGCCAGCGATCTCTTCCAACGGGCGTGGTGGCTCGTATACGTAAAAATGGCGATTCAGCGGAATCTCGTAACCAACCTTGGTTTTGCTATGGTCAATCCAGGCATCAGATACATGCGGCAACACCTCAGCGGCCAGATAGGCCTCGCAATGGTCCTTTACCAACGCAAGCAGCTTGTCATGACCGGTTTCGTTGTCGTATTTCAGCGGTAAGGGCAGGCTGATATCGTCGGGCAGAGTTACATTTTCGGTATCGCGCAACTCCGGATCTGGCTCTGGGTTGCCCTTCTTGTCACGGCAAATGTCGGCCTCTGGGTCTCGCTCTGACAGCGCCGCCAGTATCGCCTTCTTCACCGGAGCACCTACCTTGAGGTCGGCCTTCTTCAAAGCCTTATTCAATACGGCTTCGAATTCGTCCCGGTTCTGATAAAGGATGTTGCCATCCAGCTCTTCTAGCAGGTCTTTTATGGCAGCCTGAGTCTGTTTACCCGCCTCAATTTCCGCCTGATAGGCCGCTTGGTCCTTACGCTTTTTACTGGTAGCCAGGTTAGCAAAGGCCCGTTGCTCGTCGAGTCGAGCAATTCTCTGTGGGCTGGCCTGGAAATTCAGCCTTAGAGGGCGTTCCACTGTGATTTTCAGATAGCCAAACTCGTGGTTATCAAAGATCTTGCTGACGGTACGGGTTTCGGTTCCGGTCGGTCTCGATGATCCTTTGGTATGTACCGGCGCTACTGAAGTCGCGTCATGCTGATGTTCGGCGTAGAGGCGCACGAGTTCGCGGATATGCTCCTCGGCCAGCTCGTTTCGCTTGTTCCCCAGGCTTTTGTCCATCTTTTTGTAATGGCGGGTGCCGTCGATTAGCTGCACTTTGCCTCGGCGGTGTTCCGGCTTGCGATTACTGACAATCCAGACGTAGGTGTAAATGCCGGTGTTGTAGAACATCTGATCTGGCAGGGCCACGATGGCATCGAGCAGGTCGTTTTCGATAATCCAACGTCGAATATTGCTCTCACCACTACCGGCATCGCCGGTAAATAACGGGGAGCCGTTGAAAACCACGGCAATCTTTGAGCCGTCACCACCTTCATTAATGCCATCCACCAGTTTCGGCGGGTTGTGCATCTTTGAAATCATGTGTTGCAGGAAAAGCAGCGAGCCATCGTTGATACGGGGCAGACCGGCACCAAAGCGCCCTGAAAAGCCCTGGTCGTCGTACTCCTCACGAACGAAATCTTCTTCCGGCTTCCATTCAACCCCAAAAGGCGGGTTGGAAAGCATGTAGTGGAATTTCTTCTCCTGGTGGCCATCGTGAGGTACGAAGCCGTTGTTTTTGTTCTTGGCGTCTTTCACGCCCAGCGTGTCCCCATAAATGAGGTTGTCGATGGGTTCGTCTTTGATCAGGAGGTCTGAGCAACAAATGGCGTAGGATTCCGGATTGTACTCCTGGCCGAACAGCTCGATGTGGGCATCGGGGTTCAATCCTTCATGGGTACCGTCACCGCAAATGTACTTTTCAGCTTCCGAGAGCATGCCACCGGTACCGGCTGTGGGGTCGTAGATACTCCGGTAAATGCCTGGGGCGAAGATGCCTTCTTCATCGGTAAACAACAACTGCACCATCAGCCGGATGACTTCACGGGGAGTAAAGTGGTCCCCGGCCTCTTCGTTGGCCTGCTCATTGAACTTTCTGACCAGCTCTTCGAACAGATAGCCCATCTGTAGGTTGCTGAGGGTCTTGGGTGAGAGGTCAATTTCGTTGCTACAGAACTCTTTGAGAATCAGGAAAAGGCGGTTGGCCTCATCCAGCTTGGCGATTTCCGCCTCGAAATCGAACTTGTCAAAGATGTCCCGCGCGCGGGGTGAGAAACCCTGGATGTAGGCAATCATGTTGCCCGCAATGTTCGGCGGATCAGCCAGCAGCTTATCGAAAGTGAAGCCGCTGGTGTTGAACAGTTCCTGTTTGCGGCCACTGGTGGCAATGCGTGAAAGCGCCTTTTCCAATGCAGGGCCGGTTATGCCACGCGCTTCCAGGCGTTCCTTCTCAGCCAGTACCTTTTTCTGGTTTTCCGCCAATACCAGGTCAAACCGACGCAGGACGATCATTGGTAGCATTACCCGCCGGTACTGGGGTGGCCGATACGGGCCTCGCAGCTTGTTAGCGATGTTCCAGATGAAGCCGACAAGGTTTTGATGATGGTTTTGTTGCATGCTGTTCTCGCTATTTAATATCTGTTGTTAACTACTTGGCGCTGCCTCGTCACCGGTGCCGGCATAGCCAGGTGCCAGGACAGCGTTAGCGCAGTGTTCAAGAATGTTGTGGTTACGCAGCCACAGGTGATATTCCTGCTCTGGCAACCGGTGATCAGGGCTACAGTCCACGTTCCAGTGGCGTAGCAGGTAGCCAGCGCGAGCGGCACGGATACTGAGCTGTCGGACCGGCTGGTTGTTCCGCCGGGACGTATTCGTTACCTGCATGCCATAGTCCAGCGCAATGGCCTGCGGGTGCTTGTGGTTTGGGTGTGGCATCAGTTCTAGGGTCAGTTGCTGGTTCCATTGGGCATCCGCTGCTTGCTGTTCATACTCTGCAATCCTCGTTGTATCGCTATTCTTTTCATCAATATGGGCGCTGGTAATGCGATTGCAGACAAAATCGAGGAATTCACTACGCTTTCGACAGTAGCCACGTACATGCCAGCGCTGGCCATTGTTGACGATGCTGTGTGGTACGAGCACACGTTTGCTCGCGCCTGAAGTGAGAGACTGGTAGGAGACTTGCACAGCCTGTTTCTGGCTGATGGCACGGCTTAGGGTGGCCAGCACCTGTTGGGGTGGTGAAATTAAGTCGGGGGCGTCTTCACAAAACGGAGACTGTTCAGGCGTTGCCGATATTCCGTAGCCAAAGCCATCCGTCAGCACTTTCAAGGCGGTACGAGGGGCATGGTGAAACAGAGGCTGGAATCTGTCGGTGCGGTAGTAGCGCTTGTTTTCGTGACGAAGAATCAGATTTTCCTGAGCCAGTTCACGGTAAAGGGTGAAATCCCGGGTGCTGGAGGCAACCGCAGTGCCAAAATGCGCCATCAGCTCATTCCGGCCTATTTCTCCATGGTATTGCAGGCAGAAATCAATAAACGCCAAGCGCTCACGCTGGGCATATGAATGATTTTCAAGTGTTAAGGCGGCATTCTCCTGCACGTTTGCACCTTTTTGTGACTCAATGTCTTATTAAAATTGTTAGCCACCTTATTACACAAACCTTCACCATGCAATCATTTTGATTTGTTCTATACAACTTTCACATGTGAAAGTTTTTGCTTCTTTCCCAATGGAGATAACAGTGTGAAAAGCCCGCTGGAGATCAGCGGGCAGGTTTGAGTTGGTTTATCTTGCGCTCAGGATTCAGAAGAGTTAAGACTGTTCAGGTGCTCTTCCAATTCATCCAAACGCTTCAGGTTTGCTCTGATGAGACGGCGCATGTGCGTGAGGTTTGCATTCATGATACGCACCATCTCAAACCCAGCTTCGGTTTCTTCGATGGCGGCTCGTTCCCAGTCGTGTGCGCGGTTAAAAGCGGGTTTTGAATAGCGGTGCTTCAGTGCACGGCGGATGTGTTTACTGAAAACAGCGTGCCCGTCGCCGTTCTTCATTTTTACAAATGTATTGTAATACCAGTGCATTTCCAGGCTGCCGCGCAGTATTCTTACCCGGCAGCCATAGTGCCCAGGGTAACCATCCGTTTCCTTGGTACGGTGCGCCTGATTCTGTGCCCAAAAATGGTCAGAAAATCGCTGAGCGATGTATCGAAGACGTGCCCGCTCTATGTCGAGGGTTTCTGATAGCGCCAGTAAATATTGCCTGCATTGTTCAATTGCTATTTGGCTGCTTTTCTCGTGGTCTAGCTTTTCGGATCGTGCGGCCTGATGCCACTGCTCGGCGATTTCGTTTGGGTTTTTGGGGTTGTCCATGGGGAATCTCCTCTTGGTTGATATTCAAGAGAAATGCTACCGCCCACTGAATCAAACCCACGGGTCTCTAATTGGCCAATTTGGGCAAAAGCAGCCGTTTACCCCAAATTATTTGGGATGTTTATCAGCAGAGGGATGCTTTGCAAACTTCCGGCTAAGAAATGCTTCCAGCCTGTCGGCGTTGAGGTAAGCAACGCCACAGGTCGTTAAAATCGTAACGATGAAGCAGAGAATGGCGATGAATGCTGCGGACATATCGATCATGTGTGTTCTCCTCCATTATTTTTTGCGTGTAACTTCCGGGGGTACCTCATACTTATGCTGCATCAGACTGGCGCTGTTCTCTTGCTACAGAGGCAATCAAATGTCGAGAACAGCTGAGGATATCCTGTATTTCGCTATAGCTGTGCCCGCTGCGCAGTAAACTGGCGATGTGCTGCCGTCTTTTCAGATCGGGTTGGCGGCCCTGGTACTTGCCCTCGCTGCGGGCCTTGTTGATCCCTTCGTTTTGTCGGCGGCGCCTGTCTTCATAGTCTTTACGGGCGACCGCTGCCAGCATGTCAAGCATCATGCTGTTGACAGCCTGCAAGATAGAATCGGTAAAGCCGGTGTCCTGCTTCTTCTCCAGTGCCAGCCAGCTCGTGGGAAGCTCCGGTGAGACAATGGCCAAGCGCTTGGCTGCCAGCTTCTGTTTAAGCGTATCCCAGTCCTGCTGTTTAAGGCGGGCAAGCCGGTCTATCTGTTCTACCAGCACAATGTCACCCTCGCCTGACTCGGCAATCAGTCGCATCAGTTCGGGGCGATGCAATGTGGCACCGGAGACGTTCTCGGTATAAAAGGCAGCAATGCGCTGACCGTGTTGCTCGGCAAACTGGATTAGCGATGCTTTGGCCCGCTCGGCATTTTGTTCCTGGGTTGATGCTCTCAAGTAGGCGCGTATAAACATGAATACTTCCCTAGTCTGTTATAAATGGTTCCGCCTTCCCGGTCTGTTATAAGTGGTTCTTTAGCATGTTGAGTGGTCTGGTTATTAGGTTCCCTTGATGTGTACCCAATTAGAACCAGCCTTATCATAGGTTTGAGCGCCACAAGGCTACACCGCAAGTTCTGCAGATGTGCTGGTTATGGATGCCATAGCGAGTGCTTCCCATTTGTTTAACCCAGACTGATCGACCGCCACACTCATGACACGCTATAAACCTTCTCCCTTTGAAGCTTTCAGGGTGTGACTTTTTGTAATCATCAATAGTTTTGTCCTTGAGAAAGTTTCGACCAAACATTTCAATATCGTTCTTGATCTTTGCATGAAAACTATTGACCAGCTCATCGTGCTCCTTTCCCGCTTTCTGCATATCTTTCCCCGTTAGCATGCGCCAGAGCTGACCTAGTCCATAGATGTAAATCCGAAGTACTGACAGCCAGAACAGGATTACCCAAAAAAAGGGGACGTCGTTGAAGTCTCTCAGCCACAATTCCAAAAGACCGGTGACCGCAACTCCTCCACTGACATACCATTCCCACGGTCTTATTCTTAAGCACATATGACTCTTCTTTTTCATATAACTTCACTGCGCTTGTATCTCAATACTGAGCAGCATGTGTTAACAGGTGCGATATCCTCACTTCTTTGTAACGCCCGTCGGTGAAACTCGTAAGTTCGTCTTCATCCAACCCTGGTGCCTGCAGTGGCAAGCCTCGATACCGAACCCTTGGATACTTTGAGGGCTGGAAAACACCATGAGGAATGTCATTCTCATCATCGAGCCACCTGCGGAGAGCGAGATCGATAAACCAGCCCTGTTCGAGTTCAATCCAGCAGTGTGGAAGGGTCATAGTGCCGCTTTGCAGGTCTTCAGCGTAGCCCAGTCGGCACTGATGAAAGATACCGTACTTGTTCAAAACACTGCTGATTACAAAGGTCATGCAATCGCTGTCGATTCTGGCACCCTCAAGCAGTAACAGCGCGAGCTCAAGTTCATCGTGCCACTCACTCATGATGGGGCTCCTTGAACATCAATTGCTGTCCTTGTTCGTACATCACCGGGTACGACAGTGGCTCGCCTTCTTGAATGACGAAGCCCGGTGGGAAATACATCACCATCCAGGGTGGCAGGGCTCCGCTGATTGCACGATAGAATTTATCCACAGGGAAACTGGATTGGTCACCGGCTTGCCAGAAAACCAGACGAGAGTATTTTTTTGGGTGATTGGCCGCGATGTTGTAGCTTTCCGGCTCACCACCTTTTATATAGGCGGGTGTTTTCCAGTAAACCGGAGTTTTAATGTTGTAGGCAACCACACATTGGCCTGCATCACACCCGTATTCAGCGCTTTCAACAGACCAAAGCATCAGCGGGTGGTCGTCGATTTCTGGCGTCTTCACATTGCTGAGCTTGTTGGCATCCAACGCCATATCCTTGGCCACTTGCTGGATGGCCTGGTCTACCAGTTCTACATACTGCTTATGTGCCTGATCCTCCGAGGTAACCTTCGACGCAGGCATCCACCCCATAAGGCTTGGTCTTGCCGAGGGTTTGTCGGGGGTCATCATGATATCGGTGGCGTTGAACACAAACGTCTGGGTGCCGGACAGGTGTCGAAGCGGTGCATCGAATGAAGTCGCCAGGCTGGCGAGATCCAGTAATGGCCCCAATATCCCTTTTCTGTAGGAGCGGGTGCCATCCTCAGAGTCCCGCAAATCCATGTCATAGATACCACCGGCTCTTGCCAGGTTTAGAGCTTCAGATTGCTCGGCATCGTAAGCCCGTGGCGTAGCCGCACAGCCAGCCAAGGCAGCGGCTAATATTGCCGTCGTTAAGGGTGCTAGTCTTTTCATTATGTCCTCCTGCTTTTATTAAATACTCTCATGAGATTGAGAATATGCAAGAGATAAACTAAAAATAATCATTATAAATCAATAGTTTGTATTAATAGTACAAAGTTGGGCTTCTAATGCGGTAATAAGTTATCCAGGCCGGTCTATATTTGGCTATAAAAGAAATGGCACTTTGCTCAACAGAGGTTATCGATGGAAAGCATCGCCGCAATTACTCGAGAATCACTTTACGAAGAGGTATGGGCAGAGCCTGTCACCAGGGTTGCACCGCGCTATGGAATATCCGGTGTTGCATTGGGAAAGATTTGTCGCAAGCACAAGATACCTTTGCCGCCACGGGGGTACTGGGCAAAAATCAACGCCGGACATTCACCGAAAAAAGTCCCGCTTCCTACCGCCAAGGAGTTTGAAAATTACTCCCTACCGCTCAGCCGACCACGTACCTATAACCCCGACAATCCCGAAGCCTCGCGGAAAAAGGCGACCACTGCCCAAGAGCGAATAGGCTTTGTGAAGCGCTCGATTCACCACACCCCTTGATTACGAAGGCATCCAAACGACTGAGGCGAAAGACTGGGTGGGACAACTACAAAGGCCTGCGTTCAGCGCCGGGGGAAATATTTGATTTCGAAGTGACTCGCGATGCCATCGATCGAGCAGTGTTGATAGGCGACGCACTGATAAAAGCGCTGGAACGTCAGGGCATGAAGGTTTGGGTGGATCGTGAGAAGAGTCGTACCCTGATCGGACTGGGCGAAACTTCATTGACCATAGCCATTAGCGAGCATGTCGCCAGAACCAAGCATGAGGTCACCGCAGCAGAGAAAAAGGCAATTGAGCGCTGGCAACGTTCTCCGAATCGCTGGGGAGCGGGATACCACTACCCAAGGCCGCCTGACTACGACTACCACCCAACCGGGAAACTGAGAATTTCAATTGGCGGCTATCCTTCCAGAAGTTGGCGGGATACGCCCAAGACCTTGCTGGAGCAAAGGCTACACCAAGTGGTTGCCGGTGCATTGGACCTGATCGAAGAGGAACGTATCCGCACAGAGGAACAGGAACGCAGACACCAGGCATGGCAGAAAGCAAAAGATAAACACGATCATCAGGTTGAGCTTCGAAAGCAGGAACTGGAGCAACTTGAAAAGTTGAAGGCGAGCGCCACGCAATGGCGGGAAGCTGAACAGCTACGGAACTATATCGATGCGGTAGAAATGTCTGCTATCAAGAATGGGGAACTCCGTGAAGAACTCAAGGACTGGATAAGCTGGGCGCGGATCAAAGCAGACTGCATTGACCCGTTGATAGCGGTGTCCGATGCTATTCTGGACGGCCCGGAACCAAAATATCCTGGCTACTACTATTAATAGTCAATGGATTGCCGCAAATATAGCCTGCTATATTTGCGGCACTGGTAGGACTGGTCGTTATGATACACCACTATTCAACATGTGGCTCTCACTCGTCCTCTCTAGTTGATTCTGTCCGGAACAAGTAAATCTGAAATTCTGGTGGATGTTGGGCTTCAGGTTTTTCCGCAACCTCTAAATCCCTCAAGACATATCTTACTAAGGCACGTCGAGTTGTAATGCGCCTGCCAATGGCACCTTTGAATAACTCGTCTCGAATTAGTTTCTCTTGTCCCTCGGTCAGTGCTGGGTGCGGTCGTAACTCAAGTTGAACTTTCTCTTCCCAGTCGACATCCGTGGGCGTATCTATACTTTTGGAGGCTGATTCCGCACGCCAGATTCGAGCTAGGTTGAAGTCTCGGTGCTGCTCCGTGAGCTCATCGAAGCCCCTTACATGCCACCTTCTTCCAGCGAATACAAAAGCATGGGGATGGATGACGCGTTCAACGCCATCTGGATTATTCATCGACCTGTAGATGACTCTGGTAGCTGAACACTGATCCATGGCTGAATGAATCACTCGAAACAAGGCGGGATCGAGGTTGGTAAAGTCTATTTGGGTGTCCTCAACTTTGACATGAGTCACTTGGTCCTTCACCAACCGGAAATAGGCCTCGATAGTAAGGTTGGCGATCTCCGGTTTGAATCGAGCTGAAGGACCATAGCGCCCACGGCCTCGCCCTTTAAGAGTTTGCGTGTTGTACGGATATGCGTCTCGATACGAGGCTAATACTCGCGATGCTTGCACACTCGTTATACCAAACTTTTCCCTAAGGCGCTGATTGGTTATCTCCCCTTCATATGCTAGCAACATCTCAATGAACTCAAACTGCAGTCTCGTGCGGCTATCCAATGGCGTAACTCTCTGCTGGATTTGTATTAACATCAGTGTTAATTTAACATTAATGTTAACTCAAAGTCTAGGAAGATTGGGTGGCCTATGCCTGAAGATGCGGACAACCTATTTGATCGTGTACCTGAGCATATTTTTAGACCGCTCGGGGCGCACGAGCATGCGCGTCGTAACTGGTCGCTCCTAAACCATCTGTATAACGATTTCTTTGCACCTGAGGCTGATCCTCCCGAGGGAGAAGGCTGGACACAGAAACGCGTGGTGGCATCGATTGAGCGTTTCTTGGTCCGGTGGGATGATGAGCATGAAACCAATGTTGAGGAGCGAGGGACTCCGGTAAACATACGCGCGCATGACGCTCTATCAAGCTTCCTCGATAGTGGTTGGCTGAGCATCGATCGAGTTGGCTTTACCCAATTCGTAATCATGCGCCCGACAGTCCAAAACCTGTTTGAGTTGCTCAAAACATTTGCTGAGCAAGGGCCCGAGTTTATTGGTGGGCGTGTGCAATCGGTCCGAAACAACTTGCTGCAGGTACAGGCAGATCCTGAAAAGAACGCTGCTGTGTTCCAAGTCGCTGCCAAAGAATGCTCAGCACTTCTTCGGATGCTGAACACCACACGAATGAGGGTTCGGGAGGCCAGCGAATACTTGCGCACCCAGGAATCAACACATCTATTCCTAGAAAAATTCTTTGGAGATTATATCTCCAGTCTCTATATCGGCGATTACTCTGACCTGTTTTCCCGCAACCACCCACTTGCATCGCGCTGGGATATTGTTGATCTCGCTACCCGAATTACCGAAGAGCCAGAAAGTCGGGAGCAACTGCGTCGATGGTATCGCAAAAACCTACGTTGCCGTTCTAATGAGGAAGCAGATGCATGGATAGAGGGTGATACTGCTCGCGTATTAGCACTGCGTGAAGTCGACCGATTGCTCGCACGCCTGAAAGACGCGGTAACCCGCGCAAATGACCAAGCCCTTGGCTATCTCCAATACAAGGTTCGTTCCCAGGGTAATTTCGATATGAAGACGGATCAGGTCATAAAGGCGATCGTGCGGTCTGCAGACTCTCGGCCTAACGACGAATCTTTGTGTTTACCGACAGGCTGGTCACAAGGAAGGCTCTTGAGCGAGGAGGCGTTGAAGATGCCGACCAAGAAACCGAAGAAGCGCAAAGGGGCAGTCATCCAGAAACGTCATCTATCACCAGAGGCAAAAGCACGACGTTTGGTCCGCCAAATCATGAAGGGAAATCGGGAGGTTTCGGAAACGCGGATCATTCAGTACATCGATCGTCACGTTGATCCCGGAGGGGTCCTGGAAAGCAGTTCCATGGAAGTGGGTAGCATCAACGATCTCTGCGTCTTGGCAGCATTCACTCGACTAGGGTTGATAGCTGAACGAACGCAAAGGAATGCTCGCCAAGGTATTTTCCGCCCGAAATTGTTCAAGGAACTCAGCAGACATATTGAAATTGAGCTCACAGGTGAGCGTTTTGAGAACGAATACTTAGAGGCGCCTGTAGTAAGGGTTCGTCGCCGGGAAAAAGGGAGTCCAAATAATGCCGATTAGCTGGAAACGTATTGCAGAGCAAGACGAAGCTCACACTGTACGGGATTTTCAAAAAGCGGCGAAACGCCTGATCGTTGACCAAGTATTGTACCAAGCAAACCCGAAGCAGAGAGCAGACTATGATTTGGTGGCGGCCCATGAAAGTGCCTTCGCGGAAGCGCTAGATCTCTTTGGCTGCATGCTTGATCTGAATGTCCAGGAGCGATATGCAGCTGCAGTTCCGACAGTCACTGAGGTGAGCAAGATTCCTCTGATGCACACTTTGTTAGCGTT
The DNA here is from genome assembly GCF_016597725.1 of Marinobacter sp. 1-4A. Lineage (GTDB taxonomy): Bacteria > Pseudomonadota > Gammaproteobacteria > Pseudomonadales > Oleiphilaceae > Marinobacter. The sequence goes on from NZ_VCGY01000003.1 coordinate 548,369, forward strand.
AGTACTGCGAAAACTTTATGACCATCACATGAACAGTGGGTCACTTCACGCAGGCATTGCGGGAGTTAGCTTGCCTGAACTAGAAGCGGCATTTCAGGAATCAACCGGGCGTGAATTGCCAATGAAGCCCCAATCGGAACTGCAGGGGATGATGGATGCAATGAAGAGGTGGGGGATAGCTCGTTTGGTTAGAACTGAGAATTTAGGAGACTCAGCATGGTTCGCGGAGATTCTCCCCGGAATTCAGAGCCTGATCAACGAGCGAACACTCGCCATGCTGAAATCACATGCCGAATTTCTGTATGAGCCTGAAGGATGGGTCGATAAAGAACAACAAAAGGAGAGCTCTTTGTGAAACAGCTCAAACGCATCTCACTGGTTCAATTTTATCTCCATGAAGCAGTTGATATCGAGGTAGAAGGAGCAACTGCCTTCTTGGGACCGAATGGTTCTGGCAAATCGTCGACACTCGACGCCATACAGATCGCAATGCTTGGAGGAAATCAGCAGTACACACGTTTTAACACCCAGTCAGTATCGACTAAGCAGCGGCGTAACTTAGCAGGCTACTGCCTTGGCATGCTCCGTAATCCAGAGAAAGATAGCGAAGTGATTGGACGTGCGCGCGACGAGGCACGGACCTACATTGTTTTGGTCTTTGGCAACGACACGAAGACGGAATGGGTTTCTGCTGGAATCTGCGTTGAAGCTGATGCAGAAACCAATGAGCATGAGGTTAAAGGCCTTTTTGTCCTTCCTGGTATAGCTTTGAAGGCTGACGACTGCATTGTTTATGACGGTAATGATCGACGCCCCATTCCGTTTGCAGACTTTCGAGAAAATGCACGCGAGCGAGCTCGGAAGAGCGGGCGAACTCCCATATTTACGGATAAATCGAGTGAGTATGTTCAGGAGCTGCTATACGCACTGAATGGTGAAAGGATGCCCAACTCCCGACGATTCATGTCGTCTTTTGTGAAGTCGATGACCCTGAAGAATGTCGACTCTATCGACCAATTTGTCCGCGATTACGTCGTTGAAGCCAATCCGGTTGATATTGCGACGTTTCGCAAACAGGTCGAGCAATTTATCGCGTTACGCGATCTGATCATGAGAACAAAGGCAAGAATTTCGCGGCTTGAAGGAATCATTACTGACTTTGACCGAGCGCGGCAGGCAGAGCGTCGAATCGCAACCCTTGAAGCCATAAAGGCGATATTCAATGTCGAATGGCTGGGAGAGAAGATAGACGATATTGAAACCCAGATCGATACACTCAAAGACCAGACTGAAACTGCAGAAGGCCTTGCTACTGATGCGAAGGAACAGCGAGATCTCAAACAAAATGAAATTACCCAACTAAAGGTTCGCTTGGAAAGCGACCAAAATGAGCAACTTCGGCAACGCCTCGAAGATCAGATTAGCTCCCAGCGCCAAATAATCACAGCCTACCAACATCCAGAGGTATCCCGGGCCAACCGCCTGATCAGTTCGGTAAGAGAATTGATCGACGATCCGAGTTTTTCCGCTATTCGTAGCCTTATGAGAACCGTCGTTGATGAACTGGCCGAGGCTCGGGGAAGTGAAGACTCCGGAAGCGCGCTAAGCAAATCAATCGGGAAGCTCGACGGGGATCTCTCACAAATTCGGGTCTTCTCTCAGACGAATCTGACCTCGATCCAAAAAAAGCAAAATGAACTGAGTGAAGAACGTGATGCAATTCGACGTCGGATTTCAGCAGCAGCTCAAACCGGACGGTTGTTGAATGATGGTGCAGCGCGGTTATTGGAGATACTTAATCGCGCCGGTATGGAAGCTAAGCCCCTGTCGGCGTTACTACGAATTTCGGACCCAAGCTGGGCACCGGCTTTGGAGGCCTATTTAGGTGGTGATCGTGATGCTCTGATTATTACGGAAGGAGAGACCCGTGAGGCGGTCAAACTATTGCGCCAGGCTAGGCAGCAAGGCATCCAGGTAAACGGTGCCGCTATCATCCAGCCATTTCATCTACGCAATGTCGACACTCCCGCTAAAGGCGAGGAATTCGCATTAGGTGTTTTTGAGACCGATGACGATACGGCTCGTCGTTTCGTTTGGCAGAAATTCGGAAACATGCGCTTAGTCGACACCGAACTGGAGCTCGAGACTCATCCAAGAGCAATTACCCGCGACGGAATGCTGAGTCAGGGAGGTCTGACCAAATCCATCCGCATCGCACCGATTAGTGATCTTCGTATAGGTAAGGAAGTCCAGGACACATCGCAATTATCACGACATGCGTCGGAACTCCAGGGGGAACTGAATCGGCTTGAGAAGCAGAGGACACGCGTGGAAGGGCTTGACAAAGCTCTAACTACTAAATCCAACGATGACGAACAAGGTGTCACTGAGAGACTTGCTGAAGCAAATAAGATGATTGACCTGGCAAATAAGCAACTAGAGAGTCTGGATATCTCACACCTAGACGAGTTGCGGTCTCTTCTGGATGCTGCAGCTTCGCAACATTCCGAGTATGAGAGGCAGTATACGAAGCACGATCGACTTGCAGCCGGATTTAAACAGCAAATAGAGCAACGTCGGGAACAGAAGGAACAACTGGAAGAACAGCTGCCGGCAATACGCCATGCTGAAAAAGAGGCTGTAGCCAATCCATTGGTTAATAGCGAGTGGCTGGATAGTATGAAAGATGAAATTGAGAGCTCCGAAACTAGCTACGAGCTTCGCCTTAAAGAGGTGGAGAGAAAAATCGACTTTCATTCTCCCCGCTTGCGGAAGGCCGAGGAAAACGCCTCTCTTGAACTTGCTCGCTATGTTCAGGAGGAGCGTTTGGATGTTCAGATTCCAGATATGGAATGGCATGATCGCCATGAATGGGCACTGGAAGAGAAAGCGAAGCTGTTTAATACGGAATTGCATCGGTACGAGAAAGAAGCTGAGTTAGCCCGTCAAGCATCTGAGGAAACGTTGCGATCAGACATAGCTATGTCGCTCCATGACCGATTCAAAGAAATGGAGTTGGAGCGTCGGGAGCGAAATAAAATACTTGAGTCATGTCCGTCATTCACCGGTGGAGAACGTTACAAGTTCACGGCCAAGGTTGTGCCGCAATATGAAGCTTTGGTGCGATACATCAACCAGATTGCCCAAGACGATAACAACTTTTCTTTGTTTGCAGAAAACCCCGATGAGATTAATGAAACGCTTCGCGATCTCGTAGAAGCCGCAGCTGACTCAGGTAACGCAAGTGGTGTTCTAGATTACCGACAGTTTTATACCTTTGATTTAGACATTTTGGTCGATGGTAAAAGAGTCGATCGTATGAGTAACCGGCAAGGGGCAGGTTCCAATGGTGAACACATAGCGCCTATGTATGTTGCCGCGGGTGCTGCTCTTGCAAAGGCTTATAGGCTCCACAGTAACAAAGGAAAGCAACGCGGTATTGGGCTTATTTGCCTGGACGAGGCTTTTCATGGCATGGACACAATTAATGCCATAGCCACAGCACGCTTTCTGCAAAGTATCGGCTTGCAACTCATCATGGCGGGGCCCGAGCTTGAACGCACCAAGCTGGCACCTGTAACCCAGACCATCTATGACCTGGATCGAGAAGGGCTGGATTTACAAATGGAACGGACCAAATTCAAGGAGGAAGCCAACAAACTGATGGTAAGCGATATGCCTGACGAGAACCCTGAGGTTATGAAAGGTGCGTACCAGCAACTCGGTCTTGAACAGCCAGCAGAGTATGCAGTTTCTAACAATGGTGGGCAATGATGCTGCGCTCAGGAGCAGATGCATGTGATGAGAGTATGCGTCGCCTTATCAAAAAAGCTGCCCGTGCTATTTTCGCAGATGGCGAACTTGAACCGTCTGTAGAAAAGATTTCGGTAAGTTTGCCAGCGACGAATTCGAGCTTGCGGGAGTACTATCGCCTTGAGCGATTTGCAGACCGGGAGGAGTATCATGCGCGACTTCAAATCTACTCAAATGCAAAAGCGATAAAGGTAGATTGGGACGTCGGTGCAGGAGAGAGAGGGCAGCTTTCGAGAGTAACGCTGCACGACCCTAAAGCAGTAATGAGCATTCTTGGTGAAGAATTGCCTTGGGAAGTCGCATCGCGAGCCATCGCAAGAATAGAATCTGTCGCTAAAGAAGGGCTTCCTGATATTGCGCACATTGTTGATGCGTGGCGCCGTGGGAAGGCCCCTGCCGGAGTGTCAGCAGAGCGTGCGAATCAACTGGTTGATAGCTTGAGAATCATCGATGCCGCACAGAAGCTTTCTGAAGGTGGACAAGATGTGTTGCTCCGGAGGCTAAGTGCCCGGTTATTTAGCGATAGTAAACGGATAGAAGGACTCGCTCGTCAGCTTGCTTTTCTTCTTGGAGAGCCCACAGAGACTGAAGAAGACGATGTTTTTGCACGTTTAGGTCTGGTTAAACATCCTCAACCTATGCTTCTTAGCGGCCCACCGGGTTGCAGCATTCAAGTTAATGAGGCAGCCATTTCACTGGCGTACCCGTACCTTGGCTTCAGGCCTGACACTATTAATGGTCTGACTACTTCAAATAGTCCTATTCGGCGTGTTCTCACCATTGAGAATCTTGCGAGCTTCAATGAAGCTGCCGACAACGCAGAAAAAGCGAGGGACTTGTTGATCGTTTATCTTGCCGGCAATCCTACACCATCTTTTCTCGCGGCATACAATCGAATACTTTCATCCGTGGAGCCCACCGAAATCCTGCATTGGGGCGACATAGATGTAGGTGGGTTTAGGATTGCGGCAAGATTAGCCGATAGCATCAGGTCTACCGGCCATAGTCTTAAGCTTTGGCGGATGAATCCATTGGAAGTAGCTTCGGGACAGCAAAAGACCGTCCCGGAAAAGAAAATCGAAGAAGCATCAACAATATGCGAGAAATACGGCTGGAACAAAGAAGCCGAAGGATTACGGAGCAACCCAGTATTTCAGGAGCAAGAGTTCCTCGACTGGGCTCCTCCGAATGATTAAACGAGAACATAACTCATTGAAACACAGTGGTGTTATCCCAGTTTTCCACTTTTCCCAGTTCGGTGATGGACTCCGGCGTCCGGATTTAAAGAAAGTTGCCGACAATTACTGCGGAGGCTTTTCTCCATGCGTATAACAGCAACCCATCTCACACAGTGGTCAGACAGGCGTGAAGCCCAGGGGATGCTTCCCGTAATGGTGAGAAGATTGATTTCGGCAACAGCTCGTACCACGGCACTTGTCATGCCGGGCGGCGACTCGGTCAATATACCTGGCTGGGACGGTGTTATAGAAACGGTAGAGGGAAACCCTTGGGTTCCGAGTGGAGTCAGTTATTGGGAACTGGGCACTTCAAAAGATCCGGCTTTAAAAGCGAGAAGTGATTTCAACAAACGTCTGGAACAGATTTCCAAAGCGGATGCTGCTCGGGCCATTTTCGTTTTTGTGACTTCTCGTCGCTGGCCTGGAAAAGACGCATGGCGGGAAAGCGTGAAAAGCCTCAATGCTTGGGCTGATGTTTGGGTGTGGGATGGAGACGATCTCGAAGCCTGGCTGGAAACCTCTCCGGCAACCGCGTTGTGGTTGGGTATTCAGTTGGATATCGCCGGTCACGGCATAGAGGCTGTAGAGAACCACTGGGCGCACTGGGGCAACCAATCCAAACCGGTTGTAACAGCCTCTAATTTGTTTGTCGGTCGGGAGGAATCCAGGACTTCATTAAAGAACAGCATCCAGCAGCATGAACCGTTGATTTCTGTTACGGCAGACAGTCAGTCCGAAGCCGTTGCCTTTGTATGCGCGCTATTGATTGATGAAGGATATTCCACACGCGCCGCCTGCGTAACCTCAGAAGAAGGCTGGCAATTTGTCGATGCTAACCCTGGCATTGAAGTGGTAGTCATCACCGATAACCGACTGAGCTACCATCGTTCCCCGCGTAATGGAATTAGCCTAATAGTCCCTATGGCTTTTGGAGATCAGGCCTTCAATCTCATGGGCATTGGTGGAAGAGCGATAGAGCAGAAAAATATAGAGCTCCGACGTCCAAAGCCTGATGAATTCGAGAGATCCCTGATTGAACTGGGTATAGCAGCATCTGATGCTGCCCGATATGCTCGTACAATGGGAAGATCGTGGACCGTTTTTCGCCGTTGGCATGCGCTAAATCCCGCCATCAAGAAGCCGGAATGGATCGAGGCTGCCGATTCCACAAGCCTGCTTATTCTGACTCTCGTAGGTGCCTGGAATAGCGCCTCAGATGGTGACAAGGCTTGCATCTCAAAGATTGCCAACCGCGCTTATGAGGACATCGAAAACGAACTACTGCGACTAGTCGCCCTCGATGATGCGCCCGTGATAAAAATCGGCTCCCTATGGAAAGCCAAGGCACCGCTAGAGTTGTTGCATCTCATAGCCCCTCGGATAACGAGCGATATATTGATGAGATTCTTCGAGGTCGCTAGGGCTGTGTTCGAAGAACCTGACCCGGCCTTGGATCTCGAGGAAGATAAGCGTTGGATGGCTTCTATCTATGGCAAGGTTCGTGAGCATTCCGGTGTTGTGATGGAAGCCATGGCGGAGTCAATTGCGAAATTGGGTTACTTTTCTGATAGCGTGGGCTCAACTGTTATCAGCGACCATGTGAGGCGCTTCGTTGGTCAGCTTCTTGAAGAAGCTAGCGGAGAGCGCTGGCTTTCAATTTCATCCTTTCTAAGGTCATTCGCCGAGGCCGCTCCCGATGAGTTCCTGCGCGCGCTCGAAAACAGTTTGCGTAAGCCTGACAAACCGGTTGCTCGGTTAATTACAGAAACACAATCATCGGGGGTATCTGGCCGCTGCTGGCATGCCACCCTGCTTTGGGCACTGGAGTTGTTGGCGTGGTACCCCGTCCGGCTCGGCCAAGTGGCGAACATCCTTGCTGAACTGTCTGATGTGGAAGTAAAAGGTAATTGGGGCAACACACCGTTCAATTCGTTGGTTTCTCTTTTTCGACCATGGTACCCGCAGACGGCAGCGTCGGTCGAACTTCGACTTCGTGCAGCCAGAAACATAACCGAGCGACATCCTGAAACAGCATGGAAACTTTTGTTGGCATTGCTACCAGGGCGACACGATGTGGCTTCACCTAATGCAAAGCCACAGTGGCGCGACGATGACGCTGGCGCAGGCGAAGTTGTCACCTATGGAGAAATAGAGCAGCTCGTACTTCCAGTCGCAAATTTGTTGCTCGAACAAGCTCAGGAAAATGCCAAGCGCATAGCCGATTTAATACCCAAGATTGATGAACTGGATACGAATTTCCGTGACGAGGTCATAGCATTGGTTGTCAGCGCAAAAAGCTTCCCCGATGAAGATCGGGAAATTGTTCGCAGTGCAACCAGGGAATTCCTGAACTGGGAGAACTCGTTTAATCAGGACGGTAACAGGCATGATCGCTATTCAGCCGATGCACTGAGGCCGTTATTCGACGCACTGGCCCCCGATGATTTGGTCATCCGACATGTCTGGGTTTTCTCCAGTGGCTGGGTGGGGCTCCCTGACGGACGGGAGGAAAACCACGAAGAAGCTGACAAAGCGAGAGGGACATTGCGCACCATGGCAATTCGGGAAATATACGAAAATCTGGGCTGGCAAGGTATCAACAAATTAGCCAAACAATGTGAGGATCCAAGGCTTGTGGGCTGGGAGCTTGTCAAGGAGCCATTTGAACGCATCGATGTGTCAACGTGGTTATGTCGATGGTATGTCAATTTGCAAAACACCTCGTTTTTCGACTCATTGACCTGGGGGGTACTGCATGCGGTGCCGCAAAAAGAATGCATTGATTTCCTGCAAACATGCCTGCACCTGCTTGGGAAGCAAACTGAATCTCCAGAGAAAGTATCCGGGTTTATATCCAATGCTCCCCAATTCAAGGCGTTGTGGGAACTTATCGAAAACCAGCCGCCGGCGGTTCACGATCATTTTTGGTCGATTGTCAGACCATCCTTCATCCGCTCAGACAGCGATCATCTGTCTTTCTGCATGGAAAAGCTGTTGACTGCTGGCAGGCCGCGCACCGCCATGGAAGCCATGGGAAATCGCGCAACCGAACTACCAGGTGAACTACTGATCCGAATGCTCAAGGGGATAGCTTCTGGTCAAGAAGACGGTACTGCCCTTGCACAGTCTTGGCATATCGCTCGTGTATTCGAGGCGCTTTCCAAAACTGACTGCAGCCAAGCTGAGATGGTCAGCCTGGAATTCGCTTTCTACTCGATTCTGGAAAATGATAAGTATGGAGTGCCCCATTTGATGGCGGAGATATTGAGCGTGCCAGAATCATTCATGGAACTGATATGTTTTGCATTCAAACCTCGTAACGCCGAGCGCGAACCGATACCCGAAAACCTGCATGCAGCCGCGGAAACAGCCGGCTCTTTGATCCACCGTGGACGCGGTGTTCCGGGAAAAAGCCCCAACGGAGAAATTGACAGAGAGTTATTTTTATCTTGGATCAACAGAGTGCGAAATCTGGCAAAGGAGAAAGATCGAGAAGCTGTCACCGACCTAACGGTGGGTACCTGGCTTTCCGACTGGCCACTGAACAAAAAACTGGAGTACTGGCCAGATCTTATTATTGCTGAGCTATTGGATCGGGATGACTGTGAAGACATCAGGCGAGGTTTCCATACAGGAGTACATAATTCCCGAGGTGTTACCTCTCGTATGCCATACGACGGCGGAGAGCAGGAGCGAAAGGTTGCAGAGGAATTCAGGCGTTTCTCCATTCAATGGAAAGACTCTAAACCCAACGTTGCTGCTATGATCGAAAGCCTTGCCGGATCATACGAACAAGACGCCCGGCGTCATGATGAAGACGGATTATGGGCCCAAGAGTGGTAAAGAACTTTAATATATTAAGAACTCGATCACATTTGGATAGGAATGGAAAATTTGGACGATTCTCGTGCCGTAGATCGGAGTTATATGATGCGCATACTGATCGCTGCTTTAACCAGGTGCAAAAAAACCTGGTACCGGTAACATCTCTTATGCCAGCTATTTGTAGATTTCGAGAAGAACGGGAAGCGCGGCGGAATCAAGTTGTTTTTCAGGCCTGCTTCATCGGCAGAACGTGAGGCTTTACACGTTTCACATTTTTCGCTTCCTGCTCGTAGGCTTGATGACGAACATCCCATAACTCAACCGCGTGCTGAATATTTAGCCAGAACTCCGGCGTATTCCCCAAAGCCGCTGCGAGTTTGATTGCCATGGGTGCTGTCAGGGTGCCTTTGTCGTGTACGATTCGGCTGAGGGTGTTTCTGTGCACACCCATGGCTTCGGCAAGCTCACTGATTTCAATGTTCACCGGCTCCAGGAACTCGGTGACCAGCATTTGGCCCACGGTCACGGGACGACGTTTTGTAGTTCTCATAACTATAACCTCCTCTAACCCTTGTACGCGTGCGGGTCTAGGTACGTATCCAGGGCGGTGCTGTCTTCCCAGCGAAAGATCAGGCGATACTGTTTGTTTACCCGGATGGAACACCAGCCCGACAGGTTTCCCTGCAAATGCTCAAACCGGTTACCCGGTGGAACCCTCAAGTCTGACTCCTGCGTCGCGGCATCCAGAATCTGAATCTTCCTGAACAGAGCACCTTCAATGGTGCTGGGTATTTTCTTATGGCTCCGGTCTTGCTCGTAGAAAGCTTCCAGCCACGCATCCCTGAATTCAACCGCCATAGTTGCCTGATCACTTTTTGCTCATTATATGCACAACAATGTTGTGCGTCAACGTCGTTTAAATGAGAATGAATCTGTTTATGGTGTGATGTTACTATAGTTAAGGCTAACATGAAGGCGCTACGAGGCAGCCGCAACAGCCGGATATTACAATTGAAGCACATGTAGGGTTCCCAGTTTCCCACTTATCCCAGTATGGAATTGGGTGATCAGGATCCGGTTCTGAAAAAACATACAAATATTTGCACTTTTTTCGCAGTTTTTCGCACTCCGTATGTGCTCCATTAATTTTATAACTTGTTGTTTTTAAATGAGGTATTAGATTCTGTATTGGGAAGTAAAACCAAAAACCTCACAAACAACACGCCTTAAACTTCCTGCCGCTACCACATGGGCAGGGGTCATTGCGCCCGGGCTTTAAAATACCTTCTTGCGGTTCACCCTTTAGGTAAACCCAGCGCTCATTTTCCCGCACAAACTCTGAATCCTCTTGTAGGAAGCCCCAGCCGGGGTTGAGCCGGTAAATGGCTTGAAAGTGTACGCGACCCTTATCGCCACTTTCGCTGCTTTCCAGAATACGCAGCGATGCCCAGTCTGGTGATTCGTCCAGATCCAGAACGGTTGGCTGGGTACTGGAGTGCCAGCTTACGCGTAGGTAGTCCTCCAGCTTTAACGCAAATGCGCTAAAGCGTGAGCGCATCAGGGCCTCGGGAGTGGGAGCAATTGCGCCTTGGTGGTAGCGTTGGCAGCAGTCTGCGTATGGCCTCTGGTTGTCACAAGGGCAGTGTGGGATAGTAGTTTGCTCTGTCATTATTTCGTAGCATTTGCGTCAGGGATTAAGTTTGCAGTATAACAACCGCGCCCAGTGACCAAAGGATTGATTCAAACCATGTTTACCGAAACCACTCAAGCTTCTGTATTTACCCGGCTAACCGGCTTATTTTGTCTGATGCTGGTACTCAGTGGTTGCAGTTCAATGTATTACAGCACGATGGAAAAGTTCGGCGTTGAAAAACGCGATATTCTGGTGGATAGAGTGGGGGATGCCAGAGATTCCCAGAGTGATGCCCGCGAAACCTTCCGCTCGTCTCTGGAGCAATTTCAGAGCGTGGTGGACACACCGGACACCACGCTACAGGAAAAATATAATGTCATCAGTGACGCTTATGATGACAGCCTCAAATCGGCAAATAAGGTACGGGATCGTATCGAAGCGGTTGAAGATGTATCCGAAGCCTTGTTTGACGAGTGGGAAGATGAACTGGATCTGTACGAAAGTGCCTCACTTAGGAACACCAGTAAGCGCAGGCTAGATGAAACCCGCAAATTATACAGCAGCTTGATTACTCGAATGCACCAGGTTGAAAAGCGAATGGACCCTGTGCTCGAAGCATTTGAAGATCAGGTGCTTTTTCTAAAGCATAACCTTAACGCTCAGGCGATAGGTTCCCTCGAGGACGAGTTGGGGCAGATTCGACAGGATGTAGATAGCCTTGTTCGTGACATGGAAGCATCCATTGCGGAATCTGAAGCATTTATACAGCGGTTTCGTGAATAACCCGCTCGGGGCTTGAGCTAATAAAACCAAGCGTTGAATTCTTGAATTTGACGGTCGTCAATTTTACTGCAGGTAGTGTCGCCTGCAGCGCTCCTTTCATTTACAAACGTTAACCTTCTGATAGCTTGGGCTTAGTAACTACCCGAAAATGAGGGAGCAGAAAAATGAAACGGCATACACTTAAATTGGCTATTGCTGTGAGCCTGAGTATTACTGCAGGGACCGCAATAGCGGCAGACTTGCAGGATCGTGCGCGGGAAATGTTTTCGGCGATTCCTCAGTACCCACCGGTTATTGATGGCAATGAGCTGACCGAAGCAAAGGTCGAGCTTGGCAAAATGCTATTTTTTGAGCCGCGCTTGTCTGCAAGCCACCTGATTTCCTGCAATACCTGTCATAACGTAGGCATGGGTGGGCACGACTACCTTCCAGTTTCTATTGGCCACGGTTGGCAGAAAGGGCCACGAAACTCGCCTACCGTGTTCAACGCTGTTTTTAACGCCGCCCAGTTCTGGGACGGCAGGGCGGCGGACCTTGCAGAACAGGCGAAAGGGCCTGTTCAGGCGGGCGTAGAGATGAGCAGCACGCCGGAGCGTGTTGTAAAGACCTTGTCCAGCATGCCAGCTTATGTTGAGAAGTTTGGCCAAGCCTTTCCCGGTGAGGATGATCCGGTAACCTTTAACAATATGGCTGTCGCGATTGAGGCCTATGAAGCTACGCTGATTACGCCGGATGCCGATTTTGACAAATTCCTGCGCGGCGATAAAACAGCTTTGAATAAGCAGGAACAGGAAGGCTTGGCGCTGTTTATGGATAAGGGCTGTGTGGCCTGCCATGCTGGCGTGAATCTGGGCGGTCAGGCGTACTATCCGTTTGGTCTGGTGACCAAACCTGGTGCCGACATTTTGCCTACTGGCGACAAAGGCCGTTTTGCGGTGACTTCCACCGCTTCTGACGAGTATGTATTCAGGGCTTCACCCCTGCGTAACATTGAGCTGACAGCGCCTTATTTCCACTCCGGGGCGGTTTGGAGCCTGGAAGAAGCTGTTGCTGTTATGGGTACCGCTCAATTGGGTGCAGAACTGAATGATGGGGAAGTTAAGTCCATCACTGCTTTCTTGAAAACCCTGACCGGAAAAATTCCGGAAGTACGGTATCCCGAGCTGCCACCAAGCACCGACGATACCCCGAAACCGGAATCCATGGTCGCGCCGCAGTGAGCTAAGCAATGAGTTAAAATTTGTTTGGCTCTGTTATTCCGAACTCTGCTTATTCGGGGTGACAGAGCCATTCTAACTTGGCCATATCCACACCTCCGAATGCTGCTTTACATAACGATACACCTTTAAATACAAACTCTAAGCGCCTTCAACTACACTCCGGTTTAACAATATTTTTAACTAATTGTATCTCTGTGCGTCGGAACGTGGTTTAAAGGAGACCTTTCCATGCAATTCATTTCATTGATTGTCTTGGCAATGCTCGCATTTTTTAGCACCGAGCAAGTGTTTGCGGCTGAAAGGCTGTATATCTATACCGAGAATTTTCCGCCCTACAACATGAGCACACAAGGCCGGGCGTTCGAACATAGCGCTGATAATATTGATGGCATATGCACGGAAAGGGCGAAAGCGGTTCTGGATAAGTCTGGTCTCGATTACCGGATCAAACTACGTAACTGGAATTATGGCTACAACCGGGCCTTGTCTAAAGCCAACCACGGCATTTTCTGTACAACTTATACGGAAGAGCGTGCACCCTTGTTTAAGTGGGTGGGGCCATTGGCGCAGAATCTATGGACGGTTTTTGCTCCCCCGGGAAGCACGTTCACAATGGAAACGCTTGAGGATGCGAAAGGTAAAACCATTGGAGGCTATCGCAACGATGTCCGTAGCGAATATCTCCTGAAACGTGGATATGATGTGTCTGTGATCGACAGTGACGATCTCAATCCAAAGCGTTTGGCATTAGGCCAGATTGATCTTTGGATTGCAGAGCGTCTTGCGGGACCTTATCTGGCCTCGCAACAGGATGTTGAAGGTTTGGTTCCGGTATTCTCGTTTAACGACGTTGATCTATATCTGGCAATGAGTCCGGATACACCCGATGAGGTTATCGAAGAGCTCAACGAGGCTCTTGAAGCCACAAAGAAAGATGGAACTTTTGACGCTATTGGTACCAAATACGGCCTTTAAGCACGAGCTCGCATCGCGAAAAATTCCCGGGTAGAAACTACCCGGGACAAAAATCACCGGATAACTTATCCAGTGAAGGCCATATCGTCCGCACTTATTTGCATCAGGTTTTTGCTCGAGCTCAGCATACTGCTTGCGTGTGCCTGAGCTCTGGGAAGTAAACGCTCGTAGTAAAAGTCTGCAGTTGCCAGCTTGGCGTTATAGAAAGCCTCTGATTCATCGCCCCCCTTATTCAGACAATTTGCTGCAGCAGCAGCTTGTCGAGCCCACATGTAAGCCATGGTCACGTAGCCGCTATACATCAAAAAATCGTACGAAGCGGAACTGACAACGTCACGATCTTTGCGCGCTGCAAACATAATCCGCATGGTGAGCAGGTTCCATTGAGCCGTGAGTTTAAGCAGTTCCAGAGCGAAGGGACGTACCCGGCTGTCGGTTAGGTGCTTGCGGGCAAAATTGGCAATTCGAGCCGTAAAATCACGAACTGCGCCACCTTTGGTGGTTAGCAATACCTTGCGGCCAAGCAGATCCAGCGCCTGAATACCGGTGGTGCCTTCGTAAAGTGTGGCAATCCGGGTATCCCGGGCGATCTGCTCCATGCCATGTTCACGGATGTAGCCGTGTCCACCAAAAACCTGCATACCCAGATTAGCGGCTTCATTGCCCAGTTCGGTAAGGAACCCTTTCAGGATAGGCGTCAGGAAGCCGAGCTTGTCATCGTACTTATCCGCTTTTTCAGAATCACCGGCGGTATGACCCTCAACCATGTGGTCGGCTAGGCGGGCGGCATCATAGAGCATGGCGCGACCACCTTCGGCGATGGCTTTCTGGGTGAGCAGCATACGGCGCACATCGGCATGGTGAATCAGGCTATCGGCAATCTGATCCGGCTCTTTCTTACCCGAAAGTGCGCGCATGGAGCGGCGTTCTTTGGCGTAGTCCAAAGCCCACTGGTAAGAAAGTTCAGCCGGGCCTACACCCTGAATAGCGGTGCCGATACGGGCCGTATTCATAAAGGTGAACATGCACTCCAAGCCTTCGTTCTCTGGGCCAATCAGATAGCCGGTTGCGCCATCGAAATTCATAACGCAGGTAGCAGATGCCTTAATGCCCATTTTCTTTTCTAGGCTGCCACATACCACGGCGTTACGCTCACCTACACCACCTTCGGCTGTGGGTACAAACTTGGGCACAATGAACAGGCTGATACCGCGGGTGCCTTTGGGCGCGTTCGGCAGACGGGCCAAAACAATGTGGATAATGTTCTCGGTAAGATCGTGGTCGCCGGAAGAGATAAAGATCTTGGTGCCGGTAACCTTGTAGGAGCCATCTGCCTGTGGTTCGGCTTTGGTTTTTACCTGGCCCAGATCGGTGCCGCACTGAGGCTCGGTCAGGCACATGGTGCCGGCCCAGCGGCCCTCGGTCATCGGTGTAAGATAGGTGCCTTTCTGGTCGTCAGTACCATGCAAAAAGATGGTGTTCATGGCACCCATGGACAAGCCCGGGTACATGGAGAATGACCAGTTCGCGGTGCCCATCATTTCTTGCTTTAGCAGGCCCATGGAGGCAGGTAGACCCTGACCGCCGAATTCTTCCGGGGCAGAAAGCCCTTGCCAGCCGCCCATCACATATTGGTTATAGGCTTCTTTATAGCCTTTCGGGGTGGTTACTTCGCCATCTTTCAGCGTACAGCCTTCTTCATCACCGGGCTGGTAAAGGGGGCTTAGCTGTTCTTCGCAGAAGCGAGCGCACTCGGAGAGGATAGCGTCAACAATATCCGGGGTTGCGTTCTCCCCACTGGCCAGTGATGCGTAGTGTTTCGGGTAATCAAACACTTCGTTAAGCAGAAACTTCATGTCACGCAAAGGCGCCTTGTATACCGGCATAATCAATCCTCTGTACAGGTCTGAAAATCTGAAAGTAGGGCTATTCATCGCAAAGTTGGTTGTTGTTTTACGGCATTCCGCTCCGGCTTCCATTGACGAAAAGCGCCCGACGCAATGTCAATAAAGACAGTCAGTGGGTTCTGCCTTAAGTATCTGCTGATCGAAGACCTACCCTTGGGCGTATTTATGTAACACGCGTTGAACTGTGAATTTTTAATGGAATTTCTGACTTAAAAAGCCCTTTGGAGAGCCTTATGGCTAGTGTAAAAAAGATGCAAAACCCGCGTTCTATGATTCCCAAAGTAGGTAAGCGCTCTATACTCATTTTTATAACGGTTTTGGGGTTGTTGAGTGGGTGTTCAGGGCCAGCTTTAACCGACTACGCCGAGCGTGGCCCCAAGCTTGTTCCGGAAAACTTTTTTAGCGGTGAACTTAGTGCCCGTGGTGTGGTCAAGGACATGTCCGGTGAAGTGATTCGCACATTTGATGCGGATATTTCAGCATCTTGGGACAACACCGGGGTGGGTACGCTGGATGAAGAATTCCGTTTTGATGACGGCGAAGTCCAAACCCGGATTTGGACCCTAACACCTTCGGATACTGCCGATAGCTATCATGCCGAGGCGGGCGATGTGGTAGAGCCCGGCACTATGCGCTGGAGTGGTAATACCATTCACATGAATTACGTGCTTCGCATAGCCTATGGTGATGGAACTGTGGATGTGCGAATGGACGACTGGATGTATCTTGTAACGCCCGATACCTTGATCAACCAAACCACTATGAGCAAATGGGGGGTTGATGTCGGTGAGCTTGTACTTGTGATTCAGAAAAAATAACACCCGGCGTTAGCCGGTCTGTCTGCTGGGAAATTGTATGTTGAAGCAATGGTTGATCGGTTTGCTGCTGGTGGTATTGGCAGTTGGTGGTGCTCTGGCTTATCGCAACTTCGTTGGCCCCGTGCAGGAGCAAGCTGCCCGAGAACGGCCAGCCAGTGTGGTTAATACGGTACTGCCAGTAACCGATACCGTGCGCGATCAGGTGGCGGCGGTTGGTAACCTGAAAGCGGTGAATGCCGTTGAGTTAACCACAGAAACAAGCGGCCGTGTGATGGAGATTAACCTAAAATCCGGCCGACAGGTGAAGCAGGGTGATGTGCTGCTGCGGCTGGATGACCGGCAGGCGAGGGCAGATCTGGGTGTTATCGAAGCGCAGCTGGCAGACGCCCGGCGCCAGTACGAGCGCGCCCGGAGCCTGAGAGACAAGAACAGCATTTCCCAGTCTTTGGTGGATGAACTCCGAACAGCCGTAGAAGTGTCTGAAGCCCAACATACCGCAGCCCGTGTTCGTCTTGAAAACCATCTTATAGAAGCGCCGTTTGCCGGTGTAACAGGCCTCAGTGATATTAGCATTGGTGCATATTTAACGGCGGGTACACGGGTAACCACACTGGATGCCACCTCCCGCATGGAACTCAATTTTTCCGTTCCCGAGCGCTTTCTAGGCCAGATCAGCCCCGGCCAGAAAGTTCAGGGCAGATCCCCCGCCTATCCGGAGTTGACGTTCAGTGGCGAACTGGTTGAATTGGGCAGCCGTATTGACGAGCTAAGCCGCTCCCTACCGGTCCGCGCCCTGATCGATAACACTGAGGGCCGCTTGCGCCCCGAGCAATTCATGTCTGTGAACCTGACCTTGCGTGAACGGCAGGCTTTGGTAATTCCGGAGCAGGCGGTGATGCTACGTGGTGCCAATAAATACGTGTTTGTCGCGGAGGACGGGATCGCCCGGCGTGTGAGCGTCACCTTGGGCGCGCGCATGCCCGGGAGTGTAGAGGTCGCCGAAGGCCTGACCGCCGATGACCAAGTGATTGTAAGCGGCCAGGATCGGCTGAGCAGTGGTGAACGTATTCGGGTGGTGGATGATGAAACCGCCATTCCCGATAATCGGTTCACCAGTGTTGTGGGGTCGTAAGCGGTGATTCTTTCCGATATTTCCATAAAACGCCCGGTTTTTGCCACGGTTCTCAGCCTGCTGATTGTGGTGTTTGGCTTGACTGCCCTAATGGGCCTGCCGGTGCGTGAATACCCGGATATTGACCCGCCCATAGTGTCGATTTCCACGAATTACACCGGCGCTGCCGCCGATGTAGTGGACACCCAGATTACTCAGGTGATTGAAGGGGCGATCAGTGGTATCGAAGGGATTCGCACCATTGAGTCGTCTACAGAACAAGGGGATTCCCGCACCAGTATCGAGTTTTCCACTTCCCGGGATGTAGATATCGCCGCCAACGATGTGCGCGATGCGGTATCCCGGGTTGCCAACCAGCTACCGGACGAGGCGGACCCACCCATTATCCGCAAAGCGGATTCAGATGCCCGCCCGATGATGTGGGTTACCTTGCGCAGTGAGGTCTGGGACAGTGCCGAATTGAGTGATTATGCGGACCGGGTTCTGGCGGATAGATTGGCTGTGGTGGACGGCGTTGCCGATGTGCGTATTGGTGGCGAGCGCCGCTATGCCATTCGCGTGTGGCTCGACCGGGAACGCCTAGCCGCCCGGGACATTACCGTGGCCGAGGTGGAGCGGGCCTTACGTGCCAACAACGTGGAATTACCGGCGGGCTCGGTAGACTCCTCCACCCGCAACTTTTCAGTTCGCACAGAAGGTCGCCTGACCAAAGTTGAAGAATTCCGTGAACTCGTGATTCGCCGGGATGGCAACCAGTTACTGCGTCTTGGAGAAGTAGCGGATGTGCACATGGGCGTGGAGTCCGATATCGGACGTTTGCGGGCCAACGGCCAAACGGCTATCGGCATGGGTATTATTCGCCAGTCCAAGGCGAATACTGTGGCGGTATCCGATGCTGTACGAGCTGAGCTGGACAAAATACGGGAAACCCTGCCCCCGGAAATCTCTATTACCGAAAGCTACGATGAATCCATTTTTATCCGTGCTTCCATTAGCGAAGTCATGATTACTCTGGCCATTGCTGTGTCACTGGTCATTCTCGTGATCTTCCTGTTCCTGCGCTCCTGGCGCGCCACTCTGATTCCGGCCGTAACCATTCCTGTAGCGGTGATCGGTGCCTTTATTGGCCTTGGATTTCTGGGCTTTTCCGTTAACGTGCTCACTTTGCTGGCGGTGATTCTCGCCATTGGTCTGGTGGTGGACGATGCCATTGTGATGCTGGAAAACATCCAGCGACGCATTGATGGAGGGGAACCGCCGTTGCTAGCGGCTTATCGCGGCGCAAAACAGGTGGCCTTCGCGGTTATTGCTACCACGCTCACGTTGGTGGCGGTGTTTGTGCCCATTTCATTCATGGGTGGCAACATCGGGCGACTGTTTGCGGAGTTCGGTTTTACGCTGGCGGCGGCGGTAGTAGTGTCCAGTCTGGTGGCGCTTACCCTTGCCCCTATGCTCTGTTCCAAATGGCTCAGACACAGTCCGGAGAGCGCGGAAGGGCATCGTTTTTGGGCCGCTAGTGAGAAAGTTCTGAACGGCCTTACCAACGGCTATGAACGGCTGCTGCGATTTTCCCTCAATCAAGCGGGCTTAGTGCTGGGTTTGGGGCTTGTGGGGCTGGTAGTTGCTGTTGTTATCTATCCGCAGTTGCCCCAGGAGCTAGCGCCTACGGAAGACAGGGGCGTTATCATCATGCCCGCCAATGCCCCTCGGGGTTCCACGGTGGAGTTTACTGACCACTACGCACGCAAGGCTGAAGAGAAACTTTTACCTTATCTTGAATCCGGTGTTGCCAGTCGCCTGCTTTCCATCGTTGGCTTCCGGAATGAGGAAGACAGCGCCTTCATGATCATGGGCCTTGCGCCATGGGAAGAGCGGGACATAAAACAGCAACAGATTACCAGTGAAATACGCAACAAACTGCGTGAGGTTGCGGGGGTTCGGATTGTAGCCATAGACCCACCGGGGCTGGGCCAGAGAGGCTTTAGCCAACCCGTGGAATTTGTTATTGCTGGCCCGGATTACGAATCCGCCCGAGTCTGGGGTGAGGAAATTGTTGCCTTGGCCAAGGAAAACCCGGACTTGTTGAATGTGCAAACGGACTTTGAACTCACCCGTCCAGAGTTGCTCCTGAAAATTGATCGCGAGCGGGCGGCCGATCTGGATATTACCATTGAGGATGTTGGCCTAACCCTGCAAACCATGCTGGCATCCCGTCAGGTGACTACCTATCAGGATCGTGGCCGTGAATACGATGTGATCGTGCAGGCGGCGGACGCCGACCGCGCTACGCCAGCGGATTTAGGGCAGATTTTTCTGCGGCCTAGAGAGGGCGGCACACTCATACCCCTACAGGCTCTGGTAACGGTTGACGAACTTGGCGCAAACCCCGATCTGCGCCGTATCGACCGACTGCCTGTGGTGGTGGTCAGTGCTTCTTTGGGGGATGGCTACGACTTAGGCTCGGCACTCACCTACCTGAACAATCTGGCTGTGGATAACCTGCCCCCCGAAGCAAGGGTGAGCTACCGGGGCATGTCCCGGGAATTTCAGGAATCGTCCTCGGCGATTTATGTCACCTTTGGTTTGGCCTTTATTATCGTGTTTTTGGTTCTGGCAGCCCAATTTGAAAGCTGGATTCACCCGCTGATCATCATGCTCCCGGTGCCATTGGCGGTAACCGGAGCACTGTTGGCGCTATGGTGGAGCGGCATAAGCCTGAACATATACAGCCAGATAGGAATCATCATGCTGTTAGGGCTTATGTCGAAAAACGGCATATTGATTGTGGAGTTTGCCAACCAGCTGCGGGATGAAGGATACGCGGTGAAGGATGCAATTCTGGAGGGCGCCTCCTTGCGCTTCCGACCCGTGTTGATGACCACCATATCCACTGTCTTTGGCGCTGTACCTCTGGTTATAGCGACGGGAGCCGGTGCGGAAAGTCGGGCGGCGATTGGTATGGTGATTCTGGGCGGGCTGATCTTTGCGACCACGCTTACCTTGTTTATCATTCCGGTGCTCTATAATCTGCTGGCTGGCTTTGCCAAATCGGCAAATGCGGTTGAGCATGAGTTGGAACGTCAGGCATCTCTGCCTCAAGCAAACTCGTTAGACTGAAGCGAAACCTAGCAACCCGGATGCTTACATGGCCAAACACAGTCAGTTCCGTTTATTGGGGCAGCGGCGCTTTTTGCCGTTTTATCTCACCCAGTTTTCCGGGGCCTTCAACGACAATCTCTATAAAAACGCGCTGCTGCTGCTGATTGCCTACCAGACCACCGGTTTGATGGGGCTTTCGGTTAATACAGTGATTAATCTGGCAGCTTTTTTGTTCATCTTGCCGTTTTTCCTGTTTTCCGGCATTGCGGGCCAGATGGCAGACCGTTATGAGAAGTCGGCCATTATTCGCAAGGTAAAGCTGGCTGAAATAGGCATTATGGCCATGGCGGCTCTGGCGCTCTGGTTTGGTTGGTATGAAGGCTTATTGATACTGCTATTCCTGATGGGCACCCAGTCCACTTTCTTCGGGCCGGTAAAGTACGCCATTTTGCCACAGGTACTGAGTGACGACGAGCTGGTGGGCGGTAATGGCCTAGTGAGCATGGGCACTTTCGTGGCCATTTTGCTCGGAACCATAGCAGCTGGTTTGCTGATGGGTCATGAGGCGGCGGCCAAACTCACAGCAGTCGGTGTATTGGCAATGGCGGTTTTAGGTTATCTCGCGGCGCGACAAGTGCCGCAAACTGGCATAGCTAGCAGCGGGCAAGTAATACCTTTCCGCCCGGTTCTGGAAACCTGGCATCTGATGAGTGTCGCGGCTGAGCGTAAACCTGTGCTCTGGGCCATTTTAGCTATCTCTTGGTTCTGGTTTCTGGGTGCCGCCTATCTCACCCAGTTCCCCAGCTTTGCCTACAGCAACCTTCAGGGTGATGAAACCGTGGTCACTCTATTGTTGTCTATGTTTATTGTGGGTATCTCCATCGGCTCCATGATGTGCGAACGGCTTACCAAACACCGCATCACTCTTGCGCCTGTGCCATGGGGAGCCCTTGGCCTGACGCTGCTGGGGGTGGATTTGTTTTTTGCGGTGCCGGGGAACCCGCAACCTTCAACCTGGTGGACGCTGATGACCGACCCCGTTTACATTCGGGTATTGCTTGATTTGGTGGGCATTGGGGTTTGTGGTGGTTTGTTCATCGTGCCCCTTTATGCCTTTATCCAGCATGAAACCCCGCCAAACAAACGGGCACGCATTATTGCAGCACTGAATGTGATCAACGCGCTGTTCATGGTGGTGAGTGCGCTGACGGGCATATTGGTGCTTGGCGTTCTCGAAGTAGCTATTCCGGGCTTCTTCCTGCTGTTGTCGTTGGTTAACGGGATTATGCTCATAGCCGTGTGGCGCCTGAGGCGTAAAGCCGGGTGAGAGTCTGTGGATAATTATTGGGATAAGCTGCGGACAAGCTCTGAATAGGTTTTTATAAATTCAATTAAAACAAGGGTTTGATTGTCAATAAAGGCTTCGTGGTAAGTGGTAGTTTTTGTGGATAACTTTATTGAAAACTTTTGTTAGGAGAGTTGCCCAAGCCTATGAAAAGCCGGTAATTTCGGTTTTCCACAATGCGACAAACGGCAAGGACCAGACCTTTTTCCCGAGGTTCAATATTTAACGGAAGCAATCCACCGTCGCTTCTGGTTAAAAATTGCACATTCTGACTGCAATTTCTCAAGTGAAACGTTATACTCCCCGCCCTGATTTTATCCCCCGATTTCCGAGGTGAGCTGTGGATTTTCCAACCCGTTTCGATGTTATTGTCATTGGTGGTGGCCATGCCGGTACCGAAGCCGCGCTTGCGGCGGCACGCATGGGCTCTCAAACCCTGCTGTTGACCCACAACATTGAAACGCTGGGCCAAATGTCCTGCAATCCGGCCATCGGAGGCATAGGCAAAAGCCATCTGGTAAAGGAAATCGATGCCCTTGGCGGCGCCATGGCTCGGGCAACTGATCTTGCAGGTATACAGTTCCGCGTGCTCAATAGCCGCAAAGGTCCGGCGGTGCGGGCTACCCGCGCTCAGGCAGACCGGGTTCTGTACAAGGCAGCGATTCGTCATACGCTCGAAAATGAGCCAAACCTCACCCTGTTCCAGCAGGCGGCAGACGATCTAATTGTAGAAAACGATCAGGTGACCGGTGTGGTGTCCCAGACCGGCATCCGCTTCCATGCTAAAACGGTTGTGCTGACCACCGGCACTTTTCTTGGCGGGGTTATTCACATTGGCATGCAGCAGCATTCCGGAGGTCGCGCAGGCGATGCACCCGCCAACGCGCTGGCGCAGCGGTTACGGGAGTTGCCCTTTAACGTAGGTCGCCTGAAAACCGGTACACCACCGCGCATCGATGCCCGCACTGTCGATTTCTCTGTGATGCAGGAGCAGTGGGGCGACAACCCGGCACCGGTTATGTCCTTTGTCGGCAGCCGCGACCAGCACCCTGAGCAGGTGTGCTGCTACGTAACCCGCACTACCGAGCAGACCCACGATATTATCCGCAGTGGCTTTGACCGTTCACCGATGTTCGCAGGGAATATAGAAGGTGTTGGGCCGCGCTATTGCCCGTCTATTGAAGACAAAGTTAACCGTTTTGCCGACAAGGATTCGCACCAGATTTTTGTAGAGCCTGAAGGCTTAACCACCCATGAACTTTACCCCAATGGCATTTCCACCAGCCTACCGTTTGATATCCAGCTTGCGGCGGTGCGTTCTATTCCGGGTTTTGAAAACGCCCATATCACGCGGCCGGGCTACGCCATTGAGTATGATTACCTGAACCCTCAGGATTTGCGCCACACGCTCGAAACCAAGTTTATTCAGGGTCTGTATTTCGCTGGCCAAATTAACGGCACCACGGGTTATGAAGAAGCGGGTGCACAGGGCTTGTTGGCGGGCATCAACGCGGCTTTGCGCGCTCAGGAAAAGAGCGAGTGGTATCCACGCCGGGATGAAGCCTACCTTGGGGTGCTGGTGGACGATCTGATCACCATGGGCACCAAAGAGCCTTACCGTATGTTCACCAGCCGCGCCGAGTACCGTCTCATTCTGCGTGAAGACAACGCCGATCTGCGCCTAACAGAGACTGGCCGCAAGCTAGGTCTGGTCAATGACGAGCGTTGGCAGAAGTTCAGTGAAAAGTGTGAAGCCATTGCCACGGAGCGCAAACGTCTGGAGTCCACCCGCATTCATCCCGCAACCGAAGCAGGCGAGCGCGCCAATGCCTTCCTCAAGCAACCCATGACCCGGGACCACACTCTGGCAGAGTTACTGCGTCGGCCGGAAATTGTTTACAGCCATGTTGCTGAAATCGGTGCCGCTCAGGCAAATGACCCGGTTGTGGCAGAGCAAGTGGAAATCGAAATCAAATACGAAGGTTATATTTCGCGTCAGACAGATGAAATTGAGCGCTTGCGCCGGAATGAGAATACCGCGCTGCCTATCGACATGGATTACGATGTGATCGGTGGCCTGTCTAACGAGATCAAACAAAAGCTCAAAGAGGTGCGTCCCGAGACGGTTGCTCAGGCATCCCGCATTCAGGGCGTTACACCAGCAGCAATCTCGCAGGTTCTAGTGCATCTGAAGAAGCGTGAACTTTTGCGCAAACAGAGCGCCTGAACGCGGCTATGACTCAATCGCTCTGGCAGCGCCAGCTCTCTGAGGGGCTGGCGCAAATGCAACTTTCCCTCAACGAAGACCAGCAACAACAACTGCTGGCGTTTTTGGCTTTGCTCAATAAATGGAATCGGGCCTATAACCTCACCGCGGTGCGGGATGAAAGCGAAATGGTTTCCCGGCAATTGCTCGACAGCCTTAGCATTCTCCCCTGGGTAACCACAGAGCACTTGTTAGATGTGGGTGCTGGCGGCGGCTTGCCCGGCATCCCTTTGGCTATTGTGTTGCCTGAAAAGCGTTTCACATTGTTGGACAGCAATGGCAAGAAAACTCGCTTCCTGCAGCAGTGTGTTCTGGAGCTCGGCCTGAAAAACGTGGAAGTGATTCACGGCCGCGCTGAAGACTGCAACCCCGAGCACCCATATAGCCAAATCAGCAGCCGGGCGTTTACCGCTTTGGATAATCTGGTAGCTTGGTGTGGTGACCTGTTAGCGCGTGACGGGAGCTTCCTTGCCATGAAAGGCCAGTATCCGGATGATGAGGTAGCTGCCCTTCCTGCAGGCTGGCAGGTATCATCCAGTCATTCTCTGGAAGTACCCGGTGCTGGCGGTGAGAGACACCTGCTGGTGGTAACCCGGTCAGAGTCCAGTTAGAGATTAGCCCCGGTAACCCGCAACTGTATTCGGCAGCGGTCTTCAGTAACAGTATTTACGAACAAGGAGACGAGAAATGGCGCGCGTGATTGCAGTGACCAATCAGAAAGGCGGTGTGGGCAAAACCACCACTTGCGTCAATCTTGCTGCCTCATTGGCCGCCACCAAACGTCGGGTTCTGTTGGTGGACATGGATCCTCAGGGCAACGCCACTATGGGCAGTGGCGTGGACAAAAACGTTCTGCAACTTTCCGGCTACGACCTGCTGACCAAACGCGCTTCCGCTGCTGAAGTGATTATCCCGGCAGAAGCTTCCGGCTATGACATTATGCCGTCCAACGGCGATCTGACGGCTGCCGAAGTGGAGTTAATGAACGAAATTGGCCGGGAACACAGGCTTAGGCTTGCCCTTAACGGCGTTCGTGACAATTACGACTATATTTTGATCGATTGCCCGCCGTCACTAAGTTTGCTGACCGTGAACGCCCTATCAGCAGCGGACTCGGTGCTTATACCCATGCAATGCGAGTACTACGCGCTGGAGGGTTTGGCGGCATTGATGAATACCGTGGAGCAAATTAAGGAATCCGTGAACCCAAATCTGGAGCTAGAGGGCATCTTAAGAACCATGTATGACCCTCGGAACAGCCTCACATTGGATGTGTCCAGTCAGCTCAATGAGTATTTTGGTGAAAAGGTCTATCGAGCGGTTATCCCTCGTAACGTACGCCTTGCAGAGGCGCCGAGCTATGGCATGCCAGCCTTAAAGTACGATAAAGCATCCAAAGGGGCTATTGCCTATCTTGCATTAGCCGGAGAAATGGTGCGTCGCCACGGGGCAAAAAAGACACCGGCTCAGGTTGCGGTGTAACATACCCCTCGCTAGGTTTTATAGATACAACCACCATCAACGGGAAGAATGACTGATACCATGGCGGCGAAGAAACGAGGATTGGGCGAGCGTGGGCTGGGAGCCTTGCTAGCCGGTTCCAGAGTGAATCTGGATCAGGAACTGAAAGATCACGACGGTGAGTTGCGACAGGTTCCCATTGATCTGATCCAGCGCGGTCGTTTTCAGCCCCGGCGTGATATGGACCCTGCTGCTCTTCAGGAGCTGGCGGATTCCATTCGCCAGCAGGGCGTGATGCAGCCTGTTGTTGTTCGCCCGATTGCCGAAGGTCGCTATGAGCTGATTGCCGGTGAGCGCCGGTGGCGCGCCACCCAGATGGCAGAGTTGGACAGTATTCCGGCCATCATTCGCGATGTGCCAGACGAAGCTGCCATTGCCATGGCGCTTATTGAAAACATCCAGCGGGAAAACCTCAACCCTATTGAAGAGGCTTTCGCACTCCAACGATTGCAGGAAGAATTTGGTTTAACCCAAGCTCAGGTAGCCGAAGCCGTTGGGAAGTCCCGCACCACTATTACCAACCTACTACGCCTGATTGGCTTGACCGAAGATGTACGGTTAATGCTGGAACACGGCGACTTGGAAATGGGTCATGGCCGGGCCATGTTGACGCTCTCACCAAAGCAGCAGGTGCAGGTTGCGAAGCAGGTTGTCGCAAAATCCATGTCTGTGCGCCAGACTGAAGATCTGGTGCGTCGGATTCAGCAAAACGCAGAAGCCGGAACACCCGCAAAAACCGGTACCATAGATCCCAATATTCGTGCCTTGCAGGATGACCTTGCCGAGCGCTTGGGGGCAAAAGTATCGATTGCCCACGGTCAGCGCGGCAAGGGTAAGTTAGTGATTGAGTACAGTTCACTGGACGAGTTAGACGGTATTCTTGGTCATATCCGCTAATTGGACATTAAAATCAGCGTATCGGCTGAAAGTCCCATAACCACCAGATGTCGTGACTGCAACAGGCGCTAACCACAAATTGTGTGGTAAATGGTGATTCTTAGCGCTAGTTTGACTATGTTTTGGCCAAATTTCGTGCAGAGTCTGGTTGAACAACAAGTGCTTAAAACATATAATTTCGCGCGATTGGAATGATGGCGGTGATATGAAATCTCGGCAATCTCGAATCACCCACGTTCCTTTGGCCCGTTGGCTGATCATAGAGTTTACAGGCTTGTTTATTATCAGCCTGTTATGGTCGCTTCACAGTGTTTTGGCCGGTTATTCCGCATTTATCGGCGGTCTTATCTTTATAGTGCCAAATGCCTGGTTTGTAAATCGGGTTTATCGTTACCAGGGCGCCCGTAATGCGCACCTGATGGTGGGGAACTTGTTCAGGGCGGAAACCACCAAAATCGCCCTTACCGCAATTTTTTTCGCGGCCGTTTTCACTTTAATGGAGCCGGTATACGTACCGGCTCTGTTATTCACTTTTGCTGTGATGGTCTTAGCAGGCGGCGCTTTGCGCTGGCTGATACGGCCGCAACCACGGCGATGATGGGACGAGAGCAGAATGGCTGATACCCCAGTAGAGTATATAAAGCACCACCTCCAAAACCTGACCTATGGCAAGCTTGAAGCTGGCTATGAGCGTTTTGACGGCAGTGTGATGAGCGAGTCTGGCTGGACCTTCGCTCGCACTGCGCAAGAAGCTGCAGATATGGGCTTCATGGCTATCCACGTAGATACTCTTGGCTGGTCTATCGCAATGGGTGTCCTGTTTTTGGGGCTTTTCCGTTTCGTAGCCAAGCGCGTCACTACCGGTGTGCCCGGCGGCTTGCAAAATCTGGTAGAAGTTACCGTAGAGTTCATTGAAAATCTGGTAAAAGACGGCTTTCACGCCCGTAACCCCCTGATTGCACCATTAGCATTGACGATCTTCGTGTGGATACTGCTAATGAACGTGCTTAAGCTGATTCCAGTGGACTACATTCCAACTATTGCACACGCTATGGGGCTTGAGTACTTCAAAATCGTACCTACCACAGATCCCAATGCGACCTTTGGTATGTCTATTGGCGTGTTCCTGCTGATTATTTTCTACAGCCTGAAAGTAAAAGGTGTCACCGGTTTCGCTAAAGAACTTGGCATGCAGCCGTTCAACCATTGGGCGCTGATCCCGGTCAACCTTGTGCTGGAAATTCTGGTACTCATCGTTAAGCCTATCAGTCTGGCGTTGCGTCTGTTCGGTAACATGTACGCCGGTGAAGTTGTGTTTATTCTGATTGCACTGCTGCCATTGTGGGCGCAGTGGACTCTGAACGTGCCCTGGGCCATTTTCCATATTCTGGTAATTCCGCTGCAGGCGTTTATTTTCACCATGCTGACAATAGTTTATCTTGCGGCGGCGCACGAAGATCACTGATTTACCCGTTAAAAAGCAAACCCTTAACTATCTGAAAAACTGAGGAGTTCTCAATGGAAATGGTATTTATTGCAGCAGCGATCATCATCGGTATGGGCGCACTGGCCACCGGTATTGGCTTTGGTATTCTGGGCGGCAAGCTGCTTGAAGCAACCGCTCGTCAGCCAGAAATGGCTAACCAACTGCAGGTTAAGACCTTCATCATGGCTGGTCTTCTGGACGCCGTTCCGATGATCGGTGTTGGTATCGCGATGTACCTGATCTTCGTTGTTGCTGGCTAACACAGACCAGAGATGCGGGCGCTACCCTGATAATCAGAGGCTGGCGCCCGGTTTTTCGGTTTCCAGCACGCAACGAATAGCAAGAGGTATATTGCCGTGAATATAAACCTTACGTTAATAGGGCAATCGATTGCCTTCGCTATTTTCGTCTGGTTCTGCGTGAAGTATGTATGGCCGCCAATTACGGCAGCCATGGAAGCGCGCCAGAAGAAAATTGCTGATGGTCTTTCTGCTGCTGACCGGGCTTCACTGGATCTTGAGCTAGCTCAGGAAAAGGCGGCCCAGCAAATGCAGCAAGCCAAAGAAGAAGCTGCTGTTCTTATTGATCAGGCCAACAAGCGCGCCGCCCAGATTGTAGAAGCATCAAAAGACGATGCTCGCAAAGAAGGTGAAAAGCTCATTGAGCAGGCCCGGGCGGAAATTCAGCAGGAGCGTGTTCAGGCTCGCGACGCACTCAGGACAGAAGTGGCATTGCTTGCCATTGCCGGTGCCGAGAAGATCCTGGAAACCTCTGTCGATGCCAAAGCTCACAGCGAGATGCTGGACAAGCTGGCCGCACAACTCTAAGCGAGGGTCCCATGGCAGAACTGATTACGTTAGCCCGGCCCTATGCGAAAGCCGTTTTTGACGCCGCTAAAGAGCAAGACGCCGTTGATTCCTGGGATCAGGCGCTTGCTTTTGTTGGTTTGTTGGCGGCGGACGACGCTGTGAAGAAAATTCTGGCCAATCCTGGCCTGTCTGAGCAACGCAAGGCAGAGCTGTTTTTCGATACAGCAGAAGAACAGATGCCTGAAGCGCTCAGAAACTTCCTGTTGATTCTTGCTGAAAGCAAGCGCCTAGCGCTGCTGCCGGAAATTTCAACGCTGTTCACTTTCTACCGTGCGGAGCTTGAGCGCACAGTTAATATGAAGGTGAGCACGGCGTATGAATTGACCGCCGATGAGCAGCAAAAGCTGGCAGAAGCATTGTCCAGAAAACTGGAGCGTAAAGTCGCCTTGGAAACCTCTGTTGATCGCTCTTTGATCGGCGGCGTGGTGGTGAATACCGGCGATTTGGTTATTGACGCTTCAGTCCGTGGCAAGCTGGCCAAAATGGCTAAAGCACTGGGCTCCTGATTTCAGCAAAAGGTTTGAGGACAAAGGCATGCAGCAACTGAATCCATCCGAGATCAGTGACATCATCAAAAAGAGAATCGAGAAACTCGACATCTCTTCTGAAGCAAAAAATGAAGGCACCATCCTGTCTGTCGCAGACGGCATCGTGCTAATCCACGGTCTGGCCGACGTTATGTACGGCGAGATGATCGAATTCGCCAATGGCGTATTCGGTATGGCGTTGAACCTTGAGCGCGATTCAGTAGGCGCCGTGGTACTGGGTGACTACGAAGATCTGGCCGAAGGCCAGAAAGTGCGTTGCACCGGCCGTATTCTGGAAGTACCGGTTGGTCCGGAACTTTTGGGCCGTGTTGTAGACGGCTTGGGCAACCCGATTGACGGAAAAGGCGATCTGGGAACCACTAAAACTGATCCCGTTGAAAAAGTAGCACCGGGTGTTATCGAACGTCAGTCTGTTGACGAGCCGGTACAAACCGGTATGAAAGCCATCGATACCATGGTTCCAGTTGGCCGCGGCCAGCGTGAACTGATCATCGGTGACCGTCAGATCGGTAAAACTGCCGTTGCTATTGACGCGATCATCAACCAGAAAAACTCTGGTATCAAATGCGTATACGTCGCGGTTGGCCAAAAGCAGTCTTCCATTGCTGCGGTTGTACGCAAATTGGAAGAGCATGGCGCAATGGATCACACCATTGTGGTAGCCGCCGGTGCTGCAGACCCTGCATCCATGCAGTTCTTGGCACCTTACGCCGGTACGACCATGGGTGAATACTTCCGTGACCGTGGCGAAGACGCTCTGATCGTATACGATGACCTGTCTAAGCAGGCTGTTGCATACCGCCAGATCTCCCTGTTGCTGCGTCGTCCGCCAGGACGTGAAGCTTATCCGGGTGACGTATTCTACTTGCACTCCCGTCTGCTGGAGCGCTCGTCCCGAGTAAACGCGGACTACGTTGAAAAGTTCACCAATGGTGAAGTGAAAGGTAAGACCGGCTCTTTGACCGCACTGCCTATCATTGAAACTCAGGCAGGTGACGTATCGGCTTTCGTACCGACCAACGTAATCTCTATCACAGACGGTCAGATCTTCCTCGAGACCAACCTGTTTAACTCCGGTATCCGTCCGGCGATGAACGCAGGTATCTCGGTATCGCGGGTAGGTGGTGCAGCTCAGACCAAGATCATGAAGAAATTGGGCGGTAATATCCGTCTGGCTCTGGCTCAGTACCGTGAGCTGGCAGCTTTTGCCCAGTTTGCATCGGATCTGGATGAAGCCACGCGTAAGCAGCTTGAGCACGGTCAACGTGTTACCGAATTGATGAAGCAGAACCAGTACAGCCCAATGTCTGTGGCTGAAATGGGTACTGTTCTGTTTGCCGCAAACGAAGGCTTCCTTGACGATGTTGACGTCGACAAGGTTGTTAAGTTTGAAGCCCAGTTGTTGGACTGGATGCGGTCAGAGCAGAAAGAACTGCTCGAAACAATCGGTGCTGAAGGCAAATACAACGATGAAATTGCCGCTGGCCTTAAAGCTGCTCTGGAGAAATTCAAGACCACTCAAACCTGGTAATACTAACGCCCGCTGCGGCGGGTTAGTTGGTCCCAAAGAGTGTCTAACTTGAAAGGGCAGTGACATATGGCCATCGGAAAAGAAATACGTAACCAGATCGGCAGCATCAAGAGCACGCAGAAAATCACCAGCGCCATGGAGATGGTAGCTGCGAGTAAAATGCGTAAAGCTCAGGAGCGTATGCAGGCAACTCGCCCCTATGCAGAAAAGATGCGGCAGGTAATTGGACACATCGCCAAGTCCAATAAAGATTATCGCCATCCGTTCATGGTTGAGCGTGAGGTGAAACGTGTTGGCTACATTGTTGTCTCCTCCGATCGCGGTTTGTGCGGTGGTTTGAACGCAAACGTGTTCAAACTGCTCGTGCGCGAAATGCGCGACTGGAAAGAAAAAGGTGTCGCAACCGATCTCTGTGCTATCGGGCAGAAAGGTGCATCGTTTTTCCGCAACTATGGCGGAAACGTGATCGCTGCGCTAACGCATTTGGGCGATGACCCCAGTGCGGAAACGCTGATCGGCAACGTTAAGGTGATGCTCGATGCATTCAGGGAAGGCAAGATTGACCGCCTATACCTAGTGAGCAACGAGTTTGTGAACACCATGACACAAATGCCGAAAGCTGAGCAGCTTCTGCCACTGCCGGAAGGCACGGAAGAAGATATTGGTCGCCAGTGGGATTACATCTATGAGCCGGATGCGCGTCCGATTCTGGACGGGCTGCTGCCACGTTTTATTGAGTCCCAGGTTTATCAGGGCGTGGTAGAGAATCTTGCCTGCGAACAGGCGGCACGGATGATTGCCATGAAGAGTGCTACCGATAACGCAGGTGACATTATTGACGAGTTGCAGCTGGTTTATAACAAAGCTCGTCAGGCAGCCATTACGCAAGAGATTTCGGAAATTGTGAGCGGCGCGGCATCGGTCTGATCCGCCACAATCCTACTGGTTTTATTGACTATTAAGATAACGAGGAACCGAGCATGAGTAGCGGACACATCGTTCAGATCATTGGCGCGGTTATCGACGTGGAATTTCCACGTGACGCCGTGCCAGGCGTTTACGACGCACTGCTGCTTGAAGGTGGCGAGACAACTCTGGAAGTTCAGCAGCAGCTGGGCGACGGCGTTGTTCGTACCATCGCAATGGGCAGCACAGAGGGTCTCAAACGAGGCCTGAAAGCAGAGAACACACACAAGCCGATTTCAGTACCCGTGGGCACCCAGACTCTGGGTCGCATCATGGACGTTCTTGGTCGTCCTATCGACGAACAGGGCCCTATCGGTGAAGAAGAGCGCTGGGGTATCCACCGCAAAGCACCAGGCTATGCAGACCAGTCAGCTTCTGCTGACCTTCTGGAAACCGGCATCAAGGTTATCGACTTGATCTGTCCGTTTGCCAAGGGTGGTAAAGTTGGTCTATTCGGTGGTGCCGGTGTTGGTAAAACCGTAAACATGATGGAACTGATCAACAACATCGCGAAGGAGCACTCCGGTCTCTCCGTATTCGCAGGTGTTGGTGAGCGGACTCGTGAAGGTAACGACTTCTACTACGAAATGAAGGACTCCAACGTTCTTGATAAAGTAGCCATGGTTTACGGCCAGATGAACGAGCCCCCAGGAAACCGTCTGCGTGTAGCGCTGACCGGCCTGACTATGGCTGAGAAGTTCCGTGACGAAGGCCGTGACGTACTGTTGTTTGTTGACAACATTTACCGTTACACCTTGGCCGGTACTGAGGTATCTGCACTGTTGGGCCGTATGCCTTCAGCGGTAGGTTATCAGCCGACCCTAGCTCAGGAAATGGGTGAACTTCAGGAGCGTATTACTTCCACCAAAGATGGCTCTATCACCTCGATCCAAGCGGTATACGTACCTGCGGATGACTTGACTGACCCATCTCCAGCCACCACCTTCTCGCACCTTGACGCGACTGTGGTACTGAGCCGTGACATCGCTTCCAAGGGTATCTACCCTGCGATTGACCCGCTCGACTCCACTTCCCGTCAGCTGGATCCGCTGGTGATTGGTGAGCAGCACTACGCGGTTGCCCGTGGTGTTCAGAACGTTCTTCAGCGTTATAAAGAGCTGAAAGACATCATCGCCATTCTGGGTATGGATGAGCTGTCAGAAGACGACAAGCTGATTGTTTCCCGCGCCCGTAAGATTGAGCGGTTCCTGTCTCAGCCGTTCCATGTTGCTGAAGTGTTTACCGGTTCTCCAGGTAAGTATGTGTCTCTGAAAGACACGATCAGCAGCTTCGAAGGCATCCTGAACGGCGACTATGACGACATGCCTGAACAGGCTTTCTACATGGTCGGCTCTATGGACGAAGCCATCGAAAAAGCGAAGGCCATGAAGGCGAAAGAAGGCAAGTAATCCTCTTTCACTTTCTGACCCAAGAGGCTTAGAGATATGGCTATGACAGTACATTGCGACGTCGTAAGCGCTGAAAAGAAGATTTACTCCGGTTTGGTAGAGATGCTTATCGCTACTGGTACCGAGGGTGAGTTGGGCATTCAGTTTGGCCATGCTCCGTTGCTGTCCGCCCTTAAACCGGGGGCAGTCCGGATCATCAAACAAGGTGGCGAAGAGGAAATCCTCTACGTTTCCGGGGGTTACCTGGAAGTACAGCCAAATCTTGTGACCTTGATGGCCGATACGGCGGTGCGCGCCAAAGACGTTGATGAGGCTGCCGCTGTGCAGGCTCAGAAAGACGCCGAAGCAGCACTGGCGAATAAGACGGGTGAGTTTGAGTATTATCGTGCGGCTGCAGAGCTGGCCGAAGCGGCCGCTCAGCTACGTACTTTGCAAAAGCTGCGCAAGAACGTTCGCTAGAACGCTCTGGCAGAGCTTGCCCCGATAAAGCCGCATCCCGGCGTGGGTAGCGGGTATTGTATGGCCTGAAAAGGCTATTACGATGCTGGCTTCCACTACGAGGTGCGGCTTTTTTGTTGTGTGAACTACCATTGATAGAACCCCACCACGTAAGGGAGTTGTTGCCCCATGTCACCGTTGCACGTTGTTATCTTGGCCGCCGGTCAGGGCTCAAGGATGAAATCATCGCTGCCAAAGGTACTGCACAAAGTGGCAGGGCGAGCCATGCTTCATCACGTGATTGATACCGCCCAAACGCTTGGTGCTGAGAAGGTTCATGGCGTTATTGGCCATGGCGCTGATCAGGTGAAGGCGGCCTCCACCGCTTATAGCGTTAGTTGGGTAATGCAGGAACAGCAATTGGGCACAGGCCATGCCGTTGCACAGGCACTACCCGAACTTCCGGACGATGCCCGGGTGCTGGTGCTTTATGGTGACGTGCCGCTGACGACCGCAGAAACCCTCCAAGGACTCGTTCAGGATTTGGATGAAACCACGTTAGGTTTGTTAACCGTCACTCTGGATAACCCGCAAGGGTATGGCAGAATTTTGCGAAATGAGAAAGGGCAGGTTACCGCCATCGTTGAGCAGAAAGACGCCAGTGCGGAACAGCTGGCCATTACAGAGGTAAACACGGGCATTCTCGCGGTTAGCGCCCGCCATTTAAAAGACTGGTTACCCCAGCTCTCTAGCAGCAACGCTCAGGGCGAGTATTACCTCACGGATATCATCGCCATGGCTGTGCAGGCTGGAATGACCGTCAACGTCGCTCAGCCGGGCAATCCCTTCGAAGTGCAGGGGGTTAATAATCGTATGCAGCTGGCTGAACTTGAGCGCTGGTACCAAAGGCGAGAAGCAGATCGTTTGATGACTGAAGGAGCAACGCTGGCTGACCCCGCACGGGTGGATGTGCGTGGGGAACTCAATATCGGCAACGATGTGCTGATTGATGTAAACGTGGTTTTTAATGGCAAGGTGACGTTGGGCAGCCATGTATCCATCGGACCCGGCTGTGTGATCACCGATGCCAACATTGGAGACGGCGCCCAGATTCATGCACACAGTGTTATCGAACAGGCCAGTGTTGGCCCTAAGGCACAGGTTGGGCCTTTCGCGCGATTGCGTCCCGGCACGCAACTGGCGGCCAATACCAAGGTGGGCAATTTTGTTGAGACTAAAAAAACCATCGTTGGCGAAGGCAGCAAAATTAACCACCTCAGCTACGTGGGTGATGCTACGCTGGGAACCAATGTAAACGTGGGTGCGGGCACTATTACCTGCAACTATGACGGTGTGAATAAATACCAGACGGTGCTGGGGGATGGCGTGTTTGTTGGATCCAACAGTTCGTTGGTTGCCCCGGTTACTGTAAGAGCAGGTGCTACTGTCGGCGCTGGCTCAACAATTACCAAGGATGTGCCGGAGCATGAGCTGGCCGTGGCCAGGGGCCGCCAGCGAAATATTTCGGGTTGGCAAAAGCCGGAGAAAAACTGAGCAGTTTTTTACATTTTTCACCACGATTTTTATCACGAATAGGGTATGAAACATGTGTGGCATTGTAGGTGCAGTTTCAGAACGGGACGTTCAGGGCATTCTTCTTGAGGGCCTGCGCCGCCTGGAATACCGGGGGTACGATTCCGCCGGTATGGCAGTTTTGGATGGAAAGAGTGCCGTGCAGCGTGCTCGAGAAGTGGGCAAGGTAGCCTCACTTGCCGCCGCTATTGAAGCCAGGCCGCTTTCCGGCTATCTGGGCATCGCCCATACCCGCTGGGCGACCCACGGCGAGCCGTCACAGCTCAATGCCCACCCGCACATGTCCGGCGATCGTTTAGCAATCGTGCATAACGGCATCATCGAGAACTATCAGGAACTGCGTGAAGAACTCAAGGCCGACGGGTTTGAGTTTACGTCTCAAACCGACACAGAAGTTGTTGTGCATTTGATAGAAAAGAACTTCCGCGAACTGGGCAAACTTTACGATGCGGTGAAGACCTCAGTAACGCGCCTGCGTGGCGCCTACGCACTTGCTGTAGTGCACGCCGACGAGCCCGACCACATGGTTGTGTGCCGTGAAGGCAGCCCGCTGGTGATCGGTGTGGGTATTGGTGAAAACTTTATTGCCTCGGATCAATTGGCACTGCTGCCAGTAACCGATCGATTCATGTTCCTCGAAGAAGGCGATCTTGCGGATATCCGCAAGGACCGCATCGAGATTCACGACCGCGATGGCACGCTGGTTGACCGAGCCATAAGCCGCTTTGAACATAGCTCAGACTCCGCAGATAAAGGCGAGTATCGGCACTATATGCTCAAGGAAATCCATGAGCAGCCAAGAGTGATCAAGGCGACTATGGAAGGCCGTGTGACAGCCTCACGGGTGCTGGAGCAAGCTCTTGGTACCGAGGCTGGCGACTTATTGAAAGACGTCCGCCACGTACAGATCATTGCCTGTGGCACCAGTTACCACGCCGGAATGGTCGCTCGATACTGGATCGAAGATTTGGCCGGTGTGCCTTGCTCCGTGGAAGTAGCCTCCGAGTTTCGTTATCGCAAACACGTTATCCAGCAAGACACGCTATTTCTGTGCATTTCCCAGTCTGGCGAGACCGCCGATACTCTAGCTGCACTGCGTCAGGCCAAAAAAGCGGGCTTCCGCGCCGCATTGGCTATCTGCAACGTGCCGGGCAGTTCCTTGGTGCGAGAATCCGATCTGGTCATCATGACTCAGGCTGGCCCGGAGATTGGTGTTGCCTCCACAAAAGCTTTTACTACCCAGCTGGTCGCACTGCTTATTTTCACTCTGGCGCTGGCCCGCAAAAACGGTTTGAGCGAAGAACGCGAAACCGAGATTGTTCAAGCGCTTCACCTAGTACCGGGACAGGTAAACGATGTATTGGCATTGGAGGGTGAGATCGCAGAGATATCTAAGCGCTTTATGGATAAAAATCATTCCCTGTTCCTAGGTCGCGGCTCACAGTTCCCGGTGGCCATGGAAGGTGCTCTGAAATTGAAAGAGATTTCCTACATTCACGCTGAAGCCTATCCTGCAGGCGAACTCAAGCACGGTCCGCTGGCGCTGGTAGACAGCGAAATGCCGGTGATCACGGTAGCACCCAACAACAGCATGGCCGAAAAGCTGAAATCGAATCTGGAAGAAGTGCGTGCTCGGGGCGGCGAGCTGTTTGTGTTTGCCGATAGCTCAGCGAACATAAAGCCAGAAGAAAACATTCATGTGGTGCAGCTACCGGAAGTGCATGAAATAACCGCTCCAATTGTCTATACCGTTCCGTTGCAATTGCTTTCTTACCACGTTGCCGTGCTCAAAGGCACGGATGTGGACCAGCCGAGAAATCTAGCGAAAAGCGTTACGGTTGAGTAGGTTAGAGCGTATTCCAAAGAAGCTTGCGGTATTGTGCCGGAGTTCGGCCGGTCTGTTCTCGGAAGACGCGAGTCAGATGGCTCTGGCTTGAAAAACCGCAATCGACGGCAACTTCTACAAGGGGTGCGTCTGAGCGCAGAAGTTGCTTTGCTCGGCGCACTCGTTGTTTGGTAATCCAGGCATGAGGAGGGCAGCCCTGCACTAGACGGAACATCCGGTTGAAGTGAAACGCGGACATATTAGCCAGCAGTGCAAGGTCACTCAGATGAATGGTCGAGGCGAGGTGGGCTTCAACATAGTCCTCCACTCGACACAGGATATGAGGCGCGAGCCCCCCAAGAAGGCGTGTCTGCCGACCAGAAAGCCCCCCTATCAGGTCTGTTAGAGCGCCTTCCGCGTGAAGCAGGTTGTTCGACATAGATGCATGGGCGAGTTCGGCAAGCGGTTGTGCCACATGCGGTTTATCGGCGAAGTTGGCCTCGGGTAAGTCCAGTTGGCGCGCGTCGCAGTCATGGGTCTCCGAGAACATACTTCGCAGCCTTTCGTCTGAAAGGTAGAGATGAACGAAGCGGAATCGCTTGGTGATCTCCCACTCCGAACTTTGTCCTGCTGGCATGATACAGACCGCGCCGGGCCATCCGGATACCTTGCCAGCATCAAGCCGTCGTGTTCCTGTTCCGCCCTCCATGTACAGGCTGAAGGTATTATTGTGCGGCGCTTCGTATCGCACGTGATCGTTTTGATTTTCCCAGATTGCCACACCGCACCCTGCACCCAGATTCATCTTGGTGGAGAGATTTTCGGCGTTTGAAAGGCTGAGAAAATGTTCAACGGTTCGAGTCATGACCTTAGCTTACCAAAGCGCAATCGAAGTTGATTAACGCCTATCGAACTTAACCGCAAGAATATGCAAAACCGGAATAGGAAAAGAGGGTAGCGTAAAGGCATCAAAATCCAGTTGAAGGCCTATCATGAACAATATCACCCTGTTTATAACCACTGTCCTTATTTGGGGGACCACCTGGATCGGTATTGTGGCGCAGATCGGTGAGATACCAATCATCGTGTCCATTTTTTTCCGCTTCGCGCTAGCAGGGCTGATAATGCTGGCCGGGCTTTCACTGATGAAACGGCTTAAGCGCCCGTCAATCTGGCGCTTTGTCGTTCTTCAGGCACTTTGCCTGTTCTGTTTCAATTTTATAGGCCTATACAAAGCCTCCGCGTTGATCCCATCGGGGCTTGTATCAATTGTCTTTTCGTTGGCATCAATCTTCAATGCGATCAACGCACGGCTATTTTTCGGCGACCGGATCAC
Organism: Marinobacter sp. 1-4A; assembly: GCF_016597725.1. Lineage (GTDB taxonomy): Bacteria > Pseudomonadota > Gammaproteobacteria > Pseudomonadales > Oleiphilaceae > Marinobacter. The sequence continues at coordinate 586,842 of NZ_VCGY01000003.1, forward strand.
TCTAAAAACGCTTCTAGCCGGTGGTGTTGGTGCAACGGGCCTGGTGCTTATCTTCTGGACCGACCTCGTGGTCAGCTTCGACGCAGCTACGCTTGAGGGGATCGGCTGGGCCGTATTTGGAACGCTGATGTTTTCCCTCGGTAACATGGCCTCGCGGCGCAATAGCAGCATCGGAATCACGCCCGTCATTGCCAACAGTTGGGGTATGGGCATCGGCGCGCTTGCGCTGCTAGGTTTAATCCTAGCGAGCGAACAACCTTTGGCCCTCTCGACCAAGCTTGAGTATTGGGTGGCGCTGGTCTACCTTGCGGTGATTGGATCTGTAATCGGCTTCACGACCTACCTCATGCTTGTCGCAAGAATCGGATCTGCAAAGGCCGGGTATGCGACAGTATTGTTCCCGATGGTTGCGCTGGCAATCTCGACCCTATTCGAAGGCTATAACTGGACACCGGTCGCCATAATCGGGATCGCTCTGACTCTTACAGGGAATGTGATTATGTTCTGGCGTCCCCGAAAGCGCGACAGTGGCGAGTTAGTCAGCGATTAACTGTAGGTGCCAGAAGGCACCTTTATGTATCGCCTCTCGACGTTATTCTGCATCTATCAACAAGTGATGAAGGGGCCCAGGAAAACTTTGCAACTCCTAAGCTCGCATTTGCTCGGTTTGTTGAATCGCTGTCGCAAGCCTTTTGATGGCTTCGTCTGCCAGAGCGGGCGTGATCGTTGAGAACGAAAGACGTATCGAACTTAAGTCCGGTGTTCCGCTATAAAAATATTTTCCCGGCACGAACATCACGTGATGATTGAGGGCCTGTTCAAGAACGAGAGATGCATCCAGTCCATTTGAAAACCGTCCCCAAAGGAACATTCCACCCTCGGGTACGTTAAGTTCGAGAGTATCTGGCAGATGTTCCGCAATAGCTTTTATCAGCGCATCGCGACGGGATTTGTATGCTTCTTTAAGAAGTTTAAGCCGGTTATCAAGGCGTCCGCTTTGCAGATAACAGCCTGCAATATATTGCGATAGCGTACTGCTGTGGAGATCCATAGATTGCTTGGCACGGCACAGAGGGTGGAAATAGCTTTCTGGAGGGATGCACCACCCCAAGCGTAATCCAGGGGCGAGTGTTTTTGAAAAAGACGAAATGTAAATAACTCGGTTTTTTGCGCTAAATGATTGCTCTGCAATTTCGAAGAGTGATGCGACGTGTTCCCCCTCGTATCGGAGATCACCGTAAGGGTCGTCTTCAATAATAAGGATGTCATGACGGATAGCAAACGCTATAAGATCCATTCTTTCAGCAAGAGACAAGGTTCTTCCGGTGGGGTTGCTGAAGTTCGGAACCAGATACATTAGCTTAATGCGCCGCATGGCAACCAACGATTCCAGCTGCTCGAGGTCAATACCCTGCTGATTGACTTGGAACGCTGTTGTGTTCGCTCCTGCTATATCGAAAACTTGTAATGCTGCCAGATAGGTGGATTCTTCAACCAATACGTTATCGCCCTCATCAAGAAAGGTTCTGGCAACCATGTCGAGCGCTTGCTGCGAACCGGTTGTGATAAGGATATTGTCTGGCTTTACACAGATACCCTGCGTGATTATGCGAGCGGCGACTTCTTTGCGTAAGAACATTTCTCCTTCGGTCAGCCCATACTGATAGACGTTATTTGGTGCGCTTTCTATGGCGCGGTATGTGGCCGCTTCGAGTCCTTCAGTATCTATGAGGTCTGGTGCTGGTATTCCTCCGGCCAGTGAAATCATATTTGGTATTTTGGAATGCCTGAGCAGATCCCTTATCGCAGAGCTGCTTGCTGACTGCATTCGATGAGAAAGAATGCTCTTGGAAAACGTAGATGTCTGGCTGCTCATTTTAAGCCTTTTGGGTTATTCCTCAGTATGGTTTTGGCGAACAGATAACGCTTGGCACAATCAAGGAATTATTGATGTTTTAGTTCACAAGCGCGCTTTTAGTATCGCCTTCACTACTATTCGATAAGCTCGGACAGTCCCCGGTTAAGTGGAGCATAACGGCATCGTATAGTTGGTCGCATATGGCGTTACTGCTTTTGTTTGGGCTTGCTAGATTCACGTTCAAAGATGGCAGCCGTGGGAGCCGGTGCTGACTATCAAGACGTTTGAGTGTGGAAGGTATTGTCGATCTGGGCAGAGCGGAAACTACGGCTCCGCTTTCCACCGCCGCCACAAGCCCCCCATAGCTGTAGGTCTCGAACTCAACTCGATACTCACGTCCTGCACCTTTGAGCGCATTAAGCATGATTTCTCTGTCAGGACAGCCGTGCTCAAACAAAGCTACGGGCACCGTACTCTGTTGCCAAGCTAACGATTGTCTGGCACATACCCATTCTAACGGTTCGACTCTGATGGGCTCTGCGTTGATGTCAGAAGGACAATGCTGAGCAAGAGCGATATCGAACTCCCCTTTTTTATAACGCTCCCAGATACCAGTGCTAAAGCTGCAATCCAAAGTTACTTGCACGTTGGGAAACTGGCATTTCCAACGCTCAAGTAGTTCTGGTAATAGACAACTTGCATAACAATCGGTTGTGGCGAATCGAATGATCTGTCGGTCAACGGTGTTCTGCGTCAACCACAGCTCAGCTTCATCGTTTGCGGTGACAACCTTTTGTGCCCTCAGGTAGAAGGCCATGCCTTTTTCAGTGAGGGTGACGCCATTCGGATTCCGTTGGAGCAACGGCGAGCCAACCTGGCGCTCAAGCTGCTGAACTTGCCAGCTGACAGTAGACTGGGCCAGGAAGAGTCGTTCTCCTGCCCGTGAAAAACCGCCCGTATCTGCAACATATATAAATGTGCGTAGCTGATCCAAACTCCATTTCATTTTGATGCCTCCTATGGCCAGCTCGTCTTACCTGCTTGAAGTGCGCATATATAGAGGGGGGCGGAAAGGGCAATCGAATTAACGAAAAAACACTGGTTGAGTATCGAATAAGTTGATACCCCCAGACAAGTTTTTTCGTTTCCAACTTACCTGTGTCCCTTTGTACGCTCTGCTCCACTTGTTTTGGAAGCAAACACATGGGCGCGACTATGACAGCGATGAAGAGCTCCCCTGACAATAGAAGTTTGGGCGGAGTTGCTCCAGAAGCTCTTTCAAAAACGTTCCCCACTCAGTGCTATAGCTACGACAATATTAGCGAAGTAGAAAAGAGTAGTCTCTCCTGTCTCATACCTTCAGGCGGGCTTAAATGGGGAGGTTGGTGCCTGCTTATTAGCATTTTCATCAGTGGCTTCTTTTTCCGTTTCGCGCCCGCGACATTGTCGGGGAGTATGCAGCAAGAACTCAGTTTGACAGCCACTGCACTTGGTATTGTGGCATCAATGCACTTCTGGGTTTACACACTGATGCAGGTGCCGGCTGGCATTTATACCGACTCGGTTGGGGTACGAAATGGTGGGCTTATCGGGGGGACTGTAACGTCGATAGGTGCTTTTTGTTTTGGTTTTGCCCCAAATCTAGAGGTTTTGCTCGTGGGGTCAGCTCTGATGGGGCTTGGGTTATCTGCAGTTTTCGTCGTCTTGATGACTTACAACGCTACTTGGTTTTCCTCAGATCGCCATTCGCTCATCATGGGCACAACGATGCTTCTGGCAGCACTGGGGAGTGTGATAGCACAGAGCCCGACCGCGTATCTACTGAGCTGGTTAAGCTGGAGAGATATTGTTCTCTTTTTTGGTAGTCTGACGTTTGTGGCCTCCGCCTGTCTTGTTGTTTTCTGTCGAGATGCCCCTAAGCGAAGACAAGAGCGTTCACCGAAAGCCAAGGCAACAGTCCGTCAACTATTGCAGGGAAATCGGCGCGTACTGCGATCCAGCCAAGTATGGCTGCTTTTTCTTTGTGTAGCGGCCACTAATGGAACGCTCTATGCGTTTCTAGGATTGTGGGCTGCGCCACTCTTAATAGACGGCTTCGGCCTGCAACCTACACAAGTCGCACAGTATGCAACTGTTGCACTTATTGTTTACGGTGTCGGCTCTTTATTTGCCGGGTGGGCAGCTGACCGTATTGGAGCGAAGAAGCCGGTAATTGTTGCGGCAGCACTGATATCGGCGACTGTGTGGGGTGTAATGGCCTTTGCTGAATGGAGCCCTGGTTGGGGGGCAATGGTTCTGTTTGTACTGTTGGGGCTTTCAGGAGGACAGGTAAGCGTTATTTTTGCGGCCACCAAGGAGGCGGTAGCCCTGCAGAACGTCGGGTTTGCAACAGCGCTTGTAAATATGGGTGCATTCTTGGCAGCAGCTTTGGTTCAATCGGGCTTTGGGATCATTCTGGATATCGTGTCTGTTGCAGAAAAAGGAACTGGCCCAAGTCTTCAGAGTTATCAATTCGCGTTGATTCTGCCCTTAATCATAAGCGGGCTAGGGGTAATAGCATCTTTGTTTTTGAGAGACCGAACACATACATGAGAGCATTTTGGTCTTGTTCGATAACGGGATAAATTACCTGCTACGCGCCAGAACGTATAAGAAATATTTTCAATAAGGCGCTGAGAATATGGGATTGATGCCCGCAACACGCACATCGAAGGGAATATTTACATGCAAGACATTGGGGTATCTGTCAGTGGGCTGCTGGGGTTAATTATAACCAGCTCGATACTCATTGCTGTACCTGGCCCAAGCATCATGCTTTTTATTGGGCAGGTTATCATGAAGGGTAGAAGTCATGCGTTGCGTGGTGTGATCGGCAATGCAATTGGCATGTTAAGCATTGCGATACTGCTTTCGTTTGGACTTGGCCCTCTTATATTGAAGTCCGATTTCGCTTTGTCTGCCATCAGAATGCTGGGTGCGATCGCCTTGCTGCTCATCGGCATAGGATACCTCGTAGCTTCGAAAGCGGCGAGTCCAGTTGCTGCCGAACAGCCAACAAGGAGAAAATCACCGCTCACTGCGGGAGTGATAGTCGGTATAACCAACCCCAAGGCATTCATCATGTTCGGAACCATAGTTCCAAGCTTTCTCAGCGGCAATCTTGCGAGCCCCACGAACGTCCTAATCATGTACTCGATGATACCTATCATGTTGGGTATTGCGATCGATAGCGTGTGGGTTGTAGCTGCTCACAGCGTAAGTTCCCGCCTTTTTTCCAACACAGGCAGTGTCAGAATAGTAAACCGTATCGGAGGAAGCTTGATTATTCTGATGGCCTTTATCTTGGCCTACGAGGCTGTTTCTGGGTTTTCTTCAATAATCAGGTGGCCAGCAACGTGAACTGATCGGAGCGGAGAGTGTCTGCGACGAATCAGTTTGTTGACGATTACTTCCACAGGAAAATTATCGCAGCCGAGATCGCGACTGTTACTAACGGTAATCCCCCCGAAAAACCGAGGTGCTCAAAAGTAGAATTTTCCGTAAGCTAAACGCAGGGAGATTCTGCATGAAGAAGTCACAATTTTCCGATAGCCAAATCATGGCGATCTTGAAGCAAGCCGAGAGCGGTGTGCCCGTTCCGGAGCTATGCCGCGAGCACGGCATAAGCAGTGCCAGCTTTTATAAATGGCGAGCCAAATTTGGCGGCATGGATACCTCCATGATCAAGCGTATGAAAGAGCTTGAGGATGAGAACCGGCGGCTGAAGAAGATGTATGCCGAAGAACGGCTCAAGTCTGAGTTGCGCAAGGAAGCTCTTGAGGGAAAGTGGTAAAGCCATCTCTCCGTCGCGAGATGGCACACAAGGCCGTTGCCGCTGCTCGTTGTAGCATTCGCCAAGCCTGCGAGGCCTTCAGTGTCAGTGAGTCCTGCTTCCGTTACCGGGCTAAGCTCAGCACTGAAAATGCCGAGATCGCGGATCTGTTAGTGCGCTCAACCCATAACCAGAGAAACTGGGGCTTTGGCCTGTGTTTTCTGTACCTGCGCAACGTGAAGGGTTATCTCTGGAACCACAAACGCGTTTACCGGATCTACCGGGAACTGGAGCTGAACCTACGCATCAAGCCTCGTAAACGGCTGGTACGTGAGAAACCCGAGCCATTGGCGGTGCCTACGGACATCAACATCAGTTGGTCCATGGACTTCATGCATGACCAGTTAGAGGATGGCCGAAGTTACCGGCTGTTCAATGTGATCGATGATTACAACCGGGACAACATGGCTCTCGGAGGCATTACCCCACAACAGAAATTGGCCATGGTGGCCTGAACTCTACTTTTGATGCCCTCTTAAAATGGGGGGATTACCGTGGCGCTTGAACGACTCTAAAGTACCGCCTGCCGGACTTTTGCAGACACCCACTCTGAAACAATAACCGTTGCCAGAATAACGAGAAATATTACGGTTACTTGGTTCCAGGCCAATGTGCTCAATGACGACTGGAGTTGTAGGCCCAAGCCACCTGCACCAACCAGTCCGAGAATGGTTGATTCGCGAATGTTTATGTCCCACCGGAAGACTGAAATACCCCAGAATGCCGGGAGGATCTGCGGGATAATCGCGTAATCAATAATCTGGGCACCGGAAGCGCCGGTTGCCCGTACGGCTTCCACCTGCTTCTCATCAATCTCTTCGATAGCCTCATACAGCAGCTTTGCAACAAAACCAATGGAGCGAAGCCCAATGGCGATAATACCCGCCAAAAGCCCCGGGCCTATGATGGCTACTAGCAGCAGCGCCCAGATAAGGGAGTTGATTGACCGGGAGGTCACGATGATCAGCAACGCAACTGGGCGCACGAAATAGCGGCTTGGGGTGGTGTTGCCTGCGGCCAGAAATGCTACTGGTATCGCGATGATCACACCAATCAACGTGCCAAGGGTCGCAATGTTCAGGGTATCCCAGAGCGGCTGCCAAAGTTGATTGAGGTAGCCCCAGCGTGGCGGAAGCATGCGACCACCAATATCCGAGGCCTGACGGGGAGCGTCGGCTACAAAAGCCCAGATGGTGTCTTCGGTCATCAGGTTCCAGCAAAATACGGTCAACGCTACTAACCAGAACCAACCGAGCCATCGCAGCATGTGTTGTTTTGGAGTGCGGAACTGCCAGATCTGCGTGTCTGCTCCGGATATCATTGAACCCACCGTCGGATATAGGATGAGGAGTATTCCACCACCAACACTATTGCGATGATGATGATTAAAATGGCGCCAGCCGAATCGTATTCGTAGCGATCGATGGCTGTATTCAGAGTGGCTCCGACACCGCCAGCGCCGACGATGCCGATAACCGATGACTCCCGGAAATTGATGTCCAGACGGTACAGAGAAAGACCTATTAGCCGCGGCATCACCTGAGGCTGAACGGCATAGTTAACGACTTGCCACCAACGAGCACCGCTAGCGCGAATGGCGTCGATTTGGGCGCTGTCACAATCTTCGATGTCTTCGGCCAACAGCTTGGACAGAAACCCAATAGAGGCAAACGTCAGTGTAAGAAATCCGGCGAAAGGTCCGAACCCGAACATGGCGACGAGCAGGATTGCGATAATGATTTCCTGAAATGAGCGTGAAAGCGTAATGATGCTCCGGCAGAACATATACACCGGCGCAGGGGCTAGGTTACGGGCGGCACCGATGCCGATTGGTACTGAGACCAATACGCCGGCTACGGTGGAGGTTAGAGTCATGGTCAAGCTTTCGATCAGTCCAATCTGGATATCCTGCCAGCGGGAGCTGAAATCCGGTGTTAGAAACCCTTGAATGAAGCGCCATCCTCGTTCTAACCCTTCATAAACCCGAAACCAGTCGACCTCCACCGAGTTGATCGCCAGAATCAGATAGACCACGCTGCCTGAGATGATGATCCAGCGCCAGCGTTGGCTTTTGAGTAATACCGGCGGTCGCTTCCACGTTTGCGAAGAGCTGATAATACTGCTCACGAGCTCACCAGCATTGGCGAGCTATCTAGAGCGTTATCTAGAGAGTTATATAGGAGGGTATCGTCGTCTTGTGGCTCATTGGCCTGTTGCATCTGACCCCAATCCTCGGCGCCGTAGATACGAGTGAGGGCCTCGTGAGATAAGGTTGATGGCAAGCCGTCAAACACTACCTTGCCAGCCCGTAAGCCGATGATTCTGTCTGTAAAATTCTGAGCCAGCACAACATCGTGAATATTGATGATGGCGGGCAGGTTCATTTCCCGACAAACGCTCTGAATTAGCCGCATGATTTGGCGGGAGGTTTTCGGGTCCAGTGATGCGGTAGGTTCGTCTGCCAGCAAAAGGTCCGGATTCTGCTCCAATGCTCTGGCAATACCTACACGTTGCCGTTGACCACCCGAGAGTTCATCAGCCCGTTTGTTACAGTGATCACCCAGCCCCACACGGTTCAGTAAACTGAAGGCCTGATCAATGTCAGCCTGAGGGAATCGGCGTAGGAAAGATCGCCAACTGGAGACATAACTCAATCGTCCAGACAATACGTTCTCCATCACCGTAAGACGCTCTACCAGAGCGTACTCCTGAAAAATCATACCAATACGTCGGCGAGCCTGACGCAAAGCCCGGCCGTTGAGGGTGGTTAGCTCGGTTTCACCGAGGCAAACGCTGCCAGCGGTAGGCTCAACCAAGCGGTTGATGCACCGAATCAGGCTTGATTTGCCTGCGCCGGAGGGACCAATCAGTCCTACGACCTGCCCCGCAGGTACCGAGAAACTGATATCGCTCAGTGCTCGGTCGCCGGTTTTGTAGGTTTTTGATAAGGCTTTTAGTTCAAGCACAATTTGTTGCCATTGCTGATAATAAAAGACGGAGGGTTGGCCACATCTCGCAACGTGGCCAACCCACTGACGACAGGTTGTGGTCTGAGCCCTTAGCGGCAGTTGTAAACTACGCCGTTGGCATCATCGATCTTACGAATAACTTCCCAGTGTTCCTGAAAGGTAATCGGGATGAACTGGGCCTCACCTGACTTAGAGAATTCCTCTTCCAGAGAGGTGCCTTCCCAGTTGAAGGAGAAAAACGCCTGCTGAATCTTGTCTTGAAGTTCTGGTGTCAGGTTATGTGCGACGCCGTATCCAGTGGTGGGAAAGGTCTGGGACTTATACAAAGATACAATCTGCTCTTCTTTGATGACGTCCCGGTTCAGCATGCGCGACATAACTGAGTTGGCAACGGCTGCAGCGTCGTAGTCTTTATTGGCAACCCCAAGAATGGAGTTGTCATGCTTGCCAGAAAACACCGGAGTGAAATCTCTGTTTGGTACAAGGTCATAATCGGCTTTCAGAATCGCAGATGGCGCCTTGAAACCTGAGTTTGAGGTTTCAGAGGTAAAGGCCAGCTCGCGGTCTCTTAGCCCTTCTACATCAGTAATGCCGGAATCCGGATGGGTGATGATTTCCATTTCGTAGCCAAATGACCCATCAGCAGAAGCCATGATGGTGAAAGGGCGGAAACCACCGCATGCAACGGCTATCGGGTTGGAGCCAGTATTGAAACCGGCAATATGGAGGCGTCCGGCGCGCATGGCTTCGATTTGTGCAGCGTTGGATTGAACGGGGAAAAACTGGATTTTCTTACCCGTTTTCTCAGACAGATGGTCTAAAAAGTCGGACCAGGCTTCAGCGTAAACAGAAGGGTCTTCCACCGGCGTGTACGCAAAAATCAGCGTAGAAGGGTCGACCTGCTCAGACTTGGCAGGAATGTCTGCAATCAGATCACCGTCCTGATCACTGTATCGGGAGTCCAGTTTGAATGCGCCCTGCGCGAGCATTGGGGTCATTAGGGCTGCGCATGTTAGTGTCATCAACTTATTCATAGGTGTGTCCTTGGGTCATGAAACCATCATCAGCCAGATACTAATCAGGTAATGTTATGGTTACGTGACACCGACAAGGGATTGAACCCAAAAGTCTGTGTCACGCAATCTCGTTTAACCTAGAGGGATCAGCTGATCAGGTGAATGCGGATGAATGAGGCTTTTAAAGCCCCATACAATTGGCGTAGTGAGTGGTGGTCGCAGGCCAGTCTGAAAAAATGCCTATTACACCTATTTCCCGAGCCAGCACATCAATCACGGTATAAATATCGCCGTCGTTGTTAATGGCATCGCTGATACTTTGGTAATACCAGCCACCACCTTCATTTAAGGGCCCGCTGCGCTCCAATGACCAGCCAATCAAATCAAGGCCTGCAGCCTTAGCGTTGAGTGCATAGTCAGATGGAACAATCTTTTGGTGAGCGTCTAGAGTTAGCATTTTCCAAAGTGCGGGTGCCAGAATAGGAACCCCTTGCTGGGTAAGGCTTTCCATATACGCCATAGATGTGTTCTCTGGGTCGTTACTTTTCTCATCCAGAAATACTGCTTGGCGTCCAAACTCAGGCATTTGATTAACCCAGAATACGACATCATCCAATAAGAACGACTGCGGCCATACATCCTCAGGGCTCACGCCAGCAGAGATGTATTCGTTGATCATCTGTCGGGCATAATCTTCTTGTGTGTAGTCACCTTCAAAAGGCATCTCGACCACCGGTGTTTTCAGCTCGGGGGTGAACTTAAGGCCTAGCTCTTTAATCAGTTGGATGCTTTCGCGATGGCTTAACAGGGTGCCTTCAGTGGCATACAGATTCGTGCGCCAATCGGCGGTGCCGCCAAGATACTCTTGAGGGGTAGTGGCATCTTCATTAAACGCATCCATTTTTCCCCGGAGCGTCTTAAACTCAGCTAGCGTAATGTCACTGGTGCGGCATTCAGCCTCAGCCTTAGTGCCTGCGCTCGGATTGGCGGGCACGAATGGCTGTGTGCATTTGGCGTTCAGCTCTGGCACGGCCACAATGTTGGTCGTGGTGTGCAGGTCGTTCTGAGCGTGGCGGCAGACTAATTGCCGGTCCTTGGTAAAGGCAACGTCGCACTCAATAATCCCAACCCCCATTTTGGCAGCTGCCACATAGGATTCGCGGGTATGTTCAGGAAACTGCAACGGCGCGCCACGGTGGGCAATAGAGAAAGCGCTTGCGGTCGGGGTCATAGATTCACACGCTTGTAGCGTACTCTTCAGTTCACCCTCATCCATATCGTTAACCAGAAAGTAAGGTCTGGGACCAAGCTGAACCAGCGATGGGTTGTCATCAGGAGGGCTCACTTCGGGCGCACTGGCGTTGTTATCGCTGTCGTTGCAGCCGGATAACATAGCGAGAGCGCCGATGATCAGAGGCAATATAAACAAGATTTTCATAACGGGCCTTTTGTTGGATATATTGGTTTTTTCCAGCATCGCGTTAGTCGGCGAGAATGGGGTGATTGGCTAATCTAAGGCTGTACAGGCGCTAATATTGCCTAGGCTTAGTTAACGTCTGATGACAGTTTTTTTAAGCGCTACACATGATTAGTTTTGGTGTCTTTTGGATGGCCAGCTTTTAACTTGTCATCACCACAGAGGATGACTACCATTTGAATGGAAAACAGACCTGCCACGGAACTTGGATGAAAGGCGGGACTTAAAACGGAATTTTAAAAGGGATTTGTTATGAGCACAGCAGCTTTTGCGACCAGCTATACCCAGAACTTCGATACTTTGCTGTATCGAGTCAGGTCCGGGGACAGTCTCTCCAAGATTCTTTATCGGTACCACGCAGGCCTGAACGATGAGCAGCTTTCACTACTGATTCAGCAAGTGCAGGCCGACAATCCTTCGATTATCAATCCTGACCTGATAAAACCCGACCAATTAATCCGCCTGAAAATTCCCCAGCAGTACTGCGCTGCCCCTAGGCCCAACCACCACTTGCTGACCGTACGTACAGACAATCAATATTGGGTGCCTGAGCTGGAACGTACCTGGAACCGAAGTACCCGCGAAGAACGTGATTTAATGTCTACTCTGCTGCCAGCCTTGATTGGTCTGGGAAGTGCAAAAATGTCGATGATAGACACCACGTTCTCTACCAATGCACCACTTATGCGGGAAATGGTAACCAACCATGAAAACTACAAGGCCGGTGAGAAAACCAAAGGTCAGTACGACTATCAGCGGCGAAAGCTGGTTGCTCAGTTGACCACCAACCTTGGGCCAACCAACTTGATACTGAATGGTACACAAAGGCCTACAGAGGTGCTTCGTATATCCAGAAGCAAAGGTATTGCACCAACGGCACCTATAGAAACGGAGTTCAGAAGAATGCAGAGAGCTGCAAGAATAGCTAAATCTGGAGGTGTGTTGTTAACCGGAGTTAGTCTCGGCGTTGCTTGTCATCAGATTGCTAATGCTTCAACTCAACGCCAAAAAAACGACATTTTAGTTGAGAGTGCAGGAGGTCTGGTGGGCGGCATACTTTATGCAATCGGCACCTCAGTTGCCCTAGTGTTAATAGCCTCGCCTGTTGGGTGGGTTGGAGGCTTGGCGATTGGTCTTGGGGCGGCGGTAACAGGATATGCTACGGGGCAAGGTGTACTAAAATTGTACGACGCAACAGGGGCAAAAATAGACTTCGCCAAACAATCTGGTATTGGAGCCCTATGTTCATCCGCGCGAAAGGCTGGATTTGTACCGTCTTTTTCGTCATCCACGTTATCTGTGCTTTAGTTGCGGGCACACCATTATGGAAATGCTTTTTCATGTAACGCTGGGGTTGATGGGGTTTGGGGTTTTAATCGGCCTTGTCTATTTCTCACTGTGGGCGGTTTTGCACAAAATGTTACCGCCGGTACTTGACCCGCTCCTGTTCAGGGAACCATGGTTTCAAAAATCTGAACTGGTGAACTATCAGTTTTTCCCACTTAGCTTGATCCGGTCTCTAAACTACAGTTATCTGCTAGCTTGGCCTGACATGGCAAAGCGCCGACGTTTCAAGGGCCTCGATCGGAAACTCCCGGTCCGCGCAGGCTTAATCGTACTTTGCAGAATTCATATATCAGCGGCATTTGCAGGAACTCTGGTTGCTATCTTTTATTTTTCGATTGCGCTTTATGCGCTATTTTTCCTGTAATCGGAGCTGCTTGGGCTGTCTTGCACAAATACCTGACACCCAGATTGGACGACTTATTGTTCAAGGAACCCTGGTTTCAGAAGGCTGAGCTCACTAATTACAGATTTTTCCCGCTGAGTTTGCTTAGATCCTTGAACTATATCTACTTGATTGGTTGCCCCAGGATGGCCAAGAGAAAACGCTTCAAGGGGTTGGAAGCTGTGATCCCTGTTGGGAAAGCCGTTGTTATACTCTGCAGGGCGCAGATGTTTATGGCTTTTTTCGGGCTCGGTTTGGCCGTTGTCTACTTTGGTTACGGCGGGATCATGGCGGTTTTCGTTCTTTGAGAGTTGACGTTCGGCATCATGAGGTCTGTTTGCCCTCTAATTTGAAGTAATATCCGGCAATCCAAAGCATGGCTGTAAGCAGTGTTGCGACGACGATAGCTGGCCCCACGGGCACATCGGAAACCACGGAATAGGCGATCGCGACAAAATGGCCGGTGATTGCACAAATCGCTGCGACAATTGGTGGTTTATCGTGAACAGAACCCACGATCAACGGTGTGATGATTAGGGTCGCGAACACGACGTAAATACCGGCGAGCGACACCGAGTAAGTGACTGAAATGGCGAAAACGGGCATGAAGGCAGCACCGGAAAACCAAGCTGGTAGCTTCCAGCTGAGTAGCCATACAAACGCTGTCATTATCCCCGTTGCTATGATGAGCTCCCAACTTGCCCATAGTAGATCACCCGCAGCCGCCCTCTGCAGTGCTTGAGCGCCGTGAGGGTCACCACTAACCATCAATACCGCCAGACTGGCTCCCAGTACATAGAGAATGCCAATCCACGCCTCTTTGCCCGTGCCGAGAAACCTGAAAATCAGTTGTACGGCTATGGCCGCGAGTAGGGCGAACAGCAAACTGCTTATCGACGCCCCTGCAAGTGTATGGTCTGGCAGGAAATACAATCCCGCCAGAGTTCCCAGCGCCGCCCATTGGGCAATCGCAAGATCCGCAAAAATGACTCCTCGAGCAATCACCTGATACCCCAGTGGCACGAGTAGCAGGCAGAGAAGCGCGCTACCGAGCGCCGGTAGGAGCATCCACTCAAAGGCTCCCATTAGCAACCTCTGGCATGGCACTTTCAAGGCGGTTGATAATTTCAGAAATCAGCTCAGCCAACGTGTCCGTTTTTGAGTCGTCAGTAACGGTTCCCGGTAGTACCAGAATGGGTTTTCGTATTTGAGCCGACAGCCATTGCGCAGGCTTTTGGTTCTGGTGACTGGCAATCAAAATCGCTGCCGCATCTTCTAACCTCGGATCTGCTAATAGCTGATTCAGGTGGCTGGCGCTTGGCGGCAGACCGGGTTTCGGTTCTAGATCCATGGTTGCGCCTATGCCAAGCCATCTTAATAGATAGCTGAACCCGGTGTGCTGGATGACAAGGGAGCGCCCCTGCAAGGCTTTTGCTCTTTCTTGCCAATTCGCACGATGGAAGTTCCAGTTAACGCGCCATTTTATATAACGCGCAAAGATATCTGCCGAGTTGTCTGGCCTCATTGCGCCAAGGCGCTCAGCCAGCGCCTTGGCGATGTTCGGTAGTTGGTCCGGCGAGAGATGCACATGGGGATTTCCCTCGGGATGCACATCTCCCATGCTGCGATCTACGTGATCATGGGGAGCAAACAATTGAGCGTGATCTGAAGCAAAGAACAGCCCGGGTTGGCCTGGCTGAATGTCTGTATTGCCGGCTCTCTGAAGCAGTGCCGGCAACCAGCCCGCTTCCAGTGAAGCTCCCGTACACACAGCAATGTCGGCCCGACTCATGGCTGCGATTAGGCTGGGCCTTGCTTCTATGTAGTGAGGGTCCTGCAGATAGCTTGTGGCTGTTGTGAAGTGAGCGTCTGGCATGAATGTTCGGGCTAGAGCAGCCCATTCGGGCTCACAGGCAAACACGTGGAAGTCTGCTCGGGCGGGTAGAGAAACCAGCCCGGTCAATACAGCGGCGATGAACAATGGTAAATAGCGCATATCAGTACCCATGAGCCCCGTGTGCGCCGAGCGACACTACATATTGCAGCGCCACGGTATTATCCGCGTTGCTGAATCCAGTTGCCGACTGATGAGTGTATTGGAGCCTGAGTGTCGAAAAATGTGAACGCGACCAGGCCAGCATGACATCTGTTTCTTTCAGGCGTTGGCTGTGGAAGTGATCACCGTGCGCCTCACGCAGATCCACTTCGCCATACCGGATACCCGCCGACCACTGCGGGGTGAATTGGTGAACGCCAGATACGTACCAACCTTCGTGATAGTCATCAGAGGTCGCGAATTTGTTCAGGTCATCGGCATAGAGGTATTCCGCGCTAAGTGTGAACTGTTGTTCGCGGGTGTTGCCGTTTGGTGACCATTTCCAAACAGCATCGGCAATGTAGAGGTTTTTGCCGGTGTAGGATGCGCCATGACCGTGGTCGTGCCCGTGTTCGTCATCAAGGTTATGGTCATGGCCGTGGTCTTCTTCGTCCACGCTGATCTGACGGTTATGCAGATAAGACAGCCCTGCCTGCCAGCTCTGGGCGGCAGAAAAATCGCCACCTACTCGGGTATTCAGGGTATAGACACCGATATCTTCGGCCCCTTCCGAAAGTTGATTGCCATTGAATGCCTCGGCGCCTATTTGCCAGTAAAACGGTGTGGGTAGGAGAGCATTTATGCGCAGGCCGGTATCGTAATAGTGGCTTCCCAGCAGCGCCCGGTAAGCGGCTGGTCGCTCCACGAAATCATCTTCATGCATATGTCGGCCATTGAGGTAACCTACCTGAGAAAGGAAGCGGCCTGCTCGTACGTTCAGCCCGAGAGGTAAGCCGTTGGTTTGCAGGTAAGCTTCTTCAATCAGAACCTCGCTCTCGCCATCATGTTCTTCGAAAACGGTGGTTAACCGCCCCGAAAATAGATCGTCTATGGGAGATGAGAGTGAGAGTTCTGTATGCCCTAGGCCAAATCCTTGTTCTCGGTGAGACAATGCGGTGTCATTTTGTTTGTAGTGTCCATCCAGAGTAAGGCTTACGTCTGGGTTGAGCTTGTTTGCACCAGCACCGCTTGTGAGCAGTGCCAGCGATAGGGCGGTAAAAGATACAATGCGATTTAACATGGGTACTCCAACGGCAAGGAAACAAGGCAAACCAGTGATCACCGGCCTGCCTTGTGAGGTTCAGAATGGGTTAGTGCGAGTGTTCTTCGTTGTGCTCCCCATTCGTCAGGCCCAGCCAGACAACGGAAGACGCGTTAAAGTCTAGGTCGATGCTGCGGACAACATCACCATCAGCCATATCCACCTCGATCACGGTTTGATTGTGCAGTACGAACAAATGTTTTTGAGCCGCCGATACAGTCACCGCCAAGGTATCTTCTTCGCTGGGCGCGTCCGTCAGCTGAACGGTTTTGAGCAATGCCCAGTTATCGGCGGGGTTGAATAGCCGTAGGCTGCCGTCGTTACCAACTACATAGAACACCTCACCGTGAGTCGTAAATCCTTGGGTGATTCGGGCTACGTCTGAGCCAATGTCCAGCTCTTGGTAAATAGTCGTTTCTGATTCTGGATCGATGATAAAGAGTTGGTCTCCTGCAATGCCCACCAGCTCTTCAACGTCGTGATTGCCGACGAGGGTTCCAATGCGTGCGCCTGTTTCAAGGCTGTCAGGGTTGGCCAATTTGGTAGCTGGATAGCCAGCTTCGTGGAGGTCGATCACCAGCACGCCGTCACCGCACCCAAACCCGAGACTGTGCGCGTTAGCGGCGGCACCGTGGAGCTTCGGGCAGGCCTCGTCGTACCGAGTCTCGAAACCGAAACTAGAGCCGTCAAAATGATAACGCTCGACTGCCGCTGGGAGTGTGGTATCTGTAATGCCACTATCACGATAGGTCACGAATAGGTGGTCGCCAATCAGTTTGGCAACACCGTGCATGTTGTTTTCAAGATCGAGACTGGCGAGAGTGGAGCTGTTCCCCAAGGATGCGTCAGAAAAAACCGTCACTTTTGAACGGGCAGCAGAACCACCGTCAAAGAAGACGACACCGTAAGGCTCGTCCAAAGTGTAGTGAGTGGGCTTGTGGTCATTCAGCGTCAAGGGCAGCATGGCCGGGGCTTCGGCATAGTCGTGCAGATGATCGCCGTGATCCTCTGTATAGAGCCCGCCATCAAAGAACGACAATCGATCGTCTTCACGCTGGATAGCAACGGCATACCGATGATCGGGTGACGCGTAGAGGCGTGGGGGTTCACCGTCCAGAGGCAGGGACGTAAGTACCTGTTCATCGTCCAAGTTCAAAAACTTCAGGGCCGACGCATCCATATCAAACAGGGCCAGACGCCCGCCGGTATCGATGTCTGTGTTGTTGTGCGCCTCATCTGAACTGCTTCCGCCACAGGCGGTTAGGAGCGTTGCGGTGGTCAGTGCCAAGAGGCGCAACATAGAGGGGAGGGGGTGAGAGTGGTAGATCATAAAGCTTCCTTTTAGATGTTATAACATTGCATTTCTGGCATTGAAGCGAGCCAATCCTGATTCAAGACATGGAGTGTTATCCTGTTGGGCGTAGACCGTCTTAGAGGGATTTGGTCACTAAATGGAGTGTTTCTGAACGCCTTAAAATGTTATGTTATAACATATTCGGTGTAAAGCAGAGTTTATCCGACAACGAAGGGTCAGCAAATGGCAGGCAATCCGACACGCATCCCCACTCACTTAGTGCTTGGTTTTCTCGGTGCTGGAAAAACCACGGCAATTCTCAACCTGTTAAAGCAGAAGCCGGAAGGGGAGCGGTGGGCGGTGTTGGTTAATGAATTCGGCGAGGTTGGTATTGACGGAGCCTTTTTGTCGAATCAGGGTGTGGCGGTTAAAGAGGTGCCTGGTGGTTGTATGTGCTGTGTTTCCGGGCTGCCTATGCAGATTGGGCTTAACAGCTTAATCAGTTTTGCCCGTCCGGACCGGCTGTTTATCGAACCAACAGGGTTGGGCCACCCGGCACAGGTAATCGAAACCTTAACGGGCGAGTTTTACAAAGATGTAGTGAGTCTTTGCACATCCGTTTGCTTGGTTGATCCGCGCAGGTTGGAAGACAAACGTGTGCTTGCTAGCCGACAATTTCATGACCAAGTGGCTGTGGCCGATGTGTTGGTGGCGAGCAAAACAGATCTTTGTACGGCTCATCAGCTAGATCAATTTGATAACTGGGCAAATACTTGGCAACCCGCAAAGCAGCGCATTGGGCAGATCAGTGGCGGTGAGCTTCCGCTAGATTGGCTAGCAGGTAGTTCGGGCAACTTGCCTCCACATTATCCCGACAGTCACCACCATCACCACCGTAAAGCCTCGGCTGAGAAGCCTTCGCTGGAGGATGAGCCTTGGCAGTCTTACTTCAATCAGGGAGAAGGTTATAACAGCATGGGCTGGCGGGTTCATGAAGACCTGATGTTTGATCCGATTGCGTTGCAAAGCCTGGCCTCCAATGCGGAGTTTGAGCGCTTCAAAGGGGTGGCACGCACGACCGAAGGTTGGTGGATGTTTAATGCCGTGGAGGGTGTTCTAACGCTGCTAGACGCGGAGCCGACCGATGAGTCCCGGCTCGAGATTATCAGCCAAAAATTGGAGCCTGAGCAGCTGGATCAGCAGCTTCGTGCTGCCTTAGCTGAACCCACTAAGACCAAATTGTGACCTTCTATATTCAGCCGCCCATCTGAAGTTTAACGGGTGGGGAATATAGACACTTTCCCTAGTATTAACTGCAATAAGGTAAAGAAATGCTTTCCAGAAAACGAGTGGTTATCACCATCGCCTCAGCACTCATCGGTTCGCCCCTAATGGCCGCAGACAACCCCGCTTCACATCTGCACGGGCAGGCCAACCTGCAACTTGCTTTCAACGATAATCGGGTTGATTTATTGTTCGAATCTCCTGCTGGTAACTTGCTAGGGTTCGAGCATGAACCGCGTACAACGGAACAACAACAAACGTTAGATAGCGTCACTAGTTGGCTAAAGGCAACACCGCTCATCAATACTTCCGAATCAACATGCACGGTGGAGGCTGCTAACGTTCAGCACCTAGGGCATGATGATGGGCAAGCTCATGCCCACACCCATGGCGAGGAGGAGCATCACGCTGACATTGAAGTTACTCAGGTTCTGGTGTGCTCCGGTCTAAAACAAGCAGTGTCTTTGGTAACGCCTATTTCCACTCGCTTTTCGGGCGTGGAACATCTCACTATCGAATGGGTTGGCCCAGATGGGCAGGGCGCAACCCGATTGGAGCCCGGGAATCAGGCTTTTAAGCTTGGGCGCTGAGGTTACTCTTCATAGGGTTCAACGGCTTCGGCAACCATGGAGTAGGATGAGGTGCCAATGTCGGTTTCGGTGCGGTCAATCACCAGAGTACCTTCAACCCAAACGGGGTCGTACAAAGCTTCAAGCTTAAACCCCTGTTTGTACTTGATGTGGATAATTTGGTTGGGCGGCGGAGGCGGAACGTGTATGCAGGCGCCATAATAGGGAACCAGAAAAAACTCTAATATGCGCATGTCTTTGGTTGTTTTCAGAGGCACGACAAAACCGGGGATTCTGCTTTCAATATTGCTCATTTCCGGAACAACCCGGCCGGTCATAATTTCGTCCGGCAAGAGTGCAGGCCCATCACCGTCATGCTCCAGTTCCGGCATGCTTTCGAGCAATGCCAGATCCTCGGCGGGCATGAGTTCAAGCCAATCAATTTCCCGTGGCTGTGAGTGTGCGGGCACCACCGACATGCTCAGTAGAAAAAACAGAAAAACCGATACGGACGCCCTTGCAGGGCCATTAAAAGAGTGGAGCATTGCAAACTTCCCCGAAAAACTTGCAGCCGTTTAAGCGGCTGCGAATAAGATATTGGAATAATACACGGAGCCGTTAACGATCAACATGAACAGCCAGTTATTATCCAGCGCAGATGGCTCTATCGATAAGCCTGCCGCACTTGAAACCTCAAACCTTACTTTTTGCTGGGATCGTCTTCAGCCGACGTTAAGATTCCCTGATCTTAACCTGCCTCGAGGCGAGCACCTTTTTTTATACGGCCCAAGCGGGACCGGTAAAAGTACGCTCCTAAGCCTCTTGGCTGGAATGCTTTCGCCAGCCAGTGGCGTGGTCAAATTGTTAGGCACCGAATTCCACACGTCAGGTGCAGGCAAGCGCGACCGTTTCCGAGCGGATCATATCGGTGTGATCTTCCAGCAATTCAACCTTGTGCCTTACCTCACCGCCGAAGCCAATGTAACTTTACCTTGTAAACTTTCATCCCGGCGCCAGTCCGCTACAGGGGAAAGCCCAACAGTGGCTGCACAACGGCTATTGTCCGCCTTGGCGATTCCACAGAGCCATTGGCAACGCAAGGTCACCCAGCTCAGCATTGGTCAGCAGCAACGCATTGCCGCTGCACGGGCGCTCATTGGGGCTCCGGAGATTATTTTGGCTGACGAGCCTACATCCGCATTGGATAGCGATAACCGTGACCGCTTCATCAACCTGCTCTTAGGACTGGCAGGCGAGCGCAACACATCCGTGGTGTTTGTTAGCCACGACAGGTCGCTTGCCCGGTGCTTTCATCATCAGATTGAGCTCGGACAGGTGTCAGCATGAAGTTTCGTCTCGCATTGTCTCTTGCAACAGCAAGCCTTTGGTACAGGCGCAAGGTGTTGGCGCTGGTGTGCCTCACCCTTACTCTTAGCGTCACCCTGCTACTTGGCGTTCAATACTTGCGTACTGAGGTGAAGCAATCGTTTACCAGCACCATCAGCGATACCGATCTGATTATCGGCGCCCGCAGTGGCCAGCTTAACCTACTGCTGTACACGGTGTTTCATATGGGAGATGCCACAAACAATATCCGCTGGTCGACTTTTCAGGCGCTCGAAAAAGATGCGCGTATCGACTGGCTGATTCCTATTTCACTGGGTGACAGCTACAAGGGGTTCCGAGTTGTAGCCACCGACAAAGCGTTTAAGGAGTACTTCCGGTACGGCCAAGGTCAACCTTTAGAGCTAGCAGGTGGTCAGTGGTTTGATGGGATTTTTGATGTGGTATTGGGCGCAGGCGTTGCAAGAACCCTGAACCATCATCTCAATGATGACGTCATATTGTCCCATGGGGGTGGGCGTACCAGCTTCTCCAATCACAAAGACACGCCCTTCAAGGTAACCGGCATTCTTGAGGCCACGGGCACACCGGTGGACCAGGCAGTTTATATCAGCCTTCAAGGAATGGAGGCGATACACGTAGGTTGGGAATCGGGGGTCGCAATTCCTGGGCGCACACTCACGCCCGAGCGGGCGCAGCGCCGAGATCTCACACCTAGCGCGATTACCGCCGTGTTTGCCGGGCTAGATCGTAAAATTCTGACGTTCCGTGTGCAGCGCGACATTAACCAGTACGCTGGGGAACCACTTTCTGCCATCTTGCCAGGTGTCGCTTTGAGTGAACTGTGGCGCTTGATGAGTCAGTTTGAACGGGCGTTGCTTGGTATAACCGGCTTCGTTGTCGTGACCAGTTTAATCGGGTTGATTGCGGTACTGCTCACACTGCAAGCCCAGCGCGCACATGAGATTGCGATCCTGCGCGCGACCGGCGCATCTCCCGGGCTGATCGCCAGCCTCTATGTGATCGAATGCTTGGGGCTTGCAGTGGTGGCTTGTTTGACCGCGCTTGTATTGAGCTCGCTCGCAATCTCAATACTTGGCCCTTGGTTACTGACAAATTACGGCATTCAAATTCAATTGCGCCCCCTGAACCTAGAGGAGTGGGCTCTGCTGGCTTCTGTGCCGCTGGCGGCCTTGTTGGTGGCCTTTGTTCCAGCATTGAGCGCTTGGCAGAAAAGTAGGTCACAAGGGTTCGGAAGCCCGGAGGAGTTGTAAAAGAAGCTCGATAGGGCCTCAGTAAAATCTGAAAACTCATCAGTTGCCAATCGTTCTGTGCGTTAACAAAGGTATCCACTAGACTGGGAGCCAGAAATTACTTTGAGCAACATCTACCATGAGACCGCAGTGGGAATATGAAACGACAATCTGGCCAGCCACCTTTAACGCTGAATGAGGCAACCTTATCGTCGCTGTTGGTGAGGCTGCAGCAGAACAAATTGTCTGCCAGTCAGCTTCTTGAAAGCTGCCTCAGCAATATTGATCGGCATGATGACCCCGCAAATCAGGTGTACACCGCCCGCTTTAGTCGCACAGCCAGAGCTGAGGCCGCCGCTATTGATACGCTGCAACAGGGCAGGGTGCCAATGGGAGAGCTTGCCGGGCTGCCCATTGCACTAAAAGTGCTGTTTGATGTTGCCGGTGAAGTGACCCATTCCGGCTCCAAATGGTGGAGCCAGAAAGCACAAAGCGATGCGCTGATTGTTTCGCGCCTGCGCCGGGCTGGAGCGGTTATCACCGGCCATACCAACATGACCGAATTTGCATACTCAGGCCTTGGGCTTAACCCGCACTACGGCACGCCTGCCAACCCGCTAGCACCAGGCCGTATATCCGGAGGCTCATCATCCGGAGCTGCAGCCGCTGTCGCTTGTGGAATGGCTGTAGCAGCCATTGGAAGTGACACTGGCGGATCGGTGCGCATACCTGCAGCTTTCTGCGGTTTGGTGGGTTTCAAACCTACCCAAAAACGCATACCACGTGATGGTGTGTTCCCCTTATCTCACAGCCTCGATTCCATTGGCCCTATCGCTCATAGCGTTGATTGCTGTGCGCGTTTGGATGCCGTGATGGCAGGGGAGTCTTGGCAGAAGAACCGTCAGGCAGATCTGCGCGGCCGCCGCTTTGTGGTGCCCACCAACTACATGCTGGATGACTTGTCTTCCGGGGTCGCTGAAGCGTTCGCCAGCAGTCTGCGCAAACTGCGCGATTGTGGGGCCCATATCGTGGAAACACAGGTTCCTGTGTTGGATAGGTTACCGGAGCTTATGAAGAGCGGAGGGCTTGCAGCCGCTGAGAGCTATCATGTCCATCGCCATTGGCTGCAGCAACATGGAAACGAATACGACCCACGGGTGCGGGAGCGCATGGAGCGGGGCGCGGGTATCAGCGCTGCAGATTACCTCGACCTACTGCAGCTACGGGCGGCGCTAAAAAAGCAGGCAGACCATTGGCTTAGTGCCTACGACGGACTTCTTGCACCCACGGTTGCTATTGCACCACCTCTGCTCACAGAGCTGGAGAGCGACGCGGATTACTTGCGCCTGAACTTACTTGTATTACGCAACCCAACGGTCGCGAACCTTCTTGATCTCTGCGCTATTACGCTCCCAAACCATCCAAGTGGTGACTTGCCCAGCGCCCTGATGTTAGTTGGCCGACATGGCTCCGATCGCAGTGTGCTTGGCGTCGCGCAGGCTGTGGAAGAGGCAATCTCACCGTGAGTTGGAAGCCGGTGCTCGAATCTGCCGGGTTGGATGCCTGGATTGTCAGGATGTTTGCGTCGATTGACGAGCGCAATGTGTCTTGGTTGTCTGCGCTGGCGCGCCGGTGTGAGGAGGCCTTTGGCGATGCGTTGGTTGATCTCGTACCTTCCTATACAACGCTTCTGGTTGTGTTTGACCCGCTTAATGTCTCGCCCTCGCAGGCGCGGGCAATTATTTGCGAGACGTTGGCTGGTCTAGAGCCGGAAGAGACTGCCCATGAAGGTGAGGTGCACGAATTGCCCACCTGGTACGACATTAGCGTAGGCCCAGAACTACAAAGGGTGGCTGAAGGCGCGGGTATGGCGGTTAGTGAAGTGGTTGAAGCCCACAGCCAGCGTACCTATAAGGTTTTTGCCTTGGGTTTTGCTCCGGGCTTTGCCTTTATGGGGTTAGTCGACCCACGCCTTGAGTGCGCGCGTCTGGATACGCCCCGTAAGCGGGTACCAGCCGGAAGTGTTGCTCTTGCGGGGCTCCAAACAGCGGCATACCCAACTGAAACCCCGGGCGGTTGGAATCTGTTGGGGCGCACCAGTGCCCGTCTATTCGACCGTGAGCGTGAGGGGTTTAGCCTTCTAAGGGTTGGTGATCGGGTACGTTTTGTCCCTGTGAGCCGCGAGGTATTTGAGCGCGAGGGCGGAAACACCACGCCATTGGAGCCAATAACGTGACGCAACATAACTCGCTTGAGGCGGATATCCGAGTGTTGCGCGCCGGGCCTCTCGCTTTGCTGCAAGATAGCGGGCGGTTTGGGGTGCGGCATTTAGGTGTTACTCAGGGCGGGCCAGCAGATATTTACTCTTGGGCCTGGGCCAACCATCTCACTGGCAATCCTTGGGGAACGGCGAATCTGGAGGTCACCTTCGGCGGTCTAAAGCTCATCGCGGTAAGAGATCTGGAAATCGCGATTACCGGTGCAGACTTGGGCGCAACTATTGAGCACAAACCCGTCGCCCTGTGGCAGCGAACACGCTGGAAAGCTGGCGACACACTGACATTCGCTGCGCCTGTAAGTGGGCTAAGGGCTTATCTTGCTGTGTGTGGTGGCTTTGCGGCAGAGCCCGTGTTGGGCAGCGTGGCTTGCGTAACCCGTGAAGAGTTGGGTGGTTTTGAAGGCAATGGCGCAAAGTTGGCAACAGGCGATGAGCTTTCGGTTAATCGTTCAGGCCCCGGCCAACAACTGGCAAACGCGCCAACTGAAGCTCCGAAGAATGCTTTGCCAGATTTCAGCCAGCCAGCGGTGCTGGATCTTCTGCCGGGTGCCCAGATTGCATCTTTCACTGGTCGCAGCCTGTTCGACGCATTTAATACTTGGTGGCAAGTGGATGACCGTGCTGACCGAATGGGTGTGCGCCTTATAGGTCCGCGGCTGAATTGCAAGATCAACACACTTATTTCAGAAGGCATTAGTCTCGGCAGCATTCAGGTGCCACCGGATGGTCAGCCGATTGTCTTGCTGAATGATCGCCAGACCATTGGCGGTTACCCCCGGTTAGGCGCTCTGTCGCCGCTGTCTGCTTCACGGTTAGCTCAGTGTTTACCGAGAGAGCCTGTAAGGCTGATTGCAAGAGGGAGTGACGCTGTACTCAAAGAACACCGGAGGTTCAGGGCTGTTTTCCACTCAGAGTCTGTTTAGAGCGCGCTGAGTGGTGCGAAGCTGGCAGTACTAAAGAACAAGGCTATCCTGTATCTTTATACCATTAACCGGCGCAGAAATATCAAGGAAGATACAGGCTTGTCGCCCTATACTATTTTGGCCCGCTAACCCAGAAGACTCCCGCAATGCCCACAACCATTTTTTCCGCCTTCACCAGCAATTTTCTTGGTAAGGCTCCGGTCTGGTACAAGCAGATCATCGTCCTGTTTTTAATCGTCAACCCGATTGTGATGTACCTGTTAGGGCCGGTTTCTGCGGGCTGGCTGCTTATCGCCGAGTTTATCTTCACCCTTGCCATGGCGCTGAAATGCTACCCTCTGTTGCCCGGCGGCTTGCTGGCAATAGAAGCCTTGTTGATAGGCCTAACCACGCCAGACGCGGTGTATTTGGAAGTGCTCACCAACTTCCCGGTTATTCTGTTGCTGATGTTCATGGTGGCAGGTATTTATTTTATGCAGGATCTGCTGCTAGTTGCGTTCACCCAGATTTTGGTGGGAGTGCGTTCTAAGTCGGCCCTGTCTCTTTTGTTCTGCATTGCGGCTGCGGTGCTTTCCGCTTTTTTGGATGCGCTGACGGTCACCGCCGTTATCATCAGTGTTGCTGTCGGTTTCTTCTCCGTTTATCACAAGGTGGCCTCTGGTAAGGGGTATCAGAGCAGCGATCACAACTCCGATAGTGATGACGAGGTTATTGAGCTGCACCGCGACGATTTAGAAAACTTTCGGGCTTTTCTGCGCAGCTTGCTAATGCACGGTGCCATAGGCACGGCCCTTGGTGGCGTTGCAACCATGGTGGGCGAGCCCCAAAACCTGTTGATTGCCAAGGTAGTAGGTTGGGACTTTATCGGGTTCTTCCTGCACATGGCGCCAGTGAGCTTGCCGGTGTTGGCAGCCGGGTTAGTAACCTGCTGGGTACTGGAGAAAATGCGCTGGTTTGGCTATGGCGGTCGCTTGCCTAAATCGGTGCGCCGTGTGTTGGAAGAGTTTGCGGATAACGAGCGCGCCAAGCGCACCAAGGCTGATCAGGCGGCACTTTGGGTACAGGCTTGCGCGGCGGTTATTCTGGTGGTGGGTTTGGCTTTGCATCTGGCCGAAGTGGGCCTGATTGGTTTACTTGTTATTATTCTAATTACCTCGTTTACCGGCGTAACCAGTGAGCACCAAATAGGTAAAGCCTTCCAAGAGTCTCTGCCGTTCACATCGCTTCTGGTTGTGTTCTTTGCAGTGGTCGCGGTGATCCACGAACAGCATTTGTTCAAACCAGTCATCGATTACGTGCTGTCACTTCCGGAAGGGCAGCAGCCGGGTATGTTCTTCATTGCCAACGGCCTGCTTTCGATGATCAGCGATAACGTGTTTGTGGCAACGGTTTATATAAGTGAAATTAAACAAGCTCTGGATGCGGGCAGTATCAGTTATGAGCACTTTCAGAGCCTTGCCGTTGCAATCAATACCGGCACTAACTTGCCAAGCGTAGCAACCCCCAATGGTCAGGCCGCTTTTCTGTTTTTGCTGACATCGGCCATTGCGCCATTGGTTCGGCTGTCCTATGGTCGAATGGTTGTTATGGCGTTCCCTTACACGGTGGTGATGGGAGGTGTGGGATTGTATATGGTTATGTACCATATCTAAGATGCAAAAAATTTGGCGTTCTCACTGTGCCTCGGTTTCTATCCGGCACTTTTTCGCTCGGCGTGTGATTGTGTTTGCGCTATGGGGGCTTGTTGTCCTCGCAAAGCCTGTATTGGCTGATACGGGCGGAAATGCAGTGCGCATTGGTTATACCGAGTTCCCTCCCATTGAATACCAGAATGAACAGGGCCAGCCTGCGGGCTATTTTATTGAGCTCACTCGAAAAGTTGTTGAGGAAGCAGGCTATGAGCCCGAGTTTATTTACTTGCCTATAAGCCGGGCTTATCTGTATTTAAAAAGCGGCGCGATTGATTTGTTTCCTGGTCTCTCCGGGGTTCCGGTGCTTCAGGGTGAGGTGCTAGAGAGCTGGGTGAATGTATACCCGGTTAAGTTGTACGCCTGGCACCTAGAGGACTCGACCCCGTTGACACATTTTGATCAGCTTGAGGGTAAAACCGTTATTGTAATCAATGGCTACACCTACGGAGGCCTGCTTTCTTGGCTCGAGAAATCTGATCGCATACGGTTAACCGAGGCGCCTAATAATCGCGCAGCGCTTGAGATGTTGAGGCTCAAGCGCGGAGATTATGTGTTGGATTACCTTGAACCGGCTGAGGAAATACTGCGCCAACAACCCACTCATAGAATTCGTGGTTCGGAACTGCGATCACGCTATTCAGCATGGCTTTATTCTCTGGCGAGCCCCAGAGCATCACTGCTCCGGGAGGAGCTTGACGATGCTTATCTACGCCTTCTCAGCCGGGGTGAGGTGGCGCCCGTTCGGGAGTTCAAGGCAGGCTTCGTTATCCCCGGATTTCCTGAAGAGCACCGTTAAGAGGGCGCTCTAGTTGGGGTCAGCGCGGGTGAGAGTGATATCGCCATACCAAGCAGTTGCCTCTTCGCCGGTATTGTCTGAATCCGACATGATTGCAATACCCCGAATGGGCGGAGGGCTTTCCCCAAAGGCTTGGTGATAATCCGCAACAATATCCCGTTCTATACTCACCCACTCCCCGGCTTTCTCTTTGCCAGAGTTGACGGCAATCATCATGGTTTTGTCGGTATAGGGGTTGGGTATAAATTCGCCCTCCGGCAGAGTGTTTGCCCAAATGTAGTTCAAGGCATTGCCCGGTAGCTCTGCACCAAAGAGCAGTGCTACGGTTTTGCGCTTGGCCCGTTCAAAAAATCCAGCTTTCTCTGGTTCAAACTCGAAGGCGATGTAAATCCGGGCAGGGTAGTCATCGCCGGGTTTTGTGCGGGCATTGCCCTTTTCAAAAACATTGGAGACCTTCCAGCGCCAGCTCAGTATCGGTGAGCTCTCTGGCTTTGCATCCAGCCGCGTGATAAGGCCAGACGCGCCCCCGGAGGTGTTGGCCTGTATAACCTGAACACCATTCTCAAGCACCAGTTCGTAGCGGGAATGTGTTTCTATGTCAGGGAACTCCAGCGGTTCCCAACCGTCTGTCAGCGATGTCATTTTGGAGAATGCAGGGAGCAGCGGCTCTTGTGCCAGAAGATGCGGGGAGGCGAGGCTGGCTAGAGTAACAACAAGCCAACTAATAGCGCGGGTGGTGATCAGCATAAAATTGTCCCACTTTGCAGTGTGTTTGTGGTAGGGCGGCGAGCCGGTAAAGTTGCCTTGTTTCTCGAAATTTTCCCGTATATAGTGCCGTAATCCTTGGTTGAATACCAAATATGGTATTCGGGAATCCGGTGAGAATCCGGAACTGACGCGCAGCGGTATTGGGGAACGAGCGTGGCACAAAGACACTGGCGCAAGCCGGGAAGTCGCCACGCAAGGCAGAACCGACAGGTTCATGCCCCTGAGTCCGAAGACCAGCCAAGGAATACATACTGTACCTTCGCGACTCAGGCGCCAACTCAGGCCCTACAAGGTAAGCAGCAACAAACAATGCATAGAACAGCCTCTACAGGCTGTTGTGCTGGTTTGTCCTGCGTACGCGAAGGTTACGGACTTAACGCGTACTCAGGAGAAAAGCACATGTCTGCGACCGCTCTCGCCGAGCCCCGACCTTCATCGTCATCCGCCACCGAAACCCTTCAGGTAATCAAGCGTAACGGCAATCTGGTCAATTTTACCCCGTCTAAAATCAGCGTAGCGGTTACTAAGGCTTTCCTCGCTGTTGAAGGCGATCAAGCTGCGGGCTCTGCCCGTATCAACGACGCTGTCCACCGGGTAACCGAGCAAGTTGTACAAGCCATCAGCCGTCGCCTGAAAGCAGGTGGCCGAGTACACATCGAAGACATACAAGATCAAGTAGAGCTGGCCCTGATGCGAGCAGAAGAACAAAAGGTGGCCCGCGCTTATGTACTCTACCGCGAAGAACATGCCCGCAAACGTGCACAGCATGAGCCTGTAGAAGCTCACCCAACCTTGACGGTAAAACGGCCCGATGGCCGCACCGTACCACTGGATTTGGGCTTGATGAAGCAGCAAGTGGACAGTGCAGCACTCGGTTTAGAAGGTATTGAAACCGAATCCTTGGTGGAAGAAGCCATTCGCAACCTCTACAACGGCATCGACGAAGCCGAAGTACTGAGCGCTCTGATTATGACGGCCCGCGGCCGCATCGAGCGGGAGCCAGACTACAGCGCTGTGACCGCCCGCTTGCTGCTGGAACAACTGCGCCTTGAAAGCGTCACCGCACTGAACCTCGACACCGGCCTGAGCCTCGCCGACGTTTATCCACAGGCCCTAAGTGCCTTTATTCACGCCGGTATTCGCTACGAGCTGTTGGATGAAGCCATGGCTGCATTCGATCTGGAACAGCTGGGTGCCGCGATCAAGCCCGAGCGCGACCAGAAGTTTGGCTTCCTCGGCCTGCAAACCCTCTACGACCGTTACTTCCTGCACTGGAAAGGCGACCGTTTGGAGCTGCCCCAAGTATTCTTCATGCGTGTGGCCATGGGCTTAGCGCTGCGTGATGACGAGCCCAACAGCCGCGCCATCGAGTTCTATAACCTGCTGTCTTCGTTCGACTACATGGCCTCCACGCCCACACTGTTCAACAGCGGCACCCGTCATTCCCAGCTGTCGTCCTGCTACCTCACCACCGTGGGCGACGATCTGGAAGACATCTACGGCGCCATTCGCGACAACGCCATGCTCTCCAAATGGGCAGGCGGACTGGGCAACGATTGGACGCCCGTGCGTGCTCTGGGCTCCCGCATCAAGGGCACCAACGGCCAAAGCCAAGGCGTCGTGCCGTTTTTGAAAGTGGTGAACGACACCGCCGTAGCTGTAAACCAGGGCGGAAAGCGCAAAGGCGCCGTGTGTGCCTATCTGGAAAGCTGGCACCTGGATATTGAAGAGTTTCTGGAACTGCGCAAAAACACCGGTGACGAACGCCGCCGCACCCATGATATGAACACCGCCAACTGGGTGCCGGACTTGCTGGTCGAGCGTATGCGCCAAGACCGCGATTGGACCCTGTTCAGCCCCAGCGATGTGCCAGACTTGCACGACCTATACGGCAACGAATTCCGCGAACGCTACGAGCACTACGAAGCGCTGGCCGCGGAAGGCAAAATCGAGTTGTTCAAAACCATCCCGGCCAAACAGCTGTGGCGCAAAATGCTGGCCGTACTGTTTGAAACCGGCCACCCGTGGATCACCTTCAAAGACCCCTGCAACCTGCGCTCGCCGCAGCAGCACAAGGGCGTGGTACACAGCTCCAACCTGTGTACCGAAATCACCCTGAACACCAGCGCCGATGAAATTGCGGTGTGTAACCTGGGCTCGGTGAACCTCGCCGCTCACATCAGCAACGGCGAGCTGGATGTGCAGCGCCTAGAGCGCACCGTAAACACCGCCGTGCGCATGCTCGATAACGTTATCGACATCAACTTCTACGCTGTGCCGCAAGCGCGTAACTCCAACCTGAAGCACCGCCCGGTGGGCCTTGGCCTGATGGGCTTTCAGGACGCGCTGTACGCACTGGGCCTACCGTACACCAGCCCGCAAGCGGTGGAGTTCGCCGATGTGGCCATGGAGCAGCTGAGTTACTTCGCCATTCGCGCCTCCGCCCAGTTGGCGGCCGAGCGGGGCGCCTATGAAAGCTACGAAGGTTCCCTGTGGAGCCAGGGCATTCTGCCCATCGACTCCATCGAATTGCTGAAAAACGCCCGCCGGGAAGGCGACATCAGCGTGAACACCGACAGCCGTCTGGACTGGGCGCCGGTGCGCGAACTCATCGCCCAGCACGGCATGCGCAACAGCAACGTGATGGCCATTGCACCGACGGCTACCATTTCCAACATTGTGGGCGTGTCGCAATCCATCGAGCCGGCGTACCAAAACCTGTTTGTGAAATCGAACCTCTCTGGCGAATTCACCGTGGTGAACCCATCACTGGTGCGCGACCTCAAGGCGGTTGGCTTGTGGGACAACGTGATGGTGAATGACCTCAAATATTTCGACGGCAGCGTGCAGCAAATCGAACGCATACCCACCGAACTGAAATCCCGTTACGCCACCGCGTTTGAGATCGACGCCCGTTGGCTGGTGGAAGCCGCCTCCCGCCGCCAGAAGTGGCTGGATCAGGCCCAGAGCCTGAACCTCTACATGGCCGAGCCCAGCGGTAAAAAACTGGATGAACTCTACCAGCTGGCCTGGGAACGTGGCTTGAAAACCACCTACTACCTGCGCTCGCTGGGTGCGACCGGCGTGAACCAGCAGGATGCCCCCGTGGCCGCACCGCAACCACAAGTATGCAGCATTGATGAACCTGATTGTGAGGCTTGTCAGTAAAGCAATAACTTATCAGGCCAGCACCATACATCCCCTCTCCCCCTGCGGGAGAGGGCTAGGGAGAGGGGGAAGCGGCAGCCCCTCAACTCGAAGAACCGCACCAAAATTGCAGGCTTAACACTAAGAGGACACCACC
Source organism: Marinobacter sp. 1-4A (assembly GCF_016597725.1). Lineage (GTDB taxonomy): Bacteria > Pseudomonadota > Gammaproteobacteria > Pseudomonadales > Oleiphilaceae > Marinobacter. The sequence goes on from NZ_VCGY01000003.1 coordinate 618,403, forward strand.
CATGCTGAACTGGGACGACGAAACCAAACCCAAAAGCCAGCCCGCTGCAGACAGCAGCGTGGCCCCGGTGAACGTAGACGACAAACGCGTGATCAACGGCGAAACCGACGTAAACCAGTTGGCCCCCTTCAAGTACCCCTGGGCTTGGGAGTTCTTCATGAACGCCAACAAAAACCACTGGACCCCGCTGGACGTGAACATGGCGCAAGACGTTCACGACTACCACCACCGCCTGAACCCGGCGGAAAAGCACGTGTTCGAAAACGTGGTGGCCTACCTCACCACCTCCGACATACTGGCCATGCGCAACATCGGTCTTGCCGTGATGGAAAAAATGACCGCGCCGGAACTGCAAATTTACCAGGCGCGCCAGGTATACGAAGAGGCATTGCACACCTGGACCTACCAGCACTGCATTGAAACCCTGAACCTCGACCAGAGCGAAATCTACAACCGCTACCGCGTGGTGCCGCAAATAAACGCCAAAATCCAGATGGCAAACCGCCGCCTGGACGCCGCCATGCGCTCCGATTTGAACCTGCGGAACAAAGACGACCTGCAAGAATTCATCATGTCGTACCTGTTCTTTGCAGCGGTGTTTGAAGGTTGCTGGTTCTACAACGGCTTCAGCCCCATCTTCGCCTTGCAACGCCGTGGCTTGATGCGCGGCACGGGCGAGCAGTTCCAATACATACTGCGCGACGAAGCCATGCACTTCGCCTTCGGCCTGAAAGTGGTGAACCAGATACTGGAAGAAGAAAACATCAGCTTCGACCCCAAAGCCGTGCGTGAAATGTGGGATGAATCCGAAGCCGCCGAAAGCGACTACGCCAACTACATCCTGCGGGACCCCATCCTTGGCTACTCCGCGGAATACCACACCGAACAATTCCGTTTCATAGCCAACCGAAGAGCCCGCACCGTAGGCCTGGAAGAGCCGTTCCCGGGTGCGAAAAACGTATCACCCTGGCTGGAAGAACAAGCCACCATGCGCAAAGAAAAGAACTTCTTTGAAACAAGGGTGATTGAGTACCAGACCGGGGCGCAGTTGGAGTGGTGAGGACCGGGTGAAACCTGCTCCCTTTCTGGTGCTACACTTTGAATGGTTATGAATGCTGGGAAGGGAGCCCACAATGACACTGACAATTACAAGCAATATCCGCGCTGCCGCCAAGCGAGCTTTGATGGCTGGCAGCCCGGAATACTTCAGCTGGACAGAGGAAGAACAGGAGCAATTCAGGGCCACGGCGGGCGAGGAAGCACGATGCCGCATGCAGCAGGTGTTGTTGAAGCAGATTCTGGGTATAGACTGCACAGCCGCAAAGGCCGCAGATATCTGGCGTGAACTCAGCATGCATCAACTCAATGAAATCAACCCCGCAGGTCTTCTCACCAGTGGTATGGGCGACGACTTCCTTTTTTTGAACGAGTCTTTGAAGGAGGGTGTATCGCTGCTCAATTTCGACACCCTTTACGACTACGATTTTGACGACTTCCTGTTTCAGGAAGAATGGCGGCACAAAGACCTGAAAGACTATGTAAGCCCCGGCTATTTTCCGCTTCATCATCCACTCTGGATACGGCTGGTGATGGATGATGAGTTCGTCTACGGAAATCTCTATTCCACGGGAAGCTGCGTGATATCCCAAGTAGCTGATGCTGGTGACGACTATCTGGACGAACTGATTCCATCCTCTTACGTGGAAGGCCCGAATCATGGCGAAGCGAGAAAAGGCGGCTTTCTGTGGGACTACCAGCTGGATGCCCACGGCAAAGAGCCGCGGCTTGAGGAACTGAGACGGCGTTGGTACCAATACCAGCAGGACGCGGAGCTAGCCCTTCATAAAACACTTGTGCACGACCCTTCATCCGCCTATATCATGCGGGATCAATCGATTGTGCCCGGTGAAGTCAACGTCAACTTCGTTATCCACAACGAAAAAGCCATGCGTAGCATCCGCTGGCGGACATTTCTGGCTGACGTGCATGCAATAAAGGGCCACAGCAAAACAATTGAAGATCTGATCGAGCGCGAGACAAAAAGTGCTTTGCGTTTTATTGAAGAGCAGTACCTCGACATACAGAAAAACTATGTACCGCCAGATATTGAGCCAAGCAAAAAACGAAAAATTGTGATGTCTGATGGGGCCCTTGAAGATTTGGAACGGCTAAGCCGTGAGGACCCTCTGGATGATTAAGCGTCTACCCGAGAGGGCTGCGAACCCCAGCAAATCCTTGCCCTAGCACATGGGTGTAAATTTGCGTGGTTCGCAGATCCGCATGGCCAAGCAAATCCTGCACAGTGCGGATATCATTGCCGCGCTTGAGTAGCTCGGTGGCAAAGGTGTGACGGAAGGTATGGCAGCCTGCGCGTTTATGAATTCCGACCGCCTTTGCTGCGCTGCGCACCGAACGTTGAACAGATGAAATATGACGGTGGTGGCGCGACACATTGCCCAGATTATCTGTACTCAATACCGGCGAAGAAAAAAGCCATTGCCACTCTAACGAACGGCCTGCAGCGGGATACTTGCGGGCAAGTGCGAAGGGTAAGCTGACCGGGTGTAAATAATCCTCGCTGCGATGCTGCCAGGCTTTGCGGATATTCTCGGCATGGTTTTGCAGTGGCTCAATCAATGTGGCAGGTAAAAGGGTAGTTCTGTCTTTTGCGCCTTTGCCATCACGAACCGTAATCACTTGCTGCTGAAAATCCAGATCCTTGATCCGGAGCCGACAGGCTTCCGTGACCCGAAGGCCAGAGCCGTACATCAGCGAGGCAATAAGCTTATTGGGCTGCCCAAGGTGGTTGATGATTCGCATTGCCTCATCATGGGTAAGCACTACGGGTAACTTACGGGGTTTCTTGGAACGGATAACGTTACCAACGTCACCAAGTGGTGTCCCCAACACTTTGTCGTATAAAAATACCAAAGAATTCAACGCCTGTGTCTGAGTTGCTGCGGCAACATTGCGATGCACAGCGAGCCAGGTCAAAAACTCGTTAACCTCTGACGGCCCCATATCCCGCGGATGCTTCATTTGGTGGAAACGAATGAAATAACGAATCCAATACCAATAGGTTTTCTCGGTACGGACGCTGTAATGGTTAACGCGAATAACGGCACGTACTTGATCGCGAAGGCGGGGCTGCTTTCCTTGCATCTTGGGCTCCTTGCCAGACATGACTGTATATTTGAACAGTATTATTGTTGGCGTGGATCACAGAAGTCAAATGATTACGTAGTAGAACGATAAAAACTGAGCTAAGCTTTTGTTTTATGGGTTTTTGATTGGTGTACTTGAATTCGAAAAGTCCGTAATCAAGCAACGGTCAAATTTCTGCAATCACTGAGGCATCAGTCCAATTGCTGTTAGCTGCTCTGAATTATTCGAATTCCAAGTGATTACCGATGAATAAAAATGAAATTCAGTTAATGAAAAAAGGCGAGCTTCACGTTCATTTAAATGGATTGGTGAGTACTGATGTTATTCGAAGCTTATTGATAAGAGATAAATCTGAACTACCTTCCGGGTTTAATTTGGAAAGAGATTTGAATATATCACTACCCGCTAACTCTTTGGCCTCATACTTGAAACCTTGGCAGGCGTTACGACTTATACCTAAGAGTAAGAACAACCTTAGGGTGATTGTGGAAAGTGCTTTTCTAAATTTGAAGTCTCAGAATATTACATTTGTTGAGATTCGTAATAGTGTCATTTACTTGGCTTTGTTAAATAATATTTCGGTAGATGAAGCATTGTACTGGGTTGTATCTGAAGTTGAAGAGGCATCTGAAAGGCACAAAATAAAAGCAGGATTGATTTTAACAGTTTCTAGAGGTGATTACGCTCAAGCGCACTTGCGAGCTCTTTTAGGTGCATATGAAAAACTAGGCAGGCCGAATACTGTGGTTGGGCTTGATTTAGCGGGTAATGAAGAGATTACATCCCCAATTGAAATAGGTTCACTTTTTTTGCATGCAAAAGATAAGTATGGACTTAAAGTGACAATTCATGCGGGAGAAACTGGAAGAGTTGAAAATATAATTAGTGCAGTCAATGAGTTTGGCGCTGACAGAATTGGTCACGGAACTGCTGCATCAAAATCAGTTGAGGTAATGAATTTGTTGAAAGATCGAAATATATGTATAGAGGTTTGCCCCATTAGTAACAGGCTAACTAATGCAGTTAATGAAAATGAGTCTCACCCTGTTATTGACTTCATTGATCATAAAGTTCCGTTTGTTATATGTTCTGACAATCCTTCAATACATTCATCGACCCTTACTGATGACTATTTAGAATTTTATCGTGAGACAAATTCATTACAGCATTTACGCGACATGTATACCAATCAAAAAAAATATAGTTTTATTAGGGGGTTGTATGGAAATTAACTTCGTTACAAAGAATCCTCATAAAGCTCAAGAGGTGGAAGCCATTCTGGGAAATATTGGTGTCTCAATAGTCCACGCCCCTTTAACAATTCATGAAATACAGACAGAAGATGTTAATCATATTGTAAGGGATAAAGTTTTAAAGGCGTTCAGTAAAGTTGGACGCCCTGTTTTTGTCGAGCATACAGGGTTATATATTGACAGCTTACAAGGATTTCCTGGCGGCCTAACCCAAGTGTTCTGGGATAAATTAAAGGCAGAAAAGTTCTCTGAACTATTTGGAGGGTTAGAAAATACGGCGCTAACTGCAAAAACTATCATTGCATTCTGTGACGCCAAAAAAGTTTATACGTTTGAAGGGGCTGTAGAAGGAAACATTGCTCCCGAGCCAAGAGGTAATCAAGATTTTCAGTGGGACTGTGTCTTTATACCAAAGGGCTTTCAAGAGACATTCGCTGAAATGGGCGAAAAGAAGAATGAGATATCTATGCGAAAATTAGCTTTTGACAATTTTAGAGAATTTCTTGTTTCGGAGATTCTGTAATGGATGACCTTATTGCGTCTTATCGAGAAAGAAATGTCATACTTTTTGTGGGTGCAGGCGTATCCAAAAACCTTGGCCTTCCGACATGGTCAGAACTAATAAATCATATTGCAGACGAGTTAGGATATGACCCTGAAATATACAAGTCTTTTGGCGATAGTTTAGCCTTAGCTGAATACTACAGAGTGAAAACAGGTAGCATTGGCCCTCTTAGAAGCTGGATGGATACAAATTGGCATTCTGCCAATGTAGATTTGCAAGGATCAGAGATACATAAGCTTATCGCAAATTCGAAATTCCCAATGGTTTACACTACGAATTATGATCGATGGCTAGAAAAATCATATGAACTATATGAAAAGAAATACACAAAAATTGCGGGCGTAGCCGATATTGCCAAGATCAAAGACGGTGTAACTCAAGTGATAAAATTCCATGGTGACTTTGATAACGATGACACTATCGTATTAGACGAATCAAGTTACTATGAGCGCTTAGAATTTGAAACCCCTTTAGATATTAAACTTAGATCAGATGTTCTTGGGAAATCCGTCCTATTTATTGGATACAGTCTAACTGATGTGAATCTTAGATTTCTTTTTTACAAGCTGGCCAAATTATGGAAATCTAATAATGGAGGTGGGGTTCAGCCCAAGTCTTATGTCTTTACACATAGACCAAACCCGATTCAAGAAACAATATTAGAACAATGGGGTATAAAAATGCTTACCTCAAAGGAAAATGATCCGCAAAAAGCATTATTAGAGTTTCTATCGAAGTTCCAGTAATGCAGCTAACAAACGCGTCAATTAGGACACTCGCAAGCTCGCGCCTATTACGCGGGCGTTAGAAGGTATTATGGCTGACACGATCGCTGTTATCTCAGCATTTACGGCTTTATGCGCAGTTTTGCTCGGCCCTCTGGTTGCACTATGGTCAGCGCGAAAGCAAAGTCACGTAGCTGTACTTGCTACAAATCGTCAAACTTGGATAAATACTCTCCGTGAACTGATCGCTGAGTGTATGTCTATCAGCGGGCTTATCCATTTAGCCGATTGGTCACGGCGGCCTCAAGGTGAATTTGAGGAAAAGATGGAACGGCTTTCATTTCTGGTCTCAAAAATTCGGCTGATGATCAATCCTGAGGAAGCAGATCATCAGCGACTGGTTCAGTTGCTGAGTGACATCACTAAGTCGCTGCGTGACCGCGAAGCGAACGCACCGAAGGATGCGGCAGCTGGGGCAAGAGCCGTCAGGGAACTCGTTCCGCTCTCTCAAGCAATTCTTAAGAGAGAATGGGAGCGCGTTAAACGGATAGAGTGATGGCAGCTTCTAACAAGTGCAGGCACGGCGACACCCACTACATTGCGCCTTCGGCTCCATTCCGTGGGCGCGCATGCTGCAAGCGTTAGCTGGTAGTGCTTTGGTCTTTTGGGGGTGGCCGGGTGCCAATGGCCTTGGCCGAAATAAGGGTGGCAAATCTGGTAGCGCGGTGGTGTTGCCAAGGCCCGCAAATTTGGCGTGTTGCTGGCAGCTCAATCGGTCAGCGGTGTTGGTAGTAACGTGAGTGTTCCGGTCGTGGGGTTGTCCGCCGGTAAATGGTTCCTTACTTACCTGCCACTCTGACGCTCAGGTTCATTCGCCGCATCACTGGCGGTGGTTTTTATCACAGTGCATCAGTGGAATTTGGTGCAAGGGCAGCGGTGCAGGCTGCGATGTTGGTTGCCAAGGATCGAGCTTCATTGATGCCCCCAGCTAACAAGTCGCTGTAGTACGTTCCCGGCCTGACGGCCGTCCACCGGACGCCACTGTCGTGGCGCCGCTAAGCTCAGCGTTATGTTGCTAGGAGAGCCTCGTTGTGATCTTGAGACTTGACCATTTTGTACTCACTGTTCGCAGCATAGAGGATACGGTTCGCTTTTATACGGATGTCCTCGGTATGGAGCAGGAAATTTTTGGTGAGGGAAGAGTTGCGCTGAAATTTGGTGCCCAGAAAATCAATCTGCACCAATCGGGTAAGGAGTTTGAACCAAAAGCTCGCACTCCTACGCCGGGTTCGGCAGATGTATGTTTTATTACCGATCTGCCTATCCACGAGGCTTACGATCGAGTTTCAGAAAAAAAGGTTCAAATCGTAGAAGGCATTGTTTCGCGCACAGGGGCGGTAGGGCCAATACAATCCTTTTACTTCAGAGATCCCGATCAAAATTTGATCGAGGTTTCGTCGTACGGAACCGCAACATAACCAGTCATTCAAGTTCGTTCCCGGCCTGGCGGCCGTCCACCGGACGCCCTAGTCGGGCGCCGCTTAATATTGGCGTTAGCTGGTAGTGCTTGGTACTTTTTTGGTGGCTGGGTGCTGATGGCCTTGGCCGAGAACCGGCAGTAAATCCGACAACATGGTGCGGTTGCCAAGGCCCGCAAATTTGGCGTGGTGT
>NZ_VCGY01000004.1 GCF_016597725.1 Marinobacter sp. 1-4A
CGCTTTGACTTTGAACTCAGTGCTGTACTGCTGGGTTTTCTTCCCCGTGATCATTTCCGGCATCGTTTTGCTCCTCCTGCGGAGTTATCGATGCGTGTCCACTACATCGGGGGAAGTCCAGCGCGTACTGGCGCAGCTTGTTATATGCCTCTCAAAGCGCATAAACACCTATAACCACAGCCACCACAGCGAGTATCACTTTGGCAGTGATTGCAGCGGATATATTTGGAGTAACTCCTGCAGCTATGGCCTTGCTTACGTACCAATCAGGATTAGCCAGAAGCACGATAATCATAACCGCGCTGTGGGCGGCCACTATGAATGCGATAATGCTCACAATAGACATCTATCACTCCCCCCGCTTCAACAGAGCAGCTCAATTTGACCCTTGATGTAGTTTGCGTCGGCTGCGGAAAACCCCATGCTCACCAAACTACCAAAGATCATCCCGAGAAATTGATTCTTTTTGTACCAGCCCATGCCCTGCTCTCGAACTACAGATGCCGCCATTTGAACAAGCTCATTCATGCTTGTTGGCGCACCTTCACTGCGCATGCTCGCCAAAATAGCTTCTCTTTCCGAGCCTTCTGCCTGCTGGACCATCTGAATCTGCATCGCAACAGCGGCGATGCCCTGAGACATGGTCAATAGAGTGCCTTTAGAAGGCCCGCCGAAGAATCCCATACTTCCTCCTTTGCATATAACGCCGCCAACACGCGCAGCTTTGTAGTGAAGGCGAAGCCGCAACGAAAAAGCTGTCGCCGTGCTTGGCTTTGTTAGACCACACCTGTATCACTTCTCGGCCTAGCCCAATTACAGTAGCGATGCGTAAGTCTTGCATTCTCTGGGACAGTTTTCCCGCCAACCCAATATTGCTTTATGTGGTCAAGAGCCGCATCATCTGCAGACTGAATTCGCTGCTGACAAATTGCACACGTTGGATCAGAAGCCATCATCTCTTCTTTCAACTTAAAACTGAAACAGCGAGGTTCTTTCTGATTGATACCAAGAACCGACTGCAATGATAACCGCCACTTGTCGAAGCGCACAGTTACAGCTTGAACTGAACTAGTGGACAGTTCAATAGAGTCAATAAACTCTTGATCTTCAGTCATTAAATAAACCAAAGCTTCTTTCACAGAATCAAGGCTCTGATACACCTTATTTTTATCTTCTCTGGCAAATGAATACATCAGTATGTCATACAGGGACGCATTGAACTTTTTGGGTTCCCAGTATCCGTTTGGCTGGCCATCTTTCCCCTTGTAGAAGCGTTTAAATGAGTTTTCTCCAAAAGCCGACCGAATAATTTGGCATGCATTCTTAAACGCAGATTTCAACTCTGATACTTCTTTGTCTGAAATGTTTCTTTTTTCAGCCGCCTCTGTATTTAGAAAATTACGCATAGGCGCTTTATAATTCAGATATGTCTTGTGATAGAAAGCACAAAAACGAAGAACTAACTCAATGTCTTTCATTCGCTTGTCTGGGCCCTTAAGGCCGCATATAAACATGAAATCTGGATCTTCTGACATTTCTTTCAAGGCGATATTAAAATTACCCCTGTAGAGGCAATTTCTCAATTCCTGATCATTGAGCTGAACAGACCCTGTGTTAAGGCGCTCAAATATCTCAAATTTCAGGTTCTCGCTAGAGTCTTTCTGGAAGGTAATAGCGCGTATCTTGTAGTAGCGAACTCTGTCTTGCAGCTCGTCTGAAAGATCACTAAATTTCTTGCCATTTAGTTCTGAACATACATTCAACCCGCTAAGCTTAAATGCTTTTCCGTCAGGGAACTGACCATCAATAAATGAAAAGAACGACGTCAATCTTTGCTGCCCATCAATAACGTATTCCTTGCCGTCTTTTTCTTCTGATAAATAAATAATCGGCAGAGGAATGTGAAGTATTGCAGATTCAACTAACTTGCTTGCCTTTTTTGCATCCCATACGTACTGCCTCTGGAAATCTGGCTGAAGAACAAGGCGACCACGTTTCTTCTTGTTGTGGAGAGATTCAATCTCAAGATCTCCACTTGAGGTATGAATTCGGTTGTTTTCTGGTGCAATTTGCACCGCTTCGTCGCCGTCATCATCAAAGCTAAGTAAACATTCTTCTTCAGATACCATTTTATCTCCCTGTTTGTTGTAGTACACGGAATATGCCGTTCCGTCTAACGCCCGCAGCAACGGCAGGAAAAAGTGGCGCGGCTTTTGGAACAAAAGACGTGACACTTTTTACTGTCCGATTGCCTGCGCTTGTTATGTTTTTACTCATCTTCTGGAACCAGAAGACCATTTGCGTACTTATATCCTTTGACCTCCAAGCCGATACCATCATAGATATTTTGATCAATCTCCGCTCGACCATTGAACCAATAAAGAATGTATTGATAGTAATCATCGATATTTCTCTGATCCATACCTAAACTTTCTGGATTTCTAATGCCATCTTCAAGCTTATTTCGTTCATGCAACCCAATTACACCATCTTTAAAAAGCTTCTTAACGATTTGCATACAACGCTCATAGCTATGAACACCATCTGCGTGCCTAAGAAACGTTAAAATATGGGTGTACTTACCTGAAAGTAGAGGATCTATTATCTCTGTTCGCTCATTACCGGTAATCGCTTTAATCTGAATTCCAGCACCTACTGTTGTTCCTTGTTGAGTGGCTGGTTCATATATTTCCGTTTTTGGCTTTTTCCTGATGAATCGGACATCCAATTGGTGTTGAGGATTATAAAACTGAGGGTATGAGCTCGATGTAGTAATAAATCCAGTTCCAATAGCTTTGAATTGGTCGACGTAGGTTTGATTTGGCTGCTGCCGTTTTGTGCTCCAAATAAAAGCATTCCGACCAATTGTTTGCTTGTTATCATTAAAGCATTGCACCGCATATGCTTCGAAAATGTAACCTGCAAATGAATGCGCTTGCAATCCTGTTCTAAATTGAAGCTGTCCGTTCACGCCATAAAAAAACCTTCCAGTCTCCAATCCGTCAGCTATCAGTTTATTATGATAGCGATCGCGCAATATTTGTTTTTTTAAATTTTCATCAATAGATATATGATTTGGATCCAACAACCCCACTGGAACATCAAACATTGCCCTTAGTTCTGGGTCTGATTGTATCTCCTGATTGGAGCATAGAATTTTAGTGCTCAACTCGACTCCTTAGAAAACATAACAGCTTGTTATGCCTTAGGCACAATAAATTTCTCATAGCATTCGGAGCAGAGCCAGGTGCGGCCATCAGTTGTATACCCTACACCTGACTCAGGATTATCCGTCTCGTACAACGACCACCAACATATTTCACAATGGTCGTGACTCCAGCCATCCTCTACCAGCCTTGTATACTCAGGACGATAACTTTGGCCAACGTACTCTGACGTTTTACCTTTAGATACGAGAGCAGCTCGTGGCAGCCACTTTTGCTTTTTCCACACTTGCTCCCGCGCCCACTCTATTTGCTCATTAATATCGGAAATTTTCCATTTATCGCCGTGTATGGATACGTACTCTTCCATTTCCTCACCCGGCATAACAGCTTGTTAGACCGACCACTTCATGATTAGACATCTTTGACATCCACAAAAGTACGCTTCGTTATTACTCTGAATCTGAGGAGCCTTTTCAAAAAAGTAGCCTAAAACCAAGCAATTACCAGCGTAAAATTATCAAATTATGTAATATCACTACGCAATAACGAAGCGGTCACGCGATTACACGGTCGCAGTGGGTGCGGGCACAAACAAAAAAGGCCCGAAGCGCAAGCTAAAGGCCTTTCTGTTTTACCTACCAATCACGCACTTCAACCGCACTTACTATCCCCGCAAGACAAGCAAGTCGCACAACCATCCATCACGATTACCGCCTTAGTGTTGCATTTGCCGCACATGGTGGCGTTGGGTGGGAAGTCGCCAGCCTTGTCGTCGTTGGTTGCCTTGGCGTTGTTGGCTTCAAACTCCGCGCGCTTTTCGGCGAGGATGCGTTTGGTGGTTTCGCTCATTTCTTCGCTTTCCATCAGGCCTACTGCTTTCAGGTGCTTCTCAATGACCGCGCCAATTTCAGCCACCAAGGAGGGCATGAATACGCCGCCTTTTTTAAAGTAGCCGCCGTTGGGGTCGTATACGGAGCGCAGCTCTTCCACTAGGAAGGTCAGGTCGCCGCCTTTGCGAAATACCGCAGAGATTACGCGGGTGAGGGCGATTACCCACTGGAAGTGCTCCATGGATTTGGAGTTGATGAACACTTCGTACGGCTGACGGCTTTCGTGGTCTGTGTCTTCGTTGAGCAAGATGTCGTTGATGGTGATGTACATCGCGTGTTCGGCCACGGGCGGCTTGATTTTGTAGGTGGTGCCCACGAGAAAATCTGGCCGTTCGATGTATTCATTCATCTTCTGCAGCTTTGGCTCCTGCTGCGCCGGTGCCTGCTGTTCAGTCGGTGCGTCTGTGTCGGCTTTCTTTACCCGGTAGCCGACGATTTTATTGCTGATTTTAACTGTCATTTCTAAATGTCCTGTGTCGGTGTTCCGGATCAATACTTTCCGTAGGTGCCTTCTTTGAGCGCGTCAAACAGGTTGGCGGCGGTGTGCATTTCGCCATCGTACTCTACCTGTTCGTTGCCTTTCAGCTCTACTTTGCTGCCGTCGTCGAGGGTGAACTCGTAGAGGGTGTTTTCAAGGTCTTTCTCTTTTACCAGTACGCCCTGAAAGGCTTCCGGGTTAAAGCGGAAGGTGGTGCAGCCTTTTAGGCCCATGTCGTAGGCGTAGAGGTAAATGTTTTTGAAGTCCTGATACGCGAATTCGGTGGGTACGTTCGCTGTTTTTGAGATTGAGGAGTCTACCCATTTCTGGGCGGCAGCCTGAATATCTACGTGCTGTGCCGGGCTTACATCATCTGCGGTGGTGAAGTAGCTGGGTAGTTTTTTGTCTTCTTCGTCTGAGAAGGGCATGGCACCGGGGTTTACCAGGTGGCGATAGGCCAGCAGCTCGAAGGAGAATACGTCGACTTTTTCTTTGGTTTTACGGCCTTCGCGGATGACGTTACGGGCGTAATGGTGCGAGAAGCTTGGCTCTATGCCGTTACTGGCGTTGTTGGCAAGCGACAGGCTGATGGTGCCAGTGGGTGCAATGGAGGTGTGGTGGGTAAAGCGACCACCTTTCTCAGCCAGTTTTTCAACCAGCTCTGGCTCAACTTTGGCAATTTCCTGCATGTAGCGGCTGTATTTGGCGTGCAGCACGCGGCCTGGCAGTTTATCGCCGATCTTATGGCCATCTTTGGCCAGTTGAGGGTTTTTACCCATCATTTTCGGGGTAATTTCAAACTCGTCGTCCATGATGGGCGCAACGCCTTTCTCTTCGGCCAGTGCCAGCGACTGGCGCCAGCCTTCCACGGCCATTTCACGCACTACGTCTTCGGTGAACTGTACAGATTCATCAGAACCGTAGGGCATGCGCAGCATGGCAAGAGTTGAGCCCAAGCCCAGAATGCCCATGCCGTGACGGCGCTTGTAGGTGATTTCGTGGCGCTGCTCGGCCAGTGGCAGGCCGTTGATCTCTACTACGTTGTCCAGCATGCGGGTGAAAATGCCCACAACCTTGCGGTACTTTTCATAGTTGAAGCTGGCCTTTTCGGTGAACGGGTAGTCCACAAACTTGGTCAGGTTCACAGAACCCAGCAGGCAGCTGCCATAAGGGGGCAGGGGCTGTTCGCCGCATGGGTTGGTGGCGCGGATGTCTTCGCAGAACCAGTTGTTGTTCATCTGATTGACCTTGTCGATCAGGATGAAGCCGGGTTCTGCATAATCGTAGGTGGAGGTCATGATGGTGTCCCAGATGAACTGGGCTTTCAGGGTGCGGTAAATGCGGCACGCTACCTTGCCTTCATCGTTAACCACATAGCCGTCTAATATCGGGAAGTCACGATATACGAATTGATTTGGGTCGGTGAGGTCCAGGCCTTCTTCCGCTACTTCTTTCTCGGTAACCGGGAAGGAGAGATGCCAGTCGCTGTCGTTACGAACGGCTTCAATAAAATCTTCGGTGATCAGCAGAGACAGGTTGAACTGGCGCAGGCGGCCGTCTTCACGCTTGGCCTGAATGAAGTCGATAACATCCGGGTGGTGAACATCAAAGGTGGCCATCTGGGCACCGCGGCGGCCACCAGCAGAAGACACGGTAAAGCACATGCGGTCGAATATATCCATGAACGACAGCGGGCCAGATGTGGTTGCGCCGGCGCCAGCAACGTAAGCACCTTTGGGGCGCAGGGTAGAGAACTCGTAACCGATACCACAGCCCGCCTTTAGAGTTAGGCCTGCTTCGTGGTTTTTCTCCAGAATGTCGTTCATGGAATCCTGAACGGACCCAGATACGGTGCAGTTGATGGTGGAGGTTGCAGGCTTGTGCGCTTCGGCACCGGCGTTGGAGGTAATTCGGCCTGCGGGAATGGCGCCGTTTTTGAGGGCCCAGGCAAAGTTTTTCATCTGCTCGGTGCGCACACTTTTATTTTCGACTTGTGCCAAGGCCGTAGCAACGCGGTGGTATGTGGCGTTGATGTCTTTGTCTACAGGTTCGCCGGTCTTGGTTTTAAGCTGGTACTTGCTGTTCCAGATGTCGAGCGAAGTTTCCTGCATCGGAATCGTTGTAACCACTGCCTCTGCCTTAGCGTTCATTGCCACCCCTAAATCTTCAAGTATGTCTGTTGTCGAAGGCACCGATTATTGGCGCTGTCCCTGTAGAGCGCCGCAAAATCTGGGCTGGCGCTCTTGCTTTCTATGCTGTTTTCAATTTCTCGCCGAAAAAACACTATATGTGGTGCTTGCGATAATCTGAGGTAACGCCCTAGCACTCAATAAACACGCCCCGATTGCGGCAGCCTGTGGGGCTTTGGCCGTGGGAAGGCGTGTTTGGGCGTATGTTTGCTATACAGCTGTTAGCCCTATATGTAGTTTTATTTTCAGGGGAGTATAACAGGATATAGTGGTTTGTGAATTTAAGCGGGACTATTGATAAGTGACTTCCGGCAAAGAAAATCAATGGAAAATGGCTTGCAAGAAGGAAAACTCTGGGAAATCCGGCGCTTGAGTGGAAAAGCTAAGGATTACTATATGTTGTGATTAAAAAACATACCGCTCAGGCTGATTTTGTTAACAAACTCACACAATTTGTGACTTCTGCACGTACTCAGAATAAACGTGTCGTTAAAGTAGCGATGTGGAGTCGAACATCGCAGTGGCCCACAGGACGTGATAACGACCATAATAAGGAAAAGAACAATGAAAGGCCTGAAACCTACATTGCTAGCGCTGTGTATTGCAGGGGCTCCGCCTGCAGTCATGGCTGAGATACAACGCTTGGATGATTCTATGATGGGTGACATCACGGGGCAGGCAGGCGTGAGCATTGAACTTGAAACAAAGATTGATATCGGCCGTTTCCTTTATTTCGATGAGGGTGCCTTGGCCATCGAGAACATCAGTATTGGCGGTGCGGAGCGCACGGATTTTTTCGGGTTTAACGGGATTGGCGGGCCTACTGCCAATGACCGTCTGGACAACATTCGTATCGATATTGATGTACTCGCCGATGGTGATGCGGCCATTAATATTGTGCCTACCAACTTTGGTGCCGTCGATTTCCGGGTTACCACAGGGGCTTGGTATTTGGCGGCGACTGATGGAAGCAATGAGTACACCGATCTGATTGATAACTTTCTAGCGGAAGGCTTGATGGCGCGCGGCTCGATTCGTATTGATACGGCCTCAGACATAATGCGCTTTAGAACGGCTTTTGCGATAGAGAACATGCAGTTTGATGTGCCGTTTCTGGGCATTGGTGTTCGCGGCATGCAAATAACCGGTGCCGATTACGACCGTAGCTTCCCAAGCCCGCTGGATCTGTTTGCCGAAGTGGATCTTTATATCTACGAAGGCGCACGGTTCTCCAACGGCTGGTCGTCTCTGGCTATTGATATGCCCTCGTTTCGAGCAGACGTTGGTATCGATGGCGTGATCATTGGCCAGCAGTCGATTGGTAGTATTTTTATTGATGATTTGGCGATCACAGATACGGCCATGCGTATCTACGGTCACTAGAGGTTAGTGCAGTAAACAAAGCGGGAGCTCACGAGGCTCCCGCTTTTCGTTAGCCCAGCAGTAGGCTGTCGTCATCCACTGAAAGCCCGCGTTGTTTTTCAAACAACTCCAGCAGATCTTTTACTTCCAGACCTTCCCGGTCTTTGCCTTCAATATCAAACACCACTTGCCCTTGGTGCAGCATTACTGTGCGGGTGCCAACTTCCAGCGCCTGTTTCATGCTGTGGGTAACCATCAGTGCCGTTAGCTTTTGGTCTTCGATGATTTTTGTGGTGAGCGCCAAAACGAAGGCCGCCGTTTTGGGGTCCAGCGCTGCGGTGTGCTCATCCAGCAGGAGAATGGCAGAGGGCGTAAGGCTTGCCATCAACAGGCTGACTGCTTGACGCTGGCCACCTGAGAGTAGGCCCATCTTGTCGCCAAGGCGGTTTTCCAGCCCTAAGTTTAGGGAAGACAGGCTTTCCTTAAACTGCTCCATATACTGCTTTTTTACCGCTGTGCTCAGCCCACGGCGTTGGCCGCGTTTGATGGCGAGCGCGAGATTTTCCTCAATGCTCAAGCCTTCGCAGGTACCGGCTAGTGGGTCTTGAAATACCCGCGCCACACGGCCCGCCCGTTTGTGAGTTGGCAGTTTGGTTACGTTCACGTTGTCGACAACAATGGTGCCGCTATCCACCAGCGTTTCACCCGCCAGAGCATTAAGAAAGGTAGATTTGCCAGCTCCGTTACTACCAATCACGGTCACAAACTCACCCTGATTGACGGTGAGGCTCATGCCTCTTAGTGCGGGGTTTTCCAGCGGGGTGCCTTTGCCAAAGGTAAGCCGGAGGTCGGTTGCAGTGATCATATTGCCTCCTCAGGCTTTTTTGCGGGTGAGTTTGCTAACCAGTGAGCTGCGAACGCCCGGCAATACGATGGCCAGAGTTACCAGTACAGCTGTTATCAGGTTGAGATCCTGAGCTTGTAAACCGAGGAAGTCGGCGTTCAGGGCAAAGGCAATGGCCAGACGATAAATGATGGCGCCAACCACGCATGCAATCAAAGCGCGAACAACGGTAGATGGCGTTATAACCGCTTCGCCACCAATCAATGATGCTAGGCCGATAACAATGACACCAACGCCCATGGTTACGTCTGCTGCGCCCTGACTCTGTGCAAACAGCGCACCGGCGAGGCCGACCATGCCGTTGGAGACAGCAACACCAAGGATGATCATAGTGCCAGTGGCTATACCCTGAGCCCGTGCCATTCTGGGATTGGCACCGGTGGCGCGCATGGCGAGACCGGTTTCTGACTTCATGAATCGCCAGAGCAGTATCAAGGAGATAAGGATCACAATCGAGAACAGAAGCACCGGCACCTGATGGTAAGCGAGGTCTAGCGAGTACCAAGGCGTGAGTACGGTTTCTTCGCCAAGTAACGCGATGTTCGGCCGACCCATCACCCGAAGGTTGACGGAATATAGGGCAATCATCGTGAGGATGGATGCCAGCAGGTTCAGGATGTTCAGCTTTACGTTAAGAATGGCGGTTACTGCACCAGCGGCCATGCCGGCCAGTACCGCTGAGCCGGTTGCCAACCAAGGGTTCCAGCCTTCCATAATAAGAACCGCTGCAACAGCTGCGCCCAGAGGGAAGCTGCCGTCTACGGTCAGATCCGGGAAATCGAGTACACGAAAAGAGAGGTAAATACCGAACGCAACCAGACCGTAAATAAGGCCAGTTTCGACTGCGCCGTAAAATGCAATTTCACTGAGCATGGGAAAGATTCGCTGTGGTAGAAAAACGGGCGGGCCCTTTATACAGAACCCGCCCGTGTAAGTCAGGCGTTACTTGTCGCTCTTAACGATTTCTGCAGCTTCGGCAATGATGTCATCAGACAAGGTGATGCCCATGCGCTCGCCAGCTTCCGGGTTAACAAACAGGTTGAGTTTTTCCATGGTTTCTACCGCCATATCCCCTGGCTTTTCACCCTCAAGAATGCGCGCAACCATTACGCCAGCTTGGCGACCGTGGTCGTAGTAATCAAAACCCAGTGCTGCAACGGCGCCACGTGCAACGGTAGCTGTGTCGGCAGCAAATACCGGGATTTTAGCGCGTTCGCCTACAGAGATGACGGCTTCGGCCGCGCTGATCACGGTGTTATCGGTAGTGAGGTAAATGGCGTCGGCTTTGCCCACCAAAGAACGGGCCGCACCCAGTACTTCAGACGTTTTAGTTGCGGCACCTTTAACCAAAGGCAGGCCGCGGGCTTCCAAGCGCTCTTCGAGCAGTTCAATCAATGACACTGCGTTAGCTTCACCGGGGTTGTACACAGTGCCAATGCGCTTGGCATCCGGAACCATACGCAGGAGCATGTCCAAGTGTTTGTCGATAGGCAGCATGTCGCTTACGCCGGTAATGTTCGCACCCGGTGCTTCAGCATTCTTTACCAGCTTCGCGCCGACTGGGTCGGTTACGGCAGCAAACACAACAGGGATATTACGGGCGGCCGCAGCAACGGTTTGTGCGGAAGGGGTTGCGATGGCCACAATCACATCTACACCTTCACCCACGAATTTGCGCGCAATCTGAGAGGCAATGGCGGAGTTACCCTGGGCGCTTTCATGCATGAGCTTCAGGTTTTCACCTTCTTTATAACCTCGTTCGGCCAGCTCATCTTTAACGCCTTGATGAACAGCATCGAGCGCTGGGTGCTCAACAATCTGTGTAATTGCCACAACCCGAGGCTCTGCAGCCATTGAAAGACTCGTCAATGCCATTAGTGACGCGCCCAGTAGGGTGCGCAGTGTTTTCTTGGCCATATGCCTATCTCCGAGGTTTTTTATGATGTTTGCGGTAATAAGGTGCGAGAGTTTATCACAGCCCCGCCAACTTGGTGATAGGGCATGTTAGTGTGGTTGTGGCCTGATCTGACATTCTCTAGGTGAGTTTCTCATCTGTTGGCCTGAGTCACGCTTTAACGGGCCATAATGTGTTGAAATACACTACTAAAGTCTAAATAATGCCCTCAATAAATCAAATAACGAATGCAAGGAACGTTCATGCAAACAAAAAATAAGCTTCCGCTGGATATGGTCTATCACTGGGAGTCTGCCAAGGCGAATTCGTTGTATATGACTCAGCCTATTGGCAACGGCAAAGTGGTGGAGTACACCTGGGGAAGGGCTGTTGATGAAGCTCGCCGTATGGCGTCTTACCTAAAATCTCTGAACTTGCCAGAGAAGAGCCGTATTGGTTTGATTTCCAAAAACTGCGCGCATTGGATCATGACTGACTGGGCCATCTGGATGGCCGGTCACATTTCTGTGCCTTTGTACCCAACTCTGAATGCCGACACAGTGAAATACGTACTGAACCACGCAGAGTGCGACGTTCTGTTTGTTGGCAAGCTTGATGACTGGGATATGATGAAGCCGGGTGTTCCGGAATCTGTTCGCTGCATTTCTTACCCTCTGAGCCCACCTAACGATTTTGAAACCTGGGATGACATAGTTGCCAAGTACCCGCCTCTGGAGGAAAACGTTCAGCGCGATGCGGATGAGCTTGCAACCATCGTTTACACCTCAGGCAGTACAGGGAAGCCTAAAGGCGTGATGCTGAGCTTCCGCAATATGGCTTTTGCCGCCGAGGGTGGCATGGAAGTTCTGCAAGTAGGCCCTGAAGAGCGCATGTTGTCTTACCTCCCGTTGGCGCACGTGTTTGAACGTACGTTTGTTGAGCTAGCATCTTTGTATGCTGGTTTTCATCTGTTCTTTGCAGAATCTCTCGACACGTTTGTTGACGATATGAAGCGCGCCCAACCAACGCTGTTCCTATCGGTACCGCGGCTGTGGGTTAGGTTCCAGCAGGGTGTGCTGCAAAAGCTGCCACAGAAGAAACTCAACAAGCTGTTGAAGGTTCCGGTAGTCAGCAAGCTGATCAAGAAAAAAGTCCTTAAAGGGTTGGGGCTGGATAAAGTGAAGCTGGCCGGTAGTGGCTCTGCACCTTTGGCTGGAGATGTGCTGGATTGGTACCGGAACCTTGGTTTGGAACTGCTTGAAGGCTACGGGATGTCCGAGAACTTTGCCTACTCGCATATCAATAAGCCGGGGCGTTCCCGCACGGGGTATGTTGGCGAATCCATGCCGGGCGTAGACACTAAAATAAGCCCTGAGGGTGAAATCCTAATCAAGAGCCCAGCCACTATGATGGGCTACTATAAGGATGAGGAAAACACCAAATCTGCCTTTACGGAAGACGGCTATCTGAAAACCGGCGATAAGGGCGAAATCGACGAGATGGGTCGCCTGAAGATCACCGGTCGGATGAAGGAGATTTTCAAAACCAGCAAAGGTAAGTACATCGCGCCTGCGCCGATTGAAAATAAGCTGATGGCAAACCAGTCGATTGAATTGGTTTGCGTGTCTGGTGCCAATCAGACTCAGCCCTTTGCCATGATTCAGTTAGCCGAAGGTATTCGACCAACGGTTGGTGATCCGAATGTGCGCAAGGAGCTTGAAGCGGAATTGACGGAGTTGGTCGAAAGGGTGAATAAAACCGTAGATCCCCACGAGCAGTTGGCCTTTGTGATCATTGTTAGCGACGAGTGGACGATTGAGAACAGCTTCCTGACGCCAACATTGAAGCTCAAGCGGAACGTTGTTGAGAACACCTATGAGAATCAGGTAAACGAGTGGTACGCGCAGCGTAAGAAGGTTGTTTGGCAGTAATGCGCAAGCTGTAGTGTGTTCAGATCAGGCCCGGCTAAGCCGGGCCTGATTCGTTTTAGAGCCGACATTGGTCGCATAGGGAAAAGCGGATGACGGGCATAGAATTAACTCATATCAGGAGGGGTTTATGGCTCAGCTTTCTGCATTCCAAAAGCGTATTCATGAGGAAATTCCGCTTTCCCGTGCGCTTGGTATCGAATTGCATTCCTGGGATGGCAGTTCACTGCTTATCAGTGCGCCGCTTGCGCAAAATACCAACCACCAAGGCACCGGATTTGGTGGTAGCGTTTACTCGGTGGCTGTAACCGCGGCTTGGGGGCTTACGGAGCTTGCACTGGCCGATCTCGGTTTAAAGGGCAGCGTGGTGGTACAGACGGGCAGTATTGATTATCTGGACCCGGTGACCTCGGATTTCTACGCGATTTGCCGCCTGCCGGGCGATGAGATACCGGAACGTTTCAGAAAGAGTCTTGCAAGGCACGGCAAAGGCCGTTTGGATTTGACCACTGAGGTGTTCTGCGGAGCGCCGAACACCTTGCCCCAAGGTGATCCTGTGGCTGTGTTTCAGGGTCGGTTTGTGGTTCAAGACGCTCGCTCAAAACTGGCGCCCCAGCTTTGAGGTGCCCCATCACGCGATAGAGCGGGTGTTGGAGATTGAGCGGCTCATCAGGATGATTGGAATGATGCCTGCCAATACAATGATAAGCGCGGGCAAGGCGCTGTGATACAGGCGCTCGTCAGACGCAAATTGGTACACGTAGGTCGCCAGAGTTTCAAAGTTGAACGGCCGAAGTATCAGCGTAGCCGGTAATTCCTTCATGCAGTCTACAAAAACCACCAATGCTGCGGTTATCAATGTGCCGCGCAGCATGGGAAGATGTACCTTTACCAGTGTTTTGCCAGGGCTGTTCCCCAGAGACCGAGAGGCCATATCCATACTCGGGGTGATTTTCTGCAGCGCGCTTTCCACGCTACCTGCTGATACCGCCAGAAATCGCACAGTGTAGGCAAACACAATGGCGAAAGCGGAGCCGCTGAGCAGTAGGCCGGTACTTACGCCAAAGTAGTCCCGCATTAGGCTGTCCAGCCAGTTATCAAAACCGGCCAAAGGCACGATCACCCCAACAGCCAGCACTGCGCCCGGCATTGCATACCCTAAGCTTGAGAGACGCATGAGTACCTGCATACCACGGGTGTTATGAAGCCTGCGGCTGTACGCGAGAGTAATGCCGATCAAAAGCGTGGTTAGTGCTGCGGTGCCTGAAAGAAAAAGGCTGTTGAAGGTGTTGCGGATGAAATCTGGGTTCCAGCTTTCACCAAAATACTCCCAGGCATACACGCCAAGTGTAACCCCGGGA
Source organism: Marinobacter sp. 1-4A (assembly GCF_016597725.1). Classification (GTDB taxonomy): domain Bacteria; phylum Pseudomonadota; class Gammaproteobacteria; order Pseudomonadales; family Oleiphilaceae; genus Marinobacter. Next base: position 14,174 of record NZ_VCGY01000004.1, read on the forward strand.
ATTACAAAGCCTAGCACCACGGGTAAGGCGCAAACGGCAACGCAAATGAGCTGTCTTGGGAAGGACATGGTAAATCTGCGTATAGGGTCGCGGTTATCCCTCGCTGCGAACTGCTGCTGGCGCCGCCGGGAATAGCGCTCAAGCGTAACGAGAATAACAACGAAGATAAGCATGGTTGTGGCTATTTGGGCAGCACCACCGAGATTCCCGAGATTCATCCAAGTGTCGAATAAACCGGCAGTGAGTGTTTGTACCGCAAAGAAATCCACAGTGCCGAAATCGTTTAGCGTTTCCATCAGTACTAACGAGAGGCCGACCGCAACAGCCGGGCGGGCGATGGGTAACACCACTTTAAAAAATGTGCTCAGCGCTGAATGGCCAAGGCTGCGGCTGACCGCAAACAAAGACGGCGACTGTTCCAAAAAAGCAGCGCGGGCAAGAAGGTAAACGTAAGGGTAAAGCACCAAGCCTATCATTAGCGTGGCGCCTTCCAGACTGCGGATTTCAGGAAACCAGTAGTCAGCTGCGTTGGTCCAGCCAAACAAGTCCCTCAAGGCGCCCTGTACGGGGCCTGCGTAATCCAAAAGACTCGTGTAAACATAAGCGATTACATAGGCCGGTACGGCGAAAGGCAGTAGCATCGCCCATTCGAAAAACTTACGCCCCGGGAAGTCGCACATGGTAACTGCCCAGGCGGTTGAAAGGCCGATGACCAGAGTAATCGCGCCAACGCCCGCCATCAGCTTGATGGTTGTGACCAGATAGCGGGGTAGGGTGGTGTCCAGCAAATGTGGCCAGATATTCTCTTCCGGGAAGAAGGCGAGAAATATAACGGAGAGTACCGGCAAGGCAACAATGGCGGTGGTTAATAAAGCACTGAACAGCCAGCGGCGGGAGGTACGCTTTGCCAGCAAGGGCTGGGTAAGCCCGGGGTTAACGCTGGTCGCGGCCTCGCTCATAGGGTTCCTGTTATAAAAATGGAAGAGGTAAAACGACGGTTCTGGTTATTTGGTAAAGAGGTAAGCCAGACCGAAGGTTGACGATTGTAGTCAGCTCAAATTGCCTCTGCAATGATCAGAATCATTTGTTCCTGTGATTGATAGTGATTGAGAACTGCTGGAAGTGAAAATGAAGGCGGCAGCGCCGCCTTCACCAAAACACTTATTCGCCGTCGTAGTCTACGCGGTCGACAAGTTTTACGGCTGCATTACGCTTGTCTGCAATCTCTTGCAGAGACAAGCTGTCTGGATTGATTTTGCCCCACTCTGCAACCAGCCCTGTAGGCTGAACAGTCGGGTTTGCCGGGTACTCGGTATTTGCGGTTGCGTAGATGCCTTGAGCTTCCGGAGATGAGAGGAATTCCATCAGCTTCACAGCGTTGTCACGGTTAGGGGCGCTCTTGGTTAGAGCAACACCACTGATGTTGATGTGAGTACCACGACCGTCGGCGTTAGGGAACACCAAACGAACAGCCTCTGCGGCCGGGCGCTGGCTTTCGTCCTGCAGCATATTGCCGTAGTAGTAGCTGTTTCCGATAGAAATGTCGCACACGCCTTCTGCGATCGCTTTAATCTGGTCACGGTCACCGCCTTGGGGCTTGCGGGCCAGGTTGTCTTTTAAGCCTTTGAGCCAAGTTTCGGTTTCGGCTTCGCCGTGGTGCGAGATCATGGATGAAATCAGGGCGATGTTGTACGGGTGCTTGCCGCTGCGGGTGCAAATACGGTTTTCCCACTTGTCATCTGCAAGCTGCTCGTAGGTTGTGATTTCGCCTTCTTCCACTCGGTCTTTTGAGGTGTAAATCAAACGGGCGCGAGTAGTGAGACCAAACCATTTGCCATCCGGGTGACGCAGGTTCTCAGGAACATTCTTTTCCAACACGTCGTTGTCGAGCTCTTGAACAAGATCGCGCTCTACCAGTTCGTTGAGGCGCGAAATATCCACGGTCATCACGATGTCTGCCGGGCTGTTACGGCCTTCGCGCTCCAAACGCTCGGCTAGACCTTGCTTCGCAAACACAACGTTGCTCTTGATGCCGGTTTCTTTCTCGAACGCATTCAGTAGCGGCTCAAGAAGATAGGCTTGCCGGTAAGAGTAGATATTCACTTCGTCGCTTGCTGAGGCGGCAATAGGTAAAGCAGTAAGGGCGATTGCTGCAGTTGCAGCGAGTTTCATGCGCATAAGGGCATCCTTAAAAGCGAGTGTTGGGTTCGTAGCTGCATTTGAGCTCTACAGCTGTCAAGAAACGCCAACCATTCTCATTTGTGTTTCGCCCGAAGTCAATATTCCCTTTGGTATAATCCCTCAAAATAGTGCTATTCTTCTGTTTAATATATAAAAGATATGATTTGCAAAAACACAGAAATCTACAACGTACCTTAGTGAAGCAGTGGAATCTTGCCGATGGCTGTAGATGACCGCAGAATACATTGTCGCACCGCGATGAGTGCCAAGGTGAAAGTAACCCATGAATCGTTGGGAGAGTTTACTTTCTCTACGCGTGATATTTCAGATGGTGGCGTGTTCATCGTGGTTGATGATGAGCCGTTCGCTCCGCAAATGGGGGACAAGGTGGATGTTCAGGTACAAGGCCTTCCCGTGCCAGCTCCAGTGCTAAAGATGGTGGTCGTTCGCAAAACCGTCGATGGTTATGGGTTACAATTTGACGAAAGTGCCGATTAAATAGGTGTCCTAACGTGAGATTGTCGTTAAGGAATAACGTGCGACTCATGACCATTTCCCGATTTCATAAGTCGACCAATGGCCTATCGCGCCTTTTGGCTGTGCTGGGGTTGTTGGTTATGCAGTCTGGTTGTGCAACGTATTACTCCCACTACGCCATGTTCCCGGCCGAGAACTCTCAGGGCGAACCGCGAACTGTCAGGGTGTCCTGGCAGAGCGCTGAGTATCCCGATTGGTGGTTTTTGTCCGACCGGGCCACGCCGATAACACTTGAAACCCAGTGCAGCGAGCGGGTGTGGCGGTTGTTTGATGATAGCCATGCAGAAGCGGGGAGTTGCGGCGAAGGTATCCGCGCCTGCGCGGACAGCGGGCTGGACCGTTTAGCGTCTGGAGGGGGAGCAGCAAACTCGAATGACCAATGTATGGCGGTAAACGCAACCGATCCGCAAGCACGAATAGCCGCGGTGTCTGGTCGGCTTGAGCTGTTGGTGACTTGCGAACCGGCATCCGCGACCAAAGGTGAAGGAAAGGATGCGGTAAATGTTGATTATATTCGCGCGTCTACTGTTCCCTACACCGTTTATACTCGCAAAACGCTGCGGGGGTCCCTCAATGCTCGCCCGCCAAAGTTTGATAGTGTGGCGTGTGACCCAACCTGATTGATTTTGTGAACTTCGTCACATTGCTACAAGCTGTTACCGGTCGAAAGTAGTCGTTACATTGTGTGCCGATGCTGTTACTTTCAGCTACGAAATTGTAATGGACTATTTCGTGCAATCGTTTGAATATAGTACCAATCAAAAAGTATCTCTTCAGGAGCGAAGCGGTGGGCGTTGGTCAACATAAAATTTCGGTACATGATCTTGAGGTTGGCATGTTTGTGTCTGATCTCGATCGGCCGTGGCACCAGACGCCGTTTCCCATTCAGGGCTTCCACATTCGTTCCGAGGATGATATCCGTGCTTTGGTTTCTTACTGCAAATGGGTTTCGATTGATGTCGCTGAAACCCGCGGCTCCGTTGAGCTATCGAGGATTGCGCGACCGGCCTTCGGAGCCAAAGGACAGCGTAGGAATGACGGCCGCGAAAAGCTCCACCTTCCTCCGTTAAGCATTCGCGAACCTGTAAAATATCAGACGGTCACCACGCTAAAGCGTGAGATCAAAACCTCGAAGCATCTACTCGAGGATGCCGGGGTGGCGCTTGAGCGTTTATACGCAGCGGTAAACACTCAGGAAAAGCGGGACCTGCGCCCGGTTGCTGCGATTATCAGTAAGATGGTGCGAAGCGTTGTTCGTCAGCCGGATGCGTTGCTTTGGCTAAGTCGTGTTCACCAGCATGATAGCCACGTATATAGGCATGCTCTCAACACCTCCGTTTGGGCGTTGGTTTGCGGGCGACAGTTAGGGCTGAATGAAGGGCTGTTGAACCATCTCGGCTTGGGTTGCCTATTATCGCAGGTGGGTAAAGTCCAGCTGTCGAAAGATCTGCTCAGCCGGGAAGGCCAGCATGATGCGAACGAATATGCTGTGTATCGGACTTATGTCGAGAAAGGCGTTGCCATGCTGGAGGGCAGTGGTCTTTCGCGAGCTGTAATGAGTGTTGTTCAAGGGCATCGCGAGCGCCATAACGGCTCAGGTTTTCCTGAAGGTATTCGCGGCGACAGAATTCCATTGTTGGCGAAAATTGCCGGGCTTGCCGAGTTCTTCGAAACATTGATTGAGCCTCGTGAAAGCGTTGCAGAGCCTATGACTCCTGCAAGAGCCGTAACCTTGCTTTACGATATGCGGAATATTGAGTTTCAGGATGAGCTTGTAGAGAGTTTTATTCAGGCGATTGGGATTTACCCTTCAGGAAGTCTTGTGGAGTTGACGGATGGCCAGCGCGGCGTTGTGGTTTCGCACTCTCCCGAGCGCAGGCTGTGGCCCAGAGTGATGGTTATGACGGACAGTCATCACACGCCGTTAAAAACCGCTAAAGTTATTGATTTGGCAAAATTCAATAAAAGCCGTTCGGCCGCCGAAGTGCTAGCTATCAAGGAATGCCTTGCCCATGGAACTGAAGGGTTGAACCCGGCCGGTTACGATGTAACTGGCGCAGAATCCCGTTGGAATATCAGTCGGTTTATTAGCCGCTAATCCCGCGCCATATCACTCGGTAATAATCACTCTAAGTGTCTTCCGTACCCACCTGTAGGTATCCTCGGGCAAAAAGCTAATCACGATCTCTGATTCGCCACCGGCGGGACCGGCCACAAAATACTCTACCTCCGCCGTTTGCCAGCTATAGGAGTGCAGAACAACATCTTGGGGGCGCGTCGTTATGGCTTCTATGTCTGAAAGCTCAGCAGTGCTGTCAATGCGGCGAATCTTGATTTGCTTGATAGCGGTGTCGCTGGCCGGGGATTCAGCGGTATCTTTATCGAGATAGTATCGCTTTCCAATTTCAGTTTTTATGCTGTCTAGCTCTTGCGTCAAATAGGCCCTAGCATCTTCCGCATCTATGTCTTCCATGGAGCGTACCGAGTCAAGAATGCGTTGCCTTTTGGCGCGCAAACCTTGTTGGTATTCCACATCAGGGTCCCAGTCGTCCTCGTTTTCGGGCCGAATCGGCGCGGTCTCAATATCGTCTTCTGTTGGGGGCGCTGTACATAACTCATCTTCTTCTGGATAAAAGCATATGGCGGCTAGCAATTGGTTTGCAGGAGACGGTGCGTTGCCGGCTGCGTCGAACTCGGCTTCACTAACGTAAAAATCAATCGGAGCAGTGAGATTGGGCAGGGCTGCATTTAGCTGTTCGACAACGCGGTCACGTATTTCAATGCTTTCACCTTCCTCGATATTGGCTGTCCAGTTTAACAGCATCAGGAAGCGTGTGAGATTGGTCAGTGGTACGTTTCTAAGAAGTAGCTGCTCTGTTTCTACATGGGTGCTGAGACCTTCCTCATCAACGGCGGGTGTCATGAGTTGGGTACGGATATCGGGGAAGAACTCCAGCGGTGTAATCCACTCTTGTGCTGGCACACCCTCGGCTATTGGCAGGTTGCCAACACTAAGGTTGAGAGTCTCTCCCGGATAGTACTGAAACTGGCCTTCGGCATTTGTTGTACCGGATTGGCTGGCGGTCTCGTAGGTTAATCCGCTGATTCCCTGATCGTTTATTTTACCGGTATTGGTATCGCTGCTGTTGTTGCCATCGCTGCTTGAACATCCGGACAGTAGCGGGCTGATAAACAAAGCAGCAAAAAACACGCGGGGCAGGGTAATTAATGGGCGAGCTAGGTGAACGGCAGCCATGGTTCGTTGTACATTCCCTGAGTTTGGGGCACGCCAGCTGGGCAGCGGTGGACGGCCTTCTGTAAATTGTTGTCACCGCATTATAGGGAGGCAAATCGGGGTATATCGGGATACCTGTCGCAGTTTGTGGATTTTGCCTTATCTGAGAAGGTGCGCACCAGCCTTGAAAAAATTTGATAAGCCTCAACTAATTAATGTTCCCTGAACATTGCTAATTCTCAATCGGAACTTTTTATGACCAATGCTCTGGACATCGAGGGGCTTACCAAAACATATGGCAGCGGGTTTGAAGCACTCAAGGGAATTGACCTTAAGGTGGCGCAGGGTGATTTCTTTGCGCTGCTAGGCCCGAACGGCGCGGGCAAATCAACCACATTGGGCATTGTCTGCTCTCTTGTAACCAAGAGTGCTGGCAAGGTGAGTGTGTTTGGTTACGACATTGATACCCATCTGTCCGATGCCAAGCTTCATCTGGGCGTTGTTCCTCAGGAGTTCAACTTTAACCAGTTTGAAAAGGTGTTTGATATTGTCACCATTCAGGCGGGTTACTATGGGATTCCATTAAAAAAAGCCGCTGTTTCCGCAGAAAAGTATCTGAAAAAACTTGGACTCTGGGATAAACGCAATACGCCAGCACGTATGTTGTCAGGGGGCATGAAGCGTAGGCTGATGATTGCTCGCGCCCTAGTGCACGAGCCAAAACTGTTAATTTTGGATGAGCCAACTGCAGGCGTAGATATAGAGCTAAGGCGCTCTATGTGGTCTTTTCTTGAAGACATGAACCGACAGGGCACCACCATTATTCTTACCACCCACTATCTGGAAGAGGCAGAAGCTCTGTGCCGTAATATCGCCATTATTGACCATGGCCGTATTGTGAGGAATACCAGCAAGCGGGAACTTCTGCAGCAACTAAGCCTTGAGACATTTTTACTGGATACTGAGTTGGCGTTAGATACCGCGCCAGATCTGGAGGGCTTTTCGTGTCGGCTGGACGACGAAGGTGTGTTAGAGGTGGATGTGCACAAAGGGCAGGCTCTAAATGATGTGTTTATGCAATTGGAGCAGCAGAGAGTAAAAGTTGTCAGTATGCGCACCAAGGCAAACCGGCTGGAAGAGTTGTTTATCCGTATGGTGGAGCACAATGCACCCAAAGGCGAAACAAAGACGGAGGGCAGGGCATGAATGCTCAGGCTTTGTTTACCGCTTACACGACGATTGTGTTGCGTGAAATTCGCCGCTTCACCCGCATTTGGCCACAGACTCTGTTGCCCCCTGCCGTTACCATGACGCTCTATTTCATAATTTTCGGCAACCTGATCGGCTCTCGAATCGGCGAAATGGGCGGTTTCGATTATATGTCATTCATAGTGCCCGGCCTGATTATGATGGCAGTCATAACGAACTCCTACGCCAACGTGGTGTCGTCGTTTTTTTCCATGAAGTTTCAGCGTAGCGTTGAAGAACTGCTTGTATCTCCCGTACCTAACTGGGTCATATTGGCTGGCTATGTAACGGGTGGCATGGCGCGTGGGCTAGGTATAGGGGTAATTGTCACCCTGTTGTCGTTGGCGTTTACCCAGTTAAAGATCCACAGCCTACCAATGGTTGTTGTGACTGTATTTCTGACATCTGCGCTGTTCTCTGTGGGCGGTTTTATTAACGCGCTACTGGCAACCAAATTTGATGACGTATCCATTGTGCCAACCTTTGTGCTAACGCCGCTAACGTACCTTGGCGGGGTGTTTTACAGTATTGATCTGTTGCCGGACTTTTGGCAGGGCGTATCTATGGCGAACCCGATTCTGTATATGGTAAATGGGTTCCGGTTCGGCATACTCGGCGTTTCTGACGTAAACCCCTTCGTATCCCTTGGCATGATTCTCGCGTTTATTGCTGTGCTTACCTTCATAGCGCTTAGGTTGTTGGCGCGGGGCAAGGGCATACGGCATTAACTCGGTAACAGTTGTTCAATAATGGTTATTTTTAGGAAGCTCTATGGCCCTTGATAATGCGCCTCTAGGCAAAACCAGCGATTACCCGGATCGCTACGATCCATCGTTACTGTTTCCTGTGGCGCGCGATGAGAATCGTAGGCGCATTGGTCTCGAAGATGGGCGCTGGCCTTGGTTTGGTGGGGACTTATGGCAAGCATGGGAAATTTCCTGGTTACGCCCCGGCGGTGTTCCGGATCTTGCCTGGGCAGAAATCCGGTTTCCGGCCGCATCGCCCTCCATTATTGAATCCAAATCCCTGAAGCTCTATCTCAATTCCCTGAATCAGACGGTGTTCTCATCGGCTGATCAGGTTGTTGAAACCGTGACCGGTGACTTGTCCAGCGCCTGCGGAGCCGCCGTGAATGTGCGTTTTCTCAGTGTGGACGATTCTGCTCCAGCGACCGGGCGTCCGGCAGGCTACGAGTTGATTGATAACGAAGCGGTTGATGACGTGGTGTATGACTACGCACCAGAGTCGCTCTCCGCTTCCGGAGCGGTGGTTAGCGAGAAGCTGTGCTCACATCTTTTGAAGAGTAATTGCCCGGTAACCGGGCAGCCCGATTGGGGCACGGTGCTGATTAGCTATACCGGGTCAGCCATTAACCGCGCAGGCTTGTTACGCTATATCGTAAGCTTTCGGCAGAAGCAGGATTTTCACGAGCATTGTGTAGAGACCGTGTTCACCGATTTACTGAGCCGGTGTAAGCCTGAGCGTCTAACCGTTTGCGCCCGCTACACCCGCCGAGGAGGCTTGGATATCAACCCTTGGCGTAGCACAGAGCCAGAAGAGCAAGCTGGGCCAAGGTTGGTTCGTCAGTAGTCTTTATTCGCGGGCGCTGTCTTCCTCGTGCCGCAGACGTTCTGCGGCACCCTCCAGCGCGCTGAGAATGCTCTGCCGTTCTTTATCTGTGATTTTTTCAGAATCCAGATACATGGCAAAGCCGCTGTGCTCATGCTCCATAAAGCTGTGGTTGGGGCCCATATCCCTACGGAAGTCTACAACTTCATAGATTGGCACGGGTTTGCCGAAGCCTTTTACCGTAATTTCACCTTTGTCCCGACACATGATTCGATCTTTGATCAGGGAGAAGGTCTCGTAGGAAACGAGAATTTCACCCGGCTCCGCCAGAGATTCTAGCCGGCTGGCAAGGTTTACCTCTTTGCCGATGATGGTGTAATCCATGCGGTTTTCAGCGCCAAAATTGCCCACCGTTGTGTAGCCGGTACTGATGCCCATGCGGATTTCAAGCGGCGACTTTATGCCTTGGCTGCGCCACTTCTGCCGCATTATTTTCATGTGTTTACGCATGTCGATGGCCATAGATACGCAGGCGAAGGCGTCTTCACGCTGGCCACGGCTGGTGGGGTCACCAAAAAATACCATAATGGAATCGCCGACGAACTTGTCGATGGTGCCGCCGTATTTCAGCGCTACTTCAGACATTCCGTTGAAGTAGTGGTTTAGCAACTCGGTCAATGCTTCCGGCTCCATTTCTTCCGAGAGTTCGGTAAAGCCTTTTATATCCGAGAAGAAAACGGCGAGCTTTTTGCGTTGGGTTTCAAGGCGCACATCTCGTTCCCCGGTAAAAATGGATTGCCACACCTGGGGGGAGAGGTATTTCGATAGCTTATGAGATAGCGCTATGGACTGCTCGCGTTGGTTCTGAATCTGGGTTTTTGCCAGCATAAGGGCGCGGGCCTGCTGGTGCGAATAAAATGCTGTCACACAGATGAAAACACTGGTGAATAGTATCGAAAGCATGCTGGTTAGCAGCGGTGATTGATAGGACTCCGCCGGGCCAAAAATGGACAAGAAGACCAAAATGGAAACGGCCATGAAACCACAGCCGATTAACCACTGACGCACCCCGCCGATGATCAGGCTGGTAAAGGTAAGCATTAGAGCGACCATGGCGGAAGGAATCGCCACTAGACCGATGCAGCCGATGAAACCGCCGCCGATGATGCAGTCTGTCGTTAACATTTTCTGGCGGATACGGGGGGAATTTCTTAAAAAGGTGCGCCGGGTGAGCATGTGTGCGATGTGCGGCCATATCAATGCTGCAGCAACCAGCCATATATTCCATTGCTGGAAAACGCCCTGTGAAACCCCTGCAGTAATTGTGGCGGCGGAAGCCGCATACGCAAGAATACGCCCGCTGTAGTCGGGCATCGGGGGAATGGCCACCGGCCTGTTCGGGGCATCGGATGCCAGAGATTTCCCCAGACCATTGCTAGCATTGCGAAGATCTGCCGGAGCACCCATCATGTACGCTGATCACTCATGGCGCTGAAACCGTATCGTTTATAGGTCATAAAGAAAGTATGTTAAAAACTATCCCTTGATAGTACGACCAAAGGTTATCAGCATTACGTATAACCCACAATTCACTGATCTGGTTTTGATGATATCCGCCCAGACTTCAGTTACCGGAAATGAATGATTATGAATTCAGTCACTGACTTTTTGCTCAATAGGGCATCTGAGCCGCGGCTGGAAGCGCCAGCCCCATCTACCGCAACGCTTGAAAGGGCTTTTGCTTGTGCCGCGCGCGCGCCAGACCATGCTCTATTGCGGCCTTGGCGCTATCTGGTCATTGCGGGGGAAGATCTGAAAGCGCTCGGCGATCTGTTTGCTGCGGGCTACTCTGAGCATATTGATGATGGCAAGCTGGAGAAAATGCATAAAAAAGCCATGCGCGCACCAATGGTCATTGTTGGTATTGCTTCTCCCAAGAAACACCCCAAGGTGCCGGAAGTTGAACAGGTGCTTTCTGCCGGAGCAAGCCTGAGTTTCTTGGCATTGGCGCTGCAAGACGCCGGTTATGGAGTTATGTGGCGTACGGGTGACATGGCATATAATCCCGTGATTCTTCAGGGTCTTGGCCTTGAAAAAGGCGAATCCATTATCGGCTTTCTTTACACAGGCACGGTGTCCTCTGCCAAACCTGCAGTTCCCAGGCCCGAGCTTTCTGAGTTTGTTGCGCATTGGCCGATAAAATAATGCCGGGTGTTTCCCTCGCTATTTCGGTGGGGGAAACAGCTTGCCGCTTTCACCTAAATTTGCCGTTACCCTTCTGTCTTTTCTATTTTTTTCCATTCGAAACCCTCCACAACGCCCTAATTTTAAGGGCTCCCGAATTCTGGCATTAGCATTGCTTTAGTTCTGCCATAGAACGAAACCGGCAAGGTCTTTACCGCTGGTAACAGGATTTCGGAGGTTGTATGGCGATCACTTTTGATAAGGCTCTTGGTATTCACCAACACGCGCTGGAAACCAGAGTAAAGCGCGCTGAAGTTCTGGCGAACAACTTGGCGAACGCCGATACGCCGGGTTTTAAGGCCCGGGATCTGGACTTTCAGGCCATGATGCAAAAAGCGCAGGACAACATGAGTGGTTTTGGCATGGAGAAAACACACTCCGCCCACATGGATGCCTCTGGCGGTGCCGCAGATTCAGATTTGCTGTACCGAGTGCCGAACCAGCCTTCCGTGGATGGTAATACGGTCGATGCTCAAGCAGAGCAGACCCGGTTCATGCGTAATGCGATGGATTACCAAGCCAGTTTTCAGTTTCTAAATGGCAAGTTTACTGGGCTGACCAAAGCCCTGAAAGGTGAGTAAGCCGCCGTTTCCCGATTAGCGAAGGAGAGACATCATGTCACTTGGCAGCATTTTTGATATCGCCGGTTCCGGCATGACAGCGCAATCGTTGCGGCTTAACACTACCGCCTCAAACATTGCAAACGCAGAAACGGCGAGCTCAAGCACGGACGCCACATACCGCGCACGCAAGCCCGTTTTCTCGGCAATCCAGCAGTCCATGATGAACCCGACACAGCAAGGCTTCGGCACAGAAATGTCGGACAACGCCAGCGCGGGGGTTCGTGTGGAGGGCATTGTTGAAAGCGATGCAGAACTGCAGATGCGCTACGAACCCGATCACCCAGCGGCCAATGAAGACGGCTATGTTTATTATCCCAATGTAAATGTAGTGGAAGAGATGGCGGACATGATGTCTTCCTCAAGAAGTTTTCAGATGAACGTGGATATTATGAACACGGCCAAATCCATGATGCAGCGCATCCTGACACTTGGTCAGCAGTAACGGGGCGGGGACTGAACCATGAGTGCAATTAACGCAACAGAAGCCTCTGACGTACTGGGGCAATACAGAACCCAGCAACAGGACGGCGCTAGCGGCAAAAGCGAGCTTGGCAAGAACGAGTTCATGGAGCTAATGCTGGCACAGCTGAAAAACCAGAACCCTTTGGAGCCTCAGGACAACGGCGAGTTTATCTCCCAGTTGGCGCAATTCAGTTCGCTGGAAGAGATGCAGAAGCTTTCGGGAACTGTGGATGATGTGGTGGGGCAGTTCCGCTCCACGCAAGCACTTCAGGCCTCGGCAATGGTTGGCAAGACGGTTCTTGCGCCGTCTGAGGTTGGCATTCTTGGTACTGAGGGCGAAATATCCGGCAATATTGAAGTGCCTGCGTCCACCGGTGGAGTGCGTTTGTCTGTAGTGAGCCCCGGCGGTGAGTTGGTGCGTCAGGTTGATCTGGGCAGTAGTTCTGCAGGGGTCAAGTCGTTCCGTTGGGACGGAAAAGACGGCAACGGCAATAGCTTGCCGGCCGGTCCCTACCGAATTGTGGCTGAGGCTTCCTACCCTGATGGCAGTGTGCAGCTGCCCACTCTCGTCAGCGCCAATGTAGACAGTGTGTCACTGGGCAAGGGCGGATCCGTGACTTTGAATTTGGCAGGCATGGGTTCCATTGCTCTGTCGGACGTTAAACAAATTAATTAATACCGGTGTCATACCAGAGGTGATTTATGGCTTTTAATACGGGGCTTAGTGGTTTAAGGGCGGCAGCGGTAGACCTGGACGTAACCGGCAACAATATTGCGAACGCCAGTACGGTTGGGTTCAAAGGCAGCCGAGTGCAGTTCGGTGACTTGTACGCAAGCGGTTTTTTGAGCGGAGGTTCCAATCCGATCGGAGACGGGGTGAATGTTCAGAATATAGAGCAGTCATTCAGTCAGGGAAATATCAGTTTTACCGATAACGGCTTGGATATGGCCATACAAGGCGATGGTTTCTTTATTTTGAACAACGGCGGCGAAACCCGATATTCACGGGCGGGCCAGTTCACTATTGATAAAGACGGCTTTGTGATAAATAACCAGTCTATGCGTGTGCAGGGTTACACTGCGGATGATGACGGCAACCTTTCTGGTGTTCGTGGGGATCTTGAAATTGCCACCGATAACTTGGCACCGCGCCGCACCACGAACTTGAGTTCAGACTTGAACCTAGATTCGCGCGAGTCCGTGCTGGAATCACGGGTGCGCGATTTCGCGCCTTTGGCGTTCTCAACTATTAATGGTGAAGAATTTGAGGTTGAGTATGCTAATGGAGAGCCTGCAATTCCCGTACAGCTATACGACGTAGACAGCGGTGGAGCTCAGGTTCCGTTTACCAGTGCGAGTCAGATTGTGAATAGAATAGACGCTATACCTGGTTTGAGTGCGTCGGCGACGACCACGGCACCGGTGCCTATCACCGATGCCGTGGTCGCAGCACCCGGGTTTACGTTCACTATTGAGATTAACGGGAGCCCACTAAACGTTGACCCCACCAACCTCTCTACTATTCAAGACCTAAGAGATGCAATCAACCGCTCTGACAACACTTCGATATCGGCTGCGATTGTTGATGATGGAACAGGCACAGACGAATTGCGAATTATCCACAACCAAGGTGAAAACCTAAGTGTTGTGGTTAACGGCGGGGCCCCTATAACTGCAGAGGGTAGTATTCAAGTCACTGCCGACCGAACCGTTACGGGAATTAACGGAACAGGTGGCCCGGGCACGAACCTAGCGGATGAGTTCCCGGTTTCGCCTGTCAGAATAACTAACGCATTTAACCCGCTGGATCAGCGAACCTACAACCACGCCACATCTACGTCGATATTTGACAGCTTGGGCAATTCGCATGAGTTGACCCAGTTCTTTGTTAAAGCGCCATCGCCGGGGAATGGCGTGGGGGTCAGCGAGTGGTCTGTGTATTTGCAAATCGATGGCGAATTGGTCGCAGGCACGGATGTTACTCCCTATACCGCAAGGTTTGACCAAGATGGCGTTTTGCAATCCATCGACGGCGATGCGAACGGGGAAATTCTGGTAACAGACTGGGTTCCGAGAGATGCAGATGGTCAGCCTAACGGCGCTGACGGCCCACCGCTTCCTGGCGAGACCGTCGTCACTCCCATACCGGAGCCACCTACTACGTCGGCGTTTGTATTGAACCTTGGGGACACTACTCAATATGGCGCAAATTTTGGCGTTAATGATCAGCGCCAGAATGGCTATACCACCGGGCGCTTGTCTGGACTTGATGTTTCGAATCAAGGGGTCTTGTTTGCCCGGTACACGAATGGCCAGTCCAAAGCCTTGGGGCAGGTTGCCTTGGCTGCGTTCAACAACACAAACGGATTGTCGCCGGTGGGGGATACCAGTTGGGTAGAAACCTTTGAATCCGGGCAGCCGATTATTGGTCAGCCGGATACCGGAACCCTTGGCGGAATCAAGTCAAGTTCGGTGGAGGAGTCCAACGTGGATCTTTCCGCCCAATTGGTTAACCTGATCATTGCCCAGCGTAACTATCAGGCCAATGCGAAAACCATCGAAACGTCCGATGCGGTCACCCAAACCATCATTAACCTCCGCTAAACGGCTTTAATGTAACTGTGGCATGACTCCTGCTAGAACTATGGAAGAGTACTGGAAACAGTCAAAATTCCGGCAGGAGTTTTCCCATGGACAAAGCACTTTATATAGGTATGTCGGGCGCCAAGCAGAATATGCTGTCGCAGCGCGCCCACGCCAACAACCTGGCTAACGTAAACACCACAGGCTTCAAAAAGGACTTTGCCCAAGCCCGCAGCATGCCCGTGTTCGGCGAGCACCATCCTACCCGTGCCTACGCCATGGCAGAGCGGCCCGGTACAGATCTCTCTGCAGGGGCGTTGATGCAAACCGGCCGGAAGATGGACGTCGCAATAGAAGGCGACGGCTGGCTGGCCATCCAGAACAATCTTGGCGAAGAAGTATTTACCCGCTCCGGCAGCATGCAAATTGATGTGAATGGTTTGATGCGCCTTGCCAGTGGCGAGATGGTGCTGGGTAATGGCGGCCCGGTTGCGCTTCCTCCCTTTGATAATCTCCAGATTGGTGCTGATGGCACTGTCTCTATTGTTCCCGCTGGCGGTCCGCCAGACCAGTTAGTGGAAGTGGATCGGCTGAAACTGGTGAACCCACCGCCGGAAGCGCTTGAGAAAGGTTTGGACGGCTTTATTCGCCGCAAGCCCGATCAGGCTATCGACGGAGGAGAACCAGTAGACGCTGCCTTGCGCGTGGCTTCCGGCTTCCTTGAAAGCTCGAATGTAAATGCTGTGGAAGAGATGGTGTCCAACCTTCAGCTGTCCCGCCAGTACGAGATGCAAGTGAAGGTTATGCGCACGGCAAACGAGAATTCCGAGGCGGCGGCACGGCTGTTGCAGAACCTCTGATAACGATTGAAAACAAAGCCGACCCGGCTAGAAGCGGCAAACATTCGCCGCTCGCAAGGTAACGGCAAGGAGTAATAACGATGCATCCGGCACTTTGGGTAAGTAAAACAGGGCTTAGCGCTCAGGACACCAATATGTCCACCATCTCCAACAACTTGGCCAACGTGAACACCACAGGCTTTAAACGAGATCGGGCGGTGTTTCAGGACCTTCTGTACCAAATCAACCGGCAGCCTGGCGGCTTGAACACACAAAATTCCGAACTGCCTTCCGGTTTGCAGTTAGGTACCGGTGTACGTGTGGTCGGCACAGCGAAGCAGTTTGGTCAGGGCAATCTACAGATTACCGAGCAGCCCCTTGATTTAGCGGTTAGTGGTCGCGGTTTTCTGCAAGTTCAGCTTCCGGACGGACAGACCGCCTACACGCGGGATGGTCAGTTCCAGCTGAACGCTAACGGAGATGTTGTTACTCCGGATGGCTATGCGCTTCAACCAAACATCAATATCCCTGAGAACGCCACAAGCGTGACCATCGGCAAGGACGGCACAGTCTCCGCCATTACAGACGATCAGGCAGCACCTGTGGTTCTGGGCCAGATTACTCTGGTGGACTTTATTAATCCTCAGGGCTTGCAGGCCATAGGCAACAACCTGTTTAAAGAAACCAATGCCAGTGGTGATCCGGCTGAGGGTGAGCCAGGGCTGGCCGGGTTGGGTTCGCTAGAGCAGGGCATGATCGAGTCATCCAACGTGGAAGTGGTTGAAGAACTTGTGAATATGATTACCACCCAGCGCGCTTACGAGATGAACTCGAAAGTGGTTTCTACCACAGACCAAATGCTCCAGTTTATTACGCAGAACATCGGCTAACCCTATGAAATTAATGGGTTTGTGATTGTGCGCAAGAGTAAGAATGTGAGGGGGAAACTCATGAAACCGACTACATCAACTTGGTTAACCAGATCGACAGGAACCCTTTTGTTGGTTTGGTTGCTGGTCCTTCTACAGGGATGTACGGCCATGAGCCGGCCTCGGGCCGAGCCTAACGATCCGGCATACGCCCCCGTTCGCGCTCAGGCAATGATGCAGCGCGATCCGGAATCCGGTGCAATTTTCCAAAGTTCCCGCAACTACAATTTTTATGGCGACACAGTGGCTCTCAACATTGGTGACGTATTAACGGTCACTCTTAATGAGTCCACCCGCGCCAGCAAAAACGCAGAAACGAAGATCAATAAAGACAGCGATATCTCAATGCCCGAACCCAATATTCTGGGTAAAGGTAATTTTGGCATCGCAACGTCCATCAAAAGTGAAAGAGACTTCCAAGGTAAAGCCGAAGCAGATCAGAGCAACAGTCTGGCGGGCAGTATCACCGTAACGGTGACAGAAGTTTTGCCAAACGGCGTATTGAAAGTGCGTGGCGAGAAGTGGATATCACTGACCAACGGTGACGAATATGTGCGGTTAACTGGCCTTGTGCGCCCCCAGGATATAGCGCCTGGCAATCTAGTAGCCTCCAGCCGAATTGCAGATGCCCGGATTGCTTACGGTGGCACAGGTGACTTTGATCAAGCAAATCAGATGGGCTGGTTAGCCCGGTTCTTTAACAGCGAGTGGTGGCCCCTATGACTATGCGCCGTTTCGTAGTTGTCTCGCTGATGCTTGCTGTAATGGCGGCACCCGTAATGGCAGACCGTTTAAAGGATCTGGCGCGGATCAAAGGTGTGCGTAATAACCAACTTGTGGGTTATGGCTTGGTGGTTGGCCTAGACGGCACTGGCGATAAAGCCCCGTTCACCAACCAAACCTTCCGCAACATGATGAACCAGTTCGGCATCACGTTACCAGACGGCGTTAATCCAAATCTGGCGAACGTAGCGGCGGTGACTGTAAGCGCCAACCTACCGCCGTTTGCCAAGGCTGGGCAGGAGATAGATGTGACAGTTTCGTCCATAGGCAACTCGGATAGCCTCAGAGGTGGCACGTTACTAATGGCACCCCTCAAAGGAGCGGACGGCAATGTTTACGCAATGGCGCAGGGCAGTCTCGTTGTTGGTGGATTTGGTGCTGAGGGTAAAGATGGCTCGCGAATAACCGTGAACGTGCCAAGTGTTGGTCGTATTCCAAACGGCGCAACCATTGAGCGCGAAATAGTTTCCCCGTTTACCCGAGGCGACACCATTACCTTTCACCTGATGCGTCCGGACTTCACTACAGCGCGCCGGGTTGTTGAAGTGGTTAATGAGAGTTTGGGACCCGATATGGCCTATGCCCACGATGCAACATCGATCTCGGTTCGCGCGCCCCGTGACCCTTCCCAGCGAGTCAGCTTTCTTTCCATCTTGGAGAATCTGGAAGTAGATCCTGCGGAGGATGCTGCAAAAGTTGTGATTAATAGTCGCACGGGAACGATTGTTGTAGGACAGAACGTGCGCGTTAGCCCAGCGGCCGTTACCCACGGCAATCTCACAGTGACCATTCAGGAAAACCCGGAAGTTCAGCAGCCCAACCCCTTTGCTGCCGGTACAACCGCGCTCGAACAAGATACCCAGATTGCTATTACTGAAGACCCGGCGCGCATGTTCAAGTTTGGGCCAGCCGTTACTCTTAATGAGATTGTTCAGGCCGTGAACCAAGTCGGCGCAGCACCGGGCGATGTTATGGCTGTACTGGAAGCTCTTAAACAGGCAGGCGCACTTCGCGCCGAGCTTATTGTTATCTAGGTGATGTGATGCAGGACTATCAGCTTCAACAAGCCAGAGTCTACACCGATTTCAGCGGCCTGAATGCGCTTAAGCACAGCGCCGGGGACGACAAGCTGACAGCGCTGAAGGAAGTGGCACGCCAGTTTGAAAGTATTTTTCTGTCTGAAATGCTGAAGTCCATGCGTAAAGCCGGAGATGTGTTTGCTGAAGGTAATTACCTGAACAGTAACCAGTCCGAGATGTATCGTGACATGTTTGATAGCCAGTTGAGCCTTACCATGGCTGGCGGGCAGGGCACAGGTCTTGCCGATGCTCTGGTGCGTCAATTGGGTAAAAATATTCCGGGCATAGACCAGAAGGGTAATCCCTTGGCCTCCCATAAAAAGGCTCTCACGGACTATGAGCGCAGCTTGCCGCCTATTTCGCCGAACTTGCCGCAAAGGGTTGATGAGGTAGTCGAGGTGGTGGCGAATAACACTGTCGTGCCTGCTACTGACATGCCTGACCTACCCGAGCAGTTCGAGTCGCCAGAGCAGTTTGTAAGCGCACTCTTGCCGGTTGCTGAAAAAATCGCTGCAGATACGGGAATTAATCCGAAGCTGATGGTTGCGCAGGCGGCACTGGAGACTGGTTGGGGGCGCCACATGATAAAGGGAGACGGCCGAGAGCCGAGCTACAACCTATTTGGCATCAAAGCCGACAGCCGATGGCAGGGTGATTCGGTCACCATAACCACCACGGAATTCCGTGAGGGGGTACCCATGAAAGAGCGCGCGAATTTTCGGGCCTATCCGGATTACGAGTCCAGTTTTCGGGATTATGTTGCATTTCTGGAGTCTAACCCTCGCTATCGGGATGTACTGGCCAGTGCGGATCAGCCCGATGTATTTGCCAGAAAACTGCAGGAAGCTGGTTATGCCACCGATCCGCAGTATGGAGATAAGATCACCAGAATTATGAATCGTGATTCTCTGATGACACTTTCCATGGGCAGCGGTTCTATGGGCAATGAGGCCATGAATGGCGGGGCAGAGGAGCAATAGTTATGGCGGGACTGATTGGTATTGGCCTGACCGGTATTCTTGGCCACCAGAGCGCTCTGAACACGACGGGCAATAATATCACTAACGCTAACACGCCTGGCTACAGCCGTCAGGAGGTGATATTTGAAACCCAACAGGGACAACGAACGGGTGCGGGGACAATTGGCAAAGGCGTCAGTGTTGTTGATGTTCGTCGATTGGCGAACGAGTTTTTGGTTCAGCAGGTTCGAGAAGACAGCACCCTGACCGGAGAGCAGCAAGCATTAAACAATGAGCTAAGCCGACTGGATAATTTGCTCGGTGGTGAGACCACTGGCCTAAACAATGCCCTGAATAATTTCTTCGCAAGCCTTCAGAACGCCGCAGAAGACCCAACGTCTTTGCCGCAGCGCCAATTAGTGTTGAGCGAGGCCCAGCAAGTGGTCAATCGCTTTCAGGCGCTGAGTCAGGAGTTCATCCAGCAGCGGGAATCCGTGAAGACGCAAATGCAGCAAGGCGTTAAGGACGTTAACACCTTGCTAAGCAGTATCGCCGATCTCAATTTGGCTATTTCGGAATCTCCGGGTTTGGCACAGGGCAGAATGCCAAATGAACTGTTGGATCAGCGGGACGAAAAATTACGTCAGCTCTCTGAGTTGGTCAATATTCGGGTAACGGATACCGAGGGAAGTCAGGTAAACGTCTCTCTCTCCAATGGACTTTCTCTTGTGATTGGAAACAACGCTGCGAAGCTCGATACCCAGCGCAGCGCTGAAGACCCCTCACGATTGGAGTTCAACCTTACCAACGGCGGGCGCACTCTCAACATTGACGAGCAAATCACTGGCGGAAAGCTGGGTGGCTTAAGGCGTTTTGACAGTGAGGCACTGAAACCTGCTTTTGATGAGTTGGGCCGGATCGCCATAGGGCTAGCGTCCAGCCTAAATCATCAGCACGAAATTGGAATGGACCTTGAGGGTGACCTTGGAGGGCTGTTTTTCAACGATGTTAATGCGCTGGCCACCCAAAGAAGCCGCGTTGTAGCAAACGCGAACAATCTGGCGCCGAATAACGGCCAGCTGGCGGTTGAGATTACCGATAGTAGTAAGTTGCCTGCTGGAAGCTGGACCTTGCAGTTCAGCGGCGATGGGCGAAATTTTGAACTTGTAGATAAGGCGTCAGGAAAAGTCGTTAATCAGGGTCGGTTGCCGGACCCTGTGCAATCTGAAATCACGATGCCCGGGTTTAATATTCGTGTTGAGGGAGGCACTTTCAATGCTGGCGACAAGTACCTAATTCAGCCAAGCCGAAATGCGGCAGAGTCTATTGGCTTGCAGGTGAGCCGGGAAGAGGACTTGGCATTTGCGAGCCCGATAAGGGCCACTACCGGCGATCAGAATATTGGAACCGGTCAAATCGATCAGGGCACTATGCTGAATGTGCGCAACCCGTTTACCGGCTCTCTGTTGCCGGGCTTTGAGACGGCAGGGGAGCTGGCGAATGGGCCTTTGACCATAACCTTTGCGCCTGACCCCGGCGATCCGACGGCTTTGGTGTTTACGGTTACCGGTCCGCCACCAGCCAACACAGTTATTGGCACACCTAATCAGGCTTATGATTCTGGAATAATAAATACGGTGTTTAGTGGTGATCCCGCAGATGGAGCTGACTATCAGGGGTTTCAGTTCAAAATAACAGGTAAGCCCGCAGCCGGAGACACCTTTGAGATTGATTACAACAGCAACGGCGTTTCAGACAATCGCAATGCCGAATTGTTGGCTGCACTCGGCACCGCCAATACGTTGAACGGCAAGAGTCAAAACTTTACCGAGGGCTACGCTGGATTAGTAGAAGACATCGGCGTAAAGACCCGCCAGAGCCAGTTTGATTTGGAGGCCGGAAAGACTCTATTGGAGCAATCAACGGCCCAAAGGGAGTCGGTTTCAGGGGTAAACCTTGATGAGGAAGCGGGTAGGCTTATTCAGTATCAGGCTGCTTATAACGCCTCGGCACAGGTCATTTCGGTAGCCCAGGATTTGTTCAACACGTTGCTGCAGACGTTCCGGTAAAAGACGAGGTGATGTGACATGATCAGAATTTCATCACAACAGGTGTTTTCAAACGGTATCAACCGGATGCAGGAGCTGAACAGCAACCTGAATAACACGCAACAGCAGATATCCACGGGTAAGAGGGTGAACAAGCCCTCTGATGATCCCGTAGCGGCCGCCCGTATTTTAAAGTTGGACCAGGAGCTTTCTCGGGTTAAAACCTATGAGCGCAATGCCAATCTTGCGGATAACCGACTCAGTCAGGAAGAGAATGCTCTAACAAGTGCGGTCGATGTTATTCAGCGCATCCGTGAGCTTACTGTTCAAGCTGGCAACGGGGCTTTGTCGCCCAATGACCGCCGGTCGATTTCTTCTGAACTGAAGGAGCGCTTAGGGCAGCTTGCGAATATCGGGAACACGCGAGATGCTTCCGGAGAGTACATTTTTAGTGGGTTTCAGGGGTCGGTACAGGCATTCCAGAAAAATGCTGCCGGCGTGTATGAATACAATGGCGACGAAGGCCAGCGGGTTCTGGAAATTGATGACGGCGTGACCGTGCCAATTAGCGATAACGGCAAAGACATTTTTATGAACGTGCCCGCTGCTATCACCGGAGAGTACACCACCAATGCTTCAGGCGGGTTTATTTCCGGCGTAACTCTAGTGAATGAGGCTGCACTCAACGCGGCTTACAGTGGCTCATTTCCAGATGACATTACAATCACTGTCGATGCTGCCAACAATATTCAGGCACAAGACAGTCAGGGCAATATACTTTCCGTTACCCCGGCTACCTATGAAAGCGGTGAGCCTTTCGTGGTCGCTGGTATAGAGGCAACTATTTCAGGCATGGCTTTGGGTTCAACAGATGTTTTCACTTTAAAGGTCAATGAAAAGCAGTCAGTGTTTGGCACCATCGAAAACCTGATTTCTGGCCTCGAATCCTTGGACAAGGGGACTCCGGAAGGTCGAGCTCAGTACGATGATATGATCGCTCAGTCTCTCGTTAACCTCGACAATGCCCAAGAGAGCTTTATTCTGAAGCAGACCGAACTTGGTGGGCGCATGAACGCTGTTGAATCCACCAAGAGTTTCCTTGCAGATTCTTCGGTGTACTCCAATGAAATTCGCTCGCAACTGCAAGATGTAGATTACGCAGAAGCGATCAGCAATCTTAGCTTCCAGAGCTTTGTTCTGCAGGCTGCGCAACAGTCTTTTGCGCAGGTTTCCCAGCTGTCGCTATTCGACCGATTGTAATTACAGGGATTTTTTTAAAACTAGCGCGATCTGTGTATTGCTTTCACGATCAAGCTAAGTATAATTCCCCCACTCTTCGTTGGCGGCGTGGTGAAATTGGTAGACACGACGGATTCAAAATCCGTTGCTAGAAATAGCGTGGCGGTTCGAGTCCGCCCGCCGCTACCATACTAAAGTCGCGTAATGCGGCGTCGTGAACAGCCCAGTCCATGAACGTCTCCGATTTTCATTTTGATCTCCCGGATGAACTCATCGCCCGGTACCCTCTCAGGGAACGTAGCGCTTCCCGTTTACTATGTCTTGATGGCATATCCGGCGATACTGCACACCGTTATTTTACTGACCTACCGGATCTCCTGCAGCCCGGCGACCTCCTTGTATTCAACAATACCCGTGTTATTCCGGCGCGCCTATTCGGCAAAAAAGAAACCGGTGGTCAAGTTGAAGTGCTTGTTGAGAGAGTGACCGGCGAACACCAGCTTATTGCCCATGTCCGTTCGTCTAAAGCATTGAAGGACGGGCAGAAGGTCATTCTTGAGGATGGCAGTGCTCTGTGTATGACAGGGCGAAGCGACGCCTTGTTCCATCTTGAAAGCGAGGCCGGTGAGCCGGTTTTGGATCTGCTGGAGCGCATCGGGCACATGCCTTTGCCGCCTTATGTTGATCGTCCTGATGAGACAGAAGATCGCGAGCGGTATCAAACTGTCTACGCGAAGGAAGCTGGTGCCGTAGCAGCGCCGACCGCAGGTCTGCATTTTGATGAGGCTGTATTGCAAGCGTTGAAAGCGCGAGGTGTCGAAAGCACATACGTTACTCTGCACGTAGGGGCTGGGACCTTTCAGCCGGTTCGCGTAGACCGTTTAGACGAGCATGTGATGCACAGTGAATTAGTGCACGTGCCGGAGGATGCAGTCGAGGCGGTCAATCGCGCCCGCGCCCGCGGTGGTCGAGTGGTTGCTGTGGGAACAACCTCTGTAAGATCTCTCGAATCTGCAAGTCGGAGCGGTCATTTGAAGGCTTTTCGGGGCGAAACGGACATTTTTATCCATCCG
Organism: Marinobacter sp. 1-4A; assembly: GCF_016597725.1. Taxonomy (GTDB): domain Bacteria; phylum Pseudomonadota; class Gammaproteobacteria; order Pseudomonadales; family Oleiphilaceae; genus Marinobacter. The sequence goes on from NZ_VCGY01000004.1 coordinate 37,805, forward strand.
GGCTACCGATTCCAAACAGTAGATGCATTGGTGACCAATTTTCACTTGCCTGAATCCACCCTCATTATGCTGGTCAGCGCATTCGCCGGATATAAGCATGTTATGCATGCCTACCGCGAAGCGGTGAGTGAGAAATACCGGTTTTTCAGTTATGGCGATGCCATGTTTATAACCGCGAAGGAGCCTAGTCTGGGTATGCTACTTGGCGAAACGGGCGAGTCTGCACGGTCAGACAGCACGCAAACAACCAACATCGGAGATACACCGTGAGCCAGTCTTGTTTCATGTCCTTTGAAAAACTGGGCGAAGATGGCCTTGCCCGACGCGGCAGACTCACTTTTCCTAGGGGTACGGTTGAGACGCCAGCGTTTATGCCCGTAGGTACCTACGGCACGGTAAAGGGAATGCTTCCCCGCGATATCCATGAGATCGGCGCAGAAATCATTCTTGGCAATACGTTCCACCTGATGTTGCGTCCGGGTACAGACGTGATAAAAGCCCACGGCGACCTTCACGATTTTACCCAGTGGAAAGGGCCAATACTTACGGATTCCGGCGGCTTCCAAGTATTCAGTTTGGGCGAAATGCGCAAAATTACCGAAGAGAAGGTAACGTTTCGCTCTCCGGTAGACGGATCGCCAGTGGAGTTGTCACCGGAAATTGCAATTCAGGTTCAGCGGGATCTTGGCTCTGACATTGTGATGATTTTTGATGAATGCACGCCTTATCCTGCAACGGAGAAGCAGGCGAGAGAGTCCATGGAGCTTTCTCTGCGCTGGGCTAAGCGTAGCAAAGACGCCCACGGAGACAGCCAGTCAGCGCTGTTTGGTATTGTTCAGGGCGGCATGTACGAATCCCTTCGGGACCGCTCACTGGAACGTCTTACGGACATCGGCTTTGATGGCTACGCTATCGGTGGTCTTTCCGTTGGTGAGCCAAAAGAGGACATGATTCGCATACTCGACCACCTGCCAGCCAAGATGCCAGCAGACAAACCTCGGTATCTCATGGGCGTTGGTCGACCAGAGGATCTCGTGGAAGCGGTACGGCGTGGCGTGGATATGTTCGATTGCGTGATGCCCACACGAAATGCACGCAATGGCTACTTGTTCACATCTACTGGGATCGTCAAGATCCGAAACGCCAGACATCGCCACGATACTGCACCTCTGGATCAGCGTTGTGACTGTTATACCTGCAAGAATTTCTCGAGAAGCTACCTATATCATCTTGATAAGTGTGGAGAAATGCTGGGAGCCCAGTTAAACACCATTCACAACCTTCGCTATTACCAGAACCTGATGGCTGGATTGCGCGGGGCCATTGAAGCAGGTACATTGTCGGGCTTTATAAATGACTTCTATGCTCTGCGCGGCGAGACAGTGCCAGCCATGGGTAATGAGTAAAATCTTTTGCTTAATCAACGGAGAGTTTTAATGAAATCAGTTAAGTTGTTTTTGATCGGTCTCATAGCGATGATGCCCACACTGGCGATGGCTCAGGCGGCTGGCCAGCCTGGTGGTATGGGTGTTATGGGCCAAGTGATTTTCTTTGCCGGCTTTATTCTGATTTTCTATTTCCTGATCTGGCGCCCCCAGTCCAAGCGTGCAAAAGAGCACAAAGCATTGATGTCTGGTCTTAATAAAGGCGATGAAGTGGTTACCTCTGGCGGCATTGCCGGAAAGATCACCAAAGTAACAGACGACTTTATCGTTGTTGAGATTTCCAACAACGTTGAGGTAAAGGTACAGAAAGTGGCTGTTGCCGCCGCGCTGCCTAAAGGTACGCTCAAAGATATCTGAGCAAGGACTCTCTGGCCGGCCCTGATACCTGCCGGCTTGAACCTTTCTGGCTGAAACACCAAGGCCAGCTTTTAGGCTGGCTACAAGGGATCCTATGCTGAACAAGTACCCGCTTTGGAAAAACCTGATTATCCTGATCGCGATCGTGATCGGGTTCATCTACGCCTTGCCCAATTTATTTCCCGATGACTATGCCGTACAAATCACCGGCGCCCGTAGCAGCACCGAAGTGAACTCCGCTGTGCTTGAGAGAGCCGTCAAGGCGTTGGAGTCGGATGGCATTGAGGTTAAAAGTAGTACCCTTGAGGATCGGGATGCTCTTATCCGGTTGACCAGTTCTGATGATCAATTGCGTGCCCGTCCCGTTGTTCAGGCTGCTTTGGGAAGAGATTATCTCGTTGCGCTTAATATGGCGCCCTCAACACCTTCTTGGTTGAAAAGTTTGGGTGCTGGGCCAATGAAGCTTGGCTTGGACCTGCGTGGTGGTGTCCACTTCCTGCTCGAGGTTGATATGGATACCGCTGTTGGCCAAAGGCTTGAAGCGGTTTCGGGTCAGATTAAACGCGAGCTTCGTGAGGAGCGCATCCGGTATAGAGGCGGAGATGTGCAAGGCGCCCGCGACATTGTCTTGAGTTTCCGTGATGAAGCGACTCGCACCGAGGCATTTGATCTGATCAAGCGTCAATATAACGAGTTTTTGCTAGACCAGAGAGCCGACGGTGATGAGTTGCAGATAGTGCTCACACTTTCCGAAGCCGAGGTAAGCGCTATTCGTAAGTATGCTCTTGAGCAGAACCTGACCACCATCCGTAACCGGGTGAACGAGCTTGGTGTTGCTGAGCCTTTGGTCCAACAACAGGGTTCCGACCGAATTATTGTCGAGCTTCCGGGTGTTCAAGATACAGCTCAAGCAAAGCGGGTATTGGGGGCGACAGCAAATCTGGAGTTTCGCATGGAGGCCCGTCAAGACGCAGCCTCTAGCGAGACAGAGCAGTTCAGCTTTCGGGACGAGCGCCAGCGTACAGCTCGCCTAGAGCGTGACGTGATTGCCACCGGTAACAACGTTGCCAATGCGCAGCAGGCTTTTGATGAAAATGGCCAGCCGCAGGTGAGTATTACCATGGACTCTGTGGGTGGCGACCTAATGAATCGTGCTACTCGTAATGCTATCGGTCGGCGTATGGCGGTTCTGTTTATCGAATTCCGCACCGAAACCGAAACCAAAATGGTCAATGGTGAGCCCGTGGAATCTGAGAAGCGGGTTGTAGAAAAAGGGATTATTAGCCTGGCAACTGTTCAGTCCGCGTTAGGCAGCAGCTTCCGTATCACGGGGCTGGATTCCATTCCCGAGGCGTCGGAACTGGCGCTCCTCTTACGTGCAGGCGCTCTTGCTGCGCCTATGTATTTCGTACAGGAGCGCACCATTGGGCCAAGCCTGGGGCAGAAAAATATCGACGCTGGCATGATGTCGGTGGGGCTCGGCTTTATTCTCGTTCTGCTTTATATGCTCTTTTACTATCGCGGGTTCGGTGTTGTGGCAAATATTGCGCTCACCGTAAACTTGATGTTGTTGATTGCTTGCATGTCCATTCTCTCTGCCACGCTGACGCTGCCAGGTATTGCCGGTATCGTGTTGACCGTAGGTATGGCTGTGGACGCAAACGTGTTGATATTTGAGCGTATAAAGGAAGAGCTAAAGTCTGGCGTATCGCCGCAATTGGCTATTAATTCCGGCTATTCCCGCGCTTTCGTGTCTATTTTTGATGCCAACATCACTACGTTGCTGGTTGCTGTTATTCTCTTTGCGATGGGCTCTGGTCCGGTAAAAGGGTTTGCGGTGACGCTGTGCATCGGGATTCTGACGTCCATGTTCTCAGGGCTGATGGTTAGCCGGAGCATCGTTAACATGGTATACGGCGGCCGCAGGGTCGAGAAATTGTCGATCGGAGGAAAGCTCGCCAATGTCTGATGATCAAAAGCAAGCATTTGATTTTATGGGTTTCCGGAAGATCGCTTCCGCGATCTCCATTATTCTGGTAGTTGCGTCCATCGCGCTGTTGGGAATACGAGGTCTAAACTTCGGTATGGACTTTACCGGCGGCACCTCGGTTGAGCTCGAGTATGCTCAAGCTCCGAAGCTGGATGAGATTCGTTCCACGCTCACAGAAGCTGGATATGATCAGTTTGTGGTGCAGAATTTTGGCGCCGATACTATTGTTCTGGTGCGACTATCGGAATCCGGCAATGACCAGTTGGCGCTTGAGATTGTGGATACGCTTTCCGCGACCGGGGAGGATCTGAAGCTAATCAGCTCAGAATTTGTTGGATCTCAAGTGGGTGATGAGCTTAAAGAGGATAGTGGGCTGGCGCTCTTGCTGGCGCTTGTCGTTGTGCTCATCTATGTGGGTATGCGCTTTCAGTTCAAGTTTGGGATTGCGTCGGTAGTGCCTCTGGCTCACGACGTTATTATCGTTCTAGGCCTGTTCGCGCTGTTCCAATGGACCTTCGACCTAACGGTTCTCGCGGCGTTGCTGGCTATTATTGGTTACTCGCTGAACGACACGATCGTAGTGGCGGACCGTATTCGCGAGAATTTTCGGAAGATGAGGGTTGGGGAGTCCTGGGATATTATCAATGAATCCATTCACCAAACCATTGCTCGGACTATCAATACCTCCGGTACCACTTTGGTGGTTCTGTTGGCTTTGTATTTTCTGGGTGGCGAGGCGATTAATAACTTCGCTCTTGCGTTGATAATCGGTGTGGTGGTGGGTACCTACTCATCTATCTATGTTTCTGCGAACCTGCTGATGGTCATGGGTGTGTCCCGTGAAGATCTCATGGTTCCTGCCAAAGAAGGTGTCGAGGGTTCCGAAGAGGAAGAGCAGCCTCCGGAATGGCTCAATCGCATGTAGTTATGTTGCGTCTTGACGAATGTCCAGACACAAAAAAACCGCCACTGTTTTGCTCAGTTGGCGGTTTTTTTGTGTCTGAAATCGGGCTGTGATTGTTAGCCCGAGTGCTCAGGTTAGCTAGGCATGCGGCCGCGGAAGGGGTGTAGAGCCTTCAGGACTTCACGGAACAACTTCGGGTTGGCTACCACGAGTTGACGTGCTTTGTCTGTTGATGGGTTGCCTGAAAAGTCTGCAGTCAGTGCGCCGGATTCCATGGCCAGAACTACTCCCAGATCCAGATCCACTGCATCTGGACGGAAAATAACAGCTGCATCCAGAAGGCCGGCTGAAACTCGCGCAATATCCAAAACAACGCAGCCAGACGTGCGGAACATGGATGAATTTTGCGCCAGAACCGCAGCCATCTCACCCCAAAGAAGCGGATTGTCGCTTTGGCGGGCCTGATCAAGCAGGTTGGTAGCAAAAGCCGCTTTTTCAGCATGCTTAACGTCTGAAACTCTTACTCTGCGGCTGTTTAGCGCAGCGCCACGACCACGGCTGGCAGAGTATTCTTCGCCCGTAACCGGGTTTACAAGCAGTAGGTTTTCCGTACGGTTGTTCTTCTTCTGCGCCAAAGCCAGAGCGAACTCGGGAATGCCTCGCAGGAAATTTTCGCGACCCAAAACTGGGAAAATATGCCAGCTTCGTTCGGTTGTACCGGCATCTGATTCATTCAGAGGCGCGATGGTGTGATCTTTGTAGGCCTTTTCGAGTTGCTCTGCAAAGTTGTCATAAATGGATTGCTCGACCCGGTCCAACTGGCGGCGACGTTCGTCGTCATCCTTACCGATGGGCTCCTGGCGCTCGAAGTGGGCTTTCAGGTAATCCGACCCTTGACGCGCGACGCGCAGGGCCATTTTGATAGCTGGTTGCATCTGAGTGTTCATTATCCGGGTGTGTGAAGGCCGGGTATGATAGCAAAAGATCATCCTCCTTGTACGTTTTTTGGCTTAGTAAAAGCACTAGTCATGGAATATCCGGGGGCGCAGAAAGACAGTGCTTTCTGGTATCATATTCGCCCTTAAATTTTAACTTTGGGCCAGCCGCCAATGCATAAGCCATCTCCGCCTCTGGAAGGGCCGGACGCGTTTCAAGATAAAATCCGGATTGTCCTCGTCGAGACCTCTCATTCCGGGAATATCGGGGCAGTTGCCCGAGCAATGAAGAATATGGGGCTGGCCAATTTATGGCTGGTTAACCCGAACTCCTTCCCGGACGAGGCCTCCTATGCCCGTGCTGCAGGTGCTTCCGACATACTCGACAGAGCACAGGTAGTGCCCACTTTGGACAAAGCACTGGAAGATTGCGTGATGGTTATGGGAACCAGCGCCCGGGGGAGAAAAATACCTTGGCCTGTTATGCCTCCGCCGGAAGCTGCTGCCATTGCGGCAGAGAATAGCCAGCGTGGTTCAGTGGCGTTGGTTTTTGGGCGGGAAAATCATGGGTTGAGCAATGATGAGCTTCATCTTTGCCACTACCACATCCATATTCCCTCAAACCCGGATTACAGTTCTCTGAACCTCTCGATGGCGGTTCAAATCATGTGTTATGAGTTGCGGATGCTGTATTTGCGCAGCCTTGAAGAAACTGAGGGTAGCCCATATTTAAGGTCGATGGTGTCGCCCGGCGATGCAGGCTGGGATGTGCCTCTTGCTAAAGTGGGCGATGTTGAGGGCTTCTTTACCCATCTTGAGCAAACCTTGCATGATGTGGATTTTCACCGGCGCGACAATCCAAGGCAGCTAATGTCCAGACTGCGCAGACTGTTCCAGCGGGCAAAGCTTGATCAGATGGAAATCAATATTCTCCGGGGCATTCTGAGCGCGGTGCAAAAAGCTGCAGGCGTTTCCGGAAACACTAAATCAACACAGGCCGGTAAAGAGTCTACCGGACAGGAAAGTGGCCATGTTTAGGCATTTACGTGAAGATATAAAAAGCGTTTTTCATCGGGATCCTGCCGCCAGAAATACCTTTGAGGTGCTCACCAACTATCCGGGCCTTCATGCTTTGTTGATTCATCGGTTCTCCCACTGGCTGTGGAATGCTGGGCTTAAGTGGTTGGCCCGCACTATTTCCACACTGGCTAGATGGTTCACTGGCATAGAGATTCACCCGGGTGCGACAATCGGCCGACGGTTCTTTATCGATCATGGTATGGGTGTGGTAATAGGTGAAACCACGGTTATAGGTGATGACGTAACCCTGTATCAGGGTGTCACCCTCGGTGGAACTAGCTGGAATAAGGGTAAGCGCCATCCTACGATTGGTGACGGAGTGGTAGTCGGCGCCGGAGCAAAGATATTGGGGCCTTTTGAGGTGGGAGCGGGAGCCAAGATTGGTTCTAATTCCGTTGTTACCAAAAGCGTTCCCGAGGGCGCGACTGTTGTGGGTATTCCTGGCCGGGTCATCGTAAGGCAGAAATCCGAAGACGACGCCCGTCGCAAAATAATGGAAGAGCGCATGGGCTTTGATGCCTATGGCGTAACCGAAGAAATGCCGGACCCAATGGCTCGCTCAATGCGGGCCCTGCTAGACCATATGCATGCGGTGGATGACCGCATTGAAATTATGTGCAAAGCCCTGCGCAAAGTGAGCAGTGAGTACCAGAATGGAGAGCTGCCCGTTTTGGACGAAGACGATTTTGATTGTGTGCGTGATGAGAAAGAGGGTCAGGGCTGAATACTTGACTGAATTACTTGGTCAATTCATACTCAGGCTCCTATATTGAGATTCAATCCCATCACGGGGCTGATGCCATGAAGTTGACTACAAAAGGCCGCTACGCTGTTACGGCTATGTTGGATCTTGCTCTCCACGGGGGGCAGGGGCCGGTAACGCTAGCGGATATTTCAGCCCGTCAGGAAATTTCGCTTTCCTATCTGGAGCAACTCTTCTCACGCCTTCGCCGCCAGCAGTTGGTGGAAAGCATTCGTGGGCCGGGCGGTGGTTACCGCTTGAGTCGTGGAGCCGCCGACATCTACATTGCCGATGTTGTTGATGCGGTAAGTGAGTCACTCGATACCACAAGATGTGGAAATAAAGGTGACTGCCAGAATGGCGAGAAATGCCTGACTCATCACTTATGGTCTGATCTTAGCGACCAGATTCATCAGTTTCTCAGCGGGATTAGCCTCGGTGACCTGATGAAAAGACACGAAATCCGCCAAGTTGCGGACAGACAGAATCGCCGTCAGGCCGATGGGGATTCCGACACGATTAACACCGAGCGTCTGAAAGATCAGGCGCCCGCCTGAATCAAGCCTCTGTAATTTATGAAAAAGCCCGTATATCTGGATTACGCGGCAACGACGCCCGTTGATCCCGCTGTCGCTGAAGAAATGATTAAATACCTCACACCGGATGGTGTTTTTGGTAACCCAGCCTCTCGCTCCCATGGTTTTGGCTGGCAAGCGGAAGCCGCCGTCGAGGCAGCTAGAGGTCAGGTAGCAAGCCTCATCCACGCAGATCCTCGTGAAATAGTTTGGACTTCTGGTGCAACGGAATCGGACAATCTTGCGATCAAAGGTGCAGTTGCCAATCGCGAAAAAGCGCACATCGTAACATCTAAAATCGAGCATAAGGCGGTTGTTGATACTTGCAAATGGCTTGAAGCACGCGGTGTTGAGGTTACCTGGCTAGAGCCGGGGAGTGATGGCGTGGTATTGCCAGAGCAAGTGTTCCAAGCTCTTAGGCCGGAAACCTCACTGGTTAGCCTAATGCTTGTAAACAATGAGCTTGGGTCTGTGAACGATATAGCCACTATTGGTAAAGAGTTGCGCGACCGTGGCGTTCTATTTCATGTAGATGCAGCTCAGGCTGCGGGCAAGCTTCCTGTGGATGTTACGGAGTTGTCGGTGGATCTTATGGCACTTTCCGGTCATAAAGTATACGGCCCCAAGGGTGTGGGGGCGCTGTATGTAAGGCGCTCTCCAGATGTGCGCATAGAGGCGCAAATTCACGGCGGAGGCCATGAGCGTGGTATGCGATCCGGTACCTTACCAACCCACCAAATAGTCGGCATGGGCAAAGCCTTTGCTATCGCACAGAGCAACCTTGACGATGAGACCCGTCTGTTGGAAAGCCTGCGCGCGTCGTTCTTGCAGGGGTTAAGCGGACTCTCGGGAGTAACGCTCAATGGCTCTGAAGCCTCTCGTGTCCCCGGTATTATTAATCTCTCCTTTGATGGCGTGGATGCGGAATCTCTCATGCTGGGCTTACGGAATTTGGCGGTATCATCCGGCTCCGCCTGTGCTTCAGCAACTATTGAGCCCTCTTACGTGCTTCGTGGGGTTGGATTGAGTGATGAACAGGCCCATAGGGCACTGCGGTTTTCTGTTGGTCGCTACACAACGCCCGATGAAATGGCTTTTGCGAGCGCGCAAATTGTTGATGTTGTTACCCGCCTTCGCTCAGTGCGGTAGGCAGTGGGCCTTTGACTGCGTATAATCGCAGGCCTGAAATTTACCTGAATCTCATTAACCCCAACCCTACTGGAGAAATACCATGGCTAACGAACGTACGCTTTCCATCATCAAGCCCGATGCCGTTGCAAAAAATGTTATCGGTGAGATTTACAGCCGTTTCGAGAAGGCTGGCCTGAGCATTGTTGCATCGCGCATGATGCACCTTACTCAAGAGCAGGCTGAAGGCTTCTATGCAGAGCACAAAGAGCGTCCGTTTTTTAACGATCTGGTTGCCTTTATGACATCTGGCCCGGTTGTTGTTCAGGTTTTGGAAGGCGAAGGCGCTATCCTGAAAAACCGTGATCTAATGGGTGCTACCAACCCGAAAGAAGCTGATGCTGGCACAATTCGCGCCGATTTCGCTACATCAATCGATGCTAATGCGGTACATGGTTCTGACTCTGCTGAGTCTGCAGAGCGTGAAATCGCCTATTTCTTCAATGACAACGAAATCTGCCCGCGCGGTTGATTTGGTTGGTCGGGGTTGCCAAAGGCAGCCCCGCATTGGTTATCTGATCGAGGTTATAAAATGACAGCGGCCGCTGAAAAAACCAACCTTTTGGGAATGCCGAGAGACAAGCTTGAGGCTTTCTTCGAAACCTTGGGGGAAAAACGTTTTCGCGCTACTCAGTTGCTGCAATGGATGCACCAGCGGGGTGTGGATGACTTCGATCAAATGACCAATGTGAGTAAATCCCTGCGGGATAAGCTCAAGCAAGTTGCCGTGATTCGCGGCCCGGAAGTTGTTTACGACGAAACGTCAAAAGACGGTACCCGCAAGTGGGTCATGCGCATGGACAACGGCAACAGTGTAGAAACCGTGCTTATTCCAGACGGCGAACGGGGCACTCTGTGCGTGTCTTCGCAAATTGGCTGCACCCTTGATTGTACGTTTTGTTCCACAGGTAAGCGCGGTTTTAACCGCAATCTGACTGCCGCAGAAATCATTGGGCAGGTATGGGTTGCACGCAAAGCTTTCATGCCGTTTGAGCCAGGGCCGGATCGGCCAATTACCAACGTTGTGATGATGGGGATGGGTGAGCCCCTCATGAACTTCGACAACGTGGTAGATGCCATGAACCTGATGATGGAAGATCTCGCATACGGTATCTCCAAACGGCGGGTAACACTCAGCACTTCCGGTGTTGTTCCCGGCATTGATCGCCTTGCGGAAGTTACGGATGTTTCACTGGCCATTTCGCTACACGCGCCCAATGATGAGCTAAGAAACAAACTGGTGCCGCTCAACAAAAAATACCCGATCGCCGAGCTTCTGGCGGCTACAAAACGTTATTTCAGCCGTCTTCCCGAAAAACGTAAAGCGACGATAGAATACACGGTTATCGAGGGAATGAACGATAAGCCAGAGCACGCTCACGAGCTGGCGGAATTACTGCGTGATCTTCCATGCAAGATCAATCTTATTCCCTTCAACCCGTTCCCCGAGAGTGACTTCCGCCGGCCAAGCATGAATGCGACCCGGCGCTTTCAGACCGTTCTTAACGAAGCGGGTTATGTCGCTACTATCAGAACAACCCGTGGTGACGATATAGACGCAGCTTGCGGCCAACTGGTGGGGCAGGTGGAAGATCGAACCCGCAGAAGCCAGCGGTACATTAATGTTCAACAGGTGAACACCTGAACGGGCACTTGCCACGTTTAACCAGCGAGGAACGCAATCTGTGGTTATAAGATCGGTACATGAACGCTTTGCTGTCTTGACAGCCTTGCTAGTCGCTCTTTTGGTCACGGGGTGTGTTACCACAACGGATAGCCGTTTTTCACGCGAGGCGGACCGCCAAAAAGCGGTTGAAAACTACGTTCAGCTCGCCTCTGCATATATTGGTCAGGGTAACATCGAGCGCGCGCGACACCATCTAGACAGGGCACTGGAGCTTGAGCCCGACAGCCCGCAAGCTCTCGCAACTTTAGGATTGATTTACAACAGCGATGGTGAACCCGAGCTTGCCGAAAAGAGCTTTAAAAGAGCGATTTCCGAAGACTCCAAATACACCCGTGCTCGGGTGTATTATGGTGCGTTTCTTTACGCACAAGGTCGGCTGGAGGAATCGCGTGACCAGTTTAGTGCGGCGTCCAAAGATACAGACTATAAAGATCGCGGTTCCATTTTCTACAATCTGGGTATGACACAGGAGCGCCTCGGGCAACAAAAAGAAGCAATTGCTTCCTACCGTCGAGCGTCGGAGCTGACGCGTGGCGATCCACGTTCCTTGCTTTCGCTCTCTAGGGTGATGGTTGAATCAGGCGATGTAGCGGGTGCTGCCCGTTATTACAAGCGTCTGTTAGTAATCATGCAACGTAACCCAAAATTGAAGCATTCGCCCGAGAGCCTCTTCACAGGTATTCGTATTGCACGGCACTTAGGAGACAGGAACCAGGAAGCCAGCCTGAGGCTGCAATTGAAAAACAATTACCCGGAGTCAGTAGAGTACCAACAATACAAGGCGCTGATTTCTAATGACAAGTGATGACAATCAACACAGTGCAGGGAATGAATCCGTTGGCCAGCAGCTGAAGAAGGCAAGGGAAAAGCAGGGTTTGAGCGTTGCCCAAATTGCTGAAGCACAGCATTTACGAAACGGCGTCATTCAAGCAATCGAAAGCGGCGATTACAAGCAAATAGACAGCGAGCTCTTTCTTAAGGGCTATGTCCGTACCTATGCCAAACAGGTGGGGCTCAACGCCGACTCTATCATTGCAGACCTCAACATTGAGCTAGAGCCCGCACGCCTTCAAAAAGCGCGGGACTTGGAAGCCAATCCGCTGGTTAATATTGAGCGCCGCAGACGCCGAAAGCGTAGAATTGCTAAGTTGCTGTTGCTGATCCTAGTAGCAGCAATTATTGCTGCCGTCGTTGTCAGGGTGGTTTTGCCGAAACTCAACTCTGAAGATGTAGCCGAGGAACAGTCTGCGATAACAGACCCAGCACCCGAGGTAAAAGCACCGGAGCCTTTGCTGGAACCCGAGCAAAGCGCCAGCGTTTCTGAAGCTACCGGCTATGACAGTGTTGATGATGCGCCTGAGCTTAGCTCTGTGGTTGATGTCACTGCCGATGAACAACCGATGTCGGATTTTGAGCCTGCGCAGCCCGAAGCTGACGAGCAGGTGCCCGTTGTAGCTGAAAACATTGAACCTGTTTTGGCGCAACCGCCTGTCAGCGAACCGGCAGGCCCGGTATCAGGGGTGTTGGAAATCGAGTTTACCGGGGACTGCTGGGTTCAGGTGCGCGATGCAAGCGGAAACCGCCTTGCAAGTTCGCTGCAAAGGGCAGGAGACAAGCTGCAGGTTTCCGGCGAAGCCCCTCTAAAAGTGGTAATCGGTGCCGTTGATACGGTCGCTACCATTAGCTTTCAAGGCGAACCTGTGGACATAGGTGGTTTTCCTGTGGTGAACAACCGCTCCGAGTTCACGCTGACAATCTGATTATTTTTTTGCACTTACCTATTTCGGTCGTAAGCACATGAAACACGAATCCCCGATCAAGAGACGCAAATCCCGCCAAATCATGGTCGGAAACGTACCCGTTGGTGGTGATGCGCCAATTGCGGTCCAGAGCATGACCAACACCAACACCTGTGATGTTGATGCAACGGTGGGCCAGATTACCGCTTTGCAAGATGCGGGCGCCGATATTGTCCGGGTATCTGTACCTTCCATGGAGGCCGCCGACGCCTTCGGGAAGATCAGAGAACGCGTGTCTTTGCCGTTAGTTGCAGACATTCACTTCGATCATAAAATCGCGTTACGGGTTGCTGAGCTTGGGGTTGACTGCCTGCGTATCAACCCCGGCAATATAGGCCGTGAAGATCGCGTGAGTGCTGTAATCAGTGCCTGTCGTGACGGCAATATACCTATGAGAATAGGCGTAAATGCCGGTTCTCTTGAAAAAGAACTGCAGCGAAAATATGGCGAACCCACAGCGGATGCGCTGGTTGAATCAGCGATGCGCCACATTGATATTCTTGACCGGCATGACTTTCAGAACTTTAAAGTTAGCCTAAAAGCGTCAGAAGTGTTCATGACAGTAGACGCCTACCGAAAAATTGCGACTCAAATTGATCAGCCCTTACATCTTGGTATCACCGAAGCCGGGGGCCTAAGGTCAGGCACGGTTAAGTCATCTATCGGCCTTGGTATGCTTTTGATGGATGGCATCGGCGACACTATCCGAGTGTCTCTGGCAGCGGATCCGGTTCAGGAAATCAAAGTGGGCTTCGATATCCTCAAAAGTCTACGTTTGCGTAGTCGGGGCATTAACTTTATTGCCTGTCCGAGCTGCTCGCGCCAGAACTTCGATGTCATTCAAACCATGAATGATCTTGAAGTGCGTTTGGAGGATGTAAACGAATCACTGGACGTCGCGATCATCGGCTGCATTGTGAATGGTCCCGGTGAGGCCAAAGTAGCTGATATAGGTCTAACCGGGGGAAGCCCTAAAAACCTGTTTTACAGGGGCGGCAAGCCGAATCAAAAGCTTGATAATGCCAACCTCACGGATGATCTTGAGCGGTTGATACGCGAAGAGATCGCCCGTAAAAAAGAACAGGAAGAGTCCATTATCGCGCGCTCAGACAAGTGATAGGTTCACTCCGTTAGGCACGACTATCCAGAAAGCATTAAGGGTTTACATTGGCTAAGATTCAGGCAATACGTGGGATGAACGACATCCTGCCAGAGCAAACACCGGTCTGGCAGTTTGTTGAGTCCACTGCGCGCAAAGTGTTGCGGCAATATGGTTATCAAGAAATTCGGATGCCGGTTGTAGAGCAGACAGATCTGTTCAAGCGCTCCATAGGTGAAGTCACAGACATCGTTGAAAAAGAGATGTATACCTTTGAGGATCGCAACGGCGATAGCTTGACATTGCGTCCCGAGGGCACTGCCGGATGCGTTCGCGCGGCTGAAGAGCACGGCTTATTATTCAACCAGACTCGCAGGTTGTGGTATACCGGGCCCATGTTCCGACACGAGCGTCCGCAAAAAGGGCGGTATCGCCAGTTCCATCAGATTGGCGTTGAGTGCTTTGGTATTCAGGGTCCTGATATTGATGCGGAACTACTGATTCTTACCGCCAGGCTCTGGCAAGAGTTAGGGCTTGGCAATCATGCTCGCCTAGAGATTAACTCTATTGGCTCATCGGCTGCGCGCAAAGAGTTTCGTAGTGCCTTAGTGGATTATTTGGGCCAGTTCAAAGCGGAACTTGATGAAGACAGCCAAAGGCGGTTGGAGACCAATCCGCTCCGCATTCTGGATACCAAAGATCCCGGGACCCGCAAGTTGCTCACAGGTGCGCCGCGTCTGGAAGACTATCTTGATGAGGAATCGCGGGACCACTTTGCCCGGTTAAAAGAACTACTGGATGCGGCCGGCATTGTCTACACCGTCAATCCGGCCCTTGTGCGCGGTCTTGATTACTATGGTAAGACGGTTTTCGAATGGGTAACTGAGAGCCTTGGCGCTCAGGGTACTATTTGCGCAGGTGGTCGTTACGATGGCTTGGTAGAGCAACTTGGTGGAAAACCGACAACGGCCGTTGGTTTTGCCATGGGGCTTGAACGCCTTATCTTGTTGCTGGATACCTTGGGGTTGGTGCCTGAAGAAGCTAACAGCAATGCGGATGTGTATGTGACGGCAATGGGTGACACAGCCGTAGCGCCTGCGTTGGCGCTTGCAGAAAACCTGCGTAACCAGCTAAAAGGGCGAATCGTTATCAGCCATTGTGGCGGTGGCAGTTTCAAAAGCCAGATGAAAAAAGCGGATAAAAGTGGTGCCCGTTACGCAGTCATTCTTGGCGATAACGAATTAGAGAACGCAACAGTCGGCCTTAAACCACTGCGTTCAGATGAAGAACAGACCAGTGTGCCACAGAGTGACCTTGCAACTGTGCTCGCGAAAGCTCTGGCGAACTGATTCGCACAACTATAAAAGTAAAAAACTATTACAGGAGTCATCATGGCGGAACTTCGCACCGAAGAAGAACAGGTACAGGCGATAAAAGACTGGTGGAAAAAAAATGGCAGTTCCCTGCTGATTGGTATCGGTGCCGCTCTTGCGATTGTATTTGGTTGGCAGGCTTGGCAAAACCATCAGGACCAGCAGCGTGCCGAAGCCGCTAACCAGTTTGCAAGTCTGTTGAATGCCTTTAGCAATCAGGCAGATGAAACTGCCGGTGAAACGGTTGCCTTTGTTGCGAATACTCTGCGTGAGGATTACACCGACAGCGCCTACGCCGTTTACGGCAACCTGATTCTGGCGCGTCAGCAGTTGGTTGAAGACAAAGATGCGGAAGCGGCTATTGGTTCATTGCAATGGGCGCTAGAGAAAGCAGGTGACCACAAAGCATTGTCTTTGGTGGTACGAAACCGCCTTGCTCGCGCCCAGTTCTCTGCAGAACGTTATGACGATGCACTGGCCACCATAGATAGTGCCGGAAGCATAGATGACACCGGAGCTTTTGCCGCGATTTTCTCCGAGTTGCGTGGCGACATTCTTTTGGTGCAAGGCGACAAAAATGGTGCCCGAGATGCGTATCTGGCCGCTCGCGAGCAAAGCCAACAAGGTCGCAGTGGCATTCTGGAGCTGAAGCTGTCTGATCTCGGTGTTGGAGAGGAAGCTTGATGCTGTTAGCGGGCAACAGACTGTTTCGGGCTGGTGTTTTCTCGGCTTTCGTAGCAGCACTGGGCATTAGCGGTTGCAGCTCAACAGATACCTTTGAGCAGCCTGTACCGGTGCCAGAAGTGGACGAAACGGTTGATTTCAAAACAGTATGGAGCCGGTCCGTAGGCGACGGACACGATGGTGACTTTCTTTATCTGGCACCGCTGAACACTGGCGATATTGTGTATGCGGCGTCTGCTGACGGTGAGTTGGTTGCCGTGGATGCCGAGACTGGAAAACGCAAATGGAAGCGACAGTTAGACGATCGCATTTTCGCTGGCGTTGGCGGGGATTTAGAGCGACTTTATCTGGTTACCCGTGAAGCAGACTTAGTGGCTCTTTCCCGAGAAGACGGCCAAGAGTTATGGCGCAGTGCTTTGCCCACAGAAGCTTTGGCAGCCCCGCAATCGAACGGCGCGTTGGTGGTCACTCAAACCACAGATGGGCGGGTTCTTGCGTTTGATGCTGCTAAGGGCGAGAAACGCTGGCAGTATGATGGCGTTGTACCCGTGCTGTCACTGCGTGCCGCTGCAGCTCCATTGGTGGGTGGCGACGTGGTGATAGCATCGTTTTCCAATGGCAAACTCATGGCTTTATCGGCCGATTCAGGCCAGCCTTTGTGGCAGTACGAAGTTGGGCAACCGCAAGGCCGCACCGAGCTTGAAAGGCTTGTAGACATAGCTGGCCAGCCGCTGGTTCTTGATACTGCGGTGATGGTTACCGGTTATCAGGGTAAACTTGCACTGGTAGATATTCGTACCGGTCAGGAAATCTGGAGTCGTAAGGCGTCCAGTTTGCACGCTCCAATGGTGGGCGGCGGTAATATTTATCTTGCTTCCGCAAACGGTGATGTCATCGCTTACCGCGGCTCTGATCGCAGGGAATTATGGCTTCAGGATGCTTTGTCCTGGCGTCAGCCGACACAGCCAGCGATGTACGAGGACTATTTGGTTTTGGGCGATTATGAAGGTTATTTGCACGTGCTCTCAAGAGAAGACGGAAGCCTTGTGGGCCAAAAAAGTTATGACGGTGATGGCCTGCGGGTTCCATTGCAGCGCATGGCCAACGGAAACCTAATGGTTTTTGGAAACGGCGGCAAACTGTCAGTATTCAAACTGGAGGCGCGGAACTGATCCGCGCCCCCAACGCTCTGCCGCATGCAGAGCCAAAAACGACTGTATAGCGAACCATTATGACCCCAGTAATTGCCCTTGTCGGCCGGCCAAATGTTGGTAAATCGACATTGTTTAACCAGATGACGCGTACCCGCGATGCTCTGGTGGCGGATTTTCCCGGCCTGACCCGCGATCGTAAGTATGGTGAGGGCACTTATGAAGACCAGCGCTTCATCGTTATTGATACCGGCGGCCTTACGGGCACAGAGGAAGGGCTGGATCTTGAAATGGCCCGACAGTCTATGCAGGCCGTTGATGAAGCAGACATAGTGCTGTTCTTGGTTGATGGTCGCGCAGGCCTAACTGCCGGTGATGAAATGATTGCCGATCACCTGCGTCGGTCGGGTAAACAAGCGCATTTGGTCGTAAACAAGACCGATGGTCAGGACCCGGACGTTGCAGCGGCGGACTTCTATAGTCTCGGTTTCGCCTCAACTTTTATGATAGCTGCATCCCACAACCGTGGCGTTCGGTCGATGTTGGAGTTGCTGCTTCCCTCCGAAGAAGACCGTGAAGCGGCCGACCATGCGGACCGCTACCCGGGCATTCGCATAGGTATTGTTGGGCGCCCGAACGTTGGCAAATCTACACTGGTTAACCGGATGCTGGGTGAGGAGCGAGTCGTCGTTTATGACATGCCGGGCACGACCCGGGACAGCGTTTATATCCCGTATGAGCGTCACGAAAAGCAGTACACTCTCATTGATACTGCTGGCGTCAGGCGTCGCAAGAACGTCAATGAGGCGGTGGAAAAGTTCTCCATTATCAAAACACTGAAGGCAATCGACGACGCCCATGTGGTGATATTGGTTATTGATGCGCGGGAAGGCTTGGTCGATCAGGATTTACACCTGATCGGGTTTGTTCTCGATGCCGGTCGCTCGTTGGTGGTTGCGGTTAATAAATGGGATGGCATGGATGCGGAAGATCGCGCCAAGGTGAAAGAGCAGGTGAAGCGCCGCCTAGACTTTTTGGATTATGCCGACAAGCATTATATCTCTGCGCTCCATGGCTCAGGCGTTGGCGTTTTGTACGAGTCGGTAGAGGCATGTTATGAATCCGCTATGGCGAAATGGCCAACCAACCGCCTGACAGCCATACTCGAAGATGCTATTGCCCAGCATCAGCCGCCCATGGTTCGCGGGCGTAGGATCAAGTTGCGCTACGCGCACCAAGGTGGCTCAAACCCGCCGGTTATTGTTGTCCATGGAAACCAAACAGACGCTTTGCCGGGATCATACAAGCGGTATTTGGAAAATACGTTCCGTAACGTGCTTAAAGTTACGGGCTCTCCGATACGGTTTGAATTCCGTTCCAGTGAGAACCCCTTTGCCAATAAAGTTGACCGTAAAACACCCCGGCAGAAGGTCAAGCAGGATAATGATTTGAAGGCTGGGCGGAAAGTGAAAAAGACTCGTCAGAAAAGCCTCAAGCGCTGATAGGTCTTCTTCCCATTCACAGACGGGGCGGCTAGGCCAGCCCCGCATCCTCCACCTGCTTTGCCTGAACAGCCGTCAGTGCGATGGTAAACACGATATCCTCTACCAAGGCCCCCCTCGAAAGGTCGTTAACCGGCTTTCTCAAACCCTGAAGCATGGGCCCGATACTTACCACGTTAGCGCTACGCTGAACTGCTTTATAGGTGGTATTGCCGGTGTTGAGGTCCGGGAAGATGAACACCGTTGCTTTGCCTGCCACTTTGCTGTTCGGAGCCTTGCTCTTGGCCACGCTTTCGATAGCCGCAGCGTCGTATTGCAACGGGCCGTCAATGAGTAGGTCTGGTCGGCGCTGACGGGCGATTTGGGTGGCTTCACGAACCTTAACAACATCGTGTCCGCTGCCCGACTCACCGGTGCTGTAGCTGATCATAGCGACCACAGGTTCCACACCAAAGGCCTCTGCAGACTCCGCACTTTGAATGGCAATATCCGCCAGCTCTTCTGCGTTGGGGTCTGGGTTTATGGCGCAATCGCCGTAAACGACTACCTGCTGGGGTAGTAGCATGAAGAAAACTGACGACACGACCCGAGCGTGATCATGGGTCTTGATCAGCTGCAGGGCAGGGCGCACAGTGTTCGCGGTAGTGTGAATAGCACCTGAAACAAGGCCGTCGGCCTCATCGAGGGCGACCATCATGGTGCCCAGAACCACATTATCCTCTAGCATCGCCTCGGCCATATCCGGGGCAAGTCCTTTGTGTTTGCGTAATTCAACCATGGGTGCGATGTAGTTTTTGCGCATCTGGGCTGGGTCGATGATCTCAATATCATCGGGTAGCTCAAAACCTAGGGATGTTGCAACACCACGAATTTCGTCTTCATCGCCGATTAAAGCGCAGCGGGCAAGTTTACGCCGGTGGCAGATGATTGCAGCCTCAACCGTACGCGGTTCACTGCCTTCGGGTAGTACGATGCGTTTGTTCGCTGCTCTGGCTCGTTCAGAAAGCTGATAGCGAAATGCTGGCGGGGATAGACGGGTTTGAACTTGAACGCGAAGGTGCTCTTGAAGCCAGTCGGTATCAATTTTCGTTGCCACCGCTTCCATCGCTTTCTCGACCCGGTCAGGATCGTCGGTTGGAATGGCGGTGGAAAGGTTTGCCAGCATGTGAGCTGTTTCATAAGTATTGGTGGGGGAGCTTAGCACTGGCAAACCCGTATGCAGCGCGCGGGAGCACAAATCAATAACGCGCTGATCCGGCATAAGGCCGCCAGTTAGCATGAGGCCAGCCATGGGAACGCCATTTAAAGCCGCAACGGCAGTTGCCACGATAATGTCCTCCCGATCGCCCGGGGTCACCATGAGCGTGCCGGGGCTCAGGGTCTCAGTCATGTTGCGGATTGAGCGGGCACACACAGATACCTTTTGAACGCGCCGTGTGTGCATTTGGCCTTCATGTAACACCGGCACATTAAGTTCACGAGCAATATCAGACACTCGTGGCGCTAATAAGTCGGACTGCCAAGAAATCTCACCGAGTAAACGGAAGCGGCCATCCCGGAAAACCTTACACTCATTCCGGTAGTCAGGGGTGTCGCCTTCAGTCTGGCTGATGTTGCTGTATGGCTCTAGGCCTGATCTCTCGGGCTCACCGAGTTTGTTGAGAATAACAGCGATTACATCTTGCGCCGAAGCGTCGGAAAACAGGCGCGCGGAGAAATCCAGCTCTTCGTCTAGATCGCTTGGACTGCTATCGCCAGGCGCGCTGACCAGCACGACATCCGACCCGAGGTTGCGCGCGACTTCCACGTTGAGTCTTGCGATGTAGGCTTCACGACGATCCGGAACAAGTCCCTCAATGACCACAACATCCACATCTTTGGCAACTTTTTGATACTCACCGACTACGGTTTCCATTAACAGGTCGGATTTTCCGCGGTTCAGCAAGTACTGGGCCTCTTTAAGAGGCATTGGATCGGGTGGCTGAAGGTGACTGCGTGAACGGACAAAAGTAACGGATGCGTCTTTGCCACCGTTATGTGAAGACTCGCCGTGGTTAACCGACTGGCAAAAGGGTTTGTAGAACCCAACACTGATACCTACACGCTCCATGGCACGCAGTAAGCCCAGACAAGTTGAAGTGAGCCCTGAGTCTATGGATGTAGGTGCAATAAAGAGACTTTTAGCCATATAGAAGGTCCGGGTTATTCAATTAATGAGTTTTGATTCTTGGGCCATTGGGAAGTCTAGCGAGTAGACTTCTAAACGCTGGAGGCCAAACGCTTAGCTTCACGGGCGATCACAAGCTCTTCGTTAGTTGGAATAACTAGAATAGGGAATCGTGAACTGGCATCGTCGATTCTTCCGTCGCTGTAACGGCCGTGATGTGAATTCATGTCTGAGTTAATGTCAAAACCAAGCAGAGCCAGGTGGCTAACTGTTTGGTTCCGCACCCGATGGCTGTTTTCTCCTATGCCTCCAGTGAATACTAGGGCATCGAGATGGCTCAGCGAAGCCATCATTGCGCCTATGTACTTTGCCAAACGGAAACAAAAGATCTCGATGGCCAGCGTCGAGGGCTCATGCCCATGGTCCGCTAATTCACACAGCGAGCGCATGTCGTTAGTTTGCCCGGAAATCCCGAGAAGCCCGCTTTTATGGTTGAGCATCTTATGGACTTCTGCCTGTTGCATGCCCCGCGAGCTCAAGTAGTCGAAAAGCCCGGGGTCAATATCACCGCTGCGGGTACCCATAACCAGTCCTTCTAGGGGGGTTAGCCCCATGCTGGTGTCTACACTCAAGCCGTCTTTGATGGCCGTAATGCTGCAACCATTGCCAAGGTGTGCGGAGATTATCGATGTGGTTGCTGGCGTTTTATTGAGTAGGCGTGCCGCTTCGTGGGCCATAAAGAAATGGCTGGTGCCGTGGAACCCGTAACGCCTTACGTTCAAGTCCCGGTAGTAGGATTCTGGCAATGCATATAAATAAGCACGGGGCGCTAACGTTTGATGGTACGCAGTATCGAATACGGCAACCTGCGCAGTGTCAGGAAACTGCTCTCGGGTTGCTTCAATACCTGCCAGATTGACCGGATTATGCAGGGGAGCCAAATCAGCGCAGTCTTTGATGGCGTTTATCACACCATTATCGATGAGCACCGCCTCGCGAAAGGTTTCACCGCCATGTACTACACGGTGGCCGATGGCCGTGGGGGTGACGGGCATCAGTTGCCGGTCACTGAACGCCGAAACTAGTGCCTTAAGCGCCTGTTTGTGGTCCGCGCTGGCTGGTAATCTCACAGCTTGTTCGTCCCCGTCAATGCGCGCAAATGCATCTTGTCCATTCAATCGCTCTGCGATGGCAGACGCGAGTTTGTTTTCATTTTCGTCGAATAGTGCCAGCTTCAATGACGAACTGCCGCAATTAACGACAAGAATGGATTGCTTCATGGTTTGGCGGTTCCCTGAGTATCAGGTTTGTTTAGGAAGGTGAGCTTTTAACCACTCGGTAAATTCAACGGCAGGGAGTGGGCGGCTGTAAAAGTAGCCTTGGGATAAATCACAGCCTTCCTGCTTTAGGAAGTGAGTTTGTGATTCTTCCTCAACGCCTTCCGCAATGATGGTTAACCCTAGGCTGTGTGCCATGTTGATGATGGCGCAGACTAATGAGGCGCCTCCTTGGGTTCTCGTTACATCGTGGATAAACGCTTTGTCGATTTTTAGGGTGTCGAACGGGTAGCTTTTGAGATAGCTAAGTGCCGAGTAGCCA
The DNA here is from genome assembly GCF_016597725.1 of Marinobacter sp. 1-4A. Taxonomy (GTDB): domain Bacteria; phylum Pseudomonadota; class Gammaproteobacteria; order Pseudomonadales; family Oleiphilaceae; genus Marinobacter. The sequence goes on from NZ_VCGY01000004.1 coordinate 60,082, forward strand.
GTACCGAAGTCGTCGACCGACAGTCGGATACCTTCTCGATCCAGTTCTCTAAGAATTTCTGCTGTTTCAATTGAATTGTCGAGAAGCAGGCGTTCGGTAATTTCTAGCTCCAACAGCTCCGGAGCCAGATTGCTGTTGGATAGGGCTTGCATCACTGTCTGGGTAAAGCCAGAGTCTCTAAACTGCCGCGGAGACACGTTCACTGATATTCCAATGTCTTGGCCGGTAATGTCTTTCCACTGGGTAGCTGCATGGCAGGCTTCTTCAAGCACCCAGGCGCCTATGCTAATGATAAGCCCTGTTTCTTCCGCCAATGGGATAAAGCGGTCCGGCATAACCATGCCCATAACGGGGTTGTTCCAGCGCAATAAAGCTTCGGCTGCACGCACTTCCCCGGTGGCGGTATCCACTATTGGTTGGAAGTAGAGCTCAAATTCATGCAGCTCCAGCGCCCTCCGCATTCGAGACTCCATTTGCAGGCGTTCGTGGGATACCTCCGACATTTCCGGTGTGAAGTGTGCGAAAGAGCTCTTGCCTTGCCGCTTTGCTTGGTACATGGCTGCATCAGCGTGCTGGAGTAGGGTGCCGCTGTTATCGGAATCGCTCGGGAAAATCGCTATACCAATACTCGTAGTAACAAATACTTCCTGGCCATTCAGGGTGTAAGCAGGTCTAAAGTTATCGAGAATGCGCTCTGCAACTTGAGAAGCAGGTTCGGGTCCGGTCAGGCCCGGCAAAATAACCAGAAACTCATCCCCCCCCAGTCGGGCAACGGTGCTAGTACCGCGCAAACAACTGGAAATACGACGTGAAGCTTCAATCAGTAGATTGTCTCCGGCGTCGTGCCCAAGGGTATCGTTGATGTGTTTGAAATTATCAAGATCCAAAAACATAACGCCAACCATGGAGTCTTCGCGGCGGGCTTGAGCCAGTGCTAGCTTGAGCCGGTCCAACGCCAGCATCCGATTGGGTAGGCCGGTCAGAATGTCGTAGTTGGCCTGACGCAATAACTGCTGTTCGTACCGTTTTCGTATGCTGATGTCTTCGCCGAGAATGAGGTAGCCTGTCGCATCGCCATCGCTGTCCTTTATGGGGGTAACGATCAGCTGTTCCCAGAACCGCTCGCCATTGCGTCGGGTGCTGTTCACTTCACCCTGCCAAACACCCACGCGCTGAACCTGCAAGCGGATGGATTGCCAAAGTTGGCGGTTGTCCCGGACTTCCATCGGGTTATCGCTTAAAGCGCCAGGGTGCCGGCCGACAATGGACTTTGCGTCGTAACCGGTGAGCTGCGTGAACTTGTGGTTTGCGAACTCGACCCGCCATTGGCGATCGCAGATAACAACGGAGGAAGGGCTTTGTTCAATGGCCATCGAAAACTTGTGAATCTCGGCCGCATCTTTCTTCTGCCGCACCATGTCATCACTCAAGCGCTCACGCATTTGGTTGATTGCTTCGGATACACGTCCGATTTCATCATTTCGGTGCGAGGGTGTATCCGGGCGGTCGAGTGTGAGCGGCGTGCTGAGGTTTGTCAGTGAGAAGTCTTTGGCGTAGTTCGCCATGGTGGTCAGGTGACGAGCAACAAAGTGCTGGAACACCCAAATGATGAGCATGGATACGAAAAATGTTTTCAGGAATTGGGTGGCGAGAATGATGCCGATCTTTACTTTCAGGTTCTGGTAAACCCGGTCTAGATTAGCCGTTACCGTTAGTTCGCCAAGCTTGAAGGCCTCGTCGCCCTGATGAATTAGGTCAAAGCTATGGGATTGGGTGTCAGCGCCGCGGGGAATCTCACCCATGACCAGTTCAGAGTCTGGTTCTATGCCCAGCCGAAGATGGGTTATGTCGGGAAGGCTTAAAATTCCTTCCATTTGTGTCTGGAGCAGTTTCTGGTCAAGCGCCCAGAGACTTCTGGAAAGGCTTGAGGCATAGCCGGACTCGATAACCTGCATGCGGCTATCGATTTGGTTAAGGTCTTTACTGTAATCCGAATAAATCTGAATGGCGGATGCAATCAGGGTGAAAACCGAGCTGAACAAAAGTATCCAGGCCAGCAGCCTAAACGACAGCGGAGAGCCCGAGCGAAAACGTTGAAGGCGTGTCGGCAGTTTCGGCATGTCGTACTCAAGCCACCCAGACCGGTTGATTATTACGTAGATTCCATTACTTGCAGACTATACCAGCCCTGATGTTCAAATTCCCTGAAATTCGGCGAAAATAGGGCAGAAATATACAGGCTTCAGCTTTTGTCGGTTTCTTCCGAAAGGGCTGCCGTCCATTGACGCAGATCAATACCTGCATTGTAGGGTGGCGTAACCTGAGCTTAATCAAGTTTGATACAGGTGGGGAGAAAAAAATATGTATATGGACGCAGTCGTTTTAGCTGGAATTGCAACTGTACTGCTAATGGTAGTGTTTTTCGTCGGCGTGGGTATTTTCGTGATGCGGGATCAGAAAGCTCACGGTAGCGCTCAGGCTAAGAAAAGCATCAAAACTAGCAGAAAAGCCGCCTGAAACGGTGAGCTTTGATCGAAGGTTAGTAGCACTTTCTGCTTCTCGCCTTAAACCAGCAGAGAAGTAGAAATGGCGTCCCCTAGGGGGTTCGAACCCCTGTTGCCGCCGTGAAAGGGCGGAGTCCTAGGCCACTAGACGAAGGGGACGCAACGCTTCAAAACCTTGCCTCGTCGAGGTGGCGCGTATATTAAGTAAGCCTTCCTCAGCTGTCAACGCTTTTTCCAAAAAAACGTAAATACTTAGTTTGTCGCGTCTTCAAGTGCTTCTCGAAGTGTGGGGTAGCTGAACTTGAATCCCGAGCCGAGCAGGCGCGCGGGGATGGCTCGCTGCCCTGTTAGTAAAAGGCGGGACATCTCCCCCAGCGCTATTTTAAGAAGTGGTGCTGGGGCCGGGAATATGGCTGGTCGTTTAAGAGTATTAGCGAGGCATTGCGTGAATTCACGATTGGTGGTCGGGTTCGGGCTAACCACATTATATGCGCCCGAAGCTTCTGGGGTTTCCAGCATCCAAATAAGGGCGGCGACCACATCATCCCGGTGAATCCACGGCATGTATTGACGGCCCGTGCCGAGACGGCCTCCAAGCCCAAGTTTGAAGGGCAAGATCATTCGCTGTAAAAAACCGCCGGCGTTGCCAGCTACGATTCCCGTTCGCGAAAGGCACACCCGCACTGTGGATGGTTGCAGCTTGAGGGCAGCCTCTTCCCAGTCTTTACAGAGTTTATGGGTGAACTCATCGTTGGGTGGGGTATCTTCAGTCACTCTTGCGTCACCCTGAGCTCCGTAAAAGCCAACTGCAGAGCCGGAAACTAAGACCTCCGGCAATCGCTTCCAAGTGTTTACAATATCCACAAGCGCTAAGGTTAAGCTAACACGGCTATCCCGCAGGGCCTGTTTTCGCCCGTCGGTCCAGCGCTTGTCTGCGATACCTTCCCCAGCTAGATTGATAACGCCATCAAAGCCAGCATGGGCGCGAAGCGATTCAAGGTTGCCTATAACCTCAACTGGACCGCAAAGAGAACGAACTTTGTCAGCTGCTTGTCGGCTCAAGACAGTCAGTCGGTAGCCGCGGCTAAGCATTTCGCCGCAAAGTACGCTGCCAATGAAGCCGGTGCCACCGGTAATGAGAACATGCTTGTTCATCGTCTTCCCCTTATTCGCCTGTGCTTTGATCAAGCTGCAGTGCTACGACATCCTTAATCGCCTGCCCTAGAAGAGGGTTTTCCCCAATGGGAGCGGAAAGCTTGATTCGTGCTCCCGTGGCCCTCTCAAGCCCTTCGATCATCGCTGGCACATCTTTGCGTAGGTGCCGCCCCGCAGCGAGGAAAAGGGGAACGATTGTGAACTCCCGGGCTCCAGCGGCAACCCCCTCATGGATTACCGCGTCTAGTGATGGTTCGGCCAGCTCCATGTAGGCAATGCTCGAATTACTCACGGCTTTCAAAGTGGGCTCTGCAAGAGCCTCGAAAGTATCGCACCAGCGTTTGTCGCTGCTGCCGTGTGCTAGCAAAATAATACGTCGGTTGCCCATCCAATCTCCTGACTCTATGGTTAAAAATGCGCCTGTCGTAATTTGTACTGTGGGTCGGTATTCTCTTCTTGGCCTATCATTCAAGATAACAGGGTGGTCTTTAATGTTCGATTGGAAAGAGATTCTGGATTTCTGGTTTGGAGATTTAGATGAAAATGGGCTTCCCGACAGCTCCCACCGTAATCGTTGGTTTCGGTCGACCCGGAAGTTTGATCAGGAGATACGTCGCCGGTTTCTTTCTATGGTTTTGTTTGCGTCTGAGCAAGGGCTTGAGCACTGGCGCAAAGCTGCGGGCGGGCGGTTGGCCGAAATTATACTACTCGACCAGTTTTCCAGAAATATATTTCGCGGTGGCGCGCTTGCATTCGAGCAGGACAAGGCTGCGAACAAGCTCTGCAAGGAGGCCATGCGCAAAGGTCAGGATATGGCGCTGCCACCCATTCAGCGAGCATTTGTATATATGCCTTTGCAGCACTCCGAACGCTCTGGTGATCAGGCTCTTTCGGTAGAATGTTTTGAGCAGCTGGTTGCATCTACGTCTGGAGTGCTGCAAGACAACCTTAAAGGCTTTTTACGTTATGCGAGGGATCACCAGGAGGTCATCGAGCGCTTTGGCCGTTTCCCCCATAGAAATCAAGCTCTCGGACGGGTGTCGACCGAGGCTGAAAAGGAGTTTTTAGGTACGGCCCCGCGCTATGGCCAATAAAAATTTCGAAAGAAGGTTGACGAAAGGATCGGGATGAGTAGAATACGTTTCCGTTGTCGGCACACGCTAAACAACATTGCGGGAATAGCTCAGTTGGTAGAGCACGACCTTGCCAAGGTCGGGGTCGCGAGTTCGAATCTCGTTTCCCGCTCCATATTTTAAAAACCCGGTCTCGCGAGAGGTCGGGTTTTTTGCTATTGGTTTATACTGGCCGCCACACTCATATCACAGCCCGATTCCGGAGGCGCGCCTTGAAAGTTCACTCGCTCCATCTATACCCTGTTAAATCGCTTGCTGGCATTCAGGTTTCCCGCTTTGAAATGGATGACTTCGGCCCGAAAAATGATCGGCGCTGGATGATTATTGATGAGGATCGGAACTTCGTTACCCAGCGGTCTCTGCCTCAGCTCGCGCGCGTGATGACCGATCTATCGGAGAGCTTGGTTAGCATTTCGATACCGGGAGAGGGCGATTTTACATTACAGCACACCAGTCAAGAGTTGCGTGTGCTGGTATGGCGGGACTGGGTTTTAGCTTATAGCGGAGAAGCTGCAGCGAGTGAGGCGTTGAGTCGTTTTTGCGGCAAAGAATTACGCTTTGTTTACATGCCGGATTCTTCCTTCCGTCGCGTTGATGCCGGAAGGGTAAGCGAATATCGACGGGTCGGTTTCGCTGACGGGTTCCCATTTTTGATAACGAGCACGGCGTCGCTAGAAGAACTCAACGGGCGCCTTGAAGAACCGGTGGATATGCGCCGGTTCCGCCCCAATATTGTCGTTGAAGGAGCTGTTGCATGGCACGAAGACCGCTGGCAGAAGCTAACAGTGGGCGAGCAAAACTTCGACATAGTAAAGCCTTGTTCACGCTGCGTTCTTACGACGGTTAACCCGGATACCGGGACCAAAGACCCCGGCTTACAGCCTTTAAGAGCCCTCTCGGGCTACCGCAGAACACCTGACGGCGTCATTTTTGGCCAGAACGCAATTCACGAATTTCCCGGAATTATTCATGTAGGTGATTCCGTCACAGTTATTGAATCGGAGTAGAAAACAACGTGCCACTGTTAACGCTGGACTCAATATCTCTAGCCTTTGGGATGCACCCTTTGCTTGATCAGGCGTCTTTGACGATTGAGGCCGGAGAGCGTGTGTGTTTGTTGGGGCGAAACGGGGAGGGTAAGTCGACCCTGTTGAAGGTTGTCAGCGGCGAGGTTATTCCGGATGGCGGAACGGTTCGCCTTGAAGATGGCGCTGTTCTGGCGGTTTTGCCCCAAAACCTCCCGTCTGACGACACGAGAACAGCATACGAAGTTGTAGCCGGTGCTTTTCCAGAAACAGGGCAGCTTTTGGCTGAGTTTCATACTCTCGCACAGCAGGCGGATGAGGCCAGTCTCGACCGCATGATGAAGGTTCAGGAGCGTATTGAGGCCTTGGATGGTTGGCGGCTTGATCAGAAGGTTACCGCTGTTTTGGCGCAATACGGAATAGATCCGGATCAGCGGCTCAACACGCTCTCGGGAGGCTGGCAGCGCCGGGCACTGTTGGCCAGAGCCCTCGTGAGTGAGCCAGACATTCTATTGCTTGACGAACCTACCAACCACCTTGATGTTCCCGCTATTGCATGGCTTGAAGAGGCGCTCGGAGCTTTCCGGGGTGCCATGTTGTTTGTGAGCCATGACAGGGCCTTTATCAGGCGTATGGCCACCCGGGTTGTGGAGTTAGACCGAGGTAAGCTGATTAGTTTTGCAGCCTCTTACGACCGATATCTGGAGCTCAAGGAAAAGGCCCTTGAGGAAGAAGAGCGGGAAAACGCCCTGTTCGACAAACGCTTAAAGCAAGAGGAGGCGTGGATCCGCCAAGGCATTAAAGCGCGTCGCACCCGTAATATGGGAAGGGTGAGAGCACTAAAGGCCATGCGTGAAGAGCACCGGCAGCGCAGGGTTCGTGGCGGTACCGCAAGCTTCGCACTGGAAGATGCGGGGCGCTCGGGCAAGCTAGTGGTAGAAGCGGTTGACGCTGGTTTTGCGTACTCTGGTGGGGCGCCAATCATTCGTGATATGACCCTCACTGTTCTTAGGGGGGATAAAATTGGCCTCGTAGGGGAAAACGGAACAGGCAAAACAACCTTGGTGCGATTGCTTTTGGGGGATCTTGAACCAACAGAGGGTTCTATTCGCCTCGGCACCAACCTGCAGGTTGCTTACTTCGATCAGCTTCGTGGTGAATTGGATTTGAGTCGCAACGCTATTGACAACCTGTCTGAAGGGCGTGAGTTCATCGACATAAACGGTCAGAGCAAGCACGTGCTTGGGTACTTGCAAGAGTTCCTATTTACACCTGAGCGCGCGAGATCACCCGTGCGGGTGTTTTCCGGCGGTGAGCGCGCAAGGCTCTTGTTGGCCAAGTTGTTCAGTAAGCCTGCAAACATTCTTGTGCTCGATGAGCCAACCAACGATCTAGATGTGGAAACACTGGAATTGCTGGAGGAGCAGCTTGCCGAGTTTGCCGGTACGGTAATCGTTATCAGTCACGACCGTGAGTTTCTGGATAACGTTGTTACAGAAACCGTCTTTTTGGATGGCTCCGGCAGCGTTCAAGAATACGTTGGCGGTTATAGTGACTGGCGCCGGCAAGGCGGGCGCTTTCCGGCGGAGGTGGCTGGGGCACGTCCAGACCGTCACGATAAAGCGGCGAAGTCTGGTAAGCAGAGCGATAAAAAGAAGCAGTCAGCATCGTCAGGAGACAGCGGGCAGAGTGGAAGTGGTTCGAATGTAGGGAGTGCGAGTAAGTCCAAACCGGTAAAACTTAGCTATAAACTGAAGTTAGAGCTCGAACAGTTGCCGGGCCAGATAGAAACGTTGGAGCAAGAAGTGGCCAGTATTCAGGCACGCATCGCTTCGCCTGAGTTCTATTCGGGATCGCCGGAAGATGTTGCAGCAACGCTTGAAGCGCTGGAGAAAAAAGAAACCAGCCTGGAGAGGGTGATAGAGCGGTGGATGGAGCTTGAAGAGCAATCGCTCGGTTAACGAGGATTGAAAGATAAAAAACAAACCCGGCGGTGTAAGTGTACACCCCGGGCCTGTTAATGAAACTCTGTGGTTGCGCAAAGCGTTAGCGGATTCTAATCGCCAAAACGTCGCACTCCGTTCCATGCAAAACACCATTGGCGGTGGAGCCAAGTAGCAGTTGAAAACCTTTCCGGCCGTGGCTTCCCACAATCACTAGATCAGCTTCTTGCTCTTTCACCAAGCGGTGAATTTCAGATTCCGGACGGCCCACCGTCACAATCTGGTTAACTTTGTCTACGCCGTACTGGTCTCCATAGGCCGCGAGTTGTTCCCGGGCGGCTTTATCAAGTTGATCCTGAAGCTCGGTCAAATCCATCGGGATATCACCACCGTAGGCGTAGCCTACAGGCTCGACAACGTGAACCAAAACCAAAGTTGCGTTGTGGGCTTCGCTCATGGCTTTCGCCTTGAGCAAAACTTGAGGCGCTTCTTCAGTAAGATCGATGGCAACAAGCATTTTGTTGTAGGCGGACATCCCCAACTCCTTATGTATCGGCTTTGCTACAGCATAATACGCGAGCCGGCTTCTGGAAAGGGCTCGCGCAAGAACTCATGCACCTTGCTGGAGTAACGAGATTGCAGCGGTCAGGCTTTCAAGAATGCGCTTGGAGTACCTGTCTATCACAAAGCCCACGTTGTTTTCATTGTAGTTAATGTAGGAACCGCGGATGAACTGCCATTTAGCGCTGGCGTCATCTAAAACAGTTTTCAATTCCCCCTTGTCCTGGTTAGAACCCATAGCCGCCAATAACTGATCGAACTCCTTGGCCTGCTCATCAAGAGAGACTTCCGTAGCTGTGCCCTGGAATATTTGAGCAACGGAGGAGTTGGTCCGTACCGAATATTTGGCCATCATTTGAGCAATTTTCACCGCGCCCATTCTAGCGGCTTCAACACGGGTACTGGTCTCTGCCTGAGATTTTTCTTGAGCAATTTGATACAACTCCGTGGCCATATCGTTCATTACCAGCGCTTGATTGGCCATGTCTGACACCAGGCGCAAATCCGGGTAGCCGGTGTTACGCACATCATTGATGTTGTTGCGCATTAAGCCCTTGAATTTATCAAACTCACTGTTGAGCTCTTCAAGCTGCTCTTTCGATAATACGCCGCTGGTGGTCGTTGCAAGGAGGTTCATGGAATCGTTAGCGGAGTTGATACCGGCTACAATCTCGTTCAAGGTGTCAGTGCTACCTTCGCCGATAAACCTGTAGTACGCATCCAAAGCAACGTAGTTGCTAACACGGAAAGTATGAAGTTGTGATAAGAAGCTATTTGCCTCCTGAGCCCTGATGTTCATGGATGAGAGCAAAAGCAGCAGTACAGTCGCAACCAAAGAGGAGCGCGCACGCAGACGGGCGATGTTCATCGGATTGATTCTCCGTAATGCATTTATTATTGTGTACCAAAGTCGTAGATCGAAGGTAAAGTAACTTTCCTAGCCAATCAAGCGGTTTTAGCGGTACGGGTTCCCGGAAATGTAAATATGTTTGAATTTTGCGGGACGAAGTTCAGGTTTTCTCTCCGAATGATCGTGTAACTAGTTGAAATAAAAGATATCTGTCTCGTAACGACTAGGAAAGTCTTGCACATTGTGCCCGCTCAACAAAGAAACAAATTGACAAACGTGCTGTTTTTTCACATCGTGTGTCCTCGCGATTCAAACGACCGTATGAATTTTAGGGTCGATTAATCGGGCAGTGACCGAAATCTCGCTGCACAAAACAGCTTTGACGGCTTAATCAAATGAGCTTTCAGAGTTGGAGGCAGTTCCAAACACAGACTGGAGATCAGTTGATGATTTACGAAGGTAAAGCCATCACGGTTAAAGAGATCGAAGGCGGGATCGCTCAGTTGAACTTCGACTTGCAAGGCGAGTCGGTAAACAAGTTCAACCGTCTTACCATTGAAGAGCTCCACGCCGCGACTGATGCACTTAAAGCACAGAAGAAACTCAAGGGCTTGGTAGTAACCAGCTCTAAAGACAGTTTCATCGTTGGCGCCGACATTACAGAGTTTACCGATCTGTTCGCCGGCTCCGAGGAAGATCTGGTAGCCAACAACCTTAAAGCTAACGCCATTTTTAGTGCAGTTGAGGACCTTCCGTTCCCAACTGTAACGGCCATCAACGGTATGGCATTGGGTGGCGGTTTTGAAATGTGCCTTGCAACCGATTACCGGGTTATGGCACCCAAGGCCAAAGTTGGTCTGCCTGAAGTTAAACTGGGTATTTTCCCGGGCTTCGGCGGTACTGTTCGTCTGTCCCGCCTTGTTGGTGTGGATAACGCAGTAGAATGGATTTGTGGCGGTTCTGAAAATCGTGCCGACGCAGCCCTGAAAACCGGAGCTGTTGATGCAGTTGTCGAGCCAGAAAAGCTGGTGGACGCTGCCGTTGCCATTATTAACCAGTGTAACGAAGGCAAGCTTGACTACGAAGCGCGCCGCGAAGAGAAGAAGGGCAAGATCAAGCTTAACGCTATGGAAAGCATGATGGCGTTCGAGATCTCCAAGGCATTTGTTGGCGGTAAAGCGGGCAAGAATTACCCGGCACCTGTAGAAGCCATCAAGGTAATGCAGAAGCACGCTGGTATGACCCGCGATAAGGCTATTGAAGTAGAAGCCAAGGGCTTTGCCAAGATGGCGAAGACCAACGTGGCGGCTTGCCTTGTTGGCCTGTTCCTGAATGATCAGGAGCTCAAGAAAAAAGCCAAGGCTTGGGAAAAAGAAGCGTCTGAAGTGAAACTGGCTGCTGTATTGGGCGCCGGTATCATGGGTGGTGGTGTAGCTTATCAGTCAGCACTGAAAGGCACGCCTATCATCATGAAAGACATCAATCAGGACGGTATCGCTCTGGGCCTGAAGGAAGCCAAGAAACTGCTGACCAAACGCGTCGATAAAGGCCGTATGGATGCAGGCAAGATGGCTGATGTTCTCAACAGCATTACTCCAACCCTCAACTACGGTGATTTCAAGAACGTAGATCTAGTTGTTGAAGCTGTTGTTGAAAACCCGAAGGTAAAAGATGCGGTTCTGCGTGAAGTCGAGGATGCGGTCCGTGATGACGCCATTCTGACGTCTAACACATCGACTATCTCCATCGATCTTCTGGCTAAAAACCTTAAGCGTCCGGAAAATTTCTGTGGCATGCATTTCTTTAACCCGGTTCACATGATGCCGCTGGTTGAGGTTATCCGTGGCAAGAAGACCAGTGACCGTGCAATTGCAACAACCGTTGCCTACGCCAAGGCCATGGGAAAGACACCTATCGTTGTAAACGATTGCCCGGGCTTCCTGGTTAACCGTGTTTTATTCCCATACTTCGGCGGTTTTGTCGGCTTGGTGCGTGACGGTGCGGACTTCCAGCGCGTAGACAAGGTAATGGAAAAGTTCGGATGGCCCATGGGCCCTGCATACCTTCTCGACGTTGTGGGTATGGACACAGGTAAGCACGCTGGTGAAGTAATGGCCGACGGCTTCCCGGACCGTATGAAGCACTCAGAAACGACTGCCATCGACGTGATGTTCGAAAATAACCGTTATGGTCAGAAGAACGATAAAGGCTTCTACAAGTACGAACTGGACCGCAAGGGCAAGCAGAAGAAAGTTGTAGACGAAGAAACCTACAAGCTGCTCGAACCGGTTGTTCAGGGTAAGAACGATTTCAGTGACGAAGACATCATCGCTCGTATGATGCTGCCTCTGTGTCTGGAAACCGTTCGCTGCCTGGAAGACGGAATTGTTGAAGACCCGGCTGACGCCGATATGGGTCTGATCTTCGGTATCGGTTTCCCGCCGTTCCGTGGCGGTGCCCTGCGTTATATCGACGACATGGGTGTCGACAAGTTCGTGGAACTAGCAGACAAGTTTGCAGATCTCGGTGCTTTGTATCACCCGACTGAGAAGCTGCGTGAAATGGCCAAAACTGGCGAAAAGTTCTTTGGTTAACCCTGAACGAGATTTCCGAACGGAGAAAGATCTATGAGCCTTAATCCGAGAGACGTTGTCGTCGTCGATTGCGTGCGGACTCCGATGGGTCGTGCCAAAAACGGTTGTTTCCGCCATGTGCGTGCGGAGACTCTGTCGGCTGCGCTGATCGATGCATTGTTCGAGCGCAACCCGAAGCTCGACCCGAAAGAAGTTGAAGATGTAATCTGGGGCTGTGTAAACCAGACTAAAGAGCAGGGCTTTAACGTGGCGCGGCAGATTTCTCTGCTGACCCGTATCCCTCACGAGTCTGCAGCCCAGACTGTTAACCGTCTGTGCGGTTCCGCTATGAGCGCGATCCATACAGCGGCGCAGGCCATCATGACCGGCAACGGTGATGTATTTATGGTCGGTGGTGTTGAGCACATGGGTCATGTGCCCATGACGGCGGGTTTCGATCATAACCCGGCTGCTTCCAAGTATACTGCCAAGGCATCCAATATGATGGGCCTGACCGCAGAAATGCTGGCGAAGATGCACGGCATAACCCGTCAGCAGCAGGATGAGTTCGGCGCTCGTTCGCACCGTCTCGCGCAAGAGGCGACTGTAGAAGGCCGCTTTAAGAACGAAATTGTACCCATTGAAGGTCACGACGAGAACGGCTTCAAGGTGCTGATCGAGCACGATGAGACTATTCGTCCGGAAACCACTGCGGAATCTCTGGGCCAGCTAAAGCCGGCTTTTGATCCGAAAAACGGTACAGTAACGGCGGGTACTTCATCTCAGTTGACTGACGGTGCTGCAGCGATGGTGCTAATGTCTGCAGAGCGAGCGGAAGCTCTGGGGTTGAAGCCGATTGCGAAGATTCGCAGCATGGCCGTTGCAGGCTGTGATCCCGCAATCATGGGTTATGGTCCTGTTCCTGCGACGAAAAAAGCGCTTAAGCGTGCGGGCCTGAAAGTTGAAGATATCGACTTCTGGGAACTGAACGAAGCGTTTGCTGGTCAGTCACTGCCAGTACTAAAAGACCTAAAACTTCTGGGTGTAATGGAAGAGAAGGTTAACCTGAACGGCGGCGCGATTGCTTTAGGCCATCCGCTAGGTTGCTCTGGTGCCCGTATCTCTACAACCCTGTTGAATGTAATGCAGGCCAAAGGCGGTAAGCTTGGTGTATCCACCATGTGTATCGGCTTGGGTCAAGGTATTGCAACGGTCTGGGAGCGCCTGTAATCCGCTAAGCGGGTGCAGTGACGCTTTCATGGAAGGCCCGGCTTGCGCCGGGCCTTTCTGCTTTAAGGGCGGCTCTAAAGCCTTTCCTAAAACTTGAAAAATGGATAACTGAAACAAAGAATGGGTTGTCTTGCTATTCCCGACCCTGTAAAACAGTGGGCCTATACATAATGGCGGCTCTTATAGTTTTTCCAGCCGATTGATTTTACAGCGAGTTTAGGGTCTGCTTATTTACCGACCGATTTATCGCCAAGGATACAGATCTCCGATATGGGTAAAAGTCTCGTAATTGTCGAGTCACCAGCGAAAGCGAAGACCATCAACAAGTACCTAGGCTCCGACTTCATCGTGAAGTCGAGTGTTGGGCACATTCGTGATCTTCCCGTCAGTGGCAGCGGATCCCAGTCGGATCCTAAAGAGCGTGCTAGGCAGGCGGCAGTCACTCGCAAGCTCAGCCCCGAAGACAAAATTGCGCATAAAAAACGCAAGGCTCGGGAGCAGCTGGTCGCCCGCATGGGTGTAGATCCCGATAACGATTGGAATGCGCGTTACGAAGTCCTTCCAGGAAAGGAAAAGGTCGTAAGTGAGCTAAAGCGGCTCGCTAAGAATGCTGACCATATCTATCTCGCGACGGACCTTGACCGTGAAGGGGAGGCCATTGCCTGGCACCTCAAGCAGACCATTGGTGGTGAGCCTGAAAAATACCGTCGTGTAGTGTTCAATGAGATCACCAAGCGTGCGATTCAGGAGGCCTTCGAAAACCCGGGGAGTCTGGACACGAATCAAGTAAACGCACAACAAGCACGGCGGTTTTTGGATCGTGTGGTGGGTTACATGGTATCTCCGCTCCTTTGGGCCAAGTTGGCTAGAGGGCTTTCTGCTGGTCGGGTTCAGTCCGTTGCGGTGCGCCTAATTGCAGAGCGCGAGCGGGATATTCGAGTGTTTGTTCCAGAAGAGTACTGGCAGTTATTTGCCGGTCTAGGAGCCAAAGCCAGTGCTCAACCTGTGCGCTTTGAGGTTACACGCTATAACGACAAGCCTTATCGCCCGGTTAACGAGCAGCAGAGCAATGAGCACGTAGAGCGTCTCAAGGCTGGCAGTTTTGAAGTAGCAAAGCGCGAAGACAAACCAACCAAATCCCGGCCGGGTGCGCCGTTTATCACCTCGACGTTGCAGCAAGCAGCGAGCAACCGCATGGGGTTTAGTGTTAAGAAAACCATGATGCTGGCCCAGCGTCTTTACGAGGCCGGTTACATCACCTATATGCGTACTGATTCCACCAACCTGAGTCAGGATGCAATTAATAGCTGTCGCGATTACATAAAAGACCAGTTTGGTGACCGCTATCTGCCGGAAAAGCCCAAGGTATATGGCAGTAAAGAAGGCGCTCAAGAGGCTCACGAAGCCATTCGCCCGACAGAAGTGACTAGGCAGGCGTCTGCGATTAGTGGTTTGGAGAAAGATGCTGAGAAACTTTACGACCTGATCTGGCGTCAATTTGTTGCCTGTCAAATGTCTGAGGCTGAATTCCTGAGCACCTCTATCGTAGTGGCCAATGGTGGCTACGAACTGCGTACACGCGGGCGTATTATCAAGTTTGAGGGCTTCCTCAAGGTTGCTCCCCAATCGGCTAAGAAAGAAGAAGATGTGGCCTTGCCGGATATCAAGGTGGGAGAGGCCTTGAGTCTTGAGAAGCTTGAGCCTAGCCAGCACTTCACGAAACCTGCTCCTCGCTATACCGAAGCTAGTTTGGTAAAAGAGCTTGAGAAGCAGGGCATCGGCCGACCTTCGACTTACGCATCAATAATCTCGACCATTCAAGACCGGGGGTATGTCCGCCTCCAGAATCGGCGCTTCTACGCCGAGAAAATGGGTGAGATCGTTACCGACCGGCTGTGCGAGTCGTTTTCCAATCTAATGGATTTTGACTTTACCGCAAAAATGGAAGGCGATCTGGATCACATTGCAGAGGGTGATGTTGACTGGAAAAAAGTACTCAACGATTTCTATGCTCGATTCCGTCAGCAGTTGGAGTCAGCTGAGGCGGCTGATGGTGAGGGTGGCATGCGCCCGAACGATCCGACCGAAACCAGCATTCCATGCCCGACTTGCGGCCGCAATATGCAGATTCGAGTGGCGAGCACTGGCGTGTTTCTTGGGTGCTCGGGTTACTCCCTGCCTCCCAAAGAGCGTTGCAAGACAACCATTAACCTTATTTCAGGCGATGAAGTAGTCAGCGCCGATGACGACGTTGAAGGTGAGGGCGAAACCCTCTTGCTGCGCAAAAAGCGCCGTTGCCCGAAATGCTCCACGGCTATGGACAGTTATTTGGTGGATGAAACCCATAAGCTTCATGTATGTGGTAACAATCCGGACTGTTCGGGCTATGAAGTTGAAGAGGGCACCTTCCGTATAAAAGGCTACGATGGCCCGACGTTAGAGTGTGATAAGTGCGGTTCTGAGATGCAGCTGAAAACAGGCCGGTTTGGCAAGTATTTTGGGTGCATGAGTGACACCTGCAAAAACACTCGGAAGCTTTTGAAAAATGGGGAGCCTGCGCCGCCCAAAATGGACCCGGTGCCAATGCCTGAGCTCAAATGCCAGAAAGTGGATGACACCTATGTGTTGCGTGATGGTGCGTCCGGAATGTTTTTGGCGGCCAGTAAGTTCCCGAAGAACCGTGAGACCCGGCCACCTTTGGTTATGGAGATAAAGCCGCACCGGAAGGAAATTGATCCCAAACACGATTATTTGATGGAAGCTCCGGAGCGCGACCCTGAGGGCAACCCCACGGTTATCCGGTACAGCAGAAAAACGAAAGAGCAGTACGTGATGTCGGAAAAAGACGGCAAAGCTACCGGCTGGTCTGCATGGTATGTGAACGGAAAGTGGCAGCCCCGGGAAAAATAACAGCAGATATGACGATGTGGTAATTAAAAGATGAGGTCAGGGCAAAGGCTCTGACCTCATTTTTTTATTCGATGTTATTTGGACTGTCTGAACTTGCGTAGCCGCTGAATTAACGAAGAGGTATCCCAGCGCTTACCGCCCATTTCTTGAATATCCCCATAGAACTGATCAACCAAAGCCGTGACAGGCAAAGAAGCATTCACCTTGCGAGCCTCGTCCAGACAGATACCCAGATCTTTGCGCATCCAGTCCACAGCAAATCCATGGTCAAACTCACCATCGATCATGGTTTCAGAGCGGTTCTCCATCTGCCAGGACTGGGCGGCGCCCTTGGAGATCACATCTACTACCTTTTTAACATCCAGATTGGCCTGTTCGGCAAAGTGCAGAGCTTCTGATAGCCCCTGTACCAGACCTGCGATAGCAATTTGGTTCACCATTTTGGTTTTCTGGCCACTGCCTGCTGGCCCCATTAGGTTCAAAGCTCTGGCATAGTGCTGAAGTATTGGCTGGGCCTTGCCATAGTCTGCCTCCGAACCTCCGCACATAATGGTTAACTGGCCCTTTTGAGCGCCTTGCTGGCCTCCCGAGACTGGTGCGTCTATAAAACCCTTGCCCTTGCTGTTTGCAGCTTGGTCCAGTCTTTCCGCGACCCCTGCAGAAGCGGTGGTGTGGTCCACTAAAACGGCTCCCGGCTTGGCGTGGGCGAGAATGCCATTTTCACCCTCGTAAACAGCAATAAGATCCTTGTCGGCGCCGACACAGGTTATAACGAAATCAGCGCCTTTAACGGCTTCTGGGATGCTCGTGCAAGCGGTGCCCGAGTATTCTTTGGTCCACTGTAAAGATTTTTCTGGCGAGCGGTTCCATACCCGCACGGTTAGTCCGGCTTCGGCGAGGTGGCCTGCCATGGGGTATCCCATAACACCAAGGCCGATAAATGTTGCGGTTATCATTGGCTTCTCCTTAAAGGGTTGTGGGGCTTAACTTAGCACAGAGTTTGTGGGTTGCCGGAGTAAAAGAACCGCCTGCTAAAGTCATAAAAAAAGGCCGCTAAATCAGCGGCCTTCTGGTCTGCAGGGCTGTAAGGTGTTACTTCTTTGGGTAGTCTCTTGCCGGGGAGCCGGTATACAGCTGGCGCGGACGGCCTATGCGGTAATCGCCACTCACCATTTCGTTCCAGTGGGAGAACCAGCCGATGGTCCGTGACATGGCAAAAATAACTGTAAACATGGATGTCGGAATTCCGATTGCCTTCAAAATTATGCCGGAATAGAAATCCACATTCGGGTAGAGCTTGCGCTTTACGAAGTACTCGTCTTCCAAGGCAATCTGTTCCAGCCGCTGAGCAATTTTCAGCAGCGGATCATTTTCAAGGCCCAGCTCGCTCAATACTTCATGGGCGGTCTCGGCCATAACTTTGGCGCGCGGATCAAAGTTTTTGTATACCCGGTGACCAAAGCCCATCAAGCGGAAGGGGTCGTCTTTATCCTTGGCCTTCGCAATGAAGGTGTCAATGTTTGACTCGTCGCCGATTTCCGCAAGCATGTCTAGCACGGCCTCATTGGCGCCGCCGTGAGCCGGTCCCCATAGTGCAGCGATGCCAGATGCTATGCAGGCATATGGGTTGGCGCCGGAAGAGCCAGCCAAACGAACGGTGGACGTTGACGCATTTTGCTCGTGGTCGGCATGCAGGATGAAGATTTTATCCATCGCCTTGGCCAAAATCGGGTTTGGCTTGTAGGTTTCGCAGGGAACGCCAAACATCATTTGTAGAAAGTTCTCCGAGTAGGAGAGGTCGTTTCTTGGGTACACAAATGGCTGGCCGATGCTGTATTTGTAGCACCAGGCTGCAATGGTTGGCATCTTTGCGATCAGGCGGTGAGCGGTGATTTCCCGTTGATGTTCGTCTGTAACGTCCATCTGGTCGTGATAAAACGCTGAAAGCGCTCCCACAACACCACACATGATTGCCATAGGGTGCGCGTCCCGGCGGAAGCCGTGGAAGAAATTGCGCATCTGGTCGTGCAGCATGGTGTGGTTTTTGATGGTGTCATGGAACTGCTTGTTTTGTTCGGCAGTTGGCAGTTCACCTTTGAGCAGCAAGTAACAGACTTCTAGGTAGTCTGAGTGCTCAGCGAGTTGCTCGATCGGATATCCCCGGTGCAGGAGAACGCCGTTTTCACCATCTATGTACGTGATAGCAGACTCGCAGGATGCCGTAGAGACAAACCCGGGGTCGTACGTGAAAACGCCATTCTGGACTAGGCCTCGAACGTCAATAACGTCAGGGCCAACGGTGCCGGAATAAACCGGTAGCTCAATGGACTCGTCACCCACCGAGAGCGTGGCTTTCCTGTCGGTCATAGTGCTCTCCTGTTTATCAGCTTTAACAGCGCTAGCTGTCTTTATAGTTGCGCGAGAAGGCGCGTATTATCGCAAAACTGGCGGCAAAATATAGGGTGTATGCTTTTTTTGTCAATGAAAGTGTAGGTAAACCTTCTGATCTTTCCCTTGTTGTAAATCAGGGATATCACGAATGATGCGGCTTCTGGCCAAAAAAGGTATTTGTCAATACGCCTAATAGCTTGCCCTGTTACAGTACCCATGCGGTTTCAGCGAGGGTTGCGCGTTTGTAATTATACGGGCGCCTCCTTATAATCCCTAGCCCGGAATCGGGGATTCATCTTCATGGGCGCTTGAGCATAGCAAGCTACCTGTTTGGTGTTCACCCTCCTGAACCAATCGTGTGTCGATATCGTATTGAACATTCGATCCTTACATACCAACTAACCGCCTCCGGTTCGCCGGTTCTGCGGTACCAAAAGAGAGTGTGAGAGCGCTGTGAATAGCAAACGACCAGTAAATCTCGATCTCGGCAAGTTTCATTTTCCTCTGCCAGCCATTACGTCCATATTGCACCGTGTGAGCGGCATCATCATTTTTGTTGGTGTTGCCTTCATGCTATATGGGCTTCAGCTTTCCCTATCCGGGGAAGAAGGCTTCAGTCAGGTTAGTGAACTGCTGAACAGCTTCCTTGCCAAGCTGATTACCTGGGGCATCTTGTCTGCTCTACTGTATCACCTGGTGGCAGGTATCAAGCACCTGCTCATGGATATGGGTATCGGTGAAGAGCTTGAAAGCGGGCGCGCAGCCGCGAAGATCACCATCGTAGTTTCCGTTGTCCTTATTGTTCTGGCAGGAGTCTGGGTATGGGCATGAATAGTGTGACCAACATTGGTCGGAACGGTATCCAAGACTGGATCATCCAGCGGGTTTCTGCTTACGTATTAGCCTTTTATACGCTGTTTTTGCTGGGCTTTTTTGCCACAACGGATGTGGACTTCCAAATTTGGTCGGCGTTGTTTGATCAATCTTGGTTTAAGATTTTCACTCTGTTGGCGCTGCTTTCAATTGGAGCTCATGCCTGGGTCGGGCTTTGGACCGTTTCTACCGACTACATCAAGTCAGCAATGCAGCGCTTCCTGTTTCAGGCGGCATTCATTCTGGTGATTCTTGTGTATGTGGTCTGGGGTATTCAGATTATTTGGGGGCTTTGATCGATGTCTAACATTAAGACCATGTCGTACGACGCCATTGTAATCGGCGGCGGCGGTGCCGGTATGCGAGCGGCCCTGCAGTTGACCGAATCCGGTGTTAAAACCGCGTGTATTACAAAAGTATTTCCTACGCGTTCGCACACAGTGTCCGCCCAAGGTGGTATTACCTGTGCAATTGCGAGTGCTGACCCCAATGATGACTGGCGCTGGCATATGTATGACACCGTAAAGGGGTCTGATTACATTGCCGACCAAGACGCTGTCGAATATATGTGTTCTGTGGGGCCTCAGGCTGTTTTTGAGCTTGAGCATATGGGTTTGCCTTTCTCCCGTACTGAACAGGGCCGTATTTACCAGCGTCCGTTCGGTGGCCAGTCCAAAGGCCCGGATAACCCCACTCAGGCTGCTCGTACCTGCGCTGCGGCAGACCGTACCGGCCACGCGTTGCTGCACACCCTGTATCAGGCAAACCTTAAAGGTGGCACTACCTTCTTGAACGAGTGGTACGCGGTTGATTTAGTTAAGAACAGCAAGAACGAAGTTGTTGGTGTTGTTGCTATTGAAATCGAAACCGGTGAAGTGGCTTACATCAAGTCCAAAGCTACGGTTCTTGCGACCGGTGGTGCGGGTCGTATTTACGCCTCCACAACCAACGCATTGATCAATACCGGCGACGGCATTGGTATGGCTCTGCGTGCGGGCTTTCCGATGCAGGATATGGAAATGTGGCAGTTCCACCCAACGGGTATTTACGGTGCCGGAACGCTGGTAACCGAAGGTTGCCGGGGTGAGGGTGGTTACCTGATCAACTCCGAAGGGGAGCGCTTCATGGAGCGTTATGCTCCTAACGCGAAAGATCTGGCTGGTCGTGACGTTGTAGCGCGTTCCATGGTTATTGAGATTCTTGAAGGCCGTGGTTGTGGTCCAGACAAGGATCACGTGTTGCTGAAGTTGGATCATCTGGGTGAAGAAACCCTGAACCTGCGTCTGCCCGGTATCTGTGAGCTGTCTCGCACCTTTGCCCACGTTGACCCTGTTAAAGAGCCGGTTCCGGTTGTGCCTACCTGTCATTATATGATGGGCGGTGTTCCCACGAACGTCGGCGGTCAGGCATTGACTCAAGATGAGAACGGTAACGATCAACCAATCCCGGGTCTATTTGCGTGTGGTGAGGCTGCGTGCGTTTCTGTTCACGGTGCGAACCGTCTCGGTGGTAACTCGCTACTGGATCTTGTTGTTTTTGGTCGTGCGGCTGGCCTGCACATTGAAGAGCAGTTGCGCGGAGGTTTTGAGACCGACGGTGCAACCGAAGAAGATATTAAACGAGCCATGGCTCGACTAGACCGCCTGAATAGCGCTTCGGAAGGTGAAAGTGTTGCCGAGGTCCGCAAGGATCTGCAGAACTGCATGCAGCTTTACTTCGGGGTATTCCGTGATGGCAAGAGCATGGAAGAGGGCCTGAAAAAGCTGGAGGCTATTGGCGAGCGAGTGCGCAATACTAAGCTGACCGATACCAGCAATGCGTTTAATACTGCGCGCATTGAGGCTCTGGAGTTGGATAACCTGTTTGAAGTTGCGCAGGCAACGGCCATTGCGGCAAATGAGCGTAAAGAGAGCCGTGGGGCTCATGCCCGCAACGACTTCACCGAGCGTGATGACGAGAACTGGCTAAAGCACTCGCTCTACTTCCCGCTGGACAAGCGTATCGGCAAACGAGACGTTAACTTTTCGCCGAAAACTGTCGAAACCTTCCAGCCGAAAGTCCGGACTTATTAAGGGGAACGTACACTATGTTGGTAAGCCTATACCGTTATAACCCGGAAACTGACAACGCCCCTTACATGCAGGACGTCGAAGTTGAGCTTCCGGCAGGAAAAGACCTGATGGTTCTTGATGTGCTTAATCTCATCAAGGAGAAGGACTCGTCCATGGCCTACCGCCGCTCATGCCGCGAAGGTGTTTGTGGCTCTGATGGCATGAACATGAACGGCAAGAACGGCTTGGCGTGCATTACGCCTATGTCGCAAGTTGTAAAGAATGGCAAGCTGGTGCTGCGCCCACTGCCGGGCCTGCCGGTTATACGCGACTTGGTCGTAGATATGAGCCTTTTTTACAAGCAGTACGAAAAGATTATGCCGTACCTTGTAAATAATACGCCTGCGCCTGCTATTGAGCGTTTGCAGTCACCGGAAGATCGGGAAAAGCTGGATGGCTTGTACGAGTGCATTCTGTGTGCATGCTGTTCAACCTCTTGCCCGTCATTTTGGTGGAATCCTGACAAGTTTATTGGTCCTGCTGGGCTGTTGCAGGCCTACCGCTTTCTTGCGGATAGTCGCGATACAGCTCAAGCAGAGCGCCTTGCCGATTTGGATGACCCGTTCAGTGTGTTCCGTTGCAGGGGTATCATGAACTGTGTCAGCGTTTGCCCGAAGGGTCTCAACCCTACAAGGGCAATCGGCCACATCAGAAATCTTTTGTTGCATAGGGCCACTTAAGCGGCAGGATTTCAGACAGGCGCTATACTGATCTGAACAGGTTGGAACCCCGGAAGGCCTCGCATTTTTGCGGGGCCTTCAACCAAAGGCTTATAGTCAAAGGTCTTACCCGGGTGCACACTACGCAAGCCGTAGCGGGAACCCATCAGGTTTTCTTGCGGTGTTGCGGAATACAAAAATCATTGGGGAACGGAAAACATCCATGTTGGGTGTGGTGGCCACAGTCGATCCCGTAAAAACCCGTATTGACTGATAGTTACCCCTGGCCGACCATACTTGGCTCCCCCGCACCAGCCCAAGGTGAGCTATTCAAAATGCAAGAAAGCATGATGGAGCAGTTATGGCAGACGTCCCACTTGCAAGGTGGAAATCTGGCCTATGTTGAACAGCTTTTTGAAACCTACCTGACAGATCCAAATGCCGTTCCCGAAGAGTGGCGCAGTTATTTTGACAAACTTCCAAGCGTTGACGGCTATCAGGGTCGCGACGTTATTCACTCTTCGATCCGCGAGCAGTTTGAACACATTTCCCGCAATCAGCGTTTTCTCGCAAACAACGGCGTGCCTGTTAGCGCTACGTCGGATGCCGATAAAAAGCAGATCCGTGTTCTTCAGCTTATCAACGCTTATCGTTTCCGTGGTCATCAGGAAGCAAAGCTTGATCCGCTCGGTGTTTGGCAGCGTCCAAAGGTAGAAGATCTCGATTTGTCATTTCATGATTTGTCAGAATCAGATCGTGATCTGGAGTTCCAAACAGGTTCCCTGAGCTTCGGCTCGGACACCATGAAACTTGGCGATATATACGACGGACTGCGCAAGACATATTGTGGCAGCATCGGCGCCGAGTACATGCATGTAGTTGATACCCGCATCAAGCGCTGGTTTCAGCAGCGTATGGAGCCTGTTCGTTCCGAGCCCGGCTTTGAGGCAAAAACCCGAACCCATATCCTTGAGCGTCTAACGGCGGCGGAAGGTCTTGAGAAGTACCTTGGCTCCCGCTATCCGGGCGTTAAGCGTTTCGGGCTTGAAGGCGGTGAAAGCCTTATTCCGTGTATGGACGAGCTTATTCAGCGTGCCGGTCATTATGGTGCCAAGGAGATCGTTCTCGGCATGGCACACCGTGGTCGCCTCAATATTCTTGTCAACACGCTGGGCAAGAACCCCAAAGAATTGTTTGACGAATTCGAAGGTAAGCGGCTAGCCGATTCGGGTTCCGGCGATGTTAAATATCACCAAGGCTTTTCCTCCAACGTTATGACGGAGGGTGGTGAAGTGCATCTGGCGATGGCGTTTAACCCGTCTCATCTGGAAATTGTATCGCCGGTGGTAGAAGGTTCTGTGCGTGCGCGCCAGACTCGTCGTTCAGACACGGAAGGCAATCAAGTTGTTCCGGTTATTATGCACGGTGATGCGGCTTTTGCCGGTCAGGGCGTGGTAATGGAAACCTTCCAGATGTCCCAGACCCGTGGTTTCGGGGTGGGCGGCACCATTCATATCGTGATCAATAATCAGGTCGGCTTTACCACTAGCAAACAGGAAGACGCGCGTTCTACCGAGTATTGCACGGACATCGCTAAGATGGTTCAGGCTCCGATACTCCACGTTAACGCAGACGACCCGGATGCGGTTGTGTTTGTAACTCAAATGGCGATGGACTATCGCAACGAGTTTAAGGGCGATGTGGTTATCGATCTTGTTTGCTATCGCCGTCGCGGGCACAACGAGGCAGATGAGCCTGCCGCGACCCAGCCGATGATGTATCAAAAGATCCGCAAGCTGAAAACCACGCGCACCCTATACGCAGAGAAGCTTGTTGCTGCTGGCGTGGTGACCGAAGATGAAGCCAAGCAGATGGAAAACGAATACCGCGATGCGCTGGATAACGGCGAGCACGTGGTTAAGTCGCTGGTTAAAGAGCCAAATAAAGATCTCTACGTTGACTGGGCTCCGTATCTTGGTCACGCTTGGACTGCAAAGTGCAAATCCAGCGTTCCACTGAAAACCATTCAGAAGCTGGGTAAGAAACTGACTCAGGTACCTGAAGGGTTCAGTATTCAGCGTCAGGTTTCCAAGATTGTTACTGACCGTGACAAAATGACGGCTGGTGCACTCCCGATCAACTGGGGCTATGGCGAGATCATGGCTTATGCAACCTTGTTGAACGAGGGGCATCCCGTCCGGATCACGGGTCAGGATGTCGGGCGTGGTACTTTCTCACACCGCCATGCCGTTTTGCATAACCAAAAAGACGGCTCGAGACACATTGCGCTTGCGCAACTCTCCGATGATCAGCCGAAGTTTGAAATATACGACTCGCTGCTTTCTGAAATGGCGGTGATGGCGTTCGAGTACGGATACGCAACAACGGCTCCGAACGCACTGGTTATCTGGGAAGCGCAGTTTGGCGATTTTGCAAACGGTGCCCAAATGGTCATCGACCAGTTCTTGACCAGTGGGGAGCATAAGTGGGGGCGCCTGTGTGGGCTCACTCTGTTGCTGCCGCACGGCTATGAAGGGCAGGGGCCGGAGCACAGTTCTGCGCGCCTAGAACGCTTCTTGCAGCTTTCTGCAGAACACAATATTCAAGTGTGCGTGCCCACAACACCCTCGCAGGTCTTCCACATGCTGCGCCGTCAGGTGAAGCGCCCGTTGCGCAAGCCTCTGGTTGCCATCACACCAAAGAGTCTGTTGCGCCACAAGGAAGCCACTTCTGATCTGGACGACCTGACTTCAGGAACCTTCCAGACAGTGCTTCCTGAGAAAGACCTGCCGGAAGCGAAAAAAGTTACTCGAGTTATTCTTTGCAGCGGCAAGGTCTATTATGACCTTCTGGAAAAGAAGAAAACCGATGAGCGTGAAGACGTTGCGATTGTTCGTATTGAGCAACTTTATCCGTTCCCGGGTGAAGATTTGGATGAAACTTTGGCGCAGTATCCTAAACTTAAGCATGTTGTATGGTGTCAGGAAGAGCCAATGAACCAAGGTGCCTGGTATTGTAGTCAGCACCATATGCGCAATGCTTTGCAGCGCCTGAATCCTAAACTGTACCTTCAGTATGCTGGCCGTGACGCTTCCGCTGCTCCTGCAGCAGGACACATGTCAGTACATATTGAACAGCAGAAAAAACTTGTTAACGACGCGTTTGAAATCTGACGAGCTACCGAACTAAGGAACTGTAATGTCTACTGAGATTAAAGCCCCCGTATTCCCGGAGTCGGTCGCAGAGGGTACCGTCGCGACCTGGCACAAACAGCCCGGTGAAGCCTGTTCACGTGACGACCTGATTGTCGATATCGAAACCGATAAAGTGGTTCTTGAAGTTGTCGCACCTGCTGACGGCGTGATTGAAGACATCCTTAAAGGTGAAGGTGATACCGTCCAAAGCGGTGAGGTCATCGGTAAGTTTAAAGAGGGTGCCGTTGGTGATTCCGGCTCCGCCGACAAGAAAGAGACCAAGGAAAGCCAGTCCGATAAGGGCGAGGCTAAAGAAGAGCAAAGCCAAGACTCTGGTGATGCAATTCTGAGCCCGGCAGCGCGCAAGTTGGCGGAAGAGAATAATGTTGACCCGAGTTCAGTGAAGGGCACGGGTAAAGATGGTCGCGTAACCAAAGAAGATGTTCAGAATCATGTGGATGGCGCAAGCTCTTCAGGTGGTTCGTCAAAAGCGGCAGCTTCTTCTGCGATGCCAGAAGTTAACGTTTCTGCGGGTGAACGGCCAGAGAAGCGCGTACCCATGACGCGCCTGCGTGCTAGCATCGCCAAACGTCTGGTTAATGCCCAGCAAACCGCTGCCATGCTTACGACATTCAATGAGGTCGATATGGGCCCCATTATGGAGATGCGTAAGCAGTATCAGGACAGCTTTGTAAAGCGTCACGATATCAAGCTGGGGTTCATGTCTTTCTTCGCTAAAGCCGCTACCGAAGCACTCAAGCGTTTCCCAGCTGTTAACGCGTCTATCGACGGAAACGACATGGTTTACCACGGCTATCAGGATATCGGCGTGGCGGTGTCTACTGATCGCGGTCTAGTTGTTCCGGTACTTCGTGACACAGACGCAATGGGTCTGGCCGATATTGAGAAGAAAATTGTTGAGTACGGCACCAAGGCGAAAGGTGGCAAGCTTGCGATTGAAGATATGACAGGCGGTACCTTTACCATCACTAACGGTGGTATTTTTGGTTCCCTGATTTCTACGCCGATCCTGAACCCGCCCCAAACAGCGATTCTGGGTATGCATAAAATTCAAGAGCGCCCGATGGCGGTCAACGGCAAGGTGGAAATACGCCCGATGATGTACCTTGCGCTGTCTTATGACCACCGCATGGTCGATGGCAAGGAAGCGGTTCAGTTCCTTGTGGCCATCAAGGACATGCTTGAGGACCCAGCGCGTATTCTGCTGGACGTGTGAGCTGACACTTAACGAATCGGAAAACAGGATTAACTATGTCTGAAAAGTACGACGTAATCGTCATTGGCGCTGGCCCCGGTGGCTATGTTGCTGCCATTAAAGCCGCGCAGCTTGGCCTCAAAACCGCATGTGTCGAGTCGTGGAGCTCTGAAGATGGAAAAAGTCAGGTGCTTGGTGGTACCTGTTTGAACGTAGGCTGCATTCCATCAAAAGCGTTGCTTGAGATTTCCCATAAGTTCGAGGAAGCAAGTCACGACTATGAAATGCAGGGCATCATCGCCAAGGATGTGAAAATCGACGTCGCCAAGATGATGGAGCGCAAGAGCGGCATCGTTAAGCAGCTAACCGGTGGCATCGCAGGTCTGTTCAAATCCAATGGCGTAACCTCCATTCACGGCCACGGCAAGCTGTTGGCAAATCGTCAGGTTGAAGTTACAGACAAAGATGGAAAGACCAAAACCTACGAAGCCGAAAACGTAATTATCGCCACAGGCTCCAAGCCTATTGAAATACCGCCCGCACCAATGACCGAAGGCTATATTGTTGATTCGGAAGGCGCTCTGGAATTTGACGAAGTACCTAAGCGCCTTGGCATTATCGGCGCCGGTGTTATCGGTCTTGAGTTGGGCAGCGTTTGGGCACGTTTGGGTTCAGAAGTCACAGTACTGGAAGCGCAAGACACCTTCTTGCCAGCTGTTGACCAGCAGGTTGCCAAAGAGGCTCTCAAGCAGTTCCGCAAGCAGGGCTTGGATATTGTTATGGGTGGCCGCGTAACCGGCGCCGAGGTCAAGCGCAAGCTGGTCAACGTGAGCTACGAAGACAGCAAGGGCAAACAGGAACTGAAGGTTGACAAGCTGATCGTGGCAGTTGGTCGTCGACCATACACCGACAATCTGCTCGCGGCAGATTCCGGCGTCAACATGGACGAGCGCGGCTTTATCTTCGTTGACGATAAGTGCAAAACCGAAGCGCCTGGCGTTTGGGCGGTAGGCGACGTGGTGCGTGGGCCTATGCTGGCTCATAAAGCCTCGGAAGAGGGCGTTATGGTTGCTGAGCGGATTGCCGGGCATAAGCCTCAGGTAAATTACGACTGCATTCCAAACGTCATTTACACCTCGCCCGAAGTGGCCTGGGTAGGCAAAACCGAAGAGCAACTCAAGACCGAAGGCGAAGCTTACAAAGTCGGTACTTTCCCGTTTGCAGCTAATGGCCGTGCTATGGCCGCCAACTCTGCGTCGGGTATGGTGAAGATTATTGCCGACGAGAAGACAGACAGAATTCTGGGCTTCCATGTTGTAGGTCCACAGGCGTCTGAGATTGTTGCCCAGGGTGTTATTGCCATGGAGTTTGGCTCAAGTGCTGAAGATCTGGCCTTGACCTGCTTTGCGCATCCGACTCTTTCTGAGTCTGTGCATGAGGCAGCTTTGGCAGTTAACGGTGGCGCGATTCATATTGCGAACCGCCGCAAAAAGAAGTAACGCAAACTAGGAAGCAGGGGCGCATATTATGGCGCCCCTTTATTATAAAAAGAGCTGATTTCCGTTTGCGATCGTGGTGAGCTGAGGTGATCCCCTGCTCACCGAACAGAATTCGCCTATAAGACTCCCTGTCTGGGGAGAAGCGAGTTCACTTCCGTACGTGGTTATCCTCCATCAAATAGCGGGACATTAACTATGAATTTGCATGAATATCAGGGCAAGCAGCTTTTTGCTGAATATGGCCTGCCCGTATCCCAAGGCATTGCCTGTGATACTCCGAAAGATGCGGTTGCAGCCGCTGATGAAATTGGCGGCGATGCATGGGTGGTTAAAGCTCAGGTGCACGCCGGTGGTCGTGGTAAGGCTGGCGGTGTAAAGCTGGTTAAAAGCAAAGACGAGATTCGTGAGTTTGCTGAAAAGTGGCTGGGCAAGAATCTAGTTACCTATCAGACCGATGAAAACGGTCAGCCAGTAAGCAAAATTCTGGTTGAGTCCTTGACCGATATCGATCAGGAACTTTACTTGGGTGCGGTTGTTGACCGTGGTAGCCGCCGTATCGTCTTTATGGCCTCCACCGAAGGTGGTGTTGAGATCGAGACGGTTGCCGAAGAAACTCCGGAAAAAATCCTGAGAGCAGAAATTGATCCTTTAGTTGGCGCACAGCCATACCAAGGCCGTGAACTGGCGTTCAAACTTGGTCTGGAAGGTAAGCAGATTGGCCAGTTCACCAAGATTTTCATGGGTCTGGCAAAGTTGTTTGAAGAGCGTGACCTAGCTCTGCTGGAAATTAACCCGCTAGTTATCACTCCAGCCGGTGACTTGCACTGTCTAGACGCCAAAATTGGTGTTGATGGCAACGCACTGTATCGCCAGAAAAAGATTCAGGAAATGCACGATCCCTCTCAGGAAGACTCCCGCGAAGCGGAAGCTGCCAAGTGGGAACTCAACTATGTGGCGCTTGATGGAAACATTGGCTGCATGGTTAACGGCGCCGGTCTTGCCATGGGAACCATGGACATTATCAAGCTCTCCGGTGGTCGTCCTGCCAACTTCTTGGACGTTGGTGGCGGTGCAACGAAAGAACGCGTTTCAGAGGCGTTTAAGATCATTCTTTCCGACGACGCAGTACAAGCCGTTCTGGTAAACATCTTCGGTGGTATTGTGCGCTGTGACATGATCGCGGAAGGCATTATTGGTGCGGTTAAAGAAGTGGGCGTTAAAGTTCCTGTGGTTGTGCGTCTTGAAGGCAACAACGCTGAGAAAGGCACCAAGGTTCTTGCCGAGAGTGGCCTGAACATTATCGCCGCCACCAGTCTGGCGGATGCTGCAGAGCAAGTTGTTAAAGCCGCAGGGGGTAAATAATGAGCATCCTGATTAATAAAGACACCAAAGTTATCTGCCAAGGCTTTACCGGCGCACAGGGTACCTTTCACTCTGAACAGGCGATTGAATACGGCACCAAAATGGTTGGTGGCGTAAGCCCGGGTAAGGGCGGTACTGAGCATTTGGGATTGCCGGTATTCAATACCGTGCGTGAAGCTGTAGAAAAAACCGGAGCCCAGGCGACCGTAATCTACGTTCCTGCACCTTTCTGTAAAGACGCGATCATTGAAGCGGCTGATGCGGGCCTAGAGCTGATTGTGTGCATCACGGAAGGTATTCCGACCATCGATATGCTGTACGCCAAAGAATACGTTGATCGCAAAGGCGTGCGTATGATCGGTCCAAATTGCCCGGGCGTTATCACGCCGGGTGAGTGCAAGATCGGTATTATGCCAGGGCATATCCATAAGCCTGGCAAGGTTGGTATTGTATCCCGTTCTGGCACCTTGACTTACGAAGCGGTCAAGCAGACCACTGACTTTGGCTATGGTCAGTCTACCTGTGTCGGCATCGGCGGTGACCCGATTCCGGGTTCCAACTTCATCGATATCCTACAGTTGCTGCAGAATGATCCGCAGACAGAAGCGATTGTGATGATTGGTGAGATCGGCGGTACCGCGGAAGAAGAAGCGGCTGCGTTCATCAAAGAAAATGTCACTAAGCCAGTGGTTGCCTACATTGCCGGTGTTACAGCACCTCCAGGTAAGCGTATGGGCCACGCAGGCGCTATCATCTCTGGTGGTAAGGGCACTGCGGACGAAAAGTTTGCAGCTCTGAACGACGCAGGTGTTAAAACCGTGCGCAGTTTGGCCGAGATTGGTAAGGCTCTGAAGGAAGTAACTGGCTGGTAAGCTGGTTTCTTTCAACAAAACCCCCGTTTCTGTTCTGCAGAGCGGGGGTTTTTTATTTATAATGCTGGGTCGCCTCGTTTAGTATGGGCGCATTCCATTTAAAAGAAGGAGTTTGTGCTTTGAGTTCAGTAGATTCCCAGCAACGGGTTTTGTCCGGTATGCGTCCCACCGGCAAGCTTCACCTTGGCCACTATCACGGTGTGCTGAAAAACTGGGTGAAACTCCAGCACGAATTTGAGTGCTTCTTCTTCATCGCCGACTGGCATGCCCTGACCACGCAATACGATGATCCGTCTGGCATCGAGCAAAGTGTCTGGGATATGGTAATTGACTGGCTGGCGTCAGGGGTTAACCCCGGTTCTTCCACCATGTTTATCCAGTCTCAGGTGCCTGAACACGCAGAGTTGCACCTGCTGCTGTCCATGATTACACCGCTGGGCTGGCTGGAGCGCATTCCCACGTATAAGGATCAGCAAGAAAAGCTTCGGGAAAAGGACCTAGCAACTTACGGGTTCCTCGGCTATCCATTGCTCCAGACCGCCGACATATTGATGTATCGCGCAGGTAAAGTACCTGTGGGTGCAGATCAAGTTTCCCACGTTGAAATCACCCGCGAGATCGCTCGCCGGTTTAATCATATTTACGGACGAGAGCCCGGCTTTGAGGATCAGGCGGAATCAGCCATCGTGAAGATGGGCAAGAAGAACGCCAAGCTTTATCGCACTCTCAAAAAGCGCTATCAGGAAGAGGGCGACATGGAGGCGCTGGAAACTGCCCGTGCCTTGCTCATGGAGCAGCAAAATATTTCCCTTGGGGATCGTGAGCGCCTATACGGTTTCATCGAAGGTGGCGGCAAGATTATATTACCTGAGCCTCAGCCTCTACTAACACCAGAGTCGAAAATGCCGGGGTTGGATGGACAAAAAATGTCCAAGTCCTATAACAACTATATTGGCTTGCGGGAAGAACCGGATAGTGTGGCGCAGAAAGTTCGCACCATGCAGACCGATCCTCAGAGAGTGCGCCGTACAGATCCGGGAGAGCCTGAGAAGTGCCCGGTATGGGGGCTGCACAAGGTTTATTCTGACGAAACCACCAAAGAATGGGTTCAGACTGGATGCCGCAGTGCCGGTATAGGCTGTCTTGACTGCAAAAAGCCACTGATTGATGCAATTCTGGAAGAGCAGCGCCCGTTGCGCGAAAGGGCTCTTGAATACGAAGCTAGCCCTGATCTTGTACATTCCATCCTTCAGGAGGGGCGTGAGCACGCGCGGGATGCAGCCAGAGATACACTTGAGGAAGTTCGGACCGCCATGGGATTGAGCTATCGATAAGCCAGATCAGGCACCATTGGCGCGGGTATCAGGGAAGCCAGTTGTTGACCTTCCCAGTGATCTGTATATCCCGCCAGATGCCCTTGCAGTATTTCTTGAGGCCTTCGAGGGCCCTCTTGATCTTTTGCTTTATCTCATACGACGCCAGAACATGGATATTCTGGATATAGACGTTAGTGAGATAACCCGGCAGTACATGGAGTACATTGGAGCAGTTGAAGCCATGCGCTTTGAGCTGGCTGCGGAATACCTCGTGATGGCAGCCACGCTCGCGGAGATCAAATCCCGTATGCTTCTGCCAAGGCACGAAGCCGACGAAGATGAAGAGGTAGATCCCCGGGCAGAACTGATTCGAAGGTTGCAACAATACGAGCGCTTCAAGAAGGCCGCAGAAGATATTGACTCACTGCCTCGCATGGAGCGCGACACCTTTGCTGTATCTGCATCTTTACCGAAGCTACCATCGAGCCAAGCGCATCCAGATGTTGATATGCGGGACCTTCTTCTCGCGCTTCAGGGTGTACTGAAACGGGCTGACCTGTTTACCAGTCACCATGTAGAAAGAGAAAGGCTGTCGACCAGAGAGCGAATGTCCGCCATTTTGTCTGTACTGCGGGACGACGAATTTGTCACCTTCCAGAGTTTGTTTACCATTGAGGAAGGTCGGCTTGGAGTGGTTGTGAGCTTTCTGGCTACCCTCGAGCTGGTTAAAGAACAGTTGATCGAAGTGGTCCAAGCTGAAGTGCTGGGCCCGATCCACGTGCGTGCGCGAGCGGCGCGCTGAAAGATTTCGTATTGGAAAGCGGCATAGAGAAACCGGATAGCCATCATGAACGAAGAAGAACTCTCTAGAATTCAAGCAATTGCCGAGGCCGCGTTGCTCGCAGCTGGCAAGCCTCTTTCCCTTGAACAGTTAAGAGAGCTCTTTGGGGAGGATGAACGCCCGGCAAGGCAAGTTATGGAACATGTCATGATGCTTCTTGGCAACGCATGCGAAGGCCGAGGTTTCGAGCTCCGCAAAGTGGCCAGCGGCTTCCGCCTTCAAATTCGTGAAGAGTTTGCTCCTTGGGTCAGTCGGTTATTTGAGGAAAAACCCCAGCGCTACTCCCGTGCTTTGCTGGAGACTCTTGCCCTGATTGCCTATCGACAACCCATCACCCGCGGTGAGATTGAAGATATCCGGGGTGTTGCGGTAAGCAGCAATATCATTCGTACCTTGCTTGAGCGAGAGTGGGTGCGTGTTGTTGGGCACAGAGATGTTCCCGGCCGACCGGCAATGTACGCGACAACCCGGCAATTTCTCGACTATTTCAGTCTTTCTGGTTTGGGGCAGTTGCCTCCGTTATCCGAGATCCGAGATCTGGAAGAAATCGGTCGGGAAGTTGAAAAGAATATGCAGGCTGAGATTGAGTTCGACTCAGCACAAGCGAAGCCAGCGGGCGACAACCCGCCAGACCAGACATTTCACTGATACCATTCGGGTGTCAGTCAGCGATTAAGGATTATGTTCATGGCGTCAGAACGCCCCGGAAGAAAGCCCAAACCGACCGCAAAGCCGGTTGCCGATGCGGTTACGAACGACGGCCCGGAGCGGATTCAGAAACTCCTTGCCCGGGCCGGGATCGGCTCGCGTCGAGAGATTGAAGGCTGGATGGAAGCCGGCCGACTTACGGTAAATGGTGAGGTGGTGACGCCGGGCCAGAAAGCCACTGTAACCGACCGCTTTGAACTGGACGAAAAACGGCTGGAAGTGGCAGCAGCAGCCGTTACTGTGCGTCGCGTTCTTATTTACAATAAGCCGGAAGGCGAGGTAACCACCCGGAAAGACCCAGAAGGTCGCCCAACGGTATTTGACCGCCTACCAAGGCTGAAGGATAACCGTTGGATCTCAATCGGTCGGCTGGATATCAACACCACAGGGCTAGTGCTATTTACCACTGACGGTGAGCTGGCAAACCGCTTGATGCACCCCTCTAGCCAAATTGACCGAGAGTACGCAGTACGGGTTTTTGGTGAGGTTGATGATGCCATGATTGAGCGCCTGATGGCGGGTGTGCTGCTCGAGGATGGCATGGCAAAGTTCAGTGATATCAGCCCTGCTGGCGGCAGTGGAATAAATCGGTGGTTCCATGTGACGCTATTGGAGGGCCGTAATCGCGAAGTCAGGCGTTTGTGGGAGTCGCAGGGCGTCCGCGTAAGCCGCCTTAAACGAGTGCGCTATGGCCCGGTATTCCTACCGAGCAGACTGACGCTGGGTAAATGGGAAGAGTTGGACCAGAAGGCAGTCGATGTCATTAGTGGTACTGTTGGACTTGCCTCTATCGACATACCCCAGAAAACCCCTGATGAGCAAGCCGCACACGATCGCCAAAGAAGGAAGAGCCCGGGTAGCGGGGGCAAAAAAACGGGAGGTCGGCGCTGGGATGTAAGTGATACAAAACCTGCGCGCAAAGGTGGCTCTGATAAACCCCGTGGCGGTGCCAGTAGACCTCAAAGAGGCTCTGGTAGGCCTCGTAAGTCGCATTCCGACAGGTAGAGTGAGGGTGCATAGCCTGAGTGCCCTCTGGCTCAGGCTATTCAACCGATGCTGGCAAAAACCCGAGTGCAGTTCCTGCCCTGATCTTTCGCTCTATACAAGGCCTCATCGGCGCGGGCTATCCACTGGCTAGCGCCTTCTTCCGGCAGATGTCTGGCGACACCACAACTGATGGTTACAGAGAGATTGGTTCCGCCGCAATCGACGTTTAAATCCGCGACAGCGCGCCGTACACGTTCCGCGACGTCCCGTGCTTCCTGTTCTCCAGTGTGCGGTAGCAAAATGGCGAACTCCTCACCGCCGAACCGGTAAACGCTGTCCGAGTTTCTGATTGCACTCCCAAGAGCTTCTGCTGTAATTCGCAGCACATGATCGCCCACAACATGCCCATGCTGGTCGTTGACTGATTTGAAATGATCCAGATCGCATAGAATTATTGAATATTCTTCGCCATGGCGGTCTGAAAGCAAGCTTGCGCGTTGAAGGTGCTCATCCAGTGCTCTCTTGTTTGGGATAGATGTCAGCGAATCTGTCAGTGCCGCTTGCTCGATGGCAATAAATTGGCAGGCGTTGCGTAAGGGGCAGACGGCCGCGCTGATAAACATCTCAATACCCTGCAGTTCTTCATCAGAAAACTTCTGCCGACGGTTGAGGGTGAGAGTGCCATAGCATATGCCTTCCAGATTTAGGCGATATTCGCAACGGTGTGGGCCGCCCATTCCGGTTGCAAACACAAAGTCGCGGTGCCCAACCTGATGGCGATAGTTCAAAGCGTCGAACGGAATAGTTCCGCGTAATTCTTCTGTCAGAATACCAAGCTGGGTTTCCAGAGAGAGTGTTGTGGATAGGCGCCGCGTTAATCTTGTGAGAGGGTCTGGGGTATTTGACCATCCCTCAAACGCCTGCCGAAGTGCAGCCAGATCCTTTGGCTGAGTGGTGGTTCGCTGTATCGACGGTATATTTTTCACTACGGCTCACTCTCTTTCAAAACGTATCAGTGATTTTCTTGCATACAGCACCGATCGTGCCATGTTAAAAATATCTATTAATAACAGATATATAAGTCAATGTTATAAAGTGAATTAGCTTCCGGGTTTTCAATTGACTGCACAAGCGTCAAAAATACGGCAAGTGCCTTCCTGCCGCGCCACGCACGGGGGTGAAATGCACTTCTAAGGGGTGGGGATGATGAATCCCTGTGGTAAACTGACGGACTTGTTTCCGCGCTTTTTCCAGAAGTGAGCATTATTTCGTATGACGTTTCAGGCCCCAGAAAGTCTTTCCGAACAGATCGCCCAACATTTGGGTCAGCGGATTGTTACGCGGGATCTGATGCCCGGTGCCAGAATTCAGGAGCTTAAAGTTGCGAGCGACCTCAATGTCAGCAGAGGGTCGGTACGGGAAGCCTTATTGATTCTGGAGCGCAGGCATCTGATTCAAATTTTCCCGCGCAGAGGCGCTGTGGTTTCGAGCCTAACGGTTGCCAGCGTAAACAATCTCTATGATATTTATATTGATTTGCTGTGCATGCTGGGGCGCAAAATTATTGAACGCTGGGCAGGCGACGAGCTGCGTGGTGTTATGGGTCGGGTTCGAGAAGTTGAGGCTGTTATTCAGGCTGTAAACTCAACCGGGCCAGATTCTGCTGAAAAGGTCATCGAAGCGGGCTTTGGGGTAATGCGTTACGCCTATGAACTGGTTGATAACCCGTTTTTGGAGGAAACGCTGGAAAATTTCCGGCCTGCGATCAGTCGCACCTATTTCGTTGCGCTTGAGAACTTTCGAGACGGCATAGGGCAGACCGCGGTCTTTTTCCGGCGCTTGGGTGACGCAGCTTTGAGTGGAGACGCTGAACGGCTTCAGTCTGCGATACAAGCCTTCGGTGAACACCAGAGACAGCAGGTTTTGAGTATTCTCATGGAGGAGGAGAGCGCGTGACATGCGCCTGAAGTCGATCAAGTTGGCCGGATTCAAATCCTTTGTTGATCCCACCACAGTACCTTTCCCGACTAATCTGACAGCAGTGGTTGGGCCTAATGGGTGTGGCAAATCCAATATTATTGATGCCGTTCGCTGGGTGATGGGAGAGAGCTCCGCCAAGTATTTACGCGGCGAATCCATGACAGACGTTATCTTTAACGGCTCCAGCGCGCGCAAGCCCGTAGGTCAAGCGTCTATAGAACTGGTATTTGACAATAGTGACGGTTCTGCGCCCGGCGAGTTCGTTCGCTTTAATGAGATCTCCGTACGCCGGCGGGTATCCCGGGAAGGGCAGTCCGAGTATTTCCTTAATGGCTCTAAATGCCGTCGCCGTGATATCACAGATCTGTTTCTAGGCACCGGCCTAGGCCCCCGTAGCTACGCTATTATCGAGCAAGGCATGATCTCGCGGCTGATAGAGGCCAAGCCGGAAGAGCTGCGCATCTATATTGAGGAAGCCGCGGGCATTTCGAAGTACAAGGAGCGCCGCCGGGAAACCGAAAACCGCATGCGCCGCACTCAGGAAAACCTTGAGCGCCTGACCGACCTTCGTGAAGAATTGGGACGACAGTTACAGCACCTCGAGAGACAAGCTGCTGCTGCAGAAAAATACAAAGCCTACAAGCAGGAAGAGCGCCAGAAAAAGGCCGAGCTTACGGTTCTGCGCTGGCAATCTCTGGATAAGGATCTTCAGGCTTGGCGCAGCAAAATCCGCGATACGGAGCTTGAGCTTGAGAAGCAGCTTACCGAACGTATCAGCTTGGAAACCGCTCTGGAATCCCTGCGCGACAGCCATCATGAGCGTACAGAGCACTTCAACCGTGCGCAAGCACGCTATTACGAAGCTGGTGCTGACATTGCCCGAATTGAGCAAAGCCTCGAGCATCAGCGCGAGAGAAGTCGCCAGACTGCTGCCGAGCTGGATCAGGCGATGGCGAACCAACGAGAACTCGCGCGGGAACTGAGTCAGGACGAAGAAAAGCTCTCTGCGATTCGGGAAGAGCTGGAGATGATTGAGCCAGAACAGGAATCTCTGGCTATTCGCTCCGAGGAGTCGGGCGAGAAGCTTCAGCAAGCGGAAGAGGCCATGAGCGAATGGCAGCAGCGTTGGGAAGAGTTCAGTTCACGCTCTGCCGATGCTCGCCGCGAAGCAGAGCTTGCCCAATCTCGTATCGTCTCTCTTGAGCAAGCCATAGACCAACTGTTAGCTCGCCAGCGTAAGCTCCAAGACGAACAGGCGCAATTGGATGGCCAGGTTGATCGGGACGAACTGCATGAACTCCAAGAACAACAAGAGGTCTTGGAATTGCAGCGTGAAGAAGCGGCCGAGCGAATTGAATCGGTTCAGGAGGAGCTTCAGGATGCCAAGCAAAACCAGCGCGATACCGAACAAGCCCTGACCGGTGCCCGACAGAAGGTACAAAGCCTACAAGCTGCACTGGAATCTCAACAAGCGCTGCTTGATGAACAGATGGGTGGGCAAGATGATGTGCAACAGGCATGGCTGGCAGAGCATGGTTTAGTAGATCTTCCTCGTGTGGCTGGCAAACTTCAGATAGAGGATGGCTGGGAGTTCGCGTTAGAGCAGATCATCGGGCGCTTTAGTCAGGGGCTACTGTTGCCGAACATCGACGCACTTTCTCGGGCATTGCAGGAGGCGCCGAAGGGGCTTGCCATCATGCAGGCGAGCTCCGAAGGCAGCACTCCAGAAACTGCTGCGAATGGATTGGCCTCTAAAGTGCGTGGTGTAGAAGCTATTAGTTCTATGCTCACAGGAATCGGGGTGGCTGAGTCTCTAGCCGATGCGCTAGACAAGAGGTCAGGGCTGGCAGAAGGCAATAGTCTCATCACTCGAGAGGGTGTTTGGGTAGCTCGTGATTGGGTGCGGATGCCGGAATCCGACGCCAGCCAAATTGGTGTTATTGAGCGGCAGAAAAAAGTGGATACCCTGGCCGAGCAGCTTGCACTGGCGGAGGAGTCTCTGGAAGAAGCAATAGCCCGCCACGAAGCGCTGCAGGAACGAACAGAAAGAGCGGAGTCCGTAAGAGATGAGGTACAGGCAAGGCTGAGCGAAACCGATCGCGAGCTCAGTTTAGTCGCCTCCCAAATGAGCGGACTGCGTGCCCGTGCCGAGCAGATTGATGCGCGACTTACTCGGATTCATGAAGAAGCATCAGACGTAGCACTGAATCTGGAAAGTCAGCAGGAAAACCTGAGTGTCGCCCGGGAAGACTGGCAACAGGCGTTGGCTTTGACGGAAGACGGTGATGACGAAAAAGAGCGCTTGCTCGAACAACGGGACATTCGGCGGGAGAAACTTGACGGATTGCGTCAGGAGGCCCGCCATGATCGTGACCACGCTCACCAACTTCAATTGCAGCTCCAAACTCTCGCTAGTCAACGTGATGGCCTAAGCCAAACCATTGACCGCATGCAAATGCAGAAAGAGCGTCTGGAAGAGCGCTTGGAAATCCTTAGGGAGTCCAGAGAAAGCGCGGAAGAGCCCATAGAAGATCTTAAAATGCAACTTGAAGGTTTGCTGGATCGCCGGTTAGCTGAGGAAGAAAAGCTTGGTTTAGCCCGTGATGCTTTGGAAGAAATTGATCGGGAAGTGCGGGAGAAAGAGCAGGGCAGAAGCGGCACAGATCACCGGATTCAAGACGTTCGCTCCAAACTGGAAAAGCTGAAAATGGAATCCCAAGCGCTGGAGATTCGTGCCAGTAATCACATTGAGCAACTTGGTGAGCTGAACGTAAAGCTGCAAGACATTCTTCCCCAATTGCCTGAAGATGCCAGTCAGGACGAATGGGCAGCGGAACTGGAGAAAATCGGAAATCGCATTCAGCGCCTTGGCGCCATCAACCTTGCGGCGATAGACGAGTATCAAGTTCAAAGCGAGCGTAAAACCTACCTCGACAGCCAGCACGACGACCTGACAGAAGCACTCGATATTCTTGATACGGCTATCCGCAAAATCGACCGGGAAACCCGGCAGCGCTTCAAAGAAACCTTTGATCAGGTAAATGGCGGTTTGCAGGCTCTTTTCCCGAAAGTGTTCGGTGGAGGCAATGCCTATCTAGAGCTGACCGGTGAGGATCTTCTGGAAACCGGTGTGGCGATCATGGCTCGCCCGCCGGGAAAAAAGAACAGCACCATCCACCTGTTGTCCGGTGGCGAAAAGGCGCTCACTGCCATTGCGCTGGTATTCTCCATTTTCCAGCTCAATCCGGCACCTTTTTGTATGCTGGATGAAGTGGACGCCCCCCTCGATGATGCGAACGTTGGCCGATATGCCAGTCTGGTCAAAGAAATGTCGAAACAGGTACAATTTATATACATAACCCATAATAAGATCGCTATGGAAATGGCGGACCAACTTATGGGGGTTACAATGCACGAACCCGGTTGCTCGCGCTTGGTTACCGTTGATGTTGAAGAGGCGGCCGCTTTGGCAGAAGCCTAGTGTCCTGCCTGTTGGCGCCAGACGGGCAGTAGCTGGCCAGAAAACCGCCAAGAATGACAAAAAGGCCATGTGATGCGGCTTTGCGTTGTATTCAGTACCGGCTTTTTTTAGAGTAGCAGCCGGAGCCCTTTATTCGCTTCCGGATCTGATCTGCAAACAGGACAGCAGCACTATGTCACTTAGGGAATGGTTAATTGCCATCGGCACCCTTGTTATTATCGGTATTGTAATAGACGGCTTGAGGCGCATGCGTCGGGCCCGCAAAGAATCTATTGCGATTTCTTCCGGGATGGGCGTTGATGACTTAAAAGAATCCCCGCTGGATGAGTACCATAACCCCGAGCTTCCTAACGGTGGAGCGAGGCCAATTTCAAATGATACCTTGGAAGAGCGCGGCTATGTGCGGCGTGAAAAGCCCTCCCGTTTCCGGACTCCGCAGCAAAAGCCGACCCGGCCCGTTCGTGAAACTCAGGGGAAAAATACTTCCGAGCTTGAAGAGTCCCTTGCAAATGAAGACGGCGCTTGGGCACCGGAGCAAATGGACGAGGATGTGGGAGAGTCCGGCTTTTCCTCCGTTGAGCACGATGAATTGACCGCTGATACTGGTTGGGGCGCGGAAGATGAAGAACTGTCATCGCCGGAAATACCAGCTCAAACGATTTCCGATGTTGAAGAAGATACTGCCCGCCGAGAGCCGCAATCGAATGATGGCCCGGAGCAACCGCTGGCGGGAGCCAACCGACCGGAAGCCCGCGAGGTGATCGTGATTAACGTGCTTGCCCGTCAGGGTGAGGATTTCAGCGGAGCAGCCCTGCAGAAACTGTTTGAAGCCTGTGGACTGGCCCATGGCGATATGGACATCTACCACCGTCATGAGGCAGAGGATACTACTACTCCGGTGCAATTCAGTGTCGCCAACGCCGTAGAACCCGGCACCTTCAAGCCGAATAACGTAGCGGCTATGACAACACCGGGTATCAGCTTTTTTATGAGCATGCCAGGGCCAACGAATGCGTTGCAGGCTTTTGAGTTTATGCTCGAAACTGCGCAATGCGTTGTACGTAACCTTGGAGGTGAACTCAAGGATGAACGACGCAGCGTGATGACGGCTCAGACAATAGAGCATTGCCGCCAGCGAATCCGTGAATTTGAACGCAAGCAGCGTTCACCACGCCACTGAGTTGGGCGGGGTCAGAACTGAAATAACAATGCCCGGAGTTATCCGGGCATTTTTTTGACAGCAACAACGACAGCAACAAAGAGCGCCAACCTATGAGCAAGCCGTCACCGGAGACTATCAAACGGGCAGAGGAGCTGCGTTCTGCTCTTGATGAGCACAACTACCGGTATTACGTGCTGGACGATCCGGGTATCCCGGATGCGGAATACGACCGCCTTTTTCGGGAGCTTCAAACGCTCGAACTGGAGCACCCTGAATTGGCATCGGATGACTCACCCACCCGAAGGGTAGGAAGTAGCGCCGAAACCAGTTTTGAGGAGGTTGTCCACCGCTTGCCTATGCTGTCGTTAGACAATGCCTTCAATGCTGATGAGCTTCGAGACTTTGATCGCCGGGTTAGAGAACGCCTCAATACAGACAGCGAAGTTGAATATGTTTGCGAGCCCAAGCTCGATGGTCTGGCTGTCAGCCTGCATTACGAGAAAGGGTCGCTTACGCGCGCTGCAACTCGTGGAGATGGTTATGCCGGTGAAGACATCACTGCAAACATACGGACCATTCCTTCTGTTCCGCTGCGCCTACGAGGGCATGATGTACCCGACCTTGTGGAAGTCAGGGGTGAGGTCTACATGCCGCGGGCTGGTTTCGAAGCCTTGAACAATCGGTTGGCGGGTCAGGGCGAGAAGACCTTTGTAAACCCCAGAAACGCCGCAGCCGGGAGCCTGCGTCAAAAGAAATCCACAGTGACAGCACGGCGACCTTTGGAAATGTGCGCCTATAGCGTTGCAGTCACAGACGAAAGCTTGTTGCCTGACACTCAGTGGGAGAGCCTGCAACAGGTACAGCGCTGGGGGTTC
The DNA here is from genome assembly GCF_016597725.1 of Marinobacter sp. 1-4A. Taxonomy (GTDB): domain Bacteria; phylum Pseudomonadota; class Gammaproteobacteria; order Pseudomonadales; family Oleiphilaceae; genus Marinobacter. The sequence goes on from NZ_VCGY01000004.1 coordinate 101,493, forward strand.
AGAATTAATCCAGAGATGCGCAAAGCACTTGGGGCAGCCGAATGCCTTGAAGCCTATGAAGAGTTGATGCAGAAGCGCGATGTGTTGCCCTATGAGATCGACGGCATAGTATTCAAGGTTGACCGGTTGGATTATCAGGCAGCCCTTGGTTTTGTTTCCAGGGCGCCGCGCTGGGCCATTGCCCATAAGTTTCCGGCGCAGGAAGAGCTGACAATTATTGAAGATGTGGAGTTTCAAGTTGGGCGCACAGGTGCTGTCACCCCCGTTGCCCGTCTCAAGCCCGTTTTCGTGGGTGGCGTGACGGTCAGCAACGCCACTCTTCACAACATGGATGAGATTCGCAGGCTGGATGTTCATATTGGCGACACAGTATTTATCCGTCGAGCGGGTGACGTTATTCCAAAAGTTGTGAAGGTTGTTTTGGAAAAACGCCCCGCAAACGCGCGCTCCGTGGAGCTTCCCAAGCATTGTCCTGTCTGTGGTTCCGATGTTATCCAGATTGAAGGCGAAGCCATCGCCCGCTGCTCAGGCGGTCTATTCTGCCCAGCCCAGAGAAAAGAGGCGATTCGGCATTATGCGTCCAGAAAGGCCTTGGATATTGAAGGGCTTGGTGACAAATGGATCGATATCCTTGTGGATCAAGGCATGGTAGAGACGGTTGCGGATATCTATAAGCTGATTGCAAAAGATCTGATGCGTTTGGATAGGATGGGCGAAAAATCCGCAGCTAATTTGGTCGAGGCCATAGATAAGTCTCGGGAACCTGTACTCTGGCGTTTCCTTTATGCGCTGGGTATTCGAGAAGTAGGCGAGGCCACAGCTAAGTCTTTGGCATCACATTTCGGCACTCTTGAGGCAGTGGCAGAGGCTGATGAAGAAGCGCTCATCGCAGTACCTGACGTTGGGCCTATTGTTGCTGGTCATATCCGCAGCTTTTTTGAACAACCCCATAACCGCGAAACCCTCGATGCTTTGCGCCAAGAGGGCGTTCAGTGGCAGCAAGAGGAAGCTACCGCTGGTAGTAAGCCTCTGCAGGGGCAAACTTGGGTGCTGACAGGTACATTGTCGGAACTTACCCGCGATGAGGCCAGAGAAAAGCTGGAGTCGCTGGGTGCCAAAGTGGCTGGCAGCGTGTCGAAAAAAACAGCCTGTGTTGTGGCAGGAGAGGCCGCCGGTTCCAAATTGACAAAAGCTGAGCAGCTTGGTGTTCCTGTTTTGGATGAGCCAGCTCTGCTAGCGATGCTCAAAGATCAGGGGCTTTAATACGCAGACCGATGAATCTGAGAACTCGCGCAGATACCCCGTTTCCGAAAGTGGCTAACATGGCTGCATTCTGTAACTGTGTGTTATCGGTGGCTCAGGCCAGCGCCCACGCACTGCCATAAAAACAATGTTCTGAAACGGATTTTTTCCATGCGTGCCGAGTTGTTTCCTCGCCCTGTCGTTACCAAAAAGCTGACCATTGTTCTTCTTTTGGCCCTTGCCGCCTCAGGCTGTAAAACCGAGAAAGATCCGGATCAACCAACAATCTTGGCTGCTACACCGGGAACCGCCTATCTGGGCGTTGAGTACTACTATAATTTTGGTGCCTACGGCGGAGAAGACATACTCGACTATTCTCTAACCAATAACCCGTCCTGGTTAGCCCTTGAAGACACCAGCAATAAGGCTCGACAGGGCATTATTATGCGTGGCGTGCCTGGCCTCAGCGGCGGCGCCCGTGGCGAAGCGGATCTTGGGAATTATGAAGACATTACGCTGGTGGGCACGGATGGCCGTATGGCTGGTTCGCAGCCCTTCGATATTGAGGTCAAATACAACGCTTTATCGCTGGAAGCCGAAACTTTCACCGAGGGTGCAGTATCACCTGAAATTCCAGACACACGCAGGGAGCGGTGTGAGTTGCCTGATCTGGAAGTGCCGGGAGAACATAGCTTTACAGTCAATACTTATGACGAAACCGGCGCAGTTAACGGTACCCGCGATCTTACACGGCCTACGCGTCCCGTTTTTGTAAAAGTATTGCTAGATCAGCCTTCGGTCACCCGGGTGGCGGTCGCGTTCGAGCTTACGTCGGATTTCGATGCAGCCAGTTGCGATGCTGGCTTTAGCGCTCCGCATCAGCGTTGTGAACACGGCAGAACCAACACAGGTGATGCCATTCCCGGGCAAGATATTGTGGCTTTGGGCAGCAATTCAACATTCGAAGATCTTCCTTACTTAACCTACGAAACAGATACCACAGGCGAGTATCCCGGTGTTTATACCGGTGGGGTTATTACCTTCGAGCCGGGGATAACCGAGTGCTATATTCGTTTGGAAGTTGTGGACGACACATTCCCCGAGCCCTCGGAAGCAGCTCGATTGAGCCTGACCGAAGTGAGAAGCGGCATCGCAGCGCTCGGGGAAACCAATGCAGGCGTCCGAACCGCGATAGTCATTGATGACAATGAGCCAAAAGTAAGCCTAGAGACGGTAAAGGGTGGAACGCGGGATGCGTTGAACGTCGGTGCTTCACAGACTTATGTTGCGCGTTTAACGGGAGACCGTGAGGGAACAATCCGGGCAAAATTGCGTCATTCCGAGGGCTCATCCGCACGGCTGGGTACTGAGTTCAGTACCAACCTGCCTGGAGATGAGCTGGTATTTGAGGAAGGCGTGGATGAGGTGAATTTTTCGGTTGTTATTGGCGATTCGGGTACAGGGCCTTATTTCAATGCCCAGCCTGATGATCGTTTCATCCTGTTGGGTCTGAACAACAGCTATCAGCTCGGACGGCAAAACTATGCCCGAGCAGAGGCCGATGAAATGCTCAGGGTTAGCATCAATGAACTAACATCTCCATTGGCTGTAGGCTCCGGAAGCGGCTTTGTCCCGACGGATATTGCGGTGGGCCATGCGGGTAAGATGTTTGTGGCCGGTTACGACCGTACAGACAATGACCGGGTTAAGGTGCGCATCTTTAATCAAAAAGGTGCTTTGCTACAGCAGCTCGATGTTTCATCCGCAGGGGACCAATTGTCGACACCGGCGCCGGTCATTGGTGTTGCTAGACGGGAAGTGGCAAAAGACAATGTTCGAACTATCCGCTTTGAGCTTGTGGTGGCCTACAGCACCGCTGATTCTGTCGAAGGTACTGCAGAAATTGGTGGTAACGACGTTGTTTCCTCTCTGTACTGGTATGACGAGGCGAGCAATGGTGGTGAGTATGTTGAAACTTGGACGGCCCGCACCGGCACCGAAGGCGACGACCTGGTTCGCTCAGCAGGAATAAACCCGGCAAGTGGATTTATCGTTATTGCTGGCGAAACCAATGGCCAATGGCCGGGGCAAACGTCTGCGGGTGGCTTCGATAGTTTTCTCCAGCGCATAGACTCTTTGCCTGAAGGTAACGGTTTTAAACCTTCAGTGGCTTGGACACGACAAGTGGGTTCCTCTGCTGATGACCGGGTGGCTGGTGCAAATGCGATAGGGGTGAGCCCTGTGTTATTTGGGTCTGCCCAAGGTGCAGTTAAAGGCGAGCCAGCGTTGGGTGGGGTGGATGCTTATTTTTATACCGCAGCATCCGCGGATAGTGACCTCACCGTGCGCCAGCGTGGTACAGAAGCGGATGAGCGGATTGCCAATGGTGTGGCGGAAGGAAGCACCCTGTGGTTGCTTGGTAACGGACTCAGTGAATACACCGTTGTTGAGCGCCAAGAAGAAAGTGAGGACGGGGATGACACTGGTAATGAAGAGGAAAGCCTGATTCTTACAAGTGAGCCTCGCTCCAGTCAGGGTGGTTTCGTCTTGGCCTATACCATAGGCGGAGAGATTATCCAGTCGTTTAACCTGAATGATGCAAGTGATGTCTCTAGCGAGCAGTTCGCAGCACTCAGTGACTTTTATGGCGACTTGGTAGCTGCAGGAGCTACTGACGGTGACTTTACCGGCTCTGCCGGGGTCAGTGGTACCAGCTCCGCTATCGCTGCCCGAGTGTCACTGACACCAGAGGCAGACCCTGATGCAGAAACCACAGTATTCCGCAATGAGTGGCGTTTCCAGTGGAATGCCGCCGATTCAGAAATCGCGCAACTCGCCAATTATCGGGACGATGAGGTTGTGGCTCTGGCTCGTAAGGGGGGGGATTGGGTAATACTTCTGCTCAGTCCAGAAGGCGCGCTGCTAACTCTTTAGTTAGCAGCAGGTTTTTATACGCTGCCTTGTTGCCCGCCAACGCTGGCGTATAGGCGCAAATAGTCAGTGCTGGTGACTATACCCGCGGGGTTGCCTTGATCTTCAACGACAAGAGCCGCATTTAGCTGGTGTGCCAGCATCAGCCGAGCGAGCTGGTGAGCGTCGGTTTCCGGAGAGGCAGTCAGGAACGCTGGTAACTCGATGTGGGTCAGGCTCTGTTCCATGGCGTTGGCGTTATGTTCATGAAGCCAGGCCAGAAGCCATTGTTGCGCAACGAGCCCGGCAACGTGTGTATCTGCAGTGACCACCAAATGATTAGCGCCATGTTCGTCCATCAAGCTTATAGCTTCGGCTACCGTAGCTGAAGCAGGCAAAGAGTAGAGTACCGGAGAGCAGATGGTGGAGACTGGCAAGTAAGGGCGTTGGTCTTTTCGCTCCCCTGACGCTGCAGCTCCGTACTCTTCCAGAGCGCGATGACGACCGGAACGAGCCGCCAGCTGAAACTCGGCATCTGTTGCTTCGCCGCGTTCAGGATTGATAGGTTGGCCCTCCGTCAGCTCACTGACATCACCCACGCGCCGCCCCCGAAACACCTCCGGTAATCTTGTTCCGACTGGGCGGCCTGGCTCGCTGACAAAAATAGACACTCGTCCTTCCCTCTGAAAAAGCACACCTATTTAACAACGTATCGGCGCAAGAGCTCAGACCATTAGTAGTAAATGATTACGAAGCAGCCACCTTTGGTTGATGCATGCGTCGCGTTGCCAATCGTCTGGCAAGCGATTCTGGCAACGCGGCGGGCTGGCCTGTGATTTGGTCTGCAACGAATTCTGCTAGCAAGGGAGCGTATGTTAAGCCCTTGCTGCCGAGGCCTGTTAAAAGATAGAGACCTTCTATCTCTCGTCCTTGAGCATCACTGTATTGCCCTGCAACAGGTTGATAGTCGTGGGTAGTGCAGCGAAACCCGACGCGGCCCGCAAGCTGTTCTGGAAGGTCGCCTTCTGCCAAGTCCGCCCCCAGCATCTGCGGCACCATGGCCGATAGCGCCAACATGTTTTCCCGGTGGCTTTCCGTTGTGGTCTCCGGCTCCTCGCTATGGAGATCAAAGGTCGCACCAATAACCCCTAACCGTTGACCTTGAAGGTTGTGAGCTGGGTTTAGGTAGCTGGCTCCGCAGATAACAGCGCGCGGACTGGCTGCAATAGCTTCTGGCAAGTGAGTGACTTGGCCGCGAATAGCTTTAAAGCGAAAGGTGCTCGAACTTGGAATGAGCTGGGGGCTTAAGTGGCCTGCACAGATCACAACCTGATCTGCAGTAAGCTTCGGATCATCGGCACTAGTTGTGGAAATGTGCCACTTACCATCGTAAGTTCTCAATTCGCGTACTGAGGAGTCCATTACTTTGTAAACGCCAGTGTGTGAGGCAAGTGATTTACAAAGCTCTTTGGGCTCAAGCCAGCCACTGCGGGGAAACCATAAGCCACCGGTCTCAAGGCGAGCACCCGTGAGAGTTTCAGCTTCTTCTTTTGGAACCGGCCGTAACAGTTCCCTTGGGTATTGGTTGCGCTCTACGAAACGGCGTTGCCGGTCCCGCTCACTGTCGCTCCAAGCGAGCTGCAATAGGCCTGTAGGGTGCCAAAATTGGCCACCGTAAGAGTCGTAGTAATGCTGGCTGAAAGTTAGAGCGGAGAGGGCAAGTTGCGTTTGGTGGTTAAACTCCACGCCGAGTTTTACATACATGGCGCCTTGAAGATTACCAGAGGCTGCTGAACCGGCCCCGGATGCAGCATCAATAAGAGTAACCTCATAGCCTCTTTGTGCAAGGTTGTCTGCCAGCATACAGCCCGCAATGCCAGCCCCAATAATTGCGATAGAAGTCGCAGGCTTATTGGGTATTGTAGGCTCGGTTATGGGGGCGCTGGCGGACTGAAAATAGCCGTAAAACGTAGCGGGTCTGTCCTCTGCACTGGTGCATGTCAGCAGACGAAAGCCGGCGGTTTCCAATACTTGCCTATGGTTATCTGCAATGCTTGTTATGGAAAGCGTGGTCCCCGGTTTACTGTGTTTACATATCTGTTGAATGGTCGCGTCTTGTATTGATTCTTGGTTAGTTGCCAGCACATTTCCTTGCAGAAACCACGCATCGGCTAAAAAGCAAAGCTCGTCCCACGCAGTGTTTAATTCCCCGAAGAACAAGGTCAGGCGAACTCTGCCATCAGCCAATACAAGGCGATGGGTGCCAGTAGTCAGTGGGGGGTAATGGGCAAGCAGTTGCCTAGAAAGATCGTCAAACTCAGGATAGCTCGAAAGCACACTCTCAAGATCTTTGCGGTTAAGTGGAGAGCTCTCTGCGGATATAAAATGGAGTGTAGCGGCATGTGATGGGCCAAACATTTGCCAGACTTGCCACGCGCCCAGAAAGTTCAGTCCTGCACCAAAACGGTTCTCAGCAATAACGAAGGAGCCTGCTTGCGGAACTTCGGTAAAGCGTGCGGGTAAGTCATTGGGGTTAATATGTGCGTGGAGGGGGCCCTCAGAACCCTTTGTAGGCGGGAAATAAGGGCCGCCATGTTTTGACGCCGGTATGCCATCACGCCAATGCAGTTCCGCTGGTTGAACTGCTGGCGGTTTTGGGGGGGATGTCATAATGGCGGCCTAGATTTGTGTGCTAGTCGATTAATGTAATGCTTTGAATGATCACCGGCTTTACCGGCACATCGGCCATTCCTCTAACACGAGCGGTTTTAACACCTGAAATCTTATCAGCTACGCCCATCCCCGCCGTAACTTTGCCGAAAACAGCGTAGCCCGCACCGCGAACACCTGCGTTCAAAAAATCGTTGTTTGCGACGTTTATAAAAAACTGCGAGGTGGCTGAGTCCGGCGCGTTGGTACGGGCCATGGCGATGGTGCCGCGAAAGTTAGGCAGGGTTTGTGATGCTTCGTTTTTAATAGCAGCACGGGGCTCCTTACGGGCCATGTTTTCTGTAAACCCTCCACCTTGAACCATGAATCCCGGTATAACTCGATGGAAAATTGTGCCATCAAAAAAACCGTCGCGTGCATATTGCAGGAAGTTCTCTACCGTTATTGGAGCAACATCCGGGCGAAGCTGCAGTTCGATTGTGCCTTCGTTGGTCAAAATGCGGACCTTGGGTAATACTTCACTTTGCTCATCCGCACCGGTTTGGGCGTGAGTTTGAAATGCCATAAATGACAAACCTATAACCATTAACAGGACTTGTATCACATTACTTGAGGAATTTACCGAATTTGTCATTGCGGGGCTCTCACTGTGTTATCGGAAGGTGTGTTACCTGTAATAATCAAACGAACTCAATTGTGCACTCGATCTTAACAAATTTGATACATTTTTCGGGACACCTGCCGTCGTAGAATGTATTGGTATCGACTAATCTCAATTGATAGCAATTAAGCTTGATTTAACTCGTCGGGCCAGATTGTACGGTAATCACTGTGTGAAAGGGGAGAAGCTTAGTGAGATTCCATAAAGGGTTTGAGGAAAAGTCACGGCTTGGGCGACTACTGGTTAATCGTGGCTATCTGACAGAGGATCAACTTGAAGAAGGCCTCAGATTACAACGTAATAGCGGCATACGTTTGGGTGAGGTGTTCGTTGCTGCAGGTTGGGTAACCGAGCGGGAACTCAACCGGGTATTGAAGCACCAGTCCCGCTATCGCAACGCTGCGGCTATGGTCACCATGGTCGCTCTTCCATTTCAGCCACTGGTTACATTTGCGGCGAGCAACGATGCCAGCGCGGCACAAGAAGTCGAAGCCGGGGAGCTTTTTGATCCGGCGGGTATGTCGCCGATGACAGAGGATGAACTATCATCGGTCACGGGGCAGGGAAACAATTCGTTGCTGGATCGAATAGGGCTGGTTGTCGGTTCTGAAAAGGACGGCGAACAGCTGCTTGAGCCAGATGTTATCGAAGGCCTGAAGCTCACCGCGAATGTTTTCTTTCCGGTACTGAACCTTCTGGATTCAGATTTTTCGATTAACGGTGTCCATTACCGTGAAGGAGAGCCAAGGTATGTAGTGGGTGAAGGCGGAAGAATAACTATGGCCTTCCCTGAGCGCATCGAAGAGATCCGTATGGATAATATTCGGGTCAGTGGAGGCGGAAGCCCATCCATGGGGAATGTCAGCATTCAGGACATTAGCTTCCACCCAGATTCCAGAATGACTATCTATACGCGATAAATAATTAGGCGCTGGCAAGCACCGTTCTGCTGGAGACTGTTGTTTGCTGGCCCTTGGCCCCATAAAGCTTTTGCTGGCCTGATGCGCCCCTGAAAATGTCCGTAAGGCGGGTCAATCGCTTTTGAAGATGATTGATAATGCGCCCATTGTTCTCGTTAAGCACATGACATTCCTTGAGCTTTAAATCGGCTTCCTGCCACAGGGCGTAGGCCTCATGAAGCCCGGCGCTACGGATAAAGCGCGAAGGATCTCCGCTATCAGGCCGAAACCCCATCGCTACTAGAACTCGAATTTTCTGCTTTGCGCGCTCCCGAACATCTCCGAGAATGGCGTTCTTTTCCCGAGTTAGTGCCTCAAGGGCTTTAGTGTCAGAGCCTGACAGACAGGTTTTTTCTTTCTTTAGAATATCCGCCAGATTTTCCAGCTGGCGGATATCCAGTAAAAGAAGGTTCTTCAGATCGTCAATTGCAGCCATGATTTACTCACCCAAAAATGCTTTCGTCCATATCAAGCATTTTCTGGGCCAGTTTTTCTGCATCAACTTTGTAGGTGCCGTTTTCGAGCGCAGATCGAATCTGCTCAATTCGCTCATCGTCCATTTCAGGATAGTCTCCCAGCTTTTGTTCAAGCTGTTTAAGATTCCTGGCCTGGCTGCTCAAATTAACGTTTTCACCGCGTGCGCTCTGAGCTTTCGCAGTCGTCTGCTCTGGGGCAGCCTGCTTGGGGCTCTGGTTGCCTGCGGACTTGTCGGCCGTGGTTCTCTGGGTGTTGACCTGGCCTTGGCCAATTCCATTTAAGTCAACTGACATATCAGTACCTGCTTTACAGTTAAGCCACACCTTAGTGGGCTGACTCGGGTTTATATCTACTTAACGGCTTGATGCCGACATACTTTAGGAGCAGATATCTGCTTTTTGTTAACATTACTTCACAAAGTTAAATGCTGTTGTTGGAAGCCCTAAGCGGCGGCACTTTTTTGCCAGCGGAAAAAAATTGCCGCGAGCTCGCGTTACATCGGCACCTCAACATGCCCGGGCGCGGTCACACTGGCTTTCACTGTGCGTGATGACGCAAGATTTTCCACTAACACTTGCTCCCCAATCGACGCGCTGGCTAAAGCCTTGCCTCGGGAGCGAACGGAAAAGGAGCCTCGACGGGCGGTGATAATAACATGATCGCCCTGGGCAACGGCGTCTGGCGCCTCCAGAAGATCGGGCGTGAGCACCGAGCCTGCATTGACGGGCCGACGTACAACCATGCCTTGAACCAACTCTGCATCGTTGATAATTCCTCGCCGGCTAGCATTCACTACAACGGAGCGGGTTTGCAGCATGTCACTGGTTACCCGTTCACCGCGACCAAGAGGGCGAGCCGCCACCAGCGCAGGGCCATTGATGGAAACAGTGGTTGTAACAAACATTCTCCAAGGGCGCTCGCCGCTGCAGGATACCTGAACTGATGGATGCTCGCTTTTCCAAGGGTCACCTGTGAATTCGACGTCTAGAGCAGAGGAGCAGGGAGCCAGTGCCAGCCTGCTGTCAATATTTCCAGCCTCATAAGTCACCTGATAACCTTTGTCTGCCTGCGCTCTGGCAAAGGTTTCAAGAAATGAACTCGTTGCTTCACGGATCTCGTCCGCCGTCGTTTTCGCCAGCACTGGGCTGGCCAAAGCCGATATGAGTGAGATCCATAATAAAAGCTGAGTGCGCATATGTGCTGGTTTGTCCTATGCTGTCAGTAATACGGCAAATATTCATCGAATATGCCTAAGGCTTACGACTAACTGGCCGTTAAACCGACATATTCGTTTGCGGATGACGTTATTACGTCACCTCAATAATTTACGATAAGTTACAGCAAAATGCGTGCCGGTACTTCCGGCCAATCAGGAGAGACTTCGATGGCAGGCGTATTAGACAGTGTAAACAAGCGTACGCAGCTGGTCGGGCAGAACCGTCTTGAACTTCTTCTTTTCCGCCTGCGCGGGCGCCAAATATACGGCATCAACGTTTTTAAGGTGAAAGAGGTGCTGCAATGCCCCAAGCTGTCTTCCATGCCGAACAGCCGGGCTGTAGTGCGCGGTGTCGCGCATACACGAGGCGAGACTATTCCGGTTATTGATTTGGGTATGGCGATTGGTCTGCCTGGCATCCCTCAGGAAGAGCTGCCTAGCAGCTTCGTTATCATTACCGAGTATAACCGTAAGACTCAGGGATTTCTGGTAACCGGTGTAGACCGTATCCTGAATATGAACTGGGAGGATATTCTTCCTCCGCCGAAGGGAGCAGGTAAGGATATTTACCTTACAGCTGTCACTAAAATTGATGACAAGCTGGCAGAGATCATCGATGTAGAGAAAATTCTCTCTGAAGTTTCTCCGCTTCGTGAGGATGTTACTGAAGCGATTTTGAGCAAGAGCGCAGAGAGGGTTCCAGGGCACCTACCGGTCCTTGTTGTGGATGACTCGGCAGTAGCACGCCGGCAGATCGAGAGGTGTCTCACCGCGATCGGTATGGAGGTGGTCACACGAAACGATGGTAAACAGGCTTTCGAGCATTTGAAAGAAATCACGGCAGACGGATCGAAAGCGACCGACCACTTTTCTCTGATTATCTCGGACGTGGAAATGCCCGAAATGGATGGGTACACACTGGTTACACGAATCAAAGGCGATCCCGCCCTCAGTGGTCTTTTTGTTATGCTCCACACTTCACTCAGCGGCGTATTCAACAAGGCGATGGTCAAGAAAGTTGGGGCGGATGATTTTATGGCGAAATTCAGCCCGGATGAACTCGCTGAACGAATCATGGAAATTATTGATCAGAACTGACATTTTATTCGCTGGGTAATCCACTTAGAACTGAGATCCAATGAAAGCGGAAATTACGCCACAGGAATATGAATCCTTTAAATCGTTCCTGCAGGATGCGTGTGGTATTTTGCTGGGCGATAACAAGCAATACCTCGTAAAAAGTCGGCTACGACGGATTCTGGAAGAGAACGACCTCAACTCGTTGGGGGAGCTGCTTGAGCTCCTTAAACGGCCGGGTAGGGGAAGCCTGAGGGAGGTGGTGATCGATGCAATGACCACGAACGAAACCCTCTGGTTCCGTGATAACCATCCGTTTCGCATCCTTCAGGAAAAACTGCTTCCTGAATTCGCGGCTCGTTCGCCTGCACCCCCTCTACGAATTTGGTCAGCTGCATGCTCCACCGGGCAGGAACCATACTCGGTTGGCATGATTGTGGATGAGTTCAGGCGCCAGAAACCCGGCAAGCTGCGGGATGTAAAGATAACAGCAACGGATATATCGCGAAGCGTACTCGAGGTTGCTCGGCGTGGAGAGTACGAGATGATTGCTATTGGAAGGGGGCTGTCGCCGGAGCGCCAGAAGCTGTTTTTTACGCCTTCTGCTAGCGGTGGTTGGCAGATTCGCCCGCAGATCAAGAGCATGGTGGAGTTCAAAGAGCTCAACCTCCTTGAGCGTTACATGCTTGGCAAGTTTGACATAGTAATGTGTCGCAACGTGCTGATTTACTTTTCCGCAGAGCTTAAAAAAGACATTCTTACTCGTATTCACGCAACGCTTAACCCCGGCGGCTATTTGATTTTAGGTGCCTCGGAGTCACTGAACGGTTTGCCGGACCTTTATGAAATGGTCCAGTGCCATCCGGGAATCATCTACAGGAAAAAATAATCAATGCCCTTTAACGTATGGGTGCTGGTTGCCGCTCAGGCGCTGGCCATGTGCACAGCGCCGTTCATTGTGTTTATCGGCAGTATTCAAGGGCGCTTGCTCGCTCCAGCACCGGAATACGCCACACTCCCCGTAGGCCTCGTCGTAGTCGGAACTGTTCTTGCGATTAAGCCTGCCACTTGGCTCATGGAAAGGCTAGGGCGTAAACGGGTAATGCTGCTGGGCGCATCGATGGGCGTACTCGCAGGTTTGCTTGGTGCTCTCGCGTCTTGGCTTGCGCTATTCCCGCTGCTGTGTGTAGCAGCAATTGTAGGCGGGTCGGGTTTGGCGGTGGTGCATCAGTACCGTTTCGCCGCCATGGAATCAGTGCCTGATAATATGGCAGGCTCGGCCGCTGCAAGAGTGCTGCTTGGCGGATTAATTGCTGCCTGGCTTGGGCCTGAAATTGCCACGCTTGGTAGCGGAGCGGGTACGGAGCACCCATTTCTCGCAAGTTGGTTGGGTCTTGCGGGTGTTCAGTTAGCGGCATTGTTAATACTGGGGGCAGGCTACCGGGCGCGCAGCGAGAGGGTGAGGGTGTCCCACGCTGGCGGTGGTAGGCCTTTGAGGGAAATTCTTGCCAACCCCCTAATATGCGTGGCTATCAGTTCGGCTGCTATCGGCTATGCAGTGATGAGCTTTATTATGACAGCAACGCCCCTAAGTATGACTGAAATGGCAGGTCATGATCTGGATGCGGCCAAGCGGGTTATTCAGCTTCACATAATGGCCATGTATCTTCCTTCGCTGATCAGTGGCTGGCTTACCCGGGTTATTGGCATACCGCTGATGATGGCTGCAGGGCTGTTAGCCTACCTTGGCTGTATTGTCTTGGCTGCCAGCGGTGTTAGCTTCCACCATTACCTCTCCGCTCTGTTGCTGTTAGGTGTAGGTTGGAACTTCCTATTTGTGGGTGGCACCACCCTGTTGCCGCGCGGCTATACCGAGGCTGAGCGCTTTAGGGTGCAGGGCCTCAACGATATATTCGTGTTTGGTTCTCAGGCCACAGCGGCTTTATCGGCCGGTGTGGTTCTTTCCTGGTTAGGCTGGGCTTCATTGGTGATGGTTGCTGTACCCTTCGTCATTGTCCATGGAATCCTGATGGCCGTTTGGCTGACGCGGAGGGAAGGACAAAGCCGAGAGCCTGCGTAGTCTTGTCATTTTCCGCTTTCTGTAAATTTCGTAACCCATCTGTTATCCCCGCTTTAGCCGCGTGCTGCTAACGTCACTGTTGCATCCACATTATATGGAAACAGGGAGTTGCGGTTTATGAGCAGGATTTTTCGGCGTCTTCCCCGAGTATTTGCCTTGGCCAGTTGCGCACTTTTGGTGAGCTTCGCCGCTTTTGCACAAGAGCTTCGGATAACCGATTTGTCCCCAGACAATAAAGACTCTGTTCTCGATAGAAAAACCTTCTTGATAACCGCAAAAGGCCTAAGTGAAGAAGCCGCAAAACCAATGCTTAATGGTCAAGAGATTCCGCCATCCCAAGTGAGCCGAATGCCCGGTGCCATAAGTGTTTCGTTGGAGGGCAACGACTACAGTAGCGGCGCGCTCTGGATTGAGCAGGGTAAAGCAGTGAGCAACGCTGTTTGGCTTAGTCTGGCGGGGAGCTATGTAGTAGCAGCCACTGAGGATGAGGTTGCCGAAAATATGGATGGTTTAACCACTTATGTAGACCTCGTTAGCGTGATTATTGAAGAGAGTCACAACGGTGCGGAAGAAGCTGCAAAACTTGCAGAAAAGTTTGGTGCAAGCATTGTAGGTGCAATTCCACCTTTAAACACCTATCAGCTTCGCTTGCCTGTCAGCAATCTCACTGAAAGGGATGCGTTGATTCTTCGGTTAGGCAATGAGGTGAGCGTTGATGCTGTTGTTATCGAAGAAACCAGCGCTGAAAGCCAGCCTAAGCCACAGGAGCGGGATCAATCCGGTTCGCCTAGCACTTCCGCATCCAACCAGAAAGAATGGACAGCAAATCGCTTTTTGGATGCTGTGAATTACTACACGCGGCGCATGAGCTCTGAAGACGAGCCGGTGAAAACACACCCGATCCGTGTAGGTGTAATAGAGCGCGATGTGGATTTTGACGCACCGGATTTCAGTGATTACTTAGGAAACTGTCGCGCAGAGAAAAATCGTACTTGCGTGTATGCCCGAGATGCTCAACAACCCGAGGATCACGGCTCTACCGTAACAGGCATTTTGGCAGCTGGCTGGAATAACGGAGGCAATTCGGGATTTCTGAGCGGGCTAAACAAGGCCAATCCCGGATTCGATGTTATCGTTGACCGAGGCTCCGATGCAGGCATCACAGCCAATGTGGCTGCGTCGGTAAACCTTGTTCAAGACGGTGTGCGTGTACTCAACTGGAGCTGGGGTATCCACCGCATTGGCGCAGTCAGTGTTGAGGGCGAGGAAGTGGACTCGTTGGTTCGTTCAGGCCTCGCCATGAATGGCTATGAAGAGCTTCTGGAAGAGTTCTTTCTTTGGCTAAGGCGAGAGCATCCCGATGTCGTTGTGGTTAACTCTGCAGGAAACGCATCCTCATACTCTAGCCGGGATGAGTACCGATTGCCGTCGTCGTTCGTCACTGAACAGCTGTTTGTTGTGGGTGGACATGAGCTGAGCAAAGAGAAAGGGCTGAGTGTGGATGATCCCGGTTATGCAAACAAACGTAAAGCCTCCAATATCGACATGCGCGTTGATGTTACCGCTGCGGCTTGTGCGCGTGGTTCAACGGCAGAGTCTGGCAAGCAGGGTAGAGTCCATTGCGGTACATCCTACGCAACCCCGCTGGTAACAGGGTTGCTTGCTGCGATGATGTCGGTCGATCCTCAGCTAACGCCAGAGCAGTTGCGTATGCTTTTGCGTCGAAGCGCTATGACAATAGGCGAAGAGTATGATTTCGAGCCTGTTGATGCTGACGATCTTACATCACCGATTTTGCCTTCAGAGCGTGGTAATAATTTGAACGATCCCGACGTTGGCCACTCTGCGAGGTTAGATATGCAGGAAGCTTTGCACCTTACGGTGCAAAGCCTCGATAGAGCTAGGTGATAGAGTTGAGCGTATTCACATTGCCAATAATAGAGAGCGCTTTATGATAGTTTTCCGCAATACGGTGAGCTTATGTTTCACCCTTTCATGTATGTTGCTGTTGGCGGGTTGTACCGGCGTGCCCAAGGGTATTGAGCCAGTGACTGGGTTGAATGCGGATCGATATTTAGGCAAGTGGTACGAAATTGCACGGCTGGACCATTCTTTCGAGGAGGGACTTAGCCGTGTAACGGCGGAATACGAGCTGCAGGATGACAGAAGCATAAAAGTAACCAACAGAGGGTACGATGCCGAGGCTGGAGAGTGGAGCATCGCTGAGGGAAGAGCCGTGTTCGTGGATGGCGAGAGCACGGGGCATCTTAAGGTGTCATTTTTCGGCCCGTTCTATGCGTCTTATGTGATTTTCGAGCTGGACATAGACGAATATCAGTATGCTTTCATTACCGGTTACAACCGTGACTATTTGTGGTTTCTTTCAAGAGCACCCGATGTGAATGATGAAGAGATTGCCCGATTTAAAAGCGTGGCTCAACGTGCGGGCTTTGATCTTGAAGAGCTTGTTATGGTTGACCATAGTCCAGTTAACTAAAGCTCCGTTAAAAGGGCAGGTGGCCAGTTTTTACCCATATGATGGTCTCTTGATCTACAAACGGATGGTGCTGGCTTAAGTGGGGACTTCTTATCCAAGTGTCCTTAGGGTAGCGCCCGTGCTCATCACAGAACTCTCCTGAAAGAACGAATATTTCTTCTCCTCCAAAGTGCCTGTGGGGCTGAAATTTCTCATTGGCTGGCCACTTAACGAGAGCAACATGTTCATGCTCAAATTCATGTAGCGGCATAACTTTGAGGCCGCCAATTCCAGGTAGCCAAGGGGTGCTATTTGTATCTAGTCGCACAACGGATGAATCTTGTTCGCTGAACTGATGCAGTTTTACCAACAGGGTGCAGCCGGGTTTACTGAATGGTGAGTGCCCACTTCCGGGCGGATTTCTCAAGTAGGTGCCAGCAGGATAGTCGCCGGTCTCATCTGAAAATACACCCTCAAGAACCAGTATTTCTTCTCCAAGAGGGTGTTCGTGTCGGCTAAACGAGGCGCCGGGCTCATAGCGCACAACACTGGTAGCGTGCCCACGCTCGGCATCCTCTCTCGCAAGGGGCTTTCGCGCGACACCGCTGGCTGGGCTGGGAAGCCATTCCTGTTCGCTGGTGCGGATGACCACCCTCTGGTCAAAATCCATGTTCAGCATCATGAGCCTCTACACAATAGGTTGAGCCAACGAGTACGACGCAGTTGTGCAAGTGGATGCATAGGTTACAGGCTACTTTATTAACATTTGAACATCGCGGAAGGCTGCGTGTTTGCAGTGTCGCATCCATTCGAACGCCACCATTTCAAGAGTGACAATACGTGCGCCGCTGTCACTGAGCCGATCAAGAGCTACATCCCGATCGAACTCGTTCCGCGACCCAGTAGCATCCGCTACTACCCAAACCTTATAACCCGCATCAATCAAGCTGAGAGCCGTTTGCATCATGCAAACATGGGTTTCGCAGCCAGCAATTACTATATGTTGCCGACCTTCGGGCAGGTGTTCAACCAGCCCATCCGGGCAAGCGTCGAAATGATGCTTTGCCAGCGTTTGGTGGCAAAGTTCTTTCACTGCCTCCACGTTTGGTCCCAGTTTTTCAGGTAGTTGCTCGGTGGCTAGAACGGGTATATCCAAAAGCCCGGCAATAGTGGCGAGGGTCACGCACCGGCTCACAACGTCTTGGCCGTGAGATATTGCTGGCATCAACCTTTCCTGAACATCGATCAGCAGCAAAGTGGATTGTTCGGATTTCATAAGCATGGGCAGTCTCCAGATCGGGTTAACCTGTTGAACAGATTAGAAATGCCATGGTACTCGTAACCTGAGTAGCAAGCACCTTACAGACTATTATTGGCATAAACCGGATATTTTGCCGGGATTTGTCCTAGAAGAGTTGCCAAGCGCGGCCAAAACCATTAAAGTTTGCGCCCTCAAATGAGCGACGATATTGCTGATTTGAAACAGGTTATTGGAGAGGTGGCCGAGTGGCTGAAGGCGCACGCCTGGAAAGTGTGTAAACGTTAATAGCGTTTCGAGGGTTCGAATCCCTCTCTCTCCGCCAAATTAAACCCCAGCAGGAATGCTGGGGTTTTTTATTGGGCGCAATACCCGCCTTCATGGATACTTTAGCGCCGGGGTGCGTCCGAACACGTCTTTGTGTCAAAGCCACTTCTTGGCTTCTGTAATCACTGTACGCATTCTGTTCTGCAAAGACTGCTCGCGCCGAACTACAAGGTAAAGGGTCTCATTTATCGGTTCCGGCAGTCGGTGGCTTTTAATGGATTGTGGACGGTTGAAGGCCTCAACTGCGTACGCTGGCAATACGGTAAATCCCAATCCCATGCTCACCGGTTCTAAAATCAACCCAATCTGGTTCGAGAAACCTTTCTTTTTAAACAGATTGCTGTGCTGAAACTGAGGGAAGTTTGCACTAAGCAGCATGTTGGCGTGATGAGCGCCATCGGGGTGGTCTATAAACCCTAGCTCTGTTAGCGCGTCCCAACTTGGCTCAACGACATTCGCAGGAGTGACAAGAAGCAAGGGTTCATGCGCAATTTGTTGGCAGCTCACTTTCTCAAGGGTTGAGGCACTGGTCATGAAGCCAATATCGGATTTGTAGTCTGCTATCGCATTTTCAACATCCGTGTTTGGTGCAAATCTGTAGTCAATGACCAGTTCAGGGTGCTGGATCTGCAACTCAAGAAGATGTGGGTAGAGCTTTAGGCCGATGCTTCCTGGCGACATTACCCTTACTAGCCCCTTGTGTGGGGGATCATCAGCTATTCGTTGATCAAGGCTCGACAGCGCTTGAATGAGCGTTCGCCCTTCAGCGTATAGGCGTTCGCCTGCATCTGTGAGTGAAAACTGCTTACCTTCCCTCAGTAGTAGCGCCACTCCTAATTGATCCTCTAGCTTCCGAATATGCTGGCTTACGCCAGATTGGGTCATGTGGAGGCGCTCAGCTGTGCGAGTGAAGTGGCCTGTTTCAACCAGAGTGCAGAAACTGCGTAGCCAAGTGGTGTTTATCATTATAAAATGTACTCATAACGATGACAATTGATAATTTTACGTAATCTTTCTCTGTTTGTAACCTGATGCAATCTTTAAACAGGAGAGCAAAGCATGAGTAACGTATATCCAAGAAATTTTTCACACATTGGGCTTTCAGTCCCCAACTTGGAAGAAGCGGTTAAATTTTATACCGAGGTGATGGGTTGGTACCTGATTATGGAGCCGACTGAAATTGTCGAGGACAACAGCGCTATCGGTGAAATGTGTACAGAGGTATTCGGGAAAGGTTGGGGGAGTTTTCGAATTGCTCACATGTCGACTGGTGATCGGATTGGGGTAGAGGTGTTCCAGTTCAGAAATCAGAGCAATCCGGAAGACAACTTTGAATATTGGAAAACCGGCATTTTCCATTTCTGTGTGCAGGATCCGAATCTTGAAGAATTGGCTGATCGAATTGTTGCGGCTGGTGGTAAGAGACGCATGGAAAAGCCGCGGTACTACTACCCCGGCGAAAAGCCTTATCGCATGATTTATATGGAAGATCCGTTTGGCAATATTGTAGAAATCTATAGCCACAGTTATGAGTTGATATACAGCGAGGGTGCTTACTGACAACACCATCTTTACGATCTTGGGTGGACTTGAATGAACGCTCAATATAGAGTTGAGTAATCATTCAAGTTGTCACCGCGTTGTGTTGCGGCCCAGCAAAACACTGGAAATGACTTATGGCACGTGTATCAATTCACAACCGGCAAGATTCGCTGGAACGAGCTCTTCACCTTTTTTGGCAAAAGGGCTTTCATGCCACTTCGCTAAAAGATCTGGAAAAGGCTCTCGACATGCGGCCGGGCAGCATTTATGCCACCTTTGGCAGTAAGGATGGGCTTTTTCAGGAGGCGCTTGAGCGCTATGCTCGCCTTGGCTTGGCAGAACTGGACCGCACGTTTCAAGCTTACGAATCACCCTTGGCAGGGCTGGCGGCCTACCTGCGTGCGCTCGGCGGGATTTGTGATAAAGAGTTGCCAAGCCGGGCCTGTATGCTGGTAAAAAGCCTGTTGGAGCTTGGCGAACGAGAACGCATTGCTCGGGATAAGGCTGAAGCTTTGCTGGCGGGTATGGAAGCACGCTTTGTTGATCGCTTTGCCGAAGCCAAGAAAGTTGGGGAGCTGGATAGCAGGCTTGATCCGGTTCTGCTTGGTCGACGGCTACAGGCTGAGATAATGGGGTTACGCGCATTTGCACAACGTGATGTAGATAGTGCAGCCGTGCATGCACTCGCGGAAGACATGGCACAGTCTCTTGAAGCGCTGCGCGCTGATGAGGTTGCAGAAATAGTCTGATTGTTAGTGCGTGCTCGCCTGCTCTCATTGCTAAATCGACTAAGAGCAGGCTTTCAACTCAGGCAGGGCGTTCAGACTGCCGTTTGTACGCCCAGCTTATCCTGAGTTCTCAGATCAAAATCTGAAGCGTCATGGCGCTCATGTAGTTGCTCAGAAAGTTTTCCAGAAGTGCGATTGACTATTCGACCACGCTGAACAGCTGGGCGCGCAAGGATCTCATTAGCCCAACGCCGAACGTTCTTGTAGCTTTCGACTTGTAAGAATTCACCTGCACCGTAAGCCTCTCCCAGAACCAGATTGCCATACCATGGCCAGATCGCTATGTCGGCAATGGAGTATTCGTCTCCACCTAGATATTTATGCTCTGCGAGCTCCCTATCCAATACATCCAGCTGACGTTTTACTTCCATCGTGAAACGATTGATCGGATATTCAAACTTTTCGGGTGCGTAAGCGTAGAAGTGACCAAACCCACCTCCCAAATAAGGCGCTGAACCCTGCAGCCAGAAAAGCCAGTTCAGTACTTCGGTGCGAGCAGAGGGGTTCTTTGGGAGGAAGTGTCCGAACTTCTCCGCCAGATAAAGAAGTATCGCTCCGCTTTCAAAAACCCGACTGCCCGTCTCAGCATCTAACAGTGCCGGGATTTTAGAATTTGGGTTAATTTCAACGAAGCCTGAGGAAAACTGTTCGCCCTCGCCAATACGGATTAGGTGGGCATCGTATTCTGCGCCCGTTTCACCTATGGCCAGTAACTCTTCGGCCATGATGGTGACCTTTTGACCGTTAGGTGTAGCCAGTGAATAGATCTGCAAGGGGTGTTTACCATGCGGCAGCGTCGCCTTGTGTGTAGCACCTGCAATGGGGCGGTTGGTTTTGGCCCATTGCCGGCCATTCTCGGCGTCCCAAATCCAAACGCGTGGTGGTTCATATTGATGGGTGTCCGACATGATGCATGCCCTCTTTCGAAAAATAGCCAAAGTACGGGTAAGACGGAGCAGCTACTGAGAGCCGCCTCCGACTTACCGTGTGCTTATTCTGCCTTATGCCACTCAAACTTCTGGAACGGTTTATCTATCGGCGTGACAGCCAGGTGGTTGGTGTAGTTGCTGATGGTCTTCTGAGCCAAACCAAGAATTACCTCTAGGACTTGGCGCTTGGTGAATCCTGCTTCAAGAAATTCTGTCACCACACTATCGTCAACGTTGCCACGACCACGCACGATGGCGAGGGTAAAGTTACGCAGGGCTTCTAGTCGATCAGTAGGCAAGGGCGTTTCGTTGCGCAGAGCCTCTGTGATGGCGTCATCAACGTTCATACGCTTGGCGATCCCGGTATGGGCTGGGACGCAATAATGGCATGCATGCTCGACGTTGATGGTCTGCCAAACTACTGTGGTTTCCTCATCATCAAAGCTGCTGTCGAGAAACAGCTGGTGGAGGCGTTGATAGCCTTCTAGCAGCCCGGGCGCTTCTGCCATGACCGCATGCAGGCTCGGTATCATGCCAAAAGATTTGAGAGAAGTGCCCAGTAATTCCTGACTCTTTTCCGGAGCACTTTCTTTGTTGTGAAGGGTAAAGTCGGCCATAGAGTAGCTCCTAGTATTTGGGCGAATAAAATTTTGATCGCTTTGATTGAGCGCTGTCGCCCAAATTGAGTGATCACTCAGTTTTCGGCGCAGCTATTCAACAACCAATTCGAGAACGGACGATAACTTAACTTGAGCGATCACTCAAGTTAACTTTGAACAATCGCTCAGAAATGTGTGGTGGATGATTGAAACTGATGAGTTAAGGGTCCGGTGCGATGGGCAGGCTGTCTGGTTCGAGTTAGTCGGCCATTCTGGATTCCATCAGAAAATGGTTTTCCAGTTTTTTGATCTTATGAAAACCTATTCGCTCGTACAGCCGCTTTGCCCTCTGGTTTGCATGTAGAACTTGAAGGCGAAGCGGAACGCCCCGGGACCTAGCTTTTGCCTGCAGGTCACGCAAAAGTGTCGTTCCCAAACCTTGGCTCTGATAATTCGGGCAAATCTGGATCTCGTGTAGCCAGTCGCAATCTTCAAGGTGTTCCAGAATCACAACACCGACACGACCACTTGGGGTCTCGATTATCTGAGCCGGGCGCGACTGTTCCCACTTTGAGAAAAATAGTTGTCGCTGGAAAGCTTCATCCCACTTGCCGAACTGGCGAACCACCACGTCAAGGAAAGACATCTTGTTCAATTGGTAAAGCCACTCAATCTCGTCTGGCAGTACGTTTCTAAGTGTATAATTCATCAGTTGGTTTAAGTTCCGTGAACCCTCCAGACTAGCAACCGATTATTGGCCGGCATTTCAAAGTCCGATTCCAGAACCAGCTCGTTATCACTGCCGATGCGCTTTAGTTCGTCTATGTCCCGGATTCCCATTTTCGGATTCTGTTGCTTCAGATGTGTGTCGAATTGCCGATTGCTGGCACTGGTGAACTGTCCGTTGTAATTGAATGGGCCATACAAACAGAAGGCTTCGTGTAACTGAAGCTTTGCAGATACACCTCGGAACATTGCTTCAACTTCCGGCCAAGACATGATGTGTGCGGTGTTTGCAGAAAAAGCTCCGCTGATCGTTGGGACTTGCCAATCACTGGCGATAACATTCAAAGCCAGAGGCTCGTAGATGTTCGGCAGGTTAGCCTCGCTAAGCCATGGTTCACAAAGTAGATAGTTGCTCGGATGATCACTTGGTTGCCACGTGAGGTGAGGGAGGTTTGTGGCAAAGTGAACCGCATGTTGCCCCGTGCCTGTGCCAATCTCCAATATAGTTCCAGAGCCGCTAAACACCGTGGCTAGCTTTTCAAGGATCACCTGCTTGTTGTTCTCACAGGCTTGGGAATAGGGCTTTTCGTCAGTCATTGGAGGCTCTGGTTGAATATTGATGATTCGAGAATTACAGGTGTTTATATCAGGCCCACACCTTTGAGTACAAACACCCCCAAGGTTATGGTGATACTTGCCATCAACGTGGTGATCGCGATGATGTTTGCCGCAAGACGATCATTTCCACCAAGTGCCTTGGCCATCACAAAGCTTGCAGCGGCGGTTGGGCTTGCGAAAAATAGGAACATCAACCCCAATTCGGCACCGGAGAAGCCTAGTGCCCAGGCGGCAGTTGTGCATAGCGTTGGTAAGACCACCATTTTCATAAGCGCCGAGCTGAAGGCGGTTGAGCTATCGCTGCGCAGGGCGTTGAATGACACGGTTGCACCAATGCACAGCAGAGCGAGTGGCAACGTGAGGGAAGCAAAATAATCGCCACTGGTCAGTATCCAATCAGGCAGTTGCAGGTTCAACCATGCGACGGGGATGGCTGCAAACACGGAAAGTATGAGCGGGTTGCGCAATATATCTTTAAGAATACGGCGCCACTCGGGCGATCGCCCGGCCTGATACGCGGTGAGTATGATCACCGATAACGCGTTGTAAGAGAGAATAACCAGCCCCAACAAGATGCTACCCGACGATAGCCCGAAATCGCCGTACAGGTTTGCCGCCAGAGCCAGCCCGACAATGCCACAGTTACCTCTGAATGCGCCTTGGACATACACCCCGCGATCTTCGTGAGTAACGCGCCAACGTGCCCATAACCAAGCCAGAAAGAAGCTTGCGAGGGTAGCAAAAAGATAGAAGACGAGCAGGTGAAAATTAAGCGATGTGTTGAGATCCGCTTTGATGATGCTGAGAAACACCAGCGTTGGAAGCGTGGCTTTGAAAACCAATGCAGAAGCGGTGTTGACGAAGGTATCGTCAATCCATCCTACCTTTCTTAGCCCTAGCCCGATAAACACCATTGCGAATACCGGAAGAGTGGTTTCCAGCGTTTGTTGAAAGAGGGAGATCAAATCCATTCAGGTTGGCCAGTGGTCCGGAGAGTGTCTTGCCTATGATAGATCTGACGGAAAGGTAATGAAACGGTTTACTGTAGGCCATGAAGGGTGGGCTATAGTGGGGGCGAAATTTATCAGGACAAAGGGGTGCCCATGAACGCCGTTAACCATACGCCCGCGCAGTTGAAGCAGGTTTTGGCCGACACGCCTAAAGACCAGCCCGTCGTCATGCTAAATCTACTGAGGTTCCGTGACAGAGCAAGTTATGATGACAATTCCGGTGAGCGAAGTGGGCGTGAAGCGTATGAGCTTTATATTCAAGAGGCCGCAGCCTGTGTAAGTGCGGTGGGCGCTGAGGTGATTTGGTCTGGCCACAGCGTTGGCTCTCTTATTGCGCCGCCAGAGGAGTCTTGGGACCAAGTGCTGCTTGTTCGCTACCCGTCAATTGATGCCTTTATGGCGATGATAGAAAGCTCTGAATACAAAGGCGTGGTTAAGCATCGTACCGCTGCATTGAGTGACTCCCGATTAGTTGCAAATCTCGAACGGGAACGCTGAGATAGACTCTCAGCTCACTAGCGCGACTTCAAAAACGCCGGTTTGGCTTATCAGCATATACGCCGCTGTGCCAGCTGCAATGGAGAGCAGGGCATTGCGGCGCCAAAGGTGAATGCCTACCACTAGCGCTCCTGCAAGAATGGCATCAAGCCCCGGCACTACCGCTGCCCAATTTCCTGAACGCTGCAAAAACACCGTTGCCAGCAAAGCCATAACAGCCGCTGGCAAGAAGCGCCCGAGGTGTTTAACCAGAGGGTGCTCGGTATGACGCTCAAAAAACAGGAAAGGTATGATTCTGGTTGCAAAGGTTGCTGCAGCTGCAACGGCAATGAATGCAACAAGGTAACTTGTATCAGACATGACTGCGGCCCTCCGCATTGGATTTGGCTCGCAGGCTTCGGTATTGCAGTAAAAGCACGGCTGTCACGATTGCGATAGCGCCGATGAGCTGGTGGGCTGGCGGCAGAAACATCATCGCCACACCGGCAGCCGCTGCACCTGCCCAAACTGGGAATGCGTCTCCCAGAGCCTTCAGTTGCTCTATTGTGAGAACAATAAATAAAGCCACCAATGCAAACTCGATTCCAGTACTATCGAATGCTACGTTACGACCGAGAAGAGCTCCCAAGGTGCAGCCAATCACCCAGTAGACCTGATTGAATGCCGTAATGCGGAAATCGACATCGAGTTCATGAAGTGTGTCTTGCGAACGCGTCCGGCTTGTGAGCAATGAATAGGTCTCATCAGTCAGACCAAAAATGAGATACAGCTTTTTCCAGCCAGCCTTGCGAAATTGTCCGAGCAACGAAAGGCCGTAGAAAAGGTGGCGCGCGTTGAGCACGAACATGGCAATGAACACTTCTAGTAAACCGGCGCTTGCGGCTAACAGGCTGACCGCCAGAATCTGGCCCGCACCGGCATAGATCACCACGCCCATAAGTGGCGCAGCCCACCATGCGTAGTCAAGCTGAGTTGTGAACAGCACCCCAAAAGCCATACCTAGAGGAAGGTATCCAAAGAGGATTGGGAGTGTGAGACGAAAAACCAACGCGTTCATTAGCATCCAAACGTTTTGAAAGCGAGGAATGATAGTGAATCGCCGGGGATTTTGAAAGTGGGTAAGGCTTCGACTTTTTAGGCATAATCCCTAACACGGTATGGCCTACAGGAGGGACTATGAGCGACGAAACCGGGCACCGGCCCCAACCGGACCCCCGCCAAGAAAAGTTTAAGGTTGATAAAGAGTTGCTGACTAAAGAGCAACTGAATGGGCTGGCAGAAGAGTACTGCACTCGCTACCATGGGTTAAACGATACGGAAAACCCGATGGCCGAGCGAAGCCGGGTTTTGGAGGCAATTAACAAGGGCGAACTGGTAGTCTGGTTTGACCCTGTGGAGAACACAGCCGGGTTGGGTCTTCCTGAGTAACTGGTTAACCTTTTTGGGGTATTTGGGCCTGCACCTACCCCGGCGCGTCTGTAAACGTTACAATCGCGCAGGTTTTCGAAAGCGTTGTGCGAGGTGAATTTTGATCAGGGTATTGGTTGTAGATGACCATGAGCTGGTTCGTTCCGGGATAACCCGGATGCTCGCGGATGATCCCGATATTGATGTTATCGGCCAGTCTCCATCTGGGGAAGACGCTATAGAGTTTGTGCGCAACGAGCGCCCGGACATCGTCTTAATGGATATCCGTATGCCTGGCATTGGTGGGTTGGAAGCCACTCGACGCATTTTACGCATTGACGATACCGTTCGGGTGATTGTAGTAACCGCTTGTGCTGATGATCCTTACCCTGCACGGGTGATGCAAAGCGGCGCTTCTGCCTATATCACCAAAGGTGCAGATATCCGCGAAATGGTCCGTTCCATTCGCATGGCTCACTCAGGGCAACGGTATATCAGCCCAGAAATTGCCCAAAAAATGGCGCTCAAGC
The DNA here is from genome assembly GCF_016597725.1 of Marinobacter sp. 1-4A. GTDB lineage: Bacteria > Pseudomonadota > Gammaproteobacteria > Pseudomonadales > Oleiphilaceae > Marinobacter. Next base: position 127,493 of record NZ_VCGY01000004.1, read on the forward strand.
AATTGGGTGGCGATAAAGAGGACGAGGGAGAGTTATCGTTGTTTGATCGCCTCTCTGAGCGCGAAATGCAAATAGCGATGATGGTTGTAGACTGCCAGAAAGTGCAGGATATTTCCGACAAGCTCTGCCTTAGCCCAAAAACGGTTAACAGCTACCGTTACCGCATTTTTGAAAAACTAGAAATCTCCAGCGATGTTGAATTGGCTCTGATGGCTGTGCGTCTTGGGTTGCTTGATGCCCACAAGGTCTGATTCCCCGACTGAAAGCAGCGGGGAGTTCGACAGCAAACACTTCCTGAAACAGCTAACGGAGCGGCCCGGCGTCTACCGAATGTATGATGAAGGCGGCTCCGTGCTTTACGTGGGGAAGGCCGGAAACCTTAAAAAACGGGTCTCCAGTTATTTCCGCAAGAAAGGGCTGGCACCAAAAACGGAAGCGCTTGTTGCCAAAATCGCTTCTATTGAAGTAACCATCACCGGCAGTGAGACAGAAGCGCTATTGCTGGAGCAGAACTTAATCAAGTCTCTGCGCCCCCCGTACAATATCCTACTCAGGGATGATAAATCCTATCCGTATATCTATGTGTCTTCCCACAGTGATTACCCTTCGCTGACCTTTCGGCGTGGGCGCACTAAAAAGGGTGGTGGAACCTGGTACGGGCCGTTCCCAAGTTCTGGTGCTGTCAAAGAAAGCCTTAATGTATTGCAGAAGGTATTCCGCATAAGATCTTGTAGTGAAAGCTATTTTAGGAATCGTGCGCGTCCATGTTTGCAGTATCAAATCAACCGGTGCACGGCGCCGTGTGTAGGCTATATCTCACCCGAGGACTATCTGCAGGATATTCGTCACGCAACCATGTTTCTTGAAGGTAAAAACCCGGCCATTATCCGTGACCTGATGGACGCCATGGAGAAAGCTGCAGAGAACCTTGAGTTCGAAAAAGCTGCTGCCTGCCGAGACCAAATCAATCACCTGCGCCATGTTCAAGAGCAGCAATCTGTAGACGGTGAGGGCGGCGATGCAGATGTTATCGCTATCGCACAAGACGCGGGAGTTGTCTGCATTGTTGTCATTATCGTGCGTGGCGGTCGAGTCTTGGGAACCAAGGACTACTTTCCCCGTTATTCTTTGGAGCAATCCGAAGGTGAGCTATTAAGTGCTTTTCTCGGGCAATATTATTTTGGTGGAAACACGCGTCGAGAGATTCCAAAAGATGTGTTGGTTCCGGTTGAGGTTGATGGTCAGGAGCTGCTTGCTCATGCGCTTTCGGATGCAGCTAACCGGGAAACCCGTATACGTAGAAATGTAAGAGGGGAGCGACGGCGTTGGTTGGAACTGGCGATGACCAATGCCCAGCAAACGTTGCTAACACATATCGCCAGCAAAGAGACCGTGTATCGCCGTTTGCTGGCGCTGCGAGACATGCTGGAGCTCGCTGAAACCCCCTCGCGGATGGAGTGTTTCGACATTAGCCATAGCCACGGTGAAAATACCGTCGCATCCTGTGTCGTTTTCGATGAGAATGGCCCCCTTAAAAGTGATTACCGCCTGTACAATATTGAAGGTGTGAAAGCTGGTGATGATTACGATGCCATGCGTCAGGTGTTAACGCGCCGCTACCGTCGCATGGTTGCGGGTGAGGGCAAGCGTCCGGATCTGGTGTTTATTGATGGTGGTAAGGGCCAGTTGAGCATTGCTCGGGAAGTGTTTGATGAGCTTGGGGTTTCAGATATCCCTCTGATTGGTGTAGCCAAGGGCGTAACCCGGCGTGCGGGCATGGAACAGTTGATCGACGCCATGACCGGCGATGTGTTTCGAGTGCCAGCTGATTCCCCGGCGTTGCATTTGATTCAGCACATTCGGGACGAGTCCCACCGTTTTGCCATTACCGGGCATCGTAAAGGGCGGGACAAGAAGCGCCGCCAGTCTACACTGGAAGGTATTGAAGGAGTTGGCCCCAAAAGGCGCCGGGAGCTGATTCGGTATTTTGGTGGTATACAGGAACTACGCAAAGCCAGTGTTGATGAGATGACCAAGGTTCAGGGCATCAGCAAATCATTGGCTGAAAACATATACGCAGCATTGCATGACGAGTAATAACCGTATGAACTTACCGAACCTGCTCACACTCTCCCGCATCATCATGATTCCGGTCTTTGTGGCGGTGTTTTATCTTCCCATGCATTGGAGCTATATGGTCAGTGCAGCAATTTTTGCGCTGGCTGCGGCAACGGACTGGTTGGATGGTTATCTTGCCCGCAAGCTTGACCAGAGCACCCCGTTCGGTGCGTTTCTTGACCCGGTGGCCGACAAGCTTATGGTGGCAGTTGCACTGGCGTTATTGATTCAGGAGTATTCCGCAATTCTGGTAACCATCCCCGCAACCGTTATTATTGGCCGCGAAATCGTCATTTCTGCATTGCGAGAATGGATGGCTGAAATCGGCAGTCGTGCAAGTGTTGCAGTTTCTTACATCGGCAAGATTAAAACCACCGCTCAAATGGCATCAATTGTAGGATTGCTGGCCTTTCCTCCCGGCCAGTTTTTGTCCGATGTTTCTGTAGGTTTGCTCTATATCGCCGCCATATTAACGCTTTGGTCTATGGGGCTATACATTAAGGCAGCTTGGCCGGATTTATTCCCAGAAAAGGATTAATCCTGCCGCGTCTCACAGTTTCTCGCCCAGTCGATAAGATTTATTGCCAGCTCTTCACCGGCGTCGCCAAATGCTTGCACCACAGAGTTTATAGTTTGGTCTCCGGCTGGCGCTGATACGATGAAGTTGCTGGAGCAGAGGGTTTGCCGGGAACGGTTATTTATTAGTTGCCCGTAAACGGTAACGGTTACCCGCGTACTGTTACCATGGTTAATTGCATGGAAGGCCGAGATTTCTGTAGCCAGTGTCAGGTCACTGTTGCTTGGGCCGGTGTCAATAACCACATCCCGAAAAACGTCGCTCGCCCTGAATGCCCCTGCGAGCATATCCCGTAGCAGAACCGGTGCCGTATCGCGCCATCGAACCCCACCATACACAGTGAATTCCCAAGGCTCCGGCTTTGCCAAAATCCGTGAACTGTTGAAGGGCTCGGAGGCAAAGGGTGTATCAATCCGGAGGCTTTCAGGCCTGCTCGTACCGCTTTTTTGTAATTCCGCAGGTACCGGGAAATCCATCACTCTGGGAGCTTCGGGAATGGGAAACACCGTGCAAGCCGCCAGTGCTCCCGAGACCAGCATGGCTGTGCCAAGCGTTCTGCATGTCTTTGCCGCGGGTATGATCACGGGGATACCTCCTTGATTGCCGGGCCGCCCCAGAGCGTGCCTCTGGGGTTCTCTTCCAGACGGCGGGTAAACTGATTCAGGTTTCTAAGGGTGTTGCGCAGTTCTCTTAACGCGGGGGCTAACTCACCCATGCCCTGAAGTCCCGAGTCTAGGGCGCCTTCGTTATCTCGGGTTAGATTATCTATTCGTGCGACCGTGTCTTGAACCTTCGTCATGGCAAGGTTCATGTTGGTCATGACGGCTTTGCCTTCGTTCTGTAGCAGGGCGTTGGCGTTGTCTGAAAAATCAGAGACTTTTGATGCGGCTTCTGCTGCCCGCTGGCTGGCATTATCCATACGTTCAAGCAAAGCCACGAGTTGGTCACGGCTGCCTAGTAGTGAATCGCTTGCCGCGCGGGCGTTGCGCAAGATGGCAGTGAGATTGTCTGTGTTTTCTTGGGAAAGCAGCTTGTTTGCGCTGGTAAGCAGCTGTTCTGCTTTGGTCAGCAGGGCTTCACCGTTGGTGAGCAGTGTTTTAAATGCAGAGGGCTCGGCGGTGATCAACGCAGGGTTATCCTTTGTGCCGTAGAGCACCGGGCTGTCCTGACTGCCGCCGCTAAACTGCACATTCATGCTGCCGGTAATATTCGCTAATACCAAACCGGCGCGGGTGTCCTTCCGCACGGGGACGCTTTGTTCCACACGTACCAAAACCCGAACGTGGCTCGGATTGGCCGGGTCCAAAGTTAGTTGAAGAACATCGCCAACTTCAACGCCGCTGTAGAGTACCGGGTTGCCTTTGGCCAAACCGCCTACCGCCTGATCAAACACAATCTCGTAATAGGCCCACTCGCGGTCTGCAGATGACTTCGCAAGCCATAGCGCAAACAACAGAGCAGCCACCACCGAAATCAGCGTAAATAGCCCTATAAGCAGGTGGTGTGCTTTCGGTTCCATAACCTTTTACTCCCGTAACCGGCTCGTCTCATGAGCCCGAAATGCATAACTGGCGGCCCGCCCGCGGGGGCCCTGAAAATATTCCTGAATCCATGCGTCGTCTGTTGCCGCTACTTTTTCAATGCGGTCTGCGACCAGAACCTTTTTCTGCGATAAAACCGCAACTCTATCGCACGTTGTGTACAGCGTATCCAAATCGTGTGTGACCAAAAACACGGTCAGCCCCAAAGCGTCCCGAAGGGTAACAATAAGCTTGTCAAAAGCCGCAGCGCCAATTGGGTCGAGGCCAGCGGTGGGCTCATCCAAAAACAAAATTTCCGGATCCATTGCCAGAGCGCGTGCCAAAGCGGCGCGTTTGACCATACCACCGGAGAGCTCTGACGGGTACTTGAGCGCCGAGTCGGCTGGTAAGCCCGTTAGGGCAAGCTTCATGCGGGCTAGCGCTTCGGCATCGGCACGGGATAGGTCGCAATGTTCAATCAATGGAAGAGCAATGTTCTGCAACAGGTTCAATGAGGTAAACAAGGCCCCTCTTTGGAAGAGAACACCAAAGCGCTGCTCGGTGTCTGAACGCTCTACGGCGCTCAGTTCGTTGAGGTCTTTTCCGAATACTCGTATTCGACCGTCTGACGGTGTGTGCAACCCTACAATGCTTCTTAGCAGTACAGACTTGCCGGTTCCTGATCCGCCAACAACGCCAAGAATTTCACCTTTGAACAGGTTGAGATCTAGGTTTTTGTGGACGATGTGGCTACCGAACCGATTATCAAGATTCTCGACTTCAATAACGGTTGGTGATTGGCTGGCGGCCCTACGGGCTGTTGAATTATTCATAAGTTACCAGCCCATTTCCATAAAGAAGAGCGCGGCCACGGCATCCAGAAGGATGACGATAAAAATAGATTGAACCACACTTGATGTTGTATGTACGCCAACCGATTGCGCACTTCCTCCTACCTTGAGTCCTTCAAGGCAGCCTATGGCCGCAATCAAAAACGCCAAAAAGGGTGCTTTCGACATGCCAACTAGAAAATGCTTAAGTGCAATATCCCGCTCAACAATCGCCATGAACTGCGCCGGTGAGATATCTAGGGCCAGCGCACAAACCATGCCGCCGCCTACCAGACCGGATAGCATGCCAACAAAGGTAAGAATAGGCAGGCTGACCATCATTGCCAGAACCCGTGGTATGACCAGTAGCTCAACCGGGTCTAACCCCAGTGTGCGGATAGCATCCAGCTCTTCGTTTACCTTCATGGCGCCGATTTGTGCCGTGAAGGCGCTGGCGGTGCGGCCTGCGAGTAATATGGCGGCAAGCAGAACGCCAAACTCTCGCAAAAACGAGAAGGCGACCAAATTAACGGTGTAAATCGTAGCACCGAAGTCTTTCAGCACAGTGGCGCCTAGAAAGGCGACAACAGCGCCCACCAGAAACGTTAGCAGAGCGACTATAGGCAGGGCGTTGAGCCCTGTGTTCTGAATCGCAGCTATAAAAGGTGTAACACGCCAGCGGCTGGGCCTAGGAATAATCACAAAAAGTGTTGCGATAATCTGGCCTATAAAACCGGCCAGTAGGTAGGTCAGGTGCCAGATCGCCTCCACAGACTTGCCGGTTTCCGAAAGAAATTGTGGAATGGGGGCAAGGCCTTCGGGCTCGGGGGAGGATGGCTGCCGCATGGCATCTGCCACGGCGTGAAGCAGTGCACGCTGTTCTTGCGGTAGGGCGCTATCTTGTTCTGCCAACGCCATGAGGGTTTCTGCACCCAGCAGGCTTATCAGAAGAGAAGCGCCCGCTGTATCAACTCGTCCTAGCCCCGTGAGGTCGACATTGTTCGAGCTAAAGTTCTTGCCGGAACGGCTTTCAACAATCTGTTTGAGTGCCTTGTAGTCGAGCAGAGTCCAGTCGCCCTGAATGGTCAGGTTGCCGTTCTCTTCCTCTAACGATCCTGCCTGACGGCGAATCGACGGAGAGTTTCTGTGGTCTGAGGAACGGGCACTGGTGGGCACTTGGGTCTGAATTCCAAAGGTTGGTCTATTAGCTTGCTAGCTTAGAGCTTGTAGATGCTGTCCGCCAGTATTCGACGATCTTCTTCATCGTGGCTGGCAAGAACAATAAGTGTACCCTGAGCCTTCTGATCCAGTAACAGCTGCCGAAGAAAATCCCGCGCATCACTATCAAGCCCCGTAAGCGGCTCGTCTAAGAGCATGACCGGCTGTTGCCGAAGAATTGCCCGCAATAACGCGACACGCTGCCTTTGGCCACCGGAAAGGTCTCCGGGTAACCGCTTGCCAAAGCCGTCGAGGCCAACGCTTTGCAAACCCTTATCAATAGCTTGTTGATCCCTCGCGGTAAGCTTCAGCCCCGGATGGATACCTAGCCCAATATTAGCATCGACACTCAGGTGCTCAAAAAGGTTGTGTTCTTGAAATACGCTGGTCATGGGGCGTTGCCAGGGCGCGTGGTGGCGAAGGCTCTTGTCTTGCCACAGGATATCGCCCGATTTCGGTTCAAGAAAACCTGCCAGAAGATTCATTAAGGTAGACTTTCCCGAACCGCTGGCGCCGTGGATGGCGATGCATTGGCCCGGTTTTGCGGAAAAGTGAAAACTCCACGGCCTTTCTTGATCGGCATAGGCGAAGACCAGATTTTTTACCTCAAGCATGTTTGGGCTCCGGAACACTGCGTGTTGAATGAGCGCTTAAACCCCTTTTAAACAAGGGCGATCCGAGCCGGTTGAACAGGCTGAATAGGGCCAGTAGAAGCAATACAAGCCACAGCCCAGTCGCGGCGGCGGCATCCATTCGGTAACTGCCCAATTGCTGATATAGCAGCACTGGCAGAGTAGGTTGGCCAGGACTGCCGAATAGGGCTATCACACCAAAATCTCCCAGCGATAGGCCAGTTCCGTATGCCATTGCCAGCGCCAACGGCCGGCGCATTCGTGGCCAGTGCAGCCAACGCCAGCGATACCAGCCCAACACGCCAAGTTGGTCTGCTTGTTGACGGCTGGCTGGGTCCAAACTCGCCAGTGGCCCCCTGAGCATTTGCAATACGAAAGGCAAAGCCATCATGGCGTTGATCAGCGTAACCAATATCAGCCCCTCGCTTGAATTGCCCAAGCTGGGCCGGAACAACAAAAATAGCCCCGTACCAAGAACCAAAGGTGGAACCATTAAGGGTAGGTAGGAGGCAATATCGGTAAATCGGGTAACAGTTGGTCTGGAAGCAACAGAGCCAGAGGAGAGGATGAGCAGGGCTGCGCTTACCGACATTAACCCGGCTGGCAAAGCGATGGCAAGGCTTCTCAAGGTGGCGTCGAGTAGGGCGGGATCAACCGAGAGGCTACCTTGCGGGAACAGGGCTGTGCCCATACCCGGCAGCCCCCTAACAAGAATAGCCATCAATGGCATGGCCAGAAACAGCACAAACACCGAGAGGGCGGCGCCATCGCCCAGTTTTGCCCAGATGGAGCTACCCGCTTTGTTGCGATGGGAAGCTACACGCCGGTCTGGTAGCAACGAAGCAGTGAGCCCGTGCCGCGCCGCTAGCCACCAGAGAAAACCGCACATAATGAGCTGAACCATAGCAAGAAGAGCTGCTTGACCGGAGTCGAACTCAAACCGCAAAGACTGGTAAATGGCAACCTCAATAGTTGTCGCCGCAGGCCCTCCGCCCAGAGTCATTACAATGGCAAAGCTGGTAAAGCATAAGGTAAATACCAGAGCCGCTAGGCCGGGCAGGATAGGTTTTACGGCTGGCCATTCCACGGCACGCCAATACCACCAACGGCCAAGCCCCAGTTGGGCGGCAACTCGGCGTTGGGAAACCGGTGCACTCTCAATAGCCTGCAGCAGGATTCGCGCAGCTAATGGCGCATTAAAAAATACATGGGCCAGTACAATGCCGTTGATACCATAGAGGTTCCAAGACACACCCATCCAATCATTGGCCAACCCCGTGAACCACCCTTGGCGCCCGTAAATACTCACAAGCCCGGAAACCGCTACGATCGAAGGAAGCACCAAACTCAACTCCATCAAACGCAGCAGAACAGCACGGCCCGGAAATGCGGTTTGGCGTGCAAGAATTCGAGCGACTGGGATGGCTACAAGAAGGCTAAGCACAACGGATACAAAGGCCTGCCAAACTGTAAACGTAACCACCGTGCGCAGATACCGGTTGCGCCAGAGTTCACTTAGGTCTGGTAACGACGCTTCCCAAACCAGCGCCCCGAGGCCCGCCAATGCCAGCATCACTAAGGCGCCAGCAATGGCCAGCCCGGGCCACAGTTGCCACCCTAGGCGGCTGAAGGGTGCGAAGTGTGCCGGTGGTCTGCGCCGGCAACCTTTATTGGGATTGCGCATTTGTAGCTAGCGCGTCATGGCATCCAGCCACTCGTTCAGCCACTGGCGCCGGTTGTCCGTTACGGTTTTTGGATCAAAATACAACGCCTCGTTGGGCTCGATGAGCTTGTTGAATACCGAAGGTAACTCATCGCCCAGATCCGTCGCCGGATACATCACGTTTTTCAGAGGAATATGCCGCTGGAAATCTGCGCTTAGCATAAATTTAAGAAAGGCTCGTCCCAGCTCTTTTTGATCGGATGATTTAACCAAAGCAGCCACTTCAACTTGCAGGTAGTGGCCTTCATCGAATTGGGCAGCCTGATAGCGGTCGGTTTTATCTACCGCCATGTGGTAGGCAGGCGAGGTGCTGTAGGAAAGGATCATTGGTGCTTCGCCGTTCATAAACAGCGAGAAATAGCCGTCGCTCCAGCTTTTGGTTGTGGTGAGAATTTTACCCTTGAGCGCCTGCCACTTCGCCGCAGCTTGATCACCGTATACATGGCGCATCCAGAGCAGTAGGCCAAGGCCCGGCGTGCTGGTACGTGGGTCTTGAATGATAATTTTTAGGTCATCGGGCGCGGCAATCAGCGCTTCCAAGCTTTCCGGCGGATTGGGCAGTTGCTCGGTATCGTAAACAAACGCAAAGTATCCCCAATCGTAGGGTACGAACACCGAGTCTTGCCAATCAATGGGTAGATTCAGGACAGAAAGGTCTGTCTCATGGTTTATTAACAACCCCGTTTGTCGAGTTGTTTCCATGGTGCCTGTATCCAACCCGAGAACCAGATCAGCCTGCGTGCTTTTGCCCTCAAGGCGTAGGCGCTGGAGAATGTCACCACCGCTGTCCAGTACCACGTAATTAATCTGGCAATTACAAGTTTGTTCGAAGGCTTCCTTAACAGCCGGGCCGGGGCCCCACTCGGCAGCGAAAGAAGGGTGAGTATAAATCGTGAGTATGGGGGCTTTTTGGGCGATTGCTGGCACAGAGACCAGGCTAACCAGAAGCAGTGTAAACGCTCGAAGGAGCATGATGGTGTAACCTCCGCAACAGATGAGGGGTGGCCAGTATGGCAACCATGTCGCGGGCCCCACCAAAGCCGGTGAGTGCTCAATCCCTTCGCCGGCATAATCCGGATCAGGTTCCGCGGGTATGGTCTCAGCCCGGCATTTGCCCGGCACCCCGTTGAGTTGAATAAAGTGTACCATGCTGGCGATTGGCAATGGTAAGAAGCGAGGAGAAGGTAGGTGCCAAAATTTCTACACACTGCAGATTGGCAAATGGGCCGAACCTATAGCCGGTTTGACGCCGAAGATGGCGCCGCTTTGGTTGAAGCGCGCTATGACGCCATCGAGCGTTTGGCCGCACTGGCCACGGCGCATCAATGTGACGCGGTGCTGGTTGCGGGAGATGTGTTTGATGCACAGACGGTGTCGGATCGAACTATACGGCGCGTGTTCAATGCCGCTCGTGGCTTTGAAGGCCCCTGGGTAATGCTCCCGGGAAACCATGATGCAGCGTTGGCAGAAAGTGTTTGGACACGTGCTGAAAGGCTGAATGCCGTTCCTGAAAACGTCCACTTGGCACTCGAGCCCGGTGCGATTCAACTGCCAGATCAGGGTATGGCCGTGTTAGCGGCACCGCTGATCCAGCGCCATACATACGGCGACCTAACCCAGCCATTCGACACCATGGAAACCCCGCCAGATTTGTTACGCATAGGTCTAGCCCACGGCAGCGTTCAGGGATTATTGCCTGAGGATATCGATGCCACCAACCCCATTGCCCCAAGTCGCGCTGAAACTGCAAAACTGGACTATTTGGCGTTGGGAGACTGGCATGGAGCTAAACAAATCAACGAGCGTACGTGGTACAGCGGCACACCAGAACCTGAGCGCTTCCGCAATAACGATGCGGGGTATGTGTTGATCGTTGATATCGAAAGGCCCGGCGCGATACCAAAAGTTACCCGCCATGAAACCGCCCGCTATCAATGGCACCAATGGCGGGAGAGTTTGGCTGTACCTTCGGATTTGGATGAATTGATGAATCGTATTAATCAGTTGCCTGAATCTTCCGTTCTTGATCTAAAGTTGGACGGCACGCTCACGCTTGCAGGTGATCAAAAACTAACCAGAGGGCTTTCTGTGGCTGAGGCTCGGTTTCGTAGCGTGACCTGCGACCGGACAAAATTGCAACTGGAGCCCACAGAAGAGGATATCAACCAGCTACATGCAGACGGCTATCTGGGAGATGTTGTTCATGAACTGCGGGAGAGTCAACAAAAGGCTGATAGGTCGGGAGAGGCGGATGTTGCGCACGATGCGCTGGCTATCCTTGCGGGCCTGCTCAAGCCTAAAGATCAGGAGTTGGCCAAATGATACTTCAGCGGGTACGAGTTGAGCAGTTCCGACAATTCCGGCAAGGCTTGGAGTTGGATAAGTTGCAATCAGGCATCAACCTTATTCACGGGCCTAACGAATCTGGTAAAAGCACCTTGGTTCGTGCTATTCGCGCTGCATTTTTCGAGCGTTACCGATCGAAATCAGCAGAAGATCTAGCCCCCTGGGGGGATACCTCCGCAGCACCAACGGTTGAGTTGGTCTTCGACCATAACGGCCAGCGTTGGCAGCTAGACAAACGATTTCTCAAGCGCCACCGCTGTGACTTGCTAGTTGATGGCGTAGCATTCAGTGGCGAAGACGCCGAGGAGAAGCTAGCTGACTTGCTGGGTTATCAATTCCCCAAAAAAGGCGCGAGCAAGGATGAGCACTGGGGTATCCCGGGCCTGCTTTGGGTTGAGCAAGGTACAGGGCAAGACATCGAAAAGGCTGTGTTACATGCAGGTGGCCATCTGAAATCTGCATTGAATAGCTTGGTCGGTGAAGTTGCCAGCAGCGGTGGTGACGAAATTATTCAAGCGGTGGAGCAGCAAAGGAAAGAACTGTTGACCTCTACCGGGAGACCAAGAGGCGACTATCTCGACCTCGCAAACACCCGGGAAAAACTGCAACAGCAAGTCTCGGAGTTGCAATCCCGTGTAGAGCAATACAAAGCTCAGGTCGATCGCTTGGGTACTTTGGCCTCTGAACATGATCGAGCAAATCGCGAATTGCCATGGGAAGAAGCCAGACGAGGCATGCAGCACGCCGAAGTTAAGTACCGGGAAGTTGAGGCGTTACAGGAACAACAAGTCCGGGGCATGGACTCTTTAAAACAGTTGCAGCAGAACCTTTCGTTGCTTCAGCAAAGTCAGGCCCATTGGCGGAGCCAGAACGAGCAACTAGAGTTGCGGCACCAAAGTTATCAGAAGGCCAAAAAACAATTAGAAGAAGAACTTGCAAGCCCGGAGTGTGCGAAAGCCGTTGAAACAGCCCGCGCCCAATACGAGCTTGCCAAGGAAGCCGTGCAACAGGCGCACCTACGAGATAAACGAGAGCGCCTGCAAAAGGACTGCGCTAAGCTGGAAGCAGAGTTAGAGAAGCTGAATCAAAGCCAGAATAAAGCCAAGTCGGTTCAAGAATCCCTTGAAAGTGCGCGAACGTTAAAGAAAGAAAACTATATAGATGTCGGTGCGTTGCGTCAGTTAAAACAGAATCAACGTGAACTTGATGATGTGAATATCCGCATCCAAACCGTTGCCACGCGTGTTGTCTGGAATCTGCCTAAGGGCAAAAGCCTCACTCTGGACGGGCTGAGCATTGAAGGGCAGGGTGACAAACTGCTGTTGGAGACTGGTGTTCTCGCAATTCCAGAGCTCGGTGAAATTAGCATTCAGCCCGGGGGCGATGACCTTGCAAGCCTAAACAGGCGGCTCGAACAACTGAAGCATGCCGTAGCCCAACAGCTTGCTGAGCTGGCGGTTGAATCCATTGAGGCCGCAGACTTAAAACAGTCGCGGTTACAGGATGCACAAGCCCAGATACAGCGTTTTGATGAACTGCTTAAATCTCTGGCACCTAACGGTGTTGAACAGCTGAATTTGGTGAGTGCCGAAGTAGAAGCTGAGCTGCTAGCTCGCACCACAGACCTCAACAACATAGCTGCGGAAGCTTCTTCCGGCGCAGCCAAGCCTCTGCATGTTGCAGAAGCCGAACTCAAACAAGCAGAAGTGCGTTTAACAGAAGCCGAAGCCAAGCATAAGAACCATGAAGCCAAAGTGCTAAAGGCCAGACACGCCTGTGATGCAGCCCATACTGAATGGCAGAGAGTGAAAGGTGAATTAAACAACCCGGAACGCCAGCAACAAGCGGAGCAACTAACCCGTGATATTGCCACAGCTGAAGCACAGAAGGCAGAGCTAGAGTCATCCCTAAAGGCGCGGGAAAACAGAATTAGCGAAGCACGGCCTGAGCTTTTAAAGCAAGATATTGAGCGTTACCGCGCCTCTGCGGAACATCAAGAAAAAGCCCATCAAAACCGAGCTCTGGAATTGAGCGAAATTCGGGCAAAGCTTGAAGTTTGGGGTGCTGAAGGGCTTGAAGAACAGTGCAACGAACAAGCGGCAGAGTTTGAGCACGTCAACCGCCGCTATCAAGAGCTGGATAGGCGGGCAAAGGCATTAGACTTGCTGCTGACCCTGCTTAAAGAAAAGCGGCAGGCGCTGACACGCAGACTGCAGGCCCCGTTGCAGAAGCATTTGGATCACTACCTAACCGTTCTGTTTCCCGAAGCCAATTTGGAAGTTGATGAAAACCTAATGCCAGGACGGTTTAGCCGAGGCAGCGAACTGGGCGAGATGGCAGAACTGAGCTTTGGGGCCCGCGAGCAAATGGGGCTGATCAGCCGCTTGGCCTATGCAGACCTGCTCCAAGAGGCTGGACGCCCAACACTGATTATTCTCGATGACACCTTGGTGCACAGTGATGCAGAACGTATGAACGGCATGAAGCGCATCTTGTTCGATGCGGCAAACCGGCATCAAATACTCTTGTTCACCTGTCACCCGGAAAAATGGCGAGACCTAGGTGTTGAGCCCCGAGACCTTGAAGCCCTCAAGCTAAAGGGTGGGTTTGGTTAAAATTTACTCACAAACCCTAGAAAAACAAAAACTTAAAAAAAGGTATTGACGAAAGAGCCGTAATCCGTAGAATACGCATCCGTTGTCGGGGCATTGCTTCGGTAACTAAGAGCGGGAATAGCTCAGTTGGTAGAGCACAACCTTGCCAAGGTTGGGGTCGCGAGTTCGAATCTCGTTTCCCGCTCCAATTACTTACTTCAAGTCTCTCAACGCCAACCTGAGAGCACAAAGACTCGAATCCTTCGATCTTTTCTAGGCGCGGTGGCAGAGTGGTCATGCAGCGGACTGCAACTCCGCGTACGCCGGTTCGATTCCGACCCGCGCCTCCATTATTTCTTATTTTTTCAGTATTCCCTTCTGTAAGCGTGGCTGTGCACGATAATAATCCAGCTCGGTCTTACTGGAGTTTGCCGTGTGTGTTTATTCACCCGCTCAATAAAGTTACGCCCCAGATCACAAGTACCACTATTGTCACGACGATGGCTGCAGATACTTTGTGGCGTTCGAAAATAGCCTGGGCTTTGTTGCCCGCAATGAAAACCAGCAGCCCCAAACCATAGTATCTCAGTGCCCGTGACAAGGCAGACGCTGAAATAAACAAGAAGAAAGAGTAGCTCGTTGCGCCAGCGGCCAGCATGGCAATCTGAAACGGAATCGGAATAACGCCTACGCTCAGGATAAACCAGAACCCGTCCTCCTCCATTCTCATACGCACGTGCTCGAATTGCTCGGGTGTGGAGACCATCTCTACGAGTTGCTGTCCAACGGCATCAAACACGAAGTAACCAACGAAATAGCCTACCGTCGCGCCGGCCAGGCAGCCGAGCAGGGCAATCGTGCTGAGAATAAATATTTGGCTGCGGCGAGCCTGCATCAGGGGAATGAGGATGGCTTCCAGCGGGATGGGAATGATGATGGATTCGAGAAAGGACGCAATTCCTAGCCCCCAGAACGCGTGGCGTGAGTATACCAGGCGTTTAGTCAGACTTTTAAAGCGGTCCCGTCCCCGGTAAGTATCTGAGCTCGCGTCGTTCATTGCGTCGCCTTTCACTCTTTGTATGGCGTAGGCTTGTTATGTGCCAACGTTCTGTTGCGAGTTTGCTTTGGCTCGATACCAACGCTCAAACTCCTCGCCGGAAATGGGTTTGCAAAATAGGAAGCCTTGGGCCTGTGTACAACCTTGTGAGCGCACGTATTCAAGGGCATAGGTTGTTTCGATGCCTTCAGCTACCACTTGAAGATCCAATGCAAGTCCCAGTGCGAGCACCGCATCGGTCACAGCGCGGCTTCCGCTGTCATTTTCAAGTTGGTGAAGGAAAGATTTGTCGATTTTTACCTTGTCCAGAGGTAGACGGCTAAGGGACGTCAAACTGGAGCTCGAATGCCCGGCACCGAAATCATCCAGCAAGATGGCAACGCCCAAGTCTCTAAGCCGAGACAGTGAGGCGATTGTGTGGTCGAGGTCGTGCATCATTGCGGTTTCGGTAACTTCAAGCTGTAACAGTGTTGGCTCAACGGAATATTCATCGATGAGCTGTTCAAAGCGATCAACGAAGTTCAGATCACGGAACTCAACAGCTGACACATTGACCGCGATGGGAATAGCTGGAAGTCCTAGCGCACTCCAGGACGCAGACTGGCGCATTGCCTCCTCAATCACCCATCGGCCTATGGAGTTAATGATGCCTGTGGCTTCTGCAATAGGAACAAACTGCTCCGGGCCTATCTCACTGCCATTCTGGAGGCGGAGCAAGGCTTCGACACTAACCACTTCCAAAGTATTGATGTCGAGTACTGGCTGGTAAACCAACTGAAAGGAATTGGTTTGAGTTGCGAGCTTGAGCGCCTGTTCAATGTTGTCTTGTTGCTGGATGCCGTCAGTAAGTCCCGAAGAGTAAAACTGGAAATTGCCTCTGCCGTCCTGCTTGGCCTCATACATCGCAGCATCGGCATGGCTCACTAACGTATCGATGTCTTGACCGTCGCGCGGGAACATACTGATGCCAATAGATGTTGAAACAGATAGCGTCAACTCTCCAATCTGATAAGGTTCGCTGATCTTTTCGGTGATGGAGCGGGCAACATCTGCGGCATAGGCGGAGGCATCTATATCCTGTAGCAGAACTACGAATTCGTCGCCGCCCATTCTTATGACCAGATCTTCAGCGCGCAAACTTTGTGAAAGCCTGGCGGATATCTCCTGGAGCACCTTGTCACCAATTTCGTGGTCGTGTGTGTCATTTATCGGCTTGAAACGATCCAGGTCGAGAAACAATACTGCGGCACCACGGGCGGCTCGTCGGTTATGAGGCAGCAAGTGCGCAGCGTATTCGAACAGCATCGCGCGATTCGGCAAGCCCGTTAAGGGATCGTGCAATGATGCATGACGTATTTCCTCGTCGACCCGTTTACGCTCGGTGATGTCCCGGAAAAATACCGCAAGCCCGCCATCAATAGCAGGGTAGGCTCTTATTTCCAGCCAGACTTGAGTGCCATTAGGAGTCAAATGGGGCACCTCGGTTGTACTCGACTTTCGGGTTTGCATGACTCGAAGATACAATTCTTCCACTGCAGTGCCTTTGAGTTCTGGCCAGACCTCCCAATGGTTCCTTCCAACGACATCAAAACTACTGAGTTGAGAGATGCGCGACGCTTCTGCGTTAAAATGGGTCATGATCCAGTCGGCAGATATTGAAGCGAGACCTTCCGTCATGCTGTTCAGAATGTATTCGCTGTAATCGCGCTCGCGTCGAAGCTCCGCCTGGGCGCGAGCAGACTCGATAGCGGCCCAGGTACGGTCCACTACGTCTTCGGCCAACGCAATCTCTTGTGCTGACCAGTGATGGACTTTGGAGTCGTGGAGCCCCAGCAATACTTGCAACGAACCGGCTTTCAAGACCGGCACTGCGAGTACGGCCTTAATGCCCCTGTCCAGATATGCCTGGGCGTAGCCGGCAGATCGGTTGTCCGTGGTTGCGTCACCAAGAACAAAAGGGTTTCCACTCTTAACCTGAGACGCAACCTAGGGTCCAAAATCCTCCAGCCGGATTTCTGCACCAGCCATTGAATCTGCGCCTTCCGTTGTCCAGCCGGGCCGTATAATTACGGCGTCGCCCGCCTTTGTGAAATCGCCGTAAAACACGCGAGTAACTCCCAGAAACCGGCCAAGTAGTTCCGTTGCCGCAGCCGCAATCTCATTCGCATCCACGAGGGTGCGTAACCGGTCAGTCAGTTTCAACCGGAAACTTTTTCGTTGTTCGATCGCTTTGAGCCTACGCAAGGTGTCTGCTAGCTCGTTGTTGACTCGCTCGAGTTCCTCCTGAGTCTGCACCTGATCGGTTACATCGATACCTTCAGCAAAGATCGCGCTGACTTGGTCATCTGCACCAAATACCGGCCGATACACAAAGTTAAGAATGCGCTCTTTAGCTGGCCTATCCGGATCTGCTTGTATTCTGTACCTGGCTCGGTCTGCGGTGTAAGGCTCTCCTGTAGCAAAGACGCGATCCAGAATACGCACAAAGCCTTGCTCCTTCGCATCAGGCAGTGCTTCAGATACAAATCGGCCCAAAATTGGACGATGGCCCACTACCTGGTCGTGACTCGGGTTGGAAAGTTCAAACCGGTGATTTGGACCGCTCATTAACGCCATAAACGTGGAAGCTTTGTTGAACATCTGGGTCAATTGCTCACACTTTACACCGAGCATTTGATTGGCGTAGGCGAGGTCCGACACTTCATTGCAGATTACGAGTACCCCGCCCAAACCGTAGGGAGCGCTCAGGTCGTCTACCGGGGTGAAATCATAGATCCACTGGATATTCTCTTGCTGGCCATGGCGGGTAGTAGGAATCGTACGGTTGATTTGTCTGATTGAGCCTGTGCCGGTGAGGACTTGCTCAAAATCCGAGCCGATCATGTGCCAGATGTCCTTCCAGACTTCCCTGGCAGGTTGCGCCAGAGAGCCCGGGTGCTGGCGAGGGCCAAGAGACTGACTGAAAGCATCGTTGTAGATGCAGATGCCATGCTCACCCCACAACACCGCCATCGGCTGTGTTGAACTGAGCACCAGGCTCACAACAGTACGCAAGGGTTGTGACCACTCATGGGGCCAGCCGCACACGCTCTCCGTCCAATCATGATCGCGTATTAAACGACCCATCTCGCCCCCGCCTGCGAGAAAATCCCGTAATGGCGTTGCGGTTTTGCTGTCTTGGTCCGATCTCATCCCAATTGAGTCTCCCGAAAGAATCCAAAATCCATGTTATCGTTTTTGACAGGCCTATGTGTAGATACGAGCTACTGGTGTTACCGAAGAATAATCTGGTATTCATGAATTCATGGGCGCAAAGTCGAGCAGGCTTTATATCACTCTTTTTTGGAAAGTACTTCAAGGATGCGTGCGCAGAATGGGTCCAGATCCTGTGGGTTACGGCTGGTAATCAGCCCGTTATCATTGCACACTTTCTCATCTACCCATGCCGCGCCAGCATTTTGTATGTCGGTTTGTAAACTCGGGAATGAGGTTAGAGTCCTTCCTTTGATTACATCTGCTTCGATGAGTAGCCAAGGCGCATGGCAGATCGCGGCAACCGGTTTATGGCTGTTGAAAAAGTGCTTCACGAACGAAACAGCGTCTTTGTCCAGTCGCAGCGCATCTGGATTGGCAACACCACCAGGTAACACCAGTGCATCGTAGTCATTGGCGGTCACTTCACTTACTACTTTATCTACAGAAAAACTGTGCGCTCTGTCGAGATGGTGAAACGCATCGATCTCGCCCTGTTTTAAAGATACCAAGTGTAGAGTGGCTCCGGCACCTTGCAGGACTTTCCAGGGGCGGGTCAGTTCGATTTGCTCAACACCGTGAGTAGCGAGAAAGGCCACTGTCTTACCATTCAGTGGTGCGTCCATAGTCGGGTGCTCCCTTAATGGTGAATGGAATAGATTTTTATAACATCTTAGTATTCGCTGTTAAAAGCCGCCAATGCATAGTCAAATCAGAGTGGGGCGTTGCTTTACGCACTGATGAGAAATGAGGGCAACGTTGGCGGTCATGTTTTCAAATCTATAATGTCCCATCATTCTGACTGGTGACGTCAGTCAGAATGATGGCTGTGTTTGGAAAGCTACACCTTGTTGACGGCACCTTCCCGGGGCCAATAACGTAGGTTCCGACACTTCATGACAAACTGAGTTGTGGAATCGTCCAGATCACTGGCACTCAATAGTAGGAAACCTTCGTCAAGAGGCTGCTCGATGCCCGCAGAGTCCAGAAGCTCTTTGGCCGCTTCATTAAAGCCAATAAATTTACAGTGAGCGAAGGCGTCATTGATAAAGTCCCTTACCGGACTGTGTTTAGCTAACTTCTCCAGTTCCTGCGTTCCTGGCAGTAGTGCAACTGCATCGAATAGCACAGATGGACCGCCATCAATCTTTTCATTTGCCGGAATCTTGCGGCCACCGCTATCAACTACACCGCTAATGTGAGGCGCAATCACAGCGACAACAGCGCCTTCTCTCTCCGCTGCAGCTTTAAGGGCATCGAAGGTATTTGCGTCGGTGCCCTCGCTGACAAAAACGCCCAGCTTGCGACCGCAGAAGCTGTCCGGGCCGTTCTTTAAAATGCTCAGTGCGTCTGAAGGTGGTAAGTCTTTTCTGGGTTTTGAAGCCGGCGTTGGCGCTTCTGGCAACGGATCGATGCCAAGCCCATCCGCCACAGTTTTCGCCAGATTATCGTCGACATTCCTCAGGTGGGCGACCATGCGAAGTCGGATATCCTCGCGCTCGACCTTGCTAAGTTCAAACACGAAAGCATCGGCTATATGACCTTGCTCTGTTTCCGTCTGGCTGATGTAAAACTGCCAGGCTTGGCTGTAATGGTCTGCAAAGCTGGGTGAGCGTTCGCGAACTTTCGTGCCCTCTTCAGTTTCGGCATAGCTTTGGAATCCTTCGCTTGGGTTTTCCCGCGGCCCCGGGTTGTCTTCCCAGCTGTTGGGTTCGTAATTGGCACGCCCGCTGGGGTTGGTCATTGCCATGTGACCGTCTTGCTGGAAATGATGCATGGGACACTTTGGCGCGTTGATGGGTATGTGGGTGAAATTGGGCCCGCCCAGACGTTTGGTTTGAGTATCCAGATAAGAAAAGTTTCGGCCTTGGAGCAGCGGGTCGTTTGAATGATCGATACCGCGGACGATGTTTTGAGTGCAAAATGCGGCCTGTTCGGTCTCAGCAAAAAAGTTATCGACCACGCGGTTCAGCACCATTTTGCCCAACGGCGTTATAGGCACCTGCTCCTCGGGAATCAGTTTGGTGGCGTCCAGAATGTCGAATTCGAATTTTTCGGCAAAAGCCTCATCAAACACTTGCACGCCCAATTCCCATTCTGGGTAGTCGCCGCGCTGGATGGCGTCCCACATATCTCGACGGTGAAAGTCCGGGTCTGCACCGTTTATTTTCAAGGCTTCGTTCCACACAACCGATTGCATGCCGTGTTTGGGCTTCCAATGGAATTTCACAAATTGTGACTCGCCCTTAGCGTTCACAAAGCGGAAGCTGTGCACACCAAAACCTTCCATAAAACGGGGCGAGCGCGGGATAGCGCGGTCGGACATCGCCCACATCACCGTGTGGATACTTTCAGGCATTAGTCCGACAAAATCCCAAAAATTATCGTGTGCAGACTGTGCCTGAGGGAAGCCTCGATCCGGTGCTTCTTTTACCGCGTGCACCAAGTCAGGAAACTTTATGGCGTCCTGAATAAAGAACACCGGCATATTATTTCCCACCAAGTCCCAGTTGCCCTGCCGGGTGTAAAATTTAGTTGCGAACCCTCGCACATCGCGGGGCAGATCTGCGGACCCTTTGTTACCAGCGACCGTTGAGAAGCGTACAAAAACGGGTGTCTGTTCTCCGGGCCGCTGGAATAGATCGGCAGCAGTCAGTTCTGACTGATTGTTGTAGTTCTCGAAGTAGCCGTGGAAGCCCAGCCCCCGAGCATGGACAACGCGCTCCGGAATACGCTCGTGGTCGAAATGGAAGATCTTTTCGCGCATTACGTGATCTTCCAATAGTCCCGGCCCTCGCGCTCCTGCACGCAGTGAGTTTTGATCATCGGCGACGGGAGCGCCTTGCTGGGTGGTCATTGTGGGATGTGTGGTATCTGCGTGCTGATGTAGCTCGCCGCCTTTACCTTTGGCGTGTGGTGATGGTTTTTCAGGATCTGACATTTGCAGGCTCCTTTATATATTGTGTAGTGCTATCAATTTAAGACTTTATGTCAGCAATCAATTGCGGGTTACTCAGAGGAGTTTAGTTCTTAGTTGAAGGTTTGGTAGATCATGTGAATAATATTTAAGGCGGTGGACATGTTTCCCTTGGAGCTTGACTTACCCTGTGCGGATTACTAATAAACACTTATGGCCGCGATACTGTTTTGAATCAATGCCAAGGGGGGATGTTTTGCCTTATTCAAGAAGTTCAGAACTGCCGGAAAATGTTATAAACAGCTTGCCGGCTCATGCCCAAGAGATCTATCGAAGTGCTTTTAATTCAGCTTGGGAGGAGTATAAAGATCCTGGCGATAGACGCGGGAACGCAGGGCGCGAAGAAACAGCGCACAAGGTAGCGTGGGCTGCTGTTAAGCAGAGCTATCATAAAGAAGCCGATGAGTGGGTTAGAAATTAAATATTACCAATATGATTCGTGTCGATTAAGTTTCAGTTAATAAAAAGCGGGTTTGTTGAATGAGTTGAGCGGTGCAGGTACTACTGTTAAGTGAATGTGAAAACTAAACAGGAGGTATCAACATGGTGAAGAATGTAGATCCTTTCCCGTCCCGGTTAACACACGCAAAGAAACCTTTCTTACGATGTGATCCTGTCGTTCATTCGCGCAATCAACATCGCTGGGAAGGACCTCTCGATGAAGTATCGCTGTCCCGCTATGAGCGAGATGGGTATCTCTGGTTTGAAGGATTTTTCAACCAGGAGCGTATGATGCCCTTCTTCGATGAGCTCAAGGAGATGGCAAACGATAAAAAGCTCAAAAAATCGGATCAGATTATCCATGATCCAAACACGGACGATATTCGCTCCGTTTTTGCAATGCATGAACTGTCAGATCACTTTAGCCGCCTGACGCGCGACCCGCGGATATTAGGGATGGTGCGCCAGCTATTAGGAAGTGAGGTGTATATTCACCAGTCTCGAATCAATGACAAGTTTGGGTTCGAAGGTAGTGGATTTGACTGGCACTCCGATTTTGAAACCTGGCATGCGGAGGATGGTATGCCGTGCATGCGAGCGGTAAGCGCCTCCCTTATGCTCACCGATAATAATGAGTTCAACGGCCCGCTGATGCTGGTTCCCGGCTCGCATCATTATTTTGTACCCTGTGTTGGTGAAACGCCCGACCTTAATTGGAAGGACTCGCTAAAGTCACAACGGTTAGGCACCCCGGATCGCGATAGTCTGGCTTGGCTGGCGGAGCGGGGTGGGATTGAGGCACCGAAAGGGCCGGCCGGATCGCTACTTTTATTTGAGTGCAATACGTTGCACGCATCCAATAAAAATATGTCACCCTGGCCACGTTCGAATCTTTTTTTCGTTTACAACAGCGTTGAGAACACGCTCGGTGAGCCATATGCAGCAAAGCAACAACGACCGGAGTTTCTCGCTGCCAGAAAAAACTGCGCCCCTCTATCGATGCATGACGATTTTCCGGAACTCGCCCAACAAGGTGTGCCACCTTTAGCAGGCCGAAGAAACGGAAGATAGCTGACGCTGTTCAACGTGAGATAACAAATGGGACCTAAGGGGGCTATATGGGATGGATGTTATCCGGAGCGCTCGTTCTTAGTTTTGTGATGGTTGATGTGGTGTGGACGACATTGACGACACAGGGCAGTGGTCCGTTGACGACGTGTATCACCGATGCATCAAGAAGATTATCTAACGGATTGCATCGGCTCTCCGGCGGAAGGGCATTTATGCTGCCCACGGCCCCTCTAACAATTGTTACCCTTGGTGCGCTATGGCTCGCGGCCCTGTGGATTGGCTGGTTTCTTCTGTTCAGCGCGTTCCCGAGTGGATTGGTGTCGGGACAAACGGGGCGCGCCGCTGACACTGTCGAACGTATTTACTATGTAGGATTTACGCTGTCTACTCTTGGGGTTGGCGACTATAAACCCACGTCTGATATCACCCGTTTATTTACCGTATTCGCATCGTTTAATGGCCTTGTCATAGTGACCCTTGTCATAACTTATGCGCTCCCACTCGTCCAGGGCGCTGTGCATCGCCGCAAACTTGCTTTCACAATTTCGCTGTTGGGCAAAACCCCTTTGGATATTGTACGAAGAGCCGCCGATACAGAGAACACACAGGGCTTTGAAAGTATCCTCCAGACAGTGACAAATGACCTGATTCAATCATCGGAACAGCGGCTCGCCTATCCGGTTCTGAATCTGTTTTATTGCAGGCATCGTCGTTACTCACTGGGTCTCCAGGTAGCAAAGCTTGATGAGGCTTTGAGTCTCGTGGCATTCGGGTTTAAGCCAGGCGCGCGATTGCATTCCAACGCTATTTCCGACTTGCGAGAGGTGATCAAACAGTATCTCTACAGGGTGGAGAGTAGAGCATGCGAATTGGACTCGGAGGTGCCTCCTGTGGAGCCTTCTCCCAAATACTTTGATGGCTATCAGTTGCCTCTTTTGAGCGCCAAGGAATTGGAAGAGACTTTTAAGTGCTTGCGCAATCGGCGTATGCATTTGCTTCAATTAGTACGCAGTGAGGGGTGGAATTGGAATGATGTTGAAGGTAGGGCGCTAGACGATAAAATGCGCTGACTAACCTGTTGATGGGCCCCGCCGAGACTATGAAGACTTTGACTTCGACGTAGGTTTAACTATGTTTAACAAACTTGGGGCTCAATTTTAGTTTTCGCCCGAGGAAAAGAAAGGACGGTGTATTAAACAATGCGGTTATTGACGTTCCGAGAGGAGGTTAAGCCATGGGCCTTGAGAGCACCGATCATCACTTGCTTGCGAAAGATTTTTTACGACTTTCGCTGGACGAACTGAAAGCCAAATATCCGGAGGATGAGGAAGTTCAGGGTGCCCTTGCTCAAATCACACTGATTCGGAAGCGGTTTCACATTGGTGAGGGGCCTTCAATGGCTCACGACATGATTGAAGTTGCCATAAGGAAGCGGATTGCGTTGAACCTGGCGCAGGGGCTTCCCATCCTGGTGCCGAATATTGACGAATATTGCCGTGAACTCTCTGCACATAGGTAGACAAGTACTCTATTCGAAAAAATATGGAGATAAATTCCTGGCTGCCGAAACAGACGTTGAGTTAATCTCAGAGTTAGGCCACCACACGGCAGCCTGTCCCCATTCACTCATGGTCGAGGCTGGTTGTTATCAGCCTGCACAGCTCTTAAACGCTCCAGTACTTTCGCCCCATCGCTCGCGTCGTTGTCGATGCCGGCAGCCTTCAAACGAGCATCCAGATCACCGTTCTGTTGTTCCTCATCCAGCTCAGTCAAAGCAGCTTCGACGTCTTCGGCTTCGGTTTGCCGGGCACGAATCCGATCGGCTGATACGTTCAGGTCTTCCATGTAGCTGTGTAATCCCGTTGCGTGGCCCCGAAGCTGGCGGGTGACCTGTTCGGCGTGTCGGTTGGCTTTCGCCAGACGCATTTCACTGTAGAAGTGTTTCAGCGCACGGCCGGAATCCCTTAGTTGGCGGCGCAGCTCGCTTTCCTGTTGCTGCAGCTTTGCGTGCTGTTGCTGCTGGCGTTGCAGTACGGTTTCATCCTTTGCAATCAGGTTAGCCAGCTCCAGCGCCAAGGTTTCTTCGTTTTGCTCCAATGCTTGACTGGCTTGCAGTTCCCGTTTGCTAATAGCAGCTTGCAGGCCGGTGTTGTCGCGATCCAGCCGGGTTTTCTCAGCCATCAGGTGCGCCAGCTCTCGCTTTGATCGGGCAATGGCTGGCTCGGCGTCCCGCAGTTCCTGTTCAAAGATACGAATGTCGTTAGCGTCTACCAGCCTTGCGACCGGTTCCTGGGCGGATGCTCTGAATAGAGTGTTCAGTTTGCGCCAAATGCTCATGGTGTTACTCCCCGTATTCTTTCAGCAGCTGATGGGTACGAGCCTCGGAAATGCGGTTCGCAATGCGGTGTTGCTCGTGTTCATCACGCAGCGTTTTCGACAATGTGATGGTGGTGCTGACGAGAAACAGAGCGCTGATCGCCATGTAACCTTTTATCACGATATCGACGGGCGCAAGCACCACGCCCGCAGCGGCGGCAAACAGTGCAATCGCGAATGAAACCTTCACAAAAAATACCCAGGAGTTTGAGTTGCTCTTCAGTTCGCTATCCATGATGTTTTCCTCGTTGGCTTTGTTGTTGGGACAGCCGAACTTTGCGCTATCACTGGATACGTCGCGAGTGAATCCCCAAAGGTATTGCTAGCGTATCTATCAGGTATCGAATAGTGATACCTTTTCGAGTGGGAACCTAATGGGAGGTGAATCATGGCGCAAACCAGTGCCATTGTTGGTGAGCTTAAACGGCAGCTACGGTCTCATGGCCTGACCTATCAAGACGTTGCTGAGGCTCTGGATCTCTCGGAGGCGAGTGTTAAGCGTTTGTTTTCTGAGAAGCAGTTTTCGCTCAAGCGTCTTGATCAAATTTGCGCACTGATGGGGATGGAGATCAGTGATGTTGTTCGCAAGCTGTCGCCAGAGCTTGAAGTCGAGCAACTGAGCCTGGAACAAGAGCGGGAACTGGTGTCGGATGTACGACTGTTACTGGTGGCAGTCTGCGCCATGAACCGTTGTCAGTTTCAGGAGATCCATCAGGTTTACGATGTGCCTGAAACCGATTTGATTGGTTATTTCGCCAAGCTGGATCGTATGGGGGTACTGGAGTTGTTACCCGGTAACCGGTTCAAGTTGTTGGTCAGCCACGATTTCGCCTGGCAGCCAGGCGGGCCGATACAGCGCTTTTTCGAAGCGGAAGTGCAGCAGGATTTTCTGAGATGTCGGTTTAATCACCCCGGTGAACTGAGACTGTTTGTGAGTGGCATGCTGTCTGCTCAGTCCAACGAGGTGGTGCAGCAGAAGCTCAAACGGTTGGCTCTGGAGTTTCGACACTGCCATGAAGAAGATCTTGCATTGCCTCTAGAGCATCGGTTTGGAGTGAGCCTGTTGATGGCCATGCGCCCATGGGAGATTGAGGCTTTTGACAGTTTTCGGCGCCCAGAGACACGTAAGGACTACCCATCGGTTAGCCGGAGAGGCCAAAGTGGCTAAAAGCTGGTTCTGTGATGCCTGAAACCAACATTTTTATGCCTGAACCGAACTTTGAGGCAGTAACGGGCCAGTGGGCTGCAATTGTCGAGATGAATGCTAGGGCAGGGCTAAGAGCGAGTGCTTTGTTGATTCGGTCAAGTTGTTTGGTCAAAAGCGTTGGCTTGCAAGCTTCCGGGATTATCCAACATTCTTTTATGCCGGAGGAGGTCAAGTCAGCATATGAGGAGCTTGTTATTCAACGAATTAAAATCATGGCGGAACACCAGAGTCTATTCAAACCTTGGAGCAGGATCTAACGCCCACAACCTGCGCGCTGACATTGAGGCTGAGTGTTTTCCCATAGCGGCAGCCAGTGCCATCCAGTTTACAGATATCAAACAGATACTCGTTTTCTGTAAGCTCAATGTTCGGTATTAGGAATTTGGATTCTTGGCTTGCAGCTATAATTGTAGCTTCGCTTGCGGGCTGATTTTTCGGAAGAACAAAAACCGTATAGTGCTCATCGTTGGAAAGAGGCCCCAGATTGCTGCTGTCTATTTCATAGAGAGTCTCTAGCTGCGATGGGTCTACCGAAGTGTTCAGGTAAGCATTTCGGTGACACCTAGCTGCATCAGCCAGCGCAGGTTTGAAGCTTGGTTGTATATCAGACAAGTCCTCATCAAATTTTGTGATCATCTGGTTTGCATCTGCGATACCCCCTTTGAACACGTTTGTGTCGTAATCCTGCGGATAGCGACTGGCTTCCTTTACTCGAAGGGCTAACCGCTCAGGCGACAGGGTAGGTGCATATTGTTTCAGTAGCCCTGCAATGCCAGTAATGTTGGGTGTGGCAAACGAAGTTCCGAACCAGAGACTGGCCTCACCCTCACCATTTAAGGTGCGGACCAGTTCGCCCAATGCCGCAATGTCGATCCCGGAGCCGCGGTTTGAAAAGTCAGATGGTTGGCCTCTGCGATCTACAGAACCCACGGTGATAACGTTGTTGCAGTTCGCAGGCGAATAGCCGCTAACATCCGTTCCATCATTGCCAGCCGCAACAACCACGAGAACACCTTTTGATATAGCAAAATCGATAGCCTCTTGCATATAAGTCGGGCATTCAGATGCGGATGATCCTAGAGAAATATTTATAATATCTACCGATTTGGCAAGGGTAGGAGCTGCGCCAGTAGGCCGGCCTGCGAGCCAATATATCCCTGTGGCGACGTCGTTCAAGGCACCATACCCGCAGCTCATTACTCGGGCGGCATAAAGCTCTGTATCCAAAATTCCTGCAACGCCCTCAAAGTTGTTTGTGGTTGCCGCAATGATGCCCGCCACAGCCGTGCCGTGGCTATCTGTGCAGGATGGGTTAATTTGAGAGGCATAGAAATCGGCCCCGGGGCCATCGACGGTTGAGAAGTTATATCCTTCGGTATAGATCAGGTCACTAATTTGGTGGAATCCTGAATCAGCTACGCCTATGCGCAGCTTTCGCTTCTGAACAGATTTGCGGGCGGCAGCGAGAATGTCATGAACACCCGGATACTCCTGTGTGGGTGCCTGCCAGGCCCACTGATCTGAGAAAGCGGGATCATTTGGCGTGTTGCTTATCGACTGTGATCTTACAGAGCTAGGCGCTAGAACTATTGGAGCCTTGGGCATTCTGGGATTTGAAACCGGATAGTTCGGTTCTACGGCGAGTACCTCGGGTTTTTGTTTTAAGTAGGCCGCATATCCCTCCGCATCTTTTGTTTCTACATGTACGACCTCAGCCCGATTAACCGCCCCTGAGCTTTGTGTAGTTAGTTCACCTGTTCGGTAGCTAACAACAAACGACACCTTGCTTCTTTGTTCGGCCGGAGCGTGCGCAAGCTGACGAGGCATTTCGCCCGCTTCTACGCCTACGGAAAGCAAGATTGTGAGCACTAAGCCAAATGTTCTATTAGATCGCATCGCAAAGAACATCCTGAGACAAGCTGGTTCGAAGAAGGCTAGTGATCATGTTGTAGGGCGGCTTTAGCTGAAATGTCTGTCCGTGCCAGTCGCCGTAAACAGGATTGCCGACAAAACGGGAAAAAAATCCGGCTTGTTCGGAGAATGATAAGGTGCCAGCCGTCAGCGTGGGAGCGAAAATCTCACTAAAGTGAGAAATACTCATGAGTTTCTCAACCCCATAGGCTCCGTGATCTCTAGCAAGCACATCGATATGTTGTACTAGCTGGTTCAGCTCAACGTCTGTGGCGTGTCCCTGATGATAATCTGAATAGGTCGTTTCAAGTTCTGAGAGTTTAGAGTCAAGCAAGCTATAGGCAAGTGAATGCTCGGGAACGAAGTCTTCTATTAACCGGCTTTTCTCTGAATGTTTAATCACCCCGTTTAAATAGGCGGTATCGACTGCAAAATGGTACAGCGTCAAGTCCTGCTCAAGGCGGAGAAGGGAAGCGCTATCGTCGATAGTCTGTCGGGTACGTTTTTCCAGCGTTTCAGCTGAAGTGTTCCGTACGTGAACAGAAATAGGCTCCCTGAAAGTCGAGTTCTCATTAGTGAACGTCAGAAATAGTTCAACAGTTCTCGGGGCGTCAACGCTGGGAGTGTGGAGATAAACTCCCTCGTCGTCTGCTACGATGGTAATGTTTGAAGCTGTACCAGTTTCACTAGCGGAGCCTTGAAAAGACGATCCGTTGAAATCGACAGCAAGAAACACTTCCGACTCTTCGTCGATGGATAGATAGCTGCTTTCGAGTGCTGGGCGTTCGGGGAGTAGGGTATTTTCGGTTGCTCCGGGAGTATCAGTTGCATTACCTCCGGAGCTGCCACCTCCGCAACCGGCTATGGGTAGAGTTAGAATGCCGAGCAATAAAACTAACGCTGGGTTTCCCAAATTCATGTTTTGGCCTGACTGAATTCGTTAAGGCGCACAGCGTACCTGATTCCTACCCGCCGCCTTGGCCTCGTATAGGGCGCTGTCGGCCCGGTTGAGGGCTTTTTCTAAAGATTCCGACGCTGTTTTTATCTCGGCAATACCCGCACTGACCGTCACCAGAACAGAAACACCATTACCAGCCTCAGTAACATGTTGCTCAACGCTCCTACGAATACGCTCGGCGTAGTCTTGAGCCTCTGATGTGTCAGCCCCGGGTAAAAGAATCATAAATTCTTCACCGCCGAACCTTGAAATCAAATCCTGATCCCTACTGATCCTTCGGAAAATTTCTGCCACATTAATCAATACACGGTCGCCTGCTTGGTGGCCATAGGTGTCGTTGACTGTTTTGAAATGATCGATATCCACAGCGATGACAGAAGTCGGTTCGCCTTTAGAGGCTGCTTGTCTGACCATTTGCTCACCTTCAACCATAAAATAGCGTCGATTAAACACAGCGGTAAGCGGATCGGTGGCAGCTTGCCGTTTGAGTTCAGCCTGCTGGGAGCGGATTTTTTCCAGCACTCGGATTCGGTACGAGATAATAAACGCGAGCATGAGGGCTTCTAGTACTATACCGAGAACAACTCCATGGCTATTAAAATAATTGGGTTCAATGATTCCCTTGTAGTACATCATGGCAAGGCCATTGAATAGTACGAAGAATAAGTGACCGATAAGAAAGAATTTGATTAACGGGTTGCCTTTTAAAAGCAGTGAAACGCTGACTAAACTCGTCACTACCATCGTCAATGCCACGAGACTGCTAATGACCTCAAGCACCGCGATGATGTCGATCAGGCCATAACAGAAGCCCGCAACAATCACGGCCAGCATGCCCTGTAAAAACCGATGTTCCGTTGGGTAAAATCGTCGGGTTTCGAAAATGGCCATCATGAACAAAAGCAAAAAAATCAGTATGGTAAATCCCGACAGATTAAGTATGAAAACGGAATCTCCATAAGCGTTGAATACTCTGGCAATCAGCCCGTAAGAAAGGGAAATCCAGATGAGGCCTGAAACCAGATATAGGGAATAAAGAATATTTTCTTGCTTGCGAGAGGCAAGGAAAAGCAAGCAGTTATAGAACACCAGTGCCAAAAGCATTCCTGCCAGCACAGCGATGTCGAGCCCACCTCTGGTGACTGCCTCCCGGGAATGTTTGAGATCGAAAACTTCCGCTGCAAAGTAGTGATGGGAGTACAGTTGGCTGTACACGTAAAAAACGGTTGTTTCCCCGGCAGGCACCGAGAATGGATAGATGACCGTTCCCAAATGCATCAGTGGGTGGTTGCTGGCTTCGTTAAGATCAACGTATGTCTGGCCAATCAGCTTATCAGCACGCTCTTCAAAAACTTCAATTGAGCGAATTTGATACGCCTGAGGCAGGTGGAGGTAGAGGTGTTTATCGTCGGTATCGGAGTTATGCAGGGCGATTCGATACCAGGTTGCCTGAAGGCCAGTACCCACTGGGGCGATGTTTCCGGATGCTTCAAACGTTTGTTCACGAACCGCCTCGTAATCCAGCAGTCGCGCATCGCCGGCGAAATACCCAACCTGAAAGTCGGTTAACTCAACGTCGTCGCCAGCCACATCCACAACCGGCGCGGCCTGAGCGAGGTTGCAAGCCAACCAAATGGCTACCAAAACTAAATAGAGTGAGAGCTTGGGCATTAAGGCAATCCTTGGCACTCTTGGCGACCCCATGTTCTCAATCCATTAAAGTGTTTTGTAATGAACAGTATAGTATCAGGACACACCCGGTACGCTGAAACTAGGAAAAGAGTTTAGCAGTGTCCAGCGCGGCCGCTCACAATGTAGACTCATTCCTCCGAAATAAAAAACACAATAACAACATCCGAAAAGAGATAACGCGATGACCCCGTACGATTTCATCATCGAAGGCGGCCGTTACTTCGACGGCACTGGCGCACCATCTTCCATTCGTAATTTGGCGGTCAAAGACGGCCGTATTGCGAAAGTTACTGCAGACCCTCTCCCTCATGATCAGGCCAACCGTGTAATCGACGCAGCTGGTAAATGGGTCACGCCGGGATTTCTGGATACTCATACCCATTACGATGCCGAGTTATTGGTGAGCCCGAGCCTTTCTGAATCTGTGCGTCATGGTGTCACTACGGTGCTGGTGGGTAGTTGTTCTCTAAGCATGATTTGCAGCGACTGTGAAGATGCTTCAGACATTTTTACTCGCGTTGAAACCGTACCGAGGGAGCGGGTACTGCCGATTTTGAAGGAACACAAAACTTGGTCGACCCCAAAACAGTGGGTTGAGCACATTAAACAGATGCCCCTCGGCCCTAACGTGGTCAGCTTTCTGGGCCATAGCGACATGCGGGTGGGTGTGATGGGGTTGAGTCGCGCCACAGACTTGTCCATCCAGCCCACTGAAGAAGAATTGCAGACTATGGAGCGTCTGTTGAAAGAAGCGCTTGATGAAGGCTTCCTCGGCCTGTCGACCATGTGCTTGAAGTGGGACAAGGTGGATGGTGATCGCGAATGGTCCAAGAGCTTGCCCAGCACTTACGCCAAGTGGGGTGAGGTCGTACGTTTGAATAAGCTCGTGCGCCAGTATGGCCGGGTGCATCAAGGTGCGCCGAATGCCGCTACGCCTTTGCAGATTCTTCAGTATGTTCGTGAGTGCGTTGGGCTATTGCGGCGACCATTGAAAACGACTTTGATTAGTCAGATGGACTTAAAGGGCAGCGCCGCGTTAACAACCCTCACCAAGCTAACCTCATTGTTTACCAATGCCTTTCGGGGAGACTTCCGATGGCAGGTTCTGCCGACACCTTTTACTGTATACGCCGACGGTATTGACGTTGTGTTCTTTGAGGAATTTGGAGCAGGGGAGATGGCTCTGGATTTGAAAGATGCAGTGGAACGAAACGACCTCCTGCAAAGTGAGGAATACCGACGTGACTTCCGGAAGTTCTATGGTGAAAAACTAAGCCCTCGGGTTTGGCAGCGGGATTTTGGTGACGCCATGATCATTGACTGCCCTGATGAATCACTAATCGGCAAAAACTTTGAAGAAGTGGCGAAGGCGCGCGGTATTCATGTGGTGGATTTGTTTCTTGATCTTGTCGTGGAGTTCGGCAAGAAAATACGTTGGTACACCACGGTTGGAAACCACCGTAAACAGGTTCTGAAACGACTGGTAAAAGACCCCACCACACTCATTACTTTCAGCGATGCCGGTGCTCACATCCGCAATATGGCTTTCTACAACTTGCCGCTACGTATGTTGAAGTTGGTTCAGGAATCCATCGACGAGGGCGATGCGGTGATGACTATGGAACAGGCAGTTCATCGTTTGACCGGTGACCAGGCCGATTGGTTTGGTATCGAAGCGGGCAAAATTCGGGAGGGCGATCGCGCCGATATTGTGGTGCTCGATCCATCAGGCTTTAACCAGAACCTTGAAGAGGTTTCTTGGGGAGAAATGGAAAACTTTGATCTGCAAAGACTTGTTAACCGGAATCCGGGTATCGTGAAAACTGTAATGGTCAATGGAAAGCTGGCGGTAGATGAGGAAGAGTTTTTGCCGGAGTTTGGACGCGAGATGGGCTACGGTTCGTTTATTCCCGCACGTTAAAGGCGTGGCTCTGTTCGAGTTTGTTTGCGCCAGACCCGAGGCGAGCATCCTTTCCATGTTTTGAAGGCCCTGCTAAAAGGTGCTAGGTCGGCGTAGCCTAAATTCAGAGCCAGCTGGGCCAAATCCATATCGGTGTTTTTCAAATACTGACAGGCGAGACGTTGGCGGTTTATTCGCAAGCGCTCACCAAAGCTGGTGTTCTCGGATTTTAGGCGGTTTTGCAAGCTCCGCGGATGGCTGCCTAACACCCTAGCGACGGTATCCAGATTGCATTCGCCAGTAGGCAGTAGAGCTGTGATGCTTCGGTCTACTCGGGATCGCAGGCTAGGCGCCTTGATCTGTGTTTGGTTCCTCTGCCATTGCTGGCTGATGCGCTGGCGCACATCGTTTGTTGCCAGAACGGGTAAGTTCAGGAGTGAAGTAGGGTACTGCACTCGGTTCTCTAACCCGCCAAATTGCAGGTTTGGGCCTAGGAAAGCCCGATACGCCTCGAAGTTTCCGTTGTCGGCTAGGGCCAGTTCCACCTCTTCGGGCTGCGGTGCCCCCGCGTTCAGCTGCTTTGTGCCGCTTACAAGTAGCGCCAAGCTCAGAGCGATCAGTTGCCGGCAGTCCGTGCGGGCTTCGAACGCGAACGCCATCCGCATCTCCATCGCAGACCCATTAACATCCACATCAATCTGGACGCCATGGGCATGGAAGGCCAAGTTGCGCAACAAAATACGGACGGCATCTGCAATCGTAGATTGCATACACATCAAAGACCCCAGGGCACCCACCGCTTCCAATCCCTGTCGATACCCCAACCGGGCGCCAAATTCCGGTGCACCACAGCGCTCCGCAGCCAAAGCTAGCAATTCCGCGAGACTTGTGTAAGGAATATACAGGTCGGTATCTTTCAAGAGGGCGGGGCTAAGGCCGACCTCACGCATTAACCGGTAAGGATGCTCGCCGTAGCCACGTACCATTTCGGGAAAGCCCACTAACGCCCCACTGCGTGCAAAATATTGCATGACGCCTGTCCTGAAAATGACTTCTGTTCGTGTATTGTCAAATTCTGGTTCGTGTTTGGTCAAGTAATTAAAGTTGATCTGCATTATTCTGGTTATCCTTACGGCCAACCCAGCTTGATGTCCTACTAGCCCCAAGGAGTTTCTATATGGCCAATCAGATTACCTCAGACACACTGGTTATTGGCGGCGGTATCGCTGGCATAGTTACGACGCTAGAACTTCTTCGGGCGGGCAAAACCGTTACATTGGTAGACCGGGATACACCTGAGCGTCTGGGAGGGCTAGCATTGTGGGCGTTTGGCGGTATGGCTTTGGTTGATACTCCGCTGCAACGCAAAATGGGTATTCCGGATAACCCCGAGCGCGCCTTGAAAGACTGGATCAGCTTTGGTGAGCTAGATACTGAAGACGAGCACTCCCTCGCTTGGGCCCGTTACTATGTGCAGAATTCTTGCAGTGAGGTGTATGACTGGCTGAAAGCCGAAGGTATAAAGTTTTTGCCTGCGGTGAACTGGGTTGAGCGGGGGCGGTTAGGTGAAGGGAACAGTGTGCCGCGCTATCACATAGTGTTTGGAACCTCCCGAGAGCTTACCCGCACTCTGATTGCGGCCATGCGGGATGCCGGAATAGGCAATCGCCTCACAGTATTGCATCAGCACAGCATTAGTTCATTGGAGAGCCGTGATGGTCGCGTTACCGGTGCCATTGGCACCAATGATAGAACGGGTGAACCGATCCACTTAACGGCCCAGACGGTGGTGGTAGCGACTGGTGGAATCAACGGGAACCATCAACAAACCCGTGCCAACTGGCCAAAAGATCGACCCATGCCAAAAGCCATGTTGAATGGTGCCCATCCTTACGCCGATGGGAAACTCCATCACGAAGTGGCCGACAAACTCGGTGGCAATATCGTTAACGCTGGGGAAATGTGGAACTACGCCGCTGGCTTCCCCCATCCTTATCCGCACTTTAAAGGCCACGGCCTATCAACCATCCCTTGCAAATCTGCCCTGTGGCTCGACCATAAAGGCAGGCGGATTGGCCCGGAGCCACTGGTAACCGGCTTTGATACCCACTGGCTATGCCAGCGTGTTGCCGAGCAGGAGCAGCCATGGACCTGGCACCTGCTGAACTGGCGCATTGCAGCCAAAGAATTTGCCATCTCCGGCGCGGAGCACAACCAGCGTATACGCGACAAACAGTTGGTTCGTTTTGTGTTCGAAACCTTGACCGGCAACCACAATCTGGTCAAGCAGATGGCTCGTGAAAGCGATGACTTCCTCGTTGCAGACACGCTCGTTGAGTTAGCCGAGAAAATGAATGCGCTGACCCGCTCCCACGATGTTGACCCAGCCACGTTGCAGGCTACGGCTGATGCGTTCGATGCAAACTTTGCGGCTGGCAGCAAGCTGGAAAACGATGATCAAATCCGCCGCATAATGCATGCCCGCAAATGGGGGCCGGATAAGCTGCGCACCTGCAAGCCTGCGCCGCTGCAAAAGAAAGGCACCGGGCCATTTATCGCTGTGCGCATGCAACTGATTACACGCAAAAGCCTCGGAGGCTTGCGTACCGATCTTATGTCCCGTGCGCTTGGAGCCGACAATAAGCCCATACCCGGGCTTTACTGTGTGGGTGAAGCTGCTGGTTTTGGTGGGGGCGGCTGTAATGGCAAACGATCTCTTGAAGGCACGTTTTTACCGGGCTGCATTATGACCGCCCGGGCAGCAGCAAGATCCATTTTAGCCAGAGCCTAGTTGAGAGCAGTACAACAATGATCAAGCTTGCATACGCGGTACTAACCGTGACAAGACAAAAATAAGGAGATTTCCCATGAACGGCGCACAAGCCTTGATGAAAACCCTGGTGGATGCTGGTATCGAAGTTTGTTTCAGCAATCCCGGAACCAGCGAAATGCACTTTGTAGCGGCGCTTGATGATGAACCGAAAATGCGCGCCGTGCTGGCGTTGTTTGAAGGGGTGGCAACCGGTGCGGCAGATGGTTACGCCAGAATGGCCGACAAACCTGCCGCCACTCTGCTGCACCTAGGTTGCGGGCTCGGTAATGGTTTGGCAAACCTGCACAATGCCCGCAAAGGCAAGGTGCCGGTGGTAAACATTGTAGGGGACCACGCTGTTGCCCACGTGAAATACGATGCGCAGTTGCAGTCTGATATTGAAACTGTAGCTCGCAATGTGTCACCGGGTTTTGTCCGTACGTCACAAACTACCGCTGAATTGTGTAAAGACGCGGTAGAAGCCATCACAACCGCCCGCGGCCTGCCCGGCCAAGTGGCCACGTTGATCCTGCCCGCCGATGTCTCTTGGGGAGAGGGGGGTAGCCCATGCGCGCTTCCGGCGCAGGTAGCGCCCCCGGCTGCCGATGATGGTGCCGTTCGCGCTGTGGTGGACGCCATTCGCTCCGGCAAAAAGACAGCACTGCTACTTGGGGGCCGGGCTTTGCGAGAGCCGGCATTGATGGCGGCCGCTAAGGTTGCCGCTGCAAACGGTGTGACGCTGCTTGCAGAAACCTTTCCGACTCGTATGGAGCGTGGAGAAGGCCTGCCGCCGGTTGAGCGTGTAGCCTATTTGGCGGAACTGGCAGGCGTTCAACTGGCCGACATTGATCACCTGATTTTGGTAGACAGCAAGGCGCCCGTTTCCTTCTTTGCCTACCCTGGCAAAAAGAGCTATCTGGTGCCGGATACTTGCACGGTTCACACCCTGTCCCGCCCAGAACAAGACGCTCTGGCCAGCCTTGAAACGCTGGTCGCGGCATTGGGAGCCGACAAAGCTCAGCCCGAGACTCAAAAACTGCAGCGCCCATCGGCACCTCGTGGTCGCCTCTCAGCACCCAAAGTCTGCAAGGCCGTAGGCCACTACCTGCCAGAGAATGCCATTATTATCGACGAGGCCATTACTTCAGGACTGATGCTGAATGCCATGACCGCAGGCTCGCCCCGTCATGACATGATTGCCTTGACCGGAGGTGCCATTGGTCAGGGCCTGCCCAACGCAGTCGGCGCGGCTATTGCTTGCCCGGAACGGCCAGTGATTGCACTGATCGGCGATGGCACCGCCATGTACACCATTCAAGCCCTTTGGACCATGGCCCGTGAGCAGTTGAATGTCACCACCATTATATTCAACAACGCTTCTTACTCGGTGCTGAACATAGAGCTGGAGCGAGTGGGTGCAGAAGATGCCGGAGACAAGGCCAAATCTCAGTTGGACCTGAACGGGCCGGTGCTGAACTTTGCCCAGTTGGCGCAGGGCATGGGGGTTCATGGCGTTCGGGTAGACACCGCTGAAGCCTTCAATCACGCACTTGAATATGCGTTGTCACAGCCGGGCCCACACTTGATCGAAGCCATGGTGCCGGAATCCCTCAACGGACTGAAACGCAAAATTCTACCTTGGGTGCTGCGTTCGTTACCGAGCTTGCCTTTGTCGGTCACCCGTACCCTAAAAAACAAGATCGCGCCCTGACCGGTCAACGGGCAACCTCTGGCCGGTTGCCCTGATGCCATAAAGATCAGCAAAACAGGAACCGCCATGTACGACTACATCATCATCGGGGCTGGATCTGCCGGCTGTGTGTTGGCCAACCGACTGTCGGAAGATCCGGGTAACCGGGTTTGCCTGCTAGAGGCTGGTCCCAGTGATCGCACCCACTGGATACGCAACTGCAACCCCTTGAATATGTTGATGTTGATGAACAGCCGTACATACAACTGGCGCTATCATACCGAGCCGGATGAATACACCGGCAATCGCCCGTTTTTCTGGCCTCGGGGCCGAGCGCTGGGAGGGTCTAGCTCCATCAATGCCATGATTTACACCCGTGGCCACCCGCAGGATTTCGACCACTGGGCCTCACTCGGCAACCCCGGCTGGGATTACCAGAGTGTGCTGCCCTGGTTCCGTCACTCGGAACGGCAGGAACGCGGTGCTGATGGTTGTCATGGCAATCAAGGCACCATGGATGTTGTGGATACCAACTACCATTTTCCTGTCAGTGAGGCTTTTGTGGATGCCTGCGGTGAAGCTGGCGAAACCATTAGAAAAGACTTCAATGATGGAGAACAGGAAGGTTGTGGTTTTTTTCAGGTAACCCAGACACCTTCAGGGCAGCGGGCAAACAGCGCTTACTCATTTTTGGACGAAGCCTTGGTTCGGCCCAATCTTACCGTTCTAACGGGCGTGCATGTCACCCGAATTTGTTTTGATGGTAAGGTTGCCACCGGGGTGGAATTTGCTCGGAACGGGCAGCGGGGTAAGCGTGACATTCTGACGGCCACTAGAGAAGTTATCCTCAGTGCCGGTGTTATCAATTCACCGCAGCTACTGAAGCTCTCTGGTGTGGGCCCGGCCGCTGAGCTGACGGCCCATGGCATTCCATTGGTCCATGATTTGCCGGGCGTTGGTGAAAACTTGCAGGATCATCCCGATGTCATCATTCGCTGCCGGGACAAGACCGGTACCTCGCTGGCGGTCGCTCCGACCCGTAACAGCGTGGCTTTTTTCATGCGGATGCTGAGGCAGAAAAACTTCGTGTTTACGCCCACGGATTGTGGTGGTTTTGTACGCTCGCACCCAGATGAGTCTATCCCAGATCTGCAACTGCAGTTTGCCGCCATCCGGATGCAGCCCCATGGCCGTGGCTTGTTCACATCACTGCGAGCGGGATTCGTGCTTCATATCTGCCATCTCCGCCCAGAGAGTCGCGGCAGTGTAAGGCTACGCAGTGCTGATCCGTTTGTGCATCCGTTTATTCATGCCAACTACTTTGGCCGGAAAAAAGAGCTTGATGCTCTGGTGCGGGGTATTCGTCTGGGCCGTGAGATTCTCGCCCAGCCAGCCATGGAACGCTTCCACGGCGGTGAGGAGAGCCCGGGCCCAATGGTTCAGAGCGATGACCAATTGCGCCAGTGGATACGAAAAAATGTTGAGACGGTCTATCACACGGCAGGCACCTGCGCCATGGGAGTAGATGCCATGGCTGTGGTGGGTTCAGAGTTGCGGGTTCATGGAGTGAAGAGGTTGCGAGTTGTCGATTCGTCTGTGATGCCGACCATTACCGGCAGCAATATTCATGCACCGACTGTGATGATTGCCGAGAAGGGTGCTTACAGTATTTTGAACGCACCGGAACAGGCTCTGAATACCTCTGGGTAAACGAGTAGAGGGTCATTCTGGCAGGCTGCAGGGGCTATCTCCGAACCCAACTTTCGAGCGATGCTTATCGGTACACTTGTGTGTGCAAGAGGTTGGAGTGGCGTGTTATATCAAAAAAATGTCTTATTCTATCGATATTGTCTCGGCAGCCTTTGCGAAAATCAACGTTAACATTGGTTAGAAAATAACAACAAGGAAACTCAGGTGGCCATAAAACACTACGACATCATCATTATTGGTGCCGGGCTCTCCGGCATTGGAACGGCATGTCACATTGCACGGGAACACCCTGAAAAATCTCTTGCGATACTGGAGCGCCGTGAAAACGTGGGAGGCACTTGGGATCTGTTTCGTTATCCCGGCATACGCTCGGATTCCGACATGGCCAGCTTCGGGTTTAACTTCAAGCCTTGGTATTCCGAAAACGTATTAGCCCAAGGCGACGATATACGTGAGTATGTGCGCGAAACGGCAGAAGAATTCGGATTGTACGAGAAGATCAAATTTGGCCTGAAAATCAAGAACTCTAATTGGTCGACCAAAGAACAAAAGTGGATAGTTTCTTGTGTACAGGAAGCAACGGGTGAGGAGGCAGTGCTTAGCTGCAACTTCCTGGTTAACTGTGCCGGATATTACAACTTCGACCAGGGCTATCGCCCAAGCTTCCCCAAGGAAGACGTGTTTAAAGGGGATATTGTTCACCCCCAGAGCTTGCCTAAAGATTTCGATTATAGCGGAAAGAAAGTGGTGGTCATCGGTAGTGGTGCTACTGCAGTAACGCTGGTGCCAGCCATGGCGAAAAAAGCTGCAAAAGTTACCATGCTGCAACGCTCACCTACTTACATTATGTCCCTACCGAACACCGACAAGATGTCGATGGTGTTGAACAAAGTATTACCAAGGGCTTGGGTGTTCAAACTGGCCCGCAGGCGCAACATTCTTTTCCAGCGCGCTCTTTACTTAGCTTGCCAACGTTGGCCTAACACGATGCGAAAGATGTTTTTGTCGCATATGTACAAACATGCGCCAAACATTGATAAACGTCATCTTACACCTGAGTACATGCCGTGGGATCAGCGCCTGTGTGCTGCGCCTGATGGAGACTTTTTTGAAAGCTTGCGCTCGGGGAAGGCAACTATCGTAACCGACCATATCGACCGCTTTGATGAAACCGGCATTGTGTTGAATACAGGCCAGCATATTGCCGCAGATATTGTTGTGGCTGCGACAGGGTTGGACGTTCAGTTGATGGGTGGGTCGACACTCAGCATCGACAATGAAGAAGTGAACCTGCCCGGAAAAATGGCGTACAAGGGCATTATGATTCAAGACGTACCCAATTACGGGTGGATTTTTGGATATACCAACGCGCCCTGGACCCTCAAATGCGATATTGGTGGGCGCTATTTATGTCGACTGCTTGCCCACATGGACAAAGCCGGAATGCGAGTCGCCACAGCGGTAGACACAGGGAGTAACGCGACCGATGCCAGTGTGCTGGAAGGGTTTGCACCTGGCTACATCATGCGGGCAATCGACAAAATGCCACGGCAGGGTAAGGCCGACCCATGGAGGATAACCATGCATTACGGTAAGGATAAAAAAATGCTAGTTAAAGACCCTGTGGATGATGGGAACCTGTTGTTTAAAGCTGCAGCTTCCACACCCTCCCGGGAGTCAGATCTTCAGCAAGCCGCTACGGCCTAATACCAACCTACGATAAAAACGGGAAGGGTATGGATAAGGTGCACAGCGGCAAGCCGACGGTCATACTGATTGACGGGATGCGGAGCGATCAGAATACTTTACGGGCTAGGCCTTACTAAGGCGCCAATGCCGCCTTTACAAAACTTGCCAGTGCACCGCCAAGCTTCTCAGCTACCACACATTCTGGAATCTTATGGCGCTTGGCCAAATATGTCGGGTCGTTGTAACCAAGCCATGCCTGTCCTGATTCGTCCTCCCAAACCAAGGCCTTAAGTGGCAGGTCTATCCCGACAGTTTGTGCGCACTTCATGAATGGGGTTCCGCCCTGTGGATTTCCAAAAATCAGCAACTCGGTAGGTCTAAGTACCATACCTGCTTTTTCAGCACCTGCTGCATGGTCTATGCGCGCAAACACGTTCAAGCCTTTGCTTTTCACAACGCCTTCGAACTTGTTCATGGTTTTCTGGGCGCTGTAAGGGCTCTTAACCGAAATCAGGCCATCAGCGGCTTGGGCTTGGGCGAATGCCATAACCAGAAAGAGTGCGACAGCGTACTTTATTGTCTTCATGACCTACCTCGATGACGATGTTTGTGCCTGTAGTACGACATTCTGTCGTACGTGATTTGAAAATCAGCCTATCACCTGATTTGCCCTCGATATAGGTATAAGGGCAAGTTAAGCGCGACAATAGGGAAGAAGTAAACAATCAGCAGACAACCGAACATCATAATGATGAATGGCTACATGCCTCGTGGAATTAACGAGGGGATCTCGATGCGGTACCATAAGCGCCCACCAAGCATCCACTCCATTGAAAGAGCCGCGCGAGGTTTCCATGTTTTCTGCACTGACCAACTTATTTCGACCGATCATGCGTTTGGGGCTTGTTTCTCAGATTGCTCTTGGCATTGTCGCCGGTGTTTTACTGGTGGTTGTATCACCTGATGCTGCTAGCTCGGTGGCGCTGCTTGGTCAGCTGTTTGTGAAGGCATTGAAAGCGGTCGCCCCGGTGTTGGTTTTTGTGTTGGTGGCGGCGGCCATTGCCGGCCACACTCAGGGGCAGCCCACCCACATACGTGGAGTGTTGCTGCTTTACATATTAGGAACACTTGCGGCAGCCGTGGTTGCTGTGGTCGCCAGCTTTCTGGTTCCAACTCAGCTATCGCTCGATTTGACCGGCGTCAGTGGTAATCCGCCGTCGAACATCGGCGAAATCCTTCATAATCTAGTGCTCAGCGCGGTAAGCAATCCGGTTAAAGCACTTATGGAGTCCAATTTTATTGCCATACTTGTCTGGGCGGTTGGTTTCGGGTTTATGCTCCGTACAGCCAGCGATACCACTCAGCAAGGCCTTCAAGACTTGTCTGACGCCATCTCCGGGATTGTTCGTGGCGTGATTAGCCTTGCGCCTCTGGGTATTTTCGGATTGGTTGCCAATACACTTGCGGAGTCTGGTATCAGCGCTCTGTTAGGTTATGGCCAACTGCTGGCGGTTATTGTTGGCTGTATGTTGTTCGTGGCTCTGGTTACGAATCCACTCATTGTTTTCTGGCAGATTCGCAGCAATCCCTATCCGTTGGTGTTTGAATGCTTACGAGGCAGTGCGATTACGGCCTTTTTTACGCGCAGTTCTGCAGCTAATATCCCCGTTAATCTGGAGCTGTCGGAGCGCCTGAAACTGGATCCCGACACCTACTCGATTTCTATCCCTCTCGGTGCCACGGTAAACATGGCTGGCGCGGCGATTACCATTTCTGTGATTACCCTCGCTACGGCGCATACGCTTGGAATCCCGGTGGATTTTGGAACGGCGCTCCTACTTTGCGTCGTCTCGGCATTGGCAGCCTGTGGTGTGTCTGGCGTTGCTGGTGGGTCGCTTCTGCTGATCCCCTTGGCAACCAGTTTGTTCGGAATTCCAACGGAAGTAGCCATGCAAGCGGTTGCGATTGGTTTTGTGATTAGCGTGGTCCAAGATTCTATGGAGACAGCGCTGAACTCATCTAC
Organism: Marinobacter sp. 1-4A; assembly: GCF_016597725.1. Classification (GTDB taxonomy): domain Bacteria; phylum Pseudomonadota; class Gammaproteobacteria; order Pseudomonadales; family Oleiphilaceae; genus Marinobacter. The sequence continues at coordinate 169,817 of NZ_VCGY01000004.1, forward strand.
TGATGTATTATTTACCGCAGCTGCTTGTCGACGGGCTGACGCCAAGCAGCGTTAAGCTATCTATGGAAAACCAGCGGTCGTTGGACAGTGCTAACTATGTTAGAAGCTCAACTCCAACCCTGCATACCAAGTACGGCCGGCAGCCGGCTCATAATAGCGGTCATTGCTGGCGTTGATTCGAACGTTGGCAAAATGATTTCTGTCCGTCAGGTTGCGAACGCCTGCAAAACCTTTGACGAGAAGCTTTCTTCCTACGTAAAACGTGTTCCCGCCACGCAGGTTGGCCAACCAGTAGTCCTCAACTTTCACGCTGTTCGCATCATCCGCAAACGTGCTTCCGACATAGCGGGTTTCTAACGTTACAAAGGTGCCACCCAAGCCCTGCCACTGTAGTCGGTTGGACCAGAGTTGTTCTGGCAGTCCCGGCAGCCGGTTTCCACGATAATCGTTGCCGCCTGATGTGTACTCATCAAATGTGTAGTCCGCCAAGGTGAGGGCAGTTTCAAGCCGCCAACTTTGGTTAAGCAGCCAGCCCGCCGTGGCTTCTATGCCTTTTCTCGTTGTGTCTCCGGCATTGCGGTAGAAGGTTCTGTCATCAGGCCCGGGTAGCTGGTAGGGAATTAGCTCATCGCGAACATCTACCCAAAACAATGTGAGGTCGTAATCCATTCCGTAATCAAAGGCACCACGCAGTCCCAGTTCATGATTGAGGGATTTTTGCGGTTGAGTATCAGGGTTTAGCCCGCCTACGCCGGATGGGTTGGCGAATTCCGAGAAGGTTGGGGTCTCAAAGGCGGTACTGATATTGGTAAAAATTTGGTGGTTAGGCAGGTAGCGATAGCTTAACCCTGCAGAACCGCTCCATTCCCTGAAGGTGCGATCCCCACTTTGGTCTCCATCGAAAAGATACTCGTCGGAAACGTCCATCTGAATTCGATCGAATCGACCGCCAATGGATAGAATCAACTGGTCCGTTAAGTTCAAGTCGCCCTGAGCGAAGGTGCTCAAGGAGGTGGCAGTTTGAAGCTCATCTGCGGTTAATCCCTGCAAATCACCACCGAAACTCATTTGTGTTCGAATGCGGTCGTCCCGTTGTTCCCGGGCTTCCACTCCAGCTACATATCGAAACGGCAAACCTGCAACCTTGAATGACTGGCGATAGTCTGTGCTCGCCCCGAAGTAGTCTCTGTTGTAGTCAATACGGCTGGGACCAGGAAAAGGAAGCTGCTGTTCGAAGTTGCGCCGCAGGTAGTAAACCTTCCCACGCAGTTCCCCAGCGCCAGCTGAAAGATCCTGGTATTGCAGGCCAATTACCTGCTGGTCTACGGTTTGCCCTGTGTCATATTCCTCGGTGAAACGCCCAGCTTGGGTTCTGTCTTCAGCGACCTGTTCTGCGGTAAGGGCGCCCGGATCTTGTGAGCGTGGGTTATCAAGCAAGTTGATGATGGTCGTGATGGAACGATCGCTGTCCATTTGCCAACGTAGCTTTGAATTGAACAGGTATTTTTCGACTTCTGCCTGATCGCGGTAGCCTTCGTAGTTCAAGGCCGAGAGGTTCACATTGTGTGACCAGTTGCCAGCGCTGCCACTGTTGCTGAGGGAAAGTTTGCCGAAGCGGTTGCTTCCACCCGTAGCGCGAACTGAGGTCTGGTCCGGGTTCCTTTGCCCGTCTGTCGTGGCCACGCTGATTACACCGCCTGCAGCATTTCCGTACAAAACCGAAGCAGGGCCTCGAATAACCTCTATGCGCTCCGCGCTGTCCAGGTCGATAGCGTCTAACTGTGCCTGCCCGTCAGGCAAGGTGTAGGGAATCCCATCTACTACAATCATTACACCCCGAACGCCAAAAGGTGCGCGGGAACCAAAGCCCCGTATTGCTACTCGCTCTCCCTGAGCATAGTTTTCCTGATTCTGCAGATAAATACCTGGCACCTGACTCAAGGTTTCATCGAGTTTCAACATGGGTTGGCCATCTTTAATGGCTTCAGACCTTATAACCGACATGGATACGGGCGTTTCGTATAGCTCTCGCTCTATTACTGGTGCTGTAACGGTGATGACTGCACCAGATTCGGCATGAGCCGCAAAGGGGATGGCTGTAAGCCCAATCAAGCAGACAATGGCAGAGTTATTGTTTTTCATTACGCTGGCCTCAAGGAGTCGTTAACCCGTATCGACTGTTGTAGTAGTACCGGGATACATACTTTCAGTGATCACCCTTCGGCCTCAATGGGCCTTTCTGGTCGTAATTCTTCGAAATGAAGCGACCAAAGGAGTACAGCCAAAGTAGGTCTTAGTCCCAAAGTTCTGTTTGTCCTGCCTTCTAAATGATCATTAAACCAGCCCCCTTGGCCGATTTCTCCCATTGCTTTGATAGCACAGCATGAGGTTACACCTGCTAACCAACCGTGCAGGAATTTAAAATGGACTGGGGGATTTATGAACAATAACAATTTGAAAAAGTCAGCCATGGTTTTGGCAATAACGTCTGCTCTGGGCACAAGCATGGGTGCCAGCGCTTCCGTCGATTTGTATAACGAAGATGGTACGTCCTTTTCTGTAGATGGCTACTTCAACGCGTTTTACGTAACCCGTGAGGATGAAGTTCCAGACACACGTGATACCCGAATCAAAATGGGCTTCCTGCCAAATACTATTGGCTTTAACTTCACCAAGGAAATGGGCGACCTGGTGTTGGGTGGTCGATCGTCATTCTGGACAACCATAAACGATAGTCTTGATTCCCCAACCGATACGGCAATTGATGTTCGCCAATTTTACGCGACTGTGGATGGGGCATTTGGCCAGGTGCTGATGGGTAAAGATTTCGGCCTTTTCGCTCGCTCGAATATCTTCCTTGATGAAATCTTGATGGGGTTTGGCTCTCCGGGCGCGGCGGGTGGCGTGTCCTTTGGCAATATTCGAGCAGGCTACCCGTACCCAACGCCTTCCGCCCAGATAACCTATCGTTCTCCAGACCTAAGTGGGTTCCAGATTGCCGTAGGTGCTCTGGACCCAGCTGACACGGTAACGGGAGCAGGTGATGAGAACTCTGCACCGCGGATGGAATCAGAGATTACCTATACAGTTGATCTTGATGGTGTTGTGCTAACCGGCTGGCTGAATGGCCGGTATCAGTCCTCAACCAACGGAAACACCACCATTGATAGTTCCGGCGTCGGTTATGGCGTAAAAGGCTCAGTTGCCGGTTTTACACTTGCTGCCTCGGGGTTCGATTCGAAAGGCAATAGCCCGGTACTGGTTGTGAATGAAGCGCTAACGGAAGACCGTGCAGACGGTTATTTGATTCAGACTTCTTACGCTTTTGGTCCAAACAAGATTGTGTTGTCCCATGGAAAAACCGACGCAGAAATCCTGAATCTAAAAACCGAAAGCAACACGTTTGGCTTCTTCCACGATGTGAACAGCAACTTCAAGTTGGTGGCCGAGTACAACATGTACGAGGATAAAAACCGAGCATCTGGCGTGATAAGCACCGACACAGACACAATTGCTATTGGCGCTATTGTTAACTTTTGATTTTATGCGATTGCGGCTGATTAAGCGGGCGGCACGACAGCGTGTGTGCCGCCCGCTTATCAAGGCTGCTAATACCAAAGTACTGGCTTTTGCTCATGCCAAGCCATCGTGTCTTACGGGGTCGTTTTAATGCCTTATTAAACATAAGGTTATAGTGATTGCTTTGAGTCAATCAAAAGCACTGAAGTCGCATTGGCGTGTTATCTGGATACCGTAAAATTTAGAGACAGCTATTCCCAGTGGAACCAACCTCTATGACGTCAGTATCAACCCCGCCTGCAGTACAAGTTGCAAGTTCCGGTATCCGAGCCCCGAGCTTAGCCGCACGGGATCTAGCCAGCCAACTTCTGCACGAATACTTGGGCCATGTGTTGTTCTTTTGCTCTGCGGAGTATGACCTCGCCCAGCTGGGCTTGGCTCTTGAGCGTGAGTTTGCAGGCGTCGGACTATCAGGATGTACGTCAGCAGGTGAGATCACCGCACAGGGATACGACCGCGGCAGCATTACAGCCATCGGTTTCGATCGCCGATATTTCGCGATTAAGAGTGCATTGATCGGGGAAATGGATCGATTTACCTTGAGGGATGCCCAGAGTGTGATTGATGACCTGCTTTCTGGATGCCGAGGCCGGAAGCTTGCCCCGATAAAGGGAAACACCTTTGCATTAACGCTATTGGATGGGCTCTCAAGCCGTGAGGAGTTAGTGCTGGCAGCCTTGAACTCTGTGCTTGGCAGCATTCCCCAATTTGGCGGTTCAGCGGGTGATGATGAACACTTGGCAGACACCTATGTATTCCACCAGGGGCGCTTTCATGCCGGAGCAGCAACCGTATTGTTGATTAATACGCCTTTGGATTTCCGGGTGTTTACTACCCATCACTTGGTTGAAGGTAGCGAAAAGCTTGTTGTAACCCATGCGAGTTCAGATACCCGCACTGTATACGAACTCAACGCCGAGCCCGCCGCAGAAGCCTACGCCCGTGCGGTTGGCGTAACAGTCGATGCGTTGAGCCGGGAGGTTTTTGCACTACAGCCCCTGGGCGTAAAGATTGGAAGTAATTACTTTGTACGCTCAATCCAACGGGTTAACCCTGATAAAAGCCTGACTTTTTACTGCGCCGTGGAAACGGGAATTGTGATGACGGCCATGGCGCAAGGCTCGCTGCTCGGAGCCGTGCGGGATCAGCTGGAAGACTCCGAGCGGGTTGTCGGTAAACCCTTGGTGACTATCGGATGTGATTGCTTTTTGCGCAGATTGGAGTCAGAGCTGACTGGTCAATCAGAGGCAGTTTCAGGCTTTTTAAGCCGCCATAAAGTGGTTGGATTCAATACCTACGGTGAGCAGTACAACGGAATGCACATCAACCAGACATTTACGGGGGTGGTCATTGGTCAACCCGATCGCTAGTGCCAACGAACACTTGTTTGTAGCTTCAAGCAAGGAAGCCTGTCTGGCGACAGAGGCCCTGCAGCAAAAAGTTGCACATTTAGAGGCCGACAATGAACGTTTGCGAAAAATCAGGGACGCCCTGATCGTTCGGGTTGAATCGGGATCTGTATACAAGCCTGAGCCCTACGCGGCGTTTGAGCACTCTGTTGTGCTGGCGGAACAGGTGCGTGAACGCACCGAAGCCCTGACCCATGCCCGCGAGGAGGCGGAGACTACTCGCCAACGCCTAAGTGATGCTATCGAGAGTATTGCTGATGGCTTTGTGCTTTTTGATCATGACCACCGTTTGATTCAAAGCAACAGCCGTTTTCGAAGTTATTGGCGTCAGGCAGGAGTGGCCATGCCTTCGCCCGGCACCCATATCAATGATGTTCGCGCACTTGCCATGAACTCCGGAATGATCCTCGAGGAACACAGCGAACCAGGCTCTGAGGGTGAGGTGTTTTTACTCAGCAATGAGCGCTGGGTGCAAATGACCGAACGCCCCACCCGTGAGGGCGGTTTGGTTGTGCTTTACTCAGATATTACCGACGTAAAAAACAGCGAAATGGCGCGCCGTTTGAGTGCACTGGAGGAAAGCGAGCGCTGGATTAGGGTTGTGACCGACCATGTGCCGGCGCTGATCGCCTATGTAGGTGCAGACAACAGCATTCAGTTTTGTAATCAGGTTTATGCCGCTTGGTACGGACGCGGTGGCGAATCGCCTTTGGGCAAACGCTTGAGCGATATCCATCATCCGCATTTGTATGAGCGGCTGAAACCGTACATAGAAAGTGTAATGTCTGGAAACAGCGTCACTTTTGAATTTGAAGAGTTCGGCGAGCAAGGCCAGGAACGCTATATGCTTCGCTCATACGTGCCTAATTTTGGCGAGCAGGGTGAGATTGCCGGTTTTTTTGTTCTCATCAGGGATATCAGCGATCGGCGCAAAGCTGCGGAGGCCCTTGAGCGAGCCTATGATGAACTGGAAGCCAGGGTAACAGAACGCACCCTGGCGCTGACAGACGCAAACACCCAATTGCGGCAAGAGATCGCAGAGCGCAATGCAGCAGAAGCGCGTTTGCGGGATGCGAAACTGGAGGCTGAACGTGCCAACCTTTCCAAGACAAAATTCCTGGCGGCCGTGAGCCACGACCTGTTGCAACCGCTGAATGCTGCAAGGTTATTCACCAGCGCATTACAGGCGCACTCCTTCGGTCCAAGAGCCGAAGATCTGGTTCACTCGGTTAGTGCATCCCTGGATGATGTCGAGGGTCTGCTAGGCACCCTGGTCGACATATCCAAGCTGGATGCGGGGGTTATCAAGCCAGATGTGACTGCATTTGATCTGCGGGATCTTCTCATTAATATCGCGCGGGAATTTAGGCAGTTGGCGAATGCAGAAGGACTGCAGTTCGACTTCGTAGGAAGCTCCGCCATAGTTGAGTCGGATTCCCAGTTACTGGCACGGATTCTTCGTAACTTCCTTACTAATGCAATCCGCTACACGGGCGAAGGCAGAGTGTTGCTTGGCTCTCGCAGGGAAGCCGGTTCCGTGGTGTTGCAGGTTTGGGATACAGGCCCGGGCATTCCTCAGAATAAGCTGGTTGAGATCTTCCAGGAATTTAAACGTGTTCATCCAACGAATTCCCAGACGGATAAAGGGCTTGGGTTGGGCTTGGCGATAGTCGATAAAATTTCTCGAATACTGAACCATGAGGTCAGTGTGTCTTCTGAGGAAGGTAAGGGCTCCGTGTTCAGTGTTCGTGTACCTCTAGCCACACACAAGCCCAATCCAGCGCTCGTGAAGCGGGATGCCATAACCCATATTGGCCAAGAGTTAGACGGATGCAGGTTATGGGTTGTCGATAATGATTCTGCCATTTGCCGCGGCATGAAGGTGGTGCTGGAAACCTGGGGTTGCGAGGTGATTACGGCAGTGTCTATGGCAGATCTGGAGCGCCAACTGGACCCATCAGAAGAGCCCGTGGATGTAATACTGGCAGACTATCATTTGGATAACGATGAGAATGGTGTTGATACAGTGGCCGCTATCAACGGGAGTCGGCGCACGCCGGTGCCGGTTGTGATGATCACCGCGAACTACACCAATGAACTGAAACAGCACATCCGCGAGTTGGGTTATGTGTTGATGAATAAGCCCGTCAAGCCACTCAAGCTTCGCAGTGCTTTGAATCACATACTACGAAGCGGCTGAGCTGTGAGTGCAGCCACTAGCGTTTCAGGTAGTGGCTGAAATCGACATCACCTGCCGAGAGAATGGCCTGCACTCGGTTGTGTACACCCAGCTTTCGCAGTATTGCAGACACATGGGCTTTAACAGTGGTTTCGGCAATATTGAGGTTGTAGGCAATTTGCTTGTTGGATTCGCCTTTCGCCATGCGCTCCAGCACAAGAAGTTGGCGCCGGGTGAGAGAGTTCAGCATTTCTGCAGAAACCGGGTTTTCATCATTGCGGGTGCGCCGGTTGCTATTGCTTTCTTTACCTGTGCGAATGATATCCGATGGTAAATACACATTACCGTTGAGAATCTGCTGAATCGCTTTGGTCATCTCCTGCCGGGGCGACGACTTGGTAATAAAGCCTACCGCGCCGTAAGTGATCGCCTGCAAAACCACCTGCTTATCTTCCTCTGCTGAGACAATAACCACGGGAATGGTTGGCGCTTCGTTTCGCAAAGTCATTAAACCGTTCAGCCCGTTCATGCCTGGCATGTTCAAATCCAGAAGAATCAGGTCGAGATCATCGTTCTCGCGAGTTACCGAAAGGGCGCTGTCCAGATCATCGGTTTGAAGAACCTCGCTACCTTCAACACCAGACACAATAACGCTGCTTATAGCCTCGCGAAAAAGAGGGTGGTCGTCAGCGATCAGAATTTTATAAGTCGGCTCCATTAACGTGCTTGCCCGTTGGTCGTCAGTGGCGGAAGTGGTTTCCGGATTATGATAACTCGTTTCGTCTGCAAATACGGTGCTGGCTTGGTTAAGCATGGCGACGCCCCTGATTTTTGTTGTAGTTGTGCCATTACACGCCACTGTCGTCAGGAGTTGAATGCGACCATTGCATCAAAAATTAGAGACTAAAGTACTATTTTTGACTTTTGTCAGAGCTGAATTTTCAGAACTCCGGTGGGACAGGGGTAATTACCTGAACAGGGAGATCAGAACTCTCCCATGAATCTATGCCGTCTTTATACCAGAACAAGTTGGTGAAACCAGCTAGATGCAGCCGCCGGGTAGCGTTCCAGGAGAGCCAGCAGTCGGATTTACACATCACCACAACAGGGTGGTCCTGGTTGTTTGTTGTAAGCTTGAGTGCATTTTTAACAAGATAGTCCTGCCAGAGCTGACTTAGCTCGCCGCGCCCGGTATTGGGCAGCCAGAAAGCTCCAGGCACCGAGGTATGAGGTGTTGTCTCAATGAATAGTCCGGCTCTGTATTCGGAGTTGATTACATCAATCACTACTGGGCGAAGACCTGCTTTCAGTAGCGCCTGAAGCTTTTTCGTATCGATTGTTTCGGCGCCTGGGGCAGTGTCCGGCGTGGGGCTTCGGTAACGGTCGATCCGGTAGCCATCCGAGGAAAAAAGAGAGGTGGATGCCAGCACAGGCAGGGCAATAACAAGCATGAGTATACACAGAGCTTTCATCTTGGTGTTCCAGTAGCTTCACGAAGTGTAGGGACCAAACTACGTGAGCCTCAAAAAAGGGTAAATATTCGAAAAGTCGTAAATGAACAGCACTAAGTAGACAGTACTAAAGAACCATTTAGCCAGAATGGGGGCGGGGTAGGATAAAAGCATCTTTTCTTTTTCTGGGCCTTAATCAGGCCGGGCGCTCTGAGGTGATGCACCATGAAGGTCGTACTAGCAGATGGTCAACGGTTGGTAAGGGATGCAACAGCCTGCCTGCTCAGGAGCACCATGCCGGGTATTATCGTTATGACTGCAGATAGTGGAGCGCAAGCAGTCAATGAGTACACTGATTATGCTCCGGATGTTCTTATTACTGAGGCCTTGCTTCCAGACTATTCCGGGCTAGAGCTCTGCAGGCGCATCCGCCAGAGATGGCGCAGGGCCAATGTTCTGTTTTTGTCCTCAATGGACGACCCAGGCCTTGTTAAGCAAGCGCTTGGGCTCGGGGCCCAAGGCTACATATCGAAAAACTGCAGTTCTACGGAACTGAAAAAAGCCATAGAGAAAGCTGCGGCTGGGGAAGTGTATCTTGAACATGAATTGGCCACCCAGATGGCCATGGTGCAGTCGGGTCGTAACTGTCTTAGAAACACTGTTGGCAATAGATTAACTGAGATGACACAGCGTGAACTGGAGGTACTGATTCTAACCGCGCGCGGGGTATCCAATAAAACCATTGCCGAGCGCTTGAATATCAGTGTGAAGACCGTTGCCAACCACCTGTCTGTACTCAAAAACAAGCTGGAAATTTCATCCTCGCTTGGCCTGTTACACTTTGCCGTGGATTCCGGGCTGGTCCAGTTTGGAACTGCGGGCAGCGAAAGCCCTGCCTGCTTTAACTGATTCCTGCTGGGCATCCTTTCCCTTGCGCATGAAGCTCAATCAAATTTACCAATCTACCGGGCAGCCTGTGCACTCGTCCATAAAGGTGCCTACAAACGTAGCGTAGTGAATGCGGGTGTTTCGTAGATCGGCGCCTGCAAGGTTGGCACTTCCAAATTTTGCTTCTTGCAGGTTGGCTCCAAACAGGTTGGCATCAGCTAGGTCGACTTTTGGTAGCCAGGCTATCTCAAGGCTTGCGAAGGTCAGGTCGGTTTCTATAAGCGTAGCACCAGAGAACCTTGCAAAATCGAAGTTCGCTCCAGCCATGTTGGAGCCAGTAAAATCCGCGCCCTGAGCGAACAGGTACTGCCCGGTAGCGCCCTGAAGTTCCGCCTCGCGAATGCTTGCTCCGCGCACATCGGCTCTATACAAGTTGACGCGATAGGCGGTTACCTTGTCCAACTTGGCCCCTTTGAGATTGGCGCCCCTCAAACTGGTGTGATTCAGAATAGCTCCGGTCAGATCGGCGCCGCTGAAGTCCACAGACTTCAAGTCCAGGTTTGACATGTCTGCACCCTTAAGGTCAGCACCAGAGCACACAGAGTGTTGCTCCAGTATGCAGCCATTAAACTCCGGTGGGCGCACGTCCGCCAGATAGTCCTCTGCTAAAGCAGGCGTGATGAAGGCGAGTAAAGCCAGCTTTATTATTGTCTTCATGGTGTACTCCGGAACAAATCAGGAGCCGCCGTGTATTGGCGGCTCCCTTTGTTGATGGACAAAGCTAATGGATCACTTGGCCGCTGTTGCCCAAGAGGGGATTTTGAACACCCAGAAAGACCCACCTTGTGAAATAGGCTTGGTCAGTTCAGCCATATCGCCACCCCAGAGAGGCACTGCTCCGCCATAGCCTGAGGTAACACCTACGTACTGTTCGCCGTCCATTTCCCAGGTGATGGGTGGGGAGATGATTCCCGAGCCGGTCTGGAACCTCCAAAGCTCTTCGCCAGTATCTGCGTCAAATGCCTTGAAGTAGCCATCGCCTGTACCAGTGAATACCAAGCCGCCTTTGGTGGCCAGCACGCCGGCCCATAAAGGCATGGGCTCTTTATGTTCCCACTTCACCTTGCCACTTAGTGGGTCCATCGCCCGCAGTATGCCAACGTGGTCGTCGTACATGCGTTTGATACGGAAGCCCTGGCCAAGGTAAGCCGCACCTTTTTTGTAGGTGACTTCTTCGGTCCAGTAGTCTTCTTTCCAGTGGTTGGCTGGGATGTAAAACAACCCGGTGTCCTGACTGTAAGCCATGGGGTTCCAGTTTTTACCACCAAGGAAAGGTGGTGAGACTTCTATGGATTCGCCACGGGTTTTTCCCTCGGGAACCGGTGGTGGACGCTGGCCTTTGCCTTCCACGGGGCGGCCATCGGCACCAATACTGGTGGCCCAGGTGATGTTATCCACGAATGGGAAGGCATTCTGGAACTCACCATTGGTGCGATCAACCAGATAGAAATAGCCATTTCTGTCTGCGTGTGCGGTCGCTTTTACATTTTTGCCGTCTTTGGTGTATTCAAAAAGCACCAGTTCATTGTTGCCGGAGAAATCCCAGGCATCGTTTGGCGTGTGCTGATAGAACCATTTCACCTCACCGGTGGTGGGGTCCACCGCCACCTGTCCAGAGGTATACAAGTTGTCGTAGTCTGCCGGGTCACCACCGGGAGCTGTGCGCTTCCAGGTATTCCAGGGGGCAGGGTTGCCTGCGCCAACAATGATGGTGTTGGTTTCGACATCAAAGCTCGCGCTTTGCCAGGGCGCTCCGCCACCTTGGCTCCAGGCTTCCACTTTCCCAGTCTCGGTATTAGGGTCATCTGGCCAACTGGGAGCCCGTGGGTCGCCAGAGGGTGTGCTCTTCTCGCCATTCAAACGACCATAGTGTCCTTCAACAAATGGGCGCATCCAGATCTCTTTACCTGTCTCGGGATCCCGAGCGTAGAGTTTGCCGACAACGCCGAACTCATCACCCGATGAGCCGTGAATAAGCATAACCTTTCCGGTTTTCTGATCCTTGATCAGTGTTGGGGCGCCGGTCATGGTGTAGCCCGCTTCGTGATCACCAAACTTCACGCGCCAAGCGACTTTTCCGGTTTTTTTGTTGAGAGCAACAATGCCCGCATCGAGGGTGCCAAAGAAAACCTTGTCGCCGAAAATCGCTGCGCCCCGATTTACCACATCACAACAAGGGCGAATGCCTTCCGGCAAACGATGGCTATATTCCCAAAGCCGCTTACCACTTTTTGCATCCAGGGCGTACAGGCGTGAGTAGGAACCGGTTACGTAGATAATTCCGTCGTGAACCAGTGCTTGGGACTCCTGGCCTCGCTGCTTCTCATCTCCAAACGAGAACGACCATGCCGGAACCATTCGTTCAACGTTGTCTTTGTTGATCATGGTCATTGGGCTGTAGCGTTGGGCTTTTGGACCAATCCCGTACCCGAGAACGTCCTGAGTGGTTTCTGCATCGTTAACGATGTCATTCCATGTAACGCCCGCAGCATGTGCCTGAGTCGCCAATCCAGCCGCGCCTATCGATAGCGCCAGGCTGATACCGCGCATCAGGGGGCGTTTGGTAAACAGCGTTTTCATGACTTTCCCCTTAATTGTTGTTGTGACAAACGCATTCATTGGTTGCGTTGACGCCATGAGTATTGGCATGGAGTGCTCAATCAGGCGACGGAGAAAACCATGAGGTGATCGGGATTCGGGATAGTGCAGTCCGGGAAATGTTCCTGGCAGATGTGCAACAGGCTGATTGTTCGGTTTTTCCGTTTCCCGGGGCAGGTGGCTCGTGCTTTGGCCTCTGGTCGATAGGTCTACTACCAAAGATCTAAGGCGCAGCAGCCAAAGTGGAGTACACCGGCAAGTAAGGCATTTCTTAGACTTGGAGACAGCCCGATACGCCGCATGGCTACTTGGGAAAACAATGGCAGACAAAACAAAAAGAGGTATGAGGCTATGTCGTACTCCAAGTTGATTCAAAAGATCCTTTGCGCTGGAGCCTTGGTATGGGCTGCAGCCGCTGCCGGGCACGGTAACGTGACGCCACAGCCAGTTGATACGGGTGACCTGCCGGATCTGGGCCGTGAAGCTCTGAACGAAAACCCGTTTCGCGACGGAAATGAGCTAAGCAAATTGAATGCAGAAGCCGTTGAAGTTGGTATGAGTGCTTACGCCGGAAATTGCGCCGGCTGTCACGGCATTGAGGCCCAATCCGGTGGTTTAACCCCGGATTTGCGTGAGCTCACAGAATGGGACGATGAGTACTTTATCGGGCGGGTAATGAACGGAACCGACCGGGGTATGCCTTCCTTTAAAAGCAATCTCGGGCAAACGGCCATTTGGTCCATACGGACCTATGTGGAATCGGTATCCGGGCAGTAACAGCTTTCGCATAAGTACTCGATATCCTGACTAGGAGGTGAGGTATGAGGCGATATTGGCTATGTGCTTTTACTCTGTTTGCGAGCGCTTCCTGGGCCGATCTACCGTCTGACCCGTTGGGTTCGCCTTTATGGGCCTACAACATTGAGCGATACCTCGGGCAAGACATAACGTTAGTAGTGGACGAACGAGTAGGTTTGTCGGTTCCTGACTTCGCTGAGGACAGTACTCAGGTTCCATTGGCCGTTAACTTGCGTGAATTCCCACACAAGGTGATGAAGGTGGTGACATGGGTGGATATGAATCCTGTTCCCCACCTATTCACGGCTAATAGTACTGACGGGCAGCTCAAACTGGTGTCCCTTAACTTTCGGGTGCAGCAGGCCAGCAGTGTTCGAGCAGCTGTGCTGGATGAACAGGGTGTTTGGCACATTGACAGCGGCTATGTGGATGCAGCTGGCGGCGGCTGTACGGCACCCCGGGAAGTATTAAGCAATTCAGACTGGGAGAGTGAGTTCGGCACCCTGAAAACCGGCTTGTTCTCTGATCGCGGGAATACGCGCATCAAGGCCAGTTTGTTGCATCCCATGGACTCCGGAATGGTCGGGAATGTACCGGCCTTTTTTGTAGGCGCTGTTGAAGTTCGGAATGAGGCCTCGGATAACCTGCTGCTGACAATGACCTTGGCCGAGTCTGCCGCTGAAAACCCGATGTTTGTTTTTGAATTCGAAGGCGGCATTCCTCTCCTGTCTATCCACATGAAGGATAACAACGGCTACCAGTTTGAAGGTGCCATTGGGGAGGCATCGCCATGAGCCGCCTCCGATCCCATCATAGAAATATCGCCTGGCTGGTTGCCGCTATGTTTTGGCTCTTGGCCTATTCATCGGGCGCCGGTGCGAGTACCAAGTCCTATAACCTGGAAGCGATTCTGGTTGCGGACGGCGTCTGGGTAGTTGCAGGAAGTACAGAAAACTTCTCGAAAACCAATGGCGGCAACATTCTCAATACCGGCTTTATTGAAACAGGTGAGGGCGTTGTTGTGATTGATACGGGGCCTTCCCGCAGGTACGGCGAAGAATTTCGTGCACTGATTGAGAGTCACACCAGTGAGCCAATCGTGAAAGTGCTGATCACCCATCATCACCCCGACCACGCCTTTGGCAGCCAGGCCTTTGAGCCGAACACACTTTACATGCTTGATGAATCGGCCAGCCTGCTTGAGCAGGACGGTGAAGCTTTTTCAGACAACATGTATCGCATGATCGGCGACTGGATGCGTGGCACCGAGGTAACTGTGCCTATGAACAGAGTGCAGCCAGGCTTGCTTAGTCTAGGGAGTCGGCAGCTACGTTTGATTGCGATGCAGGGACATACCGGCGCAGATCTGGTTGTGCTGGATGAAGCCTCCGGGGTGCTGTTTGCTTCAGACATGGTGTTTTTTAACAGGGCATTAACCACACCTCAAACACCGGGACTAGCCGTTTGGCGTTCGGAAATACGCGAGCTTGCGCAGCTGCCGTTCTCCCTTGTGGTGCCAGGTCACGGGCCGGTGATTCAAGATGACCGTGCATTTCTCCAAATGATCGATTACTTGACCTGGCTGGATGATGTTCTGGCTGGATCTGCTGCGCGGGGTTTAAGCGCTTCAGAGGTGATTGATACCGCGATTCCTGAGCGCTTTTCAGAGCTGGAAGGAGCGAGATACGAGCTGGTTCGTACCGTAAGCCACCTGTATGCAGATTACGAAAAGCGTGCTCTGAACAGGCATTAGTACTAAGGGAGTAGTTATTCGCCCCGAACGACTCATTTTGTTAGCCCTTCTGGGAACTTAGATTAGATACGTAAGCGCAAAAACAGCGTTGTTCAGCAAAAACACAACAAGAGGTTCAAACCATGATCTACGCACAACCAGGACAAGAAGGCTCCGTTGTTTCTTTTAAATCACGCTACGGAAATTATATTGGCGGTGAGTGGGTTGCCCCGGTTAAAGGGCAGTATTTTGAGAACACTACACCGGTTACTGGCGATGTGATTTGCGAAGTTCCGCGCTCAACTGCCGAAGATATTGATCTGGCGCTTGATGCTGCCCACAAAGCTGCACCGGCTTGGGGTAAAACCTCTGCAGCAGAGCGCTCTAATATTCTCTTAAAAATTGCAGATCGCATTGAAGCCAATCTCGAAAAACTGGCAGTTGCCGAAACCTGGGATAACGGCAAAGCCGTTCGCGAAACCCTGAATGCAGATATTCCGCTGGCCGCTGACCACTTCCGTTATTTTGCCGGCTGCATCCGGGCTCAAGAAGGACACATGGGCGAAATCGATCAGAACACTGTGGCCTATCATTTTCATGAGCCTTTGGGCGTAGTGGGCCAGATCATTCCCTGGAACTTCCCGATTTTGATGGCAGCCTGGAAGCTAGGGCCTTGCCTTGCTGCAGGCAACTGCACCGTGCTCAAGCCAGCAGAGCAAACGCCAGCGAGCATTCTGGTGCTGATGGAAATTATCGGCGATCTGTTGCCACCGGGTGTGCTGAACATCGTTAATGGCTACGGTATTGAAGCCGGGCAGGCTCTGGCTACCAGCACGCGAATTGCCAAGATAGCGTTCACTGGATCAACTCCGGTTGGCTCCCACATTCTGAAGTGTGCTGCCGAGAACATCATTCCCTCAACGGTTGAGCTTGGCGGTAAGTCTCCCAACATCTACTTCTCGGATGTAATGAATGCGGAGCCTGAGTTTGTCGACAAGTGTGTTGAAGGTCTGGTTCTGGCGTTCTTCAATCAGGGTGAAATCTGCACCTGTCCATCGCGCGCTTTGGTTCAGGAAGACATGTATGAAGAGTTCATGCAGAAGGTTGTGGAGCGCACTAAAGCGATCAAGCGCGGTAATCCTTTGGATACTGACGTTCAGGTTGGTGCGCAAGCCAGTAAAGAGCAGTTCGACAAAATCATGTCTTACCTTGAGATAGGCAAGCAGGAAGGCGCTGTTGTTCTCACAGGCGGTGATCGTGAGAACATGGAAGGCGAGTTCAATAACGGATTCTACATTCAGCCCACTCTTTTCAAGGGTGATAACAGCATGCGGGTGTTCCAGGAAGAAATCTTTGGCCCAGTTGTTGGTGTTACAACCTTCAAAACCGAAGAAGAAGCTCTGGCGATTGCCAACGATACCGAGTTTGGCCTGGGTGCCGGCGTTTGGACACGGGACACTAACCGGGCCTACCGCATGGGCCGCAGCATTCAAGCCGGTCGGGTATGGATGAACTGCTACCACGCTTACCCTGCCCATGCTGCTTTTGGTGGCTACAAGAAATCCGGTATTGGCCGTGAAACTCACAAGCTGGCTCTGGATCACTACCAGCAGACTAAATGCATGCTGACCAGTTATGACGCTAACCCGCTGGGCTTTTTTTAACATGTAAGTGAGTGAGTCGCTCCTTGCTGCTGCGAGGGGCGGCAGCAGTTGCTCCTATGTTGTCGCTGAAGATATTCACTGTTGTGTTCTGCACTTTTGGCCCTTTATAGGGCCCTTTTTTTGCGCCATTTCCCAAAGTAGCACACTGTGCACCGCAGAAGGTTATTTGTATGACATTGCAAAATCTGCCTCGCATCTTGATGCAGTACTGAGAATAGACCCGGTTACCGGATGTGTTTCGGTTCTGGCCGGAGGCGAGAAGGCGCTTCCTGGCTATGAGATTTCCCTGCCAAGCAATTTCGGGGTTTCAGGTCTTGATGGGAACGCTCAGTGTCGTCAGGGTTTCTATTACTCTCCGGTAAGTGATACGGCCAAAGCGCCGCCTCTTATTCTGATAGCCCATGGTGGCCCAACATCGGCGGCTTACCCGGTTTTTAACCCGCAGGTTCAGTTTTGGTGCCATCGCGGCTTTGCAGTTGCGGAAGTGAATTATCGGGGTAGCACGGGGTTCGGTCGAGATTTCAGGCTTTCGTTGGCGGGTTGCTGGGGAGAAGCCGATGTCGATGATATGTCCCGCGCGGCTGACAGTCTCGTTGCCGCTGGCATGGCCGACAAAGACAAAGTGTTTATCCAGGGGCGCAGTTCAGGAGGCTATACGGCGCTCATGGCACTTTCAGAAAGCAACCGTTACGCCGCAGGGGCTAGCCTTTATGGGGTTACCGACCCGCTACAGCTTCGGCAAGCGACCCATCGATTCGAGTCGGGCTACCTGGATTGGTTATTGGGCGATCCTAGTCGGCATGGGCAGCGCTGGAAAGACCGAACGCCAAGATTACGGGCGACAGCAATGAATACACCGGTTATCTTTTTTCAGGGAGGCTTGGACAAGGTGGTTGTCCCCGAGCAGACCAGAGACATGGTTGAAGCCATGAGAGGAAATGGGCAGTCACCAGAGTTGCACTGGTTTGAGACAGAAGGCCACGGATTTATTCAGGAAAAGAGTCAGGTAAGAATGCTTGAGGCTTTGCATACGTTTTACCTCAAGCATAGCCAGGATCCGGTGAACCCTTGGTAAACTTGAGTTAGACTCTCGTTCACTTCAATAAGAAAAAAATATAATGTTGAGCGAACCCCATGAGTCACGACATATCTGTTCTGAGAAAATTCGTTTCGCCTGAAATTGTGTTCGGCGCAGGGGCACGCAAGTCTGTTGCGAACTTTGCGAGCAATCTTGGGGCAAAACACGTATTTCTTGTTTCAGATCCCGGTGTTGCTGGTGCAGGCTGGGTGGGTGAAGTCGTCACTTTACTAACCGATGCCGGCTTGCGAACAACGGTGTTTACCGGAGTGTCTGCCAACCCTCGAGTAGACGAGGTGATGGCCGGTGCCGAGCTTTATAAATCCTCTGACTGTGATGTCATTGTTGCCATCGGCGGCGGAAGTCCTATGGATTGCGCCAAGGGAATCGGGATTATTGCCAGCAACGGTGGGCATATTCTCGATTTTGAGGGCGTAGACACCATTTCTAACCCGCCTCCGCCGCTAATCCTTATTCCGACGACTGCCGGCACATCTGCTGATGTATCTCAGTTTGCCATCATTTCTGACCCTAACCGCCGCTTCAAATTTTCGATAATCAGCAAAGCCGTGGTGCCGGACGTGTCATTGATTGACCCGGAAGTCACTGAGACCATGAACGGCTACCTGACAGCCTGTACAGGTGTGGACGCACTGGTTCATGCGATTGAAGCATTTGTCTCAACGGGTAGCGGCCCTCTTACAGACTCCCATGCACTGGAAGCTATCCGGTTGATTAACCGCAACCTTGAGCCCTTGGTTGAGAACACAGCAGATCCGTTCCTCCGGGAGCAGATTATGCTGGCATCCATGCAGGCAGGGTTGGCTTTTTCCAACGCGATACTCGGCGCCGTTCATGCCATGTCTCACAGCCTGGGCGGCTTTCTCGATTTGCCCCATGGCCTTTGCAATGCGTTGCTGCTTGAACACGTGGTGGCCTACAACTATCGATCTGCGGAAGACAGATTCAAACGTGTCGCCGAGGCCATGGATATTGATACCCGAGGAATGGGTAAACCGGAAATCCAGAAACACCTGATGAATCGCATTATCCAGCTCAAACGCAAAGTTGGCCTGCATGAAAGCCTGGCTGATTTCGGTGTCAGCGTATCTGACATACCACACCTTTCCGGATTTGCTCTACAGGACCCTTGCATACTCACCAACCCCCGCAAGTCATCGTTGAGAGATGTTCAGGTTGTTTATGAAGAAGCCCTCTGACGAGCAAGCTCAAGCTGGCGGATACGGTATTGGGGAGTTGCTGGGGTTTGGCAGCCAATCCGTCAGAAAGAACTATTACCCCGCGCTTCAGGATCGCATTGAAGAACTTGAACAGGAGCGAAACCGGTATAAGTGGTTATTTGAAAACGCCTTGCACGGTGTGTTTCAAGGCAACTTGCGGGCAGGGTTCCTGGCCTGTAATCCGGCCATGGCAAAGATTTGTGGTTACGAAAACCCGGAGGATCTGCAGCAGCGAGTAATACGCCTCAGGGAACAGCTTTTCTGCAGCGCCAGTGAGTTCGACACCCTCCGGCAGGAGTTGCTTGACCACGGCAGCCTGAGTGCACGGGAGACCCGTCTTAGGCGAGCGGATTCAACCCCGGTGCATGTGGCAATTACCTTACTTCGGCGGCCTGACTTGGGGCCGGAAGTGGTTGAAGCCTTTGTTGCCGATATCAGTGAGCGAGTACAGTCCCGCGAAAAACTGGTGCAGTTGAATGCAGACCTTGAGCGCAGAGTGGATGAGCGCACAGCAGCCCTGCAGCAGGCCAACGCGGGCTTGCACTATCAAATTGAAGAACGAGAGAAAGCAGAGCGCGGATTGGTGGTTGCGGTAAAGGCTGCCCAGAATGCGAACCGCAGTAAAGACAAGTATTTGGCCGCAGCCAGCCATGATTTGCTGCAGCCGCTGAATGCCGCCCGCCTTATGATCTCCGCGCTACAGGAAAGCCAGTTGCCATCTGAAGAAAGCCGCATGGTTCAGCAGGTACACCGGGCCCTCGAAGGCGCAGAGGATTTGCTGGCAGACCTGCTGGATATATCGAAGCTTGATCAGCAAGCCATGGTGCCAGATTGGGTTATCACCGATGTTGCGGCTCTGGTTGAAGGATTAGGGGAGGAATTCGAAGCAATCGCAGCCAATGCCGGGCTAGATTTTCGTATTCGTACAATACCAGCCATGGTTAAAACCGATCAGAGAATGCTGACCAGAGTGTTAAGAAATCTGCTCAGCAACGCCTTTCGGTATACGCCGAAAGGTCGGATTTTGCTTGCGCTGAGATCAAGGCCTAACGCCCTTCGGATTGAGGTGTGGGATACCGGAGTGGGCATTGAGGAAAGTAAGCTGGAAGAGATTTTTACTGAATTTCATCAGCTTTTGCCACAGGGCACCGGTGGCCGGCAGGGAGCAGGGCTTGGGCTGGCCATAGTGGATCGCATGGTTCGAGTGCTCGAATGCAAAATGGATGTGGTTTCCCGCCCTGAGCGAGGTTCTCGATTTGCGTTGACGCTTCCGATGGAAGGGAACCGAGAGCCGCAAGTGTCGAAACCGACTATTAATACGGCGCAAATCTTTGCCAAAGGGTTCGCTGGCGCAAAAATTCTGGTTATCGATAATGAT
Organism: Marinobacter sp. 1-4A; assembly: GCF_016597725.1. Classification (GTDB taxonomy): domain Bacteria; phylum Pseudomonadota; class Gammaproteobacteria; order Pseudomonadales; family Oleiphilaceae; genus Marinobacter. The sequence goes on from NZ_VCGY01000004.1 coordinate 189,872, forward strand.
CTTTCGGTTTTGGAAAGCATGAAGCTGTTACTTGAGCGTTGGGGTTGCTCGGTTGTTACAGCTCCGAGTAGCGACGCTGCTATTGCATATTTGAAGACCACAAACGAGAATCCGGTAGCCATTCTGGCCGACTATCATCTTGATCATGAGCAACTTGGCTCTGATGCAATTCACGCCATCCGCAGCATGTTGGGGCAGACAATACCCGCAGCTTTGATTACCGCCGACCACAGCGCAGAAACACGACAACTGATGCGGCTTCAGGAACTGCCTATTCTCAATAAGCCGGTGAAGCCCAATCGTTTGCGTGCACTGTTGTCGAGCTTGTTAGCGTCTGGTTAGAACACTGGATAAGGACTTTTGAACGAATGAATTTACATGTACTGGCTGCCATTTTTGCAGCCGTTTTCATGGGCACCATTGGTGCAATTTCTATCTATGCCGATGTAAGCGCCGAAACGGTTACCTTTTATCGCCTTTTCATAGGGGCGGTTTTAATGGGTGGTTTCCTTTTTGCGACAGGCCAAAAGGCGAAAATAGTTGTATGGCCCGGAATAAAGGTTTTGGTTACCGGCGCATTCCTAGCTGGATTCGTAGTTTTTTATATTGTCGCCATGAACTATACCAGCATGGCGAACGCTGTAATGTTGCTGTATTTGGCGCCTGTAACCGCATCTGTTATTGCCCACTTTTTTATGGGGGAGCGCCTGTCCGGAAGCAGTGCGGCCCTGATAGGTGCGGCCTTGTTTGGTTTCGCCATGATGATGGAATTCAACTTCAATCTTTCAGGGCGAGGGGAGGAGGTTGTCGGCCTCTTTTACGCGCTGTGTGCCATGCTTTGCTACGCAGCATTCATCGTGACTAACCGGTTAGTTCATGAGCGGGTGCACGTATTGACCCGTAGCGGCTTTCAAATGTTAGTCGGCGCCCTGTGTATGTTGCCGTTTATGCTTCAAAAAAGTGACAGCATCGCTGGGGTGCAGTGGGGTTGGTTGGTTACAGCAGGCATTATTCCCGGGTTTCTCGCCATCATGCTTGCAGTAGTTGCGTTGAAAGCTCTCCCGGCAGCCACCTATGGCACTCTGGCTTATTTGGAGCCTATTACGGTTGTTGCATTGGGGTGGGTTTTGTTTGGTCAAAGTTTGACCGCCCTGCAACTCTCTGGCTGTGCGTTGATTATCGTCTCTGGGGCGTTTCAGGCCGTGTTGTCTCAGCGGGCATCCCGTTGGTCTGCGAGGCTTGCGGCAGACGCAGGTTAAGGCCTTAGGCAATTCTCTGGCACTGGTACAGCCTGAACACTGTTTCCACTTTGCCTGAAGACGTTCTGACTGCAGTGCAGCATCGATGGCCATAGAGAAGTCCAGCTCGTATGGCTGCCCTCGAAAGGCAAGCAGCGGGTTTGGGTCTTCTCGCAATAAGCGACTATCCATTCCGGTAAAACGGTTCGATCTTGGTTTGCATGCCAATGCAGTTCTCGCATCTCTGGATTGCGCTTTAGATCGCGAATGGGATTGAGCGAGCCAGTCAGGGGAGAGTATTGATGGTGATTGGTCCAAGCTTGATGATCCAAATTTGCGTTCACTGTAACCACGTTCACTGGTCGGTTCAGCCTGCGGCCCACCAAAACGGCTAGGGTGCCGCCCCCGCTGTAGCCGATAAGCCAAAGTTCTTTGTGGCTTTCTGACAACTGCTCGACTACCTTCAACAAGCTATTCACTACATCCGGGTGGTATCGGTCATGTGTCCACCAAGTCCCCTGACAACGCGCATCCGCCACTTGGTAGTAACAGGGGCGGCCGATATACATAGAGTTAGGCTCCGCCTGCAACATGCTTTTAAGCACGATTGAATGTTCTGATGTGGGATTGCTAGCCACTTCTCTGAATGTTCGCCACGGTCGCCCGTCACCGCCGATATAGAGGTATAGCGGAGTTTTGAAACTTTCTTGAATTAATAACGTAGACTTAAATACGCGGTGCTCAAAATGACCGGAGTGAATGCTAAAGTCGGTAATTTTTCCCTCACGCAGCAAACGCTCGTAAGTGAAGGACGTGCAGCCAAGTATGGAGCACAAGCAGGTTATAGTGAGGAAGTGTCGTAAATGCATTTGGTGACTATACTAAAAACGAGCCAAATAAATGCCAGTTAGTTGAATCGGCAATGTGAAAGTGGGGAAGAGCTTCACGACACTACGATCAGTATTCCAGCAGGGTGCACATGCACTGTGTTGGGGCCAAGTTAGGGACAACGGAGACTAGAATGCCTATCAACAAAAAAATGCCTGTTACAGCAGTGGTTGCAAGTATCACCAGCGCCATACTCCTCAGCTCTTGTGCGCATGTGGATCAAACGGTCGCAGTGCCAGACGATGCCGACAAACTGCTGATTGTCGATTGTCTTCTACCCCCCCAAGTTCGCAAATTAGGCAGCAGCTTTGCCTATGCTGCTGCACGACGCCCAATCAAAACCAGTGCCGCTGACTGCGAAATCCGTGGTGGCGAATACGTTGCCTACGATAGGGCTGACTACCGAACAGCACTCAAAGTGTGGTTGCCTCAGGCCGAAGCTGGCGATCCCGAGGCGCAGAACTACGTTGGCCAAATATATGAAAAAGGTTTGGGGCTAAAAGAAGATTACCAAACTGCGGCCTATTGGTATGAGAAGTCCGCCGCGCAGGGCTTCTCAGAGGCGCAAATCAACCTAGGTTATTTGTATGAGAAAGGCTTGGGTGTGGCGCAGGATTCTGCCAAGGCGCTGAACCTGTATCGCAAAGCCTCTGGCATCGAAAACGATAACTTGGAATTCGCGTCAACCATTGAAGTGGCTCGTGTCTCTCAGGACCAGCTCGCCAAGCTGCAACGCCAACTTGAAGCCGAGCAGCAGAAAAACCTGCGTTTACAACAGGAAATGGTCTCCGTTCGCGATCAGATGAATAACCTTGATCAAGAGTTGGCACTGGCGCGAGCCCAAAAACGCAGCAAAGAACTGGAGCTGCGTTTAGCCAAATCTGAGCAAAGCGATGGTGTAGATCCGGCCATGGAGCAGCAACTGCAAGCGGAGATCACGGATTACGAGCAACAGCTTTCAGCGGGAGAAAAGGCTCTGCGAGACTTTCAGTCGAAAGAACAAAGCCTCGAAAAAGAAATTGAGGCCAACACCATGCAACTGGCCTCTGCGGAGCTGAATCAGGGCCGCATGAGTATTCAGCTCATCGATCCGCCCATGAGTATTACCCGCGGTGTGCGTGGGGCGGTAGTTGAGGAGTCTGTAAAGGAGAAGGAAATCTTTGGCAAAATCAATGTACCGGGCGGCCTTGAAGAACTACTTATCAATAGTTCACTCCACGAGTTGGACGAATTTAGTATGTTTTGGGCCAATGTCCCGCTTCAGGGCAGTATTACGCCCGTAGAAATTGTTGCCACCGATAAGCTTGGCCAGAAAGTGGATTATTCGTTCACGATATTTTCCGACCAAACGCCTAACAAGGCAGCAGCGCTCAACCAAAGTACCGATCTGGAACTGGGACGCTACAGAGCGCTAATCATTGGCAACAACAGCTATCAAGGCATTCCGAGCCTAAGCACTGCCGTAGCCGATGCCCAAGCAACTGACAGAGTTCTGCGCGAACGCTATGGCTTCCAAACCACTGTGCTGCTCAATGCCAACCGTTTCGAGATTTTGAGCAGCCTTGATGAAATGCGCCGAACCATGACGGCCGATGATAATTTGCTGATTTACTACGCAGGTCATGGCGAGATCGACAGGGTGAATGATCGTGGCTATTGGCTGCCTGTTGATGCTGACCCGGAACGCCGCACCAACTGGATTTCCAACATTGCCATTACGGATATCATTAACGCCATCCCGGCGCGTCATATTATGGTGATTGCAGACTCTTGCTACTCCGGAACTCTAGGACAGACCAATCTAGCCGCAGGCGGCGTTGAAGACCAAACCCAGCCCAGTGCGGAGTGGGTGGCTGCTATGAGTGAAGTAAACGCTCGCACAGTGCTAACTTCCGGCGGGGTGCGGCCGGTGTTGGATATTGGTGGAGGCGAACATTCGGTGTTTGCCAAAGCCTTTTTATCGGTACTGAACGAGAACACTACTCTGCTTGAGGGGCATAGCCTTTACCGGCAGGTAATGCGCCAGATGCGGGTTTCCATGGCGCGTATCAATCAGGCGCAGGTGCCGGAATACGCACCCATTAAACACGCAGGCCATGAAGGTGGTGAGTTTTTTCTAAAGCCAGTTGACTCCATCTAATCGGTCTTTCTGTTATGACGCAAGTGCGAGAAAGCTTCGCCAAGTATAAAGTCGAAGAGGTCTTAGGCGAGGGAGCAATGGGCGTTGTGTACGCTTGTTACGACTCCGCCATCGGTCGTCGCGTGGCTATCAAAACCATTCACGCACACTTGCTGCAGGGTGCAGAGGGCGAAGAATTGCGGCAGCGCTTTAGCCGGGAAATTCGCGCGGTTGGTAAACTTAGCCACCCCAACATTGTAGGGATATTCGACACCGACGAAGCACAGGATGCAAACGGTGCAATCGAACCCTATTTTGTAATGGAGTTTGTCGATGGACAGGACTTACAAGCCTATCTGGCGGGTGGGACACGCTTCCCACTGACCAAAACCATCGATATCGCTTGTCAGGTTCTGGATGCGTTCGAGTACACCCATAAGCTCGGTATTATTCATCGAGATGTTAAACCCGCCAATATATTCTTAACCGAAGACGGACGCATAAAAATTGCCGATTTCGGCATTGCTAGGGTCGATAACAGTAGCCTGACACAAACCGGTGCTGTAATGGGCACGCCAAATTACATGTCACCCGAGCAGTGTTCCGGGCAGGTTATGGATTCTCGCAGCGATTTGTTTTCGATTGCTGTGGTGCTTTATGAATTGTTAACGGGCGAAAAAGCCTTTAGCGCCAACAGCGTCCATGCCACCATGATGAAGTTGGTTCAGAGTAACCCTGAGCCGCCTTCTGTATTCAACCCCTCCTTGCCTAAATCTCTAGACGCCGTAATGGCAAAGGCCCTTGCCAAGTCACCTGACGATCGGTTTCAAAGTGCTGCGGAATTCGCCCGTGCTTTGGAACCGTTCAAGCAGGGCAGCAATAGGGCAGTTCAAGAGGGCTCGGTGGCCTCTAGTGAAGAAACCCTTCTGGTTCCGCAACCGGAGCTAAGCGCCAAAGATAAGAAGCCGCACGAAAAAGCGAAACGCCGACCATTCATGGCGCTCTTGATCGGGATTGCGGCGGCCCTTTTGCTCACTGGCGGTATTGGTTTTTACATCCTCTCCGAAAAGGACAACGTAGAGCCAGCCCGACTGGAAAATGTTAAGCCTTTTGCCACTGACCTTTCACCAGCAACGCAGGAAAAAGTGGAAAAGCTACTTAGGGTAGCGAACATGCATGAAAGCGCGAACAGGCTGATTTTTCCATCCGGTAGCAGTGCCTATTATGTCTACAACACAGTATTCGAGTTGGACCCGGGCAATCCGCGCGCTCGGGCAGGGCTGCTCAAGATGGAGGATAAGCTTGAAAAGCAAGCGCAGGCTTACTATCGCCAAAAGGATTTCAAAACGCTCAACGCTCACCTGAAAGCAGGCTTGGAGGCTTTTCCCGACAACGCCCAGTTCCGCGCATTGCGGGATGAGCTTGATCGTTTAGGCAACGAAGTACTGGAAAACAATAACAATTAGCGAGGACATGCGCGATGGCGCAACGTGTTCATATAGCCATTATTGGCTCGGGGCCAGCTGGCTTGAGTGCCGCTGCGCGGGCCGCGCAGCGCGACCGTGCCCGAATGGACGCCGGAGAAATCTCCGAGCCGACGCATATCTTGCTGGAAAGTTTTAGTCAGCCTGCAAAAACCATTCAGCGCTACCAGAAAGGTAAGTTTGTAATGGCCGAACCGGGGTTTTTGCACCTGCGTAGCGATTGCGAATTTGGTGCAGGCTCACGCGAAGCAATTCTCACACAGTGGCAAGAGGACATAGCACGTAACGGTATCAATGTAAGGTATCAGGCTGAAGTGCAGGCCATTACCGGTGAGCGGGGTAACTTCAGTCTGGCATTGGCCAATGGAGATGTTGTTACGGCAGACGTTGTTGTCCTCGCCATTGGTTTGGAAGGGAATCCACGCAAACTCAACATATCAGGCGAGGGCGATTCCGCTCTGGCTGATCGAGTTCAATACACGCTGGATGACCCTGAGGAATTCAACGGCGAGCGCATTGTGGTAGTGGGTGCTGGCGATTCGGCATTGGAAAACGCTTTGGCACTGAGCAAAAGAAATCACGTCACCGTTATAAACCGCCGCGCTGAATTTTCCCGGGCCAAAGAAGCAAATCTTAACGCTATCCTACAAGCGATAAATGACCGACGCACAACTCTGGACTGCCTTTACGAAACCAATCCGGCCGGTCTGGAAGCTGGCGACGAGGGTATAGATTTCGCAGTGGAAACACCAAAGGGGCGCAAAGTGCTCTCCTGTGATCGCGTTATTGCCCGCTTAGGTGGTTTCCCGCCGCGTAAATTTATTGAAAGTATAGGTATTGAGTTCAGCAGTGAGGCGATTGATGCTGCGCCAACACTGAATGGGCAGTATGAATCGTCTGTGTCCGGCATTTATGTGGTGGGTTCACTGGCGGGTTACCCGCTTATAAAGCAGGCCATGAATCAGGGCTACGATGTGGTGGAGTACATCCACGGCAACGATATAAAACCGGCCGATCACGAATTGCTTGAATTCCAGTTTGGCCTTTTGCCATACCGCCGCCCACCTAATGAGTTGTTGGATCTGTTTCAGCAACGAATTCCTATGTTCAGTCAGTTGAATGTATTGGTATTTCGCCAACTGATTATCGAAAGCAGTATATGGGTGGCGCTTGAAGGGCCATCATTCGCGAGCACAAAACAACAGGCCGCGCAGTTGGCTGAAGCTGCAGCGCAGCGTCAACCATCACCTAAGACCGGTAAGCTCATTCGCGCGGGAGAGCCCATCTTTCGACGTGGTGACTATACCAACACCTTCTTTATGATTGTTGATGGCGAAGTCATTCTTGAGCGTCATGAGCAAAGTGCAACCCCGGTACGTTTGGAGCGCGGTCAGTTTTTTGGTGAAGACAGCCTTGTATCCGGTCGTCCCCGAGAATACACCGCGGTTGCCGGCAGTGATTGTGTGTTGGTGGAGACCCCGCGCAGGACCATGATCAAGCTGTTGAACAGCAACGATCAGGTGCGCTGCGGCATTGACTGGATTTTCACCGTACGTGCGCTGCAGAAACATTTTGCGCCGGAGCTTTCCCCCGGTGAATTGCGGGAGATAGCCCAAACCACTCAATTGAACACTTACCAAGCGGGCGAGCCGCTTTTTCGTCAAGACGAACAAGGCGACTGCCTGCATGTTATTCGCCGGGGCGCCGTAACGCTTCAGCGCAGCAGTGACGAGGGTGATCTGGTGGTTGCGCAGCTACAGGCGGATGAGCTGGTAGGGGAGATGGCCCTGATGGGCGAGCCCGTGCGCAGGCACACAGCAATAGCGTCTGTGTTGACAGAAACCATCGTGTTGCATCGCGACAGTTTTATGAAGCTGGTTAATCTTGATTCCAGCAGTATCTCCCAATTACAAGCGCGCGCCAGCAAGCACGCTAGAACCTACACCACCATGCAAGCTCAGGCAGATAAGGGCTCGTTAATCGGATTTATGATGGACGAGGGCATGGGCGAGGCCACCAACGCCATGGTGATTGATGAGAGCCTTTGCATCGGCTGCGACCATTGCGAGAAGGCCTGCGCCGACACCCATGACGGCATTTCCCGCTTGAATCGCTCGGAAGGACCATCGTTTGCGCAGATGCACCTTGCCATCTCCTGTAGGCACTGTGAGCACCCTCATTGCATGAAGGACTGCCCACCGGATGCCATTCATCGGGCTGAATCCGGTGAGGTGTTTATTGATGACAGCTGCATCGGTTGCGGCAACTGCGTCACCCATTGCCCCTATGATGCCATTCAGCTTGCCCACACGCCCCAGCCAAGACAATCGCTATTTAGTTGGCTGCTCAAGGGGGCACCCGACACGTTGAGTATCGATCGGGAGGTCGCAGATCAGGGGGCTTCAGGTTCAGGCAAAAAAGCAGTGAAGTGCGATGCCTGCATGAACTTCGCCAATGGTCCGGCTTGTGTCAATGCGTGTCCCACCGGCGCGGCAGCGCGGCTGGCTCCAGAGCATCTGGTTAAACTGGTGGCAAAACAATGAATCTGCATCAATCCATACTGGAATATCGCAAAGGGCGCTATGGCTGGTGGGCGCTACTGTTAATTCTTGCTGCGATTGTGCTCTTTGCCTCGCATAGCGATTTCCAGCCCCCCAATGGAGGTACGTGGCAAGGGTATGTATTGGGGAGTATTGGTTTGGCGTTGATTGTCTGGTTAACCGCATTGGGCATTGTTAAGCGGCGTTACGGAAAAAGTAACGTACAGGCATGGACCTCTGCCCATGTTTACCTGGGCGCGTCTTTGTTGATTGTTGTGAGTTTGCATTCAGCACTGCAGATTGGCTTGAACGTTCATAGCCTTGCCTATGTGTTGATGTGTGTGGTGATTTTCTCGGGTTTCATAGGCTTATATTTCTATCGGCGTTACCCGCACCTTATGGCGAGAAACCGTCGTAACCAGTCGCAGCGCCAACTCTTTTCAGAGCTTAACGACTTGAACCAAAAAGGCCGGGCCTTGGCCAAACGCTGCCATCCCAATTTGGCCAGCGCCGTTGATACTGCTATCGACCGAACGGCTATAGGCGGTGGTTTTCTGGACCAACTACTAGGCCGTGATGGCTCAACCGTAGTGTTGATCGAAGAAGATATAAAAGGCGGTATTCAGCGCAAGCCGGTATCAAATCGGGACCAACAAGCCATTATCGATTATGTCGCCAAATGCATTCCCCGTGCACGCAAGCAGGGTGAAGCCGCAAATATACAAAGCTTGTTGGAAGTGGTTTGCCGACGGCAGACCGTAACCCGGCAGTTGCGACAAGATATCAAATTCAACGCCCGTCTAAAGGTTTGGCTATGGGTTCATGTCCCGTTCACCATTGCACTTTTAGCTGCGTTGGCCATTCACATCCTGTCTGTTTTCTATTACTGGTAACCCCATGCAACTGCTTCTGAGACAAATCACCTACGATAGCAGCGGCTTGCCAGAGTACGCCGATAGCGAGCTGACGCGGGACAACATTGTGATCGGTCGCTCGCAAAAGAGTGACATTCAGCTCTTGGACAAAGGAGTTGCAGCCGAACACGCCCGCTTGACCAAAAGCGGCGACAAGTTGCGCCTAGTGGCCGCAAAAGGCCAGTCCTTCATCATTAACAGTAAAATTCAGAAACAGGCCGAGTTAAAACCCGGGGATGAGATTCGTATCGGGGCGCAGACCTTTATCTGCACCGAAGCTCCTACGGGGTTTGATCTTGCGCTGGAGTGGCAGTTTGTTGAAATGCCAGAGGGCGCTCTTTCCGACGCTTATCGCACCTCCGTATCACAACTCGGATTTAGCCCGCGCATAGCATCCTGGGTATTGTTTGTGCTGGTGTTGTTGGTGGGGCTGTTGCCATTGTTAAGCGATATTTGGCAGGCCGATAAACCCGCTGTTCAAGCCGCCAATGAACTGGCTAACGATAACATGGCTTTCCATAAATTATGGCTGTCGGGGCCGCTATTGTCGGCGCATGAGCTAACTACCGGCAACAACTGCACCGCATGCCATCAAACGCCTTTTGTCCAAGTAAAAGACAACGCTTGCCAGCAATGCCACGTTGCGTTGGGGGATCATGTGATGCCCGCAGAACATCCGGCCGAGATCGCTGAATGGGTGGCCGCTCTTGATGAGTTTGCTTGCCAAAATTGCCACAAAGAGCACAACGAGCCAGCAAGCCTAGTGGCCCGCAATGAAGGTTTGTGTTTGGACTGTCATCAACAGATGAAACCGTCGGTAAAGGGCTTCAGTCAGGATGCACACCCCGAGTTCGCCCTTAGCCTTTTGCGCCCGGATGTGACACGTCAAAACGGTCTTCTGGCAATTGATTGGCAACTTGAGAAATTAAGACCTCAGGCGAGTGACGGGCATGAATCCCGAATATCAGCCGTTAAAGAAACAAGTCATCTGAAGTTCCCCCATGATACCCATCTGGATGGCGAGGCGGTGAAACACGCCCGCCGTGGTGATGCTTTGCAGTGCGCGGATTGCCACACGCTGAGTTCGGACCGGGAGCACTTTGAGCCAACCAGCATGGAAACAAGCTGCGCCAGCTGTCACGACTTGGGCTTTGATCCGCGCACTCCCCAAAAACAGCTGCCCCACGGTGCGCCCGAGGAGGTATACGATGCGCTGGAGGCGCATTTTGTAAAGCTCGCATTTAGCCCGGACACACTCGTCGGATTCGAGCGGCGGCGCATTCCAGGGCGTACGTTTACGGAAGAGGACTGCGATCAGGATTACGCATGTGCCAAACAGCAGGCCCTGCGTGAAACCGGTAGGCAGTTCTCTCAACGTGGCTGCGTTACTTGCCATGAAGTCTCCGAGCAAGAAAACGCTGAAGGCTCCGAGCGTTGGGAGGTGCTGCCAGTGAAGATCAACCACGATTGGTATGCCGATGCGCGCTTTGATCACCAAAGCCATTTAGCGCAATGGGATCAATCCGGCGATGCAGTTTGCTCAAGTTGTCACAGTGCAACTACGTCTGCCGAGAGCAGCGATATTCTTATGCCCAACATAGCGCAGTGCGTCGACTGCCATGATGGCCGGGCTCAGGCAGGTCGAGTGGCGCTAACCTGTATTTCGTGCCACGCTTACCACAGACATAGTGCCATTGAGGGTACAGAAGGCATAGGTGCATTAATGCAAGGAGCAATTCATGACCAGCCTTAAACGCTTAAGTGTTTTACTGTCCTTCCTGCTTACCGCATGCGGCGGTGGCTCCGGTGAATTCGACCCGGCAGCAGGGGCTTTGCCGCTTGGTGGTTGCGACGGCTCCTGCGTGATCACCGAGCAAGGTGGTAATCCCGACAATGTCCGCCTAACGGTTAACGACGTGGAAACCGTAATCGCTCAGGGCGTAGCAGAAGCCGATGCGCGCGGCATCGATGCCACTTTGGCGGTGGTTGATCGAGTTGGCAACGTTCTAGGGGTTTGGCGTACTGGCACTACCGGAATGCCGCGTGACGTATTGATCGCCAGTTCTCCGGATGGTACTGGCGGCTCCGAGATCATGGGCGGACTGGAAGGAATCGAGGCTGGAATAGACGGCCTTGCAGCCATTGCCAAAGCCATCACTGGTGCTTATTTGTCGTCCGAAGGCAATGCTTTCTCTACCCGCACGGCCAGCCAAATTGTTCAAGAGCACTTTAACCCCGGCGAATTCTTTCAACCTGCAGGCCCGCTATTTGGTGTGCAATTCAGCCAGCTTGCATGCTCGGACTTTAGCCAGCGGTTCAACAGTTTTGGCCCATCCATCGGTCCTCATCGTTCGCCCCTTGGGTTATCTGCTGATCCCGGTGGTCTGCCCCTTTATAAGAACGGAACGGTTATTGGCGGTGTCGGCGTGATCGCCGATGACCTCTATAGCCTTGATCGCAATGTTATTGATAACGACCGGAGTAACCAAAACGCCAATGTGGACGAGCTGATTGCTCTGGCCGCAAGCTTTGGTTTTGTTGCGCCCGTTGAGCGGCGGGCCAACCGGATTGCTATCGAGGGCAAAACCCTTCGCTTCGTTGATGGTGATGCCAGCGAGTTGCAGAGCAACCCCGACAGCGCTCCCGCCTTTCCACCGGCCAACGGGCAATTAGTTGCGGTAGCAGGCTACACCGGTGCCACCATTCAACCCGGCTTGGTGTTTGGTTCACCCGCTTCTGGCATTCGCCCCGCAGATAGTGGCAAATCGGATGAGGCGCCTTATGTGGGTGACGACGGTTATGTATTTGTAGATTCCGCCAATAACAATCGCTATCCGGCAACTGCGGGCGCGCAGCCTGTCGCCGACAGACTTCTGGCGAGCGAGGTGGAAGTGTTAATGCAGGAGGCGTTGCGGGTGGCCAATAAAGCCCGCGCCCAAATACGTCGGCCCCATGGCAGCCAAGCGCGGGTCACCATCAGCGTGGTAGACACTGACGGCAATATATTGGGCATGCTGCGCAGCCGAGATGCGCCCGTATTTGGCTCCGATGTATCTCTCCAAAAAGCCCGTACAGCCGCTCTGTTTTCATCCAGTGCCGCGGCTGGCACGCTTGCCACACCCGGTATGGACGCCCGATATATCAGTTTGGTTGGTGGACTGAATACGGTCGACACCATCGACTTAAGCGATTACGTTAGTTCCGTGCAGAGTTTTCTTGGCTTACCTACAGCCCTGACCGATGGCGCCGTGGCGTTTTCCGATCGGGCTGGTGGTAATCTGTCTCGCCCCTTCTTTCCGGATGGCATAGACACCGCCGACCCCGGTCCGTTCAGCAAACCTTCGGGTAAGTGGAGCCCGTTTTCCACGGGTTTACAGTTAGATCTGGTCATTAACGGCGTCATCCAGCATGTACTCTTTGCTGCTGGAGCCATTGTTACGGACACGCCGCAAAGTTGTGGAGGCATTACCCATGCAAGCCTGGGTACCTTTTCTACGGTTGGCTTCACCCACAAACGTTTGGCCAACGGCATTCAGATCTTCCCCGGTAGTGCGCCGATTTATCGCGATAATGTACTCGTGGGCGGCATAGGGGTCAGCGGAGATGGCATAGAACAGGACGATATGATCGCGTTTTTAGCCATCCACCGTGCCGGTGCTCGGTTAAGCGTAAACCCTATAAACAACGCGCCTGAACACATGCGAGCCGATACGCTCACACCGCAGGGCACTCGGCTGCGTTACATCCAGTGTCCGCAGGCCCCTTTTCTGGGCAGTGACGAACAACAGCCCTGCACAGGTAAATGATCATGAAGCCTAACTCGCTTTTCGCTTCGTTAACCGTACTGGGCACGCTGATGCTGGTTTCAGATCTGGCAGCCGCACAGAACTGCGCAGAGAATGACGGGCGTCGACGGCGGCCTGGTCAGGCTGCAATAGAGTGCCTTCCAGCAGTCGACTCACCGAGTGTTAACTCCCAGCAGAACGGAACTGACAAAACCCCAACCTCCACTGGCCAACAAGACCAGATCATCCGCAGGCAAGCACAGCAACGTCGTACCAATCCGGTTTCACCCCTACCACGCCCCCAGTTGAGCGATTATCAAGCCTCGGTTCCTGTACCCGACCGTTGGCGTATCGTAGATTCCTTATATGAAGAACGCTGGTGGGACCCCTACAACCGCAACCTGCTAAAGGGTGATAAGCCTCTATACGATGATTGGTTTTTCAGCTTCACAGGAATCTGGGATACGGTTTACGAAAGCCGCACTGTTCCAACCCCTGTAGGCAGCAGCAGTACCGGAAACGGCGGCAAGCTGGATTTGATCGGCAACGGCGAGCAGCAGTTCTTTAATCAGAACCTACTGATGGAGTTCGTCTATTACAAGGGCAACACTACGTTTAAGCCGCCCGATTTAGAATTTCGGTTCCTCCCTGTTGTTAATTACAACCGTTTGGAACTGCAAGAAGTGCAGGGGGTCAATGCCAATCCCAACGACGGTACAACACGCAGCGACAGCCATATTGGTATTCAGGGGGCTTTTGTGGACTACCACCTGCGGAACGTGTCGGCAAACTACGATTTTGACAGCGTGCGGGTGGGTATTCAGCCCTTCACCAACGATTTCCGCGGTTTTCTGTTCAACGACAGTCCTGTGGGTGTCCGCCTCTTTGGAACGCGAAGTAATAACATTTTCCAATACAACCTAGGCTGGTTTCGGCGTCTGGAAAAAGACACCAACAGCGGCCTGAACGATGTTGGCCAATCCTTGCGGGATGACGATATCTTCGTCGCCAATCTCTATTGGCAGGATTTGTTCAAGAAAGGTCTGATTTCTCAGTTCAGTGTGCTGCACAACCGCAACAATGAGGATGCCTTTTATTACGACAATAACGACTTTGTAGCCCGCCCTGCGTCTATAGGTTTGGAAAAACCACGCAGTTATCAGGTGACTTATTTGGGCTACGCGGTTGATGGGCATATCGGCAGGCTTAACTTGTCGGCCCAAGCCTATTATGCCTTTGGCGATGAATCTGTAGGCACCTTTCGCGATGCCAGCACAGATATCCAAGCCTTCTTTTTCGCAATGGAGCCTTCAATCGATTTCGACTGGTTTCGGCTGAGATCATCCTTTGTTTATGCCTCCGGCGACAGCGACCCCTTCGATGACAAGTCAACGGGCTTTGATGCTGTATTCGAGAACCCGTTGATTGCAGGAGCAGACACCAGCTACTGGATTCGCCAAGCCGTTCCCTTGATTGGTGGTGGGCGTGTGGCTCTATCCGGGCGCAACGGCATTTTACCCTCACTGCGCTCATCCAAAGAGCAGGGTCAGGCCAACTTTGCGAACCCGGGTTTGCGTATGGCAGGGCTAGGTTTTGATGCGGATGTTCTACCGACGCTGCGCGTTAGCGGCAATTGGAATCTCTTGCAGTTTGACGATACCACCGTTTTGGAAACGGCCCGCAATCAGGGCGGGGTTGACCGGACATTGGGGCAGGACATATCGCTGTCGGCAATTTATCGGCCACTCAATAGCCAGAACATTATTCTGCGGGGTTCTTACTCCCGTTTGTTACCGGGTGATGGCTTCAAGTCTTTGTTTGAGGACGAAAGCCCTGACTACTTCCTTTTTAATCTGGTTTTAACCTATTGAACCAAATAACTAAAATAATGGCGGCTCTTATGCAAAATGGATTCTGGCGATTAGATGCTGTTCGCAACATACTCGTAATGGGCGCAGTGCTGCTCGGGCTGGGAGCTGCGAGTACTCTGGTTTATGGTTCAAGCCAATATGAGAAAATCGACCGGCAGTACGTTACTGCGCCCCATGCACCGGCTACCCAAAGTGATAGTGATGTGGAGCTTAAAAGTGCTGGGTGCGTAAGTTGCCATACAGACTCCGATGCCAAGAACATGCATGTTAGCGAGTCGGTGAAGCTAGGCTGCGCTGATTGCCACGGAGGCAATCCAGAGGTCACATTCTCAGGAGTTCAGGGTGCCAACCTGAGCAACCTGACCTACAAATCCACGATGCAAAAAGCCCACGTTTTACCTCGCTACCCGGATGCCTGGCCCACCAGTCGAAACCCCGAACGCACTTACACGCTCTTGAACAAAGAAAGCCCGGAATTTGTGCGCTTTATTAATCCTTCGGATTTGCGTGTTGCTAATGAATCCTGTGGAGCCTGCCATCAGGGGATTGTTGAAGCATCAACCCGCAGTTTGCACAGCACCACAGCAATGTTCTGGGCGGCTGCTTCCTACAATAACGGTATTCTGCCGTACAAAGATCCCATTATGGGTGAGTCCTATAGCCGTGACGGCGTAGGAACGGTTCTGAAAGGCCCAAAGATACCCGAAGATCTGGAAGATGAAGCGGCAGCTATGGGAATTGTGCCGCAATTAATGCCACTGGCTGCTTGGGAAACGGTTAAACCGGGCGACATCTTCAGGGTGTTCGAGGATGGCGGTCGTAATATCGGAACCCTGTTTCCCGAAACAGGGTTACCCAATGCGCCCGGATTGATTCAACGCTTGGAAGAGCCCGGCCGCCCAGATTTCAAACAGTCAAACCGCGGGCCGGGAACAGGGCAGAGGATTGCTGTGCCTTTGCTGAACATCACCAAGACCCGTTTGAATGATCCACTTACCTGGTTCATTGGTACGAATGACCAGCCAGGTGACTACCGTCACTCCGGGTGCGCATCCTGCCACGTGGTGTACGCCAACGATCGTGAAGTTGCTCATTCGGGGCCGTACGCGCAGTTCGGGCACGATGGCAAAACTGCCACTAAAGACCCCACCATCAACAAAGCCGAGTCTGGCCATCCTTTGGAACACAAATTTACCCGGGCTGTACCCAGCAGCCAGTGTATGAGTTGCCACATGCATCAGCCCAATATGTTTATGAACACCTTTTTGGGCTACACCATGTGGGACTACGAGTCTGACGCACCCTTTATGTGGCCGGAAAAGCAGCAGTATCCAACGGCGGAAGAACGCCGGAAAGTGCTGGAACGCAACCCCGAAGGTGCAGCGCCAAGAGGAAAGTGGGCAGATCTGGATTTCTTGAAGAAGGTTTGGGAAAACAACGATCAATATCAGGATACCCAATTTGCCGATTACCACGGCCATGGCTGGAACTTCCGAGCGGTATTCAAGCGAGATCGCAAAGGGCACTTGCTGGATGAAGACGGTGAGATCGTCACCAATGATGACCCGGAAAAATTCAAAAAGGCGGTTCATCTTACGTCTACGCACCTAGACGCGGGTATGCATTGCGCGGACTGCCACTTCTCGCAGGACAACCATGGAAACGGATACCTATATGGTGAAGTGGCTATGGCTGTAGAAGTCGGGTGCAAAGATTGTCACGGCACCGCACAGGAGCTTCCCAACCTGTTTACCTCGGGGCCAGCCGCGCTCGAAGGTGGCACCGATATGTCGTTGATGCGAACACCCGATGGACGGCGACGGTTTGAGTGGATCAATAACGACCTTTACCAACGCTCAATCATGTACCCAGACAAGGAATGGAAAGTCAGTCTGGTGAAGAAGAGCGTTAGCAAAACCAGCGCGGACTACAACGAGAAGGCTGCTCGGGCCAAACTCATGAGTAACGACGTAACCGTGCAGCACTTCGGCGTTGACGTACCCGTGGAAGATCTGGCCCATTCCAACGACAAGATGGAATGCTATGCCTGCCATACCTCCTGGACCAATACCTGCGGCGGCTGCCACCTGCCCATAAAA
Organism: Marinobacter sp. 1-4A; assembly: GCF_016597725.1. Classification (GTDB taxonomy): domain Bacteria; phylum Pseudomonadota; class Gammaproteobacteria; order Pseudomonadales; family Oleiphilaceae; genus Marinobacter. Next base: position 206,810 of record NZ_VCGY01000004.1, read on the forward strand.
GCCAATGAAAAGACCGAGCGGCACCACTATGAGGGCGGCGAAACACGCAACTTTGCCAGCTATAACCCGCAAGTCGCTGGCGACCAAATGTTTTTGTTGGGCAAGCACTCTCCGGGCAAAGGCGGAAAGTACGCACCCGTGCGCTCGTCTTCTGCCCTTGTGCTTTCATCCGAAAATGCCAACCGCGAAAAAATCTATATACAGCAGCCACCTATCGCAGCGAGTGGTTACAGTTCACAGGCATTTAACCCTCATTTCCCCCACACCACGCGCAAAACGGAAACCAAAACCTGTTCGAATTGCCATTTGGCTGAGGCCAACGACAACAATGCCATCATGTCGCAACTGCTGGTGATGGGTACTAACTCCATTAACTTTATTGGTTATTACGCTTGGCTCGGCACCGAATCGAATGTTACCGGTGTGGAAGTCACCGAATGGGACGAGCCGCAAGCGGTGATTGGCAGCTATCTGCACCGCTATGCCTACCCGGACTGGTTTAAGGATCATCAAGACAATAATGAGCGCCTGGAAACAGCCTATACGCACAGCTCCGGCAAGGCCCAGTGTGTGCAAATGCGAGGCGAGTATCTCTATGTTGCCGAAGGCACGAGCGGCTTCCGTGTTTACGATATTGCGTCTATCGCCAACAAAGGTGTCTCCCAGCGCATCATTACCGCACCGGCTAGCCCTTTGGGTCACGACACCCACATCTCCAGTTCAAACGCGAGCTGCGTGGCTCTGCCGAGTAATCAACCCATTCGCCCCTCGTTAAACACTGGCGAGCTAATGCGCAAGACCAACCAGGAGCAGCCTTTTGCGCCTATTTATAATTACGCGCTGATCACCGATACAGAAGAAGGTCTGATTCTGGTGGATATAGACACGCTCATGGATGGAGAGCCCACCAATAATAAGCTCAAGCGCGCACTGACGTGGAATGAAAACGGTGTGCTCAAAGGCGCAAAACACCTCACCATTGGCGGAAACTATGTTTATGTGGCCGCAGATGCAGGCATGGTGATATTGGACCTAAGCGCCCCGCTCAAACCCAAAGTAGCCGCCGTGGTGCCCATGCAAGATGTGCGTGCCAGTGCCTTGCAGTTCCGCTACCTGTTTGTCACCAATGCGGAGGGTTTGCAGGTAATTGATGTAACCCATCCGGATAAGCCAAAACTCGTTTCTGAAGCAAGGCTTGGGATCAAAGATGCTCAAAAGCTCTACCTGTCCCGCACCTACGCCTATATTGCCGCTGGCAAAGAAGGTTTGTTGATTGTGGATATTGAATCCCCGGAGCAGCCCAAGCTGCACGTGCAGTTTGATGCAGGCGGGCGTTTGGGCGACAGTCGCGACGTGGTTGTTGGTGCCACCAATGCTTCACTGTTTGCCTATGTTGCTGATGGCAAAAATGGCTTGCAGATTGTTCAGCTCACTTCGCCCGAGCTGCAGCCGAACTTCTATGGCTTTAGCCCGGAGCCTGTGCCGAAGTTTATCGCCAGCTACCCCACAGCGTCGCCAGCCCTAAGTTTGTCGCGCGGGCTTGATCGGGATAGGGGGGTGGATGAAACCGGCGGCCAGATTGCGGTATTTGGCCGTAAAGGCTCAAGGCCTTTGAATAAAGGCGAGATGGAAAAGCTTTATCTCGATGAAAATGGAGAACCGTGGTTCGTAAAGGATTAGGGCAGGGCTCCTTACTTTGCGTTCGCCGTTTTATCGTCACTGAGAGCAAACAATGGCCGGGTTTATTCGAATAACAAGAATATTGATATTGTTGACCATGAGCGCGGTGTTGGGTGCGGCGTCGGCAACTGCCGGGCCATTGCCACAGAACGACGACTACAAGCATATGGGTGTCGCAACCTGTGCATCGTCTATTTGCCACGGCAAAACGTCCGCTCAGACAGACGGCAATGTGCAACTTAACGAATACCGGCTCTGGTCTACCACGGATTTTCACTCACGGGCCTACCGTGTGCTGAGCAATCCCGAATCCAAGGCCATGGCGAAAGCACTGGGGTTAGCCAACGCCCAGAATGCGACTATCTGCCTCGATTGCCATACAGACCACGTACCTAGCGCTAGGCGTGGCCCCAAATTCCAGCTGACCGATGGCGTTGGCTGCGAGGGCTGCCACGGAGGTGCGGAAGACTGGCTAAGGAGCCACACCGAACCGAATGTGACGCATCAAGATAATCTTGATAACGGGCTTTACCCTTTGTCGGATCCGATAGCCCGCGCGGACTTATGCCTATCCTGTCACATGGGCACCAAAGACAAGTTCGCCACTCACGCCATTATGGCGGCGGGCCATCCGCGCCTAAGCTTCGAGCTGGACACGTTCACAGCTAACCAGCCCGCACATTATCAAGTAGACGAAGACTATATTGCCCGCAAAGGCGATCACCCGGTGGGCTATTTATGGGCTGTAGGGCAAGTGGAAATGGCGAAACGGCAGCTCGCCCTGATTGACTCTCATAACCTTGGAAAAAGCTTGAGTAGAGGCTTGATAGAGCTGTCTATATACGACTGCCATAGTTGCCATCAAGGTATGAACCCCCGCCGTGGCAGGCCTGATGATTTCAGCTCCCAGCTGCCTATGGGAAGCCTGCGGTTGATGGATCACAGCTTCGATATGGTGGCCGTTATTATTAAAGCTACGGCACCGGCTAGCTACGAAAAATACGCCAGTTCGGTGCGGGATTTGCACAAAGCGCACAACACACCCAACGCTGTTGGCATCGCAACAGAAAAGTTGCGCGCACAGCTCGTTGAGTTGGCCGCTAATCTTAAACGCAAACCACCAAGCCCCGAGACCATTAAGGCGCTGCGCCAGCGTATTGCCGATAACAGCGCACGGGGCCGTTACGCTGATTACAGTAGTGCGGAGCAAGCATTTCTCGCTTTAGAATCTTTGTCCTACTCCTTAGGGGATCGGAAAAAGATAACAACTCAATTGGACAAAGTGTTTGCCAGTCTGGGTGATGAAAACGAATTTAAGCCGAAGCGTTTTGCCACGGCCTGTGCGGCATTAGCGAGAGTTTTGCCTTAGCAGCCTGCTTGAACACAATAAAAGACCATAAGAGACCGCAGCCATGTTTCGATTATTGGGTAAAACACATCCGGGGGCTGTGCGTGAACAGAACGAAGATGCATTTTACAGCAATGACTCAACTGGGTTAGCGGCTGTGGTTGACGGTATGGGAGGTTACGCTGCGGGCGAAGTGGCCAGCGCTATTATTGTGGAATCTCTGGGTGAGCTGAACCCCTCGGCTGGAGGACTTGTGGCCGCCTTAATGGAATGCCACACACGCATTCTGCAGCACTCCAAAGTTCATCCGGAGAGCAAGGGTATGGGTGCAGCGGTTGTTGTGGCTAAATTGGAGCCCAAGCAGTTGAGCATTTGCTGGGCTGGCGACTCAAGAGCTTATTTGTTCAACCGTGATACTGGCCTCAGGCGGGTTTCCAGAGATCACTCCTACGTACACTGGCTGTTTTCCCAAGGTAAGATTACTGAGGAGGAAGCCCGCAACCATCCCAAGCGTAACTTGGTTACCCAGTGTTTGGGGCTCAGCGCTCCGCAGCCGGAACTGACCACTGTGGCATGGAAACCGGGGGATAGTTTGCTGCTATGTTCAGACGGTTTGACAGATGAGCTGGATGACCGCTCTATTGAAAATACGCTGAATGAAGCTCTTAGCGCTGACGATTTCAGTGCGGTGGCAGTGGATGAACTGATTGCTGAAGCGCTTGAGGCAGGCGGCAAGGATAACGTTACCGTGTTGATAGCAGAAAACCTGCATGTGGCGGATGATATGCTTGATGAGCCAAACGTTGAGACATCTTCTGCAACACAACGGAATTCCTTGTTACCCATTCTATTGGGAGCAGGCGCTGCTGTTTTGGTGTTAACGATTGGCTTACTCTGGCACTTTAGCGGGTAGAGTAGCCAACAACCTCTTTTTCATAGTCAGTGAGTTAGGCGAGCCATGACAACACAACAAAACAGCCTGATATTTCTTCTCCGGTCTGTGAACGGTGAGCAACAGCTGCCGGTTGCTAAACAACTGAAAATGGGGCGCAGCGCTGAGTGCGATGTCGTGTTGGACCAAGGTGGTGCGTCCCGACAACATGCCGTTTTAACTCCAGACCCAGAAGGGGTGTGGGTCGAGGATAGCGGGTCCACCAACGGTACATTTGTGAATGGTGAACGCATTGAGCAAGCTTGCTTGCTCAAAGAAGGTGACCAGCTGCAGGTTGGCCAATCGATATTCACGCTCTTCATCAAAGCCCCCGTGGTGGAACAAGATCCGGATGCGACGTTGCTGTACGGTGCCAGCGCCGATCCCGATGCGACTTTACTGCATGGTGATTTGGATAAGGAAGAAGCTCAGGTACCTGAAGAGGCGCCTTTCGCCAAAGAAGTGCCCGATGATGACTCTAAGCCGGAAGCAGGTGATTCCAAAGCGCCGCCTTCTTGGGTTCTCAATAACCAGCAAAGCGTTGATGGCACCGCATTTTTTTCCAAGGATTCGTTGCCGGGATTACAGCCTAACAGTGAGGATCAAAAGATCCCGCAACAAGCAGTGGACGAGCCCACACTGATTGGCACGAGCGATCCGGTTGTGGGATTGCGCTTTCAGCTCATTGGGGAGGGTAAAAACCAATGGGAGATCGGTCGCTCACCGAATTCCGATGTAATGCTGAACCATGAGAGCGTGTCTGGCGCCCATGCACAAATCATCAATGACGCAGGTCGCTGGAAAGTCGTGGATCTCATGTCGGCCAATGGCACCTACGCTAACGGTAAAAAGTGTCTAACAGGCTATCTATCCAGTGGTGATCTTGTGTGCTTTGGCAGTGTGGAGTGTGCATTTATGCTGCCGGAAGGCGAACAACAGCCGGAACCTATGGTTGAGTCTCGCAGCCCGACGAAAGTGTCTGGCACCGATATTAAAACCGCCGCTATTGCCTTTATAGCGACTGCTGCCGCGGCTGGCCTTGTCTTACTCATTGTAACGAACTTCTTTTAAACGATCGCTCACAATAAAAGTGAGCGATCTTCTCTTGGTTTAGGCCGTTAGAATTCGGCACGAAACCCTACTGAATATGAGCTAAAGTCGTAGCTGTCCTGTAACAGCAGAGTCTCATAGCGGATGAACGCCGAGCGTCCGCCACTGAACACAGCGGATACCGAAGTGCTCAGGCTCATGTATTCAGTGTCTGGCTCATCGGCATTGATATTGAAACTGCCCGCTGTGACAGCCTGCGTGAACTCATTCCTGATATTAACGTCGTCGCTGTTTTCTTTGATGTATTCCAGCTCGACGGAGGGAATTAGAACGCCTCGACTCCAGCTAAACGCATACCCAACCCGAGTGCCCAAAGCGCTGATTAAGCTATCGGTTTTTTGCTTACCTAATGTCAGCCCAAGGCTGCCGCCTTTTTCGGTATAACCGTCAATGTTCAAGTCGGAATATTCCAGACGACCGTAAAGGGTATTTTGCCAGCGCTGATAGTTAAATTCGTAGCCAATACTTGTAGCAGCGGTCAGGCTTCGGCTACTTGTGTCTGAAGTCAACTGTTGTTGGATACTGGCGACGTTCACTTCACGCCTCACATCCAAGTCGCCCTGTGTCCACATGGCCAAACCATCTATATACAGGTTCGGGATAGGATAGTAATTGCCAAAAGAGACAAGAGAAAACGACTGGGCATTTTGACGCCCCTGCATTGAAGTAAAGTCCGTATCAGACTCACCCAGCCCTGCAGCAGCGCCGACTACTATGGTGTCACTGAATCGGTAGTCAAGCCCGAGTGTCACACTATATCCATCTTGGTCATAGCTCGGGCGGTTAGCGGTTTCATTGCTTTCACCAACGCTGATTTTGCCATTGATAAAGGCACCCCAAGGGCTGATCCATTCACTGTTGCCCTCTCCATCGCCTACACCATTACTATCATCCGCACTCATGTCATCAGCAGAACTGTCGCCTTCAATAGGGCCATCACTATCAACAACACTGTCGCCAGCACCACCACCGCTTAGGCCACCCTGCAAAGCCTGAGCTAAGGGTAGATTTTTCCCCATTACCGCCAAGTTTAAGCCGTCGATGCTGATGGGGTTTCGGGCCGCGCGAATCTCTTTTAGCCTCGCGTTTATGTTGCTGGACTGCTGTCTTTGCAGTTGCCGCATGGCCCGCACTTGTAACTTGGCGTGCTGTCCTGAAAGCTGTTGCGCAAGCTGTTTTTGTTCTTCAGGGGTGAGATCGGCTATGTCTTCACAGGGTATGCCGGTGCTCTCCTGTTCACACGCTTCCACAACAACAGCGAAGGTGCTGGCTTCTTCGGGTGTCAGGTTATCTGGCATGGCAACGCCGTTTTGTCCCGGCTCTACGCCAACGTTGACAGTAACCGTCGTTTGGGAGGTTCCGCCAGGGCCCTCCAAGGTGTAGTTGAAAGTGTCTACACCAATGAAATTATCCGGGGGGGTGTATTCAACAGTAGACAGACTATTGGGACTGGTAGTGACTGTTCCGCCTTGTGCGGTATTGCCACTCGTACTCGCTATAAAGGCCGGAAACCCGGCAACAAACTCAAACCAATCGTTTTCTCTAACGGGCAGGGTAACAGCGCCAGTATTTTCTGGCAGATAGAAAGTATCTCGAACAGCCTGAATAGGGGCACCATCATTGGTCACCTCAATATACACCGAGGCCTGATCCGAGCCAGAGTTGTCCTCTATGATGTAACGAATCTCTGCGGTCCCTATAAAACCTTGAGCAGGCTCGAAAGAGGAACCATCAGAGTTGGTTCGAATAATGCCCTGACCTTGAACGAGCTCAAAATCTGCAAGGGTGAAGCCTGTAAAGCCATCGTCGAATATATCGTTGAGAGCCGGTGCGAAAGAGGTTGTCACACCGGGCTGTTGGACATTAAGCGTGTAATAGTCGTCGACGGCGACTGCTGCGAAGGCGTAAGGGTTGGATAGCAGCAACAAAGCGCTTGTAATAATTTTATTTCGATTTTCCATAATCAGGCCATAAGCAGTGGGTTGGAGTCAGTATAAGACACTGCTGAATTCTTGCGTGGTATTGGCCTTAAAATCTCACCCTTTCAGGGCCAAACATGAAGACCATCCGTTGGAAATGAGTTCATCAACATGATGCTTGCGTGTATAATGATAAACATTCGTATTATCATTAATTGCCAGATCACCTTTCCTCTTAAAGAGGTAACGCCAAAGGATCACGTAGATACGCCATGGCCATTCCTGCTCTCGATCATTTATTTACCGGTAAGTTGGAGCGCTACCGAGATGCGCTAGTTTTGAAGGGTCAGGATCAACGAGTGGGTGTACCTGCCAGTGATCTGGCCTCAGAAGAGGGGGTTGCTCGGCTGCTCTCTCGATACCGGGATTCGCAATCGGGTGATGACCAGCGCGCGCTGATTTCGTTATGGTCCAAGCACTATTTCGCAAAACTCACTGTGCCTGTGGTGGTCGCCAACTTAATGTCTGGGCATGATTTGCCCGTTGCTCTTGATCAGGTAGAAGTGATTCTAGATGAAAGCGGGTTGCCCGAGGCATTCCGTTTAGCCCATGAGGGAGGGCCTTTTCAAACGGCTCCTTTGGATTCTTTTGAGCGTTTCAGAGCCTTGTTGGATCTAAATTTCGCGCCTCTTATCGAGGGCTGGTGTACCCACATAAAGATCTCACGCCGTGTACTCTGGAACAATGCGGCCAATTATTTCGAGTGGCTTATCCGCACTTTGGAGTCAGCAGGATTACCAGATAGCCTCCTGTTGGATGGTCAGCAACTTGTAAAGTTGGTTAAGCGACCGAACGGCCTTTCGAACCCAATGGCAAATCCGGTTCGTTACGTAGAACGAGGAGCAGGGATAGAACCACAGCGCCAGCGACAACAATGTTGCTTGCGCTATCGGTTGCCGAATCTGCCCCTTTGCCAGAACTGTCCACTGATAGAGCGTCCTCCGAAAGGAGCGCTTTTACCAGACTGAAATGCGGCAATGGGTTGTAGCTCTATGCTACCGCGATGCGAGCACCTTCCCGGTGAGGATGCGGTAGTACGGACATAGTTACCCCGTAGATATCTTTCAGAGTTTGTTGGTTCATCAACTCGTCAGGTGTGCCTTCCGTTAGCAGCCGCCCACCGTGCAAGGCTACCAAATGGTCACAAAATCCGGCTGCCATGTTGATGTCATGTAGCACGACTACAACGCCTATATCCAACTCCTTTCCCAATTTACGCACCAGAGAAAGCACTTCAATTTGGTGAGCGACATCCAAAGCAGAGGTAGGCTCATCCAACAGCAAGAAACGGGCATTTTGAGCTAGCAGCATAGCTAGCCAAACTCGCTGGCGTTCCCCACCAGACAGTTCATCGACGCTACGGCCTGCAAAACGTTCAGTGTCGGTCAGTGCTAAGGCTCTTTCTACCTGTTGTGCGTCTTCATGGGAGAAACGCCCCAATGCGCCATGCCACGGGTAACGCCCAAAACGAACCAGTTCTTTAACGGTCAAACCATCCGTTGCGGGCGGTTGCTGCGGCAGATACGCCACCTTCTGCGCAAGAGAACGGTCACCCCAACGATGCAACTCCTTGCCCTCCAGAGTGATCTGACCTGCGGTAGGTGTCAGTTGGCGCGCCAGAAGTTTCAATAGTGTGGACTTACCAGACCCGTTGTGGCCAATCAGGCCTACCATCCGGCCTGGGGCAACCTTAAGGTCGATAGGGTGAAGAAGCGTTTTGTCTGCCAAGCTAAAGCTAGTAGCACTCAGTGCGAACATGGCTCGATCTCTCTTTGTAGTGTCGAGTGGTCAGGATCAACGTGTTGGCATTAACAGCGACTTGGCATTCGGTACATCCGTACCAGAAAATAGCCACCTCCAATCAGAGTGGCTACCAAACCCGCGGGCAACTCATGGGGATACACCAGTGAGCGCGCCAGCCAATCGGCCCATAGCATCAGCAAACTGCCAATAACAAAGGCGCTTAGAAGTTGTGGTAAGGCGCGTTGGTAACCTAAAAGCCGTGCCAAATGCGGTGCCATCAAACCCACAAACGACAAGGGGCCAACAACCAGCGTTGCAGCAGCGGTCATAAGCGCCGCAATCAATAGAAGTAGCAGTCGAGCCGGTGCCAGTGGCAAGCCCAGTGAGCTGGCGGCAGTGTCGCCCAAGGGCAGAAGGTCTAGCCATCGACTTGCTAGAACAGCCATCAGTGCGAGGATAGGTGTTGCAATAACAAGGGTCCAAGCGTCGGATTGTCCAGAAAGCCAAGTAGAACCCGCCAACCAGTTAAGTAGCATGATTGATTGGGCGTCGCCCATCGCCAAAATCATGCGAATACCTGCATCTAAAAGGGCTGAAAGAGCGATACCACCTAAGAGCAAGCGCTGCGGAGAAAAGCCGCTTCGCCGGCTCAGTATGAGCAGCATCAGCAGAACCAAAGTTCCGCCAGCACCTCCGGCCAGAATCTGCAAAGTGCGGCTGCCGCTGCCAACCGTAAGAATTAATAGCACCATGCCTAACGCCGCGCCTGTGCTAATACCTAGTAGTTCTGGGCTAGCCATGGGGTTTCGGGTCAATCTTTGAACAATGACACCAGCACCTGCAAGCAGCCCACCGGCCATTAGCGCTGTGATCATTCGCGGCAGGCGCATTGCTAGGAGTGCACTCTCTCCGTCGAAGCTGGTCCAGCGCCAGCCTTCCCATGTGGGGCCGAGCGACAATGTAACTGCCAAACTGCCCAGAGTGATTAAGCACAACAACAGGAAGCCAGTTTTCGAGAACTCACGCCGGGTTGTGGCCAGAGATGCCGGCTGGGATGGTCGAGCGGACATTAACCGGTTGCGGGTCAATACCCATAACAATACTGGACCGCCAATCAATGCTGTGGCTGCGCCGGTTGGGAACAACATGTGTCTGAATACAAAAGTGAGTTGTTGGGCTATGCCATCGGCGATCAAACAAACTAACGCGCCGGTAAGGGCGCTGGTAAGCATGCGTTGGCGCAGCGTTCGTGCGCCCAATAATCGAGCAATAGCCGGCGCCGCCAGACCAATGAACCCAACCACGCCCACATGGCTTACTGTAAGAGCTGTGAGATAGACCGCCAGAGTCAACGCTAGAATGCGGATAATGTTTGGAGACAACCCTAACGATTTTGCTCCCTCGGTTCCTAGATCCAGCGCTTGCAGCGGGCGCAAGAGAGCTAGCGCCAACCCAGCTGCAATCAGCAAACGGGGCAGCAATGCAAGAGTGCTGTGCCAATCGTTTTGGCTGAGTTCCCCGGCTCCCCAAATGAATAACCCAGCAAGTTGTTCCTGATTGAACAACAAAATCACCGTGTTTATCGCCCCTAGGTAAAGGCTTACAATCAGCCCGCAAAGGGTAAGCGATAGCGGATCGAACCCGCGCCTAGCCCCCATCAACAAAACCAAGCCAAGAGCCGCGAGCCCACCAACCATGGCCCAGATTTCGCGCCAAATGAGAAGCGAGGGTGCCATCAACATGATTAACCCCAACGTTAGCTGAGCGCCAGCCGCGACGCCTAGTGTGGTTGGAGCGGCCAAGGGGTTGCGCAAGACTTGCTGCACGAGTGTTCCCGCAAACCCAAGTGCGGCACCGGTTAGCAGGGCGATGGTTAATCGTGGTAGCAGGGTGTAATGCAGAACAGCTTGTTCAAAAGTTGCAGACTGATTAAGTACAAGAGCGCCGGGTAAGCGCAACAAATTTTCCAAACTAGTAGCAGGAGATAAGAACACACCTGCCGACAGTGTTAACACCACTAAGAGAAGCTGCCAAAGCTGAGGCTGGCGCTGTAAAGCAAGTTGCTTCATGGTTGTTGCTCCTGAGCACCTTGCAACAGTTGGTCCGCCAGCATGCGAGCCATACGGGGTACGCTCACCACGCCGCCGAACGTCCAAACCGGCCCAACACCAATTATTCGACCACTGCGTGCCATGGGAAGATAAGGCCAGAGGCCGCTTTCCTGCAGACGCTCCCTATCTGCCTCCGGCCACGGCCGTATATAGATTAACCAAGCATCGGGCTGGCCGCCCAAGTCTGCAATGGTTCCCGGAGTGAAACCCCATAGATTGGTAGGTTGGTGCCACGCATTGGTGAGGCCAGCTTGTTCTAGAGCTTGGTTTAACATGGAGTTGGCACCGTGAACACGCACACGCCGGTCGTCTAGAAATCGGACAATAAAAGCGGTATTCCCAGCTAATCCAGTCTTCCAAAGCTGCTCTCGGGTGGCTGCAAGATCCTGCTCAGCCTGCGCAATAACAGCTCGAGCCTTATCTTCAAGGTCAAGTATTTTTCCTAAAGCGAGCAGGTGTTCACGAGCCTTGACCCACGGGTTCGAACCGGATTCGTAGGTTGTTTGCACCAACGTTGGCGCGATGGCTCGCAAAGCAGGCACCGCTGCTTCTAAGTGCCCGGAAACCAAAATCAAGTCCGGCTTGAGAGAGCGAATGGCTTCTAGATTCGGGGCCTGACGTCGGCCCACAGATTTTATAGACTCCGGCGCCTTCGGCTCCACGACCCATTGCCGGTAACGGTCTATTTCCGCCACGCCTATTGGGGTAACGCCCAGCGCCAGCAAATGCTCTGCCAACCACCAGTTCAAAGCCACAATGCGCTTTGGGGGCACGCCCTGTTTCAAGTCGCCGGCGTTGTGCAGCATCAGACTGTCCGCACTAGCAGAGAAGCTCAGCAGCAGAAAAGCGAGGGCTCGCAGCACGAGCCCTGAGCGCTTACCAATCAACATGCCATCAATAGTCCACGGAGTAGGATAGGGTATAGGCTCGGCCCTGACCTTTGAAATCGAAGAGCTTTTCGAAGCCATAGAATAGCTGAGCCCGCTGCCCCCAAACGGTGTCGTATTGCTTGTCCAACAAGTTGGTGATGGAGAAATTGAGACGACCCAAAGGCAGCTCACGCGACGTTAGTAAGTCGAATGTTGTAAACCCGTTTATTTCATCGCCGGCATCGTCTTCAATACCGAACGCATGGGAGCCTTGGAGACGGGCCGAGTTCTGGTTGTCCCTCCACTGAACAAAAGCTGTGGCATTAGGAAGGCTCGCGGCGGTTACGAGATTCTTTTGCCAATCGCCACTCGCATCTTCTACTTCGGAGCGCGCGTAGTGGGCTGTTCCGCCGAAAGACCATTGCCGGTTTGCTCGCCAGGTGAGAGCGCCCTCAAGGCCGTAATCCCGGGTTTTGTTATCAACCACATCTACTGTGAGCGTAGTTCGGTTGGTTACTGCTTCTTTATCCGACCAAGTGTAGTATGCGGCTACCTGCACATCCCATTGCACCTGGTAAGTACGCCAACCAAGCTCCACCTGATTGGTTTTCAACCCCGGTACCGTGTTGTCATCAATGTTCAGAGAGTCGGTGAGAACATAGTGGCCATCATTCAGGCTATAGTTCCCGCGACCAGCCACCTTGCCGGGATCCGGGATCTCGAAACCCTGACTCACATTAGCCCAAACTTGTTGGTCGTCATTTAAGTTATAGATAGCACCGGCGTTTAACAGGGTGACATCGTAGTCGTTCTGGCCGCCCGGAATCGTATCGGCACTCGTTACCAAGCCACGCTCAACCTCGACTGCTTGTTGTGTGCCTATAAAGTCTTCCATATCAAGCCGGGCATGCCTCTGCCGAATTCCGGCATTCAGCTGGAGCCGTTCGGTGGCCTGCCATTCAGCCTGAAAATAGGCAGCAATACCTTCCACACGATAGTCCGGATAGCGATCGATGGTAAATTCTTCATCAAATGTCATGCCGCCGCTCGGAAACGCGGTTGCGTTGTCGAAAATCATTTGATTAGCAGAGAAGTCTTCGCGATCAAGATCTATGCCGTAATTGAGCCGAACGCTGCCAAAGTCTTTTGCCAAAAGCCCTTTTATTAGGTACTGACGGGTATTCTGTTGAGATGCGCCGAAGTAGCTTTGGGGCAAGGTTGCGCGCTGATAAGGGTAGGGGTGAAAGCTGGACTCCTCATTACGCATCGAAGCTTGTAAGTACGCTGTGTGACCCAGAAAATCCAGATGTTGCCACGCCAAATTGAACATGTACCGGTCGGTTTGGGGATCCCGGTCGCTAGAGAAGCCTTTGCGGATTTCGGGGTTATTTATCTCGGCAAGGTAAGGCCCCAGCCAAGCCCCTTGATTTCCACGGTAGCCGGAATTGTATAGCTGGGCTGTCAGGTCGAGTTTCTGGTTCTCATTGATGCGAATCTGGGTGCTGCCCATTACGTCGAGGCTGCGGTTGTACTGCAAATCTGTTTGGGAAATATCTGGCATGATGGCATCGCCATTCCCATCGTACATTGCTCCATTGTCTTTTGTTGCAAAGGCGAGCCGGCCTTTGAGAGTGTCGTTGCCTCCGGAAATGGATTGGCCGAAGCGAAATTGCCGATCCTCAGTATTATTGAAGCCACTAGAAGCACCTACTTCCGTACTGAACCGAGCCTCTCCCTCCCGACCTTTCTTGGTAATGATATTCACGATGCCACCTGTGCTACCGCCACCGTATACTGCCGTAGCACCGGAAAGCACCTCTATGCGGTCTATGTTGAATGGGTCGATAGAGTCGAATTGCCGGCTTAGCCCGCGGGAGCCATTGAGAGACACGCCATCAATCATTACCAGCACACTTCGACCGCGCATATTCTGGCCATAGTTGGTTCGGGTCTCGGGTGCCAAATCCATGCTGGGCACCAGTTTACCGATGACCGTTTTCAGGTCCTGACCAGCGTGGAGCTGCTCTTCCAATTCTTCACCCTCAAGAACCCAAACAGAACCGGGAATCTGGCTTATTTGAGCTGGCGCGCGGCTGCCAACCACAACCAGTTCATCCAGAGACGTTGATGAGGCATGCACTGCAAATGGCGCAGCTATGGCCAAAGTTAAAAGGGTTCGAGAAACGGTGTGTCGGGCAGCCATTGTCACTTTCTCCTGATAAAATTAGAGCGCGATTGTAAATGATTATCAGATAGATTCAATGGGTGTGCTGCGTGTCGAAAAACTTGGTGAGCTTGCTCAACCAATGGAAGGGCAGGTAAGTTTGGGTAAAAGACTGGTAAAACAATTAATTGAGTGGGCAACTTAACACTAAACGTTAAGGCGCTACACAAGTGGTTGCACAGCGCCCAACCAATATCTATTCAAAGGTTCTTGGGCGAACCGAATCTGGTTTGAGGAATGGCTTCTCTCCAGTGTTGTTATGATCCCCAAGAACATGTCCGTCGGTTTCCCGGGCTTGTCCATACATCGAATGCTTGTGGAATCGCTCCTGTGTCTTTTCCAAAGTGTCTTTTACATCACCTGTATAACGTGGGTCTTGTGGTCGTTCCTGATTGCTCATGTAATAGGCAATGTCCCACGCCTCCTGATCACTCAGGCTGTTAGGTTGGCCTAATGGCATGTTGTTTTTGATAAAGCCCGCTGCAGTGAATACCCGCACGATGCCCGCACCCCAGTTGTTCGACATATCCCCCCAAATTGCAGGGAAAACTGTGTGGTTACCTACGCGCAAGCCCTCGCCATCGTTACCGTGGCAAACAGAGCAATTCTCATCAAATGCGGCTTCTCCGCGAGCATAGCTCAGTTTCGCAGGGCGATCCGGCGCGGGAAAGCCCCTGCCGTAGATGGGTTTTTCCGGGTACATGGCGACTCCCTTTGCCAACCATTGGTGGTAGGCAGACAGTGCAAGCATGTTGTCACTGCCGTACTCCGGGGGTTTTCCGTTCATTGAGTAGGTAAAGCAGCCTGCAATGCGTTCTTCTAGATTGTTCACGTGGTCGTTCTTTCCACGATAGTTGGGAAGAGTCACCGCTGCAGGCCAAACCGGGGCACTAAAGGGCATGCGGCCTTCACCCATGTGACAGCTGGAACAGTTCATGTTGTTGAAAACATTCTCGCCCCTTAGTTGTTGGGTGTTGGTGAAAAGATCGTAGCCCCGCCTAATGACGCGTTTCAGCTCAGGGTGAAGGCTGGCGTTTTCCAAATCTTCCATGGTAGGTGGGATATGCACCAACTCATTTGCTTTGGGAGCCGGGTAGCCCAGTTCTGTCAACGTATTGATGTACTGTTGCGTAGTGTCGTCGGTCGCTGCGGCAGTGGCGGAAAACAATAGGGTTCCCGACAGCGCAACGTAGCTAAAAGTGCGAATCATGATGTGAAAACCCTCTTAGTTGGCCGAAGCGCTCTGGCTAGCAAGCCAAGCCGCGACTGCATTGATATCGTCATCGCTCATTCTGCGAGCAATGGAGCCCATCAGGTCTTGCGTATCGTTTTTTCGGGTACCTGCTTTCCACGCTTGCAGCTGGGTTTTTATGTAGCCTGCGTGTTGACCGGCAATGCCCGGGAAAACAGCACCAGCACCTTGGTTATCGGGACCATGGCAGCTTTTGCATGAAACAACGTAACGCGACCAGTCGCCACGCTCCGCCAATTGTTGTCCGCGCTTGAGCGTTGCCTCGTTAGCACTTTCACTGCCTTTACCTTTGGTAGCAGGCAGACCGGCATAATAAGCGGCGACATCTGCAATTTTCTGATCGTCCAGCATATTCACAAAAGGCATCATGCTGGCACTGCTGCGCTTCCCGGATTTGTAGTCGTGTAGTTGTTTGCTGATATAGGCTGCGTCCAATCCTGCCAACCTAGGCCAAGACTCACCCCCGGGGATGTTCATGCCGCTACCATCTGCTTGATGGCAAGCCATACACACGGCGGCGGATGCAGCGCCCCTTGTTGCATCTGCCTCGGCAAGCGCGAAACCGGAGCAGGCGGCGAGTCCCAAGGCAGTTAACAGTATAGGTAGTTTCTTCATATATGATTTCCCTCTCGATCAACGAACGCCATTTAAGAATGGTCTATTTCTGCAGTCTTGGCCAAGGTGCCTGTTTCGAAAAATTATGATTTGATAAAGATCAATTATTAACGCTATCAAGACCAAGCCTTCTAGGGCCAAGCTGGGCTTTCTGATGCAACGTCCTAGTGCGAATGTCCCGGGCGTTGCGCTACACTGATCCGATGCTATCCATCATTTTCTCTCTATTCACAACGGTCATTGCCGTAGCGACCTTCTTGCCCCTCTGGCGTAATCCTCACTGGAGCATTCGGGTTTTTGATTTTCCACGCCTTCAATTGGCGGTTTTGGCGGCATTATTACTCGTCGCTCAATGGGTGTTTTTGGATCTGACGCAACCCCTGAGCAAAACGCTGGTTGTTGCCGCGGGGAGTTCCTTGCTCGCCCAGCTTTGGTGGATTCTGCCGTACACGGCAATATGGCGGAAAGAGGTCAAAGACGCTCGCAACAGGCACCCTGGGCGCACTTTGACCATACTTACGTCCAACGTGCTTACCCCTAACCGCAACGCAGAAGCCCTGCTCACGCTGGTCGAGACGCATAAGCCGGATGTATTGGTAACGCTGGAATCGGATCAGTGGTGGGAAAATCAACTGGCGGCGTTGGAAGGCGACATGCCTTACACCATCAAGTGCCCCTTGGATAACCTTTATGGCATGCATGTTTTTTCGCGGCTGCCATTAAGCGAAACGCAAGTGTGCTTTCTAATCGAGGAGAAGGTGCCTTCGATGCACGCATTGGTTGAGCTATCCACCGGCGATAAGGTGCGTATTCATTTTGTACATCCGGCCCCGCCTAGCCCCACAGAAAATGATGAATCGAAAGAGCGGGATGCGGAACTGGTTATTGTCGGGCGAAGTGTGGCCGACAGCCAAGAGCCGATTATCGTTACCGGCGATCTCAACGATGTAGCTTGGTCGCCAACAACCCGCTTGTTCAGAAAAGTCAGCGGCTTACTGGACCCAAGAGTAGGGCGCGGGTTTTACAGTACTTTTCACGCAGATTATCGGTTGTTGCGCTGGCCTCTTGATCATCTATTCCACAGCCATCATTTTACGCTCGCATCCATTACTCGGCTTCCCTCCATCGGTTCCGACCATTTTCCGTTATTGACTCAGGTGGTGCTCGCTCCGGCGAGAGGGCAAGATCAAGAACCTCTGGCCGAAGATGGTGACGACCGTAACCGCGCGCGCGAGCTTGCAAGGGAGCAAGGTGCGAGCAAACACGATGTGCCAGAGCCGGGTGAGTAAAAAAAAGGAAAGTTTCGATGACTAAACACAGCCTATTTGCACTGACCATTGCGATGACGCCCATGCTGGCTTCTGCAGAGATTACCTCTGCCATCTTATACCCCTCGCATGCTGAGCTGACTTGGGAGGAACCTGAGCAGGTAGGTTCCGGCGCTGGAATCCTCAATATTGAGGGCTTGCCCGTCAGCCTTCAGGACCAGACTTTGCAAGTTCAGATAAGTGGTATTAGCGGGTTGCAAATCCAGCAGGTTCAGGTCAGCCGAATGGAGCAGGCAGAGTTCGTTGCGGATGAAACCCGGCGAATCCGCAAGGAGCTGGCAGAGGTTACCTTGCACATTCAGGAAAAAGAGGACTTGATTCAAGCGTGGAATCAGCAGGTAACACTTATGAGCAATGCTGCTGAATCGCCCCATGAGCTCTCGGCCTCAGAGTTGAATGACATGGCCGTCGCTTTGAAAGATACAACACAGAGTGCGCTCGGGGAGATAAGGGCTATTCGCGCGAGAATGACAGATGATATCGCACTGAGAGACCGCTTAACTCGGGAGCTGTCCCAAGTGAAACAAGGCGCAAAGGCAACCAAGCAAGTACGTTTACGCTATCAGGCCCCGGCATCCGGTGAGCTGCAAGTAACCCTCAGGTTTCAGACTCCGGAAGCGCGGTGGCGGAGCGAATACAGCGCCCGCCTTAAAACAGAACTCAAGGGTCAAACTGGTGGTGAGGTCGCGCTAGAACACTTGGCCGTTGTTCAGCAGTCCACCGGAATGGATTGGCACGGCGTGGACCTGCGCCTTGCAACTGCAAATGCCCGCAGGGGAACGGCAATGCCACTAATGTATTCGTGGGTAGTCAGCCCCGAGCAGCCGCTGGCGTTCCGTTCAAAGGCGTCCGCGCCTATGGCTGATATGCAGGCGGAGTCGCTTATGGGGATGGAGTTAGAGAGTGCAGCGGTTGTTGAAAGGCAGAGCACATTCACCCAAAGCTATCGTTTGTCACACCCAGTGGATGTTCCTAGCGGCACTTCGGGCCAACGGTTAACGGTTGCGGAGCATAGGATCCCGGTTGAAGTTGCCATTTGGACTGCGCCAGTAATGGATGCAACCGGCTACCTCCATGCAACGGGTAAATTTCAATCTGAAACACCCATACCGGCCGGGCGGCTTACCTTGTACCGAGAGGGCCAGAGCCTAGGTGAAACCCAGCTCCCAGCGTTAACGAACGGTGAAGAACTCACCCTCGGATTCGGGGTAGATGAGGGTGTTCGGGTAGCCGTAGTGAACGAGCTTGAACGTACCGGTGAGGAAGGCATGTGGAAAAGTGAAAATGTTCAGCGCCGACAAAACCGTTTTGAGATTACAAACCATCACTCACAGGCTGTGCAGGTACGGGTTTTTGATAGGCTCCCTGTATCTCAAAAAGACATTCTGACCGTTAAACCGTTGGACATCAGCGAGCCGGTTGAGCGAGATGTTGATGATGAAAAGGGTGTTCTGGCCTGGGACCGACAAATACCTGCGGGCGAGACGCTCACTTTAAAATCTGGTTTTGAAATTCGAGTTCCCGAAGGAACTGCACTTCCGCGGCTTTAAGTTGCACCTAGGGGCACGGAAGTGCCTCCACATATCCAGAGAGCTTATTTCGGGTAGCCGGTGATATCCCGGATTTTTTGATACAGGGGCTGCAACTGCGGGTACATACGCAAGTAAACTTCAGAGTAGAGTCTTTCGTAAAGCTCCCGCGCTTCCGGGTTGGGTTGAAATACATCGCCCACCCGGGTCATTTCCGCCACAGCTGTTTCAAAATCCGGGTGCAGGCCAAGTCCCACTGCTGCATCGATGGCTGCGCCCAGTCCAGAGGTTTCATAAGTGTGGGGGCGCTCAGCGGGTAAGCCGAATACGTCGGCCGTTAACTGCATGGCGGCGTCGCTTTGGGAGCCACCGCCAGCTACCCGGAGCTTTCGAATTTTAACGCCACTGCGTTTTTCAATTTTTTCTTTACCTTCCCGAAGCGCGTAAGCCAGCCCCTCCAGAATTGCCCGGTAAATGTGCGAACGGGTGTGCACATCGCCAAACCCGATAATGGAACCTTTGGCTTCCGGCCCGGGTTGGCGCACGCCGGGTGACCAGTAGGGTTGCAACATCAAGCCCATGGAGCCCGCAGGTACGGCTTGCACGAGTTCATCGAACAGCTCTTCGGGCTCGATTCCGCGATTCTCTGCAAGTTCGCGCTCCCGTAAGCCAAACTCCTGCTTGAACCAGCTCACCATCCAGAACCCACGATAGATCATCACTTCTGTGGAGTAATGACCGGGCAAGGCGGAAGGGTAAGGAGGCATCAATCGAACCGGTTCCACATAGCGCTTGTTGGTGGCGTTTATCGTAGCGGTTGTGCCGTAGCTCATACAGCCGATATCCGGCGTTAAGCCACCCGATCCTAGTATTTCACAGGCTTTGTCAGAAGCAGCTGCAATCACTGCTAAGCCTTCTCTTACGCCAAGATGTTTAGCGGCCTCTGCGGTCAAGTGGCCGAGGGTAGAGCCAGGGCTAACCAGTTTAGGCAGCATGGATTTCTTTATTGGCATAAGGTTCCATTTGAAATCCCGCTTGCCAGCCCAGCGATGTCTTTTGTAGTCGAACGGTAGATAGCCCACTTGGCTACCCGTAGAGTCGCGGAATTCGCCGGTCAATCGATAATTTAAGTAGCCTGACAACAAGACAAAATGCCGGGTTTTTTTCCATATTTCCGGCTGGTTTTGGGCAATCCAATTGGCCTGAGTGTTTTCCCGAAAGCGGTTAATGGTGTCTTCAAGTCGTGCCAGTTTGAAGAGCCAACCCCAAGGCCCTTTAACTGGCCCATCGACTTTAGCGTGGCGCTGGTCGAGCCAGATAATCGCTGGGCGTAGAGGCTTGCCATGTTCGTCTAGGTTAATCACGGTGCCGCGCTGGGTTGTGAGGGTAACGCCCGCGACTCTGTCTGGCGTGACGTCTGTAGACTCCCAAAGCTGATCACAAGCCTTGCCTAGGTTTTCCCAGAAATACTCCGGGTGCTGTTCCGCCCAGCCCGGCTGCTCTGAAAAATAGGGTTGAATCTCCTGCCTGCCTTTGGCAATAAGGTTGCCACGGGTATCGAAGAGCAGGGCGCGTACGCTTTGGGTGCCATTATCGATAGCCAGAATCAGTGGATCAGAAGGCATGTGACGACCCCGGCTGGAGCGGGAGAGAATAGGCTTCGCGCCAAAGGGCGAGATATCGGGCCTCTTCCGCGCACCATTGTTCATCGGCCCAGCTCAAGGCGCTTTGGCAGTATTGTCTTAGTTTTGGAAGCAACAGCTTTCCACCATGGGGAAGGATTAAGCCAAGTCGGGTACGGCGTAGCATCAGATCATCCAGATGCGTTACGCTCTCCTGTTCGCAGGCCCAAATTACTTCAGCCCAAAGCAATTCGCCCGGTATAGGGCCGGAAGCCGTATCTGGTTGAACAGGTTCCAGTGGGCCAGCCTTTAGCACAGAGGGCAGATCTGATCCATAAAACCCGACTAGCCGTTGCCAATTCTGATGGCTTATATTGCCGGGCTTTTCAGGTGAAGGCGTGGGTCGGAATACCGGGTCACGCTCTGGCCGCAGCCTATCTTTAGTGCTCATGCCTCGGGTAAGGGCTTCTCGTGCGATCAGGCGAAAGGTAGTGAGTTTGCCGCCTGCGATGCTGATTAAGCCTTTGTCTTCCCGGAATTCATGCTCGCGGCTTTCTTTGGACGGCGTCTTGAATTCCGCCGTCTTTTGTGCAGAGGTAACAACCGGCCGAACGCCTGCCCAAGTTGAGAGAACATCACGTTTGGTGACTACGGCACTGGGGAATAATCTGCTCGATATACGCAGGAGGTAATCGACTTCTTCACTGCTGATGCGCGGCTCTATATCCAGATCTTCTTTATGATCAAGATCCGTTGTCCCTAATACGGTTGTGCCGGCCCAAGGAAAGGCGAAAACCGGGCGTTTGTCATCCGGGTGGAACAGGGAAACAGAGCAGGAAACCGGCAACGTCTGCCACGGAAGAACCAGATGGCTGCCGCGCAGTGGTCGTATGGTCATGGGCTGTTCGTCGCTCTCCGGCTGCTGGAGCCGGTCGGCCCAAACCCCGGTGGCGTTGATAACCAGCGGCGAATCAACAGTAAACGGTTGGGCATTGCCCTCGGCCTGAAGCTCAAGGCCACTGACTTGTCCATCGGTGCGGATTACTCTTGCGGCTTTAAGGTAGTTCAAGCACCAGGCGCCGTCGTGGCGAGCCTCTGCGATAACCCTTTGCACCAGGCGAGCATCATCGGTTACAGCGTCGGTAAAGCCGCTGGCGCCCGTCATTTTCTCGGTATTGAGGCCGGGTACCCATTGCAGCGTTTCGCCCGGAGTCAGAAAGTGACGGGACTTGGAACGGGAGATCCAGTCGTAAATCCGAAGCAAAATCTGAAACAGTCTTGGCCCGGGGAATTGGCGTTGAAAGTGCGGCATGATGAAGCGCAGAGGTTCTATAAGCCCGGGCGCCTCAGCCATTAACCTTTGCCGCTCGGTAACAGCGTCTCTGGTAAGCCGGTATTGCCCGCTGCCCAGATACCGAAGGCCTCCATGCACCATTTTCGAGGAGCGGCTGGAGGTTCCCCAGGCAAAGTCCTTTTGCTCTACAAGCAGCGTTTTCAAGCCGCTACCGGCAGCTTCTCGAGCTATACCCGCGCCGGTAATGCCGCCTCCCACCACCACAACATCAAAGGTATGGCGGCCGCTTTGAAGCTCTCTGAGCAGTATGTCTCGACGCTTCATCTGGGTCACTCCGCTCACTCCAACAAGGTTTTGGGGTTGAGAATGCCTTCCGGATCGAAGGTTTGGCACAGGGAACGGATTGCGAGCATTCCCAACTCACCTTTTTCCACCGGCAAGAAGGGCGCATGGTCTTTGCCGACACCGTGCTGGTGGCTAATGGTGCCGCGGTTACGGACGATCAGTTCTGAGGTGGTGTTTTTCAGATGTTTCCAGCGGGCCAACGTCTCCTCGTAACTATCCGCAACACGGAAAACATAGGTGGTGTAGATGCTACAGCCCTGTCCGTAAAAATGGGACAGGTGGGTAAATACATGGGTGCGCTCGTTTTTGCTTTCGTCTCTGGCTTGAAGACCGTTGCGCAAACTGTTTTCCATAAGGCCCAACAATGTGTCTACGTTGTCCCAGTCGGTGGCGGTTTCTAACGTATCTACGGCGTAGCCCATCTGCCATAACGCTTCTCTGAGATACGGCATGGTGAACCGCTTTTCCGCCCATTTCTTTCCGAGCCGTGTGCCTGTGTAAACACCTTTATATTCTGAACAGATACGCTTGGCTTCTTGCTTGGCGCTGGCGCACTGGTGTTTACTGCCAGTGAGACCGAACGTCATCATACACTTGCCTTCATCCGCGCCGCGCAGAGAGAGTACTTTTTCAAGCATGCCAATGAGTTGTGGATGCCCGGCCAAGGCCAGCTGGGTTTCGGTTTCTATGGCGTTGCTGAGGCGCAGCATGGAAAGCTGAGTGCGGTTTTGAACCAATTTTCGACAGGCTGTGCGCGCTCTATCCCAATCCGGGAAGAATACAACGTGAAAACTTTCTTGTTCTGGCAGGCGGGTGACCCGAACCTTCACTTCTGTGATCAAGCCAATGCGGCCCTCGGAGCCCAGAATCATTTCGCGAATGTCAGGCCCAGCGCTGGATGCCGGAATGGTGGGCAACTCCAGAGTGCCTTTGAGTGTTTCAATCTGACCGCCGGCAAACAATTGCTCAATGCGCCCGTAGCGCAAGGATTGCTGACCGCTCGACCGCGAGGCCACCCAACCACCAATGGTTGAGAGCTCAAAGGATTGGGGAAAGTGCCCGAGTGTGTAGCCATGAGCCCGCAACTGGGATTCAACAAGAGGCCCCGGTGTACCCGCACCAAAGGTCGCGATTTGGCTTTCCCTGTCTAGGTCAATGAGGCGGTTCATGCCACCCATATCCACTGTAAGCACAGGCTTATCGCCTGCCAGCGGGTTGATATGCCCAGCAACACTGGTGCCACCGCCGTATGGAATCAGCTCGATGTTATGCGCCTGTGCGTAGTGAAGTAGGTTCTGCACGTCGAGGCTGGTTTCGGGGCGGGCAACGCCATCTGGAAAAACACCGAACTCGCCACTGCGCATGGCCAACCAGTCTGCCAAACTTTGGCCGCGGGCGTGGCGCACGCGAGTTTCTGGACTGGTGTCGATGAGCTTAGCAACCGTGTCGTCAGCCGGTAGGCGTGACTCCGGAACCTTAGCGCAGACAGACTCCAGAGATACGTCTTCAAGAGCGTGGCTTGCACCCACACGCTCTGCAAGAAAATTCTGCCCCTGTGCCGGGAGCTCCAGATTGAATGTTTCCTCGCCCCAACCGTTCCAACGTCGCATCAAAATACACTCCCTTCTAATTGAATGGATTGCATTCTATCGGTATAGCCAGCGCTCACGCATGTCTCATGGCGACATTGCAGGTGTCATTTGCCGACATTAACCGTTACTGCGCAGGCGTTCCCGAAGCTGTTCCAAGCGCTTGCGTATTTCTTCGCGGCGGGGCTGGTTGTTTGCTGCAGGTGGGGCTGAGGGTTGGGTAGATGTGTTAGTGGTATCGACTGGTTCTTCGTATTGCGAGGTGCTGCCAACGTCAGCAGAAAAGCTTACACCGGAGTTGTCATCGGATTCCGGGAAATACAGGTTTTCCAATTTTCCACCGCGGTCAAGAATAACGCGGTTAGCGTGCACGGAACGGAGTTTTGCATTGCCGGGAAGTTCGTCACCCACAAGGAAAACATCTGTTTTGCTTTTGTCATCTTCAATGAGCGCACTGCCGGGGAAGTCGCCGTCGGCTGCCAAGACGCCACGGAGAAAAATTCTGAGGTTGGTTTCGGGTAAGTCCTCGGTGTCTTCCTCTATGTCCGTTCCATCAAGTTGTGCTGTGCCAAAAAACTCTAACGATGACAGTGCAACGTTTGGCGCGCTGCGTTTTTCGGTTAAGGGTTGCGTAATTGCCTTTTGGCTTTGCGCCGTTTGTTGGCTTTGCGCTTGCCAAAAACTATAGCCCTGCCATGCGGTAACCCCCACCATGGCCAACCCCGCAACAAGAGCCAGAGCGAGTGGAATCTTCGGATTGATAGAGAGCATTGATAATCCTGAATGCAAGTTCGCAAACTGCCAAAACCGGTAACCTAGAAAAACACTGAAAGTACCACAGGTTATCAGAATAGCGTCTTTTATTGAGAGTATAGTGTACAGGGTTATTCAGCAGGCCTATATCCTGTGGTAGCCTTCCTGAACTCTATAAAACAGAAAGGGTTGCAGAGTGTGCGGGCGCGCACAAAACCCTGAAAGCCTGATAATAAAACGAGGAAAACCTTGACCACAGAAACCGAACTTCAGCCGCAGGATGCTCCGCTGGGTCGTCTTCCCTTTACCTTTGCAAAGCGCAACGGCGTTATTCTGACTCGCTCAGAAGAGGGCAACCCGGTTATTTTGGTCAGGCCCGGCGCTCCTCACTCTGCACTGGCGGAAGCCAACCGCATCAGTGGTGGCCGTGCACGATTTACCACAATCGACCCGGACCATTTTGATCAAGCGTTAAATGCTGCTTATCAGAACGACTCGGCTGAAGCCATGCAGATGGTTGAAGGCATTGGCGATGACATGGATTTGGCCTCGCTGGCTGACTCGGTTCCCGAAACAGAAGATCTGTTAGAGCAGGAAGACGATGCGCCGATCATCCGCCTTATTAATGCCATTCTTACCGAAGCGGTAAAGAGCAGCGCCTCCGACGTGCATATTGAAACCTACGAAAAGCGCTTAGTTGTGCGGTTTAGAGTTGATGGCGTATTGCGGGAAGTGGTGCAGCCCAAACGAGCGCTGGCGCCGCTGCTGGTTTCGCGGATAAAGGTTATGGCAAAGCTCGATATTGCGGAAAAACGGGTGCCTCAGGATGGCCGGATTGCACTGAGAGTAGCGGGTCGCGAAGTGGATATCCGGGTTTCCACCATGCCGTCATCCAGTGGCGAACGCGTTGTACTGCGATTGCTGGATAAACAGGCCGGGGCTATACGCCTTGAATCACTGGGCATGGCGCCAGACGACCTAAAGATACTGCGCCGGCTCATTCATCGGCCATACGGCATCTTGCTTGTAACCGGGCCGACCGGCTCTGGTAAGTCCACAACCCTGTACGCCTCACTTCAGGAAATAAACGATCGTACCCGCAACATCCTCACGGTCGAAGACCCTATCGAGTACAACCTGCCGGGTATTGGCCAGACTCAAGTTAATCCCAAGGTTGAGATGACCTTTGCGAGGGGCTTGCGTGCCATACTGCGTCAAGACCCTGACGTGGTGATGATTGGTGAAATTCGGGACCTAGAAACCGCAGAAATTGCCGTTCAGGCCAGTCTCACAGGCCATCTTGTTCTCTCCACACTGCACACCAATACTGCCGTTGGCGCCATCACCCGGCTTATGGATATGGGCATCGAGCCCTTCCTTATCTCATCAAGTCTGGTCGGCATTGTTGCCCAGCGGCTTGTGAGAGTGTTGTGCAAAGAATGCCGTGAACCTTATACGCCCACAGAAGAGCACTGTGAATTTCTGCAGCAGGACTTTGCAACGCCGCCGACTATTTATCGGGCAAAAGGCTGTGAGCACTGCAACCAGCTGGGTTACCGAGGTCGAATCGGTATTTATGAAGTGGTTGAGGTAACGGAGGACATCAGCGCATTGATTCACAAGCGTGCGGGTGAGCTGGAACTGGAGAAAGAAGCGCGGCTGAAAGGCCCGAGCATACACTCAGACGGTGTTCGCAAAATACTGGAAGGTGTAACCACTGTGGAAGAGGTGCTCCGCGTAACGCACCGGGGCCAGTAAACTATGCCAGCCTACGAATACAAGGCCTTAGATGCCCGGGGAAAACAGAAGCAGGGCGTGGTGGAAGCCGATGCTCCCCGTGCAGTACGCCAACAGCTTAGGGAAAAGGGGCTCACGCCACTGACGGTTGAACCGGCTGTTCAGAAGCGCACACCCAGCAACCCGTTGAGCAGTGGAGGCTCTCTGGCAGCCGCTGACCTTGCGCTGGTAACTCGCCAACTGGCAACCTTGATTCAATCGGGCATTCCGATTGAGCAAGCATTATCTGCAACGGCCCAACAAACAGCCAAGCCGCGTATCAGAAGCATGCTGATCGCCATTCGCGCCAAAGTGATGGAAGGGTATACGCTAGCAGATAGTCTTGGCGAATTCCCCAAAGCTTTTCCGCGCTTATACCGATCAACAGTTGCAGCGGGCGAGCATGCCGGGCACCTAGACTTGGTTCTGAATCGGCTGGCTGATTACACAGAGAATCGGCAGGAAGCGCGCCAGAAAATACAGCTAGCGGCCATTTATCCCATTATTCTAAGCTTTGTGGCGATAGCCATTGTGGTGTTCTTGCTGACCTATGTGGTACCGGACATTATTGATGTTTTCGTGAAGCAGGGGCAGGAACTGCCAGCGCTGACCCAAGCCATGCTGGCTATGTCGGAATTTCTTTCCAGTTTCGGTGTCTACCTCTTAGTGCTATTGGTTGCGGCCTTTATGGCGTTTCGCTACGCACTCACGAAACCGGCCTTTCGCATGCGCTTTCACAAACGTCTGCTGCATTTGCCGTTATTTGCCGGAATGGTTCGGGGGGTTAACACCGCCCGCTATGCCAGTACGCTTAGTATATTGACAACCAGTGGTGTGCCCTTGGTTGATGCTATGAGAATCGCCGGAGAGGTGTTGTCCAACGACTACCTGCGTCAGGAACTTCGGGATGCCGCACGCAAAGTGAGTGAGGGTGGGTCTCTGCATCGGGCACTGGATCAGTCCGGCTACTTCCCGCCCATGATGCTTCACATGATCGCCAGCGGTGAGGCCAGCGGGGAGCTGGATAGCATGCTAGAACGCACCGCCAACATGCAGGAGAACACGCTGCAATCCAAGATAGCTGCCATTGTTGGGCTTTTTGAGCCCATGATGCTGTTGATAATGGGGGTGGTTGTTCTGATTATTGTGATGGCGATCATGCTCCCCATACTGAACATGAGTAATCTGGTCGGTTAGTATTTTTAACATTTCAAGCCAACAACGAGTGATGTAATGACGATGAAAAATGTAAACATGCCGCAGTCCAGCCAAGGCTTCACCCTTATTGAAATCATGGTTGTGATGGTGATCCTCGGCCTTTTGGTAGCAGTAGTAGCACCAAATATTATGGGCCGGAGTGATCAGGCAAAAGTCACCGTAGCGGAAACCCAGCTCACCAACATTTCGAAAGCTCTGGATATTTATCGATTGGATAATAGCCACTATCCCTCAACCCAGCAGGGCTTGGAAGCTCTGCAATCGCGCCCAAGCGGCAGCCCAGAGCCTAAAAACTGGAACCCCGACGGTTACATGAAAAGTATCCCGCAAGACCCCTGGGGCAATGAGTTCCAGTACGTAAGCCCTGGACGTGAAGGCGCATACGATCTTTACTCTTTTGGCTCCGATGGCCAGGAAGGTGGTGAAGGTGACGCTGCTGATATCAGTATCTGGAACATCGGCGGCTAATTCATGCGTTATGTGGAACCAGGAAACAGCAGCGGCTTTACGCTCATTGAGATAATGGTTGTCCTGGTTCTAGTGGGGCTGCTTGCAGCTCTGGCGGTTTTCACCATGGGTGGAAACTCACAACAGCGGGAACTGCAGAACGAGGTGCGGGAACTGTACCTGTTAATGCAGACCGCATCGGATCAAGCTGTGCTCAACAACCGGGAACTTGGCTTGCTGTTTGAAGAAAACGGCTACCAGTTTGTTACCTACGAAGACGAAACGGGTGACTGGGGAGCCTCAGGAGAGCGCATATTCAGAGCCAGAAGCTTCCCGGATTGGTTAGTAGCGACTCGGTTCGTTGAAAACGATGCGCCTCGGCTAGCGTCGGCTGAAGACGAACTCCGGCCCGATGTGGTGTTTTTCTCCAGTGGCGAGACTACGCCTTTCGAGTTGGAGTTCACGGTCGGTAGCGAGACAGATTACACCCAAATTTTGGCGTCCGACGGGATCTCTCCCATCGAATGGCGTCGTCCCGGCCTTGAGGAAGACAACTGGTGAGGCCGCAGAACCCCGCAAAGTTCTCGACATCCGTCGGAGGCTTCACTCTTATAGAAGTGATGATAGCCCTGCTGGTCTTTGGCCTGATCGCAACCGCATCCGCAGAGGTGGGTAGCCAATACATTTCCAGCTACGAGAGAATTCGCGACAAAACGCTTGCGGCCTGGCTCGCCGACAATCGCATTAATGAAATCCGGTTGGAGCAAAGCTTGCCCGGCATCTCTGAAAACTCGGAAGACAAAGAGTACGGCACTTACAACTGGCAGGTGACAACAAAAATTATTGCCACCCCCGAGCCTAAAATGCGGCGGGTGGAGGTTGAGGTTGCCCGTTACCGGGATGGCCGATCAGACCCTTACCCGGTACACACACTTTCCGCCTTCATAGGTGAGAAATGAGAGGCGGGAAATGAGAGTAGTGAATCGCCAGCGAGGCTTCACGCTTTTAGAAGTTCTTGTCGCTATCACCATCACTGCGGTTATCGGCATTGGTGTATGGCAAGTTTTGAGCGGTGTCATTCTCTCCCGCGACCGTGTGGATGAGCTGGCAGAACGTTTTGATGGTTTGCAACGCGCTATGTTGCTTCTAGAGCGAGACATCACCCAGATAGTAAACCGGCCAGCCAGAGACCTTTACGGCGATTTCAAGCCAGCTTTCACCAGCCGCGAGGACGACTTTACGTTGATGCTAACCCGTCAAGGCTGGCGCAACCCGCTCGGTATTCGCCGCAGCAGCCTGCAGCGGGTCGGTTGGGAGTATACCGGTAACGAGCTTAGGCGCAGATATTGGCCAACGGTTGATCAGGGCCAAGAGGACAACAGTCAGGACCTTATGCTACTTGAAGGTGTTATGGCCTTCGATTTGCAGTTTTTGGATGACCAGAATATCTGGCAGCAGCAATGGCCGACTGACGAGGCCATGTCGGCGTTAACGCCGAACAGCCGGCCGGAAATACCTTTTCCTCTGGCGATAGAAATTACCCTAGAGCACGAACGTTTCGGCGAGATTGTTCGAACCTTTGTATTGCCAGACTTTGACGCCGTAAGCGCGCAGGGCTTGCTGACCCAGCTAAATGAAGCCCGCGAAGAAGCGGATGAGGAGAATGAAGAGGAATCTGCAGACGGCGGCGTTCAGGGGCAGGGAAGTTAAGACATTATGATGACAAGCCTCCCAGAAACTGGCCCAAGAACACAGCAGGGTGTTGCGTTGATCATGGTTCTACTCGCCATGGCGCTGGTTGTCATGCTGGCTTCTGGAATGACCCAGCAGCAAAATATAAGGGTGTTCAAAGCCGGACATTATTTGGCACAGCAACAAGGCCAGAGTATCGCACTCGGTGCAGAGGCCTTTGCCCGTCAAATCCTTATAAAAGACTTTGAAGACGATAAAGAAAACGGCCAAATGATTGATAGCTTGGATGAGTTCTGGGCAATGAGTGCAGCTATTCTGCCTTTGGACGACAACGGCGTCGCCGAGGTGCAGATAGATGATCTTGGCGGGCGGATAAACCTCAATGATTTAGTAGCAGTCAACGGTCAGGTAGATCCCATGACCAAAGACCGTGTGGCACGCTTGCTGATGGCTTTGGGCATTACCGAAATATCGGTTGACGCTTTGGTGGATTGGATTGATCCGGATGATCAAACAATCAGTGCCTACGGAGCGGAAGATGGCCAATATCTTATGGCAGAACCCGGTTTCCGAGCAGCAAATCAACCGTTTGTCAGCGTGTCTGAGCTTAGGTTGATTGAAGGCATGACTGAGGAAGTATACGTAGCACTGCGGCCTCACGTATCCACCTTGCCTGTCAGTGGCCTAGGCATCAACGTGAACACAGCAACGGCTGAAGTATTGATGTCGCTCTATGAAGAACTAACGGCGGCTCAAGCTGAGTCTATTATTGAAAAGCGTGATCAGGAGCCGTTCGAAAATCTTCAAGATTTTTTAGAGCTTCCGGAGGTGCCTGCATCGGGACGCAATACTGCAGGGTTAGGGTTGCAAACCCGTTTTTTTGAAGTTGTTTCACGGATTACCTACGATAACCGTGTTGTAAATATGGTGAGTACGGTTTTTCGCAATCAAGAAGGTAATGTCCGGACGGTTCACAGGGATACCGGGCAAAAGAATCGCATTACCAAAGAGCCCTATACAATTTCGGAAGGATAACCATGTCATATCGCCTTTACGTGCGACCCTTGCCACCATTTACGGACCTCGGAGTAAACTCGGAGGACCGGCTGTTTAACTGGGTGCTTTATGATGCCGGCGGCGACGCTCAGGCTCAGGGTAGCAGCGATTTTCGCAACACAATCGAACAAACGCTGAGTCAAAACGGGCTTGATGATGTGCTGCTGGTGGGCCTGATTCCGGGCGATGAAGCCATGTTTTGTGTGGCCGATATTCCGGCAAAGCAAAGCCGGTTCATCAATCAAGCTTTGCCTTATGCTGTTGAAGAGCAAATAGCCCAAGATATTGACAGTGTTCATCTAGCGCTTGGCCTTCATACTCAAGAGGGCTTTCGGGTAGCTGCCGTTGATCGTGAACGCATGGCTCAATGGCTTGAGCTGTTTAGTGGTTGGTCCCATGCAAGACTGGAGGCCATACATCCAGATGCCGCATTGCTCCCGGTCACAGATGGCGGCTGGTCTATTTGTTTAGACGGCGAATCTGCGATGATGGCGAGCGACCGTGGCGAATGGCTTAGCATGCAGTCTGCCAACCTCGGTATGTTTGCACACACCTTGGCGACGCCGCCTTCCGAAGATGTCGTAGCGGAAGTCCCTGTGGTGATCTACGGGACTGAGGCCGAATTTGAAGAGCAACAAGCCGTGTTGGGCGAACTCATGGCGCCGGGCCGACTTTCTGTGCGCCGGGAATCGCTGGAGTTAATGCCACTTGAACTGTTGGCACATGCCCATCACCACCATTTATGTCGGCCTATCAACCTTTGCCAACGGGACTTTTCTATCAAAGGAGGGA
This sequence comes from Marinobacter sp. 1-4A, assembly GCF_016597725.1. GTDB lineage: Bacteria > Pseudomonadota > Gammaproteobacteria > Pseudomonadales > Oleiphilaceae > Marinobacter. The sequence continues at coordinate 238,113 of NZ_VCGY01000004.1, forward strand.
AGGAGAGTCCGCTAAAGCCTTGGAAGCCCTTGATCGCCGTCGCGGCAGTTTGGTTTGTGGTCCAGGTGGCACTGGAAGCCGGAATGGGCTTTTATTACCAGCAACAAACTGAAGAACTACGCGATGAGGCCATGTCAGTTTACCGAAAGGCTTTTCCCGAGGATCGCCGAACCCACGCGGGTAACGTGAAGCGTGTTATTGAAGGCCAATTGCGCATGGCCGGGTCCGATGGCCCTGATGTGGATTTTGTAACGCTTATGAAGTACACAGGCCAACAGTACTCGAATGTGGCGGGGTCCGGTTCGGTAACGTTTAACTCAATTAATTACAGCCAGTCCCGGGGGGAATTGGTGGTTGATGTGCGAGCGGAAAGCTACGATCGCCTAAGCACGTTACGCAACGGCCTGTCTGGCCAGGGGCTTGATGCAAAAATAGGCTCGGTTGTTAACGAATCCAGCGGCGCCCGTGGCCGCCTGACGGTATCGGGAGGCTGAAACCATGTTAACAAAACTGAAAGAGCAGCCTATAGTTGGGAAACTAACTGCACAGTATGACCAACTTCCCAGACGGGACCAGCAAGCCCTTAGCGTTCTGGCGATTGCCTTATTTCTTGGGATTGTCTATTTCATAATCTGGAGCCCGGTTTCCAGCTTTCATGATGAGGCAGCTGCAAGCAAAGAAAATGCTTCGGAATTGGTTGCCTGGATGCGATCCAATGAGCAGGTTATCCGACGCTTGGGTAGCAGCGGGGCAGGGCCCACTACTGGGTCAGTTGATATACCCGCCGATGGTCGTGCATTGATGGGGTTAGTAACCCGCTCAGCAAGGGAATCCGGCCTTACGCTGCAACGTTTTGAGCCAAGCGGCGATGCAGCTATTCGAGTTTGGTTGGAAGCGGTTCCCTATGCCGAGGTTGCAGCCTGGCTTGAAATGCTCAATGGTAAGCATGGCGTTGTGATTGATCAGGCGTCATTGGATAGTTCCGGTGGGCCCGGCCGTGTGTCCGTTCGCCTAACATTGACAATCTGAGTGTGAGTAACGGGGTTCCGGGGTTGTCGCTCCGGACAAAGGCAGGAGCGAAATCATGAGTAACGATAACGACACTAGTAGCAAGCCCGAACCGGTCATTGTTCGGCTGGATGTCACTGCGCTAAACGAAGCCAGATCGATTCTGTACGATGCCTACCGCAACGAGCCCACCTTTCAGCACCTGTTCAACCATCGTAAGCCCGGTTACAACCAGCGCGTTCGGGCAACCGTGCGCGAGTTGGTTGATCTTTACTTTGATCTGGATCAGGAAGCGGTTGGCGTGATGGTCAACGATACTCTGGTGGCGGTGGCGTTTATTGGCGACCCGGATTTGCGGTTGAACCTGGCAAATCAGCTTAGCTGGAGAATCCGCATGGTGTTAACGGCGGGTTTTGCTTCCACCCGACGCTACCTGCATTATCACGAGAGATTACGCGCAATTTTGCCCCAACCATTGGCGCACCAGTTACCCTTGATGGGTGTTAACCCAAAGTACCAGAACCGCGGATACGGTCGGCTTTTGTTACAAGCCGTTCAGCGCCTATGTGCGGAAAACCCCCGTGGAACAGGGTTGGTTCTGGATACTGGAAATAGCCGTTACTTACCCTTTTATGAGTCGGAAGGCTTTCGCAGCCTTGGAAAAATCAAAGTCGGCAGCTTTGAGGATCACATTTTATTCCGTGAGATCCACCCTGAAGCAAAAGCCGCGGCCAATCAAAATTAACGTTGTAACAAGCAACAGGAGACACTGTGTCTGACAGCCTAGATTATGATCTGATCGTTATTGGTGCCGGTTCCGGTGGTGTGCGCCTTGCGCGTATGTCTGCCGGACGCGGTGCTCGGGTAGCGGTAGTTGAATCCCGCTATCTTGGCGGTACCTGCGTTAACGTGGGTTGCGTACCCAAAAAACTGTTTGTTTACGGGGCGCATGTTCGCGACGAGTTAGAAGATGCCGCAGGTTATGGCTGGAACCTTCCGATGGACAGTGTCAGCTTCGACTGGCCCACGCTTGTCGCCAACAAAAATACCGAAATAGAGCGGCTCAATGGCATTTATGGCCGTCTGCTTGAGAACGCAGGCGTTACCATCATTGAAGGTACCGCCTCCATAAAAGATCCGAATACGGTTGTTGTGGGCGATAAAGAATACACAACCAAACACATAACAGTCGCGACGGGTAGCTGGCCAGTTGTACCAGACATTCCGGGTAAAGACTGTATTCTCACATCGAACGAGATGTTCTATTTACCTCAACTGCCCAAGCAGGCAGTAGTCTGGGGTGGCGGCTATATTGCTGTGGAATTTGCCGGAATCTTGGCGGGTCTTGGGGTGGAGACCACCCTGTTGTACCGGGGCGACCTATTCCTTCGCGGCTTCGACGAGGACGTGCGCCGCTTTACCGAACAAGAAATGCGCAAGAAAGGCGTGCGTCTTGAATTTGGCGTAACGATTGAGTCTGTGGAGCCAGAAAACTCGCACTACCGGGTCAAGCTTAGCAATGGCGATACTATGGAGACCGGGCTAGTGATGGCTGCGACAGGCAGAAGAGCCTTGGTCGATGGCCTTGGTCTGGCCGAGTTGGGTATAGAGCTGAATGCTTCCGGCCATGTGGTGGTGGATGATTATTTCCAGACCTCAGTACCTTCGGTAACCGCCCTTGGCGATGTGATCGGTACGCCACAACTGACGCCAGTGGCATTGGCACAGGCTATGGTGCTGTCGCGCAGAATGTTCGGAGATGGCGAGGGCGAGATGGACTACACTGCGATTCCAACGGCGGTTTTTTGCCAACCGAACATCGGTACCGTGGGTCTAACGGAAGAAGAGGCTCGGGAAGCAGGGCACACCTTGAGAATCTATCGTTCGGAATTCCGGCCCATGAAATACGTGCTTAGTGGCCGCGATGAACGCTGCCTAATGAAGCTTGTGGTTGATGACACAACAGACAAGGTTCTTGGTGCACACATGGTTGGGCCGGATGCCGGTGAAATCACTCAAGGGCTTGCTGTGGCTATCAAAGCTGGCGCAACCAAAGCCCAATTCGATTCCACCATGGGCATACACCCCACATCTGCAGAAGAATTTGTCACCATGCGCGAGCCCGTGGCCTAAGACGCACCTGAGCCCAAGGAAGGGCTCATTTAAGATAGCTCTACCCACCGACTTAGAACTTCCCGCAGCCCCTCTTTCCTAACAGGCTTTGATAAGTAGTCATCCATACCACTCTCAAGGCAGCTTTTCTTTGTCTCTGGCAATACGTCAGCTGTAAGGGCTACGATAGGCGTTCTGCCAAGGCCGCTGGCCGCCTCCCACTCTCTGATATGACGTGCTGTTTCATAGCCATCCATAACGGGCATTTGGCAATCCATAAGAATGACATCAAATGCCGGGTGGCTTGATTGTATTTGCTCCAACGCCTCTCTGCCGTTTACCACTGCTTCTGTTTGAAAACCAAGACGGTTAAGGAGTGCTACGGCAACACGTTGGTTCACCAAATTGTCCTCTACCACCAAAGCGCGCTTGGAAAGCGGTAGCTCAGCCTGTAATGCCGGTGCTTCGGTAATTCTTGGGTTTTTGGCTTGCGGTGCAAGCTCCAAAGGCAGCTCAAACCGGAACGACGAACCCTTTCCGGGATTCGTTTCAACCTGAATATGCCCGCCGAGAAGCTCAACCAGACGCTGAACCAGAGATAACCCTAAACCAGTACCACCGAACCCGCGGTTGTCGCCAGCATCAAGCTGTTCAAACGAATTGAAGATGTCTGGAACCCGGCCGTGGGGAATGCCACTGCCTGAATCGCTAACCGAGCAGTTGATGATGATGCAGCCATCTTCAACACCAAAGCAGCCCAACTGAACGTTCACAAAGCCGTCGGTAGTAAACTTGATGGCGTTATCAAGCAGGCATGCAACAATCTGGCGAATCCGCGGTGCATCACCGTTTACCAGAGGAGTTTCAGGCCAGTCTCCGTAGAAATTCAGTGTCAGAGCCAAACCTTGCTCTTCCGCTACATGGCGGTAAGAGGCAACGCAGTTTGTAACAAGCGTGTGCAGGTTAAAAATCTGGTGTTCAAGCACCATCGCCCCGCTGTCCATACGGGAATAATCGAGAATATCGCTGATGACTGTTAGCAGGTCTTCTGTCGATTGACGGGCCGTCTGCAAGTAATCCCTCTGCCTTGGAGTCAGAGGCTCTTCCTGAGCCAGATCAATCATACCAAGTACACCGTTAAGCGGAGTGCGCAGTTCATGGCTCATGGTGGCCAAAAACTCTGATTTGGCATGGCTGGCGGTCTCTGCTTTTTCCCGCGCATGCTCTGACAGTGCCAATGTTTGATCTCGCGATGTCTGTAGTGACGCCAGATGTTCGCTTAACTCATTAAGCTGATGCTCGATGGCAATAATTTCGCGGGAATTCGGGCGCCCGTTTACCTTGGTGGCCCGATAATCGCCTGCAATAAGACGGCCGATTCGACCGGATAGCTGGTTAATAGGGGAGAGAATTGTGTTCAGTATATGGTTGATGACCAAAATGGTGAACAAGAGTAACGTCAACCCCACTATGAGAGACGACCAGAGAATATCTTTGCGTCGAGCCTCTAGTGTTTTATCGCTCACACCTACCTGCACCGTACCCACTCGCAATGCGCTCGAGTTACTACCGGGTACCGGCTCGAACCACAAAGTTTGACGATCGGTTGCAAACTCGAGTGGCTGTTGGAGTATCTCTGCCTGATAAATCTGGAATTCACTTGTATTCGCTAAGTCAGGTTTGCTGTCCGCAGGTGCAAACCCAATCTGTTCGCCAGCCACATCCGTTATGCGAATCCAGTCGGCTTTGCTGTAGCGGATCGATTGAGAAAGTATTTCCTGCAGTGCCAAAGTGTTACCAGAAACCACTGCATACTCAAGAGACGGAGCCAGGCTGTCTGCTAACAACTGGTTGCTGTCGGCCAGATCGCGCCTTGCATCTTCAAGCCGCGCAGAGGTAAAAAATCCCATGAGCGTTATAAACATCACCACTGCAGGCAATGCGCCCAGCAACAGAAGTTTTCGGGATAGCGGCGTACCTATGGAGTTTTCACTCATCGCCTTGCTCTCTTTGTTCTTGTAACCATTTCTCAACGGCCTGAGCAATCTGCTCGCGGGTATCCAACGGGATGTTTAGGGAGCGGGCAACCTGCTCATTAATCTCAACCCGGGATTGTGACGGATAACCCGGTGGCGGGAAGGCACCGGTTTCGAAAAACGTTTTTAGGTAATCCGCAGCCATCTCGGCCATAGCGGGGAAAGGCGCATAGCCCGACGCAAGTGAGCCGGCCTTTACATAAGCTTGGCTCGGGCCTATGACAATTCTGTTTCTACGATAAGCGGTAAGCAACACGTGTTTTATGGTTCTTGGGTTGTATATTGCGTCGTCTGGTGCCGCCAATAGGAAGTCACCGTAACTTAATGCCCTGATGAGCGTTGGGATAAGTTGTTTGTCGTCGTCCACTACGAACAACCGCGCTTCAAGCTTGTAAGCGGGGAGTTGATCAATAAGTGTATCGTAGAGTTCTGCGGTATCCGTGGTAGAAATCAGTGCGATGCGGGTGGCCTGCGGGAGAATTGCTTTCCCGATAAGCGCTTGCCTGAGCAGCGGGGCGCCGTGATAAACGCCCGAAACTTGTCCCGGGGAGCGGCGAACGAAGCCTTGTAGGAAATCGGGTTCGACCAGCAGGGCAAGCAGGGGCGCCTTGCGGTTAACCTGTCGTATACGGGAAAACGCACGGGGGCCCAAGGTAACGATTGGGCCATCCTGAGTTAGCGCGGCTTGTTCATCTGATATAAGAATCAGGTCGTTTTGACTTTCCAGATTCTGTTCGAGAAGTTTTTGAACATGCTGATCTAGCGCGACGTTACCCGAACCGGCTAGGTAAACAGGAGCGCGACCATTGCTCTGAGCAAATGCAGCCGGTGCAGCTACCAATATAGCCGCCATCGTCACAACGCACAGAATGGCCTTTGTAGTCAGCAATTTTTGCGCTGAGACAACCCTGTGCAATAAGGACAATGCTCGTTTTGCCATACCATCCCGGGTCTGAAATATTCCCTGATTAGCGATCAGAAGCGGAGGCCCGCTTCAATGAAGAACTGGTTTTGGTCCGCGATGTTATTATCACGGCTGATATCCGGCACCTTATTAATGTAATGTTGCATGGTTAATGCAAGTTCGGCCGAGTACCGCGGCTGGAAAATCCGCTTTGCTAGCCGGAAATCGATGCGCTCGAACCGTGTATTACGGAATTTATCCGCCCAGTAATAGGCTGTAGAACCCTTTAGGCCGAAGGGCAGGTTCTGGATAAGTGCCAGACTGCCAGAGTGCCTTAACGAGAGGCGGCCAAGTAGGTTGACCGCGTACTCTTGTTGACCAATGTCGATATTGCCGTCCTCATCCACAATACCTGCGCCTGTGTACCAATCGTCCTGATCAAGGTAACCGTAGCTGGCTCTGAAGGTGGTTCCGGGGAACTCAAGGGAAGCTTCAACCTCAAAACCTTTTTGATCGATACCCACGTTGTTATCAATCGTCCAATCATCAAACTGGATGACACCACTGATCATGTCGCGAAGCTTATCTTTGAACACCCGCACTTCCAGGTACAATTGACCTTGTTTCATAGGAAACTGTCCGAAGTAACTGATTTCTCTGGAAACGATGGTTTCTTCTTCAAGTTCTTTACCTAGAGTTACGTAGGACGGATGCTCCCAAACCGCTGTACTGTTAACCCGGTAGCCCTCATAAGCGGCATACTTTTCTGGGCTGACATTCCTCAGTGTATATCCATAATCCGGATCTTGCTCAAAACCATCGGGGGTTCGAACGGCCTTGGAGTAGACAAACCTCAGTGCGTGGTTATTATTGAGTGTGAAGTTTGCCGCAACGCGCGGCGAGAAGTAGCCTTCATCAGTTGTTGTAGTTCGCTCCCAGTTGCCCCCGGCATTCAATGTGAGCCAGTTAATAGGCGTGTATTCCACATTACCGAATACTCTGGATTGATAGTTATTACCGCGCCCGTTAAAAAAGGTTTCGGAGCGATAGGTGTCTTTGCGAAACCCCGCCCCTGTTACCAGCTTCAGATCATCGCTGATCAGCAATGTGTCCTGAAGCTCGAATTCTAGCCGCGAATCTTCGGAGTCTGCGTTTGTTTCTGCAATGAGCGGGATTCCTCCCGACTGGAAGCATAGGGGCCGGTTCGGTCTGTAATAGAGAGGCTCGCCATTCTCCAGACAAGCGACCGCGGACTCTGGAATAGATACTGGCCAGCGTTGCCTGCGGTCGTAATTTTCAAAGCTCGCTTGGAAGTGAAAAAAATGGCTTTGTGAGGTTGTGAAGTTCAGTTGAGTTTGTAGATAGTAATCCCGCACATCTATGTCTGGGTGGTCAGTTGCCTCTAGCTCACCGTTTTTATCAATATCTTGTTCATTCAGTCCATCAACAACACCAACACGGATATCCGCGTTAAAACCGGAATTGACCTTCCAGCGCGAGTCATAGTTGAAGGTGTTTATGTCGTGACCATCGTGAAAGGGTAGGCGTCCATTGTTATCGAGTTGATAATCAAATCCACCAAATTTGCGCTTTTCATAGGCCAGACGCCAGTCGTAGCTGTCACTTACATCGCCAACCGAAGCAAAGGTGCGGATATAATCTCTGGAACCGCGAATAGCCCGAACCTCAACACCAGACGTATCTGCCGGGTTGCGAGTGATGATATTGATGGTGCCCAAAAACGCGTTTATCCCGTACGCCGCCGAGTTTGGACCCCGGCTTACTTCTATCCGTTCGATGATCTCTAAGGGGACTGGCATGGTTTGCCAGTCCATATCTGATAGGGTGGCGCGGTGCGCAGTGCGGCCATCAACCAGAACCTGCATTCGTCGTTGCTCGTAATGCACGGTGCCGTGATAGGTCGTCACGGGTGTGCTGCTGCCAACTTCGCCCACAACCATCCCTGGAACCAACCGAAACACTTCAACTAGGCTCATGATGCCGAGATCTCGGATCATTTCGCCTTCGATAACCGTGGTTGTTCCGGGAACCCGCGTTTTCGGTTGTCGAAGCCGGGTTGTTGTAAGCACTTCCGGGATCTCGTCGTTGAAGCCATAAAAGCCCATTGGTTCGGGGCTGTCAGTAAGTGGCTGGGCGACTGCAAACACTGGGTTAAGGAAGGCGGAGGCTAGCAATACTGCTGTCACGCCATGGGCGATAGAAACCGCAGGAGGCTTTTGGGTGTTTTTATCGAAATTCGTAACGGGCATAGGTGTCGTTCTATAATCTGCCGAGTTAAAGGACGAAGCCTTGATTTTGTATTTTGTCGCTATCGTATTTGACTACACGCTGTTTGTCTCTCAAAAAACATAATGAATTGATAGGGTGGGAGTGAGCCTGATATGGATTCGAGCGAGGTTGATCGCGAGCTAGACGCCTCAGAAGGGCAAGTTGTCCGTGAGGTGATAATTCAGATCAAGGCACTACTGAATGATTCTGGCCGAAGTGGGGATGCAGGTATTTGGCGAGCCATACTCTGCGAACCGCCAGCGGATCAGATGCCATTACGGCGCGAAATCGGTCGGCAACTGGAACCACAGCTTCGGCCTATGGCCGAAAACGGAAGTTTTCCGCCCCCTGTTGTCGGGTTTCTAGCGGAGTGGTTTGACTGGCATAGTTTGCAGGAAATCGTGGCTCAGGAAGATGAACGTAGATACCCGGAGCCAGACCCAGATCGGGATAGAGAACCTCGGGATGATGAAACCCCGCAAATGGTTAACTTTTGGCCAGCTGTAATTGGTTGGGTTATCGGGCTTGTGATACTTGCCACACTGTTTGGTGGCATGGGCGGCGGCTAATGCCACCGCCTTGTCATTCCTTTTTGGCTTCGGCAATCTTTTCCCGGTATTTTTCAGCCAGTATGGCCCCTAAAATCACCTGCACTTGGTTGTAGCACATGATTGGCAAGACAATCATGCCGAACCCCGGGTGGCCTGAAAAAAGCACTTTTGCCATGGGCAACCCAGACGCCAGACTCTTCTTGGAGCCACAGAAAACAACCGCCGCTTCATCCTCCAAGCTAAACCCGAATCGCCGCACCAAGAACCTCGCAAAAAACATAAACAAGGCCAGCAATCCTATGCAGAGCAGGATCGTTAGGACAATGGCTTTTACCGGGAGGTTTTGCCAAAGGCCGCTTTCCACAGAGTGTGAGAAGGCGGAGTAAACGATCAACCAGATCACGCATTTATCGTAGCGCGCCATAAGGGATTCGTTGCGACCAAGAAATCCCCCCAGAATGGGCCGCATAGCATGGCCTACCGCGAATGGCAGCAGCAGCTGCAACATAATATCTTTAAGTGCTTCGCCCACTGCAAAGTCGCCACTACCGGCAGAGCTCACGAGCAGTAACAGCAAGAACGGGGTGAGCATCATGCCAAACACGTTAGAGGCGGCAGCGCTGCAAATAGCAGCCGGAACGTTCCCGCGCGCCATAGCGGTGTAGGCAATAGATGAAGATACGGCGGATGGCAGCACGCCCAAATACAGAAAGCCAAGCCCCAAATCGGAGGGCATCCAAGAAGGTGCAAAGCTGCTCACTCCGTTAATAGGCAGTACTACAAGAGGAAAAAAACCAAAAGTTAGAGCGGTTATAAGTATATGCAGCCTCCAATGGGAGGCGCCCGCAACGATTTGCTCACGGGACAGAGCTGCACCATGAAAGAAGAAGAGTAGGGCGACAGCCACTGTTCCCGCTGTCGCCAATAATTCTCCTGCGGTCCCCGTAGCAGGTAAAAACGAAGCCAGGGCGATGGCTCCGAGCAACATGATGGTAAATGTGTCTGGTCTAAACTTCATGGTCATGAGCCTCTCTTTCGAAGAGCTTTGAGGCTGGGGGCAAGAAGGTCCCGGGCAAGTCTTTCAGCTTTCAATGAATCCTGACGTCGAACGGCGGCAAGAAGCAGTTCATGATCTTCCTGAGAGGGCTCGGGCAAGTCTGTGTCGTTTTCTGTGCGCTCAATGGTATGAGTAATGGCGTGGGAGAAGTAATCATACAGCTCTGCAAGCGCCGAGTTGTGGGACGCAGCTACCAGTGCATGATGAAAACGCTCATCATGGTGAATGCGTTCCGCGAGATTCGAATCGGCTTTGCCCCGTGCGTCGAGCGCTGCGGTCATAGCCCGAAGGTCTTGGTCACTGCGTCGTTGCGCCGCCAGTTTCGCCGCTTCGGTTTCCAGCATAATCCGCACTTCTAACTGGTCCGTGAGCTGAGTACGGGCGATGCGCTTAAGGGTTTCGCCTGCTTCTCTGGTTGCTCTCACGTAGGTGCCATCACCTTGTCGCGTTTCAAGCATGCCCACGTGCGCCAAAACCCGAACGGCTTCGCGCACTGTGTTACGGCTGACTCCGAGTGATTCTGATAACTCAGATTCAACAGGTAGCTTGTCGCCAACGGGCCATTGTTCGGTCTCTATGGCATGTCTCAAGCTTTCGATGGCGGTTTCAACCAGTGAGCCTTTTTGAATCTTTTTTAACATGGGCCTATCATCCGCTTAACTGATCACCCAATCATCCTATGAATGTGGGTTGAAAGCAAATGCCTTGATCGAAAGCCCGGGATTACCCGGCCGGGCTAAGGAACTGGTAGTCAGCTGTATTTACGTTGCGGGTAGCAAGGCGATAGGTGAAGGTAAAACCGGGCCAGTTCAGGGTGTTTTTGCCATTTGCATCAAGATACCAAGAGGAACATCCCGAGTTCCACACACTGCCTTCAAGGTCTTCTTGAACGCTTCTGGCATAGCGCTTTAAACGGTCTGCGCGAACGTCCATGACGGTACCCGGGTACTTTTGTAGAGCCTGCAGGCAGCCGAGAACATACTGGAACTGGGATTCCAGCATATAAAGAATCGAATTATGGGCCAGGTTGGTATTAGGGCCATACAACATAAACAGGTTGGGAAAGCCTGAAACCGTAATGCCCTTGAAGGCTGTCGCGCCATCTTGCCAAGCCTGATTCAGCGTTATGCCATCGCGCCCGGTGACACGAATCGGAGACAGAAACTCTGAAGCACGAAAACCTGTGCCGAAGATTATGGCGTCTACAGGGTAGTGTTTGCCCGACTGAGTTTGAACGCCGCTGGCATTTATTTTTGCGATAGGGTCTGTCACCAGATCCAGATTGGATCGATTGATGGCCGGATACCAGTCGTTGGAGATCAGAATTCGCTTACAACCGATCTGATAGTCCGGAATGATGTGTTTTAGCTTTTCGGAATCAGTAATGTGTTTACCAGCTTCCTTTTTCGCCTGATGTGCAAACACATTCAACAAACTACTAAACCCGGTAAAAGCTAAGCCGCGACTCTCGTTCTTCCAATAGATTAGGTATCGGTAGAGCCGGTCCCAAGCTGGAACGGCTTTAAACAATGAGTGCTCCCAAGGCTTAAAGCGCCGATCCGGCTTTGGCAGAACCCATGCAGCCGAACGTTGAAACAGCGTGAGTGACTCCACCTTGCCAGCAATTTCCGGCACAAACTGGATGGCACTGGCACCTGTACCGATAACTGCAACGCGTTTGTTTCGGAGATCATATTCGTGGTTCCAGCGTGCAGAATGAAAGCAAACGCCTTTGAAATCCTCCATGCCTTCGATGCTGGGCCAGGCTGGCTGGTTGAGTTGGCCGGTTGCCGTTATAACTATCTGGGCTTCAAGCGCTTCACCATTGGTTAGGCGAAGTGTCCAGAGGTTGCGGGCGCCGTCAAACACCGCCTCAGCGACTTCGCAGTTGAAACGGATCTGCTCTGCCAATCCATATTTTTCAACGCAGTGCTCCATATAGCCGAGCAGTTCATGCTGCAGGCCAAACTTTCGGGACCAGTCGTGTTTTGGCTCGAACGAGTAGGAGTAAAAGTGTGATTGCACATCGCAAGCGGCGCCAGGGTAGGTGTTGTCGCGCCATGTGCCACCAACACGTTCGGCTTTTTCCAATAGGATGACCTTGGTGAACCCTGCTTTTTTCAATTGGATGGCCATACCGATGCCACCAAACCCGGTTCCAATTATGATGACAGACGGCTGCCTAGTGATCGTTTGCTGAGTCATGTTTATACTTCCAACCAATTAAAATAATGACGCCTTGTTCACTATACGTTCCCGGTGTTCGTGTAGTTATGGCTATTTGCGCCAGATTTTCTGGTCAGACTGATCAATTCAAGGCTGCATCATGAAGTCTTCAACTGGCTGAGATAGCAGCTCTCGTAAGGCTGGAGTTTCGAATTGGCGCCGAATACTGATGGCATAAAATTCCTCATAGACACCGGGCAGGGCACCATAATCGATTAGATCACCGTTACGAAGTTCATCCCGCACCACAACAGGTGGCAGCACCGCAAAATGTCCGGAATCCCGGGCCAACAAACGCATCATGGCCATATCGTCTACTTCCGCGACCAGTCTGGGGCGCACTTTGTGATAGTCACACAGTTGATCAAAGGCTTGCCGAATGTTGTTGTCCGCGCCAGGCACGATCAAGCTACGCCCTTCAAGGAAGTCTGGAAATGTCACTGTTTGGCCAGACTCCGGCGGCCCGATAATACTTACAGGTTGCTTCGATATCAGCTTGGAGCGCCAAGGGTTAGCCTCATCACCCCGCACCGGTTGGTTGGAAAGTATTAAGTCTAGCCTGTGCGCAGATAAGCGCCTCAGCAACTCATCAATATCACTACTTTGCAGACTAAACTCGAGGTTTTCTCGCCCGAGTAGCGGGTGCAGAAAGGCCTCCTGAAAATTTCTGGACAATGTTGCCACTGCGCCGATGCGGAGCACTTCTCGGTTAACGTGTGCACCGGAGGCAAACACGGCAGCAAGCTCTTCACCTTGGCGGAATATTTCTTCAGCGTAGGAAAACGCCATTCTTCCCGCTTCGGATAACTTGAGGCGCCGCCCTTCGCGGATAAACAAATCATGCCCCAGACTCTCTTCCAGTTTTCGTATTTGGCCGGAAAGTGCGGACTGGGAGATATGCAGGGAGTTTGCGGCACGGGTTAGGTGCCCGGTGCGGGCAACCATCCAGAAATAGTACAAGTGGTGATAGTTAAGCTTCATTTACCCGCCCTTTAATCGTTCTCTTAAATAGAACAGTAACTCAAGTATAAACCATTTTTTATATCAGTCTATTGACGGCAAAGTACCGGGGTCAGCAAAGATGTCTCAGGAGAAAGCCCCCATGAATGATCTCGTCTTATTTTTGTCCACCGCTGTATTGCTAGCTTGGCTGGCGGTGCCAGCGTCTCTGCTTGCCGTCGCCGGCTTCAGTGCCTGGACTGGCAACCCGCTTAAACAGAACCACTGCTGGCGCCTAGCCGAAAAACTGCTGGTGCTCTCAATGGGTGCGACACTGTTGATTGCTGCCATCATGCTGGTTGACCTTCAACACGGTGGTGCGACAAGTTCGTTGGCTTTGCCGGGCCGCTGGCTGGGGCTTTATCCCTCTGGCGTTGCAGTCTGGATGGCTTTAATGGTGGGCTTCATTGGCTGGGTGATTCTGCGTTTTTCGGAGCGTTACTTGCGAGGCGACCCGGGGCGTGAGCGGTTCTTGCCATGGTTTTTGCTAACCATCACCTGTGTACTGGTTCTGGTTATGACCAACAACCTACTTGTGCTCGCAGGTGCTTGGGTAGGTGTGAGTATTTCGCTGCACCAACTTCTTACTTTGTATCCCGAACGTCCTCAGGCTCGCATGGCAGCCGTACAGAAGTTCATTGTAAGCCGAGTGGGAGACATACTGGTGGTGGCTGGCGTGGCTTTGCTCTACCTTCATCACGGCACCTTTTACTTGCCGGATATGGTGCAGGCACAAACTGCATTGGCGTCGTCGTCCCTTGCATTAACTCTTGCCTCTGTGGCGCTTGCTCTGGCCGCTCTTCTTAAATGCGCTCAGATTCCGTTTCACGGCTGGCTGCTAAGGGTAATGGAAGCGCCAACGCCGGTATCAGCTCTGTTGCATGCAGGTGTTATCAATCTAGGCGGCTTTCTTTGGCTGCGTCTTTTCCCGGTGTTTGACGGCTTTACAGTTGGGCACCTGATTCTTCTCACCATCGGTGGTCTTACCGCAGTTATCGCTGTGCTTACCATGATGACCCAGTATTCCGTGAAGCATTCGCTGGCTTGGTCTACTTGCGCACAAATGGGCTTTATGTTGTTTGAAATCGGAATGGGCGCCTACACGCTGGCTCTTTTACACCTGTTAGCGCACTCAGTTTACAAAGCCCATTCATTTTTGGCGTCAGGCAGAACGGTTAAAGCCTCTTCAGTGGGTCTCTTTGCCCAGCAACGCTCGTCAGTAGGGCTGTTGTGGGCGCTTATCACTGGAGGAGTTGCGGCGTTCATTTTGCTTCAGGTACCCAGCTTGGTAGAAGAGAACCTAGTGTTTGGAGCAATGCTGGTGCTTGCGGTTGCTAGTGCTGTGATGACCGTGCCCGCTGGTGCAACCGTTGTATCAAAAGCTCGAATTGCCTTGCTTGCACTTCTTCTAGTACCGGCTTACGGAGTGCTGCATGCGCTAGTTGGCCCCGCTGTACCAGAGCACGTCAACTTCGAAATTCCACTGTTGGCCTACACCATCGCCGGCGCACTCGTGGTTGTAATCACCACAGTTTCCGGACTGATTATGTACGGCAGCGACAGCCCCTTCACCAGCAACCTGTGGCGCCACTTCAGCAAGGGTCTTTACCTTGAACTGATGTTTGACCGGATTACCCATCGGCTTGCTTCTGAAGCACTGAACGCACCGCACCTGCTCAAGAGAATTCCCCATCATCCATTCACCATGGAGAAGAAATCATGATGGATTCTAATGCTGCTGTATCTGCACCTGTTATGGACGAAGTGGACTTCAAGAGCGCCATAACACGTACCTGCGGTTTAATAGCCCCCATCTGGCCACTGGATAAATGGATTGCCGTTAACCCTTTCTGGGGCCTCCGGGATCAGCCCGTTAAACGCGCAGAGCGCATCCTGGAGCAAAGAGGCGGCTTCTCTTTTCTGATGCCCGCGGCGTTTTACCGTGAGGCGTGGGAGGGCGGGAGAATTTCCGACGCGGATCTAAAGGAAAGTCTGGCTCAGAGCGGAATTCAGTCCGATATTCAACCGCTGTTTGATCTACTGAAGCATGAGCGGCCAACAGAGAGACCCCTTTGCTTTTCGGTTCTCGATGCCTTTCCAGCCAATGCGGAGGGTGTCAACGCCGCCGATGCGGTGAATGGCGACATTGGGCGTCTTTGTGGTGCCTACTTTGACGCTCGGCAGGGCCGCTGGTCCTCCGCAGAAAAAAAGAAGGGTAAAGGTGGCTTTTTTGAATTTTGGCTTACGGCCGCCCAGCAAGATCTATCTTTGGACTACCGAACAGGTATAGCTGGGGCTCGAAAGCGCCTAAAGGCAATAAATGAAACACGGTTGCAAGCCGTAAAAAACGCCGTGGCTGTTATTAACCTGAATACTGACGAGCTGGAAGTGCTTTGCCACAACCTGTTGTTGCGTGTACTTGGCTGGGCCTCGTGGAGCAGTGGTGTAGACTGGCGTGCAGGTCTAACCGGAGAAGACTCTGAAGCAAGAGAATCGCTACTCTCTGCTTTGCTGGTTTGGGAATCTGTTGCCCTTGAGTGTGCATCTAATGAGCAGATTAAGGCGAGAACAGCGGCTTGGGCAAACATTCGTCAGACCCTGCAAGCAGACGGCACGCTAAATCTAAACGCTGCAAATGATCAAAAAGCAAAGCTATTGTGGGTCTGGCAGCGTGCCTATGAAATCAGCTACCAACGCAAGCTTGTTCATATCATAAGTGAGGATCGTCAGGCCGACCGGTGCCAAGAAGTCGATCCAAAGTCGGCCAACGTGAAAGCGGATGTACAGGCAGTATTTTGTATCGATGTTCGCTCAGAAGTTATGAGGCGGCATCTGGAGAATGATAACCCGCGCGTGCAAACACTCGGTTTTGCCGGATTTTTTGGGCTACCGGTTTCACACCAGAGCCACGGCCCTTATTCTGAGGTGCAAAGACTGCCCGGGCTGTTGGCGCCAGCCTATCGGCTTATCGACACCGAGGGAAGCACCGCAAGTGATAACACTTTGAATCGCGAGCTTGATCAAAAAGAAATCACACGGGAATCCGTGCGCCATTCCAAATACAGCAGCCTTTCCACATTCACTTTGGTTGAAACCACAGGCCTTGCTTGGGCGTGGAAGCTACTGAAAGACAGCCTACATCAGAAAAAGGCTCAGCAGCCGAGCGGCATTGCGAGCGCAAGAAATAACAAGCTGGTTCATCACTTAGGGGGTGACCCTTTGGCGATATCCGAGAAGGTTAGGTTAGTCTCAGCCTTTCTCAAGGGCATGTCTTTAACTCGTGATTTCGCGCCCATGCTGGTATTTGTTGGCCATGGCACGCAAACCGACAACAACCCTAATCACGCAGGCTTGGCTTGCGGCGCGTGTGGTGGTCAGAGTGGTGGGGTGAATGCGCGGTTGGCCGCTTCATTGTTTAACGACCCACAGGTGCGCGAAGAACTTGTAGAAGAAGGTATTCAAGTGCCTGATTCAACCTTCGCTGTTGCCGCAGAGCACTGTACGGTAACCGATGAAATCACGGTGTTTGGTCACAACAGTGTTCCTGAATCCCACCAGTCTCTTCTGGCAGAGTTGGAAGCCTCCTTTGCGGCGGCTGGCAGGGAGGCAAGAAAGGAGAGGGCGACTCCCCTCAAGCTGAACGGTCTTGATGACAACGAGTTGCTCACCTCGATGCGTCAAAGAACCATAGATTGGTCGGAAGTTCGGCCTGAGTGGGGGCTTGCGAATAACGCTGCGATTATTTTTGCAAAGCGGGATCTAACCAGAGGGAAGAATCTTGCGGGCAGAGTGTTCTTGCACGATTACGACTCAGAGCTGGACGCTGAAGGCCAGATTCTGGAGGCTTTAATGGCTGCGCCTATGATGGTCGCAAATTGGATTAACCTACAGTATTTTGCGTCGGTGACCGCTCCCGAAGTCTATGGTGCAGGTAATAAACTGCTGCATTCTGTTGTGGGGGGCAATCTTGGTGTTATTGAGGGGAACGGTACAGATCTGAGAATTGGCCTACCGCTACAGTCCGTGCACGATGGCACCTACTGGCGTCATGAGCCGCTCCGGCTCACGGTGCTGATTGATGCTCCCAGAGAGCGCATACAAGCCATTATCGAGCGTCAGCCAGACGTTCAGCG
The DNA here is from genome assembly GCF_016597725.1 of Marinobacter sp. 1-4A. Taxonomy (GTDB): domain Bacteria; phylum Pseudomonadota; class Gammaproteobacteria; order Pseudomonadales; family Oleiphilaceae; genus Marinobacter. Next base: position 255,428 of record NZ_VCGY01000004.1, read on the forward strand.
ATTGGTGCAGAACGAGTGGCTATGGTTGCACAGGGTTCTGCCTGAGGGGGGTCAGGAGCGGTTTGATAAGGGTGTATGGAAAAACTGCTCAGGCTAATCCTGAGCAGTGTTCAGAAGGTCTGGTTTTTTCAGGGCTTTTTGGAATAGATCTTTGTCCTCGGCGATGACCATGGCGCATTTTTCCGCCAGTTCATCGCTCAGGCCTTCAACGTTTCGGGCCAGATAAACCTGAATCTCTTCCGCCAACTCCAACACCTTATCTCTGGCATCGGCATCTGCTTTCGATGTAAAAAGCATGGTCTCAGGATTTTTTAACGCCATATCCAGGCCGTCCCTATCGGAAAAATAAACTGCTTGTACCGCCATGGTCATTCCTCGCAGTGAATGTCTGCTTTACTGTATAAAAACACAGTGTAGCCGACTCATCCTGAGAAATATACCCACTTGGAACAAAAGCAATCAGTCCGTACAGGGAGCTTTTTAACAACGCCGATCAATAACGCAGCAGCGCTGAACCCCAGGTAAATCCACCCCCAAACGCTTCAAGCAGAAGAACTTCATTACGCTGGATGCGTCCGTCCCTTACCGCAACGTCCAAAGCAAGAGGAATAGATGCGGCCGAGGTATTGCCGTGCTCGTTAACCGTAACGACCACCTGATCCATGGACATATTCAGCTTTTTTGCTGTGGCGGAAATAATCCGCAGATTGGCCTGATGGGGCACCAGCCAGTCAATATCAGACTTTTTCATCTGGTTGGCAGCAAGGGTTTCGTCCACAATTTTACCCAGAGTGTTCACGGCAACCTTGAAGACTTCGTTACCTTTCATTTCGACGAAGGCCAGCCCGGCTTTTACCTGATCGTAGCCATCGGCAATACCGCAGGGGACATGGAGAAGTTTTTCGTACCGGCCGTCTGCATGAATGTGCGTGGATAGAATACCTGTCTCTTCATGGGCCTCGAGAATCACCGCACCCGCGCCGTCTCCGAAAAGCACGCAGGTACCGCGGTCTGACCAGTCTATGATTCGGGAGAAGACTTCCGCTCCGATAACCAGAGCTTTTTTACTGCTTCCGGTCTTTATGAACTTGTCGGCAACCGAGAGAGCGTAGACAAAGCCACTGCATACGGCCTGTATGTCGAAAGCGGGGCAGCCACGTATACCCAGCCTAGCTTGTAGAATGCAGGCAGAGCTAGGAAAAATCTTGTCCGGGGTGGAAGTGGCAAAAATGATCAAATCAATATCGCTGGCGTCGATTCCAGCTGCTTCAATCGCATTGAGCGCCGCCTGTTCGGCAAGATCTACAGTTGTTTGGCCTTCAACGGCAATATGCCGTTGCTCAATACCGGTGCGTTCACGGATCCACTTGTCCGTGGTATCAACCATGTTTTCAAGGTCTTTGTTGGTAACAATGTTCTCTGGCAAGTAGGAGCCAGTGCCGGCAATGCGTGCAAAGGTCATTCGCGAAAATCCCACGGTGTATCCGATTAGGGAGCATGCGTATTTCCTGTGACCTCATTAATGGTCAGAGGCATGGAACACGCTTCAAACGCTCCTTGGCTTTCGAACATGCTATACCTCTGAACCTTTGCCTGTTATTAGCGGTTTGTCAAAGACGCCGGTAAAAACCGCTGAGGCGTTACTCGATAAAATTTGCCTGGCTAGCAACTAACGGCGAGAGTTCAATGTTCCAGTGCGCCATTCCGCTTTTGCTGTATACATAATGCCCACTCAGAGACTTAATCTGCGGTATACGATCTGGCTGTATGCCGTTGAGTATTAATGAAGCCAAGCGGGCACCGGTAAGACCTTCCTGATACGCGGAAATGGTAAAACCGCCCAAAGCTTCCTTCGCCCCGATACTGATGTCCCAAAATGAGAAAATCGGGACCGGTGAACTGAGGTGGGCCTGATTTATAAGCTCTTTGGGTTGAACGTAATTGTTCTCAGTGTCTCGAATCGTATGGTGAGTGCCTACGATTATGGCATCGTACTTGGTGTATGCATTTTCAGCAGTGCTTATAGCAGCAATAAACGCACCAAACCTTTAACTGATTGTTTATTTTGACTTTGTTTTTTTTCCACCATTAGACTGTCCGGATAGCCAGACATATATGTTTGTTTTTCCGGACAGCATGGTGCAACTGACCCGTTTTCCGGACAGCCTGTGGTTCATAGCCTGCATCCGACAAGGAGACCTTTGTGAATACTCGTGAAAGATTATTGAAACGATTAGGTATTGCCTACCCGATCATTCAAGCACCAATGGCTGGCCTATCCACACCTGAACTCGCGGCCTCTGTGACCAATTCAGGTGGCATGGGCTCTCTGGGAATCGGTGCCAGTACACCTGCTCAAGCTCGCTCAATGATCGAGCAGACTCAGGCTCTGACCTCCGGATCCTTCAACGTGAATGTGTTTTGCCATCAGCCTGCACAACGTAATGCAGCGATAGAGGAGACCTGGGTACGTTATCTGGCGCCTTTGTTTGCCGAGGCGGGTATAGAGCCACCAGACACACTCAGTGAAATCTACACATCGTTTGTTGGGGATAACGAAACACTCGACTTGCTGCTTGAACTGAAACCCGCAGTTGTCAGTTTTCACTTTGGTACGCCATCGGCTGACTGCATTGCTGCACTGAAACGGGCGGGGATATATACCATGGCGACAGCGACGAGCCGGGCGGAAGCTGCGAAGATTGAGGCCGCAGGAATTGATGCGATTGTGGCACAGGGTATTGAAGCGGGTGGACACAGAGGAACTTTTAATCCTGACGCAACGGATGAAAGCTTGAGCACTCTAGCGCTTGTGCGGTTGTTATTGCAGCAGACAACCCTGCCGATTATCGCAGCCGGTGGAATAATGGATGGTTTCGCGATGAAAGCCGCGTTGGCATCAGGTGCGGCTGCCGTACAACTCGGTACAGCATTTGTATTATGCCCGGAGTCTGCGGCAAATGAAGGGTATCGGGTAGCGCTGAAAAGCGAGAGAGCAGCAGAAACACGATTAACGAAAGTGCTCTCTGGGCGACCTGCGCGAGGAATCGTCAATCGGCTTATTTCATTTGGTGAAGCCAAAGATAGCCCGCCGCCTGCAGACTATCCCGTTGCATATGATGCTGCTAAGCGTCTAAACGGGGCAGCCTCCATGCTTGGAAACCACGAGTTCGCTGCGCACTGGGCAGGGCAAGGCGCACCTTTGGCGCGAGAACTACCGGCAGCTGATTTGATGGCATTAATTCTGGCGGAGAGCGTATGATATCCGGTCGACAGGTCAGCAACCTCAAGGGATGCACATGACAGTCATAACGCTTACGTGGGGCTGTTTTAAGCCTGAGGAACCCGAATGAGTTTAAAAGTTGGCATTCTTGCCGCTGGCATCACGCCTGACGACCTGCTTCCTGAGTTCGGCTCCTATGCCGAAATGTTCAAACGCCTGTTCAAGCGGGCTGGCTATACCTTTGAGTACCTTACCTTCGACGTTCGCGACGATGATTTTCCGGCTTCGGCCAAGGATTGCGATGCTTGGATAGTGACAGGGTCAAAAGCCAACGTTTATGAGGATCTTCCTTGGATGCGGCGGCTGAAATCGCTGATCCTCGAAATCTACAAGGCCGATTTGCCCACAGTGGGTATCTGTTTTGGACATCAGATCATTGCAGAGGCGTTTGGCGGTAACGTTAATAAGGATCCGGGTGGCTGGGGAGTAGGTCTGCACCGTTACGAATTGGTTCCAGACACCGGGGAAGTTGGTGCGGGCATGACCGGCTTCACCCTCAGTGCAATGCATCAGGATCAGGTTTTGGTAAAACCTGAGTCAGCAAAGGTATTGGCCCATTCGCCGTTCTGTCCTTTTGCTGCATTGCAGTACGATGACCGTATCCTGACCTTTCAAGCGCACCCAGAGTTTGATGTCACCTTTGAAACACGCCTTGTTGAACACCTGCGGGGCAAGCCTGTCCCCAAAGATAAGGCAGATCAGGCTTTGGAGGGCCTAACTTTGCCATCGGCAGCCACGGATTCCACCGCCATTGCTCACTGGATGGCAAACTTTCTGCAGCGCGGAGAGTAGAAAAAGCAAAGGCGCCCGAGGGCGCCAAATGTGCATTCAGCTGGATTAACGGCTGCTTCCGCTAAGGGCGGAAAAGCACGCATCGAGAATATCCATACTCTCATCAATCAATGCATCGCTGATCGTCAGGGCCGGCAGGAAACGAATCACGTTGCCACGAATGCCGCAGGACAGCAGAATCACCCCTGCTTTGGCAGCCTCGGAAACCACGGCTGCGGTCAGTTCGGGATCGGGCCGATTAACATCGCCGTCAACCACCAGCTCCATAGCGATCATGGCACCCAGATTGCGCACATCTCCAACTCGTTGTGGATAGCGTGATTGCAGCTGCCGGAGGCGCCCAGTAAGCCTTTCGCCAACCTGCAACGCACGTTCACATAGCTGTTCTTCCTCAATAATATCAAGCACAGCAAGCGCAGCTGCGCATCCGATCGGGGAGCCGCCGTAGGTACCCCCAAGACCACCGGGCGCAGGCTGATCCATAATGTCAGCCTTACCCACCACAGCAGCGATCGGGAAGCCACCGGCAATGCCTTTGGCCATTGTCATCAGATCCGGCTCAACATTGGCGTATTGGATGGCAAACATCTTGCCCGTACGGGCAAAGCCGGTCTGGATTTCATCGGCAATCAGCAAAATACCGTGCTCATCACAACGCTGGCGCAGGGCCCGCAGGAATTCTGCGGGGGCGTGGTAGAAGCCACCTTCACCCTGAACAGGCTCGACGATAATGGCGGCGACCCGATTGGGCTCGATATCGCATACGAACAGATCGTCAAGAGCTCGCAACGACTCTTCAACCGAGACGCCGTGATAAGCATTAGGGAAGGGCGCATGGTAGATCTCGCCAGGGAAAGGCCCAAACCCAACTTTGTAAGGCTTAACCTTACCTGTCAGCCCCATTGTCAGGTTGGTACGGCCATGAAAACCGCCCTTGAAGGCAATAACGCCGGGGCGCCCTGTGTATGAACGTGCAATTTTTACGCAGTTTTCAACAGCTTCAGCGCCAGTCGTTACAAAGATGCTTTTCTTTGGAGTATTTCCCGGCGCTATGGCATTGAGTTTTTCGGCTAGCTCGACTGCAGATTCATAGGGTGTGACCATCAAGCAGGTATGGCTGAAGCGCTCTAACTGCGCCTGGACAGCAGCCTGAATGCGTGGGTGGCTATGGCCCGTATTGCTAACGGCAATGCCAGCGCCCAGATCGATAAATCGATTGCCTTCCACGTCCCATATTTCAGCGTTGAGCGCTTTGTTTACGTATACCGGATGCAATGCACCCTGACCTTGAGCCATGGCTGCGGCGCGACGGATATGCAGGGATTCATTTGTCACGGCTGTAGTCTCCTGATTCATGACGGCTGTCTTCTGGTTCATGACTGGTTTCTCCTTGTTTGTGGGGCGCTTCAGCGAATGCCGCCCATGCACAAGTATTTGATTTCAACAAAATCATCGATGCCGTAGCGTGAGCCTTCACGGCCAATGCCGGATTCCTTGATGCCGCCAAAAGGCGCGACTTCTGTGGAAATAATGCCTTCGTTGATTCCGACCATGCCAAACTCGAGTGCCTCGGCAACGCGCCAGACCCGGCCGATATCGCGGCTGTAGAAATAAGCTGCAAGGCCAAAAGGCGTATCGTTTGCCAACGCCACAGCTTCCGATTCCTCACTGAACCGGAACACCGTCGCCACAGGGCCGAAAATCTCTTCCGTTGCGATAGACATGCTGGTGGTTACACCGGTCAACACGGTGGGCGGGTAAAAGTTAGAGTGGTCCGGAACGGCGGTATTCTGCTGAGTAATTTTCGCACCCTTGGCAAGCGCTTCCTCAACCAAGCCGTGTACTTTATTGACTGCTTTATCATTAATCAGAGGGCCAATGTTAACGGCCTCACCAAAGCCATCTCCAACGGTTAGGTTGTGCACAGCCGTGTTCAGCTTTTCAATAAACAGATCGTGAATACCGTCTTGAACCAGAATACGGTTGGTGCATACGCAGGTCTGTCCTGCGTTGCGGAACTTAGAGGCCATCAACCCAGCAATGGCCGAATCCAGATCAGCATCATCAAAAACAATAAAAGGCGCGTTACCCCCTAATTCTAAAGAGACCTTCTTTACGGTATCTGCGCACTGACGCATCAGCAGTTTGCCGACCGGCGTAGAGCCAGTGAATGAGAGCTTGCGCACACGGGAATCCTCACACAGTGTGCGACCAACTTCCGGAGCTTGAAGCGTAGTTACAACGTTCAGAACGCCAGCTGGAATTCCGGCCTGAAGGCTTAGCTCGGCCAGCGCAAGCGCACAAAGCGGCGTATCTTCGCCCGGTTTGATGACTACGGTGCAGCCCGCAGCCAAAGCTGGTGCAACTTTGCGGGTGATCATGGCAATAGGGAAGTTCCAGGGCGTGATCGCAGCAACCACACCTATGGGTTGCTTGATGGTCACCAGTCGCTTGTCCGGGCCATGGGCAGGAATTACATCGCCGTATATGCGCTTGGCTTCTTCTGCAAACCATTCAACAAAGGAGGCACCATAGGCGACTTCTCCCTTCGCTTCTGCAAAGGGCTTTCCCTGTTCACTGGTCATGATAGTGGCAAGATCATCCTGATGCGTAAGGATAAGATTGAACCAGTTACGCAGAAGGATGGAGCGTTCTTTCGCTGTTAGGGCCTGCCAAGGTTTCAGTGCTTTTTCGGCAGCGTCGATCGCAATACGGGTTTCGTCTGCTCCTAAGTCTGGAACGGAACCAATCGTGGCGCCGGTACTGGGATTAAAAACAGGAAACAAACGTAATTTATTAGCCTGGACCCACTGTCCATTGATGAAAGCGCGATCCCGGAACAGATCGGGCTGATTCAGTTTTAACGTCATACAGAGCTCCACAACCTACTAAAAAGAGAGTCATCTAGGTGGGGGGATAGTAAGACCGAGCATTTGTGTGATAAACATAAATGATCAGGCGTATACGTTGAGAGCGATCAAACAATGAAAAAAGATCTGAAAGTCAGACTGGGGCAAGTAGGGGATTACGAGATACGCCTGCTCAAAGTGTTTGAAGCCGTGGTTGAGAGTGGTGGGTTTTCAGCAGCAGAGGGAGAGTTGAATATCGGCCGCTCGACCATTAGCACGCACATCGCAAACCTTGAAGATCGGCTGAATCTCAAGCTTTGTTTTCGCGGCCGCAGTGGTTTTTCACTTACAGAAGAGGGGGCCGAAGTTTATGAACTGATGAAGACACTGCTCTCGGCCCTTGAGGGTTTTCGCTCAGGCGTAAACGCCCTGCATGTAAGTCTCACTGGTGAACTGCGTGTTATCGCCAGCGACACCATTTGCATGGATCCGCAATCCGGGCTCTCGGAAGCGATTGCCCGATTTTCCAAAGCCGCGCCCGATGTGAATGTGCTGCTGGATGTAAAGTCCCTCAGCGACATCGAGCGAATGGTCTTGAACGATGAAGCAGATATTGGCCTGATTCCCCAGCATCGTCAGCTTTCCGGGCTGGACTATCGTCCTCTCTATGTCGATGACTGCCACCTCTACTGCAGCCGCACACACCCGCTGTACCATGCAAAACCATCGCCTCAACTGCTAGATCAGGTGCTCTCCAGCAAAGTTGTTCATGCAGGCATTCACACCAGTCCGGAAGTTGGAGCCCAACTGGCCGACATGAACAAAGCGGCGATTTCCTATTTCTATGAAGCTCGATTAGCGATGATACTATCTGGCGCATACATCGGGTTCATGCCAGACGCCTACGTTCAGCGTTACGTTGATGAAGGGGATTTGCGCGCCCTTGTGCCAGAAACCAAGCACTACTCATTAGGAATCTGCACGATTACACGCACATACGGCAGGGCGAAAAGAGCGCGAGAGCTTTTTTTGGAACACTGGGTAGGTGTTTAAAGCAAGGATATCAGGCCAGCCATTCCAGTATTTGGTCGTGCACCACCTTGTTGTCTAGAAGCTCCAGATGGTTCAGCTTTTCGAACACTCGATAATCTTCCGGACGAATGTGCAGTCTTCTCAGATCGTCAGCATGGTGCCCCTTGGCGCTGTCTAATCGAACCAGAAGGTCACCCACCATCGTGCTGGGTATGGTGGATACATGCTTACCCACGGTTGCGGCGATAAAATAATGCCGCGTACCTTCGTGTAGTGGAACGGGTTTGCGATAGTCCGGGTGGAAATCATCTTGATCTATGCCTTGCCAATCATCGTCAAGCAAATTGCCATGCCGAAGATCCTTGATGCCAGCACTTGTGTGCTGGGCTAGAGCAAATGGACTGGCATAGCGGAACTTCTTCATAACAAAGGTCAACAGATTTCCGGCTTTGGCCAAGGCTGCGCCGTGGTGGGGTGAACCAAGATAAAGCGCATTTTTTAATAGCTTAGGCCAAGACAGTTCACGCTCACTGGCGTACCAGCAAGCGCTGCGGATAACCAGCCCACCCATGCTATGGCCGATTAGCGTAAGTTCTTCAACTCCCACGGGCCAATTCTCAACTAAAACCTGAAGTTGTTCTGCTAACTCCTTGCCATTGCTCGAAATATGACGCCCGGTATTGTAGTTCAAATATAGGGGCGTGTAACCTTGAGCACGCTGCAATTCGGTACCCAGATTGCCTTCACTATGGCCTTTCCAGTACTCATGTGAGAGGCACAAGCCATGAACCAGTACGAGAATTCGTGGGCTGGCATCCGGAACCACAGAGGTCAGGTTTGCGGATTTAGGCAGCACTCTTTCGCCACTGCTGTTCCGGAAATTCATGGTAATCGCCAGAGGATTATTACTGGCTTCCAAATGATCTCCGCAGACCCCGTTTAGCGCAGCGGCTACTTTCACGTTTTGGGGCAACTGCGATGACTCATCGACCATGGAAAACCTGTCGAGAGACGTGTGCAAGCCTCGCTGAAGTACAGAGGTAGTTGATTGAATTACTCTGTAGGTTCGGCCTTGCCGCGCTTTGGGAGGTAAGCCTGCAATATCACGCAGTCGGTTCAGCGGGTTGGCGTCTTTCACAACCGTGCGGTGCATGGTTTCCGTAATATCGGTAACGCCGCTGGTAAGGTCCAAAAGTAGTTGAGCTGAACCATGCAGGGTTTTGATTGAGACCATTTTACTGTGCTCCAGAAGTTCGTTCAGAACGTGCTGAAAAAACGATACAACCACTATCCAACGAATGATGGCCCTTGCACATGGCCTGTTTTTAGGCAGAGACGGTCATTTCGGTATTATTCCGATTAAACAGGCTGCGATGCCAAAATTCATTACACAGACCACTCTTGAGCATGCGCTTTCATAATTGATCAGAACTAAGTATATTGTTCATATATGAACACAAGCTTTGCAGGTGATGAGCTATGACAGCGGTAGTTGAGCGAAAAAACACAGAGAGTGACCGCGAGGCCGAAAAGGGACGCGTTGCCCTCAAAGGGTTCTTCCGGATAACGGAAGAGTGGGGATGTAGTGCAGAGGAACGAAGCAAGCTGCTCGGCGGGCCATCGAGAACAACGCTCTATAACTACTCCAAACTGAACCCAACCAAGCTTTCTAACGACACCATGGAGCGCATCAGTTATATCCTTGGGATTTATAAAGCGTTGCAGGTACTTTACCCGACCCATGAGCGTGCAAACCGAAGAATTCGCCTGAAAACATCGGAAATACCTTTCTGCGGTAAGTCTGCAATGGAGTTCATGACCCAAGGCTCCATGATGAACCTGATGATGACCCGCCAATATTTTGATGCCAAGCGAGGGTGGTGATGTTTTCTACCCCTCCGCTGCACCTTCCCGAATGGCAAACCTACCGAATTATCCCCAGCCACTATCCTCCCATAGACCTTTTCGAACGCATCTACGAGCCAGACGAATTTGAGTTGGCCTTCGAAATTGAAAGCATGACCAATCCTCGATTGCGGGACGAAGCAGGTGATATCCATCTGGTGAAACCCTGCGACCGGATCAGCGGGCCTGGCAGCTCGCCGGTGATGGCATCGTTTACGCATATGGGCTTTGGAAGCCGCTTTGCCGACCGACATTTTGGAGTTTACTACGCGGCTAGTTCGTTAGAAGTTGCTATTCGCGAGACCGTTTTTCACAAAGAACGCGAGCTATCTGCCGCCAACGAAGATTCCATAGAGCTCACCATGAGAGCCTACATTGGTTCCGTAGTGATGAGGATGCACGATATCCGTGGGCCCGAGTTCGAAGAACTGCATAATCCGGACGCTGATGATTACGGGTTAAGCCAGAAATTTGCGGGCCGATGGCGTAATAAAGGATCAAACGGGCTGCTATATAACAGCGTTCGGCACCCGGGCGGTGAGTGTATCGCAGCGTTTAAACCAAAAGCGGTTTCTATACCGGTGCAAGGGCCGCACCTGAAATACTTTTGGGATGGCGACAAGCAGCGCATTACCCATTGGGCGGAGATAGGGGAGGCGCACTCCCTCACTGGGCGGATGAGTGAGTTTGACTGAGGGGTGGTATGGTGGAGCTGCGAAATGGGTCGCAAAACCCCACAAAGTGATTCCATCTACAGTTACTGCCTATGAAAATTCTACTGGTTGAGGATGACAATTTACTCGGTGACGGAATTGCTGCGGGTATTGCACAGTCCGGCCTGGTGGTGGACTGGGTATTGGATGGGCAGCAGGCCGATACTGCGCTGGCCACAGGCACCTACGATGCCGTTGTACTTGATTTGGGTCTTCCGGGGCTTTCTGGAATGGAGGTCTTGAAACGAGCCCGTGCAAGTGGAAAAGACCTGCCGATTCTGATTCTGACCGCTCGTGATGCCGTGGAAGATCGAGTGGCCGGCCTGGATGCCGGTGCCGACGATTACCTTGTAAAGCCGTTTGATCTTTCTGAATTACAGGCACGCCTGCGGGCCTTACTCCGCCGCTCCAAGGGGCATGCCGACCCCGTCATCAATCAGGGAGAACTCCAGGTCGACCCTGTCAGTCATTCGGTGTTTTGGTCTGGAAAGTCGGTTGATCTGTCTGCACGTGAGTTCGCCATTCTCCACACATTGCTACTCAATGCCGGGAGAGTTATGTCAAAGGCACAGATTGAGGAGCAGCTATACGGCTGGGGAGAGGAGATCGAGAGTAATGCAATAGAAGTTTTTGTTCATCACCTGCGACGAAAATTGTCTCCGCAACTGATCCGTACTATCCGCGGTGTCGGGTACATGATTGAGAAAACCACACCATGAGATCGTCGCTGCGTTGGCGCCTGTTTACAATTCTTGCGGTATCCGTTTTGCTGGCCTGGATTGCGACTGCGTTCTTCACTTACCTCGATGCGCGCCGTGAAATCGGCATTACGCTTGATACCCGGCTCGCTAACGCAGCTGAACAGATCTCGATGCATCTCGACAGCTCACGAAACCCCGGTCTGATCTCTCAACAGATTCGTGACTATACCGGCACAGTGCTGCAGGTCTGGAAACGTGACGGATCTCTGCTCCTCGACTCAGGAACAGCTCCTGAAGAACGCCTGGGTACACAGCGTGATGGCTTCGAAACCATCACCATCAATAATATTAACTACCGGGTTTATAGCCAGTGGGACAAAGCCGGTGATATCAACGTGCGCGTTGGTGAGCGCTATGAACTGCGCGACGCACTGGCAGAAAGTATTGCGCGGCATTTGTTGCATCCTCTGTATTTTGCGGTTCCTGCGCTCGGCATACTGATTTGGCTGTCGGTTGGCGCCGGGCTTGTACCCTTGTCCCGTTTTACCCGGGAAGTAAAACAGCGTGAACCAGACAAACTTGATCCCCTTGATCTCACCGATACGCCGCGGGAAGTTATGCCGTTGCAGGATGCGCTCAACGCTCTTTTCGCACGCTTGCAGGTTTCACTGGAGCATGAGCGACGCTTTACGGCCGATGCGGCTCATGAGCTGCGTACGCCGCTGGCGGCCATAAAAACTCAGGCCCAGGTAGCGTTTGCTGCGCCCAACCCGGAACAGCTGGAGCATGCGCTAAACAGGATTGTCAGTGGTACAGACCGTGCGGCTCATCTGATTGAACAGTTGCTGGTGCTTTCGCGAGTGGATTCAGAGCAAGCACCGGCGAATCCAGAACAGCTCAAGCTTTCTGCAGTAGTGAACGAGTGCGTGGCTTCGCATGCTCAGGTGGCGATACGCAAGGGCGTGGATCTGGGGTTCGAGGCGGCCGATGAGGGTGTGGTCCTGGGTGATGCAACCTTGCTTGCCATTCTTGTACGTAACCTCGTGGACAATGCCGTCCGTTACACGCCTGCGGGCGGGCAAGTAGATGTTCGTGTTAGTCGCTCCGCTGACCATGTGATGCTTCGTGTTGTTGATACTGGCCCGGGAATTCCGGAAAAAGTGCGGAATCTGGCGGTATCGAGGTTCTATCGCGGGCTTGGCAGCGGCGAAGAAGGCAGTGGGCTCGGGCTATCGATCGTAGAACGCATAGCTAACCTGCACGGAGCTTCTTTGAAGTTTGACGATAACAGTGATGCCGGGGAAGGTTTGATGGTATCCGTGGGTTTCAGAGCAGCTTCAGAATAGAGAGGGTCGATCCTTTCGGGTTGCAGATATTTTTTCGGTAAAGTACATCCTTAAGCGAATATTAAGGTGATTCAGGGATACTTCTTTCAAACCAACCAAACGGTGTACTCAAAGGAGCATTTCATGAACATCAAATCCCGTTTTTCGAAGTTTGCAATCATCACCGGCATGACGCTCAGCCTGACAGCATTCACCACCGTGGCAGCAGCAGCCAATAACGAACATGAGCATGGCCACGGTGAAATGGAGTTACAACTGAACGACGGAAACAAGTGGGCTGTTGATGCGCCACTCAGCCGCGCCATGAATAACATCGGAAGCGCCATGCATAAGGATTTGGACGCCATTCATTCTGGCAAGCTGGAAAATGAAAAATACTCTGTGCTGGCGAAAAAAATCAACAATGAAGTCAACTACATGGTTGAAAACTGCAACCTTGAGCCTGAGGCAGATGCCCAGCTTCACCTTATCATTGCCGAACTGATGGAAGGGGCAACCGTAATGGAAAGCAAAGCCAACGCGCGGGATGGCGCGGTGCAAGTCATGGGCGCAATCGAAAGTTACACTACCTATTTTGATGACCCGAATTTCGAACCAATTAAACACTGATGATTAGCCTGGTACACCCGGTCAATAGGGGATCGGGTGTACCAGGCGATTCGCCTTATTCTTCAGTAAACATCTTCCAGGTAGCGGCCCTCATTTCTCAATTTATCTACATTCAGGTTTAATGGCTTGAGGATTGAATCAAACACCTGTCGTACACTGGCGGCCATATCCCGGCCTCCACATACCAATATCTGTGCACCTGTCTCAATCCTTTGTCGCAGTGCAGTTTGATCGGCCATGATGGCGTCCTGAACGTAGGCTTTGTCTGCCGACCGTGAAAAGGCGGTGTTCAGTTCGGTCAGTCGGTGGTCATTCAGATAACCGCCCAGTTCTGGCTGATAGAGAAAATCCGATGTCGGATTACGCCCGCCCCAGTAGAGGTACATGGGGTTGCGCTCTGTATTTTTCCGGATAAAGCCTGCTAGTGGGCCGATTCCTGCGCCAGCGCCAATGAGAATAATGGGCCTGGTGCCCCCCGCCGGTCGAAAGCCGGGGTTCTGCTGGATGAATCCGCTAATCCGGTCTCCCGGTTTGAGACTGTGCAGATACCCGGAACACAGGCCATTGGCCTGTTTACGAACACAGATTTCCAGTTGACCATCCGACGCCGAGGACGCCAGCGAATAGAACCGGGGAGCCTTATCTCCGGGGGGCGAAACCCCAAACAGATCGCCAGCCTCGAAGTCCGGCAGGTTCTCCCGGTTTTGAAACAGAAGTCTCTGCCAGAGACTTCTGTCACTTTGTACCGGCTTGAAGCGCAAGATGCTGGTAGGCGCATTCACCGCAACCCCGTAGTCCACACGCTCAACAAGCTCGAACCCTGACATCACTTCAGGCGCGGGGTTATGACTCAGTGCTAGCGGAATGCCCATATACTCGCTGATTGCCTCGCCCCATTCCCGAAACTGTGTGGCGGAGCCGCGGTCAATACGGGTAAGGGGATGCATTTGCTTTAGGCCTTTGTTGCTGAGCGCTTTATCCACATTCAGCCCATACTGGCAGAACTTCGGGAACTGTTGGTCGCCAAAGCCGAGAACCACAAACTTCAATCCATCATCTGGCTGAAAGCGCTCAAGCCGAGTCATAAACTGACTGGCAGAGGAGGGCGCATCACCATCACCATAGGTTGACGTCAGAATGAAAAGCGCACTGACCTTCGGATAATGCTCAGCCAGATCATTCATGGGCGCGCAGTGTACTTTCTTTCCTGCCAGATTGAGCTTGTTCTGAAGGTCCATGGCAAAGCCCCAAGTGGTGTTGCCTTCCGAGCCCACCAGAATGACGGTGTCAGCGGCTTCGATGTTCGCATTTTCACCCAGACTTATGGCAGATGATCGCCGTTGCCACCAGATCTGCAGGCCGGTGAATGACAGTGCCGGCACGGTCAGCGCCGCTATCCCGAGAATCAGACCTAACCACCATAAGCCTTCACCCGTATGCAGGCGAACCATCCAGTGCTGGAACTGGCTGCCGGTAGAACGCGGCTGGTACTGCAGCAGTTCTCCGGTTGCCCGATCCACGAAACCGGAACCCTGAGTGGTGCTCAGGGAGTAGACGTCTGTGGGGCCATCCGGATAGGGGAATACCAGTTCCCGTAGTTCGTTGACATCCACGTTTTTCAGCGCGCTCAAAGAGCCTGCCGGTGCTGGTGTACCGCCTGAAACTTCTGCAGGAAAAGAGGGCTCCGTAATCGCACCCTGTGGTAACAGGCCAAACCTGACAGCCGACATATAGCTGCCAGTCAGTGCTGACAGTAACAAACCAATCACGGCAAATCGTGCCAGTTCGGCGTGAATCCGGAGGCCACCGGAGCCTGGAATGGGCCGGACAATCGCATTCCAGCCCCCCAGGCGTCGAGCCAACAGAAAAGCTCCGGACAGGCAGATCAATACCATCAGTGCCGCCAACACCCCGGCCAGTATTCGCCCGGCATCATCAAGAAGAAACGATCGATGCAGGTTCTTTGCCCAGCGCAAGAATGCCGATGGCTGGTAGGGTGCAATAGCTTCTCCGGTAAGAGGGTTAACCAGGTCGGCACCCGGCTTGCCATCACGACTGTAATAAACGACAACTTCGCCCGAGAGAGAACGTGCGATCTGTTCGGTACCGGGATAATTCACCACCACGCGCTCAGCCAGATCAGCCACGCTGAGTTCGCCAGCGGCCGGGACAACAGCACGCGACCGCTCAAGTGCCGGTACTGCGGACAAAACAACTCCGGAGGTCGCCAGCACTACCAGCAATAATGCAGCGACCAACCCGGGTAAACCATGGAGCTTGCGCAACATTAATGTGTCTCCCGCCGTTTACTTGAGGTCATAGACAAAGGACTGAACATAGCCGCGGCCGGATACCGTTTTCCCGGAATCCTCTGTGGTCAGAGGCACCACCACATCCGAACGGTTGTCACGCATGTCTTCAACGGCAGTATCAACACGAATCTGATAACCGGAGTCGATCAAAGCGTCTTCAAGTTCCAGAGTCACTTTCAGGGCGCGGCCGCTGGTCACACTGGCGCCGGTCAGGCCGTCGTATTCAGCCTGATTCAGGCCACTGCCCCGTGCCCAGTCCCGCAGGTGCTTGTAATATTTGCTTTTCTCTCCTGAAATCCAGAGAGTCCCCTGGTACTGTCCGTTGGTATCCGTAAGGTAGAGAGCCAGATAAGCCCCGTCACCGCCATAGTTTTTCAGCTGGGTGGTAAAGGTGACTTCCCGAGCCTGGGCATAAGCCGGCAATGCCATTACCGTTGAAAGCCCTAGAGCAAACAGAATTTTTCTCATGACGTAATCTCCTTTAATTACTCAACCGTTACGCTGGGTCGGCCTTTGACAATGCCCTTCCGGGGAACCCGATCTTCATTGGTCGGTTCGCTATAGCGCTTGGATCTGTCACGATGGTCGTCATCGTCGTCCTCCCGCTCCATTTCCATCAGCTCAAAGGTCGCCGGAGAGAACTCAGCTTCCACGCGGTAACCATTTGGATCCCGACCTTTGACCTCGTAACAACCGTCGTCCACCTTGATGCGGAACACCGTCCAGCCTTCGGCTTCCAGCTGTTTCCGGAGGTTTTCCCGTGGCTGCCATTGGGCAACCGGGTCATCGCAGTCATCGTCAGCCAGGGCGGCACCGCTCACCAGCAGTAACGAAAGGCTGATAACAATGGGTTTGAGTTTCATGGCTTGTCTCCCGTTGAATCGGTTTAATCAACCCTAAGGCTTTTACCTGACAGTGGGCTGAACAGGAGGCCGAGAAGCAGAATGGTCAGCAGATTGGTAAGAGGTTCAGGCTGCTGTCAGGTGAGGGCTGTAGTATCTTCAGATCGTGAACAGGCAAAAGGTGAAACATGCGGGTACTGTTGGTTGAGGATACAACCGGGCTGGGTGAAGCCGTGCGGGATCAGATCAGCGAGGACGGGCACGCCGTGGACTGGGTGCAAAGTCTTGGTTTTGCGGAAACCAGCGTGAAAACCACCGCTTATAATCTGGTTTTGCTCGATTTGATGCTGCCGGATGGCCACGGTTTTGATTTTCTTAAAAAACTGCGAGCAGCCGGTGACACAACGCCCGTCATCATTCTGACCGCCAGGGACCAGGTTTCAGACAGGATTGCAGGGCTGAATGCCGGTGCTGACGATTATCTGATAAAGCCTTTTGATTTATCAGAGCTGTCTGCCCGGGTAGCGGCCGTGGCACGCCGCTATCGCGGCAATCCGAACCCTCTGGTGCATATTGGCGATCTTGAAGTGGATCTTGGTGACCATCGCATTAGCCGCAACGGCGAGCCAGTGGAGCTCACCGCCCGGGAGTGGGCGCTCTTTGAAGGGTTTTTGCAGCGCCCGGGAATACTGCTGTCGCGTTCACAGCTTGAAGATCGGCTGTACGAATTCGGGGCCGAGATCGAGAGCAATACCATTGAGGTCTACATTAGCCGTTTGCGCAAAAAACTTGGGCGCGACGCCATAGTGACGGTCCGAGGTATGGGTTACCGGTTAAACGCTTATGACCACTAAAACCAGCTTGCAGAAAACCCTTGGTACCTGGCTTACCCTCGGCGTGACCTTGCTTTGGCTGTTGGGCGTGATTGCTTCCGGGGTTATTGCGCGCCATGAAATGAATGAAGTGTTCGACAGCGCCCTGGAAGAGACGGCGCAGCGCATCCTGCCATTGGCGGTGACCGATATTCTCAACCGGGAAAATGACACAGGCGATCAGCGGGCATTGGCCCTGAAAGAACACGATGAATATCTCACTTATCTGGTTCGAGACGCGTCAGGCAAGCTGCTGCTGCAATCCCATGACGCAGATCCGCGTATTTTCGGTGCCAAGCCTCGCGAAGGATTCTCTGAAACGCCTACACACCGGATATACGGCGAGGGGGCCATCAGCGATACCCTGTTCATCGAGGTTGCCGAACCCTTGGGCCACCGCCGCGAAGCCATACTGGATACCAGCCTTGCATTGCTCACTCCACTGGTGCTTCTGATTCCCATCAGCCTGGTTGGTGTGTGGTGGGTGATAAAACGGTCGCTTCGTCAGGTGGTTATACTGCAGCAATCGATAGAAACCCGCGGTGGCAGTGACCTCTCTCCGGTGGCGGTAGACCGCCTGCCAAAAGAGTTTGAACCTACCATGGTTTCAGTTAACCGCTTATTGGAGCGTTTGCGCAGAGCGCTTGAAGCCGAGCGAAGCTTTACTGCTAACAGTGCCCATGAATTGCGAACGCCACTGGCAACGGCGTTGGCGAAGCTTCAGCGGTTAAAAACTGAAGCCCGGGATGCCGGAGTTAAAGCGCGAGCCGGCGAAATTGAAGAATCGCTTCGCACTTTGTCCAGATTGTCGGAAAAGTTGCTGGAACTGGCCAAGGCTGAAGGTGGCAGTGCTCTGTCTGAAAACGAAAATGATTTGGTGCCTATCCTGCAAATGATCACCAACGATTACGAGCGTGAAGCTCCCGGTCGCCTCAAGCTGAATTTGCCAGGCAACCGCGTAATGTCATTACTCGATCCTGATGCCTTTGCCATCCTGGCACGAAACCTTATAGAGAATGCACTCAGGCACGGCGCAGCCGACC
Organism: Marinobacter sp. 1-4A; assembly: GCF_016597725.1. Taxonomy (GTDB): domain Bacteria; phylum Pseudomonadota; class Gammaproteobacteria; order Pseudomonadales; family Oleiphilaceae; genus Marinobacter. The sequence continues at coordinate 273,727 of NZ_VCGY01000004.1, forward strand.
GGGCAGTACATATAAGCCTTACAGGTGAGGGCACTTTACGAGTCGCTAATGCAGGTGATGTTGTACCGCCAGAGAAGCTCGCATTATTGCGCAACCGTTTTGTACGCTCCGATTCGAAAACACTGGGCTCCGGTATCGGACTTGCCATAGTGGACGCCATTGCCACCGGCGCAGGTACTGCCCTTAACCTTCGATCACCAGCCTCAGGCCAAAGCGGCGGTTTTGAAGCAGAAGTGAATATTGTCGTGCAACACTCAGGGGTTTAAGGCTGGTGTCAGGTTAATCTTGCAGAATTCAGACAAACCCAAGCCGGAGTTTGTTTGTGCCTAACCTACGTACCAGTGTCACCCTTTTTCTGCTTTTGGCGGCTCAGTTCAGCTTCTGGGCCCCGGGGCTGAGCTATGAAAATTTCCTCACACTCAGTGGCTATCTTGCCATCAATTTCATGTCTATCACTATGCTGCTGGCAACCCGGCCGGTATGGCTGGAATCGCCATTACGTGGATTGGACAGCATGTATCAGTTGCATAAATGGACCGGCATTCTGGCCGTCGTTTTTGCGCTGTCACACTGGTTGATTGAAATGGCGGATGACGCCCTCGAAGCGCTGCTTGGATCAGATCGCAGCTTGAAGGAAGCTGACTTCTCCGGCCTGCTGGACAGCTTGCAGGATGGCGCTGAAGACCTCGGCGAGCCCGGCCTGTATGTGCTGGCGTTTCTGGTTGTTATCACTCTCCTGCGTTGGGTGCCTTATGGTTACTGGCGCCACCTGCATCGGGTGATGCCAGTGATTTATCTGGTACTGGCCACCCACGCATTGTTGCTGGCCCCGCTGAAATGGTGGCAACAACCCACTGGTTGGCTGATGGCGCTGTTGATAGCAGGTGGTGCCGTCGCAAGCCTGCAATCGCTAACCGGGCAAATCGGCAGGAGTCGTCGCTATAAGGGATTGGTTCAGGCCGTCAGGCAGACACCAGCTAACATCACGGAAGTTGTCTGTGAGATGGGCAAGCGGTGGCCTGGCCATCAAGCCGGACAATTTGCTCTGGTGACCTTCGACCGGATGGAAGGAGCGCATCCTTTCAGCCTGTCCAGCGCTGACAATGACAGCGGGCAGCTCAGTTTCCATATCAAGGCGCTGGGGGACTACACCCGCAAGATCCCGCGGAAGCTACGGAGTGGTCAGGCAGTTACGCTGGAAGGACCTTATGGTCGCTTTGACCCCGACAGCGGCAGAAAAAATGCCCAGCAAATCTGGGTTGCTGGCGGCATCGGTATCACACCGTTTCTGGCTGCCCTGGAAAAGCGCCTTATCAATACCGACCAAATATATCCAGGGGTCACACTGCATTACTGCACTGCCGAAGCCTTGGGTGATCCCATGCTGGCTCGCCTGCAACAACTGGTGCAGCAACTTCCGGACATATCGCTGCACATCTACGACAGCCTGCAGGGGCAGTGGTTGACCGCGACGCAACTGAAAATCCATGACCGCAGAGTGGATATCTGGTTCTGCGGCCCGCAGGGCTTGGCTAAAGCCTTGCGAAGCGGTCTGAAGCAACAGTCCATTTCATTACGCTTTCACCAGGAAAGTTTTAAGTTTCGTTGAAACCGGGCTTGTCTTTCAGCCCAGCCAACAATGAGTAGAGTCCAATGAATAAATATCGTGGAACACAGTTCTTGAGCATCACTTTGATCACCGTTGCGCTGTTGACTGCTTGCAATAAGCCTCCGGGAAATTTCGAAGGTCTACAGCGAACCAGCTCGAACGCCGTCAACGTGGCGGATGCAGACGTAACCGAAAACGTCAAGAGGGCCTTGCAGGGAGACCCTGAACTTATTATCGTGACCACGCGGAAAGGTGATGTGCGCCTGGTTGGCGTCGTCGACACGCAGAGGCAAATCGATACCGCCATAAAGCTCGCTCAGAGAGCGGACGGCTTCCATACCATCCATAATGAGTTGATCATCAGGAAGTGAGCGTGCTGCGAGGGGTTTTCTACAGCATCGTTTTCAATTTTATTTATTGGGAAAACCTATGAGTCATAGTGAAGTCCATCGGTCACATCGCGTGGGTTGGTTACGTGCAGCTGTATTAGGTGCAAACGACGGAATAGTTTCCACGGCAAGTCTGATTATTGGTGTGGCCGCCGCTAGCAGTGCTCATGAAGGCATTCTTCTGGCAGGACTTGCCGGGTTAGTAGCGGGCGCTATGTCTATGGCTGCTGGGGAGTACGTGTCCGTTAGCTCGCAGTCCGATACGGAAAAGGCAGATCTGGCTATTGAAAAAAGATCATTGGAGCAGGATTTCGAGTTTGAAAAAGAGGAACTCGCTTTAATATACGAAAGCAGAGGGCTTGAGCCGGCTCTCGCGAAGCAAGTCGCTGAGCAGTTAATGGCTCACGATGCTCTTGGTGCACACGCCAGGGATGAAATAGGCATCTCGGAAACGGTTAGCGCCCAGCCCGTCCAAGCGGCATTCTCATCGGCAGGTACCTTTACCATTGGTGCCGCACTTCCGTTGGCGGCGGCATGGGTTGTACCGGGTAGCCAGCTAATTTATGTGGTTGCAGTATCCTCTCTGGTTTTTCTCGCGCTTCTGGGCGGGGTTGCGGCAAGTGCAGGTGGGGCCTCGATTACTATCGGCGCAATCAGAGTTACATTTTGGGGCGCACTCGCAATGGCAATCACGGCTGGCGTAGGGCGAATATTTGGCGTGGTTGCGTAAGAGATTTTTACTCGCCACTTATATTTCAAGCCTACTTTAACTATTCGGCTCATTATCAATCCGCAAGCCTGATTCAGGCGCGGATCATCTCACGTTTTGACATTTTCCTGATAAAACCTCCACAAAGCTGTGACACAAGGTAGGTCATCATACCCACTCAATGTCAGGTCGACTTCATCAGTCGCCAATGGAGTGGTTATTGTCATGAACACACTATTACCTCGCCAATTACGGGGATTTGTGGCGGCCGGCGGTTTTGCCACGCTGTTCCACTGGCTTGTAATGGCCGCATTGATCGCTGCCGGGCTTGAACCGGTGCTGGCAACAGCTAGCGGGAGCGTGTCTGGCGCGGTGCTAAATTACGGCCTCCAACGGCGCCTGGCATTTCGCAATGCCGGCCCTCACAGGGTTACGGTGTGGCGTTATATCGGCTCCTGTTTTGGCGCCTGGTTCTGCAATCTCGTCTTCTTTTTCCTGCTCAACAACGTTCTGGCACTGCCCGTAACGCTGTCACAAATCGTGACTACAGGGCTTGTCGCTGCACTGAATTACACCGTTTATCAGAGGTTGGTTTTCCATGAACAAACGCGTTGAATTCCCCGTGGTACCTTTTGATGGCCCGCTTGACAAGCCGCTGTTATCACTGGTGGTGCCGCTGTACAACGAACGCCCGATGCTGCCTCTTTTCTTTGATCGGGTGCTACCGTTGCTTGCCCCCCTGGACGTGCACTGGGAGATCGTGCTGATTGATGACGGCAGTGATGATGGCAGTGCCCAATACATCCGCAGCGTTATTGACCGAATGCCCGGCATCCGGCTGATCAAACTGAGTCGCAATTTTGGCAAAGAGGCCGCAATGACCGCAGGGCTGGAGCACGCCAAAGGCGATGCGGTGATCGTGTTGGATGCAGACCTGCAAGATCCACCTGAGCAAATTCCGGCCATGGTCGAGTGCTGGCAGTCGGGTGTTGACGTTGTCCTGATGCAGCGGCGCTCACGGGCTGGCGAAACCGCGTTCAAACGCTGGAGTGCGCATCTGTTTTACAGGTTGCTGAACCGAACCAGCCGAACCAATATTCCCGTCGATACCGGTGACTTTCGGTTGATGAGCCGCAAAGCCGTTAATGCGCTGTTGGTGCTGACAGAGCGCAACCGCTATATGAAAGGCTTGTTCGCCTGGATTGGTATGCCTACTCAGGTTATTCAGTACGATCGGGAACCCCGAGCAGCGGGTGAAACCAAATGGGATTACCCTGGGTTGGTGGGCCTGGCACTGGAAGGGCTGACTTCATTTTCCGTGTCGCCATTGCGCTGGGCAACTTTGATCGGGCTTATCGCCGCCAGTATGGGCGCGGTATTCGGGCTGTGGATTGTGGTCAAGGCATTAATGCTGGGCGATGCCACCAGCGGTTACCCCTCGCTCGTGGCCATCATCAGCTTTCTTGGCGGTATTCAGCTGATGAGTGTGGGTATCGTGGGTGAATATGTCGGCAAGACCTACATGGAATCAAAGCAACGCCCGGTATATCTGACAGACGAAGTGATCGAAAATCTGACTGGCACACGCCAGCAAGTGCAGCTTAAAACAACGGGGGCGCGACATGTCAAAGCGGTTTAACGTGTGGCTGCTGATACTGGTTGCAGTGCTGGTTAGCCGTTTTATTGGTATGGCATTCTTCCCCTTTGCCGATACAACCGAGCCGCGTTACGCAGAAATTGCACGCCTGATGGCGGAAACCGGTGATTGGGTTACGCCGTGGTTCGAGCCCGGAGTTCCATTCTGGGGTAAGCCGCCCTTATCGTTCTGGGCTCAGGCGGCAGCCATCAAGGTATTTGGTGTTTCGGAATTTTCCCTGCGGTTTCCCTCCTGGCTGGTGACGCTCGCCATGGTGTGGCTGGTATGGAGACTGGCGCGGCAAATCTGGAATGTTCAGGTTGCTCAGTGGAGTAGCCTGGTTTTCGTGACCATGGCACTTACCTACATCAGCGCCGGCGCCGTGATGACCGACGCCTTCCTGGCATTGGGCACCACTCTGACTCTGGTCAGCTTTTGCCTGGTAATGGCAGGAGAGGGCGGATTATGGCGGTGGCTTTTCTTCCTTGGGCTGGCCATGGGGCTGCTGTCCAAAGGGCCGTTAGCCCTGGTCTTGGTCGGGATTCCCATCGTCATGTGGTTACTCCTTTCATGGAGGGAAACCATTAACAACCTGCGACGGCTGCCCTGGTGGCGGGGAATCCTGTTGACGGCCCTATTCGTCTGCCCGTGGTATATATTGGCGGAACTCAAGACGCCAGGTTTTCTGGATTACTTTATCGTTGGGGAACATGTGCGTAGGTTTCTGGATCCGGGGTGGGCAGGGGATCTCTACGGCAGCGCTCATAATCAACCTAAAGGCATGATCTGGATGTTCTGGTTGTGGGCTTCGTTCCCGTGGGGCATCGTTGCGCTGGTGAGTCTGGCACTTGCGTGGTTCAGGGGGAAAAGACGAGATATTTTAAGCAAGACAATATCAAATCCGGGCGTCAGCTTTTTGTTGGTCAGCGCACTGGCACCCATGCTGTTCTTCACGTTAGCAGGCAATACACTTTGGACTTACATATTACCCTCGTTACCGTTTACAGCTATTTTAATCGGTCGTTGGGCGTCGGAATGCCAGTCTTTCTGGTTGCTCCGCTTGCGAGGTGGCTTGGCGGTTTTGGTCCCGGTTTTATTGACGCTGTTCGTAGGTCTTTCCGCCACGGGTTGGCAGTCACTCAAGACAGAGAAAGAGCTGGTAAGTTATTATCAGTTGAACCGGACAGCCAACGATAGCCCGTTGATCTATCTGGACGACCTGCCATTTTCAGCCCGGTTCTACTCAAACGGAACCGCTCTGGAGATGACAAAGAGCGGATTGAACAGTTTTCAGACGGCCGATGCGTATCAGCATTGGTATGTTGCGGTTCCCAGAAACTGGCCAGCCGATAAAGTGGCCAGCTTAGCCATCTCGACTGATAAGGTCATGGAAAATAGACGCTATCAATTGTTGGTCATTGAGGAACTGCCAAGGGACCAGCAGCCATTGTCTGACGCCAACGGAGTTCGCTCGAGTGACATCTAATCAGGCACAACTCAGGTTGTTAATCGTTGAGGATCAGGTCGACCTTGCTGAAAATCTGTTTGAATTTCTAGGTGAAGATCGTTACGCACTGGACTTTGCTGCTGATGGTTTGACCGCATTGCATCTACTGGCTACGCAAAGCTATGACGTTATCGTGCTCGACCTGATGCTACCCGGCGTCAATGGCTATGATATTTGTAAGCGTATACGTAATGATCTGCAATGCCAGACCCCCGTCATTCTGATGACCGCATTGAGTGGCCTGCCCGACAAGGAAAAAGGGTTTGATTGCGGTGCGGATGACTACCTTGTGAAGCCTTTCGAGCTGCGTGAGTTGCAATTACGGGTTGAAGCTCTGCATCGGCGCTACGCGCCACAGAGGCCAATTCTGTCTGCGGGTGATCTTCGGTTCGATCCTGGCACGTTGGAAGTCGAATTGAACGGGTCGAAAACGGCTTTGTCCGGCACCCCTGCGCGCCTGTTTGAATTACTGGTTCGTGCATACCCGAGTTTTCTCAGCCATGAAGCCTTGAGCGATGCTTTATGGGGGGCTCACCATGGGGAAATGGAAGGGAACAGCCTTCGTACCCACATCTACACACTTCGAAAGTCGCTGCAGTCTGGCTTGGGTAACGGTCTGGTAAAAACCATCCATGGGCGGGGATACAGCCTTGACGTTCCCGAGAAGGCCCGCGTGAGCACATCATGAAGTCATCTTTGACTAAGCGCCTGGCCAGAACCCTGTTTTTCCTGATTGCCGCCACTACAGCGACCTCCATGATTATTGTTGAGATGTTTGTTTATGATGTTGAGGACACCATTCTGGATCTGGAACTCAAGGCGGAGGCCGAGTATTTCGCGGAGCAACTCCGGGAAGGGCGCTTTCAACCCATAAAAACAGCACAGCTGGAGGCCGTTTTCCTGCCAGAAGGCGAGGCGGAGGCTTTGCTCCCGGAATATTTCCGCAGTCGCCATTTACCATTTTCTCAGGAAGTAGAGATAGGCCAGACAACGCTGCTGATAGTAGGAGCGCAGTTGGAATCCCCCGATGGCAAACTTTTCCTGGCCCAGGATATTACGATTATGGAAAATCGTGAGGCTCTGGTTCAGCTAGCTCTTGCTGGTGTCGCTGGTTTCATGCTCCTGATTGGTTTTATTGTTGCCCGCACAGGAGCCGGGTACTTGGTACGCCCTTTCAAAAAGTTAACTCGTGAAGTCCTTAACACAGCCCCCGGTCCGTCGATGCCACAAATCACTACGGATTACCGTGATCAGGAGTTTTGTGACATAGCTCAGGCATTTAACCGCTTCCTGTCAGAGCTTGAACATCACATTGAACGTGAGAAATCATTTGTGAAACTAGCCAGTCATGAGCTGCGCACGCCGTTGGCCGTGATGAGTGGCGCCCTGAATGTATTGGAGCAACGGCAAAGCCTGTCGGCGGCGGATCAGAAAACCCTCGCCCGTATTCGCCGGGCCATGCAAACCATGCGCGACGATACAGAGGTTCTGCTTGAACTTGCCCGTAGTGAAACGTCTGAAAGCGATGCGAGAACCATTGTGCTGCAAGATGTCGTTAAGAACACTGTTGATGATCTGGAACATGGGTATCCAGACCATTCTGGGCGGATCACGCTTTGCAACAATAACCCCACGTTGCGAGTCATAACCCATCCGGCTCTGGTGCGCATGCTAATGCGTAACTTGCTACAAAATGCGCTTCGCCACACTCGCTCTGAAGTGGAGGTAAGAATAATCGATAACAAAATCTCGGTGAGAGATTTTGGGGCCGGGTTGCCCCTTCAAGTGGCCGAGCACTTAAATACGGTTGGGGAACCAAGCGCTATCACCTCGGTAACCGGCGAGTTCAGCAAAACCACCTTTGGGTTGCTGATCGTTAGGCTGGTGTGTGAGCGATTGGGCTGGGATTTGGAGGTAGCCAAGTCGGACAGCGAAGGCACTGAGTTTGTCATTCACGTTCATAACCTGGTTTGATCCTGTTCGTCAGGTAGACCATAGGCCTGCTCCCGGTAAAGTTTCAGGGGCAGCAGCGCATGGGCTAACGCTTTTTTTGTGGCCGCGTCCTCTGGAGCGCCGGCTAAATATTGAGTCCTCCCGACTTGTGGCGAGTAGATACCTGCCAAGGGTTCTTGCTCGGGGCGCAATACCGTCACGTTGTAGTCGCTGTCCATCCATGCATAGTAATCGTTAAACTGCATAATCGCCCGACCGGGTGCGTCAGGAAATCTCACCAGATCACGTCCAACCATGGGGTTCTCACTGGCAATACCCATGAGTGAGAGCAACGTTGGTGCAAGATCAATCTGGCTAGCTATTGTTTCAATGCGCCGGCTTTCCACACCCGCTCCCAGAATCAGCCCTGGAATGTGAAAGTTTTTGATGGGGACCAGCTCATCGCCCCAAACTCTGGCGTCGTGATCGGCCACAATCAAAAACAGAGTATCTTTCCAATAATCACTGTTCCGCGCGGTGTCTATGAAATCACCCAAGGCATGATCTGCGTACTTGACGGCATTATTGACTGTGCTTTTCTCTTCGTCGTACTGCTCAATTCGGTTGTCCGGATATTCAAACGGTGTGTGATTTGATGACGAGAATACCAGTCGGAAAAAGGGTTCTTCGGAGGCATGAAGCGTTTGAAGTTCTTCGTGGGTCTTCGTGAACAGGTCTTCATCGCTCACCCCCCAGCTTCCGGTAAAAACGGGATTGACGTAGTTCTGTTGGTCCAGGATGTTGTCAAAACCATTACCCGAGAAAAAACTGCGCATATTGTCAAAATGCGCCTCTCCGCCGTAGATAAAACCGGTGTTGTAACCTTGGTGTTTTAACAAATCAGCCAGTGTGAAAAAACCGGTTTGGGACAGTGATAGTTTCACCACACTGCGAGCGGGAGATGGCAAGAATCCGGAAACCACAGCCTCGATACCCCGAACAGATCTCGTGCCTGTTGCATACAGATTCTCAAACCACCAACCAGAATTTTTCAAAGCCTCAAGGCGGGGGGTTGCCGGGCGTCCACCCAAGGATTCAACAAAAGTCGCGCCCAGGCTTTCCTCCAGAACAATCACGAGATTAAGAGGGCGCGGCCGTTCTTTTACCGGTATTTGTTGATGCAGCGTCGGAAAATGCCTGGAATTGAATTCTGCTCCACGGAGCCAGGGCGCGCTCCGGGTCTCGTTCAGTATTTCAGACATTTCCATCTGTCCGTAACGGGCATCTGCGTCTTCCTCATGTTTAAGGTTGTAGACGGCAAAAGCCACTGACCAGGTAGAGTTGATAATCAGTGAATTCACCATGGCGTCTGATGTCAGTGCAAACATCGCCGGGTTGGCGGGGCGGTGGCCAGTAGTAGAGCGAACGCTCATAAACACAGCAATAACCACAAGGGGCCATATCAGAATCGCTTTACGATAATTGCCCGGCGAGGGCTCTCGTGCCCACGGTCGCAGTAACCAAGCGAACAGACCAGTCAGTAGTACGCAAAGAAAAATCCCGATGATAACGGCAGGCAAGTAGCCCTCCCAAAGCATACTCATTACTTCCTTGGGATAACTCAGATACTCGATGAACAAACGGTTGGGCCGAGTATCGTACTCGGCGATAAAGGTTGGGGTAGCAAACTCCATGAAAAGAAAAGAGAAAACGACAATCAGCGCCCAAAAAACCGTCAATCGCTTCCAGGCTAACCAGCTGAAGCGATGGCCCAGAATCGGTAAAAGCAAAACCAAAGGTGCCACGACCATGCCAGCCATGATCAGGTCTGCCCGCAGCCCATGGAGGAAGATATCAGGCCATACCGTTGTCTCCGTAACCCGGTGGAATTGCCATGCCACCAACAGAGTTCTCGATAGACTACCAATGAGAAGTATCGCAAAAAACAACATTAATATCGGTGTGTAGGCACCGGCCCAGCGGAAACCTCGATAAACGTGTCTGGGTAGGGAGTGACGTTTGGAACAAAAGGATAAAGGCATGCCTACACTCTCCGTCAGAGCAGCCAGAGAACTCTCAGTCAGAGGATTCTCCCAAGCGACTCATAAAAGGGGAGTGCAGAATAGAGGGTGGGGCGTCAGTATTTGGTCAGAAAAATATCAAAAAAATGTTAAATAACAGCAGTGAGTTTTAACTGCGCGCTGAAGGTGCTCGCTCGCCACTCAGTTGTTTCTGCGCCACAAGGAAAATCAGCAACCCGGCAACCGCCGTCGCCGAACCCACGTAACCAGTAACTTGCCAACCCATACCTGCGCTTATAGCCATGCCACCTAGCCAGGGGCCAATCGCATTGGCGAGATTAAACGCCGCATGATGGGAAGCTGCAGCCAAGGTTTGAGCACCGTGGGCAACGTCCATTAAGTGAGTTTGCAGGGCAGGGCCCATCGCCACCATCAGTGCCACCAGAAAGCAGGCAATTAAAATGCTCCAGAGGGAGCCCGTGGCCACTGGAAACAGCGCCAGCACTACGGCAGCCCAAAGCAGAATCAGCCCCACGCTTCTGAACTGAAAGCGATCAAACAGCCAACCGCCCAGTATATTGCCTACAAAACCACCTAGACCAAATACAAATAAGCCAACAGGGATCCAAATTGGCTCTACCTGAGTGACGTTCAGTAGCGTCGGTGCCAGATAACTGAACACGCAGAACATACCGGCAAATCCGACTGCACCGATGGCCAGTGGATACAAGATTTGAGGGCTATTGAACGCGCGCAACTCGCTTAGGGAACTGTGGCGTACTTCATCGCGGTTTAAAGGCAGAAAAACGAATACAAGCACTGTGGTTATTGCAGCAATAACGGCCACAAAGCCAAAGGCATACCGCCACTCCAGATGCTGCCCAAGCAATGTGGCCAGCGGGTTCCCAAACAACAAAGCCAGGGCCAGCCCCATCATGATGAAGCTTACCGCTTTAGCTCTTTGATTGAGCGGCACTAACGATGCGGCTACCAAGGCCGCAACACCGAAGTAGGCACCGTGGGGCAGGCCGGCAACAAACCTGGAAACCATCAAGGTTTCATAACTGCCAGCCATCGCACTGGCGAAATTACCCAGCGCATAAAATGCCATGAGAGCAATGAGCAGATGTTTGCGGAATAGCTGAGCACCAAATATCGCCAGAACCGGTGCACCTACAACAACCCCGAGAGCATAAGCACTGATCAAGTGCCCAACCTGAGGCTCGGTAATACCAAAATCCAGTGCCACATTGGGCATAAGCCCCATAATGGCAAATTCACCGGTGCCAATGCCGAAACCACCGATGGCAAGAGACAATATGATCAGAACGATTTTCTGGCGTGAGTAATTCGCCGTGGCAGGTGAGGGTTCAGGCATGAAATACAGAGTTCCCGGATTGGTAAAGTAGCAGCCGGGCATTGTATCTTAGGGCGTACTTACATACGACAAGAGGGCTGAACGGTGATCATCAATGTATCGTAACCGGGACATAATCGCGCGACTGCGTGAGGACATTCCTACATTCGAGTGTGTGCCCGGTTGCCACGATTGCTGTGGCCCGGTAACAACCTCTTCAGAAGAGATTTCACGTTTACCTGTGAAAACAGATGCCGAGCACGAAGCTGCGTTGAATGAGTTCAACTGCGTACACCTTGGCCCGGATGGATGCACCGTGTACGAAGAACGCCCGTTGATTTGCCGGTTGTTTGGTACAACCCCGCGCATGCCGTGCCCCAGAGGTCGCCGCCCCGAGAACATGGTTGACACTGAAACCGAGCGTCAGGTGCATCACTATATTGCGACCACACGACAGGTTTTGGTGTGAGCTGATCTGTTGCGGTAAAAAACATCAGACAGCGATTTCGATCCTTACTTGCAAACCACCTTTTAACCCGTTTGAAAACGAAATCTCGCCGCCATACCGATCAACTATCTCGCGCACGATAGCAAGGCCAAGCCCGTGTCCGGGTGTTTGTTCATCCAACCGTTTTCCTCTTTTGCCCAAGTGAATTCGTTTATCTTCTGCAACCCCGGGACCATCATCTGTGACAATGACCTGAACCAAACCAGTGCTTTGTTCCAAAGAGAGCTCAACGCATTCTGACGACCACTTCCCCGCATTATCGAGCAAGTTCCCTAATATTTCGTTCAAGTCGTGCTCCTCTATCGGCCAGCGAAACTCCTCAGTGAGTGACGTCGATAGCTCAAACGACTTTTCTGGATAGAGACGACCCAACATCCACAGTAGATCTCGAGCCTGTTTTACCGGATATGCACTTTTGCCCACCTGTGGTCCGGCAAACTGGCTGCGGCGCATCTCTGCTTCCAGTTGTTTGTCGATATCACTTAAGCGCGACCCCATCTCATGTCTCAATTCATCATTAAGCGGCCGACTGGTATCTTCGAGAACCTGCCTGACGGCAGCGATGGGCGTTTTAACGCTGTGAGACAGGTTTGCGAGCGCTTCCCGGGAGCGCTCAAGCCGCTGGTCCAGAGAGTCCAGAAGTTGGTTGAGTTGTTGCACCAGTGGCCGGAATTCTTCCGGGGCCTCCACGTTTATCCGGGAAATTTCACCGCTCTGTAGACGTTTTAGAGTCGCCTTCAGTGATACAACTGGCCGCATCGACAAACTAATGCCGAACCAGATAATCCCCACGAGCAACAAGATCAACAATATCGATACAATTGCGGTCCAGACATGCAGCTCAGCTTGGCTGTTTTGTAGCGCGCCCATGTCTTCTGAAACGATCACGGTAATAAGGGTGTCGTTCACCAAAAAGGATTTTCGATAGGCGAGGATATCGGAGGGTGCATCAGATATTTCGGCGCCGTGTACTCTGATACTTTTCTGCTCATCCGATTTCAGTAATGGCCTCAGCAACGGATGCCAGGATTGGGGGGATATGACCGTTTGAGCGGAAGACTGGATAGCAAAGGCATGATGGAATACTTCTTCAAAATAATCCCCAGTCTGAAGCATGTCTATCTGGCCGCCGGCTTGGCGAATATGGTGCTCTAGAAAAGCCACTTCATCCTTCAAGCGGCTCTCCACAAATTCCCGGGACATTCGCTCCAGAAGCAATCCGTGCACAAACCATGCGATGGCCATCAAGCCAATGCCTGCGGGTAATAGCAGGAGCAGAAGTGCCCCTTTTATGGACACAGGCTTTCTAAACAGAGTCATTAAACAGATATCCCTGACCGCGCCGCGTTGCGATGGTTTCTGCGCCAACCAGTTTTCGCAGGCGCCGGATGTATGCCTCGATGATATTTTCGTTGGGGCTTTCGTTTAGATTATATAGCTGCTCCATGAGCTGCTCTTTGGAGAATATATGACCAGGCCGTCCCATCAGACAGCGCAGTAACCGGAATTCCGTACCGGTCAGGCTGTGTTCGGTGCCATCTTCGATTTGCAGGCATTGCCGATTCTCGTCGAGCTCAAACCGCCCCACTTTTACCGTTGAGTGAACCCTGCCTTCGCTTCTGCGCATGATGGCGTTCAAACGGGCAATCAGCTCTTCCGTTTGAAAGGGTTTGGCCAGGTAGTCATCTGCGCCAGCTTTGAGGCCGTTTACCTTATCTTGCCAGTCCCCCCTTGCGGTGAGGATCAGTACCGGAAAAGTGACTTTGCTTGATCGCCACTTTCTCAGCACATCCAGACCGTTTCCATCTGGCAGCCCGAGATCGAGCACGCCTGCTTTGTAGTCTTCCTGTTTTCCTAAAACTACCGCCTCTTTGGCTGTGTGGGTGATATCCACACTGAAGCCAGCCTTCTCAAGTTGGCTGGTAAGCCCCTCCGCAAGCAGTCGGTCATCCTCCACCAGCAGTAGTCTCATGTATCGCTTCCTTTTTTAAGTCAGAACAGGCAACAGCAGTGTCGCTTATCAAACTGAATTGAGCCTGAACTGCAAATAAATCCGGATTTTCAGAAAGAGTTCAGGTTCGTGCGCGATGGTATCAAGCGTTTTAGCACAACATTCACGTTGCGGGGCAAACGCAGATTTCGAACGCACGTTACGCCGCACCATAGGAGAAGGTTTAATGAGTCTAGCAAAGTTCGCAGTTGCAGCAGTTGCCATGTCAATTTCGTTAACAGCACTAGGCGCGGGTACCCACGGAGGCGGACACGGTCACAGCGCCAAGAGCGGCGAACCGGGTAAAGCGTCTGATGCCAGTCGCAGCATTACAGTGGAGATGTATGACAACTACTACGAGCCTGAAGCTATCGAAGTCAAACCAGGAGAAACGGTGCGTTTTGTGGTTCAGAACAAAGGTCAATTGGTGCACGAGTTCAACATTGGCACCCCCGAGATGCACGAAGCCCATCAAAAAGAAATGATGATGATGGTTGAGCACGGCGCTATTCAGGGCGGAAAGCTCAATCACGACATGATGGAAATGGATATGGGGCACGGCAAGTCCATGAAGCACGACGACCCGAACAGCGTGCTGTTAGAGCCGGGAGAGAGCCAGGAAGTCATCTGGACGTTTTCTGAAAAGGGCAATATCGAGTTTGCCTGCAACGTGCCAGGGCACTATCAGGCAGGCATGTACGGCGAAGTAAATTTCAACTGAATACTTTCGAACAAGTAACAGTTTATCGCGCCCGCTCAATAGCCGGCGCGTTGGGATCTTTGAATACGACGAAGTATTTCGGGAGCAGTTGATCATGAAGAGGACTCTTGTCGCAGGCACTTTAAGCCTGCTTTTACCCGCTATTGGCTTAGCGGGTGAATACAACCTGACCGTGGACCGAGTGACAATCGATACCGGGGAATTTGTGAAAGAGGGGGTAGGTTACAACGGCAAATCTCCCGGCCCCACTTTACGCTTCAAAGAGGGAGAAGAGGTTTCCATCAACGTTACCAACAACCTTGACGAGATGACCTCTATTCACTGGCACGGTTTGATTCTTCCCTTTGAGCAGGATGGTGTTCCGGGGATCAGCTTTCCTGGCATCAAACCCGGGGAGACGTTCACTTACAAGTTTCCCATTACACAATCGGGAACTTACTGGTTCCACAGCCACTCGGGCTTTCAGGAGCCGGAGGGGGCCTTTGGTTCCATTATCATCGAACCAGAAGGGCGAGAGCCGTTTCGCTACGATCGCGAATACGTGGTTCAGTTGACGGATAAGCACCCGCACGCCAGCGAACGGGTTATGCGCAACCTCAAGATAACGCCGGATTACTACAACCGTAAACAGCAAACCGTGGGTGAGTTCTTTTCAGACGCTTCAGAAAACGGCTTCCTGAACACTGTGAAAGAACGCTTGGCATGGGGCGACATGCGCATGATGCAGGCCGATGTTGAGGATCTGCAGGGTTTTACCGGCATGATTAATGGCAAAGGTCCGGAACAGAACTGGACAGGTCTCTTTGAGCCCGGCGAGCGAGTTCGGCTGCGTTTTATCAACTCATCCGCAATGACCTATTTCGACATCCGGATTCCGGGCCTGGAAATGACCGTCGTGCAGGCCGATGGCAATAACGTACAGCCGGTCAATGTGGATGAATTCCGTATCGGCGTCGCGGAAACCTACGACGTGATCGTTCGGCCCAAGGACGAGCAGGCCTATACGATTTTTGCCGAGTCCATGGGACGCTCCGGCTATGCGCGAGCAACGCTGGCGCCAGAGGAGGGGATGGAAGCGCCTGTTCCCGGATTACGTGAGCCCGCACGATTGACCATGGCGGACATGGGCGGCATGCCGGGAATGGATCACGGGGATATGCCCGGCATGGATCACGGCGACATGGGCGATCACGGTGACATGGTCGGCGAAAACGAGATGGCCGATATGTCTGATATGGATCATTCCCGGATGGAGGGTATGGATCATAGCTCGATGACGATGCCCGAGGGTGGTGCAAGTGATCCCTTTTACGCCAAAGGCAGCGGGCTGGTTCCGACCGCAGCCAATGGCGGCAAATTCCTCTCCTACGCCGACCTCAAAGCACAGAAGCCACTTTACGAAGAACGGGAGCCTGCACGGGAAATCGAGTTGCGCCTCACAGGCAACATGGAACGCTATACCTGGAGCATCAATGGCGTTAAATACGAGGACGCTGAGCCCATACGCCTGAAATATGGCGAACGAGTTCGCTTCAAATTTGTAAACGAAACCATGATGACGCACCCCATGCACCTGCACGGTATGTGGTCGATTCTCGATGTTGGCGCGGGCCAATGGAATCCGATCAAACACACCGTCAGTGTGCAGCCTGGTACCACGGTTTACATGGAAACCGAAGTGGATGCGCCTGGGCAGTGGGCCTTCCATTGCCACCTGACTTACCACATGGCGGCTGGCATGTTCCGAAAAGTGATTGTTGAGGGTGGGCCGGAATCGACACAGGCCGCATCCAGTGAGCAGCTGAGCGAAGTTGGGGGTGACGTATGAAGCTTTGGATACCGGTGATTGCAAGCGCGGTTGTGAGCCTGAGTGTCATACCGGTGTTGGCATCCGCTCAAGAACGGATGCCGGACACCACCCAGCGCAAGCAACCGCTGAAGGTGTGGGGTGCGCAGTTCGAAGAGCTTGAATACCGTTACAGTGACGACGATGAGGAAGCAGGCGTCTGGGACGCGGATTTCTTCTACGGCACTGACAATTTCAAAGCTCGCTGGCTTACTAGTGGCGAGTATTCCTTCGAAGAGCGAGCCTACGAAAAACTCGAAAATCAGTTGGTCGGGCAAATTCCCATATCCAAGTTTTTCGACGCAAAAGCCGGGGTACGATTCGACACACCGGAAGGGCCGGATCGAACCTATGCGGTTCTTGGCGTCGCGGGTCTGGCGCCGCAGTGGTTGGAAATCGATGCGAACCTTTACGTGAGCAAGGACGGCGACACTTCTGCTGATCTGGATGCAGAGTATGAATTGCTGCTCACCAATTACTGGATACTCACAGCTACTTTCGATGCAACGGTGGCATTCAGCGAGGATCGAGAAATTGGAGTCGGCAAGGGCCTGGTATCCACAGAAAGCGGATTACGGTTGAGCTACGACCTGATTGACCGCGCCTTCTCGCCTTACGTGGGTGTTGTTCACGAACGTAAATACGGTGACACGGCGGATTACGCCAGAGCCGGTGTCGGAAGCACAGAGGATTGGTTTGCGGTTATTGGGGCTCGGCTCTCCTTCTGAGGTGACAAACAGGCCAGGGCAGCAGCCCCTGGCCTGTTTCTTCATACATTGATGTAACGCAAATTACGGTATGCGTGGGTCTTTTGCGCTCCGATTTTCAGTTGTAATTCAGTTGGACATGTTCTGATGGAGACTGGGACACGGGTTGAGAGGTGCAACATCATGACTAAAGTCCACAAAGCAACAAATCAGGAGCAGTTTCTGCTTCGGCGCAAACTGACGGTTGAAGGCCTTTCTGAGGTTCAATGGAGCGACTTGATCCAGGAGCTGAACCATCATCCATGTGTGGATTTTGCGGAGGCTAAACCGGAAGGAAAGCTGATTGCTGTGTTTGATGGAACACATTGGTCCACTGACGAGTTGGTTGCTCTTGTTGAAGCTAACGGGGGGCGTTTAAAAAGCGGTTGGTGGCACCGACAAAAGCTCGCGTGGTATCGGTTCACCGATGACAACGTCCGTGCAAACGCAAAGCATGAGCCGTTTTGCTGTTCGAAAATCCCACCCATGAAAAAATAACAGGAGTTTCAATGAGCAGGGAGCAAGACAGAACCACTCGCTACAAGGAAGGTAGCCTGAGCCTATCAGGGACCGTCATGCTGGGCACCGGCGTCATGATTGGCGCCGGTATCTTTGCGCTGACCGGACAAATGGCCCAGATGGCCGGGGCTCTTTTTCCACTGGCCTTTCTCGCGGCAGCAATCGTTGTGTCGTTCAGCGCCTACTCCTATATCAAGATTTCCAATGCCTACCCATCGGCGGGTGGTATTGGCATGTATCTTCATAAGGCTTATGGGGACAAGCTGGCAACGGCATTTAACGCGCTATTGATGTATTTCTCCATGGTGATTGCCCAGAGCTTCCTGGCTCGAACATTCGGGTCATACACCATGCAATTGTTCGGCGGCGATGAAAGCGGGCGCATGGTTTCCATCCTGGGTGTGTCGCTGATTGTTGCGGCATTCCTGATCAACTTGCTTGGTAACCGCTGGATTCAGGGCACAGCGTCGTTGATCGGGATCCTCAAGATTGGCGGTATTCTGGTGTTTGGTTTGGTGGGTGTCTGGCTGGCGGACAGCCTTGCGGTCGATTTTTCCAGAAGTGGTGAGGCTGGCACTGCCGGCAACTTTCTGGGTGCAACGGCACTGGGCATCTTGGCCTTCAAGGGGTTCACCACCATTACCAACAGCGGCTCCGAGGTGAAAAACCCGCATCGCAATGTCGGTCGCGCGATTGTCATCTCCATTGCCGTCTGCGTTGTGCTCTACACACTGGTGGGATTCGCTGTTTCAAGCAATCTCTCCCTCTCTGAAATTATTGAAACTCAGGACTATTCTTTGGCAGCGGCAGCGCGCCCGGCACTGGGTGATTACGGCCTGTGGTTCACAGTTGTGCTCGCCATGATGGCAACGGCCGGAGGCATTCTCGCAAGTATTTTTGCAGTCTCTCGCATGCTGGCCATGCTGACCGAGATGAAGCTGGTGCCCCATAGCCACTTTGGAATGCCTGGCAGCATCCAGAAACACACTCTTGTATACACCGTGGTGCTCGGCCTGGTTCTGACCGCTTTCTTCGATCTATCAAGAATTGCAGCACTGGGCATTGTGTTTTATCTGATCATGGATATATCCATTCATTGGGGCGTGCTGCGCTACCTGCATCAGGATGTGAAGGCTGCGAGATGGGTACCAGCGGTGGCGATCATCCTGGATTTAATGATTCTGGGCGGCTTTGTGTGGGTCAAGCTGAACACCGACCCCTTTGTAATAGGCGTGGCGGTGGCCACAATGGTTGTAATAGCGGTTGCCGAGCAGATATTCCTGAAGTCGTCCGCTAGAAGAAAGTCGCTAAACAGTGATGAATCTCATGAACACCATCACTGACATTCAACACGCAAATCGGAGGGTAACCCCATGATGGAAGGGGATATGTTTGGGAATACAATGTGGGCAGGGCATTGGCTATGGATGCTGGTCATCGCCATTGTTGTGGTCATACCCGCGTGGCGGATCTGTCAGCGTACCGGTTACCCCGGTTGGATGGGAATATTGATCCTTATACCGATGGTAAACCTGGTTCTTCTATATTTCGTTGCGTTTGCGGATTGGCCGGCAGATAAAGCAGGAGCGCGTAATGAGTGAGCATCACGATGAACACGCTGTTAAAGACCCGGTTTGCGGAATGTCTGTAGACCCCCATGCCGCGGAGCATCGCAGCCGGCATGCTGGCAAAAACTGGTATTTCTGTTCTTCCCGATGTCAGACGAAGTTTGATGAAAGCCCGGATAAATACCTCGGGGAGAAACAGGAGCCTGCGGAGCCGGCAGCCCCCGGAACCATGTTTACCTGCCCGATGCACCCGGAGATTCGTCAGCAAGGGCCTGGAGATTGCCCGATTTGCGGCATGGGTCTGGAGCCGGAACAAGTGAGCCTCGACGACGGGCCTTCGGCAGAGCTTACGGATATGACTCGTCGATTCTGGATTGGACTGCTTCTCGCATTTCCGGTGTTTTTGCTTGAAATGGGCGGCCACCTCACAGGCCTCGATCACATCCTGTCGCCGCAAACTTCTAACTGGATTCAGTTGGTGCTGGCAACGCCTGTTGTTGTCTGGAGTGGTTGGCCGTTCTTTGTTCGGGGCTGGAAATCAGTTCTCAGCCGCAACCTGAACATGTTCACGTTGATTGCTATGGGTACTGGCGTTGCGCTGATCTATAGCCTTGTGGCGACCTTGGTTCCACAGATTTTCCCCGATGCTTTCCGTCAGGTGGACGGCTCGGTCGCCGTTTATTTCGAAGCGGCTGCGGTTATTGTGGTGCTTGTGTTGCTTGGGCAAGTGCTGGAACTCCGTGCTAGAGAGAAAACCTCGGGTGCGATAAAAGCGCTTCTGGATCTGGCCCCGGCCACGGCAAGAAAGCTGGATGACGACGGGGGCGAGTCCGACGTTTCTCTTGATCAGGTGAAGGTTGGTGACCGTTTGCGAGTGCGCCCCGGCGATAAAGTGCCCTTGGATGGAGAGATTCTTGAGGGGCGCTCGAATGTCGACGAATCCCTGGTGACGGGTGAACCCCTGGCTGTGAGCAAGCAGGCGGGTGACCAGGTGATTGGTGGCAGCATGAACCAGCAAGGCGGGTTCATCATGCGAGCTGACAAAGTCGGGCGCGACACCATGCTGTCGCAGATTGTGCAGATGGTAGCAAACGCACAGCGCAGCCGTGCGCCGATTCAGGCTCTGGTAGACAAAGTGTCCGGTTGGTTTGTTCCAGTAGTCATCGTGATCGCCGTTATTGCCTTTATTGTCTGGTCCGTCGTCGGGCCGACACCACCAATGGCCTATGGCCTTATTGCAGCGGTGAGCGTGCTGATTATTGCGTGCCCATGCGCTCTTGGCCTGGCTACGCCTATGTCAATCATGGTTGGCGTAGGGCGAGGCGCACAAAATGGCGTGTTGATCCGTGATGCCGAAGCGCTTGAGCGTATGGAGAAGGTCGATACGGTGGTGGTCGATAAAACCGGCACACTCACCGAAGGTAAGCCCAAGGTGACGAAACTGGTTCCGGCTAACGACTTCAGTGAAGAAGATCTGATGCGATATGCCGGTGGCCTGGAGAAGGGCAGTGAGCACCCGCTTGCGCATGCGATTCTTGATAAAGCCAAAGCCATGGAACTTGCCTTGCCGGATGCAGAGGAGTTCGACTCGCCCAATGGTAAAGGTGTAACCGGCAAGATTGATGGGAAAAGCGTTCTGATTGGTAACCGGTTGTTGATGGAGTCACAAGGTGTCGACACCTCTGCCTTTGAAGAAAAGGCGGATCAGCTTCGTGTGGATGGAGCGACGGTGATATTCACCGCAGTGGATGGTCAGGTTTGTGGGTTGATTGCCATTGCAGATCCCATAAAACCAACCACCGAAGCAGCTATAACCTCGTTGCAGAAGGACGGCATCCGCGTGGTTATGCTGACAGGTGATAACCAGACCTCTGCCGAAGCCGTTGCCCGCAAGCTCCATATCGATGAAGTCAAAGCAGAAGTGCTGCCAGAGGACAAAGCGAAGATCGTCCAGCAATTCAAGGATCAGGGCCGTATCGTGGTCATGGCCGGAGACGGTGTGAACGATGCTCCGGCGCTGGCTACGGCCGATGTGGGCGTAGCTATGGGTACCGGCACAGATGTTGCGATTGAAAGCGCGGGCGTAACCCTTTTGCGTGGAGATCTGATGGGTATTGTGGAAGCGCGTCATTTATCAATCGCGACCATGCGCAACATACGGCAAAACCTGTTTTTTGCCTTTATCTATAACGCGGCGGGTATACCGATTGCGGCCGGTGTGCTTTACCCGCTCGCAGGGATTCTCTTATCACCAATTTTTGCAGCTGCAGCGATGTCACTGTCTTCGGTGAGCGTCATTGCCAATGCGCTGCGATTGCGGGTGGTTAAGTTGAAATAAACAAGGTTTGAGGAGTTCTTGAACAGAGGTACAAAGATATGATCGGTAGGTTAAAACTGACCTTGGGCATTCTTACGATCGGAGTGATCAGCGGCTGCAGTGACGGGACGGTAGATGGCCGCTGGTACACCCAAACCCAGGTCGAGCGTGGCGCAACCGTGTTCGACAGCAACTGCGCAAGCTGTCACGGCTCAAACGCACAGGGGGCCTTTAATTGGAGAAAGCGACTTGAGGATGGCTCCTATCCGCCGCCGCCACTTAACGGAACGGGGCACGCCTGGCACCATCCATTCGACATGCTGATGGGTACGATCAATCAAGGTGGTGCTCCCATGGGTGGCCAAATGCCCGCCTTCGGAGATGAGCTCTCCAAGGACGATCAAAAAGCCGCCATCGCGTTCTTCCAAAATAAATGGGACAAACAGATCTATGATGCCTGGGCTAAACGGAGTGGGCTCTGATCATAATGTGCTGTACTACAATGAGGGTTGAAATGCATCCGCTGGAATAGAGGAGAATGGGTATGTCCTCAAACAGTCAAAAACACGCAACCATCTACCGCATGGTGATGAAAAACCATTTATGTCCTTTCGGTCTTAAATCGATAGACCTGCTTGAGCGTAAAGGTTTTGAGGTTGAGGATCATCATCTGGAAACCCGTCAACAAACCGATGCGTTCCAGAAGAAGCACAATGTTGATACTACACCTCAAACTTGGATTAACGGCCAGCTGATTGGTGGGTACGATGAACTACGGGAGTATTTCGGGAAAGAGGTAAAAGGCAGCGACGAAACCAGCTACACACCGGTCATTGCAATATTCGGGTTGTCCTTTCTTATGGCGCTCTCCATGAGCTGGGCGGCCTACGGTAGCATCCTGACGGTGCGCGCGGTTGAATGGTTTATCTCCGTTGCCATGTGTTTACTCGCCGTACAAAAACTGCAGGACATTGAAAGCTTCTCAACAATGTTTCTCAACTACGACCTGCTGGCCCAAAGGTGGGTGCGATACGGCTATCTGTATCCGTTTGGAGAAGCGTTGGCGGGGGTATTGATGATATCAGGCGCGCTCATCTGGCTTTCTGCACCGATCGCACTGTTCATCGGCACCATAGGCGCATTCTCGGTATTCAAAGCGGTCTATGTGGATAAGCGCGAGCTGAAATGTGCATGTGTGGGTGGAAATAGTAACGTGCCTTTGGGGTTCGTATCCTTGACCGAGAATTTGATGATGATCGCCATGGGTTTGTGGATGTGGGTCAGATAATGAATGCCCGTTTTGACGGCCTAGTTTTTCAGTATGAATTCAGATTAACATGGAACGTACGGCGATATGCTTTCAAGGGAGATGCAATGATTTTTTGAATCCTGCCCGTGTTGATGATCTATTCCGCAAGAAGGGCGCTCTCAAGATAAAACCATAAGCCGCGCCTCTCTGAGCGCGACTTATTTTTTTGTACGATATTAATTGCATTTAATAGCGCAGGTTTTAAATGTCTTTAAATCTATTACTTGTGGTGATTCTCTAATTCGGACGTGTTCATTTTCATGTGCATCTGCTTATGCTGATGACTTAACATTCTCGCATCGATTACGTTATCCGCAGTTTTGTTTGGGTAGCTTCGCTCTTCGTTTACCCGATCAGCTAAACCAGAATTGGCATTTGCCATAGTGGAGAACAAAGCTGTGATAGCAGCAGCGATAATGATATTTTTCATGTTGGACTCCTCGCTCTGAATTACCGATAATTGCACTGTAATTCAGCTTGGTTTCAGGTTTGTGTGTTGTACTTCTCGATATTCAAGGTGCCGCTAGCGCGAGATAGTAGTGCCAACGGCTCTTGAACTTTTGCGAGTTGATTTAGCCGCAAGGGTTACCTTGCGGTATTTTTTTGCTGTTGTTCCAACGCTCGATGGTAGGCTCTACCTTTTTCTCCCATCATATCAAGCCGAGCCTCCATACCGCCTTCGGACATTCCATCAAGTGTCATTCTTTTGTGAAGTCGTTGCATGTCCTCATTTTTAAGGACTCCTGATTGCGTCACTTCTTTTTCCATACTGTTATGCATTGATTTCATCTTACTATGCATTGAATTCATATCTCCTTTCATTGTTACGCCACCATTGCTTTCATGTATGTTGCCAGCGAAAATACCGGAAGATAAAGTAATTGCAGCTAAGAATATAATTTGCTTTTTCATAATTCACCTACTGGTTGGTTTATTGATGGAGTCATTTAAACACCCCTTCCTGAACTGAAACTGAAATAAATAATAAAATAAACGCAATTATTTTTTTGATATTCATCAGTAATTAAGAATAATTGACTCAGATCAAAATCACATAATTGGTTGTGAAATTTCAGTCTGAGTTCAGATAACACTTCTATGATTCTTCGCTGCGTACCAATTTAGTGGAGAATGCAACTTGAATAATCTGCTTCATGTTTATAAGACAGCTATAATAGGTGCCCTTTTTTTTACGAGTCTCGGTCTTTCTGCGGAACCGAGACTTGCCCTTGAAGAGGCTATTGATATTGCGGTTCGTGGGGACCCCTGGTCGGCCCAAAGCATCCAACTGCAGAAGGCGCTTCTTGATGAATCTGTTGCGGCAGCAGCGTTACCGGATCCGCGAATTACCCTGAGTGCCGCAAACCTTCCCACCGATACCTTCGATACCCGCCAAGAGGGCATGACACAAGCCACTATTGGTCTCAGTCAGCGATTTCCCCGTGGTGATAGTCGGTATCTCGCCCGCGACAAGAAGAAAGAGCTTGCAGAATCCCAGTCGTTCCAACGGGAGAATCGACAGGAATTAGTGATCAGGTCGGTAACTTACCTGTGGCTTGAGTTATGGAAAACGCAAGAAAGTGTTCGATTGATTGAAAGCAATCGAGGCCTGTTTGAGCAGTTGGCAGATGTTGCGGAGGCTGGGTACACCTCAACGATGAACGGTTCACGGCAGCAGGATATTATCCGAGCGTCTCTGGAGTTAACCCGTCTTGATGACCGCTTAACGGCGCTTCACTCGCGGATGGAAACAGCCCGGGAAGAGTTGGGAGAGTGGGTAGGTAGTGACACCTTCCGTTTGCGGGTAAGCGAGCGTATTCCACCGAATCTGTTAGCCAGGCTTCCGAGCACAGCGTTTGATTTCAGTGATAACACCCTGATCAGCCATTCTTCAATTCGCGCCACAGACCAGTTGATTGATGCCGGGGCTATTGATATTGAGCTGGCTCGTCAGGCTTACAAGCCGGAGTGGACAGTATCCGCAAAGTATGGGTTTCGGGATCGGGCACCGAACGGCCAGGACCGGGCGGATCTGTTTTCAGTCGGGATCGGTTTTGATCTGCCTATCTTCACGGGCAATCGCCAGGATCGTACCGTGAGCGCGGCAGTCGCCCGTGTGGAAGCGGCGAAGTCTGACCGAATGCTGCAGGTTCGGCGAATTAAAGCCGAAGCCCGAGCAGCGGCCGCCCGAATTAAACGGCTCGATGACCGCATCAGGCTTTATGAGCAGGCGCTGCTTCCGCAAACAGCGGAGCAGGCCAATGCTGCGCTCTCAGCTTACAACAACGATGATGGCGATTTTGCCGAAGCTGTGCGTGCGCGTATCGCTGAGCTTAATGCGCAGGTTGAGCTTATTCAGATGACGGCTGAACGAGCCAAAAACCTGACGAGCTTCCGCTATCTCACTGCCGGTGCGTCTGGTAGACCCTCATTCTCACTGAAAAACTCCCAGGAATAACAATCATGGCAAATGTTATACGCCCATTGGGCTTTTTGTTGTTAGGTGGCGTGGCCGGGGCGGCAGCGACCTATTGGCTTACCCCTGAATCTCCAGAGGTTGTTGTGGCTGAGGCGACCAGCAATGCCAGTAAAGAGCCCTTGCATTGGGTGGCACCCATGGATCCCAATTACAAGAGCGACAAACCGGGTAAATCGCCCATGGGGATGGACCTCATACCGATCTATGCAGATAGCGGATCGGGTAAAGATGCCCCTGGTACTGTTCGTATTTCTCCGAATGTCGTTAACAATCTGGGCGTGTTGACGGAGCCGGTCATTCAGGGACGGCTACCGAACAAAATAACAACAGTGGGGTACGTTCAATATAGTGAAGACGACATAGCCCATGTCCATCCACGGGTTGAGGGGTGGATCGAGAAACTCTATGTGAAGGCAGAGGGCGAACCGGTGGCGAAGGGCAAGCCGCTCTACACACTGTATTCGCCCACGCTGGTCAATGCCCAGGATGAACTGATTCTGGCGTTAAACCGGAGCAATGAGCGTTTGGTCAATGCTGCCAAGGAGCGCTTGGCTGCGCTCAATGTGCCAGTAAGTTTGATCCGCCAGATCACGAAAACCCGCGAATTGCAGCGTACCTTAACGGTGTATGCGCCCACCTCTGGTGTTATCGACAACCTTAATGTTCGCGAAGGTATGTTTATCAGGCCAGGGGATCGAGTCCTATCCATTGCTGCGCTGGGTGAGGTGTGGGTCATTGGTGAAGTATTTGAACGTCAGTTGTCCGCAGTGGCATCCGACAATCGCGTGGTGATGACCCTCGACTATTTACCCGGTCGTCAATGGACCGGAAAAGTGGATTATGTGTATCCCGAGGTTAACCCCAAGACCCGTACCGCCCGGGTAAGAATGCGTTTTGACAACGCCGATGGCACCTTGTTGCCCGGCATGTTTGCAGAGCTAAACATTCAGGGCGCCCGCACCAGCCGACAGCTTCTGGTACCTCGTGAATCGGTTATTCGAACCGGCCAGACCGACCGACTGGTGCTGGCTCTGGATGGCGGGGCGTTCAAATCCGTCACGGTGAAGGTCGGACGTGTTGGTGAGAAGTACGCTGAAATCCTTGAGGGTGTCATGCCAGGTGATGAGGTAGTGACATCCGCCCAATTCCTGATTGATTCCGAATCCAGCAAGACCTCGGATTTTCTGCGTATGTCGGCCATGCCCGCTGATTCGATGGATCACGCAGAAATGGATCATGGAAACATGAACCATGAGGGGGCCAACTGATGATTCAGTCGATTATCTATTGGTCCATTCGAAACCGCTTTCTGGTTCTGCTGGCGAGTTTGTTAATAACAGGGCTGGGTCTGTACTCACTCAGTAAAACCCCGGTCGATGCTCTTCCAGATCTGTCTGATGTGCAAGTTATCATTAAAACCAGCTTTCCCGGACAAGCTCCACAAGTGGTAGAAGACCAGGTTACCTATCCCTTAACGACCGCCATGCTGTCGGTTCCCGGTGCGGAAACCGTGCGTGGCTATTCGTTTTTCGGGGACTCCTACGTTTACGTGATTTTCGATGAAGATACCGATATGTATTGGGCTCGCTCCAGAGTTCTGGAGTATCTCTCGCAAGTGGCACCCAACCTGCCTGATTCGGCACGTCCTCAGTTGGGGCCGGACGCTACCGGTGTTGGCTGGGTGTATCTCTACGCGCTGGTTGATCGCACAGGGCAGAACGACCTGAGCCAGTTGCGTAGTCTTCAGGATTGGTTTCTCAAGTACGAACTGCAAACCGTGCCAGGTGTTTCAGAGGTTGCTGCGCTCGGCGGCATGGTGAAGCAATATCAGGTCAAGGTCAGCCCCGAGAAGCTCCGTGCGCTGGGGATTCCACTTTCTCTTATCCAGACAGCGATCAAGCAGGGCAATCAGGAGGTCGGGGCATCGGTTATTGAAATGGCGGAGGCGGAATACATGGTTCGCACCTCAGGTTATATTCAATCCCGCGAGGACCTGATGGCAATTCCGCTAGGCCTGGATGTGAACGGCACACCGGTTCTGCTCCAGGATGTGGCCAGTGTCGAAGTGGGGCCACAGATGAGGCGCGGTATTGCCGAGCTGAACGGGGAAGGGGAGGCCGTTGGTGGCATAGTGGTGATGCGCTTCGGCGAAAATGCTCAGGAAACCATCAATGGCGTTAAGGCTAAGCTGGGCGAACTGCAATCGAGCCTGCCTGATGGCGTTGAAGTGGTCACGGTTTACGATCGCTCGGGCCTGATTGAACGAGCCGTCAACAACCTCTGGTTCAAGCTGCTGGAAGAGTTTTTTGTGGTGGCTCTGGTCTGTATCGTGTTTTTGTTCCACGTGCGGTCTTCGCTGGTGGCGATCCTCAGCTTGCCTGTGGGTATTTTGACGGCGGTTATCATCATGTACTGGCAAGGCATCAACGCCAACATTATGTCCCTCGGCGGTATCGCCATTGCTATCGGCGCCATGATTGATGGGGCCATAGTCATGATAGAGAACATGCATAAGCATATGGAGCGAACGCCGCTCACGCCGGAGAATCGATGGGAGATTGTCGCCAAGTCTGCCTCTGAAGTCGGCCCGGCGCTGTTTTTCTCGCTGCTGATCATTACCGTCAGTTTTGTGCCTGTGTTTGCGCTTGAGGCGCAGGAAGGGCGAATGTTTGCGCCCCTGGCGTTCACCAAAACCTACGCTATGGCAGCCAGTGCCGCGCTTGCGGTGACGCTGGTTCCGGTTCTGATGGGGTATTTTATCCGGGGTAAGGTGTTACCCGAGCATAAGAACCCCGTAAACCGCCTGCTGGTCGGGGGCTATATGCCGGTGTTGAAACTGGTGCTCAGGTTTCCCATGTTGACCGTGCTCGGTGCAGTGCTGGTGTTGGCTGTAGGCCTATGGCCAGCAACAAAAATCGGTAGTGAGTTCATCCCCCCGCTGGACGAAGGGGATTTGATGTACATGCCCACAACGTATCCGGGAATTTCGATCGGCAAAGCCCGTCAGTTGCTTCAGCAAACGGACAAACTGATTGCGACGGTGCCGGAAGTGAAAACCGTGTTTGGCAAAGTAGGGCGCGCCGATACAGCAACAGACCCTGCACCTTTGACCATGATTGAGACTTTTATCCAACTCAAGCCCCGGGATCAGTGGCGCGAGGGCATGACCACAGACAAACTCAAACAGGAACTCAACACACTGATTCGCTTTCCTGGTGTGACCAACGCCTGGGTTATGCCGATCATCACCCGCATCGACATGTTGGCGACGGGTATCAAAACCCCCGTAGGCATCAAAATCGCCGGGCCAGATTTGGCTACTATTCAAAATGTCGGAAAACGTCTGGAAGAAATTCTGGCTGACGTGCCCGGCACCGCTTCGGTTTACTCAGAGCGAGTAGCAGGTGGGCGATACATCAAGGTGGATATCAATCGTGAACGCGCTGCGCGCTATGGCTTGAACATCGCAGATGTACAACAAGTGGTTGCCTCTGCGATTGGCGGGATCAATGTCTCCAGAACCATCGAGGGCCTTGAGCGTTACCCCATTAACCTTCGCTATCCGGAGGACTACCGGGACTCACCCGAAAAACTGGAACAGCTCCCCATCGTCACGGCCTCGGGCCAGAGGATCGCGCTGGCTGATGTCGCGGATATCCGGATAGAAGATGGGCCACCGGCGATCAAAAGCGAAAATGCCCGTCTGAACGGCTGGTCTTTTGTGGATATCGAAGGTGTGGATGTGGGCACCTACGTGGAGCAGGCAATGACGACCGTGCAAGCAGAGCTGGATCTGCCAGCGGGTTACTCCATCGCCTGGTCGGGCCAGTATGAGTACATGCTTCGCGCGAAAGAAAAGCTGTCTTACGTGGTGCCGTTAACTCTGGCCATTATCATCATCCTGCTGTTCCTGAATTTCAGAAACTTTACAGAAGTGGGCATCATAATGGGCACGCTTCCGTTCGCAATGGTTGGAGCTGTGTGGCTGATGTATTTACTAGGCTACAACTTCTCGGTAGCGGTGGGGGTTGGTTTTATTGCGCTGGCCGGTGTCGCCGTAGAGATAGGTGTCATCATGCTGGTGTACCTCAACCAGTCCTACCGGGCAATGCTTGAAACCTGCGAGAAGAAAGGCCTGACGCCGAGGCGGGAAACACTGCGCCATGCGGTACTTCACGGCGCCGGTATGCGGGTGCGACCGGTGATGATGACTGCCGCCGCGATCATCGGTGGGCTGGTTCCCATTATGATTGGCACCGGAACAGGCTCTGAGGTTATGGGCCGTATTGCAGCGCCGATGGTAGGTGGTATGGTGACGGCGGTGATTTTGGCTTTATTGGTAATCCCGGTGTTGTTTTATCTGTGGAGGCGCAGGGCGCTATCCTAACCGACTCTTGAGGAACCCCTATGATCGAAACCCTCGACGATCTTGCAGTGTTGACCAACTATTCGCTGATGGACTCGCTCAACTGCGATCCGGATGCGACGCCAGATGGGCAGGATCACGCACCACGGCAAGTATTCAGTGGCCATTATGTACCGGTTGTTCCTACGCCCATGGAAAACCCCGAGTACGTGGCCCACAGCTACAACCTGTTTCGCGATCTGGGTCTTGCTGACGATTTCGTGCAGTCTGACGACTTCGTGCGCATCTTCTCCGGAGACCTTTCGTTTGCACCCGCGCCTATGCGCAAGGTGGGTTGGGCCTGTGGCTACGCATTGTCCATTATGGGCACCGAATATGTTCAACAATGCCCGTTTCAGACCGGCAACGGATATGGCGACGGCCGTGCGATTTCGGTGCTGGAAGCGGTAATCAACGGTCACCGCTGGGAAATGCAGCTAAAAGGCGGTGGCCGCACACCCTATTGTCGCGGTGGCGATGGCCGAGCGGTTTTACGTTCCAGCGTACGGGAGTTTCTGGCACAGGAGCACATGCATGCGCTGGGTGTGCCCACGTCACGATCACTAAGCCTGTATGTGTCAAAAACCGAGAAAGTCAGGCGCCCCTGGTATTCCGAAGGTTCACGGTCGAGGGATCCGGATATTCTGGTATCCGAGCCTGTGGCCATCACAACTCGAGTGACTTCTTCGTTTATTCGTGTCGGGCAGCTTGAGTTGTTTGGTCGTCGCGCTCGCAAAAATGAGCACCCGCAAGCGCTGGAAGAACTCGAAAAGATTGTGTTGCACCTGATTAACCGCGACTACAGTAACGTGATTGACCCCACCTTGGCCATGCAGGACAAGGTAGTGGCGCTTGCGCAGGAATTTCGCAGCCGGCTCACATCGCTGGTGGCCAACTGGATCCGCGTTGGCTACTGCCAAGGCAACTTCAACAGCGATAACTGCGCCGCAGGCGGCTATACTCTGGACTACGGCCCCTTCGGCTTCTGCGACGTATTCAATCCGCGCTTCCAGCCTTGGACGGGTGGGGGAGATCACTACGCATTTCTAAACCAACCGGTGGCTGCAGAGGCAAACTTCCACATGTTTTGCGTGGCATTGCGACCGTTATTGGCTGAACACCCGCACTGCTTACAAAAACTCAACGAGATTAGCGAAGGCTTTGCAGCAGCAATGCAGGCCGAGATGGAAAAAATTTGGGCAGCGAAACTTGGGCTGGATAAATTTGACCCACCATTGTTTCGTGCTCTGGCAGAGCTGATGATGCAAACGCCGGTGGATTACACTCTTTTTTTCCGTGAGCTTTCAGCGCTTCCGGATGATATAGGCCCGCTGAAAAAGAGCTTCTATAATAACCCAGACGGCCTGAACGAACGCTGGTCCGCCTGGCTAAATCAGTGGCGAGCGCTGGTGGGCATCACCAATTCAGAAAACATGAAGTCGGCACGCTCTGGTGAAGCTCTGTCGCGCCAAATGAAGCAGGTGAACCCGAAATACAGCCTTCGCGAATGGCATTTGGTACCGGCATATCAACAGGCGGCAGCGGGAGATTATGAGGCGCTGCGAGAACTGCAGAATGTTATGACGCTGCCATACGCGGAGCAGTCACAGCACATAGAAGATAAATACTACCGGTTAAAGCCGCCAGAGCTCTTCGGTGTTGGTGGTGCATCCCATTACAGTTGCTCGTCATAATTCAGAACCGTTATTCGGGAATTGCGCGAACACTCATCTTGCCGAGTAGGGCGCGATCTTTACGAGTGATGGAAGTATTTTCCGGTAGCAACTACACTGCGCGCCATAGATTTCTCTCCAGCGCACAATGTCTGCCCACCCCAGTAGGATTCCAATGAAGAAGACGTTTAAATTAGACCACCCAAAAATCAAAGTGCCGCGCCTTGTCGATTCGATGAAGCACGACATCAAGAAATTCCTGAAGAATGAGCGTAAGAAGCCCTTGCCAGCTGGCGCGAAATACTGGGGCTTCGACTGCAAGTTTGGGCAATCGGAAGAGACTGCAGTTGAGATAGAGCTTTCATCCCTGATGCAGCACATTGACGACCTTGTTGAGAACAAGATCATGACGGTTTATGTTGAGATTACACCAAAAGCCATGTCTGCTGGCTAGTTGACCGCAATGCCGCGCTCTATAAGGCGGCTTCTCAACAACTCAACCCTTTCTCTGTTCACACCCATATCGTAAAACCCTAGAAGTGATTGCGACCTGACATCAAGTTGCTGCCTGATAGTATCGACCAGCAGCTCGAAATAATCCGGAAAGCCAACTCCATCGCTGTAGCAGGTGATATCCGCATAGCCGTAGCGGGCACTGTTCAATGAAGCTCCGGACAGCTTCAGAGCTTCGGCCTTGATAAGCTCCCATGAGGAGGAATCCAGTGGCTCTGCTAAGCGAATAGGCTCTACCGAATAGAGACTCTTTGTGGATGTGCTCGATACACAGTTTAAAAACGGTGTACAACCGTCGAGACTGAATTCGAGCCCTGATGGTGGCACATTGCTGGTGGATGCGCATCCTGAAAGCAAGAGTAGTGGTAGGGCGAAATAACGCATAGTTGTGGGTGGTTCCTTAGTTGAAGGCTAAACATGGTGAACATTGCCATGTCGTTAGGTGGCCATTATTATTCCGGTCAAGAATAGGGTAAATTTCATACTAAGAACGAAAATAGAACCATTAACCTCGGCTGCACATTGCCAATGCCCTCTACAGAAAGTGTATACGAGCGTCTTGCACAGAACATGAGTGATCTGGTTGCGCTCCACTCGCCGGATGGGCGCTATCTATGGGTCAGCCCATCGGTAGAGAGAATTCTCGGCTTTACGCCGAATGAACTTGTTGGCACCGATCCCTATGCGCTCTTTCACCCAAACGACAAACAGCTAATCCGAAACAAAACCCATCAGCCAGCGGTAGACGGGGATGGAAATATCCGTATCCGTTACCGCATACGCCGCTCGATGGACGACTATATCTGGTTCGAAACGCTTACCCAGCCAATCACAAATGAGATTGGAAAAGTCGTTGAACTTCAGACGATTTCCAGAGATGTGACTGAACAGGTTAACCTCGAAAACGAGTTGGCCGAAAGTGAAACCCTTTACCGAGTTGCCATGGACAGCCTGCAAGAGGGTGTTGTTGTCCACGATGGCAGTGGCCGTATAATCGCACACAACCCCAGAGCCTGCGACATTCTTGGTTTGACAGGTGATGAGTTAACCGGGAGCGTGCCTAAAGACCCCCACTGGCGCACTGTTTACTCTGATGGCACTCCTTTCCCGGCACAGGCTCATCCGGTAATGGTTACACTGCATTCAGGAGAGCCTTGCAGCAACGTATTAATGGGCGTACACAACCCCCGATGGAACGCATATCGATGGATCTCTATCAACTCCCGATTAATTGAAATTGGAGGTTGTGCTGAGTCTGGGCAGGCTAGGGTGGTAGCCTCATTCAGTGATGTAACTGAGCAAGTAGAACGGGAAAGCCAGTTGAAGCGCTGGTCGACTGTTTATCGTTTTAGTGGCGAAGCCATTGTTATCGCTGACGAAAATGGTGTGATTAGAGACGCCAACGAATCATTTTTACGAATCACTCAGAACACGCGAGCAACCTGGATTGGTCGCAGCCTTGATGACATCTCGCTGGATGGTCGTTCGGCGGGGTTATTTTCATCAACGATCTGGCCAGCTTTGGCCGAAAATGGGAATTGGCGAGGCGAACTTTGGCTGCGCGACGCCGGGGGTGGCATTCAGGCAACTTGGGCCGCGATAACCAAAGTCCAACAAACAACAACTGCGGAAGCTCACTACACGTTGATTTTAAGTGACTTCTCCGAGCGCGGCATAAAGGACGAGACGCTGCGCTTCCGCGCTGGCAACGATCCACTCACCAGTTTGCCAAACCGACTTCTTTTGAGTGATCGATTTGAAGTTGCGTTGAACACATCCATTCGTCAAGGAACTACTTTTGCTTGCCTTTATCTTGATTTGGACAAGTTTAAGCCGATTAACGACCTTTATGGGCACGCTGTTGGCGATACAGTTCTTCAGTCTGTCGCCCTTAAAATATCGAAGCTGGTGCGTTCCGTAGATACTATGGCACGAATCGGTGGCGACGAATTCTTTGGCATTATTGTTGGTTTGGAACACGAAAGCGAATATTGCGCAGTAGCTGAGCGGATAGCCAGAGCTATAAACGAACCCTTAGAGGTTTGCGGCCATAATGTTAGCCTTGGGGTCAGTATTGGTATAGCAATGTATCCCGACCATGGGCAAACCCAAAAAGCTTTAATGGAAGCGAGTGATGTGGCTATGTTCGCGGCCAAGCGGCAAGGGCTTTCTTATGCGTTGGCGGAGAAGCTGGACAGGCAGGGTTGAGCATATGGAACCTAACGTAAAGCTTTTCAAACCACACACCGTACTGCGCATAATGTATATTATGTTAAATCACAAAGTTGCTACACTCAGAGCAAACTCAATGTTGAGCCTGCTCACCTCGTTAATGAAAATGAAAGGCTATACAAAGCGCTTAGGACGCCTCGAGGGATACGTATAGGTCGGTGATTTTGTCCATTTTCTTAAGCATAGATTCAGTTGTCACCTGAATTACGAACGGTACATAGTGTCCACTCTGGCCAAGATCAAACCCCGATCGTGAGAACTCCCATTGGGCGGTTACTTCTTTTAAAGCTTGGCTTATCTCGCTGGTGTTAAATGGCGAGGTACTCAAACGCTGCAGCGCATGATCGAATTCACTGAGCGCTTGTTGAAATGCCTTGTCTAGCGCTTCATCAGTAATTTTCCAGCTCTTTGCAACATATAGCATGCCGATCCGCTGTGACAGCATACGCTGGCGCCCCGAGATATTGATAAGCTCACCCTTGCCCTTGCTCGAATGTGCTTCAAGTAGCTGGACATTTTTTTCACACAACTCCAATAAACGCGAACCACCTGTGATCAAAGAAAGTGCTTGGCTATGCTCTGGACCTCCAATCGCCAACTGACGAAATTTATTCCATTCACGGCGTATGCTCTGCAAAGAGTCCGTAACTGCAGGCGCAGGCGAAAACTCTTCTAGCTCGCCGAGATGCTCCTCAAAAAGAGCCAAACTGGAATCTAGCTGTTTTTGGGCTTTATCAGCGGCGACGTCCTGACCAAAAAGCAAATAAGATTTGGTGATCCGTTGAGTCAACATTCGCTGCATACCAGCCTTGTTGATCGCCGTATCAATAGTCATAACTTCTGCGTGAGCGCTCGTCGAAAGAAGAGATGAGAGTATGACCAAACCCATTGCAATCATTGCCAATAGCGGAGTCACTGCGCTTAAGAGGTGCTGAGAAAACCGATCACTTCTGTACACCCTAAAACTGCATCGCATCAGAGACTCCTCCGCCAATGGCGTAACCTAAAAGCCCAAAGAGGCTCTTAAGTACCAGATTATGAGGAACTAAAATTACTCCCCATAACAGAAAACATCGTTGACCATAGTCAGTTACCCTTCCGGCATCGGGATAAATTCATCTTCGTCCCCGGTCACTTTGGGGAAAGTCTGTGCTTTCCATTCGGATTTGGCTTGCTCAATGCGCTCACGGCGACTGGATACGAAGTTCCATTCCATATAGCGTTTGCCAAGATGTTCCCCGCCTACGATCGCAATGCGAGAGTCCCGCGTTGCTGTCAGCTCAATGTCTGGCTTATCTGATAGGACGGCCATCGCATATTCTGGAATTTTAGTGTCGCCCGCGCTTAATTCGCCCTCGGCCACGTAGACGGCTCGCTCATCCGCAACCGGCACACGGATTGATTGTCCTACCCGTAAGTGTGCCTCCACATAAAGTGTGTCGGCGAATACCTTCACCGGTGAGTTGGCTCCATAAGCGCTGCCCATAATCACTCGGGTCGGCACGCCGTTTACTTCAACTCGTGGAATGTCGTCGTCTGGGTAGTGATAAAAGGCCGGATCAATCTCTTCGTCGGCTTCCGGCAGTGCTAGCCAAAGTTGTAGCCCGTGGAGCCGATGTGCTGCTTTGGTAACTTCCGGGCGCTCACGCTCGGAGTGTGTAATGCCCTTACCTGCAACCATAAGGTTGACGTCACCCGGGCGAATCGGTTGAAGGCTGCCTAGTGAATCTCTGTGTAAGATCTCGCCCTCGAACAGATAGGTAACCGTCGCCAGATTAATATGGGGATGCGGCCGAACATTGATGCCATCACCGGCTGCAAACTCAGCCGGGCCCATATGGTCGAAGAAAATCCACGGCCCGACCATGCGGCGCTGTGTAGTCGGTAAAACGCGCCTAACCGAAAAGCCACCAAGATCTCGATCTCTGGGCTCAATCAACAGCTCGACTGACTTACAGCCAGCCGGCTTCACACAGTCTTGCTTAAAGGCTTCTTCCGGATTACGTGCCTGCGTGCTCATTGTTGCTCTCCCGCTTGTAGCCTTCGAGTCCAGTCACCCAATGCCGACACCAATTTGCCGATGAACTCCCGTGTGGTGTCATCCGTGAGCCTGCCTTCAGCATCGAAGCGCTCATGTGCAGTAGAAATCATGACTTCAGGCTTGTTGATGCAGTGCATGTCCAGAAAAACCATGGCGCGTCGAAGGTCATATTGAGCGCGCACACCGCCAAGCAAACTCATGCTGGCGCTCATAATCGCAGCAGGCTTGCCCGCAAACGGTTGGGGCTGCTCCCGGGAGACCCAATCAATGGCATTTTTCAAAACACCAGACATAGCGATGCTTCCTAGCTTTATCGTAGGAGACGCATTGAAAACCGGGCATTTGCGGCCAATCCTCGTAGACCACCCACCTACAGATATCGCTCTCAGCGTACTCTACCCTCGCCACAGGCACCTCTCAACCAAGGTTCGGCTCTTGGTTGATTTGTTATCCAAGCGATTTGGGGGCAGCCTTACTGGGAAGGGATATCTATGTCATAGATTACTGCCCCTCAATGCTATTAAAGGTTTCGAACACAAAGCATTCCGTATGTTTCGTTTCTAAATGCAACTAATAGGACTATATTACTTTTAGCAGAACGATCAATTCGCTCAGTTTCTCGGTGCGTTTTCAACGCTAGCGCCTTGTCTGGGTTCATCAGCAAGGAGAAAAGATAATGTCGATAACACCCGAAGAACAACTCAGCGATGTGTCAGGATGGCTGGATCCGACTATGGACTCGGTTAAGGGAACCGAGACCCCAAAGGATCCTAACAAAGGCTACATCGCCCTCCTCGGCTGGAGCGTGAACGCCATAAAAGCGGCGCAGAAGTTTGATCGCCGCTACATTGTGGTTGCTCCGGAATGGGCGGCAGACTTTTGTACTGCTAACAAAATACCCTTCATTCCATGGGATTTTCTTCGCTTGAATGACCGTTCCTTCGAGATTGCTCAAAAGCTAAAGTCGGAAGGTGTGGATGTTGCGATACCGCTATTTGAAGAAACGGTAGAGTGGTCCGGCGCAATTAACTCTGTGTTGCTCGATAGCCCTCGCATGTTCGGCCAGTCCATTTTGTTCCGAGACAAATCGTTAATGAAGCGTCGGGCTCAGCTTGGAGGTATTCGCGTAGGCATCTTCGAGGAAGCCCACGAGAAAGATGACATCGTGCGTTTTATGAAGCGTGTTAACCAGACGCTGCTGAAGCTAGATGGCGATCCAGATGATCCCATTCACGTAAAAGCCTTCGACAAAGCCGGTTGCCTTGGCCACCGGATGATCCGAAAGATAGAAGAAATTGACTCCATTCCAGCAGAAGAGTATCCCCTGCTTATGGAAAGTCACTTGGATGGCTGGGAGTTTGCCGTTGAGGCCTGGATTCACGATGGTAAGATTAAGTTCCTGAATATTTCCGAATACGTAACGTTGGGCTACTCGGTGTTCGTGCCCGCAACTGAGCAACTTGAGAGCTGGCGCAACGCGATCACCAAGCAAATTGAGTTGCTGATCAAAACCTTCGAAATAAAATTTGGGTTGATTCACCCTGAGTATTTTGTGACGGCCGACGGCGAAATGTACTTTGGCGAGGTTGCCTTTCGCCCGCCAGGTTTCAAGGCTTTCGAGCTTATTGAAAGAGCCTACGGATTCAGTGCGTATCAAGCGTCTATGTTGGTGTTCGATCCTAAAAGCACCAAAGAGGAGGTGGACGCCTTCTTCCCAAGGGAGGTGGTTGACGCCAAAGGCTATGCAGGGTGCTTCGGCGTATACCCAAGACGCCGCGTAGTGAGTAAGCTGGAAATGCCCAAAGAAACCATTGAGCACCCCTACTTCGAGTCCCACGAGTTAGTCGCCCCGACAGAAGAAACGGTTCCAGACCGGTCTGCCTTCGGAACCCATTGGGGCCTGATTTTCTTCTACGGTGACGACCCCATTAAGATGCGGGACTTACTGAAGGCTCAGGAAGAGCTGGACTTCTACGTTTAAACCAGTGACTCAGCGCCTCTGGCTTCCAAACAGGAAATCAGGGGCGTTGCCTTTCTCTTTTACGGCCATCATTTTCCGTGTCTGAAGTTTTAATAGCATTGGATAACGCCATAATGTCAGATAATGTGTAACGTACTGACAGGAATGGAATACCAATGCATTCGACCTACAAACAAGAACACTTCGTTTCCACCCCTACCGGTGACATCTACGTAAAGAGCTGGGCACCTGCCGCAAGCTCCCAAGCGTCAACGACGGCGCCTGTTGTGATGTTTCATGATTCGCTTGGAAGCGTGGAGCTTTGGCGCGAATTTCCAGAACAGCTTGCTCTGTCTCTTGGCCGCAAAGTGATTGCGTACGACCGGCCCGGTTTCGGGCGCTCGTATATCCGAACGGAAAAACTGGAAACTGATTTCATTCTTAATGAAGCCAGCGGCCC
The DNA here is from genome assembly GCF_016597725.1 of Marinobacter sp. 1-4A. Lineage (GTDB taxonomy): Bacteria > Pseudomonadota > Gammaproteobacteria > Pseudomonadales > Oleiphilaceae > Marinobacter. Next base: position 312,174 of record NZ_VCGY01000004.1, read on the forward strand.
ATTTGCAGCAATTCGCTCAGAGCTAGGTATAGAAAAGTTCATTGCCTTGGGGCATAGCGTGGGTGGCGCGATGGCTGCGGTGTGTGCAGCCTCCTTTACGGATCAATGCATTGCGCTTATTACCGAAGCGGCTCAAGCATTTGTTGAGGATCGAACTGTCGAAGGCATCCGAGACGCAAAACAGGTTTTTGCGCAAGATGGCCAGATAGATAGATTAAGAAAGTATCACGGCGAAAAAGCAGAGTGGGTACTGCGCGCATGGACGGACACGTGGCTCTCTGAGGAGTTCCAACACTGGACTCTGAAAGAAATCCTAACAAAGGTGCGCTGCCCTGTTCTTGCCATCCACGGCGAAGATGACGAATTCGGCTCAGGCGCACACCCTGAACTTTACACGTCACTGCCTTCAGGGCCTTGTTTTTTGGAGCTTTTAAAGGACTGCGGCCATGTTCCGCACAGGGAGAAGCCGGACGTTGTGACTGCAGCGATTGAGAGGTTTTGTCGAGAGCATGTGGGCTGAGAAAGTTCTCAACCAGGTTCTATAAATTACAAAGGCCCGCGCACGCGGGCCTTTGCATTAATGCAGCTTATTACTTACTGCGCTTCGCTATAATATTTACGCTTAGCTGCTGTTGTAGCCGGATTGGTTATGGAGTTCAGGCTGAACCCTGAAACGGAGTATCTTTCCCCCTCATCTTCACGCCATTGCTGTACTGGATCAAGACGAACGCTGCCTGCTTCATCCACAACGAGATCTGCAACCGCCCACCATCTTGAAATACTGCCTTGGGCATTTTGCGGAGAGAAAATCTGTGTTTGGCCACCTATTGAAAACTCAACGCGCGCAGGTGAGCTGGCTATCGTGCCACTGCCACTGTACAAGTGCACAAGGTAACGATAGCGACCAGCGTTCGGGAAACTTGGAATTGTTACAACTTCAGGGCCGAAGCTTGTAATGTCATCCACATCTAGTTCTATTGTGGTGTCACCAATAGTTTCACGCTTGTTGTAGAATGCAACATGAAAGTCACTGGTGTCCGACTCGTCTGCTGGTCCAAGCAAATGGGAGTCCAAGTCACTCGGATTTTCTCCCCAAGTGAGCGTGATTGAAACCGCCGAGTCAGACAGAACTAGATCGTTTTCCAAATCTGTATTCCCGGAACCAACCTCCACTTCACGAGTGTTCGATGTGGTATTTCGGTAGGCTGAAATCAGTATCTCCGAGTTTGCCCGGACAGGTAGCGAGAAAGTACCATCAGCCCGCGTAAGCACGGTATTCATTCCAATGTAGTCGTATCCCTGAGCCCGAACCTCAGCGCCAGCCACTGGGTTTCCTGCGCCATCAACGACGCGCCCTGTGACATCCACGGGCGTATACACATCAACCGTATTCCACGTTGTGAAATGCGTTACAGTGCCCTCGTAATAGCTGCCGACCAACGATGCTTCACCTTCTTGAACCCAATCGCCGGTTGTTTCATCAAACCATGCCAGAGGAACAGAGGCTGGCGCGTTACTTGAATTGATGCCGTCGGCCAACGGGATCCTAATCGTTACAGGGGTGCCACTGTTAAGCTGCAGTGGATTTCCATTTTCATCGGTAAAATCAAAGGTAACAGCACCAAACGTGGTCAGAAGGCCTGGTTGGCCATTCTCATCCAAAATGGTGTAAGCCCCCGGGATAATAGACGGGTCACTCGCCGGGTTCAGGATAGTGACTTGACCATTTACGTTGCCGGTGTACGGCGTACCGTTAGTTCCGAATGCATTTGGTGGTAGAACAGCAATATCTGGACGACCTTCTACGTCCAATGAAGCTCCGGTATCACCTGAGAATGTGGTAGTGAGCTGAGCCGGGAGCAATGAGAGCTCTAGGCTGTCATTATCGGCATCCGCCGCAGTGGAGGTAACAAGCGAGCTGGAGCCGAACCCTGTAGCCCGGCCAGATACTGTGGCTCTTCCGGCCTGTTCAGGTGCCTCAAAGCTAAATGCCCCCCCGTCTCCCGAGGTTACACGCAGAGGCTCATCGAGCCCAGAGGCGTTCAGGGTGACCAAAGCCCCCGAAATGGGCTCACCTGTGTAGTAGTTACGTACGACACCTGAAAGGCCAGATTCCTGACCACCGGGGTCGGAAGCTTCGGGGGACGAGCTAGACGAAGACGAACCGCCGCAACCAACTAGAGCTGATGACAGCAGGACAGCAGAAACCATATATAACGTTTTGTATTTTTTCATAATTCCTTTCCTTTGGAATATCTACGCGCCAATGTTATACGTCATGCTAGAAATAACCGTGCACTTGTCAGTATAAATTGGCTTACCGCATTTTCAATAAATCAATTACGTCAGCTTCAAACAGGTATAACTCCGAAGGAAACACGGCCCAGCTATTCAGAGAACCACTAGCTTTTTTTATCCACTTCAACAATCCTGGCTCGCTGTTTGTCCACAAGCTCCTCCAAACTCATATACTCGCACTCTTTATTTGCAATAAAGCTGTCTGCGGAGGCAATTAATATGTTGTCGTCCCGCATAAACCGGCGGCCCAACAGAACCGGATAAGAGAAGTTACCGCGGTCCGTCAGCGAAAATTGGGTTTGGTGATTGGTTCCGGCAATGCAGAAGTCCATCATCACCACGTAACGTCGCTGAGAAGGCGCGCCTTTACGCTTTATGAGTACGGTTCGCTCTACCGGCCGCTCTAGCTCAAGAATAATCTCTTCGTGATTAATGTTGCTTTCGTCGTCCACAGGGTGATCTTTGTGGTCCGCCAAAGGGATTTGAAACTTCACCCATTTCTGGTCGTCTTGCTGAAACTCTTCCACGTTCACCGCATGCAATGACGAGGTTTTGGCGCCGGTATCCAGCCGGGCTTTAAGCCGCAGGCCGGTATCATTCATCACAACCCACTCAACAAACCCTAAGGTTTCGGGAACCGGAGGTTCGTCTTTGGGTGCCGGTTCGGCCAAACCCGCCGCTGGCATAGCAAGCGCCGTTGCGAGTGAGAAGGCTGCGGCGCGCGTAAAAGGGGCCAGAAACTTCATTCAATTCCTCCTGCAAATTCCTGTAAATCAGGGAAAAATGATAAAAAATGCTTTTCCAATTGCGAATGTAAAGGCCGTATTTCCTCAATCATGCCAGCAAACGAATTCTGGAATCGAATGCGTGCCGCCACCCTATCCAAGGCGTAACCGATGTTGTCGAGGTTGCGATACGATCCGAACCAATCGTGGGATACCAAGTGTCGGGTTATTTTGCTCATGCTGGGTGACATCAAGCTCTCATTGCTCTGAAGTTCCGCATACACCGCGCTTATAAAGGCATTCTGATCCGTGTCTGTAAATTTACTCCAATGTCGTAATAGAAAGTGATCGTACAAAACATCCAGAGCAACGCCCGCAAACCGGCGGCGTTGAGCAGAGAACAGCCGCTTGCTGGCGAGCACATCGGGGTGTCTGTCAGTAAAGCTGTCCACGGCCAGATGATGGCGCACGCCAAGTCTTACGGAAGATGGAAGCGCCGCCACGTCTATCCCTCGGGTAAAATCTCCAAGCATGCTCCCCACACGCGCCTCTGGCGAGTAGGGGGCAAGAAAAAGATGGGCGAGGTGGTTCACCGTGATCGTCCTGTTTGGATTCCATGACTGTTTGCTATGCAGGTTGCATGAATCGACGTGGCTTTTCTACATGTACACGCGCATTACCTTGCTTGCTGACAGCATTTTAATGCCCGGTTAATCAAGCCCCAGCCCGCGAGTTTCCTTGCGGATGAGTTCTCTCACAGGTATTCTGGCGCACTCTCTCGGTTCAGCTAGCTCGGGCATCCATTGAGAAACCTCTACCCTGTTATTTTTATTGTAAGCCTCATGTTTGTGCTGCTAAGCATATTCATGACGCTGCCAGTGTTTCTATTGCTCGGTTCAGACGCACCGAATGCGCTGTCGTTTGTAGAGTCAGCAGCTATCGTATTGGGTATCGGGCTGCTTGGCATAGTCTCCACTTATCGCAAGCCGCGAGATTTAAAACCACGGTATATGTTCGTACTTACCGTGTCGTCCTGGTTCATCATTGCCCTACTCTCCGCTCTACCTTTTTATCTCAGTGATGACGGTATTTCTGCTGCAGATGCATTCTTCGAGGGTGCTTCAGGCATTACCACCACAGGTGCCACGGTATTCAGTGGTTTGGATAATATGGATAGAGACCTCCTCCTCTGGCGCTCGATTCTGCAGTGGATAGGCGGAATCGGGATAATCGGCATGTTCGTTGCCGTTCTGCCGTTTCTCCGTGTTGGTGGGATGAGATTGTTTGCTACCGAGTCGTCAGAGTGGACAGACAAAGCTCTACCGAGAATGAAAACACTGAGTCGCGGCCTACTCTTCGTTTACATCATTTTTTCAACCATAGCGGTCGTCACTTACTGGCTCTCAGGCATGACGCTGTTTGATGCATTCAATCACGGCTTAACCAGCATCGCCACGGGCGGCTTTTCAACATCGGATCTGAGCATGGGTAAGTTCAATGATTTGATACTGATGGAAGCGTCTTTCTTTATGATGATTGGTAGCTTGCCGTTCTTCCTTTTCGTGCGGGAGCTTCACGGGCAGCGCGGCGTGCTGTTCAGAGACCAACAAGTCAGGCTGTTTTTGACCATACTTCTGGTGGTGCCAGCGCTACTCACACTGTACCGCTGGTCGGTGTCGCCGGTGCCTTTTGACCCGCTGCACAACTATGTGGCTACCTTGTTTAACGTTACCTCAGTGGTGACAACAACCGGCTATGCGTCAGAGGACTACTCGGCTTGGGGGCCGCTGGCGTTCGTGCTGTTTTTCTTTTTAATGTTTATTGGCGGGTGTTCCGGGTCAACGTCCGGGGGCATGAAGATTTTTCGCTTCCAGCTCTCGCTGATCGTACTTCGGGAACAGATGATTCGCTTGCTGCACCCACGGGCTGTGCTAACCCGTAACTATAACGGACGCGCGGTAAGCGACGATATTATTGCATCGATGATCGCCTACACGTTTATTTTTCTGCTGTGTCTTCTATTGATCACCGTTTCATTGGCGGCCATGCAACTCGATTTTATAACGTCGTTATCGGGTGCGCTCACGGCCCTCACCAACGTAGGCCCGGGACTTGGCGATATCATTGGCCCTGCGGGGAACTTTGGTCCCCTCCCCGACCCCGCCAAGTGGGTTCTGGCGGTTGGCATGCTAATGGGGCGACTGGAAATTCTAAGCGTAGTGATTGTACTTTCACCGGCATTCTGGCGAAGCTAAAAATGCCGGTGAGTTGTTCAATGCCTATCTATAGAGCGTGCTTGCGAATAAAACGCCCGATGTCCTGAACTTCCTCCAAACAAACGCTGTGCTCCATAGGGAAGGTCATATAGGCCGGCTCGTAGCCCATTTCTTTAAGGGTTTCTACACTGCGCACGCCAAGCGCCTCGGGAACCATGGGATCGAATGTTCCGTGGTAGATGTTGATGGGTATACCCGCATTCGCCTCAGAAGGCTGCACGGTTTTTGCCGTGGCAAAGTAGGTAGAAAGCGCCAAGATGCCCGCCAAGCGTTTTGGATAGGCCAGTCCTAACTCATAGGCAACCGCCCCACCTTGCGAAAACCCTGCAATCACAATGTTTTCAGATGGAATACCCCTCTCAATTTCCCGCTCGATGAGCTTGCCCACGGCGCGCGCCGAATCCATCAACTGGTCCGTGTCTACAACCCGGTCAATATCCATGGCTTTGATGTCATACCAAGCGGGCATACTCATACCGCCATTGATAGTGACAGGTAGGTTGGGTGCGTGCGGAAATATAAACCGCACGGCCGCGTCGTCTGGCAGGCCAAGTTCTGGCACTACGGGCTCAAAATCGTGGCCACTGGCGCCGAGGCCGTGCAACCAGATAACGGCGGCTGTCGGGTTGGCTCGAGTTTCCAGCTCAATATACTGAAGATCCTGCACGCAGTACCTCGTTTATCTCAAAGGGGTCTTTGTCCGGATTAGCCCGGTGTGTTTAGCTTAGTGTTTGCATCCAGTGCGGTTTGAACCGGGTTGGCATACATGTCCAATAGATAAGGGCGGATCGCAGGATCACAAGCCGATAATCGCTTATCCATTTCCGCGCGAGCTGCTTCCACCTCTTCTTCAGTCCAATTCCCTGCAGTAACCACTGAGCTGCGAGCGGCATCAAAGCTCGTGGCATTCTCAGAATGCGAGCTTCGTGCCTCATAGGCTACAAGGTTTGATGCGTGCAAGTGATAATTCGCGTGTATTTCGCTATCAACCAGCCCGGCAAGCTCTTTGGCATTCTCCGGAGAATCGGTAATAGGTGCTCCAAAATGAACGTGAACATGGCCTTTAAACTCGGTTAGGCCTTTCATTATTTGCTCTGTGTCTTCACCTTCTGCTTTTTTATAACTGCCGCAGCGGGCCTTGGTTTCCAATTCACGGGCTTTGTCGGCATCGCAAGGGTCATACTCGTAGGAAATAGAAACTGGAACGATGCGAAGTTTGTTCATGGCTTCGGCGAAGCTAAGACCGCTTTTTTTGCAGCTCATGTAAAACATTTTTATGATCGCTGGGTCTGTATAGTCCAGACCATCTTTCGCTCGCCCCTCACGCTGGGCAATCCAGATATTCTCGTTGTTAGCGATGCTGTGATTGATAAAGCCGGAAAGCGTAAGGTATGCGTCGCGCATTTCCCGTGGGCTGGTCATGTCACGGCGCACGATAAAACTCTTATTAAGCCGCATCATTTCAGCGAACACGCGGTTGGCAAGCAAGTTATCGCCAATGGCTATGCGGGTGGTGCGCAGATTGTTGTGGAATAACAGGTAATTAACCACCATGGGATCAAACACAATGTCCCTGTGGTTTGAGATAAACAGGTAGGCACCCTGTTTGCCCAAGTTCTCAATACCGCTCGTTGTGACACGGGTAGTGGTGTTTTCGATCAGCTCGCCAATATACCCCGAGAGGCCCGCCTGCAGGTCATCCACTTGGGTGAAGTGGCCAAAGCGATTACTCAGCCAGCGACGGGTTAGAAAACGCAAGGGGCCGGGAGCCCAACGAGCCAGCAGAGGCGACTTAAAGCGGCCGACCATGTCCAGAAATTCCTGATCGTTGACCAATCGCTTGATTGCCGGCCCGGTTTCTTCGTCCGAATAGGGACGGATGGCGTCAAATTCCTGCATGTATGCCCTGTTTTTATGTGAGTAACGGATATAGTGAGCCGTGAGTCCTTAAATTAAAACCGCAATATTGTATCGGCTTTCCCTTGGTTTTGCCTCCCAAAACACGGCCTCCCCGGCCATTCCTGCCTTCGGATCTGGTATGATCCACTCCCTGATTTCACCCAGCATCGCGATTGACCGGTTATTCTATGTATCCCGACCAGGACTTTGAACAGCTTTCTGCAGAGAGGCCTACCACCTCTGGCAAGAGCCCCGAACAAGTGTTGCACGAGGTGTTCGGTTACGAATCCTTCCGGCCTTTGCAGGGGGAAATCATCCATGAGGTGGTTTCTGGCGGCGATGCTCTCGTACTTATGCCCACAGGCGGTGGTAAATCCCTCTGTTATCAGGTTCCGGCTCTTGTTCGCCCGGGCACCGCAATTGTAGTTTCACCGTTGATTGCTCTCATGCAGGATCAGGTTGCAGCTCTACGAGAGCTAGGTGTGCGTGCTGCGTTCCTGAACTCCACCATGGATTTTGAGCAAGCACGCGCTACGGAGTACGCACTAAGCACCGGCGAACTGGATTTGCTCTATTGCGCCCCCGAGCGATTAATTCAGCCCCGCACACTCGAACTGCTGCACGATGCCTCTATCTCGTTGTTTGCCATTGATGAAGCCCACTGCGTCTCCCAATGGGGGCACGACTTCCGGTCTGACTATCTGCAACTGGCGGTATTGGCTAACGAATTTCCGTCGATTCCTCGGATCGCTCTCACTGCAACTGCCGATGAGCGCACCCGCAAAGAGATCGCTGAACGCCTCTCTCTCACCAACGCACGACACTTTATCAGCGGTTTTGATCGTCCAAATATTCAGTACCGGATTGCACCGAAAACTAACGTAAACAAACAATTACTAGACTTTATTAAAGCAGAACATGAAGCCCATTGCGGCATTGTCTATTGCCTATCCCGAAACAAAGTGGATGCTACGGCAAAGATGCTCGCGCAGAAAGGTTATACCGCTCTGCCCTACCATGCCGGGCTTCCTGCAACTGACCGGGCTCGCAATCAGGAACGTTTTCTACGGGAAGACGGCGTAATTATTGTTGCCACAATAGCCTTCGGTATGGGCATTGATAAGCCCGACGTGCGCTTTGTGGCGCATCTGGATCTACCTAAAAGTCTGGAGGCTTATTATCAGGAAACGGGCCGTGCAGGCCGTGACGGCAAGCCTTCAACTGCATGGATGGTTTATGGCCTTCAAGATGTCATCAAACTAAGGCAGATGCTGGAAGCCTCCCAGGGTAACGATCACTTCAAGCGTATCGAGCGGCAGAAGCTGGATGCCATGCTGGGCCTGTGTGAAGTAACCAAATGCCGACGGCAAGTTTTGCTGAACTACTTCGGAGACGAGTTAGAGGCGCCATGTGGCAACTGCGACACCTGTCTCAACCCACCTGAAACATGGGATGGCACAGTTGCCGTGCAAAAAGCCTTGTCTTGTGTTTTCCGCACTGGCCAGCGTTTTGGCGTTACGCACCTGATTGACGTGTTGCGCGGTTCAGTAAATGAGCGTGTTCAACAGCTGGGACATAATCAAGTATCCACCTATGGCATAGGAACCGAGCTTTCCGCTAACGAATGGAAGTCGGTCTTCCGTCAATTGGTGGCTAACGGCTATCTGCGGGCCGACCCCGAAGGTTATGGGGCTTTGCAGCTCACCGAACAATGCCGGCCACTGTTAAAAGGCGAACACAAGGTTGAACTGCGCAAAGACCCTGTCATTAAGACGTCGTCAAGTCGCTCTTCAAGTAGTAGATCAGGCAACGCAGTGAAAGATCAGGTTACGGACCATGTGGGCTGGGAGGCGTTGCGGGCTTGTCGCAAGCAGCTTGCTGAAAAACAAGGTGTGCCGCCCTACGTGATCTTCCACGACACGACCTTGTTTGACATGCTGGAACGTAAACCCGAAACCCTTGATGAGCTTGCGGGCGTAAGCGGTGTGGGTGCTGCCAAACTTGAAAAATACGGTGAGATTTTCCTCGCCGCCATTGCTGAGCTTGATCAAGCTTGAGGAGTGCCCGAAGCCTCGCTTTAAGCCTCGGGCTTAAAGCCTTTCTTTCGCACACGGTATTGCGCGATGGATGTCGCAACGTGATTGCCGTCCATATCTCTTAACACCCCCTCCAGCGAGAACTTTGCCCGACCGGTAGCGTCTGCATCTGAAAGAATACCAGCAACCTCCTCTGGCGACAGCTCAAATTCAACGGTGACATCCGAATTGGCTGGCTGCAGAAACTGAAGCGTCATTTCCTTCAAAATCGGTGTGTAAGCTGGGCCTAGGTCAAAAAGGGTTAAGACCCCACCCGGGATTTCCGCCACCAAAAAATAGGCGCCAGCATACAAGCTGCCAAAGTGATTTTTATTCCCTTTAAGCTGAATGCGCGCTCGCACATAACCCGGGCGAACTTCTTCTACGCTAAAGCGATTTCTAGGCGCGAAAGGAATTGAAAGCCCGATAAGACGGTTAACAGCCGCATAGCCCCCAGTTTTCTTTAACCACTCCACTGGTTGCGCCAGAGTTGCCTTTGGGTCTGTGGTAGAAATCCATTGTCCGGTTGCCCCGATAATGCTGTCAATAAAGGCCATTATTCCGCTCCTGTAATTTGGTTGAGGCGGATGATTATAAAGTCCGGAGTAGATCGCAACACTCTTTTACAATATTTTTGAGAGATTCACGGTTCCCCCACCACTTTCTGATCTACAGTGTCTATGTTGAATATCGTCATAACAATGATGTGACTAATGAATGGCTGTGAGAACGGATTCGGCAAACCGTCAATCGAAAAGCCGTCAAAAGGACTCAGATGGTGCCATACGTAAACAGTTTAATCGGTGACCGAGAGAGGCCCAATCGGATGGCTACCTTAGGTCTCTCTCTAACACTTCTTGGCGCTCTTCTATGGAGCAGCTTCGCTCACGCCAACTCGTTTCAGAGTGCTGGGGAAGCCGTAGTAGCACCGGAAAAATCCCTAACCTTTGCGAATTCGGTACCCCCTCCTGCTCAGGATTATGTGTTGTGGTACCGAAATTATGACAGCCCTGCGATCTACGCTCTGGTGGAGCTGGCACTGGAGAAAACACCAGAGTATGGGGACTACCGCCTACTCCGTAGCGATGAGCTGAGCCAAGGTCGCGCCTTACGCGAGCTTGGTAGGGGTAATCATCGGTTGGTGGACATTGCCAACGTGGCGACAACTGCCGAGCGGGAACAATTGTTAACCCCGGTTCCTATACCTGTGGACGGAGGCCTGCTTGGGTTTCGCGTGTGCGTCATCATGCCTGAAAGCCTTCCACTGTTTCATGAAATACACTCCCTTGCAGACCTTCGAGAAAGAGGTGTAAGAATCGGTCAAGGCGATCATTGGCCCGATACCTCGATTCTCAAAGAGAACGATATTCCGGTGATCACCCACTCCCGATACGAAATATTGTTTGGAATGCTTAGAAAGCACCGGTTCGACTGCTTTGCCAGAGGTGTGAGCGAGGTTGCCAATGACCTTAAACTTGAAAACGACCCGGAACTAACCATAGAACCCGGGCTTGTGTTGGCCTATCCAATGCCGTCTTATCTGTTCGTTGCTCCAGATGATCAGGTAACCGCCCATCGTTTGCAGCTGGGCTTGGAGCGTGCCATTCGTGATGGTAGCTTTGGCGTGTTCCTTGAACAGTACTACGGAGCTGCAGTTGCCAACCTGAATTTGGATAAGCGTAAAATCATTGTTTTGGAAAACCCTTTGTTGAGCGAGGAGTCAGACAATATTGGGCGCCAAACACTGAATAATCTGCGCTGGCGCATCCAATTACTTAGTCGCTAAACCCGAGTTACACCCGGAACCGAGACACGTTTCCATTCAGTGTCTGACCTATCTGCTCAATATGCCCGCTATAAACATCGTTTTCGCTAGCGGCCGCTGCAGCCTCTTGCCCCTGATCCGCAATGCGGGTAATCGATGAGTTCAGTTCTTCAGTAACCGATGTTTGCTCTTCCGAAGCGGTCGCAATTTGTGAGGTCATCTGGCTAATGGCAGTAATGGCTTCGGCAATTCGATTCAGGGAGTCCATCGCATCTTGTGCTTTTTCCATACTGACGTTGGACACCGCCGTTGAGGCTTTCATAACGTCTACTGCGTCACTGGCGCCTTTCTGCAAGCGCTCAATCATGTTATTGATTTCTTCTGTGCTGGACTGGGTGCGTTGGGCAAGATTTCGAACCTCATCTGCAACCACTGCAAAGCCACGACCGGCATCCCCCGCCCGCGCAGCTTCGATAGCAGCGTTCAGCGCCAGCAGGTTTGTCTGCTCGGCAATACCTTGAATAACTTCAAGAACAGACGTAATAGAAGCAACATCTCTGCCTAGCGCATCTATAACTTCGGTGGCCGCACTGACTTCGTGAGACAGCTTCTGCACGGCATCTCTGGATGCCGACACGGTTTCCAGCGAAGCTCGGCTGTCGCCATCAGCGGTATTTGCTGCGTCAGCTGTTTGTTGGGCATTCTGTGCAATTTCACCTGCAGCAGCGGACATTTCGTTAATTGCAGCAGCAACCATATCCACTTCAGTTTGCTGGCTCTCAACGCTGCTGCGACTGGTTTTCGCGGTATCCCTAAGTGCGACTACGTTAGTGGCTAGCTCATTACTACCCTGCTGTACTTCGCGAACCACCTCGTGGATTTTCTCTACAAACTGGTTAAAGCTCGAGGCCAGTTGCCCAAATTCGTCACGGGCACTGTCGTCCAAACGCTGCGTTAGATCTGCATCGTTCGAGCCAATATCCGCCATCGCCGCATTCAACCGACGAACTGGGGCCATCAGCGTGCGAATACCAATGTGTAGAACAACCAGCGATACCAAAAGGCCGATAACGGCGATAATCGCTCCCGCCATCATAGCGCTGCGAACCGGAGCGTGTATTTTATCTTCATTAACGAAGGTACCCAAATACCAGTCAACACCACGGGCATTACTAATGGAATGAAAGCTTGCACTCCATGGGGTGTCGTCCTGCTCATAGCTTTGTGCGGCGCCTTTCAGGTTTGGAGACTCACCTAGTAGGGAGCTGATATTCTTTCCGATCAGGTCTTCGTTCGGATGGTACAATACTGTGCCTTCATGACTGATAAGCGCGGCATAACCCGTGCCAGCCAGATTAATCACCGACAGCATGTCGTCAATGGCTTTCAACGTAATATCTGCACCGGCAACGCCTTGATAGGATCCCTGTTTTACAGGGGCGAGTGTTGAAATTATGAACTCGCCTGAGGCTGCATCTAAATACGGGTCAGTAAGGGAAGAGCGGCCAAGATCCATAGCCTTCTTGTACCAGGGGCGGGTACGCGGATCGTAATCAGCTGGCAGCGTATCGCTATCAGCCTGAGTTTTCATCAACATATACCCATCTGCACGGCCCACGTACACGTCCTTAAAGCCGCCTCCGGTCGAAATTGCCTGCAGCAGAGTACGTGCCTGCTCATCATTCGCACTTGTTTCAAGGGCTTTAGCCGTTGCTTCCGTCATTACAAGGCGAGTGTTGAGCCATTCGGCAATACTCGACGTATTCTGTTCCGCAGTGTTTTCTATTAATGAATCCACATAGGTTTGGGACGTATTTTGAAGGCGCAGATTGCCCGAAATCGTAAAGGCCGCCATCACCAAGATGAGCAGAATACTGAAGGTGACCAACAGTTTTTGACCGAATGTAAGGTGCACGGCTAACTCCTGACTTAGTTTTATTGGTTTACGGCTACCTGTGCGAACTCTTTAATTCCTTCTGATAAACTTATCCCACAATCTCATTCCACCGCCATACAGGAGTTCAACTGAATGGCTCACGAAGAACTGCACTTAAACCTTAGAAACCTGACACTTGATGATTATAAACAACTTCAGGTTCTCATGGATCGTGTTTACGATGATATTGGCGGATCTTGGCCAAAAGACACCATAAAAGCGCTGGTTGAACAGTTCCCGGATGGACAGATCTGCATTGAGGACAACGGTCAGCTGGTTGCTGTCGCACTGACGGTCTCCGTCAAGTACGAGCGCTTTAGTAATCCGCACACCTACGATGATCTGATTTTGCGCAATGAGCAGATTTGGCACAATCCAAAAGGTGATTCCCTCTACGGGCTGGATGTTTTCATTCATCCGGATTACCGCGGATACCGGCTAGGTCGCCGCCTGTATGAAGCACGCAAAGAACTGTGCCGCTCGATCAACCTGCGGGCTATTCTTGCGGGTGGACGCATTCCCGGCTACTTCAAATATGCAGATCAGTACTCTCCTGCAGAATACATTGACCGGGTTGATCGGAAAGACATCTACGATCCAATCCTGAGCTTTCAGCTGTCCAATGATTTTAAAGTTACGCGTTTGATGCACAAATACCTGCCAGAGGATGAGAAATCTCTGGGGTATGCCACTCTGCTGGAATGGCGGAACATTCTATACACACCGCCATCCTCTGTATTGAACGAGAAAAAGACTCAGGTTCGCATGGGAGCGGTGCAATGGCAAATGCGTGAATTTGCCTCGGTCGAAGAAGTGCTGGAGCAAGTTGAGTACTTTGTGGACGCGCTTTCAGATTACAAAAGCGACTTTGCGCTTTTCCCGGAATTCTTCAATGCGCCGCTAATGGGTCTAACAGATCAAGTCGATCAAACCCGCGCCATTCGCTTTCTTGCCGGCTTTACCCAACAGTTCCGGGACCGCATGTCTGACATGGCGGTAAGCTACAACATCAATATTGTTACCGGCTCTATGCCACTGTTGGAGAATGACAGGGTCTACAACGTATCCTACCTTTGCCATCGCGATGGCCGAGTAGACGAACAACGTAAAATTCACATTACACCCCACGAACGTCGCGATTGGGTTGTAGAAGGTGGTAACAAGTTTGAAGTGTTCGACACAGATTCGGGGCGCGTCGCGATTCTAATCTGCTATGACATCGAATTTCCGGAGTTGGGCCGAATTGCAGCCTCCAAAGAAGTCGACATCATCTGTGTGCCCTTCTGGACAGATACCAAAAACGGCTATCTACGGGTTCGGCATTGCGCTCAGGCCCGGGCAATAGAAAACGAGTGCTATGTTGTGATCACCGGTAGCGTCGGGAACCTGCCCAAAGTGGAGAACCTGGACGTACAATACGCTCAATCGTCAGTGTTCTCACCGTCTGACTTTGCCTTCCCCCACGATGCAGTGATGGCAGAAACAACGCCGAATACAGAGATGATAATGTTTTCAGATATGGATCTGGAAAAACTTACATTGGTTCGCAATGAGGGGTCCGTAACCAACCTAAAAGACCGAAGAGTTGACATGTATGAAATTATCACCCGTTAAGTGTTGAACAAGGGTCTCAAAGGTTTATCGTATAGCACTGATGGCATTGCAAAAGCTTTGCCCAGTGTCTATTGTTTAATCAATATAAAGCCAGCCTCTGTAGAGACTCAGTATTCATGAATGAAGCGTTGCCCGATCTTGTTGTCCGTTTCACAATTCGGCACAGCCTATTCCGCAAAGAACGGGTGGAAGCTGCGTTGTTTGCGTTGGACGCTTATGGTTGCGTTATGAAGACGGATAAAATGTTCAATCCCGGCGATACCATTATGCTCGATCTGGTTATGGATATGCCGTTTGACAAAATCCGCGCAGAGAACATATCAGGGTTGGTTACCGAACGCAGAAAGCACTGCAGTAACTTCTTTTACTCCATTGATTTTTCGGATCTAAAGGCTGACGGTGACACCGCTCTTGAAGAAAAGTTGCGCCGTATCAGAGAGGTGCTTTCCAAAAAGCAGTCGTTGAAATCACGACGTTCCTCAGGTTCCATGCCCAACATGCGGCATATGGCCTGATTATTATCCGTTCTACCTGTCTGCAAGGAGACATACCCATGGCAAAAAATGCCAAATCGAGCGTTGATAAAATCGTTAAGAAGGTCAACAAGGAATTTGAGAAAACGTCCGCTCAGATTGAAGCTTTAATCAGCGATGCAATGAAGCACTTCGATAGCCTGCAACAGCAAGTTCAGGACCCTGTGCGTAAGCTGCTGAAGGAAGTTGATGAACTTCGCGAGCGCGAATTAAGACGTTTCAACGACGAATTTGAACGTCGTTTGGATGAGTTCCACGAGCTGCAATCCAACATTCTTGAGCGGCTGGGGGTTGCCTCCAAAGAAGACATTAAGAAAGCCGAAAAAGAGAGCAAAAAAGAGCTCAAGAAAAAGCCTGCAGCTAGCAAGAAGCCTGCGACTAAGAAGGCTGCTCCCCAAAAAGCCGCCGCTGCAAAGCTTGCCGCAAAAAAACCGGCCACCTCCAAGAAAGAAAAGAAACCGACCGACAAAAGCGACCTTACCTTGGTAAAAGGCATTGGGCCCGCAACAGCTAAAAAAATGAAAGAAGCCGGGATTACATCCATCGATCAAATAGCCAACCCATCCGAAGCGGATCAAGAAAAATTGAGCGCTTTCTCCAGCATCAAAGGCTTTGATCAACTCACAGCTGAAGCCAAGAAAATCAACTGATGCGAACGCCTGACCAGCCTGTTTTACGGGACATAGTCCTGATTGGCGGTGGGCACAGCCACGTCGGTGTACTAAAGCGGTTTGCAATGAAACCAGTACCCGGCGTGCGCCTGACCCTTATCTGCCGTGATACTCACACGCCCTACTCCGGAATGCTGCCAGGTTATGTGGCTGGACATTACAGTTACGACGATGTGCACATTGATCTGAGCCGTCTGGCAGAGTTTGCTGGAGCGCGGTTCTATCGTGCAGAAGCCATAGGCATTGATCGCACTAACAAACGGGTAATCTGTAAAGGTCGGCCGGATGTGCCTTACGACATACTATCCATCAACATCGGCTCATCCCCCAGAGTAAATGAAGTGGAAGGTGCTGCTGAATACGCAGTACCTGTGAAGCCGATTACCGGTTTCAACAACCGATGGCTTGCTCTGCTCTCGCGCATTGAAAGCCACGAAGGGCCGCTTACTATTGGTGTTGTCGGTGCAGGTGCTGGCGGTGTTGAGCTTACTCTGGCTATGCAGTACCGGCTTAAAAACGAGTTGGAGCAGCGAGGTCAAGATTCTGATCAATTGCACTTTCATTTGTTTGATGCTGCAAACGAAATCCTCCCTACCCACAATGGGAAAGTGCGTGAAGTTTTTCGAAAAACACTCTCTGAACGGGGCGTAAAGCTTCACCTCGGCTCCCCAGTCGAAAAAGTCAGCGAAGGTTTGTTACGCACCGCCTCTGGCGAAACCCTTCAAACCGACGAAGTTCTCTGGGTAACCCGCGCTGGCGGGCCGTCTTGGCTGAAAGAAACGGGCCTAGCGCTCGATGACGGCCTCTTTTTAAGGGTCCGCGATACCCTGCAGGTAGAAAACGACGACAACATTTTTGCTGCTGGCGACATTGCAAATGTTGTCAATCATCCCCGGGAAAAGGCCGGTGTATTTGCTGTCCGCCAGGGGCCGCCTTTGGCGGACAATCTCAAACGCTTGGCACTTGGTAAGGCACCGAAGGATTTTCATCCCCAGAAAAAATGGCTTGCGCTTATCAGCACCGGTGATAAGTATGCCGTCGCCTCTCGCGGTGACACTCAGCTTGAAGGTGCGCTGGTGTGGCGTTGGAAAGACTGGATCGATCGTCGGTTTATGAATAAGTTCACCGACCTGCCCCCCATGGAAGAGGCCTCCAGCCTACCCGATACCGCTGCGGCGCAGAACCCGGAGGAAGCCTCTCAGGCTATTTCTGCGGTCGCTATGCGGTGCGGAGGCTGCGGCGCCAAGGTTGGCAGCACAGTCCTATCACGGGCGCTGGGTGAACTTCGGCCCATAGAGCGAGACGACATTCTGATTGGCCTACACGCGCCAGACGATGCAGCTGTTCTACGGGTTCCGCCGGGAATGGCGGTAGTGCACACCGTTGATTTTTTCCGGGCATTTATTGATGACCCTTACACGTTTGGTCGCGTTGCCGCTAACCACGCCTTAGGCGATGTGTTTGCTATGGGCGCCGAAGCTCAAAGTGCGACTGCAGTTGCTACCGTGCCCTATGGTATTGAGTCCAAGGTGGAAGACGTGGTGTTCCAGATGATGTCTGGTGCTGTGGATGTATTAAATGAGGCCGGTTGTGCACTCGTTGGCGGCCATACCGGTGAAGGCCGCGAGCTTGCGTTAGGTTTTGCGGTTAATGGCCTCATCAACCCTGAGGAGGTGATGAGTAAAGGTGGCTTACGAGCCGGTGATGTCCTTATTCTCACCAAGCCAATTGGAACCGGCACCCTGTTCGCAGCTCACGCCCGACTGGCCGCCAAAGGCCGTTGGATCGACTCTGCCCTCGCTTCTATGGTGCAGTCTAACAAGGCCGCTGCCGACTGCCTTCGCGGTTTCGGCTCTAAAGCCTGCACAGACGTAACGGGTTTTGGTCTGTTAGGCCATCTGGTTGAAATGACTCGGCCATCCGGTGTTGATGCGGAATTGAACCTCTCTGCGATTCCTATTTTGCCAGGCGCCGAAGAAACCGCAGCGGCGGGCATTCTAAGCTCCTTGCAACCCGCCAACATACGCCTGCGCCGTGGTATTCGAGATCAGGAGAAGTGGGTGAAACACCCGCGTTACCCGCTAATTTTTGATCCACAAACTGCTGGTGGCTTGCTAGCCAGTGTTGCGGCAGAGAAGGCGGAAGACTGTGTGCAAGCCCTCAAGGCACTCGGTTACCCGCACACTGCCATTATTGGTCGGGTAACACCTCAGGAAGAAAGTGGGCCGATCGAGCCAATTACGTTACGGGATTGAGCTTAAAGGATATTTCTGGGGCTGTGTCGCAGTGCGAGTGAAAGCGCCTGCTCCAGAGATTTCCTCTCTTTTTCCGGTGTGAACCTGACAGCAAGTTGGCTTACCTGATCTCTCAATACCTCCACGAACGTTGGGTCACTCTCTGCACGCTCCAGCACGTCGGCCAAGGCTTGAGTGTCTCCAACCGGGTAGTAGCCCCTGTAATTCCTGCCGAGAAGCCCGACATTCCCCGAAATATTCGACGCAATGATCGGCAAACCAGCCCGACAAGCTTCTGATACGACATTCGCCCCACCTTCCATCACAGAACTCATCACCAGTAACTCGCTATCGACCATCAGCTGGGCGATAGCGCTTTTCTCCAGTTCACCGAGCCACCTAAACCGTGGGTTCTGCTGCAACTCCTGCTTCGCTAGCATGGCCCATCGCTCATTGTGGGGCTTGCCCGCACAGGAGACCCGAATGCGCGAATTGGCGGGTAGTAGCCTGGCCGCCATGGCTGCACGCAGGGTGTCTTTTTCCTCTCTTAGATGGCCGATTACACACACATCAAAATATGCCGATTCCTCAGACGCTCTCAAGGATAGTCCAGCAGGCTTCTCAGCAGACTGAAAAAGGGTTATCAGCTTGCTTCGCAAGCTCTCCGGAATATCATCACCCACTTGATCGTGCAGCCCAATCAATACATCGGCGACCTGCATGGAGTAAAGGGTTTGCTGTGGGAATTCGTGCTGGTGCCGGTAAACATCCGTTCCTGTGAGAGCCACCACCAATGGTTTTTCCGGCCAGATCTCCCGAAACAGGCGCACGGCGGTGTAACTACGCCAAGCATGCAAAGCAAGAAAAAGATCACAGGCTTCTCCGTTATATTCCGTAACAACAGATACCCTGTGCCCCAACTGCTCCAGCAACACCTGCCAGCGCTCCGCGGTTGCCCTGTTGCCAGCCTTCGAGCCCGGGCTAGCGGGCGTGAGAACGATGATATCCATAGACCTCTTCGGTATAAATTGCCCCGTTCAGGGCCGTAATGGAATTTTGTTAGACTTGTAGGCGTTCATAAAGAATAGTGTCCGGACATATGACCTATTTAAACCCGTAATTCGTATAGCTGTTCAGGGTTTCAACGAATCAGAGTATCCTGCATATACGCTCTATCAATCACACAAAACAATCAAGGATTTCAAATGGCTTTGAATTTTATACGGAAGTTGGTGCTTTCTAGTTTCTTGTTTGCCACCGCTGCAGCTGCATCGGCGGAGACATTTGTATTCACAGCAATCCCGGATGAAGACGAAACCAAACTTGTTGAACGTTTTCGTGGTGTCGCCGATTACCTCTCCGAGCAACTCGATGTAGATGTTCGCTACATCCCAGTGAAGTCTTACGCAGCTGCAGTGTCTGCTTTTCGCAATAATCAGGTTCAGTTAGCCTGGTTTGGCGGGCTTTCCGGCGTACAGGCTCGCAGGCTGGTTCCAGGCTCTGAAGCAATCGCTCAAGGTGTTGAAGACAAGGCCTTCGAAACCTATTTTATTGCCAACATCAATACCGGCATAAAGCCAGCGGACAAGCTTACTGAGCTGGAAAGCCAACTCAAGGGCAAAACCTTTACTTTCGGCTCCAAAGGCTCCACCTCTGGTCGCCTGATGCCCGAGTTTTACGTGCGCGATACCTTTGATTCAAAGCCGGAAGACTTTTTCTCCCGGGTAGGCTTCAGCGGTAACCACACACGCACCCTGCGCTTGGTTGAAGCTGGAACCTATGATATAGGCGCCCTCAACTTCCAGGTTTGGGAAAAGGAACTGGGCGATGGCAACATTGATACTGATGCCGTTCAGGTCATTTGGAAAACACCTGCCTATCCGGACTATCAGTGGACCATCCGTGGGGATGTAAACGAGCGTTTTGGTGACGGTTTCAAACAGCGGGTTACGGAAGCCCTGCTTAATCTAGATAATCCAGAGCTTCTGGAAAGCTTCCCGCGTTCAGGTTTCATTCCCGCTTCCAACGATGATTATGAGCCTATTCGTAAAACAGCAGAAGAGATTGGAATCCTCGATTGATGTCAGGCTTCGACCTCTCTGGCCTTACGGCTTCATTCAGCGGCAAGCGGGTTATTGGCCCGCTGTCGCTGCAGGTTAACCCGGGCGACAAAATCGCCTTAGTGGGTAAAAGTGGCGCAGGAAAATCCACTCTTATTCGCTTAATTCACGAACGTGTTAATCGAGACTCATCCCTTGTTCCGCAAGATTTAGGCTTGGTGAACGCCCTGTCCGTATTCCATAACGTATTTATGGGGCAGTTGGACAAGCATACTACTTGGTACAACACGGTGACGCTTGCACGACCATTCGCCAAGGACCGAACCGAAGTAACCGCACTGTTGCAGTCTTTGGGAATGAAAGAAAAACTCTGGACACCCACAGCCTCGCTTTCCGGGGGGCAGCGGCAACGTGTTGCCATTGCTCGGGCGCTATACCGGAACGCAGCGGTGCTTTTGGCGGATGAGCCAGTATCCGCACTCGATGGACCCATGGCTAACTCGGTTATGACACTTCTTCGGGATCGCTTTTCAACCAGTATCATCGCGCTACACGATGTTGAGCTAGCGCTGAGTTATTGCACCAGAATTGTTGGCATACAGGATGGCCAAGTCGCTCTGGATCAACCCAGCGAAGGCCTCACCTCTTCAGACATTATGTCTCTTTACTAGGTAACACAGCCGTTCCATGCTCTCCTCTCCAACGGTTCGTACAAGCCTCATTTTCCTCGCCATCGCCTTGGTCGGGCTGCTGTTTGCAGACATCGCCATCACCGCATCCAACCCCTGGCGGGATTTGGGCAATTTTTTTTTGGGAATCGTAACGCCCAACTTTTTTAGTAGTGAAGGGCTGATGACCGCACTGTTGAGAACAGTCGCCTTCGCGTTCGTTGGGGTCGCGCTTGGGGGTGTTGTCGGGTTCCTATTGGCCTTGGTTTACCGCTCTTTGCCCGTGCGGATGTTTTGCGCATTTGTCCGCGCGATTCACGAGCTATTTTGGGCTCTGATTTTTCTGCAGTTTTTTGGGTTTCATCCGCTTACCGGGGTACTGGCCATCGCAATTCCCTATGCGGGAATCTTTGCCAAAGTGTATTCAGAAATTCTGGAAGAAGCTGACCCGGAACCCGGTCGTGTACTACCACCCGGCACCGGGAATATTACCGCATTTCTCTATACCCGCATCCCCGACTGCTGGGTGAAGATGCGCACTTACACCGCGTATCGGCTTGAATGCGGCTTACGCTCTAGCGCGATTCTCGGGTTCGTTGGTCTGCCAACACTGGGTTTCTACTTGGAGGCGTCCTTCTCTCAGGGGCTTTACTCCGACGCGGGTGCCATGCTGATTCTGTTTTATGTGTTAATCGCCACCATGCCTCTTTGGGTGCGCCCCAAACTTCTTCCTGTTTACATTCTCGGAGCGCCGTTCTTTCTTGGGGAAGGCTTACCCATTGTTTGGGGCAATTTGCAGCGGTTTTTTACTGAAGACATAGTTCCGGCTCCACTGCGCAATGGAGAGGGTCTTGCAGGCTTAACACCGTGGTTGAGCGACTTGATGGTTAATGAAGCCATGCCGGGCATCTGGCACACTATCGTGCTTACCCAAATCGCGCTTGTGGCAACCGGAATCATATCGCTCTTGGCATTCCCGTTGATTTCCAATCACTTTGGCGGGCCAATAAGGCGTAATGCAGGGCATGTCGCATTGGTTATTGCGCGCTCTACGCCGGAATACATTCTGGCGTATATCCTGTTACAGCTCTGGGGGCCATCCATGCTACCGGCTGTTGTAGCTCTGGCATTGCATAATGGCGGTATTATCGGGCACCTGATTGGTCGACAGACCAACTCCATCAAGCTTCGTGCCGACGCCATAACAGGGTTTAATCGCTACAGTTGGGAACTTGTGCCCCGGGTGTACCGCTCGTTTCTCGCGTTTTTATTCTATCGCTGGGAAATCATCATGCGTGAAACCGCGATTTTGGGGATTTTAGGCATCTATACGCTTGGGTTTTATGTAGACAGCGCCATACAGAACATCCGATTTGACCGCGCTATGGTGTTGATCTTGGTAACCGCCCTGCTCAACATTGGTGTTGATGCACTCGGACGATACATTCGCCGCAAGCTCGCACTGCAAACGATGCCAACCTGCTAGTGTCCCACCAGACTAAGCCACTTAACGTTTGCACTCTATGTGGCCAGACACCATATCAGAGCCACCGGAAACATTACTGAGAATATCCGACTTTGCAAAAATACCGGACCGGTGCAACAACGAAATACCCACATAGCAGTTTCGCACGGCCTTGTTTTCGAACATCAGCCGCAGCGGCACATCGAATTGCCCCTCCAAGTAATTGAGAAAGTGCGAGGTGTTTTGCTCACGCTTAGCTTGTTTCACCTGCTCAACGTAAGGCACTTCCGAGGCATAAGAGAATCCAAAACCAATACCAAAACGAAGCCACTCTTCGGATGTCCATGGAGAGCGACCAGTCGTCATGGCCATCACGTAGGCATTGTATTCACCAAAATCACTCTGATTACCATTCTCTAAGCGCCGGTTAAGCGACACCCTCCCCCAGTAGTCTATGTATTCGCCATCAGAAATCAGCTTTCCCAGCGTTAAACCGGTCATGTAAGCGTGAACATCCTCACTGCGCTTCAGGGTGCCAGTGAGTGTGCGAGTGAATGGCCCTTCTGCTTGATAGCCAGCATTCACCCGCCACGACCACTCTCCGAAACGACCCGAGTCAGGCCGTTTGGTTGAATCATCCAGAGCATTTCCAAACAAGTAGGCAAAACCGAATGTAGCGGACGTAAGCTGAGATTCATCCACTAGCGGGCTGTTGAAGATCTCACTATCGACATGTTGCGACGCAATGTTTGAAAACAGCAACAGGTGCGGTGTTGCCCGATAAGAGGTATTAATGCCAGCACGCCAGAAAACAGCAGAATCTGGCTGGTAAAAAGGCCTCTCAGGCAACGCCTCGCTCGGATCGACGCCGTAATAGTAGTCTGTAAGATCACTGTGCTGGTATACGTAACTGATAAAGGGCGACACAGACCAACGCCCTGGCGTCCAATCATAGGAGTAGGTGAAGTCCCACTCATGCCCATTGTGAGCGCCTAAAACGTCATTAACCCAAGTTGTAGAAAGCGAACCCCAGTCGGTAAACACCGTCGCTGAGAGGCCCACATCAACCGTCTGATCCCGATCACGCACACCGTTGAAATAAGGAGCAGCGTCTGATTCAAAGCGGTTGAAACGGTATTTCGCTAATAGATCAACGGATAGCCACTCCTGCTTCAAAAGGTGCGCGCCAGCCGATGTTCCATGGGCAAATAGCCATTTGCCTTCATAGAGATAGAGCGGTATTAGATCTGTTTTATTATCGTTCAACAAACCAGAAATGTTGTCGACGCCAACGTAAGGGCTTGTTCCTCTGCGTAGTGCTGCCCCAAGACCTACCGTGCCTTCCGGCACATCATTTATGGGGGTTCTGGTATCCGGAAGGCTGGCGTAACTGTTACTTGCCGCTAGGCAGCACAAGCCCAGAAGCGCGCCTTGCCCTATCAATCCTATTCGCATCGTGTTTTTCCACCGTGCCGCTAACACCACCTGCTCACAAAACCGGACCGATGGTTGCGATAACGTTGTGCCATATTCGTTCGTGGTAATGCCATGCAAGTACGCTGGGCAAGGTCACTACTTCAGACCGATTGATATAGCTCTGTTGGCGCTCCGCAATGGCTTGAGTTGTGGCCTCATCTTGCAGGAGAATATTATTCTCATAGTTCAGATCAAAACTTCGCAAATCGAGATTGGAAGATCCGATCAAACTGATTTTGCCGTCAATAGTGAGGGTTTTTGCATGCAGAAGCCCTCCTTTGAATTCATGAATGATGCAACCTGCATCGAGCAGCCGGTGATAATAGCTGCGACTGGCAGCAGCCACAATCCAGCTATCGTTTACCTTCGGAAATATCAACGCAACCTTTACACCCCGGTAGGCTGCTGCGCACAGGGCTTCAAGAACAGTCGCGTCGGGAACAAAGTAAGGAGTAGAAAGTGTCAGCTCACTTTGGGCGCAGGCAAATAGATTGGCAAAAAGATGTGGCGTAGCGCCATGGCGTTCTGTTGGCCCAACGCCCATAACTTGAGCCGGAAAACCGCCTTTCCTCCGCCCCGAGGATAGCGGAATGCCATCTAACGATTCGTTGGTTGCCTGCATCCAATCACTGGCAAACAGCAGTTGATTCTGGACCACCACCGGCCCCGTAAACCGAAGCATGATATCCACCCAGGGAGCGTACTTGGCTTTCACCAAAAATTCCGGATCTGCAGAGTTTCGGCTGCCACAATAGGTAATGCGCGCATCGATCACCGTGATCTTGCGATGATTCCGGAGGTCCAGCCGGCTCGTCAGAATGGTGCGAATAGGATGCTTAAGCGAGAGTGCAACAGCCATGCGAACCCCCGCCTCTTTCATCCGCTGCCAAAGAGCGGACTTAATCATCCCGCGAGACCCGAGACCATCAGCCATGGCCCGGCAAGTAACGCCTCTTCGGGCCGCACGAATCAGCGCTTCGGCAATAGCGTGTCCTGTGTTGTCGTTCAACCAGATGTAATACAAAACATGTACGTGATCGGTTGCCGCATCAATATCTGCGACCATCCGGGCAAGTGTTTCGGCACCGTCGCTCATTAACTCTGCCGTGTTGCCCGTCGACGGGTGGAAACCATTGATGGAACCGGCATAGCGGAAGGCGGGTTGGTAAACCGGCTCAATCAGTTTTTCTGTATTGGTCGCATTCCCCATAAACCAAGATGCTTTGGCCCGTATTTCTTCGAACACCTCTTTGTGCCGCTTACTCGCCCGGTTTCCAATATCTGTTTCGCCAAACAGAAAATAAATGACGCTGCCGAAGTAAGGTAAAAGATTGAGCACCACAAACCAGGCAAGCCGCCCCGGAGGCGACAGATCATCGCGGAGCAGAATCCGGATGGTGAAGGTAAGAACCAACAGTGTATGAAGTGCCAGAATAACGGTCATCAGGCTGCCTTTGAAGATGTGGAATCCATCGTTCTTTAATAAACCACTGCCAACTTTGTCACAATTCCCGCATCAAGGCCCCACTTAAAGGCATTTCTGCCCAAGAGTTAGCGGCGGCCAACAGATACAATCCGTTACACTCCTGAAACGTTCTGCAATATTCAAGGTAGCACCACTCATGATCGACGCACTTGTTGCACTTACTCAGGCTGGCTTACTGGTTTTGCTTGTGACTTTAGCGTGGCGAATGCTGATGCTGGCCCGCACCGAGCCGCTCATGGCAGCCAGTGCCGGGCACCCGCCGACACAACTGGCACGTAAAGAGAAGCCCGTGTTGCGAAAGCCGAAACGTCCAGCTTCTACGGATCGTACAGAGTTGTTTACCCACCTGCATATTCTTGCGGGGTTACAGGAACGGGATTGCCGAATAAGTGGGCTGCATCTGAGCGAAGCTCCCGAAACGGTTCGTGCTTACGCAGTTGCTTGGTTATACGGGGCCGGTTGCGCCCTGTGCAGCCAATCCGAGCGCCACAGCGACGCGCTTGCAGCTTTGGTTGCACAAATTGCTCACCGCAAAACCGGTATCCGACAGACGGAAGCCATTCAAGCCATTGCAACACTGACATCCTGCGGAGTATTACTTGCCTGCTTTCGAGCCGGACTGGAAGGCGCCGAATACTGGCAGAGCCACCAGTACGTTCAGCCTGAAAACAGCCTTTACTCGGCCATTACAGCGAACGCACTGATCTAATTGCTTAACTTTTAGTTTGCTGTTCCAGCATCCAGTCTGTCCCCAATGGAACAGGCTCTGTCTGGTTAGGCTTATCTGCGGGTACACCTGCCACAGATGGACGGGTAAATGCACCATCATCGGTGGTTGCCATAGACTCAACATCTACAGAGAGAACCAGATAAGTGGCTCCTCCAGACACGACTCTGGCCCGATGCGTGAGACCAAATACGAAACGGCAGTAGTCCAGCTTTAACTGCATGAGATCCTGTTCTGCCTTGCGAATCTTCCGAAGCAATACTTTTTGTACACTGTCCCCGTATTCCATCACGATTTCTCTAAAGTTAGCCTGAATTTTTGCACGATTTTACACTTTCCTGAATGTTTGTCAGCCGGGATATCTATTGAATCCCACTGTTTAGCTGGCTGAGTGATCTCTGGCCTGAAATACCAGCTTTATCGGCACCACATCTGAAAGAGGCTTCTGCCCTTCCTGTAGATCAATTCGCCAGACCATTTCTCCACCCGTCGTGCACAGAGGTGCCGAAAAACGAGCTGAATACCTATCGCCGCCTTCGTGTCGCATGGGCACCGGGTACTCCCCCATATACATAGATTCACCACGCAACACGGCCAAAAACCGCTTCGGTGCTGTCGGTGTAAGAACAGATAGCTGGTATTCTTCGCCCTGCCTACCATCGCCCAAACGTTGCAGGCCCACCTTCCACACTCCTGCATCTGTTTGCCACTCACAGGGCGCCTCCAGTAGATCACAGACCGGTTGGTCCACCGTCGGGAGGGTTTTATCTGTGGGTTGTAGCCAACGGCCACCGAACACAACCGCTGAAATAAAGGCCAAAATAAAACCCAGAACCACAATTGCTCGTAACATACCGGTACTCAGTTGAGACCCCTCGTGAAAACAATAGCGAAAACCGTATTGAAAACAGCGAACCATTATGGACACTATCCCACTCCAGGCAAAGATTTCTAAACCAGCGCCATACATGAGAAAATGCTGCGCTTTCATCTCTGACCCACTTTCAGGAACAGGACACGCCCGTGCAGCCGGATATTTCCGTTAAGAACCTGAACAAGGTTTATGAGGGCGGCTTTCAGGCCCTAAAGAACATCAATCTGGAAATCAATCGAGGCGAAATTTTTGCCTTGCTCGGCCCCAACGGGGCTGGCAAAACCACGATGATCAGCATTATTTGCGGCATTACCAATATGTCTTCCGGAGAAGTCCGGGCCGCAGGCTTTGACATCGTAAAAGACTACCGCAAAGCCCGCGAAACCATTGGCCTAGTGCCGCAAGAGCTCAATACCGATTCCTTTGAAACCGTCTGGAATGCCGTGTCATTCAGCCGGGGCCTGTTCGGCAAAGCGCCCAACCCAGCCCACATTGAGAAAGTACTAAAGGATTTATCGCTTTGGGATAAGCGCAACAATCGCATCATGACCCTCTCTGGCGGTATGAAACGTCGGCTGATGATTGCCAAAGCGCTCTCCCATGAACCGCGAATACTGTTTCTTGATGAGCCTACGGCGGGCGTAGATGTAGAACTGCGCCGTGATATGTGGGAGATGGTACGAAAGCTTCGGGAAGATGAAGTGACCATTATCCTCACAACCCACTACATCGAAGAAGCCGAGGAAATGGCGGATCGCATCGGGGTCATTCGCCAAGGCGAAATAATTCTGGTGGAAGACAAAACCCAGCTAATGAGCAAACTCGGCAAAAAGGAACTACGCCTGCAACTGCAGAACAAGCTCGAAAAGGTGCCCGGTGAACTCCTACTGGAGCCGGTAGAACTTTCAGACGATGGCTATGAACTGATCTATACCTTCGACTCCCAACAGGAACAAGCCGGTGTGGCTCGACTACTGCGAACACTTGGGGATATTGGAATCGACTACCGAGACCTTCGCACCCGGGAGAGTTCTTTGGAAGAGATTTTTGTCGGCCTTGTGCACGAACCAGCCGAAGGCTAACGGGAGAAAGGCATGAATTTTTACGGTGTTAAAGCCATCTACAACTTTGAAATGTCTCGCATGCGGCGCACTCTGATGCAAAGTGTGCTTTCGCCAGTCATCTCCACGTGTCTATATTTTGTGGTATTTGGCTCGGCCATCGGTTCGCGCATGGGCGATATCGACAACATCGCATACGGTGCCTATATAATTCCCGGC
Source organism: Marinobacter sp. 1-4A (assembly GCF_016597725.1). Lineage (GTDB taxonomy): Bacteria > Pseudomonadota > Gammaproteobacteria > Pseudomonadales > Oleiphilaceae > Marinobacter. Next base: position 340,236 of record NZ_VCGY01000004.1, read on the forward strand.
TTGGTCATGCTGTCGCTGCTGATGCAAAGCATCTCCAACGCCTCGTTTGGCATCTACATGCCGAAGTTCTCCGGTACCATCTACGAAGTGCTTTCTGCGCCTGTCTCTTACGTTGAAGTAGTGCTGGGCTATGTGGGTGCCGCAGCCACCAAATCCGTCATATTAGGTTTGATCATTCTCGCCACTGCACGCCTGTTTGTGGACTACAGCATATTGCATCCCTTCTGGATGTTCTCATTTCTGGTGCTTACTGCCGTCACCTTCAGTTTGTTCGGCTTTATCATCGGCATCTGGGCCGATGGTTTCGAAAAGCTGCAAATTGTTCCCATGATGATCGTGACCCCGCTGACGTTTCTTGGCGGCACCTTCTATTCCATCGATATGCTCCCGGAGATCTGGCAAACCATCAGTCTTTTTAACCCGGTGGTTTACCTGATCAGCGGATTTAGATGGGCCTTCTATGGCGTATCTGATGTGCATATAGGCATAAGCGTAGGAATGACTCTTCTCTTCCTCGGCGCTTGTATGGCAGGCATCTGGTGGATCTTCAAAACCGGTTACCGGCTGCGTAGCTGATGCGAAACTCACGCACTGCACTAAGCCTTGCGGCCATGCTAGCAGGCTGCTCCGGCTCCGGGGCGGTTGAACCGTCTGCCAAACTGCCGGTTCATACCGGATGCTTTGTGGCGGACTCGAATACTGTACACGTTCGGCTGGAACTTGCGGTCGCCCCAAAAGAACGCCAAAAAGGACTCATGGGCAGGGAATCTCTGGCTGCCAACTCGGGCATGCTGTTTCAATACCAAAAGCAGCGGGGGCCGGATTACAGCTTCTGGATGTACCAAACACTCATCCCGTTGGATATCGCGTACCTTGATGAGCAAGGCATTATTGGCAACATTCGGCAGATGGAGCCTTGCGAATCTACCAATGGCGCCCGATGCCCCAGCTACCCTGCCGAAGTCGAGTTTGTATCGGCCGTAGAAATGAACATGGGCTTTTTCAAGGCCAACGGCATTGGCATTGGAGACCGTCTAAAGCTAGGAGAAAACAACTGTACTAACCGCTAGCTGTCCTTCCATTCCGGCTTGCGCTTATCCAAAAACGCACAGATGCCTTCCTGCGCATCGTGCGCCCGTAGATTTTCAGCCATAACCTTGGCCGTATAGTCGTAAGCACCTGCCAACGGCATTTCCAGTTGCTTATAGAAAGCGCCCTTACCTATTTTTAAGGTGTGCCCAGACTTCTCCGCAATGGTGCGAGCCATGCCGTACACAGTTTCATCCAACAGCGATTCATCAACAACGCGGTTTACCAACCCAATCTGTTCTGCACGAGCAGCACTGATCATCTCGCCTGTAAGCAGCATCTCCATGGCATGCTTACGGGACACGTTGCGAGACAAAGCGACCATAGGCGTTGAACAGAACAGCCCAATATTCACGCCTGGCGTTGCGAAGCGCGCAGAGTCCGCTGCCACAGCAAGATCACAGCTGGCCACCAACTGACAGCCTGCAGCCGTTGCAACACCCGCCACACGCGCAATCACCGGCTTTGGGAGGTAAACGACCAACTGCATCACTTCACTGCACCGTTTAAATAACGCCAGCTGAAACTCGTTGCTATTCAGTTGATCGCGAATCTCCTTGAGATCATGCCCGGCACAGAACACCTTACCCGCCGAAGCAATGATCACAACCCGACTAGCATCATCTGCCGCACTATCCGATAACGCCTCAGCCAAAGCATCAAGCATTGCCATCGACAGGCTGTTGCGCTTGTTCGGCTGGTTAAGGGTAAGCGTGGTAATGCCGTTGCTATCCGTACTTCGAGTAACTAGATCGGCCATCATTAACTACCTCATAAACCCGGGAACTAGAAATGCATTTAAGCAGTCAGTATCAGGCAGGACGCCTAGACTGTCGAAGCGACTTTTGTAGAACATCACCTTAGCGGTTGTTTTAGCAGCGCGTTGCCCATAGGGTCTGTATATAAGACAGCAAGCCGATTCATAGGAGAAGGGAATGCTCAACTCCAACATACTGAAGGCGATTGTGGCCATAGCGATCATTGCAGGCGGAATTTACGTCATTATTCTTGATGAGCCTGCGACGCCAACCGGTGATATCAACAGCATTCAGCCACTGCCAGAGCAGGATGAGCCTTGATTTTGGGGATGTGATGAGGTTTTGGTTCCTAGCTCTCCCAATTGCTAGCTGGTATCCGCTTTACATGAATATGGCTAACCAGCCGAATGGTGGGTCGTACCAAAAATTGGAAGCTACCAATGATGAAAAGCCAAACAGCCGCTTTTTCGTACTCCGGGTACAGGAATAGGATACTGCCCACTAGAAACCAGATAGCAATAAAGAAGTCATTAGCGATGCTAATCACCTCATAGCGCCGGCGAATGATTAACTCTTCATGCCCAAGCTTCAAAGTCAGCGGTTTGTCTATACGGTCTTGAACCATGGCACCCCCTCATTAAGGTAATTCAGCTCTCCTCAATCACAACGCCGTCAGCATACTGTAAGACAGGCACGGTACCCTTCGGGCTAAAAGAGAGGAGGGAATTACCCGGGCATAATTACAAAGTCACATCGTGCGAAGAAATTTTATGTATTCGCTTTCCTCTCTACCAGTCCAGCCACCGTCAAGGATATCAATAAGTAAGTTCCTCAAGCCTAGATTTTGCCGTAATGCTTGATAGGTAGCGCCCCTTGATTTTTGAACTTTCTTTAAGTAACGAACAGCTACGTCATCTGCATCCGTTGAATATTTATCCCACAGCTGTACGAAAACACTTTTTACCTTAGAGAGTTCAAAACGAGCTTCGGTATAGAGCGCTGCAGCCATTTTTTCTTCATCAACACCGAAAACAGAAGTAAATCTGGGTACAAAACGCTTAGCGAACTCCCCGTCAGGGCCAGCCATCTCCACATACACCTGATCTGCCATTATAGCGCCAAGGATTCCGCCTATAATGACTCCGGCTCCTATACCAATAGGCCCACCAAACCAAACGCCGGCAGCGGCACCACCAGCAGCACCTCCGCCAAAGCCGCCTCCAATGTTGGCAAGCTCACGCCCTGCCTGCTTCGCTTTGTTATCAGAACTTGCAATATTATAGGTTGCAAAGCATGCGGTCAGAACCCACAGACCCCGTGCTGTCTTACCCAGAGAGCGCGCCGCATTATTGACCGCTTTGTTTGGCGCACCGGACTGTTCCACTATCTTTAAATAAACGCTACTGCGCTCGGCCTCGGACAGCTCTTCAAAGGGTCTCGAATGTAGTTGCTTTGCGTATTTTTTGATTAACTCGTCGAGTCCCAGTCCCTGCGCTTTTTTAGCCTTGGCAAAGGCCCTACCGATGTCAGACGAGTTCTGCCTTGAGAACTCAAGAATCTCGTTCCGCATTTGTTGGGCAGCCCTGGCAGCTTGGTTTGCTGACAACTCACCTTTCATGTAGGAACGTCGTATACCGTCGGACATGATCCGAGTCATCTTCAGGTACTCGCCTCGAGTACGAGAATCCCTGATAAATCGATAGGAAAAATTGACCGCCTGAACCTCCAGTTGTCTGATAGCCTCTTCTGCCGCCGGATCGGTCGCATGCTTGGATATATCGGTCATAAAAACTCCCTTTTCTGTTGAACGGCACTCTCAGAAGTAGAGTCTACTTGCAAATAGTGTTTCCCAAATATGCCGTTGCTTGATCGAAAACCCTTCTGTATATACCTTGCTGGATTTCTGGTGCCTTCAGGTATCAGGGTAATTCGAATGGTCTCACCATCGTGTAATGCAATCTTGATGGTGTCACTATTCTCTGCATATACGGCGGTAACAATTCCGGGAGTGTATGGGATAACCCTGTGGGTTGTTTCCAAAAGAGAACCGTCTTCATCAATAAGTGAGACGTGGAATCCTTCCTCGAACGGACAGTCATCTGTTGTAACTACAAGAAATCGGCCGCTGTCGATACAGAACGCCTTTTCTAGAACAATGCCGCGAATCCGGGCAATGCGTTGCCCTTGCTTGTTAATAAGGGACGACTCGGTATCTGATAAGGGGGAAATAGAGAAATGCGCATATTCTTCCATGGGGGCAGCCTGTCTCCTTACAGTAGCACTGGAATTTTTGTCCAACGGACGGCCGAAGTCAACATGGAGGCAACTGCGCGGCCATATCGAACTAATATCGCCTGATCGTGCTACTGCCACCTAAGTAGGAAAAACCACCGCATCACCCCCCCTCTTGCCATGGCGGATACTTAACCATCGCCTTCAGGAAAAGCGGATGCTCCAACCAGAGTTGCAGCCAGCGTTGTAAGTTCGGATAAGGCAAACTATAAAAAGCATCTCGATCCACATGGGCGAATTGGCGGACAAAAGGCATGATGCCTATATCTGCTATGGTTGGCTGATGTCCGAGCAGAAACGGGTTTTCAGTCAGCAATCGCTCCAAAATCTGCAAAAAAGCTTCACCCCGTTGCCGATATTCCATCTGGCTCATGTCGGGGTGACGATCAGAGTATTTATAGCGATCCAGCCAGTGCTTAAACTCGTTATCGTTCTGCTCGATCAAGGCCTTGGCTTGATCCAAAACCGCTGCATCCAACAGCCCTTGCGGATCATGCTGCTCCAGAGCCCAAATCATAATATCCCGGCTCTCCTCAATCACAACGCCATCCGTAAGCTGTAAAACAGGCACTGTGCCCTTCGGGCTGATGGCGAGCATTTGAGCTGGTTTATCTTTCAGGACAATCTCGCGCAGTTCCACTTGCAGCTCGGCAAACAAGAGCCCGAGGCGGGCACGCATGGCGTAGGGGCAGCGGCGGAAAGAGTAGAGGTGGTTAAGAGAGGTGGTCATATTATCAATAGTGCTCCAAGCCGGGGTCTGGCTTCCCTATATTCAGCCTATACAGTGTCATAACGACTTGAGGCCAACTACGTCCCGTAGCTCATTGACAACCTTGGTCGAGTCGCCTCTGCCGAGGAAAAACCATGGAGCACGAGTGGCATTTCGTCCGATCAATTTCAGGCTTGCTTTCAACCGCCGGTTATCCTTTGCCTGCATGAAGCACATCGCAAATATGTTTTCACCCAGAGCCTTTTCTTGGCGGCTAAGAAAATCATTGCCTGCCTCGGTTTTGCAGAAATGACGATAAGCGTCATTAATCTCTTTCTTGACCGCTTTGTTCTCGAAGTAGGTTGCTCGTTCGGATTTTGGCAGTTGGGTCCAGTATTCAATATGGGCAAATGGGATCAGTGCATTCACGACCGGGTGGGTTGAGTTCCCGAAGTAGCGGCGCGCCCAAGCAAACATCTCTTCATGCGAGCCAAGCCATTTCTTCGTCAGGGCTGTAACAACCGTAAGGCGATAATCAATTAATCCCGGAGCCACCTTTTCACCCCTCTCCGCCCACAGAAGTAAATCGTCTTTTTGACTAAGACCGAGTTGAACCGCCATCAACGACGCGTACACAAGTGGAAACTGCGGGTCGCGGTCATGCGCCGTGTATAGCTCTGCGGCCGCTTCAATCAGATACTGCTTAAAGACATCAAACTGTTGAGCACTGACATCTTCCGCCCGTGCACCCGTCCTCACTTTGAATGCTTCGTCGCATAACTTGTCGCCGTATATGAAGCGAGCCAGCGCGCTGTCGGGGAAACATTCTGCCAAGCGGCGGGTAAATTCCAAATCTAACCGAAGCAATTCGGTGGCTTCCGCGACAAGGCTCGCACCACCATTCTCAAGGGCGATGATAAAGCCCTGAGCGTCGCCCTGATCTGCTAGTTCTTGCACTGATATCGCAGCTTCTGAGAGCGGCCTTTCAAATGCCTTTCCCGTTTTGGGTTTCCTGAAACCGAGGTATAAGTCGCGAAGGATCGACTTAAAAAACCAAACCACCACGACGAGAATCAATAATAAAAATACAATCTGCGGTACTTCCATAGCTTTAGACTTCCCTGTATATGACTTTAAACTAAGCTTTTTTGTCTGTTTTAAGAGGCGACGTCGTGAGTCTTTCCCTTGAGATCAGGTAGTACTATCAGTAAGAGTACGAATCTAGACCACTTACCGAATCTAGAAATATCCGCCTAACGGAGCGAGATTTTGGGAATGGCAAGTTGACCAGAATTAAACCAGTATAAGGTTTAGATTAACGGCCTACCTCTCCAACGACGGGCGATCAAACCGAGATAGGAGGATAATAAAACTACTGCATACAGGTGACGCTCAGCTCTTTATTTTCTTTCGCCTGAATGGTCACTTGATATCGAGCCTCAGCAGTGATCTCGGCTACTTCATCGCCACTCAGATCATAGTAGGAAACCAAGTTGATCATTTGAGGCAAGCCCTTTTCCATCGAAAGCATCTTTGTACGATCTTCCTCGAGTAGCGCGTCACACTCATCGCTAGTAACCTGTATGAATGGCGCCTCATACAAAGCGCTTATGAAAAGCCTATTTTCTTTGTCGGCTCTAAATTTGGTGTAGATCTCTCTTGGCTCACCCTTGTTTTCTTCATTTTTTGTATCGAAATCTTTCACGGCAATATACAGCATATTCAGGTTGTTGACCAAAAGCTGAAAATGGTTAACCTCGTTCCCTTCAAGCGTATCTGAGATGCTTTTTGCCTGAATTGATGATGCCGAAAAAATCAGAACCATAGCGATAAGTGTCTTCATAGAAAGCCTTTTAGAATGGGTTATAATTACAGCGTGTAAAGACAGAGCCACTATCCAGAGCGCACTTACCCCGGATACAAGTTGGAATAACTCTAGCCCATGGAAGTTCGATTCTGAACGTGGAAAACTCAATTTAACAATGTTTTTCATATCAGAAGGGCCACCTAAGGGCCAGTTGTTTGGTCTTTACTCTCGGGGTCGATACTGGATTACACGAGGACTACACGGTGGGAGGCAAAACGACCGCAGCGAACGAAAGAATTGACGTCCACATCAAGCGACTCCTGGCTCGAACGCGTCACGCGCCTCACTCAAGTCTCTGAAGTCACACAAACTGAAATCGACGCACCACCTGACGATACCGCTTATGCATGGGAGAAACTGAACAGTGAGAATTGCCCGCTATCTTGGAGCTCTGTCAATAACTGTACGAGCAAATATCAGGATTCAACTAAGGCTGAGCTTCTACAGAGACTTTCGAGACATTGTATTCAGCCACTCCTAGGCACTGAGTTATCGTAGGATTGAAGAGCGCTATATTCATACCATCGCTTACGGAACTTCGGTAAACCACTCCGTCAAAACCACATTTCTTTGCAAATTCACAGAGAAATTGGCTCGGAATATAATCTATCGCCGCAGCCTTCGGAAGCACGGGGCGGGTCAATTCGTCACCTAAACGCTCTAGAAACATGACGTCCCCTCTCAGGGTCGCAACATCATTTTCATCTTCCAGAATAAACGGTGAAACTGTTTTTTTAGGCCTCCTAAGATCAACAAATTTCAATCCTTCGGGAATTAGAAACCTACCTACTGAAATCTTTTCACCAGTGTGTGGCCTGATCTCAGAAATGGCTGTCAAGTCCGTTGAGGCAAGATACAGATAAGGTATTCCCGCGGGGTTCGCACGACCGTGCGCGGCTAAAATTTGCGGAGGAGCTCCCATTTCGTCTTCGCTATAAGGTCCAGCTGACTGAATTCGAGCTCGATAAAACGGTTCGTCGGCTCTAAGCTCATCAAAAATAAGATGAGGGAAAAGTTCCCTAAGGCGGGCAAGGTCCAAGCCCATTTCGGGAAAAAAACGGTTTCTATGTTTAAGCTCTTCCCTTAGACCAGCCCAATCCTCTAAGCTATTGGTATGACAACTGGTTGAAGGGGAGAATGGCTTTCTAACGATGTCTCCATCATCCAATATCTCCGCGAGGAGCTCTTTGGCATGGGCAATTTCCATTTGAGGTAGCTCGAAGATAGCCCAGTCTTCACGGAGCCACTCGACAAGGAGTCTTCCTTCCGGATCTGGCGAATAAATACTTAGAAGCAACTCAAAACGCTCTCTCAGGGCAACGGGTTCAACCAGCTGTACATTTTGAGAATTGCAAAATGAGCACGTACCTTCGACTCTAGATATTGAAGGTATTATCTCTCGCTTAATGTATCGGTCACCGATGCAATTGCCACAACAGAAGCGCATTATTGCTCCCGTTTTGCGAAGATTGCCAAGGTTTCAAGGTGATGTAGCATTGATAGTTTCTTCACCGTGCCTAAACCGGGGAAGTGTTTTTTTTCGTGTAAACGAACAAACTCTTTAACCGCTTCGGTCTGCCATATTTTTGAGTTTGGCTCGTTTACCGCACTAATCAATTTATCAAGTGCTTCCAGAAATTTACCAGCGGGATCTGTGGGGGTATCTTGTCTTATGGACTTAAAATGATGTACATACATGATGCTGTCTTCAGCGTCATCAATATACGTTAGATGGATAGCAACAGCATAAGCTGGCCCCCCTCCCTCGGAGTAATCATCCCCGACGATCAAGAAATCGCCAAAACCATCCACCCCTTCTTCCGAATAAGTAAGGTGTAGGTCTGAAAACTCCTCTACCTCTGGGTGCTTCCGATTGATGCGCTTCTCAAACCCGTCCCGAATCAGCACACGATCAAATTTTTTAAAATTACGTCGATATATTTTTCCGCAATTATTTTCGATGAAAATTTGTCGCGCACCTACTTTGTTTTCGATTAACCACAACAAAAGGTCTTTTGGTTTCTTAAAGCCGCTATGAATAAAAGATATCTTCTTTTCTTTAAATAGATTGTAAAGACGCTCAACCTCCTCAATCGGCGTGGTCTCGAGTAAAAGAATTCCTATAGTAATATAGGGGGAATCATTAACATCTTCTGCAATAAACTCCTGTAAATTCTCATGTTGTTGCGCATGATCCCCATATCTAGGGTTGGCAATCAGAATGCACTCTGCCTCTGCCTCGTCCAATGAAGCTAAACACCTGTTTAAACTATTAAACGATTCTTTTACAGGTTCAATAATCGGAATAAAGCCAGCACTAACTAAAACCTCAGTGCTCTCCCTGATGGTAAGCAAATCATATTGCTTACCTCGAAAAAAAGGAAAATACATACTCAAATCCATTTTTTAGCAATTTCAACTGGAAGGTCTAGAGTTTCCAGCACTCGTGATCTGTCCTTAATTCTCACGGGTGTAGTAAGCGCATTGACCTTTAAAGAGCTTGGAAGCCCCGAAATAAAGTTTTTTAAGTGACTTTGTGATCGTGAAGCTTTGAGCACCTTTACGGTCGCCCGGTGTACAGTTTTCCCGGGTATATCCTCGAAGATTCTTGCAAGCTCAGAGTACAGCTGAGTATTAGGCACACTTGGACTAACGATTCCAAGCTCTTGCAAGACATCCGACGCTTCTCTCACAGAAAGTGAATTAAAAATAGCTGAGGATATGACGTTGTTTGAATTATCCAAACCTTCTCGCACTACGGAGATCTGATTGCGTCTGGTTAAACGATGAATTCCAACTGATTCAGGTAGAATTCTCCTAGCATCTTCAACATACTTTTCAGCGAGAATTACATTTACCCTACCGAACACCTTCAAGTAGTCCGCTATTTGCCCAGGCAATCTGCAAAGCTTATCACGCTCAGACTTGACCTCGTATACGGTGGTCGTGCCATTAACCACTACAATATCAGCTTTTGATGATCCTACCCTGAACTCTGACAATAGAGCCGCAGTGTTGAGATTGTGAATGCCAAGAATGGTTTTTTTGGCTAGTACCGCCTTGTAAACGTACTCAGATCTATTTCCCCGCTTTAGCTCAGAGAAGGCTTGCTCAAACAAATCTGCGACATTGCCATGCCTAACCTGCTCAAATAGCGCGCACTGACCTGCAAGCCTAGAAAGCGCTGGAGATCTTCCTTTGGTCGCAAGCTCTCTATAAATTGACGGAGAGAAGATTCTCGCTAGTGCGACATCTCTATCCCCTTGACGTTCTGTTGTCTGCACGTGGCTCATAAATACTCACGTCGGATTATTACTGGGCCCAGTATAGTTAAACATCATTATAACCCAATGGCTAATCTGGATGAGTGCGTTTGCCCCAGCATACAGCTAATGAAAAGTGCAAACTCTCGACTGCACCTGCCTACATAGCGTCTACACAAAAAGATATCGAAAAGGATATCAACTCAAGATTAGAGGTAAGCTATTGAAAATATTGGTGCTCCGGGCCGGAATCGAACCGGCACGACCGTGAGGTCGAGAGATTTTAAGTCTCTTGTGTCTACCAATTCCACCACCGGAGCATTCGGGGGGAAGTTTTGAGGGCCAGAATTGTATAAGGCCATGGACGATAACGCAATTCAAAACGCTTTCAGTCAGAGATTCCCTTCTGTTTCAGGCTTGCGAGCGACGCCTTTGTAGATATAACCGGCTATTTTTGGTGCGTTAGGCATGTATAGGTTTTCCAATTCTTCCAGCTCAAACCCTGCTTGGCGTATCAGATCGGCGATATGGCGATTCAGGTTGCAGCCGCCTGCCAGCTTTTTCCAACCGGGGTTTATGCGATTCTGCCATTTGCGGGTGTTCTCGTGGGGCGACTCGCCGTGCTCGAGAAACAAAAGCTCTCCGCCGGGCTTCAGCACGCGCTTCATTTGCAGCAGTGCTGCGTGCCAATCAGGAATGGTGCAAAGCGTGAAGGTAAGTAAGACGGTATCCACGCTGTTGTCCTGCAAAGGGATTTGTTCCCCCGGCAGCCCTAACCATTCCACGTGGACAGGTGAACGGTTTAAGTTTGGCAGGGCTTTGCGGCGCATGCCCTCGGAGGGCTCCAGTCCGTAGACCATGTCTATCTGGTCTGGGTTGTAGAATTCGAGATTGATTCCAGAGCCCATCCCCACTTCCAAAACGCGCCCTTTTGCCCTTGGCACAAGCTGACTGCGCAGTTTCATAACCTGCCCCAAGGAGCAGGCTTTGTTTATAACGTGGGGCAGGATGCGTTCTTCGTAAAAGCTCATGCTTTTTACCATACTTGTTTTTAATCAACGGGTGCGACAATCTGCCCTATGGGTTTTGCTATCATATCCAGTAGCATGCTCTTTATCTGCCGGTAATAACAATAGAACAATTTAAGCTAAGGCAGCAGCTGAGCGGGCGCGCTGTGCTCGTTTATTGTGACGTTAACTTTACCGGGGGTTCCTATGGAACTAGATCCTCTCATCCTATCGCGAATCCAGTTCGCTTTTGTCGTGTCATTTCACGCCATTTTTCCGGTGTTCACCATCGGTCTTGCTTCCTATATCGCCGTACTCGAAGGGCTTGCCTTCAAAACCAAAAATCCGGTTTGGGTGAAGCTGTCGTCATTCTGGACGACTGTGTTTGCGGTTGTGTTCGGGATGGGTGTGGTTTCGGGCATCGTTATGTCGTTCCAGTTCGGAACCAACTGGAGTAACTTTTCTCAGGCCTCTGCCAACTTCCTTGGCCCTATGTTGAGCTATGAAGTTATTACAGCCTTCTTCCTTGAAGCCGCCTTCCTTGGTGTTCTTCTATTCGGCCGAGATAGGGTTCCGCCCGGCGTTCACCTTTTCGCCGCAATTATGGTCGCTACTGGCACCTTCATATCGTCGTTCTGGATCCTTTCAGCAAACAGTTGGATGCAAACTCCGGCAGGCACCGAATTGAGGGATGGCATTTTCCATGTCACCTCCTGGAGCGAGGCAATCTTCAACCCGTCATTCCAGTTCCGCTTTGCTCACAAGGTGATTGCTTCATTCCTTACCGGTGGTTTTGTTGTAGCAGGCGTTAGCGCTTGGTACCTCCTGAAAGGTCGTGAGGTGGAAGCAAACCGCAAAGCGCTTTCTATGTGTCTTTGGCTGCTGCTTATTCTGGCACCCACGCAGTTGGTGGTTGGTGATTTCCACGGGCTTAATACCCTCGAACACCAGCCAACAAAAGTCGCTGCAATGGAAGGAAACTGGGAAACCTCCCGGAATGTTCCGTTGCTACTTTTTGCCATTCCGGATCAAGAAAACCAGAGAAACCTTTATGAAGTTGGCATTCCCGGGCTTGCCAGCCTCATCCTGACCCATGAGTGGGATGGAGAAATTCCCGGCCTCAAGGAGGTTGCGGTAGAAGAGCAACCGCCGGTTGCCATCGTGTTCTGGTCGTTCCGAATCATGGTTGGGCTAGGAATGCTGATGATTTTGTTCGCTCTCACCGGCCTTGCTTTGCGCTTTGGTGACCGCTACTGGCGCTCCCGCTGGTTCCTGCAGAGCATGCGCTTTATGAGTGTTGCTCCATTCATCGCGGTGCTGACCGGTTGGTTCGTAACAGAGGTTGGGCGAGCACCTTGGCTTGTGTACGGCATGATGACTCAGGCAGAAGCTGTCACACCATCGCTGACCGGTGGCATGGCGCTGTTTACGCTGATTGGCTATGTGGTTGTGTATTCGTTGGTCTTCACCGCTGGTGTTTATTACCTAATGCGTGTGCTGTACGAAGGAATGGAAAGCTCTCAACACGAGCCGGATATTCAGTCGGAACGTCCTAAGCGGCCTATGTCTGCGGCACACACCGAATTTGAGCTTCACGACTCGAATGAACAGCCGACCAAACAAGGAGGGCACTGATTATGGAACTGCTTGATCTAGCATTGGTTTGGGCGTTTATCATCGGTTTTGGCGTCATCATGTACGTGCTGATGGACGGCTTTGATCTGGGTGTGGGAATCCTGTTCCCGTTTGCTCCTTCGGAACAGGATCGCGACGTTATGATGAACTCTGTTGCGCCCGTATGGGACGGCAACGAGACCTGGCTGGTACTCGGCGGCGCCGGGCTTTTGGGAGCCTTCCCGTTGGTGTACAGCATTCTGCTACCGGCTTTGTACATTGGCGTATTCCTGATGCTCGCTGGCCTGATCTTCCGCGGCATTGCCTTTGAGTTCCGCTTCAAGGCCCGCAGTTCGCGCTATCTGTGGAACTGGGCGTTTGCAGGTGGCTCTACCGTGGCAGCATTCGCTCAGGGCGTTGTCGTTGGCACTTACATTGAGGGCTACGAAACAGCTAACGGCGTGTTCACAGGTGGCGCCTTAGATTGGCTTACCCCCTTCACTGTACTGACTGGCCTTGGCCTGCTTGCAGGTTATGCGCTGTTGGGGTCGACCTGGCTGATCATGAAAACCGAAGGCCGGTTGCAGGAGTGGGCCTATAAAATCACCCTGCCCCTTTTGGCGGCCGTGCTTGTGGTGTTCGGTATTGTCAGTATCTGGACACCGTTTATTGACGATATGGTTCGGGAACGCTGGTTCTCAAACCTGAGCATAATCTGGATATTTCCAGCGCTGACTCTGCTGTGCGCTTTCCAGATATTCCGGTCGGTGCGCAACCGTTTTGAAGGTATGCCATTTGTAGCCACGATGGGGTTGTTTATTACGACCTATCTTGGATTGATTGTCAGCCGTTGGCCCTATCTTGTGCCGCCCGACTACACCTTATGGGACGCAGCCTCAGCATACGATTCGCAGCTGTTCCTGCTGATCGGCCTGTTGATTGTGATTCCTTTTGTACTGGCGTATACCGCCTGGACCTATTGGGTGTTCCGGGGTAAAGTGCGCGCCGGGGAGGGTTACCACTAAGTGTCAAATCCAGCTCTTGACCAGCGCGCAGTCCGGCGCTGGCTTTCAGGGCTTACAAGCGGCAACCGGCGCTGGATTCAGGGCACGGTTGCTGCAGGTACTCTCGCGGGCGTAGCGACTATCGTACAGATGGTCTTTCTGGCGCACATTATTCATCTTGGGGTTATTGAAAAAGCGTCAGCTTCGGCGCTAGCGCCATTTTTTATCGGGCTTGTACTGGCCATTGTGTTTCGGGCGATTGCTCAAGGTACTCAGGCCCACCTAGCGGCCCAATGCAGCCAACAGGTGCGCCGCACTGCCCGACGACAGATTCATCAACATTGGCGCAACAGCGGCCCTCTAGAGCTGGGGCAAATCTCTGCGGGCAGTTTAGCCCGGGAGTGGATTGACCACGTCGACGCGTTGCATGGGTACTTCGCCCGTTTTTTGCCGCAGATGGCGCTATCTCTTGTTGTTCCGCTACTGATTCTGGCTCTGGTGTTCTATCTCGACTGGCTTGCCGGGATCTTTTTGCTTCTTTCCGCGCCGTTGATTCCCTTTTTTATGGCGCTTGTGGGTATGGGCGCGGAAAAGCTCAACCAGCAGCATTTTGAAACCATCAGCAGGTTGTCTGGGCAGTTTTTGGATAAAGTGCGCGGCTTAACCACTCTGCAACTGTTTGGGCAAACCGAAAGTGCTGCAGAGGTGATTGAGCAGCGGTCGGACCACTACCGTAAAATTACCCTGAAAACACTGCGCGTTGCGTTTTTATCCTCGGCGGTTCTGGAGTTTTTCGCCTCTGTGGCCATTGCCATTATCGCCATCTACATTGGTTTTGGTCTTCTGGGCTATATCACCTACGGCCCGTCTTCTGATTTAACCCTCTTCTCCGGGCTTTTGATTTTGCTGCTTGCGCCTGAGTTCTTTCAGCCCTTGCGCACGCTTTCGCAGCATTACCATGACCGGGCCGCTGCTCTTGGCGCTGGTGCAGAGATATTGGCCAGATTGGGTGAAGTGGAATCACCTATATCAGCCGCAAGCGCAGAGATAGAAAATCATCATAATGCGCCTTCTAGCCCCACCCCCATTGCCCGCATCGAAACGATTGAATTAAGCGGCGTATCTCTGGCTTTTCGTTCAGGCCATAAGGTTTTGGACGATGTATCTCTGGTCATCCGAAAAGGCGATGTTATTGCCCTAACTGGCCCATCCGGAGGCGGGAAATCCACGCTTTTGAATCTTATGGCGGGGTTTCTTACGCCAGACAGCGGCGAAGTTCACTTGTTTGGCCAGCCAGCGGGAAGCTTCGCCTTCGGCTGGCTCGGCCAGAGCGGCTTTCTCGTGCAGGGTACTTGGGCCGACAACCTTCGGTTAACCAGCCCAAACTCGTCCGATATAGCGATTGAAACCGCATTAAGAAATGTTGGTCTTGGCCCCCTGCTGGACAGCCGGGAGGAGGGTATTTACAGCAAGATTGCAGAAGATGGTCAGGGCTTATCCGGTGGTCAGGCCAGGCGTTTGAGTTTGGCGCGGATTTTTGTGGCCAACTACGATGTGATCCTGCTGGATGAACCCACTGCCGGTCTCGACAGCGACAGTGAAATTTTTGTACTGGAGGCGCTCCACAAGCTTGCTTTAGCCGGAAAAACATTGATTTTTTCTACCCACCATCAGGCGCTCTTGGCACTCGCTAACCGAGTACTGCTGGTGTCTGCCGGGGAGGTTAACGATGTTTGAATTAAAACCCTGGCTGAAGTTGATCTACCGGCGCCCGGGACGGCTTTTTGTCGGCGCTTTGCTGATGCTAGCCGCCCTGCTCTCCGGCCTTGGTTTGCTTGCGCTTTCCGGGTGGTTTATCACTGAAACCGCCTTAGTGGGCATTCTTCTGGCAGCCAGCCTACCCGCCACAATAAATCTGTATGTACCCGGCGGGGGTATTCGTTTTTTCGCCGTATCCCGAACGGTTTCCCGCTATGTGGAGCGACTTTATAACCACGATACCGTGCTCAGGCTGTTAACGGACATTCGGGTAGCGCTGTTCCGTAAGCTTGCGGCTACCGGCCGCGGCCAGAGGCGAGAGTTAACCGGAGCCCAATGGCTATCCAGGCTGACCAACGATGTTGATGCGCTGGATACTGTGTACTTGCGCCTGATTGCACCTGCGGGCTTAGCGGCGTTTGTAACGCTGTTGGTCTTCGGACTGGCTTGGTTACTGTTTAATATTCAGATTGCTGCAGGCATCGCACTCATACTCAGCGCAGCATTTCTGCTGGCAACGCTGGCTGTTTATGTGCGAACAGCAAAAATCTCCTCTAGCCAAAGTGATCAACAAGAAGCGCTGCGAATGGCGGTTGTGGAGCACTTGGAAGGCTTTGCAGAACTTACCGCAGCGGGGCGCACGGGCAAGCACGGCGCGTGGCTTTTACGGCAGGCGCATCAGGTGTCGTCAGAGCAGGTAAAAGCAGATACCCGTACCGGATGGCATCAGGCTGGCTCCCTTTTATTAGTAAATCTAACTGCTGTGTTTGCGCTTTGGGCGGGCTTTGAACTATTCCGCTCGGGAATCATTTCCGAGCCGGTTTTGGTTCTGCTGCCTATCGCCCTGCTCGGCCTGGCAGAAGTGTACAACATGCTACCTGAAGCCTTCAGCAAGCTAGGGGCGACTCAGGCTTCTGCTGCGCGCCTAAATCGCGACTGCAGAGAGACAAGACCTCAAGCTGGTTTGGAACCCATTAAACTGCCTGCAGACACGGCCCTGCTGGCCAAAGACCTGACAGTGAAACATCCCGAACATTCGCCGATTTTTACGCATTTTAATCTGCAGGTGAAAAAGGGAGAGCGGGTTGGTGTTCTTGGGCACTCAGGCAGCGGCAAGTCCTCACTTGCCGATGTATTTTCAGGCCTACTGACTCCATCGAACGGCGGCTGTGCGAGCCTTCCCTGTTCTTACCTAACCCAGAAAACTGTCTTGTTCGAAGACAGCTTACGGGCAAATCTATTGTTGGGCGCTCCGGATGCAAGCGATGCGCAGTTATGGAGAGTTTTAGAACTGGTGGGTTTGGCGCAACGGTTCCTTACTGAAAAAGATCAACTTGATACTTGGTTGGGCAATTCAGGAAGCCGCTTGTCGGGCGGTGAGACACGTCGTGTTGCTCTTGCCCGGGTGCTTTTGAGCCCCGCCTCTTTGCTTATATTGGACGAGCCTTTTACGGGCGTTGATGCAGCCACGCGGGAGAAAATTATTGAGCAAATGGATGCGTGGTTGGAAGGCAAAGCGGTTATTAGCTTGGCTCACGGGCCGGACGCCCTACCGGGCACCGACCGCGTGGTTCAGCTTACGATTTAAAGCAGCATGTTAACGAGTTTCAACAACGTCAAACGTAAGCCCAGCTTTGCTGGTTAAGCGATCAAGCAAATGACCGTCCAGTAGCGATGCCGGGGTCCAGAATCCGCCCGGCTGGTCGGCGGGAATGTCGAATGCCAGGCACATACCGGCTTCGCCCAGCATTTTGCCGGTAGATCCGTAACCCGGGTCAGCATCGCCCGTCACTTTTGTGATCATGGTTTTGCCATCCTGAGTGCGCCCCACAAAACGCAAATCGTAAAATCCTGCTTTTTGGGCTTCCGGAGTCGGACCCTCACCCGGCTGGGGTACAAATTTTTCAACCAGCCAGCGACTTGGCTTGATCGCGGATGCAGTCAGAAAGCCCATCAAGGCAGCGGTAATACCGTAGGCCGTAAGGCGGCCTTTAGTGCCTGTGCCCGTCATCATGGCTTCATCGTAGGTGAACTCTTTGCCATAACGTGCGTTTTGCATCGCGTTGGATCGATGCACAATACGGGTATTGATTGCCCCCATTACAAAGGGTGCCAGCCATACGTTGAAGGTTTTGTCGAACTCCGCACCTTTAAGGCTGGGCTGGCGTACCTTTGAGCGATGCTCAGGCGGGCAGATAGAAAATGGATTGGCCAGTTCTTTGCGCAGTTTCGGGTCGCTTGCAGCTTCTTTGGCGACGTTGATCATAGAGGCAACGGTGCCCCCGGATATACCACCTTTAGCAACCTTCACGCGCATGCGTACATCCTGACAGGCTTCACCAAATGTTTTTTCAGCCTGTTGCTGCAGAAACCACACGCCCATATCCGATGGGATAGAATCAAATCCGCAACAATGCACAATACGTGCGCCAGATGCCTTTGCTTGATCCTCATAGCGCTCAACCATGCGGCGGATCCACTGAACTTCGCCAGTCAAATCGCAGTAATCAGTGCCAGTCTCAACACAAGCTTTCACAAGAGGCTCGCCATACAGTGCGTATGGTCCAACTGTAGAGATAACAACTCGTGTTTGCTCACACATCGCTTTAAGGGCCTGATCATCCGTAGCATTTGCGAGTATCACCGGTAGTTCGCCAGCACCTTCGCCCAAGCTGGATTTAAGTGTGCTCAGTTTGGATTCTGAACGACCGGCAATGGCCCACTTGACCTCACCTGCAATGCCGTATGAATCAAACAAATATTGCGTAAGTATCTGGCCGACGAAACTGGTAGCTCCGAAGACAATCAGGTCGTATGTGGTTGGTGCTGGCTTGGTCATTACCTATCCCTTTTAAGAGGTCTTTCTACGATTATTGGGCGAATTTTGCTAAGAGTCGCAATGAACGGATCTTAACAGCTTTAAGCTGATGTTCTAACTTCATACGGAGCGCTTTAGCGTCGTCGTCACGGCCAATCGCACAGCCCCGCCTATAAGGCACACTGCTGACTATCGAATAATGAATTCGCGGAGGCATGCATTGGCCACTTTACTCCTGATATTCAGCATACTACTCACCGTGTTCAGCGGAGTTCTTTGCTGGCAAGTGATCGAGCAACGCAAAATCGTTGCTCGCATGATCACCGAGACTAAACAGAAGGACCCCTTATCCGATTTAGATAAAGAACCGCATTTGATCCTTACGTTAAAAGTGCTCAATCCGATTGCGGTGGCAAAGCGTGAATCCCGTTCTGCTCGGGTTTTAGCCGATAAGCTCCCCGTAATGGTGCGAAAAATGGTCTATCAAGAAGTAATAAAAGAACTGGAAGTTGAGATGATTGAGCGTGGCATCGACGTTGAGCTGAATATTGAGTACCGCTAGGAGAATCCCGCTGTGACTACCTCTCTCGCTTTCGCATTGCTCTTACTGGTGGCTGCAGCCGGAAGTCTTTGTTATGGGTTTTCGCAGCTCCAGCGCTCCAGAACGCTTATGCGCACGCTCAACGCCCACCGCATAGCGGTCAACAGCGATATACAAAAGCGCCGTTTGGATCTTTACGAAGTTCGTAACAGGGCGAAGCTGCTGGAAGATACGGTATCCGGCGGCGCCAGTGCGGTGGAAAAGATGCACAGAGCCATTTCGAATACCACCTTCAGTCTGGTCGCTCGGTTTTCAAAAGACGACGAGTTTCGGCAGAGTGCAAACAAAGCCCGGCAAACCCACGATCAAGCGAGTAAGCAGATTTACCATGCGGTGCGCACCACCAACAAAGCCATTCACATTCTCGCGGATTCTCTGTTTATCACCAAGGCGGAAAAGCGGGTCATATTAGGAAGGGGCGACCGCTCAGACTCGACTGATAAAGACCAATAGCCTGCTATGTTAATCAATTATTTTTAAGGCGTTTAAGGTTAGCTTCAACCGTTACTGTGAGTGATTCAAGCTCTTCAGCGCGGGCTAAACCTTCCGCCCTTGCACGGTAAAGGTGCGGTGTCATCGCCAACAAATCGGCAATGGCGTTTTTGTTTGGCAACGTCAGGCTGTAACGAATAACGTTCGTCTCTACCGTGGTAAACCCATCCGGAGCTGCATTTGAAGGCGGTTTGGGCGCTTTCAGTTCCGGATAAATGATTTCACGCAGCTCTTTAAGGTGGTCCGGCCCTACCTCCACCAAAACAGCCTCTCCACCTGAACGTAGCACCCGGGCAAATTCCGGATACATGGGAAAGCCGAATAGGCACAGCACGCGGTCCAATGTTTCCGGAAGTACAGGCAAGTTTGCATTGCTTCCCACAACCCATGCGGGGCCTTTGTATTGCTTGGCGGCTGCCAGCACGGCCCACTTGGAAATATCCAACCCCACAAGAGATAGCTCTGTGGTGCCGGGCGCCTTTTCGGCCAAATAGTGCATGTAATACCCTTCACCGCACCCTGCATCTAAGCACGTCAGCCTAGTCTTGTGGTCGTTCTTATGAAAAACGGCAGAGCTGAGAGCATCTGCAATAGGTTGATAAAAACCAGCGTTCAAAAACCGCTGGCGAGCCGCAACCATCTCTTTGTTGTCGCCGGGATCTTTGGAGCGTTTATTCTGCACGGGTAGTAAATGGACATAACCCTGTCGGGCAATATCGAAACTATGACCAGCCTCGCACTGCCAGCTTCTGCCCTTTAGCTGCAACGCAGAACCGTCGAGTGGGCAAGCAAAAGCTTCGAATGCACTGATAGTCATTGAGAGGTATCCGGGTTGGGAAGGCGATTACAAACACATGCTGATAGTTTATTACGTAGGAACAAAAAAGACACCCGAAGGTGCCTTTTCGTTGCCTGATAGAAAGTTACAGAACTTTCTTCAGTTCTTCCTCAAGTTGCGGTACTGCTTCAAACAGATCCGCGACTAGGCCGTAATCGGCAACTTGGAAGATCGGAGCTTCTTCATCCTTGTTGATCGCAACGATCACCTTGGAATCAGACATACCTGCCAAGTGCTGAATCGCACCGGAGATACCCACAGCGATGTACAGCTGCGGAGCAACAATCTTACCAGTCTGGCCTACCTGCATGTCGTTCGGCACGAAGCCTGCATCGACCGCTGCACGTGAGGCACCGATACCTGCGCCCAGCAAGTCAGCAACCTGCTCCAGCATCTTGAAGTTGTCGCCATTTTGCATGCCGCGGCCACCGGAGATAACAATACCGGCACTGGCAAGATCAGGACGATCGGATTCAGCTTTCTGCTCGCCAACAAACGAGGATAGGCCAGCGTCTTTAACAACGTCTAACTGCTCAACGGAAGCAGAACCGCCTTCCGCGGCAACCGGATCAAACCCTGTCGGGCGAACGGTTACAACCTTGATGCTATCGCTGGTTTTAACCGTTGCGATAGCATTACCCGCGTAAATCGGGCGAACAAAGGTGTCCTCAGACTCAACGCGGATGATGTCAGATACCTGAGCAACGTCCAGCAGCGCAGCAACGCGCGGCATGAAGTCCTTACCCGTGGTGCCGGCAGAGCTCAGAATGTGGCTGTAACCCTTACCCACTTCCGCTACCAACTCACCTAGGTTTTCACCCAAGAAGTGGCCGTAAGCTGCGTTGTCGGCAACCAATACCTTTGCAACGCCTTCGGCTTTGGCTGCGGCTTCAGCAACAGCGCCACAGTTTTCACCAGCAACCAGTACGTCGATATCGCCACCGATGGCCTTGGCAGCCGCTACAACGCTCAGAGTAGCCTGCTTCAGGCTGCTATTGTCGTGTTCAGCAATTACAAGGATGCTCATTTAGATCACCTTCGCTTCGTTCTTCAGTTTATCGACCAGCTCGGCAACGTCGGCCACTTTAACACCTGCTGAACGGCCAGCCGGTGCTTCAACTTTCAAAGTGGTCAGGCGCGATGCAATTTCAACACCTAGGTCAGCCGGGCTCATTGTATCGAGCGGCTTTTTCTTTGCCTTCATAATGTTTGGCAGAGACGCATAGCGAGGCTCATTCAAACGCAGGTCTGTGGTTACAACCGCGGGGAGGTTCAGGGAAAGGGTCATAAGACCACCGTCTACCTCACGGGTAACATTTACTTTTTCGCCATCAACAACCACTTCGGAAGCGAAAGTGCCCTGACCCATTCCGGTCAGTGCAGCCAGCATCTGGCCAGTTTGGTTGTTATCAGAATCGATGGACTGCTTGCCAAGAATGACGAGCTTGGGCTCTTCTTTCTCAACAACGGCTTTAAGTAGCTTGGCCGCGTCAAGAGACTGAACGTCTCCGTCGGCTTCAATGTGGATACCACGGTCAGCACCCAGCGCCAGCGCAGTACGAATCTGCTCCTGACAAGCCTTGGGGCCAATGGAAACCACGACAATTTCGTTTGCAATACCCTTTTCTTTCAGACGAACCGCTTCTTCAACAGCGATTTCGCAGAATGGGTTCATTGCCATTTTGACGTTGGCGAGATCAACACCAGTGTTATCCGGCTTGACACGTACCTTTACGTTGTAGTCGATTACTCGTTTTACAGCGACCAGAACCTTCATAGATTCCTCGTTCTTCTACGATGGGTTAATGACTCTCAACCAAAAATACTCTAATACAGGCCCTGTGCGGGCGAGTTACAGAACATTTTCGATTGCTTCGTCTCGGTGATATACCGGGATTATGGGTATAGGAACCGAACGTTACAAACAGCGGCCTCACACTGGGGCCATCCGTCACGGCGCACTAATACTGAAGGCAAAGATAAAGTGGGTCAATAGTCCAATGAGACGCCCCACACCTGTTTCCTGAGCCAATCAGTCGACACTGCGTCCGCAGTTGATAGCATTACAACCGATCCAGCGGGCTGTATCGCAGCACGAATCTACAATGCCAAAGCTTTGGCCAAATTTCAAACAAACGTTTGTTTGAAACTCTAAATACGTTATTCTTTATGTGCAATAAAGCCGGAGCATTGGGCTATGGGTAGTCGTCTGAGAATACTTTTAACGGTATGATGGCGCTCCAGAAATTAAAAAGCCTGCGGGCATAAAATATCCATTAAAGATGTTTGAGGAGACCAACGTGGAACGCGAATCGATGGAATTTGATGTTCTTATCGTCGGCGGCGGGCCTGCTGGCTTGTCGGCAGCTTGCCGAGTTATGCAGTTGGCACAGGAAGCTGGCGAAGAACTGACGGTATGCGTAGTTGAGAAAGGTTCTGAGATTGGTGCACATATTTTGGCCGGCACTGTTTTTGAGCCAACCGCTCTCAATGAACTCTTCCCTGACTGGAAAGAGAAAGGCGCACCCCTGAACACCCCGGTTACCCGTGACGATATTTTCCTGCTAAAAGATCAGGAAAAGGGAACCAAAATCCCGAACGCTTTTGTCCCCAAAAACATGCACAACCATGGCAACTATATTATCAGCCTTGGTAACCTGTGCCGTTGGCTTGGTGAGCAGGCCGAAGCTCTGGGCGTTGAAGTTTACCCGGGCTTTGCTGCAGCCGAGACTATTATTGAAGACGGCCAAGTCAAAGGTATTCTGACCGGCGATATGGGTGTCGCAGCCGACGGTTCAGAAAAAGACGGCTATATGCCGGGCATGGAACTGCGCGCCAAATACACTCTGTTCACAGAAGGCTGTCGCGGCCATCTAGGCAAGCGCCTGATTAAAGATTTCAAGCTCGACGAAGGCAAAGACCCCCAGCATTACGGTATTGGTATTAAAGAGCTGTGGGACATAGATCCGGCCAAACACGAGCCAGGACTGGTTGTACACACCACCGGCTGGCCCCTTACGGAAACCGGTTCTACCGGTGGATCCTTCCTTTATCACCTAGAAAACGGTCAGGTTTACGTGGGCTTGATTGCAGACCTTTCCTACAGCAACCCGCATTTGAGCCCATTTGAAGAGTTCCAGCGTTTGAAGACCCACCCGGAATACAAACAGTATCTGGAAGGCGGTAAGCGTGTTTCCTACGGTGCCCGCGCTCTAACCAAAGGTGGATATAACGCTCTACCCAAGATGAGCTTCCCCGGCGGCCTGCTGCTTGGCTGCGATGCCGGTACGCTAAATAGCTCCAAGATCAAAGGCTCCCATACTGCTATGAAGTCTGGCCTACTGGGCGCGGAAGCCGTGTTTGAAGCCCTCAAGAGCGGAAAGAACGGTGAAGAAATCACCAGCTTTGCTGATCGCTTTGAGAACAGCTGGCTGTACAAAGAGCTTTATGACGAGCGTAACTTTGGCCCGGCAATGCACAAGTTTGGTAACTTCATCGGTGGTGCAATCGCTTTCTTTGAGCAGAACATTCTGCGCAGAAGTCTGCCTTTCACGCTGCGTGATCTAACACCAGATTACGCCGCAATGAAGCCCGCTGCTGATTGCAAGAAGCCGAACTACCCCAAGCCAGATAATAAGCTGACCTTTGACCGGCTTACCTCGGTGTTTATTTCCAACACCAATCACGCCGAGAACCAGCCGGTTCACCTGAAGCTGACTGACCCGGATATTCCCATCAACCATAACCTACCCAAGTACGACGAGCCTGCTCAGCGCTACTGCCCTGCAGGGGTTTACGAGGTGGTTGATAAAGACGATGGCAGCGGTAAACGGTTCCAGATCAACGCCCAGAACTGTGTTCACTGCAAGACCTGTGACATTAAGGATCCTTCGCAGAACATTACCTGGGTAACGCCGGAAGGCGGTGGTGGGCCAAATTATCCCAATATGTGATTTGGCTTACTAATCCAAAGCATCACCAGCTTGTTTATCAGTGATTGCTTTTGAAGCGGAGGTGCAGTTTAGACTGCACCTCCTTTTTTGTGCCTATCTTTATCCCAGACACTAAAAAGGCTCCCGTAGGAGCCTTTTAGAAAACGGAATCAACACTCTTAGTGAGCGTGGCCGTGTTCCTTTTCTTCGTCAGTGGCATCACGCGCTTCGATGACTTCAACATCAAAGTGCAGAGTTTCGCCAGCTAGCGGGTGGTTCGCATCAATGGTAACGGTTTCTTCGCTCACTTCCACAACACGAACAACCTGAGGACCGCCTGGAGTCTGGGCTTGGAACTGCATGCCCGGCTCAATGGTGTCCACGCCTTCAAAAGCAGTACGCGGAACTGGCTGAACCAACTCTTCGTTGATTTCGCCGTAGCCTTCAGCTGGCTCTACAGAAACTTTTACCTGATCGCCTGGGTTCTTTTCGGCCAAGGCACTTTCCAGACCACCGATAATGTTTTGTGCACCTTCCAGATAAGCCAATGGCTCGCGACCTTCTCCACGGGAGGAGTCCAGCTCTTCTCCCTGATTATTGGTAAGCGTGTAGTGGATGGTAACAACGCGAGGTTGGGCCATGTGATCTCCTTGAGTGTCGCAATGACTGTTTGATTGATTAAGGGCAATCGAAAGTAATCATGAACAGCCAGACTGAACAGAGGGACTAACGACCACCAGGCCTCGTTTGAGAGCCGGGCTCGTAACAAGCACGAATGTACAGTTTAACAACTGATACTGTGCGTTTTCCACCGTCATTTCTGGGGGCGCCCTCAGGCTTTTCAACCGCCCTGCCCGATTTTGTAGAAATTTCCGTGGCTGAAAACGCCTAGCGCCGCCTTTCCGTCAATGGTTTGCTCCACAACATGCTCTACTAGGTCGTAGTAGGCAGCGGTTACAAGGCGGGCAACTAGCCCGTGGCGCACCTTTACTATAGGACGGGGTTGCCCCGAGCCCTCGTAACTACCCACTTCGAGTGCATGCTCGTCACCAACCTCAATGGTTTCTCCCACATTGGTTGTCAGCCTTATAACCTGCTGTTCACCGCTGCCTTCAACGACAAAAGAGTGGGCCAGTAAGGGGGTATCTTCGACCTGTATCCGCCATTTCTCTACCGGTGTAACCAGATAGTAGTGACCATCGTCTTCTCGGCGGAGAATGGTGGAAAACAGTTTAACGATAGCCTCTCGGCCCAGCGGTTCACCTTTATGAATCCACTGTCCGTCTCTGCTTATTCTCAGGTCCATATCGCCAGACAGCTCCGGGTGCCACTTGTCAATTGGCGGCTGACTGACGTTCTTCGCGGTTTTCTGCACTTGCTCGGCAAGCTTCTCCGGGCTCTGGCTCATAGTTCTGCTCCGCAAACCGATAATTTATTACAAACCACGCTGCCATTCAGGCCTTAGCGGCACGGCACCGGGGCTTGTAATGGCCAGATTAACCTGATCCAAAAGCGTCTGCTTGTCTCGCCCCAGATTCCCTTTAAGGATTAAATAGTTTGATGCATGGTCACTTCTAAATACGGTCTTCTCCAGCTCAAGGTGCTCCAGAAAAGTACGAATTTCTTCAAACAGACCTTGCTGGGAAAGTGGAATGAAGTCCTCGCCAAAACCTTCTCGAAAGCGCTCTTCGCCTTGAGGGAAACTGACCACCAGAGTAGACAAGTAATCCGGCTGGGTTTCGTTGCAGAGAGTGGCGGTATTTATCGCGTGTTGGCGCGAGAGCGTTTCACCGCCCAGTCCATTGAGCACCATAACTGAACTCGTCAACCCAGCTTCGCGAATTTTCAGCAAAGCAGATCGGGTTGATTCCCAAGTTTCCCCTTTGTTTATGCGTCGAAGGACTTCGTCGTCTCCTGACTCCATACCAACGTATAGAATCTTGAGCCCCGCTTCTTTTAACTGTTTAAGTTCTTCTACGGTCTTTTTCGCAAGGTTTCTCGGGAGACAATAACTGGACACTCGTTGCAACGCCGGGAAGGCCGCATTCAGATCGCCCAGAATCTCTAGCAATCTGCGGGTTGGCAGCACCATGGCGTCTCCGTCTGCCAAGAAAACCCGCCTTACACCTCCCAGACTTTTTGCTGCCTTCTCGATATCCTTACGAACATCTTCCGGCTTGCGTGCCCGGAATTTTTTCTGGGGTTGGGTATACATCTCGCAGAAGGTGCATTTATTCCAGGAGCAGCCGTTAGTCACCGGCAGAATCAACGATTTTGCTTCGCTGGGAGGCCGAAAAACTGGCTCTACATACTCAATAGGAAAACTGTACATACTCTGTACTCAACAATTAGAAATGACCCTGATGATAACGTAGTCAGGGCAAATACTGGGTTTTCAAGTCTGCGCAGCCGGGGCCGACCACTGGCATATCGAGCACAACAGCTTGCCCGGTCATAAAAGGAATGCCACGGCGATGCCCGTCAACCAGAAGCGTAGACAAGCTGCCCACTAAAGGCATGTGGGACACCAGCATCAGCGGTGTATGCTGGCTCTCAAGTAAGGCGTTTAAGCAGGTCCCAGGGTCGTCTTCCGGCGTAATGAAGGTCTTTTCCTCCACCGGGCAATTGAGAATTTCAGAAACAATAGCTGCCGTCTGTCTTGCCCGCACATAGGGGCTACTCCAAATTTGCACAGGCCGCCAAGGCGACGCGGCTATCTGGGCAGCGCAGTTTGCAACTTGTTTCCGGCCGGTTTCGGTGAGCGTTCGCTCTTGGTCCAGCGAGTGCCAGCCAGCCTCACCATGGCGCATGATAAGCAGGTGCATAAGCAACCTCCGGTATTACTCAGCGATGGTTCTAGGCAGAATAAACTCAACGTCGGAGTTCTGTACAGACATCATCAGGCTATTGATTACTGCGCTGATGGACGCATCCCCGTAGAGAATTTCATAAAGGCCGCGTACCAGAGGCATGTATATCCCTATGGCTTCAGCCTTTTCTTTTACCAATTCCAGCGTGTAAATGCCTTCTGCCACCTGCCCCAGTTCAGCCACCGCATCATCCAACTTCTTCCCTTGACCAACAGCATGGCCAACCCGGAAATTGCGGCTTTTTGAAGACGTACAGGTAACAATTAGATCACCCACACCGGCCAGCCCCATAAACGTCATTGGGTTGGCACCTAGGCTGACAGCAAAACGGCTCATTTCCGCCAGCCCGCGTGTAATCAACATAGCATTGGCGTTCTCACCCATGTTTAAGGCAGAGGCCAAGCCAGCAACAATGGCATAGATATTCTTGAGTGCGCCCGCCAGCTCAACCCCGTAAATATCTACGTTGGCGTATACACGGAAATACTCGCACCCCAACAGATCCTGAACAGCGCGCCTTACTTCCGGGTCCTTAGCGGCGATAACCGTTGCGGTAAGGTCGCGGTTTACAATTTCACTCGCCAAATTCGGGCCGCTCAATACGCCGATACGGCAGCGGGGGATTTCTTCCTGAAGAATCTCACTCATAAGCTTGAAGCCATGCGCTTCAATCCCTTTTGTGAGGCTTACAACAATTTGCCCTTCACGGAATTTGTCGCTGTTTTCACGAATAACGGTACGAAAGGCCTTGCTGGGGATGGCGACAAATACAATCTCTGCTTTGCGGACGGCGCCCGCAAGATCTGTGGTCGGCTGTATGTCGCCTTTAATTTCCACATCGGGCAAGTAGCGACTGTTAATACCGGTAGTGCGGATTTCTTCTGCCTGAGCTTCATCGCGCATCCAGAAGTGCACCCGGTGGCCATTCTCGCCAAGCACTTTTGCCATGGCAGAGCCGAAGCTGCCGCCTCCGAGAACCGCCACATCATGCACCGGTTCTTCGACCTCATTTACAAGAGGCTCATTATTTTCAGGCATAGTTATTCCGTGTTTATGTAATTCAGGTTCGAATCAGCGAGGCCGAAATGAGAAGCGCGACGTTTAGCCGGGCTCTTCACATTCCAAAGCACGCACTAGATTCTTGAACTCTTCCCGGTTTTGCTTGTTCAGCCCCATAAGCACTTTATGGGCGTCCAGTACCTTATCCCGAACGTCTTGTTCGCTGGCCTTCAGCACAGGTATTTCTTCAAGTTCTTCAATGCGCGAGGCGGGCTCACGAACAATAATAAAGATCTTATCGAACCCCATGGAGGTGATAATACGGGTAATGTCCGGGTTGGTGGAGATCAGCGTGGGTAAAAAGTGGCTTTGCTTTTGGGCCGCCATGGCGATCTTGGCGAGCAGGCCGAGGGTGGTACTGTCGATGATCTCGGTTTCGGTGAGATCAATCACCACAGTTTTGAACTGGGGATCCAAGGTGATGGAGTCAACCAGATTGTCTAATGTACAGCATAGGTTCAGCCGGATTTCTCCAATGAACTTCAGAACATAAATGCCCTGTTTTTCAGCCTGCAGAATTTTATAACCAGCCATGTCTCTCACACTGCCACTAGTTCGTCGACGTGTTGTCTGACACTGTCACCGTATCAGTAACCGTCACAATACCGATATCGTCCGGTAACTCTGTGATCTCGTCGAGGTTAAGAGCCTCGCTAAGAGATGCGACAGTGTGACGACCTGCAGATACGAGTTCAAGTAGTCTCTGCTCCTTTTCATCAAGACTCTTCTGCTTTATCACCTCCAGAATTCCGTCTGAAAACAGAATCAGGTGAAAAGGCTTGTCCAGTGGGACTTCATAAACCTCCCACTGCGGCGATTCAAAGAGCCCGATAGGAAGCCCACTACCCTCCAGAAACGCTGTTTCTCCACCCTCAAAGGAAAGCACTGGCATTGGGAAGTGAGCCCCCACTGAATACTTCAATTTACGCTCACTCAAAGAAATAATGCCAACAAACATTGTTACGTGTTTTCCCAGACCCGTATCAAGCAGCTCCGAGTTGATGCGTTGAAGAAAACGGTCGGGGTAGAGAATATCGTCTGTCGACCCTCGGCGTAGGTTGCGCTGTAAACGGTTACTAAGGTTCTTCAGTAGCACTGTCACGAAGGCAGAACTGGCGCCGTGACCAGAGACATCGGCGATGTAAACCAGCGTTTTATCTTCGGTGAGCGGAAAATAATCGAGAAAGTCACCACTCAGATAGAGCGACGGCTTAATTAAGTGATCCACAAACAAACCACCGGTGAACTGCTCTTTCTCAGGCAACATACGCAGCTGAACTTTGCGCCCTGCCCTCTGATCTGCGCGCAACTCAGCAATGCCATCTCTTAGGTCCCGGTTGGCGTCTTCCAGTTCTTGCCGATATAACTGATTAAGACGGCTCAAACGTACACGTTCAAGCAGCTTGCGAATCACGTCACCAAGAGCTTTCTTGTCTTTGCTAAAAGGCTTAAGCACAAAATCGGAAGCGCCTGCTCGAAGCGCATCGACAACCTGCTTGCTGGATTCACTGCATGAGAAGGCCACGATGGGCGTGAGGGATTCGGCCTCTTCCAGATGGTCCGCCAGACTTTCTATCTGCACGGGATCCAGATCTGCAAAGATAACATCGGGCATGTTATCGTCAATCACCGCACTGGCAGTTGAGAGATCGCGATAGCCTGAGACGTAAAAGCCTCTGGTTTCAAGGTGGCGCGCAAGCTCTGCACGAGCCTTCTCGTCTGCATCAATGATCAGTATTCGAATAAGAAGGCGCCCGGTGCGCGAGGTCATGGCTGCTGCCCTAAACTACCAGCGATAAACGAAAAATGACGTGTCAAAACCTATTTTGGCATGCCCCTGTGATATAACAAGGCCAGTTTGGCCAAATCCGGAGATTCCTGCGAATGAGAAGAGCGGTAAATGACCTGTTAGGTGCTTATGACAAGCTGATTATGGACCCGGTTCACGGCGCGATTCCATTATACCGTCACGAAGTTCAGGTGATTGACCATCCGCTTTTCCAACGTCTGCGTAATATTTGCCAGAACGATATCCTCAGCTTGGTGTTCCCCGGTGCCACGCACTCCCGCTTTTTGCACAGTATTGGCGTAATGCATGTGGGCACGCGAATGTTTCGCTCAATGATTGACGCCTACCTGCGGGAGCGTCAACTCAGTGAGCAAACCGACCTGAGCTTGAATCAACTGGATGCCATTGATTACTTGGCCAAAACCATCCGCCTTGGCTGTCTGCTTCATGACAGCGGGCACTCCAGCTTCTCCCACCAGTTCACTCAGGCCCAACGGATTCGCGACCTCATGAGTCGCCCGGGGCGGTTTGCCGACCTTTGGGAAGGCGTTGACTATTCTGCCTACCATAGCGTGGAACCGGAAGAGCTTGAACATGAGCACTATTCCGTGCGGGTAGCGCACGATGTGCTATCTGTAGTGGATTTGAAAGCAGCAGGTCTCCACGCTCAAGATGTGATCGGAATAATGGAGACCACAGATGTAACGCCAAGCGATACCTTCTGCCGCCACGCTCGTACCTTTTGGGGCTTTATTGCGGGTGAAGACGCTGAAGCTGGGTCTTTGATCAGCGACAACATTCCGCGCTTGGTGCTGGACCTGCTCTCATCCATCGTATCCGGCGAGATTGACGCTGACCGCGCCGATTACATGCTGCGGGACGGGTTTCATTCATCCGTTACAATTGGCGGCTTCAACCTTGACCATCTTCTGAGCAACTTACGTTTTGGCTGGGATGAATCAGAACCTTGGTTGGGCCTAGCCATTACCCAAAAAGGCCTTGGCGCGCTGGAGGATTTTGTTTACAGCCGGTATCAGATGTACCGCAAAGTCTACGCCCACAAAACGGCTCTGGGGTTTGACTGGCTACTGAGGGAAGCCATTAACGAGGTTTTGGAAGACCCGGAAAGCTTTGAATGGATCGACACCTGCCTCAGCAATATGCGGTACTTTGCCGAACTCACAGACAACTTTTTTTGGGAAGCCTTCCGGAAAGTCGCCCGCCAGCGACCGGAGAGCTTCTCGTTCTGTATTGTGAACCGGGTAAAACTGAACCACCTAGATACACGGGAAGATCTCTCCGCCAGTGGCATTGCCAGTCACAGCGCTTGGCTGGCCGAAGCAATGGAGCTTAATCCGGCCCACGTGGTTACCTGCTCCATGCGGGCGCGCTTCTCCAATATTCAGGACAACTTCAATGGCATTAAGGTATTGGTTCGAGACCCTGTTAACCGGACACGCTCGCTGAAAAAGATCACCAATGTAAGTGCCTTTTTCAGCAAGTTCAGCGACGGAACCATCACCCACTTCTACACAAGGCCAGACACCACCGTAAAGACCACCCCCGGAATTAGCGGCTAACCGGCCGCTCCGCGCAGGCGGACACCAAACTACAGGCGCTGTCGAAGGCGCCTTCAACCCTGCCACCGCTGAGCCAATCGCCCGCAAGGCCGATGCCGTGATCTTCAAACCAGAGATAGCCGGGATTGGCACCTCCTTCTGAGCGAGCATAAAGCCAGCGGTGGGCAACGGAATCCGTCACCATTGCCGTTGTGCCTGTCAGATCCCGAAATGCTGCAATGAGCTCTTCCGTGACCTTTTCAGGCGCCGCATCAACATGTTGTTCCGTCCATTCCGGGGTCGCGTGTAACACCCACCATACGCCTTCGCTGGTCTGATCCGAGGTTTCACGGCCGGGCTTGCTGGAATTGTTAGCAACCCAGTACAGCGCCCGGTGATTACACCGCATGCCAACGTGGCGCGGCCACGGGTTTTCCGTAAATCGCGCAGCTACCGCCCAGCAAGGCAACACCCGGCTTACGGCGTCGTTAAGCTCCGCAGCCAGTTCCGGTAAATTGCTTTGTTCAAGCAAATCTCTGGCCTGAGCTGGCGGCGCGGTGATAATTACCTGATCGAATTCGCCTAGTTCATCACCGCTTGTATCAGTGAGCCGCCAGCCTTTGCTGTTTCGTTTTAAGCTCTCTATGCGCGTTTCCGCAATCAGATTTACATGGCTGGAAAGAGCCCGCGAAATGGCTGTCATTCGCGGCACGCCCACGTACCGGTGCTCATCAGGAAATGCCTGCCACTGGCCGTCTTTGTCCTGAAAACCAAATGAGCCTTCCCAAGTGCTAAAACGTCGGTTGCCGGCAAACTCTTCAAGAAACGGAAGAAAGTCCGGATTACGGGAGGTGAAATACTGCGCTCCAATATCCGCCGCCCCCTCTGCAACCCGTTTTGCGGCGAGCCTACCACCGGGGCCACGGCTTTTTTCGAACACAGTCACATCGTGTCCCTGCTGTTTCAGCTTTATAGCAGCACTCAAGCCCGCTAGGCCTGAACCAACAATCGCGATACGGCGTATATCATTTTTAGTAAGCGTCTCATTAAACATGGTTTATGGTGCATCCAAGTGCTGTGGTCAGAGCGTACAAACCAGCAAGCGACAGAGCCCGGTATATGGGAAAACATCGCTGTACAGGTTCCATTCAGAAAAAAGGCAGTCAGGGTATGACCCGCGTGCAAAACTTATTTGTAAACATTCTAAGGTGGTTCGATTCCGAAGCAGGTTTGGATCACATAGACAGATCCTCCCGTTCTTTCAGCTTCGTGCGCGTAATTCCGTTTATTGCGCTGCATCTGGCCTGCCTATTGGCTTTTTATACCGGCGTAAGTGCATTCGCCGTCGGGTTCGCACTCGTCTTTTTTGTGGTCAGAATGTTTGCGATTACCGGATTCTACCACCGCTACTTTGCCCATAAGACATTCAAAACCAGCCGCCCGGCCCAGTTTATATTTGCCGTGTTGGGTGCGAGTGCAGCCCAACGTGGACCACTTTGGTGGGCTGCCCACCACAGGCATCACCACCAGCACTCGGACCGTGAGCAAGATCTACACTCGCCTCATCAAGGCGGCTTCTGGTGGTCTCACATGGGGTGGTTTACCTGTGATGCAGGCTTTGTTACAGACGAACGCCGCATTCGCGACTGGTTAAAGTTCCCGGAGCTGAAAGCAATTAACAGGTTTGACGCGCTGGTACCTGCCGCCGCCGCCATTTTAATCTATAGCCTAGGCGAAGCCCTTGCCGTCTGGGCACCGGATCTTGGCACCAATGGCCTGCAATTGCTGGTTTGGGGTTTCTTCATCTCTACCGTTGTGCTGTTTCACGCCACCGTCTCTATCAACTCGCTATCCCATGTTTGGGGCAAGCGACGATTCGAAACCTCTGACGACAGTCGCAATAACGTCTGGCTTGCCCTCCTGACATTAGGTGAAGGCTGGCACAACAATCATCACCGCTGGCCCCAGTCCGTTCGACAGGGCTTCCGTTGGTACGAGATCGACGTAACTTGGTACGGGCTTTGGGCTCTGTCGAAACTGGGCATTATCTGGGATCTAAACCCGATACCTAAACACATCCAAGAAGAAACCCGCCAACGTGATCAAATGAGGAGGGCGCAAAAATGACAACCGCCCCGGCAATAGAAGTAGGACATCCCAACTCCGCTGTGCCCATCACTCTGGAGAAGTTCAAGGCTTTATTTAACCAGTTGGATAAGGGAAACCTGCACACTCTGTCCGCCGTGTATAGCGAAGACATAAGGTTTCAGGACCCATTAGGTCAGGTCGAAGGCCTTGATGCCCTAACTCACTACTTCGCCAGCGCCTACACCAACGTCATTTCGTGTCACTTTATTTTTGACGAGCCGGTGGTTCAAGGCAGCTCCGCCTCCATTCCTTGGGTGATGCACCTTCGCCATAAGCGCATTCGCGGTGGCCGTGACATACAGGTGGCAGGCATTAGCCACGTCGTCGTGAAAAACGGCAGAATCTGCTACCACC
This sequence comes from Marinobacter sp. 1-4A, assembly GCF_016597725.1. Lineage (GTDB taxonomy): Bacteria > Pseudomonadota > Gammaproteobacteria > Pseudomonadales > Oleiphilaceae > Marinobacter. The sequence continues at coordinate 374,057 of NZ_VCGY01000004.1, forward strand.
GGGACTATTTCGACGCCGGGCAACTGCTGTATGAAAACCTCCCGTTGATCGGTGGCGTTATCCGCTGGGTTAAGGGATACGCAGGATGAGCAAACGTCTCGACACTGTATCCAGTATATGGATTACCGGCGCCAGCTCTGGCATCGGTGAATCAGTCACCCAAGCATTGATACGCGGCGAACACCGGCTGATTGTTACCGGGCGCCGCGTAGAGCCTCTGGATCAGTTGAAAACACTGGCGCCAGAGCGCATCGCAACGGCAGCGGCAGACACAACCAGCAAGGAGGATTTGCAATCAATTTCTGCAACATTGGAATCCTTCGGCGAGTTGAACATGGCTATTCTGAATGCTGGCACTTGCGAGTATCTGGATGTCGCTCACTACAGCAGTGACGTGATCGAGAAAAACATACACACCAACGTTGTTGGCACAGCCCGTTGCGTTGAGATCGCCTTGCCTGCATTGCGACGCACCAGAGCTAAAGGGCAGCCCGCCACGTTGGTTATTGTAGGCTCATCCGCTTGGTGGTTCCCGTTTGGCCGTGCGGAGGGTTATGGCGCATCCAAAGCAGCCTTAGCCTATTTCGCACAAAGCTTGAGAGCCGATCTGGCGGCGGAAGGTATCGATGTTGTGTTGGTGTCACCCGGCTTTGTGAAAACGCCACTGACCGACCGGAATGATTTCCCTATGCCGTTTCTGGTCACAGCCGAAGATGCTGCAGAGCGCATCGTCAGCGGGCTTGCTAAAGGTCACAATGAAATTGCCTTCCCGAAACGCTTTACATGGATCTTGAAGTGTCTGGGTGCCCTTCCCCAGTCATTGATTGACCGTATGGCCGCTTCCATGGCCCGTAAAAGCTCCAGCGAACAGGATACATAATGAATAACGAACGTCAGCGTATTGCGGTTATTGGTGCCGGTGTCTCCGGCCTTACGGCAGCGTGGCTTCTCGCTGAAAAGCACGATGTCGAACTCTTTGAGGCCGCAGATTACGCCGGGGGCCACACCAATACCGAGTTTGTAGAAGCCGGAGGGCGCATGTGGCCGGTAAATACGGGGTTTATTGTGTTCAACGATTGGACATACCCGAACTTTATGCGCCTTATGGAGCGATTGGGAGTGCCCTCGGAAGTCAGCGACATGAGCTTCAGTGTGGATAGCAGCACCACAGGGCTGCAATACAACGGCACCAGCTTGAATACGCTCTTCGCCCAGCGCAAAAACCTGCTTAACGTCCGCTTTTTAAATATGGTGCGGGAAATTCTGAGGTTCAACAAAGAAACCCGCGCCGATATGGCTGCTGGCAAGATCCTCAGTACCGAAACACTCGGCGAATACTTAAACCGCAACGGCTATTCCCGGTACTTTCGCAATTACTACATAGTGCCCATGGGCGCAGCGATATGGTCGGCCCCGGAAATCGTCCTCGAACAGTTTCCAATACGCTTTTTCCTACAGTTCTTTAATAACCACGGCATGTTGTCAGTGGACGATCGCCCCACGTGGCGGGTTATTTCAGGTGGCTCCGCGCAATATGTGAAGGCCATGATGGAAAGGCTAGGAAAACACACGCATTTGAACACGCCAGTACAGACTGTAAGCAGAAATGAGAAAGGCGTTACGGTTGTCCTAGAAGGACAGACCCTTGAGTTTGATCAGGTTATTTTTGCTTGTCATAGCGATCAAGCGCTAGCCATGCTAGCCGACCCGAGTGATACAGAGCGTGACATTCTAGGAGCCATTCCGTACCAGAAGAACGATGTGGTGCTTCATACAGACAGCAGCGTTCTGCCAGACAACCGCAGAGCTTGGGCGGCATGGAATTACTATATTCCGAAGCACAGCACTGAACCGGTTTCGGTAACATACAACATGAACGTACTACAGAACTTCCATCAGGCTCCGGAGGTTTTTTGCGTCACCCTAAACCGAAGCCAAGATATTGCCGAAGACAAAGTCATCAAGCGCTTCAATTATTCTCACCCAGTGTTCACTTTGGATGCGGTAGAAGCTCAAGCACGCTACGGCGAGATTGGTAACAAAAATCGCACCCATTACTGCGGCGCCTATTGGTTCAATGGTTTCCATGAAGATGGCGTGCGCAGTGCGCTACGGGTAACCAGTGATTTTGGTGTGGAGCTCTGATTATGGACAGCCAATGGTTACAAGGCTCCATCCGGCACCGGCGCTTGTATCCGGTTCGGCATGAGTTTGAATACCATACTGGCATGTTGGCGCTGGATACGGATGAGTGGAATCAAATAGCCAACGTAAGCCCCTTCTTTTCTCTGGAAAGCTTCAATTGGGTGTCTTTGAAGCGTAAAGACTATTTCCAGCCCGAGGCCGGTGAGTTATCAGAAGCGCTACGCGCACACGTTGAGACCGCCACCGGTTGGCGCCCTGATGGCGCTGTGGAACTCATAACCCATCCTCGTTACGCGGGGTATGTTTTCAATCCTGTGAGCTTTTACTTTTGCTATCGCGCTGGCGAAAGCGGTGCCAACGGCGATGTTCCCGCTGTTATCGTGGCCCAGATTACGAATACCCCTTGGCATGAACGCCATGTTTATTGCTTAGAAACCACACACAGCGCACCCAATGCCGCTGGCTGGCGCACCGAACGATTCGACTTTACCAAGCGCTTTCATGTGTCGCCGTTTAACGCCATGGCACAGCAGTACGAATGGACGTTCAGCTTCCGTGGGAAGGATTTGAGAATCCACATGAACGTGCTCGAAGAAGGAAAGAAACATTTTGATGCCACACTTGTAGTCCATAGAGCCCCTCTTACACGTAAAACTCTTCATAAAAGTCTGCGCCAGTTCCCGGTGGAGGCACTTAAGGTGGCAGCCGGTATTTACTGGCACGCGCTGAAGCTGAAACTCAAAGGTGCGCCCTTCTATACGCACCCGGACAAACTCGCTGATAGCGATCCCGCCCACAAGCTAGGGGTCACCGATCAGGGAGTTGATGTAACCAGCACAGACGACTCAAATAAGACTCGAGGAAAGGTAAGCTCATGGAGAACCTGAATACACCGGCAAATACTGTCACCACCCCTCAGGCCAATATCTCACTGGCTAGCCGGGTAGCGCGCAATTTGGTGATCCATCAACTGCGGCAACTGGGAGCCGGCACGCTCATCATTCGTGAATCCGGGATGGAGGATCTGGTATTTGGCGATGGCAGCGATGAGCATCCACCCGCAGAGCTGATTGTTCATGATCCGAGCACTTGGCGGGATTTGCTAACGGGCGGCAGCGTCGGCGCTGCCGAAGCCTATGTAGCCGGAGATTGGTCATCACCGGATCTCGTTGCGCTGCTTCGGTTCTTTACGCGCAATATTGACCGCATGAACGAGTTTGAGGACAAGTTCAGTTGGGTGACCAAACCAGCGCTCAAAGGACTGCACTGGCTTAACCGCAACACAAAAGACGGTTCGAGAAAGAACATCAGCGCCCATTACGATCTGGGCAACGATTTGTTCGAGACCTTCCTCGACCCGACCATGATGTACTCTTCTGCAATTTACCCCAGCGAAGATTCCACGCTCGAAGAAGCTGCCGTTCACAAACTCGACACCATCTGCAAAAAACTGGATTTGCAGCCAAGTGACAGAGTTATAGAGATAGGCACCGGCTGGGGAGGTTTCGCTATCCATGCGGCTAAACACTATGGTTGCCATGTAACCACAACCACTATTTCCAAAGAACAACTGGAACTCGCACAAGAGCGGGTTCGCAGTGAAGGCCTCGAAGATCGCATCACCTTACTGTTCGACGATTATCGAGACCTTGCGGGTCAGTTCGACAAACTGGTTTCCATTGAAATGATTGAAGCCGTAGGCCCTCAGTATCTGGACAGCTATTTCAGTCAGATTAACGCGTTACTAAAGCCAAACGGATTGGCCTTGGTTCAGGCCATCAACATGCCTGAGCAGCGTTACCAGCGTGCCCTAAAAAACGTCGATTTTATCCAGCGGTTTATCTTTCCCGGCAGTTTTATACCGTCATTCGGCGCCATTCTGGAATCGGTACGTAATGAATCCAATCTGGTTTTGACCCATTCGGAAGATACCGGCTTTCACTATGCGCGCACGCTCAGGGACTGGTGCGACCGGTTTATGGCCAACCGCGAAACCCTTGAATCCATGGGCTACGATCAGGCTTTCCGCAGGCTCTGGCACTTCTACTTTGCCTACTGCGAAGCAGGCTTTAGCGAACGAGCTATCGGTGTATCACAGTTGGTTTTCGCCAAACCCGGCAACAAACGGCAGAACATACTGAGTGTATGATTACATCAGAAACGGCTCGTAATGTACTGAATTTTATACTTTTTCAGATCGGATGGTTTGCTTGCGTCGTCTACCCCGATGTGATTGGTCCAATTGTCGCGCTGCTGTTACTGGTGATCCATTTTGTGCTGGTGAGCCAGAATCGCTTAACCGAGCTGCAATTTATCGGCTTGGGAACGGTTGTAGGCTCATTGCTAGACGGTCTCTGGCTCAACACTGGCGTCCTTGATAACGGAAGCGACGCGTTGGTGATTACTCCGCTTTGGTTGGTGGCTATTTGGGCGACATTCATGTCCACCCTCAGCCATTCCCTAAACTGGATCAGCCGTAAGGTCTGGCTTGCGTTTTTGTTTGCGCCCATTGCAGGCCCGTTTGCCTACTGGTCGGCAAGTAAATTGGGAGCGGTTACCTTGCCGGATCTTGCTCTCTCAATCGCAGCTCTGGCCCTTGGATGGCTATTGGTGTTTCCGTTGCTGCTGTTTACCCGAAAATCTCTGTATCCGGAGCTGTCATGACTGCCATACGCGGTGGATTTTTACTGGTGGCGGCCTCTCTGGCTGAGCCTACCTATGCTGCTTTGTTCGAGTTTACCGGTTCCGCCGCCAGAAACGATGGAACAGTGCTGTACGAGGAACAACACCGAGTCGAGGGACTGTGTGAACGTGGCGAGTTCGAGCCACTGGAGCATCACGTTATCTACCTCCCCTCTAGGGGCAGCGGCAGCGATCAACCATTCGCAGAAAAATGGCTGGATTACAGCGCTTCGGCTGTACGTCCAACAGTGAATTTCCGGCAGCCAAATTTTAATGAGTTTCTTAAAGTCACCTATCCTGATAAAGATATCGTGAGCCTTGTGTGGCAACAGCCCGGAGGCGATACCAACCGGTCAACCCTTGATATGCCCAATGATTTGGTGGTGGACGCAGGCTTTGATAATTTCGTGCGTCAGAATTGGCACAAAGTTATTAACGGTGAATCTGTAAGATTCCGTTTTCTGGCGCCAACTCGCGGAACCGATTACGCGTTTGTATTGGAGCCTGCACAAAACCAGACCGTGAAAGCAGACTACTTGGTACAAATTCGCCCGGACAGCTTCATGCTCAAATTTTTGGTGGACCCTATTGTCCTCGGCTACAGCAAAAAAGGGGTGCTCACCGTCTATTCTGGCCTCACCAATATTCGCGAGAATGCCGATCAAAATTTCACTGCAACCATCCTCTATAACGTGACCACCTACCCGGAATGTGAACTTACCCCTTAATCTTGCCGCCTTTGAAGAGGCGGTGCACAGGTTCCTATGTGTTAAACTTCTGCGGCAACCAACGCCGGAGAATGTTTAGCCATGATGTTTGTGTCTTTTAACGTCAACAGTATACGTACCCGCCTGCACCAGCTTGAGGCACTGGTAGAAAGCCATAACCCGGATATTATCGGCCTTCAGGAAACCAAGGTACGGGACGAAGAATTTCCGGTTGAAGCCATACGCGAACTGGGCTATCACGTGCATTTTCACGGCCAGAAAACACACTATGGGGTTGCATTGCTATCCCGCATAGAGCCGGACCGGGTTTTTAAAGGCTACCCCGGAGATGAAGACGACGCCCAGCGGCGAATGATTACCGGGCAGTTCACCGTCAATGGCAAAAAGCTTACGGTTCTTAACGGTTATTTTCCTCAGGGCGAGAGCCGCGACCACCCCATCAAGTTTCCAGCCAAAGAGAAATTCTACGCAGACCTCATGGCTTATTTGGATGAACTTAATGAGCGGGATGGCCACGTGGTGATTATGGGCGACATGAACATTTCCCCCACGGATAAAGACATTGGCATAGGCCCGGACAACGCCAAGCGTTGGTTACGCACCGGTAAATGTTCATTTCTTCCGGAAGAAAGGGAATGGTTAGGCCAAGTTGAGGCTCGCGGCTATACCGATGTGTTCCGCCACCTGCATCCGGATGAGGCACAAACATTCAGTTGGTTTGATTACCGCAGCAAAGGCTTTGAACGTGAGCCCAAGCGAGGCCTACGTATTGACCTCATCATGGCGAGCGATGGGCTGCTGCCTAAAGCAAAGGAAGCGGGCGTGTCTTATGATTTCCGCGCGATGGAGCGTCCATCCGATCATTGCCCGGTTTGGGCGACCTTTGAACTCTGAGATCTGATCGGGCGCCCCATGACAAAAGTAAAAACCCGGGACCGAATACTTAACACCAGCCTTTCGCTGTTCAACAGTCTGGGCGAGCCAAATGTAACAACGTTGCTGATCTCGGATGAGCTGGATATAAGCCCGGGCAACCTGTATTACCACTTTAAGAGCAAGGGTGACATTGTCGAGGAGCTGTTTTCGGCTTTTGAAACGGAAATGCTGGACTTGCTCGCGGTGCCGGATGACGTTGACATCAGTTTAGACCAACAAAGCTTTTTTCTGCATTTGCTGTTCGAGGCAGTGGCACGATACCGGTTTTTGTATCAGGACCTGGTGAACGTCTTATCCAGATACGAGCGCTTGCAACTGCGTTTCAAACGGATTTTGAAGAAGAAAACGGAGGCTTTCCGGGGTATCTGCGAAAGCCTGCGGAACCAAAACATGATGAGCGCTGATCAGGAAGAAGTAGACTCCTTGTGTGAACAATTAACCCTGACTGCGTGTTACTGGAGCGCGTACGATACGCTTTCCCACCTTGACGACAGGGAGTCTGTCGATCCTGGACGTGGTGTTTATCAGATGATGAATCTTATGCTGCCCTATTTCGCGCCGGACGTTCAAGAGCACGCAAAACTGATTAGCCGGGACTATTTGCTGTAGTACACCTCTTAGCCCCTCTCTCAGTCCCTTAGGCCCCAAAGCGCTTACTCTTCTTCATCTCTACTGCTGTTATCCCTGAGCGCCGAAAGTTCTGCTTCCAATGCATTTATTCTTTGCTCAAGCGCTTCGATGTCTTCCCGGCGATGAATGCCTAGGCGGCGTAACGCGCCGGACACCCGCTCATCAAATAGGTGCTCAAGCCTGTCCCAGGTGCCGGTTGCCCGCTCACGAACACCCTCGACCCGATCTTCCACGGAGCGTATCTGCTTCTCTACCACTCCCCGAGTTTTATTCTCCAGTTGTTCACCTTCCTGAACCAAGCGATCAAAAAACCGACCTGTATCCTCTTCCGCTTTCGTGTAAGCGCCAAGGCCAGCAAGCCAAATCTGTCGGGCAGAGCCTTTTATCTTTGCTGCCAACTGCGGATCGTTTTCGGGTTTCTTGTCGTTCTCATTAGACATGCAACAACCTCGGGAAGAAAAGTGCGCTTAAAGCCTATTGTATTACAGCTAAAGCGCAATTTCAGTCGGCTTGAAAGCCGCATAACAACAGGCCTCAGTATAAAGGCGAAATTTATATGCGAAAATGTTCCCAAAGCGAATAGCTGCAAGCTTGAAGTGTACGAATTTTAGACAATACTTATTCATACCGGAGTCCCTGTTGACACCGGTTTGTCTGGAAGCCTTTCATGGATAAAACTCGCACGCCTCTGCCCGGCATTCACGCCGGGCTTTTTTTTGTTATTATTGCCTGCACTTATATGCTTATTCCAAAAACAACTTTGGAGTTCGCAGAACTAGACGCTTTTGTATCGCAAAAAGCAATTCGAATACCTTACCTTACCGGCTAACTGGAGGAATGATTGAATGATTGATATTGCCTGGAGTAGTTTTACTCCCTGGTCAGCACTCATCGGTGGCGTGCTTGTAGGTCTCGCGGCTGCGAGCTTTCTTTTGCTGAATGGCAGGATAGCCGGAATAAGCGGCATTTTAGGCGGCCTGCTAACGCCGACTGTCGGCGACATCAGCTGGCGCATTGCTTTTTTGGCCGGGCTCATCGGCGCGCCAGCTCTTTGGGCCTTGGTGGCTCAATTGCCGCCCATTGAAATCAATGCGGGATACCCCGTTCTCATTTTGGCTGGCCTTATTGTAGGCGTTGGCACTCGCTACGGCTCAGGCTGTACCAGCGGGCATGGCGTTTGCGGGCTGTCACGACTCTCTCCCCGGTCTTTAGTAGCAACCCTTAGTTTTATGTTTGCCGGGTTTGCCACCGTGTTTGTTATCCGCCATCTGCTGGGAGTGTAACTCTATGAAATCTGCTATCGCCGCACTATTTTCTGGCTTGCTGTTTGGCTTCGGCCTACTGGTTTCCGGCATGGCGAATCCGGAAAAGGTCTTGGGCTTTCTCGATATTGCCGGGCTCTGGGACCCGTCCCTTGCTTTCGTGATGGGTGGCGCCATCCTTGTTGGCCTTGTGGCATTCGCCATCGCCCGTAAAAGAACCCTCTCCTTCCTCGGCTTCAGCATGAAAGTGCCCGGCCAGTCCCACGTAGATAAACGCTTGATCATTGGTGGTTTATTATTTGGTGTGGGCTGGGGTATTGCCGGCATTTGCCCCGGACCCGGGCTGGTAGGTTTGGGCGCAGGCGAACTCAAATCCGCTGTTTTCGTGGCCTCCATGATCGTCGGCATGGGCGTGTTCGAACTGATAGAGCGCAGCCGGGCTGGCGCAAACCCAACCCGGTCCGGAAGCGGCTGGAGTGCGACCACTCAGGAGTGAGCGGATTAGCGGTGTATCCTTCTGACAGACGCCATCAGCTATGAGATGATGGCGTCGTTTTTCTACTGAATCCGGAGACGAACCCCCATGGATATCCGAAAAATAGATGACTCAATTTCCGTCGCTCCCCAGATTACCTACACAGATGTAGCAGAGGCCGCCAAACTCGGCTTCAAAACACTGGTAGCCAACCGCCCGGACCAAGAAGAGTTTGGCCAGCCCCCCATGGCAGATATTGAAGCGGCCGCTATTGAGAACGGCATGACGTGGGTTTATATGCCCGTTGAATCGGGAAACATAGCAGACGCAGACGTTGAGCGCTTCGGAGCAATGATCCGCGAGTCAGAAAAGCCCGTATTGGCCTTTTGCAGAAGCGGAACTCGTTGTACAGTCCTTTGGGCACTAAACGCAGCCCGCACCACTCCGGCGGAGGAAATTTTCACCAAGGCCCGCAGTGCTGGCTACGACATCAGCGGCCTTGCTCCGCGCATGGCCCAGCAAGCAAATAATCAGTAATTTGTTTCTTACGATCAACGCTCAGGATCCACCTTCACATGCAATACAAAGGTTCAGAGAACTTCCGGCATAATCAGCCGGAACGGCTTGGTGTACTGGTAACCAACCTAGGCACTCCAGATGCACCCACCCCTTCAGCTTTACGGCGTTATTTGGGGGAGTTTCTCTCCGATCCCAGAGTTGTTGAGCTGCCTCGCCCTTTGTGGTGGCTGATATTGCACGGAGTCATCTTGCGAATCCGCCCCAAACGCAGCGCTGCAGCCTATGCCAGCGTTTGGCAGCCTGAAGGCTCGCCGCTGCTAATCCACACAGCCAAGCAGGCTGAAGGCATACAGAAAGCTCTAAAGAAGAAGTACGGCACTGATGTGGTTGTAGGCTTTGCCATGCGCTACGGCAACCCCTCTATTCCGAGGGTGCTTGATGAAATGCAACAACAAGGTGTGCGAAAACTGGTAGTGCTGCCGCTCTACCCACAGTATTCCGCCTCAACATCCGCGTCTACTTTTGACGCGATCGCGAAAGACTTTTCGAAGCGCCGCTGGCTGCCGGATCTGCGTTTTATCTCCCACTATCCGGATTATCCGCCCTACATAGAGGCAATGGCCCGTCACATTGAAAATCACTGGGCTGATAATGGGCGCAATCAAAAGTTGGTGCTTTCCTATCACGGCGTTCCACTGAAGTACCTCACCAAGGGGGACCCCTACCATTGTGAGTGTCACAAGACTTCAAGACTACTGGCAGAGCGTCTGGGGCTGGCAAAAGATGACTACATAACCACCTTCCAGTCTCGTTTTGGCAAAGAAGAATGGCTCAAACCTTATACTGACGAAACGCTAAAATCGCTGCCCGGGCAGGGAGTTAAATCCATAGATGTGTTTTGCCCAGGGTTTTCGTCTGACTGTCTGGAAACCATTGAAGAGATTGATGAAGAGAACCGCGAATACTTCATGGCGTCTGGTGGCGAAGGTTTCAATTACATAACTGCCTTGAATGCGACCCCGGGCCACATTGATGCGTTGGTACAGTTAATCGAGGACAACCTGCAAGGCTGGCAGTCTCCAAACAACCAACCTGAAACTCTGGTCGCTCGCCAAACATGTGCAGACGAGCAAAAACAAGCCATCTACCCCGGCCGCGACCTCTAGTGCAATTAGGCTCACCAAAGAGTGAAAAAGGATCTCAGGCTTAATAAGCATCTTGATTCAGGGTTTTTATATTGAAGTATCGCGCCGAAATAGACGGTTTAAGAGCTCTTGCCGTTGTGCCAGTAATTCTCTTCCATGCAGGGTTCGATCTGTTCAGTGGTGGGTTTGTTGGTGTAGACGTATTTTTTGTCATCAGTGGCTACTTGATCACCACATTACTTATTTCTGATATTGAAAAAAATAAGTTCAGTTTGATTAACTTTTACGAGAGGCGGGCAAGGCGTATCTTGCCCGCCCTATTCTTCGTTATGTTAGCTTGCGTGCCATTCGCTTGGTTTTTGATGGTCCCAAGCCAGATGGAGGACTTCTCTCAAAGCCTTATTGCAGTGAGCTTGTTTGCGTCGAATTTTCTTTTTTGGAGCGAAAGCGATTATTTTGCACCGGCGGCAGAAGAGAAACCTCTGCTACACACTTGGAGTCTGGCAGTTGAAGAGCAGTATTACTTCCTCTTCCCGATCTTCTTACTGCTTACCTGGCGTTATGGAAAAAACCGCGTATTTTGGCTGATTGCGTTCCTCTCTTTAGCCAGTCTCGCCCTTAGTGAATGGAGTTGGCGGAACAGCCCTGTAGCGAATTTTTATTTAGCACCAACCCGTGTATGGGAACTTCTAGCAGGCTCTATGTCTGCGTTTATCGTTCAGAAAGCTGGCATAAATAAAAATAACACACTGTCTCTTATTGGTTTGTTCGCTATTTTGCTGACTATCTTTTTATACGATAAAAACACGCCCTTCCCTAGCCTATATGCCCTACCAACGGTTGTAGGCGTTGTACTCATCATTTTGTTCGCAGACAAACACACGGCGGTCGCAAAGCTCTTAAGCACTCGCGTGATCGTCGGGATTGGATTGATCAGTTACAGCGCCTATTTGTGGCACCAGCCGCTATTCGCGTTCGCAAGGATACACGCTCAGGAGTCCCCAAGCCCAACCTATATGCTGATACTTTCGGCCGTATCTATGGGTTTGGCGGTGCTAAGCTGGAAGTTCATTGAAACACCTTTTCGAGACCGGGCTTTAGTCTCGAAAAAAATGGTTCTTTACATAACACCCGTTTTTCTATTCTTTCCGCTCTCCCTGGGTCTGGTCGGCCACGCCAACAACGGATTCGAAGGCAGCTTGCTAAATGCCAATCAACGGGGTTTGCTGGACACGGCGATTAATAGTCCAAAGCGCGATGATTGCCATGCCAGTAAACGAGACTATTTTGGCTATGACGACGCCTGTGAGTATTTTGAGGGTGAACTCAAGGTCGCTGTTTTTGGCGATAGCCACACTGTCGAGCTCGCTTATGCGCTGGCCAAAGAATTGGCGCCGACCCAACAACGTTTAAAGCACTTATCCTTCTCTAATTGCATTCCGAGCTACGGGATCCTGATTGAAGGATACGACGACTGCTCTAACTGGACCAACGACGTGATAAGCCGCGTGATCAACGAAGGTTCAATAGAAACCGTTGTCGTATCCTATCGAATAAATGAAGCTCTTTTTGGCGGGCACGAAGCAACCTTTCCTACACTGCCGAGCAATCGATCAAAACAAGAGAGGGAGAAGATTTGGCGGGCATATGTTGATGTTCTGAACGCTCTTGACGAAAACGGTAAGAACGTCATTCTCGTTATGCAGGCTCCGGAATTGAAAGAGCCCATAGAGAGGCTGATCAAAAGAGATCAGGTTTCAAATGGTGATCTGTCTGGCATCTCAAAGGAGTGGTGGCTCAACAGAAACCAGTTTGTTCGTACACGGATCTCAGACATACCTAAATCAATAGCGATCGTTGATCCGACTCAGCTGTTTTGTGATGAAACCCAATGCTTTGCGGCGAAGAACGGCGTTGCCTATTATTTTGACGATGACCACATGTCTATCGCTGGCGCGACAGTCGTCGCGAAGAGAGTGGTAGAAAAAATGGGCGATTAATATCGAAATTACTCGCCCTTCTTATCGGTTTGCTCCCGCCCCTCATCAGAAAGATCCGGCATGGCTTCACAGAAAGCGCACTCATCAACATTCACATTGGCACCGCCTGCCTCCACGTAACGGACCCGGTGGTTCGCTTTGCCACGGTTAGTGGACACCGCAAATTTTCGATCACGGCGATCATCTAAGTCGGTTTTAATGGCGTTGCCTGCCTGTTTCTCGGACATGCTCATCCTCCAGCTACCTCGATATTAGGAACTATGGCGGGTTATAAGTCCGAAGTGGGGGCGACTAAGACAGATTTAAAGGCCACAGAATACACAAGGCTAGAGCGATACCTGACTTAAAAGAATTTTTTTGACTACAGAGATATTCAGGAAGGATAAAACCAATAACTTCATTGGAAAAAATGGCGGTGGGCCAGGGATTCGAACCCCGGGTACGCTACTAACGTACGGCGGTTTTCAAGACCGCTGCATTAAGCCACTCTGCCAGCCCACCGGTTTTCCATTGCTGCCAAACGACAGCGGTGTGCATGATACCGGAATTGCCTGTGCTGTCAACGCCCTGGACTAAACTCCGTGTAAATTTGAACATTAACTGTCTTTAATGGAATCTGGCGACCACTTTCGTGTCGTAAATGATTGAAAGTTGAGAATTCGACATTACTATAGTGTGCAATACCAAGTGATTGGCGTTTAGCAGGCTTTGGGCCTGCTGCCCGTAACCAGTCAAGCTGCTTTAAATCGGAGAACAGAATGCAAAACAGACAGTTTAATGCTCAGCAGAACCGCAACGGCATGATTGCCCGTGGGTCCGCTACCGCGCCAATCAGTGCTTCGGCGACCAAGGTTTTGCGCAATACTTACACCCTGCTTGCGATGACACTGGTTTTCAGTGCAATTATGGCAAGCGTTTCTATGTCTATTGGTCTGAGCCAAGGCGCAAGCCTTATGTGCAGTTTGGGTGCGCTTGCTCTGATCTGGTTTGTATTGCCACGAACCGCCAACAGCTCAGCTGGCATTGCAGTAGTGTTTGCGTTTACCGGTCTATTGGGTCTTTCCCTTGGCCCAATTCTGTTTCACTACCTGCAATTCCCTAATGGCAGCCAAATCATCATGCAAGCTCTGGGCGGAACCGGCCTAGTGTTTTTTGCACTGTCTGGCTATGTGCTGACCACCAAGAAAGACTTCAGCTTCATGCGGGGCATGCTCGTTGCTGGTCTAGTTGTGGTGCTGGTCGCAGCAGTGGGCGCCATGGTTGCGTCGATGTTCGGTGTTGAAGTTACAGCCTTCAGTCTGGCTCTGAGCGCAGCCATTGTATTCCTAATGTCAGGCTTCATCCTGTATGACACCAGCCGTATCGTTAACGGCGGTGAAACCAACTACATCATGGCGACTACTGGCTTGTACCTGAATATCTACAACCTGTTTGTAAGCCTGCTGCATCTTATTGGCGCCTTCTCCAGCGACTAACGTTTGGAGCGCACAGCGCAGATAAGTGTTTACGCAAACCCCGGCCTTTGCCGGGGTTTTTGCTATTGGTACACTGGTTACATTTCCGGCGAGAATCGCATCCATGGCTGCTAACCCCATACACAGTTATACCTTGGTCATCACTGGCGCGCCCTACTCTACGCAGGCTCCGCAAACGGCCTTATCGTTCGCTCGCGCCGCCATTGCAGCAGGCCACACGGTGGACCGGGTCTTCCTCTATGGTGACGGCGTTCACCTTGCGTCGTCCCTCTGCGCACCTCCGTCGGATGAAACCCATTGGCCTACCGAATGGTCGACATTTCTCACAGACAATGGCATACCCGGAGTCGCTTGCATTGCATCTGCATTGAGGCGCGGGCTGGTAAACGAATCAGAACGCAAGCGTTATGAGTTATCCGCTAGCAACCTTCTGAAGCCATTCATAATTGCCGGGCTTGGCGAGTGGGTTGAGGGCAACATGGCCTCGTCTCGAACGCTCTACTTCCACGCAGGAGGCTGAATATGGGCACATTGATGGTTATTGATCAACCGCCCTATGGAATCTGGGCCGGCCGTGAAGCGCTGGATATGGCGTTTTCTCTTGCGGCGTTTGACCAACCGGTATCCATACTGTTTACCGGTGCTGGCGTTAATTGGCTGCGAACCTATCAAGACACAAGAGAAATCAATCAAAAATCCGTAGAAAAAAATCTTTCAGCGGCGCCGATTTTCGGTGTCGAAGCAATGTACGCATGCGCGCGCGCCTGCACCCAATACGGACTCGGGCCTGAAAACATGGTGGATGGTGTCGTGCTAGCTGAAAACAGCTCTGATTTAATACGCCAACACTCCCACACGGCCTTTGCAGGCTAATTAATACCCGAACATGGCGGAGCCGAGCGTTATGACTGACATTCACACGCTTCACATTCTCAACAAAACCCCCGAACACCCACGCTCGAAGGCATGCCGGGATGCGTTACGGCCCGGAGACGCTTTGCTTCTCATCGAAAGCGCCGTGCTCGCCCTTGCGGCCCAGAGTGGTCCAGAATCAGATGTACCCGTTTACGCTCTAGCATCGGATATCGTTGCTCGCGGGCTTGGGCAATGCGCTCGAGAGGCCTCACTCGTCGACTTTCCAGCCATGGTTGATCTTACGACCCGGGCTCAAAACGTAATAAGCTGGTAACCCATGAAAAAGCCTGCAATACCTGCAAGAAATAACGAAGGATTTCTCGAAAACGCCAATGACTGGACACCCGAGATTGCCACACTCATTGCCTCTGATGACAGTATAGAGCTAAACGAAAAACACTGGGAAATCATCGAGTTTTTGCGGTTATTTTATAAAGAACATGAAATGTCGCCGCCCTCAAACAGGCTGTTTGTAAAGTCGGTAAAAGAGGCTTTAGGCGACGAAAGGGGCAACAGCATTTATCTTATGCAGCTGTTTCCGGGCACCCCCGCAAAAACTGCATGCCGAATAGCTGGCCTACCCCGGCCGACAAACTGCTTGTAAAGATTTCATCTTTTTAGAATGGGCTGCTAATCAGCACCCACACAGTTACTTCGGCATTACCTCTTCACCGTTCGCGGTTGACCCACGCTCTTGCTGTCTGCGCCGTTCCAGATCGGCAGCACTGCCAAGCAAGCTACTAAGCCCATTCTCGAAGATACCCGATCCAAACTTGAGGAATTGCCGTGTAGATTCTTTCACTGTGCCGTCCCAGGCGTTTTCTGGTAGCTCTCGCAAGGTATCTGCAACGCCTGCTTTTACGCCGCGCGCCACCCGAGGCTCGATCTCCTCGGAGACCGCGATCAGCTCGGCAACTTTCCGATCTAGGTAGGGCCGAATAACGAGTGCCCAGAAGCCCGATAAAACCACCAATACAGCAGCAGCCGTAACGATAAACTGCAAAACAAGCAGTGCCCAAGCTGGCATAGCCGTACCCTCCTTTTTGTCACTATGGGGTAGCTATAACGGGGTAGCTATAACGAAAAATACGTTAGAGCAAAAAACTGAATAGCTCCCGCCATCGCCCCGAATAAGCCACCTACAAACATGAGCTGTATTTCCTCCTCCCGAAATGCGGGGCGGAGTATGTCCTGAAACTCTTCGGGCTGTAGCGCTTTCATTTGCCCAGCCAACACATTAGCAACAACTGGCGCTCGCTCCTTGTTAAAGGAAGGGTCGCTGAATACATCTTGAGTCGCCAGAAGTGCCTGTTGATTCATGGCTTTCTTTAGCTCGGTGTAGCCACTCATCCCCACGGTTACCTGAGCGCTGAGCTTCATCAACAAAGAGTTATCTAGCAACGGCCTCAGGTGCTTCTGTATGATCGCCCGGGTTCGATCGCCTCGGCTGCCGTTTATCATGGCATCGGCCACCTTTTCCACAGTGATCAGTTCTTCTGCCACCAATTTCGCCCAGATTTCACTGATTTCTGGCTGGCGTCGCAAAAACAACCCTTGAACTTTCCAGAAGAAGAAACGGCGGGGCTTCAGCGGCGCAAAAATCAGATTTATCGCAAGC
The DNA here is from genome assembly GCF_016597725.1 of Marinobacter sp. 1-4A. Classification (GTDB taxonomy): domain Bacteria; phylum Pseudomonadota; class Gammaproteobacteria; order Pseudomonadales; family Oleiphilaceae; genus Marinobacter. The sequence goes on from NZ_VCGY01000004.1 coordinate 390,587, forward strand.
CAATTGGTAATGAAACCGACCCCGAAACCGCCAATTGGCAAGACCCAAGGCACAGGATAAGCCGACCATGCTGGCGCAAGAACACACCCGAGAATTCCGCCGATGATTGCCCCGCGATTAATAACGGACCTAAGTTCAACAGAACCCGCTTGCTTGAATATACGATTCATAAGATCAGGGTGCTGTTGCAACTCTCGGCTTAGTAGTGCTTTCAGATCAACCAGCTCGTCAAGATCATCGCCAAAATCATCAACCAGACCCTCAATCCGAGCAGGCAGTTGCTCCCTCGCCCACTGATAAATTCGTCTGCGCAAAAATAAGGGCAGATTATCCCAAAGCACCGGTTGGATTTCGTACATCACCTCATCAATGTACTCATCCAATCGAGGCGTCACTTGAGAAATGACTTGCTCTACGATGCGCTGAGGCTCGAGCTTTTGGTAAACGGCGTTGAGGTCTCCAAAGTGACGGAGTGTTCTATCGATGCAGATATGGGCCATCTTTTCCGATTTACGGGGGATCACCCCTTGCCAACCAACAGCGCCGATGCCTATGAACTGAACCGGGTAGAAAGACATCTGTATAGCCAGCCAATTGGTAAACCAACCTACCACGGCTGCCATAATGGGCACGGATAGAAGTGCAACGTCGAACAAATGAGACCCCGGGTTTTTTAAACTCAGGCGGTTAGCCTGCTGGTTATGTCAACTATGGATGGGCGGATAGCAGTTACCACCTCTGTGTAAGGAACGCATCATGCGACAATCACGCTTATGCGGCATTGGCCGAGTAGCCACTGAGCGCTAGCAAGTGCAGCAGACTTGCTAGATGCTTTACTGAACAAGAAATTGCTTCGGTAGTATTTGCTCTGGCTCGGTTTGGAAAAACAACGATGTCGCGCCAACTCCCTTTGAGCCACTATAATAGTTAGCGACAGCAAACGCGGGACCGTTTTTATACTCAAGTATTCCAATGATGTAGCACGACTTTCAACCTAGCTCTTTTGTGCTCAATACAGTAGCCGTTTCAATGGGGCCGAAGAATTGCTCGATTTGCCCTAACACTTGCGCCTGACTTAGAGACTTCATGTCACTTTCTAAGGGGCCATTTTTCAGCACGCGCTTCATGAAAGCTGTACCACCCTCCTTTTTATAAACCTCTACAGCTTTATCGAACTCCTTTGATGCTTTATCACAGACACTGCTCGCAAGCGAATGACCACTCATAGCCACTAAAAAGGCAGCAATTATAAAACTCTTCATATCTCTTCCTTATTATAGCTTGACCCTAACACTGAGCGTGCTATTTAGCGCAGAGCTTTGGGGCGGCTGAAGTGCAGCGTAAGCCGCCCCAGCCACGAAAGAATGGACTGCAACAACTTGTTATAAAGCATGAGCCCCCATTCACCCTCTCAGCTCAGGTGCAATTTGATGCTCGATAACCTCATAGTGCTGGACTGAAAGGTCAGGCTCAAGCTCATAAGCCCCGTCTTCCGGGTACAAACGAGCCTGCGAAATATCATCGCCAGCGAACGCCTTGATCGATTCTAGGTTGTCCCAGTACGTGATGAGGGTAAGCTCAATTTTGTCCGTCAAAGACCGACGGAAAATCTGAGCACCTAGGAAGCCTGGCGTGGCGTATGAATCCTTGATGCCGGTTTCGTACAGATAGTCCGTGAAACCTTTATTGTGTGCTTCAGGCACTCGACATTTCCATTCCCTGGCGATCATCATTACGCACTCTCTCCTGCTTTATAATGGGGATAGGGAGACACCTCACGATGCCCCTCCTCCCACATCACCGGGCATACGGATCACGTACCACGGCGATTCAGTGACTTGATTCAACCCGTTACCGTACTGCCAGCCCCGGCAGTCCATAGCTCCGGAACAATCGGGCCGGTAAGGCTTGTCGCAGTGCCGGCGAATGACTCAGCCGCCACGGGCCGTGAGCTGATTTGGCGGTGTTCCAAGCCAGTCTGACCGGGACGCCCCGCTTTCTCAGTTCACGATACCCTCTTCGGCCCCATTGCTTCCACACGTAACTTCTCATTCTCCGCCTTATCCACTTGTCCAGGTCCCGCAGCGGGCTCAGCACTTCGGCTGTGTCGAAGTACGCTTTCCAACCAAGCAGGGTCTCTTTTAGATCTGCGATCACCTGGGCCAGTGAGTGGCCCCGTGTTCGGCGGCTCAGTATCCGGATCTGGGTTTTCAGCTTCGTGATGGCTTTGCTGGCTACCTTCAAGCGTTGCCCTTTCCGGCTGAGGGTGAAGCCCAGGAAGCTGCGCTTCCAAGGCCGGTCTACCGCGCTCTTTCGTGTATTCACTGTGAGCTTCAGCGAGTCCTCGATAAAGCGCGTCAAACTCACCATTACCCGCTCGCCTGCACGGCGACTGCCAACGTAGATCTGGCAGTCGTCCGCGTAGCGGGCGAAGAGCAGGTTGCGCCGCTCCAGTTCCCAATCCAGCTCATCCAGCACCACATTCGCCAACACCGGGGACAAGGGGCCGCCTTGCGGCACGCCTTCGGGTGTAGGCTCTTTGTGATGGTTGATCTGGACGCCTGCTTTCAGGTATCGGTTGATCAACCTGAGCAGCGGCTTGTCCAGCGTGTGCTGTTTCAGCCGTGCCATCAACCGATCATGATTTACCCGATCGAAGAAGGCTTCCAAGTCCAGATCCACTACCCAGTTACGGCCTTCCCGAGTGCAATGCTGTCCGTGTCGGACCGCTTGATGCGCAGAGCGTCCCGGACGGAAGCCATAGCTGTGTGGATGGAAGCGGGGTTCCCAGTCCTGCTGGATAACCTGAGCGATTGCTTGCTGGATAAAGCGATCCAGCACCGTTGGAATACCCAGAGGGCGGGAACCGCCGTTGGCTTTGGGAATGGTGACCCGCCGTACCGGTTTTGGTCGGTAGGTCTGCTGGAGCAACTGCTGCCGGATCTCCGGCCAGTGTTGGCGCAGATAATCCGGCAGTTCATCCACGGTCATGCCGTCGATGCCCGGCGCTCCCTTGTTACGTCGAACCTGTTTCAGGGCGCGTTTGAGGTTGTCCCTGCTCAATACACGCACCATCCACGGTGAGGGTCGAACGGAGTGCGAGTTCTCCCGCTTTCCGACAACGGGTTCATCCCCTGGTTGCTCCAGGGGCAGCGCAAGCTGCTTTGCGGATGCCATCCCGTTTCCCTGCACGGACTCTCGACTCCTGTCTCTGTTCGGGCCTTCGGTTCACGGGCGAACCTACTATGCCCTCTGCTGATTTCTGCCACGCGATCAGAGGCGATCGCTCGTCTCTCAGTGGGTCCGTCTACACGTGACAGACCTCCCGGGGTAAGGCACAGAGCTTTCACGGCGTGAACGCCCGATTTATAAAGTACACCCCAATCGCAGAAGGAGGGCTTCGCGGTCACGTGCCCGCTCGCCCCGGGTGTACCACACCTCGTATCGGGTTCCTGTTCGTCGCCCCGCCGCTTTGGATTGGGCTTCCTTCAGACCCCACCTCGCGATGACGCCCTTGCCCTTCTCCTAGCCTTCGGCTCTGCGAACACCTGGCAGGAGGACTTTCACCCGGGCGGCGCTCCGCTCCCTAGTTCTGTGCCATGCCCGGCACACACGCCAATATTAAGCGGCGCCCGACAAGGGCGTCCGGTGGACGGCCGCCAGGCCGGGAACGAACTTGAATGACTGGTTATGTTGCGGTTCCGTACGACGAAACCTCGATCAAATTTTGATCGGGATCTCTGAAGTAAAAGGATTGTATTGGCCCTACCGCCCCTGTGCGCGAAACAATGCCTTCTACGATTTGAACCTTTTTTTCTGAAACTCGATCGTAAGCCTCGTGGATAGGCAGATCGGTAATAAAACATACATCTGCCGAACCCGGCGTAGGAGTGCGAGCATTTGGTTCAAACTCCTTACCCGATTGGTGCAGATTGATTTTCTGGGCACCAAATTTCAGCGCAACTCTTCCCTCACCAAAAATTTCCTGCTCCATACCTAGGACATCCGTATAAAAGCGAACCGTATCGTCTATGCTGCGAACAGTGAGTACAAAATGGTCAAGTCTCAAGATCACAACGAGGCTCTCCTAGCAACATAACGCCAGCGCACAACGGCGCACTTGTAATGGAGGCGCAGCCGCAATGAAAAGTGCGTCCGGCGGCCACAGGCCGCGAATTGCTGCGCCTTGTTAAATTTGGTTGCGACCGACAACATGG
>NZ_VCGY01000005.1 GCF_016597725.1 Marinobacter sp. 1-4A
GCCGGTAGTAATGCTTTCTATTGCCCTGCGAGTGCCAGTGCCATCGTGGCCGGCGCGTATGTAGTAAGCAAATGGCAGAGCTTGGGTTTTCTCTAGGCATGGGTAGTAGCTGCGATCAAAAAAGTCCTTCAAAGCACCGCTCATATACCCTAGATTTTCGGTGGTGCCGAGGATAATGGCATCACAGGCAAGAACATCATCCGGACCAGCATCTAATGGCGCCAGCACGGTTACTTCTACATTTTCGATATCTTCGTGCCCTGCACCCTGCGCGACTGCGTCGCGCAGGGTGAGAGTATTCGGGGAGGGCGCATGGGAAACGATGAGTAATTTCTTTTTACGGTCCATATGCACCTCAAGCTGATTTAGAGCAGTTCACCGTCCGCTTCAGCAGGAACTTCCGCAGCGGCATCTTTCTTGGCGACCGGCTTCGGCATCAAGCGTTCACGTACTTTGGCTTCGATTTCCTTGGCGACCTCAATGTTCTCTTCAAGGAATTTGCAGGCATTGGCTTTGCCTTGGCCGATTTTATCACCGTTATAGGCGTACCAAGCACCAGACTTGTCTACGAAGCCCTCTTTCACACCCATATCGAGCACTTCAGCCATGTGATAAATGCCCTTACCGTAGAGAATTTGGAACTCTGCTTGACGGAAAGGAGGAGACACTTTGTTCTTAACCACTTTCACACGGGTTTCGTTACCCACTACTTCATCGCCGTCTTTCACAGCACCGATGCGACGGATATCCAAACGCACAGATGAGTAGAACTTCAGAGCGTTACCACCGGTCGTGGTTTCCGGGGAACCAAACATCACACCAATCTTCATACGGATCTGGTTGATAAATACCATCAAGCAGTTGGCATGCTTCACGTTACCCGTGAGCTTACGCAGTGCTTGCGACATTAGGCGGGCCTGCAGGCCAACGTGGCTATCGCCCATTTCGCCTTCAATTTCCGCCTTTGGCGTAAGAGCAGCAACAGAGTCAACAATGATGACGTCAACTGCGTTGGAACGCACCAGCATGTCGGCGATCTCCAGCGCCTGCTCACCGGTATCCGGCTGGGAAACCAACAGGTCATCAACATTAACGCCGAGTTTTTCTGCGTAGATGGGGTCTAGCGCGTGCTCAGCATCGATAAACGCACAGGTCTTTCCGGCTTTTTGTGCTTCGGCGATTACTTGAAGAGTCAGCGTTGTTTTACCGGAGCTTTCGGGGCCGTAAATCTCCACGATTCGACCGTAAGGCAGGCCACCTATACCCAAAGCAACGTCCAAGCCAAGGGACCCGGTGGAGACCGCAGGAATGGCTTCGCGGGGCTGATCACCCATTTTCATCACGGCGCCTTTACCAAACTGCCGTTCAATCTGGCCTAATGCTGCGCTCAATGCTTTTTTGCGGTTGTCTTCCATCAGTGTAAACCCTCTGTTGCCTTGGCCAACGGCACTGTAGTCAAGCCGGTGGAGATATAGTTAAACGGGAAGCCGTACAGTGGTTACAGCAGATTCCCTGTATATTTGAACAGTATTAAAACATACCCCGAAGAAGAGGCCAACCCCTGTTATTGTGAAAGCCTACAGGTTTGTTTCAAAAACTCCCTAACACCTTGCAGTGCAAAGAGAACCGCCTGTCGACGCACCTGATCACGGTCGCCAGCGAAATGCTGAACAACCGCTTCGGTACTCGCGATACCACTCCCCCAGGCAAACCAAACTGTTCCTACCGGCTTTTCCTCAGAACCACCACCGGGCCCTGCTACGCCGCTAATCGCAACTGCAACATCCGCCCCGGTTGTTGCCAGTGCACCGGCAACCATTTCCCGAACCACCGGTTCGCTTACGGCTCCGTGGTTGTCCAGCGACGCATCGGTAACGCTCAGAAGCTTTTGCTTCGCCTCATTGCTGTAGGTAACCAGACCGCCTATCACGTAGTCAGACGATCCCGCCTTATCGGTCAACACCTTGGCCACCCAGCCACCAGTGCAGCTTTCAGCAGTAACTACCGTGAGCCCAGCTTTTAGCAATTCATCGGCCAATTGGTTTCCTGCTTGTTCGAGTTCGTGGTCAGTGGCAGGCATAATGGTCTCCCTCGTTTCATCACGGGCGTTATTTTCTTACAATCCGTGGCTTCATCCAAAGCAAGATTATCCGGACTCGTCCATGTCAGCAGCTCAAAACAGCAAACCCCAGCACACACCTATGATGCAGCAATACCTCAAAATCAAGGGCCAGCACCCGGATGAGTTGGTGTTCTACCGCATGGGTGACTTTTACGAGCTGTTTTATGACGACGCCAAGAAAGCCGCAGAGCTAATGGATATTACCCTCACCGCAAGGGGGCAATCCGGCGGTAGCCCGATCCCCATGGCGGGCATTCCGTTTCATTCATCTGAAGGCTACATTGCCCGTCTGGTCCGCGCCGGTCAATCCATTGCCATAGTTGAGCAAATTGGCGACCCGGCAACCAGCAAAGGCCCGGTAGATCGCCAGGTGGTTAGGATTGTTACCCCGGGCACTCTAAGCGACGACGCCTATTTGGAAGACCGCCGCGACAATTTGCTGGCTGCAATCTACCACCAACGCGAGCATTTTGGTTTTGCCTCACTGGATATCTCTAGCGGTCGTTTTGTTGTTTCTGAACTGGATAGCCTAGAAGCCCTGCAAGGTGAACTGCAACGGCTACGCCCAGCGGAAATTCTTATCAGCGAAGATTTCCCCTACCAGGACGTTGTCGCCGGGCTTACCGGCGTGCGGCGTCAAGGCCCTTGGCTTTTTGAATCGGATACTGCGCGCCGGGTACTGACTCAGCAATTGCAGGTTCGCGACCTCACCGGCTTCGGCTGCGAAGATCTAAGCTTGGCCATTTGTGCAGCCGGTTGCCTGTTGCAATACGCAAAAGAAACTCAGCGCACGGCCCTACCCCACATTCGCAAACTCACCCGGGAACGCCGGGATGAAGCGGTGGTTCTCGATGCTACCAGCCGCCGCAACCTAGAAATCGACATTAATCTTATGGGCGGCCATCAGCACACACTGGCCTGGGTGATGGATAAAACCGCTACTTCTATGGGCGGCCGCGAGTTGCGGCGCTGGCTAAACCGTCCTCTTCGGGATGTAAACGTAGTGCAGCAACGCCAGCAGGCGGTATCGGCGCTGCTCGAAGGCTTCCATTACGAGCCTGTACACGACCTGCTCAAAACCGTAGGCGATATTGAGCGAGTGCTCGCTCGTGTGGCCCTGCGTTCGGCCCGCCCGAGAGACCTTGCCCGCCTGCGGGACGCCTTTCATGCACTGCCAGAATTACAGAAAGCCCTAAAGCCGGTTAACTCCCACCACATTGTTAAGCTCGCTACGGTAATAGGCGAATATCCCGAGCTCGCCGATATGCTGGAGCGCGCGATTATCGACAACCCTCCCGTCGTGATTCGCGAAGGCGGTGTGATTCGAGAGGGCTTTGATGAAGAACTCGACGAGCTGCGTAACATCAGCGAGAACGCGGGCCAGTATCTGTTGGATGTCGAAACCCGTGAACGACAGCGCACCGGTATAAGCACCCTGAAGGTTGGCTACAACCGGGTACACGGCTATTACATCGAAATCAGCCGGGCTCAGTCTGCTCAGGCACCAGTTGATTACATCCGTCGCCAGACCCTGAAGAACGCAGAGCGTTTTATTACACCGGAACTTAAAGAGTTTGAAGACAAAGCGTTGAGTGCCAAGAGCCGTGCGTTGGCTAGAGAAAAAGCACTCTATGACGAGGTGTTAGAAACCGTTGCCGAACAACTCGCCCCCCTGCAGGATGCCGCACAGGCCTTGTCAGAGCTGGATGTGATCAGCAACTTCGCTGAACGCGCCACCACCTTACGCTTTGTTGCACCGGAGTTTCGAGATGCCCCGGGGTTTGATGTTGAGGATGGCCGCCACCCGGTTGTTGAGCAACTTCTGGATGAGCCTTTCGTACCCAACAACCTGCTGATGGATACGCAGCGCCGCATGCTGGTTATTACCGGTCCCAACATGGGCGGTAAGTCTACATATATGCGCCAAGCGGCTCTGATTGCTTTGCTGGCTTACACCGGGAGTTTTGTGCCCGCCAATCGCGCTGTATTGGGGCCGGTTGATCGAATCTTTACTCGAATGGGGTCATCGGATGATATCGCTGGCGGCCGTTCGACCTTTATGGTGGAAATGACCGAAACCGCGAACATTCTGCATAATGCCACTGAGCTCAGCCTTGTACTGATGGACGAAGTGGGCCGGGGCACGAGCACCTTTGATGGTTTGTCTCTGGCTTGGGCGACCGCAGAGCACTTGGCAAAAGAAATTCGCTGTTACACCCTGTTTGCTACTCACTACTTTGAGCTTACGCAGCTTGCAGACGATCTAGAGCTCGCAGTAAACGTGCACCTCACAGCAACAGAGCACGACGACAGCATCGTCTTCCTGCACAATGTGCACGAAGGCCCCGCCAGCCAGAGCTATGGCCTACAAGTAGCGAAACTGGCAGGCGTGCCCCAGAGCGTTATAGGCAACGCCAAGGCGCAGTTAAAATTGCTAGAGGGCAGCGCTGTACCTGCGGCCATTGCACCTAAATCCGTCGCAGAGTCACCCAAAAGACAACCAGCAACACCCGCCCAAACCGTATACCAAGGTGATATGTTTGCCAGTGCAGAGCCCAGCGCTGTTGAAGACGCTTTAAAAAGCCTTGATCTGGACGACTTATCCCCCAGAGAAGCCATGAATCGGCTCTATGAATTGAAAAAATTATTGAAAAACTAAGGGGAAATTGACCTGAGTAATAAGGTTATAGCGGCCAGACGCTTGCGGCAGTGCGGGCTGCTCCCTACAATATCGCCCATTAAATATAACCATGGAGCCTGACAACATGCTCCGGATGAGATTGACCACTGGACCAGGGATCTGATTATGGCGTTTATCGTTACCGATAACTGCATCAAGTGCAAATACACAGACTGTGTGGAAGTATGCCCGGTAGATTGCTTCTATGAAGGGCCAAACTTTCTGGTAATCGACCCGGACGAGTGTATCGATTGTGCTCTGTGTGAGCCCGAGTGTCCGGCCGAAGCGATCTTCTCAGAAGATGAGTTGCCAGCCGACCAGGTTGAGTTTGTTGAGATTAACGCCGATCTGGCGGGCAAGTGGCCCAACATCACAGAGAAGAAAGATCCACTACCAGATGCAGAGGAGTGGGATGGCAAGCCCAACAAACTTCAATATCTGGAAAAATAATCTCAATCAGGCCTTGCGGTACCCGTAAGGTCTAAACAAAAAAGGGAGGCCGTTATAGGCTTCCCTTTTTTGTTTGTGCGCTCTAAATAGATAACGGATAGAAACCAGCAAGCCTTAAGCAGACGGCTCCAGTATTTTACGCGCCGCAGCGGATTTATAAAAAGCCGATAGCCTCCTACGCACGAGCGCTTCAATATAACCTTCCTCTTGAAGCAGGCCGATTACCGGAATAGCCCAGGCGTCGACCTCTGCAATAATCACCTCGCGCGTCACACCCAGGTCATTGAGAAGGTCGGTAAGTGGTCGATCACCGTATTTCACAAACAGGTGCGCAACCACTGCCTGAGTACAGCCTTCAAAGTAGGCAGTTTTCCGGAACTGCAACCAGAACTCATAGCCTAATACCACAAATGCTTGGAGTTCAACGTCGCCAAGGCCTTCGCGAAGCTCGTCAACCGTGCGGTCCTCTACGGCGACCCAGGCTGCCATAACCGTATCCCGTACCTCATCATCGGAGAGTGCGCGCTGCAGGAACTGCTCGCTGCGACTAATCAGCCCTGGCAAGCTATCGGACAGCCAGGCTTTTAGCCTGCGTTCAAAGGTTTCATCCAACCCGGGCACGGCTTTGTTAGCCATGCGTTTGCCAAACTTCATCATGGAGCCAACACCGGGTACCGATTTGGTGATCAGGTTGTCTTCATAGAGATAGTTAACAATGCCCTGATAGACCACATTTGAAACCAGCTCCTGATAGACCGGGTGGGCCATGATTTCGCTGATGACCCGTTCGCGCTGCTGGCGCAACTCAAGCATTTCTTCTACAAAACCCGTGGCTTGCTCACGGGTGATAATGTCACTCAATACTGTGTTTGCCTGAACCGGTGCATTGAGTACCTCGGTGGCCATCTCACCCGCCAACTCAGGGATGCCAGCATCCAATTCCATGTCCACAACAACCCGTTGAATGGTCTCCATCACCTGCTCTTTCGAGGCTATGCGATTCAACGTGATAGTGCCTGCGTGGTCCAGAATCTCGCTAACCTCCTGATTGAGAAATTTGCGGAGTTTAGCGCCTTTTAGTGAGGCAACTTCGTGCTTCACGTGCAATTCCAGCAGTTGACTGGCTGGATCGATTTTGTCCTTGCTCATGGTGTTCACGGCCCTGTTGTTATGATGAAACTCAGCTTAATTTGAACTGGATACCGGGAGGCTAACACGAAGATCTTAAAGACGGGTTCGCCGTAAATGCGGTCGAATTGCTGCGGCCGGGCCAGTACCTGCCGCAGTTGAGGCTATTATTGAAAATCGCTGAAATTATGTGGTTCTGCCGCCAGTGCCAAGCACAGACTGCCGGGCCCAACATAAATACTGCTGGTGATGCCCATTTGTGAAAGCAACAACTCAACACCGTTTTTCTCACAAGCATTTCTAAGCTGATTCAGGCCGGGCAGGTCTTCAATCTCCGTCCAACTCAGACTGCAAGACAAGCTTAAGTAGGGTGTAAGTAGCCCGGCCTCAACTCTTGCAGTGGCGTAATTCATTACTTTCTCTACCGCCATGTCGAAACTGCGTGTTTTCGCAACGGGCTGGCCGTCCACGCCCTGCCCGAAAATAATCGGTGTGATGTTCAATGCTTTACCCAAAAACGCCACAACGCCAGATATGCTCTTGTCGCCACGGCGTCTGGCACGCTCGCGAATATAATGGAGGTCCCGGGGGATTACGCAGGTGAATATTTTGTCCGAGAACCTTTCTACCTCGTTCCGCAATGCATTCTTGGAAAGCTTTTGATCTATGAGTTTGAGCGTATGAGCGGCCAGCAACCCCTGCCCCGCAAAAATCTGTTTACTATCAATCACTCTCATCGAAAATTTACCGTCACGGCCGGAATCCGCACGCGCCTGCTCGCAATTGGCCATCACGCTATTCATGGCTTCTGAGGCATTCTGATAAACCAGACTTCTGCTGCGAGTGACTGTTTCACAGATGGCGACATCAAACTGGGGAACAATTTTTTGCATGAACAGGTCATGGATTTGTTCAGTGGAAAACGCGTGGGTTTCGGCATGGTGGCCTTTTTGCAGCAATCCGCTCTGATAAAACTCTTGGGTTCTTACAGGGTCATGCTCGTCGATGTATGTCTCACCATCGATTACGGCCGTCACCGGGAGAATAAATAAGTCGTGTTTGCGGCTGAACTCGTAAGGCAAATCACAAGCGGAATCGATGATCAGACCTACCTTCATGCCAGACCTCCAGCATCCAACTCCTGCAGATTTTTCTCCAAAAGCGCCCTATTGTCCTGCTGCCATGGGTGAAAGCCTTTGCGGAAATATGCCAAAAACTCAGGCAAACACTGACGCAAAATGCCGGGTTTTCCCCACAGGAAATTGAGCCCGCCAGCCCAAGTACGAAGGCTCCAGAGCTTACCGTCTGTTTTTAGCAGGCTGCAGGTATTCAAAAAGGTGTATTTAAAGAAGTTCCAGGTCACAAATAAAAAAATAATCCGCCTTAAGCGCTCATTCCCCACACATTCACGGTAAACATCAAACGCCACCGACTTATGCTCGGTTTCCTCGATGGCATGCCAGCGCCAGAGTTGCGCCATAACCGGTGTTGCACCTTGTAGCCATTCAGGGTGGCTGAGAATGGCATTCGCCAGCACCGCCGTGTAATGCTCGGCACCGCAAGTGCCCGCCAGTTGCCGACTGGGTGGAAGCTTTCCAACCCATTCCATGTGCTTGCGAAAACGACGGTCGAGCTTATCAATATCATAACCGCGCGCTTTCAAAGCCTCGTTGTATGCTTTGTGTTCCCGGCTATGCAAGGCTTCTTGACCAATAAACCCACGAATCTCGGCCTTGAGTTTCGGATCCTCAATTTTGTCCCGATATAGCCTAACCGCATTAATAAACTGCTGTTCGCCATCCGGAAACTGGAGTGACAAGGCGTTGAAGAACGCTGTACGGAACGCATCATCGCCATGCCAGTGGGTTTTTAGATCTTCACTGACATCAAAGTGCAGGTGTCGTGGTTTAACGGACACGCCATCGGGGGTGGAGCTTATTGTCATGACTGCCTCCTTTTTATTATGTCTTTTGAGCAGTGGGCAAAAAATCATCAATATGGTCAGTTTAGTACCCGGAGCAAGGCAGAAGGAAGGGGCAAGCCAGAAAAACGGACAGGTTGTCACAAAATGACACATCGTCATTCAAAAGTTACAGGCAAAAAAAGGGGAGGCATTTAGCCTCCCAAAGACACACAGACTCTAAACTGCCTCCAGCTTTAGCCGGAGGCCACAATTTCAATCCTTGTTTGCCTCTTCGACACTCGGTGCTTCGGGATCTGGAGTAAAGCCAATCAGCTTGGTTCGCTCTATCAGCAAGTAGAGCACCACTCCGGTCCCAAGGCCCCAGCCTGCTCCATAGACAGCCAATACCACGCCCATGGTGCCAGCAATGCCCCGCTCGGTATTATTTTCCAACTGTTCCAAACCCACCATCAAACAGATGTAGCCGGTCAACAAGAGCGTCAGAGACAAGGCAATGGGCAATACCGGTTGGAAAAAGCTCACCAACGGTAGGATAAACAGGGCAATAAAGCCGGTAATCCAGAAGGTGCCACCGCCACTGTAGATGGAGTCCATGGCGTTGCGGCCGTACTTGTAACGCTCGGCCATGGTGGCGGTTACGGCGGTCCAAATTGGGCCAGCCAAACCGGGGTAAGGCGCAAAGAAAGCGTGACCGCCGTTACGGATGGCCGTTACCAAATGCACACGGTCGATGCTGTTGTCGATGTCCTCGTCTTTACGCAAATGGTCCACACGATTCATCAGGGATTGGCCTACTACAATATCCCCGAAGGCAATAATGTAAGCGATGACCGCAGTCGGAACAGCGTATAGGAAGACTTTGGGGTCGGGGAAACCGACAGTAAACGGCAGATAGTTCCACAGCTCATCAAAGGCGGGTTTGGTAATGCCCCACTCAACATTCGGTACGTCGTATTCGCCTGTGGCAAAACCCACGAGAATAGCCACAACCATACCGGGCACCATGCCGTAGTTGGCGATCTTGCGGGCAAAGGAGTTGCTCTCAACAAAGCCCTTGAACGACACAGAAAACATGAGATACAAACAAACCAGGCCGCCAACAATCAGCGATATTGGCGTATTGGCCACGCGACCGCCTACTTCAATTTCGCCCATCAGAGCTGCGATGCCCGCACCAATAATAATGCCGCCCTTCATGGACCGGGGAATAAGATCCACCAGTTTGCTCCCCAACCGGGTAACGCCCAAAAATAGGAAGATAATAAACACCAAAAACTGCAGGGCGAACATAGCCTGTATAGCCTCGGGGCCCGGCTCGAAGTCACTCAGAAAAAGCAGCACAACAGGAATACCCGGCGTGATCCAGCCTGGCACCAGTGGTACCCCCAGCAAGGCCGGTAGCATAAAGCCAATACCGCAAATAACCGCATAGGCAAGTGCTACGTCATAAGGCACGCCAAGGTATTTTTGCAGCAGAGGGATCATGGCCAAGCTAACCACAAACATGATCAGTGCTTGGACCATTTCCGCAAATTCCCAGCGATAATGCACAAAAGGAAGGCGGATTTTGAAAGGACCCGCAGGCCAGAACGGCTGCTCTTCCCCGTTTTTTCGATGGAACATTTGCATAACAGAGTCTCCCGGCACAGTCGCTCAGCGCGTGCCCGATTAGGTTATTGTGGTGTGGTATCCGGCAGCGCCAGAGTTGGCGCTGCCCTTTGGGAGGTTAGTGAAGCTCTTTGGCTTGATCCCTTAATACGAACTTCTGGATCTTGCCCGTGGAGGTTTTGGGCAGTTCTGAGAAGACGATGGTTTTTGGCACTTTAAAGCGAGCCAGATGTTCGCGGCAGAAGTTGATAATATCCTCTTCGCTCACATTTCCGGCCTCCGGTTTTAAAGTCACAAAGGCGCAAGGCGTCTCGCCCCACTTCTCGTCCGGACGCGCAACAACAGCGGCCTCAAGAACAGCAGGGTGTCGATACAGCGTATCTTCCACTTCGATGGTGGATATGTTCTCACCGCCGGAAATGATGATGTCCTTCAAACGATCCTTGATTTCCATATAACCGTCTTCGTGCCATACGGCGAGGTCGCCAGTATGGAACCAGCCGCCTCGAAAGGCTTCTTCAGTGGCTTTCGGGTTTTTCAGATAGCCCTTCATAACGGTATTGCCGCGCAGGAATATCTCGCCAATGGTTTTGCCATCTTTGGGCACGGCTTCCATGGTATTCGGATCGCCCACCATGGTGCCCGCGAGGGTATGATAGCGCACGCCTTGGCGGGCTTTTATCTTCGCTCGATCATGTAATGGCAGATCATCCCACTCAGATTTCCACGCGCACACAGTCACCGGGCCATAAACTTCCGTTAAACCGTAAACGTGAGTCACTTTGATGCCCATTTCCTCTACCGCACCAATCACTTGGGCAGGGGGCGCTGCACCAGCTGTCATCGAACGAACTTCGTGGTCAATGCCCGCTTTAGACTCTGCCGGTACATTCAGTAAAGCGTTCAACACAATGGGTGCGCCGCACATGTGCGTAACCTGATGGTCGCGAATCAACTGTAGAATTTTTTCTGGATCAACCCTGCGCAAGCAAACATGCGTTCCTGCCATAGCAGTAATCGTCCATGGAAAGCACCAACCGTTGCAGTGGAACATTGGCAGGGTCCACAGATATACGGGGTGCATTCCCATCGACCACACAGCCTGATTACCCAAGGCGTTGATGTAAGCGCCACGGTGGTGATAAACCACGCCTTTCGGGTTGCCTGTAGTGCCGGAAGTATAGTTCAACGATATGGCGTCCCACTCGTTGTCCGGAAAGCTCCACTGGAAGTTCGGATCACCTTCCTGCAGAAACGCTTCATAGTCCAAATCACTGACCTGAACACCCTCACCGTATTCCGGGTCGTCCACATCGATAACCAACGGTTTGTTTTCCAAGCGGCTGACGGCATCGCGCACCACATCACCAAACTCGCGATCGGCAATAACAGCTTTTGCTTCGCCGTGCTCCAGCATGAATGCAATGGCCTCTGCATCCAGACGCACATTCAGAGTGTTTAGAACAGCGCCGATCATCGGCACACCGAAGTGGCACTCCACCATGGCTGGAATATTGGGCAACATGGCAGCCACTGTGTCTCCACGATCAATACCACGCCCCTTCAGAGCCGAAGCAAGCCGCCGGGAGCGATCGTAAGTTTGGGCCCAGTTATAGCGGATAGCCCCATGAATAATAGCGGGATAGTCCGGGTAAACGCTGGCTGTGCGCTCGATAAAATCAATCGGCGATTGAACTGCGTAATTAGCATCAAGGGGCGTAAGGCCCTGATCGAAGATTGAGGTCATGGGGTATTCCTCTCGGTGTGTCTGCCGTCTGTGAGACTGTTGTTCTTGTGGCGTATTCAGCAAAATCGTTAGACTACTTATAGCCTTTTATAGTCGAAATAATATTAAATCGAACAAAAACTAGAAATTACACCAATGTATTATAGTATAAGCACTATATTTATCATTTTTCGAAACATGCGGTTATCACTATGAGTATTAGTTTGTCAGATGCAGACCCGCAACCCGGGCTGAGGCTGGATAAGCTCGCCAGCGTCTTACAAAGCAATCTAGCAGCTAAGGAATTGGGGACAGAACATGGTCTGACAAACGCCTCTGGCCTGTTGCCAACAAATGTGCAGGCTTTGGTTAAGGCCGCACTGCAACAAACGCGGGCTATTGAAGATGTAGAAACCCGGATCAACAGCACCATACTAAAGTGGACGTTTATTCCCTGTCTGCAATCTGGTGAGGTGCTCGCACGAGGTCGGGATGCCACAGCCGACGTTCTGACCCACGAGCAAGCCATCCGATCAAACCGCCTCTATCGGGTGATCACCGAGAACACCACCGATCTAATTTCACGGCATGCTCCGGATGGGCGCTTTATCGACGCAACTCAGGCGTCATGGCGTTTGCTTGGGTATTGGCCAGAAGAACTTAGGGGCAAGTTACTGGAGGACATTTTTCAGAGTGACAGCGCCACCCGACAGCTAACGGAGACGCGCAACCGTTTGAGAGATGATGGCTATGCCATCATGACGTTGGACTTAACCCATCGTGATGGGAGTAAACGTTGGTTCGAAATCGCAAGCCGGGCTATTAGAGAAACCTATACCGGCGCTGTGGTTGAGGTGGTAAGCGTATCCAGAGATATCACGGCAAGGGTAGCGTCAGAAGACAACAACCGCCGCCTGGCCGACGAGCTTGCACGCACCGCGCGGCTTGCTGCACTCGGGGAGTTAGCGTCCAGCATCGCCCACGAGATGAACCAGCCTTTGGCAACTATCGTCAACTTTGCCAGCGCCAGCCAACGCTACCTGAAAAGTGCCGACACACACCCGGAACACCTTGAGCGTGTTGATGACGGGCTTGATAAAATCATCCACCATGCCAATCGCGCATCAGAAGTCATCAAACACTTACGCGCATTCCTGCGCAAAGGTCAGAAGCGCACAGCAGCTGTCCAGCTAAACGAAACGATCATGAATGTCGCCCGCCTTTGCCAATGGGAGGCTGACAAAAATAACGTCGATATTATCTGCACACCTGCTAACTGCGAACCGACGATTATCGCTGACCCGGTGTTGCTGGAGCAGGTACTGATCAATTTGATCCGTAACGGTATGGAAGCAAATGCGGAAGCGCGCACCCATCAACCGGACACCGAAGGTTCCCGTCTGGTCATCTCAACGTCCATAAACAGCGAAGGCGAAACGCTGATTGATGTAACAGACGAAGGCCCCGGCCTTGATGAACAGGGAATAAGGCAAATGTTCCAGCCTTTTTACACCAGTAAACCTCAGGGTCTGGGGCTCGGCCTTTCCATGAGTCGCTCGATTATTGAAGGCTTTGGCGGTTTTTTGGACGCCCAGACAGCTCCATCAGGCGGCCTTACCTTAACCTGTCGCTTCCCGGCCGCACCCGCAAACAAACGCATACTAAACATGGAGACTGCTCCTAATGAGTAACCAACCAGCCCTCGAAACCCCCACTGTTTACGTGGTTGATGACGACGCAGGCATGCTGGAGTCAACCCAGTGGCTGCTAGAGTCTGTCGGTTTAAACGTAAGAGCTTATAGTGACGGGCGAAAGTTCCTTGATGCTCTGGAAGATACAAAGGGGGGCTGTGTCGTGCTGGATGTAAGAATGCCTGGCCTCGGCGGTCTCAACGTGCAAGAGGAGCTGCAAAAGCGCGGTATTGAGTTACCGATTATTTTTGTTTCTGGCCATGCCGATGTACCCATTGTGGTCCGGGCCTTCAAGTCCGGCGCCTTTGATTTCATTGAGAAGCCATTCAATGAGCAGCTATTACTGGACAGTGTGCAACAGGCCCTAGAGGCTCATCAGCACTCCAACAATCTCCAACAGGGCGACGAGCAAACTCACGCGCTCATCTCAACACTGACGCGCCGCGAACGGGACGTTTTTCTACCTATGGCGCAAGGCTATATCAGCAGGGAAATTGCCGAGCAACTGGGAGTGAGTGTCAAAACCATTGATCTTTACCGGGCGCGCGTCATGAAGCGACTAGGCGTGGAACGACTGCCCGATGTTACAGGGATAGCAGTGACCGCTGGGTTGATTGACCCCTTGAACCTGCGCCCTTAGCCATTCAGTGCCTGCTCTTCGTGGGTCAATGCACCAAGTCTCGCAATGGCTTGATCTATCCTCTCGCACCATGGATTGCCGCCGTTTAGCCGGAGGCATGATTCAAACTTACCTGAAATCGAGAACATCAGGCCCGGTGCCACATTGATATTCTCTGCACGAGCACGGTGATAAACCCGTGTGCCGGAAACGCCAGCAGGCAATTGCACCCAGAGTACAAAGCCACCCTGAGGCCTGCTGACTGCCGTACCCACTGGAAATGAACGTGCCACAGCAGCCCTCATGCGCTCTATCGCTTCGCGGTAGTTCTGCCGGGCAGAGCGCAGATAGCGATCATATCCGCCTTGTTCAAGAAAATGCGCAACCGCCAGTTGCGGAATAGACGATGTCGCCAGATTGGAAAAGTACTTTTGTTGCCGGGCACCAGCCATGTGGCGACCGGGCAACATCCAACCCAGCCTAAGCCCGGGTGAAATAGTCTTTGAAAAAGAGTTGCAGTAAATCACGTTATCGGCGCGATCAAAGGCCTTGGCAGGTCTTGGCCTTTCTCCTGTGTGATAAAGGTCTCCGTATATGTCGTCTTCAATCAAAGGCACATCAGCGGCGGCCAGCATAGACACAAGCTGCCTCTTGCGCTCGTCCGGCATTCTGGCACCCATTGGGTTACTGTGATTGCTCACCACAACACAGGCCTTTAGGGGCCACTGCTCCAAAGCGAGCTGCAAACCTTCAAGGCTAAGGCCATCGGATGGGTGAGTGGGTATTTCTATCGCTCGCAGCCCGACCACTTCGAGTGCCTGAAGAATACCCGGGAACGATGGCGACTCAACCGCAACAATGTCCCCGGGCTGGGTAACGGCACGCAAGCCCAGAATAATAGCTTCTTGAGCACCGTTGGTGACAAGAACATCATCCGGTGTAACCGGAACACCAACGGAAGCCATGCGCTGGGCAATCTGTCGGCGCAGCGACTCTTTGCCGGGAAAGGCGTAGTCCAGTGTCTCAAGGCCATGCCGTGCCGCCCATAGCGTGCTCTGCTGAATCTGCCGCAAGGGTAGGAAGTCTGCATGGGGAACGGCTGTCGCCAGCGGCACCATGCGCTTCTGCTCATCTGCACACAAATCCAAAGTCATCTCGCGCGCACTGACTGGGACAGGCTTGCTCCGATGCTTACGCATAACCGGTTCGGGCGCGTCAACGACCGGTAAACGCACAAAATACCCGCTGCGCTCCCGGGCTTGAAGGTAACCTCGGGCCTCTAGGGTTTGGTGCGCCTGCAGTACCGTTGAAATACTGACTTCCAACTGTTTGCTCAATACCCGTACACCCGGCAGGCGGTCGCCATCCCGGTATACGCCGTCTTGTATCAGCGCCTGAAGCCTATCTGCCACCTGATTATAAAGAACACCCATCCGACTGGCCTCGCTCAATCACTTATCCACTTGCCTGTATAAGCATGCAAGCTGCTATTGCATCAGATCAGCATCCAACAAGAAGAGTACAGATACCGAGAAAAACAACCGGTACAGATTGCGTAACAACCACTCTGTACCGGTTCAAAACCATATTATCTGAATCTGTTATGGCTGTATGCACGGGAGGACAATAACTACATCGCAAACAGAAGAAGGAGTTTCATCATGGGCATAGCAAACAACCACGCACAGGCGGCAACACGTAACAATCTTTTTGGGTTTCAGCCAAACGTTCCGTCATTATTTGAGGACGGTGGGAAAACGAGCCACCAATGGCTGGAACGTTTAGGGTTTTCTGTTAATACAGTGGATCAGGAACACTGGGTGGTAACACACCACACAACCCTGCCCGAAATCCATTTTTACAGTGTTCGTGAACTTGCTCAGTTTGCCAGCTACAAAGCACACCACTACGCTAAGCGTTTGCTCCCGGAGAATAGAACATGACTTACCCTATTTATCAGGTGGACGCGTTTACCAGTGACATTTTTAAAGGTAACCCCGCCGCCGTTATGCCTCTGGAAAGCTGGCTTCCCGACGAAACCTTGCAGGCACTGGCCGCCGAGAACAATCTGGCGGAAACGGCGTTTTTTGTGCGTGAGGCCGACCGTGAGGGCGCAGATTTTCACATACGCTGGTTCACGCCGCGCGTAGAAGTGCCGCTTTGCGGACACGCTACTCTGGCTAGTGCTTGGGTAATTTTTAACAAGCTAGGTTGGGGCGAAAGCCTGATTCGCTTTCATTCCAAAAGTGGCCCTTTGGGCGTTCACATGACCACAGACAATTGGCTGGTTTTGGACTTTCCAAACCTCCGGATTGAAGAACAGAAAACGCCAAAGATTATCATTGAAGCCCTTGGCACTGCGCCCGAAACAGCGTTCCACGTAACGAACGACACCAATTATATGGTCGTTCTAGAAAACGAGGCTGCTGTAATAGCAGCGCAACCAGATATGCGAATACTCAAGCAGCTAGGCAATAAGGGCCTGATTATCACTGCGCCCGGCGATCAGGTTAATTTTGTGAGCCGATATTTCGTGCCTGGCTCCGGCATTGATGAAGACCCTGTTACCGGCTCGATTCACAGCGCTTTAGTGCCCTACTGGGCCGAAAAGCTCGGGAAAACCAAACTGGAAGCTAGGCAGTTGTCTGAACGGGGCGGAGTGTTGCGCTGCGAGCTCAAAGGCGACCGAGTTGCCATCGCCGGGCAGGCTGCGTTTTATATGGAAGGAGCGGTTCATCTGGAATGAGCCGAACCAAGGCTATGAGGCTGGTATACTGCGCGCCACACAAACCAACCGGCGAGCAGCAATGACGGCAAGTTCCAGCAACCAGTACGATGTGATCATTATCGGCGCAGGAGCCGCTGGCCTCATGTGCGCTGCCACAGCAGGTTATCGTGGGCGCAAGGTGTTGGTAATTGATCACGCCAACAAGCCGGGGAAAAAAATTCTCATGTCTGGTGGCGGGCGCTGCAACTTCACCAACCTGAACAGTACGCCTAGCAATTTTTTATCCGACAATCCGCGTTTTTGTATTTCTGCCCTTAAGCGCTATACCCCACAGAACTTTCTGGACCTCGTTGAGCGCCACGGCATTGAGCACGAAGAAAAGGCCGCTGGCCAACTGTTCTGCAAAGACAGCGCGAAAGAAATACTTGCCATGTTGCTGACGGAATGCGAATGGGCCGGAGCTGAAATTCGCATGAAAACCAGCGTAACGAGCCTTACCCGGAGCGCTGAAGACTACCGCGTTAACACCAGTTCAGGCACCCTCACCTGCGAATCTCTGGTTATCGCCTGTGGCGGCCTTTCCATCCCCACCATGGGCGCCACAGGTTTTGGCTACGAAGTCGCACGGCAATTCGGGCTTACTGTTCTGCCCACCCGGGCTGGGCTTGTGCCTTTCACCCTGCATCCCGAATTGAAACAACAGCTGGCCCCGCTCTCTGGTGTTAGCTGCCCCGTGGAAGCGTCCTGCAACAACCACGGTTTCCGTGAACCCATGTTGGTAACACATCGCGGGTTAAGCGGGCCATCAATGCTGCAAATCTCTAGTTTTTGGCAACCCGGCGACCCGCTAACCATCAATCTGCTGCCGGAACGCAACATTCGGGAAGATTTAGAATCTCTGCGCAAACAAAAGCCGCAATCAACCATCGCCCAATATCTTATCCAGCATTTGCCTAAGCGATTCGCACAGACCTTTAGCGAGCTACACCGGTGGGAAGGCCCTCTGCAGAACTATAAGAACAGCGATCTTGAAAAGATCTCGGAAACGCTGGGCCAGTGGACGGTTAAGCCGGCAGGCACAGAGGGATACCGAACGGCCGAAGTTACCTTAGGCGGCGTCGACACCCGCCAGCTTTCGTCGAAAACCATGGCCGCAATGGAGCATCCGAACTTGTATTTTATCGGCGAGGTTGTGGATGTGACCGGGCACTTGGGTGGGCACAATTTTCAATGGGCCTGGGCTTCGGGGGTGGCGGCTGGGCTAGCCGCCTAAGCTGTCGCAAGAGCAGTCGATACTCGTTAACCTTTCAGGCCGTGGGGACAAAGATGTCGACTACGTGGCGGAGAAGCTGGGGCTGAACTAAACCGGTCAACCGGGTAGTCCATCTGCACGCACACTAACTAAAAACCGTGCATAAGCGATCACGTACAGAAAGTACGCAATCAACCACAGCAAAAAAGGCAAGCCAACGCCAGCCAACAAATACATCTCTGGCCACCAGATCGGCACGAGGGTGCGCAGCAATGCGGTAAGAAAAAGCGCACCCAGTGCTGGCCAGATAAGCCTTGGCATAGTAAGCGAACGCCCCGTATGCCGTAGCCCGGCAATGCAGAATACAGCCAGAATAGCGGTGCCAGCCGCGCCAACAGAAAGTGCATGACGGCCAGCATAGCCCGGCAAGCTATCTACCAATGCGCTGATACCCACTAGAAACAAGCCAGCAATCATCCATAGGTAAGCCGTTGTCAGTAGTAACAAATATAATTTGCCCATGGCCTTACCCCATGGCCACTCGCTCAACCTGCCTGCCTGAGCGGCTGCGGCTGCCAGCGCAATCCAGCCGGTAACTGGGTGCCCCGGTGCAAGCATATCGGCCACTACGTAAACGATAAGGGCAACAATTGCTAGATACTCACGGGCAGGTGTCAGACGCACTGGGCCAGTTTCCCCGACCTCCGTTCTTGCGGCCATCGCGACCACCCGCACTATGCGTGACGCTGTCAGCGCGATCAAAACAAGCAATACATTTACCGCAGTGTTAAGAGCAGCTTGAGGCGATAACAACGCTAATTCTGGCCAAAGCCAGCCTAAATAGAACAGTCCCTGAATTAGGACAAATGCCAGCAATACAACACCTATACTTAGGTGTTTACGCCCTGTTGCAGATAGCAAAGCTGGCATTGCCCAGAAAATTACGGAAAGTGGAAAAGCAATATTTAATGCTGCAATCAAGACTCCCGGTAGGCTTGCTGACAACCAAAATGCCAGCCTGCCCAGAAGCCATAAAACAACCAGAGCAGCAAGCGCTTTACCTTGAACATGTGGTACGCCCGCCCAGGATGGAATAGAGGTTAATAAAAAGCCCACCAACGCAGCGCTGGCAAACCCGAACAGCATTTCATGGCCATGCCAAAGGATAGGCATCATCGCCATGGGCAAGGTAAATTGTTGAAGCAGCGCACCTACCCACGGAACCAATGCAAACGGAGCGTAAAGAGCCGCCAACAAAAAGAATGGCCGAAACCCATAGGCAAGCCAAGGGCTTTGAAAGCCTGCTATTACAGTCTTCATACTTTGCCTTCAGCTTTTGTAGCTGTCTCCGGAAGATAGAAATCATTGTCGGGCAGTTTGCCGCCGATAAATCCGCTGGAGAGGTCTGTAAGCGCAGTAAAGAACGACTCAAGCTGCGGTCGAGACTCTGCAGCAGAGGCCATCCGAATTTGAGTTCGAGGTATTGCGCCTTCAAACACCTTGTTAGATAAGGGGGAATTTTGGCTCCCAACCACGGCCGCGTCATTAGGCTTAGCTGCCACCCAGTCCACTGCGCGTCTGATGGCACCTTGTATTACCGCAACCTGTTCTGGACATTGATCCAGAAGCTCTCGGCGACAAACAACTCCGGCTTGCGGCAGACCCTTTATTTCACCAGTAAGTCGCGCCCATTCTTCTTGTAAATCCAGCTCCGTCGGTAACTGGCCAAACTGTGCCGCTTGCAACCGAGTAGCTGTGCGCATGGGTTCAGGTAAAACGGCTGCATCGAGGCGTTGGGCAACAAACATTTGTACGGTTTCGAAAGGGCTCGACTGGTAGCTTACTTTAAGATCCCGACCTACTTCCAAACCCGCTTTCCCGAGAAGATACCGAAATACCAGATCTGGCATGTCGCCACGCCAAGGCACACCCACATGGCGACCGGCAAGATCCTTCACGGATTGCAAGGGGCCCTTCTCTTTCAACCCGAGCATACCGAGAGTACCCCATACATTTACATTCATTAGTACAAGGGGAACACCACGGTTATAGAGGTTAGCGGCCACATTCGTGGGTGTCGCGGTAAGCATCACCTCTGCTCTGGCTAACCAGGCACGAAGTTGGTCGGGGTCCTTCCACGCCTTCAACTCCCGTTTTGGAATCAGCTCTTGCACGGCGGGGTCTTCCAGCGCTCTCGCCAGAATCACCTGTGGAATGCCGTAGGGTGTTGCTGCGACAAGCTGACCGGATGCCTGCGCAATGGCACGCTGGAAAGGCAAAGCCGTTAATAGCGTCGCGCTGGCTGTCAATTTCAGTAAATCACGACGATTTAACGGATTCATGTTACCTCCGATTGGGTTTTATAGAGGAAACTCTCACTAACCACAGGCTGCCTCAACAAATGAGCTGCAGCTTCATAGAGCCAGGACTGAGTCCTGCTCGCAAATGGCTCATCTACCCGATGCTCGTGAACTATATGACCAGGGGAACCCGAAATGACGACAACACGGTGAGCCAATCGCAGGGCTTCGGTTAAATCATGAGTCACCAACAAACTGGCAATACCACGATCAACCACAAGACGTTGTACCAACTCCTGGGCTTCACTTCGCAGCCCGACATCCAAAGCACTGAACGGCTCATCCAGCAGTAGCAGATCAGCCCCTACAGCCAGCGCCCGGGCTAACGCAACCCTCTGCTGCATACCGCCGGAGAGTTCGTGAGGGAATAATGTGTACTTGTCTGCAAGACCGACTGAATCTGCCAACTCCCGTGCTATCGCCAGACGCTCTTTTCGTGGGGCACCTCTGGCTTTCAGGCCCAGTGCAATATTGTCCAACATGGGCCGCCAGGGTAGCAGTCGCGGTTCCTGAAATACTGCGGCCGTGCAGGCAAAACGGTTTTCCACTGAGCCACCGGAAATATCGACTAGCCCGGCTGCCAGCCTCAGTAAACTGGTTTTACCGCACCCCGAAGGGCCGACGACACAAACTGACTCACCTGGCTGTACACTAAAGTTGATGGCCTCAAGGATTCTATTCGGCCCAAGCTGCAATGAAGCATTTCGAAGTTCCATCATGATTTTGCCTGCGAGACGCTCTGGCGCCATGGTTCCATTTTCTTTTGTAGCGGTCGCAAAAAGCCATGCTCAGCAATCAATAAGAGTGCCACTACAACCAAAATCCAGCCCATGGCGCCCGCTGTATCAAGATTCACCCGAGCCATTGCTAAGCCAGCGCCCACACCGTTTTCTGTGGCGAACAATTCCGCCATGACTGTCACCTTCCAAGCCACGCCCAGCGCCGTAATCAACGCCGGAAACACATACGAAACGATATGGGGCAGATAGAAATCCCACAAACGCATCCAGACAGGAACACGAAATACATCGCCCATCTCCTGTAACCGTTTATCAAGAGTAAGCGCCCCGATCTGCGCACCGGCAAAAGTAACGGGCAAGGTTGTTGCGGCAACCGTGTAGATAGCTGCCATCGACCCACTCCCAAACCACAAAATAGCTAGCACAATCCAGGCGATCGGAGGAATGCCCAATAGAACGGTTGATACCGGCTCCAGCGCTCGCCCAAGTGTGCGGGACAGGCCAGCCAACAAACCCAATATCAAGCCAGCTAACGATGCCAAAGCAAACCCAACCATTGCTCGCCAGGTTGTGGCCCAGACCGCACTCAAAAGCTCACCCTGGTGCCAAAAACCCTGTATAGAAAGAAGTGCATCTCTCGGCCCCGGTAGTAAAAAGCTACCGTAGTTCAAGCTCCCCCACTCCCATAAGGCCACAAACAACAACATACCGGTAAGGCTGCCACCCCAACTCAGACCGGTTCGGATCAGACGACTCATAGTTCAACGCTCTTTGATCAAGAGATTAGGGTAAACGTTACTTTCCCATGATTACTTGATAAAGCTCAAATGATATTCATTTGCACTTAGATTATTATTGATAATGATTTGTATTTGCGCATAAACCCATATCACGTCCGGAGTTTTCATGACCCGCAATCGATTGAGCATTGCCATTGCTTTCGTGTCCGCCACCACGACCTTTGCAACCCCTGCATCCGCACAGCCCAAACACCTAGATGAACTCGTCATCACGGCGAAGGGTTATGAATCCGACACTCTAGAAACGGCCAGTGCGATAGAAAAACTGGCAGCTAGTGAATCAGCAGCAGCGAAAACCGCTGGAGATCTATTCAGAGGCAAACCAGGTCTCGCCGTTCAGGGCGACGGTGGCGCCTGGGGCGGCAACCCGGTCATACGTGGGTTAAAAAAAGAAAGCGTTGTTATGCTGGTAGACGGCGTACGACTTAATTCGGCACAACCTCAAGGTGCCATTGCGTCTCTTGCCGCCATGAGCCTTCTAGATAGTGTAGAGGTAGTGAAAGGGCCCGGCTCTGTGTTGCACGGAACAGGGGCTCTAGGTGGCGCGATCAATCTACGCACTCCTGAAGCTGAGTTTTCAGAGACTGCTGAGGTCCATGGGCGCCTCTCTGGTAGCACGGGAACGGTAGACAGCAGCCTTGCTGGCGGAGCCCTAGTTAAACTCTCAAGCAAAGATCATGGTCTGGTTCTCGGGGCAGCCGTTAAAGATGTAGACGACTACGAAACCCCGGCCGGTAATGTCGATAAAAGCGGTTACCGCTCGGAGTCCTTTCTCGCCAAGTACGCCTATAGGCTCAGCAATGATCAAAAGCTAACCCTGAACCTGCAAAAACATGAGGATCGCGATGTCTGGTACCCCGGCTCGGCAAAAACGGGTCCTGGCGGTAGTGGCACACTCATAATTCACTCCCCCAAACAGACCAGAACCCTGACTGAGCTGGGCTACGAAGGCTCGATCGGACCAGGAACACTTAAAGCCAGCATTTATCAACAGAATGTTGATCGGCAGATAAGAGCATTCTGGGATTTCAAAGACCGGAATCAGGTTTGGAACGACGTCAGCTTCGATACAGATGGCGCAAAAGCGCAATACAGAATGCCACTCGGCGGTGCCCATTTGGTTACTGTTGGATTGGAGGCTTGGGAGATGACCGCAGACCCTGCACGCTTTACCTATAGCCCGCCGATGTCAGACACGGCTGTGTCCAACTCTCCATTTCGAGATGGAGAAATACAAAGCCGGGGTGTGTTTGTGCAAGACGACATAGCAGCAGGCAACTGGAACATTCAATTCGGTGCCCGATATGACAAAGTTACTGGCGATGCCCGAGTAGTGGGCAACGGCCCGGGCGCGCGAACGACCGGCTTGGAAAGCAGTGCCGAAACCCTTTCTTGGTCAACCGGCGCTATCTACAACGCGAGTGCTATGGTCAACCCCTTCATCTCATTAGGGACAGCCTACCGAGCCCCGGATATGCGGGAACGTTTTGAAGACGCATCCCGTGGCGACGGCTATTTCCACAAAGGGAACCCCCAACTCGACCCGGAAAAATCCACCAGTGCAGAGATTGGCCTGAAGGGGCGCGGTCGCTTCGGTGAGTATCAGCTTGCGGCGTTTTATACCCGAATTGATGATTACATTGCTGGGCGAGTAACGGGTGCCAACAACCCGGCCAACAACCTACCTATAAAACAAACGGAAAATCTGGATGAAGTAACAATCTACGGGGCGGAGGCCGGGTTTATTATGCCGTTTGAAGCACTGGTTGCCAGCGCTCCTTCCGTTGATATCGACGGCAGCCTCACCTGGCTTCGAGGTGAAAACAAACAGGATAATGAGCCGTTATACCAAATGCCAGCGCCGGAATTGACACTGGGTGTAGGCCAACAATCCCGCCCGGGATTCAATTGGCATGGTCAGGTTCGTGCGGTAGCAGAACAGGATAGAACTGCAGATACTTTCTCCAACAATACAGAAACCTCAACGCCCGGCTATGCGACCGTGGATATAACGCTAGGGTGGAACTTTGACTCAATAGGCGATATGAACAAGCTTAAATTCACCTTAGAAGGCAACAACCTGTTGGACAAACAGTATCGAGCTCACCTTACTGACGGTGACATTCTGTCACCTGGCAGAGGTCTTGTTGCAAGACTTGAGAGTAATTTTTAACTCAGACAACGCCAAAGGGCTCCGAAAGCTGGAGCCCTGAATCACGCCCGCACATCAAACTCCTCTGATACAGCCGCTAACGCATACCGGAGTTTTTCGATGTCAGGTGTCGCGATATAGCTATTCCCCAACGTTGGATTCAGCATTTGTGCGGTACGGGCCACTTGTACCGAAAACCGCTTTACCCCTCTGTTTGCCAACTCTCTGCTGATACCCAACACTTGCTCAATACTATGCAGAGCGCCATGCCACGTCATCCGGCACTCAAAATTAACCCCTGAGTCCCTCAACACGTCGATGGCGGCCCAGCTATCTATACCTGAGCGGCTACAGGTGGTTACGGGTTGGTACCCTGAAGGTAACGCTTTGATGTCCAGACCGACCCAGTCTAGCCATGGCAATAACGGGCGGAGCGATTTTAGACTGGGCGCTCCCGTGTGAAGCCCGTTTCGAAACCCCATATCCCGGGTTTGCTGCAGAGCGGGTAACAGTGCTTTCTGAATCGTGGGTTCTCCCCCGCTGAACACCACGGCATCTAGCAACCCTTTGCGCCGCTTTAGGTGGCTACAAACCCTTTGCCACGTGGGTGCGCCATCCAGCGGCTTCAGCGGAATCAGGTGTGGGTTGTGGCAATAATGGCAACGCCAGGGACAACCCTGTAAAAACAGGGTTGTCGCCAGATGTTGCGGATAATCAACGGTCGAAAAGGCTGTCATACCGCCTATCACCAGGTTATCCGCAAGCATATCAACGCTCCTTAAAATGAGTACGTTCATGGTGCTCTGATTGCTTGCCTTTGTTAAAGGCAGAAACAGGGCGGTGATAGCCCATAACCCGCGTCCATACTTCACAGCGTTGGCGTTGATTTTCGTTGGGTAGCTTTTGGTTTTCCATAACATCTCCTTTGCATTTGCTTCTTGAGGAAATCCGGTAGGTCGCTTTGTTCGCAGTTACCCACCGTCAATATCGGAGCGGTGCTCCGAAATTCAGGCAATCGCTGCAGCAGCCATTTGCGTATTCTGGCCCGTCATCAGCAACTCATCACATTTGGGGCAGAACTCGTGCTCGCCGTTGAGATAGCCATGTACAGGGCAAATGGAGAAGGTGGGCGTTACCGTGATATACGGCAGTCGATAGTTTTCCAGAACACGCTTGACAAACCGGCCACAGGTGGCCGCATCGCTGATGCGTTCACGCATATAGAGGTGTAACACCGTGCCGCCCGTGTAACGTGTTTGCAACTCATCCTGCAGATCCAGCGTTTCAAAAGGGTCATCAGTAAAACCTACGGGCAGCTGACTGGAATTGGTGTAATAAGGTGCATCATGCGTTCCCGCCTGCAGAATGCTTGGAAAGCGTTTTTGGTCTTCCTTGGCAAACCGATAGGTGGTGCCTTCTGCCGGGGTTGCTTCAAGGTTATAAAGGTTGCCGGTCTGTTCCTGAAACTCCTTCATTCGATCCCGAACATGATCCAACAACCCCAGCGCAAACGCTCTGCCCCACTCGGTAGCAATATCTTCGCGATCGTCCGAATAATTTCGGATCATTTCATTTAGCCCATTCACGCCAATGGTAGAAAAATGGTTTCGCAGAGTACCCAAATAACGTTGGCTATAGGGCAGCAGCCCGTCGGCCATGTGTCGGCTTATTATTTCTCGCTTTACTTCCAGACTATCCCGTGCCAACTCCATCAGTTCATCTAATCGAGCATATAGCGCCTGCTTGCGGCCTTTGTATAAATACCCCAGCCGGGCACAATTAATCGTTACCACGCCAAGAGAACCGGTTTGTTCTGCAGAGCCGAACAAGCCATTGCCGCGTTTTAGCAGTTCTCTCAGGTCCAGTTGTAAACGGCAACACATGGATCGCACCATGCTGGGTTCCAGGTCTGAATTGAGGAAATTTTGAAAGTAAGGCAGGCCATACCGCGCTGTCATTTCAAACAGGCGCTGGGCATTTTCAGATTCCCAATCAAAATCCCGAGTAATGTTGTAGGTAGGAATCGGGAAAGTGAATACCCGATTTTTACTGTCTCCAGCAGCCATCACCTCAATGTAGGCTCGGTTGATCAGATCCATTTCTAACTGCAGATCACCGTAGCTAAAAGGCATCTCTTCACCGGCGATGACCGGTATCTGTTCTCGTAGATCCTCCGGGCAAACCCAATCAAAGGTGATGTTGGTAAAGGGCGTTTGGGTGCCCCAGCGTGAAGGCACGTTGAGGTTGTAAACAAACTCTTGGATGCACTGGCGTACTGTTTCGTAATCCAGATTATCCTTGCGGATAAAAGGTGCCAAGTAGGTATCGAAAGAGCTGAAGGCTTGAGCTCCGGCCCATTCGTTTTGCAGCGTACCCAAGAAGTTTACCATCTGGCCGATGGCGCTCGATAAGTGCTTCGGGGGTGCTGACTCCACCTTACCGGGCACGCCGTTAAGGCCTTCATGCAATAAGGTACGCAGCGACCAACCAGCACAGTAGCCACTCAACATATCTAGATCGTGTATATGAAGGTCTGCCTCACGGTGCGCCTGTCCGATGGTTTGTGTATAGACATCATTAAGCCAATAGTTGGCGATGACTTTTCCGGCAGTGTTCAGAATCAGGCCACCCAGAGAGTAGCCCTGATTAGCATTGGCATTGACTCGCCAATCGCTTCGCTGAAGATATTCGCTGACGGTTGCCGAGATATCCAGTAACGAAGGTTCAACTGGCTCGGGAATTGCGGGGAAAGCTGGCATGTTACGACTCCTGGTATCGCGTCAGGTATATTCCCTTCGCATACACAGGAGGCCGTTCACATAGGGTTATCCAACGGATAGTTGCCCCGTGCAATTTGCCAACTGTTTACCCTGAGTCGCGAAGGTGCAGTGTTGAGTGTCTTGGCTGGTCTTCGGACTCAGGGGCGTGAACCTTTCGGATCTGCCTTACGTGACGACTTCCCGGTTTTCACCAGTGTCTTCATTGCTACGTTTGTTCCCCAATACCGCTGCGCGTCAGCTCCGGAGTCTCACCGGATTCCCCACCACAAAACACAACATATAGTGGAAAGCCAAGACAGAATCACTATATACACCAAAACCATAAGTCGCAATAGAAATATATGATTAGCACCTTAAGATAGTTTTTGGGCTTGACCCAGCATTCAGACCGAGAATTTTTTTGCCTTGACTAGAGCCAAAAGGTAGCATTGGTAAATCAATAATTGACAAGGATGTCTAATGAAAATTAGCTTCAGTATTACCGACCGTACCCTTACTCTGAAAACACACGCTAATTCGCTTACTATACCGGCTACTAGTGGTCGCGGTAGCTGTATGAACAATGCCATACAAGCCTGTATTTCCAAAAAAAATGAAGGTCCGATACCCATTGGCACCTATTACATAGTGCCGTCCGAGTTAAGCGACCCAAGTTTATTAGGAGATTTAGCGCGACGAACACAGGGCGACTGGGGAGACTGGCGAGTAAGGCTCCACCCGGACAATAGAACAGCGACTTTCGGTCGCGACGGCTTTTTTATTCACGGTGGCGACACATCCGGTTCGGCTGGTTGCATTGATGTTGGCGGCGGGATATTTGGTAACAACCATACTGATCGATTAAGAAATGCCATTGAGTCGAGTCAGGTTCGCATTCCGGTTGAGGTTGTCAAGTAAATGGCCGCTCGTGCTCTTGTGATACTACTCTGGATACCCATTACTGCCTTCGCTGAAGTAACCGACAAAGTCCAGAGCTATCCAAGTATGTGGTTTTCAGCACTGCTTCTGGCTGCTTTGCTCGGTGGCCTTTCCTATCTCAAGCCTCTGTTTCTAATACCAGCTGTCGGCATTTCCTTGTTCCTAGCTTACGGTTATTACGACATGGAATCAGATCATGTGCTCCGGCAAGTGGTGCTCAACGAAATGGGAGAAAGCTATTTCATTTTTGGTTACCTATCATCTTTCACAACGTTAACTGCTGCTCTATTCGGGGCTTTTTGTTCTAGACTCCACAGCAAACATGAAGCATAAGTGGTTCATTGCTATCATTGTGTTACTGGCTACGCTGGTTATCGCTTTGTATTTTATAGATAAAAAACTACCAATGTTGCTAGCCAAAGATCTGCCAGCTGCTGATTCCGTGCTGGTCAAAAAGGCGGAAAGAAAGCTCTACTTGGTACGGGACGGTTTAACTTATCGAGCCTACAACATCGCCCTTGGTGGAAACCCAGAAGGGCATAAGCAACAGGAAGGTGATCAACGCACACCCGAAGGCCGATATTTGCTCGACTGGAGAAATATCAAAAGCGCCTACCACCGATCATTACATGTTTCATATCCCAACTCGAAGGATCGCACACAGGCTGCTGCCATGTCGGTTCCCCCCGGAGGCATGATCATGATTCACGGCCAGCCCAACGGCCTAGGTTGGCTAAGCCCGCTGCTTCAGCTCTGGGACTGGACAGACGGCTGCATTGCGGTAAGCAATGTAGAAATTGAAGAGATTTGGCGCGCAGTAGGTAATGGCACGCCAATCCTTATCGAGCCTTAACAAGCTCAAAACCATCAAGGTGAACTAACGAAGAATAACCAGCGGCTTCTCCGCTGTTCTCAGCATGTTTGTAGTCGTGCTGCCAACAAAGAACTGGCGAATACGGGAGTGGCCGTAGGCACCCATAACGGTGATATCGATACCGTTCTTTTCCTGATAGCTGTGTAGAGCCTGCTCCACATCGCCGGCCAGAATGGTCAGGGTGATATCCGCATCAAGCGGCGCCAGCATCAGCTTAGCCTTCTCCAACTGGCCCCAATGCTCTTTCGTGTCTGATCCGACCATCACTAGGTGTAAGGGCATGCCTTTGAGTACTGGGCTGCCAGCCAGCAGCTCTACGCCTCTAAACGCTGTGGCACTGCCGTCGAACGCGAGCATGGCCGTGCGCGGTGTTGAAAACTCGTCTGGCACCAGCAAAATCGGCCTATGTACACTGCGGATTACGGTTTCGAGCTGACTGCCAACGCGAGCCTCCCGATCCGAACTGCTTTCGCCGTGCAAGCCCATGACAACTAGCCGCGTTTCATCTTCAATGGCCAGCAAAGATTCGGTCAAGTCACCATGGCGTTGGCGCTTTTTGATCTCGCCAAGACCGGCACCCTGCAACCTGTGGACGGCTTCGTCCAACATGTGGTTACCGTGTTCCAACGCCAGTTTGGCCCGCTTACGATCCAGCTGCGCCAGCTCATCGAGCAGGTGCTCACGACTACCCAAGCCAATATTACCGGCAAGATCTGGCTCTGACGGATAACGCTCTTCGTCAAGTACATGCAGAAGCGTTAGCGGTGACCCCATATGCTTGCTGGCCCAAGCTGCATAGTCGCATACGGCTGGCGCTGCGCGGGAGCCGTCCACACAAGCCACAACGTGCAACGCATCCTGCTCGGTTGCTTGGGAATTTCCGTTTGTATCTTGCATATTAGTGGCCCATCAGCTGATCAATGCCTTCCGGCTTATCGTGCACACCAAAACGGTCAACGATGGTTGCGCTGGCCTGATTCATGCCTATCACTTCCACCTCCGCACCGTCTCGACGGAATTTGATAATGACTTTGTCGAGCGCGCCTACGGCAGTAATGTCCCAAAAATGGGCACGGCTCACATCTATAACCACTTTATCGACCACTTCGCGGAAATCAAATGCCGCCACGAATTTTTCTGAAGAGCTGAAAAACACTTGGCCCATCACCTTATAGGTGCGCGTGCCCGATTCTTCATCCAGAGTGGACTGCACTTCCATAAAGTGCCCGATTTTGTTGGCGAAAAACAGAGCCGCGAGCAACACACCGGCAAACACACCCAGCGCCAGATTGTGGGTTGCAACAACCACGCACACGGTGACCAGCATCACAATATTGGTGGAGAGCGGGTGAGTTTTCAGGTTGCGGATGGACTCCCAGGAGAAGGTGCCGATAGACACCATGATCATGACTGCAACCAAAGCAGCCATGGGAATTTGCACCAATATGTCGTCCAGCACCACAATCATCACCATCAGGAATACACCAGCGGTGAACGTGGAAAGCCGACCTCGACCCCCGGATTTTACGTTGATAACCGATTGCCCAATCATCGCACAGCCAGCCATACCACCGAACAGACCGGAGCCTATGTTGGCAATGCCCTGCCCTCGGCATTCGCGGTTGCGGTCACTTTCCGTATCGGTTAGGTCATCCACAATGGTCGCAGTCATCATGGACTCCAGTAAGCCCACCACGGCCAGTGGAATAGAATACGGCAAGATAATCATCAGGGTTTCAAGGTTCAGCGGTACATCAGGCCAAAGGAATATGGGCAGGGTATCGGGCAGTTCGCCCATGTCGCCCACCGTGCGCACGTCTATATTGAACAGCACGGCAACAATGGTCAGAGCCACGATGCAGATCAGTGGCGAGGGCAGCAGTTTGCCCAGCATCGGCACATAGGGGAACAGGTAAATAATGCCCAGCCCTGCCGCTGTCATGGCGTACACATGCCAGGTTACGTTCGTTAGTTCGGGCAGCTGTGCCATAAAGATTAGGATAGCCAGAGCATTCACAAAGCCCGTAACCACGGAGCGCGACACAAATCGCATTAGGCTGCCCAACTTCAGCCAACCGGCCAGGATTTGGATTACACCGGTTAACAGAGTGGCTGCCATCAGGTATTCGAGGCCATGCTCCTTAACCAGCGTAACCATCAGCAACGCCATAGCGCCGGTTGCCGCCGAGATCATTCCCGGGCGACCACCCACAAAGGCAATGATCACGGCAATACAAAACGAGGCGTATAACCCAACTTTGGGATCGACGCCTGCGATGATCGAAAAAGCAATTGCTTCCGGAATCAACGCAAGGGCAACCACGATCCCGGCGAGCAAATCGCCCTTAATATTGGAAAACCATTCGGCTTTCATTGTATTTAACATAGCTTTGGGTACCCGGGTGGCTGCGCGGTTTAATGAGGATAGGATTGCCGTTGCTTGAATTGCGGATGACGGCAAAATAAAGGGCGCGAATTCTATCAAAATACGGGTTCCGGCGTAAGGGTGCCTGTCCTCCAAGCCTTACTGGCTGTTATTATCCCGGCAACACCTACACCCGAAAGGAGTTACATTCGTTCATGGACGATGTTGCATCCCAGTTTCTTATCGCGAACCAGACCACATTTAATCTTGCCGTAGCCCTTCTTCTGGGCGCCATCATAGGTTTAGAGCGAGGCTGGGGATCGCGCGAACAGAAATCCGGCGAGCGCATAGCCGGCATTCGCACCTTCTCTCTTATTGGTCTTCTGGGCGGCATCTCTGCGGTACTGGCGCAGGAGATTACTGTGTGGGCATTTCCTGTTCTTCTGCTCAGCGTGGTCGCAATGGCGATTGTGGCTTACAGCGAGCGGCTCGATCATATTCGTAACTTCAGCATCACCGGCATGGTGAGCATGGTGCTCACCTTCTGCTTTGGCGCCATAGCGGTAGCCGTCGATCCGGTCATGGCAACGTCTGCAGCAGTAATCACAGCCATTATTCTCGATAACAAAGATGAAATTCACGGCTGGGTGCACAAACTCCAAGCCCACGAACTGGATGCAGCACTCAAACTTCTGGTTATTTCGGTTGTAATGCTGCCCTTGCTGCCCAACGAGCAAATGGGCTCTGGTGGCGTGCTAAACCCCCGTGAGATTTGGTGGATGGTGGTAATGATCGCATCTATATCCTTTGTGGGATATTTCGCCATGCGAGTGGCGGGCACCAGCAAAGGTATACTTTTTACCAGCCTGTTTGCGGGTTTAAGCTCTTCCACCGCCCTCACCCTGCACTTTGCCCGTCAGGCTGACAGGCACCCTGACCTGAATGCCCAATTTGCTACAGGTATTCTGATTGCCTGCGGCACTATGTTCCCCCGCATTCTGGTGTACTGTTTCATTATTAACCGGGAGTTGTTACCAAGTCTGGTCGGGCCTGTAGCGGTTATGACTATGCTGCTCTATATACCGGCAATCATTATATGGCGCAGGAACTCAGGCACAGCTCAGGTTAGCCAGCCAGCGCTTAACCAAAACCCGCTAGATCTGAAATCCGCTTTGGTTTTCGGCATGCTGCTAACAGCTATCCTGCTACTGGGTGATTTCTTGGAAAACTGGCTGGGGGATACCGGCATCTATATGTTGGCGGCCACCTCGGGCATTGCGGATGTAGACGCCATCACCTTGTCGCTCACCCGCATGTCGAACAACGGCCTGGCCATGGATGCAGCTGTTCTCGGTATTGTTATTGCTGCGGCCACCAACAATTTGGTCAAGTCTGGCATGGCTTGGGTGATCGGCAACCGAAAAATCGGGGTTTATGTGGCCGGGCCTATGCTGCTATCACTGGCCGCGGGGCTTTTGGTGGCTGGGTTTCAATGACCAAAGTTGCCAGAATCACTCACTGTTAACGGGCGCAGCGGAACGTGAGATTGTATCGGCAAGTGCCAGTCAGCGGGTGCTCTCCGGCCTTGAGCGTAAGCACACCGTGATAACGCAATCGTGACGACCCACCCCAGACCACCACATCGCCATGGCCTAGCGGAATATTTCTTGGCCGTTCGCCGCGTACCAGCCCGCCAAATTGAAACACTTGAGGCAAGCCAAGCGATACAGACACTATCGGCTGAGTGAAATCTTGCTCGTTTTTGTCCTGATGCAGCCCCATTTTTGCACCGGGCTCATACCGATTGATCAGGCAGGAATCCGGGATGAAATCGGCATAGCCCGCTGTCTGAGCAGCTGATTGGGCCAAATGAGCAAAGGCAGACGGCATTATCGGCCAAGGTTTGCCAGAACTGGGGTCTTCCCGCTGATAGCGATACCCTCGCGCATCAGTCACCCAACCATAGCTTCCACAACAACTCATGGCCGCAGACATTCTGTGACCGCCGGGTGTTGTCATGTGCCGAAAAGGCGCCAAGGCGACTATCTCGCTGATTTCTTTCAGCAGATCATGCCCCTGTGTCGTGGCAAATTGCCTAAGCACAAGTGCACCCTCCGAGATGTGCTCAGTGAAGGCTTCAGTAGGCAGGTCTGCGAACAGGTCAGGCGTCATAAATGCTATGTTTATCACAAAAAATAGGCTCGCATACAAGCGCTAATGAAAACAGATGGCCTGAATGAAAGCCTGTTCATGAAGATCCTCCAAAAAACACGTATATTCTGTAGCCTTATCCATAATTCCTAAAGGACGCTTTAATGCTGTTTGCAATGATCATTGGTGGTTTGATTGGTTACGCCTTTGGCAAATTCCCCGGCTTTCTTGTGGGGGCAGCTCTTGGCGCATTTTTGCTTAACCGGCTGAAAACCCGCCTGATTGGCAAACTCCAGAACATCCAATCCGGTTTTATTGAATCTGTATTTGCGGTTATGGGCGCCCTGTGTAAAGCCGATGGCGTGGTTTCAAAAGACGAAATCCAGATGGCAGAAGCCATGTTCGTGCGCTTTCGCCTGAACGAAGCCCAGCGCGAAACAGCCAAAGCTGCCTTCAGCCGCGGTAAGGCCGACGATTTTGATCTGGATGCCGAACTGAACCACTTTTTGACCATCAGCGGACGCCAGCCTGCTTTCCTACAGATGTTTCTGCAGGTGCAAGTTTCCGCAGTTGCGGCCGACGGTGTTGTTCATCCAGCAGAGCACGAGATGCTTGTTCGTGTTGCTCGCGGCCTTGGCCTGCCTGAAAGCCAAGTAGATCAACTGGAAGCCATGTTACGCGGCGCGCACGCGGGCCAGACCGGCGGCCAACGATCTACCGCACAACAAACCGACGATGCTTATAAAGTGCTGGGGGTTTCTCCATCAATTAGCGATGCAGAGCTGAAAAAGGTGTACCGCAAGCTGATGAGCGAGAACCATCCAGACAAGCTTGCGGGTCGGGGTCTTCCGGAAAGCATGCGCGAAATGGCAGAAGAACGCACACAAGAAATCACCCATGCCTACGACGTTATTAAAGAATCCCGGAGAAGCAATGCATGAGCCAGTCTGCTGACGCGGCACATACTGCACATACCTTCACCAACGACGCGCTGGGCAACGATGACGCAACAGCCTTGGCAGAACGCATTCGCAACCGCGAAGTTTCCGTTACCGAAGTGACCCAAGCCGCCATCGACCGCCTCCACATAGCCGAACCACTGGTGCACGGTGTTATTGCGGAACGCTACGAACAAATGCTGGAAGCCGCAGCCAAGCTGGACAAAGAGAAAAGCCTGGCAGATACGCCATTTTTCACCGGCGTGCCAACGTTTATAAAAGACAACACGAATGTGGCCGGAATGCCCACGCGCCAAGGTTCGCAAGCTGTCCCTCCCGGACACCTTGTAGAAGACACTAGCCCTTTCGCGCAGCAAATGCTGGCGCAGGGCTTTTTATGTCTTGGCAAGTCCACCATGCCTGAATTTGGATTTAATGCGTCTACCGAGCCGGTTCATGATGCACCAACCCGAAACCCCTGGAATCTTGCGTTTTCCAGCGGCGCTTCCTCGGGCGGTGCAGCCGCGTTGGTGGCAAGCGGCGCTGTGCCCATTGCCCACGCTAACGACGGTGGCGGCTCCATTCGGATTCCCGCTGCGTGTTGTGGACTGGTGGGCTTAAAGCCAACTCGCGGGCGCGTTATCGACAATGATGCCGCAAAATCACTGCCTATCAACATTCTCAGCGACGGAGTCGTTACCCGGTCGGTGAGAGACACTGCCAATTTTATCTATCAGGCTGAACAGTATTTCCGAAACCCAAAACTACCAACCATCGGCAAAGTAGATGGCCCATCTACGAAGCGGTTAAGAATCGGCTTGGTTATCGACTCCATTAATGGTCACAAGACCGACGATATGACTCGCCAAACCGTTGAAGCCACTGCACGAAAACTAGAAGCTCAAGGCCACACTATTGAGCCTGTAACAACACCTGCAAACTCGCAATTCCCTGACGATTTTGCCATGTACTGGGCGTTGTTGGCTTTTGGCATGAAGCTCAACGGTCGCAAGATAACCCACTCAGGATTTGATAAGCGGCAGGTAGACGGTCTAACTGAAGGTTTGGACAAAATGTTCAAGCGGGGTTTCTGGAAGATGCCTGCGGTTTTGTGGCGCTTGCGCCGTGCCAGGTTCGAATACGCCGATGCTATAAAAGGCTTGGATGCCGTGCTGACACCGACTCTGGGGCACACCACTCCGAAGTTGGGTCATCTCACCCCTAAAGTACCTTTCGATGTACTGTTTGGTCGCCTAACCCGATACGCGAACTTTACACCGCTAGCCAACGTTACCGGCTCACCCGCGCTGTCGATTCCCATGGCCATGACGCCCGAGAACCTGCCAATTTCAGTGCAGTTCATGGGCAAACACGGCGATGAACGCACACTACTGGAATTGGCGTTTGCTCTAGAGTCTGAATACTCACCTTGGGCTGCGCCGAGGGGCTAGGCTTGAACGTTAGCTGTGGTCGCGTCCTCGCTGGGCGCTGACCAAGCCACCACACAATTACGCCCTCTAGCTTTGGCCTGATATAGCGCTTCATCTGCTTTGCTAAAAAGCGCTTCAGTGGCATCTGAACTGGCAGGTAGCTCCGAACACACCCCCACACTCACTGTAAGATGAAGTGTTTGCCCCGACAACGGAAAAGCCATTTTTTCAACGGCTTTACGAATACGTTCGGCAACGTCAACGGCCCCTTTATGTGGCGTGTTCGGCAGCAGTACAACAAACTCTTCCCCACCATAACGTGCAGCCAAATCCTGAGGCCGCGTTACCAACTGCCGCACACATTGAGCGACCATCTTCAAACAATCATCACCCACCAAGTGGCCGTGGTTATCGTTAAATTGTTTGAAGTAATCAATGTCAAGCAGCAAAAGTGAAAGGGGCTCTTGGTGCCGGTAGGCATGCACCACCGCAGACTGAAACACCCTATCAAAGTGGCCACGATTTTTAAGCTCTGTTAACGCGTCTGTTGAACTCAGCTCCAACAGTTGCGAGTTCAACCGCTCAAGATCGCGGGTACGCTCTTGCACTCTCTCTTCAAGCAAGGCATTGGCTTCCCGCTGTATTTCCAGAGTTTTCGCCTGAGCTATCCGAGCCTTACGTTCCTCGCGCAAAAGCCCTTGCTGGGCCTCAAAAACTCGCTTCTTGTCTTTGTTAAGCCGATCTGCCAAAGCAATGGACAGTAAGATAACGCCAAGGGCAGAGCCAACCTGAGTAGCATTCTCCGTTAGCAGATTGCTGGGCAGCAGGGTGAACTTACTGAGCGCCAGTACAAGCCCGCCGGACAATACGAACACCCAAGCAAAGGTGTAATATCGGGCTGCCGGATCTTTTTTGACCCACCGGACAATACTCAATAGCAACAAGGTTGTGCAGCCGACAGAAGCCACTAATATTGTTGGTAAAATTAGGTACTTATAAGGTATCAAAAAACCACCGGCAGCCATCAACCCGGCGGCCACCACAATCCCCTGCGTCCACGGGTTTAGCACAGGGTGGTTTTCGCGGGTAACATTTATAAATCTGAGCGTGAAGGTCCCTCCAAACAGAACCACCAAGCTGAGAAAAACGATAATAGATTGGTCATTCCACCAGATTGCTTCCGGCCATAGATACTGAAACGCCACGCCGTGAAAGCTGGACAGGAATAACGGCATAGCAACCATGAATCCTACATAATGAAGGAAACTACGCTCCCCGACTGCTAAAAACACAAACAGGTTATACAGAATCATTACCAGAACAATGCCATAGTAAAGCCCTTCAAACATGCTCCGAGCCTGCTCTACTGAATAAAATGCATTTTGATTCCACAACGTCAGCGGAACCTGCATAGAGCTGGTGGTTTTTACACGAAGGTAAACCGTCGTTTTCTCTTTGGAGGCAAGCGTGATGGGTACAACAAAATTGCGATGCAGAATTGGCCTGTCATAAAAGGGCTGTTTGTCACCCAAAATCAGCGGCGCTTCTAGCTGTTGGTTGGGGTTGATATATACCTCGATGTGGTCGAGGACCGGATAACCGATTTCAAGGAACGTATTGGCTTCTGTGCCAGTGACGTTTTCCAGTTTCACTCGAAACCAGTAAATATGCTGACCATAGCCAAGATTGACACTATCGGTGCCATTACGAGTCCAGACATCACCACCCAAGTTGGTGATTTCGGAAATACCTGCGCGCTCTGCTGCTGGCTCCTGCCAGTAGTCGACATAGCTGGCCAATTCCATGTGCTTAGAGTGTTTTCCCCACATGGCCACCTGATCGGCAGAGTATGCCGACACGGACATAAACAGTAGGATGAATATGCATAACAGCCCGAAGTGTTTTTGCAAAAACCAGCCCCGATTTTACGCTGACCAAATGTGTCGCTTAGCTTTATGCTAGAAGTATGGCCCAAGCTTCGGTTTTTTACCTACCCTTCGTACTAATTGGCGCAAATCAACAAAAAAAGCTACAAACCGCACTCATAAGTGCGGTTTATTTACATCATTGTGCTGGTTGTGATCGGCGAAATATTTTGCGGACAGCCTGCCCCACTCGCTCACCCAACACCAGCATCGCCGGTGTTAACAACAGTGTCAGAATGGTGGCAAATGCCAGACCACCGGCGATAGCGCTTGAAAGCTGCGCCCACCATTGGGTTGATGGCGCGCCCAGCCCTAGGGAGGGAGTGAGCAGGTCCACGTTGACACTTAGTACCATCGGCATCAGCCCGAGCACCGTGGTAACAGCTGTGAGCAACACGGGACGCAAACGCAGGCAGCTGGTTTCAAGCGCCGCCTCATAGGCCTCCATACCGTCCTTTTTCATCTGATTGTAGGTGTCGATCAGAATGATGTTGTTGTTCACAACGATACCCGCCAGCGCAATAATGCCCATACCCACCATTACGATCCCGAAGGACTGGCCGTTCAGCAGTAACCCCAAAAGCACCCCCGCTGTGGAGAGAACAATAGCCGAAAGGATCAAAAAGCTCTGATAGAGCGAGTTGAATTGGGTCACCAGAATAAGCAGCATCATGGCAATCGCGATCAAAAACGCACTGATCAGGAAATTAGAAGCCTGTTGCTGGTCTT
The DNA here is from genome assembly GCF_016597725.1 of Marinobacter sp. 1-4A. Lineage (GTDB taxonomy): Bacteria > Pseudomonadota > Gammaproteobacteria > Pseudomonadales > Oleiphilaceae > Marinobacter. Next base: position 38,091 of record NZ_VCGY01000005.1, read on the forward strand.
CGTTTTCACCAGCAAACTTTACCGACACACCCTCTGGTGTATCAGGGAGCTTGGCTTGCAACTGTTTCAACAAGCTGTCCACCTGCTCTCCCGGCTGAATATCGGATTTGATGGTAATGGTTCGCTGGCCATCGACACGGGCAATGCTGCCGGTTTTGTGCCCCGGCTGCAGATCGAGAAATTGTGATAGAGGCACCTGCCCCCGAGCCGTGTTAATCGTTTGACGTTGCAAATGATCCAGCTCGCGCCAGTTGTTGGGAACCCGCACGGCAATGTCTACCTCATCCCGAACGTCTTCCGGTCGGAACGTAGCTAAAACCAAACCGTTGGTGACCAAACGAACGGCGCTGCCAATGCTAAGTACATCGGTTCCGAAACGGGCAGCCGCTTCCCTATCCACTTCCAGTCGCCATTCAATGCCCGGCAAGCTTCGGTCATCTTCAATATCCACAAAGCCGCCTTGGGCGCGCATCTGATCCTCGATTTGATCAACATAGCCGTTGAGCTTGGAGCTGTCCCGACTGCTTATTTGAAGCTCTATCGGTTTGCCGCCAGCAGGGCCGTTTTCCTGCTCGCGAAACTCCAACTCAATGCCCGGAATACCCTTCGTGCGAGCCAAAAAGTCATCCAAAATGGCACTTGCCGGGCGCCGGGTAAACCAGTCGGTAAACTGGAACTGGAGCACCCCAATCACATCGGGTGCCATTTGCGTACTGGTGCTCAGCATGGAACGCGCATAAACCGCTTTCACCTCCGGCATACCCTGCAAGCGCCCCTCAACCTGACGCACAATGGCGTCCCGTTCCATAACAGAAAGGTCACCCCGGGCGCGAATCTGCACCTGAGCAGAGTCTGGCTCTACGCTGGGGAAAAATTCGATGCCATAGTTGAATTTGCCGTAGGCGACGTACACCAACACAACCACACCCAAAACGCCCACCAGCGTAAATCCGGGATATGAGAGCAGTGCGGAAAGCAACTTGCGGTAGCCCTGCATCATTCGCCCGTTTTCACTAACGGTGCGTGCACGGCGCCCGCCGCTTACGCCGCCCAGCACCGGTAAAAACACCAGAGCCATGGCAAGAGAGGCAATCAAACAGATGATTACGGTAATGGGTAGGAACTTCATGAATTCACCCACCACGCCAGGCCAAAACAAAAGCGGCACAAACACCGCAAGGGTGGTGGCGGTAGACGCAATTATCGGCCAGGCCATTCTGCTTGCAGCTTCCGCCCAAGCGCTTTTCACGGTATGACCTTCAGACAAATTTCGGTCTGCAAGTTCCGATACCACAATGGCTCCGTCCACCAGCATTCCGGCAACAAGAATAAGGCTGAAAAGCACCACAATGTTGAGGGTGAGCCCCATGCTCCAGATAACCAGAATGCCGGTGAGAAAGGCTCCCGGAATGGTAAGCCCCACCAGCAAAGCAGAACGTGGCCCCATAGCGGCAATGATTACGATGATAACCAATACTATGGCGGTCAATACGTTGTTGAGCAGATCGCTCAGCAGGTCGCGAACCTCATCGGACTGATCCATGATGTACCGCACATCCAGAGCATCCGGCAGCTGCGGCTGAGCACGAGTGATTAACTCCCGTACCTGAGCCACGGTTTCGATGATGTTAGCCCCGCTGCGTTTGGATACTTCCAGCACCACGGCTGGCTCACCATTAATGCGGGCAAACCCAGTCGGATCTTTGAAGGTACGCTGTAGCATGGCGACATCGCCGAAGGTGACCACGGTATCGCCATCAACTTTCACAGGCATAGACATAACGTCTTCGATATTTTCAATAACGCCGGGCACTTTGAGTGTCATACGACCATTGCCGGTGTCCAGTGACCCAGCTGCCACTAGCTGATTATTGCGGGTCACTAGGCTGCTGAGCTGGTCAAAATCTATGCCGTAGCCTTCCAATACCTGAGGGTCCACAATAATTTCCAACAGGTCTTCCCGGTCACCACCGATCTCCACCTCCAGAACTTCAGGAATCGCTTCGATAGCATCCTGAAGCCCACGGGCAATCGTGATCAGCTCGCGTTCAGATAAGGGCCCGGACAAGCCAATGGAGAGTACCGGAAACAAAGAAACGTTGATTTCGTTCACCCGCGGTTCGTCGGCTTCCCGTGGTAGCTTGCTACGGGCCGTGTCTACTTTTTCCCGAACGTCTTGCAAAGCGGTGTCCGGATCAAAGCCAGCATCGAATTCCAGCATCACAGAAGCATGCCCTTCAGATGCAGTGCCACGCATTTCTTTTACTCCCTCGAGGGAACGCAGCTCCTGCTCCATGGGGCGTACCAACAACCGCTCCGCATCCTCCGGGCTTATACCTTCCAGTGTCATGGAGATATAAATCATGGGAATGGTGACGTCTGGGTTAGCCTCCCGCGGGATAGCCTGAAATGCCGCAATACCCCCAAGCGTTAGAAAAAACAGTGTCAGCAATGTGGTGCGGCTGCGGTCTATGGCCGCAAAAATAAGTGCGCGCATCGTGTTTAGCCCCGCTCTTCGGAGGCGTCAACAGCTTCTACCAGCTCGCCCTCGCTAACAAAACCCGCACCCCGGGTAATCAGGCGAGTCTCGTCTGGCAGGCCTGTCACCCAGGCTCCTTCGGTGGACACACTGAGCAACCTCACGTTGCGAAAAACGACACGGTTCTGCTCATCCACATACTTCACACCCGGACGACCATCGTCGCCAAGTGAGAGATACGCCGGGGAGATAAACGTGGCTTGCACATCAGCCAGAGCAACCCGAAGGTTGGCGCTACCGCCAGCGATACGTTTCCGTTCGGGGTTTTCCACCGCAATCTCAACCGCAAAACTTCGGGTCTCAGGATTTGCAGCACTGGCTACAAAGGTAACCACCCCGTCGAGCGCCTCTCCATCCAGTGGTCGTACCCGTACGCTTTGGCCCGGTGCGACTTGTGCAACGGACTGCTGGGGCACCTGCCCTCTGGCCTTGAGACGGTCTATGCGCACCAGTTCATACAAGGGCGAGCCCACCTGAACTAAGCTGCCAGCGTCAACGTGTTTACGATTGATCACCCCTTCAAAAGGTGCTGTGGGTCTAAGATGGGAAACGGCAAGCTGCGCGCTTTTCAATTCCGCGCGCGCCGCCGCTAATTCACTTTCAACATTAAGAATTTCCGACTGGGAAGCCAGATTTCTAGAGCCAAGCTTTTGCGCTGCAGACAAATCCGCTTCCAGCTTTTTAACCCGCGCTTGCCAGCGCTGAACCCCAGCGCCCCGGCCATCTTCAGACAAGGTTAAAAGCTCGTCTCCAGCGTTAACTGTATCGCCAAGTTCTGCCGCAATAGACTCCACCGTACCCGCAACCCGTGCGCTCAGGGTAACTGCACTCCAGGGTTCCAGTTGGCCCTGCAACAACAAGCCCGGCTCGTATAGCTGTGCATTGAGCGTGGTCACCTGAACCCGTGTTCGCTCCTGTTCTGCAACCTCGGGTTCTGCAGGTGCTTCAGTACTGGCCTCTTTGATTTCGCCGGTTGCCATCCAGATAATCAACGCAATCACAACAATCACGGACAGACCCAGCGAACTCCATTTTACTTTGCTCATTAGGTACCTACACAGCCTGAAGTTGGTGAACAACAGCTCAGAAAGCAGCGTTGTTTGAAAAATAAAACGATTAAACGGTTGCAACCGGTTTAAATCGTGGGGTAGATTCTACACAGAATCATTGATCGAATTCAGAGCAGATTGTCCGTTTTATGAACCTCAACTCAGTAATTATCCTTGCAGTGCTAGTCCTCGTGGTAGTGATACCTTCCGGGGGATTTTGCGTGGATAATCGGGTGAGATAGCGACAAACCTGACACAAACACCAGAAACCCCCGGCACCGAAAGGTCCCGGGGGTTTCTTTTTTGCGAAAGAAAAAAATAGGGAACACGATAATGAACGGCGCACAGCACATTCTCGACGCATTCCATCGCCACAACATCCAAACGGTTTTCGGTTATCCCGGTGGCTGCATCATGCCGCTGTACGATGCACTGGTGGACGATGTGCGTGTGGAGCATGTGCTCTGTCGTCACGAGCAAGGCTGCGCTCTGGCCGCCGACGGCTACGCCCGGGCCAGCGGCAAGCTGGGGGTTTGTATTGCCACATCCGGCCCGGGTGCCACCAACCTGATTACAGGCGTTGCCAATGCGCACCGGGATTCTATCCCCATGTTGGTTATTACCGGTCAGGTTCCATCGGCGCTTATTGGTACCGATGCCTTTCAGGAAACCGATGTTTTGGGTATGACGCTTGGCATCGTTAAGCACAGTTATTTGATTGAGAGCGCAGCCGAGATACCCGGAATTCTTGAAGAAGCGATGGACCTCGCACAAAGCGGTCGGCCCGGACCGGTTTGGATCGATATTCCTAAAGACATATTACTGGAGGACGTAACTGCTGCACCGATGAACACACAGGCACAGCCAAATGACACCTGCCCCGATCTCGAAAGCGCGATAGCTTTGTTGCGCACCGCTCGTAAGCCGCTGCTTTATAGCGGTGGCGGGATTAGCTTGGCCCACGCAGAGGAAAGCTTTCGGGCGTTTGCCGAGTGCTCCGCGATGCCCGCAGTAGTAACCCTTAAAGGTATAGGAAACTCCGGCAAACACAGTGCCCACAACCTCGGCATGCTGGGTATGCACGGTTCCCGCGCTGCCAACAGAGCCGTAGACGAATGCGACCTTTTACTGGTTATTGGTGCTCGTTTGGATGACCGCGCCACCGGCAAGCTCGATGGCTTCGCACCCAATGCCCGAACAATTCACATCGATGCCGATGCGGCAGAATTCAATAAGCTCCGAAGTGCTGACGTTGCGCTTCGCGGGGATCTAAACACTATTCTAGGTGAACTGACCCGCGCTCTTAGGGAAACCCCTCTGGTAATCAACGATTGGCGCAAGCAGTGCCAAGCCTGGCGTACAACGGGTGGGTTTCAGGCAGCAGATAACGAAGAGCCCTTGGCGCCCATTACCGGCCCAGCTTTTATCAGCCAGCTTTCTCGCACCGCACCAGACGACACCATCATTGCCTGTGATGTTGGTCAGCACCAGATGTGGGTTGCCCAGCATTACCAGTTTGATCACCCACGGCATCACCTTACCAGTGGGGGCCTTGGCACTATGGGTTTTGGATTACCAGCGGCTATAGGCGCACAGTTTGCCAATCGCGAAAGCACGGTAATCAATGTTACCGGCGATGGTTCCTTCATGATGAACGCACAGGAGCTGGCCACTATTCGCCGATATAACCTGCCCGTTAAATTGATCATTATGGACAACCAGTGTTTGGGCATGGTTCGTCAACAACAGGAGCTGTTCTACAACAATCGGGAAAGCCAAATTAACCTCGATGACAATCCGGATTTTGTTGCCATGGCCCGGGCATTCGATATTCCTGCCCTGAAAATTGAACGCACAGATCAGGTGCGGCGAGGAATTGAAACCATACTGGCATACAGCGGCCCTATGCTGCTGCACGTGGCTATTGCACGCGATGAAAACGTTTGGCCTATCGTAAAACCGGGCGGAAGCAACAAAGAGATGATTGATGAAACTCGCCGCACTGCAGCGGACAAAAAGGAGATGACCGCATGAAGACCGAGAGCAGCCATAATGCAACAAGCTATACCATTACTTGCCGTATGAATCACGAAGCCGCAGCACTTGAGCGCCTATGCCAAGTGGTTCGCATCAGGGGGTTTCGCATTGCGAAGATGGCGGTGGAGACCGCAGACGGGGCGCTGGATATCGCGCTAACCATTCAGGGCACTCGCCCTGTCGCTATGCTTCAGTCTCAGCTTGAAAAGCTGCACACGGTAGCGGAGGTTAAGCTTGCGGCGCCGGTGGTGGCTGCCGCAAGTTGTATTGCGTGATTCAGTGTAAGCAGGGCAAGCCGTTACTTGCCCCGCTTACATAAACATCAGATCAGCTCGATAGCAACCGCTGTCGCCTCGCCGCCGCCAATACACAGCGAAGCAACACCGCGCTTGAGGCCCTCCTGTTTTAGAGCGTTCATCAGCGTGACCAGAATACGTGAGCCGGAGGAGCCTATGGGGTGCCCTAACGCACAGGCGCCGCCGTAGACGTTCACTTTGTCTGCATCCAGTCCCAGCTCGTTGATCGCCAATAAGGAAACGACGGCGAAGGCTTCATTGATCTCAAACAGATCTACATCTTCCTTGGTCCATCCTGCCTTTTTCAGCACCTTCTCGATGGCACCGATGGGGGCCAGTGTGAACTCAGCGGGCAGCTGGGCGTGAGTGGCGTGGGCGACAATTTTTGCCTGAGCAGTCAGGCCGCGTGCTTGCGCTTCCTCAGCCGAGGCCAGCACCAGAGCCGAAGCACCATCGCTGATGGAGCTGGCGTTGGCCGCCGTTACGGTGCCGTCTTTTTTGAACGCCGGTTTCAGGTTGGGGATTTTCTCGGGCCGAGCATTCCCGGGTTGTTCGTCCACGCTCACCTGAGTATCGCCACCACGGGCGGATACGGTCACAGGGCAAATTTCCGGCTCGAACCAACCATTGCTGATCGCCGCATTGGCTCGTTCTAACGACCGAATGGCAAAGTCGTCCATCTGCTCACGGGTAATCTTGTAATCGTCTGCGCTCTTCTGGGCAAACACGCCCATCAGGCCACCTTCGTAGGCATCTTCCAAACCATCCAGGAACATGCTGTCCATTACCTGTCCATGGCCCATACGCATACCGCCACGTGCTTTTGGTAGCAGGTAAGGCGCCTGGCTCATGTTCTCCATGCCTCCAGCAATCATAATATTGTTGGTGCCAGCTTTAATCTGATCATGGGCCATGATCACTGCTTGCATACCGGAGCCGCACATTTTGTTCACAGTGGTGCATCCGGAGCTGTCAGGAATACCTGCGCCACGGGAGGCCTGGCGAGCAGGGGCCTGACCCAATCCGGCAGGCAAAACGCAACCCATGATCACTTCTTGAACATCTACAGGCTGCAGTCCGCTGCGCTCAATGGCTGCTTTGATAGCAGCAGCGCCCAAATCCGGAGAGCGTACGGAACTCAGGGAGCCCATCATTCCGCCCATGGGGGTTCGGGCGGAGCCGGCTATTACTACATCGTTTTCTTTCATGGAGACTGTCCTCAGGTTTGGGAGCGCGGGCAGGTGCGGGTGGCCCTTCAGAAACACGCTGTAAATACATCCCTGTACGCTCGACAAAAGCAATCCATGGCTTTTGACGGTTTCTGAAGAGCCACCCGCACCTGCCCGTTCAACGTTTATATCTGTTCGCAGGATTTAAAAGATTAGCGACCTAGAACCGATCGGGCGATAATCTCCTTCATCACTTCCGAGGCGCCGCCGTATATGCGCTGCACACGTGCATCCATAAAGGCACGGGAAATGGGGTATTCGGTGGTGTAGCCATAGCCGCCAAACAACTGTAAGCAGCCATCTGCAACACGGCACTGCATTTCGGTGGCGCTGTATTTGGCCATGGAGGCGGTGGGTGCATCCAGCTCACCGGCTTCGTACTGGCTGATGCATTGAATCACAAACGCCTTGTTAACCTGATAATCGGTTTCCATGCGGGCGATTTCAAAACGGGTATTCTGCAATTGAGCCAGCTTCTGACCGAACAACTCCCGCTCTTGGGCGTATGCAATGGTTAGATCTAACGCACCTCTGGCCGCAGCTACGCCAAGCGCACCTATAACCAACCGCTCCCGCGGCAGCTCCTGCATCAGATAAACAAACCCCTTGCCCTCTTCGCCAATAAGAGCCGATGCTGGCACACGCATATCGGAGAAGAACAGCTCAGAGGTATCGCCACTGTGCTGGCCTATCTTGTCGAGATTCCGCCCTTTGCTGTATCCCGGCAGGCTGGTGTCCACCAGAAATAGGCTGATACCTTTGGCTCCGGCAGAGGGGTCGGTTTTCGCGGCAACAATCACCATGTCCGCGTGCTGGCCATTGGTGATGAAGGTTTTCGATCCGTTCAGAATATAGTCGTCGCCATCGCGCACTGCACTCGTGCGCATCGCTTGCAGGTCACTTCCGGCACCCGGCTCGGTCATGGCAATGGCGCCCACCACCTCTCCCGACACCATTTTTGGCAGCCATTGTTGCTTCTGGACTTCATTCCCCAAATGGCTGATGTAGGGAGCAACGATATCCGAGTGCACCATTACATTGGTGGAGAGCGCACCAAACCCCATGCGTGCCAGCTCTTCGCCAACAACCACAGAGTATTGGAAAGGTGCGCCACAGCCGCCGCAATCCTCGGGGATGTCGACGCACAACATGCCTGCATCGCCAAGAGTGTTCCAAAGCTCACGGGGTACAAGGCCAGCCTTTTCCCAAGCCTCGTAATGGGGCGCAACTTCTGTTTCCAAAGCCTTGATGACAGATGAACGGAACAGAGCCAGTTCTTCTTGATCTACCGTGTTTGTCATTGCGCTCTCCTTTAATGGTATTGGATTTATCTAGGCGCCATGCGCAAAGCGCAGTCCAGCCGGATGGTTTCGCCATTCAAAATGGGGTTGCGCACCATCTGGTCCACCATCATGCCAAATTCAGCAGGCTCGCCCAGACGTTTCGGGAACGGCAGCGTTGCCGCCAAGCTGTCCTGAACTTCTTGCGGCATACCGGACATCATCGGGGTCATGAACAGACCCGGTGCAATGGTGTTTACACGAATGCCTTCGCGAGCAAGCTCACGGGCCGATTGAATCGTTAAACCCACAACTCCGCCTTTCGAAGCACTGTACGCTGCTTGACCTATTTGTCCCTCGTAAGCCGCCACTGATGCCGTGTTGATGATAACGCCGCGCTCGCCGTCAGCATTAGGTTCGCGCTGGGCCATATCGGCGGCAGCAAGCCTCAGGATGTTGAAGGTACCAATCAGGTTGATCTGTATAACCTTGCTGAAGCTCTCTAACGGCATAACACCATCGCGCCCCAGAATCTTGGCCGCGGGGCCAATGCCTGCGCAATTTACAGCAATGCCACAAAGGCCATGGGCTTCACGGGCAGCAGCTAGTGCCGCTTCCGCGCTTTCAGCGGAGCTCACGTCGCAGTGCACAAAGATTCCGCCTATATCCGCTGCAACCTTCTCACCCTGCTCTTTTTGCAAATCAAAGATCGCTACTTTACAACCAGCAGCAGCCAGCGCCCGAGCCGCGCCCTCGCCAAGCCCTGAAGCGCCACCTGTTACAATGGCTGGTACATTATTGAATTCCATTAACTTCTCCCTTCGAATTGGGTGTTATCGGCTGGATTGGCCCGCATTAATGTTTACGTTAACGTAAACTGTACCCAATTCAGCCTTAAAAAGAAATCTGCCTGTTACATCAGTTAATGCGTTCAACAATCAACGCAATGCCCTGACCGCCGCCAATGCACATAGTTATAAGGCCATAGCGTCCGCCGGTGCGCTCAAGTTCTGCAAGGGTTTTAATGATAATAATGGAGCCGGTTGCGCCCACTGGGTGACCCAACGCAACAGCACCGCCGTTCGGGTTAACCTTATCCGCTGGCAAGCCCAATTCCTTGCTAACCGCCAGCGCTTGCGCTGCAAACGCTTCGTTAGACTCGATCACATCCAGATCGGCCACGCTGAGGCCGGTTTTCTCCAATACGGTCCGCACCGCAGGGATTGGTCCAAGCCCCATCACACTCGGGTCTACCCCGGCAAAGGCATAGCCCACAATACGTGCGCGGGCTTTGAGGCCGCGCTTTTCCGCTTCGGCTGCGCTGGTCAGCACCATGGCGGCGGCGCCATCGTTAATGCCTGATGCGTTGCCAGGAGTAACTATGCCGTCTTTTGTGAAGGCCGGCTTCAAGCTTGCAAGGCTTTCAGTTGTGGTGCCCGCACGCACATGTTCATCCTGTTCGAAAACAACCTCTTTACGGCCCTGTTTTACGGTTACCGGTACGATTTGTTCTTTAAAGTACCCTTGCTCAATAGCTTGGCTGGCCCGACGGTGGCTTTCTGCGGAGAAGGCATCCAAATCTTCGCGGGTTAGGCCATATTTTTCGGCAATACGCTCTGCCGTCATGCCCATGTGGCCACTGCCAAACGGATCGGTGAGCGTTCCCAGAGTCATATCAACCGCTTTCCCATCACCCATCCGCAAACCTTTGCGAACGTTGGGCAGAACATAGGCGCCTTGGCTCATGCTTTCCGTGCCACCGGCCAGAGCAATCTTGCTGTCGCCCATCATGATCATCTGTGCAGCACTGATAACCGACTGCACGCCGGAACCGCAAAGGCGGTTTACGTTGAACGCCGCCGAACCTTTCTGAAGGCCAGAGTTCAGGCCAATGTGGCGGGCTACATAGGCGTCGGCCGGGCCAGTAGGGATAATGTGACCGAACACCGAATGATCGATGTCTTCCGCAGGCACGCCAGAGCGGCTAATCGCCTCTTTGGCGGCGCAGGTTCCCAGCTCTGCAGGCGTCAAGGAGCTTAGGCTGCCGCCAAAGCCACCAATGGCTGTACGGGCACCGTCGAGAATAACAACATCGGTAAGTTTCATTAATTCGTCCTCAAGAGTTGGATGACTAAAGCACTGGAGAGCACATAATCTATTTGCCCAGCATGGAGCGGGCAATGACTTCTTTCATAATTTCAGAGGTTCCAGCGTAAATTGTCTGCACACGGGCATCCACAAAGAACCGCGATACAGGATACTCCAAGGTATACCCGTAGCCGCCAAATAGCTGCAAGCACTCGTTGGCGATATCGCACTGCATCTCTGTGAGCATCAGTTTGAGTATGGCGGCTTCCGTTGGCCCCATCTCGCCTTTCAGGTAATTTCCGATACATTGATTCAAATAGGCTTTCGCCACTTCCAGCCGTGCCTTGGCTTCAGCCAGTTTGAACCGGGTATTTTGGAAATCCGCAACCCGCTGGCCAAAGGCATGGCGTTGTTGCACATAATCCAGAGTCAGCGCCAGCACGCCTTCAGTTGCGCCCACCGCTTGTGCGCCTACACCCAAACGTTCCCGGGGCAACTCCTGCATGAGATAAGCAAAGCCCCTGCCCTCCTCGCCAAGCAACGCATCATGGGGCACCAAAAGATCAGAGAAAAAGAGCTCCGCCGTATCGCTGGCATGCTGACCTATTTTACGAATGCCTTTCCCGCGGGAAAACCCGGGCAAGCTGGCATCCACAAGAAACAGGGAAACACCTTTAGCACCGGCTTGGGGATCGCTTTTGGCACACACAATCACCAGTTCGGCGTGCAAACCATTGGTAATAAATACCTTGGCACCATTGATCACATAGCCTTTTTCAGTACGCTGCGCCGTGGTGCGCATAGCCGCAAGATCGCTACCGGCACCCGGCTCGGTCATGGCTATTGCGCTGAGAATATCGCCGCGGATCATCGCCGGGAGATAGTGCTGTTTCTGGGCCTGTGTACCAAGATGCAGAAGATAAGGCATGACTATATTGGCGTGAATATTGTAGCCACCGGCCAGACCGCCAAAGCCCTTGCGGGCGATCTCTGAGATGGCCAGCTGCGAGATTTCAAAGCTCGCACCCGCTCCCCCGTATTCTTCAGGCATATCTATGCCAAGCATGCCAGCCTGGCCCAGCGTGTTCCAAACCGAGCGCGGGATTGCAGATTGCTCCTCCCACTGTTCGTAGTGCGGCGCGATTTCCTTATCTAAGACCCGGTTGATCATTTCATGAAACAGCGCGGTATCTTCTTGGTGTCCGGACATAGATAACCTCTCAAGTAACTTTAATTAGCAAACCCATCAACAAACCCATTAGTCATCTGATTATTCAGGCAGCCAATCATTTAAAGGGTTATCCTGCTCCTCGGGAATGGCCGTACAAGCCGAAAAAATTGACACAATACGCACCTGATCATCCGTAGATATGCCAAAACCGCAATCCGTACCCCACATCGCCAACCACTACCTGCAAGCTTCCATTCGCGGGGCCGAAAGACAAGGGGTGAGCAAAGACACCCTTCTTGACATGGCAGGGATTCCGTCCGATTGGATCAGCAAGCCCGAGCAACTCATTACAGAGCAACAGCTCACCCAGTTGATTAAGAGTGTGTGGCGAGTAACCCGTGATGAATTTATGGGGCTTTCAACAAGCCCCTGCAAAAACGGCACCTTCGCGCTGATGGCAGACTACTCCCTCGGCTCAGCTTCCCTCGGGGCGGTACTGCGCAAAAGCGCCCGGGTATACAGCGTCGCCTGCAACAACGTCGATATCGGTCTGGGCGAAAGCGACAGCAACAAACTGGTGTTTTTCCGCCTAAGTCTCGAAGATGCCAGCCAGGATACAGACCACATGCTGCAGGAATTTCTGCTTCTTATGTGGCAACGATACGCCTGCTGGCTAGTGGACCAACAGATCCCGTTCGCCACAACCTGCTTCAGGTACCCCGCGCCGAAACATCTTAACGAGTATCGCGCTATGTTCCCGGCGGAGTTGCAATTTAACGAGCCTGTATGCGGCTTTTCATTGCATGAAAAGTACTTGCAACTCCCCGTAACCCGGAGCGAAGCAGAACTGGAGGTGTTTCTGAAGGAGGCACCAGCCTACATTCTGCACAGGCCCGATATCGACGACAGCCTGCGGAATCGTGTTCGCACCATGCTGGCAAGCCAGAGCCTGAACAACATGCCCAGCCTTGCTGAAATTGCAGAGCTGCTGCACATGACACCCAGAAGCATAGGCCGCAAGTTGCAGGAAGAAGGCACCTCTCTGCGCCTGATCAAAAACAGTCTGCGGAGGGAGTATGCAATTAAGCTCATGAGCACAGAAAATCTCAGCGTGGCAGACATCAGCGAGCGGGTTGGCTTCTCGGAAACCGCCTCATTCTGCCGTGCTTTCAAGCGCTGGACGGGCAAATCACCCTCGCAATGGGGTGGCTGAAAACCCTGTAGAAAATGCATCTACTTGGCCGATTGGGTCAATTTTTTCGACCTGACAGGTCATTCCCCGAGCCAGTGCTTGTTTGAGTTAATGCCAGCCATACCAGTATAAAAACACCAATAGAGGTACTTGAATGAACACCCATAGCACAACGGCCTCCAACTCTCTGCCTGCGGGCATTGCCCGTGCACTGCGCAACACTATAGGTGATGCCCTCGCCCGCTCCGCGCACACTCATGGCAAGCGCACAGCTTTGGCATTCGAAGATCGGGTCTGGACCTACACTGACATTCACACAGCCTCAAACCGTCTGGCCCACCGTCTTATCGGGCTTGGACTAACCAAAGGCGACCGAGTTGGCGCTTATGGTAAAAATTCAGATGCCTACCTGTTACTTTGGCTTGCCTGCACAAAAGCCGGACTTATTCATGTGCCTGTTAACTACGCGCTGATTGGCAAAGAGCTGACCTATGTAGTGAACCAATCTGGCTGCAAGGCTCTGTTTTTCGATACAGACCTGCAACCGCAGGTGGATGCCGTTAAAGACACAATCGAGGTTGGCATTTACGGGTCTCTTCACGGGGGCCAGAGCGAAAACAGCCCAGACGCGCTAAAGCTCGCACTTACGGCGGGTGAAGACACGGCACCGGAGCTAGAGCTTTCAGACACAGACGTGGTACAGATACTCTATACCTCCGGCACAACCTCCGACCCCAAAGGCGCCATGCACACGCACCGCTCGCTAATGAGCCACTACAGCGCCTGCCAGTACCATTTGGACATCCGCGCCAGCGACCGCTCTCTCGCGGCCTTGCCTCTTTACCACTCTGCACAAATGCATGTGTTTTCCATGCCCATGCTGCTAAGCGGCGGTTACAGCCGACTGATCAACACACCAACGCCGGATGCCATTCTCGGATTGCTGGCCCGTGAACAACTCAATGCCTTTTTCGCGCCACCTACCGTATGGATTGCACTGCTGCAGAACCCGGAGTTCAGTCAAGACAAACTCCAGCATATGGACAAACTCTACTATGGCGCGTCCATCATGCCCGGACAGGTCGTGAAAGAGCTGGGAGAAAAACTACCGGGCGCAGGCCTCTACAACTGTTACGGCCAAAGTGAAATTGCACCACTGGCAACCGTTCTACTCCCGGAAGAGCATGCTGACCGACCCTCTTCTGCTGGCCGCCCCATGCAAACTGTTATGACCCGCATAGTGGACCCGGCGACGGGCAAAGACTGCAAACCTGGCGAACAAGGTGAACTGGTGCACCAGTCCCCTCAACTGATGGTCGGCTACTGGGCCAAGCCCGAAGCAACCGAAGAAGCCTTCAAGGACGGCTGGTTCCATTCTGGAGACTTGGGTTACCAAGATGATGAGGGCTATATCTACATCGTTGATCGCATAAAAGACGTGGTGAATACCGGCGGTGTTCTGGTTGCCAGCCGTGATGTGGAAGAAGCCCTTTACCAACACGAATCCGTGGCAGAAGTTGCGGTGATAGGCGTGCCCGATGAAAAGTGGATTGAAGCCATCTGTGCGGTTGTCGTGCTTAGAAGCGGATACACCGAAGATCCTGACGCCCTAATGAGCCATGCGCGCTCAAAACTCGCAAGCTTCAAGGTGCCGAAACATATTCATTTTGCAGATCAGCTACCCAAGAACACCGCGGGCAAGCTATTAAAAAGGAAGCTAAGAGAAGACTTCTCTTAACACTCCTATTCCGAAGACGTCAGGCTCTCTCTTTATTCCCCTGGAGAGCCTGACCAGCTGCCTGCCGTCTGATATTCTCTCCGTCACTACGGGCCCTTCCTTAAGTGCCCTCCATTACGCGCAATAAGTTCGCCTAATTCTGTTGGTCCACATTAACAACTCTTTCGCCCCACCAAATACTTTACGTTAACGTAAACTTACTCTAATCTAGACTAAAAGAAGGAAACCGCCATGATCCAAAAAAGAACATTCAGTATCGGCGAACTCTCCAGCGAGTTTGACGTAACTACGCGAAGCATCCGTTTTTATGAAGATCAAGGGCTGCTAAAACCGACACGGCGCGGGCAAACGCGCATATTCAGCACCAAAGACAAAGTGCGCCTAAAGCTGATTCTTCGTGGAAAGCGCATGGGCTTTTCGCTTGCTGAAACCAGAGAGCTTTTCGATCTATGGGATGAAACCCCGACCGGGAACGAAAAACAGCTACTAAAAATGCTGACTATACTGAGCAACAAACGCGCTCACATGGAACAGCAGAAAAGCGACATAGCCATGGCAGAAATGGAAATCGACACCGCCGAGGCCCGTTGTCGTGAAGCCCTCACCGAATTGCAGAAAAAGAAAAAACAACAAGCTCCGGCTAATGACGAGCCAGAAAATATTGCTAAAAAAACGGACAACAATTGATCTCTGGCCACACAACCTATTTCCAACCACGTATCTGGCAGAATAAAAGGCAACCAAGCATGAAATCACAATACTCAGAACTCAATTTCGGCCTCGGCGAAACCCTAGACATGCTGCGCGAGCAAGTCAACGCATTCGCCGCAACCGAAATCGCCCCACGCGCCGAAGAAATCGACCGCAGCAACGAGTTTCCCATGGACCTATGGAAAAAATTCGGCGACATGGGCCTTCTGGGTATTACCGTGGATGAAGCTTATGGCGGCTCCGGTTTGGGTTATCTGGCCCATGTCATTGCCGTGGAAGAAATCAGCCGCGCATCGGCCTCCGTTGGCCTATCGTACGGGGCCCATTCCAACCTCTGCGTAAACCAGATACACAGGAACGGAACCGAAGAGCAAAAGCAAAAATACCTACCCAAGCTCGTCAGCGGTGAGCACATTGGTGCCTTGGCCATGTCTGAGCCCAACGCTGGCTCCGACGTTATCTCCATGAAACTCAGCGCTAAAGACGCCGGCGACCACTACGTGCTGAACGGCAACAAAATGTGGATCACCAACGGCCCAGACGCCAACGTTTATGTCATCTACGCAAAAACCGACGTAAAGGCTGGCTCAAAGGGCGTGACCGCCTTCATCGTAGAACGCGACTACGAAGGCTTCAGCCGACACCAGAAACTCGACAAACTCGGCATGCGCGGCTCCAACACCTGCGAACTGGTCTTCCAAGACTGCAAAGTGCCCAAAGAAAACGTACTGGGCGAAGTAGGCAAAGGCGCAAAAGTCCTCATGAGCGGCCTAGACTACGAACGCTTGGTACTGGCGGGCGGCCCGCTAGGCATTATGCAAGCCGCCATGGACGTTGTGATCCCCTACGTTCGCGAGCGCAAACAGTTCGAAAAAGCCATCGGCGAATTCCAGCTGGTTCAGGGCAAAATTGCCGACATGTACACCTTCATGAACACCGCCAAGTCCTACGTTTACATGGTGGCTCAGTCTGCCGACCGCGGCGAAACCACCCGCAAAGACTCCGCCGGTGCAATTCTCTACTCAGCCGAAATGGCCACAAAGCTGGCTCTGGACGCCATCCAGCTTCTGGGCGGCAACGGTTACATCAACGAATACCCCACGGGCCGATTGTTGCGTGATGCCAAGCTTTATGAAATCGGCGCGGGCACATCCGAAATTCGGCGCATGCTGATCGGTCGGGAACTGTTCCTGAACAACTAAACAGCAGGTTCGAGCCTTAGGCTTCCTCGGCCCACTTGTCCGGCGGAAGCCAGCACCCAAGTTTGACAAGGGACTGGCGGGGTGTCGTTCCGGGAATGTCGTAGGCCAAGGACGGCCGGAGACAAGCGCACATGGATGTGCTCGTAGCGGTTCCCGGAACGACACCCCGCCAGTCCCGATGCAACCAGGTCAGGAAACCATGACAATACTCCAAAGCAAAATAAACCCAAGATCTGAAGAGTTTCAGGCCAAGCAAACCGCCATGGCAGAAGCCGTCGCAGACCTGCGGGAAAAAGTCGCCACCATCCAACAAGGTGGCGGCCCCTCCTATCAGGAACGCCACATAGCCCGCGGCAAACTCCTGCCGAGAGACCGCATCAACCACCTACTAGACGACGGCTCCCCCTTTCTTGAAATAGGCCAGTTTGCCGCCTACAACGTCTACGGTGAAGAAGTCCCCGCAGCAGGCGTTATTGCAGGCGTAGGCCGCGTCTCCGGCACCGAATGCATGATCATCGCCAACGATGCCACAGTTAAAGGCGGCAGCTACTACCCGCTTACCGTCAAAAAACACCTGCGCGCCCAAGAAATTGCCCTGGAAAACCGCCTACCCTGCATCTACCTAGTAGACTCTGGCGGTGCCAACCTACCAAGGCAAGACGAAGTATTCCCCGATCGCGACCACTTTGGCCGCATCTTCTACAACCAAGCCCGCATGTCCGCCGACGATATCCCGCAAATCGCCGTCGTAATGGGCCTGTGTACTGCTGGCGGCGCCTACGTACCCGCCATGGCCGACGAATCCATCATCGTACGCAACCAAGGCACCATCTTCCTGGCAGGCCCGCCTCTGGTAAAAGCCGCCACCGGTGAAGTCGTTACCGCAGAAGACCTCGGCGGCGCCGACGTACACTGCAAAATCTCCGGCGTTGCAGACCATTACGCCGAAAACGACGCCCACGCGCTGGAAATAGCCCGCCGCTGCGTTTCCAACCTCAACCGCAAAAAGCCGGTACCCGTTGAAATCCGCAAACCCAAAGCGCCCCTATACGACCCTGCCGAAATCTACGGCATCGTCGGCACCGATCTGCGTAAACCTTTCGATGTGCGCGATGTCATCGCCCGCACCGTAGACGGCTCCGAGTTTGACGAATTCAAACGCTACTACGGCCAAACGCTAGTCACCGGCTTTGCCCACATACACGGCTACCCCGTGGGCATCATCGCCAACAACGGCATACTGTTCAGCGAGTCTGCACAAAAAGGCGCGCACTTCATCGAACTCTGCTGCCAGCGCAATATCCCTCTGCTATTCCTGCAGAACATCACCGGCTTTATGGTCGGCCAGAAGTACGAAGCCGAAGGCATCGCCAAGCACGGCGCCAAAATGGTCATGGCCGTTGCTTGCGCCAACGTACCAAAAATCACCGTACTGATCGGCGGCAGCTATGGCGCTGGCAACTACGGCATGTGTGGTCGCGCCTACAGCCCCGACTTCCTATGGATGTGGCCAAATGCCCGCATATCCGTAATGGGTGGCGAACAGGCCGCAGGCGTACTGGCCCAGGTTCGCCGTGATGGCATGGAGCGTAAAGGCCAAGAGTGGAGCGCCGAAGAAGAGGCCGCGTTCAAAAAGCCAATTGCTGACACCTATGAAGAGCAAGGCCACCCCTATTATGCCAGCGCCCGCCTGTGGGATGACGGCGTAATCGACCCAGCACAAACCCGGGAAGTCGTTGCCCTCAGTCTCTCTGCCACCCTTAACCGGCCGGCGAAGCCCACACGCTTCGGCGTGTTCCGGATGTAATCGGGGAGAATGATCATGACAGAACAGGAATCCGCCGTTCTACTCAACCGCCGCGCTCAAGGCGTAACAGAAATCGTTCTGAACCGGCCAGACAAACGCAACGCTTTTGATGACCTGATTATCCAACAGCTTATCAGTGCGATAACAGAAGTAGACGCCGATAGTGAGACCAAAGTGGTGGTCCTACGCTCCGAAGGCAAACACTTCTCAGCAGGCGCAGATCTGGGCTGGATGCGCCGTATGGCAGACAACAGCCAGCAAGAAAACTTAGAAGACTCACGCCAGCTAGCGCGCCTGATGGACTGCCTGAACCACCTCAGCAAACCCGTCATCGGGCTTGTTCAGGGGGCTGCCTACGGCGGTGCCGTCGGCCTTGCAGCATGTTGCGACATAGTTATTGCTACAGAAACATCCAGCTTTTGTTTGAGTGAGGTAAAACTTGGCTTGATCCCGGCTGTGATAAGCCCCTACGTGGTGCGCGCCATCGGCGAGCGTCAGGCCCGTCGCTACTTCATTTCAGCGGAAGTCTTTAGCGCCCGGACCGCCGAGCAACACGGCCTTGTGCATATTGTCTGTGACGACGTTGATGCCATGAACGCCCGCTGTGACGAAATGCTGACACAATTGGCCCAGAATGGCCCCGAAGCCATGAAGGCCGCCAAGAGCTTGGTGTTTGCCGTCAGCCACAAACCTATTGATAGCAACGTGATTGACGACACCGCACATCGCATCGCTGATATCCGCGTAGGCAAAGAAGGTCAGGAGGGGCTAAGCGCCTTTCTGAACAAACGCCGCGCCAACTGGATTCCGGAGAGCAACTAACCATGTTCAGCAAAATCCTCATTGCCAACCGCGGCGAAATCGCCTGCCGGATTATCCAAACAGCACACCGCATGGGTATCCGCTGTGTCGCCGTTTATTCCGATGCAGACGCCAACGCCCACCATGTCGCCATGGCAGACGAAGCCTTCCATATCGGCCCGGCTCCCAGCTCGGAAAGCTATCTGCGCGGTGAGAAAATCATCGAAATCGCCAAACGCAGTGGCGCCCAGGCTATCCACCCAGGCTATGGGTTCCTCTCGGAAAACACCGGGTTTGCCGAAGCCTGCGAAGCCAACGGCATCGTCTTTATTGGGCCACCCTCTTCCGCCATTGCGGCAATGGGTTCCAAATCCGCCGCCAAGGCCATTATGGAAAAAGCCGGTGTACCTTTGGTGCCCGGTTATCACGGCGACGACCAAGCCCCGGAAACCCTACGTGCCGAAGCAGAAAAATGCGGCTTCCCGCTACTGCTAAAAGCCGTTGCCGGTGGCGGTGGTAAAGGCATGCGCGTGGTTGAGAACATAGGCGAGTTTGATGATGCCCTCGCCGCTGCCAAGCGCGAAGCCAAGAACGCCTTCGGCAACCCGGATATGCTCATAGAGCGCTATCTTACCCAGCCGCGCCACGTTGAAATTCAAGTGTTCTGCGACCAAAGCGGCAATGGCGTATATCTGGCCGAACGTGACTGCTCGGTTCAGCGCCGCCACCAAAAAGTTCTGGAAGAAGCACCGGCACCCGGGCTAAGCGAAGACACCCGCAAAGCCATGGGCGAGGCGGCTGTTAAAGCGGCTCAAGCCATCGATTATGTAGGCGCTGGCACCGTAGAGTTTCTTTACGATGTGGACGGCTCGTTCTTCTTTATGGAAATGAACACCCGTCTGCAAGTTGAGCACCCGGTAACCGAAATGGTGACCGGGCAGGATCTAGTGGAATGGCAGCTAAAAGTCGCCTGGGGTGAGCCCCTGCCACTGGAACAGGCTCAGGTTAAAACCCGCGGCCATGCTCTGGAAGCCCGCATTTATGCCGAAGACCCAGATCAAGATTTCCTCCCGGCCACCGGCAACCTGCGCTACCTGAGCACGCCCGACGAAAGCGCCCATGTGCGGGTAGACACCGGTGTTATCGAAGGCGATGAAATCAGCATCCACTACGATCCGATGATTGCCAAACTAATCGTGTGGGACGAAACCCGAGATCAAGCCATCAACCGCATGGTTCAGGCGCTTGAGCATTACCGGATTGCTGGGGTGAAAACCAATATTCGGTTTCTGCATGCGCTGGCCGACTCCCAGCCATTCCGGGAAGCAGATCTTACAACCGGTTTTATCGACAGCCACCGGGAATTGCTCTTCCCGAAATCAAAACTCGACACTCATAAAGCACTGGTTCTGGCCGCAGGTTTTGTGTTGGAAGAGCGCAAATCCGCAGACTCTGTGAGCACTGACCCCTGGTCGCCGTTCGGTCGCCGTAACAGCTGGCGTGTAAACTCGGAATACGCTCAACCCCTTCAACTGCAAGTGGGCGACGACCTACATGAGCTGAAAATTCTGGAGAAAGACGACCACTATCAGGTATCTGTAGATAGTAGCGTTTATAACCTCACCGCCAAGCTTGATGACGACTCACTGCAAGCCGTCATCAATGGCCACCGCATCAGCGTCCACGGCAACCTGCACAACAATCAGCTCGTACTCTTTTACGAAGGCGACACTTTCCAATGCACCCTCTATCGGGAAAGCTACGTGTCCGATGATATGGCACCCGAAGGCGGACTGACCGCCCCTATGAACGGCGCAATCGTGGCGGTTCAGGCCAAAGTAGGTGACAAGGTCACCGCGGGCCAAACGCTGGTGATCATGGAAGCCATGAAAATGGAGCACGCTATCAAGGCTCCGACAGACGGCGTTGTTAGCGAGATTTTCTTCAATGAAGGTGAGCAGGTTTCTGAAGGCGCTGAGCTGATTGCCATAGAGATTGCAGAAGCAAACGCAGAGCAGAGCGATGAGGAGGCTGGCTGATGGCCTTTCCCAAACAGGTGCGGCTGGTTGAAATGAGCCCCCGGGACGGTTTGCAAAACGAATCGGGGCCGGTGATTGCCACAAGCATCAAAACCCAACTGATCGAACGGCTTGCCGATTGCGGTCTCAATCATATTGAGTCTGCCAGTTTCGTGTCACCCAAATGGGTGCCACAAATGGGTGATGCCGCTGACGTAATGGCAGGTATCAAACGTAAAGCCGGTGTGCGCTATTCGGTTTTGACCCCCAACCTCAGAGGCTTCGAGAATGCTCTGGCAGTGGGCGTGGATGAAGTAGCGGTATTCGGTGCGGCCTCTGAATCCTTTAGTCAGAAGAACATCAACTGCTCTATCGCGGAAAGTCTCGAGCGCTTCCTACCGGTGATGGAAGCCGCCAATAAGCACAAGATTCCGGTAAGAGGCTATGTATCGACCGTGCTTGGCTGTCCCTATGAAGGTGAGATTGCGCCTGAACAAGTGGCAAACGTTGCCAAAGCGTTGGCCGACATGGGCTGCTATGAGATTTCGCTGGGCGATACCATTGGTGTAGGTACTCCACTGAAAGCAAAGCGTATGCTGGAAGCAGTGGCAAAACAGGTACCCGTTGAACGCTTGGCTGCACACTTCCACGACACCTACGGACAGGCATTGGCCAACCTTTATGCAGTGCTTGAAGAAGGTGTGGCGGTTCTCGATGCCTCGGTTGCAGGCCTTGGCGGCTGCCCTTATGCCAAGGGCGCCTCGGGCAACGTCGCCACCGAAGATGTGCTCTATATGCTTGAGGGACTTGGTATCGGCACAGGTGTAGATTTGAATAAACTAGTGGCTACCGGTGATTGGATCAGCAGCCAGCTCAACCGTCATAACGGCTCAAAAGTGGGCCAGGCTCTAAAACCGTAAGGATCTGACATGACCAATAAAAAAGACGTTGTCGCTCTAGACCTCCCAATCCCGGACATGAACGATCTACCTGATGATGTCCGTAAGTATTTTGAAATCTGCCAAGAAAAGCTGGGCATGGTTCCCAATGTGCTCACCGCGTTCAGCCAAAACCTGAACCAGCTAGACGGTTTCACACGGTTCTATAACGAACTGATGATGGGTGAAAGCGAGCTGAGCAAACTCGAAAGGGAAATGGTTGCGGTCGTGGTTTCATCCGAAAACAAATGCTTTTACTGCCTCGTAGCACACGGCGCAGCAGTAAGAGTTTTGAGCGGCGACCCCGCCCTTGGCGAACATCTGGTGATGAATTACCGTTCGGCGAAACTCGATAAGCGCCAGCGCGCCATGCTGGATTTCGCATCGCACCTGACACGCTCCCCGGCAACCGTGGCCGAGGACGAAGTACAAGCACTGCGGAATGCAGGCTTCAGTGACCGCGGAATCTGGGACCTTAGCAACGTAATCGGCTTTTACAATATGTCGAATCGCGTGGCGATTGCCAGTGACATGCGACCGAACCCGGAATACCACAAACAGAGCCGGTAACCGGCGCCATAACTTCCAGACCTCGACCACAAAAACAAATGGAGGCAAACATGAACCAGACTCTTCCAAGCTACAGCAGCGGCACCTCCACCACACCGCTTCTGGGCATGACCATTGGCGAAATGCTTGACCGTACCGCCGCTAAATACCCTGACACCGAAGCCCTTGTGTGCCTGCATCAAGACATACGCTGGACCTACAAAGAGTTCCTTGCCAAGGTAAACGAAGCAGCCCGGGCCTTTCTCGCCATTGGCGTTAAACGCGGCGACCGCGTGGGCATTTGGGCACCCAACCGTTACGAGTGGACCGTTACTCAGTTTGCAACCGCAAAAGTGGGTGCCATTCTGGTCAACATCAACCCTGCTTACGGCCTGCACGAGCTGGAATACGCCTTGAATCTGGCGGGCATCAGCGTGCTGGTAACCGCAGACAGTTTTAAAGCCTCCGATTACCGTAAAACACTGTACGATCTGGCGCCCGAGCTGAAAGCCAGCACTCCGGGCAAGCTCAATGCCCAGAAGGTTTCAGACCTGCGTGCGGTAATCAATCTGGACACAGAAAACCACGCCGGCATGTGGAGCTGGAGTGAATTTACCGGCTTTGCAAACGACGTAAGCCAGGAAGAAGTCGATAAGGTTCAGAGTCAGCTCCAGTTCGACGACCCCATCAACATACAGTTCACATCCGGCACCACTGGCAACCCCAAAGGCGCCACCCTCACCCACCACAACATCCTGAACAACGGATTCTTTGTGGGTGAAAGCCAGATTCTAACCGAGAAGGACCGACTGGTTATCCCCGTGCCTCTGTACCACTGCTTCGGCATGGTGATGGGCAATCTGGGCTGCATAACCCATGGCTCCACTATGATCTATCCGGGTGAAGGCTTTGAGCCCAAAGCGGTACTGCAGGCGGTGCATCAGGAGAAGGCGACGGCACTCTACGGCGTACCTACCATGTTCATAGCAGAACTGGCAGAGCCCGAGTTTGATTCCTACGATCTTTCAACCTTGCGCACCGGCATCATGGCCGGATCCATCTGCCCGGCGGAAGTGATGAAGAAGGTCAATGGCAAGATGAACATGAAAGAGGTTCAGATCGCCTATGGCATGACTGAAACCAGCCCGGTGTCCACCCAGACCAGCTCACTCGACCCTTTCGAGAAGCAGGTTACGACCGTGGGCCGCACCCAACCGCATCTGGAAACCAAAATTGTTGACCCAGGTACGGGTAACGTATTGCCCCGTGGCGAGATTGGCGAGCTGTGCACCCGCGGCTACAGCGTAATGCTGAAGTACTGGAACAACGAAGAGAAAACCCGGGAAGCCATCGACGCCTCTGGCTGGATGCATACGGGCGATCTGGCCACTATGGACGAAGAAGGCTATATCCAGATCGTTGGCCGCATCAAGGACATGGTGATTCGCGGTGGCGAAAACATCTACCCGAAAGAAGTCGAGGAATTCCTCTACACGCATCCCTCCATCGAGGAAGTGCAAGTAACCGGCATACCCGATGACAAATACGGTGAGGAACTGATAGCTTGGGTAAAACTGCGACCCGATGCAGAGCCTGTGGATGCCGATGGCCTGATGGCTTTCTGCAAAGGCAAGATTGCCCACTTCAAGATCCCGCGGAATTACAAATTCGTGGGCGAGTTCCCCATGACGGTAACGGGCAAGATCCAGAAGTTTAAAATGCGGGAGATTTCTATTGAGGAAATGGGGTTGAAATAAGAAACCTTACCATTGGTGCCGTAAAATCCACTTGTAACATAAAGCGATCAACAAAGTGGTTATCAAAACCCAGCCGATGATAAACGTCATAACACCATAGGCCATGGGAACGTCTTCCAGCTGCGGATCATGAGTACCCAGGTAGCCAAGCATTTCGGAAACACCTGGGTACACTGATCCAAGCATGAAGATAAGCGTCAGAATTAGCGCACCACATGTTCCACGCTTGTAGGCTCGCCCCTGCAAGCCGCCTTGGCGAGACAGTCGTTTGCCATGGAGGTAAATACCAGACAAGCACAACCCGCAAAGCAATAAGCCAAATACAAACCAAAAGGCTTTTGAGACCAGACCCGCAAACGTTCCAAAGTGAAGCGGGTCAGCCATGTTTACCCAATACTGAAATGAGTCGAGGTCCGCGCCACGCTGTTGCGCGACTAGAGTACCGTTTTCATGAACGGTCACCGAGTTTGCGTGATCCCTCAGAAAATAATCATCTCCTCTGCCAGCCACCCGCAATCGGTCCTCACCGAAGAAGCTACCGGGCGGAAATATCTGTCGTATTTGTAGCTGAGGCCTCGCACGTTGGGCAATCGTCGTCAGCTCATTGATCGTGAGCGCAGGTGCCGGCCCTACCTCAGTTCCAGCGCTGCTACTTTGCTCGGCGCCAAATAAAAAATGCGGCAGACCGGTAGCCTCAAGCCCATACCAGACTCCGGTTATCGAGATGAGAACCCCGAACAGCAAGGCCCAAAGCCCGCCGGTTTTATGCACCTCAGTTGCCCAAGCTTTTTTCTTGCCCGGCTTGAATCGAAAGAGCTTTGTCCACCACCGCTTGTAGAAGTTCAACGCAGAGACAATAGACACCGCGAGTCCGAGAGCAAAAAGCGATACAAACACGATTCCCAGCGGATTGGGGTAAAACAGTCTTCGATGAAAACTCCGAAAAAAACGCTGCACAGTTGCCATGCTGCCGACACCCAGAATTTCATTATTTGATGGATCGACAAAGACATTAGTTCTTGGTTCGCCGTCGCGCTTTATCGCAACCTCAATAGCAGACCTTTGGTACTGGGGCATACGAAGTATCTGTATCTGCGCATTTGGAAATTCATGACGTACCGCACGGACGACGAAATCCCAGTTTATATCCCCTTCAAACGGCTGTACGCGCAACTCTGGGGTCACGAGCCAATCAATTTCTGACGACAACGTCGCTACGGTGCCGCTCCAGCAAATAACGAACAACATCACACCGGCAAACACGCCGGTGAAGCTATGAACATCAAACCATTGCCTTGCGCCCAAAATCACTCCAGCCAATAGATGCAAATCTACATGATAACAAGTTGCATTAACGTTTTTCGGGCTATAGTATTCGCGATTCTTGCATTTAGCAATAAAACACAGGACAGAGACACGAGCATGCAAAAACGGATTAGAACAACCCTATCGTTCCAGCCCAACTGCCGGAAAAGTTTCAGCGTTTATTGCTTTGTTGGAGCTATAGCCTTACCAGGCAGCGGTCACGCCGAAATCTACTCTTTGCCGGAACTGCTTGTTACTGATAATCCTGAACACTCGACACAAACATTTGAAGAGGATGTTAATCGCTCACAAAATAGTGCTCGCTCAAGCTCATCAACAGGTGGTGCTGCGCTACAAAACCTCAACCCGATGAATACCAACGATTCCCTGAGGCTAACGACCCCGGGGCTGATCAACACACCTGGCAATGGCCGCTTCGATGGCCCGACGCAAATTCGCGTGTTTGGCAACTTCCGTTCTGGCTCATCCATAGACGGGCTTCCAAGTGTTCTATTTCAAGCTGCCGAGGGTGGTGGATATTCCAACTTTCGTATACCGACTATTGCGATTGATCGGATTGACGTTTTAAAAGGCGGAAGAGCTGTTGAATATGGTGATAACTCAGAAGGCGGCATTTTCGTTACCCGTCTTAAATCTGGGCAAAATTACGATAATCATGGCGCAATATCGTCAGAGTTCAGCAACGCAGGAGAATCTATACTTCAGGGTGAAGTCGCAGACAGCACAGAAAACTATGATGTTTATCTGTCTGGAAGCTACCTTTACGGCGACTTTGATGGCTTAAACCCACCATCAAATCTAGACCAGCAAAGAGTCGGAAGCACAGCGGGAAAGCTAGGCATTAATATAAGTGATAAATCGCGACTGGAGTTTACCGGCATTTATAGCGACTCCAAAACGGATATGTTTCGTAACAACGCCCCCAATGAGGTCTCTTCAGAGAGCCTGTTCCTAGCAGGAACGCTTTCCCACAACCTCAACGACCAAACCAACCTTAAAATCGGCTACCTCAGGTCAGACAGTTCGAGCCTTTGGCCTGCCCGTGACCGCGATCGCGCAATTGTAATTGATACGGTTTTTGCGGACGCTCTCTTCAAGCACGATCTCTCAAAAAGTCTGACTTATAGCGGAAGCCTAGGCACAGAATATGCCAGAACCAATAACTTGAGAGACAACAGCTGGGACAACACCTTCGACGACTACTCTCTCAAATGGCGTAATGCATTAACGCTAAACGAAAACACTATCTTTACAGTCGGGCTGCGCAACACCTGGTTCAACAATGAAATCGTTTTGGACAAAGTTGAACAGCCCGACAACCTTGCGAACGATAGCGTGTTTAGTTGGGAGGCCGGGGTAGCTCACTCAATTACCGAATCAACTCGGTTGAGGGCAAGTGTGGCCACGGGTTATTCCCGTTTTTACAGCATATACGGCAATTTTGGCACCGACGCCCTAAACCCCGCAGGTGCGCAGGATGAGATTGTTGAATCCTTAAGCTATGAAGTGGGTATCAATCAGGCTTGGGCCACAACAACACTCGATGTCAGCCTCTACTCTATCACTCAAGATAACGTGCCTCGGCGCAACAATGGCGCAATTCAGAACGTTGACGTTGAACAGGCTGGCCTTGAAGCAACGGTGCGATCAGCAATTACGGATACTATTTTCATTGAGAGCAGCTACACCCATTTGTTCGGCTTGAATGCGACACGGGACGACGGCACAGACGCTAACGGAAATATTTTCTACGGTGAAAATGGAGTAAATGTTGCCTCAGACCAGCTTACTTTGCAGATTGATTGGCGAGCAACCAACCAGCTATCACTCTGGGCTGCTGGCATTTACGGCACGCCTTTTGACCGCAAAAACGCAGACGGTTCCGAAGACACCAGAAGAAGTGCTTATCAGCGATTAGATATCGGCGCTGGTTTACGGATTACCGACAAGGCCTCTGCCAGAGTGCGCTTTGAGAATCTAACTGACGAGAAAGATTTCGGCAGTACGCTTGAAGGCGAGCCCGTCAACACTGAAGGCAAATTAGGTCGCGTGGCTTGGGTTGGATTCGACTACACATTCTGATCAGTATCTGAATACAACTTTTTAAACCCTTATAACAACCTTATTCCGCCCCGGCTTGCCTTAATTGGCCACCGGGGCTTTTTTTGGGCATTAGAAAATCTGTTTGACTACGGCTCTATTTCATGATGTTATCGCAGTTAACATTGTTACCACCGATAACATTCACCGAGTTCAAATTACCCATGGCAAAACCGGCCTATCATCACGGGGATCTACAGCTTCAAGCTCACTTGTTGGCCCTCGACACGCTCAGAACCCATGGGGATACCGCCATCAGCTTGCGGGCTCTGGCTAAGCAACTCGGTGTCAGCGCTCCGGCACTGTATCGGCACTTCTCAGACCGCGAAACACTGCTGGCCGAGCTCGCCATCGGAGGCTTTGAATCTCTTCGTGATCGCCTGCAAGCGGTGAACCAAGAAGTACCGCGCACGGCATTGATCGAGATTGGGTTGGTGTACGTAGCCTTTGCTCAGGAAGAACCCAACCTATACCGCTTAATGTTCGGAGGTCGGGTGTTACCCAAGGGCGCACATCCGCGTTTGGATGCAGCAGGCAAAGGTGCGTTTCAGGTTCTGGAAAACACCGTGGCCCGTGCCCGCGATCTGGGCTACCTCAAGCCCTCACCGGTTTCGCTGATGACAGCCGCCGCCTGGTCTCTGGTGCACGGGCTGTCGCAACTCACCATCGACGGCCATTTGCCCGGCGCAAAAGCCGAACCCATGTTGACCGAAGGCGTACTCAGCTTGCTGCTGGATGGTTCCCGGTCGAACGAGCAACAACAATCACAACAGGACTAATACCATGAGCAGCCCAAAACCCAGCACCCTCCGCGTTGGCAAACGTTATCGTGAAAACCGTCTGGACGGCCCCTACGATGCCATCATTATTGGCTCCGGTATCGGCGGCCTGACCGCCGCGGCCTGCATGAGCAAGATGGGTAAAAAAGTGCTCGTTCTTGAACAGCACTACACTGCCGGCGGATTCACCCACAGCTACGACCGTAACGGTTACGAATGGGATGTGGGCGTGCACTACATTGGTGACATGGGCGCAGACCACACACTGGGCAAGCGGTTGTTTGACCACATCACTGACAGTCAGTTGAAGTGGGCGCCAATGGACGCCAACTACGACCGTATCTACATCGGCGAAAAGTATGTGGACCTGGTTGCCGGCCCAGAGGAATTCCGTGCCGAGTTGGTGAAAGCTTTCCCGGAAGAAGAAAAGGCCATCGATACCTACCTGGGTTATCTACGTCAGGTATCCAAGGCCATGCCGGCGGTTGTTCTGAGCAAGGTATTGCCAAGCTTGGCTCTTGGACCGCTAAGCATGCTTGCGAAACGTAAGGCGCCAGAGTTCCTTAACAAGCCTACCCGCGAAGTGCTTGAAGGCATCACCAGCAATCAGGAGCTGATTGCCGTGCTTACCGGCCAGTGGGGCGACAACGGCCTGCCACCAGCCCAATCCAGCTTCATTGTGCACTCACTCATCGCCCGCCATTACCTGCACGGCGGCTACTACCCGATTGGTGGCGCCTCTGAAATGGCCAAGACCATTATCCCTGTGGTTCAGCAAAGCGGCGGTGAAGTTTTTACCTACGCGGATGTGACCGAGATTCTCATCGAGAAAGGCAAAGCCGTGGGCGTTCGCATGGCCGACGGTGCAGAGATTCGCTCGCCACTGGTCATCAGCAACGCAGGCGTATTCAACACCTTCAACAAACTGCTGCCAAAAGACGCGCCTGAATGGGACTACTATCAGGACAAACTCAAAACCGTTAAGCGTTCCATGGCCAGCAACTGCCTGTACATCGGCCTGGAAGATACTGCAGAGAACTTAGGCCTGCCGAAAACCAACTATTGGATTTACCCCGGCACAGACTACGAAAAACATGTGAAAGACTTCGAGGAAGATCCGGATAACAGCGATATTTCGCTAACCTATATTTCGTTCCCCTCGGCGAAAGACCCCAGCTTTCTGGAGCGCTACCCTGGCCGCGCCACCATTGAGATTGTGGCACCCGGCCCCTTCAAGTGGTACGAGGAGTGGGCGAACAAGCCTTGGGGCAAGCGCGGTGAAGACTATGAAGCCAAGAAGGAAGAGTACGCCCAGCGCCTGCTTGCGAAGCTCTATGAGAAATTCCCGCATCTGGAAGGCAAAGTGGATTACTACGAGCTATCCACGCCCCTGTCCACAGACTATTTCTGCCGCTACAGTGAAGGTGAAATCTATGGCCTCGACCATACTCCCGATCGCTTCGAACAGGACTGGCTAAAGCCCAAGACCCGCATACCCGGCCTGTACCTCACCGGCCAGGACATCATGACTGCCGGAGTAGTGGGCGCCATGCTCGGTGGCCTGCTGACAACCGTTGCTGTGAGCGGTTTGAAAGGCATCCCGCTTGCGAAGAAGATGTTTGTAGGCTAATTGGCTTCAGAGTTTCCGGTACCAGCAGCGTATAAAGTGTTTGCCTTGATGTAGACGATGCACAAAACCGTGTGTCGTCTGCTATTCTTTCGGCGAACCCAAAACAAAAAGGTATTTAAAATAACTGATACTTGGCTAACCTCGTTGATTACCGATACTTCCCAGCAAGGTTATGAGCTTGCCATCACCCTGAGCCGTCGCGGCGTGAAATACACCCAGCCGGATATGGATACACTGAAAAAGCTGAAGCCGGCAAGCTCTCATAGGTACAACCCCCGCACACTCCAACAAGATATTTGTAGCGCGCCACGCATTCTCGTGTTAAATATCGCCCGAATTCGGTCGGTTCCATAAGCTATAGCCCCACCGCCGTTTTCCAGGACAAGCCTCAAAGGAGTCGCACCCGCGGCCTTCCCTCAGCAGACCTGCACAACACCGCGTGCGTCCTGCACGCTTTGTATCCATCCCTTTTCAGTGAGGGACGTTATCCAATGTTCAAGTTGTGTAAGCCACAGGCGCTGGCCGCCTCCGTTGCTCTGTCTGTGTGTGTCTCTTCTGCAATCGCTGCAGAAGAAGTGCGTGTGTATAACTGGTCTGACTACATCGCCGAGAACACCCTGGCGAAGTTCACCAAAGAAACCGGCATAAAGGTCGTTTACGACGTTTACGACAGTAACGAGGTTCTTGAAGCCGCGCTCTTGTCTGGCCGTTCCGGCTACGACCTGGTAGTGCCTTCAAACCACTACGTTGCCAAGCAGATCTCTGCCAAGGCCTTTGTGGCACTGAATCACGGCAAACTGCCGAACATGGTCAACCTGAACCCGGATCTGATGACCCAA
This sequence comes from Marinobacter sp. 1-4A, assembly GCF_016597725.1. GTDB lineage: Bacteria > Pseudomonadota > Gammaproteobacteria > Pseudomonadales > Oleiphilaceae > Marinobacter. The sequence goes on from NZ_VCGY01000005.1 coordinate 69,167, forward strand.
CTGGAAAAAGTGGACCCGGGCAGCCAGTTCTCGATTCCCTATTTGTGGGGAACCAACGGCTATGGCTATAACGCTGGCCGCATCCAGAAAATCCTGGGCGATACTGCACCCACCGATTCCTGGGCGCTGGTGTTTGATCCTGAAGTAACGGCCAAGCTGGCCAAAGGCGGCTGCGGCATTGCCATGCTGGATTCCGGCGAAGAAATGGTGCGGGCTGCTATGGCCTATGCGGGCCTGGATCCGAACAGCAACAAGGCCGAGGACATCAAAAAGGGTGGCGACGTGATCAAAGCCGTGCGGCCGAACATCACCTACTTCCACTCATCCCGCTACATTGGCGACCTGGCTAATGGCGACCTGTGCGTGGCTGCCGGCTATTCCGGCGACATCCTGCAGGCGGCTGCTCGTGCCGACGAAGCCAAAAACGGCAACGAAATCCGCTACACCATTCCCAAAGAGGGCGCGGTGTTGTGGTTCGATATGATGACCATCCCGGCTGGTGCACCGAACGTTGAGAATGCCCACAAGCTGGTCAACTTTTTGATGAAGCCAGAGATCATCGCTGAGGTGACCAACTATGTGTGGTACGCCAACCCGAACAAGGCAGCCGATGAGTTTGTGGATGCAGAAATCCTTAATGACACCAGTATCTACCCTACGGATGATGTGATGAAAAAGCTCTACATCATGGAAGGTCGGCCTCAGGACACACAGCGCCTGATGACCCGCACCTGGACCAGCGTTAAGTCCGGGCGCTAGGGGCGTGGTTAACGGCATCAACACCTCCGCGAAAGCGGAGGTGTTACTCAGCATTCGTGGCGTATCCAAAAGCTTTGACAGCACACTGGCGGTGGACGACGTAAGCCTGGACATCCACAAGGGCGAGATATTCGCACTTCTGGGCGGTTCGGGCTCTGGTAAATCCACACTGCTACGCATGCTGGCTGGCTTTGAGACACCAGATAGCGGTCGTATTGTGCTGGATGGTCAGGACATAACTGCCCTGCCTCCCTACCTGCGCCCAACGAACATGATGTTTCAGTCCTACGCACTGTTCCCGCACATGACCGTGGAGCAGAACATCGCCATGGGTCTGAAACAGGACAAGCTGGCAAAGGAGGAGATTCGCGACCGCGTGGCGGCCATGCTCAAGCTGGTAAAAATGGAGCCCTACGCCAAGCGTCGGCCCCAACAGCTTTCCGGTGGCCAACAGCAGCGGGTTGCGTTGGCTCGCTCACTGGCAAAACGCCCGAAGCTGTTGCTTCTGGATGAGCCTATGGGTGCGCTGGATAAAAAGCTGCGCACAGAAATGCAGCTTGAGCTGGTGGATATTCTGGAAAAAGTGGGCGCCACTTGCCTGATGGTGACCCACGATCAGGAAGAAGCCATGACCATGGCCAGCCGCATTGCCATTATGTCCTTTGGACAGATTGCGCAGGTGGGCTCACCTATCGATATTTACGAAAGCCCGAACAGCCGCATGACGGCGGAGTTTATTGGCTCGGTGAATATCTTTGAGGCCAGCATCGAGGAAGACAACTCCGACAGCATTCTGCTGTCCAGCGGCCTGCTGGATTCACAGGTATACATTGACCGCGGCGTGACCACATCGGCAGAAAATACCAACACGCTGATTGCCCTGCGCCCGGAGAAAATCTACCTGACGCCAGACAAGCCTGAAGGTGAGTTCAACTGGAGCAAGGGCACGGTGGAGAACATCGCGTATCTGGGCGACATCACCTCCTATTACGTGAAGCTGGCCAGCGGCAAGCGTGTGCAGGCCACCATGGCGAACGTGGAACGCCGCGGTGAACGGCCAACCTGGGGCGATACAGTGTTCGTTTCCTGGGAAGCCTCCAGCCCCATCCTGCTTTGGAATTAATGCCATGAACGTGAACCCGACTCCCGCGCCCTTGACGGCGCGGGTGCGTACATTGCTGTTCCACCGCCGGGTGCTGTTTGGCATTCCGTTCGCGTGGCTGTTGCTGTTTTTCCTGCTCCCTTTCGCGCTGATCCTGAAAATCAGCCTGACGTCGGCCGTGATGGCCATACCGCCTTACGAGCCGGTATTCCGGCTGGCAGAAAACACCCTGTCGGTGGTGGTGAATTTCGGAAACTATTTATTCCTGCTGTCCGACAGCCTGTACGTTGCAGCTTATTGGGGCTCGGTGAAAACCGCACTCATCTCCACCATCGCCTGCCTGCTGATCGGCTACCCAATGGCTTACGCTATGGCCCGCGCGCCCAAGCACTGGCAATTGGTGTTGCTGTTACTGGTGATGCTGCCGTCATGGACCTCGTTCCTGATTCGGGTTTACGCCTGGATGGGCATTCTCGGTAATCAGGGACTGCTGAATAGCCTGCTGCTCTGGCTGGGGCTGATCGACGAACCGCTGAAAATGCTGAACACCAACTTTGCGGTGATTTTGGGCATTACCTATGCCTACCTGCCGTTTATGGTGCTGCCCATTTTCACCAACCTGGTGAAGCTGGACCTGCGCCTGCTGGAAGCAGCGTCAGACCTAGGCTGCCGCAGCATTACGACCTTCTGGGCTATTACCCTGCCTTTATCCAAGGCAGGCATTTTGGCGGGCTGCATGTTGGTATTCATTCCCGCTGTCGGTGAGTTTGTGATTCCTGAACTGCTGGGTGGCCCGGATACGCTGATGATCGGCAAGGTATTGTGGGAAGAGTTCTTCAACAATCGCGACTGGCCTGTGGCCTCTGCGCTGGCCATTGTCATGCTGGCACTGCTGTTGGTGCCGATTATATTGTTCCACCGCTTCCAGAGTCGGGAGATGTCGAAGAATGGTTAATGCTCGCGGTATCAGCTTCTCAAAAGTCATGCTGATTCTGGGCCTGCTGTTTTTGTACCTGCCGATGTTTGTGCTGATCGTGTATTCGTTCAACGCATCCCGACTGGTATCCGTGTGGGCCGGTTTTTCCACCCACTGGTACAGCGCCCTGTTTGAAGACCAGCAGATACTGTCGGCCGTGTGGATGAGCCTTAAAATCGCCTTCTACTCCGCCAGTATGGCCATGTGCCTGGGCACCCTCTGTGCGTTTGTGATCACCCGATTCAAACGCATGCGGGGCCGAACACTGCTGTCTGGCATGATTACCGCCCCTCTGGTTATGCCGGAAGTCATCACCGGTTTGTCTCTGTTACTGCTGTTTGTTCAACTGGCAGAGCTGACCGGTTGGCCGGCCGATCGTGGAATGGTGACCATCTGGATTGCGCACACCACGTTTTGCAGCGCCTATGTGGCGGTGGTGGTGAGTGCGCGGCTACAAGAAGTGGATCATTCCATTGAGGAAGCCGCCATGGATCTGGGCTGCACACCCTTGAAGACCTTCTTTGTGGTCACCCTGCCGGTAATTGCGCCTGCTCTGGTATCCGGCTGGTTGCTGGCGTTCACCCTGTCGCTGGACGATCTGGTGATTGCCAGCTTCGTATCTGGCCCCGGTTCCACCACCTTGCCCATGGTGGTGTTCTCGTCGGTACGCATGGGTATATCACCAAAGATCAACGCGCTGGCCACGCTGATTATTCTCACGGTATCGCTAGTGGCGTTTATCGCTTGGTATGTGATGCGCAGAAACGAAAAAAGGCGCCGCAGCGGGCGCCTTTCCTGATCGGGAAAATCAAGCCTCCTTGCGATCCCGAACCGTCTGAACCCATTTGTAGAAGATGGGCACCAGAAGCGTTCCCAATACGGTTGCTGCAACCATGCCGCTCAGCACGGTAATACCCAGGCTGACGCGGCTGCCAGCACCGGCACCGGTCGCAAACACCAGTGGAAGAACACCCAGCACAAACGACAGGGCGGTCATCAGCACCGCCCTGAACCGCAACACAGCGGCTTTGTTCGCCGCTTCTTCAGCGCTCATACCGGATTTGCGCAGTTGCATGGCAAACTCAACAATCAGAATAGCGGTTTTGGTGGACAGCCCGATCAGTAGAACCAATCCCACCTGAGCGTATATGTTGTTGGCAAGACCGGTTAGCCACAGGCCCGTCAGTGCACCAAATATGGCAATGGGTACGGCACCAATAACCGCGATGGGCAGCGCCCAGCTCTCGTACTGTGCCACCAGAAACAGATACACAAACACAATCGCCAGCATGAAGATCACAATGGCCAGGTTGCCAGCCTGTATCTCCTGCAAACTCTGCCCGGACCAGCTGAATTCGTATCCCTGCGGCAGCTTTTGCGAAAGCTCTTCCATGGCTTTGATGGCATCACCACTGGCAAAACCCGGTGCTGCCTCGCCGGAAATGGTCACCGACCGCTTCAGATTGAAGTGGGCAATGCTAGAAGGCCCCAACACCGGTTTCAGCGTGGCCAAAGTCGAGAGCGGCACCATATCACCGTCTCGGTTGCGAACAGAGTAATAGGACAAATCCTCCGGCCCCTGCCGGAATTCCCCTTCCGCCTGCAGTTGCACCCGGTAGTTTTTACCGAAGCGGGTGAAGTCATTCACATACAATGATCCAAGTTGAGCTTGCAGAGTGGAAAAAATATCCGACAGCTGAATGCCCAAAGCTTTCGCCTTATTACGGTCCACCTCCAGAAGATACTGGGGAATGTTGGCCCGATAGGTACTGTAAACCCGTGAGAGTTCCTCACGTTGGTTTGCCTCGAATATCAGTCCGTTCATTACCTGAGTAAGTTCCGAAACGTCACGCCCTAAATTGTCCTGCAAGCGGTAATCAAAACCGGCAGCAACACCAATCCCGGGAATGGGCGGAGCATTGAATACCATCACCTGAGCTTCTGGTATGGCCGCAAGACGACCGTACATGCGCGGTATCGTTGCGCCTAAACCAAGCTCTGGCTGTTCCCGCTCAGACCAGTCCTTGAGCACTACGAGGCCAAGCCCATTGTTAGAGCCAGCACCACTCATCAGTGAAAACCCGGAAACCGTAATAAAGTCTGTAACCGCCGGGTCCTCCAGCACCACGTCGGTGATCTTCTCGAGTACCACATCTGTGCGCTGCTGGGATGCTGCAACTGGAAGCTGCACATCCACAAACAGAAAGCCCTGATCTTCCGGTGGCACAAACGCCAGAGGCACAGATTTGAAAAGCCCGGCACTGACACTCAGTATGGCAAGAAGTGCGATACCCACCAGAACACCCTTACGCAGAAGCCTCGACACTAGCCCCGAGTATCCATTTGTGCTGAAAGAAATGAACCGCTCGACCGGCTGCATCCAGCCAATAGTGGCTTTGCCGCCGTGGCCCAGCAAAGTCGCACACAACGCAGGGCTCAATGTAAGCGCATTGATGGATGAAATAATGACCGCCACAGAGATAGTGACGGAGAACTGCTGATAAAGCTTACCCGTTATACCCGGCATGAAAGCCACAGGCACGAATACCGCCAGCAACACCAAAGTGGTGGCAACAATAGGCCCGGTGACCTGGCTCATGGCCTTTTCCACCGCTTCCTTGATCGGCAGCTTTTCCTCTTCAAGGATACGTTCAACGTTCTCCACCACCACAATGGCATCGTCCACCACAATACCAATCGCCAGCACCAGCCCGAACAGCGTGATGATGTTTATGGAATACCCCATCACCGCCATAATCGCGAAGGTACCAATAAGGGAGACAGGAATCGCGATGGCGGGAACCAGAGTCGCGCGAAAGCTCTGCAAAAACAGGAACACCACCAGAATAACCAACGCAACCGCCTGCAACAGAGTGATGGCCACCTCTTTGATGGATCGACTGATAAACTCAGTTGAATCGAACAGCACGCTGTGTGAAACGCCGTCGGGAAAACTCTTGGCGAACTCATCAACGGTTTCTTTTACTCTGCCTGCGACCTCCAGTGCATTGGCATCTGGCAACTGGTAGATCACCACAAACGCCGTATCCTGATTATTCAGCTTGGCGGTGGAGGTGTAAGACCGCGATCCCAGCTCAATACGCGCCACGTCGTTAAGGCGTAAAAACCCACCACCCTCTTTTGCGCGAATAATGGTCTGGGCAAATTCGTCGGGGTCTGTAAGGCGTTCCTTGCTCTGAATGCTGTAAACAAATTGCTGACCTTCGGGAACCGGCTCTTGGCCCAGTTTGCCTGCGGCCACAATCTGATTCTGCTCCTGAATGGCGGCAACAATTTCCGCAACGGTAACCCCCAACGACTGCATACGACGTGGGTCAAGCCAGATGCGCATGCTGTAGTCTTTCGCGCCCATTACTTCTGCAGATGCTACACCCGGAACCCGGCCCAAAGCCTCAACCAAATTGCTTGAGGCATAGTTACTCAAAAACACCGCATCCAGAGCCGGTCGATCCGAAACAAGGTTAATACCCATCAGCATGTTGCCGGTTTGCTTGCTGACCGTAACCCCTTGTCGCCGGACTTCCTGAGGCAGGAAGGGCTCTGCTAGAGCCACCCGGTTCTGCACGTTTACCTGTGCAATGTCGGTATCGGTGCCGCTCTCAAAGGTCAGCGTGATCATTGCTGTGCCGTCGTCCGAAGCCGTTGATTCAATATAAATCATGTCTTCAACGCCGTTGAGCTGCTGCTCTATCGGGCGAATAACGGCTTCCTCAACAATTTGCGCACTACCCCCGGGGAGCACCGCAGCCACACGGATTTTCGGCGGCGCCATATCCGGGTACATATTCACCGGGAGCACCTGCAACGCCAACAGACCGGCGAGGGAGATAAGGATGGAAATAACAAAGGCAAACTTGGGCCGATGAATAAACGTGCGGCTGATCATTGCTCAGCCTCACCTTCTTTCTTCGGCTTTGCGCTATCCGTAAGCACACCAGTTTCAGGGTTTATCTGCTTCACAACCGGATTGACGGTTACGCCCGTTCGAACTTTCTGTAAGCCCTCAACAATCACTCGCTCACCGGCTTCAAGGCCACTCTCTGTTGCCAGCATGGCACCCAAACGCGGCCCGGTTTGAATAAACCGCTGAGAAACCATCTGCTCATCGTTTACAACCAAAACAAACTTGCCTTCAATGGTTTCCTGAATGGCCACTTGCGGAACAAGCACCTGAGCCTCTCCGGCACGGCCTTCAATTCGGAGCGTAACGTATAGCCCGGGAAGCAGAACTGCATCCGGATTAGGAAACTCCGCCCGCATATCCACGGTGCCGGTACTGGCATTGGTTTGCACGTCTGCAAAGCTCACTTTACCGTCTTGATTGTAAAAGCCACCATCGGGCAGCGTCAGACGCAGTGAAAGCGAGTTGGCGATATCCTCGCCTGCGGCAGTACCTGCGCGGCGGAATGCCACATAGTCGGATTCATCAAGCTGGAACTCAACGTAGATCGGGTCCGTTACCAGCACCTCGGCAATCGGTCCACTTGCTGGGCTCACAACTGCTCCAACATCGTAATTTAATCGACCAATCCAGCCATCGAACGGCGCTTTGATTTCTGTGTATTCCAGGTTGAGTCCGGCTTTTTGAACCGCAGCTTCTGCGGTTTCCAAACGGCTTTGGGCCGCGCTGAAACGATCCTTCAACTTATCTAGGTCGGCATCCGACAAATAACCTTTCCCAGCAACATCCTCACCACGTTTCAGGTTTCTGCGGGCGGAATCAACTTCTGCCTTGGCTGCCGCTAACTCGGCTCTGGTCTGTTGGATATCCGCGTTGGCGCGAGTAGCTTCCAAGCGAACTAGGGTTTCTCCTTGGTTCACCCGTGAGCCTTCACGGAACAAAATTTCCGTGATTTCAGCTTCAATGCGCGGGGTGAGATCGGCTTTGGCCGAAGCAGCGGTTCTCGCAACAAAATCCCGCGAAGGGCGCACCTCAGTGCTTTCAAGCACTACCACTGATACCGAAACTGGCGTCGCTACTGGAGCCTCAACAGGCTCTGAACAGCCAGCTATAAAAAGAAGCGTACAAATAGTCAAAAAGCCCCATAGGGATTGTCTGGGCGATGAGCAACAAAAAACGCTATGCATTATCAATTCCTAGATGGGTAGTAGAGCAAGCCCCGCAATTTAGGTGCAGGATCCGCGTATAGGTTAGTCATAACTCAAAGTAATCGCCACGAATTCGTATCTGTCAATACTGTCGGAAGGCACCGACACAAGCCCCGCATTCCCGACTTGATCAGAAATTCTCAGCTCCAGTGGAAAGTCCATCGCGTAGTCAATCGGCTGGGACAGTTCTAAGTCGCGGTTGCAACAGGCTTTTGGCACCCCACAACTTTCTGCCATGTCCAGCCATTTTCTTCAACCAGTGCTTTAAGGAGCTTGCGCCTTTCGGTCACTGATATTGCGCTGTGCTGTTCAACCAATCGATAGGCTACATTCGCGCTATCGCATCTAAGAGCTGGAGGTTCGGTGTTAGCAGCTTTTATATGGACGCTGGAGAGCGTGGTAAGGAACTCAGTGATTGCTCTCGTACAATTTGGAACGAGAACGTACAGCTCAGCCTGCTTTTCAAACGCTTCATCAGGTAAATTTCGCAATACCTCGTCCAAAATGGACACCTGTAACGCAAACGAAGCTTTCTCGGTAGGGCTATGAAAGTAGTGCAGAATCGGATACGCCAGATGGTTTTGGGCGACAAGTAGGATTTCGGTCGATATTGTTTTGAGATAACCCGGAAGCGACGTGTAATTCCTATCACTTCCCATGTGTTCGAGCACCGACTTTGCATTATTTCCCCACACCGCAAACTGGTTTGAAAGCGCTCGCTTAGCTGCGGTCGCCTGAATAACCGGTATAGCGTAGGTAATAGACAAAGTAACCAACACAAGCCCATTAAAAGCGGTAACGACGGATATCAATTCCCAGAGAGTACCGTTGGGAACAAAATCGCCAGTTCCCAATGTAGTGAGGGTGAAGCCCACAAAGTACACTGTTTCAAACATGTGAGCGGGTAGACGATCGCTGGAACTCACCACTGAGACCTCACCAGCCAAATAAATGAGCGACCAACCTAACCAGCTTAAACCAAACCAGAGGAAAATGAGCGCGAGGGTGATGCAAGGGCCTGCAACGACTCTCCACGTTTGTGATTGAAAAGTCTTGCTGCCCCACTTAAAGAATTGGTGCAAACCGTCAGAGAAAAATCTGGAAAAGATGCCAGTCGATGAAGCAGTCATCGCGGTAGTCATAAAGTCCAACCATACACTAATCACAATCAGAATGCCTGCCCCTGTTAGCACACCGCCTTCTAAGCCAATCGCCATCATCTATCTCCCTGTCTTGCTCACTTTTTCAGCAGTAGAGCTGTTATCCGTATTATCTTCCTCAGCTTAGCGGCGAAAGGAGGACGAAGACGAAAAGTCCGTCGCATTCAGTTTTTCAACAGTTTTTCGGAGCTTACGGCGCTGACGTATGGACGCCAACTGCTTTGTATCCCAAGACGCTGGCTTGAGGCCCAAACGATTCCCGCTAACAGTCAAATCGAAACTTCGCTCAGCACCAATGGGCATATTTTCCGGCCCATATATGCCTATCAGACTCAAAGTCAGGCGGGTGAATTCAAGCTCGCCTTGAGGTATGCCATCGGTAACCTTAATATTTTCATCACGCGCAAGACGCTGGATGAGCTCGCAGAAAGTGCCAATGTGTAAAAATCCGCCAGACTCAATTGGCCCCTGCCTAGTATTCTCTCTTACGTCAAGCGGCGGCTGTCCATCGTCTTCATCACCCTCGCTGTATTCTCGTTCGAAGTCAGTCACGTCCATCGTGATCTCGCCTTCAGACGTTTCGAGCTTCGCGATGATGTATTCAATAAACACAGATTCTGCACTCATATTACTGATGAGACAGAGAGCATTGATGTCTTTGTTGCGACCGCGGTTGATGATCAACCGCGGACTACGCTGCCGCCGAAATCCCAGATACAGGAGCTGGGCATACACCAGCCATATAACCAACGAACCAAAACTGGCACATACTGAAAGTACTTGGTGATGCTCAGCTATCCACTTATACACAGTCGCCCCTTATTTACATTTTTGCTCCACTAACCCTTCCGCTTTGCAGCGGCGGCACACCTTGGTTAGCCAAATCCGGAAAATCATCATACATGGACAAAGGCAAACAGTTTTCCCGAGCCGCGAGGTGCTCAGGGCGTTCACGCTTCGCAGCGTATGGCTCGTCCAACTTGTTCTCCACACTGTTGTAAACAAAGAAAAGATTCGAGCGTGGCCAAGGCGACATGTTCTTATTGGATGCGTGCAAAGTGTTGCATTCAAACAGAAGTAACGAACCAGCAGGCCCCTTCGGCGCCTCAATACCACCCCGCTGTGCCAGTTTCGCTAAGCTATCCCGGTCGGGAACACCAACCTGCTGAGCCTTAAGCGAATCCCGCCAATTGTAGTCCGGGGTTTCACCCAGACAAGGCACGAAATAATGATGCGAGCCAGGTATCAGCATTAAGGGACCATTGAACTCGTTGTTATCTGTGAGCATGAGGGATGCGCTGACGGCTCGCATTCTCGGCATTCCATCTTCAGCGTGCCAGGTTTCAAAATCTGAATGCCAGTCGAAGCCACTACCCTCAAAGCCATATTTGTCGTTAATTCGTGACTGATGAATGTATACCTCGCTGCCCAACAGCTGGCGCACCATTCCGAGTATTCGCGGATCCCGGGTTAAACGACTGAAGTTTTCCGACAGTTCATGCATTCCAAAAACGGAGCGTATCTCACCCGTGTTTGGATCATGAATAACTTGCCCCGATTTATTGAGTTTTTCATCTTTCGCCATTTCTTTGAGTTCTTCAAAGAACGGGAGCATCCGTTCCTGATTGAAAAAACCTTCAAACCAAAGGAACCCGTCCCGCTCGTAACGAGAAAGCGAGACTTCGTCGAGCGGCCCTTCCCAGCGATGCTGGTTGCGCGCGTGAACGACCGGATCCGTGCGCAAAAATGGATCAATTGGCTGCTTTAGACGAGATGGAAAATGATCAGTTTTATGCATCATGCAGACTCCCTACTTTAGTTTGTTACACCAAAAGTAATGACCCTGTTTAAAGCCTTACGCTGCAGAAAATAACGTTAAGTTCGCTTCGAAACTCCTTCAACCTCAGAATCGAAATTTTAATGAGATTTAATTCGCGTGACATATCACGGCAATGCAAAAAAGATATTTGTGTGCCCTCCCACCCTATATCGCGCGCCCAATTTGATATCCGCCTTCCCAAAGTTCACGACTATTTCCTTGCACTCAGCAAAGAATTACTTATATTTAACAGTCGTGTGGCCACCAATAGGGGCTTCGAATCACATATAACATGTGCATGCTGAGAACTTTGTGCGTTTCAGCCGATGAGGGGAGCATTAAGTTATGGGAACTGAGAAATCTGACCGGGCGTCCTGGGCAAAAGATTTTCTGCGCCTTTCACCAGAAGAAGTGAGTGCAAAGTACCCGGACGACAAGGAAATACAAGGAGCTGTTGCGCAAGTCATACTCGCCAGAAAGGCATATGAATCAAAAAGCGACACATCTGAAGACTTGGCTCGTATTGAGACGGAACTAATGAAGCGAATTGCTTTGAATCTCGCCCAGGGACTTCCTATTCTTGTACCCAATATTGAAGAGGTGTGCACAAATATCTCACGCTAGATAGGCGCGGGCGCTCTTTCATAAATTGAAAGAGCGCCCGCGCAACCTACTTGAAATGTCATTATAAAGTTTGAGTAGTGTCATCCATTGCCGTTTGCGCTAACTTTCGTTGTTCCAAACTGTCACAATGCGCCACCACTGTCCATCGCCCTTCATTTTTTGCCATGCGCGCCTTTTCTATCAACACATCATGATCCGGCCGCAGAGCAACAGCACCGGCTAGCAAAAGGGCCAACACGGCGAACAAGAAGCTTACAGCAATGAATGTCATTACGGGGCTTGAACGAGTTAGCGCCGGACCAACTGTTACTAAAAGCCCCGCGATAGCGAGACCAACCACTAGCCCTATCACTCCAAACCGAACATGCGCTTTGATTAATGATCGCGCAACACCTTGTGTTTCGGGCTCAACCTTCTTCGCCATATCGGGATCATTAGGTTGAACGATACGAATCTGAGCAAGAGGGATACCTAAACTTTCCAATGATTCTGCGCCTCGCTCCGCAGCTACCTGACTATCAAATTCCGCACTTATCTTGTGGGGGTAGCTTTCCCCCAACACCGTTCCATCATGTTCAGACATGCTCTTATCTCCCATAGGGTTCAGATTGCACTCTCAAATGAGGATAGATACGCAAAAGCTCAAAACGCAAAATCAGACTCTGTGCATGTAGCGGTCAGGATTCAGTTGACTCTTCAATGCTCTGCGTAACGTTGTACCGAGCTTAAGACAACAAAGGTCGGTGATATTTACATATCACCGACCTTTCTCAGAAAACGATGGCAATTACTTGGTGAGCCTATCCCACTCTTTCTCTGCTTCGTCTTTCTTCATACCATATTTCTCTTGAATCTTACCGACAAAGTGCTCTCTCTTGCCTCCGATCTTATCAACATCATCATCGGTCAGTTTTCCCCAGTTTTCGCGCACTTTACCTTTAAGCTGTTTCCACTTACCGTCCACAATATCGTTATTCATATCGTTCTCCTTTTCCCCATATAGGCTTTAACTCGACTAATTAATTAACGAATTATTAACCTGCCGGTTATTGGATTGAGACTGATATCAATTAGACATAAGACAGATAGTGCGTTACATCCAGCTTTAACTTGCCACAGGCATGAGCCTCGGACAACACCGACAACTGCCACCCCCTGACCCAAACCTCCGTAACATACTGAAAAATATGACTCAAACTTCAAAATTATAAATAGTTAAGCTGCCGGTAACCCCATTACCCGATATTCTTGCGGATAAATTTCTGTATTTCGCCGACAATTCCGCTTCTAAAGGCAAGGACGGTAATAACGAATACACCTCCAAGAATCGGATCAACCCAGTCCCGAAGGGGGCCTTGCGAGAGGTGATACTCAATGTTGACCACAAAGGTTGCGCCGATGACCGGGCCAAGCAGGGTGCCCATGCCCCCAACCAAAGTCATGAGGATGACCTCGCCGGACATGTGCCAGTGCGCATCGTTCAACGAGGCTAACTGAAACACCACAGACTTCATGGAACCCGCCAGCCCCGCCAGAGCGGCTGAGATAACAAACGCCAGCACTTTGTAACGATCAACGTTATAACCCAGTGATACCGCCCGGGGTTCGTTCTGCTTGATCGCTTTCAATACCTGCCCGTAAGGACTGCTAACAATCCGCTGAACCAACAGGTAACACCCGATGAACACCGCCAGCACGAAATAATACATACTCAGGTTGTTTTCCAGATCGATAACACCCAAAAGGTGGCCTCTGGGAATGCCGTGCATGCCGTCTTCTCCGCCCGTAAACTCAGACTGCACGAAAAAGAAGAACACCAACTGCGCCAACGCCAAGGTAACCATGGCAAAGTAGATGCCCTGCCGCCGAATAGACAAGAGCGCAAATCCAAACCCCAGAAACGTAGCCGCGAGGGTGCCCGCAATAATCCCTAGCTCGGTGGATAACCCTGAGTAGTTGCTGAGCAGATATCCCGTGGTATATCCGCCAGCAGCGAGAAATGCCGCATGACCGAATGAAAGTAAGCCGGTAAACCCGAAAAGAAGGTTAAATGCCACCGCAAACAGGGCGAAGCACAGAATCTTCATTAGGAAGACCGGGTATATTGCAAACGGAGCCGCAAGCAGAAGAAGCAACAGGCCCGCATTCAACATTAGCCGCTTACGCTCTTGCGCCGCCTGCTCTTTTACAATCGACTTATGGATGTCGGCAATCTTTGCTGATTGGTCCATGATTATGCCTCTTTGCCAAACAAGCCACTGGGCCGGAACATAAGTACCAAAACCATGACCAGAAAAATGACCGCAGATGAAGCTGGCGGATAAAACGTTTTGGTAAGGCCCTCAATAACACCCATGAGAATGCCCGTTATGATGGCTCCGCCAATTGAGCCCATGCCGCCGATTACTACCACCGCAAACACCACAATCAAGGTAGTGGAGCCCATCACCGGCGTTACGGAATAGATAGGAGCGGCCAGAACGCCCGCAAAGGCTGCCAGTGCAACACCAAACCCATAGGTTAGGCTGATTAGCAGCGGTACGTTGATTCCGAACCCCTGCATTAGCTGGGAGTCCTCGGTTCCGGCACGCAAGTAGGCGCCCAACTTGGTTTTTTCAATAACAAACCAAGTGCCAAAGCACACCAATAGCGCGGCCACAATAACCCATGCACGATAGTACGGCATGAACATGAAGCCGAGATTGATCCCGCCTTTGAACATGTCTGGCATGGTATAACGCAGCCCAGACACTCCAAACCAGTTAATAAGTACGCCCTGAATAATAAGGGCAACACCGAAGGTCAAAAGCAGGCTGTAAATATGATCCTGACCAGCAATACGACGTAGAAGAAAGTACTCAATAACAACGCCAAACGCACCCACCAACAGTGGAGCCATAAAGAGCGCCACCCAGTAGTTAACGCCCAAAGCATTGAACATAAGAACCGTTACCATGGCGCCAAGCATATACATGGCACCATGGGCGAAATTGATAATCTTCAGCAAGCCGAAGATAACCGCGAGCCCGAGGCTCAACAGGGCATAAAATGCGCCGTTTATGATTCCGATCAGTAGCTGGCCAGAAAGCACAGCTAAAGGAACGCCGAAAATCATGGACATTGGGCTAACTCCAGAGGCAGCACAGAGGTTGGTATTTGGCTTGTTGTCGGTTTGGCCTTAGCAGCGCACCCTTTCAGGGCGCGCCGCGGGGCCGCACGCTTTAGTTATTAACCAGTTTGCACTTGCTCTCGGAAAGCGGACGGTAAGACTCTTCCGCTGGAATCGTGCGAAGTATCTTGTAAAGATCCCACTCATTCTTGGATTCGGCAGGTGTTTTTACCTCGGCCAGATACATATCGTGAACCATGCGGCCATCAATACGAATCTTGCCGTTCTTCGCGAACATGTCGTTGATAGGCGTGTCCATCATCTGCTTGCGCACCGTTTGCGCGTCGTCAGAGCCTGTAGCCTCAACAGCTTTTAGGTACTGTATGGTGCTTGAATAGATACCCGCGTGAACCATAGTGGGCCGAACACCGGTTTTATCCATGAAACGATCCGACCACTCGCGGGTCTCTTCATTCATGTCCCAGTACCAACCGGTAGTTAGCTGGATTCCCTGAGCGGTTTGCGCACCCAGCGCGTGAACGTCAGTCAAAAACAACAGCAGGGCCGCAAGAGTCTGGCCCGATTGAGTAACACCGAACTCACTGGCAGTAGTGATTGCGTTGGTGGTGTCTGCGCCTGCGTTTGCAAGACCGACCACATCAGCACCGGAAGCTTGAGCCTGTAGCACGAAAGAAGAGAAATCCTGTGTCGGGAACGGGTGACGAATGGCACCAACAACCTCACCTCCGTTAGCCTCCACAACGCGCCTTACGTCGCTTTCCAGTGAGTGGCCAAAAGCGTAATCAGCTGTCAACAAATACCAGCTTTTTCCACCTTCTTTAACGACGGCACTGGCGGTGCCATTCGCCAGAGGATAGGTGTCATACACATAATGGATATGGTTGGGGGTGCAGTGCTCGTTTGTGATACTGGAAGCTGCGGAACCCGAGATAATACCAAGCTTGTCGTTTTCCTCCAGAATCTTGCTCACAGCGATGGAAACCGAGGAGGCCACCATACCTGCGACCATGTCTACGTTCTCGTTTTCTACCCAACGGCGAACGGTACTGGAAGACGTGTCAGGGCTGTTGCGGTCATCAGCGCTTACGATCTCAATTTTCTTGCCCTTCACGCTTCCGCCAAAGTCTGCGATAGCCATTTCAAGAGCAGACTGACCGTTAGGCCCTGCGAGGTCCCGGTATGTGCCAGACATATCCGCCAGATACCCAATCTTAACGGTATCGTTTGAAATGGCAGCCTGAGCACCACTGGCCATTAGGGTTGAGGCAATCGCTGAAGTCAGAAGCTTTTTCATCATTGTCATTGTTGTATCTCCGCTACTGTTTTGCATTAGTTCATGTTTATTGTTGGTATTGTTATGTCTTGCGTTCTTGCCTATTCAGGATCACACCCCCAAATAGCTATCCAGCACCGACTGCTTGGCACTCAGTTCATCGGCACGGACTTCTTCCACAATCCGCCCATGCTCAACAACGTAGTGTCGATCAGCCAAAGGCGCTGCGAAGTGGAAATTTTGCTCCACCAATACGATGGTCAGCCCTTTCTCCTTGAGCTGGGTTAGAACATGACCCAGTTTTTCCACAATAACCGGGGCAAGGCCTTCGGTAATCTCGTCGAGCAGCAACATATTGGCACCGGTGCGCAGAATCCGCGCTAGCGCCAGCATTTGCTGCTCACCACCGGATAGCTTGGTGCCCTGACTAAAGCGACGCTCGTAAAGGTTGGGGAACATTGAATAAATTTCTTCGAGGCTCATGCCGCCACTGCGCACTATCGGTGGCAGCGTAAGATTCTCATGCACGTTGAGCGAGGCAAAAATACCGCGATGCTCAGGGCAATACCCCACTCCCATTCTGGCGATATGGTGCGGAGCGCATGACATGGTTTCCTCTCCGTTGACCATGATGGAGCCGGTGCGGCGGCCCACCATATTCATGATCGCCTTCAGGGTAGTACTACGCCCGGCGCCATTCCGCCCGAGAAGCGTAACCAACTCTCCACGGTGAACGACCAAATCTACCCCATGCAAAATGTGGGACTCACCATAATAAGCGTGCAGACCGGATATATTCAGTTGCTCGTAGTTCCGAGTCGCATTTGTGGTCATTGGCTGGCCTCCGCTTCGGCGACCGCGCCACGCTCACCGCTGGCACCTGTTCCCATATACACCTCGCGTACACGGGGGTCGGCAGAAACCGTTTCGTAATCACCTTCGGTTAGCACTGAGCCTTGAGCCAGAACCGTAATTCGGTCACACAGCTTACTAACAACGCTCAGGTTGTGTTCAACCATCAATACCGTGCGGCCTTTAGCAGCCTTACGCACCAATTCAACCACCCGGTCTACGTCCTCGGCGCCCATGCCCTGCGTAGGTTCATCCAACAGCATCAGCTTTGGCTCCATCGCAAGAGTGGTCGCAAGCTCCAGTGCCCGCTTGCGGCCGTATGCCAACTCTACCGTTGTGGTATTGGCATACTCGGCAAGGCCTACAGATTCCAACAACTCCATACTGCGCTCGTTGAGCCGGTTAAGAGACGCGCCAGACTTCCAGAAACTGTACGAAGTACCCTCGAAGCCCTGCAGAGCAACCCGTATATTCTCCAACGCTGTCATGTGCGGAAACACCGCTGAAATCTGGAACGAACGAACAACCCCTTTACGGGCAATTTGAGCGGATTTTGTAGAAGTGATGTCTTCCCCGTTGAACAGGATTTGGCCACGGGTAGGAATCAGGAACTTTGTTAGCAGGTTGAAGACCGTTGTTTTGCCAGCACCATTGGGGCCGATCAGGGCGTGAATGTGGCCTTGCTGAATCTGAAGATTCACGTCGTTGACCGCTATAAACCCCTTGAATTCTTTAACAAGGTTTCGGGTCTCCAGAACGTACTGGTCACTCATGAGCCAATTTACCTTTTGTTATTGTTTTAACGTTTAGCGTTATAACCAGATTAGATTGACGTTTACGTATACGTCAATCTAATTTTTGTATTTTTCAGGTGGTATGGAATAGGTCATGGTTGAGTGGGCAACGGGTTCATCCACACCTTCCGAATACACGAACACCTCGCCAACACCCATTGTGCGGCCAACTTTGAGCATAGTCGCTTTCGCACGGATGGGCGTGTGCGCTTGCGGTTTACGCAGAAAGTTAATGTTCAGGTTAGTGGTTACCGCCAGAGGCACAAGCCCGATTTTACTGAGCAACGCAGCATAAACGGTAACATCTGCCAGCCCCATCATTACCGGGCCAGACACAGTTCCGCCCGGCCTGAGGTGCCCGTCGTCCACGTCCAGTGTCATCTCGGCCCAACCATCCCCCAGCTTTTGCAAGCTGCCGTAAGCAGCTCCCTGGGGGAATTGGTCCTGCAGAAACCTATTCAGCTCCTCAAACGTGACCTTCATGAAGCCGACTCTTCCTGAGCCTTGTTACGCAATACAAAGCGCTGAATTTTGCCGCTGGGCGTTTTCGGGAGTTCATCCACAAATTCAATTTCACGGGGGAAGGCATGCGTGGAAAGGCGACGACGCACAAGCTCCTGAAGCTCATCCCGCAGAACCTGCTCGTCTGCAGGTGCCTCGTCACCCTTGATAACCACATAGGCTTTTATGATGGAGCCACGCTTTTCATCGGGCTTTGCGACCACTCCAGACTCTGCAACCGCGGCGTGCTCCAGCAAGGTACTCTCTACATCCGCCGGGCCAACCCGGTAACCCGCCGTTGTAATGATGTCATCGTCTCGACCACTGAATGAGAAGCTGCCATCGCCATGGCAAATCGCCATATCGCCCGTAAGGTAATAGCCCTTCACAAACGGGTCTTTTTCGCCCCAGGTATAGCCGTCGAAGTGAAACAGTGGAGAGGCTTTCACATCGACAGCGATTTGCCCTACTTCGCCCTCGCCTACCTCTTCGTTCTTCTCATTCAGAGCAACCACTTTGTGGCCCGGGGACGAATAACCCATTGAACCCTGTCGCACCGGATGCTTGAGCGCATGGAAGTTGCAACAAGTCATGCCGGTTTCAGTCTGGCCATAATGATCCATAACCGGGCAATAATGGCGGTTCTTAATCCAGTTAACGACCTCTGGGTTCAAAGGCTCACCTGCACTGCTGGCAACACGCAGGCCAAGGTTCTCGCCTTCGGGCAACACATGGTCGTTGGCTTTAAGAAGTCGATAGGCCGTTGGTGCAGCGGCCAGATTGGTAATCTTGTACTTGCGGATCATGTCGTAGGTGGATTCGGGGGTAAACGCGCCCGGGTTGAAATGGGTGGCATGGCCCATCAGCAGCGGCCCCACCACCGCGTAATAAAGGCCATAAGCCCAGCCAGGATCCGCAACGTTCCAGAACACATCGTCGTCGCGCAGGTCGATGGCGTACTTCATATAGACATAGAAGGCCAATAGCGCGCGAGCTGGCACAGCAACGCCTTTAGACTTGCCGACCGTACCCGAGGTAAACATCTGCAAGAATGGGTCAGTGCCTTTGATCAACACAGGCTCAAAATCATCGCTTTGTTCGTTAAGTGCGCTGTAGAAATCGCGAACACCTGCATCGGCTTTCTCCGCATCAACACAAATAACGGGCGGACAATCCTTCACTTCAGTGAGCTTAGAGTAGTTGGCGGGATCTGTAACGACCAACTTGGTGCCCGCACGCTCAAGACGGTATTCAATAGCGCCAGAGCCGAATGCGGTAAACAGGGGCTGGTAAACAGCACCTGCACGCAGCGCACCGGCAATAACAATTAGGAGCTCAGGGGTTCTCGGTAAAAGCCCTGCAACTCGATCGCCCTTGCCAATGCCCTGAGAGACAAGATAGTTCGCAAAGCGTGCAGACTGCTCTTTCAGCTCTGCGAACGTCAAGGTACCGTCGCTGCCATCCAAAGCCTCATAGAAGAGAGCAACTTTTTGGGGGTCGGCAGCCCACTTATCACACATTTCATGGCAAACGTTCAGCCCGTTTTCAAGGCTCCCGTCTAGGATCTCCGCTTCCAGAGCGGCGGGGTCAAAATTGCGATAAACGTCGGCGTATTCCGGAAGGCTCATGATCTGCTCCTGCTATTGTTATCATTGAATGCATAGATGAAGATTTACCATAGCCCGCACTTTACGTAAAGGTAAACTTTAGGCGCATGCACTTCAAAAAAGCGAGTAATTCCCGAGGACATGACGAAGCCCATCGCAGTCCACTAAAGAGTCATCACAGTTCACAGCAATATCCGAGCGCGCTAGAACATAACCCTTGCCAGTGATGTTATTTTTCACAACCTGATACTCGCCCGCCTGCTCAACGCCAGAAAACTCACCAATAAAACCCGTCTCACGCAACGAGATGGTTTCAAGTTTGTCTCCGGGGCGAATGAGCCCTTCATAATTCATAAGGGCGAGACGCGCCGAGGTGCCGGTTCCGGTGGTACTTCTGCAGATAACACCCGGATGCACGTAGGTCGCAGAGCGGGAACGGTAATAGCCCTCTGCCACTTGGTGTACCGGCCCCATAAAATGCAGAAATGGCAATGGCCCCACGTCGCCCAGGGTATAATGGGAAAAACCCCGTTCCGCCTGAATCGCTTCAACAATGGCATGGGCTGCAACTGCGAGTTCACGTTCTTCATCGAGCGTAAGATCAAAACCCAGTGACTTTGCATCCACCAATGCGTAGAAGCCGCCGCTGTAGGCCACGCTGTAGGTGACTGTGCCAAGTGATGGCACATCGATACTGGCTTGATGGGTATGGATATAGCTTGGCAGGCCTTCGCAGGTTATCGCTTCCACCACGCCGTTTTCCACCAGCGCTTCTATGCGAACAAGGCCTGCGGGGGATTCCAGTAAAAAGCTCTGCTTGCCCTCCTTTTTAGGCACGATTCCAGCTTCCAAAACCGCCGTTGCCGTACAGATGGTGTTAGAGCCGGAATAGATCGGGTAACCCATGACTTCCATAATGATGTATCCGACTGCAGCGCTCGGGTCCGACGGAGGAACCAACAAATCCACAGACATCTCCGGAATACCGTAGGGTTCTTCCAACAGCAGTTTTCTCAAACCATCGGCTTGATCGCGAAGGTACTCCATTTGCGCCCGCACACTGTCGCCCGGAAGGGGGATGATACCCCCCGTCACAATTCGGCTTACATCACCGCCAGCATGGGTATCCATTAGCTGAATCGTCAATTTCTGCTTCATGCACCTTTCTCCAACGACCAGAGTTGGCCGTGCTCTTCCCACTGGGAATCCGGCACAATCACAATCTTGCCGAGATAATTGCTGCCACGATTCATAAAGTAGCGCTCTGCTTGGTGTAATTCCGAGAGCCGAAAAGCACCGTGCAAAACTGGCTTGAGTCGCCCCTCGCGAATCCAATCCACCAGTTGCTCAGCCTCTTCCCGCGTACCGTGTGACACCCCGAAGATCTGCACCTGATACAGATAAATTCGTGTCCACAAGATTTCACTGACGTTGCCACCACTGGCACCCGCGATGCTCAGGCGAGGATAAGTGCTGCGAGCGTTCATATCGAAAATCATGGCGTCGATGAAGCGGTCGGTCATCTCGCCGCCTACCAAGTCCATTACGGCATCAAAGGGTTTACCGCCTGTTTGGGCCTTTACGCGTTCAACAAAACTGTCCATTTCGGAACGATCAAATACAGATTCGGCGCCCAACGCCTTAAGGGCCGCCGTTTTATCCGGCGTACTTAACGCGTAGGGCACGGCGCCCAGAATGCGGCAAAGCTGGATCAGTGCCGTACCAACACCGCCGCTTGCACCGGTAACCAAAACACGTTCCCCGGCCTCTACGTTGGCAGAGGTGAGCATGTGCATAGCCGTTTGATAGGAACACATTCCCATCGCAGCTAACTGGGCATCGCTCAAATCTTTGTTTGGCACAACGTGGAATTGATCTGAAGGAACAGCCACGTACTCGGCGTAGCCGCCGTCTGCACCATGGCCATAATAATCGGGTGTTAAGTTGATATCCCGGCGGGCATTGCCATACATATTGAAATCCAGCAGCCCCCTCTCGCCAACACGGCTAGGGTCGACGCCCTCACCCACAGCCACTACGCGGCCAGCAATATCGGCACCCTGAATTCGGGGAAAAATAAGCGTAGGCTTGCCGCCCATCTGGAACGAGGTGGTTTCACCTTTTTTGGTGGGATATAGCCCTTCCCGAGCTTTGCGGTCTGTATTGTTCTTGGCGGTAGCGGTTACCTGTACCAACACTTCGCCGGCCGCAGGAGACGGCGTGGGTACGCTTTTATACTCAAGCTTTTCGATGCCGCCATGGCCAGTGAGAACCATGGCCTTCATGGTATTTGGAGTCATGACTAAGTAATCCTCCCTGCCTGCAAAACAAAACCAATCCACTTAGAGTAGGAGAGATATTGGCAACTGTCAGGGAGTGATAGAGAGTGATAGAGAGTGATAGGGAGTGCTAGGGGGTGCGCAAGGGGAACCGCGAGTGATCCCCCCTCTAAACTACTGGGCAATCACCTTGTAAATTGGCCGCAGTTTGGGGATTTGCTTGAGTACAACCTGTATAACAGTCATCAGTGGCACCGCAAGCAACACGCCGACAGGCCCCCAGAGCCACCCCCAGAAAAAGATCGAAACGAAAATAATCACCGGGTTAATCGACATACGAAACCCGTGTATCCAAGGCTCGATGAAAAAACCCACCATAGTGGTCAAGGCAAGATAACCAACGGGGGCAATGGCCATCATCCATAACGTATCCAAGCTTACCGCCGAAACAACCGCCAACAGCAAAATGGTGAGAATAACACCAAGATAAGGAATGAAGCGGGCCAACCCGGCCACCAGCCCCCAGACGGCTGGATCTGGCAAGCCGATAGCCCAAGCCATAAGGCCGGTTGCCACGCCAACAGAGGTATTACTAATACCCAGCACTGCCAGATACTGAGCGATTTGGTGTTGGGAATCGCGGCTAATGCGCAACACTGTTCTACGGTGTCTCCGTGGCAATTGCCGCACAAAGTTAAGCACTAACCTATCGCCGCTAACCAGCAAAAAGTAAGTAAGCGCCATAGCCAGCGCTAAACCCGCAACCCCGTCACGGGCTTTATTCATAAGCTGGGCGCGCCAGGAGTCCGTTTGCAGAACGACCGTTGTGGGCTCTACCGCTGCCTTTTTGCCGCCAGTATCCGAGAGTTCATTCACTGAGTCTTCCACCTTCTGGGCTGACTCAGTTACCTTGTTTATCTGTCGTTTAAGCTCGCTTTCCCCAACCAGCAAACGGGAAATTCCCTCTGGAGCCTTGCCCGCCCACTCAAGCGCAGGTGTTGCCACCGCCATCGACACACCGGCGATACCTGCAAGCACAAGCAACACCAGTATCAGCGAACTCACTACCCGAGGCATACGCAACCCCGAACACATACGCGTAGCAAGAGGCGATAACAGCAGGCTTAAGAGAAGCGCCAAAATCATCGGCAGGACAATCTGATGGGCCAGATACAAGGTGTAAAGCACACCCAGAATAAACAAGCCATAAATAGGGGTGGAGAGGTCCGCTAGCGTCTTCTTAGCTTTGGCGTTGCCCTGTTCACTTGAATCGTGTTCATTTTCCATAAGGTACCCATAGGCCTATCAGCTAGCATTCAGGCCAAGTAGTGTACCTCTGGCAAGGCTTTAGCGCATTACACAAGCACCTACACGGCGGCAGAGGCAATAAAACTGAGCAGACTTACACGCCACACTCTCTCTGTACGCGCGCTTTGAACTCTTTGCGAATACGTTCGTTCTCTTCGTCAGTTACAAAAACCCGCTCACCTTCCTTGTTCAACTCATAGATACCCGAAACCCTCGCAAGATACTTCAGCCGGGCTTGCAAACCCTCACAGTAAGCTTTTTGCTTCGCAGCCTTAGCCTCCTGCTCAGCCACAACCTTTGACCGGGCTTCACGCTCTTTCTCACTATTTTGAAGAAACTCGTTCAGGCGCTGTTTGCGCGCAAGGGCTTCCGCATCAACCGATGGTGGAGCAGCCTTTAGGCGAACCTCATTGGTCACAACGTTTTGGGGCGGCCTATCACCGAAATGCGTTTGCCCGTTCTCATCAACCCAGCGGTAGGTGCCCGCGTGAGATAGGGAGGCGGATAAGAATAATATAGAAATTATGAGTCCCTTCATTGGTTTTGATCCTTGTGTTGGTATTGGGTTTACATGCTGTGTGCAGAGCAGAGTGATTTCGATTATAACCGTGTATTGTTATTTGCTGAATCCTGAGATAGCAACTTATCTTGCAACTCACCGATCACTCTTAACACACGGCTCATTTCCCGCTGAGTTTTTAAATCCAAGCCCAGCTTGCCGTCCATCAGTTTTACTAACGGAACAATAGATTCCTCGAAAATCCGCGCAAAGGCCGTGAGGGCTTCACCGACCTGCGGCGGGCTCTCCAAATTCACTGTTATAGCCGGGCTTAGTTGCACAGACTGCAAGCCTTCGGTTAGCCCATTTTCTAGAGAGCGAGACAACTCCCCTAAAGCCTTGTTGAAATTCTGCTCAGAGCCTTGTTGACCAGCCATTCCAGCAATCAATTGCTGCCCTAGTTGCTGCATTTGCTCGGCAATCAGGCCGAGCTGACGTACAACCTTAACGCCGGTTTCCTCATCGCCTCCCGCCTGTTGGCGACGCCGATACTCTTCACAAATGGCCTGCCAACGGCTCGCTTCGGCTTCCGTCATGGTGCCGCGCATTTGCTTGAGTTTAAGCAGATTCTCTTCTGCACCCTGAGTCAGCAACTGGGATTCGCCTTGGTAGTGATCGTCAATCAGGGCTTCCAGTTCTTTATTACTCATCACCGGCGACAGCTTCTCCGCCAGCTTATTCATATTCCGGTAACTGCCTTGCAACTTGAAGGTAGGCTCGGTGCGATAAGCTTCAGCCTGAGCACTGGAGGCAATATACGCTTGGTTAACTCGCAACACAGTTTCCCGAACACGCATCATCTTTTTCAGCAGCGAGACAATTTCATCCCGTTCTGCTGAGCTGTAGTCGTGTTCGAAATCTGAATCCGCAACCGACTTGCCTTCTGCCAAATCTGCGAACCGGTAGAAGTCCGCCATGCCACGGGTGGCCAGCGGCGCCAGCACCCGATTGGCGCTGAGGCTGTTTTCGATATAGGACAGCTCAAACGCATGTTCCATGCCCGAAAGCACATCCCCAAGATTGTAAATATCTGCCCGGTTTGCCAGCATATCGGGCACTTTGAAAACTTCACCGCTCTCGGTGTAGGGGTTACCGGCCATAACCACGCAGAAACGCTTCCCTCGCATGTCGTAAGTGCTGGTGCGGCCACGCCATACGCCTTCAATGCGCCGGGTGCCGTCACACAAAGAGATAAATTTTTGCAGGAATTCAGGATGGGTGTGCTGGATATCATCCAGATACAGCATCACGTTGTTGCCCATTTCCAGCGCCAGGTTCAGCTTGACCAGTTCCGCCTTCGCCGTGGAATGCGGTGCCTTCTCCGGGTCCAGCGAGGTGACATCGTGGCCCAGACTTGGGCAGTTGATCTTCATAAAGATCAGGCCCAGCCGGTTGGCCACGTATTCCATCAAGGTGGTTTTACCGTAACCCGGCGGCGAGATCATCATTAACAGGCCGGACTGGTCGGTGCGTCGGTCTTCGCCAGCGGTGCCCATCTGCTTGGCCAGGTTGTCACCAATGATCGGCAGGTAGCTTTCGCTGATTAACTTATTTCGCACAAAGGAGGAAAGTGGCCGGGGCTGGTACTCTTCAAGGCGCAACTGGTCGCGCCATTTTTCTAATACCCGATGGCGAACCTCTTGCAACTGTCGCCAACCGGGAATGATCTCCTGCCGGTGATAACGCAAACGCTCTTCGTATTCATCCAACTGCAAGCTCAGGGCTCGCTCGTTAATGTTGGCATGCTGGCCAAGCAAACCTTCTATCTGAAACGCCAACTCCACGCTGCGTATTCTAGTAGTAACAACCTCCCCTGCATTGAGAACCGCCACTACTTCCGGCAGATAATGCAACAGATGTTGTTGGTTTGTTTTATCCATCCAGGCTTTTAGCCAGTGACGGGTAATACTCCAGCGAGCCGCTGGCTGGTCGGCAACCACACCCAAAGCGTTTTGGTATTGGGTAAACTGGCTATCGCGTTTCAAAGCTTCCGCAAAGCCTTCCGCCAATTCACCTGCATAACGAGTGATTTCAAACGCTTCCGACTCTTCTGCTAGTTGTAAAACCAGATACTCAGCAGCCGAGTTCAACAAGGTGCGTTCAGCACTGCCCTTTTCAGCCAAGATAAGTTTGTGGGTTTCAATATACTCCAAGAGTTTTGGGCCAACTTCTTGCTCCAAGGCCTGCAGCAACTCACCGGACTGCATCATGCGGCTGAGTATGCCCGCCGACAAACAACGTGAACGTAACTGCTGTGCGAAAGCCTTCTGCTGGCTCAGCTCGGCCCAGAACAGCATGGCAAGCGCCCGGGCTTTGGGACTAAAGCGTAGCAACCCTGCATTTTGAATAGCTGGCCATAGAGTGCTAACAATCAACGCAGCATCGTGGTCGTGGATACCCTTTTCATAGCCTTCGCGGTAGCGGGGCGATGCAAATGTGCGGATATAGCCGGTAAGCTCTTCAATATCGGCGACGTTAACCTGTAACTCCTGTGACTTCCGGAATTCGTCAATCACCAGAGCCGCTAGGTATTCCCCCCGGTAAACATTGCCAGACTCAGACGGCTGGCTCATATTCCAGTAGCTCCGCAGGCGATCCAGCTCAGGCTCATCCAACCGCTCGTAATACTGGGTGCCGGTCAAATGCAGCAGCACATGGTCATCCCGGGGGATGAGTGTGAGATCCAGTTCCTGCTGGTTCACGCTGAACTTGTGTTTGCCTAGGCGTATGACCGCCCCACCTTCTTCAAAGATATCGGCTTTGTCACGAACGCTGCGCAGGGCGGTGTCTTGAGCGGCTTTTAACTGCCCCAAACAATCATCGGCTTCCATAGCCGCGCCCAGTTCCCGCAGTTCCTCGGCCATGCTACGCAAGCGCGCAACCATGGCATCGGACGCAAAAAAGGCGTGCAACTCTTCCACACTGGTAAAGCGTTCGGTTCTACGATTGACGTTTTTCAGTATGCGTTCAGCCGCATCCGTCAGGGTTGTTACCCGGCGTTGGCGCTGGTCCTGAAGCTGCTGACGCCGGGCTTCAATACTTTCGTGGGCGTTTTCACGCTGCTCCAGCACGGCAGCAAGAAATTCATCGTATTCGCCAAATTGGCTTTCAAGCTCTTGCAGCTGGTCGAGCATGCGAGTCATCAACCCATCGCATTCCCGCACATCAGAAAGCGAGCTGACGCCGTTCGCCAGACTCTGTTCAAACAAACGAATGCGGGCGGCAAACTGGGCTCTAGCCTCTGCACTGCCTTGCTCTTTCAGGCGGATTTCCGCTTCCGAACGCTGCTGATTGATACTGGCGTATATACCTGAAATGTTGTCGGTAATGGCGGTTTCCAGTGCTGCATCGTTTCCCGCCATAGAAGCGAGCATTCCTTGAATCATATCCAGACCGGCAGTCAACTCTCGATACCGCTCCACAATATCTTTCAAGGCGTCGCGGCTCTCAGCCTCAGCCAGATCGGTTTGTAGTTCTGTTAGGGTTTTGCGGTAACCCTCTAGCGCTTCCGGCGATGCAAGGAAACGGAAGGTGCGCTCAGTCAAGCGCTCTTCGGCTTCTGCCAACTCTTGCTCCAGCCGGTCTATGCTGGCCTTATCTGCATAGCGGCGATCGTTCAGCGTTCGCACCCGGCCCCGGTGTTCCCGTAGCCGGGCCAAATAGCTCACGAACTGATCTGGCGCTTGCCAGCTGTCTGGCTTCAAGTCCCGCATCAAGGCGCTTTGGACATCCGCCACCTCGTTGATTGCGGCTTCTGTTTGAGCACGAATACTCTGAACTTTTTCGTACTCATCCAGTACCAGCTCGGCAGTATTACGAATAGTGCCTAACTGCTCATGCAAACCGGCAAACAGCGCTTCATCTTGCGCTGCTGTCAGCCAGTAAAACTGATCGAGAACACGATCAAGCGTACGAATCAACGCCGTGAAATGCCGCTCACTGGCACCTTTGGCTTCAACCAGAGTAATGACGGTATTCAACTCGGCAATGCCGCGCACCAAATCCGGGTTGCCAATGCGCGCCAGCTCTGAGTCGTTGGCAATATTGGCTTTAGCATGAAAACTCTCTGAGGTAAACGGTGTTTCCCAAACCTGCAAAGGGTGAACCAGAGCGGGTTCCTTGTCGGCACTGAAAACCACCAAATGCCCGTTTTCAAACAGAGCAAAACCGTGCCCTATCAGTGGCACATCCGCCTGTTTGCGGATTAAGTTATAGCGGAAAAGAATGACCTGCCCGGTGAGCTGTTCAAAAAACACATACAGCACATCCTCACCGTTAGGCGAGCGCAACGAGCGTTTGAGGCGGAAATCCCCTTCGGGAATTTGAAAGGTTTTTAGCTCGCCTGTAGTGAGGTAAAAGCCCGACGGAAAGATAAGCCCGTGGTTATCCGGTAACGACGCCACAGAACCCGCCATGCTATCAACCCGCTCAATGTTCCTTTGTGTCCGGTTGAACAGGTAATAGCGCCACTGCTCTTCATTGAATGGCAGAATTCGAACCAACAGTATCTCGCCCAAATCCGCATAATCGAATGTGGCATCATCTAGCGACTGGGAATCAGACTCTACCGGGTCTGCATAAATGCCTTCACCAGTCGCTGTGTTGTTCTCTACCTTGAAGGTAATGTTGCCCCTGAGGTTATCCACAAACAGCGTATCGGCGATGTTCAGGTGTGGAGAACGCCCCTGTACCTGAGAGTCGCGACCAACCGTTTTCCAAGGAAAGCTGTACCGATCCGGAAAGGTAAGGTCTCGCTCTCCCCGGTTGTCTATGTAGCGGTTAACCTCACCATTGGACTTGAGTTCCCAGCGGAAAACCCGCAAGTCACTCAGCTTGTCGCCGATGCGAAACGACATCAGCAACATGCCTTTAAGAACAACTAGCTGAGACAAAGTGGCTGTGTTGTAGTACTGCTGCAATTCGCGAAAATCTGTAGCAAACCGTACATCTGTCAGGAAGGTGCCTTCTATGGCGGCTTCGGTCATTTCGAAACCATCGTCGCTATCACTTAGGTGATACAGGCAAAAAACATCGTTTAACTCTATCGTTTTTCGCAACCCAAGCTGCAGGTTAAAACCGAACAACAGCTTATCGCCAAGGCGCACCACATCCCGGGCGATGGCGTTATTTTCAGTTCTAACTCGTGCTCGCCCGAGCACATTCATGCCAGCACTGCCGAAAATTTCTTCGCGGGCCTGATTAAGCTTTAAAACCTGTTCACGAAGCTGCTCGCCTTGCTCTTTAAGGCGGCGCTGGATGGTTTCAAAGGCAGAGCCTTCCTGAACAATGCTCTCAAGACCGGTGCGATCCGTCGACATACCAAATCATCCTGAACTAAGGGAAAGAGGTAAACTGAAAGAAGACAAGCACCATCAATGCCTCACTAGGCATTGATGGTATCGGAGTGTTAAGCCGTTTCAGAGCTATGGTTTGGCTTATCACCAGCTGCGCGCCCAGCTATACCAGCCAGAGCCGCTTGCAGCGACGGAGACTTGTCTAGCACGCCTTGAACGCTCTTTCCATAACCCAAGCCCTGAGCAAACTTTTCGAAAATGCCGCCGTCGCCACCGATCATTTCGAACTTTGCATCCTTCAATGCCGCCGCCATTACACGGCCATTTTCCAGAATACCGGTTTGATGCGCTTCAATCTTTGCCATCACTTCTTTCTCATGAACTTCCAAGTTCATGCGGAATTCTTCGAAGTGACGAGCCTCTTCAGACATGCCGTTATAGGCCTTCAACTTCTCCACCAGACCGGATGCTTCTGCTTTAGCCATAGCCTCACGAGCATCTGCCTTAGCATGACCCATACGCTCTTGCCCTTCAGCTTCCGCCAGCACCATGGCCTTTCGGGCATCCGCTTTCGCTAGACCCAGCTTTTCTTCACCCATGGCTTCTGTTTCAAGACGCTGCTCCAGCACCCGAATCTCGGCCATTCCAGCTTCTTCGTCAGCCTTCGCTGTTGCCGATTTAACATCTGCGCGGGCCAGACCGTCAGCACGAATAGCAGACGCCTGAGCCTCTTTAACCTGAGCTTCAGCCAGCCCATCGGAGGCAGACATAGCTTGACGACCACGAGCCCGTTTTTCATCCGCAATGGCTTGCTTCTCAGCCGCGTCCAACTCCGCCTGAGCCGTTACGCGAATCTGTTCAGCTTCTAGCTTAGAGCGCTCAAACGCCGCTTCTGCAGCCTTTACATCCTTCAGTTTAAGCTCATCAGCGTCGGCTTCAGCCGCAACCACTTTGGTGACTTTAAGCCGCTCAGCTTCAGAGCGGTTGCGAACATCCTTAATGTTCTCTTCTTCTTCAGCTACATTGCGTTCAACCGCAATCCGCTGACTGGTTATATCTGCAATTTCCTTGCGCTCGCCTTCAAGCGCCTTTTCCATACCAATGCGTTCGATTTCTACCGCCCTTTCGCGGTTTACATCTTCCAGCTCACGGGCCTGACGAATCCGCACTTCTTCAATCTGCACCGCCCGCTCACGCGCCTTCATGGCCATTTCAATCTGGCGCTGCTTGTTTTCATCGGCAATAGCCAGCTCTTCATCGGTTTTAATGCGGGCTGACTCAGCGCGGGCGCGCTCTTGTTCACGCACCTGCTCGGTCTCGGATGTTTCACGAGCTTGCAGGGTTTCAATTTCACGGCGTTGGCGGGCTTCTGCGTCTGCCTGGCTGCGCTCCAACTCCAGCGAGGCCTCTCGTGCAGATACATTCTTCCGCTGAATTTCGAGCTCTTGATCGCGCTCTAAGCGGTTTGTTTCCACATTGTGAAACGCGGTGATTTCAGTAATCCGCTTGATACCCTCGGAATCGAGAATATTGTTGGGGTCTAAAGAGGTTTTCGGCGTTTGTTCCAGATAATCGATGGCAACGTCTTCAAGAATGTAGCCATTAAGATCTTCGCCAATGGTTTCAATGATGGAATCACGGAAATGCTGGCGCTCCTCAAAAAGCTGCATGAACTCCAGTTTTTTACCAACCGTTTTCAGAGCTTCACTGAACTTGGCGTTAAACAGCGTATTTACCGCATCGCGATCAGATGCTCGGCCAACTCCTACTGACTTGGCCACGCGTAATACATCTTCCGGGGTTTCATTGACACGTAAGTAGAAAGCAACGGTGATATCTGCCCGCAGATTGTCTTTACAGATCAACCCTTCCTTACCAGTGCGGTTCAACTCTAGAGTGATAACCGAGATTTTCATGGTCTCGGCGCGGTGAATAACCGGCAACACCATGGCGCCCGTGAAGTACACCTTTGGCGTAGGAGAAAGATCGTTCACAATCAGAGCCTGCCCCTGATCGACCTTGCGATAGAACGCCTTGAACAGGGTAAGCACACCCAGTATCAGCAAGACCAGAACACCGACTGTCGTCAGTACCGGCATCATCCACGATAAATCCATTTAGCAATTCTCCTAAGCTGGTTAAAAGAGTATAAGCGCGGGGTTATCCGGCAGAATCACCGGAATAAAATTCGGACTCCGGAACAACCCACCAAGCGTTTTCATCCGGAATGTGTTCAATAATGACCGCCCCTTCCCGATGGGAAAGCGGTGAATGACTGCGTATTTGAAGAACAAGGTGAGCGCCATCAAGAATGGCTTCACCACGGCCTGAAACCTCAGTAACCGTTGAAGAAATCACCACACAAGGCGTACCAACAATGCGCTTTTGTAGCGGCTGTAGAAAAGCCCGACGAAATAGCGGCCGCAGAGGACGCACCAACATCGAAGTAGCCAACAGCCCAAGAATCAATGCGGCAAGGATTACAGCCGCGCCGTACAGCCAGTGCAGCATACCGCTAGGAATCAAGGTTCCGAAAATTAGATCAGTGAAGTAACTGGCCAACCAGCCTGTTAAAAACAAAAGCGTGAGCACCAAAGGCAAAGGCACGCCCTGAAGCCCAAGTGTCACCATCAGGCCGCTGAAATCGCCATTGGCATCAATATCGCCATCTGCCTCGATATCACCCATTCCAAAAAGGGAGATCAGCCAATAAATGATGGCCACACACAAAAATATGGAGAAAACCACTGTAGGGAAGGAAAAAGCAGTGTTTAAGAATGTTTCCATACGCAACCAGACTATCCATTCCGGTGAACTCAAAATATGACAGTTTGTGTCAGCCAAGACCGTCGTTATATCGCAATTAAACTATTTCTTGCAAATGTTTAATTGCGAGGTATAGACTCAAATTATTGACATAAAATGTCAAGCAGTAGGACAAGGTTCGTCCGGATCGGCCGAATCGATTCAACGCCACAGGAAGGAGCTATTCGTGGATATTCAAACTCTCACCCTAACTCTGGGTGACTCTACGCATGCCGGCCGAACCTTCGACGTCATGCCGATAGTCGGAGAAGAACCGGTGCTTCAGGTAACGGTTTCCGGAGCAGAAGAAACACCGGTGTACGTTACGGTAACCGACACTCAAATTCTGTGCCTTGCTTACCTTTTTGAAGAGCAAGAGCTGCTCCCGCAACGTGTAAACGAACTTCATGAAAACATGCTACGACTCAGCGTACCCATGCCCCTTAGCTCACTTGGAAAAACCGGTGATCACTATGTGGTGTATGGCGCTCTCAGCCCAACCTCAGGCACCGCCGAGATCATGCAAGAACTGGTAACACTGGCCGAGAATGCCATCGACTTGTTACAGACGTTTGAAGACTATCTGGCTTAAGTGAGGGCTGAGACATGAGATCTGTACTGAATAAAATTCTAACCGCAATGCGCGGCAGCGTGAATGAGCTAGGCGAAGCTGTTGTAGATAGCCAAGGCAACCGCATTCTGGAACAAGAACTGCGGGACTCTGAGCAAGAACTGAAGCAAGCCAAACAGGAGCTCGCCGCCTTAATGGCAGAATCCGCCTCTTTGGCCCGGCAAATCCGCTCTGAGCAAGACAGCGCCAACAAACGCGAACAAGATGCCCGCAAAGCCCTTACAGCTGGCCAAGAAGAACTGGCCAGAGAAGTAGCCGAGCGCATTGTTGGCCATGAGCGCCGTGGATCCGAACTGACACAGACCCGAGAGATATTGCAGCAACGGATTGCAGGGCTCAAAGAACGGGTTCAGCGGGCTGAAAAGCAACTGGCCGACTACCGCCGGGAACTGCAAGTGGTGAAAACCAATGAGCGAGTGCTACGCACCACCGCCCAGATTGACACCAACATCAACAGCCAGCAGTCCTCACTGAGCACCGCCAAGGAAACCCTTGAGCGTATTCGTGAGCGGCAAGCCCGGGAAGAAGACCGGCAAACCGCCAGCGCTACCCTCGAAAAAGAACTGACTGGCGCTGACTTGGACGAAAAGCTGAAAGCGGCTGGCATCGATGGCGAACAAGATGCAATTGACAGCGTACTTGCCCGCCTGAAAGACAAACCCGCCCAGTAAAATTAGCGCCCTCGTACTTTTCATATCGAAGTACTAGGGCGCAAACCTCAGGTTAATCCCATGGCTACACCACCGGACTGGTCAAAGGAAGAGAAAGCTGTTCAGGCCGTACAAATGGCCTTCGATCTCTCCAACGACATTCAGCGGGCGTTTCGCGTATCGGCCGCGCTACAAGATATGTCGACCTCAGATATGGTGCGCAAGGTGCTGCAACTGCCCTATCAAAAAAACCGGGCCAGACCCCGGTTAACCATTACGCTAAAAGACGAAGACTTTGAACTGCTCGCCGAGAAGTATGGCCTTGATCCGCTCGACAGAACGACGATTCGACAACGGGTGTCGGAAGATTTGCAGGTGTTTGCTGGTAATTATTTGACTGAGGCTTAGGGAGACTCTCGGTGATTAAAAGCGTAATCAGGCATCGAGAGTGATCAATGCAGATTCATGCTTTGAACGCTCTGTTGACAGCGCCTTTTCCCCACGATAACACCCACCCTGCCGGAGATCAGATGAATAGGTTACCCAGTTCTTTTTTCTTGCGCTTACTCACAATACTCATAATTCCTTTTACACTTGTAGCCTGCACAACTGCAACTTCGGTAGACGAAAGGCGCACAGGTATCGAAGCCGAGTACATACTGTATGTTAAGCTTGTGCGCGATACAGCCTCTCTCAAAAATCTTGCTAGTCATTGGAGTCGCTCGGCAAGAGAAATGTTCTTTGGGACACTCGACAATAGTGGCCAGCCGATTGCGCTCCATAATTTCCAACCAGTGCTGAAGTACCCTGCACTATTTGCCAGCCCACCTGCAGCGCCCTTGTCGACAAGTATCGGTGAAAATGGATGCCTGATGATCTTTGGAGAGGCTTCAGATTCCGGCATGCTCGCTATGCATGTCAAGTTTACCCGAGAAGACGGTAGATGGTTGCAAGACGAAGTACATGCACAGTATCTGGATGACGGCGCGGAATCGCCTGCCAGACCAAACTGCCAGTTTCCGAGCCCGCCTTCATGATCTGTAATAGCATTTGCAGGCACCTCATAGCCAGACGGCTACGAATAATGCACCTGATCAACCCCACTCCAACAGCGCTAGCGATTTCAAGCCTCCTGATCTCTGGGTTTTTCATTCAAGGATGTGCTTCGAACCCAACTGAGCAAGAGAATGCGTGGAAAACTTACGAACGCTTTCGGGTAGCATTGGAGAAAAATGGCCTAGATACCGATTATGCCCCTTTTTTCAGCGCTCACGCCTATCAAGATATTCGTGAGGCAAGCAAGGAAGATCGGCCCTATATCAAAGAAATGCTTGCCTACCCTCGTTACTTCTCAGTCACTTTTGAACATTATGAAAAAAGCATCGCTTCCGGCGCTTGTCTTACTCTAAACGGCGAAACTCTTCACGGTGATATTGGAAGCCTCTCAATTGAACTCCTTGAAGAGGATGGGCGCTTGAAAATGAACGACGCGAATTTACTTTATGTTGACTCAAAAACGGACTTTATTGCTCAGGCAAAATGCCCCGATGAGACACGAATTTGATCATGGCCTCATTCGCAGCAGGAATTGCTGATCCTTCGCTCCAATCACTCTTTCATAATGCGCACAGCATCATAAACCAACACTGACACAGCTCGCTGCGCTAGCATGAGTGCTTTTTCACGGTTCGAGATCAAACTTTTAGATTGGGCACGTTCAGAGCGATATGCTGTTCCGCGCTGGCATCTCTCGCCAGCAGTATCAACGACTGGAGTCCAAAGGGAATCCCAGACTGGACACTCTGGAACTCATAGCGCAAGCGCTCAGCAGCGAACTAACGCTTATCCCAAAAGACAAGCTTGGGGCGGTGATTGCCGTGCTAGAGCAGAAAGTATCAGATCCAATCAGAGAAGATGCTACTAAAGACTTGAATGACGGCCCCTGGAAGAGTTTGCTGAGGGATGACTGAAGAGCAACACTGGAACAGACTTCAGGCTGACTTTCGAATTCAATGAAATGGACAACTCAAAGAATTGCAACTAATATTAGTTGCAATATGGAGAAGACGATGTCGAAGCACGGAAAGCTACTGGCGAAATTACAGAATCGAAGAAGCACCTTCACATGGCAAGAATTGAAAACCTTAAAGCCGGAGGGCTAATCGAATGAGCACTATGTTGGAACACAAGGGCTACTACGGATCCATCGAAGTGAGCACAGAGGATAACTGCCTGTTCGGGAAACTCCAGTTCATTCGCTCATTGGTCAATTACGAAGCAGGGACCGTGGCAGAGCTTAATAAAGCGTTCAAAGAAGCTGTAGATGACTATCTGAAAACGTGTAGCGATCTGAACATCGAGCCGGAATCACCTTGCAAAGGTTCCTTCAACGTTCGAATTGGCCATGATTTGCATCTTGCCGCCAGCATAACAGCCCGCCGCAAAAGCATTTCCCTGAACGACCTTACCCGG
Organism: Marinobacter sp. 1-4A; assembly: GCF_016597725.1. GTDB lineage: Bacteria > Pseudomonadota > Gammaproteobacteria > Pseudomonadales > Oleiphilaceae > Marinobacter. The sequence goes on from NZ_VCGY01000005.1 coordinate 104,892, forward strand.
AATGCGATCAGTGAGTACCTTGACCATCATGCTTAGGGCATCCTCAACCATAGCTTAGGCAAAACTATGCGCACCGCCGTAACTATCGACGAAAACCGTTACAGCCCAAGCCGCACCTGTCCACAATACGTCACTCAAGATATAATCTGCCCAATCCTGCATGGCCTCTCATCCACTTTCTACCGGATCACCCCATGAAAAAAATCGCTATCATAGGCCTGGGTTACGTTGGTCTTCCTCTGGCAGCGGCCTTTAGCGCAAAGCATCAAGTTGTTGGCTTCGACATCAGCACAACCCGCATTGCCGACCTAAAAAACGGTCAGGACTTAACTCGTGAAGTTTCGCCAGAAGAGCTCGCAGCAGCTACCCAGCTAACATTCACTAATTCGCTGGATGCAATAGCCGACTGCTCTATTTTTATCATAACCGTGCCCACCCCTATCGATGGTTTTAACACTCCGGACCTAACACCTCTGATTGCAGCCAGTGAGAGCGTGGGCAGTGTACTCAAGCGCGGCGACATCGTGATTTATGAATCAACGGTTTACCCCGGCGCTACCGAGGAAGTCTGCGTGCCGGTATTGGAGAAGGTGTCTGGCTTGAAATTCAATGCGGATTTTCACGCCGGTTACAGCCCTGAGCGGGTCAATCCGGGAGACAAGCAACACCGAGTGAGCAGCATTGTGAAGGTCACCTCTGGCTCTACGCCTGCCATTGCCGATGAAGTGGATGCCTTATACGCGGGCATTATTACCGCAGGCACCCATAAAGCCAGCTCCATCAAAGTGGCAGAAGCAGCCAAAGTGATTGAAAACACCCAACGTGACCTAAACATTGCTTTGATAAACGAGCTAGCGATGATCTTTGCCCGGCTAGGCATCGATACCCAAGAAGTTCTGGCAGCCGCTGGCACCAAATGGAATTTCATACCCTTCAAACCCGGCTTAGTGGGCGGCCACTGCATTGGCGTAGACCCGTATTACCTAACCCACAAAGCCCAAGCTATCGGCTATCACCCTGAAATCATCCTTGCAGGCCGAAGAGTTAATGATGGCATGGGAGCATACGTGGCCGCTGAATTGGTGAAAGCGATGATTAAAGCCGGGCACACCATAGCCAAAGCTCGGGTACTGGTAATGGGGTTTACGTTTAAAGAAAACTGCCCGGATTTGCGCAATACCCGAGTCATAGACGTTGTGAAAGAGCTGCAGGAGTTTGGTTGCACGGTAGATATCACAGACTGCTGGGCCGACAGTACCGAGGCCGAGCTTGAGTATGGTATTAGGCTTACCGAGCAGCCTGAACAAGGTTCTTACGACGGCGTGATTCTGACTGTTGCGCACAGCGAGTATGCGTCAATGAGCGCGGACGACCTACGAGGCTACCTGAAACAAGATGGCGTGTTATACGACCTGAAGGGCTTATTACCGTTGGGTGAGGCGGACTTGCGGCTCTAATTCTAGTGCTCCATACAGTGCTTCCATGCAAACCAGCCAATCGTCTTGTTTTTGGTTAAGTTTCCGAAGCAATAACACCGGCGTCTCTTGTTGCTCGTGAGATTAGTGTAAGGAAACGGCAAAGGCCCGGAGGTGGAAACCATCGGGCCCTTTGGAATCAGATCAGGCTATGAGTGCCTGTTTATGATTATTTCATAAGCCATGAATCAATGCTGAGTTTCCACCCTCAGTTTCGCGACCTCCTCAACTGGCAACAACGATACCTCAGAAATAGCACTATCGCTCATATCAGTGCTCGCAATCAGGTTTCTGGCAATTTCCCGTCTGGCTTCCTGCCGACCCTTTTCAACGCCTACCTGCATGCCTTCTCGCCTACCTTCCGCAAGCCAACGGTCAGGCCACTTTTTTATCCGCTCTGACAACATATCGTGTACCTCGTGCAAATCTTGCAGGCTGTTGAATTCTGGCAATTCCATGCCCGGCATTCTATCGGGCAGCAGCACCCGGAATGGTTTCGATCAATTGGCTAATATTTTGAGCAGCCTGCCAGCGCTTTTCGCCGTTGTATAGAACCAAAGGCAAGACCGGAGGCAGCTTGCCATTAGGCGTCAGATTCTTTTGGCGAATCAAATCCTGATAAAGCAGCGCCAGATAACATCAGCTTCTCTGTCACGAAGTTCGTCAGTGACATAAGAAAGGATTTCACGATGCCCAGAGCCCGAGCAGAACTAGTCTGCGTTTCAGATACCCCCTCTTTTAGTTTTGAGGGCGTGATTCAGAACGGCTTTCAGCGCGGAATCCTGTTTAGCCTTGAAGATCATCTGGAACTGGTAGATTGCACCGGGCGGATCAGCCGAAGTGACAACGCGGAGCCATTGATGAGAAGGCACTGCCAATTTTGAAGCGGCTGAATTTGGATCCGGAGCGATGGTGCCATCGCGCTCCAGCCGAGAATTGCGCCCGTCTGAAACCCACTAATTCCCAGAAATCTCTGGTGGCATGTTGGCACGGTTTTGCAGTAACGCCGAATAGACGCGTCAGAAAGGACAAAGCCCCGAGGCAGAAAAATCCACCGAGCTTTCCAAAATCAGATCAGGTTATGCAATGCCTGTCCATGATCTTTCATGATCTTTGTTTTGCTCCGTTCGCTTTAGGCTTGAGCTTCGCCCCGCAACTTCCGCATTCTTTCCAAAGCGGCCTCAGATAGAAACGCCGAGCGGGACTTGGCCTTGTTCGGGTACTCCTTCACAAATCTATCAATCTGAACCAAAACCAAGCGGGGCACTGTGATATTAATCTTCTCCGCCTTGCCCAGAAATGGTGTTACATCGATCTCAACAAAACCCCACACCGCACCCTCAAAATCGGGATTTTCACGATGCTCAGCAATAGAGTTTGCAGCTGGGATCTCCTCACCGAATTCTGCCAACAGTTCAAGGTGCCCAAGAATCGCCTCGCGAGCATTATCCAGCGCCTCGTCTTCACTGGCACCCGCAGAGAAACAGCCAGCAATATCAGGCACAGTAACGCTATAGTTCTCTCCATCATCTGTATGGAGTGCTACTGGAAAACGCATAGTAATTACCTCAAGTTTGATAAATTGCCCTTTCGAGCCATCATTGCCAGCCAGCCTGCTTCCAAATACTCTTCAACGTGCCCTTTGCCAATTCCGACTTGGGGTGAGGCAAGGTAACCAACCCTGGCTTTTCAGGATGCTTGAAGTGATGATGGCTCCCATTTATTCGCACCAACTCCCACCCATCTTTTTCGAGCTTCTTTTTCACTTCAGCACTGTTCACACAAGCTCCTTCTCCATCGTTAGTGGTTATTATACCCACACGCCAATATTGGGCAACACTATAACCACCAATACAAGCCGAGAGGTTATTCGCACCCTGCTCCAACATTACCTTTAACCACTCCTTACCTTGCTTATGCAGAAACGCCGGGGGACGTGCCTGTCTATGATAATCAGTGGCAGCTGGCACCAAATGGAATTTCATACCCTTCAAAGCCGGGCACACCATAGCCAAAGCTCGCGTACTGGTGATGGGTGTATACGACCTAAAGGATTTATTGCCGCTGGGTGAGGCGGATTTGCGGCTCTAATATGCTATGCAGTGCTGTGTGGATGTCGATTTGAATACCCGGGCTCACCATAGCTGCTAAATGAACGCATTAAAGACCGCAAAAGCCCTGAGATCAAAACCGCAGAGGTTTTGGAAAACCACATTAGCTATGCAGCTTATAACAACCATCCACTAAGGGTAATCCAAGCTAAATTCAGACGGACACTGGGCATGCTTCCGCAGCTGACTCTCATCATCCACTAACTCATAATGGACTTCGTCGGCCTTTAGGCGACGCCCTTCCACAACATATTTTATGGAGACGCTCGCAGGCTCGCCGTCAGACGCCAGCCCATTGACAGTTAGGCAGATGCCACCGTTATCTGCTGGTTTCTGATAGTGGGCCATTTCATTTGCAACCCACACTGGGTAAGCAACCTCAGCCATAAACTGGCGACGCTCTTCGTCGCTGGCAGCCTGATCGACGAAAGACATGAGTCGGCCCGACAGATGGGGCGACAACTCCACCGCTCCACTTTCTTTTGAAAGCTCTTTTTCAAAAGACTGGTATTCACCCCAAGCATCAGCACTTGGCTGTTTTGAAGTCACACACCCAACTACTATGGCAGTCAGCACAATCACAATAGAAAACTTAAGATACATGTTAGCTGCCTAGCGCATTCTGCAAATCACGATCCAGCTGAGCGGGTCGCCCTTTCATAGCACGCGCTGCACGACATAATATCCCTGAGCAAGTCGAAATCAGATTTTCAAGGTCAACTGAAATGTCAGGCCTTCCTTTTTGCGGTATGACAGTTCTAATAGTTTCGCGAGCTACGAGGGGGCCGAGATAAGAAATAACTACGACTGCAAGCTGCCCAACTGACCGGGTCTATCTCACTCAGGGCAGGCTTTGCACACTCCGCCCTCAACTACTACTCCCCTTCTGCCACATAAGATTCGGCGAGCTTTACGGCATTTTCACAGGGCTCACCGGATTGATGGCGCTCTTTAAAGCTTTCCATTGTTTCGCCAGTTCGCATATCCAGTTGTGCCCTCTGTTCATGCGCAATGACCATTACAGATGAAAAATCGCGCTCTTTCCAGCCAGTGCTCATTGCCCAATCGTGAAGCATCCACGCGACACGACTATAACGGTCATCCTCAATGCTGACCTGCTCATACTCTTGGGAATAGCTTGAGCACAAATGCAGCGTCAAAAATGTTTGGGCAACTAAAAGCCGCTCTTCATCAACAGGGTAAGCCGAATCGGATGCCTTCAGCATTGAGCTAAAGCAAGCGGTCACTCCAATCAAGAGAGCGCCTACCCGTTTCATGTCGCACCATTTTTTACTCATGACACACTTAACAAACATTACCTATCCTCGATATCTCGAGAAACAACATCTCTAGCGCAGGAAACAACCCTATAGCCCGGCTCCAACGCAAGCATGAATAGCGGCCATAAAGCAATGGTAAGTGCATAGGGCGCATCCGGGTAAAAGTAGCGAGTAATGACACTCGCTGAGACAGCCAACAATAGGGCGCTGGCCGCAACACACCGCGCCCACACAGAAAAGCTTTTACTTACAGACCCAAGCACTACACCACGCAGATAAGCGTAGTGAAAAAAAGCTCCACCTAGTCCACTGACCAGCAGCAATACGAGCATGTTATAGGTCTCTGTAAACGAGCAGCCCTCTGGCGGCCAGCGGTCAGGCCACTTTTTTATCCGCTCTGACAACATATCGTGTACCTCGTGCAAATCTTGCAGGCTGTTGAATTCTGGCAATTCCATGCCCGGCATTCTATCGGGCAGCAGCACCCGGAATGGTTTCGATCAATTGGCTAATATTTTGAGCAGCCTTCCAACGCTTTTCGCCATTGTATAGAACCAAAGGCAATACCGGAGGCAGCTTGCCATTAGGCGTCAGACTTTTTTGGCGAATCAAATCCTGATAAAGCAGCGCCAGATAACATCAGCTTCTCTGTCACGAAGTTCGTCAGTGACATAAGAAAGGATTTCACCATGCCCAGAGCCCGAGCAGAACTAGTCTGCGTTTCAGATACCCCCTCCATCACGTGATCTCACGCTGCGTACGCCGCACCTGTCTATACGGGAAAGATCAAGCGACAGGCCGATGTTATGAACACCGGCGGGGATGGATTGAAGGGCAAATCCGGCTGTTCCAACTTGATCCCGTCAAGTTGGTTGGAAAGCCGGTTCAAGTCTCAAGCTCTGGATACCGAGGAAGCTCTTCTTTGAAACCGCTATTGATGACAAGGCATTGTCGATTCTGGAACGGCTGAGTTTGGGCCCGGAGCGGTGCCTGTCCAAGCCTACCTCTACACATCACACTCGCCGAACAGAACCTTGGTAGCGGGCCACCAGTTCATCAGCAGTGAGTAATAGAAAGCCCTCAGATTCTGCCTGGGCAACCAGAATCCGATCAAATGGATCTTTATGAATATCAGGCAGGTAACTCACGGCCAACGTATGCCGAGAAGTTATAGGTAACTCCAGATAGCCGTTATCCATAAGCCCCCGCCTCAATATACTGGGGCTCACTTGAAAGTCTTGTCGGCCCAGATTGTTTTTTATAACAACTTCCCAAAGACTAGACGCGCTGAAATATAAAGTGTTCGCGTGATCGCTAATCAGCCCAACTGCTTCAGCTGACAAGCTCCGATGCCCGGTCGCTGCCCAAAGCAATACATGGGTGTCGAGGAGCAGGTTCACATCAGGCCTCGAACATTTCGGTTATCTCATCTTGCTCCATCCGATCGAAATCATCAGGAACCTGAAACTCACCTGCCATGAAACCAATCCGCCTCTGCTTCCCGGTTTCGGGGGCTTCAATTGCCGTAACACGCACAACTGGCTTACCCGCTTTTGCAATAATGAACGCCTCTCCTTTCACAGCCCGGGCAACCAACTGCGAGAGCCGGGTTTTCGCTTCATGCATATTTACGGATTCCATGAACCCCTCCTAGGTTAGTTTACAATAGTTAGTTTAAATCGGATAACTGTGTAAATCTAGCAGAGAACAGCAAAGGCCCAGAAGTCGAAACCACCCTCACACCATGAACATTCTGGTAGACACCTCAGTTTGGGTCGATCACTTCCGTAATCAGAATTCAACTCTGACCGAGAAACCATCGGGCCTTTGAGGTTTCCATGGCGATCTATAGCCAGCTCTAATCAGCTCTCCCAAGCGAGCAAGGCTTCCAACGTTTCTTCAGATAAAATTGCCGTCACCCATATTTCCAGTTGTTCGTTGGTCGCGGAAGAATCGCTTCTGATTCTTGAGGGCTGAACAGATTTATAGCTTGAACCGGATAGTCCAGAATCAGGTTTTTGAAGTTCTGATCATGACTCGTAGGTGGGCTGGCCGAATTCCTTGGCACGATGACGCTCCTTGCTGATTTCTTGGGCTGACATTGTCGCCTTAACCTGTTACAGAAATCAAGAAATACTGTTTATTTATACAGCTCCAAGCCTCAGCACTTATGGCAGGCTACGCTTTTCGCCATTGCATAGAACCAAAGGCAGTACCGGAGGCAGCTTGCCATTAGGCGTCAGATTTTTTTGGCGAATCAAATCCTGATAAAGCAGCCCCAGATAGCTCATAACCCGGACAGCCATGTATTTATCCACCGTAGACTGAAATTCCAACAGTAAATACACATAAAGCCAGCTCTCTCCCCAGCGCACACACCAGATAACATCGCCTTCCCTGTCACGAAGTTCGTCGGTGACATAAGAACCGCTGACTTTTTCCAGAGTGGAGAAATCGAGTTGCCTCACCCATTCTTGCTTAACAGGACAGTTATCAGGATTATCGAAACCCTGAACGGCAGCGACGAACGGCCTAACTGCCAACCCTTCTCTCTACTCCTCAGCTTATTGGCGCTCCCGCCGACAGTTGCGCTCGTCTGAAATCTACTAATTGCCAGAAATCTCGGTGGAATGTCGGTACTGTTCTGACGTAACGCCGAATAGACGCTTAGAAACGCCAAAGGCCCGTTGGTCAGAAACCTCCGGGCCTTTGAAAACCAAGGTCAGGTATGCTATGTCTGTCCATGATTGCCCGTTCTTCACTGCCAGAGTAAACTAGGGGTACTTGAGGAGAAATGATAATGAGCACCCCATTAGATCCTATCGTTTCGGAGTTTGAAACACAGGAGCAAGCCGACAGCTACGACCACTGGTTTCGCGAGCGCATCCAGCAGAGCCTCGACGATCCACGCCCCAATGTTCCCCATGACGAAGTGATGGCTCGTGTCCGGGCCACAATCGAGTCCAAAAAGCGCCGACATGCTACCGGTTGAGTGGCGAGCTCACGCACTGGATGCGCTTGAGGAAATCGCCACTTACCTGAGCGAGCACAACCCTTACGCTGCCGAAGCCCTCGTCAACGCTATCGAGGAGACCGCTGAAACGCTACCTGAGCACCCCTCTCTCTACCGCCACGGACGTGTCCTTGGTACGCGAGAGGCTGCGGTTCACCCTAACTACCTACTGGTGTATCGCATCACTTCTGATCATATCGCCATCCTGGACGTGCTCCACGCGCGCCGGGAATATCCCTGACATCAGCCGCTTAGAATACCTCCTGGCATCATCGGATCAGTCGAGGGAGAAGCTAACAGACTAACGCCTGTCCCAGCTTACTTCAGGTCAGGCTAAAGCTGTGCCTGTCCATGATCGTTGTTCTGATCGTTGTTCTTGTCCATGATCGTTATTCAACTGTGCTCCGACACATATTGCCGCAAAGCTTCGTTCATTCTGGTCTGCCAGCCACTGCCGCCACTTTTGAAAAATTCGATAACGTCTTCATCAATTCGCAGCGTGGTGGACTGTTTGGGGGATTTCGACTTTGGTCGCCCTGCCCGTCGGGCTGCCGTGCCTCGCTTTGCTTTGGCAAACATAGCATCAGACCACTCTGGATTGTCTCTATCTGTCATTTCTGGATCAGTTGAATTGCTCATAGCGTCGCACCTCGCGTTTATTGGCTTTGCGCAGGCTGATTACACGAACAAAGTCCGTGCGTAGCGTATAAACCAGAGCGTAAAGGCGGGGGCTTATGTGACCGAGCGCAAAGTAGCGTTGCTCGCCACTTACCACCTGCTCTACTTCAATCGCTCCGTCGAAATCGAACTTTGCTGCCAACTCGAAGCTGAGTCCCCTCAATTTTATGTTGCGCTCGTTCTTGGCGTTATCAAATTCGATTTTCATGGGAAATACTGTAGTAACAAAAACTATTTATCACAAGACTAAGACGCGTCCAAGACTGAGACGTGCCCAAGACTAAGACGTGCCTGTCCATCAAGACTCCTGCTATTCAGCCATCATCTACTCGAACTGCCACAGCACTGGAATAGGCGCATTAAAAGCATAAAGGCCCGGAGCAGAAAGACCATCGGACCTTAGGGAATCAAGTCAGGCTAAGCTGTGCCTGTCCATGCTTGTTCGTTGGGTGAGGCGGATTTGCGGCTCTAATATGCTATACAGTGCTGTGTGGATGTCGATTTGAACACGCTGTTCCGTGAATTGCGGACCAAGAATGTTTGTCCGTGCCTACTGCGTCCAGACCTGCTCTGTCACCTGCAACCAGAAGGCAAATAAGAAGCTTTCCAGTTGGTCGCCGCACTCGTATCGAGTACACACTCCCAAGCTCCTGCAGGGCTGCGTTCTAAGCCCACAATCACGCCTGTCAAATTTGGGTGCGCTTTGCCGCCCATGGTCACCTGAAGCTGACCGGAACCGTCAGCGTTTAGCACCCCAATATCAACAGCCTGGCTACCTGTGGTGAGGTTGGAGGGGGTATAACCGATATCACTATTTGCCACACTTCCGTCGGAACCCGCTCGCTCCTCAAAAGGAGCTTTGTATGCAGCCAACTCACCAACTGCACGGCTTATTTGGGTTTTGACTACATAGCCTTGGTAGCTAGGAATTGCCACTGCGGCAAGAATGCCGATGAGCGCAACAACAATCATCAATTCAATAAGGGTAAAACCGTTGCTTTTCGTCATATCGTTGCCAGTTATCGATGACTTGTTTACCGATAAACAAGCAACTTCAGTGCCTATCCTCGAAGAATTCCTCTCGCAAACAAACAAAACGCAGCCATGTAGGGAGCAAGCAGAGGCTTCCAAGAGTCAAGTCAGACAATGCTCGAAGCGCTGCGCCTATTTTGTCGTTTCAGGTTTATTCATGAGGGGTATTTTCACACCCGAATAGAAGGTTCTCGGTGTAGTTCGTGATTCGAGCACAAGATCAGACCTTGTCGAGTCAGCATCAAGGAAATTACCTAATGAGGGCTTGAACGCTCCAAAGCCTCTCGAATATAGTCATAGAACTCTTGTAGAGAATTATCTTGCGGTGGATGAGCTCCGGCGCCCATCCAAACCAACACCCCCCCATAAGGGTCAAGGATGATAGCTGAAGAGGCTCCTGGAAGCTTTCCTCCGTGGATATGCAGCGGTATAACATCAGGGGACGGCTGATAGCGAAAGGTGCCATACCCAAAACACTCCTGAACCGCTACGGAGGCACAATTCTTTTTCACGCCAGCAAGAATTGTCAGAGGCTCATTTTCAAGAGATTTCTTCACTAAAACAGCCAAATCCAACGCACTCCCCGAGAGGCCTGCAGATGAAGAAAGCGCATAAAAATCCATAGCCTCAAAATAATTCTGGGTATAAAAATCTTCATTGCGAAAATCGTAAAAGACCTCATCCTTCAAGTAGGCGCCATCGACGAACTCAAGAGTGTTTTCACTAAGGTCAAAATGGCTACGAATATAATCTCTGAATGGCTTATCTGTGATTTTTTCAATAACCAAACCCAGCAAACAATATCCCAAATTTGAGTATGCCTCTACGCTCCCGGGATCATAGAACAAGCTGGTTTTAGTAAGCTCTTCGGGCTTATAAGGACACCAAGGCTTAACATTTCGTGTAAACATCGGGTCTTGGCTACGCTCTCTATCCCACCCCCCCCTATGGGACAGCAAGTGTGCAATTGTAATTTCGCCTACACGGGAATCTTTGAGCGCAGAAGCTGGGGTTTCATCGCCCAGCAGCAAATCAACAACTCTGTCATCAAGAGACAACAGCTTCCGATTAATCAAATCAAGAATAGCGACGGCTGTAACTGTTTTCGTCGTGCTGGCAAACCGAAATCGAGTATCAGGCTGCAGCGGTTCATCACCAAAGACCCCATCCTTCCAACCAGTCTCACAATGAAAAGCATCACCCTCAACATTTATGTATGCGAGTTGGCTCGCTGGAGTCCCCATATTTTTTACGGCGTAACCCTGAATATCTTCCATCCAATCTGGAGTATCGGGTTTACAAGAATTGGATAGCTGGATCAGTGGAGCTTGAAAATAATAGAGTAAACGCGACAGACCAAGGGGATTAGTTATTGTATAATGGGATATCCCTCCAACAACAGTTACGAGAACGCAAATTAGCAAGAGGTCCTTCAAGCGAGGGTTCTTTTTGCTCACATAACCTCCCTTTCTTCGAATCGCAGACATCTCTATCCTTAGCTCTTGGCAGCCCCACCAAAAAAGCGAAATACTCTACAATAGACCACCGTGTTGTCAGGGAAAAACACTATCACCACCTCCACCCGGAATTCGGCCCTTGTTTGCGACAAGACTCAAATCATCATACGACATTCGGGTCTATAGTAAGGCGGTCGAGTGAAACGACTCAAACGAACACGAATAACTGCGTGTTAATTAGACCTTTCAGGCCGTGGCTAGCGAGACCAAATCTCTAGCCGGCAAGCTCCTTAACACCTACTACGACCTCCACTGCTACTTTCCGATCTGCGCTTCCTGTAGGGGCCACCCACTCGACTCACTGTGCCAAAGACCTCGTGGACAGATAGTTCGCAGTCGACCTTATGGTACTGAATCTGCAAAATTAGGGCACGAACCGTTTGAGGGAAGTTGATAACTGCGAACAGGCATCGGAGCCGGTCGACACTTATCCAAAGGAGCATCTGAACGGATGCTAAATTAAGAAGCAAACGCACACTAAAATCGCAATCAGGCATTAGTAAACAGAGAATTGTACCGAGAGCTGAAAACAGAACATTTAGCTTCGGCAAGACATCGTTCGCGGAGATGGGATGTCAGTTCTTCCCAACAACCGGCCACAAAAATAAATGTACATTGAAAAGAAGAGCGGCCCGAAAATCGAAATCAACGGGCCGCCCACTAACTATCCAGAATCGCTTCTGCCTTTGAGCGGAAGCGAATCTCTATATCTTAGCCGTCACAACCGGCAGGCTTGTATTTGCTTTCGACAGACGTAGCACACGTCCAAGCACCAGTATCTGCACGGGTCCAAGTAAGGGTTTCGCCGGAAATAGCTGAAGACGCATTCCCTCCGAACGTACCTTCAAGCTCAGAAGTACCGGCAGCCAAATCGTACGTGGCAGTAAGACCAGCTTGACCTGGAGCAGCAACAGTGGAGCCAAGCAAGTTGCTGTTAGACCAGCCCAGTTCGCAATCAGCCTCGGCAATGCCATTCATCATGCAGCTCTCAATTGCAGTTCGCATAGCACCAGTCTCGCCCATAACGCGGCTAACCTGAGATTTCGCGATGTAGTTCTGGTACTGCGGGATAGCTACAGCAGCCAAAATACCAATAATCGCAACAACGATCATCAATTCAATCAGCGTAAAACCTTTCTGAGCATGGTTGATCTGCATTTTTCTCATAATTTCGACCTCAGCTTTGTCGTTTAGTTACTCATTTTGGCTCGGGGCCGGTGGAGCTTTGCCCCGCAACCGGTTTCATTGAGCCTAACGTAATCAAAGCACCTCCCATGCCAAGATTTAAAAGGTAGACACAAAACCATGCTAATCAACCGGTAAGCTGAACACTTGCGCTAAATACTACAGATGCAAAAAATCAAGTAACGCCCAGCACCGTCACTCAGTGACATTTTTTGTCACCCACTTGCAATGCAGCCAACCACGCCCACCCAGCTTAGGTTTAGCCTAAGTTGTCCCGATACCTTTCCAAACCCAAGCCAGCCATCTAAACTCTGTGCAATTATCGAAATACCCTTTTCAACCACTTAGGCAGCATTCTTTACTCAGTTTATGGCTACCAACAAAAGCAATATCACGCTAACCGGCCTAGCCCGGCGCTTTGTAGACGACGGACTGCTTGATGAAGCAACCGCAAAAGATGCCTTTTTACAAGCATCTCAAAATCGTATTCCCTTAATCACCTATCTCACCCAGAACCAACTGGCTGATAGCGCCAAGCTTGCCTTTTCAGCAGCTATGGAGTTCGGGGTGTCGGTGCTGGATCTTTCCTCCTACCTTCCGGAAATGATGCCAGAGGGGGTGGTAGACGAGAAACTGGTGCGCAAACACAACGCGCTTCCTCTCTATAAGCGAGGCAACCGTCTTTTCATTGCCGTCTCAGACCCTACCAACCTTCAGGCTCTAGACGAGATAAAGTTCAATACCGGGCTGAGCACCGATGCGATTCTGGTGGATGACGCAAAGCTTAGAGATGCGATAGATAAACATCTTGAGTCTCAAGACACCACCATGGGTGATCTGGACGATACGGATTTGGAGGGCGTCGAGACCGAAGGCGACGATCAGGATGATGATGGCGTCTCTGCGCAAAGCGATGTTGATGACGCCCCTATTGTTAAGTATGTGAACAAGATGCTTTTGGATGCGATACGCATTGGCGCCTCAGACATCCATTTCGAGCCTTATGAAAAGGTCTATCGGGTAAGGTATAGAACAGATGGCATGCTCAAAGAGGTTTCACGACCCTCTATTAAGCTGGCACCCAAAATATCTGCTCGCGTAAAGATTATGTCGCAAATGGACATATCCGAGCGCCGAGTTCCTCAAGATGGCCGAATTAAAATGAAGCTGTCTAAAACCAAGGCCATCGACTTTCGGGTCAACACCCTGCCAACCCTGTGGGGTGAGAAAATAGTGCTGCGGATTCTTGACCCCAGTCAGGCAAAACTTGGTATTGATGCACTGGGTTATGAAGATGACCAGAAACAGCTGTACATGGACGCTCTATCTCAACCCCAAGGTATGATTCTAGTCACCGGCCCAACCGGCTCTGGCAAAACCGTGTCTCTATATACTGGCCTGAACATTCTCAACACGGTGGATATTAATATTTCCACTGCAGAGGACCCGGCAGAAATCAACCTGGAAGGCATTAACCAAGTAAACGTAAACAACCGGGTCGGTTTGGGCTTTGCCGAAGCTTTGCGAGCATTTCTACGACAAGACCCAGATGTAATCATGGTTGGTGAGATTCGAGACCTTGAAACCGCGAACATTGCGATCAAGGCAGCCCAAACCGGGCACTTGGTTCTGTCCACACTGCACACTAATAGCGCGGCAGAAACCCTCACGCGAATGATGAATATGGGCGTGCCGGCTTTCAACATAGCAACGTCTGTAAGCCTGATCATTGCCCAGCGTCTAGGCCGCCGACTTTGCAGTGCCTGCAAGCAACCGGGCGATGTCCCCAAAGACGTGCTTTTGGCCGAAGGCTTCACACAGGAACAAATTGATACAGGGTTCACGTTGTACCGCCCCAAGGGCTGTGATAAATGCAATGGTGGGTATAAAGGCCGCGTCGGTATTTACGAGGTGGTTAAAGTTACGGAGCAATTGGCTAACATGATTATGGAAGAGGCCAGCTCCATTAAAATTGCAAAGCAGGCCGAGGCCGAGGGCTTCCGGAATTTGCGCCAGTCAGCACTTTTGAAAGTGATTGAGGGCGTAACCAGCCTTGAGGAAGCTAACCGCGTGACGAAGGATTAACCATGGCAGAGAAATCACAAAAGCTGGAATCGTACCTTTGGGAAGGTAAAGATCGAAAAGGCAACAATGCTAAGGGCGAGATTGCTGGCTCCAGCTTGGCTCTGGTAAAAGCCCAGCTACGCAAGCAGGGCATAATACCAGACAAGGTAAAGAAGAAACCAAAACCATTGTTTGGGGGTAGCAAGAAAATCACCCCCTTCGACATCGCCATGCTCACCCGCCAACTAGCGACCATGATGAAAGCGGGCGTGCCCTTGGTTCAAAGCTTCGACATCGTTGCCGATGGCCTCGAGAACAAAGGGTTACAGGAACTTGTTATGTCAATCCGGAATGACATTTCTTCCGGTACCAGTTTTGCGGGATCGCTTCGTAAGCACCCGAAGTACTTTGACAATCTTTACTGCAATTTGGTGGATTCTGGTGAGAAGGCTGGTGCTTTAGAGCAGATGTTGGACCGAATTGCTCTTTACCTCGAAAAAACAGAGCTCCTGAAGAAAAAAGTTAAAAAGGCAATGACCTATCCCATTGCAATTATCGTCGTGGCCATCATTGTTACCGCTATTCTACTGGTAAAAGTCGTACCGCAATTTGAAAGTCTATTTCAGGGTTTCGGGGCAGAACTTCCTGTATTCACCCAGATGGTCGTACGACTTTCCGATTGGATGCAGACTTGGTGGTTTGTGGTTTTGATTAGCATTGTGGGTACAATCTTCTTATTTAAAGAAGCCAAACGTCGCTCACAGATGTTTTCGGATATCGTAGATAAATACGTTCTTAAGCTACCGGTTATTGGCGAAATTCTCGACAAATCTGCAGTTGCTAAATTTGGCAGGGTTTTGTCTACGACCTTCGCGGCGGGCGTGCCACTGGTAGACGCGCTGGACTCCGTCTCGGGTGCGACCGGCAATGCGGTTTACCGGGATGCTGTTAACCGCATCAAGAACGATGTTTCCAGTGGCACCCAACTACAGGCTTCTATGCGCCAGCAGGATGTTTTCCCCGTGATGGCCGTGCAGTTAACGGCTATTGGTGAGGAGTCCGGTAATCTGGACGAGATGCTCGAAAAAGTAGCGGTGCACTATGAAGGCGTGGTTGATGACATGGTGGACAACCTGACGGCGCTGATGGAGCCTATGATTATGGCCGTGCTGGGCGTGCTTGTGGGTGGGTTGATTGTTGCTATGTATCTGCCGATATTTCAGATGGGTGCGGTTGTGGGGTAAGAGCGCCCCCTCTCCGATACGTCGGACCGCCCCGGCCCCTCTCCCGCAAGGGGGAGAGGGAGTTTGAAAGACACCCCCTCTCCCCAACCCCTCTCCCGCGAGGGGAGAGGGGCTTTAAAACTGCAACGTTTGAGCTTTTGAATGGCTACCTTAGATCTCCTCCTCTCGACACCTTGGCTTTTGTACTTTGTCGTCACTTTCGTTTCTCTGTGCATCGGTAGTTTTTTAAATGTTGTGATTCTCCGCTTACCAAAGATGATGCAGCAAGAGTGGCGTTGCCAGTGCGAAGCCTTTTTGGAGGTGGCCGAGGGTGAGCGCAAGCAGGAAGACCGGGTTACGCTTTCCAGCCCTGCCTCTGCCTGCCCTTCTTGCGGACATAAGATTCGTGCTTGGGAGAACATTCCAGTTATCAGTTATCTGCTTCTTGGGGGTAAGTGCAGCGGTTGTAAGTCGCACATTTCTATTCGTTACCCGTTAATAGAAGCAGTTACGGCGCTATTTTCGGTGTTGACGATTGTGATTCTTGGCCCTTCGGTCACTGCTTTGTGGGCGCTGCTGTTGGTTTGGGCGTTGGTTGCGCTTACGGTGATTGATTTCGATACTCAGCTGCTGCCAGACAGCATCACTCTGCCCTTGATGTGGCTGGGGTTGGTTTTGAGTTATTTTGGTTTTCTTGGTGAGTTCACCAGCGCTTTTTGGGGTGCGGTGGTTGGTTACCTTTCTCTCTGGTCTGTTTACTGGCTATTTAAGCTTGCCACCGGTAAAGAGGGCATGGGGCATGGGGATTTCAAGTTGCTTGCCGCTTTGGGTGCCTGGCTGGGCTGGGAGTTGCTGCCCGCGATTATTTTGCTGTCATCACTCGTGGGTGCAGTGGTGGGTATTAGCTTAATGGTCTTTAAGAAGCACGGGCGCGAGGTGCCCATTCCGTTTGGGCCTTATTTGGCGGCGGCCGGATTGCTGTGCTTGTGGTTCGGCGCGGAAATTCAAGCGCTTTGGTTCGGGCTGCTGGGAGCATGACGGCTGAACCGGTGGTTATAGGGCTAACAGGGGGCATTGGTTCCGGCAAATCTACGGTTGCACGGCAGTTCGGCAGCTTGGGAGTGCACTGGGTAGATGCAGACGATGTGGCCCGGGAGGTGGTTGAACCGGGCACTCCGGCGCTGGCCTCTATTGCCGAGCACTTCGGGGCAGGCATTCTTACGGATAAGGGCACTCTGGATAGAGCGCGCCTGCGGCAAATCGTGTTTGAGCAGCCAGAGCAGCGTGTGTGGTTGGAAGGCCTATTGCACCCGGTTATCCGCGAGGAGTTGATTCGCCAGCTCCACCCGCAAGACTATAAGTTGCCTTATGTTCTTCTGGTATCGCCTCTACTGTTAGAAACCGACCAACATAATTTGGTGGAGCAGGTGCTGGTGGTGGATGTGCCGGTGGAGGTGCAGATAGAGCGTACCATGGGCCGCGACACCAATTCCCGGGAGCAGGTGGAGCGCATCATTGCCGCTCAGATGCCCCGCGAGCAACGGCTTGCCCGTGCAGATGTTGTCATTAATAATAACCAATCTTCCAACAAGGTTGCAGCCGAGGTTCGTGCATTACATGAAGCATTCATGGTGGACTTTGGCTGATCGGCATTACTTCGTGCGTGGTATGAAGAGCAGCATCAGGAACGGTATCGGCCTCACTTTTGCTGGGTCAATAACCATCCTACTCTTCTTAATCAGTGCAAACAGCTATGGCGTGGAGCCGGTGTTTGAGATGCAAGAGCGCTCTATTTCAAGCACCTTGTTGCCGGAAAAGCTGCCCCTAGCTTTCTATACGTTTGATCCAGACGAGTATTGGGCTGAGCCTGAGGATTCTTATTGGCTGGATTTCAGTAACTTTATTTTGCGCCAAGAGCGTATACAAGGGCCAAAGGTTCAGGCTCTTGGCCAGTGGGCAGATAGGACACTTTCCGGCGAAGCCCACAGATTGCCAACCAACGACAGTTACTTGCGCGTAGGCTTCGCTACAGAATCCGAATACGGCGACCCGGCGCAATTCGAGCCGGAAGTTCGGTTCCGGCTGGATATACCCACAACCAAGCGCAAATTGCGACTGGTAATCGAAAGTGAAAGCGACGAGCTCATTCCTTTGGAAGAGCGCCAGCGCGACCGCCAGCTTACCGAGCCAGACCGTTCTGAAACACAAACCACCGGTGCTTTGCGGTACATCTCGGAAATTGGCGATGCCATCAATCTCTCTAATGACGTGGGTGCGCGTTTACGTTTTCCACCGGACGCGTTCTGGAGGGCAACGGCAGAGAAGCGCTGGAAGCTGGATGAGGATTGGGGGCTGCGAGCCCAGCAGAGGTTTTACTATTACCATCAAGACGGTTGGGGCGCCCGCTCTATGATCCGTGCGGCCCGAAATGTTGGTAATGACTGGTTTTTCGGGTCTACCGCTGAACTGGAATGGGTTCATCGCAAAAGAAAGTTTGAGGCAGCGCAAATTTTTAGTGTTCGCAAGCGGCTCAGCAACCGCTCGATTATCACGCCCCGGGTGGGTGTTCTTGGTGAAAGCCAGCCGAGCTGGCGTACCACTTCAGCCTTTGCTGATCTCACTTGGCGCTACAGGTTGCACAGCGATTGGTTGTTCGCTGAGCTGATTCCGGCGTTAACTTTTCCTAGAGAACGCAATTTTAAAGACCAAGGTTCGGTGCTCTTTCGTATCGAGATGTTTTTTTCCGGTAGCATTAACCCAGACTTCTAACGCCCATGTCCCGACACCATGCCATCCCAGCAGCAGAAGCCTTGGCTTTGAATCCCATTGCCATCACCCGCTCTTGTTTTAAGGATAAGTTCGGGGTTCCAAGGCAACCCGGGCTTACCCGCTATGCCAGAGCAGATCTGGTCATCCAAACACCTTATGATCGTGAGGATGCATTCCGGGGCTTGGAGACTTCCAGCCACCTTTGGTTAATTTTTCAGTTTCACGAAGCCGTGCGGGCAGAGTGGCGGCCGGTAGTTCGGCCTCCTCGCCTTGGTGGCAATCAAAAGATGGGCGTATTCGCCAGCCGGTCCCCCTTTCGGCCGAACAGTCTGGGGCTGTCTGTGGTGCGCAACGAAGGGCTTGTGCGCAAAAACGGCAAACTGGCCCTACAGATCAGCGACCACGATCTGATTGATGGTACGCCAATTCTCGACATTAAACCCTACCTGCCATTTGCAGACTCAATACCCAACGCGAGCCTTGGTTGGGCCGAATCTGCACCTACAGAAAGGCTGGACGTTGTGTTTCTGCCAGAGGCAGAGGCCCAGCTTGCAGAGCTTTCGCAAACGCACTACCCCGATTTGAAGTTGTTGATTACCGATGTGGTGAGCTACGACCCTCGCCCGTCGTTCCGGCGGGGCCGCGACGAGGAACGGATATACGGCGCACACCTTTACGATTTGAACGTTAGGTTTCGGTTTGTAAATGATGATTCACACAAGCGTGTCGAAGTGCTGACGGTCTGTTAAACTCGCGTTGACGATTTTTCAGTCGACACAGGGAATTTGTGCCTTGCCTTCAACCCGGTTTTTCTCGCGTTTGGGTATTCGGCCGCTCGCAATGCGGCTGCTTGCATACGTATTGCTGTTCAGCCTGGTCATCTCGCTGGTAGCCACCGGCGTGCAGATGATTGGTGAGTTCGAACGCCGAAAATCGGACCTTCAAGAGACTCAGAAACGCGCCGCTGGCCTAGTTTCAGGGGCCATGAGCAATAATATTTGGTTGATGAATTTCAGCGAAGTGGCCAACAGCTTGGATGACATGCGGGCGGTAGAAGCCATCCACTACGCGAGAGTTGTCACCTCAACCGGCGAGCAGTTCACCACAGGCAGCTACCCGGAAGGCCGGGTCATTTCCCAAACGTTCCCGCTGGTGTTCAACCGATCCGCCTTTCGAGGCCCGGAAGATGTGGGCACTCTAACCCTCACCTCTTCCGTAGAACAAGTGTATTCAGACCTTCGCAATCGCGCGCTGATCAATCTTTTGTTCCAGTCAATCGTGGTGATGCTGGGTACTCTGGGGCTAGTGGTGATCGTTCGTCTTATGCTTTCCCGCCACTTGGAATCGATGGCTGATTACGCGGCCAAGCTTAATTTAGACGCGTTGGTCGATCCACTGCAACTCAAGCGCAAACCGCCCCGAACCCCGGATGAGCTGTCTGAGCTTGAACACGCGCTTAATAAAATGCGCCTGCAAATTCTTGAAGATACCCGCTCACTCCGGCAAGCCACTCTGCAGTCGCAAGGTGAGCGAGATGAGGCTATTCAGGCCAACCGTGCGAAAAACCAATTTCTGGCCAACGTGAGCCATGAGCTGCGCACGCCTTTGCAGTCAGTGCTCGGCTACGCCAACCTGCTGACAGATACACCGCTAGATCAGGAACAACGAGACTACGTACACACGCTGCTCAACGCCTCTGAAAGCCTCTCTGCCATTATTAACGACCTTCTCGACATATCCAGCATGGAAGCCCAAAAACTGGTGCTTGAGAAGATTCCCTTCGACTTGCGGGAGACTCTAAACGACTTGGTGCACATGCTCGGGGGGCGCGCCCGCGAAAAAGGGCTCGCACTGGAACTACGCATTGAGGAAGAGCTACCCTGGGCCTTGCGGGGCGATCCTGTACGCATTCGGCAGGTGCTCATCAATCTGGTGTCCAATGCGATTAAATTTACAGATTCAGGGCATGTGCTCATTAGCATTGAGGTGCTGGGGCGGCGCGACGATAAGGTTCGCCTGCGTTTGGCTGTGGAAGATACGGGGGTTGGTATCAACCCGGAAGATGTGCCGCTGGTGTACGAGCCCTATGTTCAGCTAGGCCAGAGATTTCAGCGCCAACTTCCCGGTGCCGGGCTGGGGCTAACGATTTGCCGCCAACTCGTTACTCTAATGAATGGTTCTTTGGATGTGGAAAGCAGGCCCGGAGAAGGCTCTACATTTTGGGTTGAGCTAACCCTACCGACGGCACCCGAGAGCACAGCAAGGGTGCGCCCGGATGCACGTATGATTCGGGGTAAGCGTGTTCTTGTGGCGGATTCCTACGAGCTGTCCCGTAAAATCACACTGGAAATGCTGTCGCGCCATGAGGTTCACATAGAGGCGGTGAAGTCCGCTGGGGAAGCTCTCACATCGTTACGCTTGGCGTTCGACAATCAGGAGCCGTTTGATGCCATCATTTTGGATGGCTTTTTGCCGGATATGGACAGTGATTTGCTTTGCAAGCAGGTGCGAGACAATTCCCTGTGGGCCGATACACGGCTTCTCATTCTCTCTTCAAACCCCCAGCGCGGCGATGCCGAGCACTTCCGCCAAGCGGGTGCAGATGCGTTTCTCAGCAAGTCTCTGCGGGAGTCTTGCCTAACGCCTATTCTCAACAAGCTTTTTGAAGATTTATCAAAGGATAAGCGGCGCTTCCGTACTCGGTTTTCCCTTCAGGCTACCCATGAAACGGGCAAACATCAGAAACTGGATTTGCGCCGCATGAGGGTGTTGTTGGTAGAAGACAACCCGGTAAACCGTACCCTCACCCGCAGGCTATTAGAGAAGCTTGGGTGTGAAGTGATGACGGCCAATGACGGCGAGGCGGCAAACAGCCTGTGGCAGCTGCATGCATTTGACCTTATTTTTATGGACTGCATAATGCCCAAAGTTGACGGCTTTGAAGCAACCCGGCGCCTCCGCGCTTGGGAAGCAACCCACAAGCGCACCAGAGTGCCTGTGGTGGCGCTAACAGCCAGCGCCATGGAAGAAGATGAAGAACGCTGCCGCCGGGCAGGCATGGACTCTTTTGTTGCCAAGCCTGTTAACATTGAAACGCTGCGGGCAGTGCTGGACCAATACGCCCGTGGAGCTTCGAAATGAACGTAAACTGCCCTACCTGCAAGAAATCCGTGGAATGGAAAGACACCAACCCTTGGCGCCCATTCTGCTCGGAGCGGTGCAAACTGATTGATTTCGGCGCTTGGGCCAATGAGGAATATCGGGTTCCCGCAGAGACAGCGTCTCCGGAAGATCTGGATCAAGGCGGCGATACAACGCGCCACTAACCCCTCAGACCAAAGATCGTATTGATTTTACCCCCTGCCTATAATGGGCTTACACGCTTGTAAGTTGTGGTGCAGCAGGTAGCCCGTTACCATTCTGACTGTGATATCTATCGTTAATGTCGGCAGATTCCGGCGTGTTACTCGCACCGCAAATTTATAAGGTAAAAGTATGAAAGTATCCCGCGTTTCCGTATTGGTTCTTTCTCTGGCTGCGGCCCCTGTGTTCGCAAGCGATTTGGACCTGAGCCTAACTAACGACTCCGTAAAGGGGCAGGTTAATTTTTTCGGAAACAATAGCGATCTTCAACTGGGTGCTGGCTACACCTACCATGAAGGCAGTCGTCACATTGGTAATATCGACTTTCATGCCCAAGGTCGCACGGCTTTGGGCAACTTACCCACAACGGCTGGCATTGGCATGCGCGGCATTGTGTGGGATCAGGACCGTGCCGACGGTGGCGCAGTAGGGCTGGGTGGCTTTGCAACGGTGAATATCCCTAAAGCGCCCGGCCTATCATTCACTGGCGGCCTGCATTATGCGCCAAGCATTCTCTCGTTTGGTGACTCTGACGATATGACAAGCCTTGAACTGCGCGCCAGTTATCGAGTTATTCGTAATGCCGAGGTGTTTGCGGGTTACCGTTACCTGAATACTGAGCTGGAATTTCCATCCAACCCTGACGTAAACCTCGATGAAGGTGTTATGGCTGGCATGAAAATTTTCTTCTAACACCGCTTTTGCGGGGGCAACCTGATATGCGACTGACACTGGGGCTACTTCTTTTCTCTGCGATTACGCTAACAACAGGATGCAGCGGTGATTCCGCTATTGACGGGGCAAGAGAGCAGCCCAATTCGTTTGCGGGTGAGAAAAATCCAGCGAACGATTTTAGCCCCGGTAGCACCGGAGACTCTGGAGATAACAGCGGTCTCGCAGCCAATGAAGTTCGCGTAACCATGGAATTGCCCGGTGGCCTTGCGCCAGATGGTGAACCAACACGTCGCAATCTTCGCATTGTGAAACCCGATACGGTTCGGGTGTACCAAACCAATAGAAACCTGCAGGTACTTGGCGCCCCGGAATACACCACCCGGGAGGATAGCAACGGCGTAACTGTGATCACCTTTGAGAACGGGCAACCCCTAGCTCCAGACGTTGTCATTGAGGCCCAATATGGCAATGCTGTTTTACGGGCGTTAGCAGCCGACGCTGACCGCGATATCAAGGTTAACCCGTTTTCCGAATACCTCGTGCGCAACACACTTACGCAATACTCCGCCAGCGAGTTCCAGCGCATTCTGGATTGCGCAGATGAAACCAGCGACACTCTGTGCATCAACAAATACGTTTGGCCCGCGTTGGCTGATCAGGTTCACGATTTCGAAATTGATATCCCAACCGGAGCTAGCATTGCAGGGGCACTAGACCTGCTCGCCCAGCGGGCAGACTTTGCCAGCTATGTTGTTTCAGCGGCAAGTTATCCGTTGCTGGATAACCAGTCCTCAGACAGCATTTCTGCGAGCTCAGCGGAATACAACTCTATTTTTATGGGAATAGAGCTGGGCCAGACGTTTCTCGAAAGTAGCTTAACCGGCTCTGGCCAGTGGGGTATTCGCACCGGGCGTGAGGAGTCCACCAGCCCCAGTGCCGAAACAGCCTACACATACCCAGGGCTAACCTTGGCCAGCCTTGATGTTTTCAATATCAACGTTACCTCCCTTGCCTCGCAAATTCCTTACGACCGAAAAACGTTGATTCATAAACAAGGCAACGAGTTTTTTACCCGGGGTACGGATACCTGGGCTTTGAATTCCCATTCAACCTCCCCCGGTGGCGCTACACTCGATAGAGATACTCGTTTGCTGGCCGTGCGCGCCCTTTATCAAAGCATTACCGGCAGAAACAGCTCGAGAACCATAGGTTGGACCCGCAACCCTTACTTTCTAGACGCTTACGTTGGCGAAGCGGGCGGCGACAACCTTGGTCCAGACCGTGCTCTGGCAGGCTATTTTAGCGCAGGCAAAGCCATTCAATTGGAATCAGAGAATGGCAAACTTGCACGTAAACAGACGCTGGAAACCCAGTACGTATCTTCACTTCAGCTAAACCTATTACGGCAGGAAGGCTTTGATGCGAACACTCTGAACGGCAGGGATTACAACCTCGTTTATTTTGCCACTCGGTTTTCAGAGTCCACAACGCCGCTACAAGTTGAGTCAGGAAACGGGTTATGGCAGGTGCGCGCAAACGGCGACAACAGCGCCATCACGCAAACAAAAACCTATAGCACCCTAAACCGGGACAGCTCGGGAGCCGTTTTGGTGGGGGGTGACGGCAGCCGTTCGGATAATTGGATCATCACGCCCCGCACCGCACGCCTGAGTACGGGAGATAAAAACATCGGGCGGCTCAATCTAGATGTAAATAACCCGGCAGGGCCCTTCGGACAGCCGGATCTGGGCGTAGGCGCTAGCGTGCCTGACGGTTCTCTGTTGGCGTTTAATCTGGTCAATGCTGCGTCGTCTAGCGGCATCATTGGTGATGGTCTGCTCATCGCCGCAGAACGGCGCCCGTCACCTGCACCACAATCCGGCCGGTACCGGGTTCAAGGTTTTGCTATGGGCATGGGAGATGGGCTCAATAGGCTGGCTCACCTGAACGACGGCACTCTGAATCTATCCGGTAGCACCGCAAGCCTGAACAGCAACACCTTAAACGTTGTTCACTCGGTTGATAATGCAACCGTTGCTGCGCCCTCCTCCGGGCAACTGTCTACAACCTTGGAGTACAGCGACAAAGGCAATGGCGAAGTGAGCTTTACTGCCGGTGATCTGTCGCTCACCGGTTTTGTAACGGCTGATCAAACCCAGTTCTTCTTGTTATTCCGCAACACGGTTAACGGCGAAGAGCAGCGAGGCCTTCTTATGGCAACCAAACTGCCGTGAACCCTCTGGCAACCTAGCTCGTACAACCTGTTATAATGTTAATCATAATGCTCGGTGGTTATAAGCTTGCCGACCACAAAAACAGGTTGTAACGAGAGGTTTTATGTTCCCCGCAACGCGTGCGTTGATGCTGGTAATCCCCTTAGCGGTTTTTGCCATCGCAGGTGGACTTTATACACCGTCGGATCCCTCAGGGAACAACGCGGGCTCAGAGCCAACTCTGGATTCGCTTCCGCCTTTGCCCGCTTGGGCTCGCGCCGATTTACCAGATTTTTCTAGCTACCGGGATACCACCGAAAAGAAAGTCGCTTTTTTCTCGTTTCTTTATCCGCGCATTGTGCTTGCCAACTCCCGCATATTAATTGAGCGGGACTATCTTGACAGTCTCGCCCGCAAAGAGACCTTATCCAAAAAAGAGCACACCTGGCTTGCAGCTCAAGCCAAGCGATTGCGTGTGGACGAAGAACCCGGCACGCCAGAGCAGTTCAATCTTCTGCGAAAGCGGCTGGACGTTATCCCGCCCTCGCTTATTTTGGCTCAGGCAGCCAATGAGTCCGCCTGGGGCACGTCGCGCTTTGCCCTTCGCGGTAATAATCTGTTCGGCCAATGGTGCTTCTCGAAAGGCTGCGGCTTAGTTCCACTAAACCGTGTAGAGGGCGCCAGCCATGAAGTAGCCGCCTTTCCTTCGCCATATCACTCCGTTCGGGCTTACATTCAGAACCTCAACCGGCATGCGAGCTATCAGGGTTTACGCAACACTCGCCTTGATGACAGAGCCGCAGGCGATCCGCTCTCCGGGCTTGCTCTGGCACGGGGGTTGGTGAGCTATTCCGAGCGCGGGGAGGAATATGTTGATGAAATTCGGTCGATGATTCGTTATAACAACCTTGAATTCTACGATACCGAATTCCGAAAGATTCTAAGCGATCGCAGCCCCTTGCATTTGAAGAGTCTGGCATCGGCAAGCGCTGAGCAGATTTTGCTGCCCGGGCAGATTAGTGGCTCTTCTGCTGAGGGCTAACAGCCAACTCACCTTTAAACATTATTGCTTTCAAATAACAGAGACGTTTTCGAATGCTTTATTTTTTACCTGCACCGCTAAAAGGCGCTCTGGCGGTTCTGCTTGTAATATCGAGTACCCTTGTACTTTTTCCGTTTCTGATGGTTTTTGCACTGCTGAAACTGGTGCTACCGATTACAGTTATTCGCAAAGGCTGCACAGTGGTATTGAACGGCATTGCCCGGCTATGGATAGGGTTCAACAATCTGGTGATGGATCTCCTACACAAGATTGAGTGGGATGTACGAGGCGCGCAGCATCTCAGTCAGGAGCATTGGTACTTTGTGACCTGCAACCACCAGAGTTGGGCCGACATACCGGCCATACAGTATGTTCTTAACAGCAAGATTCCGCTGCTCAAGTTCTTCCTAAAGAAGGAGTTGATTTGGGTACCACTGCTAGGGGTAGCTTGGTGGGCGCTGGATTTTCCGTTTATGCATCGTCACACCAAAGAACAGATTGCTAAGAGGCCGGAGCTGAAAGGCAAAGATATAGCCGCAACCGAAGCAGCGTGCGAAAAATTTCGTTATACACCTGTGACTATTTTCAACTTTATGGAAGGCACCCGCTTCACACCTGCCAAGCATCAGCGCCAGAACTCACCATACAAACACCTGCTCAAGCCACGCGCTGGCGGTACAGCCTTTGTTTTGGGGGCGATGGGCGAGATGCTGCATACCATGCTGGATGTGACCATCGTTTACCCTACAGAACAACCTGTCGGAATTTGGGATTATCTCAGCGGACGCATTCAAAAAATCACTATTGATATTAAGGTGCGAGAGATTCCGCCGCAGTTTTTAGGAATGGACTACGAGAACAACCGTGAAATCCGGGTGGAATTTCAGCGCTGGGTCAGTGCACTCTGGGCTGAAAAAGACGCTCGCATTGAAGCCCTGAAAAACGAGAGTTCTCAAAACCTATAACCCAAACCCCATAACCCACAATCAGCGGGTTTGCTACAGCAGCCCGAGCTCTCTGGCTCGAACCGTTGCCTGAGTTCGGGAACGCACTTCCAGCTTTGCGTTCAGTCGGCGAGCATGGGTTTTGACCGTATGTAGCGAGATGTGCAAGGTGTCGGCAATCTCCTGATTCGACAGCCCCTTGGCAATCAGCTCCAGAACAACCAACTCCCGCTCGCTGATGGGCTCGGCCAGTGAAGCCGGTGACTCCCCTGCTGCTAAACCAAACAGGCGACCCAGAGCGTCCCGGAACGGCGTTTTCGGTAACTGGCTGTAGGCTTTTGCCATGAGCTCACTCAATTCCAGTTTCAGTTCGGCAAACGGGCTTATGAAGTGCTCCTTGGCGGCTTCGGATACCACCGCCACGAGTATATTCTGCGCAGCTGCAAAGCTCTTGTCTTGGTTGACCAGTATGGCTTCCAACAAACGCATGTGCAGGTCTACACCCCAGGGAATGGCTTCGCCATGGCGCTTGCGCGTGTTGGAAAGAGTCCCACGGGCGTTAAGAGTTTCACCTTTCGCGAGGTCCAGCCGCACCTGAAGGCAATCGAGCAGGCCCGGCATCATCGGGAAAAGCTCTGGCACACAACCAGCTTCCCTATATGGCTGTAGCTTTTTAAGTGCCTGTGCAACGCTCTCTAGCTGGTTCTGGGCCAGCCAACAACTCGCTTTGAGGGCTTCGAGCACTGGTACGTACAGAGATTCATCCACTTGCCAGGTATGCATGGTGCGCTCAGCCCTGCCGACCCAGGTGAAAGCCTCTTCTAAGCGACCTTGAGAGCGACACATCAGCACTCGAATAGCCATAGCCAACAACAAGCCGAGATCGCGTGTCTGTTCCGCGTGGCGACCGCAGGACACCAGCAAACGGTCTGCCTCTGCGTCACGCCCCTGATGCCAGAGCACGAGCACCAGATTCAGCTGAAGTCTGGTTTCACCAATGCGCGCTGGCCGCGCTTGTTCCTGAATCACCGTATCCAGTGCAGTTCGCAGCAATTGTTCCGCATGCTTCAATGCACCTTTCCCCAACTCAATTCGGGCATGAGCGTAAACTGCCAAGGCTTCTGAGCCAGAGTCACCCGCCTCTCTGGCCAAACGGGACGCCGCCCGGTTAGCCTCGCGAGCATCCGAAAACCGGCCAGAGGCGCATAACGCACTGGCACGAACCATTTGCGTAACAAGCTGGCCCTGAGGTGATAGCTCGCCGCCGGAAAGAGCAAGGTCTGCCATTTCCAGTGCTGGAGTCACCTGCCCTTCGCCACGCAGAATAAACGCCTTAAGTGCACAGATCCGTGTTTCGTATTCCTGATAGCTCTGCTTATCCATGCCATCCAGCAGCATTTTTGCCTGCCTGAACTGCCCCCCGATCGCATGCACCCAACTGTACACAATTCTCAATCTTGGGCTGCGTTCTAACAACTGGGCGGGAAGGCTCTTACGCAAGCGCAGTAATGAGGCAGTGTCCTGCCCCAGAAGTAGCGCTTCGGATCCTTCAGATGCAATGCGAATGACTTCATCCGAGTCCCCGGCTAACAGCGAGTATTTCAAGGCTTCGGGAAACTGGTCGCGACTGCCAAACCACCGGCTCGCAGCGAGCATTCTATCGCTGTGGCCAGCCATTACAGGGGCCTTTAGCCACTCCATCAACAGCGGGTTGAGCCGGTACCAACGTCCCCAGCCGGGCATAACCTTTATCGGTAAGCCACGTTCATAAGCCTCGGATGGCAGCAGAAAACCGTCTGGAATGAGTGGCTCCAAAGCCAAAAGCAACTCATCCGAGCAAAGCCCAAGCTCTGACATGGCTTTTAAAGAGCGAACCTGACCATGAGCCAAGCTGCCCAATACAGACTCCTTTAAGAATCTCTCCACGCCGGGCGCTTCTGAAACCGCGTGCCTGTCGGCGCTTTGAAGAATATCGCGGCGGTACAGAGCAAGGGGCGTGGGCCAGCCTTCTGTCAGGTCGTATAAGTGATCTATAGCTACACTGGTCAGTTGTTGAGTGTTCAGCACATCGCGGAAAAGCTCAAACGTTTCACCCCGACTGAACTCCAGTTTTTCAGGCCCTATACGGGTGAACCGGTTTTCCAGCTCTAAAGCGTGGGTTTCATAAGGCAATGCCTGCCGGGAGAGCATGACAACAGAAAAGTGTAACGGAATATCTGCAACTAGTTGTTGCAGCAAAACAATGACCGCGGGGTTTGTAATCTGGTGCAGGCCATCCAGAACCAGAACAGAGCGTTGCTCTGATGGCTCTCTTTTTAACGCCAGCAGCATTATGGCCAGAACATCGTGAAAAGTGGTGCCCCCCTGCAGACTAATATCGCAAGATTCGGGAACATCCAAAGCCACAGACAGAAGGTTTAGAAAGCGGGTGGGCGCGTTGTCTTGACAGTTAAGCGGCAGCCACCGCACACAACCTTCCGGTATGCCAGCTGCCTTAACAGCCGTTGCAACCGTGTGGGATTTACCATAGCCACAGGGGGCCTCAACAAAAAGCACGCCCTGCGGGGCTAGGGCATCCTTAACCAAAGCATCCAGATGGGGACGCTCCAAAGAATGTTCAGGCAAAACCGGCGCCTGCAGTCTTTGCCTAAGCAAGTCTCTTACAAGCTCGCCTCGCTGCAGCCCACTGTTTGCAGATTGGAACTCGTCATTGGCTGCATAGCCATCACGGAATGATTTCACACGCTGCCCCGAATACAACTTTAGTAGTGTTAGAAGGTTAAACCAACTAAGGGTCCGGCTGCAAAGTTTTGACGTGGAAGCTATTAATTTGGCGGCAATTTTTTATCGCAGAAACAGAAACGGCGGGCCAAGGCCCGCCGTTTCTGAAAGATCCACTTTACCCTTAGCGGGTGCCCGCACGGCGCAATGCCGCTGGCGTGTAATCTCGTGATTGGCGCTGAACACCAAACTGGTACGGATCCACCTCTTCGTTTGTCAGGCCTAGCACTAAGTAGCGACCGGACAGAAGGTCGTACAGGGTCTCAACCGCATACCAGGGCACAACCTGATCATAGAACTGCATGGAGTGGGCTTCCGCCACACGCCAGAGCTCACCACGGCCATCGTAATGGTCGATAACGGCAGCCTGCCAGGTATCTTCATCAAAAAAGAAGTCTCTCTGGCCATATATGTGACGCTCACCATCTTTAAGGGTTGCGCGTACATGCCATACACGGTGGAGCTCGTAACGGGTCAAATCTTGATTTATGTGCCCCGCTTTAACGATCTGGTCATAAGTTAAGTCACGGTCAACAAGCTTGTAGGAGTTGTATGGAATGTACATTTCCTTTTTGCCAAGCAGTTCCCAGTCATAACGGTCTGGGGCGCCGTTAAACATATCGAAGTTATCCGAGGTACGCATACCATCAGAGGCCGTGCCCGGTCCGTCGTACGCAACCTGAGGTGCACGGCGAACACGGCGCTGTCCAGCGTTATATACCCATGCACGGCGTGGTTCTGAAACCTGATCAAGCGTTTCGTGAACCAGCAATACGTTACCAGCCAAACGTGCTGGAGCAGTAATAGCCTGCTTGAAGTAGAACAACACGTTGGCATCTTCGCCAGGCTCGTAATCTTGCAGGTAGGTTCTCCAGCTTAGCTCATCCTGAAACTTTACGATGGAGTAAGCACCGTTTGCTGTAGGCGTTGCTTGCCCAACATTACGCTGAACAGAGCCACCACGGTAACGGGTGATGTGGTTCCAGATCACTTCCAATCCGTTCTGGGGAATCGGGAATGGCGTCGCGCTCTGGTAGTTAGCCATGCCGTTACCATTCTTGATCAATTCCGTTTTGGTCGCGTTTTTAATGGTCTCGTCCATTACGTCTTCCGGATAGGCACCTGTACGGTGCGTCTCGTATACGGGGAGGACGTAGTCTGAATACTGCTTGATCATCGCTACCTGCCCGGGGGACAGTTTGTCGGCATAGTCTGCAACGTTGCTCTGATCAATGGTGAACTGTGGCTTCTCGTTCGGGAACGGGTTTACATAAATGCCGTCGCCCTTGTACCCGGCTGGTGGTGTTGTAAGGCCGCCATCCCACGCAGGAATAGCACCGCCATTACCTGCCTTTTCTGCACCCATGGGCGTTAGCGTGTCACCCAGCTTAGCCGCTTCTTCGGCAGAAACTGCACCCCAAGCCTGACCTGCAAACAGACTCGCCGCCAGAACACCCGTGGCCAGTAGTTTCTTGTTTAGTTTCATTTAAAATACCTCGTTAAACGAATTCTTGACGGTTTAGAATGAGTAGGAAACGCTAGCACTCACGAAATCCCGGTCAGTCAACTCGTTATACGGCTTGCCACCGAAAAAGTTTGTGTAACCGATGTTACCGGTAATTTTGTTCTGGTAAACCGCTTCAACGGACAAGCCAATCGCCTTGTTACCTTCGTTAAAGGCACCACCGGGCTGCGGGCCATAACCTTCTACATCATGACTCCAAGCCAACTGCGGCGATAGGTTGATACCCGCAAAGGCATTCGGGTAGCTCCATACCAGACGGGAACGGTAGCCCCAGGAAAAGTCTGTGGTGAACCCGTCATTCGTGCAGTAGCTTGCGTTGATGTTGATGCCTGCCGCACAAACGTCAACCATGTTTCCACTGCCATCATCCGTTGGCAATGTGCCAAGGCCGAAGGTACCTGAACGGCCGTAACGAGCCTCATCAAGACCTGGGAAGTCATGAATGTAAGTGGCGCCAAACTCTGTAATCAGCGACACACGGCTTGCGCCCATAATCTGATCAAAGAACTTAATCAGTGTGAACTGGACCTGAGAAACGCCAAACCGGTCGTTACCCGAGACTTTGGATCCTGGCAAAAGCGTACCACCCGCTTCTTCAAGGCGTTGCTGCTCCAACTTACTGACTGGGCTGCCGTCGACTGGGTTTTGTAATCTAATACCACCGTATATCAGCTCAAACGCGTTCCATTGCAGAGGCATTTTGTCGCGATAGGAGTACTCCGCGCCCAATGACCAACCACCCGGAGTGTTGGTGTTGATACTGATACCGTAAAGGTTAATATCTTCCGGATATTCAATAAAGTAGCTCGGAAACTGTTCGCCGGTATCTTTGATAGTACCGCTTACATAAGGTAGACGGCTGTTGTACTTGATGTAGTAGAAGCCCAGTTCCGAATCGTTCAGCGCAGGCACATACCAGCGCATTGCCACACCAAACTGGTCTTTTGAGCCGGCTTCCTCATCAGCAAGACGCGGGGCTATAAACCCTTGAGCAAGAGCCTGAGAGTCTGGCAGCTGACCTGCAAGCAATACCGGGCCACAGCCGTCGGCTGCAAAGTCATTAGTAGAGAAAAATGTTCCGCAGTCATCCGGGCGGACAGGCGCCCAATCTGTCTGTACAAACGTTTCCAGTGTGACGTTCTCTGTAACACCTGCTGACATGTAGAACATCTCAACAGGTAGAAGAGCATCTTTGAGCTCAGAGCCAGGTGCACGGAAAGCGGGTATATCAACAGGGTTGATCGTGTTTATCCCTCCCTGAATAAAGGTACTCTCACCCCAGCTCAGCACTTGCTTACCGTAACGTACGCTCAGGGGAACATCACCCAGATACCAGTCGGTAAACACATAAGCGTCGAGAATTTCACCACCCGATGCGTTGCCTTTGGCAGAGCTGTTGAGTTCACGGCGCTGACCAACATCATCAACTGCTCTTCTTTCATCTTTTAGTTCAAAGTCATACCAGTAACGACCGCGAATCAAACCACCGACACGAGTCAGGTACTGGCTATCGACTGCATAATCAAGGAACAGCTCACTGTTACCTTTAACAATCTTGGAGTAGGTATCACCTTTATCAAAGTTCAGGTTACCGTCATCGTAGTTGTTTGTTGATGCACCCTGAGTGGTGTTAGCAAACTGCGGGCCCAAGTTACCCTGTGCTATCAGGCGCTGATCGCGTTCGGCAACTCGCCACCCTGCGCCAGCAGAGAGCGTGGTGTTGAACTGCGCTTCCACATCCCCGATGTAAAAAGAGTATGCAGATGCGTGGCCGGACATACCGGCCGCCACTGCCACGGCAAGCGGTAATCTTGTCCAACGCTGCCATTGATGTGTTTTTCTTGTCATTGGAAGGCTACTCCATTGTTGTTCTGAGTCGCTGCTCTGATTATTGGTATTCACGAAGTATTGGAGGCTTCATGCACAGTGCTCGTGATGTAGGCACTATAGCTAACGCTGTCCAGTGCTTTGATCAGTCAAAAGTATGATTTTGCTCTCACTACCTGCTCACCGCTCCGATCAGTGTCGGGTTTACTCGCACGCATTCACTATAGACAAGAATTCCGGATGCAACCACTTTGCTTTTGATGGTTTTTTCCACGGTTAGGGCTTATGCGGTGCTTCCAGATACTCCTGAGACTGCATTTCCAGAAGGCGCGATTCCGTGCGTTCAAACTCGAAGCTCAAGCGTCCGCCGGAGTATAGCTCTGTGATAGGTGCTGCAGCGGAGATAATGACTTTCACATTGCGATCATAAAACTCGTCAATCATGTTTACGAAGCGACGAGATTGGTCATCTTTGTCACCTCCGAGCACAGGCACATTACTGATAAGGATTGCATGAAACTGGCGAGCCATTTCAATGTAATCATTCTGGCTGCGCGGCCCGTCACACACGTCTTTGAAATCAAACCAAACCACATCATCCGCGTGCGCTTGGGCCGGAATCTTACGGCCATTAATTTCCATGCTTTTACTGTGCTTGCCGGCTTCAACCGCCAGCGCTTCAAAACTTTGTCGCAAGCTGGCGTCAGCATCGGCACCCAGCGGCGAGTAATAGAGTTCGGCTTGCTCCAGCGTTCGCAGACGATAGTCTACGCCGCCGTCTACATTCACCACATCTGTGTATTTATTTACAAGCGCAATGGCTGGCAAGAAGCGCGCCCTTTGCAACCCATCTTTATATAGGCCATCGGGAATAATGTTGGACGTACACACCAGTGTTACACCCCGCTTGAACAGCCCCTCCATCAGGGTTGCGAGGATCATGGCATCGCCGATATCGGAAACAAAAAACTCATCAAAGCAGATTACACGGACTTCATCGGCAAATTTTTTGGCCACCAAATCCAAGGGGTTTTTTTCGCCTTTAAAGCTTTTCAGCTCTTGATGAACACGCTGCATAAAGCGATGGAAATGCACGCGCATCTTGCGCTTAAACGGGAGGGACTCGTAAAAAGTGTCCATTAAGTAGGTTTTGCCACGGCCTACACCACCCCAGAAGTAAAGGCCTTTAACGGGCTCTTCTTTCCCTTTTTTAAACTTGCGCCGCAATTTGGTTACGGGTTTGCTGCGTTCGCTTTCCGCTTCCACCAGTTTGTCGTACAGTGTCTGCAGGCGTTGGACGGCATCGGCCTGTGCAGGGTCTTTGTGAAACTCCGGGCGCTCAAGATCCTTTTGGTAACGCTGCCAAGGTGTCTGGTTTGCAGTGCTTTCAGAAGGCATAGAATCTGTCATCAGGAATTCCCGGGGTCTGATCGTTGATTTTGGCGGCGCATTATCGCGTATTTACGCTTTTTTCGCCACGCTGGCGGGCCGCTGGGCAATACGACGATTGGCGCAGCATTCAGGCATGGGCTGATGGGGCTGCGGGCGTTATACTCATTGGTACGGATTGGCTCATTTTTAAGGCAACAGGACGACACAGCATATGACAAACCTGATTCTGGCAGCGATTGCCGCATTGATTGTTGGCATTGTCATCGGAGTGGTTTTTGGCCGTTCGGGACAAGGTTCTTCGCTTCGGCAGCGCCGTGCGGAACAACAGGCAGAAGAGTTGCGTAACGAGTACACCCGCTATCAGGCTCAGGTAAACGAGCATTTTATGGAGTCCGCGGATTTGCTGCGCCGGTTCAATGATGTTTACCGGGATGTGAACCAGCATATGGCTCGCGGGGCTAATCGTCTTTGCAACGATGAAGACTGGATGGCCGAGCTTGCTGAGCAGACTTCCCGCAAGCGCTTGGAGGAGGTCAGTGAAGATGGTCTTGAGCCACCCAGAGATTACGCGCCCAAGACTTCCGGGACGCTTTCTGAGGACTTTGGTTTAAAGAAGGGTGATAAGGCTGCCGAGGCCTGAGTAAGGGCAGCTATCTAAACTGGATTATCGCAGTCGATAAAACGGTGTTTGACTCCAAATTCTTTTTCTAGCGCCTCTCCCAGTGCTTTCACTCCATAGCGCTCTGTGGCGTGATGACCTGCGGCGTAATAATGGATTCCGCACTCGCGGGCAGTATGAGTGGTGGGTTCGGAAATCTCGCCACTGAGATAGGCGTCGAGGTCAGCATCAATGGCTGCATTGATGAAACCTTGAGCAGCGCCGGTGCACCACCCCACCCGTTTAATGTCGGCCTTCCCGGCTCCGACTTTTAGCGGCTCGCGGTGGAGCGCTCGGGCAATATGAAGGGAAAACTTTTCGGGGCTCATAGCTTCCGGCAGCTCGCCTTCCCACACCAGTCCATTTAACGGGCGGGGGTTCTCAATACCGAGGATATCTGCCAATTGGCGGTTGTTGCCATATTCTGGGTGATCATCCAGCGGTAGGTGGTAGGCAACAAGGTTGATGTCGTTGTCCAACAGGCGCTTTAAACGTTCACGCTTCATACCTCGAATTCTTTGATCCTCACCTTTCCAGAAGTAACCGTGGTGAACGATCAGCATGTCGGCATTGGCTGCTATGGCAGCTTCTATAAGATCACGGGAGGCGGTTACGCCGGTGACTATGGTGTTTATCTCACTTTTGCCTTCGACTTGCAGGCCGTTGGGGCAATAGTCCTGAAAGTTCTCAGGCTGCAGCCATTCATTCAGAACCGCAAGAATGCTTTCGCGTGTTGTCATGCGTTTTCTCCGCGTATATCACCGAAATTCAGGCGAGCGGGGCGCAGCGAGGCTTCCGGGAATGCCGGCGGCCAAGGATGGCCGACGACAAGCGCACATGGATGTGCTCGTAGCGGTTCCTGGAAGCCTCGCTGCGCCTCGCTCTTACCGTGAACCTTAAGGCTAGGGTAAACGAAGAGCAGAGATCAATGCGTCATTTTGCTCTGAGGTACCAATGGTAATCCGCAAAAACTCGCTGATTCTTGGCTTGTTGAAATGGCGAACAATGATGCCCTGCTCTCGGAGCGCTTTCGCCAGACTTTCACCGGACTTTTCTTTGTGGCGGGCGAACACAAAATTGGCTTTGGAGGGCAACACTTCAAAGTTCAGACTTTCCAGAGCCTTAGTCACGCGCTCCCGCTCGGAGATTACACCTTCGCAGGACTTCTGGAACCACTCTTGATCTTCATAAGCGGCTTTTGCTCCAGCCTGCGCCAGTCTGTCCAACGGGTAGCTATTGAAGCTGTCTTTAACGCGATTTAGCGCTTCGATCAGACCCGGGTGACCGATAGCAAACCCAACTCGCAAGCCAGCCAATGAACGGGCTTTGGAAAGCGTTTGGCAAACAAGCAGATTGGGGTATTGATCCACAAGCTTGATGGCGGATTCGCCGCCAAAATCCACATAAGCTTCATCGACCACGACAACACGTTCAGAGTTGGCCCGCAGGATAGTCTCTACATGCTCCAGCCCAAGATAACGGCCCGTGGGCGCATTGGGGTTGGGGAAGATGATCCCACCGTTGGGCTGTTTGTAGTCGTCCGGATTGATTTCGAAGCTGTCTGTGAGGGGTACTTTGGTGCCTTTAATATTATAAAGACCGCAGTACACCGGGTAGAAGCTGTAGGTTACATCCGGGAACAGGATGGGTTGGCCGTGCTGGAAGAGAGCATAAAATATGTGAGCCAGCACTTCGTCTGAGCCATTGCCGAGAAATACTTGCCCGGGTTTTACGCTGTGATAGTCAGCGATGGTTTGACGCAAGCTTTCGCCTTCGGGATCCGGATAGAGGCGCAGGCTGTCATTGAGCTCGGCTTGAATGGCTTCTATAACTTTCGGTGATGGCCCGTAAGGGTTTTCGTTGGTATTAAGCTTTACCAGATTGGCCATTTTTGGCTGTTCGCCTGGCACATAAGGAACCAGACCTTCCACCATTGGACTCCAGAATTTACTCATCGTTTTTAATCCTGTACTCAGCTGAACGAGCATGGGCAGTAAGCCCCTCACCTCGCGCCAAAACCGACGCAACACGGCCCATCCGGTCAGCGCCCTTGGCGCTGAAACCTATAATAGATGAACGCTTCTGGAAGTCGTATACACCCAGCGGTGAGGAGAACCGGGCTGTTCCGCTGGTGGGCAAAACGTGGTTCGGGCCAGCACAGTAATCGCCCAAAGCTTCAGCAGTGTAACGGCCCATAAAGATAGCGCCAGCGTGACGGATTTCATCCAATAAGGCTTCTGGAGCTTCTACCGATAGCTCCAAGTGTTCGGGAGCGATGCGGTTGGAAACCTTGGCCGCTTCGCTCAGGTCTGCAACCTGTATCAATGCCGCTCGGTCAGTCATGGAGGTGCGGATAATGTCAGCTCGCTCCATGGTGGGTAGCAATTTGTTGATACTGGCTTCGACGGCATCCAAAAAATCGGCGTCCGGGCTGATCAATATGGACTGAGCTTGCTCATCGTGCTCAGCCTGAGAAAACAGATCCATCGCGATCCAATCCGGGTCGGTTTTGCCGTCGCAGATCACAAGAATTTCCGAAGGGCCAGCGATCATGTCGATGCCCACGGTGCCAAAGACCTCCCGCTTCGCTGTGGCAACAAAGATGTTCCCAGGCCCAACGATTTTATCGACAGCAGGGATGGTTTCCGTGCCGTAGGCTAGAGCTCCAACAGCCTGCGCACCACCTACGGTGAATACACGATCAACACCTGCGATAGCGGCGGCGGCAAGAACCAAGTCGTTCACCACACCATCCGGAGTGGGCACAACCATAATGACTTCGCCTACACCAGCCACCTTGGCGGGAATAGCGTTCATCAAAACGGAAGAAGGATAGGCCGCTTTACCGCCCGGCACATACAGCCCGGCACGATCCAACGGCGTCACCTTCTGGCCCAGAACAGTGCCGTCTTCGTCTTGATACTGCCACGACTTCTGGTTCTGGCGCTCGTGATAATCCCGCACCCGATCCGCAGCCTGCTCCAGCGCCACACGCTGATCTTCCGGAATGGCCTTCAAAGCCTGCTGCAAACGGCTCTGGCTCATTTCCAGTTCCGCAACGCTGCTCACATTCAGCCGATCAAACTTCTCCGTAAACTCCAGAACCGCCTGATCACCGCGAGTTTTCACTTGATGCAGAATATGACGCACTGACTCGTTCACCTGATGATCAACACTGTCATCCCAAGCCAGCAGCATGGCTAACTGGCTATCGAAGTCATTTTGGGAGGCGTTTAATCGTTTGATGTTAACGGTCATTTCTCAAATCCTGCTTTGGATTATTAACTTTATCTGCGTTTATCGACGGCAGCCGCCATCTTCTCAATGATGGGATTAATCTGCTGATGCTTCATCTTCATCGAAGCACGATTCACCACAAGCCTCGTGCTAATGTGATCAATCAGCTCACGGGCTTCAAGACCATTTGCTTTCAGCGTATTGCCGGTATCTACGATATCAACAATCTCATCAGCCAAACCCAAAATCGGTGCCAACTCCATCGCACCATAAAGCTTGATGATGTCCGCCTGCCGCCCCTGCGCCGCATAATATCGGCGCGCCATATTAACAAACTTGGTTGCTACACGGATGCGCCCGGCAGGGGGCGTTTCGCCCTTAGGCCCAGCCGTCATCAAACGACAACGGGCAATATTCAGATCCAGTGGCTCATAAAGCCCTTCACCGCCATGCTCCATCAGCACATCTTTACCCGTTACACCTAAATCCGCACCACCGTACTGCACATAAGTGGGCACATCGGTTGCGCGCAGAATAAGTACCCGCACACTCGGATCTGTGGTGGGAAACACCAGTTTGCGGGATTTTTTAATATCATCAACTAGCTCAATCCCGGCTTCCGCCAGTAATGGCAGAGTTTCTTCCAGGATTCGCCCCTTCGACAAGGCGATGGTAATGGAATCTGTCATGCGTCCTTCCGGTTTCCCGTTTGTGTCTGTCACGCTGGCAAACGGCGGATGCTTCCACCCAGCAGTTGCAGTTTCTCTTCAATGCACTCATAACCGCGGTCAATATGGTAGATACGGTCAATAATCGTATCTCCGTCCGCCAATAGGCCTGCGATAACAAGGCTAGCGGAAGCGCGCAAATCCGTCGCCATAACCGGCGCGCCTGTAAGGTGCTCAACACCCTTAATAATGGCTGCGTTACCCTCAAGAGTAATATCAGCACCCATTCGAGTCAGCTCTTGCAAATGCATGAAGCGGTTCTCGAATACGGTCTCTATGATAGTGCCTGTGCCCTCTGCTATGGCGTTCATGGCAGCAAACTGAGCCTGCATATCGGTTGGAAAAGCCGGGTAAGGCGCGGTACGAATGTTGACTGCCTTTGGCCGTTGGCCTTTCATATCCAGCTCAATCCAGTCCGGACCGGAAGTGATATGAGCGCCAGCCTCTTCCAGTTTGAGCAGCACTGCGTCCAAAAGATCCGCGCGCGTATCTTTCAATTTTACTCGGCCACCCGTTGCTGCCGCTGCCACAAGATAGGTCCCGGTTTCGATGCGGTCTGGCAACACGTTGTAGTGACACCCGTGCAGACGCTCAACGCCTTCAATTTCAATGGTCGAAGTGCCGTGACCGGTGATCTTCGCACCCATGGCAATCAAGCACTCGGCCAAATCCACCACTTCTGGCTCGCGGGCAGCATTCTCAAGAATGGTTTTGCCATCGGCGAGGGTTGCAGCCATTAATAGGTTTTCAGTGCCGGTTACCGTCACCACATCCATGAAGATGTGCGCACCCTTCAAGCGACCGTTGGTCTTTGCCTTGATATAGCCGTTCTCTACCTTGATCTGTGCACCCATTTGCTCAAGGCCTTGGATGTGCAGATTTACCGGACGACTGCCGATGGCACAGCCGCCTGGCAAAGATACTTCCGCTTCTCCGAAGTGCGCCACCAGCGGGCCAAGAACCAGAATAGAGGCACGCATGGTCTTGACGAGTTCGTAGGGTGCGTGGAAATGGGTGATGGTATTGGCGTGAATCTCCACGCTCATTTTTTCATCAATCATCAGATCCACGCCCATGCGGCCCAGCAGCTCGATCATGGTGGTGACGTCGTGCAGATGCGGCAGGTTGCCAACCGTTACCGGCTCATCTGCCAGCAAGGTTGCAGCAAGGATCGGAAGCGCGGCGTTTTTTGCACCCGAAATTCGGATCTCGCCGTCCAGAGGCTTACGGCCCCGGATTAAAAGTTTATCCACAATAGTAATCCTGTCGTGTGCGAGCAGCTCAGCCCTGGCGCGCAGCCCATTCAGCCGGTGTAAAAGGTTTCGGGTGAAGGGCGTGAATAGTGCCATCCATAATTTGCTGGAATAGCGCCTTGTTGATCAGTTGCTGCCGCTTTATGCTCGACAGGCCTTCAAAAACCTCACCTATAACAACCACCATGTAATGGTTACCGTCGATCTGCACCTGCACTTCGCAATCGGGCAGTGCTTGTTTGACCAACTGGGTGACTTCGGTGGCGTCCATAGTAAATCCTCAGGTATTTAAGAAATCAGGGGCGGGATTGTAACCAATCCGCGAGGTTGCTCAAAGCGGCAAGCGAAACGAGACGATCAGGAGCGCCAGTGAACGATAGAGAAACGCCCTGCTTTTCCGCCAGCCGAGCCCAGCAAAGTAGCATTGAAAGGATAACGCTGTGGGTCGTAGCCAAGCCCGCAAGATCCACCACCACCCCCTCGCTGGTGGCTGCAATCAAGCGTTCGCCCTCTGCGCGCAGTGGCGCGACATTATGGGCATCGATTGCGCCGGAGACAGACAGCACGCCAGCCTCCAGCTGCACACTTGGGTATTCAGTGCTCATGACTTATTCACTTCATCTTCCAGGTTGAGTGATTTCACGGCATCGCTCCACCCATCAATCACAACCTGAACCTGTCCTCGATTGGCCTCCATCTCTTGGGTAAAGCGGTCCCGGAAGGCAAGCCCGATATTCACCCCTTCAACAATCACATTTTCCATCATCCACTTACTATCTTCCTTGCGGTACATGGAATAGGTAACGGCATGGCGGTTTCCGGAAGCGGTGACCACTTCCATGGCCACAGATGCGCGGTTCTCGTCCTGAGGGTTAATCGTGGCGCTATTCACATTAATCTTAAAATTTTCAGCACTCACTAATGCCTGTGCGTAGCTGTCGAACAGGCTGCGCTTAAATTTAGCCACAAACTCATCCCGCTGCTCAGGGGTCGTTTGACGCGCATAACGACCCATAACTCTGGCCGCGATTCGGCGAAAGTCAACAAAACCTTCCAGCGCGTCATCCATATTTTGGTAAAACGCTTCGGGGTCTCGCTCATAAAGGCCGCGCTCAGCCATGAGCTTTTCCACCAACCGTTGGGTATTTTCGTCTACGTACTGCTGTAAATCTTCTTCTGGACCGGCCTGAACTGATGCCACACAAAACGCCATCAGTGTCAGGGCGAGAAACATTCGTTGTGTTAATGCAATCATCTGGCTTCTCCTGCTCTGGTGCTCAACTGGCTTATTTGCCAGACGCAAAATTGCTGATCAGTCGCTCAATGTTCATAGCAGACTGAGTGGCGTAAAAGGTATCGCCCGGTTTGAGGGAGTCCATGTCGCCGCCAATGGATATATCAATGTACTGTTCGCCCAACAAACCGGATGTACGTATTACTGCAGCGCTGTCTGCCGGAATATTGTCCACTTCGCCATGAATAGACATGGCAACCCGCGCCTGAAAGGTTTCTTTGTTGAGGGTAATGGAGTCGATACTACCTACCGTTACACCCGCCATAGAAACCCTGCCACGGGGCGTTATACCGCCGGTGTCGTTAAAGTCAGCATAAACGGTGTAGGTACTTTTGGCCGACTTGGGTGACAACCCACTTACCTGCAGCGCCAAAAACAGCAGCGCAGCCAACCCGGCAAGCATAAATAGCCCAACTGCGATATCCGTTGTTCTTTGTGTCATTACCGGCTCCCGGTGTTATCTCGTCAATCGTTAATCAGAAGTTGCCGAACATTACGGCAGTCAGCACAAAATCCAGACCCAACACAGCCAGCGAGGAATAGACCACAGTTTTTGTGGTGGCCGAGCTAATTCCTGCAGAGGTGGGCACACAGTCGTAGCCTTGGTAAACAGCAATCCAGGCACAGACAAAACCGAATACAACGCTTTTTATTACGCCATTTATAACGTCATCCCGGAAATCCACGGAGGCCTGCATGTTGCCCCAGTAAGAGCCTTCAAAAACACCAAGCCACTCCACGCCAACCAACATTCCACCCCAAATGCCTACCATTGAAAAAATGATAGCCAATACTGGCATGGCTATGAAACCCGCCCAGAGTCTTGGGGCGATAACCCGGCGCAGTGGATCCACGCCCATCATTTCCATACTGGAGAGCTGCTCTGTGGCTTTCATTAGGCCGATTTCAGCTGTGAGTGCAGAACCTGCACGGCCTGCAAATAGCAGCGCCGTTACCACGGGCCCGAGCTCCCGCACCAAGGTAAGCGCAATCATCTGCCCAATGGCGGCTTCGGAGCCAAAATCACTGAGTATGGTGTAGCCCTGAAGGCCCAGCACCATACCGATAAATAAGCCGGACACAACAATGATGGCCAGAGAAAGCACGCCAACCGAATACAACTGTTTCAACAAAAGCGGGAAGCCCGTTACAGGGCGAGGCACGCCTGAAAGCACGCCCCCTAGAAACCGGCCTGCGCGCCCAATCGATATAACAAGGTCTATGCCGCTGCGCCCGAAGGACGCGATTTTGTCAATCACGAAGCACCTCCGGCAAGCCCGAAGTCTTCGGTGGCTGCCGAAGATGGGTAATGGAACGGCACCGGGCCGTCAGGATGTCCGTTCAAAAACTGCTGCACCTGCTCTGACGGGTGCGCCTGAAGCTCTTCGGGCGTTCCGGTTCCGATTACTTTGCCGTCTGCAATGATGCAAGCGTAGTGGCAGATACTGAGAGATTCTTTAACATCGTGGGAGACCAAAACGCTGGTCAACCCCATGGAACTATTGAGATCGCGAATCAGCTTCACCAGCACACCCATCCCAATCGGGTCCTGCCCGGCAAAGGGCTCGTCGTACATAATGAGTTCAGGGTCCAGCGCAATACTGCGGGCAAGCGCCACGCGCCGGTTCATACCGCCGGAGAGCTCCGACGGCATCAGTTTGCGGGCACCGCGCAGGCCAACGGCTTCCAGCTTCATCAACACTATGTCGTTTATCATGTCTTCCGGCAGTTTAGTATGCACCCGCATCGGGAAGGCCACGTTCTCGTACACGCTCAGATCGGTAAACAGCGCACCACTTTGAAACAGCATGCCCATTTTTTCCCGAAACTTATAAAGCTCCTTGCGGCGGAGTTCGGAGATCGCGTGGCCATCCACCGTCAAGCTCCCGGAATCTTGCCGCAGTTGGCCACCTATCAGGCGCAACAGGGTGGTTTTTCCGCTACCGCTTGGCCCCATAATAGCGGTGATTTTTCCACGGGGAATGTCCACAGACACACCGTTAAAAATCCGGCGCCCGGAGCGGGAAAACACGACGTCCTTTAATGATATGTACGAACCCAAACCCATAGCTCTTACCTTATAAGCCCTTAGCTTTCA
Source organism: Marinobacter sp. 1-4A (assembly GCF_016597725.1). Taxonomy (GTDB): domain Bacteria; phylum Pseudomonadota; class Gammaproteobacteria; order Pseudomonadales; family Oleiphilaceae; genus Marinobacter. The sequence goes on from NZ_VCGY01000005.1 coordinate 148,269, forward strand.
CCCCATAACGCCCTATTGAATCGATAATGCTTCGCTTCGGGGGAGCGGCTACATTATGCCAAGGAGCCTTCAAGCTCAATCTAAGGTTCCCAAAATGAATTGATAGCAATGATCAATTTCGCTGAACTTGCCGTAACCGAACTGCTCAACCCGCGGGAAATGTTATACTCCTTCAACCGACTCGCGCCCCCGTCTTTCAAATAGAAAGCATTAACGAGAAAGTAGGCTCTTCGCCCAATGACTGAACTCAAAGCACAGGATTTCCGGAACTCCGCACTTCAGGCCATACGCATTGAGCGTGATGCCATTAGCGCCCTAGAGAACCGCGTAGACCATCATTTTGTACGTGCCTGTGAAGTTATCATGGCATGCAGAGGCCGGGTTGTTGTGACGGGCATGGGAAAATCCGGCCACATTGGCCATAAGATTGCAGCCACACTTGCCAGCACCGGCACCCCGTCTTTTTTTGTTCACCCAGGGGAAGCCAGTCACGGCGACATGGGGATGATTACCAGCCAAGACGTGGTTATTGCCATTTCGAACAGCGGCAACACCAGCGAAGTGGTTACCATTTTGCCACTTATTAAACGAATGGGCGCCCCCTTAATCAGCATGACAGGCAACCCGGAGTCCACACTGGCGAAAGAAGCGGTGGCGAATTTGGATGTCAGCGTTAAAACAGAGGCTTGCCCGCTTGGCCTGGCGCCGACATCCAGCACCACTGCTACACTGGTAATGGGCGATGCTTTAGCGGTAGCTTTGCTTGAAGCCCGGGGGTTCAGCGCAGAAGACTTTGCGTTCTCGCACCCGGGCGGTAGTCTGGGGCGGAAGCTTCTTCTACGGGTATCAGACATCATGCACGTTGGCGACCGCATTCCCATGGTTGATGAAGACACTACCCTCAGCGGCGCTTTGCTGGAGATATCCCGAAAGGGCCTGGGCATGACCACGGTGGTGAACGCCACCGGCACTATGACCGGAATTTTCACAGACGGCGATCTTCGCCGCACGCTGGATAAATCCATTGACGTTCACACTACCCCCATACGGGATGTAATGACGCCAAATGGCAAAACCATTCAAGCGGATCAACTGGCTGCCGAAGCGCTTAATATTATGGAAGGCTTAAAAATCAGCGCGCTCCCCGTTACTGACGGAAGCGGTGCGCTTGTTGGAGCTATCAACATGCATGACCTGCTGCGCGCCGGTGTTATTTGAGCAATACACATCATAAGGGCAACTCCATGGCAGAACTGAAAAGCCCGCTGAAAGATATCTGGCCAGAACCGCTTCTTGCAAAAGCGGTAGGCATCAAGCTGCTTGCCTTAGACGTTGACGGCATCATGAGTGATGGCACGGTCTACTTCAGCGCGACAGGCGACGAACTTAAAGGCTTCAATATTCTGGATGGACTTGGCCTGAAGCAGCTGATGGCCGCCGGAATTACCGTAGCGGTCATTACTGGCCGCAGTTCGCCATTGACTGAAAAGCGCATGACTGACCTTAAAATCCCCCATTTAATGCAAGGGCGTGAAGACAAGAAGGTCGCACTGGAAGAGCTGGCCAGCGCTTTAAACATTACACCGAACGCCATTGCTTACATGGGTGACGACCTACCGGATTTGCCCGCCATTCGTTACGCCAGCTTAGGTGTGACGGTACCCAACGGATATTGGCTGATCAAAGAGCATGCGGATTACTGCACTCAGGCCAGCGGAGGCCATGGTGCAGTTCGCGAACTCTGCGATCTGTTGCTGACAGCAGGGGGGCACCTAAGTGCGGCCCTGACACCGTATTTGGAGCCGTAAGCATGGCAGAAAGTGCCAAAAGTAGCCGCCTGTCAAAACTGGCTCTGGCAAATAAGCCAAGACTGCGCATGCTAGGCTTGGCAATAACCATTGCCGCCACTTTTTTTCTGCTTTGGCAAGGCGATGAACCACCGCTTAGTAGCTACAGTGACGCAAAAAAGCTCCGGGGTGATGCAGAGCCAGACGGCTTTGTCATTAATGGCAGCTACACATCTTACGATGAAGCTGGCAACCGCAAGATCGTTTTTACAAGCCCGCGCATAGAGCAGTTTGAAGAGGGCAATGTGGCCACTATGGAATTCCCCAAAGCAGAACTGTTTGGCACCACCGGAGAAGGACCCTGGATTCTGAATGCGGATAACGGCAAGCTTCGACAAAACGAAGACCAGCTGTATCTCACCGGTAAGGTTAGTGTCGTGCGAACAATTGGAGACCGGGAAGCCACACTCAAAACCGAAAGCCTTACTTTAGACAACAAAAAAGGCACCGTTTACACCGGCGATCCGGTTGAAATTACAGACAGTGTTGGCACTACGAGTGCGACGGGGATGAAAGCGTGGATCAACGAACGAATTCTGGAGCTCAACTCTCAGGTAAAAGGACGCTATGAAACCGCTCAATAATCTTATGCGCAAGCTTCTGGCGGCCTTTTTGGCTGTAGGCCTTGCCAGCCCTGCAATGGCTTTTGATCTTGATTCCGATCAGCCAATCACGGTCAGCGCCGACAGCGCCCGGTTGGACGACGGTCAGGGCATTGCCACCTACACCGGGGCGGTTGAACTGGCACAAGGCAACACCCGGCTAACTGCTGAGCGGGTCGTGCTGTACCGCAGCGCTGAAGGCCTCAACCGCATCGAAGCCAACGGTTCCCCTGCCCGTTACCAGCAACCGGTTGCCGGCGGCGAAGGTGAAACCGATGCCAGAGCCCGAAACATTGTCTGGTCCGCCACTGACAAGGAGCTCATCTTTGAACGAGATGCAGTCATTGAGCAGAATGGCAATATATTCCGAGGCGATATTATTCGCTATGACACCGAGCAACGCGTGGTTACCGCAGAGGGCGGTGAGGATACCGGTGGCGGCTCGGGCCGGGTCGAGATGATTATCCAGCCCCGCGGCAACAGTTCCGGCTCCACCCAATAACAGCTGATCACAGTAAACAGGAATCCGATGGCAGTTCTCAGAGCGAGCAATCTGGCGAAAAGCTACAAGCAAAAAAAGGTGGTTATCGACGTTTCGCTGGAAATTCGCAGCGGTGAAATCGTCGGCCTGCTTGGCCCCAACGGTGCGGGCAAAACCACATGTTTCTACATGATCGTAGGGCTAGTAAACGCTGATAATGGCCGTATAACCATCGACAGCCAAGACATTACACCTCTCCCCATGCATGGCCGGGCACGCAAAGGGATTGGCTATCTGCCGCAAGAGGCGTCGGTGTTCCGAAAGCTGTCGGTGCGGGACAACATTATGGCGATTCTGGAAACCCGCAAAAAACTCACTCGGGCCGAGCGTTTAAGCAAGCTTGAACAACTACTGGAAGAGTTCCACATTACCCACATCCGCGACAGTCTAGGCATGGCACTCTCTGGCGGTGAACGGCGCCGTGTAGAGATTGCCCGGGCCTTGGCAATGGAGCCTGCTTTTATTCTGCTGGATGAACCATTCGCAGGCGTAGATCCCATCTCCGTAAGTGACATCAAACAGATTATCCGCCACTTGCGAGACAAAGGCATTGGTGTATTGATAACCGACCACAACGTTCGGGAAACGCTGGATATTTGTGAGAACGCCTATATTGTCTCTGGCGGGCACATTATCGCCTCTGGGAACTCCGAAACCATTCTTGCCAACCAACTGGTTAAAGAGGTCTATCTTGGCAACGAGTTTCGTCTTTAGACTTGGTTTTCGCTACGCCAGACCGACCGCTCGATTGTTTTGCTGACCCGGAGCAAGTAAACTCGGCAGAGAACTTGCTAGGGTATACTTAGGTGGCGGCAAGTAGCCGACATACAAAGATTTTTTGCCGATGCAAGAAATTCGGAGCGGGTATAAGTGACGGATCCTGAGCAATGGTTATGAAAGCCTCATTACAATTAAAGCTGGGTCAGAGCCTGACAATGACGCCCCAGCTGCAGCAGGCGATCAGGCTTCTACAGTTATCGACACTCGACCTCCAGCAGGAAATCCAGCAGGCTCTGGAATCCAATCCCCTGCTGGAATCCCAAGAAGACGACGATCAAGTCGATATGCCTGCTGCCGACGGCGAGCAGAATCAGGACCAAGCCTCGGACGAGAGCTCACCTGAGCCGGTAACAGATGCATCCGGCTCGGACTGGGATGAGAGCGAAAACGGTCCTGACTGGCAATCTGAAAACGACATTCCCGACACAATTCCTGACGACCTTCCCGTTGATACGGCCTGGGACGATATTTATCAGTCTGCCCCTGCCCCGGCGGCGCGCAACGAAGACGAAAGCGATCACGATTTCGAAACCCGGAACTCCCCTAGCGAAACCCTTAGAGACCATCTTGAGTGGCAACTGAACCTCACGCCTTTGAGCGAACGAGATCAAGCCATTGCCCATGCGCTCATGGACGCCGTAGACGAGCAAGGCTACCTCACCAGCTCGGTAGAGGAAATCTACAGCGGGTTGTCGGACGATACAGATGCAGACCCACTGGAGCTGGATGAGGTAGAGGCCGTATTACGCAGGCTGCAGTACTTTGATCCACCCGGGGTCTTCGCCCGAGACCTCCAGGACTGCCTGCTGATTCAGCTGAACCAACTGCCGCCAGAAACCCCTTGGCTCGCTCAGGCGCGACTGGTCATCACTCATTACATAAACCTTCTAGGCAACCGAGACTACGCCCAACTACTGCGCCGCAGCCGCCTAAAAGAAGACCAGCTACGCGATGTACTCGCGCTGATAACCAGCCTCAACCCTCGCCCGGGAGACATCATTGACCGCACTGAGCCGGACTACGTCATTCCGGATGTTATTGTGCGCAAGCACAATGGCCGCTGGCGAGTCGAGCTAAATCCTGAAATTGCACCACGCATACGCGTAAATGCCAGCTATGCTTCATTAATAAAGCGTGCAGACAGCAGTGCTGACAACACTTACCTGCGCGATCAGCTTCAGGAGGCAAAATGGTTTATCAAAAGCCTGCAAAGCCGCAACGAAACCTTGTTGAAAGTTGCAACCCGAATCGTTGAATATCAACAAGGTTTTTTGGATCACGGCGAAGAAGCAATGAAGCCGTTGATTCTCTCGGATATCGCCCAACTTGTGGAGATGCATGAATCGACTATTTCCCGTGTAACCACACAGAAATACATGCACACACCCAGGGGAGTATTCGAGCTGAAGTACTTTTTCTCCAGCCACGTCAGTACCGATGAAGGTGGAGAATGCTCATCAACGGCTATCCGTGCAATGATCAAAAAGTTGATCGCGGCAGAAACACCGAAAAAGCCATTGAGTGATAGCAAAATTGCAGCCATGCTGGGGGAACAGGGTATTAAGGTGGCGCGTCGCACGGTTGCAAAATACCGCGAGGCGATGCACATTCCGCCTTCGAATGAGCGCAAGCGACTGGTTTAAACTCGGCACCGAAAATAGATTTACGTGGATTTTTCGCTGGTGCAGCCATGCTCCGGCACTCAGGCCGGCCACTAGTGCCGGAACGGATGACAATAGGAGACGTCTATGCAACTCAACATTTCAGGCCATCACGTAGAATTGACTCCAGCCCTGAAAGACTATGTAGCTGAAAAATTTGAAAGACTTGAGCGGCACTTCGACCACATTAGTAACTGCCAGGTAACTCTGGAAGTGGATAAGGTTCGACAGATTGCGGATGCGACGCTCCACGTGGTGGGTGGTGAAATCCACGCAAAAGCTGAAAGTGAAGATATGTATGCGGCAATCGATGGTCTAGTCGACAAGCTTGACCGACAGATCATCAAGCATAAAGAGAAGAATTTGGACAGGATGCAGGGAAACACCGCCCGCTAGGCGATAGTTTTCAGGCATGTCATCTAATCAGGCTGCGGCGCGGGCAACGTGTCGCAGCTTTTTTTAACAGAAGCGCGGTCGATTCATGAGCGACACATCCCTAACAATAGACAACATCCTTGCGCCGGAACTGACGCTATGCAAGGTGCCCGCATCCAGCAAAAAACGGGTTCTGGAATTCATTGCCGAGCAGATTCGCCAGCACAACGATGTTGTTAGCGAAGGCCAGATTTTCAACAATCTGATTGCTCGCGAGCGGCTTGGTAGCACCGGAATCGGCCAGGGGATTGCGATTCCCCACTGTCGTCTGGAGGGGCTTGAGCAAGTCATCGGCGTACTGATGACTTTGGAAGAGGCCGTTGATTTTGATGCAATCGATAACCAGCCGGTGGATCTTGTGTTTGCACTTGTTGTGCCCAAAGAAGCCACCAGCGAACACCTTGAGTTACTGAGCCAGCTCGCCGAAAAATTCAACGAGCGCACGTTCTGCGACAGTCTTCGGCAGTGCGAAGATGCGCAAACGCTTTACCAACGCATGACCGCAACAAGCGGCTGATATTCACTCTGGCAACAGGCTGTTTCATCATGAAGCTGATCATCGTCAGTGGCCGGTCTGGCTCCGGCAAGAGTACCGCTCTTCACGTGCTGGAAGATCTGGGATTCTACTGCATTGATAACCTACCTATCGGGCTTCTGTTCCCTCTTACACGGGAAGCTGCAAACCAGAGCGCCCCAGGGCGGCTCGACAAGATGGCTGTCAGCATTGATGCCCGGAATCTGTCTGGCGAGCTGGCTAATTTTGAGGAGATCTACCGCAAGCTCCGCAAAGAAGAGATTCAGGTAGAGATCATCTACCTTGACGCCGACGAGCAGTCTCTTCTGCAACGATTCCACGCCACACGGCGCAAACACCCGTTGAGCGACGACAAGACCTCCCTAAGAGAAGCCATTACCAACGAAAAAGACCTGCTCGAACCGCTTTCGAAACTTTCAGATTTGTACATCAACACCACCGGCCTGTCGATGTATGAGCTTCGGGATATGGTGAAGCAACGGGTTGCAGGCCGGAAAGATCAGGAGCTGGCGCTACTGTTCCAGTCTTTCGGGTTTAAACACGGCGTGCCTCTGGATTCGGATTACGTATTTGATGTGCGGTGTTTGCCCAACCCCTACTGGGATACCAGCCTGCGCAAGTTCACGGGGCTGGATCAGCCGGTTATCGAGTTTCTCGAGAACGAATCCGCTAGCCGTAAAATGGTGAATGATCTGATTGCGTTTCTGGAAAACTGGATACCGTCCTTCGCCGACAGCAACCGCAGTTACATGACCATTTCTATCGGCTGTACTGGCGGCCAACACCGGTCTGTGTATATCTGCGAGCAGTTGGGGCAGCACTTCCGCGAGCACTCCAGCAATGTGCAAGTACGCCATACCGAATTGCCCCACCTGCAGGACAGGAACGAGGTCTGATTCACCGTGATACGTCACCCCATTGTTATTATTAACAAGCTTGGCCTACACGCTCGGGCTACTGCGAAATTGGTGGCCACAGCTTCGCAGTTCGACAGCTCCGTTAAAGTTTGTGGCAAAGGCCGCGAGGTGGACGCAAAAAATATCATGCAGGTGATGATGCTCGCCGCCAGCAAAGGTACCGAAGTGGAATTGGTGGCCGATGGGCCGGATGAGCAAAAAGCGATTGAGGCCTTGTCCGAATTGATTAATGACTATTTTGGCGAAGGCGAGTAAACCGCTCTTTTTCGCAGCAACCTGCCCCTTTTCTCCGATACATTCCTCTAACTCTTTCTCACGTGCACCGGCTAACTCCGTTATAATGCAGGCGTTTTCTGACTGTAGGTGATTCATGTCCGATATTCTGGAAAAAAGCCAAGCCCGCCAACGTTTACGCTCACTGAGTGAAGCGCTAGATAGTGGTGCGCTAAAGCAGGTTGCCCGCATTCTCAACGGCGGTCTAAGCCCCAGCGATATTGCTCACCTACTGGAATCATCGCCACCGCGCCAGAGAGCCCTGCTCTGGAATCTGGTCGACAAGCAGTTGGAAGGCGACGTTCTTCAGTATCTTAACGAGGATATTCGGGCCGAATACCTGAGCCGACTGAACGCTCAGGAACTGGCGGATATCATTGAAGACTTCGAGTCGGACGATCTCGCCGACCTTCTGCAACAGCTGCCAGACAAAGTCATCCAAGAAGTTCTGGACACCATGGATGATCAGGACCGGCAGCGGGTTGAGGAAGTCCTATCCTACCCGGAGGACACCGCTGGCGGTCTGATGAATACGGACACCATCACTGTCCGCCCTGATATCAGTATCGACGTTGTCTTACGTTACCTGCGCCGCCACCGTGCGCTGCCCCCGATGACCGACAGCCTGATTGTGGTAAGCCGGCGCGACGAGTTCATCGGTATGCTGTCTATCACCAAAATGCTTGTATCCAATCAAGCGGCCACCGTTCGCGAGGTAATGGATACCGACATTGAACCTATACCCGTCACACTTTCGGACACCAAGGTAGCCACTCTGTTTGAGCGCTATGACCTGATCTCCGCGCCGGTAGTGAATCAGGAGGGGCACCTGCTGGGCCGAATCACCATCGATGACGTGGTAGATGTTATCCGGGAAGACGCAGACCATTCGTTGATGAGTATGGCCGGTCTTGATGACGACGAAGATACCTTTGCGCCAGTATGGAAAACAACCCGCCGTAGGGCAGTCTGGTTGGGCGTTAACCTGCTTACCGCCTTTATTGCTTCTGGCGTGATTGGTCTGTTTGAAGACACGATTGAGAAGGTGGTTGCGCTAGCGGTGCTCATGCCCATTGTGGCGAGCATGGGCGGAATCGCAGGTAGCCAGACCTTAACACTGGTGATTAGAGGCATGGCGGTTGGCCAAATCAGCGGCACCAACGTCGGCTGGCTGCTGAACCGAGAGTTTCTTTCCGGTATTCTCAACGGCATGCTCTGGGCTGGCGTGGTGGCAGCGGCGGCCACCATGTGGTTTCAGGATTTATTAATAGGCGCCATTATTGCCGCTGCACTGATTATTAATCTGGTTGCAGCGGCACTGGTGGGTACAGTGCTGCCACTGTTCCTAAAATCCCGTAACATCGACCCCGCACTGGCAGGCAGCGTTATACTGACAACCGTCACAGATGTGGTCGGGTTTATGTCTTTTCTCGGCCTTGCGACCATTTTTTACGCCTGAATCGGCAAATTTGGATGAAATCATGATCGACGACCACCAAGACGACGAGGCACCGCAATACTCGGGGCCAAGCAAGTCTCAGCTTAAACGGGATATGCATGCACTCCAAGGTATTGGCAAGCGCATGCTGGAGCTGAGTAACGAACAGCTTGATACCTTGACCATCAGTGACACGCTTCGAAGCGCTATTGAAGAGTCCCGAAGGATCAAGCAAAACGAGGCCAAGCGCCGCCACCTGCAGTACATTGGTAAAATTATCCGGCAAGAAGATGATCCCGAGGCGGTGGAGCGAGCTATTGATGCTTTCGATTCGGGGAGCGAGGAACACACGCGCCGCCACCACTTGGCTGAGCGCTGGCGCGACCGCATGATTGCTGAGGGCGACTCGGTCGCTGGGGAATTCTTCAATTACTGCCCAGGTGCAGACATACAGCACCTACGCAATCTTGTTCGCAATGCGCGCAAGGATATGGAAAAACAGAAAAATACCGGGCAAGCCCGCAAGCTATTCCGCTACTTGCGAGAGTGCGTTGACGAAGCGGAGGCCTGATTCTGCCAGCGTCGTACGGTTAGTCACCCGTATCGAATACGCTGCGTAGATCCACCAAAGGGTCGTCCCAGGTTCCCGTCACGTTATAGGTGGCGCTTGTAAGCCTGCTTAGGGGATCACCCAGCACCTTGTCCAACACAAACAGCGCGCCTCCAATGGGTGCGCTGGCTCCCATCAGCAAGGCGGCCAAGGGCAGGTTTTGGGTTAGCGGCAATACCACAACCAGCCGCATATCAAATACCTCGTGGGCGAGACTGGTGCTACCGCTGAGCTTGAAAGCACCTGAAGGCCCCACCACCTGCAGCTCCGGGTTCATCGTCAGCAGGCCATCTTCAAGGCGGGCATGACCCGAGATGGCATCGAAAGCGACACCCCGTTCATACAAATCAGAGAAATCCAACTTGAGCCTGCGCCAAAGCGTATCGGCATTAAGCAGATTGAATATCCTAAACACTTGCGCGCTATTGTTGCTCTCCAGAATAACGCCGTCATCTAAGCGAAAGCTGACATTTCCGCTCAGGCTCGCAAGCTCAAACTCATCCGGGCGCCCGGGCCAAGCCAAATCCAATTCAATATTGGTCTGTTTGTTGGAGAGAGGCACTTCGGCATCAAACAGCTCGCCAAGATCTGCCAGAGCGCCACCCGTAATCGAACCGGCAAACTGACTGGTCTCTCGATTATCCACCACACTCCACGACATATCGCCCAGTAGCCTAATCGATTTGAGGCGACCTTCGATGCCGGTTATGTTGAGCCTCTGGTGCTCGGGCCGTATGTGGAAAGACCAGCGCCCAAGGCTTTCATCGTTAAGGCGCAGATCGGAGATCGCGATATCCACATCTGGCCAGCTTCCGATATCCATAGAACGAAAGGCTTCCAGTTGCTGCTCTATAGTTAACAGTTCAGGGGCTTCCTTTGCTGCTGTCTCGTCCCGCACCAAACGCACTACAGCAAAATCAGCGGTAATCAGGCTTCGATCGTCAGGAATAACAACCCGGCCAATCGCCCGCTCTGAAATGGTACTTAAAACCCAACGGTCGCCCAAATCAAGAGCCTCTAACTCTATGTTTGTAAGGGTTTGCCCCCCTAGGTGAAGCTCTTCTAAAGTCAGCTCAACCCCAGAATCTTTCCACAACAAATCAAAGGCCCCACGGTTCTCCCATGTTCCCGAAATGCCCAGCGCCCTTTCCGCCTCAGTATCTATCTCGGCGACCAGAGGTGCGGCCTGGCTTGCCTCTTTGGAAAAAGGTTCTGGCCAATCGATAGTGAGGCCTTCCAGATTGGAACGAACTGTCAAACGCGGGGGCCCTTCCTCCGAAATATCCAGTTGTGCAGAGTATTCAAACGTGCCTTTGAGCCCGTACTGGCCGCTAGTGGAATCATCGTCAATAGACTTCTGGTCGGCCATACCTGCCATGCGGAGTACGCTAGGAACAGACAGAGTGCCGGTTTGCTCGATCCGTAGCGCACGTGCCGCTCCGGGCTGACTGAGCGCAACAGTCACCGGCTCACCAAGAAAGTTTGCTCGCAAGGGTGCTCCCGAAAAGCCTTTTACAGAATGATAAGTCAGACCACCGGAGATTCTGTCCCAACGCAGATCCGCATCGGGATAGGTTATCGAGCCGTTTCTTGTGCGTATATTCGCCTCGACCACCGGAATTGCCTTCTCTTGCAGCGGCAGATCAATGGCTAGATCGAGCTTGTAGCTACCGCCATACTTCAAATTAGCGGCCTCGGTGCCAGCCATATCGCCAAACGGGGTGTTGGCCATCCAGTACACGATGGCATTAGCCGGCACCGGCGCTGAAACATTCACGCGCACCAGCGCACTCTCTTTTTCAGGGATAACCGCTACGGTACTTGGCTCCAATGCCAAGCCACCGGTTGTTCCGGTTGCCAGAGACACCAACGTGTCGCCGTTCTGTACATCAACGCGTCCTTTTGCGTCCGTTACCTCCGGCCATTGGTCGTCGTAGCGAACGGTGGCGTTTTCAAACTCGTACCACATGGAGGATACAAAGGAACCCGAGGGGGAGTCTTCGCCAATTTGGCCGTGCCCATAGTAAACACCTGATGTTACATCAGCTTTCGTAATGGCTGTGGTCAGCCACTCATAGAGCCCTGCATCCACCACTTTTTGTGGAACGAAGGCCGATAGCATGGAAGCTTCACCGTTCTCGACGCCCACACGAAGGCCGAGGTTGTCTTCGCCTTGTTCATCTAGCCTGAGATCGAAAGCACCGCGCAAACGGGTACGTTCCCCATAGCTCAGGCGTATGTCATCTGCATAAACCCGGGTTACCGGGCCATCCAAGCGCCAGGCGACCGTGGCAGACAACTCGGGAAAAGCCCATTCGCCGCTGAACAACTCCGGGAACCCTAAGGTTACCGGCTGCACTCCTGAACGCGCACGCACATATCCGGCAACCTGATCCATATATATAAAGCCGTTCACCCCGCTCGCTGCCGGCGCACCATCGTATGCCGCGACCCCTGCATCCCGTAATCGGCCTGAGAACTCAAACGTATTGTCTCCACTCCCCGGCACCCGAACCTTCATACCATCCAGAAAACCCACTGGGCGATAGTCGTTAAGCGCGTCAATAGCCCATGGGGGCAGGATCGGGAGTCTGGCAGTTAGGCGTCTTAGGGGGCGCAGAGGCAAAGCGTCGGCGGTGATGGTTATGCCGTCGGGCTCCGGGAGCAGCTTCAGGCTGAACGGCGGTACCTCGTCCCCATCCCAGGTCCAGGCTAGCTGTTTAAGGTGCCACTCACCGATGGTCTCTGGTCGGTCATTATCCTCGTCCGGGTTTTCCATCACGGCACTATGGCGGCGCCAGCCAAATTGTGCGCTGATATCTTCTAGGGGAGCCAAGGATTCGCCGTCAACGCCCAGCTGCAAGTAGGGCGTTCTTACGGTGCCACTGACTTGTTGCAAGATACCTTTGCGAAAAGTCAGCCAGGCTTCACCTCCCAGATCAAACCCTTCAACACGGATATCTCGCCATTGGTATTCGTCAATCAAGCCATCAAACAGGCGGCCAGAATCCACATCAAGGTAGAGCTGGCCACTGAAATCGCCGCGGAAGAAGTGTTTTCCAACCAGAGTAAAGCTGGCAAGTTGTTGGGTTGTGGAAGATTGCATGGCACGCCCCGATGCACGGAACAAGCCTTGTTGATATCGCAGATCGAGCTGCGGTATATCAAGGTGGCGAAGCTGACCTTGATTATCTCGAATGCCTAGGTTCACCCGAGTCACTTTTATATAGGGATCTGACAGCCATTTCCCGGCAACTTCGAGCCAATGGCGGAATCGATTGTTGAGGGGTTCCGGGAAATCAGCACCCCGAACCCCCACTTCACCGCTATCCATCTGGTTCAGCGTCAATTCAAGCCCGTCGGCCTCAAAGTCCTCGAACACGATTCGAAAACGCAATAACGATGCCAGAGCATCAAAGCGGATGGTTAAATGCTGCAAGCTCACCACCCGCACTCCGGAATCCGGGTTGGTCACGTCTATGTTTTGTGCGGTAAACGAGGGATCGAGCCAGAACCAGCGCGAAGAGAGGCTTCCAATGCTGACCTCGTGACCTAAGCGCGTGGAGAGTTCTCGGGAAAGGTCATCCCGGAAGGCGTCCACATTTTGCGTAAGCTGGCGACCAATGCCCGCGTAGAGCGCGAGTAGCACAAGCACAACCAGCAACAGCCACCAAACGGCATTGGTTAAAACGGCCATTAAGCGCACAGGTTGACTGTCCGGGCAGTTATCCGGCAAAAGCGGTGGGCGTTCGGAGGAAGGCGTCCGGGGTGTCACTTTTAATCACCCCCTACGCCGATATGTCGCCTCGGAGTCAGAGCAAAACCACATCGTACTGCTCCTGGCTATAAAACGGCTCCACCTGAAAGCGGACAGTCTTGGCAATGAAGGTTTCGAGATCTGCCACGTTGTCAGATTCTTCATCAACGAGGCGGTCTACCACGCTCTGCGATGCCATCACCAGATAGCTCTCGGCATCATAGGCCCGATTTACCCGAAGAATTTCCCGGAAAATTTCGAAACACACGGTTTCGCTGGTTTTCAGGAAGCCTCTGCCATCACAGATTGGACAGGGTTCGCACAAAACCTGACCGAGGCTTTCAGTGGTTCGCTTTCGCGTCATTTCCACTAATCCCAGCTCAGACACGCCGGTTATCTTGGTTTTGGCGTGGTCCCGCTCAAGCATCTTTTCCAGCATCCGGTGCACCTGGCGCTGGTGTTCAACATCTTCCATATCAATAAAGTCGATGATGATGATGCCACCGAGATTACGCAGGCGCAGCTGACGACTGATTGCCCGGGCAGCCTCAAGGTTAGTTTTGAAAATCGTTTCTTCGAGATTTCGATGCCCCACAAAAGCACCGGTGTTGATGTCGATGGTGGTCATGGCCTCGGTTTGATCAATGATCACGTAGCCACCGGATTTAAGCTGCACTTTGCGGCTCAGAGCCTTTTGAATTTCATCTTCCACCGAATAAAGATCAAAAATGGGCCGTTCACCCGGGTAGTATTCCACCTTGTCGGCAAATTCCGTGACAAATTCATCAACAAATTCCATAACCCGCTGGTGACTCTCGCGGCTATCTATGCGTACTTTCTCCGTCTGCGGCCGAATAAGATCCCGAATAGTGCGAATGAACAGGGGCAGGTCTTTGTAGACGGCTGCAGGCGCCTGCACCTTGGCAATGCGGTCATGGATGGACTGGCTCAGGTGGTGCAGGTAGTTCATATCGGCGAGCAATTCTTCAGACGTTGCCGCCTCAGCCGCCGTTCGGATGATGTACCCACCCTGTATATCCGGGTGCGCCGCGGCGCCTTCCTCAACAAGAGCCTTCAATCGGCTGCGCTCGGCTTCATCCTCAATTCTTTGTGAAATGCCCACATGGCTAACATCTGGCATAAACACCAGATACCGGGAGGGGATTGAAAGCTGCGTGGTCAGGCGTGCGCCTTTTGTGCCGATAGGGTCTTTGGTGACCTGCACGACCAGTGATTGCCCTTCCCTCAGCAAGGTGCGGATATCGGGAACGGCTTTTGGGCCATCACTGGAGTCGGCTGTGCTGGACTGGTTTGGAACCACATCAGAAGCATGAATAAACGCCGCACGCTCCAGCCCTATATCAACAAACGCCGCCTCCATACCGGGAAGCACGCGCACAACCTTGCCTTTGTAAATATTGCCCACAATTCCCTTGCGGCTGGCACGCTCTATGTAGGCCTCTTGCAACATTCCGTTCTCAACCAAGGCGACCCGGGTTTCAACCGGCGTTACGTTGATTAGGATTTCTTCGCTCATGATTGGCTCTCCCTACTACTCGGCCAGTGTTTCCATACAATACAGCCAGCGTTGGCCAGCAAGGCGGCGGTTTCCTGCAACGGCAGCCCAACAACCGCACTGTAACTCCCTTTCAGTTGCTTCACAAAAATACCACCAAGCCCCTGAATTCCATAACTACCGGCCTTGTCCATCGGCTCACCTGTGGCTACGTAGGCTGCAATCTCGCCTTGCGACAGTACCCGGAAGCTCACATCTGTAACCACTAGGCGGGATTCACAGTGTTCGCCTTTGGTCACTGCAATGGCTGTCATCACCTGATGGGTTTTGCCAGATAACCGCGTCAGCATAATTGTGGCCTCAGCCTCGTCAGATGGTTTACCCAAAATGGCGCCTTCCAGAACCACAGAAGTGTCGGAGCCAAGAACAATATCACCCGGAAAATCGGCTGAAATCGCCAGAGCTTTCTCTCGGGCAAGCCGCTCCACGTAATCGCCCGGTGATTCGGATGCTCGCGGCGTTTCGTCAATGTGTGCAGGCTGCACAGAAAACGCCACACCAATCTGCGTAAGCAACTCCGAGCGGCGTGGCGACGCTGAGGCAAGAATAATCGAAGTCATGGCTACCCCAGCTTCCGGTTAATGTTATCCATCAGTATGCAGAACATTGGCCATAGCAAAGCGCTGGTGAGTGCAGGCCAAAGGTAGCTGAACCCGGCATCTTCGCCGCCAAACATTTGCTTGAGAAAGTGCACCAGCATTTGATTGATACCCAGCAACAAAAACACCATCAAACATTGCTGCGGCATTGGATACATTCGCAACCGCTGGTGAATGGTGAGAACCAGAAATGCGATCAACCCCATTGCCAGTGCATTCACGCCCAAAGGAGTTGCCTCGAGCACATCGAGAAGCAACCCTAAACACCAAGCTAGCACTATGCCGAACTGCGCCGGTGTGCGGAAGGTCCAATAAAACACCACCAGCCCAAGCCATTCGGGACGAAATTCAAACCAACCTGCGGGGAAGAGCGAAATACTCAGCACTAAAGATGCGACTACAGACAGAACAAATACGGGGTAACTGATAACGGATAGCATCAGCCCTGCCCCTCCTGCGCCGTTTCGTATGCCGGACTAAAAGAAGGCGTATCAATATTCGCCTCGGAATCCGCCGGGGATTCACTTGATGGCGGAAATACCACCAGCACCAGGCGGCTCTGGTTTAACTGTGCTTTAGGGCGAGCGCGTATATCAACAAAAGGCTCACCCGGTTCCTTGTTGATCAGACTCACCTCCGCAACCGGATACCCTCTAGGAAAGCGCCCACCAAGCCCGGAGCTCACCAACAAATCTCCTTCCCGGATATCCGCTGTGTCTGGCACGTGAACCAGTTCAAGAGTGTCGGAATCGCCGGTGCCCAGAAGAATTGCCCGAAGCCCGTTGCGCACAACCTCAACCGGCACAGCGTGACTGCTGTCTGAAACGAGGAGTACGCGGGAGGTAACCTGACTGGTCTGCACCACTTGCCCCATCAGGCCGTGGGCATCCAGTATGGCTTGCCCCACTTGCAAGCCATCGCTCCGGCCTTTATTGATAACGATTTCATGGGAATAAGGGTCGGGCGACACGCCCACGACCTCGCTGACGATAACCCGGTCATCAAGGAGTTCCGAGGAATTCATCAAGCGGCGGAGTTCGTTGTTCTCAGAGGCTAAAGCAGCGTATTTGAGGGCCCTGCGCTCAAGAATAAGCAGCCGGGCTTTGAGGTCTTCGTTTTCCTGCTTTACATCTTCGCGAGTGGTGAAAAGCCCGGCAACCCAATCACTAAATTGATAGGGAGCGTTGCCCAGCCAATAGACTGGCGTGAGGCCGGTTGCCAAGGTGCTGCGGATAGGAGTTACACGGTCAAACTGATAATCGGCAACGATTAACGTCGCCGATACAATAATAACGAGCAAAAGCCGGAGGCCCGGTACCGGCCCCTGAACGAAAATGGTTTTAATGGCGATCCCTCCCCAAAGGATTATCCCTCCTGGGAGAACATTCCAATGCCACCCTGGTCAATAAGTTCCAGAGCCTTGCCGCCACCACGGGCAACGCAGGTCAGCGGATCTTCTGCGATGATCACCGGCAGCCCGGTTTCTTCACTGATCAGCTTGTCTAGTCCACGCAGCAATGCACCGCCTCCGGTCAAAACAATACCACGCTCGGCGATATCAGAAGCCAGTTCAGGTGGTGACTGCTCCAGCGCGCTCTTAACCGTCTGTACGATCTGAGCCAATGATTCCTGCAGGGCGTCCAAAATCTCTTCACTGTTGAGTGTGAAGGCGCGAGGCACCCCTTCTGCCAGATTGCGACCACGCACATCGATTTCGAGAATTTCCAAACCTTCGTACGCGCACCCGATTTCATGCTTAATGCGCTCGGCGGTGGTTTCACCAATCAGGCTGCCGTAGTTACGACGCACATAGGTAACAATGGCTTCATCAAACTTATCACCACCCACCCGCACGGAATCAGCGTAAACAATGCCGTTTAGGGAGATAATAGCGATTTCGGAGGTACCACCCCCAACATCCACAATCATTGAACCACTGGCTTCTTCTACCGGTAGCCCGGCACCAATTGCAGCCGCCATGGGCTCTTCAATCAGAAACACTTCCCGAGCACCTGCGCCCAGAGCCGATTCACGGATGGCTTTGCGCTCTACTTGGGTGGATTTGCTCGGCACGCACACAAGAACCCGTGGGCTTGGGGTAATAAAGCTGTTTTCATGCACTTTGTGAATAAAGTGCTGAAGCATTTTTTCGGTCACCACAAAATCGGCAATTACGCCATCTTTCATGGGGCGAATGGCGGTGATGTTACCGGGCGTGCGGCCCAGCATACGTTTTGCCTCGGCGCCGACAGCGGCAACCATTTTTTGGGAATTACTGGTACGAATGGCTACTACGGATGGCTCATTCAGCACAATCCCGCGGTCACGCACGAAAATAAGGGTGTTGGCGGTGCCCAGATCGATGGACAGGTCGCTGGAAAATAAGCCTCGGAGTCTTTTAATCAACATTCGTGTAGTTTCAACCTAAGAGTTGCGGTTGCAGAAAGATGCGGCAACTTTAGCAGTGCCCCCCCTCTCAGGCAAGGCACAGCCTGCTGTTAAGGCAAATGATATCCTGCCCAGCATGAACAATTGTTCATGCACTTGCAGCACCAGATTCCGCAAGCGCTCAATTTGCTGGTTGACGCAGACATTGAGTTGAACTTTGCTACACACTAAAGTCGGCCTAAAAAGCCATACACCTTTTACTAAATCCGCCAGAATCGAGGCTGCCTTTGACACCATCAAAGATTAGCGTGGCAGTACGCACTTTCGCATCTACTACTCCGTTGCATCTATTGCTGGCGTTGGCACTTTTTCTTGCGACAGGGGCCTCTTCATTGGCACTGGCTCAGCAGGGTAATGGTGAGCCAACCGGCACCATCACTCTGGAGCCCGGTGCCGAGAGCGACAAACTGATTGCTCAACGCATTACCAGTATTTTCGAACAGATCCCTCAATTCGAATCCTTACAGGTTGACGTCAACAGCGGTGTTGTGGCCTTGTCAGGCCAAATTGCCAACGAAGCTCAAGCCCAAAGAGCACTGAAGCTGTCTGAACGGGTTGAAGGCGCCATCGCCGTTGACGATAGAATCGTTCGCACGCTGGATTTACAAGACAATCTCAACCCGCTTTGGGATTCACTACAGAATTCCCTGCGGGAATGGATAAGAGCCTTACCTCTATTACTGGTGGCTCTAGCCATTTTCATTATTGTAGCCTTTGCCGGACACCGGCTGGCTGGGCACACTCCGCTCTGGTCACGAATAACCAAAAACCCCTTTCTCGCCGAGCTCGCGGGCCACGCAGTCAGGCTGGTAACGATTCTTCTGGGCTTGCTGCTCGCCCTTAACATTCTTGGCGCCACAGCGCTGATGGGCACTCTACTCGGGGGTGCAGGCGTACTGGGGTTAGCCATCAGCTTTGCCGTTAAAGACTCCATGGAAAACTACATTTCCAGCATCATGCTGAGCATTCGCCAGCCATTCAGGGCCCAAGAGCATGTTCTTATCAACGACTACGAGGGCGTTGTGGTTCGGCTAACATCCCGTTCAACGGTTTTAATGACGTTAGAAGGCAACCATCTACGCATCCCAAACGCCACCGTGTTCAAAGCGGTCATCCTAAATTACTCCCGCAACCCTCAGCGCCGTTTTGACTTCGTATTAGGCGTCGACGCGGAGGATGATCCGGCCCTTGCGATACAAGTCGGCTTGGTGGCACTGCAGCAACTGGACTGGGTGTTGGACGAGCCGGAGCCCAACGGCATCATCGAATCCGTGGGGGACTCCAACATTCTGATTAAATTCATGGCGTGGATTGATCAACGCGAATCCGATTACGGTAAAGCCCGCAGCCTTTCGATTCGCGCCGCCAAAAATGCACTTGAAACGCAAGGCTTTACCTTACCTGAACCCATCTACCGGCTACGTTTTGATCAAACGCCCGCCACATTGGCGCCCATCGATGTTCCCGAACAGCCAATGCAGACTCAAGAACCGTCGAAAACCCCGCCACCTTCCGAATTACCAACTGAAGAGTTGCTGGATGTGCGTCCAGATACCCACATTTCCCGGCAAGTGCGGGAAGAGCGAAGCGACACAGCAGCCGAAGATTTGTTGGATGATACCCGGCCAATTGAGTAGGTTTTCGCCCCCCTCCCGCCCAGCCACGAATCTGTTACCATAACGACCTTCTTAAAAACGCTGTTTTATACTTTGGAGTCAACGTGACCATTTCCCGCGAAGACATTGAAAAAGTCGCCGTGCTGGCCCGTATTCGCCTCGACGAAGAGCAGATACCAGCACTGGAGAACGACCTAGGCAACATCCTCAGTCTGGTTGACCAGCTCAGCGCCGCCGATACCAATAACGTAGAGCCCCTTGCTCATCCGCTTGATGCTGTACAGCGTTTGCGGGCCGATGAAGTGACCGAGACGAATCAAAGGGAAGCCTTTCAGGCTATTGCCCCGGCCACCGAAAGCGGCCTTTATCTCGTGCCACGCGTTATCGAGTGATCTGTCGTAGCCATAATCAGCCCACTATCAGGATTGAACATGCATAACAAATCCGTAGCAGAGCTTTCCCGCGAGCTGGAAAGCGGCAAGATTTCAAGCGTGGAACTGACCCGTGAGTTCCTCGATCGCATTAAGGCCGAAGACCGCCAATACAATAGCTTTATTACCGTTACCGAAGATCAGGCTCTGGCAGATGCCAAAACGGCAGACGAGCAGCGTGCTGCGGGTAAAGCCAGCGTTTGGACCGGCGTACCCTTTGCCCATAAAGACATTTTTTGCACCAATGGTGTAGCCACCACCTGCGGCTCCAAGATGCTGGCCAACTTTGTGCCGCCCTATGACGCCACCGTAACCGCCAACTTTCGCGCTGCTGGCGCAGTATGTCTTGGCAAAACCAATATGGACGAATTCGCCATGGGCTCGTCCAACGAGTCCAGCTTTTTCGGCGCAGTGACCAATCCTTGGGGCTTGGGCAATGGCGAAAAGCGCGTGCCCGGCGGTTCTTCCGGCGGTTCTGCAGCAGCCATAGCTGCTCGTTTGGTGCCTGCAGCCACGGCTACGGATACCGGCGGTTCCATCCGTCAGCCTGCTGCTTTGTGCGGAGTCACTGGTCTTAAACCCACTTATGGCCGGGTATCCCGTTACGGCATGATTGCCTTTGCCTCCAGTCTGGATCAGGGCGGCACTATGGCGCGCACCGCTGAAGACAATGCGCTGATGCTGAATGTAATGGCCGGATTTGACCCAAAGGATTCCACCTGCGTTGATCGTGCGGTGCCGGACTATACCGCCACTCTGAATGAGCCTTTAAAAGGTCTTCGCATTGGTCTTCCAAAAGAGTATTTCTCCGACCAGCTCAGCCCTGCGATGGAGCAGCAGGTTCGCAATGCAGTGAAGGAATACGAGAAGCTCGGCGCTACGGTAAAAGAAGTATCACTGCCCCATGCGAAGCTGGCCATTGCCGCTTATTACGTGATTGCACCTGCCGAAGCCTCCGCCAACCTGTCGCGCTTTGACGGCGTGCGTTATGGCTACCGCTGTGACAACCCAAAAGATCTCAACGACCTTTATACCCGCACTCGGGCAGAAGGCTTCGGAGGCGAGGTGAAGCGCCGTATTCTGGTTGGTACCTACGCGCTTTCAGCAGGCTATTTTGACGCCTACTATCTCAAAGCCCAAAAGGTTCGCCGCCTGATTCAGCAGGATTTCGTTAACGCCTTTAACGAAGTGGATGTGCTGATGAGCCCGGTAACGCCCTCCCCCGCATTTGTGCAAGGTGAGAAAACCAGCGACCCGGTGACCATGTATCTGGAAGATGTTTTCACCATCGCGGTGAATCTTGCGGGTGTGCCTGCTATGTCTGTGCCAGCAGGCTTTGTAGACGGCCTACCAGTGGGGCTGCAGATTATCGGGAACTATTTCGAAGAAGCCCGTCTGCTGAACGCTGCGCACCAGTATCAGCAGGTTACCGACTGGCACCAGAAGCTTCCCCAGTAAGCCCGTATCAGGAGAACAGTTATGCAATGGGATATTGTGATCGGGCTGGAAATTCATGTTCAGCTTGCCACCAAAACCAAGATTTTTTCCGGCTCCAGTACCGCCTTTGGTGCCGAGCCCAACACTCAAGCGAGTGCCGTTGATCTGGCGATGCCGGGCACCCTGCCTGTTCCGAATGAGCAGGCTTTCCGCTATGCAGTCATGTTCGGCTTGGCGGTGAACGCCGAGATCGGTCGGCGTTCGGTGTTCGATCGTAAAAACTACTTTTACCCGGATTTGCCCAAGGGCTATCAAACCACACAATTGGACCACCCGATTGTCGGACCCGGCTTTGTGGATATTGATCTGGAAGATGGCAGCAGCAAGCGCGTGCGCATTCACCATGCCCATTTGGAAGAAGATGCGGGCAAGTCGTTGCACGAAGATTTTGATGGCATGACGGGCATCGATCTGAACCGCGCAGGCACGCCGCTGATTGAGATTGTTACCGAGCCGGATATGAATAGTGCGGAAGAAGCCGTTGCCTTTGCCAAGAAGCTGCACAGCTTGGTGTCATCAATCGGCATCTGTGACGGTGATATGAGTCAGGGCTCCTTGCGTTTCGATGTGAACATCTCTCTCAAACCGAAAGGCTCGGATGAGCTGGGCACTCGCACAGAAACCAAGAACCTGAACTCGTTCCGTTTTATGGAGCAGGCCATTGCCCATGAAGTAGAGCGGCAAATGGATATTCTGGAAGATGGCGGTCGTATTATTCAGGAGACCCGTCTTTATAACGGCGATCGCGACGAATCCCGATCTATGCGCAGCAAAGAGGAAGCCAACGATTACCGTTACTTCCCCTGCCCGGACTTATTGCCCGTTGTAATCGACGATGCGTTTATTGAAAGCGCTCGCGACTTACTGCCGGAACTGCCCGATGAGCGCAAGGCTCGATTCAAGGAGCAGTATGGCCTCAACGATTATGATGCTCGCTTGCTCAGTGACGACGCCCGGATTGCAGCCTTTTTTGAAGAGGCTGTAGGTCAGGGTAAAGATGCCAAGTTGGCCGCTAACTGGGTGTTGGGTGAGTTTTCTGCACGTCTGAATGCCGAGGACAAAACCGTGGTTCAGGCGCCTATCACTGGCTCGCAGCTGGGCCAGTTGGTGGCGCGTATTGCCGATAACACTGTGTCGTCCTCGGGAGCCAAGAAGGTATTTGAAGCGCTTTGGAATGGGGATGCGGATAATGCGGATGCCATTATTGAAGCTCAAGGCTTGAAGCAGGTTTCTGATACCGGTGCTTTGGAGCAGATGGTGGATGAGGTTCTGGCTGGGATGCCGGATCAGGTTGCTCAGTATCAGGAGGAAGCTGACCCTAAGAAGCAGAAGAAGATGTTGGGTGGGTTTATGGGGCCTTTAATGAAGGCTTCTAAAGGCCAAGGGAATCCCAAGTTGTTTAATGAGATTCTTGTTCGGAAGCTTGGTGGTTGATTGGCTTGGGTCGGGGTTTCTGACTCCGACCCAAGCTTGTTAGTTTTGAGGTGGAGCGGGTTTGTGGCCCCTTCCCAAAAACCGCTACGAGCACATCCTTGTGCGCTTCTCTCCGGCCGTCCTTGGCCTACGAGATTTTTGGGAAGGGGCCACAAACCCACCCTGTCTAACACCAATATAACTCCTGAAAACCATCATATTGGCATCCGGAACTCAGCTAATACTATTTGCCAGCCAACCTCCCGAACAACTGCTCGAACTGGGCAATATTCTCCTGAACGTAGTCGACAAAAGCCTTCATCACAGGCGTTGGGTAACGCCCCTGCGGATAGACCACACACCAGCTCCGCCTCAGCGGGAAGCCTGATATATCAAGAGCAACCAAGGAGCCCAAGGCTAGCTCAGAAAGAATGCTTAACTTGGGCAACACGGCTATACCCAAGCCCGCTAACACCGCATGTTTAACCGCATCGTTGGAGCCCAATTCCATAATTGGATTGATTTTCAAATGGTGTTGCTGGCAGTAGACTTCCAGTGCCAACCGGCTGCCAGATCCTGGCTCTCTAGTCAGGAGCTTGCTATTCAAAAATTCCTCTGCGGTGACAGTGTTTTGCTTAAGCAAGGGGTGGCCAGCCACAGCCACAGGTACCAGTTCGTTGTCCAGAAACGGGAGAGAAGTAAGTGGGCGGCCCTGCGGCACCATGCCCATGATCACGAGGTCATCGTTATTTTCGTTTAACCGTTCCAACGCTGTCGCTCGATTGACAACAGCTACGGATATGTTGACTTGTGGGTTGAGTTGAAGAAACGGGCCTAGCAGATAGGGCACTACGTATTGCGCTGTGCTCACTGCAACCAATCGCAAATCCCCGGCTACTCGCCCTTCTAGCGCCGCTAAGCGGTTTTGCATGTTAGCAAGCTCGCCAAACACCGCTCGCACACATGCGGCCATTTCTTCTCCTGCCGCTGTGCAATAGAGCTTTCGCCCTATGTATTCGAACATCGGCATGTCCAGTGCCTGTTCCAGATGGCGTACTTGGCTACTGACGGCGGGTTGGGTTAAGCCCAACAATTCCCCGGCCTTGCTGTAGCTTTTTAGATCATAGACGGCCTTGAATACCTGCAACTGACGAAACGTCAGTCTATTCGCCAACTTCTGAATACTGAGCGGCACGGACTCTCCTCCACGATTTCACCCATAAGCAATCAGTTATACACAAACGAAATAATATCAATTTTTACTGATCAGCACTGCTCGTTATGCTTTTTCCACCTTCATTCGGGACGAAGCAATGAGGAATTTCCCATGCTGAAGAAAGTGTTAATCGCTAATCGCGGCGAGATTGCTGTCCGCATCGTGCGGGCCTGTGCAGAGATGGGGATTCGTTCGGTGGCCATTTACACCGAACCGGATCGCTACGGTTTGCACGTGAAACGAGCCGACGAGTCCTACTCTCTGGGTGAGGATCCGCTTGCGGGGTATCTCGACCCCGCCCGCATCGTAAATCTGGCGGTAGAAACCGGCTGCGATGCCATTCACCCCGGCTACGGCTTTTTGTCGGAGAACGCTAATTTTGCCCGCTTGTGCGAACAGAAGGGTGTGGCGTTTATCGGACCGAAATCCAGTGTTATTCACGGCATGGGTGACAAAACTCAAGCCAGAGACAGTATGCGTGCGGCTGGCATTCCTATTACTCCGGGCTCGGAAGGCAATCTAGATAGCCTTGAAGACGCATTGGAGCTAGCGAACGATATCGGCTATCCGGTGATGCTGAAAGCGACTTCCGGCGGGGGCGGGCGTGGCATTCGCCGTTGCGACACGCCGCAAGAGCTAAGGGTTCAGTACCCTCGGGTGATTTCCGAGGCCACGAAGGCTTTTGGGTCCGCCGAAGTGTTTATGGAAAAGTGCATTGTGAACCCGCGCCACATTGAGGTGCAGATTCTGGCAGACAACCAGGGCAATGCAATCCACCTGTTTGAGCGCGACTGCTCCATCCAGCGTCGCAATCAAAAGCTGATCGAGATTGCCCCCAGCCCGCAACTGACACCAGAACAGCGCCAATACATCGGTGATTTGGCGGTGCGGGCGGCCAAGGCAGTTGGCTATGAGAACGCCGGCACAGTGGAATTTTTGTTGTCAGGCAACGAAGTGTATTTCATGGAAATGAACACCCGGGTACAGGTGGAACACACCATTACCGAAGCCATCACGGGCGTAGACATTGTACGCGAGCAACTGCGTATTGCCGCAGGCCTGCCCTTAAGCTATCGGCAGGAAGACATTCAGTATCGGGGCTACGCGTTGCAGTTTCGCATTAATGCGGAAGATCCGAAAAACGACTTCCTGCCCAGTTTTGGGCGCATTACCCATTATTACGCCCCCGGCGGCCCCGGCGTTCGAGTTGATACGGCCATTTATACCGGATACGAAATCCCGCCCTATTACGATTCCATGTGCCTAAAGCTTGTAGTCTGGGCACTGACTTGGGATGAGGTGATCGCCCGGGGCAAGCGGGCGCTGGATGATATGCGGCTGCACGGAATCAAAACGACCGCCAACTACTACCAGCAAATTCTGGATCACCCGGATTTCCGCAAAGGGGATTTCAACACCAGCTTTGTGCCCGATCACCCAGAATTGCTGAACTATTCCACCAAGCGCCACCCCAGTGAAATTGCGCTTGCCCTCGCCGCCACCATTGCTGCGCACGCAGGCTGGTAATCCGCAGGAGTAACACATTATGACCCATACAAAGAAAATTGAAGTCACCGACCTTGTTCTGCGCGATGCGCACCAGTCGCTTATCGCTACCCGCATGCGCACCGAAGATATGCTACCTATATGCAACAAACTGGACCAAGCGGGTTACTGGTCGCTGGAAGTTTGGGGCGGAGCCACCTTCGATGCCTGCGTTCGCTTTCTGAAGGAAGACCCTTGGGAGCGTTTGCGCAAACTGCGCGAAGCCCTGCCTAATACACGCCTGCAAATGTTGCTACGGGGCCAAAACCTGCTTGGCTATCGCCACTACGCTGACGATGTTGTTGAAGCCTTCGTGCAAAAAGCGGCCGATAACGGTATAGATGTCTTTCGGGTGTTTGATGCGCTGAACGATCTGCGCAACATTGAAACCGCCATGAAAGCGGTCAAGAAAGCCGGCAAGCATGCGCAGGGTACTATTTGCTACACCACCAGCCCGGTGCACACTCCTGAATTGTTCGTGCAGCAAGCGAAAGAAATGCAGGCTATGGGCGCCGATTCTATTGCCATAAAGGATATGGCAGGGCTGCTAACGCCTTACGCAACTTACGATCTGGTTAAAGCCATCAAGACGGAAGTAGATCTGCCTCTGGTTATCCACAGCCACTCAACCTCTGGTTTGGCCCCACTTTGCCAGCTGAAGGCCATAGAGGCAGGCGTCGACCGAATCGACACCGCGATTTCTTCGTTCTCTTCCGGAACCAGCCACCCCGCAACAGAATCTCAGGTGGCCGCACTCAAGGGCACCGAATACGACACAGGGCTAGACTTGACGCTGTTGAGCGAAATTGCCGATTACTTCCGCGAAGTGCGCAAGAAGTACCGCCAGTTCGAAAGCGAGTTCACCCGCGAGGACGTGTCGGTACAGATCAATCAGGTGCCTGGCGGCATGATGTCCAATCTGGCGAACCAGCTAAAAGAGCAGAATGCATTGGACCGAATCCGCGAAGTTTTTGAAGAAATTCCTCGGGTGCGGGAAGATTTGGGCTTCCCACCACTGGTTACACCAACCTCACAGATTGTTGGCACTCAAGCGGTATACAACGTGCTGGCTGGCCAACGCTACAAAACCATCACTAACGAAGTGAAACGCTATCTACAAGGGGGCTATGGTCAGCCACCTGCTCCGGTCAATTCCGATGTGCGCAACAAAGCGATTGGCAACGAACCGGTTGATGAGGGCCGTCCCGCCGACCAGCTCAACCCAGAGATGAACAAACTGCGCGAAGACATAGGTGAGCTGGCCCTAAGCGCAGAAGATGTCCTCACCTATGCCATGTTCCCCGATCTGGGCCGGGAATTCCTGCAACAACGTAAAGACGGCACCCTTGTACCAGAGCCACTGTTGCCACCGGAAGACACGTCTCGGGAACGCCTGAACACTGGCGTAGCCACGGAATTCCGCATTGAAGTTCACGGCGAAAGTTACGAAGTGGCGGTTACCGGCTCTGGCGATTCAGGTGCGGGAAGGCGAAAGCTTTATCTCTCACTTGATGGCATGCCGGAAGAAGTGGTATTCGAACCCCTTAACGATTATGTGGCCGAGGGCGGAAGTGGCCGCAAAAAAGCGTCTACGCCTGGCCACGTAAGCACGGCCATGCCGGGTAACGTGGTTGAGGTTCTGGTTAACGAGGGAGACACCGTCAGTGCTGGTCAGGCCGTACTGATTACCGAAGCCATGAAGATGGAAACTGAGGTACACGCCAATATCGACGGAAAAGTAGACGCCATATACGTAACGAAGGGTGACCGGGTAACGCCTGGCGAAGTGCTGATCGAGATTGTATGATCAGCTAAAGCAACGCTAAACACTAGTAGACCGCCTCCATTTTAGGGGCGGTCTACTAGTTTCAACAACAGATCAAGCCAGAACAGCCCAAAGATCGTGTTCGTCTGCGTGTTCAACCACCGCGCGAACAATCTGGCCGGGCTGCAGGTCTGTGGCATCGTTGAGGTAAACCATACCATCAATTTCTGGCGCATCGGCTTTCGAGCGACCGATGGCACCTTCTTCGTCTACCTCATCAATCAACACGTCAATGGTCGTGCCAATTTTCGCCTGTAAACGGGCAGCTGAGATTTCGGCCTGTTTTGTCATGAAGCGCGCCAAGCGCTCTTCTTTGACGTGTTCAGGCACAGCACCTTCAATCTCATTGGCCTTGGCACCCTCTACCGCGCTGTAAGTAAACGCACCCACGCGGTCCAGCTGTGCTTCATCAAGCCAATCCAACAGATACTGGAAATCTTCTTCCGTCTCGCCCGGAAAGCCCACAATAAAGGTGGAGCGAATCGTCAGTTCGGGGCATATTTCACGCCATTTACGGATGCGGTCCAGAGTTTTACTGTCGTGGGCCGGGCGCTTCATCGCCTTCAATACTTTCGGGCTAGCATGCTGAAATGGAATATCCAGATACGGCAGGATTTTGCCTTCGGCCATCAGCGGAATAATGTCGTCTACGTGCGGATAGGGGTACACATAATGCAGGCGAACCCAAACCCCCATCTCGCCCAAGGCTTCGCACAACGACTGCATTTTGGTTTTCAGCGGGCGGCCCTGCCAGAACCCGGTGCGATACTTGGTGTCCACACCGTAGGCCGAGGTGTCTTGTGAGATTACCAGCAACTCTTTCACACCTGCGTCAACCAGCCGCTGGGCCTCGTCCATCACATCGCCAATTGGTCGGCTAACCAGATCACCGCGCATGGATGGAATGATGCAGAAGGTGCAGCGATGGTTGCAGCCTTCGGAAATTTTGAGGTAAGCATAGTGCCTTGGCGTCAGCTTGATACCTTGAGGCGGAACCAGATCGGTGAATGGATCATGCTCGCGGGTTTGCGGAACAAACTGATGCACGGCACCCACCACTTCTTCATAGGCATGGGGGCCTGAAACCGCCAACACACCCGGATGGGTTTCGCGGATTTTGTCCGCCTCCACACCCATACAACCGGTAACAATCACCTTGCCGTTCTCGCTGATTGCCTCACCAATAGCATCCAGAGATTCCTGCTTTGCCGCATCGATAAATCCGCAGGTGTTCACGACAACAATGTCCGCATCGTTATATGTGGGCACCACATCGTAACCATCCAGTCGCAACTGAGTGAGTATGCGTTCGGAATCTACCAAAGCTTTGGGGCAACCTAGGCTGATAAAGCCAACTTTGCCGTTACCGGATACTGTGTTTTCGGTTTTTTCTGTCATAAAACGTTTCAGGATTCCTGACGCCCGGCGGAAACACGCGAATGACCGGCGGGAACGTGCTAATGAATAGAACCCGCAATTTTACACCAGTAACACCCTCTTCTGCAGCAAAAGCGGAACGGCTTTTGAAGCGAACGATGCGTGATCTGAGTCAAAATTATGAACCAATGTTCAGGAAAGCTATAAAAACCTGCCACAAGCTGCGACACGAAAGTTGCTGATCAGAAAACAAACAACTACACTTTTGATCGGTTACACCTTGTTCTGAAACAGTATTTAAATCTAAGAACGCCCAAACGTTGCCAACTAACTTAGCCAACAAGAGTCCACATGAAAGCAGCCACAGTTAAGCCAAACCTGCGCAACCAGCAACGTGTGGATATTGTGAGTGACATCGTTATCGAAAAACCGGATGGGTGCCAACTCACCTGCAAGATATCCAACCTGTCGCGTACCGGCGTTATGGTTTGCTGCAACCAAAAAACGGCAGACCAACTTATACCTCGCCTGCAAGCCCC
Source organism: Marinobacter sp. 1-4A (assembly GCF_016597725.1). Classification (GTDB taxonomy): domain Bacteria; phylum Pseudomonadota; class Gammaproteobacteria; order Pseudomonadales; family Oleiphilaceae; genus Marinobacter. The sequence goes on from NZ_VCGY01000005.1 coordinate 177,747, forward strand.
TACTCCGGGAAACTGGATTGATGTAAAAGCCCATTTTTCTGTGCCAGTCGTTGCGACTCAACCTGTATCTATTTTCGCCACTGGGCACATTGTTCACCTCAGGCGCATGGCACGGGACGAGTTTCAGCTCGGTATTCAGTTTGAAGATTTTGAAGGCAATGGCTTTGATTACGTAGACCGGTATGTACGCAAACTTCTATCCGACATGCGCAAACCAGCCTAACCCCGCGAAACCAGATCATCCAACCCCGTTAGTTGCCGCGCTAACGGGAGCGCTATATTTCTATAACTTAAAACTCTAACTGCAACGCTTCTTATAGCCATATCGGCTCTGATACAATCAATAAACTAATTTGCACGCCCTCAAGGCCCGCTGCGGCAACGGATTATCATGACCACATACAACCTTACGCATCTAAAACAACTGGAAGCGGAAAGCATCCACATCATCCGGGAAGTGGCTGCCGAGTTTGATAACCCGGTGATGCTCTACTCCATTGGCAAAGATTCAGCGGTTATGCTGCACCTTGCCCGCAAAGCTTTTTACCCCGGAAAAATGCCTTTCCCCTTGATGCACGTAGACACCACCTGGAAGTTTCGGGACATGATCGATTTCCGGGAACGTAAGGTAAAGGAATATGGGCTGGACCTGATTGTTCACACGAATCAGGATGGTGTGGATCAAGGCATTGGCCCCTTTACCCATGGCAGCGCAAAGCATACAGACGTGATGAAAACCCAAGCCCTTAAACAGGCGCTGGACAAGTACGGCTTTGATGCCGCTTTCGGTGGTGCCCGCAGGGACGAAGAAAAGTCCCGGGCCAAAGAGCGCGTATATTCCTTCCGCGACGAATACCACCGCTGGGACCCCAAAAATCAGCGCCCTGAACTCTGGAACACGTATAACGGCAAAGTGAACAAGGGCGAAAGCATTCGCGTATTCCCACTGTCTAACTGGACAGAATTGGATATTTGGCAATACATCTATCTGGAAAACATCGAGATTGTTCCCTTGTACTACTCGGCAGTTCGCCCGGTGGTTGAGCGCGATGGGTCGCTGATCATGGTGGACGACGACCGTATGCCCCTGAAAGAGGGTGAAAAGCCGATGATGAAATCCATCCGCTTCCGCACTTTGGGCTGCTACCCGCTGACCGGCGCCATTGAATCCGAGGCAGATACATTGCCGGAAATCATTCAGGAAATGCTGCTGGCCACCAGCTCAGAACGTCAGGGCCGCGTGATTGATCACGATTCGGCTGGCTCCATGGAACAGAAAAAACGCGAAGGGTACTTCTGATATGTCACATCAATCTGATCTTATTGCCGACGACATTCAGGCCTACCTGAAACAACACGAAAACAAGGAACTGCTGCGCCTGCTCACCTGCGGCAGCGTCGACGACGGCAAAAGCACCCTTATCGGTCGCCTGCTGCACGACACCAAAATGATCTACGAAGATCACATGGCCAGCCTGAAAACCGACAGCGCCAAGATGGGCACCACTGGTGAAAAGCTGGATCTTGCTCTGCTGGTTGATGGCTTGCAGGCCGAGCGCGAGCAAGGCATTACTATTGATGTTGCCTACCGCTACTTCTCCACCGACAAGCGCAAGTTCATCATTGCCGATACGCCGGGACATGAGCAGTACACCCGCAACATGGCTACCGGCGCATCTACGGCTCAGGTTGCGATTCTGATGATTGACGCCCGCCGCGGTGTATTAACGCAAACCCGCCGCCACTCCTACATTGCCTCACTGCTGGGCATCCGGCACATCGTTGTGGCGGTGAACAAGATGGATCTGGTGGATTTCAGCGAAGATCGCTTCAATGAGATCAGAGAAGAATACCTCTCGTTTGCCGCCAAACTCGGTCTGAAAGACATCCGCTTTGTACCCATCTCGGCACTGGAAGGCGACAACGTAGTCAACCGCAGTGAGAACACCCCTTGGTTTAACGGCCAGCCACTAATGGACATTCTGGAAACGGTGGAAGTAAACCGCGACAAGAACCTGGAACACTTCCGGTTCCCCGTGCAATACGTCACCCGCCCCAACCTGAACTTTCGCGGCTTCTGCGGCACCATCGCCTCTGGCGTCATCCGCCCTGGCGACAAGGTAATGGCCCTGCCCTCACGGCGTACCAGTACCATCAAGGAAGTTGTAACGTTTGATGGCAATCTAGACGAAGCTTATATTGACCAAGCCGTTACACTGACGCTGGAAGATGAGATTGATATCAGTCGTGGCGACATGCTGGTTAAACCGGAAGACGAGCCGGAAGTGGGCAACCGTTTTAAGGCCAACATCGTGTGGATGGCAGATGCGCCTTTGCATACCGGCCGCCTTTACGACATCAAGCTGGGACCCACATTCACATCGGGCACGGTTCGCAAGATTCACTATCAGACTGACGTAAACACGCTGGAGCAGCATGCCAATCCTGCCCTGTTGCAGGTGAATGAAATTGGCCTGTGTGATCTGACCCTGAGCCAGCCCATCGCCTTTGACGCCTACCAGCGTAACCATGCCACTGGCAGCTTTATTGTGATCGACAGGCTTACAAACGTGACTGTTGGTGCGGGCATGATTGATAGCTTGGCAGATACAGCAGGAACTCTGGAGCCCGTAAGCCCTGAGGAACGTGAGCGCAGATTGGCACAGAAGCCGATGATTATTGGCTGCTCGGGCAAACAGGCTCATGCCCTTGCCTTGGCGGTTGAACGGGCGCTGTTTGATCAAGGCAAAACGTCGGTGATTTTGAGCGAAGATAATGCCGGTGATGCCGACGACCGCCGCCGCACTGCGCAATTGCTGACCGCTTACGGGCTTGTAGCAATTGCCGTTGATCTGGGCACTGACATAGCCAACGTTTCCATAACAGCGGATAGCACGGACGAAGTGACAGGTGTTGCTGCAACGCTGGTGCAGGAACTGGTGCTCAACAAGCGGGTTTAATCGGGACCTTATTGGCAGGACTGGTTAGGTGGGTGTTTGCCGCGGGGCGGGGTGTCTTTTCTTCTGGAAAAACAACTCGCTTCGCTCAAACATCTTTTTCCTGCCAGAAAAGACACCCCGCCCCACGGCTATCAGGCTTTCCTGCCATTCTCTTTTTTTAGTCGTGAATGTATTTGGTGTACGTGGCAGAATCTGTGGCCCTGAAGGTTTCCTTCGGGGCTTTTTTGTTTCTTTAATTCGGGAATTCTCTGTTTATGGCTATCAAGCACCTGCGCACCGCGTTTTCCAGTCAGTATCAGCCGGGGCAACCTGCCCGCCTTCAGAGTGGCGAGGCGCTGCAGGAGCCGGGTGGCGATTATGAGGGCCTGCATAAGCAGATGAAGCGGCTGTTTAACAGCAAGCCGGGCAAGAAGTACGGGCGATTCTCGGAGGATATTGGGGAGAGTCCGTTCAGTAGTTGGCTGAAGGACTATCTGGAGGACAAGCAGAGTTTTGCTTCGTTCACGAATCGAGTGTTTGGGCAGTGGCAGGAGTTGCTTACGAGTTGTCAGGAGGAGTTCGTGGGGCAACTTGTGGTTGTTCACGAGGCTCTTGCAGATTCAGACGTTGTTTACGTCATGGTTCTGGAGACTGACGGCGCTCTGCGCTTCGACGGCAATCAGGCTCTGGATACAACGGATGTGCTGAGCACGTCCCGCCTGAATCTTGCTATGCGGGTTGAATTGGATGACTGGCTTGGCGATAACGCCGCAGAGAACTACCTTACACTGGTTCATGCACGTGGAACTGGCGAGCCGGGAGAGCTGTTTATCCGGCTGTGTGGCTTCACCAATCAGATTGATGTTGAGAAGGAAACTCTGACGTTTCTGGATGCCGTGGAGGCGTTTGCAAAGTCTTCAGAGCCTGAGAAGGCTGGCGAAGTTCGCACTCGGGCTTATGAGTTCTGCAAGGAGCAGCATGCTTTGGGCGAGCCGGTTGCGATTGAGGCGCTCTCTGGTTACTTGGATGAGGATGAGCCGGGGCGTTTCAAGGAGTTTGCCAGCAAAACGGCGGAGTTACCGGAAAGTGGTGTACTGCATCCGGATCATCGGAAGGTGAAGAAGCTGGTGCGTATTGCTGGTTCTGGCGGCGGTATGAGTGTTTCTTTTTCTTCAGATTTGGTGAATCAGGCAATTTACTATGATCGCGACAAGGATGCGCTGACGATTACTCGCCTGCCTAAGGCTTTGCGGGAGCAGTTGGAGCGGTATTTGGAGAATCGCGAGGAGTGATTCTTTCGATTGGCCTTGGCCCCGCTTGATTTACCTGCCACTTGGGCGGCTGGCTCCGCGGCGTGGTAAGGCTTTTCTTCTGGAAAAACAACTCGCTGCGCTCAGACATCTTTTTCCGGCAGAAAAGCCTTACCACACCACGGGCCGATCTGAGTGGAGAGATATATCTGACTACTCGGTCTCTATGGTGGTGCTTTCGCTCCAACGGATGCGGCTTGCCCGCTGCACCCTTACTTTCTGCATCCAGCCTACTCCGTCGACCAGCTCACCAGTTTCGTGATCGATGGGTGGGTATGACAGGTTTCGGTCATCACAGTAGCGCTTGACGACGGGCTGACACCAACTGAAGAGTAGGCGATTATAGTCTTCATCTGGAATACGCCGATTATCGAACAAGCCAGCCTCTTTTCGCTGCCTTTGGGCTTCGGAAAGGATAATGGCGCAGGCGGCGGAGACGTTGAGGGATTCCACCATGCCCATCATAGGAATAACGATGTGTTCGTCTGCCTGCTCCGCTGCCCCGGCGCTTACGCCATCAACTTCATTACCCATGATTACGGTACAGGGAACAGTGAAGTCTGCGGAGCGGTAATCAATAGCCCGGTCTGATAGCTGCGCAGCATAGAGTTTGTGGCCCTGTGCCTTCAGGCTCTCTATGGCCTCGTCCATGGTGCGATGGGTATGCGGCGTCACCCATTTAAAGCTGCCACCGGCAGTTTTCCGAAAAGCCCGAAAACCCTCTTTTGGCCAGACCACGTGCATATTCGCTAGCCCGAAGGCATCACAGGAGCGGAGTATCGCGGAGAGGTTTCGTGGTTTGTGGACCTGATCGGTCAAAACACTCAGGTCCGGCTGGCGGGTGTTTAGTACCTGTTTAATACGGGCAAGTCGTTCGGGGGTCATGGGCTTTTTGAGTTATCTCGAAAGTTCGGGAAGCAGTTGGCGAGGTTCTTCCCAAAACTGTTGAGGGCCATGGACGGCCCGAAACAAGCGCACATGGATGTGCTTGTAGCGTGTTTTGGGAAGAACCTCGTCAACTGCTTCATGCTCGGATTGTCAGAAACCGCGCATAATACCACAGCAAAACTGGCAGATTACCGAGACAACGCTGGTTGCAGAATGATCACCCCGTTATAATACGCAGTTCTCCTTTTCAGAGCGCTCATTCCGGACATTTCATAATTCCGGGCGCCAAATACATCCAGTTGTGTTGAGACCCATGGCCAAAAAGCTGTACATCAAAACCCACGGTTGCCAGATGAACGAATACGACTCATCCCGCATGGCCGACCTACTTAAAACCGGCGAAGCGGTGGAAATGACCGAATCGCCAGATGACGCCGACATCCTGTTGCTAAACACCTGCTCCATCCGTGAAAAGGCACAGGAAAAGGTTTTCCATCAACTGGGTCGCTGGAAAAAGCTCAAAGCAAACAAGCCGGAACTGATTATCGGCGTGGGCGGCTGCGTCGCCAGCCAAGAAGGTCAGGCCATTCTTGATCGCGCACCCTATGTCGACATGGTCTTCGGCCCGCAAACCCTCCACCGCTTGCCGGATATGATTACCGAAGTGCGCATGAAAGGTAACGGCGTAGGCGTGGTGGATGTGAGCTTTCCGGAAATCGAAAAGTTCGACAACCTGCCAGAACCAGGCGCCGACGGCCCGTCTGCATTCGTCTCTATCATGGAAGGCTGCAGCAAATACTGCACCTTCTGCGTGGTGCCCTACACTCGCGGCGAAGAAGTCAGCCGACCGGCCGACGACGTAATCGCAGAAGTTGCCCATTTAGCCAGCCAAGGCGTTAGGGAAGTAAACCTACTAGGCCAAAACGTTAACGCTTACCGCGGGGATACTCACGATGGCGATGTAATGGATCTGGCGGAACTGATCACCCTAATCGCCACCATCGACGGCATTGACCGCATTCGCTACACCACCTCGCATCCGGTTGAATTCACCGATGCAATGATTGAAGTCTACGAGCAGGTACCCGAACTCGTCAGCCACTTGCACCTGCCGGTACAAAGCGGCTCCGATCGCATTCTGGCCGCCATGAAGCGCGGCCATACTGCACTGGAATACAAATCAAAACTACGTCGCCTGCGCAAGATTCGGCCTGACATCAGCTTTTCTTCAGACTTCATTATTGGTTTCCCGGGTGAAACCGAGAAAGACTTTGAAGACACCATGAAGTTGATCAACGATATCGGTTTCGATATGTCCTTCAGCTTTGTTTACAGCGCCCGTCCGGGCACGCCGGCATCGGATCTACCTGATGAAACGCCGATGGAAGTTAAGAAGCAGCGCCTTAAAATCCTGCAGGATCGGATCAACCAAACGGTGATGGATATCAGCCGCAAGATGGTGGGCTCGACTCAGCGCATTCTCGTTACCGGTTTGTCGAAAAAGGATCCAGGCGAGTATTCAGGTCGCACGGAGAACAACCGGATTGTAAACTTCCGGCATGAGAATCCGGAGGTGGTTGGCCACTTCATCGATGTTGAGATTGTTGAGGCTTACGCTAACTCTTTGAGGGGCGTGCCTGTGGATTCGGAGCTGCATTAGGCATTGGCTCCTATGTGCTTGTGGTGTTGAGTATGAGAGCGGCGGGAAGGCCGTCCCACCACTCTCTGCCAGCTCTGCTCTGGCATGCCAAACGCTTTTATAAACTTCTTAACGTGATGTCATCGGCATGGCAGTAAATCACCAAATAGCACCCAGCTACTTGTTTTTAACTTTTGGGCCAGCACATAGTCTAAAAAGGGTCTGAGCGAGGCCCTCCTCCCAAAAACGTGGAGGGCCAAGGATGGCCCGACCGAGCCCTACATGGACGTATTCACGGGCGCTTTTTGGGAGGAGGGCCTCGCTCAGACCCGTAAGCACCAAAGTCAGGTATACATACTCCCAAAAGAAGGGAGTAAAACGGAGAAAATTTGAACACCAACGATTCCAGACAATTTGATTTACACCCGGCAGACCAACGCAGGCTTACCACCCTGTGTGGACAGTTTGATGAGAATTTGAAACACATCGAACGACGCCTGCAAGTCTCTATTAACCGACGAGGCCACCACTTCCGGGTGGAGGGTGAAACCGAACACGTTGCCGCAGCGGTAGAAGTGATTCGCCACCTGTATCGGGAAACCGAAGCCACAGACGACATATCCCCAGACACCGTGCACCTGTACATCCGGGAAACGGGGTTTGAAAGGCTGCCCGAAGACATACCCTTTGATGGCGCCGTCACCATCATCAAAACCCCCAAACTCACCGCCAAGCCCCGTGGCGCGAATCAGCAAAAGTATGTTCACAGCATTCGCTCCCACGACATTAACTTTGGCATTGGCCCCGCCGGTACAGGCAAGACCTGGTTAGCGGTAGCCTGCGCTGTGGAAGCACTGAAAGACGAGCAAGTGAAACGAATTCTTTTGGTACGCCCAGCCGTCGAGGCGGGTGAGAAGCTTGGCTTCCTGCCCGGGGATCTAGCGCAGAAGGTCGATCCTTATCTGAGACCGCTATATGACGCCCTCTATGAAATGCTTGGCTTTGATAACGTCACACGCTTGATTGAGAAAAGTGTGATCGAGATTGCGCCTCTGGCCTTCATGCGTGGTCGCACCCTGAACAACTCCTTTATTATTCTCGACGAAAGCCAGAACACCACCCGCGAGCAGATGAAAATGTTCCTAACCCGCATCGGCTTTGGGTCCACTGCAGTGATTACCGGCGACACTACTCAGGTAGACCTTCCGCGCGGTCAAAACTCGGGGTTGATCCACGCGGCAACCGTTTTAAAAAATGTGACCGGCATCGGTTTTACGCGTTTTGAGGCCAAAGACGTGGTTCGGCACCCACTGGTCCAGCGAATTGTAGAAGCCTATGATTCAATCGACGAAGGAAGCAACAAAGGGAGCGACCGCAAACAGTGAATGAGCTGACGGTTGACTTCCAGAATGCATTCGATGGGTCTGGCGTGCCCGCTGGGCCACAGCTTCAAACTTGGGCTCAGGCGGCCTGGCTGGGTGCGGATCCATCGGAAGTGACGATTCGTATCGTCGATATTGAAGAGAGCCAGTCATTGAATCACCAATACCGAGGCAAGGACAAACCCACCAATGTGTTGTCCTTTCCATTTGAAGCGCCAGCCGGTATAACGGTGCCATTAGCAGGGGATCTCGTTATTTGTGCCCCAGTTGTGGAAAATGAGGCAAAATTACAACACAAAGAACCATCGGCCCATTGGGCACATATGGTTATTCACGGTATGTTGCATCTTCAGGGATACGATCATATAAATGACGAAGATGCAGAGGCCATGGAAGCCTTGGAAATTCAATTGCTGGCAAAGTTTGGTTTCAGCAATCCCTACGAAGCAGAGGAAACGGTAAAAGACTCATGAGCGACGATCAGTCGAGTCGCAGTCAGGGCTCCAACAAGTCCTGGCTGGAGCGTATATCACACGCCTTCTCCAGCGGGCCGGAATCTATCGAAGACGTGCTGGAGGTTCTAAGAAGCGCGGAAACTGAGGGCATCATCGACGCCGATGCCATGAGCATTATCGAAGGTGCCATGCAGGTGGTGGACATGCGAGTGGATGAAATTATGATCCCCCGCTCCCAAATGGTCACTGTACGTGCGTCTCAGGATCCCAAAGAATACCTAGGTGAAATTATCCGGTCTGCCCATAGCCGCTTCCCGGTTATTGGCGATAGTCAGGATGATGTTATCGGCGTGCTTCTTGCAAAAGATCTTCTGCCTCTGGCGCTTGATGACGATATGGACTGGTCGCACGTGCGCGAACTTCTGCGCCCCCCCACCTTTGTTCCTGAAAGCAAACGCCTGAACCAGTTGCTCAAGCAGTTCAAGGAAAACCGCAATCACATGGCCATAGTCGTGGACGAATACGGCGGCACGGCGGGTCTGGTAACCATTGAAGATGTGTTGGAGCAAATCGTCGGAGAAATCGAAGATGAACACGATTTCGACGAAGAAACACACATCAAGGCCCGAGGCGATGGCTCCCACGCCGTAAAGGCGGTCACCCCGGTTGATGATTTCAACGAGTTTTTTAATACCGGATTTGATGAAGAAGAATTCGACACCATTGGCGGCGTAGTACTCAAGGAATTTGGTCACCTGCCCAGACGTGGCGAAACGGTTGAATTTGGCGGCTTGCGCTTTACCATTGCCAACGCTGATAACCGTGTCATCCGTCTGTTACAGGTAACCCGTAGTGAGCCCTGATCAAGCATCACCTTCTAATACCCCAGCTTATTCGTTTTTCTCCAACCGCTGGTTAAGCGCGGCAACCCTTTTGGTTGCCGGCGCCCTGCAAACCCTGACCTTCTCGCCCTTCCACTTCTGGTGGCTTGGGCCTGTGTCTGCGGTGCTTATTTTGCTGGTGACTATTCCCATACCAGCAAACAAACTTTTTCTTTCGGGTTTGCTAGTTGGCTTGGGCCTATTTGGCTCGGGTGCCACTTGGGTCTACATTAGTATCAGTGAATTCGGCAACACCTCCATTCCCGTTTCAGTTTTGCTCACAGCGGCCTTTGTGGCGGTACTAGCTCTATTCCCGGCCCTCGCCTTCTGGTTCTGGGGCAAGCTGGCTAAACACAGCGCTGTACGGCGGCTGATTCTATTCCCAGCCATTTGGATTCTCGGCGACTGGCTCCGTGGCTGGTTATTAACAGGTTTTCCCTGGCTCTATCTTGGCACTGCCCATACCGACGGGCCATTGGCAGGGATGGCGCCCGTGGTCGGCGTTCACGGCCTCACCTTCGTGATCGCGGCAAGCGGTGCTGCCATTATCGCTGCAGGCTGGTTTATCGCGCAACAGCGCCTAATCAGCGCTGGAATCGTCGCAGTTGCGGCACTCACTCCTTGGCTTGCCGCCCCGGCGCTCAACCGGGTTGACTGGACAGATATCAGTACCGAACCCACGTCTGTGGCCGCTATGCAGGGCAACATTCCGCAGCAGGTCAAGTGGGACCCGGAGTTTCTGAAGGACCAGATCGTGGCTTATCTGGGCATGACGGAACCTTACTGGAACACTGATCTAATCCTTTGGCCAGAAACAGCTATTCCCATCCCTCAGGATCAGGCAGGTAAGATCATTGATCACATTGCGGAGAAGCTGGGTGACGAGAGCACGCTGATAACCGGTATTCCGTGGTACGGTTTCAGCGAGCGAGCTAGCGGTTTTACCTTCCACAATAGTATTACGGCCATTGGGAACGGCGAAGGAATTTATCACAAGCAGAAGTTGGTGCCTTTTGGGGAGTATGTTCCGCTTGAGGGTATTTTACGCGGGCTGATCGGTTTTTTTGACTTACCCATGTCGAGCTTTACTCGAGGCCCTGAAAACCAGTCGCCTTTGGTTGCTAACGGTACCAAGGTGATGCCGTTTATTTGCTACGAGGTGGCTTACCCGGACTTTCTTGCCCGCAATGCGGTTAATTCGGATTTGCTGCTAACGATCAGTAACGATGGCTGGTTCGGTGATTCTGTGGGACCGTTGCAGCATTTACAGATTGCGCGTATGCGAGCTTTGGAAACCGGACGTTATATGATTCGCGGTACCAATAATGGGGTGACGGCGATCATTGATAACAAGGGGCAGATTACGGCACGTATTCCGCAGTTTGAGCGTGCGGTGCTAACTGGTGAAGTATTTAAGGCTAGTGGTAGCACGCCGTATATGATGACGGCTTCTTGGCCGGTTCTTACCTTAGCGTTGATTTTGATTGTGTTTGTTCGTGAGCGGGTTATTCCTAAAAACTGATTCGAGCCTAGGAGCATACAGCCAAGGCCGTGTAGGTTTTCAAAACACGCTGTGAATACGTCCGTGTACGCTTGGCTCCGCCATCCATGGCTCCGCACAGTTTTGAAAACCTACACGGCCTTGGCTACCTCTGAGCCAGCGAAAGCCCACCAATGAACGCGCTTACCCTATAATGTATTTATCAGCTTTCCTTGCGCGGCCAAATACTGGTAACCCGCTTGTAGTATTGCGAGCCGCAGGCTTCGCATGGTTCTAAATGGCTAGTCGATGTGAGGCACAGCATGTGCTCGCAGCTCAGACACTGGAACATACCAGCGGTGGCCACTTCCCCGGCGATGTATTGCCCGGCGTCATGGCTTTCGAGTTTTTGTCGCAGTGCCAGAGTGTCGACCAAGGTTTGGTCGGCAACCGACAGCAAGCGCTCGGTAAGCCGCTGTTCTAGCAACGCCAAATCAAGCTGCAACCATTCTGCCAGCCCTTCTCCGGTTTCGTCCACAAAGTGGATAAGGTGCTCAAGATCTCGCTGAAGGTAGGTCCCGAGGAGGCTGATTTCATCTCTGGTCATCTCCTCCAGCTCTTGCTCTGCCTCAATCGCTTTATCAACTTCTTCTTCCAAAGTGTCCAAAGAAGTTTCCTGTATTGCTCTTAGGCGACTCTGCACTCGCTCGAGCATACGGTCATATACTTCGAGGGCTTTTCCGGATAAGTGACTTCTTTCTGGCTCTGTCATGGAGGACTCCTCATAATTTACGGGGCGTCAGCCGGTGGGTCTCCCCGGAACTGTCGGCAGCAGGGATGCTGCCGACAAGCCTACATGGATGTATTCACGGCGTGTTCCGGGGAGACCCACCGGCTGGCAACCTTCACCTTATTTATCATCATGGCACAGTATCAGGCTTTTGGCAGGCTACCTGTTACGCCTTCTGTGCGTTAGAATGTTCGGCCGCTCCGCACATCATTTTGATACAGGGTAACTTTAGTAATGGCAGGTATGGACGAGCACTACAATCCCCGTGACGTTGAACACAATGCGCGCACCTTCTGGGACGAGAACAAAACCTTTGAAGTCAGGGAAGAACCGGGTAAGCCGAAATACTACTGCCTGTCTATGTTCCCCTACCCCAGCGGCAAGCTGCACATGGGCCACGTACGCAACTACACCATTGGCGACGTAATCTCCCGTTATCAGCGCATGCAAGGCAAAAACGTCATGCAGCCCATGGGCTGGGACGCATTCGGCCTCCCTGCAGAGAACGCAGCCATCGCCAACAAAACGGCACCGGCCAAGTGGACTTACGCCAACATCGAATACATGAAAAACCAGCTCAAACAACTGGGTTTTGGCTACGACTGGAGCCGCGAACTGGCCACTTGCAAGCCAGATTACTATCGCTGGGAGCAATGGTTCTTCGCTCGCCTTTATGAGAAAGGCTTGGTGTACAAGAAAATGTCCACCGTGAACTGGGACCCAGTAGATCAAACCGTTCTTGCCAACGAGCAAGTGGTTGACGGCCGCGGCTGGCGTTCAGGCGCTCTGGTTGAACAGAAAAAGATACCCCAGTGGTTCATTCGTATAACCGATTACGCCGAAGAACTACTGAACGACATGGACGATCTCGATGGCTGGCCTGAGCAGGTCAAGACCATGCAACGCAACTGGATCGGTAAATCTGTGGGCACGGAGCTCACCTTCCCGCTAAAAGACAGCGAAGACGGCCTCACGGTTTACACTACCCGCCCCGACACTTTAATGGGCGTGAGCTACATGGCCGTAGCCGCAGAGCATCCGCTGGCCAAAGCGGCTGCCGAACGGCACACAGATGTGGCTAATTTTGTAGAGGAGTGTCGCAACAGCAAGGTTGCAGAGGCCGAAATGGCCACCATGGAAAAGAAAGGTGTTGATACCGGATTCAAGGCCATACACCCGCTGACTCAGGAAGAGATTCCGGTTTGGATCGCCAATTTTGTGCTTACAGATTACGGCACCGGCGCTCTGATGGCGGTTCCCGGCCATGATGATCGCGACCACGAATTCGCACTCAAATATCGCTTGCCCGTAAAACAAGTTATCGCTGCCAATGATGGCCGCGAAATCGACGTTCAAGAAAAGGCCTTTACAGAAAAAGGTGTGCTGGTTTCCTCTGGAAAATACAGCGGCCTTACCAGCGATGAAGCCTTTGACGCCATAGCCGAACACCTTGAAGACAATGGTATTGGTAAGCGCACGGTCAACTACCGCCTGCGTGACTGGGGCGTGTCACGCCAGCGTTACTGGGGCGCGCCCATTCCCATGATGACGATGGAAGATGGCACCCAGCGCCCGGTTCCGGATGACCAACTCCCTGTGCGTTTGCCGGAAGACGTTGAAATGGACGGCGTCCAGTCTCCCATTAAAGCCGACCCAGAGTGGGCAAAGACGTCATTCAACGGCCAGCCAGCAACACTGGAAACCGATACCTTCGACACATTTATGGAGTCATCTTGGTATTACGCACGTTTCTGCAGCCCGAATTACGACAAAGGCATGCTGGACCCAGCGGCTGCAAACTACTGGCTGCCTGTGGACCAGTATATCGGTGGCATCGAACACGCCATCTTGCATCTGCTTTACGCACGCTTCTTCCACAAGCTTCTACGTGATGTTGGTCTGGTTAACAGCTCCGAGCCTTTCAAGCAGCTACTGACCCAAGGCATGGTGTTGGCAGACACCTACTATCGTGAAGACGACAAGGGCGGCAAGGTCTGGATTTCACCCGCAGACGTCGTTGTAGAGCGGGACGAAAAAGGCCACGCCATTGGTGCGGTGCACAAGGAAGACGGACAACCTGTAATCGCCGGTGGCGTCACCAAGATGTCCAAATCCAAGAACAACGGCATAGATCCGCAGTCCATCATTGACGCTCACGGCGCTGATACTGTTCGCCTGTTCATGATGTTCGCTGCCCCCCCCGAACAGTCTCTTGAATGGTCAGACAGTGCCGTAGAGGGCGCTCACCGCTTCCTCAAGCGTCTATGGCGCTTGGTGAACGAACAGGTCGCAGGCGGCGCCGCCCCGGCCCTTGATGCCAACGCTCTGAATGACGCCCAAAAAGACTTGCGGCGCAAAACCCATGAAACCATTGCCAAGGTGAGCGACGATATCAGCCGCCGTCTCACATTCAATACCGCTATTGCTGCCGTAATGGAGCTGCTGAACGAAGTCAGCCGCTTGAACAACGACGAGCCGCAGACGCGCGCTGTTCGCCAAGAGGCTCTCGAGGCCGCTGTCGTGATGCTGGCACCGATTGTGCCGCATATCTGCCACACCCTTTGGCAGTCTTTGGGCCACAGCGATCCCGTAGTTGACGCATCCTGGCCTGTAGCCGATGAATCCGCTATGGTTCGCAGCCAGATACAGGTGGTTCTTCAGGTGAACGGCAAAGTGCGGGCTAAAGTCGACGTTCCTGCGGATACCAGCAAAGCAGATCTTGAGGCTTTGGCGTTGGAGAATGAGAACGTCATACGCTTTGTTGAGGGCGCCACCGTTCGCAAAGTTATTGTCGTACCCGGCAAACTGGTTAACGTGGTAGCTAACTGATATGCAGCTCCGCACTGTGCATGCAGGCACCGCCAAATGGTTTATCGCAGGGTTACTGGCGGCCAACCTAGGTGCCTGCGGCTTCCAGTTGCGGAGCGCACCGCCGGTTTCCTCGGCTTTGGAACCGCTTATGCTGGACTGTCAACCTCCCGTTCCTACTTCCCTTTGCCTAGCCGTGCGTCAGCAACTTGAACTTGGAGGCGTTGAGCTGGCAACGGAAGAGGCAGGCTCAAACTATCAGCTCAGCATTCGCGGCTTTGAGCAGGACCGTCGCGCCTCGGCTATTACTGTCCAAGCTGCAGCCGCAGAGTACACACTTAGACACTCGGTGAGCCTTGAGCTGATAAGCACTGATGGCGTTCCTGTTATTGCCAACACCCGCCTCACCACCACCGAGAGCTACAGGTACGACGAGACCAATGTACTCGCCAAACAGCGCGAGGAAGACAACCTGCAGCAGCAATTAAGCGATCGTTTAGCTCAACAGATCATATTCCGGCTTGCTCCGATTACCAGAGAACGGCTGCGAGAAATTCGAGACCAGCACCAGAAGTCCAACTCTCCGGCAAAATCGCAAAACGCCACACCATGAAAACCAATCCGGGCCAACTGACACAGCTGCTCCGAAAAGGCCTTGCACCGGTCTACCTTATTTCCGGAGACGAGCCGTTACTGGTGCAGGAATGTTGCGATCAAATCCGGAGCGCTGCCAAAGATGCAGGTTTTCACGACCGTTTAACGTTTCAAGCGGATCAACAACTCGATTGGAACACTGTGGCCGACGAATTCAGCGCCATGTCCTTGTTCTCCGACCGGCGCCGAATCGAAATCCGTTTGCCGACAGGTAAGTTGGGAGACGGCCGCACCGTTCTAGAAAGGGTTCTCGCACAACCGCCGGAAGACATTATCCTCCTTCTGATCAGCACACGTCTGGACGCGGCAGAAACTCGCCGAAAGTGGTACAAAGAACTCCAATCCAAAGGTGTGCATGTACCGGTATGGCCGGTGGATGCAGACAAATTTTCTGGTTGGCTTCAACAGCGGGCTAAAAACCAAGGCCTTAGCCTGACCCGCGGAGCACTCGCAATGTTGGCAGAACGGCTTGAGGGGAACCTGCTGGCCGCCAGTCAGGAGCTCGACAGACTGTCACTGCTGAGCAATGGCAATACGATAGATGAAGAAACAATAGAGCAAGCCGTTCAGGACAGTTCGCGCTTTAACGGGTATGAACTGGTAACCGAGCTACTCAGCGGCCGAGCGCCTCACGCAGGTAAGATGATTGGCGTACTGCAGCAAGAAGGTGAAAACCCCCTCGGACTTCTGGCGGTACTAACCCGTGACATCAACTTGCTTCTAGAATTGAAAACGGGTGAGAACAGAGCTGAAACCCCCTCCGCATTCTTCAAAAAGCGCGGCGTCTTCCAGCCACAACGAGCGCGGGCGCTGGAGCAAGCGGCCCGGCGCCTAACCCCTGTGCAACTGCACGAAGCCTTGAAACTGTGCAGCCAAGTTGATCGAGCCACAAAAGGCTTTGATACTCTGTCCCCCTGGCACTACCTACGCGATATGTCTGCGCTTCTGGCTTCAAGATCCTGACATAGATCAAACGCAACCTATATATAACCTTTCTTGCTTCACTGTCACTTGACTGTTTTTCATACCCCGGCGCATGGTGGAGAACCACTCATTAAACAGAGGTGCTTGATATGGGTATTCAAGAAGAACTTAAATCGCTCTCGGATAAAATCAAACAATATCGCGACGAAGCACGCGTTCAGCTGCATTTGGCGCGCCAGGAAGTAAAAGATGAGTTTGATGACCTCGAGCAAGAATGGGATAAATTCCGAGTCCGGTTTGATCAAGTAATGGATGAGGCGAGCGAAGCATCTCAGGAAGCACGGCAAACGGCAAAAAAGCTGGGCGAAGATTTGAAGTCGAGCTACCAGAATATTCGCGACAAAATGAAGTAAAAACGTTAAGCCGTTAACACTACGCTGTAAATTTTAACCTAAGGGCTCTTGTATCAAGAGCCCTTATGCCATAATCCTCCCATAAGTGAACTGCACGTCATTATTTTTCCGGCAAACCCGCCTTATTTCGCCAATGACAGCGATGATTAAGGCCCGGTTCGCCAAGGCGCTGTCAGACGCTAAGAGGTAACATTGGCTCATGAAAAACTCTCTTACCCTCATTACAGCTCTTACTCTGTTTTTAGCAACGGCAGTTGTTGTCGCACAAAATACGCGCTTCAGCGACCCGGACACGGTCATCAAGGAGGAATTCTGGGGGAACCTCTACTCCGAAGGTGGTCAATCCTTCTTCTGCGACAAAGAATTCTCTAAGAAAGGCTTCTCGCTGACAGAGGGATATATTTATCCTCTCGCCGATATACGCAATGCTCTTTCATGTGGCACCACACGTCAGTGCGAGCAAGACAACCGTTATCGCCAAATCGCTTCTGACCTTCACAATATGATCCCGGTGGGAAACCGCACCGAGCTTCGGCGTAGAAACACCCGCTATGACAATATTGAGGCGTCAATTGAAGAGAACGATTGTGGCATCCGAGAAAGCGGCATTTTCTTCGAGCCTCCCACCAGAGTAAAAGGTGATATCGCCCGCAGCATGGGCTATATGGTTGGCACCTACGGTCTCCCCTGGCTTGGGCCAGCTCAGGTATTCCAAGGCTGGAATCGGGCCGACCCGCCAGATGACAGAGAGCTGTCGCGGCATAAGCGCATAGCGGAGATTCAGGGAAATGAGAATCCCTTTATTACTGATCCGACTCGCATGGAGCGCCTTTAGTTTAGTGCCCCAGACCAACTAACTGTCTAATGGCAAAACTGAATACCATAAAAAAAGCAGGCCAAAGAGCCTGCTTTTTTATGGTCGATAGGGGACTCAACTACTTAGAGCCCCCATACAGAGCCGTTAAAATTCCTCGGCAGTATGCGCCATCATAGAATCACTACCACTGCGAATACCCTCTGCAAGAGAGACGGTTTTCGGCAGTAGACGGTCATAGTAGAAGCGTGCAGTCTTCAGTTTTCCACTGTAGAAGCCAGACGTATCATCACCCGCCTTTGGTGCGGCCGCTTTAACAATTCGAGCCCACATGTAGCCCAATGCTGTTAGCCCAAACAGGTCCAGATAATCCACTGAAGCGGCACCAATGGCGTTGGGGTTGTCGGAGGCTTGCTTGATAACATGCTCAGTCACGTCAGACAAACGCTCGAATGCAGCTGCGAGTGGCTCGATATATGGACGCAGGCTTTCTTCACTGCTGTTTTCTTCAATGAAGCTGGCGACATCTTCAGCGAACAGCTCATACAGCTTGCCCTGACTGCCAACAACCTTACGCCCCATCAAATCCAGTGCCTGAATACCGTTGGTACCCTCGTAGATCTGGGTAATACGGCAGTCACGTACCAACTGCTCTTGGCCCCACTCACGGATAAACCCGTGACCACCAAACACTTGCTGGCCCATAATGCAGGCGTCAAGACCACGGTCCGTTAGGAATGCTTTTGCGACTGGCGTCAGCAACGCAACCATGCCCTCGGCGTGCTTGCGACGATCTTCATCAGCCGCATCTGCGTACTTGGAAATGTCCAGCCATTGCGCCACGTAGGTCGAGAAAGCGCGACCGCCTTCCACATAGCCCTTCATAGTCAGCAGCATGCGGCGCACATCCGGATGAACCAAGATCGGATCTGCCGCCTTTTCCGGCTGTTGCGCACCAGTTGGCGCACGGCTTTGGATGCGCTCCATGGCGTATTCCCGTGCACTTTGCAGGGAAGCTTCTGCGGCGCCTACACCCTGAATACCAACGCCTAGGCGCTCGTAGTTCATCATGGTGAACATAGCGTTCAGGCCTTTGTTTTCCTCGCCTACCAGCCAGCCTTTGGCACCATCAAAGTTCATCACGCAGGTTGCGGAACCTTTGATGCCCATTTTCTTCTCGATGGAGCCACAGCTGAAACTATTACGCTCGCCCAAGGATCCATCATCGTTCACCAGAAACTTGGGAACCAGCAGCAAAGAGATTCCCTTGGGACCCTTCGGGGCTCCCGGCAGCTTGGCCAACACAAGGTGGATAATATTCTCCGCCATGTCGTGTTCGCCCCAAGTGATAAAAATCTTGGTGCCAGTTACATTGAACGATCCGTCGTCGTTTGGCTCAGCTTTGGTGCGGATAATACCCAGATCCGTGCCGGCATGGGGCTCAGTCAAGTCCATAGCACCAGCCCAAACACCGGAGTACATGTTAGGAAGGTACTTTTCTTTCAACTCCTGACTGCCGTGTGCGTCGAGTGCAAGGCAAGCACCGGCTGTCAGCATCGGAGCCAGGCCAAAAGCCATATTGGCGCCCTGCATCATCTCTTCAAATTGGGCCACCAACGTTTTAGGCATGCCCATTCCGCCAAATTCAGGGTTGCCGCCAAGACCGTTCCAACCGCCCTCTACAATCGTCTGATAAGCTTCTTTAAAACCATCTGGCGAAGTTACCTCGCCCTCCTTCCACTTACAGCCTTGTTCATCCGCTTCGCGGTTTAGCGGGGCGAGAACACCGCTTGTGATTTTACCGGCTTCTTCAAGAATCGCGTCAGCGGTGTCCGGATCAACATTCTCCGCCACTTTGGGTAATGATGCCCAGAGCGCAGGAGCATCAAAAACTTCGTTTAGAACAAAACGCATGTCACGCAAGGGTGCCTGATAATCAGCCATCAACTCTCTCCAATATCAAAAAACCGTTCAATTTCGAAAAGTCCAAGTTCAAAACTTGTCTGTGCAGGTAGCTTATGGATGCAAAGCCAGCTCACCTACTCGGGCCGTGTGTCCGGGCTAGTTATATTTTATGGACGTTATTCTAACGCAAAGTTGGTCTCAACTCATGAAAAAAGCCCGGCTCCTGAGGGAGCACGGGCTTTTGTTACCAGTTAAACTTCCACACTCTAATTATCAGAGCGCGAAGGCTTCTTCCGGCATATCCAGCAGAGTATCAGCCCCTGCCAGCATGGTTGCAGCGTGCGCCTTGGTACGCGGCAACATGCGAGTAAAGTAGAAACGCGCTGTCTGCAACTTAGCATTGTAGAACAGCTCTTCACTGGAACCGTCAGCAAGTTTGTCCTGTGCAACCTTGGCCATACGCGCCCACAGGTATGCGAATACTGCATAACCGGAGTACATCAGGTAATCCACAGATGCGGCACCAACTTCTTCGCGGTTCTTCATGGCGGTCATGCCCACTTTCATGGTCAGGTCGCCCCACTCCTTGTTGATAGCAGCCAGAGGCTCGATAAACGGCTTCATTTGCTCATTGTCAGCGTTCTCTTTGCAGAAGCTATGAACCTGCTTGGTGAACCGCTTGAGAGACTCGCCCTGAGTCATCAGAACCTTGCGACCCAGTAGATCCAGCGCCTGAATACCGGTGGTGCCCTCGTAGATCATGCCGATGCGCGCATCACGCACGTTCTGCTCCATGCCCCACTCGGAGATAAAGCCGTGGCCACCGAATACCTGCATACCCAGATTAGCTGCCTCGTAACCGATCTCGGTCAGGAAGGCTTTAGCAATCGGCGTCAGGAAGCCAAGCAATTCATCTGCTTCTTTACGCTCTTCTTCGGTCTTGGCACGCTCAACCAGATCTGCATTCTGCGCAGTCAGATAAATCAACGCACGAGCGCCTTCGGCTACCGCTTTTTGTGTCAGCAACATGCGACGAACGTCGGGGTGCACAATAATCGGGTCGGCATAGCCTTCCGGATTCTTGGCGCCACTCAGTGAGCGCATGGCCAGACGATCCTTGGCATAGGCCAATGAACCTTGGAAGCCCAGCTCTGCAGCACCCAGACCTTGAATGGCAGTACCGATACGAGCCACGTTCATGAAGGTGAACATGCAGTTCAGGCCCCGGTTCTCGGGTCCGATCAGCCAGCCTTTGGCGCCGTCGAAGTTCATCACACAGGTAGCGTTACCGTGGATACCCATCTTGTGCTCGATAGAGCCGCAGGATACGGCATTGCGCTCACCCGCAGAGCCGTCTTCGGCAGGCAGGCACTTGGGTACGATGAACAGGGAAATACCCTTGGTACCCTCAGGAGCGCCCGGCAGGCGAGCCAGAACGATATGAACAATGTTGTCGGTCATGTCGTGCTCACCGGCAGAGATGAAAATCTTGGTGCCGGTAATGCTGTAGGAGCCATCTGCGTTAGGCTCGGCCTTGGTACGCAGGGTGCCGAGGTCTGAACCACAGTGTGCTTCCGTCAGGCACATGGTGCCTGTCCACTCGCCACTGATCATTTTGGTGAGATAAGTCTGCTTCTGCTCTTCGGTACCGTGTGCTTGCACAGTGTTGATAGCGCCGTGACTCAGGCCAGGGTACATACCCCAGGACCAGTTGGCCGTGCCATTCAGCTCGCTCATTACGATGCCGAGTGAATCTGGCAGACCCTGACCACCGTAGTTCGGGTCAGCTGCCAACGAAGGCCAGCCGCCCTCTACATACTTGTCGTAAGCATCCTTGAAACCAGTGGGTGTTTTTACACCGTCTTCGCTCCAGACGCAGCCTTCTTTGTCACCAACCGCATTCAGCGGGGACAGTACCTGCTCAGCAAACTTTGCACCTTCCTGGATAATGGCATCAACCATATCCGGAGTTGCGTCTTCAGCGCCTTCCAGATTGGCGTAGTGGGCTTCGCTGTCCAGCAGCTCGTTCATTACGAATTTGATATCACGCAGGGGCGCTTTGTACTCAGGCATGTAAACCACCTCGGTTATCGGTCTTGGCTGAAAAGTAATAACAGCTCGCGGCCTTGGGTTTGCTCAGACACTGCAACAAGGTGTGCTGCAGCATTAATTAAACACTTGTTTGAAACATACGTTTAGAGGCACAGAATTGTCAATAGCCGGACGCATAATTTGTGTAGCAATTGGTCACCAAAACGGTTTATCAGGGCCTGGGCAAAACTTACAGGTAACTGCAGCCCTATGCCTGTGAAGGGTTTGAGTTGGTTTTTCTTGAAAAGGAAGGAGAACGTTAGACGCCAAGGTAGTAGCAGACTAAAAGAGAGAGGAAATCAGACCGATATGGGAAGGAAGCCGTCCCCCGGTGAGTCCAACCCTGACCCAAAGCCTGCAACACTTTGATAGGCCGTTCTGGCCTGCTCAACAGATCTGGGAGATTGCGCAGATACACTTTCCTGAGCATCGTCAGTTGCCGGAGAGACCCCTGATGCCTCGTTAGTATCATTGGCGGAGTCTTTGCTTGAAGGGCTTGAAGATTCACCCTCCGATGCAAGTTCCGACTGAGCCTGCAACATAATTTGCATTGCCTGAGCAGCAACAGCACGATCCTGACCAGAGGGTTCGGCTGGAGCCATGGCGGCTGACCGCACAACTCGCATTTTTTCGATCGTTGCCTGAGGGTTGCCGTTGACAGGAGAAATATCAATCGACACTTCGCCACCAACTGCGTACTGCGCGCCATCGGGGCCACGCTGGTAGGAGAACGACATGGCTCCCGCATACTGGCCACCCGCGGCCTGATGCGCCGCCTCATGAGCTCGAACTTCCCGGTCACGGGCTTTGAGTTCGGTAAGCTCTTTCAGCTCCGCCTGATCCAAACCACCCACTTTTTTATCAGAAGCATCGGCTTCCAGCGCTCTTCGGCTTGAGCCCGCACCTTCGTTCTCATCTGCGGCACGAACCGCTTTAGGGCCTGACTCGGAAGGTGCCTCTCCCGTTGCATTGCCCGTATTACGGGACTCGGGAACAGCAGGAGTTGAAGGGTTGTAATCTGAATTCGATAGGGAGCTGGATTGCTGGCTATCTGACAAACTGCCAGAAGCGCCTCTGGCAGAGTAATTCAACGCAGGGGGGAGTGGCGAAAGCGGGCTCACAAATGAAAGCTCTCAGACCACGATATCTAGAAGCGTACCAAGCGTTTCATCAGCGACTTTCACTACTTGTGCCGACGCCTCAACACTGCGTTCATAGAGCTTGAGGTCGATGATCGGCTCAATCAGGCTGCTCCCTGTCTCGGCACTGCCCTGAGGGCCGTCAATGCCCGCACGTGCAATTTTTCGTGCGGCATTTTCCATGCCGTACATGCCGTCTTGGATACCTTGGACACCCATTGCAAGCGTATTATTGATCATGACTGCTGCTTCCCGTGACCATTAATTAGCCCCATTAGGCCACATCATTGTTCAATTTTCAAACAACAAATCGATGTCGAGATGGTTGCTCAGGGTTTCTGGCCCAACGCCTTCAATCCAAGGCAGAACGCCTAAACAGCGCGCCGGAAGTTGCTCCATCAAGTAGTTCAGGGTTTCCTGCTCACAACTCATTGCATCTGCTTCGGCTCGATTTGCCACCCAGCCAGCCAAAGTTAATCCATCATTGCGGATTGCTTCTGCGGTTAGTAATGCATGGTTAATACATCCAAGCTTGAGAGCAACCACCATTATCACTGGCACATCCAGAGCCCGGGGCACGGCTGCGTAAGTTTCCCGATCATTCAACGGCACCCGCCAGCCGCCGGCACCTTCAATCAGCAAAAGGTCTGCAGGTCGCATCTGCATGCCACGACAGAAACCAACCAGACGATCCACAGACACAACCCGCCCTGCTTGTGCGGCAGCGACATGGGGTGCAATCGCGGGTTCTAGCGCAACAGGGTTTACAAGCTCGTAGGTGAGGGATTCCGTAGCGGCATGTTTGAGTATTAGCGCATCGTCATTGCGCAACCCCGCTGGCGTGCTTTCGCAGCCGGAGGCGATGGGCTTCATACCCAGAGTGCGCTTGCCAGCGGACTTAGCAGCTTCCAAAATTGCAGCAGACACCATGGTCTTGCCAACGCCCGTATCTGTACCTGTCACAAAAAACGTTTTTTTAGCCATACCAGCAGGTTAACCCACTCTATTTATCAATCAGTGTATCGTCGTTGGCATCAGGGCATGTCCAGTAAACCCATGCTGCCTCGTAACTTGCGAAAACACCTTCCTCCGGGCCCGCGGGATAATACTGGCACATGGCGCGAAAGCGGCCCGGTGAAGTTACGGTTGAGCGCCTGTCGGCACTTTTATAGCCTGCGCCCAGTTGCTTCAGCTCCGATGCGAGAGTGAGAGGCGATTCGTAGGGCAGCCTCAGGGTTCTTGTTTCAATGTCAGCGTCCGGCAGTTCTTGGGAAGCCGAGCGCCTGAGTGTTGCTTCTGACTCAAACCGGTTTATGTGCCTTTGCCCGGGATCTGCTCGTTGCCATGCTTGGGCCAGCTCTCTCAAGGTGCCGTCAAGAAGCGTTGAGACCATCAACTTGCCGCCAGGCCTGAGCACCCTCCGGCATTCTCGCAGAACCTGAGACGGCGTCGCGCACCATTGGATCATCAGGTTACTGAATACCAAATCGCAACTCTGGTCAGGGAGGGGAATTGCCTCAGCATCGGCAACAACCCATGCGATATCAGGGGGGGAATGCGCTTCTGCATGCTCTATCATGCCGAGCGAAAGATCCATGCCTGTCACACACTCAGATGCCTCGAGATTGGCCAACTCGCGGCTAAACCAACCGGTTCCGCAGCCAAGATCCAGAATTTGGCCGCCCTTAAGAGGAGTTTGGCGCCCAAGCCTCTCCAGCATGGTATTGCCCATAAGCCGCTGCAAACGGGACGCACCTTCATAGGTAACCCGCGCCTTGCCGAACTCGCGTGATATATCGGCCTTACTGGCAGGGCAAGAGACAACCGCACTAAGGACACTCATGCGTTCACCCCTTCCAGTGATTGAAGAAACTTTTCGATAACAACGCAACAGTCTTCCGCAAATACACCGCCTGGCCAATGGGCCATACCAGGCACATTAACCTCCACCGACGATGACCGGGTTTCCAGAGCACCAGCCCAAGTCGCCACGACCTGATCACAAGCACCGGTAATGTGAAGAACAGGAATATCAACTTGTGACCACAGCAGCCGTTGGTCGGTTTGCTCCAACCACCCCAGACTTTTTACCAGATTGACCTTCGAGACCGGGGATCCTTTGCCGAGCCATTTCTTGAGACGCTGGCGCTCAGACAAAACGCTTGCCGAACCGTTTATCATTAGAAGCAAAAAGTGCACCCAATACCGATCAGCCTCACGGCTCAAACCGCGGCTAAACACACCAAATTCCTCTACAGACATGCCATTAAGCCAGCGTTCATCTGCAATAAACTTCGGAAAGCCTGCGAGGGTAATAACCGCGGAAACCGCTCCCGCACCCCGGTTAGCAGCTTCCATAACAACCTGAGCACCTAGCGACCAGCCCATCCAGACGGAAGGCTCCGCATATCGCGACAGAAGCTCATCGGCCACCTGTCCAACTGACTCGCAACGCCCGATAAGATCGTCACCCAAAGATACCAACTCAATAGGCCCCGGCCAGAACCGGTATAGCTCTTCGAGCATTTCAACGCGAACGCCCCAACCGCCAACCACAACAAGGCGACGCATAGGCTCTCGCTGAGCGTTCATGACGCAATCCCTTGCTCATCCAGCAAATGCCGACAGCCAGACAAAGCATCCAACAAACAATTCAAATCGTCATGGGAGTGGGCCGAACTGAACGTAACCCGCAGCCGCGCCTCACCCACCGGCACAGTCGGGGGCCGAATCGCGGTTACCAACACCCCACACGCTTCAAGAGCCCGACTTAGCGCCAGAGCCACCCAGTTCTCACCAACCATAATCGGCTGAATAGGCGTACGAGAGGGCGTAAGCGAATAGCCTAAAGTCGTAGCTTCCCGCCGAAAACGATCGATCAGGCTCTGCAAATGACTCCGCAGCCCGTCGCCACCCTCTATCAAATCAATACTGGCGCAAGTAGCAAACGCAAGCGCCGGAGGCATAGCCGTTGTGTAGATATAAGTACGAGCCTTCTGCACCAAATACTCCATCAGCACGGCAGGCCCCGCCACAAACGCCCCGCTGGTTCCAGCAGCCTTACCCAGAGTGCCTATCAGAACCGGCACATCCTCCTCAGACAAACCAAACTCCGCCACACTCCCCTGGCCACGCGGCCCAAGCACCCC
This sequence comes from Marinobacter sp. 1-4A, assembly GCF_016597725.1. Classification (GTDB taxonomy): domain Bacteria; phylum Pseudomonadota; class Gammaproteobacteria; order Pseudomonadales; family Oleiphilaceae; genus Marinobacter. The sequence continues at coordinate 203,408 of NZ_VCGY01000005.1, forward strand.
AAAACCATGAGCGTCATCCACCACCAACAAGGCATCATGCTCGCGACAGACCTCCGCCAATTGCCGTAGAGGAGCCACATCACCATCCATACTGAACACACCGTCGGTTACCACCACCTTATGGCCGGAAGTCTCCGCCAGCATAGCCGCAAGCGACCCTGCATCCCCATGGCCATAGCGCCGCACCTTGGCCCGACTCAGAATACAGCCGTCAATAATGGAAGCATGGTTCAACCGATCCGAAAAAACCGTATCCCCACGCCCTGCCAGCGCAGAAATCACCCCCAGATTGGCCATATAACCGGTAGAGAAAAACAAGGCGGAACTACGCCCGGTAAATGCTGCAAGACGCTCCTCAAGCAAGTGATGCGCCTCGTGATGCCCACAAACAAGATGAGAAGCCGCACCACCCAGCCCTGTTTCCGGGAGGGCGTTCCTGAGAGCTTCAATATTGGATGGATGATTGGCCAGGCCAAGGTAATCGTTGCTGCAAAACGACAGCAACCGCTTACCATCAGCGGTCAAGACCGGCTGCTGAGGCCCGGAAATATGCCGGCGTGTTCGGTACAAACCTGCCTGTTTTCGTTGTTCCAGTTCAGCTGTGAAATCACGCACGAGTGAGCATCCAGTGAAATGACAAGCATTCATGCTTACTGATATTGAGGTGTGTTCGAGGGCTTCCGAAAGCTACAGGTGCCGTGCGGGCGGTGTGCTCCGGGATTGTAGAGGGCCAAGGACGGCCCGAAACAAGCGCACATGGGTGAGGCAAACGCTTATGAAGCGCAGCTTCATGTGCAGCCGAACGACAGCAATCTGTGATTGCTGGCCGGACCCCGCAAGGGGTGCTTGTAGCGTATCCCGGAGCACACCGCCCGCACGGCGCTTCAATCCAATGATGCTAAGCGGACTCCAGAGAAGCGTCATAAAACAAATGCCGATTAGCCTCATACTCCAAAGCCCCAACAATCGCCTCTTCCTCCTGCTCCTCAGAAGCACACTGCTCCCGCTTCTCCGGCCGAATACCCAACCGGCGGAACAACGCCATATCCGCATCCGCCTCCGGGTTCGAAGTCGTCAGCAGCTTCTCGCCATAAAAAATCGAATTCGCACCAGCCAGAAAACACAGCGCCTGCATCTGCTCATTCATCGTCTCCCGACCCGCCGACAAACGCACATGCGACGCAGGCATCATGATACGAGCCACCGCAAGAACTCGAATAAACTCAAACGGATCCAGATCCTCCACATCCTCCATGGGCGTCCCCTTCACCTTAACCAGCATATTCACCGGCACACTCTCAGGATGCTGAGGAAGATTCGCCAACTGCACCAACATACCAACCCGATCGTCTTGATCCTCACCCATGCCCATAATGCCGCCACAGCAAACCTTCATGCCTGCGTTACGCACATTTGCCAGCGTATCGAGCCGATCCTGATAAGTGCGCGTGGTAATAATATGGCTGTAATACTTTTCAGAGGTATCAAGATTGTGGTTGTAGTAATCAAGCCCCGCCTCGGCGAGCTCTTCCGCCTGCTCTGGCTTCAACATACCCAAAGTCATGCAGGTTTCTAAACCAAGAGACTTCACCTGACGAACCATATCCAGAACATACGGCATATCCTTCGCCGTTGGGCTACGCCACGCGGCACCCATACAGAAGCGCGAAGCGCCCTTCTCCCGTGCCGCGCGAGCTTCGGCAACCACCCTCTCAAGTTCTAGCAGCTTTTCTTTTTCCAATCCCGTGTTGTAATGACCACTCTGCGGGCAGTATTTGCAATCCTCCGGGCAGGCGCCGGTTTTAATAGAAAGCAGAGTGCTAACCTGCACCTCATTCGGATCAAAAAACTGTCGATGCACGGACTGAGCCCGAAACATCAGATCATTAAAAGGCAACTCAAAAAGCGCCCGCGCTTCCTGAAGCGTCCAATCGTGGCGTAATGCGGTGGCAGTCATACAGAAGTCCTGTTAACCTTTTTTCGGTCTCTGGGTTTACGGATGAATCAAATGATAAAGGGACTGAACTGGCTGTCAACCTTAAATTCGAAACGGGTTAACGGAGAAAAAGTCAAAGGCCGCTGCGTTGCCTGCCTTTCCACCAATGCCATCAACGGATTGTGCCACTCTTGCCGAGCCGAGCTTCCTGTTAACCGGTGGCATTGCCGCTGCTGTGCTTTACCTATGGCGTACTCCGGGAACATCCACTTCTGTGGCGACTGCTTGGCATCACCACCTCCCTTCGATCGCACGTTCATACCTTGGCGCTACCAATACCCAGTCGACAACATGATCAGCCGGTATAAATACAGCCGACAGCAACAATTCGCTCGGCCATTGGTTGCTGACCTTGCGCGCCACCTTGAGCTTGTATTTCAAGAACAAAACCATGAAAAACCGCTGTTGTTAATCCCCTCTCCCATGCACCCCGCTCGCCGACGTGCGCGTGGTTTCAACCAAGCTAGGGATATTGCTGAAAAATTAGGGAGTGTGCTGGATATCCCAGTTGACGCGGGGATTGTTCGTCGCGTACGAAAAGTTAAAGCCCAGCGGGGACTGAGTCGAGAGGCCAGACTGGCGAACCTGCGCGATGTGTTTGAAGTGCGTTCAGAAGTCCCGCAACGGGTTGCTATCGTCGACGATGTCGTTACCACCGGCGCAACCGTGCGGGTCATAGCTTCTGCTTTGCGAAGCGCAGGCGCCAAGAACATCCAAATCTGGGCACTGGCTCGCACACCGGGGTAGCTGCCAGACGGGGCACTAGCGCAACTTTTCCTTCACAAGCTCGGCAATTGCCAAGCAGGATGTAAGCCCCGGCGACTCAATACCAAACAGGTTTACCAGCCCCGAAACACCATGCTCATTTGGGCCGTCTATCCTAAAATCAAAAAATCCGCCCTCCGCATCTTTTAGCTTGGGGCGAATACCGGCATAAGCTGGCTGAAGGCGCTCCGGATCAAGGCCGGGCCACCATTGCCGAATACCCCTAACAAATGAGTGCGCCCGTTCAGGGTCAACCCCGTAATCCTCCCGCTCAATCCACTCCACATCAGGGCCGAAGCGCGCCTGACCCGCAAGATCAAGAGTGAGGTGAATACCCAGACCGCCAGGTTCGGGCACCGGATAAATCAGATTGTTGAACGGGTGGCGACCGCTGTAGCTGAAATAAACGCCACGAGCGAACCATTGAGTTGGCTTTTGTGCGTCGGGGAGCCCAAGCCAATTGCGTGTCAGCGGCACCGCACCTAAGCCCGCAGCATTCACAAGGTTTCGAACTTTTAGCGTGCATGGCATTGCACCCGCCACCCGTAGAACATGCGCGCCACTCACCGACTCTATGTTCTCAACCGGCGATCGCAGTACCAGAGAGCCGCCCGCATCCTCCAGCTCGCCTAGAAGCGAAAGCATAAGGCCATGGGTGTCTACTATGCCGGTTTCAGACGACCACAAGCCTGCACTGACATTCAGTTGTGGCAACTGCCGGGCAACAATGCCCCCATCCATCAAGTCCAAATTGACACCATTGGCTGCAGCCTGAACGTGAATGCGCTCCAGCATAGGGTTTTGGGCTTCATCAATGGCAACAATCCATTTTCCACATTTACGAAACCCGACTTTATGGTTTTTGCAGTACTCATAAAGCTGCCTGCGGCCTTCAACGCAAAGGCTGGCTTTCAGAGAATTCTCCGGATAATAGATCCCAGCGTGAATCACCTCGCTGTTACGAGATGAGATGCCCTCGCCAAAACGGTCGCCAGCCTCTAATACGATTACCTCCCTGCCCGCCCGGGCAAGCGTTCGAGCCACCGCAAGGCCAACGACTCCCGCCCCGATTACAAGGGTATCCACTTCCAGATGTTCGTTTGTCACCGACTGAACCTGCTATCTGTTGCCTGACTATTACGTTAACCCAATCCCGAACGAGCCGGAACCCATGGAAACATCCTGCACTCGCATTACGGGAACACTGCCAAGCAGGTATACTTGGGCCCAACATTTACCAGTCTGGCCTCGCTCTATGATGAACGTTTCAAGCCATCCATACGATGCCCTCACACCAGACGCTATTCTGGATGCCATGGAAAATGCCGGCTTCGCGGTAAGTGGTCGCCTGTTTGCCCTGAACAGCTATGAAAACCGAGTGTATCAAGTGGGTCTGGACGAGGGCGCCCCGGTGATCGCCAAGTTCTATCGGCCTGGCCGCTGGACAGAAGATCAGGTGCGGGAAGAGCACGAGTTTACCCGGGAACTGCTGGCCGCGGATATTCCGGTTGTGGCGCCTCTGGTGATGCCTTCCGGAGACACTCTTGGCAAGCATGGCGACTTCATGTTTGCCGCATTTAACCAGCGCGGAGGACAAGCGCCGGATACCAGCGTTACCGACACTCTCTACAGGCTTGGGCAATGGCTAGGGCAGATGCACAACATCGGGGCCCTAAAGCCATTTCGCCATCGCGTCGCCCTATCACCCATGGATGGTATTGAAGCAAGCAATAGCCTTTTACTCGAAGGTAACTGGATTCCGAAGGATCTTCGACCAGCCTGGGACAGCCTGATTCCAGATCTGCTGACCCATTGTCGCGCTCGCATTGAAGACGCCGGAGAGATTGAAACCTTGCGTCTGCACGGAGACTGCCACGCCGGTAACATACTCTGCAGGGACGAGCAGATGCTGTTTGTGGATCTGGATGATTGCCGCTCCGGCCCCGCAATGCAGGATATGTGGCTGCTACTGAACGGTGATGACCACGAACGCGGCGCACAACTCGGCGAGCTACTGGAAGGCTATGAAACCTTCCGGGATTTCAACCGTCGCGAGCGGCACCTGATTGAACCACTGCGTTGCTACCGCCAGGTCAGCCACTGCGCCTGGCTTGCAAAACGCTGGGACGATCCGGCGTTTCCGCGCTTTTTCCCTTGGTTTGGCCAGCCTAGATTCTGGTCCGATCAGGTGCTTTCATTAAGGGAACAACTGGCAGCCCTTCAGGCGCCCTCAATAACCCTTCCCGGTCAATACTGACCTTTCATTCACGTGCAAAATGAGGTAGGCATGAGCCAGAACGAGGCCCGTTACACCATCCGCAACCTGTTTGTGACCGCTCTGGTCGCTATTGTCGGTACCGTATTGGTGCTGGAGCTGAGCGGCAACATCAAGCATTCCGACAACAAGGACCATGTACCCGTGGGAGACTTTCAGGCGATTCATGTCACCCCGGGTGAAACCTTCCGTATGTCGCCAAAATCCTCCGAACTGCACGCGGTCTGCGAAAATGGCTACATGGCTATTGCGGCGGATATCGACCCATCCTTCCGCGGCATACTTGTAGATTACAAGAACCGTGGAGTGCGCTGTTACCGACCATCACCGACAGCCCCGTCTGCCCTGCCTGAACCAGACCAAACCTCGGAGCCAGCTCAGGACGTCCGCGATGAGTAACTCCGACCGAACGATCGAACCTCTGACAGATCGCTTGTTTGCCACCGAACGCCAACCGGAGGATTTCCGCTTTGACGCGGCGGTTGCCCGTGTATTCCCGGACATGATCCGCCGTTCGGTACCCGGCTACACCACCATCATTCCAATGATAGAAGTCCTCACCGAGCAGTACGCTCAGCCCGGTTCCAACTGCTACGACTTAGGCTGCTCTCTTGGCGCTTCAACATTGGCCATGCGCCACGGCATCCCGTTTAGCGATTGCACGCTGGTGGGCATTGACAACTCCACCGCCATGATTGAGCGCTGCGAACACTATATTGCGCTAGACGACAACCCTCTGCCCGTGACCCTTCGCTGTGAAAATATTCAGCAAACCGAGCTGTCAGATGCATCAGTGACAACCCTGAACTTTACCCTGCAGTTTGTCCCGCCAGAGGAACGCAGCGATTTACTGCGCAGAATCGCCGAGGCAACCAGACCCGGCGGTGTGCTGATTTTGTCAGAAAAAATCCGTTTTGAATCAGAGGATGAACAGGATACTCAGACCCGCCTTCACCATGAGTTCAAACGCGCAAACGGCTACTCAGATCTGGAGATAAGCCAGAAGCGCAGCGCCATAGAGCAGGTTCTAATCCCGGAAACACTGGGCGCTCACAAACGGCGCTTGAAAGACTCAGGCTTCGACCGCGTTCTGGTGTGGTATCAGTGTTTTAACTTCGTATCCATGCTGGCCATCAAGGCCGACTAATCACAACCGGAGAACGGGCAGACCATGGCGCATTTTGACTGGCGCAGCTGTTTTGAACAGCTACTGGCAGAGCTGGAAAACTCAGGCCATAGTGACTGGGTCGAAACCATCAAAGCTCAATTGACCCAGCGTTTTGATGACAACCCGCACGGCGATTTGGGCCGATGGCAATCTGCGCTCGATAGCCTTCCAGCGCTTCCCGAGACGGCTTTTGAACTCAACGCTTCTGCAGTGGCCCTTAGCTCACCCAATAAGTTGAAGCCCAGCCAGCAACAAGCGCTTGAGACTGGGCTCCGAGGGCTTATGCCTTGGCGCAAAGGCCCTTTCGATTTCTTTGGCATCCATATTGATACTGAGTGGCGCTCAGACTGGAAATGGGACAGGGTATCACCCTACCTCGCAGATCTTTCTGGCAGGCGGATTTTGGACGTAGGCTGCGGCTCCGGCTACCACTGCTGGCGCATGCTGGGAGAGGGCGCAGAGCGGGTGATCGGCATTGATCCCGGGCTACTGTTTATGTTCCAGTTTCTCAGCGTGAAACGCTATATAGGCGAAGCGCCCATCGACCTTCTGCCTATACGCATGGAGAACTTACCGGAAGGCCTTGAAACCTTTGATACAACCTTTTCCATGGGGGTCCTCTACCATCGCCGGTCGCCTCTCGACCATCTTCTGGAACTCAAAGGGACACTGCGCCGGGGCGGTCAGTTGGTGCTGGAAACTCTGGTTGTGGATGGACCCGAAGGCTACAGCCTGATGCCGGAAGACCGTTATGGTCAAATGCGCAACGTATGGTTTTTGCCGAGTTGCGACACCCTATTGCGCTGGCTGGACCGCACGGGCTTTCGCAACGCTCGAGTTGTGGATGTCTGCGAAACCACTACTGCGGAGCAACGCAGCACCGATTGGATGCGTTTCAACTCTCTTCAGGACTTTCTCGATCCGGAAGATCCCGGCAAAACCATCGAAGGCTATCCCGGGCCCAAGCGCGCCACTATTGTTGCCGAGAAGCCCTGACAACAAAAAACCGCCGTGCCAATGATGGCAGGGCGGTTTTTCTAAACCATTTAGCCTTTAAGCATCAAACGGGTGACGCAGGGTAATGGTTTCGACCCGATCCGGGCCGGTGGAGATAATATCGATGGGCGCCTCAATCTGCTCTTCCAGAAACTTGATGTAGGCTCGGGCATTTTCTGGCAATTGCTCCAGCTTCGTTAGCCCGAACGTGCTCTCGCTCCAACCCGGCAGTTCAACGTAAACCGGCTCAATATCCGTATAGCTGTCACAGCCAATCGGCGGGCGGGTCATTTCGCCGTTAGGTGTTTTATAACCCACGCACACTTTGACGGTTTCCAGACCATCGAGAACATCCAGTTTGGTCAAGCAAATACCGGATACACTATTGATTTCTATGGCATGATGTACGGCGACCGCATCAAACCAGCCACAACGGCGGGAGCGACCGGTTGTAGTGCCAACCTCATTACCTTTGACCGCTAGATGCTGGCCCATATCATCAAAAAGTTCTGTCGGGAAAGGTCCCGCGCCTACACGGGTGGTATAAGCCTTGGTAATGCCCAGCACGTAATCCAGATATAACGGACCAAAGCCCGAGCCTGTAGCCGTGCCACCTGCAGTAGTGTTGGAAGATGTCACGAACGGATAGGTACCCAGATCGATATCCAGCAAGGAGCCTTGAGCGCCTTCGAACATGATGTCCTGGCCACGCTTGCGATAGCCGTGCAGCAAATCTGTTACGTCTGCCGCCATGGGCAGGATTTCTTTGCCCATCTGCATCAGTTCGTCCAGAGCCGCGTCTATGTCCTCGGCTTCTTCCTTGAAGTACTCGGTCAGCACAAAGTTATGATAAGTCATCAGTTCCCGCAGCTTCTCCTCGAAGCCAGCTGGATTGTGCAAATCGCCAATGCGCACACCGCGACGAGACACCTTATCTTCATAAGCAGGGCCTATACCCCGCCCAGTGGTGCCAATTTTGTCATTACCCTTTGCACGCTCCCGGGCCTGATCAATGCGCACGTGGGTGCGCAGGATAATCGGGCATGCCAAGCTGATACTAAGTCGCGCACGAACGTCTACGCCCGATGCTTCAAGGCCACGGACCTCTTTCAGCAATGCTTCCGGCGACACCACCACACCGTTACCAATGAGGCATTGAACGTTCTGCCGGAGAATACCGGAGGGAATCAGATGCAGAGCCGTTTTCTTGCCATCGATAACAAGGGTATGGCCCGCGTTATGGCCGCCTTGAAAACGAACAACCGCTGCAACTTTTTCAGTTAACAGGTCAACGATCTTACCCTTGCCTTCGTCACCCCATTGGGTGCCTAGCACAACAACGTTTTTACCCATGATTCTCTCTCGATGCGCACACTGCTTTGGGTGCGTCTTGCAAATTTGGCACATGTACCTTTATGAGTTCAATGCGGCCCACTGGCGTTAATCCAGCACTAATCCAGAGTCTGGACTACCCATTGACCACCCTGTTTCACCAGCTTTCGGTCGCACCCTCGAGTAGAGGGATTTACGCCGTTATCTTCCGGCAATGCCCGAATGACGATGTCTGTCTTCCGCAATTCTGCAATAGCCCGCTCCAAGTCCGTATCACTTTGAGCGGGTGCCCACACGGCCTTACGGCTTTTGATCTCGCGCTCACCCAGCGTTACCAGGGCGCGTATATCAAGACTGAAGCCAGTGGCCGGACGTGCCCGCCCGAAATCGCTGCCAATGGCATCGTAACGGCCACCCTTGCCGATGGCATCACCATGACCTGGTACATAGGCTGCAAACACCAGCCCCGTATGGTAGTTGTAGCCACGCAACTCGCAGAAATCGAACCCGAAACTGACTTCCGGGAAATCCCTTTCGAGCATTTCCGCCACACGGCCCAATTGATCCAGTGCCGCACTCAGGGTATCGGAGGCCCCACTTAAAATTATACGTGCTTCAGCCAGTGCTTCGGCACCCCCGCTAACACGAGCGAGTTCACGCAAACGTGCGCCAGCAGAACCATCCGGACAGTCACCTAAAAGCCGATCAAGTTCAGGAACCGACTTGCGTGCCATGGCGTCGAAGATTGCGGCACTTGTGTTGCGATCAAATTCCGCCTCGCCAATCAGGCTTTCATAGATAGCCACATGGGCCAGATCCAGATGCACGCGGCGCAAGCCAGCGACACGAAGTGCCTCAAGCATCAAGCTAATAACTTCAAGGTCTGCAGATTCAGAAGCGCTGCCAAACAGCTCACAGCCCGCCTGAATAGGCGTGCGGCTGGCAAGCATGTGTTTGGGGCGGGTATGCAGTACATGACCGGCATAACACAAGCGGGTGATCCCTTCCTGCCCCAGAGTGTGGGCATCGATGCGTGCGGCTTGTGGTGTCATGTCTGCCCGAACACCCATCATGCGCCCTGTCAGCTGATCGGTCAGCTTGAAGGTTTGCAACTCCAGATCGTGTCCGGTTCCGGTGAAAAGCGATTCGAGGTATTCAATAAGCGGTGGAATTACCAGTTGGTAGCCCCAACGCTGGCAGGTATCCATTACATCCCGGCGCAGGGATTCTATCTGCCCGGCCAGTGGCGGCAAGATATCCTCCACCCCGTCCGGCAGTAACCAGCGATCAGATACTGTCATGAGATTCCGTTGTCCATCCAGCGCCCCCTACTATTTATCATAGTCGGAGCAAGCCGGTTTTTTGGGTGACGCCCGGGGCAGAAAAACCCGAACCAAAACCTGAGGGATTTTACACTGTTGGCAGGCACAAAAAAACCGGAATACCTGAGCATTCCGGTTTTTCGCTATGCAAGGCGGTATTTAATTTCCGCCCTGAGAATCCTTCAGGAATCTCATGAAGTCACTTTGGGCGTCAATAACCATTAGGTCATCTTTACCGGAAAAGGTATTCCGGTAAGCCTGCAGACTACGATAGAAGCTGTAGAACTCTGGGTTGGAACCGTAAGCATCCGCGTAAATTCGCGCAGCTTCGCCGTCGCCTTCACCGCGCGTAGTTTCCGAAGATGCAAACGCCTCTGCCAAGGTAACCGTTTTCTGGCGGTCAGCATCCGCACGAATACCTTCTGCAAGTTCCTTACCGCGCGAGCGGAATTCCTGAGCCAGCTTCTCACGCTCTGTCGCCATGCGGCGATAAACGTTATCACTGACCTGCCCCGGGAACTCAATGGCCTTAACCCGGATATCTTTTATGTCGATACCGAATTCCTTAACGGAGGTTTCGTTAACCCGGTCGCGCAGGTTGTGCATAAGCTCATCGCGCTGACCCGAAACGACTTCGTGCATGGTACGGATACCAAACTCGTCCCGCAGGCCGTTGTCTACTCGAGATAACAGCAGCGACTGGGCACGGAACTCATCTCCGCCGGTCGCCCGGTAGAACTGATCCACATCGCGAATTTTCCAAGCGATGTAGGAGGTAACATCAAGCGGCTTCTTTTCAACCGTCAGATACTGCCTTGAGGGCAGATCCATGGTCAGCACGCGGATATCAAACTCCCGAACCTGATCAATAACCGGCACCTTGAAGTGAATACCCGCTTTGATGTCGGTCTCTACCAGCTCACCAAATCTAAGCATCACGCCGCGATGGGTTTCCGGAATAATAAACACACTCGAAAGTACCAGCAGGACAACGATAAGAGCGCCTGCAAGACCCACTACACTTTTAGGTCCCATGATTATCTGCTCCTCCGGGTATTAGTGTCCTGTCTGGTTCGCAGCTCCTGAATCACTTGATCCGTTACCGTCTGAATATCCATTTGCGACGCACTACCTGAAGTTTGGCTGCCACTCCGTGACGAGGCACCTTGAGTAAGTCGATCCAAAGGCAGGTACATCATATTGCCGCTGCTTTCAGTATCCACAAGAATCTTGCTGCTGTTTGAAAGCACTGTTTCCAGTGTCTGCAAGTACATGCGCTCACGGGTTACCGTAGGTGCCATCTGGTAGACAGCTAGCAGCTCGAGGAAACGGGCAGTTTCACCACGGGCACGCTCGATAACTTCCTGCTTGTAGGCACTCGCCTCTTCAATCATGCGCTGTGCTTGACCACGGGCTTCAGGAACCACTTTATTGCGGTAGGTTTCTGCTTCTTCTTTCACGCGCTGTTCGTCCTCACGGGCACGCTGAACCTCGCGGAACGCATCCTGGACGGCTGCGGGGGGCTGAGTGCTCTCAACGTTAACCCGAACAATTTCAAGGCCCGTTCCGTATTCCTGAAGGAAGCCCTGCAAACGCTGCTCAACACGGACAGCCAATTCCGCACGGCCTTCGGTCAGCACGTCATCAAGGGAAGAACTACCCACTTCGTGACGGAGCGCACTGTCTGTTGCAAACGCCAATGCCTGATTGGAATCCCGAACGTTCAGCACGTAATCGCGTGCATCGCCAACGCGGTACTGAACCTGCAGATCAACCGTAACGAGATTCTCATCCTGGGTCAGCATCTGACCACTGGATTGAGCGGTTCTAACGCTGGTCACCAACACCTTGGTTACGTCGTCAATCAGGGGAACCTTGAACCTCAAGCCGGGGTTTTCGGTTTTGGAGTACTCTCCAAACCTAAGCACCACGGCGCGCTCCTGCTCGTTTACTGTGTAAAACGACTGGAAGACGACATAGCCCACAACAAGAATAGCGGCTAACGCCAACACGGCGCCAAAGTTGCCCGCTGAACCGGAGCCACCACTGCTACCTCCGTCTCCACCCGACTTTTTACCTTTACCACCCAACATTTTATTGAGTTTATCGAGACCCTTTTTCAGTGCCTCATCAAGGTCTGGTGGTCCCTGATCATTCCCGCGACGACCACCATTTCCCCAGGGGTCATTATCGTTGCGGTTTCCACCCGGTTCATTCCAGGCCATAGTGCTCTCCGTTCCTAACGTATCGAATGGCTGCAAATACTAGGGATTTATCATCGCCCCGGCAATAGTTGCTATGGTTTCAGGCTTGCCCGTTATTCAGGCGCACCGTTTCTTCACTCATATCTGCACGACTCAGTAACTGTAGCCAATCCCGGTATTGCAACCGAACTTCAACTACCGTGTCTCCGGTTTCCCGATATTCTTCGCTGAGCACCGAGCCCGCTTCGTGCAAGAGCGCCCGGAGCTTACCGTCAGCAGGTCCAAGCAAAACAAAGTGATGGACAACGTCTTCAGCCAAGCGCTCCACGATGGCATCGTAAAGGCCATCCAGACCTTCGCCGGTCACTGCAGAGACCCAAGCTCGCACGGGCACGCCGTCTTCATTGCGCTCCACCCGTGGCGTGAAATTGTCTAGCAGGTCTATTTTATTGAACACCTGCAGCACCGGTATCTCATCGGCACCGATTTCTGCTAAAACTTCTTCAACCTGCTCGATGTTTTCATCGCGCCGACTGTCGTGGCTGTCCACAATGTGCAGCAAAATGGTTGCTTCAGTGGTTTCTTCCAAGGTTGCCCGGAACGCTTCAACGAGCTTATGGGGCAAATGCCTGATAAAGCCTACGGTATCCGCCATTACGACCGGCCCGATGTCTGGAAGTTCCAGCCGTCGGATGGTCGGATCCAGCGTCGCGAACAACTTGTCTGCAGCGTATACGGACGACGTTGTAATTCGGTTGAACAGCGTCGACTTACCCGCGTTGGTGTAGCCAACCAGAGATACCGTAGGGATATCGGCACGTTTACGTGCTCGGCGGCCCTGATTACGCTGTTTGCGCACCTTTTCGAGCCGCTTATGAATAGACTTGATGCGCTCGCGCAGAAGCCTGCGGTCTGTTTCGAGCTGAGTTTCACCGGGGCCGCGCAGGCCAATACCACCTTTCTGCCGCTCAAGGTGAGTCCAGCCTCGCACCAACCGTGTGGACATATGCTCCAACTGGGCCAGCTCTACCTGCAACTTACCCTCGTGTGTGCGAGCACGCTGGGCAAATATATCCAAAATAACGCCGGTGCGGTCCAGAACACGACATTTGAGCTCGCGCTCAATATTTCGTTCCTGACTTGGGCTCAGGGAATGGTTGAAAAGAACAACATCCGCTTCGTGCAGCGTTACAGCATCACGGATTTCTTCAAGCTTGCCCTCTCCCACGAACAGTCTGGGGCTTGGCTGCTTGCGAGATCCGGTTACCGTTCCAACTGCTTCAACTCCAGCAGAGGCCACCAGCTCCCGGAATTCATCCGGATCTTCAGAGCCGTCGTGGGACGAGAAATCGATGTGGACGAGTATCGCTCGTTCACCAACATCAGGGCGTTCAAACAATGGGCATCAACTCCACAACAGTCAGTTCATTAACGTTATAAAAAACAAACACCCGCGGCCATCAGAACCCAGAGGCTCGTCAGGAACGCGGGTGGCAAAACCGGAAACCCGGGCAAATCAGTCTTCAGGCTCATCCTCTCCAGCAGGGTTCTGCTGAGGAATGCGAACATTCCGGGCAGGAACAACGGTGGAGATTGCGTGCTTGTAGACCATCTGGCTGACAGTATTTTTCAGCAAAATCACAAATTGGTCAAAAGACTCTACCTGCCCTTGCAGTTTGATGCCGTTAACCAGAAAGATGGATACCGGAATGCGTTCCTTGCGTAAGGCATTGAGGTAAGGGTCTTGTAACGAGTGCCCTTTTGACATGTGTGTTCTCCTGTTTTTAGTAAATGCAGATCGTCATTATTCAGTGCTAAATGTGGTGTGAAGTCTGACTTTTTTCAAGGCTGCATCAGCGATAAAACTATCTTCGCTGTCAAGCCAGTGTAAATCAGTCCACTTTCGGAGCCATGTAAGCTGCCGTTTGGCTAGCTGACGAGTGGCCGCAACTCCCTTGCTTACAAATGCATCATAATCATCTACACCCACCAGATAGTTCCAGGCTTGGCGATAACCGACACAACGCATGGACGGTAGGTCAGGGTGTAAGTCGCCCCTGGCCATCAGGGCCCGAACTTCGTCCAGAAACCCCGCTTCCAGCATGTTCAGAAAGCGCTGGTGTATCCTATCGTGAAGCACTCGCCTCTCCGGAGGCGCCATGGCAAGCTGTACAACAGTATACGGAAGCGATGAAGTTTCGTCTGCCTGCCATTGAGTATAGTAGGTGTAATCCTCAATACCCTGTTGACCCGCGCTTTGGTTCGACGGCTGGCTAGTTTCTGCCTCCCAGAACGCCGAAATGGGCCGACCCGTCAACCGGATAACTTCCAAAGCCCGCAGAAGGCGCTGGCGATTATTGGGGTGAATCAATTTTGCCGCCACTGGATCAGCGGCCTGCAGTTCATCGTGAAGAGCGGGCCAACCAAGCTGACTGGCTTCTGCCTCAAGCGCTGTTCGAAGCTCCGGGCTGGCCGATGGCAACCCGGACATTCCATGCAACAGGGCTTTGAAATACATCATAGTGCCACCCACGAGCAATGGAATACGCCCAGCACGGGTAATCCGATCCATTTCAAGCAACGCATCCCTACGAAAATCAGCGGCGGAATAAGTTTCGGCGGGATCGCAAATATCAATCAGCCGGTGCGGCGCGCGCGCCAACTCAGCGGCAGTGGGCTTGGCCGTGCCTATATCCATGCCGCGATAGATCATTGCCGAGTCGACACTGATAATCTCGCAGGGCAATTGCTCACACAGCGCCATGGCAAGATCGGTTTTTCCGGAAGCCGTGGGACCCATCAAGAAGATGGCAGGTGGTTTAGTGGCTTGAGGCGTTCTTGATGGCATTGTTGTTGACTCTCCCAAACGCAGTCTAGCGCCCCCGCAAAAAGAGCTTGTCCAACTCCGCCAATGTGACCAGCGTCCAAGTCGGGCGCCCATGATTACATTGACCGCTGCGCTCTGTCGCTTCCATGTCCCTGAGTAGTGAGTTCATCTCCGGGATGGTCAACTGGCGGTTTGCCCGCACTGAACCATGGCACGCCATGGTGCCCAGCAGTTCGTGGGTAACTGCTTCAACCCGGTCACTCTGGCCATGTTCAATCAGGTCAGACAACACGTCCCGAACAAGCTGCTCGGTATCGGCTCCCCGCAACAACGCAGGCACCTGCCTGATTGCCAAAGTCTCAGGCCCGATGCGTTCAACTTGCAGCCCTAAATGCTGCAATTCTTCGCTATGGGTTTCAGCTAACGCCGCTTCTTTTTGGCTGACAGCAAGAGACAATGGCACCAGCAGCGGCTGGCTTTTGAGATCCTGCTCTGCCAGCGCGCGCTTCATTCGCTCGTAGGTGATGCGTTCATGGGCCGCATGCATATCGACCACAATCATTCCGGCACTGCTCTGGGCAAGAACGTAAATGCCATGCAACTGAGCAATGGCATACCCCAAAGGTGGCTCTTCGCTACTGTCGGCCGCAGCAGACTGATCCGATGGCATTACTGCTGCACCACTAAACGATGCGGGCTCTTGCCGGGTGCTGACGCCACCACCACCGAGGGATTGATAAAACGCCATTTGATCACTGGCTCGCCACTCTTGTTGAGGTGCAGCTTGCCCTCTGAACCCCTCTGCAGGTGAAGGCGTTTGACCACCAAACCAAGGCGCCGTGGACTGCCCGCTCTGAGGGTAAGCTTGTGAAGGTGCTACCCCATCAGCCTGCGGCGATCCCTGCTCTGCCGTTTCGCGGCCAAAGGACTGGGCTACAGCGCCTCGGAAATGGTCATCGGGACGTACATCAGCCAACGCTTTGTGCAGCGTGCGAAAAATAAAATCGTGCACCAGACGGCCATCACGGAAACGCACTTCGTGCTTGGTTGGATGCACGTTCACATCAACCGTGGCAGGGTCAACTTCAAGATATAAAACGAACGCAGGATGGCGATTGTTATACAACACATCGCGATAGGCCTGGCGCACAGCATGAGCAACCAAGCGGTCGCGGATAACGCGACCGTTTACAAAGAAATACTGAAGATCAGCCTGACTACGGGAAAAAGTAGGCAAGGCGACCCACCCCCACAAGCGCAAACCTGTGGCTTCTGCGTCAATCACTACCGCGTTATCGATGAACTTCTGCCCACACAAGGCGCCAATGCGGCGCTCCTTATCGAGCATGGACTCAGCTGACCGTAAATTTTGAACAACTTTCTGGTTATGACGCAAGGTAAAACCCGCATCAAAACGACTGAGCGCCTGCCGTCGCACGCATTCTTCCACATGGTTGAATTCGGTTTTCTCTGTGCGCAGAAACTTGCGCCGGGCAGGAGTGTTAAAAAACAGGTCTCGCACTTCCACCGTAGTGCCCACGGGGTGTGCGGCAGGTGATATTCGAGCATCCATGTCACGCCCTTCAACTTCCACGCGAGAGGCTGCTTCCTGCTGGTCGGTGCGGGAGGTTAGCGTTAAACGGGAAACCGAACTGATACTGGCTAGAGCTTCGCCTCTGAATCCGAGCGAAGCCACAGCCTCCAAATCGTCGAGGCTAGCGATTTTACTTGTAGCATGGCGGCTGAGCGCCAGCGGCAAGTCGCTTTCGGCAATACCACTGCCGTCATCACGCACACGGATGAGTTTTACACCGCCCTGTTCCACCTCGATCTCAACGCGATCAGCGCCTGCATCGAGTGCGTTTTCAACGAGTTCTTTGACAACAGATGCAGGGCGCTCAACCACCTCACCGGCAGCAATCTGGTTTGCCAGCCGCGGCGAAAGTAATCGGATGGAGGGCATGTTTCGGGACTACCTCTTGTTCAGGATGCGGGAATGCGAATGGTTTGCCCTACCATAACACGGTCATCCCTTAGGCCGTTAAATTGCATCAGTTCGCTTACGGTTGTTTGGTTTTCACGCGCCACTTCAGAGAGAGTATCGCCACTTTGAACCCGATACCGGCTAATACGGCCGCCACCTTGACGGTTCTGCTTCTGCCACGCCAGCAAGGTGCCGGGCGGGGGTGTCTTCTGAAAGTAGTCATCGATACCTTGCATGATGGCGCCAGCGAGCTTGCGTCGATACCAGTCGGTAGACAAATTTTTCTCTTCCTGCGGGTTGGATATAAAGCCTGCTTCCACAAGAATAGAAGGAATATCCGGCGACTTGAGAACGGCAAAGGCCGCCTGCTCCACGCCTGGTTTGTGCAAATGCGCTACGCCGTTGAGCTTACCAAGAATTGAACTACCCACACCCAAACTGGCATTGATACTGGCGGTCATGGAGAGGTCAAGCAGCACACCAGCGAGCATGTCGTCGCGGCCATCAAGAGACACTCCACCTGTACCGCCGATCAAATCCGAGCGGTTTTCGCTTTGCGCCAACCAACGGGCGGTTTCACTGGTTGCACCACGCTGGGAGAGCGCAAATACCGAGGCGCCCTTGGGCTGCGGCGTGCGGAATGCGTCCGCATGCACAGACACAAACAGATCCGCACTGTATTTTCGGGCCAAAATGGTTCGGTTTCTCAGGCCGATATAATAATCACCGGTGCGGGTAAGTTTAGCGGTATAACCCGGCCGCTTATCAATCATGTCTTTGAGGATGTGAGCCATTTTTAGCACTACATCTTTTTCACGGGTACCCCTTGGGCCAATAGCGCCGGGGTCTTCACCGCCGTGGCCGGCATCGATAACTACGATAACGTCGCGCTTGCCAGCTGAATTATGAGTCACCGTCGGCTTGTTCGCCTTTTCCAAACGACTGCCACTTTCATCAATTAGATCCAGAACCAGACGATGGCCATACTGCTGGTTGGGCTCTAACTGAAAACTTCTAGGTTTGATATCGCTGGCTAAATCAAGAACCACCCTTAGATCGGTGCCGTTGCGTGGCGCACTGCGAATACGGCGAACCGGACTGCCAGCCAAATCAAGCTTGTCGAGGTCGGTTTTCAGGCGCGTGTTTTTGAGGTCAATCACCAAGCGCGAAGGATTGCTCAACGCAAACATATTGTGATCCACCTTGCCTGCGGTATCCAACACCAAACGGGTATGATCCGGGGCTGGCCAGATGCGAATACCCTCCACCTGAGTACCTGCTTGCGCCTGTAAGGATGCCGAAAGCAACCACGCGGACGCCAGAGCCACTATTATCGTCATCGTCAGCTTGTGTTTTTTCATACAGCTTGCCTGTTTGTGCGGTTTCGGCCAGTCAATGCTCCGGCCCGATCAATTCCAACTCGTTCAACAGTGACGCACCGAACTCCGATCGCGCCCGAATGACCGCCGACCGACCGTCGCCCTGATGCTCCAAATGTACTTCGAGATCCGGGCTTGGCAGCAATCCCTCGCCGCGTTCCGGCCACTCGATAAGACAAATACTCTGGCCATTGAAATAGTCACGAATGCCCATGTACTCCAATTCTTCTGGGTCGCCCAACCGATATAAATCAAAGTGATAGGCCGGCGGGACCAAGTCTTCGTAGGGCTCAACCAACGTATAGGTCGGGCTTTTTACAGCGCCCTCATGCCCAAGGGCCCGAATAACCCCACGGCTGAGTGTGGTTTTCCCCATTCCGAGGTCGCCCTCGAGGAATATGGTCAGACCTTCACCCGATTCTTTTGCCAAACGGGCCAGTTCACTGCCCAGCTTTTCGGTCTCTTCTTCACCTTCCAGAAACAACCTGCGTTCGTTCCCGAAAATGCTCATTCTTCCTCCTCGCGGCGGCCAGTGATTGACTCCGCCTCCCGGAAAACCTGTGGCAATGCATCAATCACGTCAGTGGCGATGAGCCCCATATAGCCTTTTTCAACGGATGCCCTGCTCGCAGCTTCAAGATGCACAACCGCGCCCAGTGTGGCGGCCTGAGCGGGTGACTCAATGATTTGGGCATAGACTGCGCCAATGACTCCCGAGAGCACGTCCCCCATGCCTCCTGTTGCCATACCCGGGTTGCTGCCCCCGGCAATATCCACAGCCGCCTCGCCAGCGGAGATAACCGTTCCTGCCCCCTTGAGCAAGACTGCGCCCCCGTATAAGGACTGCAGCTTATTCGCGGCGGCCAGACGATCCGCTTCAACTTCCGGCACAAGGCAATTTAGCAGTCTGGCGGCCTCGCCCGGGTGCGGTGTCAAAATTTGATTGTTGGCTGGTACAGCTACCCGGGATGAAAGCAGGTTTAAAGCATCTGCATCCAACACGCGAGGCTTGCCGCTCTCCACTACCTGTTGCAGCATCTGCTGCCCCCAGGCGCCCTGTCCCATACCGGGCCCACACACAACAACCGTTGCGGCATCCAGCAGCGAGGGCAGTTCCGAGCCGTGGGTCAACCCATGAACCATCACCGAAGGGCAGCGTGCCAATGCGGCTGTTACATGCTCAGGGCGTGTTGCCAGCGACACCAACCCTGCACCGGAGCGCGCAGCTGCTTCTGCAGCGAGCAAGCCCGCACCACCAAAACCACGGTCTCCCGCAACCACCAAAACATGGCCAAAACGACCTTTATGGGCGTTTGCAGGGCGCCGGGGCAACCATCCTTGAACAGACTTCCAACTTTGGAGCATGGCTATCGGGCTTTCGCCGTTCTCGCCATTCTCAGCAATATCGCCAGTTTTTATGGCAGTGCTCAATGATTCAAACACTGTATCGCCACACGCCGCCGCGCCTTGCCCGGTATACAACCCAGCCTTGCGGCCAATAAACGTAACGGTCATGCTGGCCTGCACCACCTCGCCCTTGGCTGCGCCTGTCGTCGCGTTAAGCCCGGAGGGCACATCAACTGCCAACATAGGAAGCCCCGAGCGATTACAGCGTGCTATTACACTGGCAAACGGCTCTCTGGGGGCACCGGAAGCCCCTGTCCCCAGCATGGCATCTACAATTAGCCCGGCGTTTTCAATTAACGAATCCAGCTCGGCCTCACTGAACTCGGCCAGCTCCCGGACCTTCACGCCATCAGCAGTCGCCTTCTGCCAAGCCTTGCGGGCATCTCCGTTCAATTTCTCTGTGGGGGCAACCGCGACACAATGCACAGTCAACCCGTGCCGAAGCGCATTGGCCGCTATCAGGTAGCCATCGCCACCGTTATTGCCTGCACCGCAAAGAACCAGCAAAGTTTCAGTGCCGGGCCAGCGCAATGCTAGCCTGCGAAACGCCGCACGGGCAGCAGACTGCATCAAATCAAACCCATCGACACCGAGCTGTTCGATAACATACTGATCGATACGGCGCACAGAATCGGCGGAAAACAGCGCATCTGGTAAACTGCCTCCAGCTTGCTGTGGCATGAGCCTTTGCTCCCGTTACAGAAACCGGTTTAAGAAAATTGGCCAGCTATCTGTAAAGCATAGCAAAACCATGGAAAAGGTCATAACTTAATCAAATTAAATATCTGTACCTCCAGTTCGGGCATGGCGGGTACACCAGTGGTACTTATGAGCACACCTGAAACAGACATGTCTTTGCCACCAGAACTGGCTGATTTGCCTACACTTATCCGGCAGTGGGCCAGAGAACTCGGGTTTTCTGATGCAGGAATAACAACGGCGGATACCGGCGAACATGCCCAACGACTTCAAGACTGGCTCGACCAAGGCTATCAGGGAGAGATGGCGTACATGGGTCACCACGGGGATAAGCGCTACACTCCTACGTCGCTGGTGCCTGGAACAACCAGAGTCATTTCTGTACGCATGGATTACATGCCCACACCAGACAGCCCTAAAGAAGCGCTTACTAACCGGGAAGGCGCTTATATCACTCGTTATGCTCTAGGCCGGGACTACCATAAGTTGATACGGAAGCGGCTGGCCACTCTGGCAAAAAGGATTGACGAGGCAGTCAGCGGATACGATCACCGAGCATTTGTGGACAGTGCCCCAGTTCTAGAGCGGGCGCTGGCGCAACGGGCGGGTTTGGGCTGGATTGGCAAGAACAACATGTTGATTCATCCTAAGGCTGGATCGTTCTTTTTTCTTGGCGAAATATTCACTAGCGCACCTTTGCCCGTGGACCCCGCCTTCGAGAAGGATCATTGCGGGAGCTGTTCTGCCTGTCTGGATATGTGTCCTACGGACGCATTTGTTGGGCCACACAAATTGGATGCCCGACGTTGCATCAGTTATCTCACCATCGAGCTCAAAGGTAGTATTCCGGAGGAGTTGCGACCGCTGATGGGTAACCGGGTGTTTGGCTGTGATGACTGCCAACTTGTGTGCCCATGGCAGAAGTTCAAAAAGCCGACTCAGGAAGATGATTTTCAGCCACGGCATGGCCTCAATAATAGTTCGTTGGCGGAGCTGTTTTTATGGACGGAGGAGCAGTTTCTGAAGCGCACCGAGGGTTCGGCTATCCGCCGCACGGGATACGAAGGCTGGCTGCGTAATCTGGCGGTAGGGCTGGGCAACGCACCTTCAACGATTCCGGTGATTGAAGCCCTTAAGCAGCGCGCGGACTATCCTTCGGAGATGGTCCGCGAGCATGTTCAATGGGCGCTGGCCCGGCACGGTTTATAGCTTGTAGGTTACAGCTTGAAGAAGTGCTCGCGGTAGTGGCGGAGTTCGTTGATGGAGTCGCGGATGTCGTCCAGTGCCAGATGGCTGCCCTGTTTTTTTACGCCTTCTAGTACATCCGGGCGCCACCGGCGTGCGAGTTCTTTTACGGTGGATACGTCTAGGTTACGGTAGTGGAAGAAGTCTTCCAGTTCGGGCATGTATTTTACGAGGAACCGGCGATCCTGACCTATGCTGTTGCCGCACAGGGGGGATTGGCCTTTTTCCATGTATTCTTTGAGGAAGGCGATGGTTTGCTGCTCGGCTTCGGCTTCTGAGATTTTGCTTTCGCGGACGCGTTTGGTTAGGCCGCTTTCGCCGTGGGTGCGGGTGCACCATTCGTCCATGGCTTCGAGCAGGCTGTCGGGTTGGTGAATGGCGAGAACCGGGCCTTCGGCTATGAGGTTTAGCTCGGAGTCGGTGATGATGGTGGCCATTTCTATGATGCGTTCTTTTTCTGGATCAAGGCCGGTCATTTCCAGATCGATCCACACTAGGGGTTTCCCTGCTGACATTCTGCTTTCCTCACTAATCAAACATCGGTGGAGAGTGGAGTGGCCCCTTGCTTTCCGGGAACCGCTACGAGCTCTTCCCTGAGCGCTTGTCGTCGGCCATCCATGGCCGCCGGCATTCCCGGAAAGCAAGGGGCCACTCCACTTCAAACTTTGGTGATATATCCCATATGGTTCGGGCAGCTTTATCTGGATAAGACACTGCACTGCCCGGAGGTTCGGTGATATGTTTCTATTAATCGGCTCGGTTAAAGCCGCACAAAATTTATTCCCGTATGATGGCACAGCAACGTGACAACTTTCATCCGTGTTAACTGAGACCTTATGGCAAAACGGCAACTGAACAAGCAACAGCAATTCCGGATCAAGAAGATTCAGGAGGAACGCGCGGCCCGTGCAGCTCGTAAAGAAAAGTCAGTTCAGGCGCAGGCCGATGCCGGAGAGCTTGGGCCTGAGCAGGAAGGGCTGATTATTGCCCACTACGGGCAACAGCTGGATGTGGAAGCGCTGGAGGGTGACCGCAAGGGTGATGTTGTGCGGTGTTTTGTTCGGGCGAATATCGATAGTCTAGTGACGGGTGATCGGGTTGTTTGGCGGCCGGGCAAGAATGAAACCGGTGTGATTGTCGCTCGGTGTGAACGCGATAATTTGCTGCAAAGGCCGGACAACTTTGGCGCTGTGAAGCCGGTGGCGGCGAATATTGATCACATTATTTTGGTGATCGCGCCGGAGCCTGAGCCCCATGATAATTTGATTGACCGGTATTTGGTGGCTTCCGAGATTACAGATATTCCGGCTGTTATTTTGTTGAACAAGACGGACCTGATTACGGATCAAAATAGACCGCACATCGATGCCCTACTCGCGCGTTATGCAGCCTTAGGTTATGAGATTGTGCGCACGTCTGCGGTGCAATTCGATGGTAAGCCTTCGCCGGAGGTTGAGGCGTTGGTGAAGGGTAAAACCAGTGCTTTTGTGGGTCAGTCGGGGGTCGGTAAGTCGTCGATCATTCAAACGTTGATGCCGGGTGAGGCAATTCGTGTGGGTGCAGTTTCCGAGAGTACTGGCAAGGGTGTCCATACCACTACCACTGCGAAGCTTTTTCACTTGCCGATGGGCGGTGATTTGATTGATTCGCCGGGTATTCGGGAGTTTGGTCTCTGGCACATGACACCACAGGAGATTGAGTACGGGTTTCGTGAGATTCGTGAGGTGATCGGTTACTGCAAGTTTCGCAATTGCAGGCATATGGGCGACCCGGGTTGCGCCATTGACGCAGCAGCAGAAGCGGGCACGCTAAGCCCTGAGAGACGGCGTAGCTTTCATCGTATTCTTCAGGACATGGCCGAGCAGCAGTCGCGAGGCTTAAAAGTCGACGGATAGGTTATTGTCGGGCGGCCTACCAGTTTAGTTCGCCCGGCGCCGGTTCTTCTTTTTCTTTCAGCCAGTCGCCGCTTTCCAGATTTTCCATGGCTTTTTTCTGGTCTTCTTCCGACGGGGCCGTGAGGTCGATGAGAGGCGCGCCTTTGGCACTGGCACTGCTATGAATGCTGCTGATGGTCTTTTTGTTGAGCACGATGATGGAGATTCGGCGGTTTACGGGTGCCGTTGGTTCGTCTTGATCAAACAAAACGGAATCGCTGAGCCCGACTACCCGGGCGATTTGTTGGGAACGCACACCACCGGCAACCAACGCACGGCGGGCGGTGTTGGCTCGGTCTGCCGAGAGTTCCCAGTTGGTATAACCGGGTCGACCGCCGAAAGGGGTGGCGTCTGTATGGCCGGTGAGGCTGAGTTTGTTATCAACAGATCCCAGCGTTTTCGCCAGTTCGAAAAGAATCTCCTGTGAGTAATATTTCAATTCAGCCCGGCCGCTATCGAACATAGGGCGGTTTGAGCGATCAACGATCTGAATTCTCAGCCCCTCATCGGTAATATCAATCAGCAGCTGATCTTTGAACTCTTGCAGCGTTTGGTTTTCTTCAATCCGCTGCTTTAGCTCTTGAAACAGCTCTTCCATCCGGCGTTGTTCGAGGGTGTCCGACAGGGTATCAACCACCTCATCCGCAATCACTATAGGGTTTGGGTCGGTATCCGTGCTGGCCTCGCTGACGACAGACGCACTGCCTTCAAGATCGACTGGGTTTGGCGAGCCGCCTTCAGTAAACCCCACAGGATCTTTAAAGTAGCCTTCTACGGCTTTTTTTTGTTCCGGAGATGCAGTTGCGGTTAACCAGAGCACCAAAAAAAACGCCATCATCGCCGTTGCAAAGTCAGCAAACGCAACCTTCCACGAGCCACCGTGATGGCCCGCCGCAATGACTTTTTTGCGTTTTATGATTATCGGCTGCTGTTCCACAAGACTGCTCCGGATTCAGGCTGGGCTATTTCGCACGCACGTGATCGTTCAATTCCTGAAAGTCAGGGCGTTTGTCGGTGGGCAAAGCTTTACGACCGAACTCTATAGCCATTTGAGGTGCTTGCCCTGATACCGTGGCAACAATGGCGGATTTAACACACTCGTAGGCTTTGAGCTCATATTTTGCAGCGTGCTCCATGGCGATGGAAGTTGGCCCCACAAAGCCATAGCCCATCCAGATGCCAAGGAAGGTGCCCACCAGCGCAGCCGCCACACTCAAACCAATGCGCTCCGGCCCTTCGCTTAGGAAGTTCATGGTGATAACAATGCCCAATACTGCCGCAACAATGCCAAGCCCTGGCAGGGCATCCGCAATTTTGTTCACGGCATGGGCTGGCTCTTCAAGTTCGTGTTGGCGGCTATCAATTTCGTTCTCCATCATGCCTTCCAGCTCATGGGAGGCCATGTTGCCAGCACTGATGATTCTCAGATAATCGGTGATAAATGCCAGCAACTCCTTTGACTTCATAATCGCCGGGTAGCGACTGAAAATCTGGCTGGATTCGGGGTTATCTATGTCTTCCTCAATGGACATAACCCCCTGCTTGCGGGATTTATCAAAGATCTCGTAGAGCATACTGAGCAAATCCATGTAATAGGATTTGTTGAATGGGGAGCCTGTGAGCAGGCGTAAAATACCGGAAAACACCTCTTTGACGGTATGCAGCGGGTTGGCAATGATAAAAGAGCCGAGGGCTGCGCCAAAAATAATGAGCAGTTCTGTCGGCTGCCACAACACCATTAGGTTGCCTCCATGGAGGACGTACCCACCCAGAACGCTGGCAATAACAATCACTGAACCAATAATAAGTAGCATGAGAAGAATGTAAGCCTTTTATCTTGAGGTGTCGCCCAGCGCCGGTATCAATGACGCTTTTTCTGGTTTGATAATAGCAAGCCCCCGCAGTATCCGCGAAGGCATGCAACAATTTCTATACATACGGTCGCCTACGCAACACTCTTGCGAGACTATTTGTTAAACTTCGCGCCTTTGAGCACATAGGATCGCATTCAAATGTTCGACAAGCTGTTTATTCTGAGCCAGTACGTTACTCCGCAACTTGCGGTTTCCCGCGCCGCTGGTCGTCTTGCAGACAATGACCGCAATCCTGCGCTCAAAAATCGGGTTATCAAGTGGTTTGTGAAGCGTTACGGCGTGGATATGAGCGAGGCGGCGGAAGCTGACCCTACGGTTTATCCCAGTTTTAACGCTTTTTTTACGCGAGCACTCAAGCCGGGGGTTCGCCCTATTGCCGGAGGGGACGATGTTTTTGTTAGCCCTGTTGATGGCGCTATCAGCCAGATTGGTCAGGTAGCTGGTGGTCGTATTTTTCAAGCTAAGGGGCAGTCTTTCAGCCTGTTAGAGTTGCTGGGCGGTGACACCCAGCGAGCGGCCACTTTTTCGGACGGCGAGTTTTCGACTATTTATCTTTCACCAAAGGATTATCACCGTATCCATATGCCTATGGCTGGCACGCTTCGGGAGATGATTTATGTCCCCGGCAAGTTGTTTTCGGTGAATCCGGTCACGGCGGAAAATGTGCCTAATCTGTTTGCTCGCAATGAGCGGGTTGTTTGTATTTTTGATACGGCTGCCGGGCCTATGGCATTAGTGCTTGTGGGTGCAATGATTGTAGGTAGTGTTGAGACGCCTTGGGCGGGGGTTGTGGCGCCCAACAGCAGTGGAGTGAAGGCGATCAGCTATGAGGGCGAGAGTGCTATTTCGTTTGCCAAAGGTGAGGAGATGGGGCGTTTTCGGCTGGGCTCTACGGTGGTGATGGTGATGCCCAAGGGTCGTGTTCGCTGGGATGCCAATCAGGTAGCCGAGAAGGTTGTTCGCATGGGTGAGGCATTTGGGAAAATCTCTGCCGAATAACCCTTTCAATTCGGTGCCAGCATTTGTTGGCACCGCCTACTCTCGAGTTCAGCACTGGCGGGGAGCTGACTCCGAAACACGCTGTGAATACATCCCTGTACGCTCGGCTCCGCCATCCATGGCTTCGCACGGTTTCGGAGTCAGCTCCCCGCCAGTGCCCCAAACATCCCTATGGCCTTCACGCTCGCTCTAACGGGAATGCCAGCACATCTGAAATATCCCGTGTGCCGATTTTGAGCATCAACAAGCGATCCAATCCTAGGGCAACCCCCGCGCAGTCTGGCAATCCGTGCTCTATGGCCGCAAGAAAGGCTTCATCTATGTCCATTTGCGGTTTTCCATCGGCTTTTCGCAGGCGGTTGTCGGCTTCGAAGCGGGTGCGTTGTTCGTCTCCGTTGGTAAGCTCCCAGTAGCCATTACACAGTTCGATGCCATCAATATAAAGCTCGAAGCGGTGGGCTACGTCGAAGCCGTCTACGTTGGAGATTTTTGCCAAAGAGGCTTGGGAGGCTGGGTATTGGTTTATGAATACCGGGGTTTCAGTGCCGAGGTTGGGTTCAACGGCGAAGCTCATTAGCAAATCGAGGCAGCCGTCGCGGCTGAGGTTTTGTAATTGTTCGGGTTCAAGCCATTCTCGGCAACGTTGGTGCAGGTCACTCTGTGTTATCACAAAGGGGTCGATACCAGCCCAGTCGATCATCGCCTGCCGGTAGCTGATTGCCTTTGGTCTGGGGCATTCGAGCCAACCGCACACTAGGTCGGCAACTTCTGTCATTAAGGTCTCGTCGTCAAACCCGGTGCGATACCATTCCAACATGGAGAATTCGGGGTTGTGGCGGCTGCCGCGTTCGCCGTTTCGGAAGACTTTTGAGATCTGGTAGATGGAGCCCGAACCTGCAGCCAGCAGGCGCTTCATGTGGTATTCAGGCGAGGTTTGCAGCCAACCCCCTTTGATACCCTGAGCATCTAGTTGCGCATGTATACCATCGAGATTTGGCTCTGTTACGCCGCAGCGCCCCAGCATTGGGGTTTCTACTTCCAACACGTCCCTTTGCGCAAAAAAGCCGCGCACAAAGGCTGACTGTTCTGCGCGGCTTTTCAGGGCTGACCGGGAGGCAGTGGGCTGCCAGTCAGGCTGATTTTTCATGTTGGGGTCAGTTTTTTACCCGGTTCATGTATTCGCCAGAGCGTGTGTCGACTTTGAGCACTTCGCCGATGGTAATAAACAAGGGTACGCTTACAACGGCACCGGTAGATAAGGTTGCAGGCTTGGAGCCGCCCTGTGCAGTATCTCCTTTCATGCCCGGGTCGGTTTCAACTACTTCCAATTCGACAAAATTTGGTGGCGTAATGGTCAGAGGTGCACCGTTGTATAGAGTGACGGTGTAAACATCCTGCTCTTTGAGCCATTTGATGGTGTCGCCAACGGCTTTTGCGTCTGCGGCATATTGCTCGAAGGAGCCGTCGGTGAGCATGAAGTGCCAGAACTCTCCGTCTGTGTAGAGATATTCCATATCCTGCTCGATAACGTCTGCTGCTTCGAGACTTTCGCCGGACTTGAAGGTACGCTCCCACACGCGGTTGCTCATCAAGTTGCGCAGCCGAACGCGGTTGAAAGCTTGGCCTTTGCCCGGCTTTACAATCTCGTTCTCAAGGATAATACAGGGGTCGCCGTCCAGTAGTACTTTAAGACCGCCACGAAATTCGTTGGTAGAATATGAAGCCATGAAATGTCCACCTGCCAAAATGCTGTTTAAAATTTAAAGGCCGCTATGATACAGCGAACCCCTGCCTCTATAGAAGCCCGGCTTTCGGGCGATGATAACCGGAGCTGGCAACAGCTGCTTTCCGATTCGATAACCTCGCCGCAAGAATTGCTGGCACGGCTGGATTTGCCTGCTGGCAAATGGCTTGCTGGAGCTGAGGCGGGGCACCAACTGTTCCAAATCAGAGTTCCCGAACCGTTTCTTGCGCGCATGGAGAAAGGCAACCCCACAGATCCATTGTTGCGGCAAGTGCTGCCCCTTCACGCCGAAGCAAACACGGCAGAGGGGTTTGTTTTCGATCCGCTTCAGGAAGACGACGCCATCCAGACCACGGGGTTGATCCGGAAGTATCGCAGTCGCGCTCTTCTTATGGTAACCGGCCAATGCGCCATAAACTGTCGCTACTGTTTTCGTCGGCACTTTCCTTACGACGAACAGCGCCTGAGTCCAGCCGACCGACAGCGTGTGCTGGACACTCTCATGGCTAGCCCGGAAATCAACGAAGTCATATTCAGTGGCGGTGACCCCCTAGCGGTCAACGATCAGCTACTGTCCCAGTGGACTTCAGCCATCAGCAGCATTCCACATATCCGACGTATCCGCCTGCACACTCGCCTGCCTGTTGTCATACCGCAACGTGTGTGTGATGCATTGCTAAAGTGGATCAGCAGCACGCCGGTGCAGGTTGTTATGGTGCTGCACATCAACCATGCGGCAGAAATCGACCAAGCAACCCGTCGCGCTTTGGGCTACCTGCGCGCAGCAGGCGTAACCCTATTGAATCAGAGCGTCATTCTCAGAGGTGTCAACGATGATGCAGAGGTGCTTGAAAATCTGAGTGAAGCTCTGTTTGAGGCAGGTGTTCTTCCCTATTACCTCCACGCATTTGATCCCGTCGCTGGCGCGCATCATTTCGATGTCTCAGATGAAGAAGCCAGACTGTTGGTTCAGGATCTGCTTTCCAGACTGCCGGGCTTTTTGGTTCCAAGACTGGTTCGCGAAGTTCCCGGAAAACCCTCAAAAACACCGATAGACCTTTTTTCGGCCCACCCTTAACGATTGCTTTATAAA
This sequence comes from Marinobacter sp. 1-4A, assembly GCF_016597725.1. Classification (GTDB taxonomy): domain Bacteria; phylum Pseudomonadota; class Gammaproteobacteria; order Pseudomonadales; family Oleiphilaceae; genus Marinobacter. The sequence continues at coordinate 232,651 of NZ_VCGY01000005.1, forward strand.
GTTGGCCCCAGTTCACATGTCAAACATTGTCAACATGTGAATTTCTCGCTTTCTTGCACTGGTTTGCTACTTTAAAGTCGAGTAACGTCTATTTTGTAAAAATATGTATTTGCGGCATTTTCCCGATAAACTGGCGTACCCAAGCAGCTATTGCCGTGCCAGCCGAGGGAATCCGTATACACAACATTGTCCTGACGGTGGCGCATTTTCATGGAAGGCACGATCCTTAAACCTGATCTCCGTGTTCCCGAGCAAAAAACGGCAAGCCTGTCGTTTTGCGATACAACGCCCAAGGCCTTTAAGGTCTGGACGGAACAGCTTCCCATGGCCAATATCGGCGAAGTATCGCGTCAGCTCTATCACGCAATCATCGAGCTCAACCACCTGTTTCTTGCGCCGCAACACCGCCTACAATTTCTTGAACTTATTCGTGAAAAAATTCACTTCGTTTGTAACGAACTCTCTCGTCATTATTTGGGGCTCGCGGTTGCCTTGCCGGAGAAGCAGCGCAAAATTGCCAATCTCTCTCAGGCACTGCAATTGCACCTTTCCAGCGGCTATAAACTGTGCATTTTAGAAGCGCTCGAAGACGGAGGTTTGGACAAGAACCGAAAGCTGATCGCCACTGCCATTCACCGGGCGATATCTGAGCTCGCATCAACTATATTGCGCTCGCACCAGCTTTATTGTCCCAGCCCCGCCCTAAGCTGGCTTGAGTGCCATCGCATGTTCCGGTTTGCCCATCGCAATAAGCTTTCGGGCTCGGCAGTAGAGGACGTAGCTCTAAAACAACGGCAATCCAGCACCATCGCTGACAGCTATAAACGCCTGTTGTTACTTGGGTGCGCCAGACCAAACCAGCTCAGGCAGTCGGACCTATTACAAGCATACGAACTGTTTGAGTCCTGGACAGAGCATTCACGCTGCGGTCCGGATGTCGGTGACGACAGCCTCTTTGTTGTAAACATGGAGCGGGACAACTCTCCGGTTTACAGAAGCTTGTTGGATCACAAACCAGGCGATGAGAGCTTCGGTTTCGACACCAGAGAGCTGGCCAATATGATTTCCGAGCATCTTGATGCACGGCTTCGTAAGCAACCCGTGCCGGAAACGCTGAAAATACGCGGCAATGTTAACGAAACACTGCTTACTCACTTGAGTCAGGCCTTGGGTATTTTGGCCACAAGAAATTTCAACCGGATTGCCAGCCACGGCACCCTTGAAGTATGTGTAGGTCTCACAGCAGCGCATTATTTCATTGCCGGAGAAAAGTCGTTTACGGAATTTGTAACAGGCAATGATAACGGCCCTGAGGGTGAGGAGAACCTCTTCATTCGCTCATCCCGCAAACGCGAAGACGCTTGGGGAGGTGCTCCCGACGCGGCACCAACCGACGAGCATTTGCATGCTGCCGACACGCCAATCAACTTCCGTGGCAGCTTCGGAAACACGCCCACCCCTGCGAACGATAAAAATCGACCCAAATCACACTCCACGCTGCTGGTAAACACCAGCCCGGGCGGTTATTGCGTTTCCTGGGAGGCGAGTGTTCCACCCTCCATGCAAACAGGCGAGATTTTGGGAGTGCGGGAGCAACGCTCACACCCGTGGAGCCTTGCCGTCGTGCGCTGGATTCGACAAGTGAAAAATCACGGAACCCAAATTGGTATAGAACTGTTGGCCCCCAGCGCCTCGCCCTGCGGCGTACGCCTTCTCCAAAAGGTTGGGCAAAGTAGCGAATACCTGCGCGGGCTTTTACTTCCGGAGATCAGCGTGGTTAATCAGGCCGCAACCCTGATTACCCCCCGCCTTCCATTCCAGCCTGGTAGCCGAATCTCTATGCTGCATGATGGCCGGGAGGAACAAGGCCAACTAGCTACGAAAGTATCGTCTACCGGTAGCATCAGCCAATTTGAGCTCAAGCTTCAGAAAAATGTTACTGCCGCAGCGCCAGCAAGCACATCAGCGCCTGCTAGCGCCAGTGAAGATGATTTTGATTCATTGTGGCCTTCCCTGTAATTGTCTCCGGTTGATATATGTATATCCGCCGGAGGCTTGTTATTAAGCCTCAACCCCTGCATCATTCAGCGATAGTGACAGTCCGGTCTAGCAGCACGAGTCCACAGCTTCTAACAAGATTCTGAATCTATGGCAGAGCATTTTTCTGCCGTGGCCGGCCCAGCCAACCTGTATGACGAGACGCCTTAGGAATGCAGAAACAGAACGCGACCGTACACCTCCTGATTCTCGACCCTTCGCAAAACGACGCCGAATCTCTGATTAGCTTGTTAAGAAACTCTGGGAAAGCCACAAGAGCCCACCGGATTACTTCCGAAGAAGATATGGAAGAAGCTCTTAAAAACGGCAACTGGGATTTGCTACTTGCCCGAGATGTAGAGCAAGAATTCACTGCAGATGAAGCGTTAGCCACTATAAAGCGCATGGACAAAGACATTCCCTGCCTGTTTTTAACGGCGGAGGAAAGCCGCGAGAGAACCGTAGCCGTAATGAAGGCTGGTGCGCAAGGAACTGTGCAGTTCGAACACAGCGACCTTCTGATACTCAAAGTCAAGCGTGAGCTGACCGCGCTTGAAGACCGCAGGCGCAAGCGGGCGCTGGAATCACACCTACGCGAAGCAGAACAGCGGTGCCAGCTACTTCTGGAAAGCTCAAAGGACGCCATCGCCTATATCAATGACGGCATGCACATTTATGCCAACCAGTCCTATATGGAGTTTCTGGGCTACGACGATATCGATGATTTGATCTGCATCCCTGTTCTGGACACCCTCACAACGGAAAGCCAGAACGAATACAAAGCCTTCATGAAGGCTTTCGCAGAAAAAGGCGAAGACGGCATGACCATTAACTGCACAGCAAAACGCAGTGATGACCATGAGCTAGCCGTAACTATGTCCGTGTCCGCGGCAACCTATGATGGAGAGGCCTGCACCCAAATTGTTCTCCAGCCTGAGCATAGCGATGCAGAGCTTGAAGAGAAACTGCGGGAGATCAGCAGTCAGGACCTGCTCACTGGCCTTTACAACCGCCAATACCTGATGAAAGAACTTGATCAAGCGATTGCCAAGGCAGGTAAAGACAATGAAACCGGCGCGCTGGCATATATCGCCCTTGACAGTTTCATGGCCATGAAAGGTCAAGTGGGCATTTCCGGCGCAGATCTCTTGTTGGGAGATTTGGCCAGCCTTCTGAAAAACGAGGCGGGAGATGACTTAATGCTCGCACGTCTCAGCGATGACGCTTTTGGCCTACTTTGTCTTCCCTGTGATGAAAAATCCCTAAGCAGCCGCTGTGAACAAATTCGCAAAGCTGTTGACGAGCACCTATTCGAGATTAATGGTCGCACTGTTCCGCTAACCGTCAGTATTGGCATTGCCTCCATCACCGAAAACTCACCGAAAGCAGAAGAACTCCTAGCTCGAGCGCACGTTGCATCTTCGGAAGTACGTAAACAGGAAGGCCAGTCTCAGGGTAATGGGATCCGCATTTACAACCCTGCAGACTACGAAACACTGGATGAAAGTAACTCCATTGAGGCGATCCTAAAGGCGCTGGATGATAACCGTTTCAAGCTCCTCTTCCAGCCCATCATAAACCTGCGCGGTGAAGGCGAGGAACATTACGAAGCCTTTGTAAGAATGCTCGACAAGGATGACAAAGAAGTCTCGCCTTACGACTTTCTTCCACCGATGGGGCCAAGCGATACCGCCATGAAGATTGATCGCTGGGTTATCTTGCAAACGATAAAGCAGCTGGCTAGTCACCGTTCCAGGGGCAACGACACCCACATGTTCCTCAACGTGACGGCAGAGACCCTGCAAGACAAAACCTTTACGCCCTGGCTTAGCGTGGCGCTGAAAGCGGCTCGCCTACCCGGTGACGCGCTTATTTTCCAAGTTCGCGAAGGCGATGCGACTAACTACATGAAACAGGCCAAAGAGTTTACAAAGGCCCTACACCAGCTTCACTGCAAGGTATCTATTGCCCAGTTCGGTTGCGCGCTGAATCCGTTCAACACTCTGAAACACATTGATGCGGATTATGTGAAAATCGATGGTTCCTTTACGGAGGAAATCCAGAAGAGTGACGAAGCCAAGGAACAGGTAAAGGAAATGGTAACCAGCCTGCAAAGCGCGGGCAAACTTACTATTATTCCGCTGGTAGAGAATGCCAGCATACTTGCCACGCTCTGGCAGGCTGGCGTGAACTACATACAGGGCTACTACCTACAAGCACCGGTTCCCGAAATGAACTACGACTTTGGCGATAACTGAGACTAAAAACCGCCGGTTCAGAAACCGGCGTTTTTTAGACCCTGATTGGTTTCACTTTCACGAAAGCCAATCAGATAGAGGATAGCGTCCAAGCCAAGCGTTGAAATTGCATGACGGGCAGATTCTTTAACCAAGGGTTTTGCCCGGAACGCAACGCCCAGACCGGCCTGACTCAGCATCGGCAGATCATTCGCGCCATCACCCACTGCAATAACCTGCTCTCGGGAAATGTGCTCTTTTTTAGCAATTTCCAGTAAGAGCTCTGCTTTGCGCTTACCGTCGACAATCTGGCCGGAAACCTCACCGGTTACTTTGCCATCGCGAACTTCCAACTCATTCGCATAGATGTAGTCTATGCCCAATTTGCTCTGAAGGTGCCGGGCGAAATAGGTAAAGCCACCAGAAAGGATCGCCGTTCGGTAACCGAGCGCTTTCAAGCTTCGGATCAGGTGCTCCGCACCCTCTGTCATCTTCAACCGGCTGGCGACCCGTTCCAGGACCGACTCATCCAGACCTTTTAGTAACGCAAGGCGCTCTGCAAAGCTCTGGCTAAAGTCCAACTCGCCCTGCATAGCGCGTTCGGTAATGTCTGCAACCTGCTCACCGACACCCGCCTCCAGAGCCAGCTCATCAATCACTTCGGCTTCAATGAGGGTGGAATCCATATCAAACACTACCAAGCGCCGGTTTCGACGGAAAATGGAGTCTTCTTGAAAGGCGATATCCACGTTCATTTCGCCTGCGATATGCAGAAAATCGGCTCGCAGCTGTTCCAGATCCGAGGGTGTCCCTCGTACAGAGAACTCAACACAAGCAATGCCGTTACCGGCGGCATTGAGTGACGGCCTCGCCGATAGCCGGGAAATATTGTCAATATTCAGGCCATGGCGGGCAGTAATCGCAGAGACGCGGGCAATCTGTTCCGCTTTGATGTCACGGGACAAGAGAGTAACTATGTAGCACGCACGGTTTCGCCCCTCGGCCCAGGTTTGGTATTCCTCCACGGTGATCGGGGCAAACCGAACCTGAAGATCAAGCGCGTGCAAACGGAACAGAAGATCCCGAATCACTGGGGAAGATTTTGATTCATCCGGAATCTCAATGAGGATGCCCCAGGTGAGATGGTCGTGAATAACCGCCTGCCCTATATCCAGAATCCGCACATCGTACTGTCCCATAATGCCGGTAATTTCCGACGTGAGGCCGGGTTTATCGCGTCCGGACACGTTTATCAGTACTAGTTCACTCACTGTCGGAGTTCTCCATCTTCGCACTCTCCTCTTCCTTCGCACGCTCGGCAGAGGGGATTACATCAATCGCATCAACGCGCTGCAAACCACGGGGCAGTTTATGCCCTCGCCTGCCACGCTCTCCAAGATAGTGTTCAAGATCGGCAAACTGAAGACCCATCTTGCGCTTGCCTGCGCGCACCTCTAACTGATCATCTTGGGCAAATACAGCAATGGCTACAACATACTCCTCCCGGCTCTGAACCCGAGCGGAAGGTATGCTAATAATCTTGTTGCCCTTGCCTTTACTCAGTTCCGGCAGTTCGCTGAGTGGGAAAACCAGCATTCGGCCTTCGTTCGATATAGCTCCGAGGTACAAAGCTTTCTCCGTAACGGGAATAAGCAGCGGAGGCATAATCTTCGCCCCCTTAGGCACACTCACAACGGCCTTGCCGTTCCGGTTTTTACTGATCATATCGTTCAGCGACGTCACAAACCCATATCCACCATCAGTCACCAGAAGCGCCTTGCGGGCCGGATCACCCATTAAGACGCCTGAAAAACTGGCCCCGGAAGGCGGGTTTATCCTGCCGGTAAGCGGCTCGCCCTGTCCTCGGGCAGAGGGGAGGCTATGGGCCATCAGCGAGTATGCTCTACCGGTCGAATCCAAAAAGATCGCTTGCTGGTTATTGCGCCCCCGTGCTGCCAACGCGAAGCTGTCTCCAGCTTTATAACTCAGTCCGTCCGGATCTATATCGTGGCCCTTGGCGGCCCTTACCCAACCTTTATCCGACAACACAACGGTTACCGGGTCGTTGGAAACCAAATCGTTCTCGCTAAACGCTTTGGCTTCTTCTCGCTCAACAATAGGAGAACGGCGGTCATCACCATATTCTTGCGCATCCGCCTGCAACTCGCTTTTGATCAGCTCGCGTAAACGCTTTTCCGAACCGAGAATAGACTGAAGTTCATCCCGCTCTGCGGCCAACTCGTCTTGCTCACCACGAATTTTCATCTCCTCAAGCTTGGCAAGATGCCGCAACTTAAGCTCTAGAATGGATTCGGCCTGATCAGCAGACAATCCAAACCTCTCCATCAAAACGGGTTTGGGTTTATCTTCAGTACGAATAATGTGAATAACTTCATCGATATTCAGGTAGGCAATCAACAGGCCTTCCAGAATGTGCAAACGCGCCAGCACCTTATCGAGACGGTGCTGCAAGCGGCGGGTAACGGTGGTACGTCGGAATGCCAACCACTCTGTGAGCATCTGGTGCAACCCTTTCACACCAGGGCGGCCATCATTCCCGATAACGTTGATATTTACCCGATAGGTTTTCTCAAGGTCCGTGCTGGCGAACAAATGCGCCATGAGCCCGTCGAGATCCACGCGATTGGAACGCGGCACAATCACCAACCGAGTTGGATTCTCGTGATCAGACTCGTCGCGAAGATCCGCCACCATCGGCAACTTTTTGGTTTGCATCTGATGCGCAATCTGCTCCAGCACTCGGTTCCCGGAAACCTGATGGGGCAAATCTGTAACCACAATCTCTCCAGTCTCCCGGACCCAACGGGCACGCATCCGTAAAGAGCCACGGCCCGTTTCATACATCTGGCGTAGATCTTTTTTGGGCGTGATGATTTCCGCGTAAGTTGGGAAATCCGGGCCTTTTACGTGCTCACATAGCTGGTCAACGGTTGCGTTGGGCTCGTCTAACAGTCGAATACAAGCGGCGGTAACTTCCCGTACGTTGTGGGGCGGAATATCTGTTGCCATGCCCACGGCGATACCGGTGGTGCCGTTTAGCAGAACATGAGGCAGCCGCGCAGGCAGCACCGAGGGCTCATCCATAGTGCCATCAAAGTTGGGCACCCAATCTACGGTTCCATGCCCGAGTTCTGTCAGCAGCAAATCAGAAAATTTTGCCAACCGTGACTCTGTATACCGCATGGCAGCAAAAGATTTGGGATCATCCGGTGCACCCCAATTGCCTTGACCGTCCACTAACGGATAGCGATAGGAAAATGGCTGGGCCATGAGCACCATGGCCTCATAACAGGCGCTATCCCCGTGCGGGTGGAACTTACCAAGGACATCGCCCACGGTGCGGGCAGATTTTTTGTACTTGGACGTGGACTTAAGGCCCAGCTCTGACATGGCGTAAATAATTCGCCGCTGAACCGGCTTCAGCCCGTCCCCAACATTAGGGAGTGCACGGTCAAGAATGACGTACATGGAGTAATCGAGATAGGCTTTTTCCGTGTAGTCTCTGAGTGATACGCGCTCAAAGCCCTCATCCGTCGTCTGAAACTCTGGCATGGATGCCTCTTTTTGCCTGTATTGCCTGATTTTGAAGAAGTCGGTGATGCTACCCTGCGCACTTCAAATAATCACGGGAATGGTGCGCCTAGGCAGAAGCACATTATATGGAGCACCGGACTGATACACCAACAACCTGCGGATATATTGGCGGAAACACGCTATCCATACCCGAAGCCGTCGATTCCAATAGCGGAATTCCCGCATGGAGAGACTGTAAGGTGCGCCGTATGCTCGTTGCTCAGTGATGAATAGAAGACCGTTTTCCTTTCTAACAAGCGGAACACTATGAAACCCAATCTCAAAGCCTGCGGGCAAGCCATGGTTACGGCCATGGTGAATGCGGCATTAGCCGTGGCGTTGATGCTTCTTGTGGAGTTTGCAATCAGCGGAAGTTTTCAAGTTCCTGCGCCCTATCTTTGGGCTGGTTTATTGATAGGACTGGTTATTTTCGGTGCCCAGTTCTGGCGCCAGCGACACCTATACCGTTCCAACGAAGCGGATGAGAAAACATCAACAACATCCCGCCAAAGCCTTCACTCAGATGCCTAGAGCATCGGTGATGTAATCACATTTCAATAATTTTCTACCACCCGGCTCAGGGCTGCTATGCTATGAGAAGCATCAGCAGACACTAGGGCCCACTATGACAATAAGTAAGCGCCTCGGGCTACGCTCGAAAATAGCACTTCCTTTTGCGATCACGTCTATTGCCCTTGTTTTTGTAGGGCTGTTCAGCGTTAACACTACCCGTCACTTGGTTTCAGGCACCGAAGATATTGCTGAGACTTATTTAACTTCCGTCAGCCAGATCCTGAATGGAGACCGAGACCTTTATCAGGCCTTGGTTGCCCAGATGGCTTATGTTGACGCCAGTGTCAACAAAGAAGACGGTTCAGAATTCATTTCTGCGTTTGAAGAAAATGCAGATCAGGCACGAGCGCGCTTTGAGACAACCGTAAAACAACTCGGTGGCACCGGCGTGGCCTCAGTCACTCAGGGGTTCGACACCGCCTTTGAAAATTGGCAGCAATCAGCTCGCAAAGTCATAAGTCTGGCGGAACAAGGTCAACCCAAAGAGGCTAGAAAACTCGCCTCAACTGAAGCAGCAAACCGCTTTGAAGCCCTACGGAGCTATTTTGACAAGGTCGGCACCCATGCAGATGATAAGGCTCGGGAGCGAGCTTTAGGTGTTTCAAGCAAGGGCCAAAGTAGCTCCGTTGCAATCTTAGTAATCACCTCGCTCGCCATCATCGGTAGCATCGCGATTTTCTTCCTATTCCTCAGGATGATCATTCAATCCATATCAGCTCTTCGTGAGCAATTGGACAACATTGCCCAAGGAGACGGTGACCTTACTCAACGTATTCCAGTTGAGGTTAATGACGATCTGGGCGCTCTCGCCAAGAGCTTCAATCAGGTTCTCGACAACCTTCAATCTATGATCGCCTCAATTCAGCAGCTGACTATAGAGCTGAGCCAAGGGTCTGATAGCCTGCGTCAGGCTTCAACTAACAATAACGAAGGTGTAAATCGACAAACCAGCTCTATCTCAATGGTTGCAACCGCTATCAATGAAATGCAGAGCGCGATAGAGGAAGTTGCCGGCAACGCGTCTCAGGCGGCAGACGTTACCAAGGACGCCGAAAACAAAGGCAATAACAGCGCAGACATTATCCGAAAATCGTCGGAGCAAGTTCGTCGCCTTTCAAGTCAAATCACAAAAGCGGTTGAGGTTATTCGCAAACTCTCTAATGACTCCGATAATATTGCATCGGTATTGGATGTCATCAGGGGCATTGCAGAACAGACGAATTTGCTGGCGTTGAATGCAGCCATCGAAGCTGCCAGAGCGGGCGATCAAGGCCGTGGATTTGCCGTGGTTGCGGATGAAGTGCGTACTCTGGCAAAACGTACGCAGCAGTCCACGGAAGATATTCAAGCCATGATTGAAGCACTGCAAACCGGTGTTGCCGATATTGTTGCCGTAATGGAGACTGGAAGTCAGGAAGCGTCGGAAACCGTGAAGCTATCAACGGAAGCCGAGCAGGAGTTAAATGCAATACTCGAAGCAATGACGACGATAACCGACATGAACACCAGCATAGCCTCCGCAACCGAAGAGCAAACTCAAGTAGTAGACGAGATCAATCGGAGCATCACTGAAATTAACGATTTGGCAACCGAAAGCGCGACCCGATCCAAAGACATAAACGGCATCAGCCAGTCACTTGACGAGTATGCGCGCGAATTAGAGAAGCAAACCGGTAGATTCCGGGTATAACCCCGGAATCTACCATGTCAGGCTGGACAGAGACTTACTGGCGAACACCCTCAACAGAGATGGTGATCTCTACTGTTTCAGACGCTTTCCCGAGGCTTGTAGGAATGCCAAAGTCCTCAAGGCGCAACTCCGTCTCAGCCTCGAATCCCATGCGGTAGCCGCCCCAAGGATCTTTTCCGTGGCCTAGCATTTCCACATCAAGAGTGATCTCGCGGGTGACACCGTGCAGTGTGAAATCACCTATCACGTCCGCTTCGCCTTCATCGTCAACCACTACGCGCTTACTTTTGAAGCTCGCTTCGGGAAACTTGCTCACGTTCAGGAAATCCTTGCCACGGAGGTGCTTATCCCGCTCGGCGTGGTTGGAATCCAAGCTGCTGGTATCAATGGACACCGTTACTGAACTGTTTTCCGGGTTTTCGGCATCGTATACAAACTGACCATCAAAATCGTTAAAGCGGCCGTAGAGCCAGCTGTAGCCCAAGTGAGAAATTTTGAAGGTGATGAACTGGTGGGCACCCTCTTTGTCGAATGCATAGGTTCCACTATGCTCGTCGGCTTGAACATTTCCTACCAGCGCCACAGAAACGGCAGATGCAAGCAGTAATTTCTTCATAACATTCTCCTTTAGGTAAATAGAAACGCGCTCGTTAATTACAACGCTGTACAAATCAATCATTCCGCCGCGCAGGAACCAACATCCGGCGAAGGGTCTCGTCACGGTCGAGGAAGTGGTGCTTCAACGCACCTGCGGCGTGAACAGACACAAGAGCGACCAGCGCCCAAGTACTCCAGTAGTGCACCAGACCAGCGGTGTCCTCAAGTCCCTTTATCTGCCCGGTGGCCGATGGCACCTCAAACCAGCCAAAAACACTTATGGACGAACCGTCGGCGGTTGAAATCAAAAAGCCGCTCACCATAGCCACAAAAACCACGATATATAGCAACACATGAGCAACCCGGGCGCTCAAAACCTCCCAGCGTTTATGTGTGGCAATTGGTTTCGGTGAAAGTGAAATAAATCGCCACAGCAGTCGAAACACCACTAGAGCGAACAACAAAATACCAATGCTGCGATGAATGTCCGGAGCACGCCGGTACCAATCGTCGTAGTACGACAAGTCCACCATCCAAAAGCCAAGGGCAAACAGGCCTATCACGGCAAACGCTACAACCCAGTGAAGCAGGATCGCCAACAAGCCATAGCTGGCAGGGGTATTGTTTACTTGCATAGAAATTTAGGCCTCATATTCAGGTCGGCAATTTGAACTGTATTGAGTATAAAAAGCCGCACGCTTAAAAGAAATCGGAATGTTTTGCCTCCCATGGTCAAAATTTTTGACCATGGGAGCGTAACACTCGAAACGGCTTGACTTTGGTCTCATTCGGGTTGTACGGATTGTCGATTTTTATTAACCCGGTAGACTTTCTCTATGATTAAAGCGCCCCGTCGGGGGCCTCATTGAACGAGAGGACAGGACATGGAACTTGAATTCGACGAATCCGTTGTAATCCCAAGCAACAACTGATTATGTGGTAGCTCTCTGTGTAACCCTTTTCGCGCACAGAGAGCTGCGAAATTTTCCGCTAAGTAGAAGACAAACTAACCGATAATACTTACCGCCAAAGCGTTCAGCTCGGGCTAATTCCGTACACCATCGCAATCACCGCAACCGATACCAGCCCAACGAACACGTTCATTGGCAAGCCAACGCGCACGAAATCCCAAAAACGATAGCCTCCCGGGCCAAATACCATCATGTTGGTTTGATACCCCAGCGGCGTGGCAAAACTGGCCGACGCGGCCATCATTACCGCTATCACGAAGGGTTCAGCCGCAACCCCCATGGTGCCAGTCATCGATAACACAACAGGAATCACCAACACAGCTGCCGCGTTGTTGGTAATCACCTCTGTCAACACAGACACAGAAAAATAGACGAGAAACAGAGCCAGTAAAACATGGCCCTTGCTAAGGCCGAGAATAACGCCAGCAACATAACTGGCCGCCCCCGTTTCCTGCAGGGCCGCGCCCAGAGCGAACGAAGCCGCGATCGTGAGGACCACTGGCACATCCACTGATTTCTGCGCCTGACCTACGGAGCAACAACCACTCAGAATCATTAAGGCGGCACCTAGCAGGGCGGCGTTTAGCATGCTGAGCACACCACAAGCCGCCAGCCCCACCAGAACAATCAAGATGCCCCAAGACAGCCACGCGCGATCGTGCCTCGGAGCCTCGGTTTCCAGATCATTTATAAGCAGGAAATCTTTGTTGTAACGTTGACGGCTTACGAATGCGGGGCGCGCTTCTAGCAACAACACATCACCAGGCTTGAGGCGAATATTGCCCAGGTTTCCAGATACTCGGGCACCGCCACGGGCAACAGCCAAAACAACGGCTCCGTATCGTTCCCGGAACCGAGCATCACGAATGGTCAGCCCCAAGACCTCAGACTGGGGAGACAGCGCAGCCTCCATCAAACAACGTTCCGCACGGTGCTGACTCAAGCTCGGCTCATCTGCGTGCACAGATGGCACAATGCCATTTATTCGCAGAAGATCTGAAATAGCCTGAGTATCTCCGGCAAATACGAGCCGATCGCTGCCGCACAGGCGCTCTTCGGAAGGCACAGCCGTGACCACGCTGCCCTCACGCTCGATCTCTACCAGATAAAGTCGCTCCAACTCTCTTAGGCCAGCCTCACCCACGGTTTTACCAACCAAGGGCCCATCAACCGCAACGGCAACCTCCAGAGTAAACTCCCTCATTGAGCCAAACTTATGCCGGTCTTCCCGGTTTGGAAGTGCTCGGGGCATAAAAAGCAATATTGCGGCGATACCCAGAATGGCCACCGGCAGGCCAACGGCCGTAATAGAGAAAATGGAAAGCCCGGCATCTCCGGTCAATTGCTCATACTGGCCATTAACAACCAAATTGGTACTGGTGCCTATCATGGTCAGCGTGCCACCGAGAATGGCGGAGTAGCTAAGAGGGATCATCAGCTTTGAGGGGGCAATACCTATCTTTCGGGACCAGGCATGGATCGCCGGAATCATGGTAGCGACAACGGGGGTGTTATTGAGAAAACCGCTCAACAATGCGACGGGAAGAGTAATCCGCGCTTGCGCCGAGCGAACGGTTTTGGGGTTTCTCAGCAAGTGCCTGACCAGCAAATCGACGCCACCGGAATGGTGAATGCCTGCTGCCACCACAAACAAAGCTACAACAGTAATTAGCCCGGTATTCGAAAAACCCGACAGGGCTTGGTCAGCTGAAACGATGCCACTGGCACTGAGCACAACCATCACACCCATCAGAACCAAATGGGGCGCATAACGCCCTGAGCTCATGAGTATAAGCGCGACGCCCGCCAGACCTAGCGAAAACCATCCTTGCCAGTCCATTTACGGCTCTTCCCCATCAGAAAACCGGCAGGATAACGAGTTTAAGGAAGACTTAAAAAGAATAACGCATTCTTTTTATATGCCGAAAAAGGATAAGCCCAACAATAAAAGAATGTCAGGTACCAACATCCGCCATATTTCCATAGGCCTCCAGCCAAGATCTTCGATCGGATGCGCGCTTCTTACCCAGAAGCATATCCATGCGGCTATCGGTATCATCTCCATCTTCGATAGTGAGCATTACCAAGCGGCGAGTATCCGGCGCCATAGTGGTCTCACGCAATTGCAGCGGGTTCATTTCACCCAGCCCCTTGAAGCGGGTTACCGAGATTTTGCCCTTACGCTTTTCAGCTTCGATGCGGTCCAGAATACCCTGCTTTTCATGTTCATCAAGGGCGTAAAAGGTCTCCTTACCCAGATCAACTCGATAAAGCGGCGGCATGGCAACAAACACGTGGCCTGCAGCGACAACCGGCCTGAAGTGTTTAAGGAACAGAGCGCATAAGAGTGTCGCGATGTGCAAGCCGTCGGAATCTGCGTCGGCGAGGATGCAGATCTTGTTATAGCGCAAACCGTCCAACTGGTCCGAATTCGGGTCTACGCCTATGGCAACGGCGATATCATGGATTTCCTGAGACGCCAGAATTTCACTGGAATCCACTTCCCAGGTATTCAGAATTTTCCCGCGCAACGGCATAACCGCCTGAAATTCACGATCACGGGCTTGTTTGGCAGAACCGCCAGCCGAGTCTCCCTCAACCAAGAACAACTCGGAGCGAGCGGTATCACCACCCGAGCAGTCCGCCAACTTGCCCGGCAGCGCTGGCCCAGAAGTCACTCGTTTACGCGCCACCTTTTTACTGGCTTTGAGTCTGCGCTGGGCATTGCTTATAAACAGCTCCGCCAGCACTTCGGCCACATCGGTATGCTGATTCAGCCACAAGCTAAAGGCATCTTTGACCACACCGGAAATAAAGCCCGCCGCCTCTCGTGACGACAAGCGCTCCTTGGTCTGCCCGGAAAATTGCGGTTCCTGCATTTTGAAGGAAAGCACATAAGCCGCCCTTTCCCAAATATCTTCTGGTGACAACTTAACGCCCCGGGGCAGCAAATTACGGAACTCACAAAACTCCCGCATAGCTTCGAGCAGCCCGGTGCGCAAGCCGTTCACATGGGTACCGCCCTGAACGGTAGGGATCAGGTTTACATAGCTTTCCATGACCCCCTCACCGCCCTCAGGTAGCCATTGAATAGCCCAGTCAACGGCTTCATTTTTACTGGAAAAACTGCCTATAAAAGGCTCCAGAGGTACAACTTCGTAATCGACCAGCGCGGTGCGCAGATAATCACGCAGCCCTTCTTCATAAAACCACTCATCTTTTTCGCCGGTCTTTTCCTGCAAAAAGGTTACCGTCAGGCTTGGGCAAAGCACTGCTTTGGCGCGCAGGTTGTGGCGCAGGCGGCTCACAGAAAAATTGGGACTATCGAAATAAGCGGCATCCGGTGTGAACTTGATGCGGGTTCCGGTGTTGCGCTTACCAACTGTATCAATAACTTCCAGTTCAGAAGCCTTGTCACCGTTGGCAAACGTCATGCGATGGAGTTGGCCGTTACGCTTTACGCTAATTTCAAGATGCTTGGAGAGCGCATTAACTACCGAAACACCGACGCCGTGCAAGCCGCCCGAAAAGTTGTAGTTACCCTGAGAAAATTTACCCCCCGCGTGCAGCCGAGTCAGAATCAGCTCAACCCCCGAGAGGCCTTCTTCTTTGTGCAGGTCGACAGGCATACCCCGACCATCGTCTTCAACGCTCAGCGATCCGTCTGCATAAAGCACCACATCAATACGGCGAGCATGGCCTGCCAAAGCCTCATCCACACTGTTGTCGATTACTTCCTGAGCCAAGTGGTTCGGGCGGCTAGTGTCTGTATACATACCAGGGCGCTTGCGCACCGGATCCAGACCGCTCAGTACTTCAATGGCATCGGCGTTATATTGTTGCTCGCTCATAGGCTGGACGTAACTCCACGAGAAGGAAAATTCGATCCCATAGCTTATGGATTCATGGCCAAAGATCAACGGCTGATTTTTATTAGGGCTTTAAAACTAAATCCTGATCCCTAACACCCGACACCCGGATTTCCGACCAATCACTAGCAGGAACCGCCACCACTACGCAGGGCGATGTTATAACCTGAGCGGTCATGGTTCCGGGCGCCGGCGAACGCATCGCCACCGCAAGCTGTAATGTGCTTGTGGTGCTCTGCGCAGAACTCAGGCTAAGGCTGTAACCGCTCGTTGGCCGTTCCCCTAACGTGACAAACAGCAAGTGTTCTTTGGCGAGATCCACCTGTCGCAACTGCTGCACCGCCATATTCTGAGTTGGCAGATCAAGCATCTGCTGCAGCCGCTCGGCAGTCTGAACATAGGCCAATCCGGGGCCCGTTAGCCCACAATGGGCTGACTGAGTAACCTGCCGCGCTAAGGGCGCATCGCGCTTATCCTCGGTAACATGGGAAGACGCACACCCTGCCAACAACGCAAGCCCGGCCACCAAAGAAGCTGATGGCACGCCTGCAAATACCCTTCTACATACAGAAATCAACGCTCTGCTCCAATCAGTTTGTGGGCTGGCTCATGGCCAGAACCACTCTCTATTTGCTCTGGCAGAAGCTTATAGCCTCTAAACCCGGGGCGCGGCAATACGTTGGGTGTCGCCGCCGAAATGGATGGGCGCGAATAGCTGGTTGTCATTTCTATACCTGTAAGCGATTGCCCCGGGCTGATAGTGATTTCCTGCCTAAGACCTGTTACCGGGTATTCCGCACAGGCTTCGCCCGCATGGCAAATCAACCCATCGTTATCCAGGTCAGATCCGGCCACCAAAATATAGTTACCGGGCGGAACCTCATTGAGCGTTTGCGGCTCAACGCCGTCATCAGGTGCAAACGAAAACCGGTATTGCCCGTTATCAACCACCGCTGTCGTCTGAGCAACCGTCGTATAAAAGTCACCTTCCGACTCGGGATCAACCAATAAAACGAAGTGTCTGCCTGCATCACGAGCTTGCTGATCCGTTACCCTCTGGCCTATCACCGGGATTTCAAGCCTGCGCAACCTATCACTTTTGTATTCCACAACAATCGGTGCCCGTGTCGATATCCCAGCTTCAAGCGCTTCCGGGCGCAATGTTAGGGAAAGGATAAACTCCGTTCCAGTTGCCCCACTGGCAGGCGCGGAATCCAAACGCACCCAGGGTGCATTTACAGAGACAGACTCAATAGTTACAAGGCCCGGGTCGCTGCCATAAACGCTCAAGGTCACGCTCGCGGAAGAAGATCCCTCCGACGACAAGCTTACAATGGCGGGGGACGATGCCAACAAATTGGGCACCACCGCCGTAGAGGCCGCCAAAGTGGACTTGCCTGCATCGAGAAGACCCCAGCCTCGATCCACAGTTTTGGCGCAGATTTCACGGCCACAATCCTGAAAGGTCAAGTCTCCAGCCATTAACATGGCTCTCAGCCTGCCATGATCCAGAGCCGGATTGAGGCTCTTCATCAAAGCAAAAACCGCCGAGACATGCGGGGCCGCCATAGATGTTCCCTGTAAGCCTATGTAGGTCTCTTTCAGGGAGCCATTTATCAGACTGGCACTGGTGCTGCTGATCAAGTCACTGCGGCCGTCAGCGTTACCATCGCGGCTGGCATCGCCGCCGGGTGCCGCCAAATCGATCCAGCTGCCGGAGTTCGAATAGGCCGACAGCTCACCTGCCCCATCAACAGCGCTTACAGAAAACACCTGATCATAGGCCGCTGGATAGGAGGCCAGCGTAGACGCAGAATTTCCCGCCGCCGCGACAAATACCACGCCTTTACTAACACCATCAGCAATGGCCTCATTCAACTGCGATTGAAAAGGAAGACCGCCCAAGCTCAGGTTAACAATATCAGCGCGGCGACTGTCACCAGCAGAGCCAGCAATCCAGCGCAAGGCCGCTAACAAATCCGCAGACGAACCTGTGCCCCCTTCACCCAGCACCCGAACAGGAAGCAACGAGGCGTTATATGCAATACCGGCTCCGCCTGCACCATTTACCGCAGCGGCAATGGTACCTGACACATGGGTACCATGATAAACACTAGTGCCAACAGCGTTTCCTGGGTCTGAAGGGTTATTATCCCGCCCAGAAGGCAGATCAAAGTCGTTATCAAACCCTGCGGATACGAAATCCGCACCACCAACAACGTTTGCATCCAACTCGCTGTGCCAGTTACCCGGCTCGCCGTACAACCCCGTGTCCATCACTGCAACGGTAACACCAGCACCGCCGTCACTGGCTAATTGCCAGGCGGTTGGAGCGTTTACCAACTCATAGTGCCACTGCTGCCCTACAGACGGATGGTTATATAGCGGCTCATTTAGCGGCGTTGTGTTCATCGCCCTCATTTTGTAGTTGGGTGTAGCCGATGCCACATCCGCACGCTTGCTCAGTGCACGAACCCACTCAAGAGTCGAGTCTTGTGTTTGCAAGCCACTATTGCGCAACGCCTGAGCCGGTGCTTGCACCAGCCAAACACCCGGCGACAGCTCCCGCTTGGGCTCCATGCTTTCTTGTGGCCCAAACGAGTGTTGGGACATCTGGCTCATTCCCTGCTTAAACTCAACAATGGCCTCGGAATCGACAAAGTCGTGATCTGGCCACTCAAACCCAGCCGATAAAGCATTACCTGCTGTGGATGTCGATAGAATATAGAGCATGGGCTCGAAACCGGTCGCCTCAACAGCCAAGCTGTAAGAGCCTGCTGGCTCCGTCTCCGGTAGTGAAATCTGGACCGGGTCTGATTGGTTACCCGTAGACGCGGTGGCAATAAGACGATTACCTGTGAACAGAGACAATCTCAGCGGTGATGGGCCCTGACTGGTAGCAAACGGCTGAAGGGAAATACTCTGCTCTGCATGCAAAGGCAGAGTAAAAATATCAACAGGGTCTGCGGGGTAAACATTCCCAAGCCCATCGCCCGCGCCGGAATAGACTCCGAACGCAGGGCTCACATAACCCGCAAGAACAAATTCCGGAGGCAGAAGTTGCGCATCAGACTCGGGAGAAGCACCCAGTGCCAACGTTTCTCCATCGTCGGCATCGACCCGGGTTCCGGCTTCGATAGCGATACTGCCCGATAGCGCAACATCGCCCGGTGTTCGCCCAATGCTTCCGGAACTTCCGTCACAACCCCAAAGAGCCACAATCAGCCCCGCCAGAATTGAACACTTTAAAAACGTCGCTGCCATTGCGTGAGCAGGCATTCGCACTAGCCCCTGTTTTGATGTGCCATCAAGTATACGCTACACGGCCCTTCCCAGATGCCGAGAGCTGCTTAATCACTCTGGCATGATTCTACATAAATAAAAAAGCCGCCTTAGGAAACTTTCCGAAGGCGGCTCTTACATCTCACGGTAAAACTCAAGTCGCGTAGAACAACATAGGCACGAAGGCGACCAGCAGCAAGGTTGGCCCCATAACCGCAATAGGTAACAGGAGCCGCTCGTAGCGATGCCAGAAGGAGCCAACACGTTCAGCCGCCAGCACTTCGTTTTCTCCAACCACCTGCCGGGTAAGGAGGTGGTTCAACGCCACAGGCGGGCTGAGGTAACCCAGCTCAAACGCTACCAAGCAAACAATCCAGAAATGCAAAGGATCAATGCCCAGTTGAATAGCTGGCTGTGCCACGGTTGCCGACACCAGTATGACCGCGCCAAACGGATCCATAACCATACCGATAACCGTCAACATGAGCACGATCACAAACATCGCAAGCCAGGGACTGGTTAGATGCTCAGGGAAAAGCGTATGAACAATCTCAGAACGTTCAAGAATACCCCCTAAACAAATCGAAAAACCGATCAATGCCAGCAAAGCGCCAATATGCACGGCCGAATCGCTGGCTGCAGTGCAGCTTCGGCCCCAGAAGGCTTGGGTGCGGGTTTCGTTGTCTCCACGGCTGCTACTATTGGCATCGAGAAACACCAGAGCAAGCATGACCAAAGGCAGGATCAAGGGAGCACTGTATTCGTTGAAAGATAGGCCAAGCACAAAGTAGATAGCGAATATAACTGCCGCAGCCACCGCCACGTATGGCAGCAGGGGTTTGAGTTGTTGCAGCGATGCGTTGAAAGCGCCCGGAGCCGGTCGTGGCCGCCAGTTGCCTTCCGTTTTGCATACGATGATCGAGAACAGGGTGGCCGACATAATGAACACCCAAAAGCCCCAACCATACATTTCAGTGGTCGTGACTTCCTTGTTCAAAGCTGCGACAACCACAATCAACAAGCAGGGGTTCAAAACAACACCGAGACTCCCGGACATCGCCGTTGTTGCCAACGCCAGCTGCCGCCCAGCCCCTGCCCTGCGCAACTCATCGTAGACCACGCCGCCGACAGCAAGAATGAAAATACCGGAGGCACCGGTAAACGCCGTGGGAAAAGCTGTCGCAAAGATAATCACAGAGGCCAGCATGGGGGCAGGCAAGTTATAGGGCTTGATGACGTTCAGCAGTAACTCTGGCAAGCGGGTCTGTTTAAGAACCATGCCCACCAGAACATAGAGCCCGATGTTGATAAACATCGACGACAGGTTGGACATCATGCCGAAGTAAATAGCCAGCCCTGATGCATAGCCATCAACAAAGAAAAAGTAGGCCATGGCTATCAGGCCCATGGTGCAATACAGCGGCAACACCAAACCCGAGGACAGAGCCAACCCGCCAGGCTTTATATGCTTGGGCACGTAAAGAAAACGAAAGGCGTTGACCACCATGAACAAGCCGAACACGCCTGTCCAAGCATACTGAAGTATGACTGTAGACTCGGCCCCGGGCGAGCTTGCCAACCGGCCCAAATAGGCGTTCATCGAGAAGACCATCATGCCATTAACCGCGAACTGCACCGCCTGGCTCAAGCGCCACTCTGACCGGTTTCTGGGCAGCCGCAGTGCAATATGGTCGGCATCCATAGCTGCCACCGCCGCCGCCATCGCGAAGATTGCGATAAACAGGTACTTGGTTAGCTCAATGTTATCCAGCAGAAACCCCGCCAACCCTTGCTCAACGGTCTTGAAAGCGCCCAGCGCAGGCGTAGCATGCTCAAGATTATTCTGATAGGCCGCATGTTGATCCGCGCACAGGGCAAGATTTCGTTCCAGCGAGGTGCGAATAGCGTTGGGGTTCGGTGGGGAGTCAAACAGATCGTCCGGGTCCGGCTTATACGCCGCGACCCGCTTGCGAACCTCTGCGTCCACATTCATCTCCAAACGACACGACGGCTCTGTGGCATCTGGATTCAGCAGATAATAGTTCGGCCATGTTTGCTCACCAATCCAAAGCAAGCGCGAGTGAAGCGAGTTACCCATGCCGAGGAGCAGAGTAAAAAACAGCAGCAACAACAAAATGGCCCCATGCATTTTATGCACGGGGTAAAGGGCTCTTGCGGCTGGTGCGGTTATGGCTTGCCAATTCATGGGTAGTCCGCCCTATTATTCCCGGTTTTCCGAGGTACATTCCGAAGCAGACGGGTTACTGGCACAGCGAATTTTGCTCAGCAGGCTCAGCATTTTGGGATGGTAAACATCGGGTGCTCCGTTTAGGCCGTCACGCATTTCAATTCGGTTCTGACGGAACATTTCCTGATACCCCTGAACGTCTTTCTCAGGAATGCGAACCCACTTTTCTTCCGGAATCGCCGCTTCCTGATTGCTAATCAGGTTCATTGCCTGCGGGTACATATCCCAGGCTACTTGACGAGAAGCTTGGGCGGTTTTGTCGTCAAGAACGCCTTCGCGGGCGATGACCTGAATAGTAAGCTGGGCCAAGGGGTAGTCCACAATACCGCCGGTATCACCTATACCCTTGTAGAGTTCGAGCGCTTCATAAGCGAATGCCGGTGCGTAAGCGGTATCTACGGAACCGTTATTAAACTTGCCAGCAAAGTTGGTGATGTCTGAAGGCACCACGGTTGCCTTAACAAAGTTCACCATGTGAATGGCGTCTTTCTGGTAGTCCAGAGTCGCCATCCGCTTGCCCGCTAAGTCGCCCGCAGTATCCATGCTGCGGTCGTTAACAAACAAATACCCGGCGCCAGCTGGCACAATACCCAGCACCTCATAACCATCCTGCTTCATAAGCGGTGCAGCCTTGGCTTGCGCCAAAGTCGCAAGAAGCGTTTTAAGGTCATCGTAAGTAGGGAGCGCACCAACGGCACTAACGGTTCCCGTAAAACGGTTAAAAGGTCTGGTGCGAAGGTCTGTCGCAGCAACGGCATCACACTGGCCCGCGTTGAAGTCGCCTACCGCAACACCTTCATCGGTGTAAGGCTTCAGATCAAAGTCTACGCCATGAGATTTCATCTCTAGGGCGTAGTCCTTAACCATGTTGAACATGTCACCGTTTGCGCCAATGACATCAAAGACGCACATTTTTACGGTTTGAGCTGAAGCCAAAGGCGCTATGGCAGCGAGAGTCATGGCGGTAAGGGATTTGCGGATCATAACGACCTCCTAGTCATTCTTGTGTTTGTATTGAGTTTATTAGACGGCCGACTACTGCCACCGGCGCTAACCAATCAGAGCAATCCATCCAGACTCATGGTTTCAATATTTTCGGTGTTGCGTTCCGGGCTCATTTTTCCGAAGAACGACTGTGGCGTGCGGTAGCCGTACTCAGCTGTCCAGTGCTTGTCTGAGGAAAACCGAATGATGTTCTCGGCCACATAGTCGGCCAAGCGATACTTCTCCCACACTTCAATGGTGTCGTTCGCCTCTACAAAGCGGTGAATAACGTCAGCTAAAATATCCGTGCGACCAAAGGTTTCCGCAGCAACCGCTTCAAGGGCCATGGAAGCGCGCATACCCGAGCGCACACCCAGGGCCGAACTGTTTTCAAGCACCTGCCAAGGGTCGGGGGACTGTTCTGGGCGGGTGTCCGGTAACAATAACCAAACCATCGCGCGCACAGCGTTGGGCAGCCCACCGGTTTTATCGTTATCAATACAAGTTGCGGCGCGCTCGGCTTGCGGCGCGATGTTGCGTGGTATGCCTGCCCGGGCGCCGGAATTGGCATCGTTCACAACCGCCTGCAAACCCGTGAGCAAACCAAGCAGAAAGGTTATCTCGTCCTGCTCACTTTCCAGAGTTGGGCATTCAAGAGGTTCTTTGGAAGGGTCGAAATCGTATGCCGCCATAGCCCGGAGGAAAGCCAACTGGCGACGCTTAGCGGTGAGTGCATACAAGCGTTTGGAACGCTCGCGGGCATCTTTGGCAACAGGCACATCGCCTTCGAAATCTGCCCGCAAATAGGCGAGTTCAGCTTCCCAGGCTTCGTACTCCATACAATTGGCGGCCAGCAGCATCAACAACGAACCACTGGTATCCGGTGCGTCGTTGATCCGCGAGAAAGAATAGAGCAAGGGGTCAATCCCTTCCCCAAGAGCGCAGGCCATTTCCGGATCGGACATCTGCATGACATAAGGGGTGGCTTCACCCTCAGAGTAATTTGCCAATACAAATCCGGTCGTTTTGTAGATCGGGTGTAAAGAGCAGCCGGTAAACAAAACCGCTGTTGCCAGTAAAACCAAATTGTTACGCACCGCCACCAGACGGCTGGCCTGTGTTGCCAGTATGGACATCGTTAAGTCACCCTGATCTGCATTATTTTTATCAGTATGAAGCACAGTCAGTTCTGTGATTCTGGTGGCAAGAGTGCGTTCAAAGAGGCGTTACAAAAATGGCTCGTTTGCCGAACCGCTTGTGCCTATCAGGCCAATGGCCTGAAATGGGAAGCTTTCTATTGATATATATTTATTTAAAACAACAAGATAGAGATAAACAAAAAAATAACTCGCACTCGAACATTTTGTTACAAACTGACGACTGGCTCTCATAATGACCGGCCTGCAAGAACAGCGTTTTTAGCTCAAGCCCAACATAGCCACTACCTGATCGGTTAGGCCATTCTGGGTCAAGCCACCGCGGTCTGGGCGGTACCAAGTAACGGTCCAGCTCAGCGCACCCGTCAACATACGGCGCACTATAAAGGGATCGGCAACGAGGGCGCCTTCCTCTTTCAAGCCGGTCAACACATCCAGCCACAAAGCCTCGTAAATATCACGAAGCTTTAGCACTTCGGCCCGGGAGGCTTCCGAGAGGCTGCGCCATTCAAATACCAGAACAGCCATGGCTTCTCCGGTTTGGCCATTAATCGATTCCAGCTCAGCACTTACCAGTGCTCTCAACTTCTCCCGGTTGGAATTAGCCGAACTCATTGCAGCCTGCATTAAGGCGGTGTTCAGCCTAATGGTTTCTACCATCACCGCTTTTAATATTTCTTCTTTGGTGCGGAAGTGATGAAACAAGCTTCCGGACTGAATGCCAACGGCGGCCGCCAAGTCCCTCACTGTAGTGCGCTCATACCCCTTCTCACGAAAAAGGCGGGCAGCTTCTCGAAGCAGTCGTCCACGGGCACTTTCGGGATCTGAAACCAGATTTTCAGCAACGAGTGATTGGAGAATGTTGTCTTGATTCACAGGTAATTCCAGCGGCTTTAAAAGAACCGACATTCTACCTGAGATTTACCTGTTTACAAACCAAGCGCTTGCTTGGTATGGTTCATTCATCGGTTAATCGTTTGCCAGCACACACACCTGTGCGCTCAGGCCAACACAGCAACAGGATGCACAAACATGACTAGCTCACCGAAGACCATCCGCATTGGTTGTTCCTCCGCGTTTTGGGGTGACACCGAGACGGCCGCAGCACAGCTGGTGCACAAAGGTGACATCGACTATTTGGTTTCGGATTATTTGGCTGAAGTGACCATGTCAATCATGGCTGGCCAGAAGATGAAAGACCCCAGCCAAGGCTACGCTCGAGATTTCGTAGAAACCGTTATGGGTCCATCACTGGGTGACATTAAAGCAAAGGGTATTCGGGTACTGACGAACGCCGGCGGCGTGAATCCGGTGGCCTGCCGCGATGCCTTGCAAGCGCTGTGCGAAAAAGCTGGCGTAGACATGAAAATTGCGTTGGTGCTTGGGGATGACCTGCTACCCAAAAAGCAGGCTTTGAGTGAAGCTGGCATCACCGAAATGGCCACTGGCGAACCCCTGCCCGCGATGATGGTAAGCCTGAACGCCTACCTTGGAGCTTCTGGCTTGGCTGCCGCTTTGGATCAGGGCGCAGACATTGTTCTTACTGGCCGGGTGGTCGACAGCGCTTTGGTGCTCGCGCCTCTGGTTCACGAATTCGGTTGGGACTGGAAGGATTACGACAAATTGGCCCAAGCCAGCCTTGCTGGCCACCTGCTGGAGTGCGGCGCGCAATCTACAGGCGGCAACTTTACCGATTGGGAAGACGTTGCGGACGGCTTCGCCGATATGGGCTTCCCGATTGCAGAAGTCAGCGCAAGTGGCGAGTTCGTTGTTACCAAACCGGAAGGCACGGGTGGTCTGGTAAGCCGAGGCACGGTCGCCGAGCAACTGGTTTACGAAATTGGCGATCCCCGAGCGTATTTTCTGCCTGATGTGACCTGCGATTTTACCGACGTTGAACTGGTAGAAAGCGGACCGGACAGAGTAACGGTTAGCGGTGCGCGCGGCTTGCCACCCACCGACAGCTACAAAGTGTCTGGCACTTGGCCGGACGGTTTCAAATGCACCGCAACCTTCCTGCTTGCGGGTATTGATGCCTCGAAGAAGGCGCAGGCAGTGGCCGAAGCCATTCTCACGAAAACATCACGCCTGTTTCAGGAGCGTGGCCTGCCGGACTACACCGAAACCAGTATCGAACTGCTGGGCACGGAAACCACGTACGGTAAGCAGGGCCGCGGCCATGGCACTCGGGAAATCATTGTGAAAATTAGTGCCGCCCACGCAAAGAAGGGAGCCTTGGTGCTTTTCTCCCGAGAGATAGCACAAGCCGCTACCGGCATGGCACCCGGCCTGACGGGCATTGTGGGTGGTCGACCAGCCGTTTGGCCCAAGATTCGCCTCTATTCCTGCCTGGTCCCCAAGAGCGAAGTGACGGTTTCTGTTGATCTGAACGGTCAGGTAACCCCCATTGCTGTCGATTCCACAGGTGGCTTCCAGCCCGGTCTGATCAAGGATCAAGCCTCAATCGAAGCCGCTTCGGCGACCGATACCACTGTGCCCCTGATTGATTTGGCTTGGGCCCGCAGCGGCGACAAAGGCGACCATAGCAACATTGGCGTTATTGCTCGCAAACCCGAGTTTGTTCCCTTTATTGCAGCTGCATTGAGTGCAGAGGCTGTGGCCGATTGGATGGAGCACACACTGAATCCGGAAACCGGCAAGGTCACTCGCTGGACACTGCCCGGGCTGCATGCATTCAACTTTCTGCTGGAGCACAGCCTGGGCGGAGGTGGCGTTGCCAGCCTGCGCATTGATCCGCAGGGCAAGGCGTTTGCGCAGCAGTTGCTGGAATTTCCGGTGCCGGTGCCTGCGGGGCTGGTTCGTTCCTGATTCTATGGAGCATGCACTCTGGCTGGCCGCCCCTCCCGAGACACGCCGTAAATACGTCCCTGTAGGCTTGGCCGCAGCATCCATGCTGCTCACAGTCCCGGGAGGGACGGCCAGCCAGAGCGCTCATACATTGAGCAAGGTTGTTAAATTATGAGTTATCAATCCGTTTTTCACCCTGATCTGTTCAAGGGTCAAGTATTTATAGTGACCGGGGGCGGCTCTGGCATCGGACGCTGCACCGCGCACGAACTGGCCTCGCTTGGTGCCAAAGTTGCACTGGTAGGCCGCAAAGTCGAAAAAGTTGGAGCCGTAAAAGCAGAAATTGTTGAAGACGGCGGCATTGCTTCGGCTCACGTATGCGATATCCGCGAGGAAGAGTCTGTAAAAGCCACGGTGAAAGCCATTATCGCAGAGCATGGCGGCCTGAACGGCGTGGTCAACAATGCTGGCGGCCAGTTCCCTTCTCCTCTGGCGGGCATCAACCAGAAAGGCTGGGAGACTGTGGTTCGCACCAACCTCACCGGTGGATTTTTGATGGCGCGAGAGGCCTATACGCAGGCACTTTCGAAAACCGGCGGCGCCATCGTGAATATTGTGGCGGATATGTGGGGCGGTATGCCGGGCATGGGGCACTCGGGTGCCGCAAGAGCTGGCATGGTGAATTTCACCCAGACAGCCGCTGTGGAATGGGGCACCTCTGGCGTTCGCGTGAATGCAGTTGCGCCGGGCTGGATTGCCTCCAGCGGCATGGATAACTACCCCGAGCACATGAAGCAGTGGATTCGTAGCCTTGGCGATAACGTGCCCATCAAACGCATGGGCACAGAATCGGAAGTGAGCTCGGCCATCTGTTTTTTACTGAGCCCCGGAGCCTCTTTTGTGAATGGCGACTGCCTGCGCATTGATGGCGCAGCGTCTCAGGGCGGTCGTGTATGGCCGTTCCCGAAGGCAAAGAACAACGAGCCGTACAACGGTTTTCATCGGGCAGTCACGCCTAAAGTGCTTAGCGAGGGTTAAGGAACTTCTTATGCAAACACTGGAAACCAACATTAATCCCCAGTCCGACGAGTTTCGCGGCAACATCGAGGCGATGAATGCGCACATCCAGACCTTTCGGGATGTAGAGCAAAAGGTTCTTGATCTGGCCGAGGCAGCACGGGAAAAGTTCACCAAGCGCGGGAAACTCCTGCCCAGAGATCGCATCAATCGTTTGCTGGATCGTGGTACACCGTTTCTGGAGCTTTGTTCTCTCGCCGGCTACAAAATGCACGATGACAAAGACGGCAGCATGGCCGGCGGCGGTATTATCGCCGGCATAGGAACCGTTAGCGGCATCCGCTGCCTGGTAGTTGCAAGCAACAGCGCCATCAAAGGCGGCACCATTACGCCTGCGGGTCTGGACAAAACCTTGCGCCTGCAGCAGATCGCCAAAGAGAACAAACTGCCGATCGTCTCCCTGTCCGAAAGTGGCGGCGCCAATCTCAACTACGCCACGGATATTTTCGTGCAGGGCGCACGTGGGTTTGCCAATCAGGCGCGCATGTCTGCCGCCGGGCTACCGCAGGTTACCGTAGTACACGGCAACGCCACCGCTGGCGGCGCCTATCAGCCCGGCTTGTCGGATTACGTGATCGCGGTCCGCGGCAAAGCCAAGATGTTCCTCGCTGGCCCTCCCTTGCTGAAGGCGGCGACCGGTGAAATAGCGGACGACGAAGAGCTTGGCGGCGCAGAAATGCACGCCCAGATTGCCGGTACCGTCGAATATTTAGCCGAAGACGACGCAGACGGCATCCGCCAGGCCAGAAACGTCATGGAAGCTCTGCCATGGAATGAACAGCTACCACCACAGCGCGAGCTAAAATGGGAAGAGCCTCTTTATCCTGCGGAAGAGCTACTGGGCGTTATCCCCTCGGATTCCAAAAAGCCCTACGACGTGCGCGAGATTCTGGCGCGCATTAGTGACGGCTCGAAGTTCATGGATTTCAAGAATGAGTTCGACAGCCAGACCGTATGCGGCACCATTCGCGTAGAAGGACACTCCGTCGGCATCATCGGCAATAACGGCCCGATCACCCCGGCCGGTAGCGCTAAGGCAGCCCAGTTTATCCAGCTCTGCGATCAGGCAGGCACACCCTTATTGTTCCTCCACAACACCACAGGCTTCATGGTGGGCACGCACTCCGAGCAGAACGGCATCATCAAAAACGGCTCGAAAATGATTCAGGCTGTTGCCAACTGCCGCGTACCTAAGGTTGCGGTTGTGATTGGCGGCTCCTACGGCGCGGGCAACTACGCCATGTGTGGTCGCGGTCTTGACCCCCGCTTCATCTTCGCATGGCCCAACAGCCGAACCGCCGTTATGGGCCCGGCTCAGGCAGGCAAGGTTATGCGCATTGTGGCGGAAGACAAGCAGCGCCGCAGCGGTGTCGAGCCCGATCCAAAAACCCTCGATTTTCTGGAGCAAGCCACTGCCAAAAAACTGGAAGATGGCTCCACGGCCCTGTTTGGTACAGCCCGGTTATGGGATGACGGACTGATTGATCCACGGGATACCCGAAGAGTTGTGGCACTGGTACTCGACATGTTCCGGGAAGCCGATGCCCGCCAACTCCGACCCAACACGTTTGGCGTAGCGCGGCTCTGATCGGCGCTGATACAAACCGCCAACATACTGGCAATCAAAAGACAGAATGCGTGCTTCAAACAAGCGAAAGCACGAACCAAAAAACAGCAGGAGATTAAAACCGTGAAATTCACAGCCGAACACGAAGCCCTGAGAAAAACCGTCCGCGATTTCGTGCAGAAAGAAATCAACCCCCATTGCGACGAATGGGAAGAAGCTGGCCAGTTCCCCATTCACGAACTGTTCAAAAAACTGGGCAACCTTGGCCTACTGGGCATCCAGAAGCCCGAAGAATACGGCGGCATGGGGCTGGACTACAGCTACAACCTTGTAGCAGCTGAAGAGCTGGGTATGGCCAACTGCGGCGGCGTACCCTTGGCAATTGGCGTTCAGACAGACATGTGCACACCTGCTATCGCCCGCTTCGGTTCTGACGAACTGAAACGCACCTTTCTAGCGCCCGCGATAGCCGGTGACATGGTGGGCTGCATAGGCGTGAGCGAAGTAGGTGCCGGTTCCGATGTGGCTGGTTTGAAAACCACCGCAAAGAAAGACGGTGACGATTACATCATCAACGGCTCCAAAATGTGGATCACCAACAGTCCTCAGGCAGACTTCATTTGCCTGCTGGCTAATACAAGTGACGACAAGCCACATAAAAACAAATCACTGATCGTAGTTCCTATGAATACTCCGGGGATAACCTTCAGCCCGCATTTGAACAAACTGGGCATGCGCTCTTCCGAAACTGCCCAGATTTTCTTCGACGATGTGCGCGTTCCCCAGCGCTACCGCATTGGCGCCGAAGGGACTGGCTTCATGATGCAGATGCTGCAATTTCAGGAAGAGCGTCTCTGGGGTGCTGCGAACGTTATCAAAGCGCTGGAAAACTGCATCGACCAGACCATTGAGTACTGCCGTGAGCGCAAGACCTTCGGCACGCCACTGATCGACAACCAGGTCATTCACTTCCGTCTGGCCGAGCTGCAAACCGAAGTAGAGGCTCTGCGCGCCCTGACTTACAAGGCTTGTGAGCTGCACATTGAAGGCAAGGACGTAACCAAACTCGCCTCCATGGCCAAACTGAAAGCTGGCCGTCTGGGCCGTGAAGTGACCGACAGCTGCCTGCAGTACTGGGGCGGTAACGGATTCATGTGGGACAACCCGGCATCCCGTGCCTTCCGTGATGTGCGATTGGTGTCTATCGGCGGTGGTGCTGACGAAATCATGTTGGGGATCATTTGCAAGCTTATGGGCACCTTGCCTGGCAAGCGCTAAGGCTGAAGCTTGGTGCCAGACCGGCAGCCCGGTTGAACTCTTCAGGACACGCCCGCGAGTGCAGGGCTCGATCGGGCCATCCCTGGCCCTCAACGGTCCTGAAGAGTTCAACCGGGCTACCGGCCCCAAAATAATGTTCGTGGAGTCGTTTTATGGAAACCTTGCCTCATTGCGAAACACTGCTTCTGGAAAAACAGGGGCCAGCCCTACACGTCACCATCAACCGGCCAGAGTCCCGGAACGCCATGAGCCTGCAAATGGTGGCAGAGCTGTCCACAATCTTTACCGAAGTAGAATCTGATACCAGCATCCGCGCCGTGGTTATCCGTGGTTCCGGCGGCCATTTCTGTGCAGGCGGCGACATCAAAGACATGGCTGGTGCGCGTAACCAGAAAGCTGGAGAAGGCGAAGCTGACCCCTTTTACGTTCTGAATCGCGCCTTTGGGGCGATGATTCAGCAAGTGAACGAATCCTCCAAGGTCGTCATCGCCATCACCGAAGGTGCGGTAATGGGCGGCGGTTTTGGATTGGCCTGCGTCTCCGACGTTGCTATCGCGGGGCCCACCGCGAAATTCGGCATGCCGGAAACGACCCTCGGCATCCTCCCTGCCCAGATTGCCCCATTTGTCGTCGAGCGAATTGGCCTGACCCAAGCCCGCCGACTTGCACTGCTTGGCTTGAGAATCGGTGCGGAAGAAGCCTGCGCACTGGGCATTGTGCACCAGGTCGCATCATCAGACGTCGAGTTGGAAGATATGCTAGCTCACACTGTTGAGCGCGTGCGCAACTGTGCACCAACCGCCACAGCACAGACCAAAGCCCTGCTCCACCGGGTTGGACACGAATCCATGAGCGGCTTACTCGACAGCGCCGCCGAAATGTTCGCCGCAGCCGTTAAAGGCAGCGAGGGCAACGAGGGCACCATGGCGTTCATGCAAAAGCGCCCACCAGCCTGGGCAGACACGAAATAAATTAGAGGGAGTGAGGGGCGGTGAGAAAGTGTTCAGGAAATGTCGGCGGCCAAGGATGGCCGACGTCAAGCGCACATGGATGTGCTCGTAGCGATTTCCTGAACACTTTCTCGCCGCCCCTCACGGACAGGCACAAATTTACGAGACAAGCGCTATGCTGAAAAAGTTACTAATAGCCAACCGAGGCGAAATCGCAGTCCGCGTTATTCGCACCGCCAAAGCCCTCGGGTACCGCACTGTAGCCGTCTACTCCGAGGCAGATGCCAACGCCATGCACACCGAACTGGCAGACGAAGCCGTTTGCATAGGCCCCGCACAAGTATCTGCATCTTACTTGAATGCCGACGCCATACTCGATGCCGCCCGCAAAACCGGCGCCGACTGCATCCACCCCGGCTATGGTTTCCTCTCTGAAAACTCCAGCTTCTCCAATGCCTGCAAAGAAGCCGGCATCGTATTCGTAGGCCCGCCAGCGGGCGCCATCGAACTCATGGGCAGCAAGCGACGCTCCAAAATCGCCATGCAAAAAGCAGGTGTACCGGTTGTGCCCGGATACGAAGGCGACAACGCCAGCGACGATGAGCTGATCGCCGCAGCAGCAGACATTGGCTACCCACTAATGATCAAAGCCTCTGCCGGTGGTGGTGGCCGAGGCATGCGTCTGGTGCACAGCGAATCCGAACTGGCCGACAACATCAAACGGGCACGCTCTGAATCCAAGCAAGCCTTTGGCGACGACGAACTGATCCTCGAAAGAGCAGTAATCGAACCCCGCCACGTAGAAATTCAGGTGTTCGCCGACCAACACGGCAATGCCGTCTATCTGGGCGAACGGGATTGCTCCGTACAACGCCGTCACCAGAAGGTCGTTGAAGAAGCACCCTCCCCCTTCGTGACCCCCGAACTTCGCGCCGCCATGGGCGAAGCCGCTGTTAAAGCGGCACTCGCCTGCAACTACGAAGGCGCGGGCACCGTTGAATTCCTCGTCGATAAAGACCGCAACTTCTACTTCCTGGAAATGAACACCCGCCTGCAGGTAGAACACCCGGTTACAGAACTGATTACCGGGCAGGATCTAGTGGCTTGGCAGCTTACCGTTGCCGAAGGCCTGAAACTGCCACTGGTTCAGAATGACATTGAGCTGAGCGGCCACGCCATCGAAGTTCGGCTATACGCTGAAGACCCATCGAACGGATTTACACCACAGACCGGACCTCTGCATGTATTCCAACCCGCAGAAGGTGAGGGCCTGCGGTATGACACAGGTGTTCGCTCCGGCGATGAAATAACGCCGCACTACGACCCTATGCTTGCAAAAGTCATCGCCTGGGGTGAAAACCGGGACGAAGCGCGCCGCCGCCTGATCCGCGCGCTAGAAGATACAACCGTATTCGGTGTTACCACCAACCGATATTTCCTCGGCCGAATCATTGCAGACAGCACCTTTGGTGCCGGTGAAGCAACCACGGCATTCTTGCAACAGGCCTTTAGCGAAGACCCATCGCTGCAGCCGACCAAACCAACAATCCGCCAGCTCGCACTCGCAGCCTGTGTACTGGCTCACGGCACCAGCGGTCAGGAAGCTTGGAGCAATGCACCGGCTACACATACACCAATGAAGCTCAGCACAGGCGACGAAGTGGTTGAGCTACTGGTGCAAAACAGCGGCAACAAGCTTATCTGCCGCTTGGGTGACGAACGCCACGAATTGACCGTTACCAGCATGAGTAATGGCACGTTATGCATTATCGACAAGGATATTCGTCAGCGTTGCCAATATCACCGCGACGGAGATTCCCTATATTTGCAGGCGTTCGGAGAGTCGTGGTCGGTGACTGATGTCACTCATCAACCGGCTGCTGGAGCAAACGGCGCAGGAAGTGGGCGCATTCAAGCCTCAATGGATGGTGCGATCATCGACGTTCTAGCAGAGCCGGGGCAAACGGTGCGCCAAGGCGACACCCTCGTGATACTCGAAGCCATGAAAATGGAGCACCCGGTGAAGGCAGACTGCGACGGCGTCGTAGCTCAAATCCTAACCAGCAAAGGTGATCAGGTGAAGCGTAATCAATTGTTGGTGGAAGTGGCCACCGGCGAAGCATCCGAACAGGAGAGCAATAAATGAACACACTGAAAAACCAAACTGTATTTATCACCGGCGCCAGTCGTGGCATCGGCCGCGCCATCGCCCTCGCCTGTGCACGTCAGGGCGCGAACGTTATTATCGCAGCAAAGTCGGACACACCTCACCCCAAGCTGCCAGGCACCATCCACACAGTAGCTGAAGAAGTTCATGCAGCGGGCGGCCAGGCGCTACCGTTGGTGCTCGACGTGCGCGATGAAGATCAGATCAAGCAGCGCATTGATGAAGCCGCTGAACACTTTGGCGGCATTGACGCCCTGATCAACAACGCCGGCGCCATTCGCCTAACGGGCGTAGAAAACCTGAAGGTCAGCCGCTTCGATTTATTGCATCAAGTAAACGCGCGTGCTGTGCTTGCATGCAGCCAAGCAGCTCTACCCTGGCTCAAAAAATCCAAACGCGCCCACATTCTGAGCATGTCTCCGCCGCTGAACCTTGATCCAAAATGGTTTGCTCAGTTCGGACCATACACGTCTACAAAATACGCCATGACCATGATCAGCATCGGCATGGCTCAGGAGTTTAAACGTTACGGCATTGCCGTTAACACGCTTTGGCCGAAAACGCTTATCTCGACCGCTGCCATTGAGCATGAAGCGGGCGGAGCGCAAATGATGGCCCAAGGCCGGACTCCCGAGATCATGGCAGATGCAGCGGTAAGCATCCTGAACCATTCCATTGAAGAAATGACCGGGCAAAACTTGATAGACGAAGACGTGTTGCGCCAGGACGGCGTAACCGATTTTGAAGGCTACCGTTATGAGGCCAATGACAAGCCGCTGTTGCCAGACCTCTATTTGGACTAGCCCTAACTTATAAAAAACCTGACGGAAAGACCATGAGCCAAGATAACGTTACTGCGATGGATCTAATGCGCAGCCTGCCGGGAGTCTTCAAACGACTTCCGGCAATTGCCAAAGGCTATTACTACTACTCAGTGAAAAATGCGAGCAAACCCCTCACCCTCGGAACTCTCGTAGAGAAGAATGCCGAAAAATACCGGGATAAAACGGCTATTTTGTTTGAGGATCGCAGCATCACCTGGGGCGAATTCAATGCCTGGTCCAATCGCATTGCGGCTTATCTTCAAGCTCAGGGTCTGAAAAAGGGCGACTCAATTGCAGTATTACTTGAGAATCGCCCGGAAATTCTGGCAGTGGTCGCAGGCGCGGCCAAGATTGGCGTTGCCTGCGCCATGCTAAACTCCTCCCAAAGAGGCAAGGTGCTGGAACACAGCATTAACCTGACAAGCCCAAAAATGATTGTGGTTGGTGAAGAACTGGTGTCTTCATTTGATGACATCAAAGCCAGCCTCCAGCTTGATCATCCCAGTCCATTTCTGTTCCTTGCTGACAGCAACACCCTGAACTCCTATGGTGATGCGCCTTCGGGCTACGCCAACATGGCACAGCAGGTGAGCACCTTTAACAGCAACAATCCGGAGCTGAGCGACCCGCCCAGAACCGGCGATACTGCAATTTTCCTGTTTACCTCCGGTACCACCGGCCTGCCCAAGGCCGCACCCGGATCACACACCAAGTTCATAAAGGCCTATGGCGGCTTTGGGATGATGGCGCTTTCAATGACGCCAGACGACGTCTTCTACTGCACCCTGCCCTTGTATCACGGTACCGGTCTGGTGGTGTGCTGGAGCACTGCTCTGGCGGGAGGTTCTGCCTTCGCCCTGCGCCGGAAATTCTCCGCTAGCGCCTTCTGGGACGACGTGCGCCGCTACGATGCAACAGCCTTCGGTTACATTGGTGAACTCTGCCGCTACCTGCTTAATCAGCCGCCAAGTGACCAGGATCGCAACCATCGCCTGACCAAAATGCTGGGCAATGGTTTACGGCCCTCTATCTGGAGTGAGTTCAAAGATCGTTTCGGTATTGAAACCGTCTCGGAACTCTATGCGTCCAGTGAAGGTAACGTTGGTTTCAGTAACTTCTTCAATATGGACAACACCGTCGGCCTGTCTACAGCGCCGTACAAACTGGTCAAATTCCACGACGGCACCCGGGATCCGATTCGCAATGAGAAAGGCGTACTAGAGGAAGCCGAGAAAGGCGAGCCAGGCCTGCTCATTAGCGAGAACACGAAGAAATGGGCTTTTGAAGGCTATACCCAGAAAGAAGCCACCGAAAAATCCCTCATCCGGGATGCATTCAAAAAAGGCGATGCCTGGTTCAACACGGGTGATGTTTTAAAATCAATCGGTTGTGGGCATCTCCAGTTTGTGGATCGAATGGGCGACACTTTCCGCTGGAAAGGCGAGAACGTTTCAACTAACGAGGTGGAAAATATTATCGACTGTTCTGGCATGGTCGAGGAAGCCATCGTTTATGGCGTGGAGATTCCGAAAACCAATGGCAAGGCTGGTATGGTTACGTTGGTACCGAGCAAGGGTAGTTTCGATATCAACAAGCTGCTGACCTACTTGCAGACTAATCTGCCTGCTTATGCGGTTCCCGTATTTATTCGTGTGACTGAAGCCATCGAAAAAACCGGAACCTTCAAGTACCGCAAGGTGGATATTCAGAAAGCTGGCTACGCGCTGGAGCGCCCTAATGAGGAGGTTTATGCGTGGCTGCCAAAAACTGAGGGTTACACACTGCTGACCCCTGACTTGGTTTCGGATATTGATTCTGGGCAGTTTAATTTCTGAGCATATCGTTGCCTTCAGATTATGGCCCTAGCCTTTTAGATCGAGGTTAGCCATGCAGGGCGGGTCTTCCCAAAAACCGCTACAAGCACATCCATGTGCGCTTGTTTCGGGCCATCCTTGGCCCTCTACATTTTTGGGAAGACCCGCCCTACATGGCTTTTGCGATATCGTGCGATAGTCCTTAAAACAGAAACCCTTTTCTATTTATGAAAGCGCATTACTGGAGATAACTAAGAAGCTGGATAGTGAGAGTGAGCGCCCCCTCCCAAAAATGTCTGCGGCCATGGATGGCCGCAGTCAAGCCCACATGGATGTGCTCGTAGCGTTTTTTGGGAGGGGGCGCTCACTCTCACCTACACCCAAGCCATCAGGCTACAAACGGTCAAAACTCAAGAGCCAATCTTCAGCACCACCTTGCCAGTGGCACGTCGCTCAGTGAGCGCACCCAAAGCCTTGGCGTAATCCTCGAATTCGTATACCTCACTGATGTTTGGGTCAATTTTGCCTTCAGCATAGAGCTTCATCAGCTCCATCATATTCTGGGCGCTGGCCTCCGGCTCACGCTGAGTGAAACTGCCCCAGAAAACGCCAACAACCGAACAGCCCTTCAGCAGAGTCAGGTTGGCAGGAATTTTCGGAATGTCGCCAGCAGCGAAACCGATGATCAAATGGCGACCGTTCCATGCCATGGCACGCAAAGCCTGCTCGGTGAAATCACCACCTACGGGATCATAAATCACATCCACGCCCTTGCTATTCGTCAGGCGCTTCACGGCGTCCTTAAGGGGCTCTTCGGTATAGTTGATCAATTCATCTGCACCAGCCGCCTTGGCAATCTCCAGCTTCTCGGCGGAGCTGGCAGCAGCGATCACGCGGGCGCCCATGGCCTTTCCTAGCTCCACGGTGGCCAAGCCCACCCCACCACTGGCACCCAGCACCAAAAGGCTCTCGCCCGGCTGAATATTGGCGCGCTGTTTGAGGGCGTAGTACGAGGTGCCGTATACCATGGTAAATGCAGCGGCTTTTTCATCACTCATGCCTTTCGGTATTGGCAGAAGGTTGTGCTCAGGTACGATGACTTCTTCAGCAAAGGCGCCGTAGCCCGTCAACCCAGCCACACGGTCACCGATTTTAAATCGGGTTACCTTGTCCCCTGCTGCAATGACTTCACCAGACAACTCACCACCGGGGGAGAATGGCATGGTCGGCTTGAGCTGGTACTTGCCTTCTATAATCAGAGTATCGGGAAAGTTCAGTCCCGCCGCTTTTACGCGAACTTTAACTCCGCGACCTTTGGCTTCGGGGCTAGGTACATCCTCAATAACGAGGGATTCGGCTGGACCATATTCTTTGCAGAGAATCGCTTTCATGGTGACTCCTTTGATAAAACTCTATTGTTATCGAATCTCGCAAAGCTAAACAGACTCTCCCCATGAAGCAAATAAAGAACCTTTATCCATATCTATAAATACAGCTTATACCCCATCCATCAAAGACACGGGCCAGCAGATGAATCGGGCGCAGTTTTCAGCTATTCTTCGCGTTCCTGATCCAAGCTGTTCAAAAACCGTCCGCCCTCCTTTCAGGATGTCTCATGCCAGATATTATTTACTCCCTTGAAATGATAGGAATTATCGCCTTCGCCATATCAGGCATGATGGTTGCCCGCTCCAAAAACATGGACCCGGTTGGTGTATTTACCATCGGGTTTATTACTGCTCTGGGGGGCGGGACGTTGCGCGATCTAATTATGGATAACCATCCGGTGTACTGGATCAAACATGAAGAGCAGCCCATTCTAATTCTCGCCATGGCGGTGGTATTCAGCTATTGGAAGCACACGGAGCGTATTCGCCCATCATGGATTGTGTTTCCGGATGCCATAGGGCTTGGTATTTTTTCGATTCTCGGAGCGCAGCTGGCGCTCGATCTGGGCCACTCGTGGTTTATCGCATCGCTGCTAGGCGTGATGACCGGTACGTTTGGCGGTGCGCTGCGAGATACGCTCTGTAACGATGTGCCTTTTATTTTTCGTAAGGATCAAATCTACGCATCTATTTCCTTTGCGGGCTGCTGGCTTTATTTCCTTTGCCAGTGGGGGCTCGAGAGCGAGGCCTTGTCGTTAACCATTGGGCTTCTCTTTATCGTTATTGTCCGCATGGCAGCGGTGCGTTTTGATATACGCTTACAGCGTGACCCCACGTAAAGCCGATGCCTAGGGACTCTAACCTTGTGCCCTTAATCATCACTTGGCGGGACAACCCTCAACCGGTAAGATTACCGTTTTTTCACGCAGTCTTTATTCGATTACCAACTGTTTTCCGTTCTTAACAGACTCCAAACCCTACACTCTGGCATCCTGAGAGGCAGACACCCGTCATGCTCGAACGACTGTTCCAACTCCAGGCCCACGGCACCAACGTTCGTAAAGAACTGGTTGCGGGCATCACCACCTTCCTGACCATGGCCTATATTATTGTGGTCAACCCCAGCATCCTGTCCTCAACAGGTATGGATTTCGGGGCTGTCTTTGTCGCCACCTGTTTGGCTGCAACCATAGGCACCCTGATTATGGGCCTTTGGGCCAACTACCCGATCGCTTTGGCACCGGGGATGGGGCTAAACGCTTTTTTCTCCTTCACCGTTGTGGGCAGTCTTGGATATAGCTGGCAGGTGGCACTGGGCGCTGTTTTCCTTTCAGGCCTGATCTTCTTCCTGTTGAGTATTTTCAAGATCCGCGAATGGATTATAAACAGCATCCCCATGTCTTTGCGCTTCGGGATTTCTGCCGGTATCGGCTTCTTCTTGGCGCTTATCGCCCTGAAAAACGCGGGTATAGTGGTAGATCACCCTGCAACGCTGGTTGGCTTAGGTGAACTGAAAACCGCAGAGAGCCTGCTGTTCTTTGGCGGGTTTGTTCTGATCTGCGCCCTGTCTTTCCGCCGCATAACCGGCGCGGTAATGATTGGTATTATTGCAGTCACCGTGATTGCCATGATGCTGGGCCTAGTAGAGTACAAGGGTTTTGTCTCCGCCCCACCAAGCTTGGCACCCACGTTCATGCAGTTGGACATTGCCGGTGCGTTGAATGTTGGCATGATCAGCGTTGTGTTCGCGTTTTTGTTTGTGGATCTGTTTGATACCTCAGGCACGCTGATAGGTGCCGCGCAGCGCGGCGGCCTGCTGGACAAAGACGGCAAGCTGCCACGCCTTGGCCGTGCTCTGATGTCTGACTCTGTGGCCACCATGTCTGGCGCTGCTCTCGGCACCTCAACCACCACCAGCTACATTGAATCCACTGCGGGCATTTCCGCCGGTGGGCGCACCGGCCTAACCTCTGTCGTTGTTGCCTTGCTGTTTCTCGCTTGCCTTCTGCTTTCACCCATTGCCAGCATTATCCCAGCCTACGCTACAGCGCCAGCGCTGCTTTACGTTGCTGTGTTGATGGCCAGCGGGCTGAAACTGATAGACTGGGACGACATTACTGAAGCCGCACCAGCAGTAGTAACAGCGCTGATGATGCCCCTTACATTCTCAATCGCCAACGGCATAGCACTGGGCTTTATCACTTACGCTGTCATCAAAGCTCTAAGCGGGCGCTGGTCAGATCTGAACGCAAGTGTTGTGGTGATCGCCATCGTTTTCATCCTGAAATTCATGTTTTTGGACGCAGGTTAAACTGCGTCCAGACCAAGAGCCTGACTTTTTATGGATTACTTCTCTCAAAGCATCAAACAAGCCATCCGCACCGTGCCGGACTGGCCCAAGCCCGGCGTTGCTTTCCGGGATATCACCACGGTTCTGCAGGATAAAACAGCCTTCCGAAAACTGATCGATGCCTTCGTGCACCGCTACCACGGCCATAAAATTGATGCTGTGGCCGCTGTGGATGCCCGGGGATTCATCATTGGCTCGGCGCTCGCCTACGAGCTCAACGCATCACTGGTTTTGGTACGTAAGAAGGGCAAACTGCCGTTCGACACACTTGTTGAAGACTACGAACTGGAGTACGGAACCGCCTCGGTGGAGCTGCACCAAGATGCGTTCAAGCCCGGCGATCAGGTGGTGCTGGTGGACGACTTGATCGCAACTGGCGGCACCATGCTCGCAGCAGCCCGGCTGATCCGCCGCATTGGCGCGGACATTGTGGAAGTGGCTGCCATGATCGATCTCCCCGATCTTGGCGGGTCGACCAAGCTGCAGGAAGAGGGGCTGAAGGTCTATACTGTGTGTTCGTTTGAGGGCGAATAGCAGCGTCGTCCTCCCCGCGCGCAATTAAACGCGCGGCTAAGAACACTACCAGAATATCTGGAGGTCGATATGGATCAGTATCAGCATCATTGGAAAGATGGCACACCGGTACACCTGCCTTTGGGCAAGATCGTCTGCGTTGGCCGGAACTACGCCGAGCACGCCAAAGAACTCGACAATCCGGTGCCGACCGAACCTCTGCTGTTTATCAAGCCAGCCACCTCGGCCGTCCATGTAACCCGGCCTCTAAGCTTTGCCGCCCACCACGCTCAGGTACACTTTGAAACCGAACTGGCTGTGCTGATTGGCAAGCCTCTTACCAACGCTTCTGCCAGCGAGGCTCAGGCGGCTATTCTCGGTTACGGTCTGGCGCTGGATTTAACTTTGCGGGATTTGCAAAGCCAACTGAAGGAAAAAGGACACCCTTGGGAGCGGGCCAAAGCGTTTGATGGTGCCTGCCCTTTATCGCCGTTTGTAGCTGCGGAACACTTCCGTAATGACCATATACTCTTCAGCCTCAATATCGACGAGCAGCGTCAACAAAGCGGTGATACCAGAGACATGCTGTTCCCGACTATTCCGCTGCTCGCTCATATCAGTAGTCATTTCACACTGTTACCGGGCGATGTAGTGCTCACGGGAACACCCAAGGGAGTTGGCCCACTGCACTCGGGTCAAACTCTGGCGCTGCAACTGGAGGATCAGTTGTCTGTTTCCACCAAAGTGGTTTAACCTGGACTGACACAATCTTTCTATCTAAAGAGTACGTATAGTCAGGCATGGCAAAAAAACCGGTTACCTCACGCAGTGGTCGTTTCTTTAAGCTTGCTGGCATGACTGCCTCGGTGGCAGGCCAGTATGCGGGCCAGAAAGCCCGCAGCCTGTTCAGCAGCGAGAATGACGACGGCGCCCGCAGCGAAAGCTATGCCCGCATGGCCAACCGCATTACCGATACCCTCGGTGAGATGAAAGGTGCGGCCATGAAAGTGGGCCAGATTGCCTCCCAAACTCAGGATTTTCTGCCCCGGGAGTTCTCTGATGCGCTGCAG
Organism: Marinobacter sp. 1-4A; assembly: GCF_016597725.1. GTDB lineage: Bacteria > Pseudomonadota > Gammaproteobacteria > Pseudomonadales > Oleiphilaceae > Marinobacter. The sequence continues at coordinate 273,696 of NZ_VCGY01000005.1, forward strand.
AAACTACAGAAAGAAGCGCCGCCCATGCCGTTCGAGGTTATTCTTGAGCAGGTAGAGACGGAACTGGGAAAACCGGTTGGCGAGCTATTCGAGTATCTGCAAGAAACACCCTATGCGGCCGCATCCATCGGTCAGGTGCACCGCGCCCGGCTGCACGACGGTACAGATGTCATTGTGAAGGTGCAGTACCCAGGGGTGGATGAATCCTGCGATTCCGATCTGAAGCAGTTGCGCCTTGCTTTAAAGCTTGGCGGCCTACTAAAGATGCCGAAAGAGTCGGTAGATCAGCTGTTCACGGAGATTCGCGAGCGTCTGAGGGAGGAGTTGGATTATGAGAACGAGGCCCGCAACATCGATTTGTTCCGGGAGTTTCATAAAAACGATCCATGGGTGATTATTCCTGCTGTCATTCCCAGCCATTCGACCCGTCATGTGCTGACGCTTGCGCTTGAGGAAGGCGATCATGTGAGCGAGGTGACGCCGGAGCGCTATGATCAGGCTACGATCAATCTGATTGGCCACCGTATGTTTACTACTATGGCGGATCAGTTATTCCGCTTTCAGTGCATTCATGGCGACCCTCATGCCGGAAACTTTGCGTATCGGCCGGATGGCAGTGTTGTGATGTACGATTTCGGCTGCGTTAAGAAGCTGAAGCCGGAGATTGTTGAGGCTTACCGTAATGCGGTTACGGCGGCGCTGGCTGAGGACTATAAGGCGCTGGATTCTTATCTGATTGATTTGGGTGCCCGGGTTGGGAGTCAGCCGGCCATTGATGAGGCCTATTACGCGATGTGGCGGGATATTCTTGTGGTGCCGTTTGATTCTGAGCAGCCTTATGATTTTGGTGAGTCAAGTATTCATAAGCATGTGGCGGCGAAGACGAGTACGGTGTTCAAATATTTGGATTCGTTTAAGCCGCCGGTTGAGAGTATTTTTATTGATCGGATGATTGCGGGGCACTATTGGATGCTGAAGCGGCTGGGGGTTCAGGCTGCTTTTGGGGAGGAGCTTCGTAAGTATCTTGCTGAGTCTCGCTAGCCGGTTAATCTGGAGCTAACGGCCTTGGCGGGATACAGCTCCCAAAACACGCTGTGGATACGTCCGTGTACGCTTGGCTCCGCCATCCATGGCTCCGCACAGTTTTGGGAGCTGTATCCCGCCAAGGCCTACGTACAATTGAGTTCGCCGCCCCAAAACTCCTCACAATTTTGCACACTACTTGCCACCGATACTTATCTGGCCAGAAAATTCGCAGCCCATTCGGCAACGCCTTCTCCTGCACCTTTTCTGATAACCCTGGCGCGGGACACGCCAGCGGTTTCGCCGGGATCTATAACGGTAATCGGCACATCTCTCTCCACTTCATGCACCAGTCCGGCAGCGGGATAAACCTGTAGCGAAGTGCCGACGATCAGCAGGTCGTCTGCAGTGCGGACTATATCGGCTGCTGCCTCTAGCATGGGGACCTCTTCGCCGAACCAGACGATGTGGGGGCGGAGTTGTTCGCCGTATTCGCAGGTCTCGCCCAGTTCTATGTCCCGGTAGCCTATGTCGTAGACCAATTCCGGATTCACCGAGCTTCGGGCTTTGGTGAGCTCGCCGTGGAGGTGGATGACGTTACTGGAGCCTCCGCGTTCGTGTAGGTCGTCTACGTTTTGGGTGACGATGGTTACACGATGGTGTTTTTCCAGTTCGCCAAGAAGTTTGTGAGCACGATTTGGTTGTACTTTGGCGAGTTGGCGGCGGCGTTCGTTGTAGAAGCGCAGTACCAATTCGCTATTGCGGGCGAAGGCTTCGGGGGTGGCTACGTCGTATACGCTGTGCTGCTCCCAAAGGCCGCCGTTGTCGCGGAAGGTGGAGAGGCCGCTTTCGGCGCTGATTCCAGCGCCTGTGAGTACTACGATATGCCGTTGCATCAGTCGAAGATCTTGCCGGGGTTGATGATGCCGTTGGGGTCGAATACTTGTTTGATCCCTCTCAGGTAAGCAATTTCCGCTTCGCTGCGGGTGTATTGCAAGTAGGGCTTTTTGGTCATGCCTACGCCGTGTTCAGCGGAGACACTGCCCTGGTATTTTTCGACGATTTCGAACACCCATTTGTTCACCTGCTGGCACTTTTCGAAGAAGTCTTCTTTTGCCATGTCTTCAGGCTTGAGGATGTTGAGATGCAGGTTGCCGTCGCCGATGTGGCCGAACCAGATGATTTCAAAATCCGGGTATTGTTCTGCTACCAGTTCGTCAATTTCCTGCAAGAATCCGGGAACTTTGGAAACCACAACGGAGATGTCGTTCTTGTAGGGCGTGCGGGGCGCGATGGATTCCGAGATGCGCTCGCGCAGTTGCCACAGGTTCTGGGCCTGAGTTTCACTTTGGCTGATAACGCCATCCAGCACCCAGCCGTTTTCCATGCACTGCTCGAACAGGCTCATGGCGTCTTCCATGACTTGATCCGAAGTAGCTTCAAACTCCAGCAGCGCGTAGTAAGGGGCTTCGGTTTCAAACGGCGCAGGTACTTGACCATGAGCCAGTACGTGCCCCATCGCCTGATGCGAGAAGAATTCGTAGGCGGTCAGATCGAGACCGCCCTGAAAGGTTTTGAGCACGTCCATGGTGTTGCCAAGGTCATTGAGCCCAAGCACCAGCACGGTGAGGTTGTCTGGCTGACGCGAGAGTTTCATTGTGGCTTCGGTAATAAAGCCCAGCGTGCCCTCGGCGCCAATAAATAGATGGCGTAGGTCGTAACCTGTGTTGTTCTTTTCCAGATCTTTGTTCAGGTCAAGGATGTCGCCTTTGCCGGTAACCACTTTTAGGCCAGCGACCCAGTCACGACTCATGCCGTAGCGGATTACTTTGATGCCGCCCGCGTTGGTGGAGATGTTTCCGCCCAGCTGGCTGGAGCCTGCAGACGCGAAATCTACCGGGTAGTAAAGGCCATTCTCTTCCGCAAAGTTCTGTAGCTGCTCAGTTACAACACCCGCCTGACAGCGCACGAGTCGGTCACTGGCGCTGAAGTCCAGAATCTGATTCATGTTGTCGAAGGCAATTACGACTTCTCCGTTGGCAGCAACAGCACCAGCGCTCAAGCCGGTACGGCCACCGGAGGGTACCAGTGCCACACGGTTTTCGTTGGCGAATCTCACCAGCGCCTGCACCTGCTCGGTGGTTTTCGGGAGCACGATGGCTACTGGGTTGGGGGCGTAAATGCGCGTCCAATCTTTGCCGTAGCTTTCAAGATCCGCAGCGTCAGTCAGTACCTTTCCAGGTACATCGCCAGCGGCTACCAGCTCTTTTAGGGAAGCAATGATCTGTTCAGAGTTCATGAATGCGTCAGTCTCGTCGGGGTTGGGCCGGCCATTCTGGAAAAATAGTTTTCGGTTCAGTTGATCCAGACGAACCGGCACGCTGTGAAAAGTTGCTTTTATGGTATCATACCGCCCCTGTTCTGTGAGCCAGCCCATAGGATCACTGGCTACAGGTCATTTCATGCGACGAAAGGTTCGGAAGCAAAGCCCATGTCAACGACGTCTCTCGAAAAGAGCAAAATCCGCATTCTACTGCTGGAAGGCGTGCATCAGTCCGCTCTGGATACTCTGAATGCCGCAGGCTACACAAACATTGAGTACCTCAGCCACTCGCTGGCCGAGGAAGACCTTATTGAGAAGATTGCCGATGCGCACTTTGTCGGTCTTCGATCCCGCACTCAGTTGACCGCGAAAGTATTCGAGGCCGCCAAGAAGCTGGTTGCCGTGGGCTGTTTCTGTATCGGTACCAATCAGGTGGATCTGCAGGCAGCGACCCGCAAAGGTATTGCCGTATTCAACGCACCGTTTTCCAACACCCGCAGTGTTGCTGAACTGGTTCTAGCTCAAGCTATCCTGCTGCTGCGCGGCGTGCCCGAGAAGAGCGCGAAAGCCCATCGTGGTGAATGGCAGAAGTCGGCCAAAGACAGCTACGAGATCCGCGGCAAGAAGCTCGGCATCATCGGTTACGGCAACATTGGTACCCAATTCAGTGTTCTGGCCGAAGGTCTGGGCATGGATGTGTACTTCTACGACGTAGTGTCCAAGCTGCCTATCGGTAACGCCACTCAGGTTGGTAGCATGCAGGAACTGCTCAACATCTGTGATGTTGTAAGCCTGCATGTTCCGGAAACACCGGCTACCAAGTACATGTTCAAGGCTGAGCAACTGGCCCAGATGAAGCCTGGCGCCATTCTGATGAACGCCTCAAGAGGCACAGTTGTTGACATCGATGCCCTCGCCGACTCCCTGAGAAGCGGTAAGCTTCTGGGTGCTGCGATTGACGTATTCCCGGTTGAACCCAAGTCTAACGATGAGGAGTTTGTCTCTCCGCTACGGGAATTCGACAACGTAATTCTGACCCCGCACGTTGGCGGCTCAACCATTGAAGCTCAGGAAAATATCGGCCGTGAAGTGGCTGAGAAGCTGGCGATGTACAGTGATAATGGTACGTCGGTATCTTCCGTTAACTTCCCGGAAGTTGCCCTGCCTTCGCACCCGAACCAGCACCGCTTGCTGCACATTCATGAGAACGTGCCGGGCGTAATGTCTGAGATCAACCAAGTGTTCTCCGACAATGGCATCAACGTTTGCGGTCAGTACCTGCAAACCAAGGAAGATATTGGTTACGTGGTGATAGACGTAGATAAAGCCTACGGTGAACTTGCGCTGGAGAAACTGCTTCAGGTCAAAGGCACCATTCGCGGCCGCGTCTTGTTTTAAAAGATTCTCGGCCACAAAAAAACCGGAGCATCCAGCTCCGGTTTTTTTATGCTCAAGCAACGCCCAAGCTCAGAATGTTTACCTGTTACTTCATGGGCACCAAAGTCAGCTCAACGCGGCGGTTCTGCTCGCGCCCTGCAGCGGTATCGTTAGACGCGATTGGATAACGCTCACCGTAACCAACAGCACGGGTACGCTTGGACTCAATGCCTTGGTTGAGCAGAAAGTCTCGCACAGAGCCCGCACGGCGCTCGCTGAGCAACTGGTTGTAGTTATCAGCGCCGGAACTGTCTGTGTGCCCCTCAATCTGAATGATGGTTTTGTCAAACTCTTTCAGTACCAGAGCCACTGATTCAAGGGTGCTCGTGAAGCCGGAGCGGATAGCGGTCTGGTCCAACTCGAACGTGATATTGCCGGGCATTACCAGCTCAATTTTATCGCCGTTGCGAACAACCCGAACACCCGTACCTTTAAGCTTATGCCTCAGCTCTGCTTCCTGCCGATCCATGTAGTAGCCAATACCACCACCCACTGCCGCACCGCTTGCCGCACCAATAAGCGCGCCTTTGCCGCGATCGCTTTTACTCGAGGTTGCCGCACCTACGGCAGCTCCACCAACAGCACCAATAATACTGCCCTTGGTCGCGTTCGATGTTTTCTCTTCGTCAGTATACGGGTCATAGGTCATACAGCCAGCAAGACCCATGGTCGTTACGGCTAATGCAAGCATCGTTTTCTTCACACAATTCTCCTGTGACGATATTTTTGCAGGCGCTATTCAGCTTGAAGCTTTCAACTACAGAGCCTTCTCATTGTGGCTTCAGGAGTTTTTAGAAGCGCCTACGGCTGAATGTTCAAAAGTATCAATAATCGTGTTGAACACGGTTGCCTGTAGATCCTTGGCTTCGTTCACCAGATGATGCCGTCCGTCGGCAATCCTCACTTCCTCTACCGCTGCGAACTTGTTGCGGATTATTCTCAGATTGTGTTGCCAGTCTACCGTTTGGTCTTTTTCGCCCTGAACAACCGTCACCGGGAAGTCCACCGGCCGGGCAGATTCAATGTGCGGTATCCAGATTCGTAACGCACTCACCCAATCCACATGCACGGCCCTTGCCTGCAAGGGATCATGCTCACGCAGGAAGCGCAAAAAACGGGTATTGCCACTATTGGCGGCAAATACACGCTGCCATCGGGTCATAAACGGCTTCACCAAAGTGTGCAGAACTTTAGCACCAAGCCAACCCGCGGGGCGCACCAAGGGTGCCAGCAAAACCACCTTCCGGAACTCCGACGTTTCCATAGAGTGGTGGTTAGACAGAAGGTAGTCGATCAGTATGGCTCCTCCCGTACTTTGCCCCACCGCATACCAAGGCCCCCGAATTTTATCGCGAACATGGGCCAGAACTTGCGACAAAACCCCCTGATACTCCAAAAAACTGCCAATGGCCGCCGGTGTGCCACTGGAAAGCCCATGGCCCGGCTGATCATACGCCAGCACATCAAAACCGGCAGCGAGACAGCGATCAATCAACTGGCTATATAGGCCAACATGGTCAAAATAGCCGTGCATAATAAACACTGTGCCTTTTTCGGCTCGCGGTTCGGGCAGCCGGAAGTAATGCACCATAACCTCATGTTCGCCCGCCGTTACATAGCCCTGATGGTAGGCAACCTCAGGGTGTTCCACCCATAGGTCAAGGCCGTAGAAACGGCAATACGCCACCATCTCGTCGCTGAGTTTTTCCCGCCCATCTGGATCAAAAGGCTCAAGCCTTTCAAGCAAGGAGCCACGGTCCCAGTCGGGTATTTCTATGGTATCTGTTTTCCAGTACACGTAGAGTTAAACGCCTGTCATGAATAGATAATACGAATTTCGATGCACAATCCTAACCCATAGCGGGGGCATAACACAGATGTTGCAACATCTTCTTGAAACTGCGCTGCGCCAAACCATGACTCGTTTGGTTAGGCCAGCCCTTCACCCGGCAATACCCGTTTCCGTTCAACGCCGATTGATAAGCCAAGCCTATCGGAGCTCCATACCGCCTCGTGGCTGCCGCTTTCAAACGGGCTCCTTGGCTGGTCGGCCGGTTATTAGAAGCTCTTTCGGCCCTACCACACAAGGCGCCGTGCTCTATCTGCACGGCGGCGGTTATATCATCGGCTCTGCAGCCACCCATAGAGGGCTCACCGGCCATTTGGCGAAAGCCAGCGGCTGCATGGTGGTCACCCCAGACTACCGCCTTGCACCCGAGCACCCATTTCCGGCTGCACTGGACGACGCCGAGGCTGCTTGGTTTGCGTTGATTGACGAAGGCTTTGCGCCCGAGCAAATCGCCATTGCTGGCGACTCTGCAGGCGGCGGATTGTCCATTGCCCTAGCCATGCGCTTGCGTGATCGCAATCAGCCACTGCCCTCTTCCGTTACGGTTTTTTCACCCTGGGCGGATTTGACTCAAAAAGAACTGTATTCGCCTGAATGCGAGCCCGTTCTGCAAGCACGCTGGACAGCGAAAGCTGCAAAGCTCTATGCCGCTCAGGAGCCTCTCAACCACCCACTCATTTCGCCAATTTTCGGAAACTTTGAAGGCTTGCCGCCACTTTTGGTGCAGGTCGGGAGTCAGGAAATCCTGCTTAACGATGCAGAACGTCTTGCGAATGCGGCAAGACAGGCTGGGGTAAGCACTCAGCTGGAGGTGTTCAACAGTCTTTGGCACGTGTTTCAGGTACACAGCGGCCAGCTAGACAGAGCCACAGCCGCCGTACAAACGGCGGGCAAGCACATCAGAGCCCATCTGGCAGGTTGAGCTTACCCAACACCAACGCCTCTTTGCGCTGTCTCGGCCATTGTTTGATATGCCACTCCAGCTTTGAAGCCCGGCTGCGATCCCCCGCTGGCAAGCTAAGCACTAACTCCAGCGGGCCTTTGCCCCTCAAGCTCCGCGCTCCTTTGGGAGCGCCAGCTTGATGCTCGGCAAAGCGACGGGGCACGTCGGTAGTAATGCCCGTATATAGCGCACCACGGGCGGTGCGAACCATGTATACAAACCATTCACTGGCCATCTGCCAGGCCCTGTTCACGCGCTTTCGTTTTCTTCTGCTGCAGCCACAGACCAGCCATAATCAACACCAGACCTATATAGGTGGAGGGTAAAATCTGCTCACCCAAAATAAAATAGATAAACACCAAAGACAGGAACGGAGAAACAAAAATCAGGTTGCTTACTCGGGATGTGTTTTCAGCTTTTTTCATGGCGTAAGACCAAAGCACAAAGGCAATACCCATCTCGAAGATGCCTACATAAAGAGCGGCTACCAGCGACCCGGTTACGGGCAAATTCAAGCCTTCAGTCCACCAGCAGATCAAAGCAATTACCGGTAGGCCGAACAAAAAGTTCAGAAATAGCCCCACCACAGGGTCACGGGTATCACGGGTGGCAATAATCCAATACGAAGCCCACACAAGCGTGCTGCCTATGGCTAGAGCAACCCCCAAAGGATCGGAAAAACTCAGGGTGGTCACAGCACCCCGCGTGGCAATCACCACAACGCCTGCATAGCATACCAGCCCAGCCAGAATATCGAGCCTGCGTAAGCGGTGCCCCAAAAAAGGCACCGATAGGTAAGCTAACACCAGCGCCCAAGTGTAGTTCAACGGCTGAGCCTCTTGCGCCGGTAAGCGGTCAAAGGCACCAAAAAGAAAGAAATAATACAGGCAAGGATTTATTAATCCCATGCCAAACGATTGTATGTATTGCCTTTTCTTCAGCGAGAACACTAAATGCCAACGTTTTTGCAGCATCAGAATAACCGCCATAACCAGCACAGACGCGGTACATGCAACCAACAGCATTTGCACCGGAGCCAAATCCGCCAACGCCAGCTTGAAGGCGGTGGCAACCGTAGACCAGAGCAAAACCGTACCCAGCCCGTAAAGCATGGCTGTTTTCTGATCTTTCATTACACCTCTCCCCGGGGCTCTTTCGTATTAGCAGTTATCGAGGAAGTGTCCTCATTGATTGTTTCGCCTCCATACTCTCCTGCCGCTAACCAGCGGTACAAGGTGCGGCGATTAATACCTAAAATTTGGGCGGCACGGCGTTTGTTGCCATTCACCGCCTGCATCACTTCGCGCACGTAATCTTGCTGCAACTTTTCCAGTGTCGGCCACTGAGCAATGGTATCGGGTGAGTGCGCGGTTTTCGGGGTAGTTGCGCCACCTTGGCGCTTACGAATCCGTTCCGGAAGGTGGTCAGGTTGTATGGTATCGCCGTCACAAAACGTCACCGCGCGCTCAATGGCGCTGGACAGTTCACGCACGTTTCCCGGGAACGGATAATCCATCAGGGTGCGGGAGCTCACCTCGCTGAGCTTCAGGAATCCGCGTTGATGCCGCCGCGCAGCCTCCCGTAAAAAGTGCATGGCGAGCAGATCAACGTCATCGCCCCGCTCGCGCAGTGCCGGGATACGCAAGCTCAGGGTTTCCAGCCGATAGTAGAGATCTTCTCGAAAGCTTCCCTCGCGCACAGCTTTAAGCAGGTCTACGTGGGTGGCTGCCAGAATGCGAACATCTACCGGTTCTTCCTGATCCGAACCCACGGGTTTAACCATGCCTTCCTGCAGCACCCGCAGAAGCTTTGCTTGCAGGGCCAGAGGCATTTCGCCAATTTCATCCAACAACAAGGTACCACCGTGAGCCTCTGCAAACAGACCTTTCCGAGCTTGGCGCGCTCCGGTAAAAGCGCCGGCTTCGTGACCAAAGAACTCACTTTCCATGAGCTCTCCTGGTATACCTGCACAGTTGACCGCCACAAACGAGCCACAGCTTCGCTCACTGGCCCGGTGAATGGCTCTGGCCACCAGTTCTTTACCCGTGCCACTTTCGCCACAGATCAACACGGCAGCTTCACTGCGGGCGATCTGCCGGATCTCGGATCTAAGCTTTACCATGCTTGCATGCTCACCAATCAGCCCAAGCGTCTCCTCGGTGCCAGTGTGCGCAAGAAACTGCTGCAGTTGCCGGGTAAGGTCGGCCTGAGTTAACAATCTGCGTATTTTTAGACGCAAGTGGTCGGTAGACAAAGGCTTGGTGAGAAAATCATCTGCCCCCGCTTTCAAAGCCTCCACAGCCTGATCAACGGTTCCGAATGCGGTAATGATGATAAAAGGAAGACTGTGACCTTCAGCTTGAGCTGTCTTGAGAAGCTCCAACCCATCGCCATCGGGCAAGCGAAGATCTGACACAACCAAGTCAGGCGTCTCTGCATTCAACAGTCTACACGCCTCTTGCACTGCTCCGGCACGGCTTACACTGTAACCGTCCAGCTCAAGCTCTTCGCTCAACAGCAGGCCGAGGCTCGCATCATCTTCCAGTAGCAGGATTTTGGCCTTACAGTCACTCATGTTAACGCCTCCTCAGGCCAGAACAGGCTCATTCTGCACCCTCCTGATTCACTGTTGCCGATTTCAATCCGGCCACCATGTTCTTTAAGAACGCTGCTTACCACAGCCAGCCCCAGTCCTGTTCCTTCTCCGGCTGGCCGGGTACTGTAGAAGGGCTCAAATACGGCGCTGCGCTTATCTTCGGCTATGCCGGGCCCATCGTCCTCAACCCGAACTTCCCATTCATCGTTATGTCGATGCAGCGATAACAGAACCTCGAAGTTGGCAGCCTGACACGCATTACGCACCACATTAAGACACGCCAACTCCAGCCTCACGGGCTCTGCTTTCACTTTGGCCTCTGTATCAAGTCCTTCGCTTCGCAAACGTTTGCCTTTGCACTTCTCATCTTCACCCGCACGATCCAGCACACCTTTGAGAACCGCATTAAGGCTTATTGGCCGTCTTGAATCCGGCACATGGCGAAAACAGTCTAAAAGTTGTTGGATAATGGTGGTCATGCGCCCCACTTGATAGCTGATATCATCCAGTTGTCGACGTTGTTCCTCCGTAAGCTCGTGGCGGGCGAGGATGTTCGCGCGCCCCTGAATAACGTTCAAAGGCGCGCCAAGTTCGTGGGCCACACCGCCAGCCACACGCCCTATCATGGCAATCTTCTCCTGATACTCCAGACGCTGTGCAAGCTGCCGTTCCTTTGCCACTCGCTGCTGTATTTCTTCTTCCGCTCTCGCCATGCGCTCACCCATCTCCCGAACACCACCGTAAATCTGCTGCAATTCACGGGGGCCAGAGGGTTCTGCATCAAACCGCCAGTGGCCAGGGGACAGCTCACCCATGATGCTCAATAGCCGACTGACATGGCGACCTACTGTGCCGTAATGCCCTAATACGACCACTAGGATGATCGTTATCGCAAGCGCCGACCAGATGGATACAGCCCAAAGGCGACTGGACGCCAGCAGCTCATGAAAGTCACTGCGCTTACGGGTGATTTGCAGCAACCCCTGAATCCGGCCATCGTCGGCCACCAACGGGGTAAAGTGCGAGAACACCGACTGCCCATCTACCCAGCGAAACGCTCCCCCAAGCTCGCCACTGCTAATCGCCTGTTCGGCACTGGCGCTGTTGCCCACATCGGTGTCAGCCAGCCCGAGGCTGGCGATTCGAGCACCCTCTTTGTCGAATACTGAGGCGCCGGAAACGCGACCAATGCGAAAGATCGATTTTAGGGAATCCCCCATCACCAACTCGTCTTTTTCTTGCATAGCTCTGGAAAGCGGGCCGCTGGCTGCGCGGGCGACCAGCTCCAGATCTTCCTGCAAGCGATCATTCAGGGCTTTTTCTACAGCTCCGAAGCCGAGGTATATGGCAAGCCCGCTGATCACCAACAAGGGCACAACAATGCTCAACACCAGCGTTAACTGTATCGACCCAAAAACGTGACCGGCACGTCTGAAAGAAGGTTTCATTTGGACTCCCGAACCATAATTGCCACACACTTCTGCCACATGTGGCATTTCGCCACAACCTTCATTACTTGAGATTAATCACCATAAACACTTAACTTGTTGTTTTGAAACGCATTTATTAAACCTCTAAAACTGGCACGGCGCTTGATAGGTACCTTGACAGGTACTTAGTGACCGCAAATGAAACAGGAGAAGTCGATTATGAATATGAACAAATTACTCGTATCCGTTACTGCATCCATTGCCCTTTTGGCCGCCGCGCCCACCATGGCAGAGCAAAACCAGCAGAGCCCCGCAGCCACCGGCGATTCGAGCGGCTACGCGAATCCTGCAGCCGCGGGATCACAAAAGACCAACTTTAACGATGCAGAACTGAAAAAGTTCATCGCTGCACAGGAGGGCATCACCGAAGTGCGCGAAGAGTACATCGAAAAAATTGAAGCGGCGGATTCTCAGGAAAAAGCTCAGAAACTGCAGATGAAGGCCAACGATGAGATGGTATCGGTCATCGAAGAGAACGGTATGGACATCCCAACCTATAATGCCATCGCGACCGCCTACAGCAGTGAGCCGAAAGTACGTAACCGTGTTGATGCGCTGATGTAATCGAGCGTCGAAACCGGATCAGTTACTCGTCAGTTTAGCCCCGCCTAGCGGGGCTGCTTGTTTTGCAAAGCGGACAATAGGCTTGCATCAATCAACCGACCGAGACAGGTACGGAGACAAACTTTACGCCTTGACGGGCCAGCTCCGCTGAGCCGCGGGCTGTAAGTTCAGAAATAAACTGAAACTGCTCCTTGGGATCAAACGGATAAGCTTTCAAACGGTAATGCATGCCCCAGGGCTTATTGAAAACAATCACCAACACAGGCTGCCAAGTTTTTGTTCGCGGGCTGGTAAAGGCTACGTCTCTAAGTAGCTCTCGCACCCTGCCAACATCATGGTTGGCCTCAAGATGGAAATCTGCCACACACATCAAGTTATCTGTGCCGTCGTTACCGTTGGCAATGAGCGAGTTCCAAAGCTTGTTGTGAGGAATAATCACAACCGTATCATCGGGGGTGACAATCTCGGCCGCCCGGGTACCTATGGCCCGCACTTCACCGTATTGCCCGTCCACTTCAATCCAGTCCCCCGGTCGATAAGGCATCTCATAGAGAGTAACAATGCCTGCAATCAAACTGTTGGCGTAATCCTTAAAAGCGAAGCCCAGCGCCAGCGCCAGAGCGCCAAATATGGCCACCATATTTTCGAACGATGGCTCCACCAGTATCGGAACCACGATCACAATCGTAGCGAAGATAATCAGCAATCGAAGCAGGGGCACAGATGCCAACAGATAAAGGCGCGGCTTGCCACCGAGTTTTTCCGCAACGCGGGGAAGCACCTTCTGAACCGCCACAGTGATCAGCGAGGCGATGACAACAACCAGCATCGCTTTCAGCAGTGCCTGCCCGGTTATAGAGGCGAAGGCGTCTTTAACTCCAAGGTCCTCAAACATAAAACCTCCTAGAACTGATCAAGTGGAAATCCCCAGCTCTGCAAGTGGCGCCGGACCGTGGGATACCCTATGGGTGTAACCTGCCAGCGTTGATCGAGCGGATCACAGGTCACCAACTCAGCGCGCTTTAACCGTGACAAAACCAAACTCAACTCGTATGTGGAAACGCCGGTAACCGCCTCCAAGGAGGCCATATCAAGGCCGTTATGCAGCAACAACCCATGCAACACAAAGCCGGTAACACTCTCTTTGCTCTGAGGCATGCTCGGAAGGCTCAACCGGCCCAACGGCACAACCCAGCAATCCGCTGCTCGGCTCTGCTTGTCGGTTTTATCGTCGGTTTCCTCCAGTTTGGCGTCATCATCTGGCCGGGCTCGCAGGGACCTCTGCCAGATGGCTAAAGCCACGCCGGGGTTGCCTCGGGAGGTAGCTGCTAAATCACGTAAAAACGTGCTGTATTTGCGTTTTTTACGGCTTTTGCTGTTTTCAGCGTCGTCTGCCTCGGGCAGAGGTAATACATACAGACCATCGCCGGTCATTCTCGCCACGATCATTGATTTGCCATTACCCGACGCCAAATAGGTAAACCAAGCACCTAGCCGGTCGGCATCCATGGGCGCCGGCGTCCAGGGCGACATCTGGGCGTTCTCAAGGTAGTGCCCCCAATATCGCCAGCACCAGCTTGAACACCCCACAATGCCCACACCCGAATCACCGTTGGCGATTCGGCGAAACAACTCCCGAATCAAAGCTAAACCTGAAAGGCTTCGTAGCCAAAAATCTGCCAACTCAGGAATCACCCAGGGGCGCGATAAATCCTGACGATCCCACCATTCAGAGGCTTCCTGGTCGTCAAAACACAGCGTGTCCGGCGGCGCAATAACTCTCCATGTTTCATCGCTGCTTTGAATAGAATCTGGCTGTTCGGGCTCTGAGAATCGCGTAAGCGCCTGCTGCATACCTGAGAAAGGCGGCGCCACCAAGCACACAACTTCACGACTGAGCGAGCCATCGGAGCGGGCCTGTTTCAAGCTACAAGCAATCGCTTCTGCCTGATGGGCATAGTCTGGCTCGGGCGCCAATCTCCTCTGCTGTGCGGCGGACAACTCCGGCAGTTCATCCATGCTTTCAAAAGGCTCTTCCACCTGTGACACGCCCGCCTGCAATTGCTTAAGGGCATGGCGGATCGCGTCTTTTAATGAGCGCCGCACAGAGGTTTGGGGCAGCGTCCATTGCTCAGCAGGCATTAACCCACCGGGAAGACACGAGACAGCCTTGTTGTCGTTGGTGTTATCCTTCAAAAAACAGCTCCTGCTTGGCCAGTGATTGTTCGATTTACTCGGGTGCCAACCAACTGTATTCATGGGAGAGCCCCAGTACAGACTCGCCTGCAATATCTGCAATCATGGCAAAAAACCTCTCTTCAAACCCCCACGGCGGATTAACGACCAGCATGCCCGAGCCTGTCATGCCTCGCTCCGGAGGCGATTTCAGATGTACTTCACTGCACCACACTTTGCGTAGCGGGCTGTCTTTCACCGCCTGCTTCAGCGTGGTATGCAAACCGCTGGTAAGAATGGGATACCAAACAAGATAAACGCCGTGGCGGCATTTATGAAAAGCTTTATGGAGAGTCATGGCGACATCCGAATAGTCGGACTTAATTTCGTAGGAAGGATCAATCAGCGCCATCAGCCTGGGCTGGGCAGGGGGTAACTGCTTCAATAACCCCTTCAGGCCATCGTCATGTACTACACGTACCTTCTGGTTTGCGGCCCAGTCGGCAAGTTGGCCGCTTTCGGTTGGGTGTAACTCAAACGCCGTTAGAGAGTCCCCGGGGCGCAGGAACCGGCGAAACCAAGCCGGGGAGCCCGGGTAGACCGTTAACTGGCCCTCGCCCGCGTTGAAGCGCGACAGCACGCTTATAACAGGTTGCCAATCTTCAGAGATTAAAGCACTCCGGCTCGCCCAGAGCTTTTGCACGCCTGCATCCGCTTCCGACGTTTTACGCGCCCGCTCGCTCTTTAGGTCGTAAATGGCGCTACCCGCGTGGGTATCAAAGCAGGCAATGGCCGAAGGCTTCGCTTGCATCATAGAAATGGCAAGCGTTAGCGCCCCATGCTTTTGAACATCCGCGAAGTTTCCGGCATGGAAGGCGTGAAGATAACTCAACATGTATAAGCTCCCTAGTAACAGGAGCTATTAGGCCCGAGCGCACGCCATCTGTGCAAGAGAGCACCTGAAAAAGCCACCCCTATGAATGCATTAGCCAGAATTACGACCGCGAGAGGTTGGCTGACATACGGCGCAGGATTCCTGCTCACTCTGTCGCACACTGGTTTTATCCACCGACTTGCGAAGTGATTGCCATGCGGTGAAAACAGTTTTTGAAGAGCCTGCCAAACGCACTACTGATGTACCCATGATGCTTCCTTCCCAAATTAAGAGCCTGTCCAGATCGAAATTTAGCAGCACAATCTGTATTTGCAAATGATTATCATTAAAATTTAATATTGGATAATCCTTTGGTTAACACCTCTGGCTCTGCGTCAAGGTTTTCTTGCGTTGTGGCGCTTTAGTCAACATAATTACGAACGATAATGCATCCGATTACCATAACCGTTCATCGAAATCCGGAGTTCTTAATGAAAGCACTGTTTCGACCAGCCCCTCTTGCGCTCACTATTGCCGCCGCCATGAGCGCAGGCTGTGCCAATACCGCCACGTCTGATTCAGCAACCTCACAACCTGCCACCAAAGCGTCGGTTGTAGAGCACTACGCAAACTTGGCCCACGCTGGATATGAGGACGCCTTGATTACCGCAAAAGCTCTGGATAAGGCGACAGACCAACTCATTGCCAACCCCACAGAGGCGAACTTGCAGGCCGCCAAAGAAGCTTGGCTTGCCGCACGAGTGCCGTACCAGCAAACAGAAGTGTTCCGTTTTGGCAATGCGATTGTTGATGATTGGGAAGGCCAGCTGAACGCTTGGCCTCTGGATGAAGGCTTGATTGATTATGTGCAAGCCGATGATTATCAATACGAGCTGGGCAACGCTGGCGCCACTGCAAACATCATTGCGAACAACAGCGTCAATGTAGGCGGTGAAACCCTAGATGTAACCAACCTCACCCCGGAGTTGCTGGCAAACCTGAATGAGGTTGGTGGATCCGAGGCAAACGTTGCTACCGGCTACCACGCCATTGAGTTTTTGCTCTGGGGGCAGGATCTGAACGGGTTTGAGCAGGGTAACGGCGAGCGCCCGGTAACCGACTACGCAAAGGGCACAGATTGCACCAACGGTCATTGTGAGCGCCGCGCTGAGTACCTTGACGCCGTGACCGACTTGCTGGTGTCTGATTTGGAGTGGATGGTAAATCAGTGGGCCGCAAATGGTTCCGACAACTATCGCAGCCAGCTAACGAATGCCGACGCAGATGAAGGTGTCCAGAAGATGCTCTTTGGCATGGGTTCCTTGTCGTTGGGTGAGTTGGCTGGTGAGCGAATGAAAGTGGCACTCGAAGCCAATTCCTACGAGGACGAGCACGATTGCTTTAGCGATAACACGCACAACTCCCACTACTACAACGCTCAGGGCATACAAAACGTATACACTGGCCGTTACCGTCGCGTAGACGGCAGTTTGGTGTCCGGGCCGTCTCTGTCTGACTTGGTTGGCCAAAGCAACCCCGAGCTGGACGCACGTTTGAATGGCCAACTCGAAGCTTCCATGGAAGCTCTGGGCGCCATGAAAACCAAGGCCGAAGCAAGCCATAACCCCATGCCGTTTGATATGATGATTGCGCCGGGCAACGCGAAGGGGGCAAGCATCGTAAACGGAGCCATCATGGCGCTGGTTGAGCAAACTGGCTCCATTGAGCAGGCAGCCCGCCAATTGGGCCTTGAAGCCCTGTCACCGGATGATGCCGGTCACACTTTCTGATCAATAACTAGAAAGTAACCGATACCGGGGGCACCTTGAGCCCCCGGCATTCAAGGAACAAGAACAAGCCATGGAAAGCCTGCTTTGAAGAGAGCGGATTTTCCATGGCTTATTCAATTGTGTGGTAAGAAATAATGACCAGAAAACAACTCATAACGGGGCTGTTGCTAGTAAGCATAAATGTGCCGGTATACGCAGCCTCTCACGCGGGCTTTCCATTGCAAGATACACCCGATACCGGCGGCGACGGCACAGTTCAGCAATTCGACACCAACGCCTACTCTCTGCCCCAGAGTAACCTCTCCATGACGAAACGTCTGGATTTCAGTGTAGGCAACAGCTTCTTCCGCAACCCCTGGGTTGAAGCGCCCGCCAGCACCACGGCCCGCGATGGCTTAGGCCCCTTGTTTAATACTAATTCCTGTCAGGGCTGCCACATAAAAGATGGTCGCGGTCACCCCCCCGGCGTTGATGAACCACCCGTCTCACTGTTCTTGCGATTGGCTGTTCCGGCAGATCCGGAAGTAGACGCGGACATTCTGCTTACTCACGGTTTTAAACCGGCACCGGTGTACGGCAGCCAACTGCAAACAGCCGCCCTACCCGCTGTTAAACCAGAAGCCGACATGGTGTTGTCATGGAACAAAATAACCAAAACTCTTGCTGACGGTACCGAAGTGGAGCTAAGAGAGCCCGTTTACCGTATCGAGAACCCGAACTACGGCCCGCTGCCCGAGGGTCTTCTGATTTCGCCCAGAGTTGCACCGCCTATGATCGGCATGGGGTTGCTCGAAACAATCCCGATCGCCGATTTGGAAGCCTTAGCGGATCCACAGGATGCAAACGGTGATGGTATTTCAGGCAAGCTTAATCAGGTCTGGAATCTGGAAACACAGCAGACGGCCCCCGGCCGTTTCGGCTGGAAAGCGGCGGAACCCAATGTTCACCAACAAAGCATGGGCGCCTTTGCAGGCGACATGGGGCTAACATCCAGCCTAAAACCTGCTACCGACTGCACGCCAGAGCAAAAATGTGAACAGTTTCCAGACGGCGGTCAGCCAGAAGTCAGCGACAAGATCGCAAACTTTGTCACCTTTTACGCCAAAAGCTTAGCGGTGCCCGCGCGACGCAATATGGAGAACCCTTCCGTACAACGAGGCGCACGGCTATTTAACGAAGCCGGGTGTGCAGGGTGTCACACTCCACGGTACACCACCGGGACCGACCCAGAGCGGCCGGATTTGAGCAATCAAACCATCTGGCCTTACACCGACATGTTACTGCACGATATGGGCCCTGCCCTTGCCGATGGCCGCGATGAGTTTCTGGCAAACGGCAACGAATGGCGCACCCAGCCACTCTGGGGCATAGGTTTGGCGCAAACCGTTAATCCGCAAGCCGGTTTTTTGCATGATGGCCGAGCGCGCACGGTGGAAGAGGCCATTCTCTGGCACGGTGGCGAAGCAGCCCCGGCCGTGGCCCAGTTCAGCCAATTCAGCGCCGACGACCGTCAAGCTCTGCTCGACTTCCTGAATTCACTTTAACGGAGCCTGATATGAAGCGACTGGCACTGACTCTATTTCTGGCCTCATCACTGACCGCCGTGCCACTAATGGCGGCAGACGACAAGAACGCTAGTGACCCGACCGCTGTTTATCGAACACAATGGCATAAAGATATTCTGGCGGGCTACCAGAGCCTGGCAACACAGAGCCAAAAACTGGAAAGCCAAGCGCAGACCTACTGCCAAAGCCCGTCCTCTGAAGAGCTGGAGGCAACTAAGCGCCTTTGGTTGGATGCGTTTCTCGCGTGGCAGCAGGTACGTTTTATAGATTTTGGGCCTGTAGAAGAAAATAACCGTGCATGGCAATTCCAGTTCTGGCCAGACCCCAAAAATTTAGTTGCCCGCAAAGCCTCTTATTTGCTCAAAGACGAGGCACCCATCACACCTGAAAAAATTGGTGAGTCCGGCGTCGCCGTACAAGGCTTTCCAATGGTTGAATACCTGCTTTACGACCAGACATTCAGAAGCAGCGAACGAGCCCTTCCGGCAGGGCGTAGTTGTCAATTACTGGTTGCCGTGACCCGTCATATCGCCCGCAACGGCGAAACACTGGCTAACGATTGGAAGGGGTTTCAGGGCAACTACCTTGGCAGCGAGCAGTACACAGATACAACTATTCGCGCCGCCATGGCTGGGCTGGAAATTCTTGAAGAACGTCGTCTGGCTACACCCATGGGCTTGCGCGGCAATGGCAAGCGCTCGGTTTACAGCGCTGATGCATGGCGCAGCGGAGCCAGCCTAATCGCCGCAGACGCAAGTGTTCAGGGGCTAAAGAATCACTTCCTGCCGGCCTTTGCAAAGCTCCTTAACGATCGTGGGCAAACCGACTTAGCTAAACGGATCGAGCAACAATTTGAGGAAGTACTCGCTAACTTTCCCGAGCTCGATCGCCCGATGGCGCCATTACTGTCTGACGACAACGCATTTAAACCCCTTCAAAGCCTATATATAGACCTCACACAGCTCACGGCTCTGGTGAACGATCGGGCTGCGGTTGAGCTTGGGGTTGTGCGCGGCTTTAACTCCAGCGATGGAGACTGAGGAGCAGCCAATGCCTGAACTGACTCGCAGGAACCTGATGAAGGCCACGCTTGCTGGTAGCGCAGCACTCTCGCTCTCAGGTTGCGGCATGCTACCTCGCAAAGCTGACAGCAATAGCCCACAGCAGTACACGGGGGCAATCGGTTTGACAGACGGCAGTTTTGCAGTGGGTGCCATAGCCCCAAGTGGGCAAATGCTATGGCAGGCCCCGGTAAATACTCGCTGCCATAGCGGCTGCAACCGACCGGGCACCGCCGAAGTACTGTTCTTTGAACGCAGGCCTGGCTGGGCGTTCTACGTACTTAACAGCAAAACGGGTGAACAACGACACCACATTGAAGCGGCCAAAGGCGAGCATTTTGTAGGCCATGGTGTATTCTCACCAGACGGTCGTTATTTGTACGCTCCCGTTAACCGCTATGAGCCCGGAGAGGGCATTATCGCAGTTTACGATAGCCATCAACATTATCGACGGGTGGATACCTTTGAGCTGAACGGCATAGGCCCGCATCAGATCACTATGCATCCAGACGGCCAAACACTGGTGGTGGGGTTGGGAGGTATTCTTACTCATCCGGATTACGATCGCATCAAGCTAAACCTGCCCACCATGAAGCCCGCACTGGTGATGATGGATAGAGTCTCTGGCGACATTCTCGCCCGGTTCCGACCATCCCACCACCAACTCAGTACCCGGCATGTCGATGTGGCGCCAAACGGCACCGTTTACGCAGCCTATCAATACCAAGGCCCAGCCCACGAGCTTCCGCCGCTCGTCGCCCGCTACCGGAACGGGCATTATGAAGAGATTGACTTTGGTGAGTCAGTTCACCGGGAGCTGGGCAATTATATTTCCAGCATAATCGCACATCCGGAGAACGAACTGGTCGCCATTGCCTCCCCGGTTGGAGGCACAGCTCTAGTCTTCAATGACCGCACTGGAGAGGTTATTGAAAAAAGCGCCATTGCAGATTGTGCCGGCGTTGCAGCTCTGGCAGACGGGGATTTTCTAGTGTCTTCAGGGCGTGGCAAGCTGGTTCGTATGGGCAAGGGAAAGCCGGGAGTAGAGATCGCTAGCATGCCCGTTCAGTGGGATCATCACCTGGTGTAATAGCCGCCAATCTATACTTTAAGAGTTCAGGCCGTATTCCGGGGTTCAAGACTGCATTCCGGGGTTCAGGCGCGCCAGCCCGGCTGGTATCCTTGGCTATCCATTTTCCGGAGGACGCCGGCTTGTCCCAGCAACAGACACCTTCACAGAACAACATATCGTCACGAGAAAGCACCGACGCAGCAACCGGCACTCTGGAGCGGTCAGTTGACCGGCTCTATAGCCTGATTGCCAACGAAGAAGATGCCCGTGTCTGCAAAGACATCCCGGCGGAAGCCTGCCATGTGGTACCTCGAAATTTCTTCCTGATTTTGGCAGCCAACGTGCTCACCAAGCTGGGCGACCTGCTGATCAGCCCCAAAACGGTGCTTGCTTGGTTGATGAGTGCCATTGGAGCACCCGCACTGGTGGCATGGCTTGTACCCATCCGAGAGTCCGGCTCCATGGTGCCCCAGATGATGATCGCAGCCTGGGTTCGCCGTAAACCTGTGCGCAAATGGTTCTGGACCCTCGGCAGCTTTGGTCAGGCGGCCAGTGTTTCGGCCATGGCTGCTTGCGTCTGGTTTCTTGACGGCTATACCGCCGGTGGCGGCATTATTGCTGCGCTGATTGTGTTTTCCCTATCGCGGGGCTTTTGCTCTGTGGCCATGAAAGACGTGCAGGGAAAGTGCATCCCAAAAACTCGCCGGGGCAGGCTCTCGGGCCTTGCGGCCACCATAGGCGGTACTGCTACTGTTGTTTTAACAGTGTTACTGTTCTGGGAGCGTGGCGACCCCACTTTGGCGTTTTATAGCCTGCTACTTCTGCTTGCCGCCGCACTGTGGATCATTGCCGGGCTGCTGTTTGCTGGTGTAGATGAGCACGACGGGGAGACCGGTGGTGGCGGCAACGCTCTCTCCGAAGCTCTGCATAGCCTTTCGCTGCTGCGCGATGACGCACCCTTTCGAAACTTTGTTATCACTCGTGCTTTGCTACTGTGCTCGGCACTGGCCTCACCCTATTTCGTGGTGCTGGCTCAGAAGGAATCAGATACTGGCTTAATGCTTGGCGTATTTCTTTTGGCGAGCAGTTTGGCCAGTTCGGTATCCGCGAGCTTTTGGGGCTGGATGGCAGATACCTCCAGCCGGCGAGTGATGATTCGCGGCGCTGCTATTGCCAGCGCGGTGTGTTTGGGCGTTGGCCTGACCGCCATGTTTGCCGGTACAGGTGTCGGCAACGGCTGGTTTTACCCACTCGCCTTTTTTACATTGAGCATTGCCCATGCGGGCGTGAGACTGGGCCGGAAAACCTACTTGGTGGACATGGCGGGGGGAAACAAGCGCACAGATTACACTGCCGTCAGCAATACGGTGATCGGCTTTTTGCTGCTTGCAACCGGAGGACTGACAGCGCTGCTCTCGCTGATATCAAACTCAGCGGTGATTGTGGTGCTTGGCTTAATGGGGCTGGCTGGTACTCTCAGTGCCATTCGGCTCAAAGAAGTGACCGAGGGCTAGGCTACCCAGCCCTCGGCTAGCTGTTTCAACCGGGTGCTTTGCCGTCATTCAACGCCAAGGCGCCCTTTACGATGCGGTAGATGACCCATATTGCTATACCAATGAGAATGAACCACCCGATAATAATAAAGCTGGTTACAACACCAATAACGGTCCACAGCAAGCCTATCCAGAAGGTGCGAATCTGCCACCGGAAGTGAGGCTCAACCCAAGTGCCGCGAACATCATCCAGTTTTATGTAATTGATGATTACACCCGCCAGCCCGGTAATGCCCCCTAGAAAAAACGATAACCCCTGAAGTATGTAGACAACAACCGCAAGATTACGTGCAGGATCAGTTCTGCGTGACAACTCATCCGAGTCTTCATCGACGGGAATGTATTCCGGATCAGCCAAGGCATCTCTCCTTTTTAGGTGTAATTCGAGAGTTTATCACAAGCCATTGAGCGGTTTTCCCAGCCTCAGGATCAGTGATTATCCGGACGGTACCCAAGCCGGAAACCACCCCAATGCCGTCCATTCACATATATCGGTACCGAAAGATCATGCATAACTTCGCCGGTATCGCGCCTATAGGTCTGCAGCAACATATCGTCGGTATGGCTGCCACAACGGATGCCTGTACGGTCATTAAACAAACGCTTGCTGCGACTACGCACCAGATCAACATCTGGGTCACCGGTGGGCGCATGGGCAAAATCCCTGTTATGGGTGGGAATGTAGCCATCCGGAGTTGCGACAATCGCAAATACCAACGCAGGATGCGAAGCCTTTACCTTTTCCTGAACCTCAGGCAAAAACTGATCGGTAAACGCATCGAAGCTGCTTGAATATTTGGCAGGCTGAGTACCGGGGATCGGTTTTCTTGTTTTATCAAACAACGTGTTCTCAGTGAGCTTGCCATCGCGCACAGCCTTCTCAAAAATTTCTCCGATCTGCTCGGCGCCCGCACGTGCCTGATCGTAAAAAAACCGGTGATAGCTGGAACCACTATTTAATGCAAAGGCCGCGTTGCCTACTTCCGCAAGCTCCATCAACGTAGCGGCCTGTTCAGCAAGAGAAACAACGTTGGTATCACTTTCTGAGATCTGGTCCCTAACGGTTTCAATGGCAGAAAACACATGAGTTAGGCTGACCTCGTTGTTCTGGTCAATTTCCGCAATGCGTGCCACCTGTTGCTGCACGCGATCTGACTGATCCCGTATTTGATCAAGCCGCTCGCCAACGGTTTCTACGGAATCCAAGCCCTCCTCTACACTGCGGGCTAAGTCTTCGATGCGGGTCACAATCAATGCCGTATCGGAGCGAATCTCCTGCAGAGTTTCTGCCACCTCACCTGTAGCCTGAGCCGTGCGCCCCGCCAGCTGCCGAACCTCATCGGCAACCACGGCAAAGCCGCGTCCCTGATCACCGGCCCGGGCCGCTTCAATGGCCGCATTCAGTGCCAGCAGATTGGTTTGTTCAGCAATTCCTTGAATGGTCGCGGTTACACCCTGAATCTTGTTGGATTTATCGTTAAGCTCTTGAATTAGCCGCAGGTTTTCACCGGACTGCTGATGTACAATCCGAATGCTCTCGATGGCCGCGGTCAGCGCCTGACGACCTTCGGTACTGGCCTGCCGATTCTGCAGGGCCATGGTGGAGGCTTCCGTTGCTTGCTGTGAGGATTCCCGCACGGTTTCAGTAATCTGCCCCGCATAATCTGCCATCTGGGCAGTTTCTTGAACTTGGCGCTCAAGCTGCACTTTGAGCTGATCGGCAGCGAAAGATACCTGCGCCGCTGAAATGGCATTTTTATCCGCACTTCCGGAAAGCGCCTCCACTAAAGCCCGTCCGGATTGGGCGTCAGCAAGAAGCGCCTGACAGCGGGATCGAAGTGGGTGATCTTCCTCCAGTGCGCCACTGTTCAACTCATCGATGCCACGGTCAATCGGCTCCAAAACTCTAACAACCAGAAAGCCCGCAGCGGCCACAAGGCCGACAACCAAGCCGATTACCAGCGATGTCGGGTCCAAACCTAACAAGGGCGCCACCAAAGCAGAGGCAAGCGCAAGAACGATGCTAATGGCGCCTCCCCAAAACACAGTTGCACGATCAAGCAACCCCATAAAAACCTCGTCATTGTTATTGTTACTGATGGGTACACGGTTATCCGGCCAATTTAGAGACTAGGGAATTAAAGCGGGTTAATAACTCATACTTTAGTTGATTTAATGAATGTAACGGCCAAATTGGGCCCTTCTTAAGCAAAAAAACCGCAAACCCCGCGTGCCTTTTTGATCAGGCCGCCGAGTTTGCGGTTCTCGAGGAGGTTAAATCTTCGTTCAGGCGCCGACAACACCGTTATCGTTGCGGGTAACGATTACGGTTGCGTCCCGAGGGTGGTCGCCTTCGTTTCCGAAAGGCCAGTCCTTCGCTGGGTGCTGAATATTCACAAACATGGTTTTAACATCCGGCGTGGTTACGACTCCCGTCACCTCACAACCCTGAGGCCCCACGAAGAAGCGCCTAATATCCCGGGTGGCGGGGTTGGCGGCCAACATCATATTATTCTGATACGGCGGAGCGTCGGAGCCATCGGTTTGAATCCAAAGACGGCCATTGTAATCAAACCACAAACCGTCCGGGCTGTTGAAGATATTGTCATCGGTAAGCGACACAACGACTTCTCCGTCTACGACCGTTTCTGTCCCCTGAGCCCCGCCAAAGACAAATATATCCCACTGGAAGCTTGTGGCTGCAAAGTCGCTGTTACCTTCGCTCCAGCGAATGATATGACCCGTGCGGTTCTCTGCCTGAGGGTTTGCGGCATCAACCTGTTCCTCGGTGCGCTTGGAATTATTGGTTAGGGTGAAATAGACCTCACCGGTATTAGGATCGACCGCGCCCCACTCTGGCCGGTCCATGGGTGTAGCCCCGGCAATATCTGCAGCCAAGCGCGTATTCAAAAGAACATCGGCCTGATTTTCAAAACCCTCAAACTGCACATCGCCCACCTTGGTGCCCTGCGCAGCTTCCACACGGGCCATAAACGCTGAATCATCAAGTGATAAAGAGAGCCAGTCGCCGGAGCCATCTTCGTTAAAACGCGCAACGTACAGGGTGCCCTCATCTAACAAGTAACCACTGGCAGTTGCAGCGTAGTATTGCCGTGAAGAAACAAACTTGTAGATATACTCAAAACGCGAATCGTCGCCCGAATAGCAAACCACCGGTTTGCCTTCTTCTACCGGCGCAAAGATCACACCCTCATGCCCAAAACGACCAAGAGCGGTGCGCTTCTGAGGTTTGCTCTCGGGCGTAAACGGATCGATTTCGACCATGTAACCGAAGGTGTTGGCCTCGTTACGATAGTCGTCCACAGCGCTCTGGGCAGTGGGTGTTACGTTGAACCTAACGTATTGATCATCGCCACCTTCAGCAAGCTCCCAGTCATAGCGACTGGCACTTCCAACGCCATGGCGAGTTTGTTCCCGTGGTTGCGTTGCAGAGCCGTTAGCGAAGTAACCGTGCCAGTTCTCCTCCGCCGTAAGATAAGTTCCCCAAGGCGTCGAGCCCATTGAGCAGTTGTTCAAGGTACCGCGAGTTTGAGTGCCATCTTTACTGAAACGAGTTGCAAGCTTCTGGTAACCACGCACCGGACCGCGAATATCCATCTCGGTGCCACCGGTAATCCTGCGATTGAAAGGGCTTCCGAACACAACATCCCAGTTGCCCGCACTGTCTTGTTTTATATGCACAACTGACACGCCGTGAGCAGCTACTTCCTTACGCACTTCATCGGTAGGGCGCATGTTATTCGAGGTATAAGTAGGGCCGTCTGGGTGCAGAGCGCTTTGGTTGATGTACTCATGGTTCATCACCAGCAGCCCCTCGTCAGAACGGTTGCCACCAGCTTTGAAGTCAATCGGAAAGAAATGCATCCCATCGTGGTGCATGCCTACCTGCTCTTCTTGATCCGCCCCCGAGTTAGAGGCGTCGGCCCTAAAAGCCGGGTAGGAACCAGTAATCGGCGTTCCCCAAGGCAAGAACGCTTGGGCGGTATAGCCTGTAGGCACCACGACAGAGTTCGCAGTTGAAACAGCCACCGCTTCAAATCCAAGTTCGGTTGTGTTGACCGTATCTCCATCTGGATCGGCTGTTCCGTTTCCGTCATCATTCTTGCTATCACTTCCACAACCCGCAAGCCCAACACCCATAAGGCTGGCCAGAGCTGCACCAACGCCACCTTTCATCAGAGTTCGACGCTGCATGCGCGTCGCGAGCACGTCTTGGAAGGCTCTGTTGCCGGCATGGTTCACAACAGGTTCGTAATCGGGATCCAGATAATTGGGATCAAGGTCATGCTTGGCCATATTTTGTCTCTCTTTGTCTTTCTCGATATTCAACAAACGGGGTGTTGTCGGAAAGGCAGTGTCGGCGGGAGAGATGACAATATGGGGACAGTAAAAAGACAAAACCGTTAATCTTTTCTACAAAACTAACGGTTTTGGTGTGCTCTAACAGGAATGCCCAAGCGCAGATGATCCGCGCCGGGGCAAATAAGCGAGGATTTGGCCGCTTATTTGGTTACCTCGTCATAACCTTCCTCAATGGCATCGCCTGCATCTTCAGCAGCCTCGCCCATTTCTTCGCCAGCGTTTTCGACGCCTTCTTTCATTTCGCCGAGTACGCCTTCGTCTTGGCCGGTGGCTTCTTCATAAGACTCTTCAACCGAGTTGCCAGCATCGTCCATTATTTCTTCAGCGTTGTCCGCGGCTTTCTCAAAATCAGCTCCTTCATCCTCGGAGCTGCAAGCAGCAAGACCCAAAGTCAAAAACATAATAAAAGCGCTGAGAGTTAACTTATTCATCACATATCCCTCTGTTGGTAAACGTTTGTAACCGTGTACAGGGTAAGGCCATGTTCGACACCACACAATTACTTGCAGATTACCCTTTATTTAGCCAATGCCTCTAAAACTGCCCGAAAAGCCCTGAAAATTCAGGATCGAGCGGGCCAACCCACACACCCGAACCCACCTTGTCATTTTATGCCAACCTCCAAAACAATCTTTATTATTGTTGCATTGCTAGATTGTCCGACATAAATTAATGGAACGCGCACTGCAATGGAGAAAAACAATGAACGCCAAAACTCATGACACCGTCGGTTTAAAATCCGATTCGAAAACAGCGAATCAACCAGTAGAGAACCCCACAGCAACCGGCGTTGCTGGAAAGTGGAAAGACCCTAAGCGCTACCTCTGGCTACTCGGGCCAGCCCTACCCGGCATAGGTTTAGCGGCGCTAACCGGTTACGCGATAGCACCTAAAAAGCTCAAGGCGCTTGCTTGGACTGGGCCAGCGCTGGTTCATGGAATTATCCCAGCGTTGGACCGGGCCATTGGAGAAGACAAAAGTAATCCGCCGGAATCGGCGGTTAGTTCTCTGGAACAAGACAAGTATTACAATCGCATTGTTAAGGCATTCATTCCCACCCAGTATGCAATGACGGTAATGGGTGCTTGGCTTGCTAGCCGCAAAAATACCCCAATAGAGGACAAGATTGGCCTAACGCTGACTGTTGGCGCCATCAATGGTGTTGGCATTAACACAGCGCACGAGCTGGGCCACAAATCCAATAAGTTCAATAAGTTGATGGCCATGGCTGCATTGGCACCTACGGGCTATACCCATTTTGTGGTTGAGCATAACTTCGGCCATCACAAGCGCGTTGCGACGCCGGAAGATCCGGCCAGCAGCCGTATGGGCGAGAGCTTTTGGAAATTCTTACCGCGTACAGTGTTTGGCGGTATGAAGTCTGCGGTGAAGATTGAGAAGGAACGCTTGGGCCGCAAGGGCAAGGGGTTTTGGTCCTTGGATAACGAGCTTTTACAAGGCTGGGCCATGAGCGCTGGTTTCTTTGGCGCGACGACCTTGGTTTGTGGGCCACGGGCCGTTCCGTTCCTCGCGGCTCAAGCGGTTTATGGTGCCAGTTTGTTGGAGAGTGTGAATTACATTGAGCACTACGGACTACTGCGCCAGAAAGATAAAAACGGGAAGTATCAACGTACCCAACCTGAGCACAGCTGGAACAGCAATCATATTGTGACGAATTTGTTTTTGTATCAGTTGCAGCGTCACTCAGACCATCACGCCCACCCGCAGCGCAGTTATCAGGCTTTACGTCATTTTGAGAAGGCTCCGCAGTTACCGGGTGGCTATGCATCTATGCTGATGCCCGCTTATGTACCGCAGTGGTGGTACGAGACGATGGATAAGCGGGTGATTGAGCACTACGAGGGCGACCTGAGCAAGATCAACTGGGATCCGGATCGCAAGGCGGAGTTGATGGCTAAGTATGCAGATTATGCAGCTGAGGTGGCGGCTAAGGCTGCTGCTCGTCGGGAGGAAGAGGCTAGTTCGCCTTCGGAGAAGGCTGCCTGACTCCAAACATTCGGAAACTCGATTTCGGGGTTGCTGGCCTCGAACTTTTGGTGCGGGCCGCCGGTGGGCTCTGCCTCTCAGGACACGCTGTAAATCCCCCTGCGGGGTCCGGCCAGCAATCGCAGATTGCTATCGTTCAACTGCGCATGAAGCTGCGCTTCATAAACGCTTGCTTCACCCCTGTACGCTTGACGGCAGCATCCTTGCTGCCGACAGTCCTGAGAGGCAGAGCCCACCGGCAGCTTCAAACTTCGCAGCGCCTGCCTTACTTTCCTTGGAACACTGCTTCTCGCCGTTCGAGGAAAGACTGGATGCCTTCTTTTACATCCTCACTGGCCATCACTGGCTGCAGATCCGGGAACAGTCGTTGCTTGGCGGCTTCCTGACCTTCGCTTACCGCGATTTTAGAGGACTTCAGGCTGCCTCGCACACCCAGAGGTGCCGCATTAGCGATCTTCTCTGCAATTTTCAGGGCAGCATTAAACTGCTCACCCGGCTCGACCAACTCCTGTATCAAGCCCCACTCGTAAGCTTGCTCTGCCGTCCATTCATCGCCGGTTAGAAGGTAGCGCTGGGCATTGCCCCAGCCGATTTCACGCTGCAGGCGTATGGTCGCGCCGCCGCAGGCGAAGATGCCACGTTTGACTTCTAACTGTGCAAACCGGGTGCCTTTTGCTGCAACACGAATATCTGTGTTCAGCATCATCTCAACACCGCAGGTAAAACAAATGCCTTGGGCAGCGAACACCACCGGTTTGCTGAGGCCGTCGCCGGTTATATGAAACGGATCCAACTCCCCTTCAGCTGGTTCTATACCCTCACCGTTTGAAAACACACCTGCCCAGTCGTCTAACTGCAAACCGCTGGTGAAATGGTCGCCTTCGGCATACATCAGCCCCACTCTCAAATCGTCATCGTGTTCCAACTGGTAATAAGCCGCAGCGATTTCGTGGTACATGGCGCGGTTCATGGCGTTCATTTTTTCGGGGCGGTTTAGCCCTATGAGCAGGATTTGGTTTTTCTTCGTTACCTTAACCAAAGACATGGGTATCACCTTTTGTAAGCAGTTCGTCAGTTCCAGACAGCGAACTCCAATAGTTTGAGGCTTAGCTGGGTGGTGCAGACTCCCGGGAATGTCGGTGGCCAAGGATGGCCACCGACATTCCCTACATGGGCGAGGCCGAGCGCTTATGAAGCGAAGCTTCATGCGACAGCCGAGCGACAGTAAGCTGTGATTGCTGGCCGGACCCCGAAGGGGTACTTGCAGGCGTTTCCCGGGAGCTGACCCCCACCGGTTGTGCCTACTTTAAACCTAGAACCACTCCGCTTTCATATTGAGGCAGGTGTCATCCATATTCCGCAACAACACCAAATCCTGAGCAACCGTTGGCAACTCCCAATGGAAGAAATACTGAGCAGCCTGAAGCTTGCCCTGATAGAAGTTACGCTCATCATCAGTATTGGCAGACGCCTGCGCATTAGTCGCTGCGTTAGCCTGACGCAGCCACATCCAAGCTACAATGATGTGCCCGAACAGATGCAAATAGCAGGAAGCGTTCGCCAGAGTTTTGTCCACCTCGCCGCTCATTAGAGATTTACCCAGATTTTGAGTCACTTTAACGGCCTGTTGCAGCGTCTCACTTAACGATAACGCCCACTGCTGACAGCGATCCGTTGTAGCTGCCTGCAAATCCACCTGCATTTCCTGCATAAGCAGCTGCAAACCATGGCTTTGATCCTGCCAAATCTTACGGCCCAGCAAATCCAAGCCCTGAATGCCGGTAGTGCCCTCATGGATGGGGTTCAAGCGGTTATCGCGCCAGCACTGCTCCACTGGGTATTCGCGGGTGTAACCGGCACCACCATAAACCTGAATCGCCAAATCGTTGGCTTTCGGCCCATGCTCTGATGGCCAGGTTTTGATCACAGGCGTAAGCAGATCAAGCAGTTTGCCAGCTTCGATTCGTTTCTGCTCATCCGGATGGGTGTGTTGATCATCCATCAAACGCGCACCGTAGAGACAAAGTGCTAATCCGCCTTCACTGTATGCTTTCTGAGCCAGCAGCATGCGGCGCACATCTGCGTGATCAATAATCGGTACCTGTGGGCTTTCCGGGTTCTTTTCCGACGCCTTGCGGCCCTGAAGCCGGTCTTTGGCGTACTCAAGACTGTGCATGTAACCGCGATACCCAATCACCGCCGCGCCAAAGCCTACACCTACTCTGGCCTCATTCATCATCTGGAACATGTACTTCAGGCCCTGATGGGGCTCACCAACCAGATAACCGTGGCAAGGGGCATCGTCACCAAAACTCAGCGCTGTGGAGGTGGTGCCGCGATATCCGAGCTTATGGATCAACCCAGCAAGACTCACGCCGTTGCGATCCGCCGGATTTCCGTCGCTATCCACCCGGAACTTGGGAACGATAAATAGGGAAATGCCTTTTACCCCGGCTGGCGCGCCTTTGATTTTGGCGAGCACCATGTGGACGATATTTTCGGTAATGCTCTGCTCACCACCAGAGATGTAGATTTTTGCGCCTTTGATCAGATAGTGGCCATCATCGGTAGGGGTGGCAGAAGTGCGAATGTCCGCCAAAGATGAGCCAGCATGTGGCTCCGTGAGGGCCATTGTTCCGCTGTATCGACCACTGAGCATGTTGGGTAGGAAGCTGGTTTTCTGGGATTCGTCACCAAACACACGGATAAGGTTTGCAGCCGCTGTGGTCAGGAATGGATAACCTGCGGTACCTGGATTAGCGGCGGTGAAAAAGCCGTTACAAGCTGCCATGACGGTCTCGGGGAGCTGCATGCCGCCCAATTCATAGTCATAACGCCCCGCAATAAACCCCGCCTCGGCATAGGAATCAAAGGCTTCTTTCACCTCTGGCAGCATTTCGACTTGGCCGTTTACAAACTTCGGCTCGTCTTTGTCTGCAGCACTGTTGTGATTGGCAAACTTCTCTCTGGCCATTTTATCGGCAGTTTCAATGACGGCATCAAAGGTATCGCGGTTGTGTTCGTTGAAACGATCACGGCTTAGCAGGCTTTCAGTATCAAGCACTTCGTAGAGTTGGAACGCCAAATCACGGCGATCTATCAGTGTATCGGTCATTTTTTCAGCTTCCGGATGATTGGCTGGAGAGTTTCATTGTTATGCACAGGCTCTCACACCCGCGCTTTTCTGGAAACCGGCGTTTATGACATAATTATGGTCAATATCGCCAACCAGCTTCGAAGCCTCATTCTCGGGCGATGGTGGTGCCACTGCTCAGGACACGCTGTGAATACATCCATGTAAGCTTGACGGCAGCATCCATGCTGCCGACAGTCCTGAGAAGTGGCACCACCATCGCCCTAACAGAGTTGCTCGATCTCGAGAGTTTATGCAGAAAGTTTCAATTATTGGTTTTGACGGCGCTTTAGCCAGTGCCATCACAGGAATAATTGACTTATTCCGTTTGGCCGGTGTCACCTGGGCGCGAATTCACGGTGAGCACCCAGAGCCACGTTTCACTACCCGCCTGCTAACTCGTAACGGAGATCCCTGCCGCTGCATCAACGGCATCACTTTGCTTTCAGATGGAAGTTGGGAAGAGCTAGATACAGAGACAACGGAGAACGCCGATCTGGTGATCGTACCAACCATCGGCGCGCCAATTGATCAAGCACTGATGGCAAATCCGGATCTAATTATCTGGCTTAGCCAGTTCAGTGCCCCGAATAGAAATAGCACCAGCCAAGTTCAACTCGCAAGCAACTGCACCGGAGCGTTTCTTCTGGCTGAAGCGGGGCTGTTGAACAATAAAGAAGCCACCACCCACTGGGGCTTCAGCGACAGGTTTCGCCAGAGCTACCCACAAGTAAAACTGAATCCCGAAAAGCTGGTCACAGTCGATGGCCACATCGCCTGTGCCGGAGGCGGCATGGCGTGGTGGGATTTGGGCGTGCACCTTATAGAACGCTATGCAGGGGCTCGGGTTGCCCGTGAGTTGGCCAAGGCGTTTGTTATCGATGCGGGGCGTAATAGTCAGGCACCCTACAGCGCACTTCAAACCAAGCGGTACCACTCAGACTCGGTGATCCTAAAGCTCCAGAACTGGCTGGATAGCCATTATGGAGAAGCCGTAAGCCTGCAATCACTTGCCGCTTTCAGCGGTTTGACAACGCGTTCACTGATACGTCGTTTCAAGCTTGCGACTGGTGAAACTCCGACAAGCTATTTGCAATCCATACGCATTGAAGCCGCTCGGCGACATTTGGAAAACTCGCGCTTGCCCGTGGAAGAGGTTACCCGGCTGGTTGGCTATGAAGACGTCAGCTCTTTTAGCCGACTATTTCGCAAGCAAACCGGATTGGCTCCCGGGGCCTACCGATCGCGGTTTGGGCGCTAACCACAAGCCGAGCGCTTGGCCCGGGTTATGCATCAAATTATCCAAACGGCCGCTGGCCGGATGTTTCTGTAAATTATACTGACAGGTGTCATGTGGGAGAAATGAGCCATGAACGCACCCGTTCAACAAACCCAGCTTGAAGTTCTGAGCAGGTTGTACACCATGAAGCTTGCACAGATTGAGCAGGCAACCCAACAAGGCAACAATCTGCGCAGCATGGTGCTGGAAGCAGAGGCCGAAGCAATTTTCAATGCGCTCAAATCCGCCAAGTAGCGCAAAGGTGACAAACACCAGACGACAAAAATGAGCCTCTCTATGCCCTTCCACGTCACTCTCAAATTCCCATTCTGCGCTTGATCGATCACAAGTTGACTTGACCTACGAGCACGGGCACGTATCATCGGATGTCAGGTTTTACTAACGGAGCAACCATGACCGCAAGGTCCTTCGGCTGCATGCAGATCAATCGCCCCCCTCTTACCGCTGACATCGCGCGGCAACGCGGGCGTTTACCGTACTTTCCAGACCCACCGGCCTTTCGCTGATCAAACTCCTGTTGCCTGATCAAATCGCTTTGATGCGATTTATGCAGGGTGGGCGACGGGAGGCTAGACTCAGGCTCATAAGCCATCTCCATTCATAAGAAAAGAAAACCGCTAACGAGGTTGCGATGTCGCTACCGCTGGTTGTACTACTGCCATTTTTGGGGGCCATAGCCGCCCCGCTATTTGCTCAGGGTGGGCGAACCGCTATCGCAATAGCATCATCCGTTCCCGCTCTGATTGCGCTGGCCGCGCTGTTTCCACATTGGTCGGTTCTTTCTGCTGGCGGCACGGTGCTTCACACATATGAGTGGCTGCCGGTTCTCGGGCTTTCCTTTAGTTTTCGCCTCGATGGTTTGGCGCTTCTCTTCGCACTGCTGATACTCGTTATCGGCCTGTTGGTTATTATTTATTCTCACTACTACCTCAAAGCCAGTGAGAACGTGGCCAAGTTTTACTCCCTGCTTCTATGTTTCAAAGGCTCCATGCTAGGGATAGTCCTCTCTGGCAACTTGCTTTTGATGCTTATTTTCTGGGAAATCACCAGCCTCACATCTTTCCTGCTGATCAGCTTCTGGACACACAAACAGGATGCCCGGCGCGGCGCACGGATGGCGTTGGCGATCACCGGCGGCGGCGGGCTAGCCCTGCTGGGCGGTATCTTGCTCATCGGCAATATTGTGGGCAGCTTTGAGCTGGACGATGTGCTTGCCGCGGGCGATCAGATCAAAGCCCATGCGTTGTACCCGGTGGCATTAACTCTGGTTTTGCTTGGCGCTTTTACCAAGTCAGCCCAGTTCCCGTTCCATTTCTGGCTGCCCCATGCCATGCAGGCGCCTACTCCGATCTCTGCTTACCTGCACTCTGCCACCATGGTTAAAGCGGGCATCTTCTTGATGGCGCGCTTATATCCGGCTTTGGCGGGAACCGAGCAATGGTTCTACATGGTCAGTTTTACCGGCATGGCCACACTGCTTCTTGGCGCCTATATCGCCATGTTCAAACACGATTTGAAAGGGCTGCTCGCCTATTCAACCGTTAGCCATCTGGGTTTAATCACGTTGTTATTAGGCATGGGTACTCAACTGGCTGCTGTTGCAGCGATATTCCACGTAATCAACCATGCCACCTTCAAGGCTTCACTGTTCATGGCTGCCGGTATCATCGACCATGAAACAGGCACCCGCGACATGCGGCGAATCAACGGGCTCTGGCGCTATATGCCCCACACAGCAACTCTGGCCATGGTCGCAGCCTCATCCATGGCGGGTGTCCCATTGCTGAACGGCTTTCTCAGTAAGGAAATGTTCTTCGCCGAGTCGCTACAGCTCAACCTTCCTGGCCTCTGGGCGTGGGTACCGCCAATTGTTGCAACTTTGGCGGGCATTTTTGCGGTTGCCTACTCGGCGCGCTTTGTCCACGATGTATTTTTTAACGGCAAGCCTGTGGATCTACCCAAGTTCCCGCCCCATGAACCACCCCGCTACATGAAGTTTCCCGTGGAGATCCTTGTATTCGCCTGCATCATGGTTGGTGTCTTCCCAACGGTCTCCGTTGGGCCCCTGTTGTATTCCGCTGCATCTGCAACCCTTGGCGGCGAAGTGCCAGACTATCAACTGGCCATTCTTCATGGCTTCAACCTGCCACTGCTGATGAGTTTTCTGGCCTTCTTTGGCGGCCTACTCATGTACACCCAACGCCAACGCTTTTTCGATTTCCACGCCCAGCTTAAGGAAGTGGACGGCAAGGCTGTATTCGAGTTTGCGGTTTCAAAGATTGAAGACATGGCTCGCAGCTTTACCGGATGGCTCGAAAACGGTTCTTTGCAGCGCTACGCCACGCTTCTGATCGTTAGCGTTATTGCGGTAGCGGTCATGCCGCTTGCGGAGCATGGTTTCTACATTGGTGAAAACGGGCTAAGCCCTGTGGATTGGCCAACGGCCATTGCCGCAGGTGTGTTGGTCATTGCAGCTCTGGCGACCGCACTCTGGCACCGAGAGCGTTTTTACGCGCTGGTACTTCTCAGCGTTGTTGGCCTGATCGTAGCGTTAGCGTTCGCCCGATTCTCTGCACCGGATCTCGCCATGACTCAGCTTTCGGTTGAAGTTGTCACAATTGTTCTGCTTATGCTGGCGCTGTATTACATGCCCTCTTGGACGCCCATGGAAAGCTCTCGCAGCCGTCGCGTACGCGACGTTTTGATTGCTCTGGCGGCCGGTGCCGGCATGACCCTGATTACGCTGGCCATGTTGACCCAGCCATTCAGCTCCATCTCCGACTTCTTCCTAGAAAACAGCAAACCGGGCGGCGGTGGCACCAATGTGGTTAACGTAATTCTGGTCGACTTCCGTGGCTTCGATACGCTCGGCGAGATAACGGTGCTGGCCATCGCGGCACTTGGTATCTACGCCATGCTGAAAAACACTGCTCTGACTCCCCCGCCGGGAGATGGTCTGGGGCATGCTTGGACACGGGATCACTACCCCTTGATGCTACGACAGATTGCCCGGCCTATGCTGCCGTTGGCACTCATGGTGTCTGCCTATATCTTCCTGCGCGGGCACAACCTACCCGGGGGCGGTTTTATTGCAGGGTTGATTACCTCCGTGGCGCTGATTCTCCAATATATCGCCAGTGGCATGGTGTGGACCGAGGATCGTATTCCCTTCCGGTACCACAACGTGATTGGCCTCGGTCTATTGTTTGCCACCATCGCCGGTGCTGGCAGCCTAGCCTTCGGATATCCCTTCCTGACAACCACATTTGGCTACATAACCTGGCCTGTGGTGGGCAAGTTCGAAGTGGCTTCAGCCTTGGTGTTTGATTTAGGCGTTTACCTAGCGGTGATCGGCGCAACCTTGCTGGCACTGGTCAGCATCGGCCGACTGTCGCCTCATTCGGCCATCAAAAGCAAAATGGAGGGCGCGTAATGGAACTGTTATTTGCAATCGCTATCGGTGCCTTAACAACATCGGGGGTCTACTTGCTGCTTCGCGCTCGCACTTTCCCGGTGGTCATGGGGCTGACACTGCTTTCCTACGGTGTAAACCTGTTCCTGTTCGCCTCCGGGCGCCTCGCTACAGGCCAACAACCCGTCATCGGAACTACTGCGAGCTATTCTGACCCTTTGCCTCAAGCTCTGGTGCTTACGGCTATCGTTATTGGTTTTGCCATGACAGCATTTTTGGTTGTTCTGTCGCTGCGTAATCTGGCAGACAACGAAAACGACCATGTGGATGGTCGGCGTGAGGCCACCACACCCCCCTCCAAGATTGAGCAAGAGGTAAGCAGTAAATGACGCACTGGCTTATCGCTCCGATTCTGATCCCGCTGCTCGGCGGTATTCTTCAGGTATTTATGGGTTATGCCCCGATCAGCCTGCGCCGCACGCTCGCAATTGCGACTACCGTGCTTATGCTGGTGTCCGCTGTTGTTTTGTTGGCACTTGCCAGCGATGGCAGCTACCGCGTTTATGCCTTCGGCAATTGGCAACCGCCCTTCGGCATTGTGCTGGTGCTCGACAGATTGGCTGCCTTGATGCTGGTGTTAACAGCGGTTCTTGGCCTGTTTTGCCACATTTATGCGAGCGGCGGTGCCGATGAAGGAAACCGCCAGTTCCACGCATTGTTTCTGTTCCAGCTAATGGGGCTGAACATTGCTTTTCTCACCGGCGACCTATTTAACCTTTTCGTTGCGTTTGAGGTTCTGCTTATTGCCTCTTACGGGTTGCTCATGCACGGCGGAGGCACATCTCGCACTGTACCTGGGCTTCATTATGTGGTTCTTAATCTGGCAGGGTCAGCCCTGTTCCTGATCAGCGTCGGCATGATTTACAGCGTAACTGGTACCCTGAACATGGCGGACCTAGCTGTAAAAATTCCACAAGTGACAGGCAGCAACCTAAACCTTGTTAAGGCTGGAGGCATGATGCTACTGGTTGTTTTCGGCCTGAAAGCAGCCATCCTGCCACTCTGTTTCTGGCTACCCAAAGCTTATGCCAGAGCAACCGCCCCTGTTGCCGCCCTGTTTGCGGTGATGACCAAAGTAGGTGTCTACGCCATTGTGAGAATCTACCCGCTGATATTCGGGGAAAATGCTGGCGAGCTCGCCAATTTAGGTATGGACTGGCTCTTCCCTCTGGCGTTGGTCACACTGAGCATGGGTGTCATTGGGGCCTTGGGCGCGGATAACCTCAAAACGCTCGTAGCCTGGCAGGTTATTATTTCCGTAGGGACTCTACTCGCTCCTATCTCACTTGGTTCCGAGGATGGCCTATCGGCTGCTCTGTTTTATCTGGTGAGCACCACCTGGACCGTTGCCGCTCTGTTTTTAGTGGCCGAATTAGTGGCGAGCCAGAGAGGCACAGCGGCGGACAAAATTGTAACCGCACCCAAAATGCGCCATAGAACCTTCCTGAGTGTGTTGTTCCTTATCGGTGCAGTAGCCGCTTCCGGCTTGCCACCTCTGAGCGGATTCTTCGGCAAATTGCTTATTCTTAAGTCCGTAGAGCCCGGCGTTGAAATGGCATGGCTCTGGAGTGTTTTGCTAGTTGGCGGCTTCCTCACGCTTATCGCTTACAGCCGGGCTGGCAGTATTGTTTTCTGGTGGAACGTAGATGGCCATCTGGAAACCCCAGAACCCATAAACAACCGAGTAGCGGTTTCCACCGGAATATTAACTTGTCTCACCATGCTCATCGTTGTACTGGCTGGCCCACTGAGCGACTTCACCCGCGCAACAGCAGAGCAGCTGCATGACAATCAGGGCTATATCAATATTCTGCAAACACCCATGCACACGCCACAAAACCCATTGGTCGGGGAGATAAACTGATGTTTGATCGCCTGAGCTTTCCTCAACCCTGGCTGAGCCTCATTCTGTTTCTTATTTGGCAAATACTCAGCGATGGTGTATCCGGAGGCAGCGTTGTTCTCGGCCTTATTCTGGCCTGGCTGATTCCTCAAGTAACCCATGGCTTTTGGCCGGAGCGCCCAGCATTTGTAAAGGTTTGGCGCATGCCTGCGTATATATTACGGGTGTTAAAGGACATTGTGATCGCCAGTTTTTCAGTAGCCTGGTTGATTCTGAGCCCCCGAAACCCACGGCCAGCATTTATCAGCTACCCGCTGCAGCTTGATCATCCGTTGGCGATCTCCATTCTCGCCAGCACCATCTCGCTCACCCCCGGAACCGTCAGTGCGGACGTAAGCGATGACAACAAGACCCTACTGATCCATGCGCTCGACGCAACCAGCGATCAGGAAGTTATTGACGCCATTTACAACAGCTACGAAAAGCCGCTGATGGAGATGTTCCAATGATCGCCATTGCCCTGTATTCAACCATCGCCATGGTAACCCTAGCCGCTCTATTAAACGTCTACCGTTTGATAAAGGGACCAGATGAGCCCGATCGGGTTTTGGCCATTGATACGCTGTACATCAACGCCATTGCCTTGATTATCCTGCTGGGCATTACGCTGGGCACGCGCATGTATCTGGAGTCTGCCTTGCTGATTGCGGTTATGGGCTTTGTTAGCACTGTGGCTATGGCCAAATACCTAAAACGCGGCAGCGTCATTGAGTAAAAACGGGAGATAAATCATGAGCCCATTGGCAGAATACGCTATCTCGGCCCTACTGATTTTTGGTGGTGCTTTTACTCTGGTCGGTGCAATCGGCTTGGCCCGACTGCCAGATTTTTATACCCGCCTGCATGGCCCAACCAAGGCAACCACCGTTGGCGTAGGCGCTATCATGCTCAGTTCAGTTATCTATTTCAGCGCCATTGGCGAGGGTATAGGCATCTCGGAAGTTCTGATCACTGTGTTTCTGCTAATGACGGCACCCGTGAGTGCCAACATGCTGGCCAAAGCGGCCATGCACATAGGCGTAAAAACAGTGGAAGACACCGAAGGCAAACCATGGGAGCAGTAGCTCCAGTTTAAGCTTGGCCTCCAGCACCTGTAGAGGCCAGAGCTTAGCAAGCTTCCGATTTCACTCAATTTATGTCAGATTGAACCAACTTCTCAGACAAGACTAACAAACGGGAAAGAGGATTCCAGATATGGCACAAACGCGAATTTTACCTGCCGCAAAAAATGCCCACCAGTACCAGCTTTTGATCAAACAACTGTTGCTCTCCGGGCCAAGATATTCGCCAGATCAGGAAATTGTGTACGCCAACAAAAGCAAGTACACCTACACAGATCTGGTCGAGCGCATCCATCGCCTCGCCAACGCCCTCACCGATGCGGGCGTTAAGCCGGGCGATACGGTCGCCGTTATGGACTGGGATACGCCGCGCTATCTGGAGTGCTTTTTTGCCATCCCCATGATCGGTGCCGTTTTGCACACCATTAACGTGCGCTTATCGCCCGATCAAATTGTTTACACCATGAATCACGCAGAAGACGACGTGGTTTTGGTGCATGATGATTTCCTGCCGATTCTGGAAGGCCTGCAGAGCGAAATCACAACGGTTAAAACCTACATTCAGCTTAGCGATGAAAAAACCGCGAAAGATACAAAACTCGATACCGCTGGCGAATACGAGGCTCTGCTAGCCTCTGCTGGCACAGAGTTCGACTTCCCCGACTTTGATGAGAACAGCCTCGCAACCACCTTTTACACCACGGGCACCACAGGAAACCCCAAAGGCGTTTTCTTCAGCCACCGCCAGCTGGTTCTGCATACACTGGCCATGACAGGGTCGCTTTCTTCCTATGACGAAATGCCTCTGCTGCGCTCATCGTCTGTATACATGCCGGTTACCCCCATGTTCCACGTGCATGCCTGGGGCGTTCCCTATGCCGCAACCATGATGGGCATAAAACAGGTTTATCCGGGCCGCTATGAGCCGGAATTGCTGGTCGATCTGATTAAAGAGCACAAAGTATCTTTCTCGCACTGTGTACCAACCGTCATGCAAATGATGATGGCTACTGAGTCCATCAAAACAGCAGATCTAAGCAATTGGCAGGTATTGATTGGCGGTAGCGCTTTGACCAAAGGCCTTTGTGATGCAGGCGCGAAGCTCGGCATTCGCATGTATACCGGCTACGGCATGTCTGAAACCTGCCCCTTGCTCAGCACCACCTTCCTCAAGCCGGAAGACCTTGAACTACCCTTGGAACAACAGACACCGAAACGCATCAAGACGGGCATTGCGGTGCCTATGGTAGAGCTGGAGATTGTTGATACGGATGGCAACCCTGTACCCCACGATGGCGAAGCCAAGGGCGAAGTTGTTGCGCGTGCACCCTGGCTCACCCAAAGCTATATCAAAGAGCCCGCCAAAGGTGAGGAGCTCTGGGAAGGTGGCTGGCTGCACACCGGGGATGTTGCCTCTATGGAGCCGAACAACACGCTGACCATTAAAGATCGCATCAAGGATGTCATCAAAACCGGCGGCGAGTGGCTATCGTCCCTCGATCTGGAAAACCTAATCAGCCAGCACTCTGCCGTCTCCGGTGCTGCGGTGGTGGGTATTCCTGATGAAAAATGGGGTGAGCGGCCCTATGCTCTGGTAACCCTGAAGCCAGGCGAGCAAGCAACCGCGGAAGATATACAGAGCCATCTGCAACAACATGTCGACAACGGTGAGATCAATAAGTGGGCGATACCCACCCGGATCGACTTTGTTGACGACATTCCGAAAACAAGTGTTGGCAAGATCAACAAAAAAGTGATTCGAGACCAACTGCAATAAGCCACTTTGCTCCTGACCGCTCTCATGCGGTCAGGAGCAACACCAACATTGGTCACCTTGGGAAGCTTCAGGCTTGACCCGTTTGGACCCGCCATTGCGCGGCGTAAGCCCCGCCCTGTTCCAGTAGCTCTTTGTGTGAGCCCACCTCAACCACCTTACCCTTGGCTATAACAGCAATTGAATCTGCATCAACAATGGTAGATAGCCGGTGGGCGATCATAATAACCGTGCGGTTGTGCCCAATTCGCCGTAGCGAGCGCTGAATAGCAGCTTCCGTTTCGTTATCCACCGCACTGGTGGCCTCATCAAGCACCAAAATAGGCGAGTCTTTCAGAAGTGCGCGAGCTAGAGATAGCCGCTGTCTTTGTCCGCCTGAGAGTCGCACACCCCGCTCACCCACGGGTGTGTTCAACCCCTCCGGTAACGCCTCGATAAACGCCCAAGCTTCTGCTGTGCGCGCAGCTTCTATGATTTCGGCGTCTGTCGCGTCAGGGCGCCCGTAGACCAAATTCTCGCGGATACTGCCTTCAAATAGGTAGACATCTTGGCTAACCAGACCAATGGACTCGCGAAGAGACTGTAAGCTTACCGCCCGGATAGACTGGCCATCAATGCGGATGTCGCCGCTCTCAATCTCGTAAAACCGCAACAGCAGCTTAATTAAAGTGGATTTTCCCGAACCGGTAGCGCCAACCAGCGCTAGCGTATTACCGGCCGGGACGGTTAGTGAAATCTGATCTATCCCGGCGTTACTGGCGGGATAGTGAAAGCTGACATCACTAAATGTCACTGCTCCACTCACTGGCTGCTGGAGGGCTTTGGTGCTTTGGTCTTTGATGTGAAGTGGCTCAGAAAGCAAATCTAGAATGCGTCGAGTGCTCGCCATGGCGCGCTCAAACAGGTTGATCACCTCAGCCATACCAGTCAACGGCCATAGCAATCGCTGAGTCATAAACACCAACACGCCATAAGCACCCACATTCAGATCGCCTTTTAGCGCCAACATGCCGCCGACCGTAAACGTCGCCAAAAAACCCGACAAAATCGCCATGCGAATAATGGGGATAAATGCCGAGCTGATGCGGATGGCCCGGCGATTGGCATCCACATAGGCACTGCTGCTGGCCTTGAGGCGTTCCGCTTCGCGCTGCTCTGCTGTAAAGCTCTTGATGGTGGCGATACCGCCGAGGTTATTGGATAGGCGACTGGACAGATCGCCGACCTTCTCTCGCACATCGGCATAGAGTGGCCCAGCTTTGCGCTGAAAGTAGAAAGCCCCCCAGATAATTAGCGGGATCGGCATAAACGCCAGCACAGCAATGAGTGGCGACAATACAAAAAATACCGCCCCTACGGCGATCACTGTCACAAGCACTTGAATCATGGCGTTGGCACCGCCGTCCAAGAAACGCTCAAGCTGGTTAACATCATCATTCATCGTGGCCACCAATTGGCCGGAACTACGAGACTCGAAAAAGCCCATGTCCAATTTTTGGACATGCTCATAGGCATCTTGACGCAGATCGGATTGCAGCCGCTGGGCCAAATTACGCCAAAGAATCTGATACAAATATTCGAACAGAGACTCACCTGCCCAAATGAAAAATGTCAGCACCCCCAACACCAGAATCTGATTCAGCGACTCCGTAATTCCCAGTGAAGCCACGAAACTGTCTTCCTGATTG
This sequence comes from Marinobacter sp. 1-4A, assembly GCF_016597725.1. Lineage (GTDB taxonomy): Bacteria > Pseudomonadota > Gammaproteobacteria > Pseudomonadales > Oleiphilaceae > Marinobacter. The sequence continues at coordinate 316,732 of NZ_VCGY01000005.1, forward strand.
ACGACAACATCTAACGCAATACCAATGAGTATTTCCGGTGCGATATCAAACAATTTGTTAACGATAGAACAGGTAGTCGCTGCAACGATCTGGCGACGGTAGCCGCGCGCATAACGTAACAATCGGGCGAATGCGGCGAAGCTACTTGCAGCATTGATTTCTTCGGACATGGTATTTCCTTAGAAGGTCTGAATGGAGATAGCGGAACTGAACGCTGAGCTGCGAGGAGCTAATTGAGGGCTTACGGTGCGTTTACGCTAATTTAGAAAACAATGATGCGAATTATAATTATTTAGACTTCATCAATCCAGTCTACTTATCACCCCAAGCGGACCATCTTTATTTTTCATCGTATACTCCCCCGCTTCCAATCTTTCTCAATTTAATGCTGCAAAAGAGCCCAACCATCATGATGTCGAAACTTCGCAACTGGATTTCCAGCCCTAACGGTATACGCAAAATAATGAACGTATACGGCCCTTATGCAGGCGCCGGGGTTAAAGTGACTCACATTGCAGACGACTATCGCACAGCTTCGGTAGAGATGAACTTGCACTGGTACAACACCAACTACGTGGGCACGCACTTTGGCGGTTCGCTCTACAGTATGGTTGACCCTATGTACATGCTGTTGCTGATGAACAATCTGGGGAACGACTACATAGTGTGGGACAAATCAGCCTGTATCGACTTTATCCGCCCAGGTAAAGGCCGCGTAACGGCACACTTTGAGCTAACACAAGAGCGGCTGGATGAGATTCGCAACGCCACCGCAAACGGCGATAAAACGTTGCCTGAGTGGGATGTGGATATTGTCGATGAAAAGGGCAAACTGGTCGCCAGGGTTAACAAGGTTCTATACGTTCGGAAAAAACGTTAAAGCCCGGAGAAGGTAAAATCCACCTCGGGCTTTCGGCCGCCAACGATATCTGCCAATGCAGCGGCCGAGCCACAGGAATGGGTCCATCCCAGCGTACCGTGCCCGGTGTTCAAATACAGGTTGGCAAAGTGGCTTTTGCCCACATAGGGAACATTAGAAGGTGTGGCCGGGCGCAGCCCCGTCCAGAACTCGGCCCGATCCCAATAGCCGGCATCCGGCATTATGTCTGCGGTTCTGCGCACAATGGCTTGGCAGCGGGTGTAATTCAGGGTACGCGTGTAACCATTAAGCTCTGCGGTGCCAGCCACTCGGATGCGATCACCTAGCCGGGAGTACACCAGTTTATATTCGTCATCCGTGAGGCTCACAGTAAACGCTGCCTCTTTATTCTTCACCGGTACTGTAATGGAGTAGCCTTTGGCGGGGTAAATGTTTAAATGCAGCCCAAGTTTTCGGGCGAGCACAGCACTAAAGCTACCAAGGCTGAGCACATAGGCGTCGGCCCTCAAGGTTTGATGTTGCCCGTCTTTCAATACCTGCACGCCAAGAATACGCTCACCAGAGTGCTCGAACCCAAGAATGTCCGTGCGATAGCAAAACTCCACGCCAGCCTTTTGGCAGAGTTCGGCCAATGCTTGAGTGAACTTGCGGGCATCGCCGGATTCATCTTCAGAGGTGTAGGTTGCGCCTGCTATCTTGTGCTGGATAGGTTTGAGGCCAGGCTCAATCTCTACAGCTTTGTTTGCATCGATGACCTGACGGTCGCACCCGAGATCACACATGATGCGGGTGGGCTCAAGCGCTGCGTTAAACTCGTCGGGGTTGGTATAAAAGTGCAGAATACCCTTGGTAACTTGATCGTACTCAAGCCCGGTTTCCTGACGCAAATCCTGTAACTGGCTACGGCTGTACGTGCCAAGGTTGACCATCTGGCGGATATTATGGGCGGCTTTTGCTGACGTGCACTGGGTTAGAAAAGATAAGGCCCAACGCCATTGGGCAAGGTCCATTTTCGGACGAAACAGTAAAGGTGCGTCCGCTCGAAATAGCCAATTCAGAATTTTTAATGGCGCGGATGGGTTAGCCCAGGGTTCGGCATGAGAAACAGAAATCTGGCCTCCATTTGCATAGCTGGTTTCCAGGCCTGATTGGCTCTGTCGGTCTACTACCGTTACCTGATGCCCCTGCTTCTGCAAAAACCAGGCGGTGGTTACACCAACAACTCCCGCGCCCAAAACCACTATGTGCATGCCTGCCTCCGTTCAAAGAGCGCCTACCCAACTGACAATAAGTCAGGTTTACGGTAGGGCTCTGGCCAATACTTAGTAAAAGAGATGCTTATTCACCTATCGCGATTGTAGCGTGAGGCAGGCCAACTTGTGACTTATACCATCAGCCACCGGCGCGCTTCACAACCCAGCCATTCTGCTCCAGAAGCGGCACGAGCAGATCTCGCTGATCCCCCTGAATTTCCACCACGCCATCTTTCACGGTGCCACCAGTGCCGCACTTGGCTTTTAGAACCTTAGCGTAGGCTTTAAGCTCTTTTTCATCCATGGGAATACCAGTAACCAGAGTAACGCCCTTACCTTTGCGCCCCTTGGTTTCGCGGCTCACACGCACTATGCCATCTCCCTCCGGGCGCGGCGCTTGACGGCAGGTACAGTCTGAAACAGGGTTGCGACATTCCGGGCACATACGCCCTTGTTCGGTTGAAAATACCAACCCACCTGCGGATCGTTTTGCCATGTATCCTCCGAATATTGAACAGCTTACAAAACCCTATCGCTTTTTCAGTCTAGTTCGGGAGGATACTTGCTGAACATCTCTGCGACCACCTCATCAACCAACTTGCTGCGGCTTTTCGGCGACTGGTTTTCGGTCAGGTAACGACGGCTGGCCGCCCGCCAAACCACTTTTTCAGAGCTCGCTTCCACCAACTCAACCACAAGCTTACCTTCTGTAACCTCCCTCACTGGCGGCGGTGCAGATAGTCCCCAGCCGAAGTTCCCGGTACCAAAGCCCATACCAAGACCAACACCAGAACGCTCGAGGCGCTCCTGCTCCACAATCTGCCAGCTCACCAGAAGGTCGGCCTCAGACTCTTCTACCTTACTCATTGCTTTGCGGGCGAGTTCACGTTCAACCGCATTCTGTACACGGTTGCCATCCAACGAAACAAACGTGGAATTGCCAGCACCAGTCGCAAAGGCCCAAGTTGTGTAGTCTCCGAAAACCACCGTTGAGTTGTAGTCCGTCACCACATTACTGGCACACCCTGCCATGGCCACAGCGACCAGTGCCACCATCAGAAAACGAACCATTACCTACTCCTTAATTTCCGTGCGTCTTGAGTTCAAGTATACGCACAAGGCAGCGCAGCGATGAGTGTTTGCTCTGTCATGTTTCGAAACTGTAATTCAGCTTATGGGCGTCACAAAAAGCCGTGAAGGTTTGCACCTGATCCTCTGGAACGAGAACCCGAGCCCTTACCGAACTGCCATAACTGATGGATTCCAGCTCGGCCGCATGCACATCGCACCAGTGCCGCAGAGGCTGCTCATCTGCAAACCCCATGGTTATATTTGCTGCATTCACCGGTTTATGAACAATCCTCCCTACCTCTGACAGCACACTCTCAGCTGCACCAGCATAGGCTCGAACAAGCCCTCCAGCGCCGAGTTTAATACCACCGAAGTAGCGGATTACCATCACCAGAACATCACCCATATCTTTGTGCTGAATGACATTCAGAATCGGCTTGCCTGCAGTGCCGGAAGGCTCGCCGTCATCATTCATGCCCGCCTCTGCTGCCGAGCCGGGGCGCCCGATTTGGTATGCCCAGCAGATATGGCGGGCGTCGGGGTGGTCCTGATGCGCCTTCTCCAACCAGCCTTTTACCTCATCCCGGGAGCCCACAGGTGCAATCCGGGCAATAAATCGGCTTTTTTTCACCTCAGTTTCCCGTTCAAGGTAGCTGGCAGGAACTGGATAATCTTTTTTCATAAGGTCGCCCCCGTGCTTGCATTAGTTGGCGGCGAATATCGGCAACCGGGCCACAATCTGCAAACCGCCATGCTCGCTGTTGTGGGCAGCAATCTCACCGTCATGGGCCAGAATAATATCTTTGGCAATTGCCAACCCCAAGCCCCAACCTTGGCCACCCCGGGATTTGTCTGCCCGGAAGAAAGGCTCAAAAAGATGTTCCAGAATGTCATCCGCAACACCCGGCCCCTCATCCTCAATCGTAAGGCTTACCCAGCCCGCTGAAAGTGCCAAGGAAATGTGAACCACTTTGCCCGGCGGAGTGTAATCAAGGGCGTTCTGGAGAATATTATCGAATGCCCGCTGGAGAAGGCCTGCGTCGCCCAGCACGGAAACACCGGTGCTTTCAGGCATTGAGTCAAGCTTGCAGTCCACCCTCTGGTGTTCGGCGTAGTCTGCAGCATCTTGCAAAACCTGGTTCAAAAGATCCACCGGCCGCAATGGCTCACGGGCAATATCACTGCCCTGCTCAGTCACCCGGTATAGGGTCAGTATCTGACCGGTCATGGTGTCGAGACGCTCATTCTGGCGCAGAATACTGGCCATCAGGTCTTCTTCTATGCCGCCTTCGCTGGCAAGTTCGATAGCAACTCGCTGGCGCGCCAAAGGGGTTCGTAAATCGTGGGATATATCCCGCAGCAGGTGTTTCTGGCGATCCAGCAGGGTACAAAGCTGTTCTGTCATCGCATTGAATGCGGTGGCTAACTGTCCCACCTCATCCCGACGGCTGGCTATGCGCTCATTGACTCGCAGCTCGGTTTTACCCCCAGCGATAGCCTGCGCCGTACTTTCCATATGCCTCACGGGCCGCGACACAAAGCGAGCAATCAGCCAGCAAGCTAGGGTAATTAACACAAACGCCAACCCCATTTCTATAAACCGAAATACTCGAGGTTCCAACCAACCCTCACCGTGCATTTTCGGCCATGCAACCAAGCGGTAACCCTCGCCCACATCCACAATAGCGGGCTTTTGCCGGTACCAACCAGATTTAATGCGCGAGCGAATTGCCGAGGGCAAGCGGTTGTCATCGTCCGCGCTGATCATCATCAGATGTAAGCCCAGCTCATCCCCTTGTGCTTTGAGAAATCTATGAGCATCTTTGCGGCCGCGGCTTTCGCGGATAGCAGACACTTCAAACCCAAGATCCCTCAGCTCAAGCTGGCGCTCGATTGCTGCGCGCTCCCGGTCGAGCATGACACCTGAGGCAATATTGCTAACAACCACAGTAACCGCCATGGCCAGCCAGATAAGCAGGAAAATTCGCCAGAACAGGGGAATGATCAACCGACGCTTCATGTTGGCACCCGGTAGCTGTACCCAAGGCCACGTACTGTCTCAATTCTGGGAGGGTCATCGTTGCCCAATTTCTTGCGTAGGTTGCTGATGTGCATGTCCAAGGTGCGGTCAAATGCTTCTAGGCGCCGCCCCAACGCCCATTGCATCAAATCTGTTTTGCGTACCACACTGCCAGCGTGAGCCAGCAATACTTGCAGAATTTCGTACTCAGTGGCGGTCAGTTCCAATGGCTCATCGTTCTGATAGATGCGACGATGATCCGGCTCAACGCGCAGATCTCCGTGATGTCGGGCTGTTTTTATCTCGGTTTTCTGGTCCCAGGCAACCCGGCGCAGAATGGCTTGAAGCCGAGCCACCAGTTCACGGGGATTACAGGGCTTGGGGATGTAATCATCCGCCCCCACTTCAAACCCCACAATGCGGTCGGTTTCATCACCCCGGGCAGTCAGCAATACAACCGGCAAGTGGGTTTCAGCACGCAGTTCGCGCAACACTTCAAGGCCGCTAATATCCGGCAGCATAATATCCAGAACAACAATGTCGCAGTGCTGACCTAGTGCCAGCGCTAATCCATCTCTGCCGTTGGCAGCCTCACGCACGATGAAACCTTGGCCCGTTAAATAGCGCGCGAGCAACTCTCGTAGTTCGTCGTCATCTTCTACCAGCAGGACCCTGTTCTGCATCGCTCGTTTCTACTCACGTTAGTTTTCGATGTGTGATTACTGTACTACTCAAAGTCTAACACGGCCCCAAAGACCCGCATCCGCAGGCCCCGGCTCCTTTGCAGAACCTTTACATAGCATTGACGCTCGTTGACCAAGCACGCAGTACTATAGAGGTGAATCATGCTTCTGGCGAAACCGCCAAGCAATTACATAACGGCGAGAGGAATTATCATGAGCAAACGTAAAACATCCATTATTACCGCAAGCCTTCTGGCTACCGCCTTGTTTGCAGCCAGCCCGGCTTTGATGGCCGGCAACTCGTATGGCTCATCGTCAAAGCACCATGACGGCCAGCGCAATATGTCCGAAATGTGCGACAACCTGCGCGAAGGCAAAGGCAAATTTAATATGGAAGAACGCCAAGCGGAAATGGCTAAACGCCACGAAGCCATGGCCGAACGCCTGAAACTGAACGACGAGCAGCGCGGAATCTGGAACGAGATGCATGAGGAACGACGCCAACAACATGAAAAGCGCATGAGTGGCTGGGAGAAAAAGATGAAAAAGCGCTGTGCACAGCCACAAGAGTGATCACAACGCGGGTTTTGACGTAAGGTATCGGGAGCGATTAAGGAGCGCGCCCGAATCATGTCAGAATCCGCAGTAAGAAACATAACACTAGAGGCCTGCCACTCTCTTTCCACCATTCCCCAGAAGGTGTGGGAGCGGTTGGCAGGCACCGATAACCCCTTTCTGCGATACGACTTTCTCGAAGCGCTGGAAACCACGCGCTGCACCATCGAGGAAACCGGCTGGAAGCCCTGCCACCTGTTATTCCGCTTGGACGGTGAGATTGCCGGGATCGCGCCTGCGTATCTCAAATCCCATTCTATGGGCGAGTATGTGTTTGATTGGGCATGGGCTGATGCCTACCGCCGCTATGGCATGGACTACTACCCAAAGCTCCTGATAGCGGTACCTTTTACGCCCTCGCAGGGGCCAAGACTACTACTCGATCCAAAACTACGAGATACACTGGATTCCCAAGCCATCCATAATCTTCTCAACACGCTTATAACCCGAATCGGCGCTCACTCCTGGCACCTTTTGTTTCCCAACGCGAAGGATCAAAAACTACTTCAGCATGAGGGACAACTCCACAGAATCGGCTGCCAGTTCCACTGGCATAATCGCAGCTACGAGCACTTCGATGACTTTCTGGGTGAGCTCACCTCCCGCAAGCGCAAGTCCATACGAAAAGAGCGCCGTCAGGTAGCTGAGCAAGGCATTACCTTCGCCCGGTTCGATGGCGCCGGTATTCCCGATCACGTTCTTGCAGCTTTTTATGTGTTCTACCAAGCTACTTATCTCAAGCGCGGGCAACGGCCTTACCTAAGCCAATCATTCTTTGAAAAGATACGAGAAACAATGCCTGAGCACCTGCACATAGTCATGGCTGTAAAAAACGGCGAAATGATTGCAGGGGCCCTATTCCTGAGTGGAGGGAACACCCTCTATGGCCGCTATTGGGGCTGCCTTGAGGAATATAACCATCTGCACTTCGAAACCTGCTATTACCAAGGCATTGAACTGGCCATCAAACAGGGACTTCAAACCTTCGACGCAGGCGCGCAAGGAGAGCACAAATTGGTCCGCGGCTTCGAACCCTTGATTACGCATTCGTGGCACGGCATTGCCCATCCGGGGTTTCACGATGCGATTGAAGCTTTCACGCACGAGGAGGCGGAGCAAGTTATGGGTTATTACGAGGACGCGAAAACGGTGCTTCCGTTTCGACAGACAACGGGAGTTGAAGGCAATAACTAAAACTATTCTATACTGTTACTTCTAAGCCCAAAACAGGCGGGACTATGCTATTTCACTACAAAAAGACCCAAACTCGGCAAGCCGTGACTGTGACGCTTAACATATTGGCCATCCCCGTTATTCTCTATATTTTTCAAAGCTTGTCTAAAGACCAACCTGACTTCCAACAGATTTATGGCGTGGTTGAGAAGGGGGCGATTGCTGTTGCGTTGGTCTTAGCCATAATTCTAGTGATGCTATTGAAAAGAAAGGACAAGTTCGAAATTTATGTAACCGAAACCGAGTTCTATAGCCACCATCCTTTCTCTGAGGAGTGGTGCTTCAGCGTCAGCCCTCAAGATATTCAAGCCATCGAGCACAAATTAAACATTGGCTCCGGCTACATGACCAACATAAACGTGCACCTAAAAAGTGGGGAAAGGCTACAGATATGCCAGAACTACCCTTTTTCTCGTAAAGCTCTATACGCCGCATTGAAGAAGGTAAACCCAGCTATAACCTTTCCGAGCAACGCCAACACATTTAATCACAAGCGAAAAAAGTAAAGAGGCTATCAAGGCTTAGCAATCTCTTGATACCGATTAGCCGCCTGCGCCTTCTCACTCTGGCGGCTCAACAGTTCCAACCGCAGCCGGTCTATGATGCTCATATATTCATCCAGAGGCGATTCCGACTTTCCAAGATCCTTGGTTTCTTCAATAAACGCCTTTTGCTTTTCCCGGATTTCATTGAGCTTTTCAAGCGCGCCACGAATGGCCTCTATACGGGCACCTTCAAAGCCTCCCACTTCTTGAGTTCCTTCCGGGCCATTGCCTCTAATCACCTGCGTCGTCGCAGGCGCTTGTTCCTTAGTTTGCTCCGACAAATTGATTTCTTCGAGAGTGCGAACTTCACCGTCTGTTGTCAGGTAAATACCGGAAGCCTTGATCTCTCCCAGAGGAATGCCTTGGCTGTTGGTAAGCGTAAACTTATCTTCAGCACTGCCAACGTATAACGCCTGCACCCCAACTTCTTCAAGGGTCTTTAAAGCTTGCGAGCCATCGGCTGTCTGAACCCACACTGAGAGAGATGAAAACACATCGTCGTTGGCATCGATCCATTGGTTGCCATCGTCATCAAATTTGGCCAACTCGCCAAAGCCGGAACCACTCTGAGGGCCAAACAACTCGGTGCCATCATCCACCTTGCCGTTGTTGTTACGATCAAAAACCAAATACCCACTACCGCTGCCTAGAGTGGCGAACTGCCCGGTTTCTCCATTCCCATCCAGATCAAACTCAAACAGGGCGTCGGTAAGCTGAGCAGTAGCACTACCAAAATTGATAACCAGAGGATCGGTCATTGGGCGCTCTTCAATGCGCAAGCTTTCGGAGTATTCATAGTTTCTGGATTGTGATTGGCGCAGAGACAGAGTGAAATCGACCGTCTCACCGTTCTCCAGTGAAATACTGCCGGTAGCTGCAAACGACCGAGTTTCACTTTCCGAGTAGAACATGTAACGGTTTGCCTCAACCGACATACTGCCTTTTGCCTGAGTGCCGGATTCTCCACCCAGAGCTGCCCGGCCTACGCTGATAGCCTGCTGCCCTCGAAAAAACAGCTCTGTGGTTTTCTCTGCCAGCTCCGCGCTGGTAAACACGCCGTTACGATCACCACCGCTGACGGTGCTGGAACTGGTGTACCCAAGCCGCTCTTGGCTAGCGTAACGATAGGTCGCATCGCGGGAGATATTTAATTGAGTACCGCCAGACTGACCTTCGGAGCGGCTACCGGATAGCGGTTGCTGATTAATCCGAAGCTGGCTTTGATTGAAGGCCGTTTCCTGACGGGAGCTTCCCTGAAGAAAAGAGATCTGACTGGATACAATCATGGCGTGGGTTTACCTCAAAGTTCCGCGTTTACCTATCCGCCTATCGGCTGAGGCAAAGTGAACTTGAGCACTTTCTATGCAAGCTATCGCTTCGTAAACTACCTTTCAGTCACCTAAAACATATACCGAACAAGAGCAGCGGCAAGAATGCCTGCGGCAATCGCTGGAAGCGGCTTTTTGAGCGCAAGCATAACAACCGCAGTAACCAAAAGAGCCGCAAGTGCGCCCGCATCACCCCCAAAAGCCATGGGCACAATGATGGCGATCAGTACGGAACTGGCCATGGTGTTGATGAAGCTCTCAATACGAGGGCTTATGCGCACGAAAGACATGATAAACACGCCGCCGAACCGAGTTACCAAGGTTACCAGCGTCATGATCAGTATCAGCAACAAAATGCCCGTTGATGTGGTTTCGATGGTCATGCTGACTCCTCCCCAGCAGGGTCATCATCCGGTTTTTTCTCAAGCCAGAAAAAGCCAACCACACCGCCAGCAAGGGCTCCGGCAACCACATGGGTATTTGCTGGCAGCCACTTCCAAGCTGCCAAAGAAGCCAGTGCAGCAAGTGCCCAAGCAACCAATACACGAGGGTTTTTCTTACCGCCTAGCGCCATCGCCAATAGAAAGCAGCCTAGTACCATGTCCATCCCGAGGCTTTTGGGGTTCTGTAACAAGCCACCGAAATATACCCCGAGCCAAGTACCAACAATCCATGCCAGCCACAGCACAAGACCCCCACCAAGAATCACTTCAAGGTTACGCCTACCGCTTTGGTATTCCTGTGCAGACACCGCCCAATTGGCGTCAGTGAGAAGTAACAGAACGCCATACCGTTTTGCGGGGGAAACGTCCTTTAGCATGGGGTACAAAGAGGCCCCCATCAGAAGGTGACGGGAGTTGATAGCAAACACTACGACCATAACGGGGATAACAGACACTTCAGCTCCCCACATATCAATTGCAGCAAACTGCGACGCACCTGCAAATACTAGAGTGCTCATCAACAACGATTCGAGAGGCCCCAGCCCCTGCTGCACAGCCGCAAGACCAAAGGCAGCGCCGAATGCGACCACGAACAGGGATATAGGGAGCATCCGAATAAGTTCGTAACGAACCTTTTCGGCCTGGAACTGATAGGAATATGACGCATTTTTCATCTACGCAAACTAAGGAAATTTTACCGGCGCGCGTATCAGTAGTTTCCACATACGTGAGTTATTGATCTACCGACAAGTTTTGCAAATGCAACTAATATTCAAACAGCGATAACAGGGGGCGGGCAGGTTTTACAATTGACCTCTAAGGTTACAGCGATTAATTTACGACTAGCTCGGCCCCGTTAGGGCTACCCCCTTCGGAAAACCCGAGCACCTGAAATCAAAACGCTGGCCAAAAGCCGGACGACAAAAACAACATTGCCAGTGACGCCGAGACCCGGCCAACTGGAGAGGATTTCAAAATGCCCATATCAGCTCGCCTTCAGGGCGTCTTGTGCAGTGCACAATTGTTCCCGTCTGTTAAGATAAACACCTTTGATTTCCGTAGGATAACGCCCACATGGGCCAAGGAAGCGAGGTGATCCCCATGTCTGTATTCAGCCATCCCGAGTTTGATAACCACGAACACCTGTCGTTTTTCTGCGACCCAGAAACTGGGCTTAAAGCCATTGTTGCCATACACAACACCTCTCGCGGGCCAGCCCTCGGCGGTTGCAGAATGTTTCCGTATGCCAGCGATGAAGAAGCCCTGCGCGATGTGCTTCGCCTATCGCGGGGTATGACCTACAAATCGGCACTGGCCAACCTTGATCTTGGCGGGGGCAAATCGGTCATCATTGGCGACCCGCGCAAGCAAAAAAGCGAGGCTTTGCTGGAAGCGATGGGGAAACACCTGGAAGGACTCGGAGGCCAATACATTGCCGCCGAAGATTCCGGTACCAGCGTACCAGACTTAAAAGTGATGGGGCGCCATACCAAACACGTTGCGGGAATTGTTGAACACACAGGTTTTGATGGCCGCCCCAGCAATGGCGACCCCTCCCCGACAACCGCTTATGGCACGTTTGTTGGCCTCAAAGCGGCGGTTAAGCACAAGCTAGGCCGCGAGGACCTCACCGGTTTGAAAGTTGCCATTCAAGGCGTAGGCAACGTGGGCTATCGTTTGGCTCAGCACCTGAGCGAAGCTGGCGCAGAACTTTGGGTGTACGACATCCATCAGGAGAACATGCAGCGGGCGGTAGATGAGCTGGGCGCTCATGCGGCATCGGGCGAGGACATTCTGTTCCTACCGGTAGACGTAGTCGCACCTTGCGCTATGGGTGCTGTGCTGAACGACGAAAGTATTCCCCGCCTGAAAGCGACGGTAATTGCAGGTGCGGCAAATAACCTCCTACAGCGCCCGGATCACGATCAGGCACTGAAAGACCGGGACATACTCTATGCACCGGATTTCGTGATCAACGCCGGCGGCATCATCGATGTGTTCTACGAGCGTACAGGGGGCTCTCCTGAAGAAGTGCGCGCTCACGTCGAGGGCATTGGTCAAACTCTTGCGGAGATCTTTACCCGCTCAGATGGCAGCGGTATCCCAACCGGCGCAGTTGCCAATACGCTCGCTGAAGAACGCTTTCGTAAACGCACAGGCGTAGCTCACGCTGCACGCGAACAGCTTGCCAGTGCGGAGTAATTAAAGACATTTGCTTTGCGGGGCCTTGAGTAACTCAGGCCCCCGCGCTTCCAAACAAAAACAAGTATCTAGCAGGAGACAATCATGTCGGAATCAAATGCGCCTATTGCAGGGGCAATGGAAGGTTCTAACGCAAACCGAGGGCTTTGGTCTTCACGTTTTGCTTTTATTCTTGCCGCCACAGGCTCTGCCGTTGGCTTAGGTAATATCTGGAAATTCCCCTACGTCACCGGCGAAAATGGCGGCGGCGCTTTTGTGTTGGTTTATCTTCTTTGCATCGCCGCCATTGGCTTGCCCATCATGATGGCTGAAGTGCTGATTGGTCGCCGCGGCGGGAGAAGCCCGGTTAATAGCCTTAGGCAGATTACCAAGCAACAGAATCTCAACCCGTCCTGGCGATTGGTCGGCGCAATCGGTGTCATCGCTGGCTTCTTGATTCTGTCGTTTTACTCGGTCATTGGTGGCTGGGCAGTTTCTTACGTGGGTACCGCAGCCACTGGGCAATTCACCGGCCAGTCTGCTGATGCCATTGGAGCAATTTTCTCTGACCTGCTCGCAGACCCAGCTACCTTGTTGATGTGGCACACCCTGTTTATGGCATTGGTCATGCTTGTGGTGGCAAAGGGCGTTCGTGCCGGGCTTGAACGTGCTGTGAGTATACTAATGCCAGCCCTATTTCTTTTGCTGCTCGCGGTTGTGGGCTATGCCATGACTACCGGTGAGTTCGGGCGGGCTGTCTCTTTCCTGTTTCAACCGGACTTCTCCAAACTCACTACCGCTGGCGTTCTGGTAGCTCTTGGCCATGCATTCTTCACCCTTAGCCTCGGCATGGCAGTAATGATGGCCTACGGCTCTTACCTGCCAAAGAACATTTCCATCGCCAAAACATCTATTGCTGTGTGCGTTATCGACACGGGCGTGGCGTTGCTGGCTGGTTTAGCTATCTTCCCGATTGTCTTCGCCAACGGTCTTGAGCCGGGCGCAGGTCCAGGCCTCATCTTCCAGACCCTGCCTTTGGCGTTTGGTCAAATGCCAATGGGCAGCCTGTTCGGGACCTTGTTCTTCATACTGTTGATATTTGCAGCTTGGACCTCCGGCATTTCCCTACTGGAGCCCATTGTTGAGTGGTTGGAAGAACAAAAAGGTATGACCCGCATCACCAGCACCTTGGGTGCAGGCTTTGTATGCTGGGCTCTGGGTATTGCTTCGATTCTTTCCCTGAACCTGTGGTCAGGCTTTGCACCACTGGGATGGATAGGCATGCTTGAAGGCAAAACCATCTTTGACCTGCTGGACTTCTTTACCGCCAACATCATGTTGCCTTTGGGCGGCTTGCTGGTTGCGGTATTCGCTGGCTGGATTATGTCCCGAAAGGCCATGGAGGAAGAGCTTGCGCTCTCGAAGCCCATGTTCAATCTATGGTTTGTCACCGTGCGTTTCATTACACCGGTGGCTGTGGGCACAGTGTTTGTTTACAACCTTGTAGGGGCGTAAGCAAGCCTGAAGCTGATCGAGGGAGGCCTTTAGGGTCTCCCCGATTCTTGCATTCAGTTTCAAATCCGCTAGATCTTCCGCACGTGTTCTACCCAAATTAAGCGTCGCAATCGGCTTACCGAGTTCTTTGGCGTACCGGCAAAAGCGAAAACCCGAGAAAACCATCAATGACGAACCAATCACCAGCAAGCCGTCACTCGCCTTGAGCGCATCCAGCGCTATATCGACTCTTTGCTTGGGTACATAGTCCCCGAAAAACACGACGTCCGGCTTCAGTATTCCTGAGCATTGAGGACAGTCTGCAAGCTTGAAACTAGAGAAATCCACGTTCAAATCCGCGTCCCCATCCGGAGCCGTCTCCGCTTTGTATTTCTGAAAAGCCGGATTAAGATCCGCGCAACGCTCGTGAACGTCGTCCCGACGGCACCTGTAACCACAACTCATGCACAACACTTCATCTGCACGGCCATGCAGATCACTTACACCTTGTGTGCCGGCTTTCTGATGCAAGCGATCCACATTCTGGGTGACCACCAAACTGGAATGGTTGCGCAATTCCAATTCAGCGATATGAAAGTGGGCGGAGTTAGGCTTTGCATTGCGGATCACAGGCCAGCCGATCAGGCTGCGGCCCCAGTACCGCTGACGGGTTTCATAGTTGTCCATGAACTCGCGGTGTTGAACCGGTTGCTTGCGCTTCCAGGCGCCTTCGCCATCACGATAGTCGGGGATCCCGGAGTCTGTGCTCACACCCGCACCGGTAAGGATCATCAGTTTGGGGTAGCGGTGAATAAAGTCCGCCAGCAGCTCACCCGCCTGCTCCGGTTCGTGCAAAACCGGTGGCCTGTCTAGCTCCGGCAGGCGCTGGTTTGAGCTGAAGGGGCGAGTTCGGTGTGTTATCACTGCCATACCGCTCTCCTTTACATTCGCCGGCTGATTCAGCCCGGTTTGCGGGCCACGTATACGGTGTTGAAAGACTCTCTGTTCTGGAACGGGTTGTAGAAGCTGACCACGTGGCAAGCCACTTCGGTGAAGACTTCCCGCAACACGTCCATGAATACGGAATCTTCACCTTCATTGGACCACATGGCAAAGATACCACGGGGTTTGAGTTGCCGTGCCATGCGGCTAATGTTCTCGGTGGTGTAGAAGCTGGCGTTGGAGTCGTGCAGTAGAGCGCGTGGCGAGTGGTCTATATCAAGCAAAATGGCATCAAATTCTTTGCCGGGTGTTTGGGGGTCAAAACCTCCCGTTTCGGGTTCGGCTATGGCAAGGTCAAAGAAGCTGCCGTGAACGTAGCGGCTGCGGGCATCGGCGTTGATGTCTTTACCGAGGGGAACATACTCTTGCTGGTGCCAGCGGATCACGGGTTCGAGGTATTCAACGATCAGTAGCTCTTCTACTCGTTGATGTTTGAGTGCGGCAACGGCGGTGTAGCCTAGTCCTAAACCACCAACAACTACGCTGAGGTTGTCGCCTTCGGTTTGATTCAGCCCGAGGTCTGAGAGTGCGACTTCGGCGTCTACGAACATGCTGGACATGAGAAACTCTTCGCCGAGTTTTACTTCGTAGATGTCTCGCTCGCCCAGTGCTGGGATACGCCGGCGCCGCAGTGTGATTTCGCCGATTTCGGAGGGTTGGCTATCTATTTGCTCGAACAGTCTTGCCACTTTGACTACTCCCCCGTGTTCTCTGAGGCCTTCAGGCACCCAGCCAAAATACCCCGCATTTTCTCTGCACCAAGCTTATTCATCAGCTCAATGTTTCGCGGTGGTATCCCATCCACATCCGGGTGGTTGTCGATCGCCGCTTCCAAACTCGCTTCCCGCAACAGGTGGAGCATCGGGAACGGGGAACGGTTGGTGTAGTTCTCAGCAGCATCCGGTGCCGTGTCGGCAAACTGGTAGTCCGGGTGGAAGCTGGCGATCTGGTAGATGCCTTCCATATCCAGATAGGTCAACAACCCGTCCGCAGCGCCTAGAAACTCGTTGTAATCCGGAAAGTCCTGCAATACCTGAGGGTGAATCAGGAGGGTGGTTTCGATTTCCGGTTCATCGTCCAAGCGCAGTAGTTCGGTTTGCAGGACCTGAAGCAGTTCGTCTTCGTTATTGGCCTCTGTTACAACAAACCGAACGCGGTCTTTGACCAGTTCGCGTTTAGCAAATGGGCATAAGTTATAGCCTATAACAACGTCTTCGACCCATTTCCGGGTTGCTGGTATAACGGTTCCTTCGTTCACCTCAAGCTCCTCTTTTGGTTGATCCAAACTGTGCAGTTCAGGTCGGGTAGGCTGGCAGGGCTGTCCAAAAAATGTGCGGAGCCATGGGTGGCGGAGCCAAGCGTACAAGGACGTATTAACAGCGGTTTTTTGGACAGCCCTGCCAGCCTGCCCAGCCCCAAAAGTATCAGTAAGGCTTAAACATACCCCTGACTACGAAGGTAATCATCATAAGTCCCGCTAAAGTCAGTAATCCCATCAGGCGTAACCTCAATAATCCGAGTCGCCAAGGAAGACACAAACTCCCGATCGTGACTCACGAAAATCAATGTACCGGGATAGTTCTCCAGCGCCAGATTCAGCGCCTCGATGGACTCCATATCCAAGTGGTTGGTGGGCTCATCCAGCAGCATCACATTGGGCTTTTGCAGAATGAGCTTGCCGAACAGCATGCGCCCCTGCTCACCACCGGAGATGACTCGCACCGATTTGCCAATGTCATCACCGGAGAACAACATACGCCCAAGAGTACCGCGAACCAGCTGCTCACCGCCCGTAGTCCACTGCGCCATCCAGTCTGAAAGCGTATCGTCTGCGGCAAAGTCGTCTGTGTGATCCTGAGCGTAGTAGCCAACTTCAGCGCTGTCCGTCCATTTAACCTCACCGCTATCTGGCTCATAGGCTCCAGCCAAACACTGCAGTAACGTGGTTTTTCCGATACCGTTAGGGCCAATCACGGCCACGCGTTCACCGGCTTCAACCTGCAAGTTCAGTTTGTTGAACAACACATTCCCATCAAAACCCTTAGTCAAATCCCGAACGGTTACCGCTTGGCGATGCAACTTTTTACCCTGTTCAAACCGGATAAACGGGCTAACGCGGCTGGATGGCTTTACTTCATCCAACTGGATTTTGTCGATTTGGCGGGCACGGGAAGTGGCCTGCTTTGCTTTCGAGGCGTTGGCTGAGAAGCGGCTAACAAATTGCTGCAGTTCTGCAATTTGGGCTTTTTTCTTGGCATTGTCCGAGAGCATACGCTCGCGAGCCTGAGTGGCTGCCGTCATGTACTCATCGTAGTTGCCCGGAAACAGCCTTAGCTCGCCATAGTCCAGATCAGCCATGTGAGTGCACACGCTGTTGAGGAAGTGGCGGTCGTGGGAGATGATGATCATGGTGCTGCTGCGGGCCACCAGAATGTTTTCCAACCAACGGATGGTGTTGATGTCCAAGTGGTTGGTGGGCTCATCAAGTAACAAGACGTCTGGGTCCGAAAACAGTGCCTGTGCCAGCAGAACCCGCAACTTCCAGCCCGGGGCTAGGTTGCTCATTGGCCCATCATGTTGCTCAAGAGGAATATCCAGTCCCAGAAGCAATTCACCTGCACGAGATTCAGCGGTGTAGCCGTCCATCTCGGCAAACTGCACCTCCAGATCCGCCACAGCCATGCCGTCTTCTTCGCTCATCTCGGCGAGTGAGTAGATGCGGTCACGCTCTTTTTTTACGTTCCACAACTCTTCATGGCCCATGATGACGGTATCCATGACAGAGCAGGTCTCATAGGCAAATTGGTCCTGCCGCAGCTTACCCAAGCGAACGTTTGGCTCCAGCATAACCTGACCCGCAGACGGTTCCAGGTCGCCACCAAGGATTTTCATCAAGGTGGATTTGCCACAGCCGTTAGCCCCGATCAGGCCATAGCGATTGCCGTTACCGAATTTGGCAGAAACGTTTTCAAACAGGGGTTTAGCCCCGAATTGCATGGTGATATTGGCAGTAGAGATCAAGAAACAAACCTATAGATGTGAGGGCCAGCACCGCGCTGGCTAAAGAAAGCGGGCATTGTACAGGTTTGCAGTGGCAACTGTGAGGCCGCAGAAACACCCATAAAAAGGGCTTGCCTCAGGCGATGGGTACGGGCAGCATTCGTTCTCTGAGGTACACCTACATTTTATTTAAGGACAATTTCCATGACTCAAGCAACCGCACGCCACATTCTGGTAGACAGTGAAGCAAAGTGTGAAGAGCTAAAGAAAGAAATCGAAGGCGGTAAAGACTTTGCTGAAGTTGCAAAGCAACACTCCTCCTGCCCATCTGGTCGTAACGGTGGCGATCTGGGCTCATTCGGCCCTGGCCAAATGGTTCCAGAGTTCGACAAAGTGGTCTTCAATGGCGAAATCAATAAGGTACTTGGGCCGGTAAAGACCCAGTTCGGATACCACCTGCTAGAAGTAACTAGCCGCGGCTAAAGGGCTGCCTAGCGTCCCTGTCAGCGAAATAGCCAGACGGTACACTAGTGTAATGATTGGCTCCTGAAACAATCAGGAGCCAACGTCCACCCAATCAAAACAATGTTGGTATTCCTTACTTTTGCGGAGCGAGGAATCGTGCCATCTGATTGCCGATGGACTCGACTGGATCGGTAATGGCTTGCTGAATGCTTCGAGTGACACTTTTCGTAAACGCCGACCCCGGGCCACTTTCCAGAAAGTCGATGTACAGCTTCATTTCCTGATCGCTGATTTTTTCGTATGTATGCAGATAGCTGTCATACACCTGCTGCTCAACAACACCTCGGATAGTACCGCGCTGGCTCTCGAATTTCTGTTTCAGCTCATCGTAGTTTGCCGAATCGTTGCGAAAGGCAGCCATGGCTGTTGCCAGCCCAAGTTGCACGGCAATGGTAGTATCAACCGCGCTTTCAGTTGCGCGAGCCGCACGGTCGAACCGCGCGAACATCTGGGCACGGCCCGTCCCCTTGTACTTATTATTCAGCTCCGAGGCCTTGGCTCGCATCTGTTGCCACGCGGCCGGGTCTGAAGCTGCAATTTCCGCCGCCGAGACTTTTCGGGCGACGGGTGTCGCATACCAACCTTCTACGGCTTCAAGCTGCTTGCCGGAGAGGTCGCGCTCCAGATTGCTCACAATTTGCTGCTCTATATCCGCCGCACGAAAACTGTTACTCACAACATACCCTATGGTGTCAGCAACCATAGGCGGCAACTGCTGGCTGCGCTTCAAGCCTTCACGAATGCCTTCACTCATCATCGCAGGGTAGCGATCAACAATATCGTCGATAGGCGATGCCGACAGAACCTGCTGGGCACTGGGTGCAGCCATGGCGGGGCCAGCCAGAAACAAACCGGTGACTAAAAGAGGTTTAACTAGGGTACTAAGCTTCATTTCACTATCATCCTGTTTGATGGATGCAGCGTTTATGACACGCGCACCCTCCCCTGAGCAAGTAATCCATGGGTCCCGGAGATGACAGTTTGGTAGGAAAATTCTGGAGGCCAGCACGTCCACATAAAAGAAAGCGCCAGACCCGCCGCAACCTGTGGCAGTCCCGCATAAAATGGTACGGGCTTCCGGTTCTGGGTTTGGTTGTCGGTATCTGGGCTACTCTGCGTTTTAGCTTGCTTGCTCCGGATCCACCTGTAAACCCGAACGATCTGTGTGAAATTTTTCGTGAGCACACCGTTTGGTATGACTACGCAAAAAAGTCTCAGGAACGCTGGGGCACGCCCATTGCCACTCAAATGGCATTCGTATATTACGAATCTTCATTCCGGAGCCATGCCCGGCCACCCAGAACTCAACTATGGGGCTTTATACCCTGGTCCCGTCCGACCACTGCCTATGGATATGCGCAAGCGCTGGATCCAGCCTGGGGGGAGTACCTTGCAGCCAATGGGGATGGCATTTTTACCGTGCGTACAGACATGGAATACGCTCTGGATTTCGTAGGCTGGTACAACCATCTGACCAATCGCCAGCTTGGTATTCCGTTCTATAACCCGCGCCAGCTGTATCTTGCTTATCATGAGGGCCGTGGTGGCTACGCTCGCAAAACGTTTGCGCGCAAGCCCGAGGTTACAGCTTTAGCTTCACGGGTTCAGGCCCGCGCTTTCCGATACGATAACCAGCTCAAATCCTGTGAGCAGGAGTTCCAATGTTGGCGCTGGTATCAGTTCTGGCCATTTTGTAGCGCGAACCCATCGCCCCAGTAATCAGGCTACCGGATTAAACTCAATAGCGGCTGCCTGCGCCTGTAAGCGGTCCACCAGAAACTCCATCACAATACGAACTCTCGCCATCTGATGCGTGTCCTGGCTTACATGCACCCATAGATCAACACTTTCACCCTCAAGAGGGTCTGACAGGCGGCGTAACTCTTTTGTGCCCTCTCCCAAATAACATGGCAATACCGCAAGGCCTGCACCTGATCGCGCCAGCGCATGCATGGCATGCAAGCTGTTGCAGCGGATAACGGAAGTGGCATTTTTCAAATGCTTGCGATACCAGCGACCTGTTGCCAGATGGCTAAAGGTGTCATCCGGAATTATCCAAAGACACTCCTCAGGCTGGTTTTCAATATCCATATTACGGTGGCGACGACAATAACTGGCAGAGCCATAGACTGCGGATTCAATCGCCGCTATGCGTTCTCCTTCCAGAGTTGCCTGAGGTTTGTTCTCAGGACGCAGAGTGAGGTCCGCCTCCCTGTGCGTGAGATTGGTTACGTCGTTATCGGTAAGCACTTCTAACTCAATATCCGGATACTCACGCACCAGCTCGGCCAAAACCGATCCGAGCAGCTCGCTCATCATCGTGTCTTCAGCCGCCAAACGCACCTTTCCTACCGGGGCTGCATCCTGCCCGACCAGCTTGCGCTCGAGATTTTCCATCTCCACGGACAGTTTTTCCGCATTACGGAAAGCGGTTTCCCCTACCGGCGTTAGCTGTAGTCCATCTCGGTTGCGCTCAAAAAACTGCACCCCCAAAGACTCTTCCATCTGGTCTAACCGGCGCAAAACCGTCGTTTGATGAACGCCCAGTATTTCTCCGGCTTTAGCGAGAGTTCCACCTATTGCCAGAGCGTGTATATATCGAAGATAATCCCAATCCATAGCTACTGCATATTTGCAACGTGAGTACGGAGTTTAACGTATTTACGCTGCAAAAAAATACCCCTATACTTGGCTGTAAATTCGGGCTAATCCCATTTTATTCACTGACAAATAGCAACTCACCAGATAAGGGAGGAAGTCGCTATGGCACAAAGACATATGACAACCGTTCAACCGCTACCGTCCAGTATCCTCCACAACAGTACTGCGGTGAGAAGTCAGCACACACGTGCGGCTGCAAAGATGGCGGTTCAATTTATGAGCCGCAAACTACGGTCATTTAACCGTAAGGCTGTAGCTGTAACGCCTGACATCACCCAGATGCAAGGCGGACACTGATTCCAGTCGGGTTAACGTAAAGAGCTGCACCTTATAGCGCAGCTCTGAAGCAACTAGCCAAACTGAAAACGCCGGTGGTTCTGACCCCAGAGCCACCGGCGTTTTGCATTGTTACGTTAGAACTCCCACACCACTTTCTTTTTCTCCTCAAACCAAGCATCCATTTTGCGGTTGTATACATCCTCAATCACATTACGCTTGATTTTCATGGTGGGCGTCAGCATGCCGTTCTCCATGGTCCAAGGCTCTTTCACAACAACCACAAACGACACTTTTTCATGGGCCTCGCAGCCTTCGTTCACCGCATCCAATTCGTTTAGCAGCTCCTGCTCCAACTCCTCCCGGTTCATTCCTGCTGCAAGCGCATCTCGAACTTCCTCTGATAGAAGCAGCATCAGGCAGGGTTGAGGCTGGTTTGCCCCAGCCACACAGACTGCTTCTACCGATGGATGATTAAACCGGTTCTCAATAGGAACCGGCACAACATATTTACCCTTCGACGTTTTAAACAGGTCTTTTACCCTGCCCGTAATTTTTAGGTAACCATCGGCGTTGATTTCACCCATATCTCCGGTTTTGAGAAAACCATCGGGGGTAACGTCTTCGCGAGTTTTCTCTTCGTCCTGATAGTAGCCCAACATCATGCCGGGGCTTTTCACCAGCAGCTCTCCACCATCGCCTATACGGTGTTCCACCCCAGGGTTTGTCACACCCACATAGCCGATTCTGGCCTGCCCGGGTCGGCTCGCGTGGGAGTAACCGAAGTTTTCCGTCATACCGTAGACTTCCAGCAATTCCAGCCCTAGGTTTCGATACCAGGTAATTATCTCTTCAGACAGAGGTGCCGCCCCTGTTAGGGCGGCCCGGCAATGATCCAACCCCAGCTGTTTGAGAACCTTCTTTTTCACCACGGAGCGAATAAGCGGAATATTGAACAATAGCTTTTGCTTTTTGGGCGGCAACTTGGCGTTGATGCCAAGGTAAAATTTCATCCACAGCCGAGGAACCGAGAAGAACAGGGTCGGCCGGGCACGCTGCAAATCCTGCTGGAAGGTATCCAGTGTATTAGCGAAATACACATGAAAGCCGAAGTACAGCGATTGGGTTTCAACCGCCGCTCGTTCAGCCACGTGGGCCAGAGGCAGATAAGACAGCATGCGATCCTCTGACGAAGCCGTAAACATCTGCTGTAAACCATCCGCAACTGACATCATCGCGCGAAAACTGTGCATTACACCCTTGGGGCGCCCGGTACTTCCAGAGGTATAAGCAATGGTGGCCAAGGTATCAGGATCTGGTAGTACCGGCGTTGCGGGTTCATGCTCGGCAATGATCTCCAACCATTTGGGCGTATCATCTCGCGGCGACATAGGCAAAGAGATAATGGGTAGATCTGAAGGAATGTGCCCTTTTATATCGTTCCAACCATCTGCTGTTCCGTCGAGCTTACCCAAAAACAGCAATTTTGCTCCGCTGTGCTCAAGGATATAGGCAGCTGCCTCGCCATTAAGCGTAGGGTAAAGCGGCACAGAGACATGCCCGGCAGCCCAGATGGCAAGATCCGACAATAGCCAGTGCGCGCTGTTTTTGCCCAGAATGGCGATTTTGCTGCGCTCTGGCAGCTCAAGACTGTTGATATGAGCCGCCATACGTGACACCTGATCAGCGGCTTGTTTCCAGGTAATGTCTGCCACAGAGCCGTCAGGGTATGGCTGGGTCAGATAGACCTTTTCAGGGCTTTTTTCTGCCCAATAGAATAAACAGTGCAAAGAGGTCTGCCTGTCGGGATTTACTGCCATGAAAACTCCTTATTTTTGTTATCGCTGTTGGCTCAAAGCCAACCTTGAGATATTGACCCAGTTTAATAAGTGTCTATACGGATAGTAGCGGTATTTTGGAAGACCTCAATGGCATTAAACACCTGCCTCACTGGCTAAACCAACCCATAGTCAGCAAGTGGCCGAGTGCGGCTGATAATTTTTATGTGACATTCATCAAGATTGGTCTAGAGTGGAAACTGCAGCGTATCGAATTCCATCACTCATAGGAGATCACCATGAGACAATCGACCCGCTCTTTCCTAATCTTCCCTGCTTGGGGATTTATTCTGCTTGGATCAGCCGCTTTTTTATACAGCGCCTACGCGGGCATGCTGGGCTCCTGAGAATCGTGCGTTAGAACAACATGGGAAAGCGCCTAACGGCGGAAGCGGGTTTCTAATACCACTGCCGAGTTAGTGCGCTCAACACCCTCAAGATTACCAATCTCATCCAATACAGCACTCAGCTCTTCCAACGACTGTGCCTGCAAAATCGCGATAAGATCGTACTCCCCGCTTACCGAAAACAGCTGTGACACCTGACTAATGCCTTCAAGCAATGAGTTGGTTCGTGCCGTCAGCTTCTGGGCAACCTTTATCGAAACATGCGCTTCAACTTGGTTGGACGAGAAAGCGCCTCCCAGTTGAACTGCATAGCCCGCAATAACACCGCTGGCTTCCAGCCGAGCTATCCTGTTTTGCACCGTTGAGCGCGACAGATGCAGCGCCTTGGCTAAGTCCGTAATGCTGATTCTGGCGTTGTGCCGCAGCAGCATAAGAAGCTTCTGGTCTTTATGATTGATCATTTTGGCAAGCCTCTAGGTTATTTTGATAAAAGCATAGCTCATTACGATCAATATGCATCTGCAAACTGGCAGTACCCCGCGGCATACTGTTTCAAAACAACGTCAGGTTGCAGCCTATGATCATTCGCCCTATTACCGACAAAGATCTGGACACCCTGTTTCAGATAGCTGAAGAGTCCGGCCCGGGGTTCACGTCTTTAATGCCCGATAAGGATGCTTTGGCACAAAAAGTTGACCATTCCATGGCCAGTTTTGAGCGCAAGGTGGTTCGTCCTGCCGATGAACACTATTTATTTGTGCTAGAGGATGAAGCCACTGGCGACGTTATGGGCACAACCGGTATTGAGGCCAACGCAGGGCACACTCAGCCGCTTTACCATTTCCGGCGCAACACGGTTACTCACCATTCCCGGGATCTTGATCTTCGCCGCAGCGTAGAAACCCTCACCCGCTGCAACCATTACACCGGCTATTCCGAAATTTGCTCGCTCTATTTACGCCCGGAATTCCGTCAAGCCAACGCGGGGAAACTACTCTCCCGGGTACGCTTCCTATTTATGGCCCTGCACCCCGAGCGTTTTTCACACAATATAATTGCCGAAATGCGTGGGGTTTCGGATGCTGCCGGCCAGTCACCGTTCTGGAATTGGTTGAGAGCCCACTTCGTGGATATGGAGTTCGGCCAGGCTACGCATTTGGTTGGCGCTGGCTACACGGACTTCATTGATGAGCTGATGCCATCTCACCCACTTTATACCTGCCTTATGAGCCCAGAAGCCCGCGCGGTTCTCAGCCAAGTGCACAGCCAAACCCGGCCAGCTTTGCGGATACTTGAAGCAGAAGGATTTCAACACAAAGGGTTTATAGATCTTTTTGATGCAGGGCCAACGGTTGAGTGTGCACTGGCCGACATTCGCAGTGTGAGAACCTCTAATGTCTGCAGAGCCAGAGTTGGTGGGTCAGAAGCATTTGGGAAAACCGGATTTGGGCACAGGCAACATGGGGAAAACGGGCCAACACTTATAACCAACGCAGTTACAGCAGACTTTCGGGCAACGATCACAGCCGACGCATTCGAGGAGTCAGGTAACCTGATCATCTCTCCTGCGCTGGCTGACAAACTTCACCTTGAAGACGGCGATCTCTCGCGCATTTTGCCGCTGAGCCAAGCGAGACCAGCACAAACCCGAAATACCGCCATGGAGTTAAGTTATGCATACTGATCGCAACGCTTTATTCGAAAATCTTTGGGTGGATTATCAAAATGTTACGCCATCGGCTGTGCAAATACATCGTATTTTAGGGGCCGAGGAAGGCCAAGCAATCATCAACGATCATATCGCGCTGCGCACTTTCAACTTGCAGCCTGTAGGGTTGGGTGCACTTGCAGAACACTTTCTAGGCTTAGGGTACCGAGAAGGAGGCGATTACCACTTCAAAGCCAAAAAGCTCTATGCCCGCCATTATGAGCACCCGGACCCAGAGGCTCCACGGGTGTTTATTTCAGAGTTGCTAACGGAACAATGCTCTCCAGAGCTTCAAACAGTGGTGAAAAAGTTAGTCGAAGGAGTCACCGAGGAAAGCGTTGCTGCAGACAATTTTCTGTATTCAGGCCGACATTGGAGTTTGGATTACGACACCTATCGCAAGCTGTTAGACGAAAGCGAATATGCAGCTTGGCTCGCAGCTTGGGGTTACCGGGCAAATCATTTCACCGTAAGCGTAAATCATCTGCATAACTTTAAGACAGTCGCTGATATCAACCAACTCTTGAAGGATAACGGCTTCAAGGTGAATGCTTCCGGCGGCGAAGTGAAAGGCTCTCCGGAGGATTTGCTTGAGCAGTCTTCCACCATGGCCGACCGGGTTCCGGTTCAGTTTAGGGATCGGGAAGTAACCATTCCCAGCTGTTTTTATGAGTTCGCATTACGCTATGCCAAACCCGACGGCAGCCTATACAACGGATTTGTTGCCGCCTCTGCAGACAAGATCTTCGAGAGTACCAACGCCAGTATGTAGAACCTTAACGGCGCACTGTGCAGACCAGCAGACCCTGCTTACGCGCCGTTACAAAGAAATAACTTTTTACAACGGTGCGCAGCAAGTTAATTGTCTACTTTTTAAGCATCAGTATGTTTAACAGGCAGCCAGTTGATGAGCATTGCAAGTGGCTGCATAACAACAAAATAGCGGCAACGCCTCAAGGGCAAGCTCCGCTGGAGAAGAGAAATGTCTGCATCCGTAAACCATCTCGAAGAGCGCACCCAAGATTCGGGCGAACTGCTTGAAGACATCATGCCTTCTGCGATCACTCTGGCGATGATGCTGCGCCATAAAAAAATGGCCGCATGGCTGCGCTCAGAGCTCGATGGCTATCAGGATCATGATGCCGCCCCTCCCTATCGAAAAGATTTGCCTGGACACATTGTTGCGAAATCCCCGCAATACGGATGGATTCCAGCGCCGGTAAGTGATCAACAAACGAAAGAGTTTGCTCACCTTGACCTGATCGACGGCACCAAGTCTTTGGAAAAAATCTGCGTCAACAGCAAAAAAGGCGACGGCAATCGTCTGCTGTTGGATGCCGATGACATGGCCATCCTGCAGAAGCAGATCAACCTCAGTGCCGAGCTGGCCATCAATCTCAGCAGAGACGTTTACTCAGGCATTCTCAGAACCGTGCGCGGCGCTGTGTATTTGTGGACACAGGCACTTATAGAAAAAGGCTTGGAGGGAGACCATAACCATTACAGCCGTGAGGAACGTGCTCTGGTTGCAGAACTGGACACCCCCGAGCACTTTTGGCGCACAGCAATGGATAATTTAGACACACTGCCAATTCCCGACGTGCGTTCTGCCGGATTTTTCGAACGGATGTTTGGGCGGGCAAGCTAGAGAACCGCTGATTAGGCTAAACTACCACCTTGTTCCCGAACAATTCCATTTTGTTCCATGCAACAAGGAGTAGCGATGAAGCCTGTTGTCACACTTACAATTGCCTGCCTGCTCTTACTGACTGGCTGCCAGTCACTGTCAGACACTCCCCCTGAGAGCGCGGCGGGCAATGAAAACCGGTCATCAAAAGCCGAAGCGGCAGACCGCAATACGGTTCTCCTGAGCGCCCAGCACTGCCTGAGCGAATACCTTAAGGAACAGGGCCGAGTTCATTACGGCCCCTGCCTTAAAATCATCACGATTAACGGTGATACGCCACAAGTTCGGCAGGATGGCTTTATCGCCCTTCCCGTTGCTACCCCGATGACTCTCGGCATCAGTTGCGTCTATCGCCATGCCGACGGTTCGCCGATCCCCGTCACCATGGAAACAGCCGATTTCAGCATCTCTGCGCAAGCCTTCACCAAGCCGGGAAACCGTTGGTATCTGCACGCACACACGCAAGCAAGGCAGGTTATTGGTTGTGAACCCACACTGTCACGATCAACAAAACCAACTCAGGCAACAGATTGAAAACGCTGGTTCTGCGCGATGGGCGCACATTAGCCTACACAGACGTTGGCGACCTGCACGGCTACCCTCTGATTTTTGGTCACGGCATGCCAGGGTGCCGGCTACAAGGCCAGTTTTTCCATAATCAAGCACTGAGACATGGCTTCAGAGTTCTTGCGCCTGACCGCCCCGGTATCGGTGGTTCAGGCGATCAACAGGGACGCCATTTACTGGATTACCCGAAGGATATTGAGCAACTGGCAGACTCACTTGGCTTGGAGACATTCAGTCACTTCGGCTGGTCTAGCGGCGGGTCGCGCACTCTGGCCTGCTGTTACGCACTGAGTGAGAGAGTGGAACTGGGCGTTTGCCTCTCGGGTTACACCAATTTTTCAGAATACGACAGCCGCCAAACACTGCGCGAGGGAGCCAACTGGCCAATTCCATGGCTGGCACGATATAGTCCCGGTCTCGTAAAGCTCTCAGTGCGACTTATAGCCCGCCTCTCCCGACGCCACCCAAGGCTATACATGCGGGAAGCGAAGAAGCTGGTTAACCAATCTGATCACGACCTGCTAAACCTGTTGCTGCGTGGAGATACCTTCCAACAAGACCAGATGGTCTGTATGGAAAGCGGCGGTAAGGCCATAGCAACCGACCTGCTCACCGAGCTTAAGGACTGGGGTTTTCGCTTAAATCAGGTACCGACACCGATTCTGATATACCAAGGAGAGGACGATGCATTCGTGCCCGTAGACTACGCACGTCACCTTGCGGAACATCTACCTAATGCAGAACTGACTTTGCTTCCTGCCACTGGGCACCTCTACCCCTTAGCGGAAGATTTCCAAGACAAGCTGTTCACAAACATTCGTCGACGACTAGCAAATAAAACTGATGTAAGGAGCCCCTTGCCATCATGAATTCAGGTATCAGCATTATTTGGCTTGGCGCGCTGGCAAGTCTGTTGGCAGGCCTTGCTACCGGCATTGGTGCTCTGGCCGTATTCTTCATCAAAGACCTATCTGACCGGCTGCAAGACAGCATGCTTGCTGCAGCTGCGGGCGTGATGTTGGCAGCCTCTTTCTTTTCCCTACTGTTGCCGGGGCTGGAACATGGTGAGGCACTACTGGGCTCAACCTGGGCTGCAGCATTGCTTGTGATATTCGGCATCCTATCCGGCGCAGGTGTTTTGTATTACGTTCATCAAAAGCTGCCCCACGAGCACTTCAACCTTGGGCCGGAAGGACCAGATGCCTCCCACATACGCCGTATATGGCTTTTTATTATCGCCATAACACTGCATAACTTTCCGGAAGGTATGGCTGTAGGTGTGGGCTTCGCCGGGGGCGACGTGCGCAACGGTTTTGTGTTGGCGCTGGGAATTGGCATTCAGAATATCCCGGAGGGCCTTGCCGTTGCGTTATCGCTCATGGCTATTCAATATTCCCGCACCAAAGCGTTCACCATTGCCTTAATGACAGGTCTGGCTGAACCCATCGGTGGCGTGTTCGGCGCTGCCATGGTTTGGTTGGCAGAACCCATTATGCCCTGGACACTGGGTTTTGCTGCTGGCGCCATGCTGTTCATCATCAGCAATGAGATCATTCCCGAAACCCACCGAAACCACTACAAAGCGCAAGTAACATTCGCATTACTGGTAGGTTTTGTCGTGATGATGTTTCTGGATGCCACATTGGGTTAATGTAGCGTACAACTGATATGTAAATCAGGTTATTAGGAGAAGCTACCTTGCCCAATAACAACAAAACGCCGGGGCTATTGGAGTTTGACTATATCGTAGCAGGTGCGGGAACAGCCGGTTGCCTGTTGGCCAACCGCCTGAGCGCGAACCCAAAAAACAGGGTGCTATTGATCGAAGCCGGGGGAAGGGATAACTACCACTGGATTCATATTCCAGTAGGCTATCTCTATTGTATCGACAACCCACGCACCGACTGGTGCTTTCGTACCGAGCCTGCACCGGGGCTCAACAACCGGTCGCTGATATATCCCCGTGGCAAAACTCTCGGTGGCTGCTCCAGTATCAACGGCATGCTTTACATCCGCGGCCAAGCCCGGGATTACAATCGGTGGGCGGACATAACCGGCGATGACGCCTGGAGCTGGGACAATTGCCTACCTGATTTTTTGCGTCACGAAGATCACCACGGTTTGGACAATGGCTGCCCGGAAGATAGCGCCCAAAAGCTCTTCCACGGCCATGGCGGTGAATGGCGAGTAGAGCGCCAAAGACTGAAATGGAAGGTGCTCGAAGACTTTGCAGAGGCAGCCGTTCAGGCTGGCATTCCACGCACAAAGGATTTCAATCGCGGTGACAACGAAGGCGTGGACTATTTCGAGGTAAACCAACGCGCGGGCTGGCGCTGGAACACCTCCAAAGCCTTTTTGAGAGATGCCTCCAAACGCCCAAACCTAACAGTTTGGCACTCTACTCAGGTGCTAAGTCTGGAGTTGGACCCAACCGGGGAAAAGCCCAGATGCACCGGTGTACGCGTGGGAGACGCCAGCTCAGGCAGCGAAAGGGTCGCAATGGCCAGTCGCGAAGTCATTCTCTCGGCTGGCTCGATAGGCTCTCCACAACTGTTGCAACTATCGGGCATAGGGCCGTCAGACTTGCTTCACACGTTGAACATTCCTGTGGTTGTAGACCTGCCAGGCGTCGGTGAAAACCTTCAGGACCACTTGCAGATACGCTCTGTTTATAAGGTAAAAAACGCCCTCACCCTAAACACCATGGCCAACTCCTTGTTCGGTAAGGCGAGAATTGGCCTCGAATACCTGCTAAAACGCTCAGGCCCCATGAGCATGGCGCCTTCACAGCTGTGCACCTTTACCCGCAGCTCGGATGAATACGACTATGCCAACATCCAGTACCATGTTCAGCCCCTGAGTCTGGATGCCTTCGGGCAACCCCTGCACGACTTCCCGGCTATTACCGCTAGTGTCTGCAATCTCAACCCCACCAGCAGGGGCACAGTGCGCATCCGTAGCCGCAATCCTTTGGAGGCGCCAGCCATCGCACCCAATTATCTTAGTACACCGGAAGACCGGAAAGTCGCGGCGGATTCACTACGAGTGACACGCCGCATCGCCGGGCAACCAGCCTTCTCAAAGTACCAGCCCGAGGAATACAAACCCGGACCTCAGTACCAAACCGACGACGAATTGAGCCGATTGGCTGGCGACATAGGCACCACTATTTTTCATCCGGTGGGCACCACTCGTATGGGGCGAGCAGACGATGCCATGGCAGTGGTGGACTCGCACCTGCGAGTGCGGGGCGTTGAAGGTTTGCGCGTGGTGGATGCAGGTGTGATGCCCGTTATCACCAGCGGCAATACCAACTCGCCAACCCTGATGATTGCCGAAAAAGCAGCTAGCTGGATTCTGGCGGGGGATTAGGCCGCCCCAGAAGCCAGCTTCACAATATCTTCGTATTGATGCACTTGAACAACCTGCTCTGCCATCGGCTCCATGACCAATGAGCAAGCCTCGTTAACCATGGCAGACGCAACGGTTTGTGCTTCTATTCCCCGGTACTTCTCCAAGGGTCCCAAAAGCACCCTATTGACCAGCGGCATGGCTTTGGCGCCAATCGCTTCGCCGAGGCGGTGTTCTGGCCGATCGCCCAAAAGTAGGCTCGGGTGATAAATAGACAGATAGGGATACCCCACTTTTCTTACCGCATCTTCCAGTTCGCCTTTGACCCGATTGTAAAAAATAGTCGACGAGGACGATGACCCAATGGCAGACATCAGAATAAACCCACGCGCACCCGCTGCGCGGCCAAGTTCGGCGGCTTTCAGGCAATAGCCGTAATCCACCTTTCGAAACTGCTCCTGAGAGCCTGCCTTTTTGATCGTCGTGCCCAGACAGCAAATGACCACATCCACCTCAAAAAGCTCTACATAATCGGCCATGCGATCGAAATCTATTTCCTGCTGACGCAGCTTCTTGTGATCAGACTCCAGAGGTTTTCGAACAGGTACAATCACCGACTCAACTTCATCACGAGCCAGCAACCCTTCAAGAACCAACCCACCGGTCAGGCCAGTAGCACCCAGCAATAGCACATTCATAACGTTCTCTTTTATTTTTTCCAGATACTCATCGTACCAAACAACCGCCTTAATCTATGAACTGGTAATGACCAAGAGCCGTTTACAGACCCTTCAGATATTTTAGCCCCGAAAGCTGGTCCATCTGGCCGCGAATCCAGAATGCCCGCTCTCTTACATAGGGCGATGGCGATGCAGCACTCAACACCTTAGGATTCGGCAGAACCGCAGCAAGCCGGGCCGACTGATTTGCTGAGAGCTGGTGCGCGGAGATTCCGAAGTGAGCCCTGCTGGCAGCTCCCACGCCATATATACCGGGCCCAAATTCGGCGATATTCAGATACACCTCAAGAATCCGCCGTTTGGGCCAAAGAGCGTCAACGGCAAGTGCGAGCCCGGCCTCCAGAGCTTTACGAACAAAACTGCGGCCATTCCAGAGGAACAGGTTTTTTGCGGTTTGCTGGGTAATCGTGCTGGCGCCCCGAAGCCCTTCTCCGGCACGGTACTCTGCCAACGCATTTTGGATTGCTGAAAAATCAACACCCCGATGATCTGGAAACCGTTGATCCTCGCTGGCCACAACCGCAAGCGGCATCCAGGGTGAAATTTCCGGCAGACTAACCCAGGTATGCTCTATTTCTTTAGTCGGGTTGGCATAGCTGTAACCGAGCATAAACGCCGAGGTTGGCGGATTTACATACCGGAACAGCATTAGCACGGAGAAAACCGCCAATAGTAAAAAAGCCAGCGCCCAAGCAGCGCCGCGAAATAGTTGCTTTGCGGCGGATTTACGAGCCATATACACCTTGTTGTCGAGAGCCGGACCGGCTACTTTCAGCTTCTCCGGTACGCACCACCGAAACACCAATTACCCGAAGACAGTGCTTCCTGCACACCACATGCAGTGGTGTTTTACCTGCCTCATCGCCGTCCACCGTCACAGTTTTCGGTTTTGACGTAATAACGCCGCAGCGTTTACCCTTCAGGTGCACCACCGTGCTGGTGCGATTCGGGGATTTACCGCTAAACCGAACCATAAGAAAGGTGAGCAATAGCTGAATCAAGGGGCGTGGTTTTACGGCAATAATATCGAGCATTCCATCATCTGCAGTTGCTTGCGGAATCTCATTCCCCCCCCCGAAGAAGGCCCCGCTGGATACGGCAATCGACAACCAGCGGCCCCGCACAAACGCTTCATCGCATGTTATTTCTGCATGAAACCCGCGTTTGGCATTTACTCGTCGTATCAGCTCAAAGCCATAGCTGAAGCGTCCAAACAGCTTTTTGGCGGCGCCTTGTGATTCTCTGGCCGGAAGCGTTCCCAAGCCAACATGGGCCACATTAAGGAAAATTCCGTCACCGAACTCTGCCACATCAACTTGCTGTGTAGCACCTCGCTGAACCAGATCGCATAGCGCAGCCGGATCTTCCGGCAAATCAAGGTTGCGGGCGAAGTCATTGGCGGTGCCCGAAGGTAATACTGCCAGCGTTGCATTGCGCTCAAGGCACAACTGGGCTCCGGCGTTTACCGAACCGTCGCCACCAGCCACCATAACAATGTCGTCGGGTTTTACCTGCGCCTTCCAATCCTGCGCCTGAAAATCGCAACATCTGGGGTTCGTAATACCGGCATTGGCCAGATTTTCGAGCCAAAAGTCTCTCCCTCTCTGGCCATCGCCTGCTTCCGGGTTTGCAACCAGCCAATAATTCATACCATCCAGCTCTCTTTAACAGCTTCAAAAAGTCCCTAAACACCCCTTTAACGATACCTCAAAGGTTACCGTTTCGACGTTACGATAAGGACACCGGAGCCAATGGTATGGATCTGCCAGAGCGCTCCTTATACGGGGCGTTTTTGAGACACCACCAGCGCAACCCCCGCAATTGACACAATGCCGCCAATGATAGCCAGTACGCCCAAGCGCTCATCAAACAGCCAGAAGGCTTCCAGAGCGGTTACCGGAGGGACAAGATAGAATAGGCTGGCCACTTGGGAAGCCGCACCCCGGCGGATCAGCCACATCAATAGCAATATGGCGCCAATGGAAACACCTAAAACCAGCCAGGCCATGGAAAGCTGAAGCTGCACCGACCAAACCACCTCACGGGTTTCGAGCAGGAGTGCGCCAAGTGCGAAGAAGGTGGCGGCGGCGCCATATTGAATAATGGTGCCAGCCACCAAATCCGCGCCTGTGCCATGGCGCTTTTGATACACAGTACCCAGAGAAATTCCTGTCAAGGCAAGCAATGCCCATATCAGTGTCCATAACGGGAAGCTCTCACCCGGGTTGCCTGCCCCGCCAAACTTCTCTAGCAAAACCAGCGTTACACCCAGAAGGCCAAGCCCCAACCCCAACCATTGCCGCCATGAAACAGTTTCTTTTAAAACAACCACAGCAACACCCGCCGTGACCAGTGGCTGCAAACCTACCACCAAGGACACTATCCCAGAGGGCATTCCACCCTGAATTGCGTAGTAAACACCACCAAGGTAGCAGCCGTGGACGAGCAGGCCTGTTACCGCAAGATGCCTTGCAGCCCGCCAGCCTGGCCAACGGGTTTTAAGCATAGCGGCGAGCCCAGCAAGCAGGCCTAGCGTAAGCAGCATACGGATCAAAAGAAGCGTAAATGGCTCAGCATAGGGCAAGCCATACTTGGCACCGATAAATCCAGTACTCCACAGCCACACGAACAGCGCGGGAACAAAAAATGAATAAAACAAGGATTGCATAGCTGGCTGCCGAGGTCAGATACCCGAAGCGCGAGCCAGTGTAGCGGCTGGCTCGCTTGCGGAACAGAAACAGACCTCCGACTGTGTAGCCATTACAGATAGCTCTCGGGGTCTTGTTGCGAACACTTAGGTCGTGAGGATAGATTGAAGCTTCTGGGTCAGCTCTACAGCTTCACTACCCATAGGCGTGAGATAGCCGCCGTCGTCCCGTGTAATCAACCCCTTGGCAAAAAGACGCTCCGCGGCCTGCACGGTTTCCGGTGCCGCATCGCTCCGGTGCACTTTAATACCGGCTTGACCCGAAGAAGATTCAAACTGCGACAATAGATTGAGCTCTGCAATATGGTCTGAAGAGAATGGCATTGTATTTCCTTGTCTGGTTTTGGTGGTCAGATACTTTGTTTTCTTTTTTTCTGTTCAAGGGTTAAATCTTGCTCAGTTTCATTCCACTGCTCAGAAAGTGCTTCATAGGCCTCTGAAAAGCCTTTTTTAGCCCGCTCCCATGCCGTTGCTGAGCTAGCCTTGAGTTCGTTATACCAGTTTTGCACTCGTTCACGCTGTTCGCGTAAGGACGCCAGACTTTCTTTTGAACGTTCCCGCGCCGTGTTACTCATTTCATCCCAGTTTTCCGAAAGCTCTTGTTCAAGTTCGGCAATACGTTTGTCTAACGCCGAGAGCGCCCGGTTAATGGAATCCTCCGCCTGATCCTTCTGGTCGGCCCCGTATTCCTGCAATGCTTCTCCAAGCTCTTGGGTTTCCTGCTTGAGGTTTTCTACCGAGGAATTATCTGTTTCAGCCTGCAGCTGTGAGCTAAACACACACAAGGCGGAAACTAAAAGGGCAAACGCTGTAAGTCTTACATTCATAGATGTCTCCGGAGCTGGCTGATTCAAGAATAGCAGTAGCACCACCATAACAATATCCCGACCAACAGCTTATCTTATAAAAGCTTAATAAACTGACAACAAAACTCGGCTATATCAATAAAAACAGAATCTTAAAAGCCAAAGTGGAACGTAAAAACCGCTCCAAAAAGGCTCTGGGACCAGTTGACGTTTGTGCATCACCCAAGCTTGTGCCATTTTGAAATGGAAGCCAAACAAAGAGGAATAGTTATGCTCTATTGGGCTGTAGTTTGTCTTATTATTGCCATTATTGCCGGTGTCCTTGGTTTTGGGGGCATTGCGGGCACGGCGGCTGGTATCGCCAAAGTCCTGTTTTTTATCTTCTTAATTCTGTTGGTAATTTCTCTTGTTGCCAATGCTGTACGCGGGCGTGGACCAAAAATATAGGGTCGAGTCTGACGCGATTTTCGGCCCGGGCGCTTTCAACGCGCCCGGGCACCGTTTAAACCCTCTCCAGCACCACCCAGTAACATTTCACCCACAATACGAAATATCATTTCTTGCCGGTAACGCCGTATAATCTATGCTGTTCATGTTTTAACATTGCTCGCAGCAAGATTATTGATTGCGCTTCCCGTGAGTAGCAAATGATACGCTTCCAAACACTCGCACTGCCCTTTCTGATCGCTCTCGTCTGGTTACCTGCACCGGTTGCAGCAGACACTATCAAGCGTATTGTCCACCCTGATGGCAGCGTGGAATTTACCAATGTAAAAAACAGCAGCCGTGGCCGGGCCTCAAGCAAAAACGAGACAGTTTTTCGCTACAAGGACGATAACGGCGTTGTTGCCTACAGCGGCACGCAGCCTGACGTGGCAAGCTTCGATGTTATCAGCTTCTACTGCTATGCTTGCGATCCAGACTCCCAGGTAAACTGGCGTACCACGCCTCTCTTCACCGGCCGCTACGACACAGAAATCAAAACAGCTGCGCAGGAGTACGGTGTAGACCCGGCGCTGGTGCGCGCAGTAATTCATGCGGAATCCGCGTTCAATGAAAAGGCTCTATCCCCTGTGGGAGCTCAAGGGCTAATGCAACTGATGCCGGGAACGGCTTTGGAAGTTGGCGTGCAGAATGCAATGGTTGCAGCAGACAACATTCGTGGTGGAGTGACCTACCTTGCCAAAATGCTGGAACGTTTCAAGGGTAATACCCGGCTGGCAACCGCTGCCTACAATGCAGGACCGGGTACCGTGAGCCGCTACGGAGGCATACCTCCCTACGCTGAGACCAAGGCTTATGTTGAGAGAGTCGGCATACTGCATGAGCGCTATGCCAGCAATTAAGCCGAACTCTGGAAGCCTCATCCCTGAGAGCTTCCAGCCATAGGATTAACGTTACTCAGATGCTGCAATCAGACTGGCGTTGCCTCCGGCCGCTGTCGTATCTACACAAAGATGACGCTCAATGACAAAACGCTGATCAAGCGTGTGTTCTGTAATTAGCGGAAGCAGTGCGCCATCGCGCTTAGCCAGCGCCAAACGATACTGGCGCAAGAGAGCCTGATCAGCACAACTTACAACAGCTTCAAAGCCGCTGGCACTAGCAAGCACTTCCGGCTCCAGAAGCCCCTCAATGCCCACTATCGGCAAGCCAGCCTGAACTGCGCGGCCGACAGAATCGTCAATACCCGGTGCAATAACCACCACTTTGTTGCCTTGAGACAGAGCCATGGCGGCCTGTGCCAATGCGGTTTCTTTGTCTGGCCCCAAACACAAAACCGTTCCGCGAGGGTAATTGGAAAGCCGGTTGAGTTCGCCCGTTGGTCCCGGCAACTCTTCAACCTGCGCATCCAGAGGTTCAGGCACCTTACCGAAAACGGGCTCCATAGCTTGGATTCTGGCTTTCGGTGCTGGCACGGTAAACTTGCTCAGCTTACTAATCAGCCCTTCGAGTTTTTTTCCATCAACAGCATTAGCACCAACTTCTGCTGAGCGCTCAGCAGTAGCACCTTTTAGGAAACGTCGAACGTACTGTGGCCCACCTGCTTTCGGACCAGTCCCGGAAAGACCTTCCCCGCCGAATGGCTGGGAGCCAACAATCGCACCGATCTGGTTACGGTTAACGTAGGTGTTGCCAACCTTGATACGGCTGACAATCTGGTCAACACGGTTATCAACCCGGCTATGAATGCCGAATGTGAGGCCGTAGCCTTTTGCATTTACCGCATCCACAACCTTGTTTATGTCTTTGGCTTCGAATGTGGCCACATGCAGTACCGGCCCGAAAATCTCTTCTTCCATCTCTTCGATCCCGCTGACCCTCAGTACAGCGGGAGAGACAAACAGGCCCTTTTCCGGCACCGGGAGCTTTTTCAGCAAGCGCCCTTCGCGCTCGAACTTGTCGCAGTGATCCACAATTTTCTTGCGGGCAGCTTCATCAATAACCGGCCCCACATCGGTAGAGAGCGCCCAAGGATCGCCAATGCCCAGCTCCTC
This sequence comes from Marinobacter sp. 1-4A, assembly GCF_016597725.1. GTDB lineage: Bacteria > Pseudomonadota > Gammaproteobacteria > Pseudomonadales > Oleiphilaceae > Marinobacter. The sequence goes on from NZ_VCGY01000005.1 coordinate 354,191, forward strand.
CATTGCCCCGTAGAGCATTTCCAGCAGGTTGTCGGCAATGTCCTTCTGCACATACAGCATGCGCAGCGCCGAACAACGCTGGCCAGCACTCTGGAACGACGATGCCAACACATCACGAACCACCTGCTCTGGCAGGGCTGTTGAATCCACAATCATGGCGTTTAGGCCACCGGTTTCGGCCACCAGCGGTGCGTCCGGCGCCATGTTTTCCGCCATTACCTTATTGATACGCTGAGCCGTAGCCGTAGAGCCGGTAAAGCAGACCCCCGCCACCCGGGAATCAGAAGTCAGTGCCGTGCCTACAGTGGCGCCCGAGCCCGGCAGAAGCTGGATGGCATCTTTGGGAATACCGGCTTCGTACATCAGTTCAACCGCGCGAACGGCTAACAACGACGTTTGCTCTGCTGGTTTGGCAACGACAACATTACCCGCAGCCAAGTTTGCGAGGATCTGGCCAGCAAAAATCGCCAACGGAAAGTTCCACGGCGATATGCAGCAAATAATGCCGCGAGCGTCGCCATCGTCTTTGTATCGCAAACCTTCATTGGCATAAAACTGCGAGAAATCTACCGCCTCGCGGATTTCAGCAACGCCATCCAGCAAGGATTTACCCGCTTCACGGGTGGTTAGCGCAAACAACTCGTGTACGTTTTCTTCCAGCAAGTCACCCACTTTGCGCACGCACGCAGCACGATCTTCTGCAGGCATGGACGACCAGCGTGTAAAGCCTTGCTCAGCCGCTGTAATGGCGGCATCTACATCGGCTTCATTGGCCTGAGTGATATGCCCAACCAGATCATCGGGATTGGCTGGGTTTTTGACTTCCAGCACTTCGGTGCCGGTAACCTCAGCGGCAATCAGCGGGCCACCGGACCATTGATGACTGCGGAATGCACCACGGCCTTCATCAATACGTGCAACCGTTACAGGATCGGTAATGTCCCAGCCTTTCGAGTTGCGGCGTTTGGCACCAAACAGGTTGGCCGGGTGAACTATGGCCTTGCTCGACAGGTTTTTACCCAGCTCCTGAACCGAATCAATGGGGTCCTTCGCAATTTCCTCCGGCGTGATACTGGTGTCTACGATCTGGTTTACAAATGAACTGTTGGCGCCGTTTTCAAGCAAACGGCGCACAAGGTAGGCCAGCAGGTCGCTGTGCTTACCTACAGGGGCGTAAATTCTGCACGGCACTCCGCTCTCGCTCAGTACCTGGTTGTGCAGCGATTCGCCCATACCGTGCAGGCGCTGAAACTCGTAACTCTTCAGCCCGGCGGCCCGGGTCAGTTCAAGTATGGCAGACACAGAATGCGCGTTATGGGTAGCGAACTGCGAGTAGATGCGATCGCTCATTCCTATCAGTTTTTTGGCGCACGAGAGGTAGGCAACATCACTGCACGCCTTGCGCGTGAATACAGGAAAGTTCGACAGACCCATGACCTGAGCGCGCTTGATTTCGGCATCCCAGTAAGCGCCTTTAACCAGACGAACCATGATTCTGCGATCAAGCTTTACAGACAGCGCGTACAGCCAATCAAGCGTGTGGGAGGCGCGTTTCGCGAAGGCTTGAACCACCACGCCAAAACCGTCCCAGTTGGCTAGTTCCGGGTCAGTCAAAATGGCTTCAATAACATCCAAAGAAAGATCAAGCCGGTCCTGTTCTTCAGCATCAATATTGAAGCCCATGTTGGCGGCTGCAGCCTTCTTCGCCAGTTTAAGTGCGCGGGGAACCAATTCATTCATTACCCGCTCTTTTTGACCATATTCGTAGCGCGCCAGAAGGGCAGAAAGCTTTACCGAGATACCGGGATTTTTACGCACATCGCCCTTGCAGTTCTTGGCGATGCTATCGATAGCGTTGGAATAGGACTCGTAATAGCGACGGGCATCGGCATCCGTGCGGGCAGCTTCACCAAGCATGTCGTAAGAGTAGGTGTAACCCTTTGCCATGTAGGATTTGGCTTCGCTCTGGGCTTCTTCAATATCACGGCCCAGAACAAACTGGCGGCCCATCTCTTTCATGGCCTGACCCGCAACCGTGCGGACAACCGGCTCACCGAGGCGCTTAACCAGTTTGCGCAGAGTGTCGCCCACTGTATGGCGCTCAGAATCCTTAAGCAGGTTGCTGGTCATCAACAGCGCAACGGTGGTGGAGTTGATAAATGCCGAGGTGGCTTTGCCCACGTGAGCGCCCCAGTTGCCCGAGGTAATCTTATCTTCAATCAACGCATTAACCGTTGTGTTGTCGGGCACACGCAACAGCGCTTCTGCCAGACACATCAGCGCCACGCCCTCTTTGGTGGTGAGGCCGTATTCCGCAAGAAACTTTTCCATGATTGTGGATTTTGCGCTTTGTCGGACACTGCGTACCAGATCGGCGGCACGGGCAGAAATTGCTGCCCGCTCTGCCTCAGACAACTGGGCGTCAGCAATCATCTCGTGAATCACTTTGTACTCATCTTCGAGATAATAATCGCGAATTGCCTGCCGACTGCTGGCAAGCTCTGGAGCCACTGATTGCTGCGATCTCATACTTGTACCCTCATATTTATTTGTCTTTGCCGCATTCTACCGACAACGGCAAAGACTATTTCTCTGTAAGAACCCCAAACACTTTTAATTTCGGCTTTATTGTCAGATGAAAATGTACTATTTCACCTTAATACCATAAAATTTCAGATTAATTGACCAAGCCGAAAACCCAAACTGACGTAAAACCCTTGTGGAATCAGGCCCCCTTCACCTACAGCATAGTGTCCATGGCCATAACTTGCCCGAAAGTAGCGGTTATAGGCTTTGTGGAGGATAAAACATGACGAGCGAACTAGACCGAATCGATCACTCCATCATCCGTGAGCTGCAAAAGAACGCGCGGATTACCGTTACTGAACTTGCGTCACGAGTGGGTTTGTCCAAAACCCCGTGTCAGGTGCGCATGCGCAGGCTTGAAGAGCAAGGGCTGATCACGGGCTACACCGTGTTGGTAAACCAGACCAAGCTCGGTCAAAACCATATCGCTTTTGCCCAGATTACGTTGAGTGACACCAGCAGCGAGTCGCTCAAAGCGTTTAACGCAGCCGTTAAACAGATTGCGGCTGTTGAGCAGTGCCATATGATTGCTGCCAATTTTGATTACTTGGTGAAAGTTAGAACGCGCAATATGGCGGAGTACAGACAGGTACTGGGGGAACAAATTTCTGCCCTTCCCCATGTGCTACAAACGAGTACTTTTGTGGTGATGGAGAACGTTAAAGATGCTGGGATTTAATGTGAGGAGAAGCGGTCTAGTTTTTTACTCTCGCCAAGCCGAGTGAAGAGACGTTCAAGCCTAGCTCACCTCGGTACATGGCGTTGCCAATACCCAGCACTATGTTTTCCACTGTAAAGTTTGAGGATACAGCGCTAGCCCCGCCGGGAGAGCGGGATTCCAGAACAAGCACCAGCCGCAGAAGATCTAGAAGGCGAATGACCAAGTCCAGAACACCGAAATCCTCAGGCGCCTCATCTAGTTGGGACAAAACATAAGCCTTGGCAGACTCCACAACAAAGGCTTCATGACTGGTTAGGTGTTCTATACCAAGGCACTTGATGGATTCCACGCGCTGTTCCCGTTCACGCCGAATAGCCTCCATGCAAACTTGTTCTGAGTTTTCTGGTACATCTCCCTGCCGCAGAATACCCGCCAGCCGAAAGTCCACCTTACCCTCACTGCGCATCTTCTCGAACTCGCTTTTAAGGCTCTCTTTTGCATGGGGAAAATACCGGCGCACCGCAATATCGCGGGCTCGCTCCAAATCCTCCGTTGTAGCCAAATTCACCAGCGAACTCATTACCCGCACACAATGGAGCAGGTGCTCCCAAATGGCAGGCTCAATGGCGAGAGGATTGCTGGGTAAAACACGCTTGATGGACACAAACTCAAAGTAAAGTGCCGTTACCTTCTGTTCCGAGAAATCAGAAGTACGAATAATCCTGCGCAAACCCAGCTTTTCTATGTCACCCAGAAGGCTGGGAATCAGCATTAGAACGTAATGTTGCGCACCTTCCGATATTGGCATTTCTAATAAATGCTCCGCTTTAGGACGACCTATACCATAGCTCTTTCCAGAGAGCGGTAAAACATCTCGCCATTCAGTTTCGTTAATGTTTATCATTAACTCACAACTTTCTGATTCAGGGACGACATCAAATAATGGCGACACAACGCTTCCGGTACGCTGCCAGCGTACTTAAACGCAGCGCATTCCTCATCGTAACCGGGTCATTTCTTCTAGTCGTGCTAGCTAGCACCTTCCTGTTGCTAGACCTCCCGAATATCGAGAAGTTAGAGCTAAGCCAGCTATACCTGAATGAAAATGGCGACGTATATGTTGAGGTACCGCTCTTTAGCTTGGTTTTACTGCTCAGCACCATTGTGTTGCTGGCCAAGCAGAATGTTCGATTAGTTCTCACTAACGAAAGCCTCACAATCGACATCCCCCTACTGACCGGACTAGGTTTGTGGGGCCTGACCACCGGTAGCCACCGCATCCCCTTAACCGCCATCCAAAGCGTCGAACTGACTCCCGTTAGTGGAGTTCAAAATATTCCGCAGGCTATCCAAAAGGCGAGGCTTAGCATCATCACGCGCGAAAAAGTCTATCGGCTGCAGCCCTATAATTTTTTAATCGAAGGTGGCCCGGATCACCGGATGGGCTTTGGCGCATTATTCGGAAAATCTCAATCCAAGGTCGAAGCGCTGCTTGCTGAAGCCCCTCTCGTGCAAGCTCTATCCTTAGCGACAAACAACCTTAGCTTTACGACCACCCCTACAGATGAAACCGGACCACTGGCTGGCCATTTCGATTTGCTCCAGCATAAGGGCATGGTGATACAGCTGGTGCTTCTGACAGGACTGGGTATATACACTCTCGTTGACTACCTGCTGCTCACCAACTTTTTAGTTGTCGGCGAACGGCCACTGTGGCCCTTTGTTTTTGGCGGACTGCTAGCGGGTGCTCTGGGCATTCATTTGGGAAAAGGCGCGCCAAAGGCGGAGTACATAGGGCTCTCTGTCACCCTAGGCTTGGCCGGTGCTATTGCTGTTTATCCCGGCTTGCAAAGGTACACACTTATAGCTGCCCCAGCGCCCATCGAAATCACTTACCAAATGACGAAAATCGGGTACTTTGAACACGCCAGCTACCCGGACATTGACCAACGTGAAAGCGGTATTCTCGAATATTGGGAAAGCCTAACGCTGGGGGAAAACTATTCCTTTTCTCTGTATGAGCCAGTGGTGGGATTTACGATGGTGGATATGACGCCCGTTTACGCGAAAAGCCGGGCTTTTTATGAAGCCGCAGAGCAATAACGTTCACGCCCGCGCAATTTTGTACAATACCGAGATTCAGGATCGCAGCAGACTCCTCACTCATAATCCCGAGATGAGGACTGTTTCAATGTCATTCGCCTTACTTCTACCAATGGCCGCTTTTGCTCTGGCGGCCTCGATTTCACCCGGACCGGTGAACCTTGTTTGTCTCAGTAGCGGCACCCGATACCGGTTGCGCCAAGGCTTTTGGTTCGTATCCGGAGCAACACTCGGGTTTATCGCACTGTTTCTTGCTATCGGGCTGGGATTGCATTCTGCCCTGGTGTGGATTCCCGGGTTCGATCGATTGCTCACTTGGGCAGGCATCGCATTTCTGCTTTATCTCAGCTACCGACTGGCGACCGATGACGGGAAAATTTCAGACAAAGCTCTGGGAAACGCTCCCGGATTTTGGACCGGCGCTGCAATGCAATGGCTGAACCCAAAAGCCTGGTTTGCGTCCGCATCAGGTATTGGAGCCTACACATCTGGCGGCGACCTTATACAACTGGCCGTGTTTTCCAGCCTTTATTTACCTATTTGCTGGCTGTCACTTAGCACTTGGGTATTGGCAGGGCGATTTCTGCGCCAGTATGTTCAGAGGCCGGGCCTACTTCGAACGGTAAACTGCGTGCTCGCGGCATTGCTATTGATCAGTTGCCTGTACCTTATACTCGGTCAGGATGCCGCTTTGGCGGTCGGCTATATTGACCCGGCGTCGCAGCAACCAACCGTTTAAAAGCTTTTTGAAAATGCGGTTGGTCAAAAAAACCAGCCGCCAGAGCTGCATCAGCAATGGGAGCGCCCTGCCGAATAGCCCGTTGCCCGAGCTGAACACGTCGATTAATCTGATAGGCGTGAGGTGTCATGCCATAGTATTTTCGGAACACCCGAACCAGATGCGAAGGAGACACACCAGCACGCTCCGCCATCCATTCAACAGACAACTCATCCGTGCAGTGAACGTCAAGATATCGGGCCAGTTCCCGTAGCGATTCAGGCGCGGGTGGGAACGGCTTTTCGGCTTGCCCAGCCGCTCCAGATATCGATACCATCACCTCAGACAAAAACGCTTCTACGTCATGCTCTTTTTGCTCTGAGGACACACCATTATCCAGCAGGCGGTCGGCCAGTGCCTGAAAGCCGGAATACAAAACCGCAGACGTAGTGACGTCGCAATGTATATCCTGCCAAACCGGCGCATCCAAAAAACCCAGACGAAACCTCAAACTAGCAAGCCAGGACGCATCCACATACAACATCAGATAAGCCCAGGGTTGGTAATCTACCGGATTGCAGGCATGGACCCATTCCGGGTTCATGAACACCAGCGAACCTTCACTTACGTGATATTGGCGCCCAACGTATTCAAAGGTACTCTCCCCACCGGTAATCGCGCCCATCGACCATTGCGTATGAGTATGAGGCGCATAGCAGACAGTACGGCCATCGCTGACTTGTCGTAACTCAACGTGCGGTAACTCGCTGTCTCGCCAGAAAACCGGCTGTGTCGATGTGGGCCTGTTCATTGGGCCGGTCATTGAGCTGGCTCCATTTCTCTACCCTTGGCCCTGCGCGCCATATGGAGCACGCCCACGCCAAGCGCCATCACCAGCAGCGTGAGCCACAGGCCGTTCGTATAGTTACCTTCAACGTCCGCCAGATAACCCACGATAGCAGGCGCCAGCATCTGGGCGATACCATAACTGAAGGTAAGTCGGCTCATCGGTCGGGAAGGGTTTTCCGGGAACACTCGGCCCACCATTGCCAGCATCATGCTGACAATACCAATAAAACTGGCGCCGTAAATCACAGCACTGAGCATGACGCTGGCCATACTCGTGTCCATGATCAGCATCAGAATACTGATCGAATTGAGTGTGTAAGCAATATAGAGGGCTGTCCACTGCCCCCAACGGCGGGAGAACACATCCCATAACCAGCAGGCGGGAGTGGCCGCCAGCCCGGCAATCAGCCAGATAAGCCAGCCACGACCACTAAGCTCGGGCATGGATTCAGCAATCGCCACCAAAAACGTTGCTGTTACAACATATCCGACACCGGCACAAAAGTAGGCCAACTGCAGTGGAACGATAAACCGACTTCGGTCTTCGCTAACAACCACGCTCCCGGTTCGCGGCAAAGCACAGGTACGGTAGTCTGGCATCCAACGCCACACTGGAACAATCAGCACCAGCCCTACCAGCCCGTAAATGACCCACTGCTGATCCCAGGTGAAGGGGTCTTTTATTAACTCTGCCAGCACGGCAGTAAGAACAATGCCTAGCCCAATGCCTGAAAAAAACACGCCAAGTTCGGACTTTTCGTTGTTCCTGATCAACCAACTCATTAATAAACCGGCACCGAGCAGCATGCCTGCAGAAGTACTCAGGCCGGAGACAAAACGCAGCAAGAACCACAACCACACGTCGGTGGTATATCCCATAAGCACCGTAGAAACCACAGCCACAACAAGGCCGAGCTGATACAGCTTCACCTTAAGATCAAGATCACTGATCCGGGTAATCAGAAGCGCCCCGGTGAGGTAACCGGCATAGTTCACCGTCGCCAACATGCCGACAACGGACTGGCTAAGCCCGAGCGCTTCTACCATCTCTGGAATCATCGGCGTGTAGGAGAACCGGGCTATACCGACCATCACGACAACCGCGATTACGCTGGCCGCCAGCACCCTTATTGTTTCTATTGTTTTCACAGGGTTCTCCACACTCAGGGCAACTTCAGAACGCTACCAGATCATGCCCGGCTTAGAAACTTGCGCTCTTCCACGTTGACCTTAATACGATCACCCGTGGAGATATGTTCAGGGACCTGAACTACTAAACCAGTAGCCATTCTTGCCGGCTTGGTACGAGCAGTCGCAGAGCCGCCTTTAACCGATGGATCTGTTTCTTCAATTTCGAGCTCGACGGTTGGTGGCAGAGCCAAGGCAACCGGGGATTCACTCACCAGAATCACCATTACTCCCTGAGTGTCTTCAGTAATGAACAGCAACTCGTCGGCAATCGCTTCACGGTTCAAGCTGTACTGAGTGAAGTCTTCGCTATCCATGAAGACGTATTCATCGCCATCAGAGTAGGAAAAAGTGGCGGGCCTGCGCACAAGATCGGCAAGATTCAGCATATCGGAATCTTTAAAGGTTTCGTCGATCTTATTGCCCGTAACTACATCGTACATCCGCATACGGTATAGACTTCCGCCAGCACGCCCCTGAGGAACAGAGCGCTCGATATCCTTGACGAAATACACCCGACCTTCGTATTCAACTGCAGAATTTTTCTTAATTTCACTTGCTCTAGGCATTTTTTATAGCTCCAAAACAATCTCTAAACGCATCCATACCGGGCATACGCCGGCGTGTTTTTTCACCCGACAATTCTACCCTCAGACCTGCCCTGCTGATACAGGGCGATCGGATACTATAAGCCATTCAGGCAAAAGCTTCCCGAGCCTATAACCAGATTCGCAAAAGAAATAGCAATTTGATGTAAGCTATGCAGCATTATGACTATCACCGTTGCTCTCGCCTGACTTTAGGCCAACTCAGCACGCATGGTCGGCACGCTCACGGCTAAACTGAAAGGTGTTATGAAAGTACCCAAGAGATTACAACCTCTGGTCGACGACGGCCTTGTGGACGAAGTGCTTTACCAGCTTATGAGCGGTAAAGAAGCACAGGTTTACGTGGTGCGGTGTGGCGACCAAGTACGCTGCGCAAAAGTGTTCAAAGAAGCAAAAAAGCGCAGTTTCAAGCAGGCTGTTGAGTACCAAGAAGGTAGAAAAGTACGCAATAGCCGCCGGGCTAGGGCCATGAGCAAAAAAACACGCTACGGTCAGAAAGAGCAGGAAGACGCCTGGCTTAACGCTGAAGTAGATGCCCTGTACCGACTTGCAGAAGCCGGTGTGCGCGTACCTGAGCCCAAGGGCTTCGTGGACGGCGTGTTGCTGATGGAACTGATAGCCGATGCCGATGGCAAAGCCGCTCCGCGTCTTGATGATGTCACCCTAACTCCTGAGCAGGCTCGTGATTACCACGGCCGTATTATCGCCGAGATAGTTCGCATGCTGAGCGCGGGGCTTATCCACGGTGACTTGTCGGAGTTCAACGTACTCGTAGACAGCAGTGGGCCGGTAATTATTGACCTGCCCCAAGCGGTTAACGCTGCGGGCAACAACAACGCTGAGCGAATGCTAGAGCGGGACGTAGACAATATGCGTCGCTACTTTGCCAAGTACGCACCCGACCTGCTTGTTACCGACTATGGCAAAGAAATCTGGGCGCTTTACGAAAGTGGCGATCTTCACCCCAACAGCAAGCTGACCGGCTGCTTTGAGCACGACACCGCCAGCGCTGATGTAGAAGAGCTTATGGCCGTGATTGACGCGGCAAAAGAAGAAGAACGGGAGCGGATTGAACGTATGCAGGATGACGATGAGGATTAACTCTCGTCGTTCCAGTGCTTACCAAGCAAGCCAGATAACATGTTTTGCGCCTTTCCCCGGGCGATGGGCGCGCACGGTTACCGCCTCTGCCGAGAGCCCTGCGCGCTTTAGGCGCTCAGTAAATGCAGGATCTTGTCCGGCTGACCAGTAGGCCAAAACGCCCTCAGCCCGCAACGCTTCCTGTGCTGCGGCAATGCCCGCAGCAGAATACAACCAGTCATTTTCTTTTCGCGTAAGCCCTTCAGGGCCATTATCAATATCCAGCATGATGGCGTCGTAACTGGCAGGCGAATTCTTGATCAGCTGTACCACATCGCCAATGTGTACCTTGGCACGCGGGTCTTTTAGCGGATAGCCTGAAGCTCTGCCCAGCGGGCCGAGATTCCACTGTTCCACCTCAGGTACGAGTTCGGCAACGGTGACTTCTGCGGTATCGCCCAATGACTGCAGCGCAGCTGCAAGGGTGAACCCCATACCCAACCCACCTATGAGCACTTTTGGTGCAGGATGATCGGCAATGCGCTCGCAGGCCAGTGTTGCCAACGCATCTTCGGAACCATGCAAACGCGTATTCATTAACTCACCGCTGGTGCCTGCAATGCGGATAGAAAATTCATCGTTGCGTTGCAGCAGCCTCAGTTCGGTTCCCTTGCCGGGAATAATTGCAGTGCCTAGCAACTCGAAGCGAGCCATACAAACCTCTGAAGATAAAACACCGGGGTGCGGGTGGGGGATGGGAGTAAATCAGATTTGAGCGAGAATTGCCCGTTCAGTTTCGCAAGGAAGCAGGCCGGTCAGCCAAGACTCAACAACAACCTCGCCCAACTGATTCGAAAGTACGGCTTCCGCTTTTGCGCGATTCGTCTCATCTGCTTCGGTAATCGTAAACACACAGGTAATGGTATCGCCAAAATAGACGGGTCTGCGAAACCTAAAATTCATGCCGGACGCCAGCCAGCCAATCTGGCCGCCCACTTCCGTAATCATGCCACCGACCAGCAGGCCATGGCATATTTTGCCCCGAAACCCTTTGGCAGCAGTGAAGCGCTCATCGTAATGAACCGGGTTCATATCCCTGCTTATTTCGCCGAATGCTTGCGTGTCATTCTCGGTAAAGGTGCGGGTAACCGTAAAAACATCGCCCGCCTTGAGACCCCGAATAGCCTGCTTTCGAATATGTGTCACTCAGGGTTCTCCGGGATCTCAGTATGGTAGTAAAAGGCCTAGGCGCGCGCGGCGAGGCGACGTTCAACCCAGGTATGATAAAGCTTCGCCAGAGTGGGTCGAATCAAAGGTAAAGAAATCAGCCAAGCCAGCGGTTTCAGTACGAAGACCCGCGACATTAGCAATATGTAAGCGTCCATCTCACGATGAATTTCGCCCTGATCATCCTTCACATGCAATTCCCGAAGCGCTTTGTCCGGGTCTACTCCCTGTTGGCGTAGCTCGTCGTCCCGGCCTGTGATATCCAGCCAGTCGACTGACTCACCGGTCTTCCCCGCCAGTTTTTCATACCAGCGTCGATCCTTGATGCAGGTGGAGCAGGAGCCATCATAAAAAACGATCAACTTGCCTTGCGTGCGATTCATAAGCGCCCTCCAAGAACAACGAATGCTTGAGCGACAGCTTATCATACCCAGCCACTCGGCTTTACTCCGCCTTTAGGCTCCAGCCTAATAACGGCAGAATCAGGATTGCAACTGGCGCACATCGGCCAGAAACTGATCAACAACCGCGGGTGTCGTGGCCCAAGAGCACATCAGGCGCGCACTGCCACCGATAAAGTTGTAGAAGCGCCACCCCTTGGCTCGCAAGGCAGCCTGTAAGGCCTCGGGCATTTCTACAAACACCCCGTTTGCCTGTCTTGGATACCGGAGTTTAATCCCTGGCAGCCCGGCCAGTCCGTCTGCAAGTCTTTTCGCACTGGCATTGGCATGGCGTGCGTTTTCCAGCCAAACATTGTTCTCCAGCAACCCGCACCAGGGTGCAGAGATGTACCGCATTTTAGACGCCAGTTGCCCTGCCTGTTTGCAGCGCCATTCAAAGTCTTCGGCCAAGGCTTTATTAAAGAAAACCACGGCTTCTCCCAACGCTAGACCATTCTTGGTGCCGGAGAAACAAAGTACATCAACACCCACCTTCCAAGTGATTTCAGATGGGTGCACATCCAGAGCTGCAACTGCATTCGCAAACCGCGCACCGTCCATGTGGATATTCAACTTGTACTGATCCGCCAGAGTACGAATATCACGGAGTTCGTCTGGCGTATAAATTGTGCCCACTTCCGTTGCCTGAGTGAGGCTCAGTGCCTTGGGCTTTGGGTAGTGAATATCTGTGCGCTTGGTCACCAAGTGTTCGATACTCTCTGGAGTGAGTTTTCCATTCTCACCCTGCCCCAACAAGAGTTTGGCACCATTGGACGCGTATTCCGGCCCACCGCATTCGTCGGTTTCAATATGCGCCAATTCATGACAAATCACGCTGTGGAAAGATTGCCCCATAGACGCCAAAGCCAGCGAGTTTGCTGCGGTACCATTAAACACAAAATAAACGTCGCAATCTGTATCGAATAACGCCCGCAACCCGTCTGATGCACGCTGCGTCCAGCTATCCTCGCCATAGGCGGGCTCATCCATTCGATTTGCGGCCTCCATTGCTTTCCAAGCCTGAGGGCAAACACCGCTGTAATTATCGCTGGCAAACTGCTCCGATCGGGACACGGCAACTCTCCTGTCTTAAGTATTCAAGCATGATGAAACGTTTTGGCCGTCCGCTCAAACGTCAAAGCCATGCGCTCGAACATGCCCTCAATGGTTGCTGTTTGCGCATCTGGCTCCTTGGCTTCGTAGATAGCTTTTAACAGCCCAGCGCTGGCTTCTCTAAACCGCGAGTTCATAGTGCCACGCGCACTCATCAAATAGGTATCTGCCAGTACCTGCTGCCATTCTGCCAATTTTGCATCAACTGCCGCATTTCGATGATTTTTGATTCGCCGGCGTAATCGGATGGACATGTGCCCCATGTTGAGCCCGGTAAAGCCCATATCCGTCATAACCCGGCTTGGGTTGCCAGACCCTTGATCATAATTGGCAAGCCGGAGGAGGCGCTCTCCCATTCGACCATTAAACCAGTTTTCGGGACTGTGCTGAAAATCGATGGCTGCAAGGTCACGAGCCGTTGCTTTGAGCAGTCGACGCTGCATCGTTTGGCCATCCAAAGGAGTGATCAACTTGAACACCCAATAGAGAATACTGATACCTATAAAAAGCCCTAACGCATTACTGGTTGCCACCTCGGTATTAAACGTCATGTGGTTACCGGGCTGAATGATCAGCGTAAAGGGAATGCAGAAACCCAGCCCGTACGGCAGGGTCGGCCGTTCGGCAAGTGCCAGCAGACCGATAAAAAATGGGCCAGCAAGCACGAGCACCAACATTTCAAAGTCTCCGCTGCTTTTCGACAATAGGCCCAGCCCGAAAAACAATGCCGTGGGAATCGCAACCACAACACCAAGCAACAAGTGCCGCAACATAACGGTAAGCACCACTAACGAAAAGCGGGCAAACATCACCGAAAACACAACAGGCATAATCATCAACATAATGGCTGCCTGACTACCTGTGCTTAGCCAGATAGTTGCCCCAATTACGAACACTACCGCTGTTCGAAAGCCGTTAACCACGCCTATCAATGGGTCCCTATGGGTTTTCAACTTGGAAGCCTTGAGCAATGTCTGGTCGCGGTTTTCCAGTGCATTGTAGGCACGCAATACCATAACCAGATCTGCTACCAGCTCCACAGCCGTTTGGCTAAGGCGGGTGACGATAGCTGCCTCATCCACATAAGCGGCTTTATGCTCTAGAAGCGCTCGCCTCAACTCCTGAGCCTGACGGTAAGATTCGTCATAGCTATCGGCCTCTGCGATTGCAATAAAAAGCGCCCTCATGTCTGCCAACAGCCTGCCGAATGCAGGGGAAACCAAATCCGGGTGATTTCGTGGAAAACGTCCCATAATTTGGGTGACTGCCAACAGAGACATCACCTTGTTACAAAGCAGGTTAGCTGCTCGGCTGCGCCCCGGCCCTTCAGGCCCCTCATAAGCAACTGCACTGGAATCATCATTCAAAATAACCAAGGTTTCGAGAATCTGGTCGGCGAGTTGATGGCGCTGTTCATGGGTACTGTTCGGGTCCAACTCCATTGAGAGATATTCGAGCGTATCGTTGATCACATTGCGTGAATGCAAACGAAGACTGTCTTTTACCGTCACCGGCCACAACAATTGGCTAACCAACATAGCGCAGAGAGCGCCTACGGCTATTTCGCTGATTCGGGATTGGGCAATATCAAACACTGCGCGACCGTCGGCAGCACTTGGGTCGGCCATAACCATGATGACCACCAAACCAGCCGTCATGCCCGACATGGCAAACGCATAAATAAAGTTGGTGTTGTGCACCATGGAAGATGCCGCGGAATTCAGGCCAATCCAAAGCGTAAGACAGGCTAGCGCGAGCAGCGGATAAGGCATAAAAAACGCGAGGATTAGAATCCCCACGCCACCGCCTACCACAGAACCGGAAATTTGGCAGAGAGCCTTTTCAATCACCAGCCCGCTTTCCGGGCGAATCTGCAAGAACACGGCGGAAACCAGCGCCCAGTAGGGACGATCTAGCTGCAAGTACATAGAAACAAACAAGGCGAGCGCCATGGATATCACCCCTTTCAGGGCAAATATCACGCTACGCTTGTTTGGCGTTAAAAGCTGGGCCAGTAGCGGTGGTAGCGTTATTGTGGCCACTTGGTTACTCGTCTTCCGGAGTTCTTTCCGCATCGGTTTCCAGATAAATGGAAACCGTCATTCCAGCGCTAATGATCACGTCATCCGGGAGAGGGTCGAGGGCTATATCCACCGGGATTCGTTGGGCAAGGCGTACCCAGTTAAAGGCTTGCTGCACTTGCGGCAGCATTTGGCTATCACTGCTGGTATTTGAATCCGCAATACCACGGGCAATGCTTCTCACTTTGCCGCTCAGTTTTTTACCGCCAGAAAGTAGCGTAATCCGGGCCTTCTGCCCCACGTGCACCATTTGCAGCTTGGTTTCTTCAAAATATCCGGTTACGTAAAAGGAGTCGCTTTGAATCAGCGATAACACCGGAGCCCCCCGAGATACATAATTGCCCCGGCGCAGAGTGAGGTTATTAACAATGCCGGTTTCCGGAGCCACTATTGTTGACCGCTCCAAATCAATCCGGGCAGTGTCGAGCTCAGCTTGCGCAAGTTGATAGCTGGCTTTGGCTGTCTCGGCACGAATACGGTATGCCTCTAGACTTTCTTCACTAATAGATTGGCGATCCGCCATACGCTGCCGCCGTTCATATTGGTGCTGAGCGAGATCCCAGCCAGTTCGCTCTTGGGCGAGCCGAGCGCTGCTCTCGGCGAACCTTGCCCGGTAGCGGGTATCATCAATGGCAAACAGCGGATCGCCTTTACGAACAAGCAGGTTATTTTTTACATTCAAATCCGTTACCCAGCCGGACACATCGGGCGCAATAGTGATGACATCCGCGCGAATGCGCCCGTCCCGTGTCCAGGGCGAGTAGAGATAGTGATCCCACACCCAAGTCCCGGCAACAATGGCAACCACCACCACGAATAATGTCAGTCCAATACGCGCAAGCTTTCCCATGAATGCCCTTTAGTCCCCGAACAAATAAACAATAGCAGCCAGATAACAGACGAAGATGGCCACATCAAACCAGGCCTCCTTCCAGATATAGCGGCGCAGGCTAAAATAGTGCAAAACAAGCCGCGTAGAGGCGGCTAGAATAAAGGCCATAGGCGCCAGCACCACAAAGGGGCTGAAAAGCATTCCACCAATACTCATTTCGTGAAGCATAACATCCTTTACTATCAGCCCTTGCTACTATGAATCGCTGCCAAGTGTTTGATCATAGGTGCCGTTTAAACAATTGGCCAGCACGCATGTGCTAGAGTACCGGCTGTACTTACGACACGAGTTTACTCAGGATGTCCTCCGCTACTACCTTTGCTGTCTTCGCCGTTGTTTTCATCGCACTGGCTGCGTTCTATCTGTTTTTCTACCGCTCCTGGCGGCGAGATCGGGAGCTGAGACAACCTTTCCCGAAAGCTTGGCGCAAACACCTTCAAACAACAGTCCCTCTGTACTGCCTACTCTCGAAACAGCTTCAAAAAACTCTGGAGAATCAGGTTCAGTTATTCCTTGCCGAAAAGAATTTTTACGGGTGCGACGGGTTTGAGATAAACGATCGTGTGCGGGTAGCGATAGCTGGACACGCTTGCCTTTTGACCGTCATGCGCTCGTACAGTGACTACAACGAAGTGCGCAGCATTCTTGTTTACCCGGATGTGTATCGAGTACAAGCGCAGGAGCGCGATGGGATGGTGGTTGGTGTGAGCGACCAAGTCCGGGCCGGAGAGGCCTCATCGCTGGGGCAAGTTGTGCTGGCGTGGGCGGAATGCGAAAGCGGCGCCATGCAACCGGGGAGCCCACACAATGTGATACTTCACGAGTTTGCACACCAGCTGGACTATCTGGATGGGTCCGCCGACGGCGCGCCGCCCCTCAGCGGAGAGCAAGCCGAAGAGTGGCAACAAACCATGACCATAGCCTATGACAACCTGCGCCACTCCCTGCGGCATCACCGCAAAAGCTGGCTTGACCCCTACGGCGCCACAAAGCCAGCTGAGTTCTTTGCGGTGCTAACAGAAACGTTTTATCAGCAGCCACATCACCTGAAAGAGCACCAGCCAGCGGTATATGATCTACTTAGCACTTTCTACCGGATAGATCCCGGCGAGTTGCCCCAGAGCTAACTCGCCGAAATTAGCTTTTAGGCATTAATGCCTAAGTTCTCCGAGTCTTTCTTGATGCTTTGATCCAGCAGCTCAAGGTAGCCCGCCTTTGTTTTCACCTTGGTCTGGGCGTGTGCTCTCATATTTAGCTTGCGGAAGCCTTGAGCCAGTTCATTCGCACGGTTCATGAGCTGTTCCGGAGCAACCACTTCATCCAAGTATCCGGCTTCCACAGCGCCTTCCGGGCTATAGATTTCAGCGTTGATAACCGAGCGATAAAAATGCGCGGGCGCCAAGCGGTGTCGTGCAATTTCGATACCTGCATGATGCATGGTCATGCCAATGGCCACTTCATTCAGGCCCAGCTTAAAGCTGCCTTCAATGCCCACCCGGTAGTCCACCGACAGCATGATAAACGCACCCTTAGCAATGGCATGGCCACTGCATGCGCCAATAATGGGCAGAGGGAAAGCTGCCAAACGCCTGGTAAAGGTTGAGCCTACAGTAACCAGAGCTTCAGCTTCTTTCATGCCCTTTTGCATTTCTTTCAAATCGTAGCCGGCAGAGAATATTCCCGGTTGGCCAGTCAGGATAACCACGGCTTTGTCTTGTTCAGCCTGATCAAGAGCTTTATTGAGCTGTTCGAATACCTGATGGCTCAGAGCATTCGCTTTCCCGTTATTGATGGCAATTGTCGCGACACCGTCGTTCAGTGTGTAGGTTACTAAGTCGGTCACCGGCGTTTCCTCTTGATGGAGATAAGTCTGATTTCGCGGAACTTTGCCAGCTTATGCTGGCGGTCACAAATTATTCTTCACCAAAACCAAATCTTTTGCGCCTCAGCCGGTGCGCCGCTGGAGTGACATCCGCAATTGAGCGCTGAAACCTTTCTTTGACGACAGAGGAATAAGAAAGCTCTCACCCTCAAGCTCGGCTTTGCTTCCTCCGCGTTCACTCCACTGTTCATCCGTGGTTACATAACGCAAATTCCAGCCATCCCCAGTTGGGGTCATTTTGAGGGTGAGCGTGTCACGATATAGGTACTCCCCTTCCACCCTATGCTCTGTCCAAAGAGCACCGTCAACAAAGTAGTCGGTTGCTGAAACCGCAAGCTCAACTGTCATCACCATCGTTCGCCCCCGCTCAACGGTAATTTTTGAGCTATCAAGAAAGGTGGAGAACAGCATGGGGGAACGGGCGGAATTCAGCCCGGCCTTTTTCGGTTTCATCATTTCGTCAAATTTTCGCAAAACCGCACTGAAGGTTTCCTTGCGCCTTTCCGTCAGCCGGAAACTGCGCGCTCCTCTGGGTGATACAGTGGCCTCGAAGTAATAGGAGGCACGAACCCGGCGGCCTTCTTTGCGCGCCTTCTCAACAGATGGCGGCAATGGCAAGGATTCCACATCCATCACGCCGTCTATACGCACGTCCCCAAACAGAAAGCGCACGAGGTTTTGGTAGCCGTCCTCAGAATTAACAATGCCGTAGGGGCCACTGTGGCTGCGGTATACGAAGGCTCTGGGCGCCCCCTGAATACTGGCATTTTCTATAGCCACCAGACCATCGCTCATCTTGCCCGCCAACCACTTCGAAACACCTTTGGCAGCGCCGTAATCTTGCTGATTGGTTCCGACCAGACAAAAGAACCGATCCGGGTCAAACTTACCATCGAGAGAATCTACCCGTTCGGGCTTGCCATCGAACCCAAGATACTCCGCCATGGTTGCGCGGTTAAAGTTGTTGATATCCCAAAGCCCAAGAAACGCAGGTACGTTGATCCCGGCCATTTCTATGCCATTGTGCGGCGTGGCATAGGTAAACACCTTATCCACCATTTTCCGCACCGCTGGCGTACTGATTCCGCCATTCTGCAAAAGGCAGCGGCACA
The DNA here is from genome assembly GCF_016597725.1 of Marinobacter sp. 1-4A. GTDB lineage: Bacteria > Pseudomonadota > Gammaproteobacteria > Pseudomonadales > Oleiphilaceae > Marinobacter. The sequence continues at coordinate 372,731 of NZ_VCGY01000005.1, forward strand.
CTAGGCCACCCATGGAATGCGCTACGAGGTTTACCCGAAACTCCGCCCGGCGAGCTGCATCATCACCGCATAGGTGATCCCGGATATTGAGTATCAAGTCCCCTAACTGTATAGCGGCAGCGGGAATAGAGAGTGGCTTCCCTTCGCCAAAATCCCGATCTGCTTGGTCATAGTAACGATAGATAACAACGGTTTTCTGAGGGATATCCCGGTCTACCTCAGCACCATCGGAAAACGCATCGGTGTAACCGTAATCCTTCATTAGGCGCATCATTGGCGATTCGAATACTTGTTTGTAAACGGTTCCATCCCATGATTGGCGCACCTTTGTAGCGCCTAGGTTGAAGCCCATATAGGGCATGGATACGGTATCGGCTATTTCGCTGGCGGTCATGGCATAGCCACGAACATAAATGATGGGGTTAAACTGACTCATGAGACGTGCATCCTTTCAGGCTGATCCCAGCCTAGATGCATGCGATATTCGTTCCGGACGGTTCTTTATGCGGTAGAAGCGAGCACTTGCGTAAAGCTATCTCAAGCGGCCTGAAAGGAAGTGTAAAAAAGGCTGACGAGCGCAAGCCCAGAAATCCCTTAAAAAAAGTAGTAACGAACGATCTGAGCAATAATCAGCACCGCAACCAACGGGAAAATAAAACGCGATAGGTTGCCGCTGCTCCGCCCATCGTCTTTCGGGGCATACTTTTCCACAAGGGGCAGTACAACAATCAGAGTCACAAATAAAACAGCAAGAATAATCAGTAGTGCTTTCATCGACTTTCTCCTTGGCTATCCATTCTCAGCCCGCTACTTTTCATTACTGGAGGATAACGGATATCAGCCTTGTGAAAACAGCAGCTCTGGCATTCAGCCCTCTTGTGTCAGCCAGCGCCTCATACGCCGGAGGCCCCCATCATGCGCGTCTGGAGCTGGTTACCTATACGCCCGACACCGACTGGTACGAAGGCTTGGTCATGTTCAAATGTAGCGCTTCGCACTGAGATTTTGTTCACTGGCGATTTTGCCTCTAGCGTTTTTCTCCAACGCTCTTGCTCGAGTTGCTGCCTATCTTTGTATTCCGACAATGTCTGATTGATTACCCAGCCTTTTGAAGCGGCCAACTCAATGCTAATAGAACCCAAACTACAGAAAAGACCACGGGGAATGAAAATAGATGTAGATACTCAGCTTCATTGATTTGAAGTTGAGTTGTAACTACCCCACCAAGCAACCCTGCAATCATCGGCGGCCAATGGTTTTGTGTGTAGCTTACTCCACATTTTGGACAGACTACTGAGACTCTCCTTAATAAGGGGAACATTTGCCTCTTCGAAACTTCAAACTCTTCTAAGCATTTTGTACATTTCATGTCAGACACCTAACGAGACTGTCGCCCCCCGCCCCCTTTTCCCGGTGACGCCCCTGCGTGAAATCTGGGTGCGTTTTCGATGATGAAGGCCCAGACTTTAAAAGAATAGTCGCGATTTATTGTACACTTATTGATCAACTCTATCCGAATCCAGACCTTCAACGTTTTCCTACGACCTCAACGCCCGGCTAACGCGCCGGTTTGGAGCCGCTAAGCGGCGGAAAATCGGTCGCTGTGCAGCCGCTGGTTATGCCCTATGCCCGATTTCGGATACAGCGGTCCAAGGACGAATATTCTTCAACTGATCCTCTAGGGCATCTTCGGCAATCTCAGTGTCGTAGGCTGCCTGAGCTCGCAACCAGTAGCCGTTAGACAAACCAAAGAAACGACAGAGTCGCAGGTCCGTGTCTGCGGTAATCGAACGTTTCCCCGCGATGATTTGGCCTATTCTCTGAGCCGGCACCCCAATTTCTTTGGCCAGGCGGTATTGCGAAATGCCCATCGGCTCCAGAAAATCTTCTTTGAGTAACTCGCCTGGCGTGACAGCATCAATATTGCGCATGAGCCACCTCCTAATGGTAATCAACAATTTCAACATCTTCCGCGCCAGCCTTGGTCCAGCGGAAGCAAACCCGGAACTGTTTGTTGATTCGAATGCTGTGCTGACCTTGGCGGTCACCATGCAATGGTTCCAACATATTTCCGGGCGGTACTTTCAAATCATCCAACTGGCTTGCAGCTTGGAGTTGCCGAATTTTCCTCAAGGCAACTCGCTCGAAATTAACGAAGCGCCTGACGCGGCGTCCGCTTGCCAGTTTCTCGGTATCCTTACACTTGAACGATATGATCATGGCTCAATGATGACGGGGCGCGTTATTAACGTCAAGCGTTATTATCTGACAGATGGATCTGGAGAAAGGCATAACACCAGCAATAAACGGCGCCCTGACAAGGGCGTCCGGTGGAGGCCGAAGGCCGGAACGAACTACAACCATTTGTTAGGTTGCTCTCAAAATTCCTCAATTTCGACTACGTCCGATCCCATCTCAATCCAGCTGCGCAGAAGCCAGGGAGGTTTATTGATGAACGCATACTCGCGTAGCTCTATTTCGTAGTCCTTTTTCTCCAAACCAGCGATCCGATAGGTGGCTGGGTATCCACAGTCGCATCCGATAATAGAGGGAACAATGCTCTTGTAACCAAGTACCAGTGTTCCAGATTCAAGAACCTTATAGTTCCCGAAGAGCCAGGAAGTGCCGCAGTTTGGCGACAGTGTTACATCAATGACTGCAACATCCTCATGCCATACGATCTTGCTCTCGTTAACCTGAGAATTCGCGCGGCAATAGCTAAACGAAAAATCCAGCTCTTCAGGCGCTTCGTGATCGAAATACTCTTGAACCACCGTGGCCCCGGCCGCCAAGTGAAATAAAAGAGCCAGCACGCCTGACAGAACACAAGCCAAGCCAATCAACGAAAATTTTAATGCTCGATTCATGTGCTCGACCAATCTAACGCCAGCGTAACGGGTTGGTTTGGAGCGGCAGCGGAAAACCAATCCCGTTGACGCACTGGTTAGGTGGTCTCAACGTGAAGCCTCCATTCTGGCGAATTGCGGGAGTAGCTATAAC
>NZ_VCGY01000006.1 GCF_016597725.1 Marinobacter sp. 1-4A
CACCCGTCCGCCGCTCGACGCCTGATAGCAAGCTATCTTCGTTTCCGCTCGACTTGCATGTGTTAAGCCTGCCGCCAGCGTTCAATCTGAGCCATGATCAAACTCTTCAGTTTAAATCATACAAGAATCCGAAGATTCTTAATTCTTGCTCAAGACAAAACTCAATTTTCGACGAGTCGCTGTCTTGGTATTTCTTGTCGAAATACTCCAGTCAGCGCCCACACGAATTACTTGGTTAATTTGTTAAAGAGCGTTTGAGCCGTTGCTCAATCAAGGTGGCGTATTCTACATCGTCTCGCCGCCTTGTCAACCGTTTTTTTCAAGTCGTTTCAGAAGCTTCCCTTCCAAAACTACCGATACTCACCGGCTGCTTCATACTTGATTTCGAGGGGCGCATTCTACATCGAATCTCAACCCTGTCAACTGCTATTTTGAAGAATCTTAAAAGCTTTTTCTTCAACACTTTCAAGCAGTTAACTCTCTCAAAGACACCCGTTGTTCCGGTGTGTCCCTCAAGCGAGATGCGCATTCTACAGAGCTGGCCGAAGGTGTCAACTGTGTCACGAAAATATTTTCAAATACTTTTCGTACACCTCTCCATAGCTAATGCGCTACCTTCTCATAACAGCAGTAATCACCGGCTGAAGCAAGCCTTTTACAACATAACCTCTATCGCTTTTGCAGCTGCCAGCGCCTTAGCTTTCGCGTCGCCGATAGAATCTCCCTTGGCTAGCGCAACTCCCATTCTACGGCGACCTGAAAGCTCAGGCTTACCAAACAACCTTAGTTGCACATCTTTTTCGGAAAGGGCTACATCTAATCCCGAGTAGGCGACCTCTTTGGAATCCCCTTCCGGTAGAATAACGGCTGAAGCAGAAGGCCCTTGCTGGCGAATCACCGGAACTGGCAAGCCAAGTATCGCTCGCGCATGGAGAGCAAATTCGGATAAGTCCTGTGACACTAATGTCACGAGCCCTGTGTCGTGAGGTCTAGGTGAGACCTCAGAAAAGTAGACATCATCCCCATGAACAAATAGTTCCACCCCATAAACTCCATAACCGCCAAGATTTTCGGTGACTTTCAAAGCCACTTCTTGAGATCGCTCCAGTGCTTTGGCGCTCATGGGTTGCGGTTGCCAAGATTCCCTATAGTCGCCGTCCTCCTGTCGGTGCCCTATGGGGTCGCAAAAGCTCACCCCGCCCGAATGTCTTACGGTGAGTAGGGTTATTTCATAATCGAATGTCACAAAGCCTTCAACGATAATGCGCCCCTTACCTGCACGCCCCCCTGTTTGTGCATAATTCCAGGCGGCATCAATTTGGCTATTTTTAGTGACTGTGCTTTGTCCCTTGCCAGATGAACTCATAACAGGCTTAACAACAACCGGAAGACCTATGGCAGCTACTGCTTTTATAAAATCTTCCTTTGTATCAACGAATCGATATGGGGATGTACTCAACCCCAACTCTTCTGCCGCAAGACGACGGATACCTTCTCTATTCATTGTGAGATTGGCAGCCCTTGCCGATGGGATTACGTTATAGCCCTCACTCTCAAGTTTAAGTAGTTCGCCTGTCGCAATCGCTTCGATTTCCGGAACGATGAGGTCAGGCTTTTCAACATCGACAACATTACGTAGCGCTTCGCCATCTAACATATCGATTACATGGCTTCGGTGAGCTACCTGCATCGCAGGTGCATTCGGATAACGGTCTATTGCTATGACTTCGACCCCAAATCTTTGCAACTCGATTGCAACCTCTTTGCCTAGCTCCCCAGAGCCACACAACAACACTCTATAAGCGTTTGGTTTTAGCGGCGTACCCAGCGTTACCTTACTAACATGGTTCAAAGCCAATCCTCCAGAGAACACCTCAATCCGTTTAGCCATCTTCGTGTTCAGTTAAAGACTTATTTCCTGCTCCCGTTCAGCGACTTTCAAAAGCACTGCTTTACGCTCACAATTAGTCATTGAGGACCAGCGCAAAATTTCGTCACCAGTGCGCTGGCACCCTATACATATATCGCGCTCATCTAAAGCGCATATGCTCACGCAAGGCGAGCGGACCTTTTCTTTCCGTTCCATAAAAATTTAACTCAATCGCTCTTGGGCTTTAGGCCACTCACATAGCGGCTTGCATTGTGTACGTAATGGGCGGCGCTTAGTTCAAGCATTTTCTTTTGCTGCTCTGTGAGCTCCCGCTTAACCTTGCCCGGCGCACCAATTACTAGTGAACCGTCAGGAACAACCATGCCTTCGGGAATCAGCGTGTTTGCGCCAATGAGGCAGTGTTTGCCAATTTTTGCACCATTCAAAACAACGGCGTTAATACCGATCAATGAATAGTCCCCAACTTCACACCCATGGAGCATGGCCTTATGCCCAACCGTCACACCTTTGCCTAACGTCAACGGGATGCCAGGATCGGTGTGCAAAACAGAGGCATCCTGAACATTCGTCTCCGGACCAATCGTAATGAGCTCATTGTCTCCCCGAATCACTACGTTGAACCAAATACTGCTCTTTTCGTGAAGGGCAACGTTGCCGATTACAGTTGCGTTACTAGCAATATATTGGCCATCGCCGTGCAGCTCCGGCGCACGTCCTTCGAGCTCATATAGCATTAGGTTTTCCTCATTAGGTTCGGGGTTCAAGTAAATCTATGCCTGTATCGTACACAGCATTCAAAAAGTCGACCAGAACCACGGCGGACAACCCCCATATCTGATAACGCTCCCAACGGTAACAAGGCACGTGAATGGTGTGGTTTTGAAAGTGCAGCGCATCCGTGCGCTCGCGCCGGTCTTCGAGAAAAAAGGAAAGCGGCACACGAAAAACACTTTCAATCTCGTCCGGGTTTGGATCCAAAGGGTGGCTCTTGGGAACAACACCAACATAAGGAGAAACGAGAATTCCATAACGTGACATCACCTGGCTCAAGGGTGCAATAATTTCTACTTGGTCAGGCGGCAGCCCAATCTCTTCATGGGTCTCGCGTAACGCTGTGGCAGCGAGGGATGCGTCCTCCGGATCACGTTTACCGCCCGGATAGGCAACTTGCCCTCGATGAGTGCTCAAGTTTTCAGAGCGTAACGTAAATATCATTTCGGGGTTATCGGGGTCATCTGTAACCGGAACGAGTATGCCCGCCTCCGGGTAGTCCAGATCGAGTTTCCGGGGTGCATAATCTGTTAAACGCTGAACAAGTAAATCACGCAAATCGGAACTCCTGCGCAAATCTGGTGTTGGGTGAGACAGCGGCGATCAAGATCATTAAACTGAACGCTCTACCAATTTAAGTATACGGGGAAAAACATGAAGTACTGCAGCACATGCGGCCACCTGGTTAAACAAAGTATCCCTGAGGGCGACAACCGTTACCGCTACGTGTGCGTTAGCTGCAGCACCATTCACTATCAGAATCCCAAAATTGTCGCCGGCACCGTGGCCGTTTGGGAAGGGAAAATTCTACTTTGCCGCCGGGCAATCGAGCCTCGCTACGGTTACTGGACGCTGCCCGCTGGATATATGGAGAATGCCGAAACTACAGTAGAAGCAGCGGAGCGTGAAACATTAGAAGAAGCCCTTGCCGAGGTTCATATTGATGGGCTCTATTCCATTATTGATGTTCCCCATATAAATCAGGTTCACATGTTTTATCGTGCGACCCTCAAAAACGGGAGTTTCGGCGCCGGCGAAGAGTCTTTGGAAAGTCAGCTGTTTGCTGTTGATGAAATCCCATGGGAAGACATTTCATTCCCGACCGTTCGCAAAACGCTGGAACTGTTTCTGGAGGACCTAAAAAAAGATTCTTTTGGCGTTCACATACGTGACATTCGGCATCCGATGACCGCCACTCGCATCAAAGACGATTTATAACGTCTCCAGACGATAGACCTCATAAGCAGGCTCTTCATAAGGATGAGCCTGCTTGAGGGCGGCAAGCGCTTCTTTGATCAAGTCATCGCGGCAAACAAGCTCAACCTTGAACTCCCCCACAGTCTCCAGCGCCCCACTTGACCCTAAAAACGGATTGCTTCCCTGAAGGGGACGAAACTGGCCCTGCCCGTAGCATTGCCACGCACAAGAATCGTAATACCCAATACGCCCAGCTCCCGCTTCAAAGAGCGCCTGCTTGGTTTTCTCCAGATGTGTTTCGGGTACGAAATAGCAAATTTTATACATGATACCGGCCCGCCTGAGGATATTTTTTGTACAGATTAATAGCTTAGCCACTTACCCACAGATTCTGTGGATAACTCTGGGGAAAGATATGGGGAACACCGCTATAAACCCCGTATTTACTGCACTTAGGTTAAATTGGTGACAATTTCACCCGATTAATTTAAGTCATATATTTCAATTAGTTACAAGATTTCAATTAAAAATGACGCTCTATCCACCGCATTGCGCACAGAATGTACAGAGCGCCGCCCGCGATGTGCATAAAGATACTGAGTCAAGGGGTATTTTTCCAATATAGTGACTTTTTAAGCTTGAAAAACGATAAAACTACCGAATTCCAGACACAAAAAAACCGACTCCAGAAAGTTACCCTAACGGGGCTCACTAAAGTCGGCTTTTTGAAGTTTCACTCTCTATTTAACCAAACCAGCGCCTCGCATTCCGGAACATGCGAATCCAGGAGCCATCTTCCTGCCAGTCCTTGGGCCTCCACGAGTGTTGAACCGCACGGAATACACGCTCAGGGTGAGGCATCATAATGGTGATACGGCCGTCCCGGGTGGTAGCACCTGCAATGCCATCTTGTGATCCATTGGGATTGTAAGGGTAGCGCATTGTGGCCTGACCCCGGTTATCCACGAAGCGCAGTGCTACTCGTTCACTTTCCGCAAGATCTGCAGCAGATGCACTTCCTGAAAACTCTACTCTACCCTCGCCATGTGCAACCGCAATTGGCATGCGTGAACCAGCCATCCCTTCTAAAAAGGCAGAAGGTGACGGCATCACTTCAACCATCGCCAGCCGCGCCTCAAACTGCTCGGACTGGTTACGAACAAATCGAGGCCAGGCTTCACTGCCCGGAATCAGCTCATGCAAATTGGAAAGCATCTGGCAGCCATTGCATACACCAAGCGCGAGGGTGTCCTGCCGATTAAAGAATGCAGCAAACTGATCCCGAACGCGATCATTGAACAGGATGGACTTTGCCCAGCCTTCGCCAGCACCCAATACGTCTCCATACGAGAACCCACCACAAGCGACGAGACTGTTAAACGCCTCCAAATTCGAACGCCCGGAAAGAAGGTCGCTCATATGCACATCGACAGACTCGAAGCCAGCCCGATCAAATGCTGCCGCCATCTCGACCTGCCCGTTCACGCCCTGCTCTCGCAAAACGGCTACTTTGGGGCGAGCGCCTTTGTTGATGTAAGGCGCAGCTATATCTTCGTTCACATTGTATGTGAGCTCTACATGCAGCCCCGGGTCATCCGCATCCAAGAGATTATCAAACTCCTCCAGAGCGCAGTCCGCATTATCCCGCATGGACTGAATTCGGTAGCTTGTCTCAGACCACAGACGCTGCAGTTGTGTTCGTGAGTTATCAACAACCGCTGTGCCTTCAAACGTCAGGCGCAAACGGTCTTCATCATTCAATGTACCAATGACATTGATATGATCGCCCAGACCAGCTGCAGAAAACTGCTGTAAAACGAAGTCAGTGTCTTCCCTGCGCACCTGAATAACGGCACCCAGCTCCTCATTGAACAACTCTCGGGCAAACTGGCTGGGGTCATCTGCTAATCCATCCAGTTTTATATCTACACCGGTGCGGCCAGCAAAACACATCTCAGCAAGTGTCACAAACAAACCGCCGTCAGAACGGTCGTGATAGGCGAGAAGCTTGCTGTCTGAGTTCAACCCCTGAATGACAGCAAAAAAGGCCTTGATGTCTTCTGGATCATCGAGATCGGGCGCCACCGCCCCGACATGTCGATAGACTTGAGCCAATGCCGACCCACCGAGACGGTTTTGCCCAGCGGCCAGATCAATAAGAATTAGATCGGTCTCACCCCCATCTTTTATCAATTGGGGCGTCAAAGTGCGTGAAACATCGGTGACAGGCGCAAAACCACTAACAATCAAAGATAGTGGCGCAGTCACGCTTTTATGTTCGCCGTTATCCTCTTCCCAAACCGTCTTCATGGACATGGAGTCTTTACCAACGGGAATGGTGATTCCCAGCTCCGGACATAATTCCATACCAACGGCACGAACTGTCTCGTAAAGGTTTTCGTCCTCTCCGGGGTGGCCGGCGGCTGACATCCAGTTCGCCGACAAACGAATATCCGAAAGCTTACCAATAGCAGCAGCCGCCATATTAGTAATGGTCTCACCTACAGCCATGCGGCCAGACGCAGGGGCATCAATGGTTGCTACCGGCGTGCGCTCACCCATCGCCATAGCTTCGCCAGTCGACACATCGAAGGAGCTTGCAGTAACCGCAACATCGCTAACGGGCACCTGCCAGGGGCCAACCATTTGATCTCGAGCAACCAGCCCGGTAATCGTGCGGTCGCCAATGGTGATCAGGAAATTTTTTGAGCCGACTGAGGGCAACCTCAACACTCTGCGTATCGCATCGTTCAGATCGACTTGTGTAGAGTCAAATATCGGTTTACTGAAAGATGTTCGCTTAATGCTGCGATGCATACGAGGCGGCTTGCCGAACAGCACATCCATCGGCAGATCAACCGGCTTGTCGTTAAAATAGGAGTCGCTGAGTTCTAGGTGGTGAGCTTCAGTTGCTTCACCAATCACTGCGTATGGGCAGCGCTCCCGACGGCACAGCGCGTCGAAAAGCTCCAAATTCTCAGGAGCGACTGCCATAACATAGCGCTCCTGCGACTCGTTGCACCAAATTTCCAACGGAGACATACCTGGCTCATCGCTGGGAATATCCCGCAGTTCGAACTTTCCACCGCGACCGCCATCCTTGACCAATTCCGGCATAGCGTTAGATAAGCCGCCAGCGCCAACATCATGGATAAAGCACAAGGGGTTTTTCTCGCCCATCTGCCAGCAACGGTCAATCACTTCCTGACAGCGGCGCTCCATTTCAGGGTTATCACGCTGCACTGAGGCAAAGTCGAGATTTTCATTACTGGAGCCGGAATCCATGGAGGATGCAGCGCTGCCACCAAGACCGATAAGCATGGACGGGCCACCCAACACTATTAGCTTGGCCCCTACTGGTATCTCGCCTTTTTCCACATGCTCTGCGCGGATATTACCTAGCCCGCCAGCGATCATGATGGGTTTGTGGTAGCCGCGCACTTCATCGCCAGCCGGACCTGCAACTTTCTCTTCAAATGTCCGGAAATAGCCCGCAATGTTAGGACGGCCAAACTCGTTATTGAATGCAGCCCCGCCAATAGGGCCTTCAATCATGATATCCAGAGCCGATGCGATCCGGTCTGGCTTGCCGTAATTGATTTCCCATGGTTGAGGGTCGTCTGGCAAATTAAGATTGGAGACGGTAAACCCTGTAAGCCCGGCTTTCGGTTTAGAGCCACGGCCCGTTGCGCCTTCATCACGAATTTCACCACCGGAGCCGGTTGCCGAGCCTGCTGCCGGGGCAATAGCTGTCGGGTGGTTATGGGTTTCCACTTTCATAAGAATGTGGATGCCTTCTTGGTTATAGCTGTAAACACCGGTAACCGGATCGGGGTAGAAACGGCCACCTCTACTGCCCTGAATAACCGAAGCATTATCTTTATAAGCAGACAGTACGCCTTCGCTGTTCATTTCGAAGGTGTTACGGATCATGGCAAAGAGCGATTTTTCCTGCCCCTCTCCGTCAATATCCCAAGAAGCATTGAATATTTTATGGCGACAATGCTCGGAGTTTGCCTGCGCAAACATCATAAGCTCAACGTCGGTTGGGTCTCGTTCAAGACCAATAAATGACTTCACCAAATAATCAATTTCGTCATCTGCCAGCGCAAGCCCGAGACGCTTATTTGCCTCCACCAGTGCCGATCGACCTCCGGCCAATACTGATATACGTTCCAGCGGGCGCGGCTCTTCATGGCTGAACAATAATTGAGCGCCACCCATTTCATGGAAGACCTTTTGAGTCATGCGATCGTGCAACAGGGCTGCAACCTTCTCGCGTTGGTCTAAGCCCAACTTTTTGCTCGATTTAATATAAAAAGCCGTGCCGCGTTCGATACGCTGAATCTGGCGCAAACCGCAGTTGCGGGCAATATCGGTTGCTTTACTGGACCAGGGGGACAATGTTCCCGGGCGAGGCACAACGAGAAACAGCACGCCGTCTGGTTCTTCAACCGGTACACTGGGGCCGTATGTAAGCAACCTATCAAGGATGGCCTGCTCGGAATCAGAAAGCGTGCCCTCCAGATCTACGAAGTGCATGAATTCAGCATAAACATGCTTAACCTCGGGCACGATGGCCTGAATTCTGGCGTACAGTTTATGGGAGCGGAATGGCGAAAGCGCGGGAGCGCCGCGAAGTTCAAGCATGATATCAACCTGTATCGCGCGAAACGGGGAAGTCCGGGTGCATTCTGAGAAGGCGCATATGATACTTGAAAGCTTTGCCAGGATACAGCGCCTGAAAAGTTATTCCTCTAATGTGTATTTCACATTATTTTGCACGGTTTTTGATCAACTTCATTGACCGCTCTTCCCGCAGCAGGGATCATTAGGTTGTGGACATGGAGACCACACGCTAAAAGACACCGGATGCTGCCAAAACGTTTGCGCACATCCCGATGACCCAGCGGTAACGGAGAACAGGGACTTGGCAAGAATCCTAACTGCACGTAATGCGGCGGTATATAAACTACTCCTCGCCTGCACGCTAACGATGATCCTGCTCAGCCTCAACGGGTGCAGCCAGCCCAGCACGCTGCAGGAAATTCGCAACGAGGGCGTGCTGCACGTCATTACCCGGGTTGCACCTTCTATTTATTATGAAGGGCGCGGAGGGCCAACAGGCTACGATTACGAGTTGGCCAAACTCTTTGCTGAAGAGCTTGGTGTTGAACTTCGTCTCAGAGTTGCCGAAGACAACACCGAAGTGCTTTCCGTAATATCCAGAGACTTCGCACACATCGGTATGGCGGGCTTGTCTGCACAACCCTTGTTCGACAACCAATACAAATCGCTTCCTACCGGCATTGAAGCCCAGTCAATCGTTGTATACAACAGGGATGTCGAACGCCCCGAGTCTTTGGCAGACCTAAAGGGCGAGCGGCTCCACTTAGTATCCGATAGCAATCATGAGTATCAACTGCAAACGGTTGCGAACACTGCCTCCGGTGTTTCATGGCAAGTACACCCGGGACTAGATGCTGCAGGCATTCTGGCGCGCGTAGAAACTGGCGAACTCCCCTACGCTGTCGTTTCTTCCAATGAACTTGAGCTTAACCACGTTTTTTTCCCTCAGGTTAAACAGGCCTTCGCGCTCGGCGATGCAACGCAACTGGCATGGTTGTTTCCCATAAAACAGGACGACTCGCTGGTGAACGCAGCAAAAGCGTTTATGGAAAAAATGCAGGAAAACGGCACCATCGCCCAGCTTGCTGAACGCTTTTACGGGCATCTGGACCACCTGAACTACGTGGGTGCGCGCACATTCATGCACCACGTGGAAAACCGCCTGCCCAAATACGAAGCGCTGTTCAGAGAAAATGCTTCCATTTTCAATATGGACTGGCGCTTGCTTGCCGCCATTGGCTACCAAGAGTCGCACTGGCGACCCAACGCGGTTTCTCCTACAGGGGTCCGCGGGCTAATGATGTTGACACGGAACACGGCAAACTACATTGGTATCAACAACCGACTGGACGCTGAAGAAAGCATTCAAGGTGGCGCAAAATACTTCCGCATGGTGCACGAAAGAATTCCCGATCGCATAGCAGAGCCTGATCGCACATGGTTTGCCTTGGCGTCTTATAACGTAGGCTTCGGGCATCTGGAGGATGCACGCAGGCTTACCGCGGGTGCCGGAAAAAACCCGGACCGGTGGATGGATGTGAAAGAGTTTTTACCTTTGCTCGCGCAAAAAGAATGGTATAAAAAAACACGCTACGGCTATGCCCGTGGCCACGAGCCGGTTCTCTACGTTCAGAATATCCGCCGCTACTATGATGTGCTCGCAAGAATAATGAACCCCGCGGAGCGCGTAGCTGCTACTCCCTCTCCGTTCGTTGGGCTGGAGCAGAGCACTGAGGGACTCTCCAACATGGAAAGCCCAGAGGAAGATGCGGAACACCGTGCGAGCCTGCCACCGGAACTCGGAATGGTCCCTCCGACGCTTTAGAGCCCAGGGTAGACGGCAGGATCGTCCGGCTTACTCACTTCAAGCACCCGTTCCACCTGATTGCCGGTGAATCCCCTACGAGAAAAAAAACGAGCCTGGCGCGCCTTTTCGTCCCACTCATTGCTCAAATCTGTTAAGCCGAAACGCTTTTCCCTTAACAAAAGTGCATTCCGAACCCAATCGGCATCAGCCAACTCCTCAACACAGTCCGGCAAAGAATGGATACCGCGCTGTTGTAACTCAGCCATCACTTTTAGCGGACCGTAGCCCAGATCAATTCGTTGGCGTGAGTAAACTTCGGCAAAGCGATTGTCGTTCAACCAGTCTTCATTTTCGTAATCATCCAGTACTTTGGAAATAACCGAGTGATCAAGCTGTCGCTGTCGCAACTTCAGTGTGAGTTCTTGGCGGCTATGTTCGCGGCGAGCAAGCAGTCTCAGGGCAACCGAGCGTGCTTTGTATTCTTGATCCTCGCTATTTTCCTGTTTTGCCATTCAGCCCTTCCCGCAAACGCTCACAAAACGCTAGACTAGCCCCGATTTAATTCTGTCGGCGCTGATTCGGAACGCCGATACACAAATTTTTAACAGTAGTGACAACAATAGTGTCCGGCGCTCTGAGCTTGCATTGCAGAGAGCTGATGGCCGGTGCTGGCTTACTTTGCCCGACACCGCAGACTGGTTTCAATCCCTAAGGATATCTTCATGGCTGCATTTCTCCAGAAACTGTTCAAATCCCGTAAGCCCTCCGCCCCAGATCGCAAGGCACAGGCTCGTATTCAGCCGCCAGCAGAGCCGGTGGAAGATACGCGCGCCCAATTAAGGGAAGAGCAGTTGCAGGTGTTACAAGCCGGCCCAACCCAAAAGGTTGCGGCGAGCCTCGCCATTGAAGGTTTAACGGCAGATACACGACTCAGGGCCGCGGGTTTGCTGCAAGACGCAGAGCTGTTGCAGCAGGTACAAAAACAGGCGAAAAACCGCGACAAGAGCGTATATCAAGTAGTTCGGCAGAAATTACAGGTCATCCGAGATGAGCAGGCTCATAAGGAAGCCGTTTCAGCCACCATATCCGCACTGACCCGCAATGCCAAGGATCAAGCTAAGAGTGACGACACCAAGCTGTATGAGGCGCGTCTGGAGACACTTCTAAACCAATGGGCAAAAGTGGAGCCTGAGGCAACACCAGACCAACTAAGCGAGTTCCTTGAGTCAGTTCACCTTTGCCGCGAGCGCTTATCCGACTTGAAAGCAGCTCAGGCAGCAGAGGAGCTGCAACGAGAACAGCAACTTCAACGAGAAGAAACCTTAGAGTTGATTGCCCGAACACTGGATGACTTGCGAAGCCAACCAACAGAAGCTCTAGCATCTTTAGCATCTCTGGATGCGCTTCAGAAAACCCAAGAAAACAGATGGTTAGAAGCAACTCGGGACACTCAGGTAGAAAAACAACAGCAAAAAGCCTATGAAACGTCGATGATGGCGCTGCGTAACTATATGAGTGCAGTGCGCCACATCAGTCAGGCAAAAGAGACACTTCACGCACTCTCGGCTCTTGCTGATGAAGACGCAAACCCGGAGGACCGCGAGCAAGCTTCCACGCTGATCAAAGAAATCAATTGGCCGGAGGGTTTCCCTGCTCCGGATCTACTTGCGCCCCTATACAAACTGGCCAAAAAACCGAAAGCACCGGTCAAGAAGAATGATGATCAAAAGCAGCAACAAGCTGCGACAGAGAGCTTAAAGGCAACGCTAAACCAGCTTGAAGAGGCTCTGGAAGCCAAACAGCTCAAAGAATCCCGTCACCTACTGAAAACCGCCCAGCAATATCTAAAAACGCTTGACCACCGCAACAGCAAGACTTTTCAGGCGCGAATTCAGCTTCTCACGGGCCAACTAAGAGAACTGACGGATTGGCAAGGATTTGCGACTGAACCCAAGCAGATCGCCCTTTGTGAGCAGATGGAATATCTGGCAGAACAGTCCATGGAGCCGGAAGCAAAATCCGAGCGCATAAAGGAGCTCCAAAAAGAATGGCGAGAACTTGGTGGCTCGTCAGACCGCACTATGTGGACACGCTTCAAGCAGGCGTCGGATAAGGCCTATGAGCCCTGCAAAACCTACTTTAAGGCCAAGTCGGGCTTAAAGCAGGCAAACTTGGAAAAGCGCAAAACAATTTGTGCCGAACTGGAGCATTTTGTCAACGGAGCAGACTGGAGCACCATCGATTGGAAAGCCGTTGAGCACATACTGCAAGCCGCCCGTCAGGAGTGGAAATCTGCCTGGCCTGTGGAGTTTAGGGATAATCGACAGGTACAGAAGCAGTTTGACGAGCTGCTTAAAAAGCTGGAAGCCCCTATTGATGATGAGCGCCGCAAAAACGAAGCACTGAAGGTGGCAATCGTTGAACAGGCGCAAGCGCTGATCTCTCACGAACCGCTTCAGGAGGCCATGAGCAAAGCAAAAGCCCTGCAAACAGACTGGAAGGCAATTGGCATCACACGCCACAGGGAAGACCGAAAACTATGGCAGGCATTCCGCAAAGCGTGTGATGATATTTTTGCGCGCCGAGATAGCGAGCGCTCTGAACAACAACGCGCAACACAGGAAGCCGATACCGCTGCCGAGGCAATGCTTGAGCAGGCCTTGAGCGTGGATTCCGGTCAGGATATATATGCGCTGGAGCAAGCACTAACCTTATTACGCAGCCTTGATGCCACGCAAACGTCTGCGGCAGTGACTGAGAAAATCCAAAAAGAAAAGCAACGTTTGAATCAGGCGATTGCAGCACAAAGACTTAAAGCGGGTATTGCAGAGTGGCAAGCGCTTATACTGGCGCGCGCCGAGGGTGATTTAGATTCAGGCGCCCTACCAGACAAATGGCCTCAGCTCGCCGAAAGTTTGCCCGAACTGGATGATCATGAAATCGTCATCCGTGCAGAGATTCTTTCAGGCATACCATCGCCAGAGGTTGACCAGAAAAGGCGTATGGAAATACAGGTTCAGCGCCTAGCCGAAGGCATGGGCTCATCCGAAAAAGCCGACAGCGCTTTAAGGAGTGTGGAAAGCCTAGTCGCTAGCTGGTGTCTCAAAGCGCCCGACAAGGCTGCAGACCCTGCGCTGGCAGAGCGCTTGAATAAGGCGCTGGATGCGCTAATTATAAGCTAAACATTCAACGCTCTACTCGCGCTGATGCTCTCTGACAAAATCCCTGGCGTTTTTTACGGCGCTCAGGGATTTGTCTCTCATGCTCTTGAGTTCCTTATCTGCTAGATAAAACATCATGTCAACTGTGTGCCTGTAGTATCGGGGCGGCAGCCTGTTAAGGGCCACGCACATAACGTCGGCCAGATAGTCTGACGTATCCTCCGGCTTTCTTGTTGCCTCTATTGCGTCTATCACTAGACGTTCGTAAAAATTCTCGACCGCATCTCTAAAAGACATGTCATTGTGCCTCCGGAATCCGTGTGGGCGCACTTCAAAAGTCGGCGCCTTTGTCTGTAAACAATAGAAGCAGAATCCCTGCCTGTCATGCCCGCTGAGCAATTTTGCCAATCCGATTGGCAGGCGGCGTCATTACACACCATGCGGCTAAGGGGCTATGGTGATAAGCCTGATAAGTAAAACACAAAGCAACAATCACCAAAGGAAAAGCAATGACCACCGAGGCGTATATCTTCGACGCGGTCCGCACTCCCAGAGGGCGGGGTAAAAAAGACGGCTCACTTCACAGTGTCAAACCCATTACATTACTAACGACTGTGCTCAATGCGCTGCAGCAGAGAAATAACCTGGACACTTCTCAGGTAGACGATATAGTGCTTGGTTGCGTCTCCGCCGTTGGCGACCAAGGCGCCGACATTGCTAAAACAGCCGCACTTGCTGCAGATTGGGATGAAAAAGTAGCCGGCGTTACCCTAAACCGATTCTGCGCTTCCGGCCTTGAGGCCGTTAACTTGGCAGCCATGAAAGTTCGCTCTGGCTGGGAGGATTTGGTTGTTGCCGGTGGCGTAGAGTCTATGTCCCGCGTGCCTATGGGCTCGGATGGTGGCGCCTGGGCTATGGACCCGCATACCAACATGCATACCGGCTTCATGCCCCAGGGTATTGGCGCTGACCTTATTGCCACGCTTGAAGGTTTCAGCCGAGAAGATGTTGACGGATTCGCTGTAAAGTCCCAGCAAAAAGCCGCTAACGCCTGGAAGAACGGGTACTTCGCCAAATCTATTGTTCCTGTTATCGACCAGAGTGGCGTTGTCATTCTCGACCGTGACGAGCATGTGCGCGGCGACACTACGATTGACTCCCTTGCGGGCCTCAAGCCTTCTTTCCAGATGATGGGAGAAATGGGCTTTAACAGTGTGGCTCGGGAAAAGTATCACTACGTTGAAACGATTAACCACGTCCACCACGCCGGCAACTCCTCCGGCATGGTGGACGGCGCTACAGGCATTTTGATTGGCAGTGAAGCCAAGGGCAAAGCAATGGGCCTTAAGCCCCGCGCTCGCATCGTTGCCACTGCGGTTACGAGCACGGATCCAACCATTATGCTCACCGGCCCTGCGCCCGCCTCGCTAAAGGCATTGGAAAAAGCAGGCATGACGGTAGATCAGATTGACCTATTTGAAGTAAACGAAGCCTTTGCCTCTGTGGTAATGCGCTTCCAGAAGGAACTCTCGGTTCCGGATGAAAAAGTGAACGTGAACGGTGGCGCCATCGCCATGGGTCACCCCCTCGGCGCCACCGGTGCAATGATTCTAGGCACACTGCTGGATGAACTGGAGCGCCGGGAACTGCGCTTTGGTCTGGCGACGCTTTGCGTCGGCGGCGGCATGGGCATTGCCACCATCATTGAGCGGGTCTGACCCCCCACACTTTTTCTGTAAGGAGAACCGATTATGAGTGCTATACGTTATGAACTGGGTTCAGACAAGGTTCTGACCCTCACCATCGACATGCCGGGCCAGTCCGCGAACACCATGAACAAGGCGTTCCGGGAAGCCCTCGATGAAACAGTCCCCAAAGTTCTGGGCGATCTGGAAAACATTCGCGGTATTATTGTTACCTCTGCTAAGAAAACCTTTTTTGCCGGTGGTGATCTGAACGAAATTTTCAAAGTCACCCGTGATGATGCTCAGGCCTTTGAAGACATGGTCAACGCCATGAAAGCCCAGATGCGGGCGCTGGAGACCTGCGGCAAGCCCGTGGTCGCCGCCATCAACGGCGCAGCGCTGGGGGGCGGGTTTGAAATCGCCCTAGCCTGCCACCATCGCATCGTTCTGAACAACAACAGCATTCAGTTGGGGCTTCCGGAAGTCACTCTTGGACTGCTTCCCGGTGGCGGTGGCACTCAGCGCTTGCCTAGAATGATTGGTTTGGAAGCGGCGTTCCCGTTGCTGATGGAGGGCAAAAAGTTGCGCCCTGCTGCGGCACTGAAGGCTGGCATCATTGACGAAATTGCAGACTCCCCTGAAGACATGATGGCCAAGGCACGGGCGTTTATCGATGCCAACCCCAATTGCCAACAGCCATGGGACAAAAAAGGCTTTAAGCTACCCGGTGGCGCGCCCCACCATCCTGCGATGGCACAAAAATTGGCAATTGCACCTGCAATGCTGAAGCAGAAGACCAAAGGCTGCTACCCGGCGCCCGAGCGCATTATGGCGGCGGCAGTTGAAGGTGCTCAGGTAGACTTCGATAACGGCAGCCTGATTGAAACCCGCTACTTTGCCGAACTAGTGACTGGTCAGGTCTCCAAGAACATGACAGGCACCTTCTGGTTCCAGTTGAATGACATCAATGCAGGCGGCAGCCGTCCTTCCGGAGTGGAAAAAGAGACCTTCAAGAAGGTAGGTGTACTCGGTGCAGGCATGATGGGCGCGGGTATAGCTTACTCCACAGCTACCCGCGGCATGGAGGTGGTGCTGAAAGACGTTTCTGCTGAAAGCGCCGAAAAAGGCAAAAGCTATTCGGAAAACCTGCTGGCGACAAAGGTCAGCCGGGGCCATATGACCGAGGAGAAAAAGGCGGAAATTCTGGGCCGTATCAAAGCCACTGACTCCGCCGCAGATCTAGAAGGTTGCGATCTGGTCATCGAAGCGGTATTCGAAGACAGTGATCTGAAAGCCAAGGTAACCGCAGAAGCCGAGCCCAAGCTGGTGGACAACGGTATCTTCGCGTCCAACACCTCGACTATTCCTATTACACAGCTGGCAAACGCATCTGCCAAGCCGGAAAACTTTATCGGCCTGCACTTTTTCTCACCTGTGGACAAGATGCAGCTTGTAGAAATCATTGTCGGCGAAAAAACGTCTGATGAAACTTTGGCGCGCGCGTTTGACTACGTTCAGCAAATCGGCAAGACCCCGGTGGTTGTGAACGATAGCCGCGGCTTCTTCACCTCCCGCGTTTTCGGCACCTTTGTGAACGAAGGCATTTGTATGCTGGGCGAGGGTATTCATCCAGCCAGCATCGAGAACGCAGGCTTGCTGGCAGGCATGCCCGTCGGCCCTCTGACCATCTCCGATGAAGTCAGCATGACCCTGATGCAGCTCGTTCGTAGCCAGAGTAAAAAAGATGTGGAAGCAGCGGGAGGAACATGGAACCCGCACCCGGCCGAGGCAATTATCGACCAAATGGTTAATGAGCACGGGCGCAAAGGCAAAGCTGCAGGTGCTGGCTTCTATGAATACCCCGCCAAAGGAAAGAAGTACCTGTGGCCTGAGCTTGAAACTCTCTTTGTGGACAATGAGAAAGCTCGCGATGTGAAACTACAGGATCTGAAAGATCGGATTTTGTTCATTCAAGCCATTGAGACAGTTCGTTGCTTAGAGGAAGGCGTGTTGCGCACTGTTGAAGACGCCAACATAGGCAGCATCTTTGGTATTGGATACGCGCCCTGGACGGGCGGAGCCATACAGTTTGTTAACCAGTATGGAGTGAGAGCCTTTACTGAAAGAGCTCAGGAGCTGGCAAACATTTACGGCGAACGCTTTACCCCGCCCGCGCTCCTGCTTGAGTATGCGGAACAAGAAAAGCCCTTTACCTGAAGTGCCTGAACGGCGGGGGCCAAAATCCCCGCCGTACATTCTCCCCCCTCCCGCAAAGCTCCCCTTAAACGATTAGCCTATTTCGTATGTTATTCCCCTGCGACCCGTTTTCTTTTTAACGAGAAAACGGCAAGTTATGGACAGATTGTCACGAACCGATACGTCATGCCTATAGCAACGGGTGTAGCCCTTGCCTACAATAAATCTATCAGCCCACGGGTTAACCGGCTCCAGTTCTGTCTGGCGGGTACCCAGCATCGTCAGGTATGTTTTTATGACCATCGCGAAAAAATCATCTGTTCGTCACATGCCGTACAAGACTGGCAGGATAGGTGTATGTAAAGCGCTCACCATCGCCCTGCTTCTGTCAGCACCTTTCGCAGCCCAAGCAAAAGCCGTGGAACCGGAGGTCTATACGCCGGTTGCGCCAACAATTGATCAGGCACGCGCCAACATTCTTATTGCACGGCAACTGCAGTTCACCCACTTTCGCGACTTGGGTATCAGTGACAAGCTTTCTGGTGACGTGTTTGACGCTTATCTGGATTATCTCGACGGGCAGCGGGTCTATCTTACCGGAAGCGATGTTGAGGTGCTGTCCAAAGTCAGAAACCGCCTCGGATCGGCCCTTAAAACCGGCCAACTGCAGCCTGGGTTTGATATCTACAATCTGGTTCAGCAGCGCATTATAGAGCGCCTACAGTTCGCGCTGAGCACTCTTGATGAGGGCATCGAAAATCTGGACTTCACTGCTAATGAGAGCATTTTGCTTGACCGCTCTGAAGCTGAATGGGAGCCAGACAAAAAAGCACTGGATGCCTTGTGGGTGAAACGCATCAAAAATGCTGTACTGGCTCAACGCCTCAACGGCAGTGACGACGAAGCGATTAAAGATACGCTTAAACGACGGTACGAGGGCCAGCTAAAGCGCGCTTATCAAGCCCGCAGCGAAGACGCGTTTCAGGCCTACATGAATGCATTTGCTGGCATGTGGGATCCGCATACTTCATATTTTTCACCGCGAACCTCTGAAAACTTCAACATTAATATGAGCCTCTCTCTTGAGGGCATAGGCGCGGTTCTGCAAGCGGACAACGAATATACAAAAGTTGTCCGTCTGGTTCCCGGGGGGCCTGCATCCAAGCAAGGCCAACTTAAACCCGCAGACAGAATTGTCTCCGTTGCACAGGAAGGCGAAAAGCCGGTTAACGTGATTGGCTGGCGCTTGGATGAAGTAGTGGACCTTATCCGCGGCCCCCGCAACTCCGTAGTTACACTTGAAGTTGTGCCCGCTAGTGCAACCGACGAAACCCTGACCAAGTCCATTTCCATCAACCGCGACGAAGTTAAGCTGGAAGAACAAAGCGCTAGCAAAGATACGATTGAGTTTGACCGCAATGGCGAAAAGTACACCGTTGGAGTAATCACCATTCCAACCTTCTACGCTGACTTCCGGGCTATGCAGGCTGGCGACCCCAACTACAAGAGCACAACCCGTGACGTGCGAAAATTGATTGAAGAGCTGCAACAAGACGGCGTAGACGGGCTAGTTATGGATTTGCGCAATAATGGCGGTGGTGCTCTGCACGAGGCCAATGATCTAGTCGGCTTATTTATCGACACCGGCCCCACCGTACAAATTCGCAACTCGAACAACGAAGTTCAGGTGCTCAGCGACGACGATGCTTCCGTTGCCTACGACGGGCCTTTGGTGGTGCTCACCAACCGTATGAGCGCATCGGCGTCCGAGATATTTGCAGGTGCCATTCAGGATTACGGTCGCGGCTTGGTCGTCGGCTCGCAAACCTTTGGCAAAGGTACCGTACAGGCCGTTCGTCCCCTCAATCATGGCCAACTCAAGATTACCCAGTCCAAGTTCTACCGGGTATCTGGTGGCTCAACCCAACATAAAGGTGTGATTCCGGATATCGAGATCCCCACTCGTATTGATAAAACCCGTATCGGCGAAGACGCTCTGGATCACGCTCTACCCTGGGATCAAATTGATGCGGTTCCCCATACCCGGTATTTTGATTTCAGTGGCATTATTGAGGAACTCCGCAAACGCCATGATGATCGTTTTGCCAAGAGCCCGGATTTCAGGCTCCTTCAAAAGGAAATCGATTTCCTGAAAGAGCAACGCCAACGGGATACCGTAAGTCTTAATTTGGACGAGCGCACTATCCAGCAGGAACAGATCGAACGCACCCGACTGACCATTGCAAATGCTCGCAGGGAACTGCGGGGTGAAGAGCCTTTCGAGTCTCTCGATGAACTCGAAGACTGGCAAGATCAGCAAGCTGCCGATCTCGGGTCTGGAAATGATGAGTTAGATTTTGTTATTCGCGAAGGCGGCGACATTATGGCGGACATGCTCGAGTTGGATAAACGCATGGCTTCTATCCTTACCCCGCAACAATTCGCGGCTCAGGCAGACGCGCTGTAATGAGCCAAAAGTCAGGCAAGCCTGTAACCAACGAGCAGGAGCATCAGAACAAAGCCCGAGCTTTACAGGACATGCTGCTGGATGCCTTGCACGCCATGCGCTCGCAAGAAGAAGTGGAGGTACTGCGCAAACCGACGGCATCGGAAAAAGCGCCAGACGGCATTCTCGACCGTCTTGCCAGCATTACAGGTTCGGCCTTCCGCTTTGGAGCACGCGCCACCGATAAGTCTTTGCGCGTAGGTCGGGCTCTGATCAACTCTCAAGATCAGCTCCGTGCCATGCTGGCAGCTGGCCAGTCGCTGAAGGATATCCGAGAAGTGGCCGGGCTTACGCTGTCAGAAATGAGCGAAGCCCTCGATCTCCGCGATAAGTCTGTACTTGAGGCCATCGAAAACGGCACAGCTACACTGTCGTTTGAGTTGATCCTTCGCCTAACCGCCCTGATAGCACGAAATGACCCTATCCCGTTTATTATGCGCACCACCCGGAACTATAACCCGGAGGTTTGGCAGATTCTCAACGATTGGGGTGTGGCTAGAGTTCCGTTACAGTTTGAGCGAGAGCGGGAGTTTATCAACATTTTCCGCCGCCACGACTCCGCAAGAACCCTATCGGATGAAGGCTTTCGTAAGGTTCTGGATTTTACGCGGCAAAGCTTCGAGATGTCTCTGCACTTTGCAGAGGATCAAGAAAAGCAGGTTGCCGAGCTCCGCGAAGCCTTCGCAAACCAGCAGGGAACGTCGCCAGAGAAAAGCACCGCTGCTGGCAAAAAGCCATCAACCAAATAGGTTTCGCATCGCGGTTATATCCGGGTTCCGCACTACACCTTTTTCGGTAACGATCAGGTCAATCAAGCTCGCTGGCGTCACATCAAATACTGGATTGAACACCGACACTCCCTCCGGCGCCAGCGGTATGCCCCTTATCTCACGAACCTCAGTGCCATCTCGCTCTTCAATAGGAATATCTGCACCAGACTGCAAATCCATATCCACGGTAGTGGAAGGTGCAACAACCATAAACCCGACTTTGTGGTGTCTTGCCAGCACAGCGAGGCTATACGTGCCAATTTTGTTGGCCACATCGCCGTTGGCGGTAATCCGGTCGGCACCCACAATAACCCATCGAACCTCGCCCGCGGCAAGAATGGCGGCTGCGGCGCCATCGGCATTCAGGGTTACCGGAATACCATCTCGCATCAGCTCCCAAGCGGTAAGGCGGCTACCCTGAAGCCAGGGCCGGGTCTCGTCTGCATACACTTGCTTCAGCAGGTTTTTCTCATGCAGCCGACGAATAACACCCAGCGCAGTACCATAGCCACCGGTTGCGAGCGCGCCTGTATTGCAGTGAGTCAGAACCGACACTTGAGCGGTACCCTCCGCGCTGGCAGAAAACCCCATCGCTTCAAGCGCGTAATCCGCCATGGTTAGATTTGCCGCAAGATCCTCCTGATGAATGGCAACCGCTTCATCCTCCAATCGCGCCAGCGCTTCACTGAGTGTGCTGCAACCGACAAACACCCGCTCCATGCGCTGCAAGGCCCAGAACAAGTTAACGGCTGTCGGCCTCGACGCTGCTAAATCACGGATAGCCTCTTGTATTTGAGCGCGCCAATCGCTTGCTGTTGCCTGCCGCGCAGCCAGAGCGACACCATAAGCCGAGCTGATACCAATCGCAGGGGCACCGCGAACAACCATATCTCGAATGCACTGCGAAACGCCGGATGCGGTCGTCAGAGTTAGCCACTGTTCCTGAACGGGAAGCAAGCGTTGATCCAGTAACTCTAAGCTGGCACCAAGCCACCGCAGTGCTACGGTGCCACTAGATTGGGTGCCAGAAGAAGGCGTGGGTGAAAACTGGGATTCTTTGGAACTATTCATCGTCTGGCTCCGCTTTCATAACGCTGAAAACGGCCAGTATAACGGTTATACTTCCGGGCTACATTTTATCGTCCGGCGGCCTCGTGCTCTGTTTATATGCTCTATGGCATTCGTCGCCGGCACTGCAAGGCAGGGTTAATGACGGCAGATACTATCACTGCAGCCGATATTCGCATCAACGCTCGCTGGCTGATTCCGATTGAACCATACGGAGTGGTGCTTGAGCATCAAGCCGTGATCATACAGGGCACCAAGATTGCTGCCGTTATACCTGTGGCGCAAGCAGATCGCGAGTTTCGCACCCGAGAGACTATTAACCTGCCCCACCATGTGGTTATGCCAGGGTTGATCAACATGCATGGCCATGCAGCTATGTCACTGTTTCGCGGCATGGCAGACGATTTACCGCTAATGACTTGGTTAAACGATCATATCTGGCCTGCTGAAGGCCGTTTTGTTAGCGAACAATTCATTGCAGACGGTACGCAACTCGCCATGGCGGAAATGCTGAGAACCGGCACGACTACTTTCTCAGACATGTATTTCTTCCCGGAAATTGTCGCCCAAATGGCACATGACACGGGCATGCGTGCGCAAGTTTGCTTTCCTTTGCTGGACTTCCCGACTGTGTGGGGTTCAGGGCCTGACGAATACTTGAGCAAGGGCGAGGCGCTGATCGATGAGTGGCGAGGCGATGATTACATTATGCCCGCGATTGGCCCGCATGCGCCCTACACTGTGTCGGATGGACCGCTGAGCAAGGCTATAGAGCTTTCCGGGAAAACCGGCGCACGTATCCAGATCCATTTGCATGAAACCGCATTCGAAGTAGCAGAAGCTATAGAGAAGGAAGGGAAACGCCCTATCGAAAGGCTTGCGGAACTTGGCGCCCTTAGTGACCGAACCCAATGCGTTCACATGACTCAACTTATCGATTCTGACATTGCACTTGTTGCAGGCACAGGCGCACACATCGTTCACTGCCCGGAGTCCAACCTAAAGCTCGCTAGCGGCTTATGCCCTGCCCACAAGTTAATGGAAAGCGGTGTTAACCTCACCATTGGAACAGACGGTGCCGCCAGCAACAATGATCTGGATCTGTTTGCTGAAACCCGTACGGCCGCCATGGTCGCGAAGGTGGTTGCCAGTGATGCCGCGGCACTTTCAGCCCACAAAGCTTTGCATATGGCCACCCTTAATGGAGCCAGAGCTCTGGGGCGGGAACATGAGTTGGGGTCGCTAGTAGCGGGGAAACTCGCCGACATTATCGCCATCGACCTAAGTGATCCATTTATTCAGCCGGTTTATGACCCAGCCTCCCATCTTGTTTATAGCAACCATGGGCGCGCAGTAACCCATAGCTGGATTAACGGCGTACCTCAAGTACAGGATGGCAAGTTAACGCGTATAGATGTACCGGATCTAATGCTTCGTGTTGCAGGCTGGGCGGAAAAAATTCGCAAGCAACAGGCTGACTAACCGAGTTTCGACAGATTGACCAGGCAGAAGACAAGATGACAAATCAGAACGTTGACCGTAACGAAATTGCGAAGTTTGAAGCCCTTGCCAGCCGCTGGTGGGACCCCACCAGCGAGTTTAAACCGCTGCACGATATTAACCCCTTGCGCCTCAACTATATTGATGAGCGCGTATCGCTTGCTGGCAAACGAGTAGCAGACATTGGCTGTGGTGGCGGGCTGCTCTCCGAAGGCATGGCTCTGCGCGGCGCCCATGTAACCGGTATAGATATGGGGGAGGCACCTTTGGCGGTGGCGCGGTTGCACGGTCTGGAAAGCGGAATCAAGGTAGACTACCGGCAAATCACCGTTGAAGAGCTGGCACGGGACCCCGAGCACGCTGGCCAGTACGATGCCGTTACCTGTCTGGAAATGCTAGAACATGTGCCCGACCCTGCCTCGGTTATCAAAGCCTGCTCAACCCTACTCAAACCGGGCGGACACATGTTTGTATCAACCATCAATCGCAATCCAAAATCTTTTTTGTTTGCGATTGTGGGTGCCGAGTACGTCCTAAACATGCTCCCCAAAGGCACTCACGAATGGAAGAAATTCATCCGGCCATCGGAGATGTCAGATCACCTGCGCCATGCAGGACTGGAGGTGCGCGAACTCACAGGCATGACCTATAACCCCATTACCCGCACCTACAAGCTTGGCCGTGATGTAGACGTTAACTACCTGATGCACGCCCGGGATACCCGTGAAGACTGACCAACCTTCAACTGTTCTGTTCGATCTGGATGGCACCCTGATTGATACAGCGCCGGACTTTATCCGCTGCCTAAACGAGATGCGCCAGCAGCACGGGCTTCCGGCGCTTCCGGCAGACCACATACGCAGGTCTGTTTCCAATGGCGCCCGGGCGATGGTGCGTGTGGGGTTTGGGCTAGAGCCAGACCATCCGGATTATCTTAACAAGCACACAGCCTTTCTAGATTTGTATGAAGCGGGCGTTGCCGTTGAGACCCGGCTTTTCGAGGGCATGGACGCACTGCTCCAATCGCTAGAGCAGCGGGGAATTCCCTGGGGAATCGTTACCAACAAACCGGTGCGCTTTGCCGAGCCGCTGGTTCAAGCTCTTGGCTTGGCAGAGCGTTGCGCAGCGCTGGTGTGCCCAGACCATGTCACTGACCGCAAACCGCACCCGGAAGCCCTATTTCTCGCCTGCAAACAAATCGGCGCAGATCCGGAGCATGCGATGTATGTAGGCGACCACGAACGTGACATCCAGGCTGGTCGTAATGCGCGTATGAAAACCATTGCCGTACGTTACGGCTACATAGAAGAGCCAGAAACCGTTGACCTATGGCAAGCAGACTTTATTGCCGACACCGTGAACCATCTCGCAAAGCTGTTACAATAGCGCGCTTCTAAAACGGGCCATTTTGACAGACTTTGATAAACCCCAGTCTGCTACGGAGACAGGTTATGCAAGATTACAAGGCACCCGCTGATCTGCTGAAAGACCGCATCATCATGGTGACCGGTGCGGGCAGCGGCATTGGCCGTACCGCCGCAAAAACCTATGCCGCCCATGGTGCCACAGTGATTCTTGTAGGCAGAACTGTGGGCAAACTGGAAACGGTTTATGACGAAATCGAAGCTGCCGGGCACCCGAAACCGGCCATAGTGCCAATGAATTTCGAAGGCGCAGCGGTAAAAGATTACGAAGAACTGGCCATGACTCTGGAAGACAACTTCGGGAAACTCGACGGCCTTCTGCACAACGCCGGTATTCTTGGCGACCGTAGCCCGGTGGAAATGTACGATCCAGAAACCTGGAACAAGGTTATGCAAGTAAACGCCACGGCGCCATTCTTGCTGAGCCGAGCGATGATCCCGCTGCTGCGCATGTCTGACGCGGCTTCTGTTATCTTCACATCTTCGGGTGTTGGCAGACAGGCAAGAGCCTATTGGGGCGCCTATGCGGTTTCCAAGTTTGCGGTTGAAGGCCTGAGCCAACTTCTGGCTGATGAACTGGACGACGAGCGCCATAACATTCGGGTAAACAGCCTGAACCCGGGTGCCACCAGAACCAACATGCGAGCCCACGCCTACCCGGCAGAAAACCCGCAGCAAAACCCGGCGCCGGAAGAGTTGATGCCCATTTATCTGTACCTGATGGGTAAAGACAGTGAAGGTGTGAACGGCCAGAAATTGGATGCCCAGCCAAAGTAATGGAACTACTTTTTTACACGACATCCCAATGCCACCTGTGTGAACTGGCAGAAGCCCTGCTAGTGAGCACACCTATGCCAGTACCGATACCAGTGGACGTAGTGGACATCGCACAATCTGAAGAGTTGGTAGAGCGCTACGGTACACGAATTCCCGTTCTTCGCCGCAACGACACCGGGGAAGAACTCAACTGGCCATTTACCCGGGAACAGCTACTTACGTTTCTGCAATGAGGAATTATCTGACATGTTGATGGTTATCTCACCTGCTAAAACTCTCGATTACGAGAGCCCATTGGCAACGGAAACCTATACCCAGCCAGACTTTCTGGATGACGCCTGCGAACTGATTGACCAACTCAAAGAGCTGGAGCCGCATCAGGTCAGCAATCTGATGAGCGTCAGCGATAAGCTGGGCCAGTTGAATGCCGAACGATTCCAAAACTGGCACACACCATTCTCGCCCGAAAACGCCCGTCAGGCTGTTCTGGCATTTAAAGGCGACGTTTACACTGGGCTAGACGCGGAAAGTTTCAGCGAACAAGACTTCAACTTTGCCCAAAAGCACCTACGCATGCTGTCCGGGCTTTATGGCATTCTCAAGCCCCTCGACCTGATGCAGCCATACCGTTTGGAAATGGGCACCAAGTTTGAGAATAAACGGGGCAAGGATCTCTATGCATTTTGGGGTGACCGCCTTACGCAAGAGATAAACCGTTTGCTAGAAAGCGACGACGAAGTGTTAGTTAATTTGGCTTCGAACGAATACTTTAAAAGTATTAAAAAGAAAGACCTTGAAGGACAGATAATTACTCCCCACTTCAAGGATTGGAAGAATGGCCAGTACAAGATAATCAGCTTTTACGCTAAGAAAGCCCGTGGCCTCATGTGCCGCTACGCCATCCTGAATCGTATTACCAATGCAAACGACCTCAAGGGTTTTGACCTTGATGGTTACTATTTCAGCGAAGACCAATCCGATAAAAATAACTGGGTTTTCCTAAGGGATGAGCATTAAACAGAAGAGACACCCAACCCAGAGTTAAATCGGAGTAAATCATGAATGAAGCAGTATTTTCCCAGATCGCCATGATGGTGCTTCTGACCGGCCTTATTGGTTGGATGGGTTTTATCGTTTGGGATTTGGCTAAGAAATCACAGGCCGGAAAGTTTGGTACCATCGCCCTGTTTACAGTGCTGGGGGCGGGTGTTTTCGGCTTTATCGTTAAAACAGTGCTCGTAGAAGTTATCCAAATATGAAAGACAAGGATCAAGCCTGATGTGGTTTCGCAACGCCCGCGTTTTCCGTTTTACCAAGCCATTTGATATTTCTTCTGAAGAGCTGGAAGAAAAACTCAGCGCCGATGCGTTCAAACCCTGTGGCCCACAAGAAACCGCTCGTCAAGGATGGGTTCCGCCACTGGGCAAACACGGTGAACTACTGGTTCACAGTGCCAACGGTTATCATCTGATTGCCTTGCGCAAAGAAGAGAAAATTCTGCCCGGCCCCGTAATTAAAGATGCGGTTGAAGAAAAAGCCGAAGCCATAGAGCATGAACAAGGCCGCAAAGTTCGCCGCAAAGAAAAGGAAGAAATTAAAGAGCAGGTGATGCTTGAAATGCTGCCCCAGGCGTTTTCTCGCAACCGACGCAGCTTTGCATATCTGGCGCCGAAAGACGGCGTTCTCGTGGTTGATGCAGGCTCCGCAAAGCAAGCGGAAGATATGGCTTCAACGCTGCGCAAAAGTCTGGGGTCCCTACCGGTGCGCCCACCTGTACTGGAGCAATCGCCCATATTTACCTTTACGGGCTGGTTGAACGAGTCCATTGACCTGCCAAGTAGTGTAGTACTTGGGGATGAGTGTGAGCTAAAAGACCCATCGGAAGATGGCGGCGTGGTCCGCTGTAAAGGGCTGGATTTGAAAGCGGATGAAATTCGCAATCACTTGGAAGCCGGGATGGAAGTTACCAAACTTGCTTTAACCTGGGATGACAACGTGTCCTTCGTTCTTGACGAGGAAATGGGCATTCGCCGACTGAAATTTGGTGAAACACTTCAAGAACAGCTCGACGATGTGGATGTGGACGACGCTGTTGCAAAGTTTGACGCAGCCTTCACACTCATGACGCTGGAACTGTCCAAACTGATTCCGGGCTTGCTAGAAGCCATGGGCGGCGAAGACCGTTCGGCCATTGTTGAAGAGTAATAACTTTAGCTTATGGGCAACGCTGGGGCCTTTCTAAGAAGGCCTCAGTGGGCACTTTTCCCTAACCGCTCTTTCTGCCAGTCATTTTCCGGCTCGTTCAGCACCAGCCGCAAATCCATAACCTCTTCTTCAACGTTATATTTCACTTCAAACCCCATGTGCTCAGCCAACTGCAGCATCGGCCGATTGTCCGCTAGCACATTCCCCACCATTTCAACCGTGCCACGAGCGCGGCAGTAATCAATCATCTTCTGCATTAGGGCGACACCAAGCCCCTCGCCCTTCATTTTATCGTGAACCATTACGGCAAACTCGCACTGAAGGTTGTCCGCATCTGTCCAGGTGCGCACAGTGCCCAGAGTTTCATCCCCTTCCCCGTCTTCTCTTGGCGCGTTGGCGATAAAAACCATTTCCCGGTCGTAGTCGATCTGTACCATCTGAGCGACGTCCTCCCGAGTGAAGTGTTTACGATACTGAAAAAAACGATAGCGAATGGATTCGGGCGATTGAAGCTCATGGAAAACCCGGTGGGAGGGCTCATCCTCTGCCAGAACCGGGCGGATAATCACCCTTCGACCGGATTTGGGTAATACCAGCCACTCCTCAAGTTCTCTCGGGTAAGGCTGGATAATTGGCTGGCCACGCGTTTCCGATAGATTAATGGCCACGTTAACCGCTACAGCACCCTGCTCATTGAACAACAAGGGTGAAATCTCCAGACCCCGGATTTCAGGTATATCAATAACAATCTGGGACAGGGTAACCAAGGTTTCTGCTACTGCTCGGATATCTGCCTCCGGCTTCAAGCTATGCTCACGAAGCAACTTAAACATATAGGTCCGGCGCAGCAGCTCTCTTGCGAGGACCATGTTCAACGGTGGCAAGGCTATCTGGCGGTCTGTCATCACATTGATATGGGCACCAGACGCACCGCAAACCACCAAAGGCCCAAACTGGGCATCTCTGGTAATCCCTACACTGAATTCAATACCACCAATGTGCTGATAGGAACGCTGCATGGCAAAACCGAGAAAACCACTGTTCGGGAAATGCTTCTGGTACTCCTCCATCAGGAACTGGCAGGCATCAATAATCGCAGCCTCACTACTCAGCTTCTGAACCTTACCCTTGTAGCGGCGCTGGGCAACCGTCAAGGTCACAAACGGGTGACAGGCTTGCTCGTGCACAAGGGTTACGTCCACGGGGCGGCGCTCTATGGAAAAGGCCTCGAGTACTTCTTCTACGTCTTCGCAGTAAATCGTCTCGATGGTATTGATACCATAATCGCAGATCACTTCACGGGCTTCACGGCTCGACAAGTGCTTGCGGCCTGAGCGCAACGCATTCATTACCAATCGACGTGGTTTTGCGTAATCCGAGAAATGATCCGTAAACGACTCGGGGGTTTCCGTCAGCAAGCGCTGGATACGCTGGTGCCGAACATGCTGCATAAAAGCAACAACCGCTTTTTCCGGATTAAAAAACGAAGGCAGCCCGGCGCGATAAAATTCATCACGGGCTTCCATGACCGTGCTCTGCCCCAGCCAACAGGTGAAAATATTAAGCCGCGTGCCCTTTGCCGCCTGCACTACAGCATCAGCAATCTGCAAGCTGTCTTCGGTCAAACTAGGCGCGTACATTACCAGCACGTTGGCTACTTCGGGATCCTTAGCCAGAATCTTGATGGCATTGCCATATAGCTCCG
Organism: Marinobacter sp. 1-4A; assembly: GCF_016597725.1. GTDB lineage: Bacteria > Pseudomonadota > Gammaproteobacteria > Pseudomonadales > Oleiphilaceae > Marinobacter. The sequence continues at coordinate 29,293 of NZ_VCGY01000006.1, forward strand.
GTGACGCATCATAGTTAAGGTCGATGGGATTTTTGCGTGTCCAATAGGGCGGTAGAAGCTCAGCAAGAGACCTAATGCTGGACTCGGACAAGTCTGCAAGCTCGCCTCCGAGATCCGCCAGCCGATCCACTGCAAGAACACCCGGCCCCACACCATTAGCTAAAATAGCAAGGGTTTCCCTGCGCAAAGGCCGCATGCGGGTAAGCGTTTCCAGAGCGTCGAACATTTGCCCCAGACCATCAACACGCAGCACACCGGCGCGCTGGAGCATGGCGTCATATATGGGATCGCTTCGCCTTATGCCATCCGGTAGCTCGTGAGTTAGCCACTCGGACTCTGGCACCCGGCCAGATTTAACGGCAATGACCGGCTTAGTTCTCGAGGCCACTCGCACGGCGGACATAAAGCGTCGTGCATTTGGAATGTGTTCAATGTGCAGGAGAATAGCTCGGGTTTGGGAGTCTTGGGCGAGGTAGTCAATTAGGTCGTCATGATCTATGTCCATGCCGTCGCCGAGGGTGAGAAAATAGGAAAAACCAACCCCCCGTGCAAAGGCCCAATCGATAACTGAACTGGCAATAGTGCCAGACTGGCCCACGAACGCCACGCGGCCGGGAAGCACCCCCATGTGCGCATAGGTGGCATTCAAACTTCTGGCCGGGACCATCAAACCGATGGTATTGGGACCCAAGACTCTAATGCCGGTTTCCCTCGCCGCATCCCGCACCGAGTACATCAAAGGCTGGCCGGTTTTACTGTGGGTACGGGACATACCGCCGGTCATCACAATTGCTGTACGCACGCCCGCCTCACCCAAGCGCCGGATGGTTTTAGCAACTGTATCCGGTGGCGTACAGACAATGGCTAGATCTGGCGTAAACTCCATTTTGGAAATATTTTTGACACAAGGTACGCCATGAACATTTTCGTAATCCCTCTGGTTAACCACCAAAAGCTTGCCCGGATAGCCGCCACTCATCAGGTTTCGCAACACCATACCACCAAGGTTGCCCGCCCGCTCCGATGCCCCGACCAACGCAACGGACTCAGGATTAAACAGACTTTCCAGATATCGGGTGCTCACGCTGACTCTCCTTGGTACGTTGTTTTAGCTATCTTATGCATTGATCAACCGATGTGAAATGCCGATTACCACTATACGACCAAAGAAACTCGGCGCCATCAGATTATCCCTGATAAGATTGAAGAAAATACAAGTATAGTCGGGACGTTTCGAAATTTATGACCACAGCATTTTTTTCCCACGATGACTGCATGAAACACGACATGGGGCCAGAACACCCCGAAAGTCCCGGTCGTCTGGCGGCCATCATCAGCTATATAGCCGATACCGGTATTGCAGAAAAACTCGACTGGGTGCGGCCAGAAGAAATTACACGCGACCAACTGTTAAGCGTGCATCCCGAAAACTACCTGCAACAGCTAGACATGATGCAGCCCACCAGAGGGCGGGTATTCACCGATCCGGATACGGCCATGATGCCCGACACCCTGCGCGCGGCAAAATTGGCTGCCGGTGCAAACATCCAAGCGGTGGATATGGTCATGAGCAGTCAGGTTACCAATGCGTTCATCTGCGCACGGCCTCCAGGCCACCATGCCGAACGCACCAAGTCGATGGGCTTTTGTTTTTATAACAACATAGCTCTGGCAGCCATGCGCGCACTCAATTTTCATCATCTTGACCGAGTGGCCATAATTGATTTTGATGTGCATCAAGGGAATGGCACTGTGGATATTGTCAGTGGAGACGAGCGCATCTTGATGTGCTCAAGCTTCCAACACCCTTTATTTCCATATTCCCACGTGCACCGGCAAGCCGAAAATATCGTGAACATCCCCATTGAAGCGGGGTGCTCTTCCGCGGAGTACCGCAAGCAGGTAGAAGCCGGATGGATAAAACGGCTAAACGCTTTTAAGCCTCAGGTAATTTTGATATCCGCCGGATTTGACGCCCATCGATTGGATCCGATGGCCGAACTGAATCTGGAAACAGAGGATTACCGCTGGCTAACGGAAATGTTGGCAGGCGTGGCGAATGAGCACAGTAACGACCGAATCATTTCAACACTGGAAGGCGGGTATCACTTAAAAGCGCTCGCTGAAAGCGTGAATGCCCATCTGGACGTGCTGAGTGCGGTTTACTGAAAGTTTTTGGGTTTAAAGCCCTCACGCCCGAAAACTTAACCCGAAGTAGAGCCACCATAGCCGTTGGCCTGCTGCATTCCGGGACGATCACCCTCCCGTTGCAAACGGATAGTAGTGCGCCGGTTGTCGGCAGGACGTCTGGATACAGGGTACTGGTCGCCATGGGCTCTGACGGTGATTAGATCTGGATCTATACCACGGTTTTTCAAATAGTCGGCAACCACATTGGCGCGTTCTTCAGACAAGGCCCGGTTATCGATGCGACTTCCAATTCTGTCGCTATGCCCATCAACAAACACCCGTTCCACCGTGGAGTCCGCCATCAGGTAGGCCACAATGTTGTCGAGCAACTCCATATCGGCTGCAGACAAGCTCTTGCTGCCACTGGCAAACGCCACTCTCGAACGGCCTATCTGATCAATATTCACCGGCAATAAATTCGCAGCGCACGCGCGGTAGCGCTGGTACTGGCCGTTGAAATTAACGTTAGATACCTGCACACGAACGGGGCTGCCGTCGTACCAAGAGGCGCGGGTAACTGTAGGGCGCATGCCCTCCAAAAGGCTTTGAGCAAGAATCACCGACTGCCGGGCTTCCAGAGATACCTGCCGGCGCCCATCCGATACATCAACCACCCCCACAGGCCGTGGAGCCACGCCTGGCCGCCATGCCGGTGCCTCAACAACCAGAGAACCCTGCCCAGGACGCATAAGGTGAAATTCGGACTCCAGAAAAAATGACAAATCCTCACCTGCCCTGTGCCGGAACACAGCTCGCCCGAAGCCCGGAACCTCATGCACCAATGAGCACTCGAAAACAGATTCAGCAAGATACCACTGGCTATTTGTAATCCCGGCGCCATAGCTTCCTGCCCAGATTGCACTGGGCAGAAATAGGCCTAGTGCCAGCGTCCCGAGCCGGTACCGCCTTTGCTTAGTGAAAAACTGTGCCATAACAGTCATACCGTTGCTTCACGGATGTTTCGTGGTTTCCATGTTTAACGGCACAGCCCCGGTGTTCTTTAATCAAACACAGGAAAAACAATCACCGGCGCCTTCTGCTATAATCTGCCAAATTTTTAAGGGCCAAAGTACCTTCCAAAGTGAAGGCGCCTTCAACGCCTCTTATCCCAGCTATTAGAATGCATTGCGGAATCCAGCCCATGACCGAACAACTTACCCTTGTACGCCCCGACGACTGGCATCTTCACGTTCGTGACGGCGATGTGTTGAAAGACGTCGTGCCCGCAACGGCGGCCTGTTTTGGGCGCGCGATCATCATGCCTAATCTGGTCCCGCCCGTAACTAATGCCGCTGAAGCCTTAGCGTACCGGGATCGAATACTGGCAGCGGCCAAAGGCACAAGCTTCCGGCCCTTGATGACACTTTACCTAACAGAATCTACAACCCGTCAGGACATTCTTGAGGCAAGCGCCGACGGTGTTGTGGCGGCTAAGCTTTACCCGGCAGGAGCGACCACTAACTCTGCATCGGGTGTGCAAGACATCCGGAATATCTATCCTGTACTTGAAGCCATGGCGGAGTGCGGCATGCTGCTGCTTGTTCATGGCGAGGTTACCGATGCGGATATTGATATTTTTGACCGGGAGAAGGTTTTCCTCGAGCGGGTGCTTTCCCCCACGCTGGAAGCCTTCCCTAGCCTCAAGGTTGTTCTTGAACATATAACAACCGCGGATTCCGCGGAGTTTGTGCGGCATTATCAAGGCAACAACCTTGCTGCAACGCTTACGCCCCAGCACCTGATGTATAACCGCAACCACATGTTAGTCGGTGGCATACGCCCGCACCTGTATTGCCTCCCGATCCTCAAACGCAATCGACATCAACAAGCGCTAAGGGATGCGATTGCCAGTGGAGATAAGAGATTCTTTCTAGGGACAGATTCCGCACCGCACTCGAAAGACAAAAAAGAAGCAGCGTGCGGCTGTGCAGGATGCTATTCCGCATACGGCGCGATTGGCTTGTACGCGGATCTATTTGAAGAGTTGGGCATTCTTGACCAACTGGAAGCCTTTGCCAGCTTTAACGGTGCAGACTTCTATGGTCTTCCGCGAAATACCGATACCATTACTTTGGTGAGAGAACCCTGGACCATGCCAGACGAATTACCACTGGCCGGTGGTACCATTGTTCCGCTAAAAGCTGGCGAAACCATTAACTGGCGCCAAGCGTAACTCACCCCGACTTACTGAAAACGGCCAAGACCGGAGCTTTAGTGACTGAAGAAAACCGACAATCGCACCCCATGTCCCGCAGATTTCGCGGCTTTTTACCCGTCGTTGTTGATGTAGAAACAGGCGGGTTTAATCCGGAACGTGATGCTCTGCTGGAAATAGCTGCGGTGATGCTCACCATGGACGAGGACGGTCGCTTACACCGTGCCGAAACGCATTTGCAACAGATTGACCCGTTCGAAGGCGCCAATCTTGAGCAATCCGCATTGGACTTCACTGGCATTGACCCGTGGAACCCGGACCGGGAGGCCGTTCCCGAGCGAGAAGGCCTTAGCGAGATCTTTCGACCAATCCGCAAAGCGGTCAAAGCACACGATTGCAAACGTGCCGTGCTGGTGGGACACAACGCAACTTTCGACCACAACTTTGTATTTGCAGCGGCACAGCGAGCAGAGATTAACCGCAACCCGTTTCATCCCTTCTCTACCTTCGATACAGCTACCCTTGCGGGCCTGGCCTATGGCCATACAGTGCTCGCACAAGCCTGCAAGTTGGCTGGCATTCCATTCAGCAACAAAGAAGCCCATTCAGCCGCTTATGATGCGGAAAAAACAGCCGATTTGTTTTGCGGAATCGTTAACCGCTGGTTGGATTTGGGTGGGTTTCCGCCACCGTTTATGATGGACGAAAGTGAGCAATAACCTCGCCTAACACCCACAAAAAAACCCGCTGTGCGGGTTTTTTTGCTTCATTGCTTTAGTAAGTACTTCGCTTACCAGTGGATGCCTCGCATTACTGCGGCGAATGCCACCTGCTCTGTAGACACCTTGGGCTTATCAGTAGGCTTGCCACCAGCAGCCTGAGCCGAGTCCGGGAACATGCGGTAGCCCGTGTTCATAACGATCTCGCCCACCTTCGGTGCCAGTGCGTGCAGCACCTGAGCAGTAATACCAAGGCGTGTAGCGACTCGCTTGGGGCGATCAATGATTGAGTTAGTCACCAAGTCGGCGGCCTCTTCCGGCGAAAGCGTCGGCACGGAGTCGTAGATCTTGGTAGGGGCAATCATCGGAGTTTTCACCAACGGCATGTTGATGGTGGTAAAGGTTACGTTACGATCCGACCATTCAGACGCAGCACACCGGCTAAACGCATCCAACGCCGATTTAGACGCCACATAGGCCGAGAACCGGGGCGCGTTGGTGAGTACACCAATGGACGAAATATTCACCACATGCCCACGGCGGCGCTCCAACATGGAAGGCGCGAAGCCCATAATCAGACGTACTGAACCGAAGTAGTTGAGCTGCATGGTGCGCTCGAAATCGTGGAAGCGATCAAAAGACAATGACAGTGAACGGCGGATGGAGCGGCCTGCATTATTCACCAACACGTCTACATGACCGTGATTATCCAGAACGGTTTTCACAAACCGGTCACAATCTTCCATATCGGAGAAGTCACACTGATAGGCGTGCACATTACCGCCTCTTGCTTCCAAAGATGCACTCACTTCATCCAACGTTTCTTTTGTACGGGCGCCAATCACCAAAATAGCGCCAGCGTCTGCAAGTTTTTCAGCCGTAGCCAAGCCAATACCGGACGTAGCGCCGGTTATCACACACACCTTGCCACTAACCGTGCCCTTCAACGTGCGATCTTTGAACAGGTCGGGGTCGAGGTTGCGCTCCCAGAAATCCCAGATTACCGGCGCATAGTCTTCAAGACGGGGCACTTCAATCCCCGTTCCCTTGAGTGCTCTCTCGGTTTCACGGGCATCAAAGCGCGTGGGGTAATTAATGAAGGACAGCACAGAGCGAGGAATACCCAAATCATCCAGCACTGCACTCGTAATCTGCTTAACCGGCGGGAGGTTCTTCAGGCTCTGGCGAATGAATGGCGGGATAAACCCGAACATGCGGGAATCAATGCGCATACCCATCTTGGGAGCATGACCCGCCTCGCAGAAAATATTGAGAATCTCTCCCACTTTATAGGGGTCGGTATCCACAAGATGGAAGCAGTTTCCGTCTTCGCCTTCAAGGTGGGCAATGTGATCCATTGCATTCACCACAAAATCGACGGGAACAACATTCAGCCGACCGCCTTCAACACCAATTGTCGGCACCCACTGAGGCAGAGTGCGACGAATCTTCTGAATCAACTTGAAGAAGTAGTAGGGACCGTCAATCTTGTCCATTTCTCCGGTTTCTGAATGGCCAATCACCATGCCCGGCCGATAGATACGGAAGGGCACCTTGCACTCTTCACGCACGACCTTCTCGGATTCATGTTTGGTCATCAGGTACGGATGATCTAGCTTCTCCGCTTCTTCAAACATGTCTTCGCGGAAAATACCCTTAAACAAGCCAGCGGCAGCGATAGAAGAAACGTGATGAAAATGCTTTGCCTTCATGGCTGCAGCGGCATTCACTGCTGACCGGGTGCCTTCGATGTTCGTGGCCTGCTGGGCTTCTTCATCGGCGCCCATATCGTAGACAGCCGCGAGATGGAAAAAGTGATCGACTTTTCCTGCCAAGGCTTTAAGCGTTTTGGCGTCAATGCCCAGATTCTTGCTCGTGAGGTCGCCAACAACAGCCTTTACACGAGACTCATCGACACCCCAACCTTCTCTGAGAGCATCAAGCTTACCTTGAGACTGCTCTCTTACAAGCAGATGCACGGTACCGCCACGCGCCAGCAGTTTTTCCACTAGAAAACGACCAATAAAACCAGTACCACCGGTCAGGAAATAATTCATTGATAATCCACCCTGCTTGTTGCTCTATTGTTGTCTATCCATGCCGACCACCTTAGACCAAAGTCTTACGGCAACCCATAAAGGACGGCATTGTACTTAATTGCAACCTTCATGTATCGGAATTATTTAGAGCTTTTGCTCTGCAACCCGTTGTTTTTGTTAGAGCTATTACTCTAAAATCATGTTGGACGACTGTATTTTTACCCGACACAACGCAATTTAGACTAGCACAGTAATTCTCCCGTGCCTCACCTCAACCGTGAATTACGGCAAAGCAATGAAACAACCTGCCAGCAATGCGATAATCCGGAACTTGTAGCCTATTCAGGCGTCAACATTTCCTCAAGACCAAACAATACCCAATACCCGGAAAACCTAGAATGCAAAAAGATAACCCGAACACTGATCGCTATATCACCATTGCCCGCGCCTGCCTGAAAGCTATCAACGACACAGCATCAGATTCCGGAAGCAGGGAACAGAAAATTCAAGCGGTTTATCAAGCCATAGACAGCGCCTTTCAATCTGAGTTTGCGGATTACCGGCAGTCTGTCGCTATTATGGCGTCTGTACTTGAGCGCATTGCCTCTGGCGAACTTGATGCTGAAAAAGCGGCAGATCTCGCCCGAAAAACCCTCGATCAACAGCCGAAAAGCACGCGCAATTCAAAGGTGCACTGAGCATTATTCTGTGTCGCACCGTAACCTCCCAGGCTCCCAAACGGATACAAGAGGCCTTATGTCTATAAGTTCGCCCAAGAACCTTGTTACACAGTTGCTAGCCACAAAAGCGTTCGCGCTACTGGTATTGTTCCTCGCCAGCACTTTTTCCATGGCGGCACAGACTCCAGATAAGAGCCCGAACGACAACAACGAATACAGGTTTATAGAACTGAATAATGGCTTGCGCGCTATTCTGGTATCGGATGAAAGCGCAGACAAAGCTGCGGCTTCCATGAATGTGGCCGTTGGCAGTGGTGATGACCCGAAAGAGCGGGAAGGCATCTCGCACTTTCTGGAACACATGCTGTTTTTGGGCACTGAAAAGTATCCTGAGCCCGGCGAGTACCAACAGTTCATCAAAAGCCACGGCGGCAGCCACAACGCCTTCACAGCGTTTCGAAACACTAACTACTTTTTTGATATTCAGGCTAACTATCTCGAAGCAGCGCTGGACCGCTTTGCCCAGCAGTTTGCCGCACCACTGTTTACCGCCGAACTGGTAGACCGGGAACGTAATGCTGTTCATTCAGAGTTCAGTGCGAAACAAAAAGAGGATGGCCGTCGTTTTTATTCAGTCAAGAAAGCCACCAGCAACCCTGAACATGCGTTTCACCAGTTTGCTGTAGGCAACCTCACGACACTGGAAAATACCGAAGCAAACCCACTTCGGCCCGACCTGATCGAGTTCTGGAAAAGCCATTATTCCGCCAACCTGATGACACTAGCCGTTTATGGGCCCCAACCGCTGAACACACTTGAATCAATGGTGCGCGCGCGCTTTGAGGCCATAGAGAACCGCAACCTCAAACCCCGGGTTCACAGCGCGAGCCTACTTGAAGACCATAAACTGCCCGCAAAGGTAACGACTGAAGCCATCAAAGATGTTCGCAGTTTGTCGCTGTCGTTTCCCATACCATCCCAGAAGGAAAACTACCGCACGAAACCTGCAAGCTACCTAGCCAACCTGCTTGGTCATGAAGGGCCGGGAAGCCTATTCGATGTGCTCAAAAGAAACGGTTTGGCTGACAGCCTCTCTGCAGGCCTTGGAATGGATACCGGTGAAAACGCCACATTGGACATCAGCATTGCGCTCACCCCAGAGGGCCTCGACAGGCATGAGGAGATTCTGCCTTTGGTGTTCCAATACATCGACATTATCCGTGAACAGGGCATCAGCCAACAGCGCTTTAAGGAAATGCAGCAGTTGGCGCAAATTGACTTTCGCTTTCGTGAACAAAGTGAGCCCATGCACGAGGCCATGCGGCTATCCAGCCAGCTTCAGGATTATCCCGTTGACGACATTCTCAGCGCGCCTTGGGTGATGGAGCGCTATGCGCCAGAACAGTACAAGGCCATTCTTTCCCGGTTAACGCCGGATAATCTAATGGCCTACTTGCTGGCGCCGCAGCCTGAACTGACAAACCCAGAATATACGCAATGGTATGAAACACCGTGGCAACTTGAACCCTTGAACGCCGAGCTACTCCAAAACAATGCACCCAGCGCATTGAGTGAAGCGTTACGGCTTCCACTACCCAACCCGTTTGTGCCTGAAAACCTTGCTATGGTTTCAGGCAAAACCATGAACAAACCCGAGCGTTTGGGCAACCAGGACGGCATTGCGATTTGGTTCGCCCGGGATACCCGCTTCAATACACCCAAGGCCAACGTGTTCTTCAGCTTGCGTACCCCAGCCGTCCAGGTTTCTGCCCACAGCCACGTGCTCACACGGTTACTGGTGGATAACATCAACAACAACCTGAATGCATGGGCTTATTCTGCCCGCCTTGCGGGGCTGGATTACAGCATTTATCCACACCTGCGAGGCATCACCGTGCGTGTAGGCGGATACAGCGACAAACTCCACACGCTGATGAACCGTATTCTTATGCAGGTAGCAACGCCGGAGGTTACCGAGCAGCGGTTTGATATTGCTCGGCAGAATCTTATAGACAGCCTGCAAAACAAAGCAAAAGATCGCCCAGTGGCTCAGACCTCGGAATTCATTCAGTCGGCCTTGTTGGAAGACACCTGGAGTACCGAAGAAAAGCTTCAAGCAGCCAAAGAAGTGACCTTCGAAGAGCTTATGTCTTTTGCGGATGCGCTGCTTTCAGAAGTAGACCCGGTACTGTTGGCCCACGGCAATATTACAGAAGCCTACGCCCTCAACCTTGCCCAACAAGTTGACGCAATCGTATTGGGTAAGAGCGAGCTTGTAGAGGTTGAACGCAGCCGCATGCGGAGGCTACCAGCCAACGAGACGCTGGTATCTCTGGATGTAGAGCACCCGGATACCGGTTACACGCTTTACACCCAGGGTAAAGACACCGGCTTTGACGAACGCGCCCGCTTCCGCCTACTGGCCCAGATAATAAGTAGCCCGTTTTACGAAGAAATCAGAACCACCCGCCAGCTTGGCTACATTGTTTACGCCACACCGTTTGAAATGCTGGAGACTCCGGCACTGGGCTTTGTGGTGCAATCACCGACCGCAAGCCAGAGCGATATTGACCAAGCAGTTCGCGAGTTCTCAGAGGGTTTCGATAAAACCCTCAGTACCCTAGACGAAAAGCGGTTAAATCGTGAAAAACAGGCCGTAATCAGCAAAATTCTGGAGCAAGACCGCCAGTTGGGCGAGATATCAGGGCGCTACTGGCGCGAGATTGACCGTGACTCTGATAACTTTGATTCCCGCGAGCAACTCGCAAAAGCCGTCAAAGCCGTCAGCCTTGAAGAACTAAAAGCAACCTTTAAAACTGCGGTACTAAACAGAGATAGAGCACTGCGCGTAGTAACCGGAGGCGATGGGTTGAGTGCTGATGAAGCTCGCGCCCTAATCCTCCAGCAGCCCCCCGTTACTGCAAGGTAAGCTGAAAACGAGCCCAATCCTGCGGCTCATCCACATCCCAACGGGGCTCCAGCAAACCAACGCTGAGCCCCCTTTTTTTGATTTGCTCGCAGGTTTGTTCCAGAGCGCTATCGGTACCCCATGCAACACCATCGAGCATGTACGGAATCACCCGACGAGCACCGATGAGCACATAACCACCGTCGTCTGACGGGCCCAACACCACATCACACTCTTCCAGACAAACCACGGCCTGCCGAACATAGCCCGGATCAACGGAGGGGCAATCACTGCCTACAATCAGTGCCAAACGGTGTGACTCCAACCCAGCTGCAAGGGCACTGAACATGCGATCACCCAGATTCACACCCTCCTGAATCCGCTGCTCTACGTCCCGCTGTTCAATGGCCTGCACAACCTCTTGTGCAGCTTCCGGAACGGGCTCTAATTCCCTGTCCCACCAGAATTGCACAGCAAATCCGGACTCACTCAAGTTTTCCAGCACTGCAAGCGTGAGCGCCACGTGCGCACTCAGAGCGCCCGAAACACCCAGCGCCGGGATAAGGCGGGTTTTTACCCGGCCAGCTTCCGGCCATTTAGCGAATTGCATCACCACTGCATTAGCGGATTTAATCTTTGCCATTGCGAACATCCGAACGATAAGCCTGGGCGAGATTTTCTGGCGATTCACCGCGCCAATAGCGCCAGCGCAAACGCCACATTAAAAAGATGGTGCGCCAAACGCCGCCCTGCTCCCAACGGCGGCTATCCGTTGTTACCGACTCTCGAATACAAAAGGGGCGGGATATCAACCCGAGCCTGCGAGTAAATTCAATGTCTTCCATAATAGGCAAAGGCTCAAACCCACCCAAAGCCTCAAACACTTCTCTGCGTACAAACAGCGCTTGATCTCCCGTGCAAATACCCGTTAATCGCGAACGCTGATTCATAAACCAGGCAATCACGCGGAACAGCGCACCTCGGCCGCTCAGGCGCACATCAAAACGCCCCCAAGCTTTATCGCTGAGAACAAACTTACCCAGCTCGCTCAATGCACTCGAAGGAAGCCGGGTATCCGCGTGTAAAAACAGCAGCAGGTTGCCTTGCGCTGGTGGCCGAGCCACAGACGCGCCAGCATTCATTTGAACGGCCCTACCCTTCTCCGATTGAACCACCCGGTCCGCAAGAGGCTGCGCCAGTTTGGCCGTGCCATCGGTGCTGCCAGCATCCACAACGATAAGCTCATGGCCAGCAGCACGTAACGGCTGCAGCGCTTCAAGCGTTGCCACAATGCTAGCTGACTCCATCCAGACAGGCACTATGACGCTTAACGAAAAGAGTTCAGACAAACGGCACTCCCAAACAAACAGAAAACACGGCAACACCTTGAGCCATAAGCTTCAGGCCGTTATCATACCGACCTTCTAAAAGAAGCGCCTCCGTAGCTCATCTGGATAGAGCGTCCCCCTCCTAAGGGGAAGGTAGCAGGTTCGAGTCCTGCCGGGGGTACCAGTTAGCTTTCAATACCAATCTAAGCCCCATCAAAATCCCCTATTTTCAAAAGCGTTACAAAAGTCGAGCATCTCTATCGATCCATAATATTCCGCACCAGCGCGCATCACGGGGCTTCCAACAGAATCTGCTTTGCAAACCGTAGCGCAATTTATGGCATTATGCTGGTTCAACTCAGTCTAAACCAAGGATCGGGCGCGTGACTCTATCTATCGATGCCGATGTAGCTCCAACATTTTCTTTGGCGGCTCAACAAAATGCATACCCTCTGCTAAAACGAGTGTTAATCACACACCCTGAGGCTGTGGGGTCCAGCACTAAAAAGGTTAAGGACATACGCGTCCGGCTATCCTGCACCCCTCAATACGTTGAGACTGAGGAATGGTTAATAGATCGCCTTGAGTCCGGTCAGTCCGTCAGACTGCAAGATCGACCACTGAAACCCAACTATGAAAAGTTGAGTGGATTAACTGAAGAGGTGTTGGTTCAGCTGCTATTTTCGGTGTCGTATGTAGATAACAATGGGCAAAGCCAAGAGCTATTTGAAAATCATCAGGTGAGTTTTCTGCCTGCTGACTACTGGGGTGGAGAGTCCAGACAGGCAGAGCTGCTTGCTGCCTTTGTTCAACCAAACGTGCATACCGTAGAGGCAATCACCAGTCGTGTTGCGCAAGGCTTAAGAAATGCAGAGCAAAACAGCGCGATTGATGGGTATCAGTCTAACACGCGAGAGCGCCCCTTCCTGTTCGGCTCAGCCCTTTGGTCGACTCTCTTCAATGAACGACTGATGTACCTTACACCGCCGAATGGATGGGCAAAGATTGGGCAACGTATCCGCTCTGCTAGCGACATTCTTGAGCATAAAACAGCCGCATGTCTCGATACCTCAGCGCTCTTTGCCAGTTGCCTCGAAAATATGGGACTGAATCCAGTGATCGCACTAACCAAGACTCACGCTTTCGCTGGCTTTTGGTTGATCGATGAATGCTTCCCTATTCTCACGAACGATGACCCGATCGATTTGCGTAAGCGCATGGATACGGCTGATATCGTGATGTTTGAGACCACGCTCGTTACAAATGACACTCCGGTCACTTTCAAGCAGGCAATTGAACGTGCCAAGACATTGCTCGAAGAAGATCGCGAATCCGAATTCGTCATGCTGATCGATATTAAGCAAGCACGGGCAAGGCGTGTGAAGCCGCTTGGAATAGTTGAAGATAAATCAACATATAGCACTGCGTTGAGCGAAGGCGGAAAGACATCATTTGCGCTCGGGATAGATGCACCACCGCCACTTCCGCCAGTTCGAGGCGATGAGCGGTTGATAGAGGATACGCCAGATACCCGCGTGGATATGTGGCAGCGAAAACTGCTGGACCTCACGAAAAGGAACCCTCTACTAAACATAAAAAGCTCTGCATTAAAGCTATTCTGCCCGAATCTACCAACTCTTGAAGATATGTTGGCGGGCGATGAGGTATTTAGCTTTGTATCAGCGGAAGAGACCCCTTTAGTTAACAATGAACGAAGCACAGAAGCGTTCCGTTTGAGCACAGGTGCCGACTTACACCGCGAGTTCGCGCTGCAGCAACTCAACAATAAAAAGCTAATTATTAACGATACAGCTAAGCGAAAAGACACCAAATTGGTCGAGTTATTGCGCAAAGCCAAGAACGATCTTGAAGAAGGTGGCAGTAATACCCTATTTCTCGCACTGGGCATGTTGCGCTGGAAAGAAATGCCCGAAAGCGATAAATCATACCGCGCTCCATTGATCCTGCTGCCGGTAAAACTGGAACGCCGCAGCGCCCAAGCCCCCGTCAAGATGCGCCAGCTACAGGGTGAAGAGCCCATTTTCAACCTTACGCTCATCGAGATGCTACAGACAGACTACGATATCAATTTGGATTCTTTGCGCCACGGTCTTCCTGAAGATGAATCTGGAGTGGATGTTGCAGGCATTTGGAATATTGTTCGCGCTGCCATTAAAGAGCAGCCTGGGTTCATTGTGGTGGAGGAGATTGTTCTTGGCTCCTTCTCATTTGCAAAGTACTTGATGTGGAAGGATCTCAGAGATCGCACTGAACTTCTCAAGCAGAGCCCATTTGTCGAACACTTGGTTGACCGCCCTTCTGCAGCTTATCAACAAGAAACTCATTTCATCGAGCGCGATCAGGTTGATGAGAAGATAAAACCGGTATCTTTCTACGCGCCACTCAATTGTGATTCATCTCAGATGGTTGCTGTAGAAGCTTCAAGCCACCCGCAAGATTTTGTGCTTGAAGGACCACCCGGAACCGGCAAATCGGAGACGATTGCTAATATCATTTGTCACAACCTCGCGCTGGGACGAAAGGTGCTGTTCGTGGCTGAGAAGATGGCTGCGTTACAGGTCGTCTATCGCAGGATGGAAAAGGTCGGGTTGGCACACCTTTGCTTGGAGTTACACTCCAATAAAGCCAATAAAAAATCCGTTCTGGACCAACTGGGAGCTGCTTGGTCTCATCGTGAATCAGAAACCCAGACCGATTGGATAAGTAAAGCGCAAAAGCTTGAGGATGTTCGCGAGGGTTTGAACAAGTATGTCGCTGAGCTCCACCGTCAGCACTCGCTTGGCATTTCTGCTCGTGACGCAATGGCGCGCGTTGTTCGCTTTCAACATGAGCACCCGCTACGGCTCTCATGGAGTTCGGATCTATCGCAAGCCCCCGTCAAATCACGCGCGGATCTCGACGGGTATTTAGAAGCCGCCCGTGATCTTGGTATTGCCTTTGAAGATATCGAAAGCCTCGATCCGAATAGCTTCGCTCCTGTCACTCAAATCGAATTCTCAAATCAGTGGCAAACAAATGTCGTTTCACTCGCCAACCGATTGGAAATCGCGGCCAAACGGGCGCGTTCGAGTGCCGAGGTATTGCTCTCGACAACAGGCTCGCAAGTGGATCACATTTCAGCTCGCACGGTTTCCCAGTTAGCGAGCCTAAAAGCACTTTGTGATTTAGCTATGACGGGAGAGGTGGATTTCGCATTACAGAGTGGCGGCCCAAGCCGGGTCAAGGCCCTGACAGAAGGTGTTGTATTGCATCGGCAGCTCCATGAGCAGATTGCTGCTTTCGGACATAATCTCAAGTGGACAATGCTGGAGGAACTTGATTGGGAGATATGGATTGCGCGACGAAATGAAGCGACTGGACTATTCGGCTTCTTTAAACGGTATAGCCTGCGCAAAACCATCAGAAAAGTTGGACTGGACAAAATCATTGATCTTTCAGCCCTTGATCTCGGGCTTGAAGCACGAGAAACGCTCAAAAAATTGAAATCGGCCGTGTCAGATATCGACGGCACGCCGGCTTGGCCAGGAGTGGATGCAGATGCGGATAAGCTCGCCCTGACACTCGAAAAGGGCGAAAGGACAATCGCACTATTAAAAAGATTTGTTGGCGCTTTTTCAGATCCGGCCGGTGCTGTCATCGCACTCCGAAAACAGCTCGTTGATGGGCGAGACTTCCTATCCGAGGGCTCTCAGATCGTCCGTGCAGCAAATAGCTTGCATGAAGACTACCAGACATTTGCATCCTTGATAGGTAAAGCAGAAAAACTCAGTGTCACCGTCGATATAGCTTGTGAGCTGGCCAAGGTTGCCGCCGATTTCAGAGCCATTGGAGAGCAAGGCCAGCGGTTAAATCGGTGGAGCCGGTGGCTGGCAATGAAAAAGGCAGCTGCACGCTACGAACTCGAGCCTCTGTCGGCTGCGCTCGAGAGTCGAGCAATCTCCCCGAACGATTGTGAAAATAATGCGATGACGGCGTTGTGCGTCTGGTTAGCCCCCAAGCTAATTGACCAGAGTCCAGCCCTTGTACAGTTTGCGGGTGCCTCTCATGAGTCGATGATCGAGCGATTCAGGGAGTTGGATGCCGACGTATCTGAAACAACCGCTGAGTATATCTTTGCAAAAACAGCCGGGAGCGTGCCGGATCGCAATGCACCAAACGCACCACCAGAGTACGGCGTTTTGGCGCGGGAGCTAACGAAAAAATCACGACACAAGCCAGTCAGGGCGCTGGTCAACGAAATGGGCAGCAGCCTCACAGATCTTGTGCCCTGTTTTATGATGTCACCACTGTCGGTGGCCCAATTCCTACCTGCAGATTTTGCGCTGTTTGATCTTGTTGTATTCGACGAGGCATCTCAAATTACGACATGGGACGCTGTGGGCGCGATTGCCCGTGGAAAGAACGTAATTATAGTAGGAGATCCCAAACAGATGCCGCCCAGCAACACCTTTGGGCGCAAGGAAGAAGAGGATTCCGATGAAGGCGATCTTGAATCCATCCTTGACCAAGCACTCGCGGCACGTTTGCCGCATCTTCGGTTAACCGGACACTACCGCAGCCGCCATGAAACGCTAATTGCGTTCTCGAATTCTCACTACTACGAGAATCAATTAACCACCTTCCCCTCGGCCGAAACGAAACAGAGCGCTGTAACCCTGCATCGTGTAAATGGGGTCTATGCAAAGGGGCGCGGACAAACCAACTCAATTGAGGCTCAGGCCGTTGTGGGAGAGGTTGTTCGTCGACTGGAGCGCATGCTCATCGGTGTGGAGCAAACGAAATCCTTAGGTATCGTCACGATTAACTCCCAGCAGCAGCGTATGGTCGAGGACTTTCTCGACGAAGCTCGGCGGGAAAACCCCGCCCTAGAGCCGTTCTTTACTGCGACTGATACATTTGACCCCGTTTTCGTGAAGAATCTCGAGTCCGTGCAAGGAGACGAGCGGGATATAATCGTGCTTTCGTTGACTTATGGCCCAACGGAGCCCGGTGGGCGCACCATGAGCATGAACTTCGGGCCACTGAATAAACAAGGTGGTGAGCGTCGCTTAAACGTCGCCGTGACTCGGGCTACCACCGAAGTGCTGGTTTTCTCAAGTTTCGATTCATCAATGGTGGATCTTTCCAGAACCAAAGCAACAGCGGTTGAACATCTCAAGAACTACCTGGAATTCGCGGAACGTGGCCCCATCGCTCTGGCCGAGTTTAGTACCGCAAATTATGGGATTGACCAGTTTGACTCCGATTTTGAACACGCTGTTGCTATGAATCTCCGTGAGAAAGGCTGGAAAGTCCAGACTCAGGTCGGCGTATCAAAGTTCCGCGTTGATCTTGGAATCGTACATCCCGATAAACCGGGCGAATATCTTGCCGGTATCGAATGTGACGGTGCGACTTACCATAGCTCTCCTTCAGCCAGGGATCGCGATCGTGTTCGCCAGTTAATTCTTGAGAACTTGGGCTGGCGCATCCTTCGTCTATGGTCAACGGACTACTTCCAGGACTCGGAATATGCCATGAAAAAGCTCCATGAAAATCTGGAGTTATTTCTCCAAACAGACCGGGAAAGGAACTCTATTCCAGAAGATGACGACCAATCTTTGAGTCACGATTCCCAATAAAACCAATCAGTACCGATCACGGGAGACAGCATGCGCAAGCGTCTGTACAAGTATGTAGATGCAACAGCTTGGGGCCAAAAAGGGCTCTCCCCCTTTAACCTTGCAATATGTATTCTCATCGTTGTGTCAGTCTTTCTCGCAGTCATTGAGACCGAACGCCCGATCAGAGACGCCTACCCTGCACTCTTCGTTCTATCAGAGAAATTGTTTTTCGTACTGTTTTTCGTTGAGTATTGCCTCCGGGTTTACGTCGCTCCGGAAAACCCAAAATTCTCTGGTGCGTTCGGGCGGCTCCGCTACATAAAATCCGGGTGGGCCATTTTCGATTTACTGGCATTAATATCGTTCATCGCACCGTTTGTCTCCAACTCCTTGGCTTTCTATATCAGACTGACTCGCATTATCAGAATACTTCGAGTATCTCGACTCGGACGCTTCACACAGGCTTGGAACTTGCTTTGGGCAGCTACAGCCAGACGCAAGTTCGAACTGCTCATGAGCGCAACCATCGCCTTCATTTTGCTGCTAATCTCCAGCGCCTTTCTTTATCTGTTCGAAGCTGACCTGCAGCCGAAGGATTTTGGAAGCATCCCCAGGGCTCTATGGTGGAGCGTGGCCACATTAACAACGGTAGGGTATGGAGACGTTACACCAATCACTGCTGCCGGTAAGTTTTTTGCCAGCCTAACAGCCATTTCAGGTATCGGTATTGTGGCTATGCCGACCGGGATACTTGCTGCTGCTTTTAGTGATGCTTTCCAAGCACGACAGGGCGTAGATCAAAACAAGGAGTAACTCATGGCGCTTTGATTTCAGCGTCGTATTAAAACTGCCCTCGGTATTCGCCTGAACGTCAGCAAAGGAGGGGTCGGTCTTTCTGCAGGGCCGAGAGGTGCATCAGTAAGCGTGGGTCGCCGTGGTGTATATGGGAACGTGGGTGTCTCAGGCACGGGACTGAGCGTCCGAGAGAAGCTGAACAAGGGCCAGAAAAGTAACACTACTAAAATGAAAGGGTCTCAAGGCGGACATGGCAATTTACAAATCAGCGTTGATGATGATGGCCGAGTGATCCTGTTACACCCTTCCGGGGAGCCTCTCAGCACCAGGGAGACCTCAGCAGTTAGAAGACAGGCTGGCGGGGCAATCAGAGCGTTCATGGAGGAGGTCTGTGAACGTCGCAATGAGATGCTCCGGTCAATCACCACTTTCCATCATCACATCCCGAAGCCCACGAAAGACCCCGAATACACCCCGTCACTTTTCCGGATACCCGACCAACGCCCGGCCTGCTTGCCAAACTCTGGGCGCTTATTTCCACTCCTTTTCGCCGAAAGCTTGATGGTGTGCACGATGAGTGGCTCTGTGTCAAAGCTGCACATGATAAACGTTAACAAGAACGCAAGACTCTCGAAGAGACCTTAGTCCTCTCTGATATAGATGCCATGGAGCACGTGCTTGACACATATCTTGGAGGTATAGAGTGGCCCACGGAGCCCGCCATTGATTTTGATATTGGCGATAACAACACAACCCTCGCTCTCGACATCAAATTCCCTAATGAAGACGAGATATCTGATAAAGAGTGGTCTGTCCCGGCCACCCAATACAAGCTCACCCCGAAGAAAGTGAGTGCAACCAAAATGAAGCAAATCTACCGGGACTATATTCACTCGATCATGATGAGAGTCGCCGGAGAGATCTTCGCACACCTCCCCTCGGTGGAGCATGTGCTGATTTCGGGATACCGAGAGGTCATCAATTCATCGAATGGTCACTCAGAAGACCAGTACATCATCAGCGCCATAATGCATCGGGACCAATGGGCCTCTATAGACTTCGCGAGGCTCCGGCAGATCGACCCCACAGAAGTCGTCACAAGCCATATCCTTACGCGATCAATGACTAAGACGGGGGTTTTCAAAGAGATCTCACCTTTTTCACCCAGCGACCTTGAAGAACGTAGCGGGGCTTAAGATTATCCCAGTACTTCATGGAGGGGTACGGGGGTTATGAGCGCAACGTCCTCCACTCAGATCGGGGCCGGAGGGGGGGGGCAAAAATGATTCCTGAATTATTCACTAATACGAGATTGTTGCCATCTTGGCCTGAGGACTGAAAGGGCTCACTTGCGTTACAAACTGTCATACACAGTGTGATACATTCACATCAAACAGTCACCGTGAACGCGTTTATATCTGAAGGTTAAGCAGGACCGGAGAGTAAACCAAGTCCTGCCGAGGGTACCGGCCGCCCCTGCCCTGCTTATTCCAAACGCATACTACCTTCTGTCTGCCAAAGACTTACAAACAAAAGTTCGCTCCAAACCCGCGTTACCCGCTATAGTTTGCGGCGCTTTCGAGGATACCAATCAGTTCCTTCGCACGGCTACCGCTTCGATGCGTTACAGATACACAGTTGAACAACCGCAGACTTGAGTGCACTATTTCAACGGTCACACATAGTGCCCACGGAAGTATTATGTCTTTCAGAGAAACTGATGGGACTTGAAAAAGACCTGAGGCCTGAAAAGGCGCTGATTTTCCGCATAACCCATCGGAGAAATTTACCGTGGCTGCTTGACCATGGTCTGCACTGCCCTTCCAGCAATGCGAAAGATGGCAAGTTCATAACCATTGGCAACCAGGATCTCATTGAGGGGCGAACAACCCGTCAGATTGCAACCGGACCAGGTGGCGTGCTGTCTGACTATATTCCATTTTACTTCACGCCGTATTCGCCCATGCTGCTTAACATCGTGACCGGAAGAAACGTACAGCAACGGCAGAAAACGGATATTGTGATTCTCGTCAGCTCTCTGGCGAAAGTTGAAGAAGCTGCCATTCCTTACTTGTTTACGGATCGACACGCCTACCTGATAAACGCCAATTTCAGCAGCAATAGAGATGACCTCGCCACCATGATTCGGTGGGATTTGCTGCAAACTCGGGATTTCAAAAGGGATGCTGAAGACCCTGAAAATCCGAGCGCTATCAGGCGGAAGCGCTGATCCATAAGCATCTGCCGGTAGATGCTCTCCTGGGCGTAGTAGCCTACAATGATACTGTGATAGACGAGATTCAGGCTCTGGTCGATGAGCGACAGCTTGATTTGGGCGTATACAGCAGACCAAGTTGGTTTTTCTGATGATTGAATACACAAAAGGCAATTTGCTAGCAGCTGACGTGGATGCCTTGGTGAACACCGTCAACACCGTGGGCGTTATGGGTAAAGGCATTGCCCTGATGTTCAAGGATGCGTTCCCGGAAAACTATAAAGCGTATGCGCAGGCCTGCAAGGAAAACAGGGTTCAGACTGGCAAGATGTTTGTCACCGAACGGTCAGATCTTGTCGGGGCCAAGAGGCTCATCAACTTTCCGACCAAACAACATTGGCGCGCCCCGTCGAAGCTTGAGTGGATTGTGGAAGGCCTTCAGGATCTTCGGCAGGTTATTCTGGATAACGACATCAAGTCGATTGCCATCCCCCCTCTTGGCAGCGGCAACGGCGGCCTCGAATGGGCAACCGTTAAACCGTTGATTGAAGACGCTTTGGGCGACTTGCCTGATGTGCGCATTGTGATTTATGAGCCCACCGCACAGTATCAGAATGTGACTCGCAGAGCCGGCGTTGAAAAACTTACCCCCCCAAGAGCATTGATTGCCGAGCTGGTTCGACGGTATTGGATGTTGGGCATTGAATGCTCCATGCTCGAAATCCAGAAGCTAGCGTGGTTTATGGAGCGGGCAATCACCAAATCCGGACTGCCGGAGCCAATGGACCTGCGATTTAAAGCACTCCGATACGGCCCCTATGCTGACAGACTGCGCCACCTGCTGGACTCACTGGACGGCAGTTACTTGCAGTGTGACAAGCGCCTAGGCGACGCCAAACCGGAGGATATAATCTGGTTTGACCAAACACGGAAAGACACGGTGAGTGCTTACCTCAAATCCGGTGAAGCTGAGACTTACGCACCAGCTCTGGATAAAGTCTCTGAACTTATTGATGGTTTTCAGTCACCTCTGGGCATGGAGCTCTTGTCTACTGTGGATTGGCTCGTTGAGCGGGAAGGATGTGAGCCGAACGTAGCCGGAATAAAAAAAGGCTTGGCTAATTGGCCTGCAGGAAAGCAGGCTGCAGCTCGCAAAGTTGGGTTGTTCAGTGATGCAATGCTGCAGAATGCGATCATTAGGCTTCAGCAGTTTTAATCTGAAATTGTTTACCGGATTTTTCCTGTGTCTGGACGATCGAGCCTTGCCGGAGGTACCCAACATCCGCCAAAATTAGGCTGCAAGCAGTTATCACGAAAGGCAAACCTATCTTTTAGTTTTCAGTTGAAGCTCGCCCCATTCGGTCCAACACCTTCACACGCCGGATCTGTCCGGTATCGAACAACTGCTTGCGTAGTGCCTTAAGCTCTGTGCTGTTCAAGTGCAACTTGTTGATACCACCGAGCACTCGCCTTAATAGCCAACCCTATCTCGGGCCGGAGTAACCTCTGGTGTTCAAGAAATTGATCCGTAATAGAGGTATCGAAACGCTTTGTTTGGATGAAGTTCAGCGCTTCGGGATAGGTATTCATGAGTTTAGGAAATCCGGGAATAGACAACAGCGCTCTCAGCACCGGTATTGGGACATACCGACGAGGCGGCTTAACACCTATCGAACCACCAACCAACGCTAGCATTTGCTGAAGTGTCGGTGTATCTGAGTCCAAGCACAACAATCGCTCCGGCACATTCTTCGCGATCGCGGCTGCGGTGATCAAAGCAACCAGATGATCCACAGTGGTAAGTGGCAGCCAATGTTCACTCGTACCGGGAACCAGTGCAAGGCGCCCTCGGGACAAGTTGTCGATTAGTTGGAAGAGCGGTTGTGCAGCATCCAACTCGCCGGTTTGGCTGTGGCCTGCAACTGTCGCGGGCTGAACTTCCACCAGATCAAGCGCCGTGTTTGCCGCAAATGATCGAACCTTCAACGCGGCTTCTAGCTTGCTAGCTTCATAGGCGCCAGCATGCCGGTACACCTTCCGCCAGTTCGTCCTCTCTGGTTGAGCGGGGTCAATGCCTAATTGATTCAAATGCTGCAAATTTTCAAGCATAAACCCGCTAATAAATACTAGTCGGCAGCCAAGGTCCTTAGCCAGTTTTGCAATGGCCAGACTACCTTCTACGTTAGTTGTGTAGGCGCTTTTATACTCAAGTTGCCAGGCAAAGCGAGCACCAAGATGAATGACGGCATCCACGTCCGGTAACGATTCAGAAATGCCTAAGTTGGGCTCCGCCAAATCTCCAGAGATCGCTTTTATTAACGCCCCTCTCCCACCTAGGTTACTTACGTTTGCCTGTAGGTTTGGGAGTTCATGAGGCCGACGCATCAGTGCAACAATGGTGTGGTCTTGAGCGGTCAGGTGAGCACATAGATGACGGCCAATAAAGCCTGTGGCGCCAGTAATTAACAGATTCATAGTAAGCTCCATTTGCTTGAGTTCGCGATAACTCTAAGGTATAGAGTGAACTCGAAGGTCAAGAGTCAGGACGACTTAATTATGAAAATTTCCGAGCTTGAGCAACGCACCGGCGTTAGCCGTCATACGTTGCGTTACTACGAAAAACAGGGCTTGTTATTGGAGGTAAGTCGGCGAGGTAACAACTACAGAGACTACCCTGAGCAGGCAGTTAAGCGGGTCAACATGGTGCGACAACTGAAAGATCTGGGATTTTCTCTCAGGGAAATCTTTGATGTGCTCGACGCGCTTAGAAAAGACACTATGGATTGCGCCCAAGGCGCTGTGTTGATGGCACAAAAACGCGCCGTTGTAGACGCAAAAATTGCTGAATTGGAAGCGCTCAGGGTACTGCTAACCGAAGAGCAGCAACAGCTGGAACGCAGTGCCAAGGAGCAAGACTTACAGCATCAATAGATGTGTCGAATAAATTTACATACCTCTCTATAAAGCCGTGACCAAAACCCCTCAGCACATTGAAATAAATAGACAAAAATATACTGGCATTTATGTTGCTTAGATCTAGTTTAATCTAGTACACAACACAGTGAAGGAAAATCTCATGGCTTTACTCAACCGCATCGCCGCTTTCAGTGCTTTAAGCCTATCGCTAGCCATTGCCGCTCCTGCCAGCGCCAATCTTATTCAGAATGGCAGTTTTGAAGATGATCCTATCTCTGCAAATAGCTGGCAATCGTTCACTGACATAGCCGGATGGGAAGCCAATGCCAATAATGAACGATTCGAAATATGGAACAACTATAATGGCGTAACCGCTGCCGAGGGCAACCAATTTGCCGAGCTGAATGCCCATCCAGGCTCAGGTACGGCGTTCAGCATTTTTCAGGAGTTTGCGACCGTAACCAACCAGTCCTACGACATTAGCTTTGCCTATCGAGCACGGGCTAACAACCAAGAAAAGTTCTCTTTTGATGTCATTTCCGGCACAAATACCTTGGGCTGGCTGCTAGACGACCACACAACAAATGGTTGGAGCATATTTTCGAGCTCTTTCGTAGCTGCAGACACAACAACCACTATCATGTTCACCTCTGTGAATCCTTTGACGGGCACAGTTGGCAACTTTCTGGATGACGTAAGAGTGACCGCAACAGTGCCTGAACCGGGCACTCTTGGCTTGCTTGGCGCTGGCCTACTCGGCTTGATGGCTGCCCGTCGCCGTCGCGCTTAATCGCAATACCTGAAGTGCACTTCGAAAAAAGGCAGCATTCGCTGCCTTTTTTCATATCAGAACGCTATCGAAAGCACCTGCTGGGGTGCCCATCACTACAGCTCACTGACCGGAACATTTGGGGACAATGGTCTCATCGCCAGCCTGCCTTATGCTTTGTGCGTCCTTGCAGAAAATGCGCTAGCCCATGTCCGCTCTATGGCTTCAAACACACTATCAGTCGCCAGTGCCAGCAAGCCGATCAAGATAGCGCCTTGCAGTACGTAGGCAGTATTGCCGTTAACCAATCCCGCAATCACCGGGTCGCCCAGTGTGCGAGCGCCGATGGTGGATCCTATCGCTGCAGTGGCAATGTTGATGGTGACGGACGTGCGGATTCCCGCCAGTATCACTCGCCCAGCCAGAGGAAGCTCTACCTTAAACAGCACTTGCACGGAGGACATGCCCATCCCTTTAGCGGAATCGAGCACCGCTGGGTTAATGCCACCTAGCCCTGCCAGAGTATTCCTAAGTATCGGCAGTAAGCCATAGAGTACCAATGCAAACAGCGTAGGCTTCTCACCAAAACCCATCGCGGGTACGGCCAGAGCCAAAACCGCCACCGGCGGCACGGTTTGACCAATTGAGGCCATTTGGCTGACCAACGGCATAAAGTCACGGCCTGCAGGGCGTGTCACGAAAATACCTGCAGATACTGCCACCAAGGTGCCCATGGTGGCTGACGCCAACACAAGCCAAATGTGGCTTTGTAGCAAGGTGTAAAAGCTGTCTCTGGTATAAATCAGGTTACCTGTACCGCTTTCCACCCATGAAAATAGTGGCGCCATTGTGGGGAGCAAGGCTGCTAGAGCGCACAAGAATGCAATCCAGATAACCGGTGTGAGCCACAAGCGCATCAGGCGCCCACCTTCAGCAGTTGCTCTCGGTTTATTATGCCCACCTCTGCCCCTGTCGCATCTAGAACCGCGAGTCTTTCTGTGTTGGTCCAGAGCATCATGGATAATGCAATGCGCAAGCTGTCTGATTCATTCAGGCTATCGGAACCTGGTTCGGAATATCGGGGCTCAGGATGCCGCTCCATCAGGTCGCTTACGGTGCGCAAAGCCAGAAGCTTCAACCCACGATCGCCCTTCCCGATCAGGTTCTCCACAAAGGCGGATGCCGGCCGCCGAAGAATTGCTTCGGGCGTGTCGTGTTGAATAATCCGCCCTTGATCCATCACGGCAATACGTGAGGCCAGTTTCAGCGCCTCATCGATATCGTGGGTGACAAACACCGTGGTTTTATTCAGCTGCCGTTGGATTCGCAGCATTTCCTGCTGCAGGTTTTCTCGGGTGATGGCATCCAGTGCTCCAAATGGCTCGTCCATCAAAAGAATATTCGGATCGCCCGCCAGTGCCCGCGCCACACCCACGCGCTGGGCCTGACCACCGGAAAGCTGATGGGGGTATTTTCTAGCATCGGTTTCCGGGTCCAGCCCCAAAAGAGCCAAGAGTTCGGTTACCCGTTCATCACGTTTTTGAACAGGCCATTTAAGCAGGGTGGGCACCACGCCGATGTTGCGAGCGACCGTCCAGTGGGGGAACAAGCCGGTGCTTTGTATGGCATAGCCCATATTCAACCGCAGCGCCTCAGGATCCGCTTTGTTGATATCCTCGCCATCCACAAGAATTTCGCCGCTGGTGCGAGGCAAAAGACGGTTGATCATCCGGAGCGTGGTGGATTTTCCGCATCCGGAACTGCCCACAAGCACGCAGACCTCGCCGGTTTCGATGGTCAGGTCGATATTATCAACAGCCACGGCTTCACCGAACCGTCGAGTGACGGCTTTCAGCTCAATCAACTTGGTGTCTCCTGAAATTTCAATGCAGACAAGATGGCATCCGCCGCCAATGCCAAAAAGACGGTGGGCAAGGCACCCAACAGCACAAGATCCATAGCGGCTTGGCCCAGCCCCTGAAAAATAAACGTGCCAAAGCCCCCAGCGCCAATCAGTGCCGCGACGGCGGTTAGGCCGATCGCTTGAATGGTAGTAATGCGCACGCCTTCCATAATGACCGGCAAAGCGAGGGGCAGCTTCACTTGCAGAAAAACCTGTCGCTCGCTCATCCCCATACCTCGGCCAGCGTCTACGACAGGCTCGGGCACTTCCATGAGGGCAACGTAGGTGTTGCGCACCATTGGCAACAAGCTATAGGCAATCAACGCCAATAAAGCAGGCGCCCAACCGATGCCTCGTATTCCCAAGGCCTGCAGAGCGGGAAAGGCTGCCGACAATGCCCCCAAAGGCGCAATCAACAGCCCGAAAAGCGCCAGACTGGGAATGGTTTGCATGAAACTCACCAGCCCCAGTAGGGGGCGACGCAGTCGCTCCCGCCTCACCATGGCCAGCGCCAAGCCAAAAGCCAGTACCGCGCTAATAGCAACTGCGCCTATTGACAGAGACAAATGTACGGTTAGCGCTTGTGAGAATTGGTCTGCCCGGTTGGCGTATTCGCGGATCAGCGATAGGCTAGAAAGCCCTTCACGGGCGGCGCAAAGCCACCAACCGGCAGCAACCAACAGCACTACTGATAACTGAAGGCGACGAGAAGCTTTGAGCTGACTTAAGGTTTCTAAGAGCATTAGAGCGAGAAAAAAAGCCAAACACCAAAATCCGGCACCTATGCCGATTCGGGCGTAAGCGGAATCCGCTGGTAGCTTGCGCAGCGCGAATACTTCAAGCAGCAGGGGCAGGCTCATGAGTGCAGCCGTCAGCAACAGCGCCAGCACCCAAAAACGGTTGCGAATAGGCTTTGCTGCGAGCACAACCACAACACATAGCAGTGACGAAACAATGCCAGCCCCGAGCCAACCTGTGGCACCAAACAGACCATAGCCTGTGCCAGCCACAATGCGATTAGGCTGCACCACACCAAGATTCAGCAGCCACACCGAAACGAACGCAGCAAGTGCTAATACGGGTATGACGCGGTTCGGCAGCCCAGTCGATGAAGACACTGGTTAGTCCAGGCTAAGGCTTTCCAGATAGTCCTTCGCCACCGCTGCAGCAGGGGCGCCTTCAACGGCTACTTTTGCATTCAGTTCTTGCAGTGTTTCCAGATCAAGCGATTCAAACACCGGCTTTAATAGCGGGCGTATGTTGGGGTATTCCTTTAATACGCTGGCGCGGATTATGGGTGTTGGCTGATAAACCGGCTGCACGCCTTTGGTGTCTTGCATCACTTTTAGACCCAAAGCGTTGAGGCCTCCGTCGGTACCATATGCCATAGCGCCATTTACGTCATTGGAGTTAATGGCCGCTGCCCTTAGAGTCGCTGCGGTATTACCACCGGAGAGGATCAGAAGCTGGTCAGAGGTCAGCTCGAATCCGTAAGCCTTCTGGAACGCAGGTAAGGCACTGGCAGACTCAACAAACTCAGCGCTTGCGGCAAATTTAAACGGTTTGCCAGCGTTGATATAGTCTGCCAAATCCTCCAGTGTGTTTAGGTTGTTCTTCTGCGCCAAATCACCGCGCACACTCATGGCCCACGTATTATTGGCATTCGCAGGCGTTAGCCAAATAATGTCTTCAGCGGTGCGGTCAAGCTCCGCCGCCATGTCGTATGCCTTCGCAGCATCCTTCCAAACCGGGCTATCTGCCTTATCGTAAAAGAACGCAGCATTGCCGGTATACTCAGGGTACAGGTCAATTTCGCCTGCTTTAATAGCGCTACGCACTATGCTGGTACTGCCAAGCTGTAACCGGTTTTCTACGGGAATACCGCCGCTCTCCAAACGCTGCAGAATCATCTGACCAAGCACACCACCCTCCGTGTCGATCTTTGAAGAAACGACCACCGAGTCCTGCGCTGCAACTGCGCCCGTTACACACATCAATGCAAATGCCACACACCGAAACAGCGATTTCGACATGCGCCGATGCACCTTGTTTAAGGCCAGAGTTCCATGGGGCAGGGTTTCATGGGGTAGACTTGCTAGACGTGCTTTGATATCTGCGAGGGTCACAGGTATTCCTCTCTTGGTCATTGGGCCGCTTTCCGCAGCCCAGAGTTCAGTGAGTTTAACGAGATTACTATATCGTACGACACGAAATCCTAATGGCTCTGCCATGCCAGTGCCATTGCAGGCCTGAAATCAGCCTTGTATCGCCTCCAAAGCCACTCTCAGCTTCTCAACCGTTCTATCCAGATTGTTCAGTTTTTCCAAACCAAACAGCCCCATGCGGAAGGTACGGAAGTCCTCCGGTTCACCACACATCAGAGGCACACCGGCGGCTACCTGCAAGCCCTGCTCGCGGAATAAGCTGGTGTTATGAATGTTGATATCGTCGGTGTGTAAAACCACAACACTGGGCGATTCGAAACCTGCAGCGGCAACACTTTTGAAACCTGCGCTGTAAAAAAGCTCGCGCACCTGTTTGCCAAGTTCTTCCTGCCGCTTATACAACAGGCCCGGGCCCGTTTTCACCGTCTCGAGCATGGCGTCACGGAGAATAGCCAGAGTGTCGGTAGGCATGGTTGCATGGTAGGCGTGACTGCCAGACTCATAAGCCTGCATAATTTGAGACCATTTACGCAGGTCTGCCGCAAAACTGGTGCTGGTTGTTTCATTCACGCGTGCAATGGCGCGCTCGCTCAGTGTAATCAGTGCAGCACAGGGCGAGGCACTCCAACCTTTTTGCGGTGCAGTGATTAGTACATCCACACCGCAGGCTGTGGTATCAACCCAAAGAGCTCCGGAAGCAACACAGTCCAGCACAAACAAACCGTTGACGTCTTTTACTGCATCGCCAACGGTTTTTAGGTATTCGTCTGGCAGCACAATCCCGGAAGCGGTCTCCACATGAGGAACGAACACCACCGCTGGCTTTTCGGCTCTGATTCGCTCCGCAACCTGTTCTGCGGGCACCGGGGCGTATGCCGCTTTGGCGGTGTTATCCGAAGCCTGCGCTTGAAGCACAGTGATGGTGTCGGTCATTCGCCCTGCTTCAAGTATTTGCGTCCAGCGATAGCTGAACCACCCGTTGCGAACAATAAGGCACCGCTCGCCATTCGCGAACTGTCGGGCTACGGCTTCCATTCCAAAACTACCGCCCCCGGGTACAATTACGGCGCCCTTGGCGTTATATACCTGCCGGAGCGTTGAAGATATATCCCGCATTACTTGCTGAAACGGTGCAGACATGTGATTTAGCGAGCGGTCGTTAAACACGACCGAGTATTCCAACAACCCGTCTGGGTCGACAGAAGGAAACAATTTGGACATGGTTGAGAAATTCCTTGCCTAATGCGGTTTATGGATAAAGTATCAATGATGCCAGTCTAACAAATCTGGCGTTATGCGCTTTATTTCTTACGTTTTCTGCAAGCCCACTTGTGGAACCCGGCAAAAGCTTATAAATTGACCAGAGCGGCCAAGTTCCCGCTATTCCTTTATTTACCCAGACAACACACTAGGTGAACCTGTGAGAAGATTATTCTCAGAGATCATTCCTTTCTACCATTTAAGTGCCCGCCGTCAGGCAGGCACTGCCGGTGTGTTGCCCGCGTTCCTCTTTTCTCGCTGAATCCGCTTTTACATGCCGGGTTCGGCGCCTGAACCCTTGAGTTTCGAATAACTAATTATATTTTGGAGATTACTATGGCAGATATGCCCGCAGTTTTGGTTGCTGAAGAAGACTTTAACCGTTTGACTACCCTGATTGAAAAGCAGGGTGATTCGGATGTGGCCGACGGCCTTGACGATGAGCTAAGCCGCGCCACACTGGTGCCACTGGCAGAGATGCCCGCCCACGTAGTGACTATGAACTCAAAGGTTCGCTTCAAGAATGAAGACAGCGGCCAAGAACAAGAGCTGACTCTGGTCTATCCCCATGAGGTGGGCACAGGAGAGGGTAAGATTTCTATTCTGGCCCCTGCGGGCTCCGCTTTGCTAGGGCTTGCGGTAGGTGACTCTATCGAATGGCCAATCCGTGGCCGCAACAATATCCATCTCAAGATCATTGAAGTTACCCGAGAGGGCTAGCCCACGGGTAAGGCTTACCGGAGCTGCCCCAAAAGGGGCGCCCGGTTAGCGGTTCTTTTCGGCCAAGCGAAATTGCTCGATGGTCTCCCTGAGTGTTTCCGCCATCACCAACAAATCCCCCGCTATATTCGCCGTTTCCTGAGCATCTGTTGATGCCTGCTCTGCCGAACGGCTGATTTCAATAACATTCTGATTGATGGCTTCCGACACATCACTCTGCTCATTCGCCGCGCTTTCCATTTCCAGATTGAGCGATGCAATCTCGCGCACTGCAGAAGCTATGTCCTGCAATTCGGACTCTACTTTCAAAATAGCTTCTACTTGTTGCCTCGCCATATCGGACGCATGGCTCATAGTTGCTACGCAATCCACCACTTCACTTTTAAGGTCGTTTATCGTTTTCCGAATTTCCTCTGTGGAAACCTGAGTACGCGATGCCAAAGCACGAACCTCGTCCGCAACAACCGAGAACCCGCGCCCCTGCTCCCCCGCTCTGGCCGCCTCAATAGCGGCATTCAACGCCAGAAGGTTGGTCTGTTCGGCAATATTGGAAATTTCTTCCAGCATGCTCGCCATCTGGCCGGTGCGCTGATTCAGATCTTCTATTCTTTTAGCGCCACCTTGGACCTCTGTATTCAATGCCTCAATACCCTCAACGGCAGCGCGCGCAAGCTGTTCACCACTATTAGCAGACTCAGCCGTTTCGGACGACTTACGGGTTGTGTGGATGGCGTTTTCACGTACCTGCACAGCCGATGCGGCCATTTCAGTGGTGGCGCTGGCAACCTGATCGGTGTTGTCCTTCTGAGCCATCACTTCACGGCCGGTGGTTTCAGCTTTTGCAGCGATACTGCGCGCTGCCTGCTCAACCTGTGCAGCGTTATCCATAACCGTATGCATGCTCTCACGGATTTTCGCCATCATGCGATTAAACGCAAGAGAGACGGAGCCAATTTCATCATTGCGGGCGACATCCAGCTCAATGGTGAGATCGGAGTTTTTGGAAATTTCATCCATACTCCGCTGAAGCCGACGCAAGCGGGAGAAAACCAATCGATTCAAAACCAACCCGGTCAGGAAAAACACCGCAACAAAGATAGCTATTTGAATTCCAACACTGGCGAATAATTGCTGGTGCAGGGCGTCATCGCTTTCAGCAAGAGAGTAGTCCACACGTATTGCACCGAGCACATCGCCCTCTTGCGCTTGATGGCACCCCAAGCAATTTACGCCCTGATAGTCTTCCCGGGCGATAACCGGGTCAATCAGCGTATAAACACGCCCACCCTCGTTAACTGAGTAACGCTCAACTCGCTGGCCCGCCAAGGCTTTTCTGTCATCAGAATCACGCGTTTTCTCTGCTGCGGTGCCACTGCCAAACATGCGGTTCAGCTGATCGCTGCGGATCACCCTCACGTCGAGCACGTCCGCCGGGGCCATTACTTTGTCCCGAAGTACATCACGGTTGCTGATGGTGCCAGTAACCATCATGGTGTTCAGGCCGTCAAAATAAGATTTGGCTAGGCCATCCACGTACTTATGGCTGAACTCCTCCATGTGATCGCGCTGCGCACTGGCGCTATACAGCAAGGTGAAAACCAGAACGAGAGAGAACGCCGCTGCCAACGCAGCGAGCAGCAGGAAACGAATGGAATTTTGTTTTTTCATAGCGACCCGGTCAAAAGAACAATGAACGCCAGCTCAACCCGGCAATTTAGAGCAACCTATGTAGTTGACGGCAAAACGACGTGTAACTTTATAGATGTGCGTCAATTATTTACTGATTCAGATCAGAAACCGGGAGTTTCATCGACTGGCCCGGAATGTGCTTCCACTAGATCATAGACGATAATTTTCTGGCGCGCTTCTGCGTGTCGGTGGAGGAATACACGCTATGTCGTTGCTGACATCTCTTATACAGGCAAGTACCCGTTTCCAACAAAGCTTGGAGAAGCGCCCGGCAGTAAATGATGCAGAGGGCCAGAAAGCTAAAGGCATAGGCAGTGCAGACCCGCTTCAACCCGCAGGCCCGGGGGATGACCGTTTTACGCCATCGGGAGCATCGTTCGGTGATACCAACAGGCTAAAATCACAGAAGCTGCCGCTGGCAGATTACAAGCAGACGGTAGGGCAGGATCTTGCCTTCATACGGGAAACGCTGCGGCACAAACTTGCCGAGTACAACTTAAACCCTAACTCGGCAATCAGCGTCAACAAAAACGAAAACGGTAAAATTGAGGTGGGCGGAAATCTGGCGGAAGAAACCCGCACTCGAATCGAAAACGATCTAAACGTGAACAAGAACTTCGAGGATGCTTTCAGTCGCCTGAGCGTTAACGAACCCACGCTGCACTTCATGGACAACGCCCTAAAGCTCAACCAGGCCTATGGCGTAAATAATTCACTGCTCGATACACTGGTCAGTGAAAACCAACAATTCAACGGTCTGCAGGATCTCGTACACCGTTACGACACCCTGCGCCGTTCTGCCCCAACAGACCAGTTTGAAGTTGCTGCAAACCGAGGCAGCTACGCCTTCAACCTGAACACCCGGGCCTGAGCAAACTCACTCAAAGGGGGTTGGATCACCCTTACCCACCCGGGTAACTTCCGGTACGTCACCAGTGAAGTTCACCACTGTGGTGGGCTCCATGCCACAGAAGCCACCGTCGATAATCAGATCCAACTCGTGCTCCAGCGTATCCCGGATGTCATAGGGGTCGGTCATGGGGTCCGTTTCACCCGGTAAAATCAGCGTACTGCTCATAATGGGCTCACCAAGCTCACCCAACAGCGCTTGCACAATCGCGTTATCCGGAACCCGCACCCCAATGGTACGACGCTTAGGATTAAGCAAGCGCCTTGGCACTTCGCTTGTAGCATCCAGAATGAACGTATAAGCCCCAGGCGTGAAGGTTTTAAGCAGCCGGTACTGAGTGTTATCCACCTTGGCATACACGCCGATATCCGAAAGGTCACGGCATACCAGCGTAAAGTTATGCTTATCATCCAGCTTTCGAATGCGCTTAATCTTATCCGCAGCTGGCTTGTCACCCAAATGACAACCAAGGGCATAGCCCGAATCGGTGGGGTACACAACAACACCACCATTACGAAGAATATCAACCGCCTGCTTGATCAACCGCTTTTGCGGGTTTTCTGGATGAATCTGAAAAAACTGGCTCATGAAAGCCCTCCGTTTTGATGTTTAACGTCTGAAGCCGCTGACTGAGAATCCACCTTGGAACCGCCCATACAATTCGGCGAGGAAGGCGCAACCTGCCCAGACGCCTCCCATTCCTCTGGAGAGTATAGATGCAACGCCAACGCATGCACGCCACCCGCCATCTCCAACTCCTCGGAAAGCACCTTGTAAATAGCTTGATGCCGCCTAACCTTCATCTGCCCTGCAAACGCTGGTGACACCATGGTCACCTTGAAATGCGTTTCGGAGTTAGGCGGCACACTGTGCTTATGGCTCTCGTTCTCTACCTGAAGAATGCTGGCGCTAAACGCGTCATTCAGCTTGGCTTCAATTGCGTTCTGCATTTTCATAAGAATTAACTCTCAACATTCGTTCTGAAATAAATGACGATACTCCGGAGTATAAAGTGGGCGTGGGGCTGGCCTTTCCAAAACTGTGTGTTGCCAAGGATGGCAACACCAAGCCCCCACGGACGGGTTCACGGCGTGTTTTGGAAAGGCCAGCCCCACGTCCACTAACTCCAAAACAACAGTCTACTACAGAACAAGCACCCCCCGAACCTTGACACCCAACAACCAAACCGCCACATTCCCCACCACCTCAAATCAAGACACAGCCATACCCAAACATGCTCCTCTACATCGCCGAAAAACCCAGCCTCGGCAGAGCCATCGCCGCCGCCCTCCCCGGCCCCTACCAAAAAGGGCAGGGCTGGATACGTTGCGGCCAAGGCAGCGAAGCAGCCACCGTAAGCTGGTGTATTGGCCACCTGTTAGAACCGGCTGAACCCGCCAGCTACAACCCGGCATGGAAAACATGGCGCCAGCACGACCTGCCCATGTATCCGGACAAATGGCAGCTAACCCCAAAGGACAGCGTGCGCCAACAGCTGAATGCCTTGGAATCCCTAATCCGAAAGGCAACGACCATCGTTCATGCAGGTGATCCAGACCGGGAAGGCCAATTGCTAGTGGACGAGGTAATACGCTACTTCGGAACCCAGGCGCCGGTAAAACGCATACTTATTAACGACCTAACGCCAGCAGCAGTCGCCAAAGCCATACAACAGCCCAGAGACAATCAGGAATTCAGGCGGCTGTCCCACTCTGCCCTCGCCCGGCAACGTGCCGACTGGCTCTATGGCATCAACCTAACCCGCTTCTACACGTTGAACTACCAGCAGCAGGGGCAAAAAGGCGTCTACTCCGTGGGACGAGTACAAACCCCGGTACTGGGGTTGGTGGTTGAGCGCGATAACACCATAGAGAATTTTGAGCCCAAACCCTACTTCCGCATTGAAGCCCGCTTCAAAGCACAGGAAGAGGAAGCCGACCAGCAAGCGTTCACGGCGCGGTGGCTTCCGGATGAACAATTTCAGGATTATTTGGACGAAGAAAACCGCTTGCTAGACCGAGCCACCGCCGAGCAAATTGCCGCCAGTATCCATAGCCGACCGGGCTCAATCGTCGAATCCCGCTTTCGCGACCGCCCAGAAGTACCGCCTTTGCCGTTATCTCTGTCGGCTCTGCAAATTGAAGCGGGCCGCTTGTTTCGCATGGGTGCCAAAGACGTACTCGACACAGCCCAGAATCTTTACGAACGCCATCAATTAATCACCTACCCCCGTTCCGATTCTCGATACCTGCCAGAAGGCCACTATGCCCAGTGCGAGCAGGTTGTGGGCGCGATTGCACGAGTCTCACCAGACCTTTCAAACGCCTGTAGCAGTGCAGACTTGAGCCGCAGAACCGCGGCTTGGAACGACAAAAAGGTTGATGCCCACCATGCCATTATCCCAACCAGTCGAACGGCACCGAGCGGCAAGCTCAGTGACGCCGAGCAGAAGATATATGGTCTGATCAGTCGTTACTACCTCATGCAGTTTTTTGCAGATGCCATACACCGCGAAGGCCGATTAACGGTGCGGGTTACAGAGCATAGGTTTCGAGCGACAGAAACAGCGGTACTCACGTCAGGTTGGAAAGCACTGGAGTTAAAACTGCGTGATAGCAGTAAAGAAGCAGAGAAACCACCTCTGCCACGCCTGAGTAAAGGCGAACCGGTATTCTGCGAGGATAGCAGCGTAAACGAGCGTAAAACACAACCGCCCCAGCACTTCACAGATGCAACGCTGCTTTCGGCAATGACCAACATCGCCCGGTTTGTAACGGACCCCGAGCTTAGAAAAACCCTGCGTGAGACTGATGGCTTAGGCACGGAGGCAACCCGCGCGAGCATTATCGACACTCTGTTCAAACGCGACTATTTGTATCGCAACAGCAAACATATTCGCGCGACCGACAAGGGAAAAACCTTGATTGGTGCACTGCCGGAATCGGTTAGTACGCCGGACAGAACGGCAGTTTGGGAGGCGACTCTTGAGAGCATTCGCAGAGGTGAAGACGACCCGCGTAAATTTTTGGAAACATTAAAAGCAGAAATAAGGCTGTTCATAGGCCCTCATGCGGGAGCGCGGGTTTCAGAGCCTCAAAGCAAGGCACCAAACTGCCCCAAGTGCCGCGCGCTAATGACCGAAAGGGATGGCAAGTTCGGCCGTTTTTTCGCCTGCACCAGATACCCCGAATGCCGAGGAACCCGACCGATTGAAGATTCAGCACCGAAGGATGGCACCGGCGAAAAACCAGTGCCCTGCCCGCACTGTTTTTCACCCCTAGTGCGCAGAAAAGGCAAGAAAGGCTGGTTCTGGGGCTGCAGTAATTTTCCTTCTTGCCGACAAACCTTAGATGACGACAACGGAAAACCTGCAGTTCGCTTACGCAAGGCTACATAACAACACTGAATATAGCAGAGCAATTTGTGATAATTACCTGATATGGCAGGTTATCCTGTGTCGCACACAGCGAAACCGAATCGCAACGAGTCATCATCGAATCCGGGAGAGGCACAATGCGTATTGCTCTGCTTGAAGACCAACAGGAACAGGCGCAGCACATTCAGGCTCTTTTGTCTGAGCGTGGGCACGACTGCGACAGCTTTCCTACGGGTCAGAGCTTTATCAGCGCTGCACTGCACCGCAGTTACGACCTGATGATTCTTGACTGGCAGATCCCCGATATGACCGGTATTGATGTGCTAAAGAGCGTAAGAGCACAAATTAACTGGCCTATTCCCGTGGTGTTCCTCACCCAGCGCGACAGTGAAGCCGATATTGTTGAGGCGTTAGACGCAGGCGCAGATGACTTTATCGCAAAGCCCGCCCGCGCTGCCGAACTGGTTGCACGCATAAACGCTCTGGCCCGCCGTGCTAACCCGGATAACGAAAAAGAAGTCCTTAAATATGGGCCTTTTGAAGTCAACACGCAGCAAAGAACCATAACCCTGCATGGTGAACCTCTCTCGCTGACCGACAAAGACTTCGATTTAACACTATTCCTGTTTCAGAATCAGGGCCGGTTACTCACACGGGACGTGCTTCTGGAACGCGTATGGGGAATGGCAAAGGACATCAATACCCGTACTGTAGACACCCATATGAGCCGCTTGCGGCGTCGATTGGGCCTAAACCCGGAAAATGGCTTCCGCATTAAGACAATCTACCAACGCGGATATCGCCTTGAAGCCATGAAAGCCGAGGCAACAGCTACAGAATGACAGAACCCTCTTTGTCCTCGATCACCAAAGCGTTCCTAATGCTAATGTTGTTAGCATTAGGCATGCCTGCGGGCGCAGAGCTTTCCATTACCCGCGGCTCAGCAACAACCGTCGCAAGCTCCACTCGCGAAACCGTGCCTGAGTGGATTTATACTCTGAAACGCGGTGAGAGCTTTGCGGAGGTGGCCAGTGACCTTCTGGTTACACAACACAGCCCAGCTCAACTCCTGCGATACAACGCTATCGCAAACGCCGCCATTCTTGGAGAGGGTGACCGCATCCGCATTCCGCTGTCCTGGCTAAAACGACAGCCCAACCCTGCTCGCGTTACCTCGGTTTCGGGCAGTGTTCAACTGATATCCGGTATTGATGGCCGGAAAAGAACCCTGACAGAAGAAGCGCTCATAAGAGTGGGTGATGAGGTGCTCTCTGCTGCTGGCGCCGCGACCATCACTCTGGCTGATGGGTCGGAAGTGCGCTTGTCTCCGAATTCCAGATTGATCTTCAATCGACTAACCCAGTACGGTAAATCCGGCATGGTCGATACGCGGCTAAGGCTTGACCGTGGTGAGGTACACACTCGTGTAAAGCCAGTGATTGAAGGAGGCGCCCGATTTGAGATCGAGACCCCGTCTGCGGTGGCTGCTGTGCGAGGTACCGCTTTTTCACTACACGCCGGGCCAGAGGGCACGCACCTGCAAGTCACCGAAGGCGTTGTCGATTTCGGTTCTCCAAAGCAAATCCAGCGTATTCCCGCGGGTTACAGCGCGACTGTTGCCAGTAATAACGGCAACAAACTCAGCATTCGCAAAATGCCCCCGGCACCCGAATTAAATCCCCTCCCACCGGTGCTTTCGCAGCTGCCGGCCGAGCTGACTTGGACATCAAGCCCGGCAAGCACCTATCGCTTGGATATTTTTGAGACAGAAAGTGGCCGCTGGATTGAAAGTCGCGAAGTCAGCGGTAATCGCTTTGACATCAGCCGTTTGGATAATGGCCAGTATGAAATTCATTTGGCCGCGTTTGATCAACAAGGCATGACAGGAATGCCCGGCATACTGCCCATAGAAGTTGACCTACAGGCACGAACCGCCAAACTGCTAGCCCCTGAAAATGGTGGCAGTGTAAATGATGACATGCCGGAATTCCGCTGGGAGCTCAAGGGCGAGAACGAAGTGGCGCGAGTAGAAATTGCGGAAGATGAAGCCTTCAGGGACTTGGTTGCAACCAGCGAATGGGCGCCAGGAACCACCGCCCTTCCCTCCCGCCCCTTAAGTCCCGGCCAGTACTATTGGCGTGTCGTAACAGAAGCAGGCGGAAACTCGGTGGCAACTACTCAGCCCAGAAAGCTGGTTGTAAATGGCACGCTCCCGCCAGTACGCATTATCAGTATTAACTACATAGACAGTCAGGTTCGGGTGTTTTGGGAGAAAGTGGATACCGCCGCGAATTACCGCATGCAGCTCTCCGAGGATCCTAGTTTCAACGATATAATTAAGGAAGCAACGCTGCCAGACACAACAGCGGCCTTGCGTCTTATTCCCGGAAGGCGGTATTTTGTGCGCCTGAAAGCGCTTTCCGATGGCCCATTGGAAAGCCGCTGGGGCCCAGGGAGGGAGCTGTATCTAGAATAGTATCGAACAATTGACGCACAAG
Source organism: Marinobacter sp. 1-4A (assembly GCF_016597725.1). GTDB lineage: Bacteria > Pseudomonadota > Gammaproteobacteria > Pseudomonadales > Oleiphilaceae > Marinobacter. The sequence goes on from NZ_VCGY01000006.1 coordinate 68,152, forward strand.
TAGGACTCATGAACCGGGATTGGTTGCCAATAAAAACGACCCCATGGACACTCGGTCTTGCACTTTTGTTCCTATTCTCGCTCGCCGAAACAACCGATTTGCCGCAGCGGATTAATTACTGGCTTTTGGATTCTGCCCTACTAGCCAACCCCACTGCTGCCTCCCCGAACATCGCCATTGTGGCTATTGATGATCTCAGCCTAGCCCGCCAGGGCCGATGGCCGTGGCCTCGCGAAACCCACGCGAACTTGATACATAAGCTGCATCAAGCTGGCGCAAAAACCATTGTGTTCGATGTTCTGTTCACCGAACCCTCCACGGATGATGCCAAGCTCGCAAGCGCTATGCAGGCCCACGGGAACGTAGTGCTGCCAATTCATCTGGCACCCTCAAACCCGCGCTTGCAGCTAAGCGAGCAGCTACCACCTGGCAACTTGACATCAGCAGCGTCACGCTTGGGCCACGCACACGTTGAGCTGGATCATGATGGCATTGCCAGAGGGCTTTACCTATTTAATGGCATGGGGCGCCAACTATGGCCTAGCCTCGCACTTGCGGCCTCAGGCGCCAGCCCCCGAGAACCCGATACACAAGGGTTACCGGCATTTATAAATGTACGAGACGATTATCGGGTTGTGCCGCTTGCAGGCAGGGCGGGCACGTTATCCACCTACTCCTACAGCGATGTGCTGAACGCGGCTCTGGCACCCGATGCCTTTAACGGGAAAACGGTCTTTGTTGGCGCCACGGCAGCCGGGTTGGGAGACATTTTGCCAACGCCCTTTTCTGGCCTCAGCCAGCCCATGTCTGGTGTGGAGTTCCACGCCAATACGCTTTCAGCCATTCAACAGCAGCGCCTAATCAGCCCAGCCCCGAAATGGACGGGCATAGCCCTCGCCTTGATCACACTTGTGGCTCTGGCTACCTTGGTACCCCGAGTGCGCCCGGCGCGCACACTATTGGCATGCATCACCGCTGGCGGCGCCATTCTAAGTTTGTATTTAGTATTGCTGCACACACTCAACATGTGGCTTCCTGTGGCTCACGCTTTGATCATGCCTCTGGTCGCCTTTCCGATTGCCAGCGGCATGCGCCTAGCGATGACCAATCACTTTCTGAACCGCCAGCTGGACGAACTGGTGCGCACCCCCAGAGTAGCGCTACCCGAACCGGCAAAGCACCCAGCGAGCCAGCTCCTTGAACACTTCCAAGCACTGTTTCAGCCGCAAGGCTGGCTGCTGACGGAAGCTCACGACATTATATCGAACCGAAACCTGAACCTAACGGATGTCCCCGCCAATCTGAAGGCGGGGCTGTGGCATCACAGCGGCAACCAAAGCTGGATTCGGCTCAACCGTGGCAATGTGTGCTACACCTTGGGGATTATCCTACCCAACAATTTGAACCTAGAGGCAATACAACGCTACTTGCGGCGCCTTAAGCTCTCGAGCACAGACGCTTTCGAAAAAAGGCTTAGCCCCAGCGAGAATATTTCAGCTCGTATTGAACGAGTTAAAGTAGCTACAGAGCGCTTAAACCACATGCAGGAATTTATCCGGCGCAGTTTCGAGCGTATGCCGGACGGCATTATCGTAACCGATGAACTCGGCATCATACGGTTCGCCAACGGCCACATTGAAGAGTGGTTTGGCGAACCCATGCCTAGCCTTAGCGGGCTTCCCCTAACCCGGCTTTTAGACGGTCACGACCCACGCGAAACACCGCCCTGGTATGAGACCGTTTCTGAAACGCTCACAATGCTGCAAAGCCGCACAGTGGATCTAAAAATACGGGATAAGGATTTTCTCATCCATTTTGCACCCTTCGCCCTCCCCGATAGCGTGCAATACGGCATCATTGCCAATATTTCGGATATATCCGAGCTGAGAGAACAGCAACGCCAACACCGGGAGGCGATTGACTTTATTTCCCACGATGTACGCTCACCGTTGGTGTCTCAACTGGCACTGATTGAGCAACTAAAACGCGATCCCACTCACATTGATCAAAGCCAATTGGAGCAACTTGGGCGGCTGGCCAGACGAAGCTACCATCTGGCTGAAGAGTTTGTGCAGCTCGCCCGTGCAGAGCAGCTAACAGAGACCCGTTTTTACGAATGCGAGTTTTTGTCCATTGTTGAAAATGCCCGTGACAGTGTGAGTGAGCAGGCCGTAGAGAAGCAGATTGCCCTACAACTGCAAGGAACAGAGGATTTGTGGTTAAGAGGAAATGCCGAACTACTCGAAAGGGCCGTTATCAACCTGCTAACCAATGCCGTACAGTACAGCCCGACCGGCTCAGCGGTGAGTATTCAAGTATTTCGTGCCGGACATCAGGCTTGCCTGACCATTGTTGACGATGGTGCGGGGATTGACCCAGAAGAACTGCCTTACTTATTTGACCGGTATCGGCGCCAAAAAAGCAGTGAGCTGGCGGGCGTTCATGGAACCGGGCTGGGGCTTTCGTTCGTGAAAACAGTGGTGGAGAAGCACCGAGGCGAGATATACGTTGTTTCGCGCCCGGGAGAAGGAGCAACGTTCACGCTTAAACTTCCGATTGCCGAACCCTTACCCTAGCCCGTAGCGGCAACAGTATTCAGTTGGCAGGTACCAAGGCTCCCTAGAATTCAATTTCTTTGCTAACCATTTCGGAAGGCGCGCTAAGCAAACCACCGCTATCTTGAACCAGAATCGTAAAGTACCAAACCCCGGCACCCAAATCGCGCACTACATATACCATGTGCGCGTCTTTCTGGGCATCCGCAATAATGATCTCCTTATCCAAAGCACCGGCATTTGTACCATAACGAATAATGTACTTATCCAGCTCGGCCATCCTTATGCCTTCGCCGTTTACACGGCTCCTTGGAGCACTCCAGCTCAGCACTGCTGCTTTTTGCCTATCAAGGGAGTTCAAGCCTGAATAGGTGGGATCAGAAGAACCGCCACAGCCTGTCAGCAATATTCCCAGTGCAAATGTGGCAATCCATGCCTGTGACAGTTTGATAACGCGCTCCATAGCATGATTCCACCAATATATAGTCGCAACTTTTAAATTGTACAAAATTCGATCAGGGATCGATATAAAAACAGTGAACACTAGAAGGTCAGATTCGTTTACAGGTAATGGTCAATTCCATGAGTCGAACGTTCCGCCGCACCAGATGCTCCTGCATCACCGCCAGTTCTTCCCTCGCCATATGCTCGGTAATGGCGAAAAGCTCGCCGGTTGCACGGCCTTTCAGCCTTTTCAGTGCGACGGACTGATTACGATGCACTTTTGGTTGGTTAAACGGCGTATGCCTGCCAAGTTCAGGCCAATCGGCGGGCACAAGCGTGCTGCCTTTGCCCTGATCCAGTGCGAGGGACTGCCCGGATGGGTCGAAATCGAAAAACCACGCCAGTTTGTCTGAGGACTGATTGCTAACTAGTTCTGCAACAGCACGAACATTTTCCCGATGCCCACGGTAAAGAATGACTGAATTCGTGAAGGAAGCCGGAAGCTTGAGATCCGCCCAGTAAGGCATCAAGCCGCCGTTTTCGATGATGACCAAGTTCTGAGTTTGAAGATATTCCACGTCAAGACAATCCGACCGCACGCTGAGCACACTACCCAGAGGTGTTGTGACATCTTCACCGCTCACCCGTACATTTGCAGAACCAGCAGTCGCCAAAACAAGCAGTTCGCCGAAGACTGAATCAGGGCTGAGCTTTTCACTGGCATTGTGACTGGCCATTGCCATGCGGCCACCAGCACGGGAATCATATTGCGGGTCTAAACCATGCTCAGCTTTGGCGTATTCTCTCAGCCGTTGGCGCTCTTCCGGCGTGAAGTGAATCTCTTTACCAACGACCTGCCCTACACCCGTCTCTGCGCATATCTGGTCCCAGACTTTTCCGCGCCTGACCGATGACTTGCCGCCCCTTAACAAACGCTCAATGGCGGCAATTTCAGCCGGCATTGCTATACCTTAGGGTAAGATCTGAGATCATGACGTTGTCTGGATATACCCGATGCGGCATTTGATGATAGATCACCTCAATATACTGCTGGTCCCCGTCAGACAAGGATTCGATTTCGGACACAATGGCCTGTAGCCAATCGGCTTTATCTATCTCCAGTCCCGTGCTGGCCAGGGCTTCTGAGGCAAGAATACTCCGTTCACCAAGTGCACCATCAACCACCAGCTGAATCAGCTCCTCGATAGCCTCTTCTACCGGGTCGTCTTCCTCAACTTCGGTTTCACCCTCAACGTCAAAGTTAACCGTGGCCACGCCGTCCGGAACCGGCTTATCGTCTATCTCGACAGGGATTGTCCGAGCCTTTGCGGCAATTTCTATCAGTTCCAGATCGTCGGCTGAATCATAAATATCACCAAAGCCCTTTATCTGAAACGGCTCTACCGTATTCAGAAACTCCGGAACATACCTCAAATCCAGATGATCAATGGAGGGTTCAAATCCGCGGTTATTTATAAAGTGCGCTTCAAAGGCACCCACCATTCGGCTTAGCCGTTGATCCTCACGCATGCGCACCAGCATTTTGCGCAGCTGGTTAAGGGCATAAGACAGGTTCTTCTGCGAGGATTCCAAGGTGGCCGGCAAATGCCGCAATAACAATCGCTTCAAGAAGGCATCGGAACCCGCCTGCTCCGCCAGCTCCCGTATACGAAAGCTTTCAAACAAGGTAATCAGACGACCCGCGCGCTCGATAACCCGCTCGTTTTCACGGATGCGCAATTGCAAGTCTGTGATGTAAGCGAAGCCGGTATTGATGTATGTGGCGAAGGCCTCCGTGGCGTTTCGGATATCCTCAATAACATCCGCAAGGCATTCCTTGATTTCACCTTCCAGCCGATCAATATCACTCAGAGCCGATCGCTTTTTTGCTTCTTTGTATTCCAGAAACAGCTCACTGAGTTGCTGCCAAAGAATATCCACCTGAGCATTGGCGTAACGGCGTCGTTCAGACTCGGTGATGTGATCCAGAAACTGAACCAGCACCTTCTTCAGTTGCAGGTCTTCGTTGTCACCAATCCGCCAAACCAGGCGGTGGTGTTCAAGGGTTTCGATCAGGCCAAGGTTGTCATCGGAATCCGGCACCCGGTTGCCGTTTCGCAGGTGCGCCTCCAAAATGGCCTCACCATATTTGGCCAGCGCACGAAGCGTTCCATGGGCATCATGAGCGCGGGCCATCAGTGCAGCCTCATTTGCTCGGAATCTGTGTCGTCAGAGCCCTGAATGCCTTCGTGGGTCTGTATGAATGTCATGGCATCGTACAGCCAGCTCCAACGGCCAGTGGCCCTGAAAAGGCTGCCGCTGGTGCCTACCGACTTCAGGTACCCCATCTTCTCCAGACTGGAGAGCACAGCACGTATCTGGCCGGCTGAGTCTGCACGTTTGGTGTGAAACACCTTTTTCTCCGCCAGCGATCTCAGTTTCGATTCCAATGCAGGCGCTGCCGCAATGCGATCCAGAATGGCGCCCTCAGACAGCTTGTCGCCGGGCAAAATCGGCCGGTCGTTTGCCTCCAGCATCATCACAAGCCGCAAAAACTGCACAAAGGCTTCAAGGTTGTTGGCAACATCCCGAAACTGGTGGCGAATCGCATCTTTGGTATCGGAGTCGGAGGTGTCCAGATAGGCGCAAACGAAGGCATCGTGAGCACTGGTCTGACGAAGCGTTCGATTTATCTGAGCCAGGAATCGATTCACAGAATCCTGATTGGCGGGCATAAGAAGGTAGTTGTACAACTCATCGTCACTGACCTCACAGATAACCCGCTCCTGAAGCAAGGCCGTTACGGTTCGCTCGAATAACGGACTACTCATGGCTTGTCACCTCTTCTGTTGCTTTCTCATTCTGACTCACGCTGGAGAACAGCTCCGCGTGTTTTCCTTCAATCCCGGAGGATTCGTAGGTGTGAATCCGTCCCTGCTTGAGGGAGATCTTATTCTCAAAGAACTTCCTCAAGCTTCGGTCCAGCTTCGGGCAGGCAGAAATCATGGTGAGATTATTGGCCTCCAGCATATCCGCCAGATGAGAGATGTTGTTGGGGCTTAGCGTTCCCAATTCATCTATGGGCCAGGTAATGCGCGTGTTCAAATCCGGGCACAGGTAGCGGGTGAGCCCCATGAACACAGTCATTATCGCCAGGTAGGTCAGGCCGGTTGAGCTGGCCGACAGGAAGTCTGCATCGGTGCGGATGACCACCTGACGATCGTTTTCTTTCATTTCCAGACGCATGTCGATCATCGACTCAACGCTGTCTTTTACCTTGGCATCACTGAGCGTGTCTGTAACCAGTTTAAAACGGCGCAGAATGGCATCGCTCGGCAGAGAGCGGCGATTCATTTGAATCCAGTTTTGCCATTGACCCACAAACTCTTTCAACGGCTGCCAGGTTTCGTCTTCGTAAATTCTGGGCTCCAGCACAACCTGTATGTCGCTCAGGCTTTCAATGTGCTGGTCGGTATTAATCTTTCTTTTCAGAAGGCTGGAAACTGCCTTCACTTCTCTAGCCATGACTTCCAGGCTGTCGAAATACTTCACCAGACTGCCAGCTTCCGACACAAACTGGTCAATCAGTGCATCGCGAAGCTGGGGTATATCGGTATCCAATAGCTCTCGCAGATCCGGAATCCGCGCTAGCTTGAAGCTTTCCTCATGGTCCAACACCTCGCCCGTCATCTGTCCGCGCCGATAGGCTGATAGCTTCTGCCACGCCTGCTGGATTTGGGTGTTGTCGTACCGGTTCAGGATTGCGGTGGCCTGATCGAACGTGCCCACCACTTCTCTGCGCAGCTGCTCCAGCTTTTGGTAGGCCCCCTGAAGCTCCTGGGTAAGATCGGCCATATTGCCCGGGAAGCCTTCGGCGAAGGTATTGCTCTGGAAATGCTTGAGCACAGCCTCTGCCGCTTCCGTTTGATCCCGCAGGTTTTTGATTGCTGCTTGATGCTCAGCAATAGACACCTTCAGCTTGTTGTCCTGCTCCTTCCATGAGCGCTCTGCTTGCTCCCGAGTACGGGCGGCAGCCTCACATTTTGCCTTGGCTTGATTGGCTTGCTCGGTAAGCGCTTCAACCTTGCACCACTCCTGCTCGCGCCATTTGCGATAGCCACGCACAAGGTCTTCAGACGCCACAATGGTTTCGACAGTGTCTTTGAGCTTGGCTAACGCCTCTCGAGCCTTTTGAACTTCCTTGGGATCAATCCCCTCTTCCGAAAGGCGCTGATCGTATATCTGGCGCTTACTCTTGAGCCGTGCTTTGTGGTCGGAATCCGCAGAAGCTATCAGCTCACTTTGGTGGTCTATGCTGGATTGCAGCTCAGACTCTTTCTCCGCCCAATGAGCGCGCATATCCAGCACTTGTTGCTGGAATCCTGATTCAACCTCTCGTACGCCCTCACCCGTTTGCTCATCGAAGGCCTGCAGCTTGCCCTGAACGGCTTCAAGCTCTTTTGTGATCTTTGCAATCCGAGTGGCCTGCGCCTCTTTAACACGTTGGCGTACGTTAGCCAGTTTGTTCTGCGCGTTATCGCGGGCACGTTTGACCAGCGAGAACTCAGTTTCCAGCCGGTCGGCAGCGGCGGCTCGTTCCTTGTAGGTCTCATGCCTGCGCTGGGCCTCGCGCTCGGTTTCCGCCCGCTGCTTGAACGCGGCCTGGCGCTCTTTATCTATGTTCCGGCTGCTTTCCTGCAAGGCTTCTTCAGAGGCGGCAAAATCCGGAATTGGCAAGGTATCCAATGCGAGCTGCCAACCCATAACAGCCGTGCTATTTGCAGTATGATCGCGGGTAGGTGCAAGATCCTTTCTGTGCAGCAGATCGGGATTGACGACTTTTGCCAAGTGGCTGCCCCACTCCGGGTCCTGGGCCCGCAGATTTGATAACCAGGTACCGTCTTCAGGGGCGATCTGCCGTTGCAGTTCGTTAAACCTGTCTTCCAGCGTCTGGACCTTGTCGTCCATTTGCTGAACCTGATCCTGGGCTGTTTTCCAGTCCTGGTTTGCCTGATCTCGCTTACGCCCCGCCTCTAACCGATTTTCATGGGCCAGAGACACCTGCTCCGTTGCTTCTTCTGCGGCCTGCTCCGCAATCGCAATTTCCTGCTGTTCAGTTTCCGTTTGCCCCGGATTTTCCCGCAGCGCTAACAAGCGAGCCTGCTCACTCGTCAGTTCCGAGCGCTCTTCTGAACGGCCACCCTTGTACTCAGATACCGCCGTAACCTGACTTGTTTTGATGGAATTCAGTTTCAGATCATAGGCATGCTTTGCTGAGGTAAGCGCGTCAGTAGCTTCCCTTAAGCGCTGCTGGCGCTGGGCCTGCTGCTTCTCATGCTCGCGCTGGATACTCTGCTTTTCTTGCTCGTACTCGCCTTCTATCTCAGAGGCCTTACCCGTCAGGCTGTCGTAATCTGCTTGCGCTGTGGCCAAGCGCTGGCGGTAGTCGGCGAGATTATCGAAACTCTGGGCCAGCTCGGATAGCCCACCCTCTTCATATCTGTCGTTCTGCTTGTGCAGGGCGGCTACTTGCCCGTCCAGGGATTCAAACTCGGCATTGCGATCCGTTACCTCTCGGGCCAGTTGGCGATCGCTGTCTTCAAACTCCGCTCTTCGAATGCTTCTATCTGCCTCAAGCCGCTCTTTCTGCTCGCCCAGCTCGCTGACCTTCTCTCGGGCTTCATCAACAGAGGCGTGTAGGTTGGCTACAGATTTATCCGCCTGTTCAAGAATTGCCCTACGTTCGGCATCCTTTCTCAAGCATTCACGGATCTTTTCTTCCTCACCCGCAAAAGCGGAAAGGCTCTGTATATCCGCGATCAGATCTTTGCGATCAATGGCGCGAGGCTTGGCGTGCTGATGGATATTCTCAAATTGAGTTTCGCAGATCATGGTCTTGAAGCTGCTAAGCAGCCGGTGTTTGTTCAACACCACGTGGGTCAGACGCTCAATGTTGGTCATCTGGGTGTCGCTGTCACCCAGGCCATGCTCGGCCGCCAGAGCGCGGAGGGCCCGTGCATCCGCAGGCAACCGCTTCAGCAACTTTTGATTCCGCTGAATAATGGCCCGGTAGCTGGTAATGGTATCGATCATTTTCGAAGGGTTAACACCCCGGCTACGTAGCGCGGCAAACACGTCATCCGCACTGGCCCCGGCTTGAAGCAACGGTTTCACCTCTGGCGAGAAAAAGGTCTCCTCAGCAGAGCCAGCCACAAACCGATAGCAGGGTTTTCCCTGTGCATGGCGATACATCACGGCACAGTGCAGCCCCGTGCTTCGCCGGTACTCAAATATGATCAGGCTTTGGAAGGTGGGCAGGTAGTAGTCCAGAAAGGACAGTTTGCCCGATGCCTTGGTAACGATGCGCTCCGGTTCTTCGCCAAAAAACGCCGGTATAAGCGCCAGGACAGAGGTTTTGCCTGCCCCGTTCACACCACCCAGGTGCGTACGTTCGCGGCAGTCGATTTTGATGGTGCGCCCCTTCACTTGCTTGAAGGAGTGATGCAGGATGATGCTTTCTAGTCCGTAGCTAACAGTCTCGCCAGACAAACTGATTTCCCCGTAACGGCAGGTCGTTCTTGATACCCGCAGTATACAGGGAATAGTTTCCGGACAAAGCTATGGAACTAGCTCAAACAACGCTCAGAGACGCTGGGCATAACTTGTCTACCCAATGACTCTGATATAGTTGATCAGCCTTTAAGCTTGGCGGCAATTTTTGCCACATGCTCACCTTGATGACGGGCAATACCCAACTCACGTTCGTCTGGCTGGCGTGAGCCGTCGCCACCAGCAATTGTGGATGCGCCATACGGCGTGCCGCCACCTACTTGCGAAACATCAAACAACGCTGGCGTGGTGTAGCCGATTGGAACGATAACCATGCCATGGTGTGCCAGGGTGGTCCAGGTCGACGTGATCGTCATTTCCTGACCACCACCGGTGCCTGTTGAAGTGAACACACTCGCCACCTTGCCTGCCAGGGCACCTTTCGCCCAAAGGCCGCCGGTTTGGTCGAAGAAGGTACGTACCTGCCCGGCCATGTTGCCGAAACGGGTCGGTGTACCAACAATAATGGCGTCGTAGTCACCCAGTTCGGTGGGTGAAGCAACAGGTGCTGCTTGATCAACCTTGCCGCCCGCACCTTTGAAAGCTTCGGCATCCATGGTTTCGGGTATACGCTTCAGGGTTACTTCCACACCCGCCACGCTGCGGGCGCCTTCAGCCACTTCGTTTGCCATGGTTTCGATATGGCCGTACATGGAGTAGTAAAGAACCAGAATCTTCGTCATTTATATATCCTTCTTCTGTTTTGGTTTACACATGTGCATATTTTCAGGAGAGAGGCGGACAACACTTCCACTCAATGTAGTAGTGCAGCCCGCTTCCAACAAGCCAAGCTGGCTTCTTACGCCACATCTACCAGCACAATTTCGCTGTCTTCCAGAGCACTCACTTTCAGCAATTCCTCGTCACTGATCGCAACGCCATCGCCCGCAGAAGCGACGACTCCGTTAACATCTATCTTGCCGGTTGCAGGCACCAAGTAGACTTTGCGCCCAGCGGCAATACGGTATTCAGTGCTCTTACCTGCCTCAATCGTTGCCGCCACCATGCGTGCATCCGTTCGTATAGGCAAAGCATCGTCATCGCCGGGAATACCGCTGGCGAGAGTAACAAATGATCCACTACGCTCACCCTTGGGAAACGGCTTAGTGCCCCAGGTGGGCGGCAGGCCCGCTTCGTTAGGCATAATCCAGATCTGGAAGATCTGCGTGGTTTCATCTTCTTCATTCATCTCGCTGTGGGCAATGCCTGTTCCCGCGCTCATCACCTGCACATCACCGGCCTCGGTACGGCCTTTGTTGCCAAGGCTGTCTTGGTGCGTTATCGCTCCCTTGCGGACATAGGTAATGATTTCCATGTCGCGGTGCGGGTGGCGTGGAAAGCCAGAGCGCGGAGCGATAGTGTCGTCATTCCATACTCTGAGATTTCCCCAGTGCATGCGATTCGGGTCGTAATATTCTGCGAATGAAAAGTGGTGGCGAGTATCCAACCAACCGTGATGGGCTCCGCCGAGTTCACTGTGGGGTCTAAGTTCAATCATTGTGTGATCTCCTGTTTCGTGTAAATCATGACGGTCAAATCATGTTGCTTTAAGGGATTAAAACGATCTTTTCAGACCCACCTTTATGTACCTTGTTGTACGCCGCAATAGCTTCCGAGAGCGGCATTTCGGTAAAGTTGTCAGGAATAGGCAAGTCGCCATCAAACGCTGCACTGATTCGCTCAAACATCTTTGCGCAATCTTCCAAGCTGTATAGCAGCGAGTTAACCCCGATGACCGAGCCGCCACGGCGGTATAGGTCAAGAACGGGCATGCTAGTCAGCCCGTCTGCCGGTGCAGCAATAACCGCTATGCGCCCAAAGGGGCCGAGCGCCTTCACCGCAGCTGGCAGCCAGTGGCCAGTGGTATCGAAAATGACCTCCGGCGACTGCCCCTGAAAGCGAGTTTGTGCCTGCTCCGGCAGCTTCTCGGCCTCTGGTAGTTGGAAAGCATTAATACCCTGCGCCTCCAACTCCTGCGCAACCTCGGCACGGCGAACCCCCAGTACAACATTGGCACCTCTGGTTTTCGCCAGCGCCTGCGCTGCCTTGGCTACGGCTCCAGCGCCGATGATCAAAAATCGGGTACCCTCCGCAACTTGGCTCCGCTCCAAGGCATCCCAAGCTGTAATGTACGGAACTCCAAACGTGGCAGCCTGAGCAAAGGTGAGCGATTCCGGTTTGGGCGCCACGGCATTCGCGGGCATAACCACATACTGCGCATGACAGCCATCTTGAGTGAAACTAAAGCCTTTACCTGTGCCGCCCCAGACTGCCTTGCCTATAAGCTCCGCAGGCCCGTCTGCAACAACACCGGCGAAATCCCTACCGGGAATACGCGGCGTTGTGGTGTAGGGAAAAAGCCCCTGTACGTTTTTCAAATCGCTGGGGTTCAGGCCTGCAGCCCGAACCTCCACCAAAACCTCGCCAACACCCGGCACAGGCTTGGGTATATCGTTTATTTGCAGCGAATCGAGTGAGCCGGTTGCTGAAAACTGTAATGCTTGCATAATCGACCTCGATCATTAGATTTAGAGTTTTACTTTATCCGTTACTACGAAGCGTTATAGGCTGATACCACCGAAGCGCTCCACTGATGGAACCACTTTACTATCGCCAAATCGAAAGAATAAGCGGGCTACTATTGAGCCACTATCAACACAGCGTTGATAATCAATGAAAACCGCAGGAGCAGGATGAACCTATGGACCGCCTCGATGCCATGCGCGCCTTTGTTACGGTGGTGAGTGAAGGCGCCTTTACCCGCGCTGCAGATCGGCTAGACATGTCCCCACAGTTGGTCAGCAAGTATGTTTCCCAGCTCGAAGAGCACTTGGGTGTGCGCCTGCTCAACCGCACCACCCGACAGATTCATCTGACTGAGGCAGGAGCCAGCTATCACCTGCGTGCACAACAGGTGCTGCACGACATTGAAGATATGGAATGCCAGATTGGCGACCTGCAAACCGAAGCTCGCGGCCTGCTAAGAATCAGCGCGCCTGTGTCCTTCGCAATTCGCCACATGGCCCCCATGCTGAGCGAGTATCAAAAGGCTCACCCGGGGGTAGGCATCGATTTGCAATTGAATGACCGCAAAGTGGATGTGGTTGAAGAGGGGTTCGATGTAGTGCTGCGCATCGGCCACTTGAAAAGCTCCTCACTGATCGCCAAGCGGATTGCCCCGATCAGAATGGCGGTGTGCGCTTCACCGGACTACTTAAAGCAAAACGGCACGCCCAAACACCTCGAAGATCTTCAGGGCCACCGCTACCTGCGTTATAGCTACATAGAGCTGGACTCCAGCCAACCCCTGCACCGATGGTTGCTAAACAATGGTCAGAACGACAGAAACGGCATTACCAGCAACAACGGGGATGTGCTGGTGGAAGCCGCTATAGGTGGAGCGGGAATCGCCTTGCAGCCTACGTTTATTTCAGGCCCGGCCATTAAGGAGGGAAAGCTGAAGGTTATCCTACAGGAGTACGAGCCCGAGCCCATGGGGCTCTATGCGGTGTACGCACACCGGCAGCTTCTGGCCAGCAAGGTTCGGAGTTTTGTTGATTTTATTGATGGGTATTTTGGCGATCCGCCCTACTGGGATTGAGCTCCGCCTTGCTCTGTTGCTCAATCTCGCCAGCCGTCAGCCCCCGTTTCTTGGCCTTCAGGTAGCTTAAGTAGGCCGGAACATAGGTTTTACCCATGTATTTATCGAGATATGGCAAAAACCCTGCGTAGTTGCCTTTAAACTTGGCATGGTGGAAATCGTGGTACACCGGCCCCTGATATACAGGAAGTAGGTGTACCGGGTTCCATGGAATGTCATAACCGATATGGCCATCTGCACCTTCAATCTGCCGAATAATCACCCACAGCCATACTACATAAATGTGCGCACCCAAAAGAATCGGCCCTATCAGCGTGACCGCAGCGGTCAAGGTGTATTCCAGCCAGTGCATGTAATTCCCGTTGATACCACAGGTGTTGCGTACCCGGTGGTGCACGCTGTGCACGTTCCGTAGCAGCCACTTGTTCTCGTGCATGTACCTGTGCATCCAGTAATACAAGAAGTCATCCAGCACCACAAAAAACACGAGTTGCGCGACGATCACGTACCAAACCGGCAATTCGTTATTGTGCACAGCAGTGAGCTTCAACACCGGCCAACTGAGCACCAAAAGTGCGGCCAAAATAATATTGTTTATAAGAATGCGGCCCAGAGAAGGCAGCAGAAACTTTTTGACCTCAAACGGCTTCTGCTGAATTTTGTACTTTCTCAGTGGTGCTGGGTCTAACCCGGCAACAATCGTCCAAGGCGTTGCAACAATAAGGAATGCCGCCATGCTAATGGCGAGCGTGGCCATGGGAAACTGCCAAAACCAGGGGTCGTTATAAAATCCGTCCCAATACCCGAATACATTCATAATTGCTCCAGACGGGGCACTCGTTATTATTGTGCTTATATTTTGACCTGCCATTTGCATCGCATCTTAGCCTGCCCTACTCTGGCTTAATTGTTGGATTACGAATAAAAATTACTATAAAGCGGCAAATATGAGTGAAAACCCAGCCTTAACCACATCCGTTAACCATCCCACCAATCATGTGGTCGGACCGTACATTCAGCCTGTTCTGATGGCGTACCTTCAACAAGGGGGCCGTCTATCAGCACTTGCAGATGCGGCATCAGTCACTGACCTTTGGATGGTCAACCCACCAGAAAAGATAAGAGTGGAGGATTACTTTCGGCTCTTTCTAAGCGCCAGCGACCTGGTGCAAGACCCGCTACTCGGCATTAAAGCAGGGCAAAATGCAGGGTTAGAAAACTTTGATGTCCTGGGCGAAGCTTTAGCCAATACGCGGGCCAAATCGTTGACACTGGGCCACGCACTTCAGCAGGTTATGACGCTGGAGCGGCTCGTTCACCGTTTGGGCACGTCTCGTATAGAATCTGATGGCGGGCATGTACGCTTGATATGGCGCGCGCATTTTCAGCAGCATAAAGCCGCTCGATTAGTGTGCGAAAGTGTATTGGCAGGGATTATTCATTTGGCAGAACAACTGACCGGTCGCCTGATTCCGGTAATGGAAGTGTGTTTTGTGCACCCAAGGCCCAATGATTATAACGAGGCGGAATACCAGCATGGGTTCCGCGCCCAATGCCGGTTCGGCCAGAACCATAACAGCATCATGATCGCTGCCGATGTTTTGGCATGGCCGCTACAGCAGATAACACGCCCTTCCGTTATCGAGGCAGATACCAAGCACACGGTCGAGCAGGTAAAAAGCCAGCTCGGAAAAAACCTAATGAACAGCCCCAAACTCGCCCAAATTGCGGCCATTCTTGGACAAAGTGAACGCAGCTTGCAGCGGCAACTGAAGCAGCAGGGTACTAGCTACCAGCAGTTGCTGGCTGATGTTCGCTTACACCACGCACAGGATTATCTGCAGTATTCGAACTTGAGCATATTGCAGATCAGCCAGCTACTCGGGTTTAGAGAGCAAAGCTCGTTTAACCATTTCTTTTTAAGGGGCTGTGGTTCATCGCCTAAAAAGTGGCAAGAGAAGACTAAGGCCATAAAAAGCTAGCACCCCCATAGCGGGGGCGCAGAGAATTCATAACAACGAAGGTATTCAGGCAGCTGAGTTTACTCAGGCGTTTGCGTATCTTTTCCCGCAGTCGCCTCAGCCGTTTTCACTGGCGCATCGTTTTTGCCGACCCACTGGCTCGCTTTTACCTTCAGCTCCTCAAACTTCTCCGAAACTGAATCCAACTTCTGCTCCCACTCCGGGTTCGGTTGCTGGCCTTCCGTAACTTTAAAGAACACCTGCATCAAAGCCGTCATCCCGAATGGCTCAATCACCGCCTGCTTAATACCCCAAGCGAATACCAAAGCAATTGCAAAGGTCAGCGGCCCGGCAGTACCAGGGAATAACGCCACCAGCCCGGCGACCGGAGCAAGGATAATCAAGAAAACGATGAAAGTTAAAAACCAGATAATCAGCGCTAGAAAGACTGCATTCTTTAGAAAAACTTGATAATTCTGGGCGTAAAGAATCAGCGCGCTGCGGCTGGACGCCCAAGGATTGTCGGACTGAGTACGTATGTTGTAGGCAAGGATCACTTCGTCCAGATAAGTGAGCGACAACCGAATCACCGTGTTCAGAAACTTGGCAACCGCTTCAATACCGGGGATCGGCAGAATTGCAGCCAAGGTGAAGAAAGCCCGATTGAATGATTTGAGCACACCCTTTATAAGCTGGTCCACGCCAAATAGCACAGAGGATTCGGCAAAGCGCTCTTTCACCACCGATTGCGCATGATCAATTTGGCCGCGACCTTCTGGAATCTCCCCACCGTCCATCACCTCCACCAACACAGCGATGTGGCCCGCTTTGACCATATACAGAAGGTACTCGCGCAGGAAATACATGATGCCACTGGCGAGACCAAAGCCGATAAGGCCGCCATAGGTACCACCAACGGCTGAATCCCCAAACACAGCCCCCGCACCATAGCCAACCCCGGCACCAGCACCGGTGATGATTACATACCCTAAAGTGATGCCAAAATAGATCAAAAACCGAAAGATCAAAAACGGCGCCGTGCGCCGGAGCAGTCCGATAATAGTTCCTACTTCAAAATCCTTCATGATTGTTACCTATCGTTCCCAGATGAGTGGATTCTATTACTATTAAACTCTTAATTTAGTAGCCGTGCCCCTCCCGTCAAGCACTTGCCAGAATCCACCATTAGCCTCTCCCCTCTTTACACTATTTCGTATCAGCACAGGCGCCGTCTTCTGGCGCACATCACTGTTATTCTGTTGCTGCAAAAGATAGAGTCATACTTTAACCGTGGATTCAACCAATAAGACAGCAGCCGCGACTAGAAGCCAGATAGGGAGATCACACTAGATGCAGAAAGCTAACACCTGCTCCAAAAAAACTCTCCTTCACCGAATCACGCAGGCTGCGCTCGTCGGGCTGCTCTGTGCCGGGTTTTATGGTTGTGCCACTTTATCGGAAGGCGAGTGTAAAACGGCTGACTGGCACGAAATTGGCCGCAAAGACGGATCTAAAGGTTACACCCGCGCCCGCTTGCACAAGCACTACGAAGCCTGCGCCGAGTACAAGATTGAGCCGCAGGCAGACCGCTACTACGCTGGCAGGGAAGTGGGCCTAAACCAATATTGCACACCACGCAAAGGGTTTGATGAAGGGCGTGGAGGCAATCGCTACCGCGGCGTATGCCCACCGGACTTGGAACGGGGCTTTCTCGCAGCGTTTAGCAAAGGCGAGATGATTCACGAAATTGATACGAACATAGAGTCCGTCGAAAGAGATATCTCGCGCAAAGAGCAGTTCCTTAGCGATGACGATACATCGTCTAAGGAACGGCTTGAACTACATCGGGAGCTACGGGAACTCTATGACAAACTGCGCGAGCTGAATCGCGATTTGTTTCGGTTGGAGCGGCTTTATTTGCTTGATCTTTGATTGAGTTCTAACGCCACCCCGCAAAGTCGGATAGCACCACCCTTGGCTCCGCGACCAGTTGCACAGAGTAAGAAGCAGCAACATAACGGCTATTGCGCAAGCCTGCAAAACACTTAAGGGCTTCTAAAACTCCGCGCGAAGCCCCAGAGCGTAGGAGCTAAAATCATAGCGGTCCTGTAGCAACAGTCGTTCATAGCGAATAAAAGCTGATTGCCCGCCACCGAATACTGCGGTTAATGAGGTGCCTAAGCTCATATATTCAGTGTCTGACTCATCGGCACTAATACTGAAATTTCCGGCGGTGGCCGCATTCGCAAAGTTGTTACTGATATTATATTTTTTATTGTTTTCTTTAACATATTCCAAATCAATGCTGGGAATTATAACCCCACGACTCCAACTGAAGGTATGGTTGATCCGCGCACCTAAAGCGCTGGTAAAGCTGTTAGTCTTTTGTTCTTTTACGGTAAGCGCCATGCTACCTCCGGTTTCAGTATACCCCTCAATATTCAGATCAGAGTATTGTAGGCGGCCGTAGACGGTGCTCTGCCAGCTCTGGTAGTTAAACTCATAACCAACGCTGGTGGCGGCCGTTAATTGTCGGCTCTTGGTGTCTGAGGCCAAATCCTGTTGAACCATTGCCACATCAACACGGCGGTTGATGTCCACATCACCCTCTGTCCACATGGCGAAGCCGTCTACGTAGAGGTTGTCGATTGGGTAGTAGTTGCCAAACGATATCAGGGAAATAGACTGGGCATCCTGATGCCCTTGCATCGAAGTAAAGTCCGTATCGGATTTACTAACCCCGGCGGCAGCGCCCAGCACGACGGTATCGCTAAAACGGTAATCAAGACCAAACGTCAGGCCGTAGCCGTCTTGATCATAGCTTGGCCGGCTGCTCGTATCTTTGCTTTTCCCTAAACTAATATTACCGTTAACAAATGCACCCCAAGGGCTTACCAGCCCACCATCGCCAGCTGCGCCGCCGCGCAAATTACCTTGCAGGGCCTGAGCCAAAGGCGTGTTCTCCCCCATGATGGCCAGATTTAAATCATCAATGCTAAATTGATTCCGTTGGTCGCGAATTTCTCGCAAACGCGAACTGATGTTGCTGGTTTGTAGCTCTAGCATTTGCCGCATGGTTCGTGATTGCAGCTTAGTGTGACGCCCGGAGACCTGTTGTATCAGTTGTTTTTGCTGGTCTGGGGACATGCTTGCAATCTCACCACAAGGTAAAACTTCGAAATCTTGCCCACAAGCATCAATAACAACAGCGAAGGCGCGGGCCTCTTCCTCTGTGAGATTACTGGGCATCTCAAGCTCATCCTGCCCTGACTCCTCGCTAACATTCACCGTGACGACCGCCTCAGAGAAGCCGTTTTCTCCCCTCAAGGTATAAGTGAAGGTATCGGTCCCCGTAAAATCGGTGGGAGGCGTATAGTTAATAGATGACTCGCTCTGGATAGCAACCACCCCGCCTTCGGTAGTCTCACTGATACTATCAACGACCTCGACAACCCCATTTACGCCCGCAAGTTGGTCATTCTCTCGGACATTCAACGTGACAGTGTCTGCGTTTTTCTGGATATCGAATGTATCGTCGATGGCTTCAAAACTGACGGGCGCTTCACCAACATTCACTGTGACGGACGCTACGGAGGTGTCATTTCCTCTCGTTAACGTATAGGTGAATGAATCGGTGCCAGAAAAATTGGTCGGTGGAGTGTAGTAGATAGAAGGACGATCTTCGAAAGTGAGGACCGCAACGGCTCCACCATTGGAGGTGGTCGCGTTGTCGACCGATAGGACTGGCGACGGGATAATATCATGCACAGGTTGATCATTTAACCGCACATCCAACGGCGTGGCGTCCGCATTTTCAGGCACATCGAACGTATCATCTATAGCCTGAAAAATAGCGTTAGCATTCTCTACGGTAATAAAGATGAGAGCTTCAGAAGTGCTGGTGCTGTCGGTGATCGTATAGCGGATTTCTGCAACTCCAGAATACCCCGGAGCTGGCTCAAACGTAGGCCCGTCGAGGGATATATTAATGTCCCCCTGACCTTTTATAAGCTCAAAATTTGCATTAGTGAAGCCGTTAAAACCACTGTCAAAGGTATCATTGTCGCTCGGGTAAAAGAAAAGCGTAGTGCTATTTTGCATATTGATAGAATAAAAATCGTTAACGGCTGTGGCCGAAAAAGCTAAGGGGCTAGCTAAAAGCAGTAGCAGCGCGATAACAACAATTCTTATTGGATTTTCCATAATCACACCGAAAGAAAATAGGTGGGCCTAAGTATAGGGCAGAACATAAACTTTGCGTAACTTTAGCCCCACAGACGCAGTACATTAATGATCACGCTATTGCGGTTGATTTTGGAGGCAATCCACAGTTCCCAAGTAATACTCGGCGCTGCGTGGATACTGAGGAAATTCAAAAAGCAGAATAAAAAAAGGCAAACCAGTAAATTACTGATTTGCCTTTAAATATGGTAGCGGGGGCAGGATTCGAACCTACGACCTTCGGGTTATGAGCCCGACGAGCTACCAGACTGCTCCACCCCGCATCAAACTGGTTGTTGCCGGGTTGCCCCGATCAACGTGCGCGTATATTAAGGATACAAGAGGCTATTGTCAATCACTGTTTTCAAAGAGGTCAGTCGGATAGTGAAGATTGTCTAACGCTGGTGCAACTGGCTCCTTGAAGAAACCCACCTGCTCCATCGCTTCCTGCACCGGCCGAAATGATTTTCTATGCTCTGGTGTTACGCCCAACCGGAATAGCGCTTCCATATGCACAGGCGTCGGATAGCCTTTGTGTTTAGCAAAGCCATATCCCGGATATTTTTCTTCCATCTGCGCCATCTCCCGGTCTCGGGTCACTTTCGCGAGTATGGAGGCAGCGCTGATGGCTTCTACCCGGCTATCGCCTTTTATCACAGGTTCTGAGGGCCAGTGCCACTTCGGGCATTTGTTGCCGTCCACGAGAACGTATTCAGGGGTAACACTCAGGCCAGCGACGGCGCGCTCCATTGCAATCATCGTGGCCTGATAGATGTTGATCTGATCAATCTCATGGGCTTCACAGCGGCCTAAACACCAGGCAGTCGCATGCTCGATGATCTCGTCATACAGCGCATTGCGTTTTTTTTCTGTGAGTTTTTTCGAGTCCGCCAGCCCTGCAATGGGCCGTTCAGGGTTGAGAATTACCGCAGCAGTAACAACCGCGCCGATGAGCGGGCCGCGCCCTACTTCATCCACACCGGCCAAAAGTCGGCCCTGATAGGCACATTCAAACGGCGGCAATACGAGTGCGCGGGCCACCTAGTGTGTTCGCTCTTCAAGTAGCGTGGAAATGGCTTGGGCGGCTTTCTCATCGGCATCCTGCCTCAATGTGTGATGAAGCTCCGTGAAGGCGTGAATCAGCCTATCCCGCTCTTGTTGGTCTTCCATACGTTCCAGCACCGCTGCGCCAAGTGATTCTGGCGTCGCGTCATCCTGCAACAGCTCGGGAACCAGAGGCTGCTTCGCCAGCAGATTGGGCAGGGAAACGTGAGGCACTTTCACTAACCGAGAAAGCAATGCCCAGCTGACGTTGCTTAAACGATAACCCACAACCATGGGTTTTTTCAGCAACATCGCTTCAAGGGTTGCGGTTCCCGAGGCTAACAAAACAACATCGGAAGCGGCCATCACTTCTCGGGATCGGCCTCTTACAATTGTAACCTGCAACTTTACATCCAGTGCTTCGATAAGGTCGCGAACCTGTTGTTCCCGCTCGCGATTCACACAGGGTATAACCAACTGCATATCCGGCCGCTTGGTTTGTATCCAGCGCGCAGCTTCCAAAAACAATGTGCCAAGCCGCTCAACCTCACCGGCTCTGCTACCGGGCAATATCGCCAGCAGGGGCGCGCGCTCATCAAGCCCAAGCTCTTCACGGGCTCTACCGGTCTCGGGAACCAGAGGGATGCGGTCTGCAAGAGGATGCCCCACAAAGGCGACTGGCACCTGGTGCGCCTCATAAAACTGGGCTTCAAACGGCAACAAGGTGAGCATCAAGTCCACGGACTTGGCGATTTTGAAGATGCGCTTTTGGCGCCATGCCCAAACGGAGGGGCTCACATAATGAACAGAGGGAATGCCTGCTTCGCGGCAGCGCCGTTCTATGGCCAGAGTAAAATCCGGGGAATCAATGCCAATCACTACATCCGGGGGAGTGGCAAAGAAATAGCTCAGGAGGCGGGCGCGAATACTAAAGAGCTCTCGGATACGCCCAAGAACTTCCACCAGCCCCATAACGGAAAGACGCTCCATGGGAACCAGAGAGTGAAAGCCTTCTGCGATCATTTCGTCGCCGCCAATGCCGACAAAACGCGCATTTGGGTAGCGTTTGCGAAGTGAACGAATCAGACCGGCGCCCAGAATGTCTCCGGACGCCTCACCGGCAATGATTCCAAAGGTCGTTCTGCGCTCACTTACAACCGCAGCTTGGAGATGGTCCATCCAAAAAGGCTCCTGCCCGCTCAGCGAATAATTCCGCGATGAGCTCCGCGCAGAGAGTCAATCAACACGCGCACTTCGGGCGTGTCGGAGTATGCTTCTTCCAGCTTTTCGACGGCCTGCTCAGTTGTCAGGCCCTGACGGTAAATGACCTTATAAGCCCGGCGCAGGGTCATTAACACCTCTTTGTCGAATCCACGACGTTTGAGGCCTTCGACGTTCATGCCGTGAGGTTCTGCAGACTGACCCGCCGCCATCACATAAGCGGGAATATCTTTTAGTACAATACTGCCGCCGGCGGCCATACTGTGCGGGCCTATATGGCAGAACTGGTGAACCATCGTGCCACCGCCCAGAATAGCGTGGTCGCCCACCGTCACGTGGCCCGCGAGCGTTGCACAGTTTGCAAGAATTGTATCGTTGCCAATCACGCAGTCGTGGGCCACATGCACATAGGCCATAAGCAGATTATTACTGCCGATTCGGGTTTCACCCTGATCCTGAACGGTGCCACGGTGAATGGTGCAGTTTTCGCGAATCGTGTTGTTATCGCCGATGATAAGCGTGGTTGGCTCTCCGGCGTATTTTTTGTCTTGGCACTCTTCACCAACGCTGCAAAACTGAAAGATGCGGTTATTGCGGCCAATAACCGTTGGGCCTTTCACAACCACATGGGAAAGAATCTCTGTGCCTTCGCCAATTTCAACGTTCGGGCCGATGTAGCTCCAAGGGCCAACCGTTACGTTATCCGCAAGTTTGGCTGATGGATCTACAATCGCTTGAGGATGGACACCCGACCAATCATTAGTCGCCATTAAACTTCTCTCTCAGCGGTCAGTATCTCTGCCACACAAACAATCTCACCATCGACCAGTGCGCGACAATCGAATTTCCAGATACCGCGTTTCCCCGAGATAATCTCAGACTCCATAGACAGCCGATCTCCGGGTAACACAGGGCGCTTGAAGCGCGCCTTACTGGTACCAGCCAAGTATTGTACCAGCCCGTCAGAAGGTTTCCGCCCCACGGTCACAAAACCGAGAATGCCAGAAAGCTGTGCCATGGCTTCAATAATCAGCACACCCGGCATAATCGGGTTATCGGGAAAATGGCCGGTAAAAAACGGCTCGTTAAATGAAACGTTTTTGTAACCCTTGATTGATTTGGACTTTTCAATTTCGGTAACCCGGTCCACCAATAAAAACGGATAACGGTGCGGCAGGTGTTCCATTATTTCATCTATATACATCATCGTGATCGGCCTCAGCCCTCTGTTTTCTTTTCCAGCTCTTTAACACGCCGTGCCAGAGCATCCAGCTGACGGAAACGCACAGCGTTTTTGCGCCATTGCCGATTCGTATCTGCACTGGTTCCGGAGGAATAGACCCCTGACTCCCGAATATCTCCGGTAACCAGTGTCATGCCGGTAAGGTGCACCTGATTTGCAATTTCCAGATGGCCAGCTACTCCGGAAGCTCCACCAAATACACAGTGGCTGCCAATCTTTGTACTGCCTGCAATGCCAACCATTGCGGCCATGGCACAATGGTCACCAATGCGGACGTTGTGGGCGATCTGAATCAGGTTATCCAGTTTAACGCCATTACCTATAACCGTGTCGTCCAGAGCACCACGATCAATCGTTGTGTTTGCGCCAACTTCCACGTCATCACCAAGAACCACACGGCCAAGCTGGGCAATTCTGTGCCATTGGCCTTTCTCATTCGCGAAGCCAAAGCCGTCAGAACCAATCACGGCGCCACTTAAAATATGGCAGCGCCGCCCCACCACCACGTCATGGGCGAGAGTAACTCTAGACCTTATAATGGAGCCGGAACCAATACTGGTACGCGCACCAATCACACTACCCGCACCGATAACAACCTGCTCTCCAATAACCACGCCCGCTTCAATAACGGCGTTAGGCCCTATACTAGCACTGGTAGCCACGGTGGCGGCGGGATCAACCACAGCTGAAGGGTGAACGCCCTGCGGCGCAACGGGCGTCGGGTCAAACCAGTGACTCAGTTGAGCATAGCCTAGGTAAGGATTTTCAAGTAACAGGACGTTGGTCGGACAGTTCTCAGCGGCGGCAGGCGATAAAATGACCGCTGCCGCTTGAGTATCTGCCAAATGCTTTGCGTAGGCAGGGTTTGCCAGAAAGCTGAGCTGACCCGAGCCAGCAGCTTGAAGCGTTGCAAGGCCAGAAACCATAACGTCCGGATCGCCACGTAGCTCTGCCCCCAACGCTTTTGCAATTTCTCCAAGCCGGTAAGACTTTACTGTCATCACGCGCTCCACAACACGCTAGCGAGCCCAAAGGCTCTCCGGCAAGAATTAACGGTTAAGCTTTTCCAGAAGCTGTGGTGTTAGGTTCATATCCGGCTTCACATAGACAACCGCTTCGCTCGGAAGAATCAGGTCAAGGTCGTTTTCTTCCAGCAATTCTTTAACGGCCGCATCCACTTCCGGACGGGCCTCTTCCAGAAACGCCTGCTTGCGCTGATTTACAGTCGTATCGAGACGTTGCTTGAGGAAGTTAAACTCTTTTACTTTCTCTTGAAACTCACCTGCTAGCTTGTTGCGCTCGCTATCGTTCATCATAGCGCCGTCTTTTTCCAGACGCTCTTTCAAACTACGCGCTGCTTCTTGGGCTTCGCGCACTTTCTGCTCATCACCTGCAAAATCTTTCTGCATGTTTTCGCTGAACGACTTGGCATCATTCGACGAAAACAAGGCTTGGCGAAGATCTACAACACCAATGCGGGTATCTGCTGCGGCGGGCAAAGCCAGCGCAGTGGCGGCTACAAACATCAATAGGGTTCTGAACATGTTGAGTCTCCTGTGTGTCGTTCGTTTTTATTTCTCGTCGTGCTTAATCTGAATACCGGGGAATCAGAATGTCTGGCCGAGCGAGAACTGGAATACCTGAGTATCGTCTCCAGGCTTATCGTTCAGCGGTTTGGCAAGGCTGAATGCCAGCGGGCCTACTGCCGTAATCCACTGGAACCCAACACCTGCAGAAAGTCGTAGCTCCTCGGGTTCAGGTTCAAACCCGCGATCCGGATCGAACACTTGCCCTGCGTCTATAAAAAATGCTGTACGCATGGAGCGGCTATCACCGGCAAACGGCGTCGGGAAAATCAGCTCCAGAGAACCTTCCGTCAGGAGGTTACCACCAAACGGATCCGGATCCGAAAAATCGTTGGGGGCGTTGGTGGCCCGCTGCCCCAGCGAGTTGGCCCGATAGCCGCGAACCGAGCCGTAGCCCCCCGCATAAAAGTGCTCGTAAAACGGCATCAGTGAACGGTCACCGTAGCCATTGCCATATCCTACTTCCGTTCGCGTGCGCACAACCCAGCGATTGTTATCTGTAATCGGGAAGTAGAAGTCGGTTTTATGGGTGGCCTTGTAAAACGTAAGGTCACTGCCCGGCACGGCCACGTCAACAGACAGTGAATGGCTATAGCCGTCTGTTGGCAGAACGCCTCGGTTCAACGTGCTACGGCGCCAACTACCAAAGAGGAAGAAGTTATTGAAGGAGTCGCCTTCTTCGTCGATAAAATCCGTGACTTCCTGCGAGGTGAACACGCCGCCCTTAAGCTTGGAAAGCGTATAGCCTAAACCGAAGTTCAGCCTAGTGATGTTGTCGGTCGGATAACCAAAGGTGACACGGCCGCCATACTCGTCGAGCAGGTAGGACGAAATATCCTCTTGCTCAAAATCCGTCTCTCTGGCAAATACACTGAAACCGCGACTCACTCCGTCGACAGTATAGTAAGGATCCATGTAAGAAATATTGGCACTTTTGACCGAGTCACTGGCATTTACGCCAAAGGATACCCGCTTACCCGTACCGAAAAAGTTATTTTCAGATACGTTCGCACCAAGAATAATGCCGGAATCCTGGGAGAAACCTATAGACGCCGAAAGGCTTCCTGTGGGCTGCTCTTCAATCGAGTAATTCACATCAACAAGGTCGTCAGTTCCGGGTACCGGTACCGTGTCCACATTCACGGTCTTAAAAAACCCAAGCCGCTCTAGGCGGGTTTTGGAAAACTCTATGCGGTCCGATGAGGCAATACCGCCTTCCATTTGCGTCATTTCCTGGCGCAAGACATCGTCTCGGGTGGATACGTTGCCGTCAAAATTAATTCTGCGAACATAGGCCCGCTTGCCGGGCTCAAGATAAAACGTGACGGCTGCTGTATTGTTCGGGCCGGGCTCAGGCACGGCATTTACGTTGGCAAAGGCATAACCCTCTTTGCCCAACCGGAAGGCCAGTGTCTCTGAAATCGCCGTCATACGGGCACGGGAGAATACATCGCCCGCATCCACCGGAATCAGCTCACGCAACTCTTCTTCATCAACAATGAGATTGCCGCGCAGCTTTATCTCTGAAATCGTGTATTGCGGCCCTTCATTCAATGCGATCGCAATAAAGACCTGCTGCTTGTCTGGCGAGATAGACACCTGGCTGGACTCTACATTGAAGTCCAGATAACCGCGGTCGAGATAAAACGAACGCAAGGTTTCGAGATCACCGCTCAAGCGTTCCCGTGCATATTTGTCTGAATTAGTGAGGGAATTCCACCAACTGGTAGTACGCAGCTCGAACAGATCGCGTAGCTCCTCGTCACTAAACTCCTTGTTACCGACCAAGTTGATATGCTGAATAGCAGCCACTGTGCCTTCGTTTATGTCTAGACGAATGGCCACACGGTTACGCGGCAGCACCTCGGCTGTTGCTTTGACTCGGGCGTTGTAGCGTCCTTGCCCGATGTACGATCGCAAGATCTCCAGCTCTAACCGCTCCAGTGTTGCACGGCGGAAAACCTGACCTTCCTGAAGCCCGGCGCCAGCCAAGGCGTCCATGAGCATGTCAGTCTCTATGTTCTTGTTGCCTTCAATGTCGATTGAGGTAATCGAAGGCCGTTCCCGGACGGTGAGAATCAGGATACCAGCGTCGCGGCTAGCTTCTATGTCGGTAAACAACCCTGTCCGGAACAGTGATTTAATCGCATCGGCCAGTTCGGCTTCGTCCATCTGCTCGCCAATGTTAACGGGAAAAGCAGAAAACACGGTACCCGCAGAAACACGCTGCAAGCCTTCCACTTCAATGTCTGCAACCGTAAATTCATCTGCAAATGCTGGCGTCATGCCGGTTGCGGCAACAACGAGGCCAACGGCTAAACCTAGAAGAGAACGTCTCATTCAATTATTTCGCCTGGTTAATGCGCGTAAGGAGCCCGCAATTCTCACAACCGCATCAGGTCGTTGTAAAGAGCAAACACCATTAATGTAAGAATCATTGCCATACCAATTCGTAACCCAAGCTCCTGAACAGCATCTGATACCGGTTTTTTGCGGATGGCTTCGATGGTGTAATACACAATATGACCACCATCCAGCACAGGAACGGGTAACAGGTTCAGGATGCCCAAACTGACGCTTAGGTAAGCCAGAAAACGAACGAAATCTTCAAATCCGGAACTGACACTGGCTTCAGCTACACGGGCAATGGTAATTGGGCCGCTGAGGTTACTGGGTGAAAGCAGCCCTGTAACCATTTTTTTGATAGCGACAAGTGTGAGTCGGGTATCAGCCCAGGTTTCATCCAGCGCAATGGGGATCGCCGCCAACGGACCATAGCGGACTTCCCGCATAACATTATCTGGCCATGAGACCGGCTCCACGCCAACCCCCACAAATCCTATTATCTCGCCGTTGTCTTGCACTTTTTCCGCTGGTGTAATCTGAACAGATCGTTCAGCTTCAGCACGCTCGATGGTAAGTTCGAGCGGTTGTTCTGGTGCGTCGCGAACAAAGTCAACCAACTCAAACCAATTGCCCACTGGCTCGCCATTGACCGCAATTACGCGATCTCCCGCCTGAAGACCTGCAGTCTGGGCGCGACCACCGTCAGCAATCTGGCCAAGTACGGCAGGTACGTCTGGTCGCCAGGGCGTAATGCCAAACTCACCGAGTGGATTCGGTGTCTCATCGCTCAGGCTCCAGCCACCAAGCTCACCACTCAATGTTCCGCGGGCGCCTGAACTTGACACATCCAAGGCTATCAGACCCTGCTCCCCGGCACGCTCAAGAATGCGCATATTAACATCGCGCCACGAACTCACGCGGTGACCATCAACTGCGTGGATTTCCATGCCCTCTTGCAAGCCAACATTGCTGGCGACACTGCCCACAGCTACATCGCCGACAATCGGCGCAACGTGGGTAACGCCCACAACGCTAAGCAACCAATAGGCAAAAATAGCAAACAGAAAGTTGGCTAACGGCCCTGCGGCTGCGATGGCGATCCGCTGAGACGGTGGTTTTGAGGTAAAGGCCTGATCTCTAAGCTCTTCGGGGACGGGCCCCTCTCGCTCGTCCAACATTTTAACGTAGCCACCCAACGGGATAGCGGCTATTGCAAACTCAGTTCCGTGGCGGTCGTACCAAGAGAATAAAGGTTTGCCAAAGCCCACGGAAAAGCGCAGCACTTTTACGCCGCAGCGGCGCGCCACCCAAAAATGGCCATACTCGTGCAGGGTAACGAGTATCCCCAGAGTAAGCGCGAGTGCAAGTACGGTTTGAATAATCTGCATAACATTCCCGGTGTAAACGCCAATCTGGCGAAAATCTCTAAGTTATTTCAGACAGTTAACAGGCCAATCTGTTCCCGAGCCCGCTGCCGCGCTTCTGAGTTCTTCGCAAAGATGGTATCAAAACTGTCTGCTGGCACCACGGGGGTTGCAGCTAGTGTTCGCTCAATGACTACCGGAATGTCCGTAAACGCAAGATTCCCCTTGAGGAACTCACCTACCGCAACCTCATTTGCAGCGTTAAGCACTGCAGGTGCGGTTCCACCCAACTGAAAGGCCTCTGCCGCTAGGCGCAGGCAGGGGAATCGCAACAAATCCGGCCGTTCAAAATGAAACCGCCCGATTGAAAAAAGATCCAAAGGAGCAACGCCCGCATCAATACGCTCGGGCCAAGCCAAACCGTTGGCGATGGGCGTGCGCATATCAGGACTGCCGAGTTGGGCCAGCACCGAACCATCGGCATACTCTACCATGGAGTGAATAATGCTCTCTGGGTGTACGTGAACTTCGATGCGTTCGGGCGTGGTGTTAAACAACCAACAGGCTTCAATCAGCTCAAGCCCTTTATTCATCAGAGTGGCCGAGTCGACAGAAATTTTCTGACCCATAGACCAATTTGGGTGGGCGCAGGCCTGAGCTGGCGTCACCGACATTAGATCTTCCGCACTGTGCTGTCTGAAGGGGCCTCCGGACGCCGTGAGAAGAATTCGGGTAATGCCAGCGCCTTCAGGGTCGCGTACTTTATCGGCGGGCAAGCACTGGAAGATTGCATTGTGCTCAGAATCTATAGGCAACAACTCAGCCCCGGAGGCAGATACCGCGTCCATAAAAAGCTGACCGGACATAACCAGCGCTTCTTTGTTGGCCAATAACACCCGCTTACTAGCGCGCACAGCGGCCAATGTCGGCGCAAGCCCCGCTGCGCCAACTATCGCCGCCATTACGGTACAGGCATCCGGGGCGGAAGCTGCCTCACAAAGCCCCGCTTCGCCACTCAAAACAGATATATCCGGGAGGTCTGAAAGCAATTCAGTTAATTTTTTGGCGGCTGCTGCATCGGCCATCACCGCAACTTTCGGACGAAATTCACGGCATAGCGTTGCAAGCTCGTCGGCACGGGTACTGGCGGTTAGAGCGTAAACAGAGAATCGATCAGGGTGACGGCGGATCACATCCAGAGTTGAGAGCCCGATCGAACCAGTAGCTCCCAGCACCGTAATAGAGCGGCTTACCATATTCACAAAGGCCCGACCGCGAGCCAACCCAACAGTGTGATTATGAGCGCGAACACTGGAATGGCCGCCGTTAGGCTGTCGATCCGATCCATAATACCGCCATGCCCGGGCAGCAGCCCGCTGCTGTCCTTGATACCTCTGAAGCGTTTGAGCATACTTTCAAGCAGGTCGCCAAGCACCGATACCCAGCCCGTCACTAGGGTAGCGACAACCAGCAAAGTAGTTTCCGTAGCGTTTGCGGAGGCAAGCAAACTTACAACCAACGCAAAAGCACCTACCGCAATTAACCCGCCGTATACGCCCGCCCAAGACTTTCCGGGGCTGACTCTGGGCGCGAGCTTGGCCTTGCCGAATGCTCTACCGGAGAAGTAAGCACCAATATCTGCCACCCAGACAACGCAAAACACATACAATATCAGCAGCAAGTTGTTGTCTGTGCTGCCGAACTGAAAGCCGCCGGTTCGAAGGTGGTTTAACCCCACCCACGCGGGCACCAGAACCAATACCCCCATGAGCGCTCGCATTGGCGCGCTGCCCCAGCGTTCGGAACCTGCGGGATAACTGCGCACCAACAAAAAGCAGACCACCCACCAGATAAGTGCCAGCCAAAGCACCGGCACGGCAGAGACGTTGAGAAGACTGTAGAGGATGAGTGCGATAACAGCGGCATAGGCAATTCGACCCGACTGCTGCTCAAAGCCAGACATATTTGCCCACTCCCAAGACCCTAACGTAATAATCGCAGCGGTAAATAGCGCAAAACCCATTGGAGGTAGAAAGAAGATGCCACCGATAGCAATGGGCGCGAGAATAAGAGCTGTGATGATTCGGGTTTTTAGCACAATAGAGGTCGCTGTCATTCGTTATTGTTGTGCGGGCATGGCAGCAATTTGATCGTCTGTTTGACCAAAACGCCGCTGACGTCCTGCGTAGGCCTGCAGTGCTTTGCGCATTTCATCTTCTTTGAACTCAGGCCAGAACACGGGCGAAAAATACAGTTCCGTGTAGGCCAGATGCCAAAGCATAAAGTTGCTAATCCGTTGTTCGCCTGCGGTTCGGATCATTAAATCCGGCATCGGGAGATCACCAATGCTCAGGTGTTGCTGAATGAGATCGTCGGTAATATCAGAGGGTGCAACCTCGCCGCTCTTCACCATTTCCGCAACCTGCCGGGTCGCTTGGGTGATGTCCCAGTGGCCGCCATAGTTTGCAGCAATGACCAGTGTCATTCTGGTGTTGTGCTGTGTAAGGGCTTCTGCCTTGGCCATGTGTTCTTGCAAGGTTGCGTTAAACGCAGAGCGGTCACCAATGATGCGCAGGCGGATATCATTGCGGTGAAGCTTTCTAACTTCCCGCTCCAAGGCAAAAAGAAACAGCTTCATCAGAGCCGACACTTCGTCCTTGGGTCGCCGCCAGTTTTCGCTTGAGAAGGCGAACAGCGTGAGCACCTCTATACCCTCGCGGGCACAGGTCTCAACAACCGCTTTTACAGCATCAACACCGGCTTTATGCCCCGCCACCCCTTTTAACCGGCGTTCTTTCGCCCACCGGTTATTACCATCCATGATAATGGCCACATGCCGGGGCCGGTTATCAGCCGACACCGGAATTCCTGCGGATACTGTTCCCGTCATGAAATCCCCTGTACAGCCTGCAGAAAGCCACTGCCGGCCGTATGTTTCGCTTTCAAGTGAACCGATGCGATCAAACCGCCATCAGGTCCTCTTCTTTTGCCTTGAGCATCTTCTCGACTTCGGCGATGTAGCGATCTGTCAGCTTCTGGATTTCGTCTTCACCTCTGCGCTCGTCATCTTCCGTAATATCCTTTTCCTTCAGCAATTCTTTCATCATGCTGTTGGCATCACGGCGCGCATTGCGCACAGAAACACGAGCATTCTCGGCATCCGCTTTGGCTTGCTTAACCATTTCCTTTCGGGTTTCCTGGGTCAGCATCGGCATAGGAATGCGGATAAGATCGCCACTGGTGGCCGGATTGAGCCCTAGATCGGAAGCCATAATAGCCTTCTCGATAACAGGTACCAGATTCTTTTCCCAAGGCGATACGGCCAAAGTACGATTATCTTCCACGTTTACACTGGCAACTTGCTTCAGTGGCGTCTCTTGACCGTAGTAGTTAACCATCACACTGTCCAAAATAGACGGATGGGCACGGCCGGTTCGGATTTTATTGAACGCCGAGGTCAGAGCGTCCAGGCTCTTCTTCATCTTCTTTTCGGCTTCAGTTTTTATATCGTCAATCACGTAATCATCCTCAATTCGTTCGACGGGCAAACACAGCGCCCATTATTCAATCAGTGTACCTTCTTTCTCACCGGTCACGATGCGCGTTAGAGCGCCCGCACGGTTCATATCAAATACTCGCAGCGGCATGCCGTGATCCCGCGCCAAACAGATTGCTGTCAGATCCATCACGCCGAGTTTCTTATCCAACACTTCATCGTACGTCAGCTTGTCATACTTTTCGGCGGTCGGGTCGAGATAAGGATCCGCAGAATAGACACCATCAACCTTTGTTGCCTTCAGTACTGCATCTGCTTCAATTTCGATACCACGTAAGCAGGCTGCCGAATCGGTGGTAAAAAACGGGTTGCCAGTACCTGCACAAAATATAACCACATCACCATCTTTCAGGTCGCGAACGGCCCGCCGACGATCATAATGCTCAACAATACCACTCATGGGAATGGCCGACATTACCCGGGTGCGAATGTTCGAGCGCTCGAGAGCGTCGCGCATAGCCAAACCGTTCATAACGGTTGCCAACATACCCATATGATCACCGGTTACCCTGTCCATACCCGCTTGACTGAGCGATGCGCCCCGGAACAGATTACCACCACCAATCACCAATCCCACCTGAATACCAATGCCGATCAATGCGCCGATTTCAAGGGCCATACGGTCTAGAACTTTGGGGTCAATGCCGAAATCGTGTTCGCCCATCAGGGCTTCGCCACTGAGCTTGAGCAAAACCCGATTGTATCTTGGCTGATTTTTAGGTGATGTCGGCATACTGATCCCCTTTCATGTGTTGGCTGCTATCCGGCTTGATACGCGTTGCAGGCTTGTATCTGACATATCCCTTGAAAAAAGGACATCTCAGATACAAGCCCGCCACGAGAGCCGGAAAAACCGACCAACGTGGCAGACTAGAATGGCGCTGTAACTCGGTGTTAAAGCGCCTAAAAAGGGATTAGGCCTTGCCTTCGTTGGCTGCAGCAGCAACCTCGGCGGCAAAGTCCACTTCCTCTCTCTCAATGCCTTCGCCTACTTCCAGACGAACAAAACCAACCAACTCACCACCAGCCGCTTTGATAAGCTGGCCAACGGTTTGCTCCGGGTTCTTTACGAAAGGCTGTTCAACAAGGCTGTTTTCCTTGAGGAACTTCTGGATACGACCGCCCATCATTTTTTCAACGATTTCGGCAGGCTTACCTTCCATATCCGGCTGAGCCTTGATGACTTCTTTCTCTTTTTCCAGCTCTTCAGCAGGCATATCTTCCGGCTTGGCAACCCGTGGGTTAACCGCAGCAGCGTGCATCGCGATATCGCGGGCAAGCTCGGCATCACCAGCTGTCAAAGCCACAACCGAGGCAATTTTGTTGGTGCTGTGAACGTAACCACCAACAACCGGGCCTTTCACTGAAACCAGACGGCGAACAGTGATGTTCTCACCAATCTTCTGAACCAGAGCTTCGCGCTTGGCTTCCAGATCACCTTCCATCAGCTTGGCAACGTCGGTTTCGTCTTTTTCGAAAGCAACGCTCAACACGTCGTTGGCAAAATTCAGGAAGTTGTCGTCGCGAGCAACAAAATCTGTCTCGGAGTTTACTTCCAAAACGTAAGCCACAGTGTTGTCGTCAGAGATTTTGATCAGCGACACACCTTCAGCGGCTGTACGGCCAGCTTTTTTGGCGGCTTTGAGGCCGGAAGACTTACGCAACTCTTCGATTGCCGCGTCTACACTACCTTCAGATTCAACCAGAGCCTTTTTGCACTCCATCATGCCAAGGCCAGTGCGCTCACGCAGCTCTTTGACCATTGCAGCGGTAATAGCAGCCATGTTCAGTCCTCTTAACTTTTCCGAATTCGGTAGGGAGGCATGCCCGGCAATTCACCCGGGCATGCCTTACATCTCATCAGTGACGCGAATGCATCACTCAGCAGCTGGAGCGGCACCTGCAGATTCTTCTGCAACTTCTACAAACTCGTCAGCGCCACCGGCTTGTGCTGATTCCAGGCAGGTATCAGCAACAGCTTTTACGTAAATCTGGATCGCACGGATAGCGTCATCGTTACCGGGGATAACGAAATCAACGCCGTCCGGGTTGCTGTTGGTATCAACAACACCGATAACGGGGATACCCAGCTTGTTAGCTTCTTTAATAGCAATACGTTCGTGGTCTACGTCGATAACGAACAAGGCATCAGGCAGGCCGCCCATATCCTTGATACCACCGATAGAACGCTCAAGCTTGTCCATTTCACGGGTGCGCTCGAGAGCTTCTTTCTTGGTCAGCTTGTCGAAAGTACCGTCTTTGCTCTGGGCTTCCAGATCACGGTAGCGACGGATGGACTGACGGATGGTCTTGTAGTTGGTCAGCATGCCACCAAGCCAGCGGTGGTTAACAAAAGGCTGGCCGGAACGCTCGGCTTCTTCCTTGATGACCTTGGCTGCGGCGCGCTTGGTGCCGACAAACAGGATCTTGTTCTTGCTTTCTGTCAGCTTTTGAACGAAATCTAGAGCTTCGTTCATAGCAGGAACAGTCTGCTCAAGGTTGATGATATGAATTTTGTTACGGGCGCCGAAGATGTACTTCGACATTTTCGGGTTCCAGTAGCGAGTCTGGTGACCGAAGTGAGCACCTGCCTTGAGCAGGTCACGCATATTTACCTGAGCCATGATATTACCTTAGTTTAGCTTCGGGTTAGTCCTCCACGCGTCCAATTACCCCAACCAGGCATCCCTTACACTTCTTAAAGCGGGAGCAGGCACCCTGGGGCAACGTGCTGACACGTGTGTGAATTTGCCGGATTTGTTTCCAGCGGGCGCGTTTATACCATAAATCGGTGACCTCACGCCATTAATTTTGCATCGAGCCTTCCTTGTACCCTGAGCGCGGGACCCTTAAAATGCTCGTTTGACACAAATCAATGGGAAGCTCAATGCAAGTATCGATCAAGACTCCGGAAGAAATTGAAAAGATGCGTGTGGCCGGTCGCTTGGCGGCTGACGTTCTCGAGATGATAGGGGAACATGTCAAACCTGGTGTTTCCACCGAAGAGCTCAATCAGATATGCCACAACTATATTGTTAACGAGAGGGATGCCATCCCGGCCCCACTCAACTATAAAGGCTTCCCGAAATCTGTTTGCATATCCGTTAACCACGTCATCTGCCACGGCATACCTTCAGAGAAAAAGATCCTTAAAGATGGTGACATCGTCAATATAGATGTGACTGTAATCAAGGATGAATACCACGGCGATACCAGCAAGATGTGGATTGTCGGCAAGCCCAAGCCGGGAACAGAGAGGCTGATCAAAATTACCCAGGAATGCCTATATAAAGGCATTGAACTGGTCAAGCCCGGCACACGCTTGGGTGATATTGGCCACGTGATACAGCAGCACGCTGAAAAACATCGTTATTCCGTGGTGCGTGACTACTGCGGGCACGGCATCGGCAAGGTGTTTCATGAAGAGCCACAGGTTATGCACTACGGCAAGCCAGGCACCGGAATGGAACTTCAGGAAGGCATGACCTTTACGATCGAGCCGATGATCAACCAAGGCAAGTACCAAACCAAACTGCTCCCGGATCAGTGGACCGTCGTCACCAAAGATCACAAGCTTTCAGCACAGTGGGAGCACACAATTCTTGTCACAGCTGATGGCTATGAAGTGCTGACCAAGCGATCGGAGGAGTCTTTTTAAGTGACGCGTCAGGAGCTGGTGGCCAGAATCAGTGGGGATCTTTCCCCGATCAAGGCAGCCAGAGAACTGCTGAAAGAACGCTATGATGCAGATGCCGAAGCCTTCCGGCAGGGCGCAGACGTAAGGGCTCTGGTTCGCTCCAGAGCCGATACGGTAGACACCGTTCTGGAGCTGATCTGGAACCGCTACCCCTTCTCCAGTTCATCGGACATTGCACTGGTCGCCGTTGGCGGCTATGGGCGTGGTGAGCTGCACCCGCACTCGGATATTGACCTGCTCATTCTCACCCGAAATGGTATGGACCCGGAATGGCAGGAAGATCTTGGAGCCTTTGTGACCCTGCTTTGGGATCTCAAGCTCGACATCGGCCATAGCGTTCGCAGTATTGATGAAAGCAAATCTGCCGCAAGAGGCGATGTAGCCACCCTCACAAACCTATTGGAAACCCGTACAATTGCGGGCCCAGACGAGCTGCGCAAAGAGCTTAGTGAACAAGCCTACTCCGACAACATCACCACAGACCGCGACTACTTTATTGCAAAGCGCAGAGAGCAGCAGCAGCGCCACAAAAAATACAGCGATACCGAGTACAACCTCGAACCCAACGTAAAGAGCTCTCCCGGAGCCCTGCGGGATATACAAACCATCGGCTGGATTACCAAGCGGCACTTTGGATTACAAAGCATCGCCGACCTCACCCGTTTCAGCATCTTAACGGATGAAGAGCATCAGGTTTTGGTACAAGGTGAAACTCTGCTGTGGCGGCTGCGTTACGGGCTTCAGTTGATCGCAAACCGAAATGAAAACCGCCTATTGTTCGATCACCAACGCGCCCTTGCCCAAATGCTGGGCTATAAAGACGAAGGCAAGCGGCTCGATGTAGAGCTCATGATGCAATCGTACTATCGGGCTGTATTGGCGCTTGCCGAACTGGCTGACGTTATCCTTCAGTTTTACGATGAGGCGATACTCGGCACCGGCACAGAGGACAACATACAACCCATCAACAAACGCTTCCAGATTCGCAACAGTTATATAGAAGCGGTAAACAATCAGGTGTTTGCCTACTCGCCCTACGCAATTATGGAAATTTTCGTACTGATGGCGCAGCACCCTGAAATAAAGGGAATCCGGGCGACCACCATTCGCTCTTTGCGGGCACACAGGCATCTGATTGACGATGCTTTTCGGGCTGACTTGGCTGTGACATCCCTGTTCATGGAGCTATTAAAAACACCCCACGGGCTGGATACAACCCTCTCCGCCATGAAAAAGTACAACGTGCTGGGCCGCTACCTGCCCGAATTCGGCCAAATTATCGGCCAGATGCAGCACGACCTTTTCCATATTTACACTGTTGACGCACACACCATGCGGGTTGTTCGCAACATGGTTCGAATGAGTGGCCCGGAGGCTCGCGACGACTACCCGCTGGCCGCCCGGTTAATCCACGGCCTACCTAAGCGAGAACTACTGTATATTGCGGGCCTATACCACGACATCGCCAAGGGCCGTGGCGGAGACCATTCAGAGCTTGGCGCCGTAGATGCCGAATCCTTCTGTGAGCGCCACCACTTAGGTGAGCGTGACACCCAACTGGTTTCTTGGCTGGTAGAAAACCACCTTTTGATGTCGATGACGGCGCAGCGAAAAGATATTTCCGACCCGGACATTATTCGTTCCTTTGCTCGCGCAGTGCCCAGCCAGGCGCATTTGGATTATCTGTACATCCTTACGGTTTGCGATATCAGCGCCACCAACCCAAAACTCTGGAACACCTGGCGCGCATCCCTACTGCGTCAACTGTATCTAGAAGCCAAGAGAGCCCTAAGGCAAGGCACGGAAATTCCTGTAGACAGACAGGAATGGGTACGCGCGACCCAGTCTGAGGCAAGGGACATTCTCCATGCCCAAAACATCACCGACGAGCAGATAGATGCTATCTGGGATACTGTCGATGAGGACTACTTTCTGCAGGATTCCACGGTTGATATTGCTTGGCAAACAGCCGCAATCATCAATCATGGCGACACGCCCGGGCCACTGGTGCTTATTCGGGATACTCACGGCGGCCCCACCGATGGTTTCTCCCAAATCATTATTTACATGAAAGACCGGGCCACCCTGTTTGCAGCAACAACAGCCGTGCTGGAGCAACTCAACCTGAACATTGTTGATGCCCGCATCAGCTCGAATGATAGCCCCTTCACCATCAGCTCCTATGTGGTTCTGGACGAGAAGGGCCAACCGCTGGGTGTGGACCCTGCTCGCAAAGAGCGTGTGCGCAGGCGCCTGATCGAAGAGTTGGATGATCCGGAGGACTACCCTGACATCATTCACCGCCGCACGCCGCGACAGCTCAGGCACTTTGCCTTCCCAACCGAAGTGTTGTTTTCCAACGACACCATTAACGAGCGCACGGTGATTGAAGTGATTACGCCTGACCGTCCCGGCCTTCTGGCACGGATTGGTCAGGTGCTGCTGGATCATCGTATACGCTTGAGTAATGCCAAAATTGCTACCTTGGGCGAGCGCGTGGAGGACGTTTTCTTTGTGACCGACGAGCAAGGCGAACCAATCAGCGACCCTTCCGTGTGCCGCGCCCTACAGCAAGACCTATGCAAAATGCTGGACGAAACTCAATGAACCCCAACCTGAAAAAGCTACACCCCTACCCCTTCGAGAAGTTGGCGAAACTCAAAGCCGGTATTTCGGTACCAGAGCATCTGCAAGCTATATCCCTCGGTATTGGCGAGCCCAAACACCCGTCCCCTGAGTTTGTAAAACAGGTGATTGCAGACAATCTCGATAGGATGGCCAACTACCCCACCACCCGGGGTCTGGGTGAGCTGCGGGTGGCCATTAGCCAATGGGCCACTCAACGATTTCAGCTGAAAGCAGGCTCTCTGGACCCGGAACACAATATCGTCCCGGTAAACGGCACCCGCGAGGCCATCTTTTCACTTGTGCAGGCGGTGGTTGATGCAAGCAGGCAGGCCACAGTTGTAAGCCCCAACCCCTTTTACCAGGTATACGAAGGGGCCGCATTTTTAGCAGGTGCGACGCCGGTTTACCTGCCCTGCGATGGCTCCAACGGTTTTATTCCGGACTTCGACGCGGTGCCGGAATCCGTATGGCGGGATTGTCAGGTGTTATTTCTTTGCTCTCCAGGAAACCCCAGCGGGGCAGTCATACCACGGAGTACCCTAACCAAGGTTATTGAACTTGCAGACAGGTATGACTTTATTGTTGCCTCAGATGAGTGCTATTCGGAACTCTACCCTGATGAAAACAACCCACCGGAAGGCCTACTACAGACTTGCGCTGCTATGGGCCGTAACGACTTCGCACGCTGTGTTGTTTTCCACAGCCTATCGAAACGCAGCAACCTGCCGGGCCTGAGATCCGGCTTTGTAGCGGGTGACGCAAGCATATTGAAAGGCTATCTGAGTTACCGAACCTACCATGGCTGCGCCATGCCGGTTCATAACCAACTCGCAAGCATTGCCGCTTGGCAAGATGAAGATCACGTGCGGGAGAACCGAGCGGCTTATCGTGCCAAGTTTGAAGCCGTTGTGCCTATTCTGCGCGAAGTCATGGAAGTGGACTTTCCCGATGCGGGATTTTACCTCTGGCCGACCACCCCAATGGACGATGAAACCTTTGCAAAAGAGTTGTCAGCTCAGCAAAACGTTCATGTTCTGCCCGGCCGCTATTTATCACGTACTGTGGATGGCCACAATCCGGGCGAAAACAGAGTTCGCATGGCATTGGTTGCACCACTGGAAGAGTGCGTCGAAGCCGCAAGGCGCATCGTTGAATTTGTAAAGGCAAACTGAATTATGAAGCTCTATGGCATTCGCAATTGCGACACCGTCAAAAAAGCCCGTAAATGGCTTGATGAGCAAGGCATTAACTACGAGTTTCACGACTTCAAAAAAGAAGGGCTGGATGAAAGCCGGTTATCCCAGTGGGAAAAAGCGGTGGGCTGGGAAACCCTGCTGAATCGCCGCGGCACCACCTGGCGCAAACTCAGCGACGAGGTTCGTGATACTATCAGCGCCCAATCTGCCCACGATATTATGCTGGAAAACACCTCCATCATTAAACGGCCCGTCGTCGAATATGACGGCGCGATTTATGTCGGCTTCAATGCCGATGACTGGGCAACAATCATCAAATAAACACGATCAAATAGACAGGAGCAATCACTGCATGAGCTTTGCATTCGGCATAGGTATCGGCACCCAAAACAATCAGGGAGAATGGCTGGAGGTTTTTTACCAGCAACCGATCATCACACCCGAGACAGAGCTGATTGATGTAGTGGGGACTGCTCTGGATTACAAAGGCGGAAACCGGGCAATCCATGCAACCGCTGAACAACTGGTTGAATTTGCAAAGGCTCTGCGCCAAATCGGCTCAACAAATCAGGCATCACTGGCAGAGAAAGCGGCCAACAGCAAACGCCCGGTTGTAGTGACCGTTCTGGAAACAGACGATACTGCTTCAAGCACGCCGGAGGTCTATCTTAAGCTACATCTGATCTCCCACCGGCAAGCAAAACCCCACGGGCTGAAATTGGACGGCATCTTCGGCCTACTGCCTAACCTTGCGTGGACCAACGAAGGCGCCATTGACCTGAACGAGCTGCCGGAACGTCAGCTCAAGGCCCGCCTCGAAGGCCGTTCTCTGGAAGTGAAATCCGTAGACAAATTCCCGCAGATGACGGACTACGTAGTTCCCAATGGCGTTCGCATTGCAGATACAGCGCGCGTACGCCTTGGCGCTTACGTGGGTGAAGGTACAACCGTTATGCACGAAGGCTTTATCAACTTCAATGCTGGCACCGAAGGCACCAGCATGATTGAAGGCCGCATTTCTGCAGGCGTGATGGTGGGCAAAGGGTCCGACCTCGGTGGTGGCTGTTCTACCATGGGTACTCTGTCTGGTGGCGGCAACATGGTTATTTCTGTTGGCGAAAACTGCCTGATCGGCGCCAATGCGGGTATTGGCATTCCCTTGGGTGACCGCTGCAAGGTTGAGGCTGGCCTATACATTACTGCTGGCACTAAAGTTGCCTTGCTGGACGACAGCAACGAACTGGTTGAAATCATCAAAGCCCGCGATCTGGCCAACAAGCCAGACCTTCTGTTCCGCCGTAACAGCCAAACCGGCGCGGTTGAATGTAAAACCAATCAATCCGCTATCGAGCTGAACGACGAACTCCATGCAAATAACTGATTCACCAACAATCAAACTGGCCATCGACCTGATCAGCCGGCCATCAGTAACGCCAGATGATGCGGGCTGCCAAGAACTCATGATGTCGCGGCTATCTCCCTTGGGTTTTGCCGGAGAGCACATGCGGTTTGGCGACACCGACAACCTCTGGGCGCGCAAAGGCTCAGAGGGGCCTGTGCTTGCGTTTGCTGGCCATACCGACGTGGTTCCTACCGGGCCTGAAAAAAACTGGTCTCACCCGCCGTTTGATCCGGTTATCAAGGATGGCTACCTCCATGGCCGGGGCGCTGCCGACATGAAAGGCAGTCTCGCGGCCTTCATCACTGCATGTGAACGCTTCGTAAGTGCTCACCCGAATCATCGCGGCTCCATCGCCCTGCTGATTACCAGTGATGAGGAAGGCCCGGCCCAAAACGGAACGGTGAAGGTTATCGAAGCGCTGGAAGCCCGTTCAGAAAAAATTGACTGGTGCTTAATTGGTGAACCCTCCAGCACTCATGAAGTCGGTGATGTCATCAAGAACGGCCGCCGGGGCTCGCTGCACGGCTACTTAACGGTACAGGGCGTTCAGGGCCATGTTGCCTATCCCCATCTGGCTGAGAATGCCA
Organism: Marinobacter sp. 1-4A; assembly: GCF_016597725.1. Taxonomy (GTDB): domain Bacteria; phylum Pseudomonadota; class Gammaproteobacteria; order Pseudomonadales; family Oleiphilaceae; genus Marinobacter. Next base: position 109,413 of record NZ_VCGY01000006.1, read on the forward strand.
TCCATGCAGTCGCACCGGCTCTGCATACGCTGGCGAATGAGTTTTGGGACAACGGCAACGACTATTTCCCGCCTACAACCTTCCAAATTACAAAAATGGAAGCTGGCACTGGTAGCAACATCATCCCCGGCGAATGTCTGGTGCACTTCAACTTCCGATACTGCACAGAAAACACGGCGGAGAGCCTTGAGGAGCGGGTTGTGGCAACACTTGAGCGACACAATCTGAAATACGACCTACAGTGGCACCTCAGTGGTCGCCCCTTCCTTACGGATAAGGGCGCGCTGGTGTCTGCCAGCCAGAGCGCCATTCGGAACGTCACCGGGCGCGAGACCGAGCTCTCTACGTCTGGTGGAACGTCTGATGGGCGCTTCATCGCACCAACCGGCGCGCAGGTTGTGGAGCTTGGCCCCATCAACGCGACCATTCACAAAGTGAACGAGTGCGTAAAAGCTGAGGACCTAGACACTCTATCCCGGATTTATGAGCAGATTCTTGTGGAATTGCTAGCCTGAGCGGCTCGATTGAAAGCTGACACATACAAAGAGGCCAGAACATTGTTCTGGCCTCTTTGTCTCGCGAATCAATAATGTGGTGGGGGTAACTCTTCCTCTTCACGCTTGATATTCGACGACGAAAAATCCTTGATCTGGCTATGCAGCAACCGCTTCGCATCCCACAGTTCACGAATATCCATCTCTTGCTTCGCCACCTGCTCGCTCAGGGTATGAATAACATCATCCTGAAAGGCAAGCCGTGTTTCGAGTTCGTCCAGTCTGGTTTGCAAATCGTTTTGACTCATCAGCTACTCAACCCTCTTGGATAATAGGTTCGCGTGAATGGGTAAATATGAGATCCAGATCCTGCCAAGAGCATTCGATGCCACAGCCGTTTGGTATGCCGCGGGGATAATCTGCTATCATGCCGCTTTTGCCCGCCCGAGCTTCCGTTTTTTAGGGAATCAGGTGGTAATCACTGGCCGGATAAGCGATTTTACCCGATATCCGGTTTTTTATCGTCAGCGTTAATGAAAAATGGAGAATTCTCAGTCAATGCGTAATCCAGCCAAAGCGATCCTTGTTGCTCTCCTGATCGCTATCCCAGCACCATTGGTACTTGCCCTGCTGCTCTCATTTACCCCTGAACCACTTCGCCTGATTGCCATTGGCGAATTTGTAGAGGCTCTGGGCAGCACCCGTGGCATTGCCGCATACGTCATTACCTTCATTGTTTTCGGTATTACCGGCTTTATTGCCGTCGCAGTTGCCGCTAAACAGCAGCCGACACGCAGTGCGCCGCAGCGTAGCAGCTCACCGTCTCGGAGCCAGAGTTCTAGCCAAGGCTACGCGAACTCCGATAACGATGATGCCGACTATGATGACGACAGCCCCGAAGGCGACGAAGAAGGCACTGTTAAGTGGTTTAACGTCAAGAAGGGCTTCGGTTTCATTGTCCGCGACAGCGGAGACGAAGTCTTTGTTCACTTCCGTGCTATTCGCGGAAGTGGTCGCCGGGTTCTTCGACAAGGCCAACTGGTTCGCTTCAGTGTGGTAGACGCCGATAAAGGCCTGCAAGCAGATAACGTTTCTATCTTGAGCGACTGAAACGCAAGCTGAAACAAAAAAGGCAGCCCACTATTGAGTTGGGGCTGCCTTTTTTCGTTCTGGATGGCACGCAGCTAGTCAATTCCAAACAACAAGCTGCTCTCCTCGGTCGTCCAACCGCCACCATTTTTCATCTTCCACCGCTTCACCCTCTTGCCACTCCCCCGGGCTGCAACGGACTTCGGCATCCATCGCTCGCCTTGCACTGCGTGCACAATCCAGATCGCTAGTCCACGGTAGCTGCTCGCCTTCAATAATCAACGAGGTAAATCGCTTACCAAAAGCCTGTGGATACAAGGTAATTTTAAGCCGCTTTTCGCCAAAATACGCTGTGCCTTTGGTAACGGATGCAACATCATTGTCGTCAAGTACCAACTGCTTTACATGGCTTTCAAGCCAACGGGAAACGGCGCCTGCTTTCAGGTCACGAATGTAGATTTCAAGATCCTGCACTCGCAGATTCTCCATGCTGGTGATCACAATGCAGCACATAGTGAACCGGCCCGGGCCGCGCTGCAAGCCAGCGTTCCAGTTCATACCGTAAATCGTCCACCGTAAGCTGGCGCAATGTGCCTGCTGCTTGCCGTTCGTACCAGTCGACTTCGGCAGCCACACGCAACAACTGCACATCTTCAAGCGACTGGGCTATTTCATCCAGTGGTTCTTGCCTCGCCATGGCAACAAGACTCTGGCGCCGGAGCGTATCTTCTTGCCCGGAAAGCGCTACCGACTTCACGGGCCCACGCCGGGCAAATAGCTCCAGCCGTGCAGCAGCTCGCTCTACCCACTGGAGCATTCCGCCCGGAGTAGAAACACACCGGCTGCGCCGGGAGGCTGCAAAATGAATCACTGGTTGCGGCAAATGAATGTTCCATCGGCGCTCTATAGCTGCCTGATGTGCGACCAAGATTGCCTTGCGCTGCATCTCACTGGAAAGCGGCGCACTATACACCTCCAATGCCCGCCCAAGCCGTTGCTCCAATGTACGACAGCTTTCCGCACCTTCAGGCTGCACATCCGGGCCCAAAAGCATCACGGGCCCCTGCCACCGCTGAACAAGTTCAGAAGCGAGACCCGACGGGCTATCCATCAACATAAGCAAGTCGGCCGGTGTCACATTATCTAGCACCAACACTGGCCAGGGCTTTTTGCCAGTGGCCGGAATAACGGCGAGTTCGCTAGCCATTAATTCCGCTTCGCGGCGCAGATCCATTTCAACATAGGGTTGCGTGAACGATGATAACAGCGAACGCAGCCAAGCGGATTTACCCGAGCCACGCTCTCCCCTTACCCAAACTAACGCATTGGGTGTTGCAGCCAGAGTGATAGCAACGTCTTCCGCCAGCTCAATCCAGTCCGTATCGGTAATAACAACCGGGGCCGTTTCCTCATCAATGCCTGACTTTGCGAGGCTTCCGTCAATAATTAGTTGATCACTATCCATCTGCTCACTTGAAGTCGGCCACCGTAAAACCAGCTCAAGAACCGAAACATACGCCTTTTCCTGCAAGCGCTCTGCGTGTCGTGCAAGCACTTCGAGGAGCTGCGGCCAATCGAGCCAAGCAGGCGTTCCATAGGTTTCTCGCGCAGTCGCCAACCAGTAGATCAACTGAGAAGAGAGCAGGCCTTCACCGCCTACTTCGGTCACAATCGGCTGCTCACACTGAACGGTGCGGATAAGCTCATCCATATCGACACCGGATCCACGCAAAAAACGGCTTATAGAAGGGCTGGAGTTCAGCAATGCGAGCAGAAAATCTTCGACCGTAATGACAGCACCGCCGCGATGATCAACATCTTCACGTGCGTTCAGCAATGCAGTCTGACATTGGGGGGCCAAGCATCCTTGCCAGTCTTCCATGGAACATCTCCCTGTTTTAGCGCATCGTCCTGATGCTTTGAGCGTGATACCAACAAGCTACGTAAAAGCGAGCCAATGATTCTATGGGCGTTTTCTTACATCTGCAATTCCCGTGAGCCTATTAGGCTTACCAGATGCCCGTATTCTGCATGCTTGCCCAAGGTTCTCTAGGCGTCAGTGGCTCACCGTTCTGTAGTAACTCTATAGATATATTATCCGGGGTGCGGATAAACGCCATGCGCCCATCTCTCGGCGGGCGGTTGATGGTCACGCCGTTCGCCTGTAATGACTCGCAAAGCGCGTAGATATCGTCCACCCGGTATGCCAGATGACCGAAATTGCGCCCACCTTCGTAAGCCTCCGGGTCCCAGTTATAGGTTAACTCCAGCATGGGAGCCCTGCTTTTACGAGCTTGCGCCTCATCTTGCGGTGCCGCCAGAAATACTAGAGTAAATCGGCCTTTTTCGCTGCTTTTACGGTCAATCTCAACCATGCCCAACAGGTCGCAAAAAAAGTGCAAAGTTTGTTCGAGATTACTAACGCGGATCATCGTATGTAAGTATTGCATGCTCATCTCTCCGTTCTCTGTTCTCTGGCGCTTTGTGCAATAGCTTGTTGCGATTAGGCTTGCGGGCCTTTCGATTAAGCTTGCGGCCCCCTCAAACCTCGCACCTTTATTCACCGACAGTTTACGGTATTCTGGGTAGATGAATGCAAACCTAGCCGCCAAGCTGATCAATTCTTACCAAACACCAGCGATACGTCATCTCGCTTGGCTGTGCCAAACACCGCAACTGCTGCACTCGCCGATCACAATCGATCCCGCGCACTATTTGCCCCCAAACTACCCCGGTTTACTCAAATGCTGGGACCAGAAACCTGAAACCGCACCGCTCCTGCTGAGCGAACCACCACAGCGCCGGCTGGGTTTCTATTTTGAGCGGCTGTATCAGGTTTTATTGAACGATTTGCTAGGTTGGCCCATCCTACTAAAAAACCAGCAGATCCAATCGAACGGGCGCACCATCGGAGAGCTCGATTTTGTAGTGCACAACCTAATAGACGACCGGATTGAGCACCACGAAATCGCCATCAAGTTTTATCTTGGTGTACCGGCGTCAGACGGCCCTACCTTCTGGTACGGCCCCAATGCCCGGGACAGGCTGGATATAAAAACAACCAGCCTGCTTGAGCAACAAAGCCAACGAACACAGCGTCCTGAAACCCTCGCACTCCTTTCTGAATTCAACATCGCTGGCCCACTGACCCCGCGAGTGTTCATGCCGGGATACCTGTTCTATCCCACCAACGAACAGGTGCAAACGCCCGCTTATGTTCCCGATGGGCACCTGCGCGGGAGTTGGATGTATATTGCCGACGCCAAGGCTCTGGACACGTCACACTGGGTTGTTCTTAACAAACCGCACTGGATTGGTAACTGGTACCAGACGGACCCGCCTGATACTACGCACACTCAGGACGCACTGGAGCGCGTGGACCACAGAGCCGTCCCCCAGCTGTTCGCTATGATGCAGAAAGACCCGCAAACAGAAAACTGGCTGGAAATAAATCGAGTGTTTGTAGTGCCGCAAGCTTGGCCGGGGGCAAATCGGTTAGCCTCCAAATGAGCTGAGCGGTTGACCCCAAAGCTATTCTGCTGCAGGCTAATCTGGTTTCGTTACGCAACCCAAGGGGCAAGCCTGCTCCGAAAGGCCTCACTACAGATAGGGAGGAATACTATGAGCCAGTACCAAAATCGTGCCATTGTCCTAAAAAAACGCCCCAACGGAGAGATCCAAGACGGTGATCTCGTTATGGAAGATCGCCCAGTGCGCAAACCCGAAGAGGGTGAAGTTGTTGCAAAGGTTCTTTGGTTATCGTTAGACCCATACATGCGCCCACGCATGAACGATGCCAAGGGCTACATGGATCCTATCGGGATCGACGAACCCATCGTAGGCGAGAGTGTAGCGAGGATTGTCGAGTCTCGTTCAGACAAACTAAACGTCGGCGATTTAGTTACCTGTTACTCTGGCTGGCAGGAGTATGTAACCTTTCCGGCGGACGCCCCAATGGTTTACAAAATCCATCAAAAAGAAGGCGTTCCGCTGCAAACATACCTTGGTGTTGCCGGTATGCCTGGCCGCACCGGTTACTGCGGTTTAACCTATGTAGGCAAGCCTAAAGCGGGAGAGACCGTCGTGGTTTCCGCAGCATCAGGCCCCGTGGGCACAGTGGTTGGCCAAACTGCAAAAACGAACGGTTGCCGCGTTGTCGGTGTTGCCGGTGGTCCGGAGAAGTGCAGCTATGTCGTTGACGAGCTTGGTTTTGACGCTTGCGTAGACTACAAAGCCGGTAATTTGGAAGCCGACTTGAAAGCTGCCTGCCCCGACGGCATCGACATCTACTACGAAAACGTGGGTGGTGATGTTACCAGAGCCGTCGCGCCGCTATTGAACGCAGGAGCAAGAGTGCCGATTTGCGGCTATGTCTCAGCTTACAATGCCAAGAGCACAGACAATGTAGAGACACCGTTTGATATTCTCAAGCGCCTCGACCCGGTACCTGAGCACCGTTTCTTTCTGGTAACCGAGTGGCAGGATAAGCATCAGGAAATAACCGACATCCTCACAAGCCGTATTGCGTCCGGCGAGATCAAATACCGGGAAACCGTTGCTGAAGGCCTCGAAAATGCTGTTGAGGCCTTCAAGGGAATGCTGAAGGGCAAAAATTTCGGCAAGCAACTGGTACACATCGCCGACTAACTTAAGCTGCCTTGGAGCACCGGGAAGGCTACTCCCCTATCTGGAGGAGTACCTTCCCGGTATTTTTGTTCGCCGCCACGTGCGCCATGGCTTCCTCAGCCTGCTCGATGGGCCATGCACTGTCGATCACAGGCTCAATTTGCCCGGCGACCAGAAGCGGCCAAACGTGACGGTATAAGTCCTGCATCACACGTTCCTTGTCTGCTACTGACCGGGAACGCAGTGTAGAACCAATCAACTTGTGGCGCTTAACTAACATCAAGCCCAAGTCGACCTCCGCAAAACGCCCCCCGAGAAGACCGATTAAAACAATCCGACCATCGGCACTGAGAACCTTTTGGTCATCCTTGATATAACTGCCACCAACCGGGTCCAGCACCATATCCACACCACCCCAGCTCTTCACTGCGTCAACAAATGAGCCATTTTTGCGGTTCCAGGTGCCGGTTGCACCCAGTTTGCGGCAAACTTCCAGCTTTTCGTCATCTCCTGCGGTCGCGAATACCGGATTACCAAAAGCCGTAGCAATTTGAATAACGGTGGTCCCTAGACCACTACCGGCCGCATGCAACAAAACCCTCTCACCGGGTCTCAGGTCGGCCTCTTGATAAAGGTTCAGCCACGCCGTTGCATACACCTCTGGCAGTGCCGCTGCTTTTTTCAGTGAGAACCCTTTCGGAATAGGCAATACCTGTGCAGCAGGAGCCACTACCTGAGTGGCGTAACCACCACCGGTGAGCAGGGCGCACACTTCGTCGCCCGGCGCAAAGCCCGTCACGGCCTCACCAACGGCAGAGATACGGCCGCTCACCTCCAGCCCCAAAATTTCAGACGCACCCGGAGGCGGAGGGTAAACACCGGCACGTTGTGACAGGTCCGCACGGTTAACGGCACTCCAGACAACATCGATTGCCACGTGATCCGCAGGCAGTTCTTCAAAGCTCGCGCAGTCTTCCCATACAAGGGCGCCATCGGTTACCTTGATTGCTTTCATCATGTCTTTAATCTCAGCACTCTGAATATCCGGTCAGGATACCTCAACTGTCTTCACGGTTGTAATGAGTAGGCTTTCATAATTCGCTTACCTCTGCGCCTCGGGAAAAGAGAGGGTCTATTTCTTGAGTGTGAGGGAGGATGAGGCAAGCATTCTAGAAATCAGGGCATTCTGTTTTAATCCCGATTGGACAACCATACGCTTTGATAAGGCTTCAAGGTAATGCAACCCGAAAGGTCACTGATTGCGGTACCCGCAATCAGATCAATCCAATGATCGGTCCCAATCAGATTGATATCACTCAACGCCACCTGCTGCAGTTCGTCACTGATATTATGAATGCAGAAAACGGACTGTTCCCGCCGCATGCTTTGGCGCCAGAATCCGAACAACTTGAGCCCCAGATGCAAGGTAAACTGGGTTGCATTTGGATGGAAAGCCGGTTGCTTTCGGCGAATCGCAATCAGACGCTTCAGCTCCTGATAGGCTTTACTGTGATGACTCAGCGGGTTGTCGAGTTCCTGTTCCAGATCCGCAAGCTGCCACTGACTCCGATTGATGGAGCGCAGGCGACCGGTATGCTCCATTCGCTCGGTATCGTTTTCCTTCGCCAGCAAGCTGTGTATGTAAAAAGCGGGTATACCCTCCAACGCGAGCATGACCGTGTGCGCACAAATAAACCTCTGCAACTGCCAGTGGTCAACACCGTTCCCGGAGGTGCCCTTCAATGCATCATAGAGGGCAATATTGATTTCATAAGGCTGGTCCCGGCCATCAGGTGTGCGCCTGAAGGATACTTTACCGCCGAATGACTCCATGGTTTTGAGCAGTCGCTGCTTTTCCTCTTCAGACAACAACCCGTCCGTGGGGCGCATTCCCACACCATCATGGGATGCAATAAAGTTCAGATAGGTGGTTCCCATCTGTGCCGGCGGCATACTCATGAGCCAGGTTTTGAGGTGCTTGCAGTCACCTGTCACCAGCGTATTAATCAGTAGCGGCGGCAACGAAAAGTTGTAGATAACATGGGCTTCGTTGGCATTACCAAAATACGTGAGATTCTCGCGGTTCGGCACATTGGTTTCCGTGATCACCACGGCGTCCGGGCTGTGGTGCTCTATCAACAAGCGCAAAATCTTGATCAATTCGTGGGTCTGCTGAAGATGGATACTCGGGGTTCCAGGCTCTTTCCATAGGAAAGCCACAGCGTCGAGCCGGAAGATAATGACGCCTCGTTCGAGGTAGTAACGAACAATGGCGGCAAACTCAATCAATACCTGAGGGTTGGCAAAATTAAGATCAACCTGATCTTCACTGAAGGTACACCAAACATAACGCTCGCCGTCCTCCGTATGAACTGACGTGAGCAATGGCGACGTGCGTGGCCTGACAACAGCGCTCAAATCATCCTTAGGGTTTCCCTCAAAAAAATAGTCCTTGCCAGGGTCAATCCGCCTCTTAAAATTCTCAAACCATCGGCTACGGGCTGACATATGGTTGATCACCAGATCCGCCATGAGCTTGAAGTCCTGCGCAATGGCTTCGACGTCTTCCCAGTTTCCGTGGGACTCATTGACGGCAAGGTAATCCATCACCGAGAAACCATCATCGGAGCTGTAGGGAAAGAAAGGCAAAATATGTACGGCGGAAATACTGTCAGAAAGACATCGATTTAGAAACTGACGCAGTGTGACCAAGGGCTTTTCATCGTCTCGCTGAACGGTGTCCGCATAGGTGATCAGAACGATATCCGATTCCGTCCAATGGTTCTGATGAGCTGCTGGCGGAGGCTGGTCCGGACTCAGGCCCATCGTGGTCAGAAGCTCACTGGCGAGGAAATCACAATCCAGCGCCGGATAAACAGTTTCGAGCATACTAACCAGTTTGGCGCTCAGCACCTGACTCATGGCCGATAGTCCTTATTATCCAGGTCCACGGCCTCGAGCAATTGCTCCTTGATATCCGGAATAGCACTGGTGACCCGGTTCCAGCTTGGAATGAATGGCGTATCCATGGGGTTCTCCAGAAAGTAAGCACCTGCGCTCATCACATTCTGGGCGAACAGTTCAACGGCTTTCTCTTCCTTATGCCGATCAAACCCAAGGCCGTTGATAATCGCATCGTTCTGATAGGTTTCCACAAAATCCAGAGCGATGCGGAAATAGGTGGCCTTGATGGTCCGGAACTTCTCGCTCGAGAATATCTCACCATTCGTTGCCAGTTTTCTGAACAGCGCCTTGGAAATATCCACACTCATTTTGGAAAGACCCTGGCTGGCATCCTCCGATGAGAGGTCTTGGTGTTTATGGTCGTAGACATCGGCAATATCTACTTGGCAGAGCCTGTTGGTGGCATAGTTCCGCTTCATTTCCGACAACACGCCAATCTCCAATCCCCAGTCACTGGGGATTCGAAGATCATTAATCACATCTGTGCGGAAGGAGAACTCTCCGGCAAGGGGATATCGGTAACTGTCGAGATAATCCAGAAAATCGCTCGGGCCACACACCTTTTTCATGGCACGAATCAAAGGAGTCACCAGCAGGCGACTGACACGCCCGTTCATCTTCCCATCTGCCACCCGGGCGTAGTAACCCTTACAGAACATATAATTGAAGCTCGGATTGGCCACAGGATAAATCAGTCGTGCCACCAGCTCCCGCGAATAGGTAAGAATGTCACAATCGTGCAGTGCGACGGATTCACTCACACCAGAAGCCAGGACATAACCGAAGCAGTACCAGACGTTGCGGCCTTTACCCATTTCCGTGGGAGCCAGCCCCTGCTCCCGAAGCTTCAGATCAATGGCACGGAGGCGTGGGCCATCGTTCCAGAGCACCTTGAAGTTTTGTGGGAGCCCAGAGAAATATTCAAGCGCATGGCGATATTGCTCTTCGTTAGCCCGGTCCAGACCGATAATGATCTCGTCCAGATAAGGCACCTTCGCAAGTTCCTGCACAATGTGCTTTAACGCTGGCCCTTCAAGTTCGGAATAAAGAGACGGCAGCACAAGTGACATGGGCCGGGTCTTGCGAAAGGTCATCAACTCAGCTTCCAGATCCGCCACTGGCCGGCGAACAAGGTTATGCAGCGTGGTTACAATGCCATTCTGGTAAAAGTCGCCCATGGCGATTCTCCTTTGCAGTACTAGTATCCGTACTCAAACAGGAGATTGAGTACACACTCATTCCATCCCGCCGGGCCGGGTTTGAGAGAGCGCATGGCGTGTTTTTCCGAGGGCAGCTGCACCTCTTTGCTGTTAACCCCGCGGATGACGACCGGAATATCTGCTTCCTCCAGCATTTTCTGGTCGTTGGGGCTGTCCCCCAGCGCAATAGCCGTCAGTTGCTGATCGCCATAACGCTCTTGGTATAGCTCTCTGTATTTGTTTAGCAAAAAGCGGGCCCCATCGGCTTTATCAAAGATGCCCATGGCGTGATAGAACCGACCACCTTTAACCAGACGCAGGTGTTCGGCAGCCAGCGCGGCTTCAAAACGTTTCAACTCTTCTTCGCTCCCCTGCCAAACCAGTGGCTCGGTTCCCAGACGCTCCCGGGCGCGGGCAGACGAAGCTGAATCTAGCCCCGTGAGCTGGGCCAGTTCGTCATCCTTCATATCAGCAAAGCCTCGAAAGCGTGCGCCGCTGTCCCTTTGTGCAGAGAGCACTTTAAAAACTTCTGTCCGGGACGCCCCAAAATGCACTACCTGCTCACTATCACTCCCGAATATGTCCGGAGGAATAACCACGGCTGCACTGTTTTCAACGATGAAAGGATCGGTGTTTCCAAGTTGCTGACGCAGCACCCGGATTTCCGCAGCAGTTTTGCTTGAGTTCAGGATCAGCGGAATACCGGCCTCCGCAACCCGCTCCAGCGCAGGCGCCGCCTGCTGCCAACGATAGTTTTCATGGTTGAGCAAGGTTCCATCCAGATCTGAAAATATGACCAAGCGTGACTTGGGCATGGGAAACTCCTTCAGGATTGAGTCCGAAAAATGGGGCGGCTCAGGGAATGATCATCGGACACCTCAATCAACACATCCGCACGATCTGGCAGTTCCCTAAGGCAAGACCGGGTTACCCGCTCATAGTGCATAATGAAGCGGGCTACCTCCTGATCGCTCATGATGCGCAACTCCTGAACAGCTTGCGCTGGTGCGCCCTCATTTGGTGCGCGCGCCGTTTTCTCTGCCAACTTATGCTCTTGCAATGTGCGCCATTCCAGCACCCGGGACATCGAAGGCGCTTTAAGCATAATCAGGCTATCCAACTCATTAAAAAACGCCTGATACTCACCCTTGAGACACTGATTTACATACCTTCGCCAAATGCCCAAGGGATCTTCCTCTGCCTCCAGTGTGTTGAGAGGTGCAGCCAGTGCCTTATCATCTTCAGGTAAAGCCCCTAGGCACCAGCCTTCAACAAGAACAACTTCTGCCCTGCCTTCAAAAACAGGCCATTCGTTCGGAGGAACACGGTCGTCGCGGGATTTGTCGAAAGCCGGAATACGGGTGCGATCGCAAGGGCCGGCCATTCGAAGCTTATCAATAACCTGCTCGCCAAGTTCCAGATCGTGCGTTCCCGGCACACCCCGGGTCATAAACAGAGGGTGTACGCGTTCAGCCAGTGCCCCCCGCTCAGCTCTGGTAAGGTACAGATCATCCAGTGAAATGCTCACTGTCGGGCATTGAAAGTGATCATAAAGCAGTCTGGTCAAAAACAACGCAAAAGTGGACTTCCCGGTGCCCTGAGCACCATGAATTCCCAAAACAATGGTTCTGTTCTTCGCGTTCCTTAACGAGACAATGTGCTCTATCAGAGGCAGGATGGTCTGTTCTACTGTAGTCGCGTAATTTTGAGGAAGCCCTTCTTTCTCAATCAGGGCATCAATAATTGCTCTAAGCTCACTGTCAGACACGTTAGGTTCCCGTCTTTGATGGATCAGTTAATCAACTATTCAATAGATCAGCAGAATTCGTACCATATGGGAGTATAGGCTTTTATGAGTAGCAACGATTTCCGTGTAGAACACCGCTATCTGGAGCTCCCGGACAGCTTCTACACCCGAGTGCAGCCCACTCCGCTTAAAGATGCAAGAATGGCCTGCTTCAACCACAAGCTAGCTCAGGAACTAGGTTTTCATGTCACCAATGAAGCCGATTGGGCTGGAATAGGCGGGGGCACGGAACTGCTGGAGGGCATGGACCCGGTGGCCATGAAATACACCGGCCACCAATTTGGCATGTACAACCCGGAACTGGGTGATGGCCGAGGCCTGCTCTTATGGGAAACCATAGGCGCTGATAGCCGCCGCTGGGACTGGCACCTGAAGGGCGCGGGGACAACGCCCTACTCCCGTTTTGGTGATGGCCGAGCGGTTCTACGTTCCACTATCCGCGAATACCTGTGCAGCGAAGCCATGCACGGGCTGGGCATTCCCACCACCCGCGCCCTGTTCATGGTCAGTGCCCGGGACCCGGTTCGAAGAGAGTCTATTGAAACTGCAGCCGCACTGGTGCGTGTAGCACAAAGCCATATCCGCTTTGGCCACTTCGAGTTTGCGGCGCACCACGAAGGTCCGGAAACCGTTAAAATCCTTCTCGAACACGTTATATCGCTTCACTTCCCGCATCTGATACAGCTAGCCGAGGAAGAGCGCCATGGGCGCTGGTTTGAAGAAGTCGTTGAGCGCACGGCCCGACTTATTGCCGACTGGCAAGCCGTAGGCTTCTGCCATGGCGTGATGAACAGCGACAACATGTCCATCATCGGCGACACCTTCGACTACGGACCTTTCGCCTTTCTGGATGATTTTGATGCCGGTTACATATCCAACCATACCGATCAAGGTGGCAGGTACGCATACAACCGCCAGCCTCAGGTAGGCTTTGCAAACTGTCAGTACCTTGCCAATGCGTTGCTGCCGGCAATGGATGAAGACACCATTCGCAAGGGTTTGCAGCGCTACGAAACGGCCTACAACGGGCGCTTTTTACAAAACATGCGGGACAAACTTGGACTCGTTCAGGAGGACGAAGGCGATCTCGGGCTGGTTATGGACACCTTCAGCATGCTCAACGAGCACCGCACCGACTACACAGCCTTCTTCCGCGCACTGTCCAACCTTTATGACCACGGCCACGCGCCCCTGAGGGATCTATTCGTAGACCGCCAAGTGGCAGATGAATGGCTTGCGCGTTATGAGCAACGGCTTAAAAAAGAAACCCGCGCCCGGGATGAACGGGAATACGAAATGCGCAGCGTGAACCCTAAGTACATTCTGAGGAACTATCTGGCGCAGAAAGTGATTCTGGAGGCACAGAACGGCGACTTTGAGCCAATGAAGGAACTGTTAAAGGTTCTGGAGAAGCCCTTCGACGAGCAACCAGACTTTGAAAAATATGCAGAGCTACCGCCAGATTGGGGCAAGCATTTGAACATTAGCTGTTCAAGTTAACTGCGGAGAAACAGGATAGGAAAACTGAGGGCCAGATTTAGAAATCTGGCCCTCAGTGTCAAGGCCTAGCTAATGTCACAATGCCTTCGCAGCGATAATCTTCTCTTGCCACTCCACCGGACCTGTTTGGTGAACCGACGTGCCTTTGGAGTCCACCGCCACGGTTACCGGCATGTCTTCCACATCAAACTCGTAAATGGCTTCCATACCCAGCTCAGGGAAAGCAACCACTTCCGCGTGCTTGATGGCTTTGGAGACCAAGTAGGCTGAACCACCCACAGCCATGAGGTACACGGCGCCAAATTCCTTGATGGCATCAATGGCCACCTGACCACGCTCGGCTTTACCAATCATGCCGGTTAGGCCGGTTTTCTCAAGCATTGTGTGAGTGAACTTATCCATACGGGTCGCAGTAGTTGGACCTGCGGGGCCAACCACTTCTTCACGTACTGGGTCTACCGGGCCCACGTAATAAATGAAGCGGCCTTTCAGATCCACCGGCAGTTCTTCGCCTGCGTTGATCATATCCACCATCTTCTTGTGGGCTGCATCACGGCCTGTCAGCATCTTGCCAGACAACAGAACGGTTTCACCCGGCTGCCACTCTTTTACTTCTTCCGGCGTGACGGTATTCAGGTTAACCCGGCGCACACCCTCGCCTACTTCCCAAGTGATTTCAGGCCAGTCTTCTAGGCTTGGCGGGGTTTGTAGAGAGGGGCCACTGCCATCAAGCGTAAAGTGTGCGTGGCGGGTGGCGGCACAGTTCGGGATAATCGCTACAGGCTTATTCGCTGCGTGGGTAGGATAGTCTTTTACCTTCACATCCAGCACGGTTGTCAGGCCACCAAGACCCTGAGCACCAATGCCCAGATCATTCACCTTGTCGAACAGCTCAAGGCGCAGTTCTTCGGCACGGTTGGATGCACCGCGCGCCTGTAGATCGTGGATGTCGATAGGATCCAGCAGCGATTCTTTCGCCAACTGCATAGCCTTTTCAGCCGTGCCGCCAATACCAATACCCAGCATACCGGGCGGGCACCAGCCCGCACCCATTTGCGGCACCATTTTCAGAACCCAGTCCACAACGGAATCGGATGGATTCAGCATAGCGAATTTGGATTTCGCTTCAGAGCCGCCGCCTTTGGCCGCTACATGAACCTCAACCGTATCACCCGGCACCATTTTGTAATGAATAATCGCTGGTGTGTTATCACCCGTGTTCTGGCGCTTGCCATCAGGGTCGGCAAGAATTGAAGCCCGCAGTACGTTGTCCGGGTTGGCATAGGCACGACGCACGCCCTCATTGATGACATCGTCCAGAGCCATCTCGCAGTCCCACTGAACATTCATGCCAATGTTAACGAACACGGTCACAATACCGGTATCTTGGCAAAGCGGACGGTGGCCCTGCGCGCACATACGCGAGTTGATCAAAATTTGTGCCATAGCATCCTTGGCCGCCTGAGACTCTTCCTTCTGGTAAGCCTCGTAAACACCCTGAATGAAATCTTTCGGGTGATAGTAAGAAATGAACTGCAGCGCGTCCGCTACGCTTTCAATCAGGTCATCCTGGCGGATTACAGTGGTCATAGGCGCCTCATCAGGTTGGTCTCGTTATGGTAGATACGTCAAAAAAACAGGTGGCACAGTTTACCAGAAATTCATGAGCACGAGGCACTGAACAGAAGGCGAAGGTTTTCTTAACAATCGCCGGAAAAAAGGTATCATCCTAACCAAATGATAAAAAACACCCAGTTAGGAGAGACCGTGGCAGATTTCATTCAAACCGAACTCAGCAACCAGATTCTTACCGTTCGCATTAACCGCCCAGAACGCAAAAACGCCCTTACCCACGCCATGTATACCGCGCTTGGCGATGCGCTTGAGCAGGCTGAAGCGGATGCTGATATCCGTTGCGTTTTATTTTCCGGCAGCCAAGACTGCTTTACCGCTGGAAACGACTTGGGCGATTTTGCCAGCGGTTTGCAAGGCGCCTTCACAGAAACGCCCGTGGGGCGCTTCTTGCTTCTTTTGGCAAAGGCTACGAAGCCGGTAGTGGTTTCGGTAAATGGGCCAGCGGTAGGTGTGGGCACCACCATGCTCCTGCACTGCGATATGGTGTTTGCAGGCAGCAATGCCCGCTTCCAAATGCCCTTTGCCAGTCTGGGACTGTGCCCGGAAGGCGGTTCCAGCCTACTGTTACCCACTTGGTTAGGCCGGGTGCGTGCCGCCGAACTGTTAATGCTGGGCGGAGCTTTCAGTGCAGAGGATGCGTATCGTATGGGCTTGATAAATCGAATATGTGATCCCGCCGAAACGGACAACGTCGCTCGGGAAGCCTGCCAGAAACTCGCCAGCCAACCTCCGGCCGCCATCCGCGCCACCAAAAAGTTACTAGGCAGCCCAACTCAAGAAGCACTTACCGCCACTATGATGGCCGAGGGTGAGCTATTTGCAGAGCGCCTGAAATCGCCGGAAGCAGCCGAAGCTTTCAGTGCTTTTATGCAAAAGCGCAAACCCGATTTCTCGCGATTCAAATAACCCACTCGCCCGCCGGAACACCCAGTCTGGTGGGCATTTGATACATTTTGTAAAAACCCCAGCATATCTTTGGCTTGGGCTCGACAAACGCCGCCCAGCCGACTATTTTTCATTAAGGCCAAGCTCCCCTTTTGTGCGAGGAGGATCCAAATAGCAAGAATCACACTTTTGGCTGATCAACACTGGCTTTAGTGTCGCTATAGTCATAAATACAGAAATTGGCTTGAAGCGCTGGCTACAATTTCAGACAACCGTTTAAGCAGAACAGGCCACTGACACCGGGTTTACCGCATCAGACCGGCCCCGTTAGTTGCCGAACATAACGATACAACAACAGGAAAAGGTTCCACCCATGTTCAAGAAAACACTAATAAGTCTTGCCGTGGCGTCTTCCCTTGGGCTAACAGGCTGCCTTAGCGGCGCTGACGAGGGGGCAAATGCTAACCCGGATTATAAAATTGACGATACAACCATTGATCGCAGCCTTGTAAGGCCGGTTTATCATCCTAACCCGTTAGCTGGTGAAAATGCTGCCTTCCCGATTAACTCGGACCTGATCCTGCTGCTGGGTGCAACTCAGAGTGCAAATTTTGATTTTACCGGCCTCTCAACTGGGTCTACTCCTGCCGACGATGCCGTAAACCGCCTCTCCGGGTTTTCCACTTCCGGTGCGTTTAGCCTAAAGTTTGATGGATCCCTGAACCCTGCGTCTGTGCTGGCCAATGCATCTGTTTTTCTAGTTCCGCTTAACGTAGGTCCAGCCGTAGCTTCAGCACCACTGGCGCTTCCGAACACTAACCCAACTAGTATCGTAACTGCCGATCCGTTCGGCCAAGGGCTAGAGACGCCTCTTGTGCAGCCCAAATTCCGAGCCGATGTAGTCAGTCTGGATGGCGGTACCGACAACGCAATCCGCGTGGTGCCTCTTGAGCCACTTGAGGAAGGCCAGAAGTATCTGGTCATTGTTTCTGACGCTGTCCAAGGCGCAAACGGCAAATCAATTACGCGCTCTGTACAAGACGTTGAACTGGCTAACGGTGTTCTTGGCAACCCAGCTCTAGGCAATGTTAAGTCCCTGCTTCAAAATCTGGATGCTTTGGCAAACGGATTCCTCGAAGCCAACAACACTGGGTCCAATTCGGCCCTCGCTTATTCGTTTACTACGAACTCAGACAAAAACGTTCTGAAAGCCATGATGGCACCGGCCGCCTTCGGCACAGCTCTAGGCCAAAAAATCGGCTTTACGGCACAGTTGAAGGTTATTAGAGACAACTACCCCACTCTGAACTTTTCACAACTTACGGAAAAGCTTGGAGCTATAGCTGTTAAGGCTGGCCAACTGCAACAAGGCGAGCTTGACCCAAGCACGCTTACAGCCGCTGAATTGGCGTCAATTACCCGGTTGAGCCAAATCACGCCGCGTATTACTCCGGAGAACATTGGTGCTGCAATAGCGAACGAAGTTGGAAAATCCCTGCATATTCCGATTCCACGCCCGTCGTTCTTCTATCCAGCAAAATCTGCGGCCACCTTGGCGACCATTGCCAATTTAGATGACGCAAATCCCATCAAGGCGGCCGCACAGCAAGTACAGGTATCTCAGGGCGCAATTACTCTGCCGTACTTCCAATCCCTCCCCGGTGACGACGGCACAGGCATTGTAACGGGTAGCTGGTCTGGCAGTACCAGCCTAGAGGCTGGCCTGAATGAGAGCCTACAACCGGGCGAGCAAACCTTCTCATTCCTAAGGGACATCGACGGTAAACTGAACGTGAACGGCTACTTCCCGTTCCCGCAACAAAAAGCAAACACCACCGTACCAGTGGTTGTTTTCCATCCGGTACTGGATGGAACAGCTGCGCAGCCTGCGGCCTGCGTCAATGCAGAGTCTGGCAAGCCTAACGGCGTGACCATCTTCCAGCATGGCATTACCGTAGACCGCAGTGGCTCAATGCTTCCGGGCATAGCACTTGCTCAGGGCGCGTGCCAAACCGTTGTTGCTATTGACCAGCCACTGCACGGTTTGGCGGGCGCAACAAATGGCCGTGTGCCGGGTCTTGATACGCTCGATGAAGCGACTCTGACGGCAACGATTGGTCAGGTTCTTCAGGCCCCCGGCGTTGCTGGCTCACCGCTGGAACCTCAGCTAAACGCCTTGATCAATGCGGACTATATTGGTGAGCGTCACTTCGGCTACACCAGTAACGCTCAGTTGCAGCCCGTTGAAGCTGGTGCAGCTGACATCTCCTCAGGCAGCCTGTTTATCAACCCGGGCAACATGATGAACAGCCGTGATAACTTGCGCCAAGGTGTTGTGGATCTGTTGAACGTCGCAGCGTCTATTCAAACCTTTGACATAGATGGCAACTACGCCACACAAGGTGACCTTGCTGGCGTTCCAGTAAATTTCGTAGGGCATTCTCTGGGCGGTATTTCCGGAACCGCATTTGCATCACTTGCAAATGATGGAACGTTAAATACCACTCTCAATGGAATCTACCAGTCTGCTGGCACACCATTAAGTAGTTTCTCATTCCCCAGTTTGAACTCTGTTGTACTGCATAACAGTAGTGGGCAGGTAACCCGACTGATCGAAAACTCCACATCCCTCGCTGGCAGCCTGCTCGGGGGATTGGAAGCCGCTGGAGTTACTCAGGGAAGTTCCAACTTCGAGAGCTTCTTTTATGTGTTCCAGTCTGTTGTGGATGCATCGGACCCTGTCAATTTCGCTAAAGATCTAGGTGCTTCAACAAACAACATCCTGATCACAGAAGTTGTTGGCGACACTACTGTCCCCAATGAAGCAAACGTGAATACGCTTGGTAGTGCCTTCTCAGCGCCGCTGGCGGGAACCGAGCCGCTCATGGCCCTAATCGATCTGGGTGCTGGCGGAAGTTCTTTGGCTGATGGATCTGAAGGCCTTGGCATCATCGATACAACTACGCCAACCGGTAGTGCAATGCCCGTTGCGAGTTTCTTCGATGGAACCAATCCATGCGCCGACGCGAACCACGGTACCTTTATTGGGCCAATTGCGCCTAACGAAAACTGCCCCGGCGGAGCGGCGGATACTAGCGTTGCATTTAGTGCAATGATCACTCAAACCGCTCAAGCCCTCAGCGCACAGCCCATCCCGGGGCAATCTGCCCCTGCCGTTGGCGCTTCGCTTGGCAGCAGCCAGACAATCGACAAGGCTCTGGACCAAAACCAGTAAGCCACTATAAGCACCAAAGCCCCGAGCTTGGCCGGGGCGCAAAAATAAAAAACCGGCGGATGACTGATCATCCGCCGGTTTTTTTGTATCGACCCCTTCCATAGGGTCGGACTCAATCACATTCTCTTCACTATAAATTGCCTACTGACTGCTTATAGTCGACTCACCACTGGTAACTAGGCTCGCCGCAATTTCATCCTCCGTGAACGGCAACTTGCGATACATTTTATCGGAATACATCTGACTCTGATCCTTGAAGTAAGGCGACATAGGGTCAGATGACTGTGAGTAACTTACAAGGCCATAAGCCTCTGGTCCGTTTTCAGTGAACTCAAGCCCAAAGTGCCAGCTTGTCCCTCTGGACATCAGCCAACCATCAATCCCGTCACTGCCATCAGAAAGTCCTGCGGTGTTGGGGATCGTGCTGGGCGCAATTCGAGGCAGTCTCGTGTCCTCAGCAACCGGACTACCGACAACGCCTATAGCATTAAAAGCGCCATCGATATTACCGTCGCCGCCATGCCAGGGAATCCCAACCATTTGGAAGGTCGGTGTGTCGCCGGAGTCAGGTGCTGCACCGCCGGATGCACGATAGTATTGGAGAGTGCCAAGTTCATCGGTTGGCTGAATACCTTGAGATTGCAGTGCACCAACTCCCGCAGAGAGAGCCTGAAGCATGGTGTCAGCTGGCGTTCCAGCATTCTGGGTATTAGGTAGCGCAGGCGTTCCTACGGGGTCTGCCGGGCTGAACGGCTTGGTCAGGTCAGAATCCATATCACTCAGATAGTTCGCCATGAACACCCGGAAGATATGCGCGCCTTTGCTATCAAGGTTATAAAGGCCATCCCAATTATCAAGCGCCTGACACCAGGGGGTCAGATCACGGCCATCGACTGGAGTGGTACCAATAGTGTTGCAACGATTCCGTAACTCAGGGAGAAGCTGCTCTGCGTACCATGCTCTGTTATTCCAGATAACACCTAAAAGCTCTTCAGCACTGAACTTTCCATCTTGGCCAGCAATGAGCGGAGCTGAAGGGAAACCGGAAGCCATTGGGTTCTGCAGCATCTTAATACCAAGGCGAGTCCGGGCATTAATGGGTGCATTCTCGTCACCATAGAGCGGTGAGTATCCGGTCAAGAATTCGCTTGGATTGGTTGCCCAGTGGCTACTGTTAGAGTTCTGAACCCAGTCCGTGCGCAACAGCTTCGGCTTCTGCTCATAAGTTGTGAGGGCACCACACTCGGTTTCTACCCAATCTTCAATAGACTTGCTGCCATCAAGCAAAGTAACGCCTTGGTCAAACAGCCCTGCATAGGACGGCTGCAACCGCCTTAAATTAACGAGTGCAGCTGCCTTATCCGAAAGATTCGGCACGGAGCTGCTGTCTATGTAGAACGCATTTCCCTGATCGTCGGCATAGGTGGTGTTCGTCCAAAGCGTCGAGCCGCAGTTTTTAAAAACGTCCTGAAACTCGGTAAGGTTTTTTGCAAGGCTCATCTGCAGCCAAGTATCCAGCAGACCACCGGTATTGGCATTGGCATCGCGATAGGTCATCGCGATTCTCTTCCCGGAGTTCAGAGCGCCATTCCCTCCCCACGCGGGCAACTGCGGGTTGATTGCATTGGCTGCGATCATGGGGCCATACTCGGAGAAGTAGAAGTCCCGCTCCAGCACCAGCGGGTCTGCCATGCCCGGCATAGCCACTTCGATTTGGTAGGTTTCAACGGTAATCGGCTTTTCCTGACCATCTTTAACATAGGTTAGGTCATCGCCATCTTTCAGCACCAGTTCATACCAAGTGAAACGGCGGCTTGTTGTCACGGTATGTGACCAAGCTAGATTTTCATTGAAGTTAATCAGTGGAATGGCCGTACCGAGTAGCCCCGCACCATGAACATTAATATAACCCGGCACAGTCATTTGCGTTTCATACAAGCGACGGTGGCCTGTGTAGGGGAAGTGGGGGTTCGCCAGCAGTGCTCCACGCCCCTGCTCGGTCATAGTCTTACCGATACCCCAAGCGTTACTTGCCAGACCTGTATCGCTAAAGTCTTGAACGGATTGTGCGGAGGCTAAGGCTGTCTTAACAACATTTTGTTGTAACTTTTCAACGGCATCGCTGGCACCAACCGCAGCCACCGGGTTCGGCGCCGGGCTCACACCCGGGGGCACCGCAAGAAAAGCTACACCGGTGGCAAAGGAGTTCCCGCTAGCGTACTGCCCCACAATCCGATAATGGGCGAGTAGATCAACCGGCGTAATCGTTTTAACCCATTGCTGGCTCCGGCACTCAGCCGGTAGAGTCGCCGGATCTGTTTCGGTAATATAGCGGTTATAGCCTTCAACAAACCCCTCGATTAACGCGCGGCTTTCGTCACTCAGCGTGGGTAATTCTGACTCCGCACCACTGTAAATTTTCTGCGCTTTGTAGCTGAAGTCGGTAACAATGTTCAAGCCTACCCCGAATCCAGCGTCTGGCCCCGGCCCAAAGTACTTGGAGCGCTCACTACGCGCCTTGACAACCGCCTCCGCCAGCAAACAAACATTATCTTGCGCTTGCGCATAACCATGCCCGAATGCCGCTGATTTCAAGTTGTCGGCTTTAATATGGGGAACACCCCCTTCGGTTCTCCTTATGGTTGCTTCCAGCTTTCCATCGGCGGGAAACAAGTTGGTGTTGAGTTCAGGCTCTGTTGATCCCGATGATGAGCTACTGCCATCAAAACAGCCTGCCAGCATTGTGCTGCCTAAAAGCACCAGCGCTGCGCCGCGCGCTGATCGCGCGGCCCGATTACTCCAGGTTTGCATAGTGTCATCCTTATAATTGTTAACTGCAGGATTCGCCGTCGTCGGCGACACTATTAAACCTAGCAGAAGGCCGGGAAAACTGAACCTATATTCAGATTAAATCCCGGCTACGCTTTTAATTACTCGCCCATAGGCCGCCCGATTCGTGTGGTCGACGCGGGCGTTTTCTCAAACTTAATCGGAAACCCTATTTGCTTCTGCATCGTGCCGTCACCTCGATCAACCCCAATCACCATATCCCGCGCTTTGAGCTGTGGGTGTTCTGCCGCCTCCGCAATACTCAAAACCGGCTCTACACATGCGTCGACATCGGCGAAAACAGCCTGCCACTGCTCTAGCGTTTTTTGCTGTATCTTTTCACTGAGTGCGGCTTTGAATGACGTTTGATGCTCGGGGTTTTGGCTCATGGCAAAGCTCTTCATATCAGCCAACTCAAGAATGTCGCACAGTCGCGCAGAAAACTGTGGCTCCAGGCTTCCCACCGAGAGCCAGCGGTTGTCCTGCGTTTTATAGTAGTCATAAAAAGAACCACCATTGAGCATAGAGCTTTCGGGCTTCTGCTCCTGAGCACCCGCCAGATTAGCGGCGCCGGCCATGCCGTTAAGCGCAAAAGCGGCGTCTGTCATGCTGATGTCTACAAACTGCCCCTCTCCGGTCTGTTGGCGATGGATCACCGCCGCCAATATGCCCATTACCGCATGGTGGGAGCCCCCTGCAACGTCGGCAATCTGGATGCCCATGGGTGGAGGGCCAGTTTCTTCACGGCCGCAGTGGCTGCTCACGCCAGCAAGGGAGAGGTAATTTATGTCGTGCCCGGCGCGATCTTTGTAGGGACCGGTCTGGCCATAACCTGTGATGGCGCAGTAAATCAGCTTAGGGTTAACCGCCTTCAAGGTTTCGTAACCAATACCCAACCGGTCCATTACACCCGGGCGGAACTGCTCAATCACAATGTCATAGTGCTTAACCAGCTCCAGAATCTTTTCTTTGCTGCCTTCTTTTTTCAGGTTCAGTGCAAGGGTTTGTTTGCCTCGATTCAAAAAAGCATGGGCGGTACTTACTCCAGCATCGTGGGGCGGCATCACGCGGGTTAGGTCTACCCGGTCTGGCGCCTCAACTCTCAGCACCTCTGCACCCATGTCGGCCAAAAGCATGGTTGCGTATGGCCCGGGCAGCAGGGTGCTGAAGTCCAGAATCTTCATTGAGGTCAACGGACCTGCCATGGTGTTCTCCTTTGTTGTGCGATGAATTGCTCTCTATAGCCCCATGCTGCACGGTTTTGCAATGGGGGCCAACTGCCTGTTGCGCCATAACAATTAGCCAATTGTTACAGCAGCTCCGGTTGCATTGTGGCTAGGGGGTTTTATGATGGGGCTGCTTCTTATCGAATGGCGAAATTAATGTCTGATCTGACTGTTTCACGGCACTTTGTGCAGGCTGCTCTGTCGGGCGCAAAACGCTTGGGGCTTAATACCGGCGACATGCTCCGCGACGCAGGTATATCACCTGATCTTTTGCGCATTGAAATGGCCCGGGTTAATAGCGATCAATTCAGTTCGCTGCTACAGATTGCCTGGCACCGTATGGATGATGAGTTTCTGGGAATGGGGCCTCGGCGCGCCCGGGCCGGCACCTTTGCCACCATGTGTGCGCTGGTTATCGAATGCCCTACCCTTGAAGCTGTTTATCGCCGCGCGTATCAGTTTTCCCGGCTGTTTGATCCCATGGCCACAATGGAGCTGGAAACCAGTGGTCAGAAAGCACAACTGGTGTCACGCATTGAAGGCGAGATTCACGACCCTGATTATTTTCTGCGCGAGAGCATTCTGGTTATCTGGCACCGTTTGGGCAGCTGGCTGGTAGGCCAACCGGTAGAGCTGGAAAAAGCCGAGTTTAATTACCCCCGGCCCGCTCATGGCGACGAATACCGTCATATCTTTCATTGCCCCCTAGAGTTTGATTCTGACCGCACAGCGCTAACGTTTGATAAGCGATTTTTATCGGCACCGGTGATAAGAGACAAGCCGGAGATATTGCAATTTCTGAAAACCTCACCTGCAGACCTGCTGTCCCGTCCGGACGAGAGCAATACTTTCACCGGCAAGATCAGGGCCCTCATCGGCAGAGATTTTTCAAAGCCCCTGCCGGATTTCGAATGGATTGCAAGCGAGCTGCACACCAGCCCTCAAACTTTGCGTCGCAGGCTGAAGCAGGAAAACACGTCATTTCAGGAGATAAAGGATTTACTACGCAGAGATATGGCGATCTATTATTTGGGGCGGCAAGAATTATCGATTAACGATATTGCCGAGAAAGTCGGGTTCACTGAGCCGTCAACTTTCCACCGAGCCTTCAAGAAGTGGACCGGCGTAACCCCGGGCGCCTATCGCGAGGGCGAACGGGGTTGAAAATCGCTGGCAGTCTGGCTTCTAATCATTAGGAGCCCGAAGGGACCTGCAGGTTGCGAATCAGTTTGCCCAGTGTCTGGGCAACTTCTTCTACCTGAGTTCGATTTGGCGCCAGCTGGAACAAGCGCGAGCCGTCTCGTGGGTCATATACCCAACAGGTCGCTACCGCTGGCTCACAGCCCCACTCGACTTGGGGATTTACACCAAAGACCTGCACCTGCGCCGTTGTTCGGGTAGCACCGCCAGCACTGTTCCGTTTAATTTCCTGAACGGCAATGGCATTTCCGCTCACGTTTACGCGATATTCGATATCCGGCCGCTTATCGAGGCGCACAACCCCCTGATCTTCCCGCCATGCTGCGGTGCCCAACAAACTGTTGAGGTGCAACACCAAGGCTTCTCGGTCGGAGTCTGCCAAGTACAGCTTCCGCAAAGATTCAAGCCGGCTGTCACCGGCAGGCTCAATCACGGCTATTTTGGTATCGCTGCTGGTTTGCGGCGCCTGAGCTTTTGCTTTGCGCGCGCGCTCGATGTTGGTCAGGAGTTTTAGGGCGTCCTGATAATGCTCGCCTTCCGTGCCCGCTTTCGTCACATAGGCTTCAAGTGCTGATTGAGCTTCGTTGAAGTGCGAAGATTGCAGCATTACCTTGCCACGGTAATAGTGATAGTCGACCGGTTTTTCTGCCTCCAACAACTGCAAGCGGTTTAGGTATTCACCGGCTTCGCCCCAGCTCTCCTCTGTTACCGCTTCTTCAATAGCAAGCATTAGCCGACGCGCTTCGTGCTCGGGCGCAAGCGCTGCCACCTGCCCGGCCATCAGTGCCGAAGCCATAACCGCCACTTTAACCATTTGGCGACCTTTTAACCTCCAAACCGGTAAGCGGCTATTCCCAAAACATACTGCCATGGTACTTACTCCTGATCGTTATCTGCACCAATTGCCTGCGTCTCCGAATCCGCCTCTTCACGGGTTAGCTCCGGCTCGGAATCCACCTCTGCCTGATCCACGATAGCTTTAGGCAGTTCTCTCTTTACCCTCACGCCAAGCTCAACAAACCTATTCGCTTGTGAAATAAGGTTGCCCCGACCCCGAGTCAGCGTGTTCATGGCGGAGTCGTATGTAACCTGAGCGGTATGAAGCTGCCCGCCAAGGCGCTCCATGGCTTCAACAAACACCCTGAGTTTGTCATAAACAGCGCCCGCGCGCTCTGCTATCAACCGCGCATTCTGGCTCTGGCGCTCGTATCGCCAGATGTTTTCAACAGTGCGCAGGGTTGCCAGCAGTGTTGTGGGTGTTACTACAATAATCTTTCGTTCGAAGGCTTCCGAGAAAAGGTTCTCGTCTTGCTGAAAAGCCGCCACAAATGCTGGCTCGATGGGCATGAAAAGAAAAACAAAATCTGGCGAGTGCAGGCCGTCCAATTGACTATAGTCTTTCTCACTGAGCGTGCGAATATGATTGCGCACAGCGTCCACATGAGTTTTTAGAGCATCTTCCCGAGCACTATCATCTTCTTCCGTGATCCACTTCTGATAGGCCACCAAGGATACTTTTGAATCAATCACCAAATTACGGTTATCCGGGAGATGCACCACCACATCCGGCCGTAGCAACTGGTTCTCGGTGTCCCGGTAACTGCCTTGCGTGTCGTACTCAATGCCTTTGCGCAACCCGGATTTTTCCAAAACACGCTCGAGAATCAACTCGCCCCAGTTGCCCTGAACCTTTTTGTCGCCCTTAAGGGCGCGGGTCAAGTTAGCGGCCTCTTCGGTAATTTGCCGGTTTAGATCCTGAAGCGACTTTATCTCACTGCGAAGAGCCTGTCTGTCCCGAGTTTCAGTGGTGTATACATCTTCCACCCGCTTTCGAAAATCCTGTAACTGGTCACGGAAGGGGTTGAGCAGAGTATCCAGACTGGTGCGCGTTTGCTGGGTGAAGCGCTCACTCTTCTGTTCGAAAATACGGTTGGCAAGATTTTCGAATTCCTGTTTCAAGGCATCCCGGTTACGCTCAAGCAGCGCGAGTTTCTCCGTAGCCGAGCGCCTTTCCTCTTTCAGGACAGCCTGCTGTTCCCGCAACAAGGCGCGGGCTTCGCCCAACTCCCCGCCGAGCCTATCCATCTTCGCTTGCTGGTTTTGGCGCTCTTCTAACAGCTCTTCTATTCGCCTGCTTTGTGCAGCCACATCCGATTGCAGGCCAGCCGCCCGCCTTTCCGATTTGGCCCTAACCAGAAGCCCCACAATGACAACCGTGGTTACGAACAGCAGGGCAACAAGTGCCGCCATCATCTCTGGCCGGGATAACATCAGTTCGCTCACGGCCGTAGGCACAAGTAAAACTCCTCTGGATTATCCGTATTTCTATGGATTTGCGTAATGTTAATCGCGTATTACATTCTATAGGAACATAACGATTTTTTCGCTGGCCTTGTGTGTCGTGAGGCACATGCACGGCCTGCACCACGACTGCTTGGCATTTTAGTCACACACCCAGAGTCGGCTCTGGACGCAAAACACAATATCGATTAAAAGAGTAGTGTCGTCCGCAACAAATGGCATTACACTTTTTTAACGGCTTTCAGGTCGGCACAGAACCAAACTGGATTACTAACAATGCTGAAAGAACTCTGGCGAAAGCTAGGTGCAGATTTGCTACAAGCCGACAGCCCATATGACGAGTGCAGAGACATAGCACCTGAAGGTTATGGTTCAGCGGATTTTAGGATTCTCCCCCATATCACCCACACCGGCGAGTTTCACCTTGAACGGCTCACGGCGCTGCTGAAAAGCCGATATGGAAAAAGTTCGGAAGCGGAAAGCGCCCTTAGTGACGATGCGATACGTGATCTAATCGTTTTTGCCGCGCGCATTCAGGACCAAGACATACAAAAAGAACTGCTTCTTTTTTATCTCAACTGTTCGCCAGTGGTGCAGGAGCATTTGCGTTCTGATGAAGTGCTTGGCACCAGTCATTTCTTATCCCGCTGAACCGCTTCTTCAGACGGATAAAATGCATCCCCTTAACCAACTGTAAAACAACTACACACGTTGGTTGTTGTATACTCCCGCTCCGGATCTTCTCCGTATAAACTTTCAGACCGTCACATTTTCTTTTTCGGGGTGTGACCGACAACGGGCTCAGGGGTTTTTCATGTGTTTTAAACGATTGCGGGCTGGTCTATCGGCGCTCTCCGTAACGGTTCTTACCGGCACTGTATTGCTAGCGGGTTGTTCGACAGACAGCTATTTCATGGTTCCAAAATCCGATCTTGGCGAGCTCAAAACCTCGGTTCAGAGTCAGCGTGCCACATTGGTCACCATGGAAGATAATGCCAAGGTTCGACATGAAAAGGTTCTGGAGCATACCGATGCCTCAACCCAAAAGGTCCTTGAAGCCATTGCAACGCAAGTTGCCAAGCCTTCCTGCCCTCCCATACCAGCTCAGAAAGCCTGCCCAGCCTCCGACAAATCAAAAGGGCGGGCTGATCGTCTGAAAGGAAAAGTCATTGTTGGCGAGGTAGAGAACTTTTATCTGGCTGGCCCCGGGCTTATCTACAAAGCTCGCATTGATAGCGGAGCGGAAACATCCTCTATAGACGCGCGAAACATTACTCGGTTCGAACGCGATGGCAGCAATTGGGTTCGTTTTGATGTTCCTGTTCCCGGCGCTGAAGAGTTTGTTACCCTTGAGAAAGAAATTTCCCGACGCGTCAAGGTTATTCAAGCCAGTGCAGATGGCGCAGAAAGACGTGTCGTTGTAGAGCTTCAGTTTTCTATTGGTGACCACCAGCAAGTGGCAGAGTTTACGCTCGCAGACCGAAGCAATCTCACTTATCAGGCCCTTATTGGCCGCAACGTGCTTAGGGACGTCATGCTGATTGACGTCGGCAAAGAGTACGCAACCGAGTTGCCTGAATCCATCCGTACAGACAACGGGAAATAATAGTGACCAGCCCCTCCCGCCTGCCCTTTTATATTGCTGTATTTCTGCTCATTGCTGCCGGTATCTCACTTGCCGTTTGGCGACATGTTGAACTTGGAATCCCCTGGCTAACCGGGGAGCAGCGCCCGGTCTGGATGGTTGAGGCACGGGTAGATTTTGATGGCTCAAATGAATCCGTGGTAGCGAGCCTGAACGTTCCCGAGCAACCGCCCGGGTTCCGGATTTTGACTGAACAAGCCGCTTCACCAGGTTATGGCTTTTCGATTATTGATAAGGCCGGCAGTCGGCGGGCTGAGTGGACCAAGCGAGAAGTAGTTGGCCCGCAAACACTGTACTTCAAAGCCCAGTTCATACCAGACCCCAATGCAGAACCTATTCCTCCTGCCCAGCCACCCAAGACCAAACGATTGTTTTGGGAAGAGCCCCAAGCCACCGCAGTACGGGAAATTTTGGCTCAAGCCGAGGCTCGCTCAAGCACACCTGAAAGCATGACCCGTGAGCTGATCCGGCTAATGCAGCCTGACACCCGTGTTCAGAACACAACTCTTCTTGTGTCCGAGGAAAATTATCTTCAGCTGCTCGTGAACATGCTGAACCACTCGGGGATTCCGGCACGGACAGCCGATGGCTTAAAGCTTGAAGACGCCCGTCGGCGGCAACAACTCACGCCTTTCCTGCAGATATACAACGGTGAGCGATGGCTTACCCTAAACCCGAAAACCGCCGCCCAAGGCGTGCCGGAAGATCTACTACTGTGGCGGCAGGGCTCTGAGTCTTTGCTGGATGTGGTTGGTGGTGACAACTCCGAAATCAGCTTCTCCATGCTGCGCCAAACTGTCCCTGCCTTGCAGCTTGCTGCCATGCAATCCGACGGCGACGGTCTGGGTTTTTTAAGCTTCTATGAACTTCCCATTGAAGAGCAAAGCATGTTCCGCATGCTCCTGTTGCTGCCACTCGGGGCCCTTGTGGTTGCGTTTATGCGGATTGTCATTGGTATTCGCACGTCAGGCACATTCATGCCGGTACTGATTGCCGTTGCCTTTGTTCAAACCACACTGGTACCCGGGCTCGTTGCCTTTCTGTCCGTCGTAGCCATTGGCTTAGCAATGCGGGGCTACCTTTCCAGCCTGAACTTATTGTTGGTATCGCGAATATCGGCGCTGATCATTCTGGTTATTTTCATTACCGCGGGCCTAAGTATCTTCGGTTACCAAATGGGCTTTAACACAGGCATGACCGTAACCTTCTTCCCCATGGTTATTATTGCCTGGACGATTGAGCGCATGTCCATCCTGTGGGAAGAAGAGGGCGGCCAAGAGGTCCTTGTACAAGGTTCTGGCAGCCTGTTCGTTGCTATCTGCGCCTACTTGCTAATGAGCACACCCTTGGCGGGCCACTTAACGTTCAACTTCCCCGAGTTGCACTTCGCGATTCTGGGGCTGATTCTGCTGATGGGCCAGTACACAGGCTACAAACTCAGCGAGCTCAGACGTTTTACGCCAATGAAGGTCTACGACTGATATGGACTGGATCTCTCCGCGCGCACTAAACCGGCTGGGCATGCTGAATATGAACCGGCGCAATGTAGACTACATCGCCCGTTATAACGAGCGTTCGTCCTATCCGCTGGTAGACAACAAGCTTAAAACAAAGCTGGCCGTTGCTGAATATGGCGTAAAAACGCCAAAGCTCTTGCAGGTCGTAAAACAGCAGCACGAGATCTCCCGTTTTAGGCAAATGGCCGAAGGGCTTGCAGGGTTTGCCATCAAGCCCGCAAAAGGTTCTGGCGGCAAAGGCATCACGGTAATCACCGGCCGTGATGGAGACGACTATGTAAAAGCCTCTGGCGCTCGCGTGGGTGCCTCTGTGCTGGAGCGACACCTCACCAACATTCTGGCCGGGCTTTATTCGCTTGCTGGCACACCCGATGTGGCCATTGTCGAGAGCTTGGTGGAATCAGCTCCGGCACTAGCCCGCTATTCCCATCAAGGCGTACCTGACATACGCATAGTGGTGTTCCAAGGCTACCCGGTAATGGCTATGTTGCGCCTTGCAACCACAGACTCCGACGGCAAAGCCAATCTGCACCAAGGCGCTGTAGGGGTTGGTCTGGATATAGGCACTGGGAGGAGCCTCAATGCGGTACAGTTTAACCGCCCTATAACACTTCATCCTGACACAGGTTTGGCTTTAGAAAATATCAATATTGATGATTGGGAAGAAATGCTGGAAATGGCCTCCCGCTGTTATGAAGCGACAGGCCTAGGCTATATGGGGGTTGATCTTGTGGTAGATGCCAACGAAGGGCCATTACTACTTGAACTCAACGCCCGGCCCGGTCTAGCCATTCAAATGGCAAATGGCCGTGGGCTACTGCCCCGACTGCGTGCCGTAGAAAGCCTGAAACGTCCTCACTTTACCCCGAGAGAACGGGCTAACTACGCCATGAAAACATTTGCGAGCCTTTGACCTGTATAACAGGCATAAAAAAACCGGAGACTGTTGCTCCGGTTTTTTTATGCCTCATTGCTTATTACATCTCGCCTCTGGCGATCAGCAACTTGCGCTCATGAGTAAGACCTTTCAGCAAGCCCCAGGTCATGACCAGGAGAATCACCGTAAACGGTAAGCCTGCACTCACCGCAGTCGCCTGAATAGCGCCCAAGGCATCCGCACCGCCACCAAAGATCAATGCGGCTGCAATTGCCCCCTCCATAACGACCCAGAACACGCGCTGCGCGGTTGGCGCATCGGTTTTACCGCCAGCCGTTATGCTGTCGATAACCAGCGAGCCGGAATCAGAAGACGTAATGAAAAACACCAAAACCAGAACAATACCAATAAACGAAAGAATGCCGGTCAGCGGAAGGTTTGCGAACATTTGGAAGGTCGCCAGAGAAACCTCGGTAATACCGTTTTCCGCTAGCGCACCAATGCCCTGATCGATCTGCTCAAGTGCCGCACCGCCAAAGGAGCTCATCCATACGGCTGTAATCACCGTTGGAATAATCAGAACCGCCATGACAAATTCACGAACCGTTCTACCCTTGGACACTCTGGCGATGAACATACCCACAAACGGTGACCAGGAAATCCACCAGGCCCAATAGAATACAGTCCAACCCCGCATCCAAGCTTCATCGTCACGGCCAAACGGGTTGCTGAACGCCACAACGTTGCTCACATAGCTGGAACTGGTCGCCCACAGGTTTTCCAGAATACTCATGGTAGGCCCGGCAAAAATTACGAAGAACAAAAGAATGCCTGCCAGCGACATGTTGATATTACTCAGCACTTTCACGCCGCCGTCGAGGCCTCGCAGCACCGACACAAGCGCAACCGCTGTTACACCAACAATAATAGCCATCTGAACGTTGATGCCGGAGCCCATACCAAACAGATAATTAAGGCCGGAAGCTGCTTGTTGTGCACCAAAGCCTAAGGACGTTGCCAAGCCAAAAATGGTAGCCACAACCGCCAGACTATCGATGATATGACCAGGCCAACCCCAAACTTTGTCTTTCAGCAACGGGAAAAACGCCGACCGGATGGTCAACGGCATATTCTTGTTGTAAGCGAAAAAGGCCAAAGAAAGCGCAACAATAGAATACACAGCCCAAGGGTGAAGCCCCCAATGGTACATGGTGCCGCCCATGGCCAGCTTGCGTGCCTCTGGCGTGTTCGCCTCTACGCCAAACGGCGTGCCGAACCAACCCGTGTAATAGGCCACTGGCTCTGCTACAGCCCAAAACATCAGGCCGATACCCATGCCAGCCGCAAAGAGCATCGCGAACCAGGAGATGGTTGAAAACTCCGGCTTGGCGTCCATACCGCCCAAGCGAATTTTCCCCACGGGCATAAAAATCAACGCAATGCACACGATGACAAAAATGTTGGCGCTGAGGAGAAAGAACCAGTCAAAGGTTTCGATGATGTCGTTCTTGGCGCCATCCAGCAATTCTTTGGCAACCGTTGGAAACATCAAGGTTCCAATAACAAAAACCACCACCAGTATTGCGGTAATCGGAAAAACCGGGGCGTGCAGATCCAGCCCGAATGGTCTTATATTATCCTGACCAGCTACGTAATCCGTTTGATACTCGTCTTTAACTACGTCGCCCACGTGTTGGCGCCTCCTGATTTCTGAATTTGGTATCGAAAACTCGTCATAAATCTGGACTCAAACATTACAGACGCGCCATGTTAATGTTTTGAGCTCAAAACATCAAAAGCGCAACGTGTTCACCTCAGCATAGACCAAAGGGGACGCGCTAAAAGCTCAAGCAATCGACTATCAGTCCGGTGCCGTATCGATATACTGGATATCACACGGCGTAACGCACTCTACTCAAAGTATTACGGAGCCAAGCGAGATATTTATGGAGAAAACGACAACCTTCCCAATGCGCTACTCGGCCTATGTTATGAGTATTACGGGCTTCCTTGTTTCATTGGCGCTGAGTCTACACTTTGAGGCAGGGTATTTTTTCCCTGTTATTTTTGGCGCCCTGACTGTTCTTGGCACCTATGACCTGCTGCAAAAGAAGCGCACAATCAGCCGCAACTACCCCATCATGGTGCATTTTCGTTACCTGTTTGAATCCATAGGCCCCGAGATTCGCCAGTACTTCATCCAGTCTGACAACGACGAGCAGCCATTTTCCCGCGACCAACGCACGCTCGTTTACCAGCGCGCCAAGAACGTACTGGACAAGCGCCCTTTCGGCTCACAATTGAAAATGTACGAAGACGGCTTCGAGTGGATCAACCACTCCCTCCGACCTTCAAAAATACAAGACAGCAACTTTCGCGTTCAGATCGGCTCACGCTGCGCAAAGCCATACAGCGCCAGTGTTTTCAACATTTCCGCAATGAGTTTTGGGGCTCTCTCTGCTAACGCTATTTTAAGTTTAAACGCGGGCGCAAAAATGGGTGGGTTCTACCATGACACAGGCGAAGGTTCGATTTCCCGATACCACAAGCAGCCCGGTGGCGATCTGGTGTGGGAAATCGGCTCAGGATATTTTGGCTGCCGCAACAAAGACGGGACCTTCAACGCAGAGATGTTCCGGAAGAACGCCGTTCTGGACCAGGTAAAAATGATAGAGGTCAAACTATCTCAGGGGGCAAAGCCCGGCCATGGAGGCATTCTCCCGGGCGCAAAAGTAACACCGGAAATTGCCGAAGCACGGGGCGTTTCTGTAGGCGAAGACTGCGTATCGCCTGCTCAGCATTCTGCATTTTCCACACCCATTGAAATGTTAGAGTTTCTTGATCGGCTCCGTGAGCTTTCGGGCGGCAAGCCGGTTGGCTTCAAACTCGCAATCGGTCACCCCTGGGAATGGTTCGCCATTGTAAAAGCCATGCTCGAAACCGGTCGCAAACCGGACTTTATTGTTGTTGATGGGGGCGAAGGCGGCACAGGTGCCGCGCCGCTGGAGTTCATCAACCGTATCGGCACCCCCATGACAGAAGCCCTGCTTCTCGTGCACAACACGCTGGTAGGCACCAACCTGAGAGAGGACATATCCATAGGCGCCGCTGGCAAAATTACTTCGGCCTTTAATATTGCTCGCACCTTGGCCTTGGGGGCCGACTGGTGCAATTCAGCCCGTGGATACATGTTCTCGCTAGGTTGCATTCAAGCCTTGAACTGCCACACAGGGCGCTGCCCGAGTGGAGTAGCTACCCAAGACCCCAGAAGGGGCAGCAAGTTGGACGTGCAGGACAAAAGCCAGAGAGTATACAACTTCCATAAAAAAACTCTGGAAGCCCTACAAAACCTGCTGGAAGCCTCGGGATTGCGCCATCCAAATGAGCTAGGGCCGGAACACATCGTTCGCCGGGTATCGAAAACGGTTGTACATTCGTACATTGATCTTTTCCCATTTCTGGCGCCGGGCGCCCTGCTTGAAGGCAAAACCGGCATGGCAGTCTTCGATAAATATTGGGCCGACTCGCAACCGGACAGTTTTGATCCGCCGGAATTCATACGGCAGCTCAGAGAAACCAAGTTGCGCTAAAAATTCGGGGGCAATTCCTACAATGCCTGTTTATTTTCAATCCGGGCTAGTGTAGACTTCGCTCCCGCTAAGCCACTGAGATTCCTCTTTAAGTCTCTTTGGCAATCGCCGTCAAGGCTCGGCTTTGAAAAGGCAACAATTAGCGAATCGGGGCGTAGCGCAGCTTGGTAGCGCACTTGCATGGGGTGCAAGGGGTCGTAGGTTCAAATCCTACCGTCCCGACCATATTCAACGCATAAAGGCACATCTTCGGATGTGCCTTTTTCGTTTCTGGACATCAGACTCAATATTCCATATTGATCTGAATAAATTATCTATTATTCTTTCAGGTTTTAACTGAACTTTGGTAGCTTACTCCCCATCAAATCATCTGGTTTAGGGGATTGTCATGCCAAGTAAACTCAAAGGCCTGTTTACCGGTCTTGCACTAAGCGCTTCACTCTTTGCTCAGCCGGCGGTATCTGCCGACCGTGAACTGCTTAACACCTCCTATGACATTGCCCGAGAACTGTTTGCCGCCTACAACGTGCACTTCAACCAGTACTGGGAAGAAAAAACCGGTGAAACGCTTGAAGTCAGCCAGTCTCACGCGGGTTCCTCAAAACAGGCACAGGCTATCATCCAAGGCTTAAAGGCCGATGTAGCCACATTTAACCAGGTTACTGATATCGATATCCTGCACGCCCGTGGTGGCCTGATTCCGGAGAACTGGGCTGAGCGCCTACCCAACAACAGTTCGCCCTACTACTCCACCATGGCTTTTCTGGTGCGCAAAGGAAACCCGAAAAACATTCAGAACTGGGACGACCTTATTAAGGAAGACGTCGCCTTGGTTATGCCAAACCCGAAAACCTCAGGCAACGGCCGTTATACGTATCTGGCTGCCTTGGGTTATGCACAAGACCGCTTTGGCGACGACCAAAATAAAATCGACAGTTTCCTGCAGGACTTCCTTGCTCACGTGAAGGTATTCGACAGTGGCGGGCGCGGTGCAACCACTACGTTTATTGAGCGTGAAATTGGCGATGTTCTTCTAACGTTCGAATCGGAAGTTCTGAATCTGGCCGACCGTTACGACAATGGTGAATATGAGGTGGTGACGCCAAAGGTAAGCTTTTTGGCAGAGTTCCCGGTTACTTGGATCGACGAATACGTGAAGCAGAACAAAACTGAAGATCTTGCAAAAGCTTATCTGGAGCATCTGTACAGCGAAGACGCCCAGCGCCTACTGGCTGGATTCAACTACCGGGTGCACAACGAAACAGTAAAACAGGAAACGTCAGACCGCTTTCCCGAGGTAAAACTGCTGCCGATTGACGTTATTGCGGGCAGCTGGGAAAACGCCACCAAAGAGCACTTTGCCAGTGGTGGCAAACTCGACCAACTGCAACGTCGGCGGTAATTCATGTCAACGGCTAACCAGGCTAGCGCTGTAATCCAGCAGCGTTGGCCGAGGATCGGAAACCGCAGCAAGCGGGTACTACCGGGGTTCGGTTTGAGCCTCGGTATTTCGCTTTTGTTTATCAGTCTGATTTTGATGCTGCCTCTGACCGGGTTGGTGATGGAAGTATCCGCCATGAGCTTCGACCAGTTCTGGTTTGTGATAACCGATCCGCGGGTAGTTGCCTCATACAAAGTTACCGCCCTTGCGGCCCTTTCAGCCTCGTTGTTTAACGGCGTATTCGGGTTGCTGCTGGCCTGGGTTCTGGTGCGGTACGAGTTTCCCGGTAAGCGGCTGATTGATGCCGTAGTTGATTTGCCGTTTGCGCTGCCAACCGCAGTAGCCGGTATCGTCCTCGCGACTCTCTTTGCCGAAAATGGTTGGTACGGGCAATGGCTGAGCAAGCTGGGCATTGAAGTTGCCTTCACGCCAGTGGGCATTGTTGTGGCCATGGCGTTCACCAGCCTGCCCTTTGTGGTGCGCACCGTTCAGCCGGTACTGGAAGAACTTGCTCCTGAAGATGAAGAAGCAGCCGTTAGCTTGGGGGCAAGTGATGCTCTGGTATTTCGTCGGGTAATCTTCCCAGCCCTGTGGCCAGCCTTGTTAACCGGTGTGGCCTTATCATTTACTCGCAGCCTTGGCGAGTTCGGTGCCGTTATCTTTATTGCGGGCAACATGCCTTATGTGAGCGAAGTAACCAGTCTGATGATTTTTGTCCGCCTGCAGGAATACGATTACGCCGCCGCCAGCGCCATCGCGTCTGTGGTTTTGTTGGTATCACTGGTGATGCTTTTCGCTATTACCCTGTGGCAAGCCAGATACCTCAAACGCATAGAGGGACGCTAAATTCATGAACGCCTCCCAATCTTCCCGGCACCGCCGTGTTGGCGATAGCCCGGCAATAAAATGGTTATTGATCGTAACGGCTGTTGCTGTCGCGATTGCTTTGTTGATCATGCCGCTGCTGGTGATCTTTGTTGAAGCTCTGGGAGCTGGCTGGGGCACTCTGGCAGATAACCTAACGGATCAGTATACACTGCACGCGATCGGCTTAACGCTGTTTGTGGCCGCTCTTACTGTTCCCCTCAACCTCGTCTTTGGCACCGCGCTGGCCTGGCTGGTAACACGTTTTCGGTTCCCCGGGCGCAAGCTGCTGATCACACTGATTGATATTCCGTTTGCAGTATCACCGGTTGTAGCCGGCCTACTTTACCTGCTGCTTTACGGTCGCAATGGGTGGGTTGGGAGCTGGCTCGCGGATTACGACATGCAATTGATGTTTTCGTGGCCCGGCATTGTGATGGTGACTGTGTTTGTCACCTGCCCTTTCGTAGCCCGCGAGCTGATACCACTCATGCAGCAGCAAGGCAGTGAGGAAGAAGAAGCCGGAGTGGTGCTGGGCGCCTCCGGCTGGAGAATATTCCGTACCATCACACTGCCAAATATTAAGTGGGCACTGATTTACGGCGTGGTACTCACTAACGCAAGAGCCGTAGGCGAGTTTGGCGCGGTATCGGTGGTGTCCGGCAATATCCGCGGGCAAACCAACACTCTCCCCCTGCACGTTGAGCTGTTGTATCAGGATTACAATATTGTTGGCGCGTTTGCGAGCGCCTCGCTACTGGCCGGCATCGCTGTATTTACGCTGGCTGTGAAAGGTTTCGTGGAATGGCGGCAGACACGCACTCTGAACCGTCTGCAAACAGAGGAGACAGCGTAATGACTATCACGGTTGATGGCATCAACAAGCGTTTTGGACAATTTCAGGCGCTGAACAACGTCTCCTTGAACATTCCAGAAGGAAAGCTGACCGCCTTACTGGGGCCATCCGGTTCCGGGAAGACAACGCTGTTGCGTATTATTGCGGGCCTCGAATCAGCCGATAGCGGACGGGTCGCCTTTTCCGGCAAGGATGTAACCAAACTGCATGTACGCGATCGCAACATTGGTTTCGTATTCCAGCATTACGCCCTGTTTCGTCACATGACCGTTGCCCAAAACATTGCTTTTGGCTTGGAATCACTACCGCGTAAACAGCGCCCGCCCAAGGCGGAGATTCAGAAACGGGTCAGCGAGCTACTGGACATGATCCAGCTGCCGCATCTGGCACAGCGCTTCCCTGCTCAGCTGTCCGGTGGCCAAAAGCAGCGCGTAGCCCTTGCCCGCTCTATTGCTACACGGCCGAAAATCCTGCTACTGGATGAGCCTTTTGGCGCTCTGGACGCTAAGGTGCGTAAAGATCTGAGGCGCTGGCTGCGTAATTTGCACGATGAGTTCCACTTCACCAGCATCTTTGTGACCCACGATCAGGAAGAGGCTCTGGAGTTGTCCGATCAAGTAGTCGTAATGAGTCAGGGCAATGTGGAACAGGTGAATGAGCCGACCGAACTTTACGCCCGCCCCGATAGCCGTTTCGTATTTGATTTCCTCGGTCAGGTGAATGTTCTATCTGGCGAGGTTAAACATGGCAGTTTAAATCAGGGCAATGCACGGGTGACGCTACCGGGCATTCAGCACCAAGGTAGCGCCCAGCTTTACTTGCGACCCCACGAGGTACGTTTGGCTACAGGGCCTGCCGAACATGCGAATCTGCCGTTACGCATCGAAGCAGTTAGCCTGATCGGCTCCGAAGTGCGAGTTGAGCTGCGCCCAGAAGGCTGGGCCAGCGAAGGCTCAGATAACATCTGGGAAGTCGGCATCAGCCACGCGGAATTTAACAACCAGCGCCCGACCCGTGGCGATCTGCGTTACGCTGTCCCAGAAGTCGGGCACCTATTTACCGGCAAGGACACGCAGCCGGTAACGGTTAGCTGGGCCGAATCAGAATCACTTCCTAGAGTTCGCCTGATTAACTGAGTGTGGCTATGCGCGGTTTGTGAACACACTGCCAGCAGGCCCATTTGTCTCCCGCCGTAGTCTTCCGATGACTCTGGAAGAATATGGCGAGGGGCAGAATGGTGAGGGCATCGCCCTAAAGCTTACAAGTTGATTTTAAATTGGCCTACGGCGTCAACCACTTGCTGCGCCCCAGCCCGCATTTCATTCATTACCTGCCCAGCCTCATTTGAAAAAGTGAGTGCTTGGCCGGTCTTCTCCTGACTGCTTGCGATTAGCGCCACCGCTTCTTCCGTCAGTTTTTTATTCTCAGAAACCACCTTAACGATTTCCTCAGTAGCCGAACTTGTTCGCGATGCAAGCTGCCGAACTTCATCTGCAACCACCGCAAACCCACGCCCTTGATCACCCGCTCGCGCTGCTTCAATAGCGGCATTCAGGGCAAGAAGATTGGTCTGATCGGCAATACCTCGAATGCTTTCCACCAGCTCGAACACTTTGGCAGACTGATTATCCAAGGCAGCGATCCCCTTGCTAGCCTCATCCATCTGTGCCGATAACTCATTCATGGTGCGAACGGTCGATTCAATAACAGCGAGTCCGGCAGAAGCGTCCTCACCGGTTTTTCTGGAAATATCGCTGGCTACCTCTGCAGTATTCATAACCTCCTGATCACGGGTCACCTGTTCTGTTATTACGGTTGCAAATTTCACAACCTTGTAGAGTTCTCCTGAGTCGTCATGTACAGGATTGTAGGTAGCCTCCAGCCATATATCATTGCCTTTACTATCCAGACGCTTGAATCTGCCGGATACAAACTCACCTGATGCGAGGGTTTTCCAAAAATTCGCATAGCTTTGCGAGCTAACCTCTTCCGGCTCGCAGAAGATCCGGTGATGCTTACCCACTACTTGGCTTCTGCTGTAATGGACGCTGCTCAGAAAGTTGTCATTCGCGTTGAGTATTATGCCGTCTAAACTGAATTCGATAATGGCCAGAGAACGGTTCAGGGCAGCAAGCAAATCCTCTTGCTCCCGGGACTTGGATATAGTTTGAGTCAGTTCCTTGGAATAGCACACCAACTCCGCTATCTGACCGTCTGCGGATTGTTTGGGCTGCATAATAGTGCGGTACCAGCCCGAGCGACCATCCTTGTGGACAAGCTGTAGCGCACCCTGCCAGGGTTTCTTCCCATCAATGGCAGCAAACATTTGCTTGCAGTGCGCTTTGTCACGGGATTTATCGAACACGAAGGGGTCGAAGCTCTTGCCAGTCAATTCCCGCTCGGTATAGCCGGTGGACTGCAAAAAATGATCATTTACCTCTACAAACCTTCCTGCGGCGTCCAGCGAGAAAAAGATCATCTCAGCTCGCAGTTCCCTTTGGATGTCCTGGTAGGCTTTTAATTCATCCTCTAAAGACTCGATCCGGGACTGCAATTTATGACGGCCAAAAAACATCTATTATTCCTCAAGGTTGGACCCGACCCCGAATCCAATACAGTTATGTGTATAGGTTTTGTTAACGGCGGTCAGGGGCATTTCTTTAACGCGTGAGCCTTATACGAAACCCAAGGCAATTTGAATCAATTCGTCATCACTAGCCAACCTGTTACCATGCTAGAAAATCCACTGAAAAGAGATGAACCATGTTGGATACGAACAAGTTTTATATTAATGGCAAGTGGGTAACGCCAGAAGGATCCCAAACACTGGATATCATCAACCCTTCCGATGAGGCCGGGTTCTCCACGATAACTCTGGGGTCGCAGGCGGATACAGACAGCGCAGTCGCTGCCGCGAAAAAAGCCTTTCCAGAATGGTCTTCCACAACCAAAGAGCAGCGTGTCGAGTTGTTGGAGCGCTTGTTTGAAACTTACAAAGCCCGGGCAGAAGAGATGGCCCAAACCATCAGTCGGGAGATGGGCGCGCCCATCGATCTTGCGCGAAGTTCTCAGGTTGGCGCTGGCGCCGCTCACCTTAAAAATACGATCCGCGCTCTAAAGTCGTTCGAATTTGAGCACCCCCTTGGAGAGCACGCGCC
This sequence comes from Marinobacter sp. 1-4A, assembly GCF_016597725.1. Lineage (GTDB taxonomy): Bacteria > Pseudomonadota > Gammaproteobacteria > Pseudomonadales > Oleiphilaceae > Marinobacter. The sequence continues at coordinate 150,351 of NZ_VCGY01000006.1, forward strand.
AGACAACATCATTCTCCATGAGCCTGTTGGCGTATGTGCCTTAATTACGCCTTGGAACTGGCCGATGAATCAGGTGATGCTGAAGGTGGCTCCCGCTTTGGCCACAGGCTGCACAGTGGTTATCAAGCCGTCAGAAATTTCCCCTCTATCAGCCATGCTCTTAGCCGACATGATTGACAGTACAGGCTTCCCACCGGGCGTTTTCAACCTTGTGAATGGTGACGGCGCCGGTGTCGGCTCCCAACTTTCCGAGCACTCTGACGTTGATCTGGTCAGCTTCACCGGCTCAACCCGTGCTGGCAAAGCCATCACCATTGCAGCAGCCGACACTGTGAAGCGGGTCGGTTTGGAGCTGGGCGGCAAAGGTGCCAATATCATTTTTGCAGATGCCGATGAAAAAGCGGTGACCCGTGGTGTGCGCCACTGCTTTGCCAACTCTGGCCAGTCCTGCAACGCGCCCACACGGATGCTGGTGGAAAAGTCTATCTACCAGCAGGCGGTTGAGACCGCCGCAATGATCGCCGGGAAAACCGAGGTAGGCTTGGCGAGTGCAGAAGGTCGCCATATCGGGCCTGTCGTGTCCGAGCAGCAGTTCCAGAAGGTTCAGGCCCTGATCAAACAGGGCGTAGAGGAAGGTGCTAAGTTGGTTGCGGGCGGCGAAGGCAGACCAGAAGGCCTCGAAAAGGGCTACTTCGTGAAGCCAACCGTATTTGCAGACGTAACGCCCGGTATGACCATCTGGAGTGAGGAAATTTTCGGTCCGGTGCTCGCTATCACGCCTTTTGAAACCGAAGAAGAGGCCATAGAGCTGGCAAACGATACGCTATACGGGCTTACCAATTACATTCAGACTTCCGATAAAGAAAAAGCCCGTAGAGTCGCCCGTCAGGTCAGGTCCGGCATGGTGGAAATCAACGGAAAGTCCGGCTCGGCAGGCTTCCCGTTCGGCGGTATGAAACAGTCAGGCAATGGCAGCCGTGAAGGAGGCGTTTGGGGCTTGGAAGAATTCCTCGAGGTAAAATCCGTCACTGACTGGTAACACTTGCACAAAGGTTGCTTGAAGCTCAGCTGCTGCCCCGGAGTTTTTGAAACTGCCTCCGGGGCGCTTGCTCTAAGAGTCTATTAGTTCGATTTTGCCCCGCGCCAATCGTACCCTGCCCTTGCGTTCAAGCTCTTTCAGCAGCCGGCTGACAACTTCCCGGGCAGTTCCCAACTCAACTGCCAACTCTTGATGCGTGATGTGTATTGGGCTCCGGCGAGCCTGAAGCCATTCATCAAGCCGTTCATCCATACGGCGAAATGCCACTTCTTCCACCAATAACATCAAGTCGTCCAATCGACGCCCATAGGATTCCATGATTCCGAGCCTAAAGGCGGCTGACTGATCCATCAGCCGATCAAACAACCCCCTAGGTACCATAGCGGCTTCGGACTCTTCTTCTACAACTGCCTCTGCCCTATAACCGTAGCCCGTCATCAAGCAACCAATAGACAGGGTACAAATATCATCAGCACCCATGCGGTAAAGCACAATGCTGTTTCCGGAAACGCCTGTCATCTGGACCTTTACCGCACCGCTAAGCATCAGCGGTAAGCCCTGACAGTGCTCTCCCGCTTGAAACAAAACCTTGCCCGGCGGAAACCGCATAACCCGAATGCTTTCAAGAGCTTCCTTTTGAAGCTCTCTGGGCAAAGTCTCCAGAATACTGTGATCAAGCATGAGTTCTTCCGTGGAGTTTTGATATGGACGAGGTCAGTGTGACTTTATCACTGAACTGTCTCTCTGTGGGGCCTAAAGTAAGAATCCTAGGATTCCTAGTAAGCCTCATGCCAACACAGGAGAATGGACTATGAGCATTAATATGGGTTCAGCTGATCGGATTATTCGCGCCATAGTAGGCATCGTACTATTAACGTTGGTGTTCGTAGGGCCGCAAACACCTTGGGGATGGATTGGCATTGTGCCGCTGGCTACCGCACTAATGGGCAACTGCCCTGCGTATTCATTGCTGGGAATTAAGACCTGCAAAAAGCAGTAAATTAAAGCGCCCACAAAAAAGCCGAAGTGACGGGGAATCGCTTCGGCTTTTTATAGGAGTGCACCGTTTATTTGGCTGGCGCGTTGAGCACTTCCAACACTTCTTCCAGCTCGGTAATCATTTGCCGGATCAACTGCTTGTATTGCGTAGTATCGTCTTTTACTTCATGGCTACTGAGTTTTTGCTTGGCACCACCAATGGTATACCCCTGCTCGTAGAGCAGACTGCGTATCTGGCGGATGGTAATCACATCGGCTCGTTGATAATAGCGGCGATTACCTCGGCGCTTAACCGGTGACAGCTGAGGAAACTCTTGCTCCCAATAGCGCAATACATGTGCTTTTACAGCACACAGGTCTGCTACCTCACCAATCGTAAAGTAGCGCTTCCCTGGTATAGCGGGGAGTTCATTGTTATGACTGGGTTCCAACATACGCTTCTACTTTCTGTTTCAGTTTCTGGCCCGGGCGAAACGTAACAACACGTCGTGCGCTTATCGGAATTTCTTCACCAGTTTTCGGGTTTCGGCCAGGACGCTGTTTTTTATCCCGCAGATCGAAATTACCAAAACCCGACAGTTTTACCTGTTCGTTGTGGCTGAGTGCGCCTCTGATCTCATCGAAAAAAGCTTCCACCATTTCCTTGGCTTCGCGTTTGTTCAGGCCTAATTCCTCGTACAAGCGCTCTGCCATTTCCGCCTTCGTCAAAGCCGCCATGTCTCAACTCCTCAGTGTTGCTCCCAACTCTTCTTTCAGTGCGTCAATGACACCGTTAAAGAGCGAATGCACTTCGTCTTCATTCAACGTACGCTCAGGATGCTGCCAGAACAGACTCAAAGCCAGGCTCCGGTTGCCCTCGCCTAGGCTCTCTCCCTCGTAGACATCAAACGCACGCAACGCTGTCAGCTGCTCGCCTGCGTGTTTTCGTGTTACACGCTCTACGTCGGCGAACGCGACTTCACCACCGATAATGATCGCCAAATCCCGCCGAACTTCAGGAAATTTTGAAATTTCTTTGAAATTAGGCACATATCCAGTAATGACCGAATTCAAGGATAGCTCAAACATCAGAATGGTGCCATTAAGTTCAAGATTTTTCTGAACTTGTGGGTGCAGTGTGCCCAACCACCCTACATGCTCACCATCCCGAAGGAGCTCGGCCGTTTGCCCCGGGTGTAAAGCCGGGTGCTGACTGGCGATAAAATCGATTTGCACGCCCAGCAAACTGAACAGACCTTCCAATTCACCTTTTACATCAAAAAAATCGGCAGTTCTGCGACCGTTCACCCAGTTTTCGGGGTATTGGTTGCCGACCACCACACCTGCCAACATCTGCTGCTGATCGATACGCTGATCATCCTGCAAAAAACGCAAACCCGTCTCGAAAAGGCGGATGCGTGGTTGCTGACGGTTTTGGTTGTAGGCGACCGTTTTCAGTAAGCCGCTCCAAAGGCTTGTGCGCATTACAGACAAGTCTGACGAAATAGGGTTCGCCAATGCGATGCCTTCGCGCTCCGGATCCACTTGCGCCTGCACCTTAGGGTCTACAAAGCTGTAGGTGACCGCTTCCTGATAGCCGTGGGAGACAAAATAATTTTGAATGGCCGATACGGGCCGAGTTGCTTCCTCGTTTACCCGCAACCCAAGCGAGCCTGTAGGCTCTGTAACAGGGAGGTTGTTGTAGCCATAGATACGGCCGACTTCTTCAATTAGGTCTTCTTCGATGGAAATGTCCGGCCGGAAGCTGGGCACTTGAATTCGCCAGCCATCTTTCAGAAGCTTATCAACACGCAAACCCAGTCGGGTGAGAATTTCTTCCACCGTGGTGCGATCTATTTCCAGACCTAGAACATCCGCAAGACGCTTTGATCGCAAATCAATTTTGTGTTGTTTCGGCAGATTGTCGGCACTGGCAACCTCAACAATCTCTCCTGGCTCTCCGCCTACGATATCCATGAGAAGCCGGGTTGCCCTCTCCATGGCTTCGCGGGCAAGCTCGTAGTCCACACCGCGCTCAAATCGGTGAGAAGCATCAGTATGCAGGCCGTAGTGGCGAGCCTTGCCAGCAAGAGTAATAGGATCGAAATAGGCAGATTCAAGCACCAGATCACGGGTTTTCGGGCTTACACCTGAATGCTCACCACCCATAACGCCAGCAATGGCAATGGGCTTTTCGTGATCAGCAATTACCAGCGTCTGATCAGTCAACTCCACTTCCTGCCCATCCAGCAGCACCAGTTTTTCAGCCGGGCGTGCCATGCGCACAACAATACCCGTGCTGATCTCATCGCGATCAAACGCGTGCATTGGCTGGCCCTGCTCCAGCATCACATAGTTGGTTACATCCACAGCTGCATCAATCGAACGCACGCCGGAACGGCGAAGCTTTTCCTGCATCCACAAAGGTGTTTCAGCCTGAAGATTCACGTTGCGAAGAATTCGGCCCAGATACCGCGGGCAACCTTCAGGTGCATCGACACGAATATCCGGCACTTCCGAGTGCACTGCTTCAACAGGGACAATCTGCGGCGCTTCCGCAACCAAGCTGTTCAGCACAGCGACTTCGCGGGCAATGCCTTTAATGGACAGGCAATCGCTGCGGTTAGGAGTCAGATCTACGTCGATGGCCACGTCGTTCAGCTTGAGGTAGTCGCTCAGCTCTGTGCCAACTGGCGCGTCGGAAGGTAGCTCCATCAGGCCTTCATGACGATCAGACAAGCCTAGTTCAGACTCCGAGCACAGCATGCCTTCAGATGGTTGGCCACGCAGTTTTGCTTTTCGAATTTTGAAATCACCGGGCAATACAGCACCAACTACAGCAAACGGAACTTTCAAGCCTTGGCGCACATTGGGTGCGCCACAGACAACCTGAACCACTTGGTTGCCGTCACTAACCTGACACACCCGCAACTTATCGGCGTCTGGATGGGGCTCAACAGACTGAACCTCGCCAACCACAACGCCTTGAAACTTACCGGCCACAGGCTCAAAGCCGTCGACTTCCAGCCCTGCCATTGTAATTTGATCCATCAACTCCTGAGAGCTGATTTTCGGGTTTACCCACTCGCGCAGCCACTGCTCACTGAATTTCATGGTTATTGCCTTGTCCTGATGCGGTTTTGACTATTGGTTCGGATGCCGTAAAACATCGAATTAGCGGAATTGGCGTAGAAAGCGCAGGTCGTTCTCGAAAAACATACGCAAATCATTTACTCCATAACGGAGCATAGCCATGCGTTCGACACCCAAGCCAAATGCGAAGCCACGGTATTCCTCGGCATCAATACCGCAATGTTCAAATACTTTCGGATGCACCATGCCGCAACCCATGATTTCCAGCCACTTTATGCTGCCATCGGCTTCACGGCCCCACTCGATATCTACCTCGGCAGAGGGCTCGGTAAACGGGAAATAGGACGGCCGGAAACGAACCTGAAGATCACGTTCAAAAAACACTCGAAGAAACTCTTCAACCGTGCTTTTCAAATCCGCAAAGCTGACATTTTTCTCAACCAACAACCCTTCAACCTGATGAAACATAGGGGTGTGCGTCATGTCGGAATCACAGCGATACACTCGACCTGGGCAAATCATGCGGAACGGTGGTTTGCCAGCCTCCATGGTGCGAATCTGTACCGGAGAGGTGTGAGTGCGCAGCACGGTTCCGGGGTTGAAATAGAACGTATCGTGCATGGCCCGAGCAGGGTGGTGATCAGGTATATTGAGAGCTTCAAAGTTGTGATAGTCATCTTCAATCTCTGGTCCCTGCTCTACGGTATAACCAGCACGGGAAAAAAACTCTTCGATTCGCTGCAGAGTGCGGGTAACCGGATGCAGTCCTCCCAGGTCTTGACCACGACCGGGCAGACTCACATCAATGGATTCACTCGCAAGCTTTTGTTCAATAGCAACCCGCTCAAGCTCACTGCGCTTGGCATTAATCGCTTGCTCAACCTGCCCTTTTGCCTCATTGATCTTCTGGCCGGCCGCGGGGCGTTCTTCGGCAGAAAGTTTACCTAGAGTTTTTGCTTGCTGGGTAATAACGCCTTTCTTACCAAGATACTCCACACGAATGTGATCAAGCGCCTGCAAGCTGTCGGCTTTTTCTACTGCCGCCAAGCCGTCCTGAACCAATTGCTCCAGGTTTTCCATTGACCCTGCTCCAAACCAGAAATGAGGATTTCAAAAAAAGAAATCTTGAAACAAAAATAGGGGAAGAGCGCGCCCTTCCCCTATTAAACGGTGCCTGTTGCGCGAATAGATTGACGCAGGGCACCGGTTCGATTCGTAATCGATGAAAGAGCTAAGCGATCAAAGAGACGCTTTAGCCTTCTCAACAACAGCGGCAAACGCCTGCTGTTCGTTCATAGCCAGATCAGCCAGAACCTTACGGTCGATTTCAACGTTTGCCTTTTTCAGGCCAGCAATCAAGCGGCTGTAAGACAAGCCATTGGCCCGGGCGCCAGCGTTGATACGAGCGATCCACAGTGCGCGGAAAGCACGCTTACGGTTACGACGGTCGCGATATGCATATTGACCGGCTTTGATAACCGCTTGCTTGGCAACGCGGAATACACGGCTACGAGCTCCGTAGTAACCCTTGGCCTGCTTTAAAATCTTCTTGTGACGACGACGTGCAACCACGCCACGTTTAACACGAGCCATACTATAATCCTTCTACCTTAAAACCGTTGTGAGTGTTTGCTAGGTTATTGACCGAGCATACGCTTTACGGATGCCACATCAGATTTGGCAACCAATGAAGTACCACGCAGCTGACGCTTACGCTTTGGGCTCTTCTTGGTCAGGATGTGACTGGTGAAGGCTGACTTGTGCTTGAAGCCGGTAGCAGTTTTCTTGAACCGCTTGGCCGCTCCACTCTTCGTTTTCATTTTAGACATTTTTTAAAACTCCGCATTCTGTTTTTTTAAATACATAAATGTGAACCTGAACGACAAAACCCCCGCCTATACTACGGCAGGGGATTCATCATTGAATCAAGTTCACTTCTTTTTGCGGGGAGCCACAATCATGGTCATTTGCCGGCCTTCCATTTTCGGCCGCATTTCGACCTGAGCCAGCGCCTCAATATCTGCTTCAATTCGTTCCATAAGCTTCATACCAATCTCTTGGTGTGCCATCTCACGGCCACGGAAGCGGATAGTGATTTTGCCGCGGTCCCCGCCTTCAAGGAAACGTACCAGGTTGCGTAGTTTTACCTGATAATCCCCTTCTTCAGTTCCTGGTCGGAACTTAAGCTCTTTGACTTGCGTCTGTTTTTGCTTCTTCTTGGCAGCAGCCTTCGCCTTTTTCTCGTCGAAGACCTTTTTGCCATAGTCCATTATTTTACAGACGATCGGATCGGAATCTGTAACCTGTACCAGATCCAGAGTCGCCTCCTCTGCCATTCTGAGGGCTTCTGCGATCGGAACTACCCCTACCTGAGTGCCTTCGGCATCAATCAGGCGGACTTCAGTTGCATCAATATTCTCATTGATCGGCGCCTTTGGAGTACGCCCACCCCGATTCGTTCGCTGTTTAATAGTTAAATCTCCGTCTTGATTCTGCCCTTACGTTCAACATCTCCTTTCAGAAGTTGTTCAAACGCTTCGAGCGATAGAGTTCCCAAATCTTCGCCTTTGCGGGTTCTCACCGCAACGGCGTTGTTCTCGACCTCTTTATCACCGACAACGGCAAGAAAGGGAACTTTGTTAATAGTATGCTCGCGGATTTTAAAGCCGATCTTCTCGTTTCTCAAGTCAGCATTAACCCTAAAGCCTAAAGAATCCAACTTTTTCGCGAGATTTTGACAATAATCACGCTGATTATCGGTGATATTGAGGATTGCGACCTGAGTCGGGGCAAGCCATGTTGGGAACGCGCCCTCGTACTCTTCAATCAATATGCCAATAAACCGCTCGAAAGACCCAAGTACGGCACGATGCAGCATAACCGGCGTTTTACGCTCGGAATTATCAGCAACATACTGGGCACCCAAACGACCAGGCATCGAGAAATCTACCTGAATAGTGCCACACTGCCATACCCTTCCGATACTGTCCTTGAGCGAAAATTCAATTTTCGGTCCATAAAACGCGCCTTCGCCCGGCAATAGCTCCCAATCTACACCTTCACGATTCAGCGCTTCTTCCAAGGCGGCTTCTGCTTTATCCCATACCTCGTCTGAACCCACACGCTTTTCGGGGCGAGTGGATAACTTATACAGAATTTGATCAAACCCGAAATCTTCATACACTTCGTGGAGAAGCTCGATGAACTTTGAAACTTCCGGCTGAACAGCGTCTTCTTCGCAGAAAATGTGGGCATCATCTTGCGTAAACCCACGCACTCGCATCAAACCGTGCAAAGCACCAGATGCTTCATTGCGGTGACAAGAGCCAAACTCCGCAAGGCGCAGTGGTAGATCCTTATAGCTTTTCAGCCCCTGATTAAACACCTGGATATGACACGGGCAGTTCATCGGCTTAATAGCAAAGTCGTGCTTTTCGGATTCCGTGGTAAACATATCATCACGGAACTTGTCCCAATGGCCGGATTTCTCCCACAGGCTGCGGGATACCACCTGCGGCGTTTTGATTTCCTTGTACCCGTGACGGTGCAGCATGTCGCGCATATACTGCTCAATTTGCTGATACACAGTCCAACCATCAGGATGCCAGAAAACCATGCCCGGGGACTCTTCCTGCATGTGGAAAAGGTCCAGTTTTTTTCCGAGTTTGCGGTGGTCACGCTTTTCTGCTTCTTCCAAGCGGTGCAAGTAAGCCTTGAGGTCTTTCTTGTTGCCCCAGGCGGTGCCGTAAACCCGCTGTAACTGCTCATTGCTGGTATCGCCGCGCCAGAATGCGCCGGAAACCTTAGTCAGCTTAAATGCTTTTAGCTTGCCGGTACTGGGCACATGGGGGCCACGGCAAAGATCGATAAAATCGCCCTGCCGGTAGAAAGACAGGTCTTCATCGCCCGGAATATCTTCGATAATGCGGACTTTGTATTCCTCACCCATCTCGTCAAACAGCTTTACCGCTTCGCTGCGGGAAAGCACCGAGCGGGATACGGGGATATCCTGCTTAGCGAGTTCTTCCATACGCTTTTCAATTCGGGCCAGATCCTCATTGGTAAAAGGCCTGTCAAATTTGAAATCGTAGTAAAACCCGTTATCAATAACTGGACCGATGGTCACTTGAGCAGCAGGGAATAGCTCTTTAACTGCCATGGCCAACAGGTGTGCCGTTGAGTGGCGAATAACGTCGACACCGTCTTCATCACGCTCTGTGATGATAGCCAGCTCGGCATCTTGTTCAATCCTGTGGCTGGTATCTACAAGCTTACCATCCACCTTTCCGGCAAGAGCTGCTTTGGCGAGGCCAGCACCAATATCGGCGGCAACATCATGAACGGTAACGGATTCTGCGAAACTACGGTGACTGCCATCCGGCAGAGTTATGACGGGCATGAAAGACTCCTGATTGATTGCTCAGCGGTGATCTATACGAGAGATCACATGGTGACGGCGTTCCGCGATACAAACCGCGAGCCGTTTCGAGGCGCAGTTTAACAGAAAAAACCCCGGCAGGTTAATGCCGGGGTTTGTTTGAAGCCCTACTTAGTGATTTGCGTGCTTAGCCTAACGGTTAGCGGGAACAAAAGCTGGCCGCTCCCCCTCACCGGCCCTGCGCCGCAACTGCAAAAAGGCCAGAATTCCAAGTAGGAGAAGTGCGGGAATGAACATCAGCTCTTTCGGTGGGCGCGGATTTGCCACTTGAACGGCATCAATAGTCCAACCGAAACTGAGCCCGGCTTTTTCCGCATCACTGCCGAAATTAACAAACTCAACGTTCATCACTTCACCAGACTTCGACACTTCCAGTCCAGCTGCGGCCAGTCGCTCCTCAGGCGTGTCGCCCTTCGGAAGCGGCAGTTTCATAAACTTGGACACATCATCGCCAGACAGCGACATGCCGGAAGCCTGAAGGATAATGGGCTGATCTGCGGCAACCTCGTCAACGTGCTGCATCAGCTCCGCACCGGGGCGCTCGTTAGTGGGCGGATAGATTTCATCCCACCAGAAACCCGGACGAAACAGGGTGAAAGTAATCAGCAGAAGGCCGATGGTTTCCCACCAACGGGTTTTGGTAAACCAGAACCCCTGAGTCGCTGCAGAGAACACCAACATCGCCGTGACCGCACTGAACACCGTTACCAGCAAATCAAACCAGCCGGTCAAGCCGATCAGCAACAACTGAGTATTGAAGATGAACATGAATGGCAAAATGGCGGTTCGAATGTCGTAGGTGAAGCCTTGAATACCCGTTCGTATCGGGTCTGCCCCCGAAATCGCTGCCGCTGCATAGGCAGCCAGACCCACCGGCGGCGTGTCATCGGCGAGTATGCCGAAGTAAAACACGAATAGGTGCACAGCAATCAGTGGAACCAGCAGACCGTTTTCTGCTCCCAAGGTCACAATAACCGGTGCCATCAGTGTGGAGACCACGATGTAGTTGGCGGTGGTGGGCAGGCCCATCCCCAATATCAGACTAATGAGGGCCGTGAAGCCCAACATCAGCAGCAAATTACCACCGGAGATAAACTCCACGAACTGCGTCATCACCAGCCCTATGCCGGTTAGTGTGACAGTGCCGACCACAATACCTGCCGTCGCAGTCGCCACACCGATTCCCACCATATTGCGGGCGCCGGTAACCAGCGAATGCATCAGGTCTGAACTGCCCTGCTTCAGACCGTCCAGATAATTCCCGCTGTCTTTAAAGAAGGCTTTAAGCGGTCGCTGGGTAATGATGATAAACACCATAAACACGGTAGCCCAGAAAGCCGACAACTGCGGCGAAAAACGCTCCACGGTCAGGCACCAAACCAGCACGACCACCGGCAATAGGAAATACAGCCCGGTTTTTACCGTTGGCCCCACCGGCGGCAACTTATCCATAAGCGAATCAGGCGCATCTTCCTCCAAGTCGGGGAAGCGCGAACCGTAGCCCACAAGCCCAACGTAGATCGCAACCAGCAGCGGTGCCAGTATCCACATGGCCGCGCTACCGAAAACATCCTTCATCCAGCCGACACCGTAATAGACTGCTAGAGTCAAAATACTCAGCCCGAGCAAAATCATCACCCAAACGAGCATACGCTGAGCCAAAGTAGGTTTATTCAGGCGCTCAACGCCCTTCATGTTCATCTTGCAGGCTTCCAGATGAACAATGTAGATAAGTGCCACATAGGAAATCATCGCTGGCAAAATGGCATGCTTGATGACTTCCAGATAGGAAATACCCACGTACTCAACCATCAGAAACGCCGCAGCACCCATAATGGGAGGCGTTAGCTGGCCGTTGGTAGAGGCCGCCACTTCCACAGCACCGGCTTTCGTGGCAGGAAACCCAACCTTTTTCATAAGCGGGATAGTGAAGGTGCCCGTTGTAACCACGTTCGCGATAGACGAACCAGAAATAACACCACTAAGGCCACTCGCAACCACGGCGGCTTTGGCGGGACCGCCGCGCATGTGACCTAGCATGGCGTAGGCCACTTTAATAAAGTAGTTTCCGGCACCGGCACGTTCGAGTAATGCGCCAAACAAGACAAACAGGAAAACAAAACTGGTTGATACGCCCAGAGCGACACCGAAAACACCTTCCGTGCCCAACCATTGGTGCGATGCCAGCTTATTCAGGCTTGCCCCTTTGTGGGAGATCACATCTGGCATATAAGGTCCGGCCAGAGAGTAGATAATGAATACGCCTGCAACAATCGTGAGGGGTAGACCCAGCGCACGACGTGTGGCCTCCAGAAGCAAAACAAGCCCCGCCATCGCGACCACTAGGTCTTGCATATTGGGAGAACCGGGACGGTTTGCCAGCTGATCGTAGAAAACGTACAAATAGGACGCGGTAAACGCTGCGGCAAGTGCTAACAGCCAGTCGTAGACGGGCACCTTGTTAACATGCTTGCCTCGAATCATAGGGAACGCAGCAAAGGCCAGAAACGAGGCAAATGCGAGGTGAATAGAGCGCGACTCCGTAGAGTTAAGCACGCCAAATTCGAAAATATAAGGTAATGGTGATGCTATCCAAAGCTGGAAAAGAGACCAGAGCAAAGGAACAACAAAAAGAATGATAGCCGCAGATCCGGTTGCAGCTCTTCCACCGGATTCGGTTTGAAGAAACTCCTCAACCTTCTGCTTATCGATGCTATCCCCGGCTTTCGGCTCGCCATTGGTCATAGCAGAATCCTGTTAGAGGGAAACGGTAGGTAAATTATAGCTGCGGGCGTGGTGCCCGCAGCCATTCCAACAGCTAGAAATCGAATTAATCGATCAAGCCAGCTTCTTTGTAGTACTTAGCTGCACCTGGGTGCAACGGCGCACTCAAAGCATCGGATACCATTTCTTCCTTCTTCAGGTTTGCGAAGGCTGGGTGCAAACGCTTAAAGCTGTCAAAGTTTTCAAACACTGCCTTGACCACTTCGTACACTACGTCGTCAGGTACGTCGGTAGACGACACAAACGTTGCAGCCACACCAAAGGTGGTTACGTCGTTGTCAGAGCCGCGGTACATACCGCCAGGAATCACAGCTTTCCGGTAGTACGGGTTGTCATCGATCAGTTTTTTGGCTGAGTCGTTGTACACGTTAACCAGAGTACTGTCGCATGATGTGGTCGCTTCCTTGATAGCACCGGAGGGGTGACCAACAGTGTAGAAGAAGGCATCAATGTTACCGTCACACAGCGCCTGAGATTGCTCAGCAGCCTTTAGCTCGGCCGCCAGAGAGAACTTATCCATGGTCCAGCCCATTTCGTCCATCAGCACTTCTGCTGTGGCGCGCTGGCCGGAACCCGGGTTGCCTACAGAAACCCGCTTACCGGCGAGGTCTTCAAAGTTCTTGATACCTGAACCCTTGCTGGCTACTACGGTAAACGGTTCCGGGTGCAGGGAGAATACAGCACGCAGTTTTTTGTTAGGGCCGTCGTCTTTGAACTGGCTTGTGCCATTGTAGGCGTGGTATTGCCAATCTGACTGGGCAACTGCGAGATCCAGTTCATCCTGTCGGATTGCATTCAGGTTGTAGACGGAACCACCCGTGCTCTCCACAGAGCACCGAATGCCGTGCTCTTTGCGATCCATGTTAACCAAGCGGCAAATAGCACCACCTGCAGGATAGTAAACACCGGTAACACCACCGGTTCCGATCGTAACAAAGCGCTGCTCTTGTGCGGAAACCGCAGTAGAGGCAGCACCCAAAGTAACAGCCGCAGCAACTGCAAATGCGGAGGCTTTAAATTTCAGTGTCATGTAATCATTCCTTATTTTTAATCGTTGTAATCAACTGCCCGCCTAAGCACACGGGCAAGCATCGCGCTCACAATAGAACATAGACCACTTCACATCATAAATAAAGCTTGGGTTAGCTCGCTAACCAGTTGAGCACACAACAAAAAAGCCCGCGACTGAGCGGGCCTTTTTGTTAGCGACTGCCAGTTCTATTTTGCAGCGCGTGCTGTGGCGATCATCTGATCCGGCCGCAGCAGGAAGCGCGCGAGCGCCGGAAGCAGCCAAATTGCGCCAATCATATTCCACAGGAACATGAAAAATAGCAGGAAGCCCATATCGGCCTGGAACTTAATGGGTGAGAAGATCCAGGTCACCACACCCAGCCCCAAGGTTACACCGGTAAACATAACAGCCTTTCCAGTAGAGCGCAGGGTCTCGAAATAGGCATCTTGAAGCGTTTTACCCTCGAGCAAGTATTTTTCAAGTTTGCTGTAAATATAGATGCCGTAGTCCACACCGATACCCACGCCAAGCGCAATCACAGGAAGGGTTGCTACCTTTATGCCAATACCCGACACAGCCATGATCGCTTCGCAGAGAATCGAGGTTAACCCCAGCGGCACAACAATACACAGCACAGCCCGAATAGAGCGGAACGTGGCAAAGCACAATAAGCTCACCACGCTATACACCAGGATAAGCATCATATCCTTGGCGTTAGCGATAACCTCATTGGTAGCCGCTTCAACACCGGCATTACCAGCTGCAAGCAAGAAGGTGTGATTGTCGTTGCTGTTAGCTTCGGCAAATACTTCCACTCTCTCGACCACAGTCTCCAGCGTTTCCGCTTTGTGATCTTCAAGGAACACAAGTACAGGCGTGAGGCTGCACTTGGTATTGATAAGTCCAGACGGCGCTTCACGGATGGACGCGTTAATAATGGTCTGGTTGCGGGAAATCTCATACCACTTCCAGTTGCCTTCGTTCAGCGCCTTGGTCACGATCTTGGACACATCGGCAAGCGACGCGGAGGACTGGACGCCAGGGGTGTTTTGCAGCTCCCACTGAAGCGAGTCCATAGCCCGCAGCACATTGTACTGGGTGCATTGCTCCGCCGGTGTCTTAACCATCACAACCAGCACATCGGCACTTGTTGAGTAGTTGTCGATGATATAAGCATTATCCAAATTGTAGCGCGAGTCAGCACGCAGCTCAGGGGCACCCTGATCAAGATCACCTACTTTCAGATCCTGCTTGTAATACAGACCAAGCCCCAAACCCACCACAGCAATAAGCAGTGAAATCGGTGCGACGCCCGGATGCGCGAAGTAGGACATCAGCCGCCATTTGCGATCTTGTTTTTCGCCGTGGTTCTGTACATGACGAACACCACCCTTTGAAATACCAAGATACGACATGATCAGTACATGCAGTACGAGATTGGTGATGATAACGAATGCAACACCCAAACCCGCGGCAATGGCCAGATCACGGATAACGTCAATTTCGATGAAGAACAGCGTGAGGAAACCGAATGCGTCGGAAATCAGCGCCAACATGCCAGGGATATAAAGTGCACGGAATGCCAAACGGGCAGCGGTGATCGCATCAAAACCTTTCGCAGCCTCTACTGCCATAGCGTTTACAATTTGCACGCCGTGGCTGATACCAATGGCAAAAACAAGGAAAGGCACAAGTACCGAATAAGGGTCCAACCCGTAGCCTAGCAGCCTCAGAGCGCCCAACTGCAGGAATACTGCAACAATGGAGGTAAATACAGGCACCAACGTGCCCGTGATGCAACGGGAATACCAGAACAGTAACAACGTGGTCAGCAGGATCGTAATGCCTGCAAACCAGGCGATCGAACCAATCCCCTCGATCAAGTCGCCCACTTTTTTGGCGAAGCCGACAATGTGGATCTTGATGTTGGGATTTTGCGCTTCGTACTTATTCCGGATTTTTTCTTCCAACTCTCGAGAAAACGTTGCGTAATCCAGCGGCTCGCCAGTCTCCGGGTTTTTCTCATACAAAGGCGCGTACACGATAGTAGACTGGAAATTATCGGATACCAGCCGACCCACTTCGTTGGATCGCAGGATATTCTGGCGCAACTGTTCCAAACTTGCAGGCGAGCCGTCATAGTCATCGGGAATTACATTGCCGCCCTGAAAGCCTTGTTCCGTTACTTCCACCCATCGAACGTTTGATGTCCAGAGAGTTTTCAGGCCAGACCGGTCGACACCGTTTAGGTAGAACACCTCGTCAGTGATCTGCTTTAGAGTCTCCATGTACTCAGGAGAGAAGATATCACCGGTTTTGGTTTCTACGGCAATACGCACAAAGTTGCCGAGGTTTTCCAAATCATTCCGGTGATCCAACATATTGATAACATACGGGTGCTCAAGCGGAATCATTCGCTCAAAACTTGCATCCGGCTGTATTTTTACCGCGTTGTAGCCCAAAAACGCCGTTAATATCAGGAAGCCGATGAGGATCACCGCCCGATTGTTGAAAATCAGGCGCTCCAAAAACGGCTCGGCCTTTGGCGTTGTCAGGTAGTGTTCACCCCTGTCATGGTTCGGGTTGGACATTCAAAAGCCCCTCTATTATTTTTTCGGTTGTTGCCACATCAGGGCGTTATTGAAGGTTCTTTCCGCGCGCATCGGTAATCTTCACGCCGCTTTCACCGACAACGAGAAGATTGGTTCCAGCTACCGGAACGACGCTCATTATGCCCGCCCGGTCACTCCGGAAGTGCTCACGAAACGAGTCTGCGCCATTACCGCTCATAAGCACAGTGCCACCATTGCCAACCAAAGTTATCCGGCCGTCTTCAGCGACAGCGCCATCATTAAGCGTTGCGCCCGCACTGTTCGGCACCATTCGCCAGCTTTTCCCCAAATCGGTTGAAAACAGCATGTTGCCACGCAAGCCAAAAGCTAGAATCTCGTTCACCTGACCGGTTCCAATGACGCCAAACAGAGAACCCTCATAGGGGCTTTCTCGGCGCTCCCAGGTTGTTCCGTTATCCACCGAAACATGGATTTGCCCGGCTTCCCCAACGATCACAAGTGCACCACCGGTAACGCGGGTAATGCTGTTAAGGTGAAAGTTTTGGGCATTCTGAATTTTCGGTGCCCAATCGCTCCAACTATTTCCGCCATCTTGCGTGCGCAGGATCATTCCGTAGGCGCCTACAACAAACCCGTGCTGATCGTTCTCAAACCAAACACCAAGCAACGGGTTTACAGGACCGATATCCAAATCTGACTGCATGTTTTCCATAGCAAAAATCAGATCATCCATTGCCCATTCAAGATCAGCTTTCTCCGACTCGGGCGCTTCTTCAATGCGCTCTTCCATCGCAGCAATCTGATCTTCCTTGCTCGCAATGGCCAACTCAGACGCATCAATCCCCGTTAACTGGAGGCTCCAATTCTCACCACCGTCCTCGGTATGCAGAACCACCCCGCTGTGGCCAACAGCCCAGCCATGGGTTTCTGTTCCGAAGTCCACAGCCGTTAGAGTGACAGACACAGGTACGCTGCCCTGCTCCCAGGATTTTCCGCCATCATCGGAATATATGATGTGCCCCCTTTCACCAACCGCCACTATCCTGTCACCCGCGCGAACGGCGTCAGTGAGAAGATTGGATGGGGCCAAGTCGGTTTGCCGGGCCGGCGTTTCGATAAGATCCGCAAGCGCATATGCCGCTGGCGCGGACCAAACCATGGAAAGCCCGAGGCAGGCTGCCCCTAGCGTCTTGCACATCAACCTTTTAGCCATTCAGATTGCCTATTATGTTGTTTTAACTGTAAATCTCTGGCGTGCGCTTTAACGAACACTCCTGCGACGCAGGGAAGCCGGAGAGTAATAGCGCTTGTTCGGAACTTCTTCTGTGAGCACACGGGTATTTGGCTCTTCAGTATCTAGGCCGAGCACGTGATAGCGACGCGCCTGTAGATCATGATAGACGTCCAAAACTGTCCACACACCCGGAAGTTCATAATAATTTTTTGCCAAACCCATGGTTACACGCCACAACTCTCCACGGCCGTCATACTGATCTAGCAAAAGTGTATTCCAGCTATCCTCATCCACATAAAAACGACGCTTGCCGTAGATATGACGGGCACCGTCTTTCAGGGTGGCTTCAACCACGTGCACACGGTGCAATTCCCAACGGGTCAGGTCCGGGTTCAAGTGGGAAATGCCGAGAATTTCAGAATAAGGCGTGCCTTTTTCGCCAATTCGGTAGTTGTTATAAGGAACGTAAATTTCCTTTACACCCTCATAGTTCCAGTTGTAGCGATCCAGAGCACCGTTAAAAATATCTGAATCGTCTGCCGTGCGAAGGTTATCCGCCGTTGCAATTGGTGAATCATAACCCAAGTTCGGGGCTCTACGAACGCGGCGCTGCCCAGCGTTATAACCCCAGCCATTTCTTGGATTAATGATTTGATTCAGTGTTTCGTGAATCAGAATGGCGCTTCCCGCAAGGCGCGGTGGCGACTGGGTAAACGAGGTGTAATAGAAAATAATGTTGTCCAACTCCTCCTCGCTGCCCTCTGGATTATAGAAGTTGAAAAACGCCTCTTGCTGGGTCGTGACCAGTGAGTAATCGCCATTGGCTTGCACAGCAACCTCACTAGAGCGACGAGTGCCGGACACTCCGCGCCAACGAGTAAGATGATTCCAGATAACCTGCCAAGCTTTTTGCTCATCATTCCCACTCAGAATCGGGAAGGGGTAGCCGCCATAGGCGCCATCAAGACCCTCACCCGTACCAACAACTTCTGCCTTAACAGCATTCTCACGGGTGTTTTTAGCAACCCATTCGGGTACTGCATGGGTACGACGGGACTTGTAAACCGGAACACGAAAACTGGTTGGATAGGTTTCAAGCATTGCCAGAACGCCGTCTGAAAGATGCGCCGCGTACTGGTCTTTGTTCGCTGCAGTGATGGTGAACAGCACTTCGTCGTTCGGGAAAGGGTCTATATGATGCTGACCTGATTCACTATAGCCAGCGGGTGGCTTAGTTATACCGCCCGTCCACTCCGGGATAGTGCCGGATTCATTGCCCGCTTTGGGGGAGCCGAAAGGCGTCAGGGTTTGGCCGAGGCGCGATGCCTCAGCTGAAGAAACGGCTGCCCATGAAGATGTTGACGCTATCGAGAGGGCGAGCAAGCCCCCGAGTAACGCACTTTTTTTATAGTTCATATATCGCCCTGAAATCATTTTGGAAGCCTGTGGAAAGGCTTTTTTATTGTTACCTGTTGAAGACACAGGCTTTCTAACAGGTTAGCCAATCTGTCAAGGTTGTCTATCGACCGAAAGTGCGATTTTGTATCCAGCTGTAATCAGGACGTTCAATTACAGCTGGCTTTCTAACACGAGACCTTAGGCTTCAAGGCTCTTATGCACCACTTCGTACAAATCCGCTGACAGCTCGGGCTTATCTCGGATCTTTTCCAGCGCCTTGTGCATTAATGCGCTGTAGGTTGGTGCAAACTTCTTCCAGCGTGTCAGTGGCGCCACTAAACGAGCGGCGATCTGCGGATTACTGTCATCCAACCGGCACACCTGATCCGCAAGAAACCCGTAGCCCGAACCGTCTGGATTGTGGAATGCCGCCAAATTCTGGCCCGCGAACACGCCAATAACGGAACGTATCTTGTTGGGATTTTTCCAGTCAAATGCCGCGTGCTTTAGTAGTGCCTGAATCTGTGGCAACTGCCCTGCCCGATCGCTGGAGGCTTGCACGGCAAACCACTGCTCAACAACCTGCGGGTCATCCTGGAAGCGCTCGTAGAAGTCAGCCAGAGCTTGGCTTCGCTCCGCCGCGTATTCGGAGTTCACCAATGCGCGCAATGCACCTATACGGTCGGTCATATTGTCGGCATCGCTATACTGCTTAACAGCCAGATCGCGACCCGCATCGTCATTAATCAGCAGCAGCCACGATAATGCTGTATTCCTCAAGCTGCGGCGAGCGATGGACTCCGGCGTAACTCCATAAGCTCCGCCGCCCGTATTTGCGTGATAGCAGGCCACCAACTCATCCCGAAGCGAGGTGGCGAGGTGGCTCAATACACGTTCGCGTGCACGGTGAATAGCGGCGACATCCGGGCTATCCGCCAGCTCGATCAGGTAGGCCTCGGAGGGCAACTGCAGCATTTTAGCAACCAGTGCCTGATCGAGTGACACATCGGCAAGCAAGGCTCTGTATGCCTCTACCAATCGCGGCTCAATCTCCGCCGTCTCGGGTGAGCTAACCAGTGACTGGATGACATCCACAGCAAGGCGTTGGCCAGCGTCCCAGCGATTGAAACCATCCGGATCATGGCTCATCAAAAACACCAGCTGTTCACGGCTCCAGGGATAAATCACCCGCACTGGCGCAGAAAAGTGACGCAGAAGCGAGGGCACAGGCTTCTGGGCCAAGCCATGAAACTCGAAGGTGTGGCTTGCTTCTGTCAGTTCAAGAACCCGCTCGGTCGGCACGCTTGCTGCATCACCCGTGCTTTCGAGCCGCAGGGGCAAGGCTTCGCCCTCAACACCCAGCAGGCCCAGAGCAAAAGGAATATGCTGCGGTTTTTTGTTGGTCTGCCCGGGTGTGTCGGGAATTGTCTGCTCAACCGTTAGGCGGTAGATGCCTTGTTCCGAATCATATTCGTCTGACACCGTCAGTACGGGTGTGCCTGCTTGGTCGTACCACAAGCGGAACTGCGTGAGGTCCCGGCCAGACGCATCCTCCATCGCCTTTACAAAGTCGTCGGTGGTAACTGCCTGGCCATCGTGGCGCTCGAAATACAGATCACTGCCTTTGCGGAACAGATCCGGCCCTAGCAGGGTATGAATCATGCGAACAACTTCTGCACCTTTTTCATAGATCGTCAGGGTGTAGAAGTTGCTAATTTCCATGTACGAGGCAGGTCGTACCGGATGCGCCATGGGGCCGGCATCTTCTGCGAACTGGGCAGTGCGAAGTAGTGTTACATCCTCTATGCGCTTGACCGTTGGAGAGCCCATATCAGCCGAAAAGGTGGAATCCCGAAATACCGTAAACCCTTCTTTCAGGCTCAGCTGAAACCAATCTCGACAAGTTACCCGGTTGCCAGACCAGTTATGAAAATACTCATGGGCAACGATGGCCTCAATACGCTGAAATGCCAGATCAGTGGCGGTCTCTTGGCTGGCCAAAACACATGAAGAGTTAAAAACATTAAGGCCTTTGTTTTCCATGGCCCCCATATTGAAATCATCCACCGCAACAATCATGAAGATATCCAGATCGTACTCGCGACCGTAAACCTCTTCATCCCAGCGCATAGAGCGCTTGAGGGAGTCCATGGCATGCTCGCATTTAGCAGCGTTACGGGGTTCAACATATATACGCAGATCAATGTCTCGGCCGGAACAGGTAGTGAAGGTATCCTGCTTTTCCACAAGATCGCCCGCTACAAGAGCAAAAAGATAACTCGGCTTTGGGAACGGGTCTTCCCATGTAACAAAGTGGCGACCGTTCTCCAGATCGCCCCGATCTATATCGTTGCCGTTCGACAGCAACACCGGGCAAGTGGCTTTATCTGCCTCAATGCGGGTGCGATATCGAGCCATCACATCCGGCCGATCCGGAAAATAAGTAATGCAGCGAAAACCCTCCGCTTCACACTGGGTACAGAACATACCGGAAGATTTGTATAGCCCTTCAAGGCGGGTATTGTTCTGGGGCTCAATCCAGGTCACAACGGTTAATTCGAACTGGGATGGCACACTAGTAATAACGAGATGCTCGCCGGTCTCTTCATAGTCGTTGCCCGCTACCAGCGCCTTACCGTCCAATTCAACTCGCTCAAGCTTGAGGCTATCGCCGTCTAGCGTAAGCGGTGCGGACACTTCTTTAGATTCCGGGTTTTGGCGCACGCTCAATGTGCTGTGGACCCTTGCACCATCATCGTAGAGCTGAAAGCAAAGTTCGACGGTGTCCACCAGATAGGCAGGTACTTTGTATTCGCTCAGGTGAATGGTTTTCGGCTGATTTGTGCGCATTTATTGTCTCCAGATTTCTCAGCCCGAGACCTGTCCAAAGCAGGCACTCGGGTTTTATAAAAGCGGCCGGGAATGGGTGGTTAATTAAGCACCCATCACCCGGAAACGAACTTCGTAACCGGTAAATTTGCGAATATTGATCACACCGGTGTCGAGTATCAGGTATTGCCCCTTGATACCCTCAAGTATCCCTTCTACTTCCGGTGTTTTATCCAAATTGTGGGTTTTGATTTTCGCTGGCCAGACATGTACCGGGTAAGTCAGGTCAAGCCCTTGCTCGTCGACCTCACGAATAGCACCTTGCCCATGTTCTTCCCGCAGCGCAGCGATATCATCCGTAATGAGGGATAAAATTCTCTGGCGCTCCTGCACAAGATCCAATTCCGGCACATCGCCTTTGAGCATGGCGCGCCAGTTTGTGCGATCCGCAACGTGCGCTTTACAGGCCACCTCAACAAGACCGGAAAGGTGGCGGGTCGCCACTCTCAGCATGGGAATGGCATCCACCGCACCCTGATCAATCCAGCGCGTTGGCACCTGAGAGCCGCGGGTAATGCCCACTTTTAGGCCAGACGAGTTGGCCAGATAAACCACATGCTCGATCATGCAGTGGGTTTCACCCCATTCAGGCTCACGACAGGTACCCAAGTGGTAGTGACACTTTTCCGGGCTCATTATGCAGCTATCACAGGCCGCCAGCTTACGGAAACAGGGGTAACAGAAGCCTTGATTGAAGCTCTTTTTCGTTGTTCGGTCGCAGTTAATACATCGGATTACGCCTTCATAATCGAAGCGTATGGGCTTACCTATGAGATCATTCAATGGCACCCGTTCATCGCCCACAGCTAACGCATAAGACACCGGGTCGGCAGTTTCGGCAGGCATTTTCCGGAGCCGCCCGGTTACATCTGCAAGGTTGCTCAAGACTTAACCTCAACAAACTGGTCAGGATCAATATTGTTACCGCCTGATTGATTACGCTGCACGCTCGGGTCACATGCGGTGCCAGCCTTACTGCCTCGATCAAGATAGCCCACTCGCTCCTGCTCCGGGATACCATGCAGGTTCTCGTAGTAGATAACAGCTTCCAGACTAATTTCACGCTGCTGCGGCGTAAGCTTCCGGCCATCGGGCCATTTTCCAAGTTCAATGGACTGGCGCAGGCTCTGGTAAACGTTAGGGTCGAGTCGCTTGATTAACTCTTCGTAGGTCATCCGGTTCTCCTGAACAAACCTTCATAAAAAAGTAGAGGAATCGTTTGACAGATATAAACGATAATGATTATCATTGCTCTACCAAATGACGACGGTCGTATCATTTGGTCTCTCTCATCAGGAGCAATTTGCTTCTTTTATACCCCACCTCTGGTGGGGTTTTTTTATGCTTGCCGCTTCTTACGTGGCGGCAAAATAGCGGCTACGGCCAAGCCCGCGACAAACCCGCCTAAATGCGCTTCATTTGCCATTCGGCCTAGCCCTAGCATTTCGGGCAAAGGGGTGAAGCCAATGACCATCCACACTACAGCAAAGGTTACCAACGCTGGCGGGAACTGGAACCTCGGTACTGATCGTTGGCTTAGCCAGCAATAGCCCAGAATGCCATAAACAACGCCCGAAAGACCGCCAAAAAACGGTCCCGAAACGATGTATTGCAAGCCGTTGGAGAGAAGACTGGTCACTATAAAAAGCGATACCAACCGGCCACGACCGTCAAACCATTCAATTTGGCTTCCCAGAAACCATAGCATCACGGAATTGAAAATAATGTGAGTCCAACTGAAGTGCAGGAAGTCAGGGGTAAAAAGCCGCCAGATCTGGCCGCTAACAAGCGTTGCGGCAAGCGCATCGATGCGGCTGGCAATAGTGCCCCAGTCGTAAGCCCTAGGGTCGACAATGAGCAAATTAGCCGTGAGCTGATTACTGCCGAGACCCGTAAACCAGGCCATCAGCACGCCAAGCACAATGATCCCCAATACCAGAGGTGCATGGCGCGGAGAGGGCTGCCAACGTCCAGCCACAAACACCGGCGAGTGATTCTGTTGCTCAACCGCCTGTCGAATGCCGGGCTCGGCAAGGAATCGCTCAAGCGCTTCCAGAACGGGTTCGGCATGCTCGGAATGTTCCAGCCACAATACCTGAAACCCGCCCTCTTCACTGATTCGGTGAGGAACGCCTTGGCTTCTCAACCACTGGCTGAACCCGCCAAGATCTACACTGATATCCAACTGCTTTACTCGGTACACAATCTACCTTGCCTCGCGGGATGTTCAGATTAATGACCCACACTACTATTGCTTAGCATTTAGCGTGCGACACTGTCCTCACTGGTGGGATAATCCGGGGAGTCTTGATGATCCCGAGCAACGTTAACCCATACGAACTTGTCGCGGGAAAGTTCTCGCTCGCCATCCATTCGGTAGGCTACCAGTCGGCCGTATTTTACTGCGCTGAAATCAATGCATGCGACGTTGGATTTTAACGGAGCAGGTTCACTGTCCATCCAGTAATGCCCCACAAACACCGGTGGCGCGTCCAGCGGATAGCTGATTAACTGCTTGCGTTCGTCCTCGGTGAGTACGCGGTTGGCCACCTCAGGCGGCAAAGGATCTGGCTGAAACACAACATCTGCATAAGTACGAGGATTATCGGCCCAGAACTTGGTGCGGAAGAACTCTCGAACGTAGCCGTCTCGCCCCGTTATTTTCATACCCGGAGGAAGGCGCAAATCCGTTCCACGCAACAAGGTGTCCATTACCTGACCGGCAAATGAATCGATTGCTGCAGACGCATGAAGAAAATCCTCGTCAATGCAGGCGCCACCTTGTACTTGCTTGAACTTCCGGATGAGCTCGTCATCCCAGCAGGCGTGCACCGCACGGAAATCGTCTTCCTCGATGAATAGAGGAATCGTGTAAAACCACTCGAGGAAATCGTTCCATTCATGGGGGTAGGCGTCGAACTGCTCCAGCGTTTCCCGAATCAGTCGGTCGTGCCTCGGGTTGTGCTCGCGCAACCAGGTTTTATCACTGCCCGCCCTGGCCCGCGTGCAGTAGCCCAAAGCATTATATTCGTGGTTTCCCATGACAATACGCGCCGAACCGCGTTCAACCATATCCCTAACCAAATGCAGAGCTTCACGAATTCTCGGGCCGCGATCAATAATATCGCCGATGAATACAGCCTGACGCTGACGATGCTGGTAAACACCGTTTACCTTGCTGTATCCCATCTGCTCCAGCAGCATCGCGAGGGTGTGTGCACAACCATGGATATCGCCGATGATGTCGTAACCACGACTTGCAGTATGATTATTTCCAGCCATGATCAACTCGCTGCTATTTCATTTGCCCAACCAAGCTTATCGCGGCAGGTGGCGTAAAAATTGTGGTCTGTGGGATGAATCAGCCGAATTTTGAAAGGCTTTTTGGCGATGCGAATGATGTCGCCCGGCGCGCAGGCAATGTTCATCTGGCCATCAAAGCTAATTTGCGGGTAGGTTTCGTTGGTTTCCCCAATAACCAGCTTTATCTCGCTCTTTCCATCCACCACAATTGGGCGGCTACTAAGGGTGTGCGGGAACATGGGTACTAAAACAATGGCATCCAGCTTAGGGTGCATTATGGGACCACCCGCAGACAGTGAGTAAGCGGTAGAGCCGGTGGGGGTCGAGACAATCAGGCCATCCGAGCGTTGGCTGTAAACGAAGTGGCCATCAACATAGAGATCAAACCCAATCATTCGGGTAGATTTGCCTGGGTGTAGCACCACGTCGTTCAAAGCGGTACCAAAACCCAACGGTTGCCCGTTGCGTTCTACATTACCGTCGAGCAAAAACCGAGTTTCTTCAATGTATTCACCCTCAAGTACCTTACCAAGGCGCTCTTCCAGATCACCGGGTGAAATGTCGGTTAGAAAACCCAGCCGCCCCCGGTTTACACCGAGCAATGGAATTTTGGACTTGGCCAGTTCCCGAGCCGCGCCCAATAAACTTCCATCACCTCCTACCACAATAACCAGATCGCATATTTCCCCAAGGAGCTTTTTGCTGGCAACCTGCAAACCGTGGCCGGGCAGCATGCTGGCAGTGTCTTCCTCAAGAATAACGTGATAGTGGTTGGCGACCAGATATTGTTTTAATTGGCGCAGAGACTCGACAACTTTCACGCTGCCCATGCGGCCAATAACGCCTATATTTCTGAATTGATCCATGAAGCTTCCTGTAATGTCGGAATACGGTTTAAACAACCAAGCCCGCTCTCACCCATAACTATCTGAGCTACAGTCTACCCAAAGTCACCCGGATACTGAAAAGAGTTCTGGCATATGCAATAGGTGGGGCATTATTTTTAAGGCTGATGGTTCTCACAACGATTGTCGATTCCCGGCCGAAAGTCCCCAGGCTGACTGACGCGCAACAGTGGCTCGCCGCAAGGTTCTTCGTTCTCGATACAATACTGGCAAACCGGATTCTCGTAATGGGCGAGCCACTGCAGATACGCTGGTTCGTTCATGCCACAGCGCTCAGCAGCATAGGCTGTCGGGTTGCTAAAGTAGGTTTCAATATCTTCGTAAGGTAGCGTCAAATGCCCCACACCCGGGCGATAGGCCACTAAAAATACGGACTCTGCTTTTAGGTGGCCCATCACCGTATTTTCTGCCGGTTCCCGGCTTCGAAGCTCATGTACTTCCTGCTCCAGAGCAACAAGCTTCTCATCTCTGTATTCCAGCTCACGCTGCTTGCGATCTAGCTGTTCGCGGAGCAGGACCAATTCGGCAATGGCCTTGGCATCTTCCCGGTCTTTCCCCGCCCCGTTGGACTCAACTTGCTCCTGCATGCTCAGGTATTGCTGGTTACGCTCAGCCAAACGTTGCTTTAATTGTTCATTGCTGTGACGTTGCCGCTCGTACTTCTGCTCCAAATCATCAACCTGAGTGCGCAATGCTTTAAGCTCAAGCCGGTGCTCTCGCTGAACATCGGAAAGCACATCCCGATGCACGCTTTGCAGGGTTTTAATGCGCAAGCGCTGTTCGCGAATTAATTGAGCCAAGCGGGCCCGGTCAGCGCCAATGCGCGATTCGTCATCCGGAGCGGGCTCGTTCTCTCCGGCTCGTAGCACCGGGATATTTTCTTCTTCGGGAGGCACGTGGCGGAATTTCAACGCATTGGCGCTGACAGTTTTGCGGATAAGTTGAAAGTGGTTGTTTCCCGGCGTCATGTCCGGGTCCCACAATTCAGAGGCGTAACTGGGCTTTGGGCACAGGCTGCGACATACGAGGCGAATAGCGCCGCCCCCCATATCTGGCCCTTTTGCACCCATGCGAGCAAGCTCTTCGATGGGCACACTCCAGTTGCTGTCTGCCCTGCCTTCCTCATCAAACCAAATACGGAAAAACACAAGGGCGCGCACCAGAAGATCACTACTTAGGTCCACCAGAACGGCTTTCACATCGGTTTCAGCAAGGTCCGACAGTCCAACATAGCCATCAAGGAAAGCACCAAACTCGCTGGCACGCATCTGCCGGGCCACCTGATTACCTTCGATAAAGAATACGGCCGAATAATCATCGGTTGCCTGACCGGCAGGTACCATTACAGACTCCCCAAAATCAAAAGACTCTCTGGCAGACTAAGACTTTATAGTCTAGTCAGAGAGTCTCCGATGCATAGGAAAAAACTACAATGTTTTGTGATTAGATCTCGGCGGCCAACCGGCTACCCTGATCAATCGCCCGCTTGGCATCCAGCTCTGCGGCCACATCTGAACCACCAATCAAGTGCACAGGCAGCCCTGCCGCTTCAAGCCCGCCCTGCAGTTCACGCAATGGCTCCTGACCGGCGCACAGAATAATGGTGTCTACCGGCAGAATGCGATCTTCACCCTGCTCCGCACCCTTAGGGGTGACGGTGATGTGCAGGCCTTCGTCATCAATCTTGCGATAGGCCACACCGGGCACCATCTGAACCTGACGGTTTTTGAGTGATGTTCTGTGGATCCACCCTGTGGTTTTGCCGAGGTTCTTACCTACTTTCGAGGTTTTGCGTTGCAACAAGAAAACGTCGCGAGCTGGCTCAGGCACGTCTGCTTTCATGCCTTTAATACCACCGCGATGCTCTACCGTAAGGTCAACGCCCCATTCCCGCATAAAGTGGTCCGGATCCAGCGCGGCAGAGGTTCCCTTGTGCACGATAAATTCCGAGACATCAAACCCAATACCGCCAGCACCAACAACGGCAACCTTCTGGCCGACCGGTTTACGCTCAAGCAGAGCATCCAGATAACCGATCACTTTCGGGTGATCAATACCTTCGATATCCGGCGTGCGTGGCTCCACACCTGTTGCCAGTACTACCTCATCAAAGCCACCCGCCATCAAATCATCCACATTTACACGGGTTTCCAGGCGCACATCTACGCCGTGCTTATCCAGCATCACGCGGAAGTAGCGTAGGGTCTCATAGAACTCTTCTTTACCCGGAATCAGCTTGGCCACATTGAACTGGCCACCAACTTCTTTACCGGCATCAAACAGCGTCACCTTGTGGCCACGCTCTGCCGCCACGGTTGCAAACGCCATTCCTGCTGGCCCAGCACCCACAACCGCAATCGATTTGGGCGTTGCAGTTTTCACATAAGTGAGTTCCGTTTCATGACAAGCGCGAGGGTTAACAAGGCATGAAGTCAGCTTACCGCTGAAAGTGTGGTCCAAGCAGGCCTGATTACAGCCAATGCAGGTGTTGATTTCTTCTGCACGGTCTTCAGCAGCTTTCAATACTAGGTCGGCATCCGCAAGGAATGGGCGAGCCATAGACACCATATCTGCATCGCCCTCAGCCAGAATCTTCTCGGCAACATCCGGCATGTTGATACGGTTGGTAGTCACCAATGGGATACTTACTTCGCCTTTAAGGCGTGCGGTTACCTTAGTGAACGCGCCGCGGGGAACAGACGTGGCGATAGTAGGCACTCGTGCCTCGTGCCAGCCAATGCCGGTATTAATAATGGTTGCGCCTGCCTTCTCGATTTCTTTAGCCAGCTGCACTACTTCTTCCCAGGTGCTGCCATCTTCGATGAGATCCAACATGGAAAGGCGATAAACAAGAATGAAATTCTCGCCAACACGCTCGCGAACGCGACGCACGATTTCGATAGGCAGACGGATACGGTTTTCATAGCTGCCACCCCATTGGTCTGTGCGGTGGTTGGTGTGAGCTACAATAAACTGGTTAATGAAGTAGCCTTCAGAACCCATGACCTCAACACCATCATAGCCAGCCTTTTGCGCAAGCTGGGC
Organism: Marinobacter sp. 1-4A; assembly: GCF_016597725.1. Taxonomy (GTDB): domain Bacteria; phylum Pseudomonadota; class Gammaproteobacteria; order Pseudomonadales; family Oleiphilaceae; genus Marinobacter. Next base: position 179,042 of record NZ_VCGY01000006.1, read on the forward strand.
ACAAACTGCGTAATCCTCAATCTGCTTTTCGATACCGGCTTCATCCAGCTCTTTGGGCTTGAATGGGTTGATAGGCGCTTGAATAGCAGAAGGGGCAACTAACGCAGGGGAATAAGCATAACGACCGGCATGAAGAATCTGCATGCAGATTTTGCCATCCGCTTTGTGGACGGCGCTGGTGATCACCTTGTGCTTTTCCACTTCGTCGTCGTTGGTCAATTTGGCGGCACCCTGAAAAACGGCGCCTTCCGGGTTTGGCGCTATACCACCGGTTACAATCAGGCCAACACCACCACGGGCGCGCTCAGCGTAAAACTCGCCAAGACGTTCGAAGCCATTTTTGGCCTCTTCCAGACCTGTGTGCATGGACCCCATCAGGGTACGGTTCCGCAGTTTGGTAAAGCCCAGATCCAGTGGTTCAAGCAAGTTAGGGTACTTGGCCAGGCCAGATGTCGCATTGGTCGTCATAACGGGTCTCCTCATAGTGATCAAAGGCAGGATCTTAACCGCCCCACTCTTTTTTGATGATGTCTAAAGTACCCATGCAGGTTGCGTTCAACAATATCCCTGAACAACAATATATTATCCTAAGAAAACAGCGCGTGACGAATCGACATGAAACCAGCACACCTTCAGCCCTTTTCAAACCGTCACCCGCTCGGTGACATCAGCGTGCTCCACATTTCGGTATTGCTCCGGGCTGCTGAAGCCGAAGGCGTAAACGCGCAGGAACTGGCCCGCCACTTTCAGCTCAGCCCACAAACTCTTACGTCCGCTGAGGCTCGAATCAGCATTCCGCGCTTTATGAGACTTGGGCATGCAGCGATTCAGGCCTGCGGCAACGCCACATTGGGGCTGCGCACTGGCGCCTTGACCAGACCTGTAGATATGGGATTGCCGGGCATTGCAGGTGAGTGCGCCAATACCGTGGGCAACGCTATACAAACACTTATTCACTATTCCCTACTGACCAGCCGGAATAGCCGTGGAACACCCACCGCAGATCCCGAAAAACGGCTCATTCAGTTTTATTCCATTCAACCCTACAACGCATTTAATTATTTCGTTGTTGACTCAGTGCTAAGCGCCTGGACTCAGTTTCTGCGAACCGTGAGCGGGCAATGGGATGTGCTGGAGAAAGTCTGTATTGAATACCCTTCTACCGGCATGGATGAGCTTTATGAAGCCTGGTTTCGTTGCCCGGTTCAGTTTGGGGCAGCCACAAATAGCATAGCGGTACGTCAAGATATTTGGAGCCAGACAACCCTACTGGCACAACCGGCCATGCACGAGAAACTGCTGCTATTGTGTGAAACGGAATTGCGCGATATCCAACGAGGGTGGACAACCGGGGACAGGGTAAAGAGCTTACTAACGCCTTTGTTTCGAGGAGAAACACCGAGCCTTGAGACGATTGCGTCAAAACTTGGAGTTACGCCTTGGACACTGCAACGACAACTTGCCTCTGAAAACACAGGCTTTAGAGAACTGATGGACGATACCAGAAAACAGTTGGCGCGGGACTATATTCGGGAAACAGAAACATCGTTATCAGAAATCGCTTGGCTACTGGGCTTTTCCAACCCGGCGGCATTGCACAAAGCTTACCGCCGTTGGTTTGAAATAAGCCCGGGGGAGCATCGGAAACAGTTCCGGGCCACCCCGTAGCCAACAAAGGTAATAGCGACCCCAAGCGGCAGAGCGCATCGGGGATTAATATTATTTGTTCAAGTGCTCAGCATGAAAGCGCAGGTGTTCACCAATGAAGCTGGCAATGAAGTAATAGCTATGGTCATAGCCTTCGTGGCGATTCAGAGTCAGTGGATAACCACTCACCTTCGCTGCAGCCTCCAGCGCTTCCGGCTTGAGCTGCTCAACCAGAAAGTTATCGGCTTCACCCTGATCTACCAGCGCAGGCACAAACTGCGTGGCGTTCTTCATCAACAAGCTGGAGTCATATTCAGCCCAGCTGTCGGGATCATCACCCAGATAAGCAGCGAATGCCTTCTTTCCCCAGGGGCAATCTACCGGATTACTGATCGGACTGAAGGCCGATACCGACTGAAAGCGCTCGGGGTTGCGCATCGCCAGCACCAGAGCACCGTGACCACCCATAGAGTGACCAAAAATTGACCGCTTATCATTCACCGGGAAAACAGACTCGATGAGATTCGGCAATTCGTTCAGCACATAATCGTACATGCGGTAGTGCCGGTTCCAGGGTGCCTGAGTGGCATTAACATAGAACCCTGCGCCTTTACCTAAATCGTAGGCTTCGTCATCGGCCACATCGTCACCGCGAGGGCTGGTGTCAGGGGCGATAATAGCAACGCCCAACTCAGCAGCCATTTGGTGAGCAGCCGCTTTTTGCATGAAGTTTTCATCGGTGCAGGTTAAGCCAGACAACCAGTATAAAGCAGGAACCTTGTTACCGTTGGCAGCCTGCGGCGGCAGATAAATAGCGAATCGCATATCGCAATTCAATGTGTCTGAGTGGTGACTGTACTGCTTGTGCCAGCCACCAAAGCTTTTGTTTCGACTAAGATTCTCAATATTCATTGCAATCTCCCTGATAGATGGTCGCCTGCGCCATACCCAAGCGACCCTCCTCGTTATTTGTCAAAGTGAATAACGGTACGAATGCTCTTGCCCTCATGCATTAAATCGAAGGCCTCATTGATCCTTTCCAGCCCCATGGTGTGAGTAATAAAGTCGTTAAGCTTGAACTCACCTCTCATGTACTGCTCTACAATACCCGGCAGCTCAGAACGCCCTTTCACACCACCAAATGCAGACCCTCTCCAAACCCGGCCGGTGACCAGTTGGAATGGGCGGGTAGATATTTCCTGACCTGCGCCGGCAACACCGATGACCACTGACTCACCCCAGCCTTTATGGCAGCACTCCAAAGCCGAACGCATCACATCCACGTTGCCAATGCATTCGAAGGAGTAGTCGACACCGCCATCAGTCAGCTCAACAATAACTTCCTGAATCGGCTTGTCGTAATCCTTTGGGTTAATGCAGTCGGTCGCGCCGAGCTGACGGGCCAGTTCAAACTTGCTCTCGTTAATATCGATGGCAATGATGCGGCTGGCTTTCGCCATGGTGGCACCGATAACAGCCGACAAACCAATGCCGCCCATACCGAAGATAGCCACGGTGGCACCCTCTTCAACTTTAGCGGTATTCATCACCGCACCCATGCCGGTGGTCACACCGCAACCGAGCAAGCAGACTTCTTCAAGCGGTGCTTCTTTGTTGACCTTTGCCAGCGCAATCTCAGGCAGCACAGTGTATTCAGAAAAGGTTGAGCAGCCCATATAATGGTAGATAGGCTTACCGTTCAAGGAGAAACGCGTGGTGCCGTCCGGCATCAGACCCTTGCCCTGAGTTTCACGAATCTTCTGGCAAAGGTTGGTTTTACCAGAGGTACAGAATTTACACTCGCCACACTCAGGGGTGTAAAGCGGAATTACGTGGTCACCCACTTCCACACTGGTAACCCCTTCGCCGATGGATTCAACAATGCCACCACCTTCGTGACCCAAAATGGTTGGAAAGATTCCTTCAGGGTCTTCACCCGACAAGGTGAACGCATCGGTATGGCAAACACCGCTGGCAATAACGCGAATGCGCACTTCACCGGCCTGCGGTGGCATAACATCCACTTCTTCGATAGACAGAGGCTGTTTCGGGCCCCAGGCGATGGCGGCTTTGGATTTGATTGTTTGGGTCATATAGCGCTCCAGTCGTTGTAATGTTCAGGCAGAATGCTTCCGCCATGTTGATAGAAGCATTATATTATTTCCAGACGCGTAGATAATCCCACAAACCGGCAATTCACTTTTACTAATACGTAACAATGATAAGCTGTATGGCCGTCTTACGTATATCTTTACCCGCCATCCACACAACAACTAGAAGGAGAAAATTGTGATATGGGAAGGAGTTAGTGAATTCGTAGCGGTGGCCGAGGCACAAAGCTTTACCGCAGCGGCAAAAAGGCTAGGTATCTCTACGGCTCAAGTCAGCCGCCAAGTTAGCGCACTGGAAGCCCGGCTATCTACAAAACTGCTCTATCGAACCACTCGCAAAGTGTCGGTGACGGATACCGGCCAAATCTACTATCAACAGTGCCGAAGAGTGCTTGATGGGCTTGAAGAGGCCGAACGTTCCGTCACCAACCTTCAACTTGTTCCCAAAGGCCAACTACGACTGACGGCGCCCGTAACATTTGGGGAAAAAGTTATTGCTCCTTTAGTTAACGACTTTGCCCTACGTTATCCGGATCTTGAGGTGCATATGAACCTCACCAACCAAACGCTGGATCTCGTTGCAGAAGGTTATGATTTGGCAGTGAGAATGGGCAAGCTTGAGGCTTCAAGCATGATGGCTAAGCGACTATCATCAAGAACCCTCTACGTTTGCGCCTCACCCGATTATTTGTCGAGCTATGGGATTCCACACTCACTGTCTGAGCTGGAACAACACAACTGCTTGCAAGGCAACCTAGACTACTGGCGCTTTCAGGAGAAAGGCAAGCCGCGCAATATCCGAATCACTGGCAACATAAAATGCAATAGTGGCTGGAGCTTGCTTGATGCGGCACTGAAAGGCATCGGCATTGTTCAGCTGCCGGATTATTATGTGCAGCCTTCTCTGGATTCAGGCCAACTGATTCCTCTTCTTGCGCATTGCCAAGAGGAAGACGACGGAGTTTGGGCCATCTACCCCCATAATCGCTACTTATCGCCGAAAGTGCGCATGTTACTGGACTACCTGAGCAACTGCCTTCAGCCGAGCGGTAGACTCCAAATGCAAGAAACAGACAGGACCAATTGAGCAGAACACAAAACGAAAAAAGCCGTTAGCTAGGAACTAGCTAACGGCTTTTCGAAATAGTGGCGGAGCGGACGGGACTCGAACCCGCGACCCCCGGCGTGACAGGCCGGTATTCTAACCAACTGAACTACCGCTCCACAGTTATAACCGATTGCTTTTCTAAATACATTCAAAGCGTTGCAAACTTCAGGAGATTGCTCGGTGACAACGAGAGCGCATTATAAAGAGGTGCCTGATTAAGTCAACGCCTTTTCTGAAAAAAAACAAAAAACCCGCGTTTTACATAGCATCGACCATGGCATCTTTGCCCTGTGCTGTTTTCCGGTACTCAATCGGGGTCATACCAGACCAACGCTTGAACGCGCGATAGAAGGTGCTTGGCTCCGAAAATCCGGTGAGGTATACAATTTCGTCAATCGACTCGTCTGTTGTCGCCAGCAACTGCCTAGCAAGACGGTAGCGGAAATCAGCCAGTACCTGATTAAAGCTGGTTTCTGCCTCGGTAAGCCGTGTGCGCAACGTGCGGGGTTTTATGCCTAACCGCGTTGCTACCGAATCCAAAGTCACGTCGCCGCTATCGAGCAATTCGGCGATGATTCGCTCCACCTGCCCAACAATGTCCTTTTTCTCCAAACGAGCAACCTGCTCGCTGGCAAAGCGCTCGTGCAAGTCCAAAAGTTCCGGTTCCGCATGTGGGGACGCGTGGGAAAGCAGACTTGTGGGAAAGTACAAACGGTTTTCGTCAGCACCAAAAACCACCTCGCACCCCAACACTTCGGCCACATGCTCGCGCCCTTCTTTGCGATCATGCTCAAACTCGATCCGCGACGGGTAAAACTGGTTATCGGTGATGGATCGGAAAAACGTAATCAACCCCTGAACAAAACACTCGTTGAAATGCCGCAGGCGCCGGACATCATCGGATGCGGTATCCAGCAACATATAGGCGTTCTCGCCTTCGATGAAAAAATCTGTATTAGCCGCGTCGCTCAGTAAACGCTGATAGTTCTTTGCACGCCGCAAGCCTTCCCCAAACGTCGGGCTACTTAGAAACAGGTATTCCAGAACCTGACCTTTATAGACCGGCAAAACCTGACCAAGATGGAGGCCAATATCGGGATCACCGGAAACTTCTTCTACAGCTTGCCAGAAAAACATCTGGGCGCTATGCGGAGTACGAAGCTGCTCCGTGTATACATAGTTTGCATCCACGCCCAAGCGACTAAATATGAGATCGGTATCAATACCCTTTGTCTTCATCGCCTCGTAGATAAGGCGCAACATCACGCCTGCGTCACGTAGTTCCTGCATATAATCCCGCTTCGTATTTATTGGATACTACTTTGGCCCGACGGACACCCGCCGGAACACACTAAGTCAATGCGTCGTCCGGACGGGTTTGCCAGACTTGCAACAAGCTTGAGAAAACGGCCTGCCCGGCTCTAATTCTGTCCGAATCGCAAAAAAATCGACCTAGACTATCGTCTTACATTAGAGCATATCAGGCCATAGACTCACAGTTTTACCAGAATCCGAGCACAACGGGCACCTGCATTCGATTTCTTTTGCTTATCTTTGATGCCCATAAATTATCGTTTGACCATTGGGAACAAATACTTATGTCGAATACGCTTGTATATAGAGACACACCACCCACGTTGCTACCGCTTTTCGCTAAAGCCGCGCTACCGAAAAAAGTCTCTTCCGGAACCGACGTTAGGATTCCTGAGCTCTCTGCAACGCTTCTGTATGCGCACACATCGCGAGCCGACTTAGAGCAATACGAGCGTGTGTGCGGATTTCAGCCCAGCAACCAACTACCCATTACTTGGCCCCATATTCTTGCGTTTCCGCTGCAATTGAAGTTACTAACCGAAAAAACCTTTCCGCTTCCGCTCCTTGGCTTGGTTCACTTGCGCAATAGCATTACCCAGTACAGACAAATTGGAACGGGTGAAGCCCTGAAGCTAGATGTGCACCTAAGCGGGCAGGAGCGAACCAGCAGAGGCATTGAATTCGACATGATCACCACGGCGAGTTCTGCAGGCTCTGTGGTTTGGGAAGAAAGCAGCACCATGTTGTTCCGCCAGTCCGAACCCAACGGGAAGCCAACTGAAAAAACCGCGCCACCCGCTTTAGAGCAGTATCCGAATACAAAAGAGATCAAAGTAGGAGAGTCTATCGGGCGCCAGTACGCAAAAGTTTCTGGTGACAGCAACCTGATTCACATGCACGCCCTGACCGCCAAAGCTTTCGGCTTTCCCAAAGCCATTGCGCATGGCATGTGGAGCAAGGCACACACGCTGGCCATTATGGGGCAACAGGATGGGTGGCAATCAGGTCCGCTGAAGGTTAGCTGCCAGTTCAAGAAACCGGTGTTTTTGCCGGGCACAGCGCAACTGAACTGGCGGGAAGGAAAAACGGCATGGGATTATCAACTACTGAATGCGAGAGGTGATGCGCCTCACCTCAGCGGTCAAATCGAATGGCTTTAAATCGCGCCACAGGAGCTCTCATCGCTCGATGAGGGGAGCGGTGCCGCCACAGGAAGCGTAAAAAAGAAACGGGCGCCACCGCCATCCTCGGGGCGCTCAAAACCTATTTCCCCTCCCTGAGCCTGAATCAGCGAGCGACAGGTGGACAAACCAATCCCCATGCCCTCGTCTTTGGTGGTGTAGAACGGCAGAAACAGCTTTTCTTCGGCATCTTCAGCCAGCCCTACGCCGTAGTCACGCACCTCAACCCGAACACAGCCGTCTCCCGTCACTTGCGCAGTTACTTCCACTGGCGAGTCAGATTCTGCTGTGCGCGTGGCTTCGAGAGCATTTCGTATCAGGTTGAGCGCAACCTGTTGCACTTGTACAGGGTCGGCCAGAATATCCGGCATGTCCTCCGGCACACTAAGCTCGATAGCACCGTCGTTATTGCGCGCATCCACTTCTGCAAACTGACGCGTATCCTCCAGCAAAGAGGAAACCGACAAGACTTCTTTGCCCGTGGCGGGCTTCTTCATGAACCGGCGAATTCTTCGAATAATCTCACTTGCACGGTGAGACTGGGCCTCGATTTTGTCGAGGGTCTCCTGCAATAGCGTCAGATTAGGATTTTCAACTGCCATCATCCGCTTAGACACCCGGGCGTAATTCGCAATCGCCGTTAGCGGTTGGTTTACCTCATGGGCCACACCGGCTGCCATTTCACCCATGGTGGTTAAACGGGACGTGTGCGCCAGCTGATCACGCTGCTCCTGAACAAGCTCTCGTGCTTCCTCCAGCGCCCTCTCGCCCTCAAGCTCGGCGGTAATATCGCGGAACACCACCACTGCACCGTGTAAATCCTCGCCATCAAGCTTGGGCGTAGACCGGTATTCCGCCGGAAACCCGGTGCCATCGGCACGCAGCATTCGTATATCGCGCTGGTTTTCGGCAACACCCTGACGGCATGTGGCATTAACAGGGAGACCATCCGGGCACTGCGCCGCCGTAGAGAAATGCGTTTCGAAAAAATTGCGCCCAATCAGGTCTTCAACCGGGCAACGCATAATGACGGCGGCTGCAGGGTTGGCGAACTCGATGGTGCCGTTCTCATCGAGGCCATAGATGCCTTCACTGATGGAGTTGAGGATGCGCGCCTGATCGCTCTGAAGCTCCCGATTACGAGCGTGCAGTTCACGCTCAAGCCGGATAACACTGGCGTGGGTTTTAACTCTGGCAATGACTTCCTGAGACTGGAAGGGTTTGGAAATATAGTCCGCACCGCCGAGGGAAAAGCCTTTTACTTTTGCTTCCAGATCATCAAGGGCTGAGAGGAACACGACGGCGCAGTCGGCTGTTTCAGGATCGGCTTTGAGGCGTTCGCACACCTCGTAACCGTCCATCTCAGGCATCATGATGTCGAGCAAGACGACTTCAGGCTGATGGCGATGGGCAAGATCCAGTGCCTTTTCGCCTTCATTGGCAATCAAAAGCCGATAGCCTTTGTCTTTGAGTGTCTCGTAGAGAACTTTCAGGTTCTGTGGATTATCATCCACAAGCAGAACCGTAACCTCTGAATTTTCGCTGACAGCTGCAGTCATATAGTAAACGGCCGGTCAAAAAGATAACCGCATGATGCCGCCGGGATTACCGCGCGTCGATAAGGTTCTTTACGGACAGCACCATACGCACCAGATGTGCGAGTGAGTGGGTACCCATTTTATGCATCACCCGGGAACGGTGAATTTCTACCGTGCGCTGGCTGATTTCCAGTTCGATAGCAATTACCTTGTTCGCCTGACCTTCGATCATACGATCCATAATCTCGTGTTCCCGGGGCGTTAGGCTTTTGACCCTGCGGATGATCTCCTGTTTCTCATCCAGCGTTTTACGCTGTTCAAGGTCTTGCTCCAGAGCCGCTTCAATCTTCTCAAGCAGCGCTTCTTCGCGATAAGGCTTCTGGATAAAATCCACTGCGCCTTCTTTCATGGCATCAACCGCCATGGGCACATCGCCATGACCGGTCACAAAAATAATGGGCAGAATGGAGTGTTTGTCGTTCAGCTTTTTTTGCAGCTCCATGCCATCCATACCGGGCATGCGGATATCCAACACAATGCAGCCTGCCATTTTTTCGGAGTAGTCCTTGAGGAATATCGCCGCGTTTTCATAGGTTTTGACCGGCTTACCATCGGATTTCAGTAACAGCTCCAGTGAATCACGAACGGCTTCGTCGTCCTCGACCACGTATACAGTTTGCTGGATATCAGTCATGGGGGTGTTTTCTCCTGTCTATTTTATTATGCCGACCGGTCAATGGATTGACGGATCTTTCTGATCGTCCCGGGCATGTTCCTGGCGCTCGTGTTCGCGCATTTGCTCAAGCCGTTGCTGGATAATGCCAAAAACACTGTGTTTCGGATAGTTGCCTTTGCTGTCTGCCTTACCAGCTGGCTTGCCCAACAGCAGCGTTACTGCCTCCTCAACACTTGAAACAGAGTAAACAGCAAAGCGCTTATCCCGAACAGCCTGCACCACTTCGCTGTCTAACATCAGGTTCTGCACGTTGTTGGCTGGTACAATCACGCCCTGTGTTCCGGTCAGACCATCCTTAAGCTGACAGGTCGCAAAAAAGCCCTCGACTTTTTCATTCACGCCTCCAATCGGCTGCACTTCACCAAACTGGTTGACGGAACCGGTAATGGCCAGTTCCTGACGCACAGGGATTCGAGATAGCGAGGATATCAACGCACAGAGTTCCGCCAACGAAGCACTATCGCCGTCTACCTCCCCGTAATTTTGCTCAAAGGTAAGGCTGGCAGACAGGTGCATCGGATCAGTGACGGCAAAGTGCGAAGCAAGCCAGGAACTTAAAATCATCACGCCCTTGGAGTGAATATTGCCGCCCAGTTTTACATCTCGCTCAATGTCTATAATGCCACCGTCTCCATAATAGCAGGTCGCCGTGACGCGATTGGACAAGCCAAATTCAAACCCGCCAGTAGAGAGCACAGAAAGCGCATTCACCTGACCAACAACCGAGCCTTGGGTTGACACCAGTGTAGAACCATCGCGGATCGAATCGTAAAACTGATCACGAATACGGCTACTTCGGTATTTGGCGCTCTCCAGAGCCCTTTCTACATGAATGTCCTGAATGAGCTTGGCATCTGCCTGTCTGGCCCAGAAGTCCGACTCCCGGAGCAGGTTGGCGATGTTGGCGGCATGCAGGGAGAGCCTGTCTTGATGCTCGGCCATGCGGGCACTGTATTCTATAATTCGCGCCACAGCTTTGTTGGTGCAGTGCAGCAGGTTCTTTTCTTTGACAACACTGGCAATAAACTTTGCATAGGTGACCTGACTGTCTTCGGAACGATACATCTCGTTCTCGAAATCTGCTGTCACCCGGAACAGTTCTGCAAACTCGGGATCATAGTCCTGCAACAACATCCAGGTTTCACGGTCACCGAATAGCACAAGCTTCACATCCAGCGGCACAGCTTGCGGCTCAATGGAGATAGTGCCAGAGAGCGTAAGCTCGCGCTCAAGCGAGTTAATCTGGATAGACTTGGAACGCAGTGCCCGCTTGAGGCCATCCCACACGAAGGGCTGTTCCAGCACTTTGATGGCATCCATCAGAAGGTAGCCGCCGTTGGCCCGATGCAGACTGCCTGCCCGGATCAGAGAGAAATCAGTAAATACGGTGCCCTTGTAGGTAACATTCTCAACGTACCCGAATAGGTTGTGATACGTGGGGTTATCCTCAACCACCATAGGTACTTCGTTAGTCTTCTGGTGCACCACGACATTCACCAGATAGCGCCGCGGCATCTTCTTATCCAGCGACGCATAGGCAATGGCAGCCTGCTCTTCGTTGTCGTCGAGAAAAATCTCGAGGTTCTCAACCAAATCTGCCCGCACCGCTTCGAAGTAGGCCACCACATCCGGAAGGCCTTTGTAGTTCTCAATCAGCTCATCAATCTGATGTCCGGATATGCCTTCCAGAGTTTCTTTGTTTAGCGCTTGCTGTTTATCTGCATACTCCTGCTCCCAGTCAGCCAGCTTACGAAGCGCTTGGCGAAGCTTTTTCTCAAGCTTGTTGATGGAGTCTTCAAACTTATCGCGTTGCGCATCCGTTAATTCTTTAAACGTCTCTGCGGTATGCGGCTTGTCACCTTTCATCGCCACAAGGCGGTAACCGCCAGGTGTCGTAATGGTCAGGCTGACTTTTTTACGGCGGGCCTGAGCGGCCACTTTCTCAAGCTCGTCTTCCTGCTTTTTGCCGTATTCTTCTTTCAGCTGTTCCGAACGCTCAAGAAAGCTATCGCTGTCGAAGGTTTGGGGAATCACTTTCACCAACCGGCTCATGAGCTTTTCCATGTCCTGCTTAAGCCGCATGCCCTTTCCTGCAGGCAACTGGAGAAGCTTGGGAACACGGGGCTCCTCAAAATCCGCGACATAGCACCAGTCGTGGCTTTGCTGCTCGGTATCCAAGTGGTGCTCAAGATAGCGCAGCATCATGGTGCGCTTACCCAGACCGTTTCGGCCCACGGCATATACGTTATAACCGCCATGGGGCATGGCCAGCGCGAAGCGCACAGCTTCCTGAGCGCGGTTTTGGCCCACAATTTCTGCCAGCGGCTCCAGTTGTCTGGTGGATTTGAACGGCAGTTCTTTCAGAACACAGGCTTTATAAAGCTGATGCAGAGGCAGTGACTTCAAGGTTGGGTCCTGTAACAGTTGACTCATTGGCCGGTCATTGTAGGTTCTGTGAACCGGTCTGTCGCGCTCGGGAGAGAGAATTGTGGCAAACACCCCGTAACTGCCACCGCGTGACCAAGCTCACGTTTTTTGTTTTATTGTTGTTCTCAACTTTTTTCAATCATTACACTTCATCTTGTGACTATTATTCTTTAGTCTTAACGTCGGCTATAAAAACTACAAAATATGCAACGGATGACGACTTATTATGAGTGTTTCCGAAGATCGTCGAATCAAAGGTCGCTACCCTGCTTCCTGCCTGAGAGTGCAGGTTCGGGAACGTGGTTTTTTCACCAAAAACAAGCAGCCTTTTCAGGCCACCTGCCTTGATCTGAACCGCTACGGAATGGCTTTGCTATGCCCACGACCTCTGGAGCCCGGCACACGCTTGCATATGGATTTTGAGGGTAAGTACATCAATGAATCGAAGGTTTGCGCCCGCGTTGTAGAATGCCGCCCTTTCCAGACTGGCTACCGGGTAAGTGTGCAGTTCAGCTATTACCTCAATAAAAAAGGCTATTCCAGAGCAGTGGATAACGCGCTGTCCCGCATTGAGGGCTTTTACAATCGCCTTGCTTGTTAGTTCACTGTGCAATCCCCCCAGAAAATAATCGACGTCTTGGATAGAAACTTTCGCAATCATCGCAAAGGTCGCAAAGCGAACATTCAGGAAGGTTCATGAGTTTTGGTCCAAGTGGTTTTTTCGAGTCTTCGGGCATTTGGAATGGAACTTTCTGGTGCTATCCAAAATGCCCGAAGACTTGACCATTGAATTACCTCTTTAATTTAACGCATTGATAGTACGCACCGGTATCAGGGCTTCGTATCCGGCCGAGGCACTATATAGATCACGGATCACCCCAGCTCGACGGAGTTTGACCCCAGTAAGCTGTCTTGCGCTATTTATTGCGTCCTCCAGTCTGCCAGTGCCACTGGCCAGCTCGTTCAGACTGGCTTCCCAGTGCGCGCGCTGGTTTGGCAAGTGTCGCTCGTTGAGGATGTTCAGGCGACCATGGCCGGCCTCAACGCTTGCCCTCAGTTTAGCGATCGAAGCCCGCCATTCCCGCTGAGCCTGAGTGGCCAGCCATCGTTTTTGTGAGGCTTCGGCAGTCGCCTTTCGAACGGCGCTGTGCTGGCGCTGCCCACTAAATGGAATCCGAACGCCAATGCCGACGACCCAACGTTTTCTCTCGTCAGCCCACAGGCTGTTATAGCCGGCATTAGCTGTGAACGTAGGTCTACGATCGACTTCGGCAACATCCAGCCGCGCGCGCGCCTCGGCTTCCCTTGCCTCGGCTGCCCGAATCAGCGGATGATCTGGTTCCAACTGTCCATCGGCGAACAGAAGCGTTTCAGATGCCTCCGTCAGTTGCAAACTGGCCCCCGTCGGACGACGCCCAAGCAGAGGAATCAGGTCGCTGGCTAGCCCGGCCTTTTCCGCTTGCAGCTCTACTAGTCTGGCATCTAGAGTGTCCAACTCCGTTTTGACCCTGAGCATTTCACTTTGCGAGCCGATGCCATAGTCAAGCCTCTGTTCCGTTACGGTGGCCAGTTGCTCTACCAAAGCGCGTGTCTCATGATGGAGATTGATCGCTTCATTGGTATACCACCAATATGCATACGCCTCCTTAACGCGAGCTGTCAGCTGCCTTATTAGCCACTGAGTCTCCTGCTGGGCGGCAAGCATTCCGGCCTCCGCTGCCTTGCGAGACGCCGACAGATGATCCGGCCAGGGCAGCTGCTGGCTTACCTCAAAGCGATGCCCAACTGTATTAGGTCCCTCTAGAGTTTCAGGCGCAATGCCATACTTGATGACCGGGTCGGCCCAAGTATCTGAGCCCTCCACTTTGGCTTCTGACATTTCGGCGACAGATCTTTGCGCGCCCAGGCACCTTGCTTTTATTGCTACTGCCAGCGGGCATTGCGCTAATGGGGCTTGCATGGCTGGTTCACGGCCTCTTACTGGACCGGATGTCCCGGGAATTCGTCGAGACACGTCTCAAGGATGAGGTCGCCTTTCTGGAGCATCAGATTCGTGATTCTGGCGGTCAATTGGACAGTCTCCAGACTGGTGACTATTTTCAGGAAGTCTTTCACCACGCCTTCGCCATACATTCTCCGTCCAGAACGATCATTTCCCCGGATTCCTGGGCACCGGTGTTAACGTCGTTAATAGAATCAGCAAAGGATGGGACCGTTCGTGTTCGGGATGCGGACACCGTCGAAGGCCCAAAGAGCATTCTTGCGTACCGAAAGTCGTTCCGGATCGGCGATACGCCGATTGTAGTGATCGTGTCCGAGGATCTTGGCGCACTGAAACGCAGCCAGGCAGAGTTGCACGGGTGGACGGCCATCGTCTCTATTCTGCTGATTCTGCTGTTGGTCGTTGTGATCTGGTTCGGTATCAATCTGTCCATGCGCCCTGTCGTCGAACTGAAGGCCACGCTGAAGCGACTTCAGGATGGCAAGGTCTCGCGGATTCATGTCCAAGCACCTGAGGAATTTCGACCGCTGGTCCAGCAGCTCAACCAATTGCTCGACTCGCTGGATCAACGCCTGGAACGATCAAGGGATGCGCTGGCGAATCTGTCTCACAGCGTCAAAACCCCCATTGCGGCCGTCCGGCAGATTCTTGAGGACACCAGTCGTCCGCTCTCCAACGATCTCCGCCTTCAGATGACCGCGAGACTCAATGACATCGACAAACAGCTTGAAGCCGAGATGCGCCGAAGTCGCTTTGCAGGGCCACAGGTTGGGAAAAGCGCTTACCCTCTGAAACAGGCACGGGATCTAGTCTGGATGCTGGGGCGACTATACCCGGAAAAGTCCTTTGAACTGTCGAGCTCCCTGCCGGAGGACGCCCGCTGGCCGATCGAGGAGCACGACCTGAATGAAATCATGGGCAACCTTCTGGACAATGCAGGCAAATGGTCGGAACGATGCGTGGAGCTGTCACTCGTTCAACACTCCGGAAATCTGCAGATCGGCGTAACAGACGATGGGCTCGGCGTCGCGGACGCTGAAATCGGCAATCTGGGTCGACGGGGGTTGCGGCTGGACGAGCAGACCCCAGGCCATGGCCTTGGGCTGGCGATTGTTCGAGAAATTGTCGAACGCTACAGTGGAACCCTCAACTTCTCACCTGCTCCGAAAAGTGGGTTGTCCGTGATAGTTGACCTTCCCAGGGCGGTCCCGGTGATCAATCGTTGACCCGGCCACCTGGTATGTGGTTAAGCGATCACATGTGGATAGTGTTTGTATAGAAAACTTTCCTCACCGTAATGCCTTTTTCAAGCTAGATTCAGCTTCGTCTGTTGTTATAGCGGGTCGCTTGAAGTCCGGTCTCTTAGCTAATTTTGATTTGCTCTCGAGAAGGGCGACAGCCACAATTTTCCAACATCCAGAGACGGCGCTTATAGATGAAGGTTCTAATTGTCGAAGACAACGCGATACTCGCAGAAAAAATTTCTGGTTGGCTTGCGAAGGAACACTTTACTGTTGATGTAGCCAAAAACGGCGCAGAGGCCAATTCTTTCGTAGAAACATGCAGTTATCAGGCGATTATACTCGATATCGGACTGCCCGACCAGAACGGACTTTCCTTGATGCAGAAGTGGAGAAGCGGTGGCAAAGATGAGGCTATTCTTATTTTAACTGCTCGCTCCAACTGGACAGAGAGAGTTGAGGGCTTGAATGCCGGCGCAGACGATTATCTTCCAAAACCCTTCGAATTCGATGAACTAAAAGCTCGACTTAGCGCCATAATACGAAGAAAAGACGGGCGAGCAACTGATAAGATCATCGTGGATGGTTTTCTACTTAATGCAACCTATAGAACCCTAACAACTCCCGATCATAAAGAGTTCAGACTAACCGCAACGGAGTACCGCCTTTTACAATGCTTTCTTCGCTCTCCTGACAGAGTTTTCTCACAGGACGAACTTGTTGAAGCACTCTATAATATCGAAAGGTGCCCAACCAGAAATGTCGTTCAAGTCTACATAGCCAGACTCAGAAAGATACTCGGAAAAAAACGAATAAAAACATTGAGAGGACAAGGATATTACTTTGCAAGAGATTCTCTTCAAAAAAGGGTTGAAGCTTAAATGATTTTACTGTGATTTAACCATTTTCCTCAAGGACCAGGGCTCGCCAGATAAATGCGCTGGCCCACAAACCGGGCCAGCTTTCTCAACGATTAACCATTTCGGTGAAAAATACCAAATAGATTAAAAGGACTTAGTCCAGCCCAGCCAAAACTTCGGGTCGTCCGAATTGACCGAACCAAGTGCGTTACTTGAATCGATATCAGCGTACTCCAGATTAACACTAAAAGCTCCAAAGCTCTCCGCATCTTTGGTGATGTTGACAGCTGCATGTCCGTAGCTCGCCTCGCCAATAGACGCCTTGCTATCATCAGTGAAATCATAATAGCCAATCAAAACACCTGTGCTGAAATCGTCTTCCAGCGGCACATCAACAGATGCGTAATAATAGATATCGCCTTGAACGAACAGCCCATCGCCGCTTACGTCGCTGTTTGCTGTGTAAGCAACACCTATAGATGCAATGCTGTAATTCAACTCTCCGTATATTTCGCCAAAATCAATAGATTCAGGAGCATCAGGGTAAGAGTAATAAATGTACCCAACATCGTAACCAATATCCTCGATTGCACCGGAGAAGCCAGCATAAAGATCAAGCTCATAGCTCGTCCCATCGCCGAAATCCACATTGGAGCCCCAGCCGCCAAAATAAAGCCCCGACGCATGTTCGTAGTCAAGCCCGCCTTGCGTCGCCGTTGAGCCATCTGTTTGTGTCACACCACGAAATAAGTAGTTGCTTGTTACACCTAAATTTGCACTTACATTAGCGTTGGCAATTAACGGGACCGCTTGGAGGGTTACGAGCAAACCAACACTTAGCAAACAATCCTTAGTCGAGATACGTCTTTTCATCGTTTTCACCTTAAATTTTGACAGCTTAGTTATTTGCGCATCGAATAACGCATCTACAATGACTGCATATTTTGCGCCAACTTTTAGAGACTTAGTTTATGAGCAATTATTGTCAAATCAGGTCCATAGTTAATAAAATCCGTTGAATATTTAATCATTCAATGCAATGAACATTTTGCTTCATAGTTTCGCATTGCTCGACGATAGTGCACTCATTAATAATGCGCACCAAATAGGAACAAAAACTGAAATAAAAATATCACTAAAGTAGAATATTTTTAACGCAAAAATTCGAGATAAGATATGGTTCTATTAGGAAAATAGAGGTAGGTCTTAATTGGTCATGAATACTACTAAAAAAACTCTGAGTAAAGAATGCAAATTTCCAACTTTTTGCACTCTGTCTTTTTTTCGAAATTGATCAGCCTTAAAGCGCGACTTTCGCCGTTTTTGGAAAAATTAACAAAATCTATCATCAAACTAATCTTGGAGCCACGCAATTGCGCGCCTGGCTCCAAATAAACAACGATAAATGTTATTGCTTTGCCAAAAGATCCCCAATCAACTCTTTAATCAATCTATGTTCTTCCTTCAGTTTTTTGATGGTCTCGATCTCTTCCACACGATACTGGGAGGAACGTTCATCTATGCTCTTATTAGGATAGGTTCTTGCCTCGTTGTATCTGTCCGCTTGCCCTCCTGCGAGGGCTATTGAAGCACCACTTGCCAGGAAAGAAGCTACTAGAATCATGGATACTTTCTTCATAAAACGGCTCCGATATTTATTCCAATTAGACCGACAAAATTCAATGGCCTCGGATGATCAGTAGAACATCGAAACTTTAAACACACTTGAAAATCTATGGTGATGAAACGTTTTTTTAGCGTTTACCCCTAGCTCAAAAGCCATTCAGGTCGGCTTTGATGACACTAAACCTAATTTTTCAATGCCTGAGAAAATAAGACTAGGCCAGACCTATCTGAAGGCCAGAGCCGCCCTCCCTCAGGTTCGCACCCGTTGCGGCACGCTTCGATTCCAACTATGCTTTCGGACCGGAACACCTCTGTTTGCTTTCAACTGAACCCTTCCGCTCAATCGACAAAAGCACCCTCATGACAGCGCAGAAAAGCATCCGAAAAACTGCACTCCAATATGGCATGGTTTTTAGCATCCTGTATTTTCTGCTTATTTTTTTCTCACACACCTATGTGATAGAGGAGCTTTCGAACGAGTCCAGAAAACATCGTCTTGACAAAGAGGTGGAGAGTTTTCAAACCATCATTGCAAACGAAATGCCGACGGCCGACGAGATCGGAAGCATGATCGATCAATTCCAATTGCTACTGGAACACGCCCTCATTGTTGAAATGAAAGATGGAAGCGTCATTGCCAGTAACAACGTAAATCAAACGAAGTTGCGTATGATCTCAGAAAAGCCGGCGGGCTTTGTCGAAATATCCCACGGTGCGGATCGCCTTCTCGGATTAAAACGTGGTGTCGGAATTGATAGTTCGCTTTCGTCAATCACCATCTTGGAAATGGAAAGCGGACTAGCTGAGCGATCCAGTGGGGCTCACCTGACCTTGCTGGCTGCCTCCGCAATATTACTTGTTGTTCTCTTGGCTCTGGTAGGCACCACTACTTACCTGGCTTTGAAACCGATCGAACACATCAAGGAAGACATGAGGAGACTGCAATCTGGCAAACAACCTCGTTTGAATCCTGACGCACCAGAGGAGTTCAGTCCGCTGATCAAACAGTTCAATAACCTACTTGAACTAGCAAGTCGTCGCCTTGACCGCCACCGCCGCCTCAATTCCGATCTTTCTCACATGGTCAAGACCTCGATCTCTGCCAATCTCGCAATCTTGTCAGACACTGGTTCATTACCTCCGTCCCGCGACGACATAGAGTTCATGACCTCCAACCTAAAGGATCTAAGCCGGTCCTTGAACTACCGCATGAGCAAGGCAGATATCTCCGGCAGGCAGATGGGGCAAACATGTTTGCCGATTGAAATAGCGAACAACGTCATTTCTGTCATGGAAAAAATCTTTCCCGATAAGAGTTTCCGTATTAATACATCCTTGCCGAATAACTTCAGTTGGCCCATGGAGCGTCAGGACCTATCAGAGTTATTCGGTAACCTGCTCGAAAACGGCGGGAAGTGGAGTCAGGCTGAGATTGACGTTTCAATAAGCCAGACCGATTCCGGGCTAACGATAGAAGTTGCAGACGACGGCCCTGGGATTACTCCAGAAGCGGCCTCAAAAGTGATGGATAGAGGTTCCCGGCTTGACGAAACCGTTTCTGGATTTGGATTGGGACTGTCCATCGTGTCCGAAATACTAGAAGACAATTTCGGACGGATGAACATTGGCCCCTCAGAAACGGGGGGCGCCAGAATTACAGTTGTGCTTCCTTTCCCAGAGTAGAGCACAACCATAATTCCTCCGCCCCGCTATGACGGAGGGACTACCCTCCCCTGCTCGCGATCAAAACTGTGTATTTCCACCTCTTTTCTACCGTTGCATATCATCGAGTTTAGACCTTGAGAAGCGCGTGAATAGAGCCGGCAAAACAAAAAGCGTTAGGAAAGTCGCAGTCACGAGACCACCTACAATCACGCTGGCCAATGGCTTCTGGATTTCCGCACCCACGCCCGTCGACAATAGCATCGGTATCAAACCGAGTGCCGAGGTTATTGCTGTCATCAAGACAGGACGCAAACGGGAGACGGCACCTTCAAACACCGCGGCATCCACGCTTAACCCATCCTGTATTCGCTGATTGATGCTTTCGACCATAACGACTCCGTTAAGCACCGCCACACCAAACAGTGTGATAAATCCAACGGAACTGGGCACGGAAAGGTACTGGCCGGAGATCCAGAGTGAAAAGACGCCACCAATGACAGCAAGCGGTACGTTGACAAGAATCAGCAGCGCCTGACCAACCGAACTGAAAGCAAAGTACAACAACAACGCAATCAGACCCAAGGATACAGGAACCACAATGGCCAATCGCTTCTGAGCTCGCTGCTGGTTTTCAAATTGACCACCAATATCCACCGAATAGCCGGGGGGAAGGTTCACTTCTGACGCGATGGTATCTTGAATATCGGCAACCACACTGCCCATGTCACGACCCTGCACATTGGACTGAATGACCACACGGCGCTGCACGTCATCGCGGCGCACCTGAGGCGGGCCGGACTCAATAGACACATCGGCCACATCACCGAGTCTCACCCAGGCCCCGGACGGCGCTTGTAACCTGAGATCAGCAATGGCATCCCGGTCCTCCCGGAAACGTTTGGCCAGACGCACATAGATATCGTACCGCTCATTTCCGTTGATGATCTGGCCTGCGGCGGCACCACCCAGTCCATCCCGGACGACACTCATCACATCAGACACGGCGAGTCCGTACCGGGAGAGTGCCTGACGGTCAGGCTGAACCACCAACTGCGCTTCACCAGCAATCTGCTCCATGGCGACGTCTCGTGTTCCCTGAACTGTTCGGACCGCCGCTTCAATCTGCTGGCCTTTCTCCGCCAGTACGTCGAGATCCGGGCCAAAGAGTTTGATGGCCAACTGCGCACGAACACCTGACAACAATTCATCAACCCGAGTCGCGATAGGCTGAGAAAAGTTAAACAGTAGCCCCGGGTGCTGTTCGAGCTTCTCCTCAAACAGGGCCTGCAATTCATAGCGATTACTGGCGCTGGTCCACTCGGCTGTTGGCTTAAGGCCGATATAGATCTCGATGTTGTTCACGGGCTCCGGGTCGCCCCCTATTTCTGCTCGACCAGCCCGGGACAGAGCGTAAGTCACTTCTGGAAATTCCATCAACATGGCTTCCAGTTTTGGCGCAACTTCAATCGCCGTATCAAGGCTTGATGAAGGGGCCAGCGTCACCCGGAGGTTGATCGTCCCTTCTTCCAGTTCAGGGACAAACTCAGTGCCGAGTCGCGGCACGACCAGGGCCGCCAGCACCACAAGAACAGCGGCAGCACCGACAACAGATCGGGTGTGTTTCAGCGACCAGTCAAGGCCCTGGCGATAAAGCTTCTCAAGAGGTTTTAAAACGAAGCTTTCCCGTTCCCGGATACCCTTGCGAAACACAAACGAAGCCAACGCAGGCACGACGATCAGAGCAACGATCACAGCGGACACAATGGCCAGCATGATGCTGATCGCCATTGGCTGGAACAGCTTGGCTTCCACACCTTCAAAGCTGAACAGAGGCATGAAAACGACCAAGATAATCGCCGTGGCGAAAAAGATGGGGCGCGCCACTTCCCGGCCGGCTTCCTGGAGTCTGAGCGCAATGCCATGATCATCGTGTGACGCGTCCAACGGATCGGGGTCGTTTTCAATCAATTCATCTCGATGGGCGTCATGCTCAGCATCGGGATGCGTCAGATGTTTGAACATGTTCTCGACCATAACAACAGAGCCGTCCACCAGCATGCCAATTGCCACAGCAATGCCGCCCAGAGACATCAAGTTGGCCGAGAGACCGAACCAGGCCATGATCATCAGGGCAATACCGATGGAAATCGGTATTGAAAGCAGCACGAGCGTTGTTGCTCGCAGATTCATCAGGAAGAGAGCAAGCACAATCGCAATAAACACAAAAGCCAACAAAAGCGCATTCGTCACCGTCTCTACGGCCTTGGTCACCAGATCCGCCTGGTTGTAATAGGGCTCAAAACGAACCCCACTCGGAAGCGCCTGATTTATGCGCTCAATGCGAGCCTCGATGCCGTCGATGGTGGCTTTTGTGTTGGCCCCCATTCGTTTGAGTACAATGCCAGAAACCACTTCACCCAGTTGTTCAACTTGACCGTCTTCGTCCTTCCGGGTCATGGTCACCGCACCCTGGCGAATTTCAGTGCCAAGTCCCACCTGAGCGACATCGTCCACGGTTACTGTGATGCCGTCACTGGTTTTAACGGGTACCTGACGGATCTGCTCCAGCCCCTGCTCGCCATTGCCCAGCCATCCCATACCGCGAATAACCAACTGCTCCTGTCCGCGGCCCATATACCAGCCCCCAACATTGGAGTTGTTGTTTTCCAGGGCATGCATGACGTCATTCTGTGATAAGTCATAGGACAACATTCGAGCCGGATTCAGGTTCACCTGGTACTGGCGAACTTCTCCGCCAAACGACAGGATTTCTGTAACCCCTTCGGCCGGTATCAGCAACAGTTTGACCAGCCAGTCGTGCAAGCTGCGCAATTCCATTGCGTCGTACCCCGAATTCGGGTCCGCTATCAACAAGTACTGGTAGACTTGGCCGAGACCGGACGTATTCGGGCCCATTTCAGGCACCCCGACCCCGTCCGGAATCAGCTCCCGCGCGGCCTGCAACCGCTCGAACACCAGTTGACGCGCGAAATAGATATCCGTGCCCTCTTTAAAGACCACGGTGACACCGGACAACCCGGTTTTGGAAATGGATCGAACCTCCTCAACATCCGGCAACGCATACATCACCGCTTCAATGGGATAGGTGATCAGCTGCTCGACCTCCTCAGCCGCAAGTCCGGGCGCCTCTGTGTTAACAGCGACCTGGACGTTTGTAACGTCAGGGAAGGCATCAAGATTCAGTTTTGGGATCTGAAACGCGGCCGTGGCGATAAGCACTGCAAGCGCAATAAGAACCAACAGGCGGTTCTGAACCGCCCAGTCGACAACTCGGTTGAACATAATGGCTCCCGGAATCAGTGGTTGTGTGGGTCAAAGCCGCCTTTGGCAATTTCAGAGGCCACAAAAAACGCGCCCCGCGAAACGATCCGTTGGCCCGCAGTCAGGCCGAAAATTTCACGGAGTCCGCCAATTGAGCGACCCAGTTCCACTTCCACAGGCTCATACTCCGCTTCAGCCTCTTCCACATAAACCGTCCAGTCGCCATCGGCGCCTCGCATCAACGCACTCTCCGGCACCGCAAGCACCGGCTCCGTGGTTTTAAAAAGGAAATACACATCTGCAAACATTCCGGGATGAAAACGATCTTCCGGATTGTCCAGCTCCAACCGAACAATTCGCGTGCGGGTCACAGCGTCAATGGTATGAGCTTCCTGGGATACCGTTGCCACAGCTACTCGGCCTGCAACTCTTACTTCCGCTTCTGCCCCTTGCTTAAGGACAATGTCGGAGTTTGCTGGCAGGTGAGCCTCTACCCAAAGTTCGCTTTCATTAGCCAGAGTCACCAGCGGTTGGCCTGCCTCAACTCTTTGTCCTTGCTCAAACTCATCGGTCAGCACTGCGCCGTCCACGCGAGCCCTGAGCGTGTATTCACCGAGACTACCTACGCCGCTGGCCTTCAACGCACCAATGTCATCATCGTTTAGCCCATAAGCAAGCAGAGTCGCCCTCGCCGCTTCAATATTGGCTTTCGCGGTATTGAACCGTTGATCACCCACCACGGAACGACCCAGCCCGCTGATTCGCTCCCATTCAGGAAAAGCCTTCCTGTAATCAGCCTGCGCCTGTGCCACCGTCTCACTGAACAGGGTTACCAGCGGCTGACCTTTGGTTACGTGCTCACCCAATTCCACGTGACGTCTCAACACCACCGAGGCAACTCGGGGGGACACGTGATAGCTGGTATAGCCGTTGGTCAGCAGCTCACCGGGAGCGTAGATTTCATAGTCAACGCGCTTGCTCTCGAGGGTTGCTACCTCAATGCCGGCGAGCTCTTTCTGTTTGGCATTGATGCTTGCGGTAGCTGCTTCTTCATGACCACCATCGCTCTCCTCTTCGTGGCCATGACCTTCTTCCTCTTCATGCTCACGTTCTTCAGCATGCCCGCCCTCATACTCATCCTCTTCACCGGTGCCTTCTCGATGATCGTCGCCACCGGCGGCATGATCGTGGCCCGCCTCGTTATGAGCATCTTCCTCGGCCTGCACCAGTGAAGGGGGAGCTATAAACAGCGTCAAAACAAATACTGAAATCAGAGTTTTTTTCATGATGAATATCCAGTTTCCAGAATATTATTGGAAGGGGGTGATCAGTTCGCCAGACTGGCTCAAGAGCTCAATCAGGCCCAGCTGCGCCAGCTTTTCCAGTTCAATACCGGTTTTCAGACTCTCCGCGCGCTGGCCCAGCGCCTGGAGATACTCAGAGGTGGAGAGGTCGCCGACCTGCCACTGCTTCTCAAGCAAATCGGCACTTCGCTGTACACGCCCCTGGGATAGTTCTTTCCATCGACGGAGTTGCTTGTCGTATCGCTTCCAGGAAGCGCGAGCGCCTGCCAGGTCATATTGTCGTTTCCGGTAGAGCGCCTGAAACCGCGCTTCCGCCTCCAGAGCCCGTCGATTCGCAGCCCGGGTTTCAGCGCTGTAGTTATTACGGACGTTCAGAGGGATCGAGAATGTCAGGCCAACCACGTTCTCGCCGCCGTCACGCCCTCCGCTCAGCCCTACTGTCGGCGATGCTGTGGCTTTGCGTCTCGCAACCTCTGCCTCACTTTTCAGCACCTGCCACTCGGATCGAGCGACTGCAATTGACGGGTGTGACAGCAGATCAGCCTCACCAATCTGGGACTCCAGCGCTGGCCATATATACTCGGGGATTCCCCCATCCTGAGGCCTCCAGTCCGGCAGACGTTCTTGAACCTGAGTTTCTGCCCGATCAACTGCGGCCTTTGCCTGGGCGACTTCGCTCAACTGACGGGATAGATTTAAAAACAGAAGCTCTGCATCGGCACGCCCCAGATCACCTGCCTGCTGGCGCTGTTCAACCTGGTCCAGCAAGGTATCCAGGCGCTGCTGTTGGGATTCAGCAATTTCCTCAAACAGCGTAGTGGCGCGCCACTCGACAAGCGCAAACAATGATTCAGACGTTTGTGTCAGAACTGCTTCGCCCAAGCCAGCTTGCGCAGAAAGCCTGATCAGCTTTGCCTTCTCCTTTAATGCACCCTGCTGATCAGACCAATCGATCGTTTGTGACAGCCCTGCCTCAAAGTTATTCTCACTACCCGTTCTGTCTGCTCCCACGGACAACTCCGGGTTATACAGCGGTTGTTCGCTTGCATCAGCGTCCTCTTTCCGCGCAGCCGCCTGCTCTGTCGCTGCCAGTACCTCCGGGTGCTTGCTTATCTGGCCAGTGAGCCAACTCGCCCAATTAACAGTCTCCGCCTGACCGAACAGCGGAATGGATAGTAGTACTGAACACAACAACGCCCGAGGCGAGTGCTTGCTTGCCTTCATCGACTTTCTCCCGAAGCGATTTATAACCAAAAAATGATAGGCGTATGGCACCTATGACGAGGTAGGAAGAGGCCGAGATAATAAATGCGAACTTTGAAATGAGTTTGAATTCGGAAAAACAGTTCAGATATGAGTCGCTAAAAACTCTTTGCAGCGCTTCTCAATGAGGCTAAGAACGGCAGCTCGCGACCAATCGCCGCGATGCCACCGTCTCATTCCAGGAAGGGACTAGATTGAAGTGGGTTGGAGTGCGCTTTCGTCGGTCGCACCGTCTTCAATACGAACGGCCTGGACCAGGCGGGATACAAGTACCTTGCCATCCCCCGGGTGCCCATCCCGGGTCCTGCTCGTTCGCACAATGATGTCCACAACTTCATCGGCAACAGCATCGGTCGCTACATCTACTTCCAGCTTGACCATCTGCACTTTCTCCAGAGGCGATTCATCGCCAACCAGATGACCAAATTCGTTGAGAGACACGACAGCAATGCTTGCCACCCCCTTAACTTTGGCCAGAGCATCAACCACATGCTCTGCCATCACTTCTCTGACATACGCTTTTATTTCATACATAAACCGCCTCCTGACTATCAGACTTCAACGTCACGACGTTCGGATGCAAACCACTGATAGACGCTGGGCAACACCACCAGCGTCAGCAGCGTTGAGGTGATCAGACCGCCAACCACAACCGTCGCCAGCGGCCGTTGGACATTGGAACCAATACCGTCGGCCAGCAACAAGGGAATCAGCCCCAGAATAGCCACCGAGGCTGTCATCAGAACCGGCCGCAAACGGCGTTGAGCACCCAGCTTGACTGCTTCAATGACTTCGTAGCCTTCGTCCCGCAACTGATTGATGTAGCTCACCATCACCACACCGTTCAGTACGGCTACGCCAAACACAGCGATGAACCCCACCGCTGCAGGCACGGAGAGGTAAAGCCCCGTCACAAAAAGCGCGACAATGCCACCAGTAACCGCAAAGGGCACATTCATGAAGATCAGCGCCGCATAGCGCAGACTGCTGAATGCGGAGAAAAGAAGCAGGAAAATAAGCGCCAGGGTAATCGGCACAACAATCGCCAGCCGCGCCATGGCCCTTTCCTGGTTCTCAAACTGACCACCGAACTCCACGAAATACCCCGGCGGCATGTCCACTTGCTTTTCAATCCGATTGCGCAAATCCTGAACAACACTGCCCATATCGCGACCACGTACGTTCATCTGCACGTACTGTCGCCGACTGGCATTGGAGCGTGAAATTTTCTTGGGTCCCGCGTACATCTCAACATCTGCCACCCGTGAAAGCGGTATCAGCTCGCCGCTGTTGCCCCTAAGGGGAAGCTTCCTGATTTCATCGATGGACCCGCGATAGGACTCTTGCAGCCGGGCGAAAATCTCAAATCGCCGGACACCGTCGAAAACCAGCCCGGCGCTTTTACCGCCAATACCGGTTTCAACCGTACTCATCAGGTTATCGATGCTGATGCCGAACTGCGCCAGCACTTCACGGTCGGGGCGAATAACGATCTGTTTTTTACCCGCACTCTGCTGCGCGCGCACATCCGTTGCACCCGGCACATCATTCGCCAGGGCCGCTACCTCCCTGCCGATCCGGCCCAACTCGTCTAGGTCATCGCCGAAAATGCTGGCAACCAGTTGCGCCTGAACGCCTGACAGGAGTTCGTCGGTTCTGAGCTGAATCGGTTGGGACAGATTGTTGGCAAGCCCCGGGACCCGTTCATCCAAAGCCTCTGCAATCCTGCTTTGGAGATCCTCATAGCTCACGTCCTCTCGCCACTGATCCAGGGGCTTCAGATTGACAAGCGTCGCGACAACGTTCACAGGTTCAGGATCACCACCCACTTCGGCACGACCGATCCTGGCATAGGTGCCGGTGACCTCTGGAAATTCATCTACAACGGACTGAATCCGTTTGCCATATTTGATGGCGGATTCAAGACTGGCTCCAGGTGGCAGTGTCGAGCGAATCTGGAACGTGCCTTCCCTGAGCGTGGGAACGAATTCGCTTCCGAGATAGGGAAAGAGCAGAAGACTGCCTGCAAAAGCAACGACGGCCACGCCCATCACAATCTTAGGGACTTTGACGACAGTATTCACCACCGGCTTGTATAACCGGTTCAGGAACAGAACCAGCTTCGGCTCCTTATGTTGCCCACCCATTTTGAATGAGAGCGAGGCCAGAACCGGCACCAATGTCAACGCGAGTAGCAGCGCACCAATCAACGCGAAGCTGATGGTGTAGGCCATGGGCGAAAACAGCTTGCCCTCAACGCCCTGCAGGGTAAACAGCGGCAAAAAAACAATGATAATGATGCCAATCGCAAACACGATCGGACGAGCCACTTCCCGAGCGGACTCACCTACAAGCCTCAAAACGCTGACCTTTTCATCGGATCGCTCCTCAAGGTGTCGGAAGATGTTCTCTATCATCACGACAGCGCCGTCCACCATCATGCCGATGCCGATAGCCAGCCCCCCCAGACTCATCAGGTTGGCCGACAGGCCCGACATGCGCATGGCAATGAACGCAAAGAGTACAGACAACGGCAATGTCGCCACCACGATCAGTGTGGAACGAACATTTCCGAGGAACAGATAGAGAAAAACCAGTACCAGAACCGAACCTTCAAGCAGTGCTTTCTCGACAGTGCCTATAGCCTTGCCCACCAAGTCTGCCTGAGAGTAATACGCTTCAATCTTCAACCCCTCTGGGAGGGACTTGTTCAGATCGTCGATTTTCGCATTGACGTCCTCAAGCACCTGACTGGTGTTGGTGCCAATCAATTTCATCACGTAACCGCCCACGGATTCCTCACCCGAGGACACCTCTGCCCCACGGCGAATCGCTGGCCCAAGCCCAACCTCCGCCACATCCTTGACGTAAATAGGGGACTCACCCTCACTCTTGGACACAATGATGTTCTGGATGTCTTCGATGCCTTCGTAACCTGAGTCGACCCAACCGTAACCGCGAACAATGTACTCTTCACCGCCTCGCGTAATGAAAGAGGCGCCGACGTTACGATTATTCTGGGTGAGAGCGCCGCGAATATCAGACACCGTCAAGTTCCTTGCCTGAAGCTCCTGCGCATCGATATTGACCTGGTATTGTTTTACCTCGCCGCCGATGGACAGGACACCGGTTACACCCGGCACGGTTCTGAGCTGTGGCTTGACAATCCAGTCTTGGATCGTGCGGATTTCCTGCAGGCTGTACTGCTCTTTATCCTCAGTTTCCAAGGAATACATCAGGATGCGCCCAAGACCGCTTGCGATGGGCCCGAGTTCGGGTTCCCCCATCCCTTCGGGAATCTGGCGCTTGGCCTCGGATAGCCGTTCGTTAACTAGCCGCCTGGCGAAGTAGATATCGGTGCCATCTTCGAAATAGATGGTCACCCGCGAAAGTCCGAAAATCGACGTGCTCTGCACTTTTTCTAACTTGGGAATACCATACATGCTGATCTCAACGGGATAGGAAATCAGCGTTTCGATATCAACCGGCGACAATCCAGGACTGGTAGTGAATACCTGAACCATGGTCGGTGTCGCGTCCGGAAACGCATCCACCGGCAGTTTTTGAAATGAAAATACGCCGGCAACGATCACGGCGATAGCAAAGACAAGCGTCATCAGACGATTGTTCAGCGCATAATTCACAATTGCGTTGATCATGCTCCCCCCGAGTATTAGTGTCCGTGAGCGGCGCTGCGGCCACTGGCGGTAATGGCCGACATCAGATCAAAAGCGCCCACTGAAACCACTTTCGTGTTTGCGCTGATGCCGGACTTAATCTCTATCCAGTCGTTAGCCTCCTTACCAAGAGTGACTGGAACCGCCTTGTAGGCTCCCCCTTCATTACCCGGAACAAATACAACGGACTCGTCATCGATGGTTTGCACGGCATCGTGTGGAACTAGGGGCAGTGATGCCGCCGATCGAGTCATGACTCTCGCTTTGGCATAGGTATTTGGACGAAGGTCGCCGTTGGGGGATTCGAGTACAACGCGAACCGGAATGGTGCGGGTTTCCTCATCAAGCTCATTTGAGATCCAGGACACTTCCCCGGTGTGAAAGCGGTCTGCAACTGACTTTGAGAAGACCTGAACTTCATCTCCGACGGATACCCTGCCAATGTCAGTTTCGGCAACTTGCAACATCACCCACACCACAGAGGTATCAGCTACGGTAAAAGGCGTATCTGAAGAGCTTAAGGTTTGGCCCAACCGGGCATCCATGCGCTCAATGCGACCCTGGATAGGAGAACGGAGTTCGTACTGTGCGAGACTGCTATCTGCGCCTGACGAATCACTGCCAAAAACCGCCAGTTGCTCACGAATCGAATCGTACTCCGCTGTAATCTCAAGATAAGCGGCCTTGGCGTCCAAGAACTCTTCTTCGCTGGTGAAGCTTTCACTCCGCAATTGCTTTTCTCGCTGATACTCCGCAGTCGCGGCTTCTTTCCGAGCTTTCAACGAGTTCAGGCGGGAACGAATGCGGGCCAACTCAACGCTGTTCAGCGCGGCCAACAACTGGCCTTTTTCAACCTGGTCCCCCAGATCAACAGCCAGTCTCGTAAGCTTTCCCTGCAATAGCGGCCCTACCTCCGCGACGCGATCCGGAACATAGTGAACTTCAGCTGGCGCAGTGACGATATTGTCAGCACGGCCTCGGGGCACCGTTACAGTCTGCACGGAGAGCAACTCCCTCTGCTCTGGAGTCAGATGAACTTCGCGGGCCTCACTGCCTTCAGCCGAGTGCCCAGCCTCACCCTTTTGGTGCTGCCCTCCTTCGGCTTCTTCGGCGCCGTACGCCAGTGGCTGATAGACCAGAAAACTGATCGCGACAAACAATATCTGCAAATTTCGAATCATCTAAACACCTTCGATATAAGAGAACGTTCAACCATTAATTTTCTTGTCATCAGGAACCGGATGACATTGAAAGGGCACCGCCGGTGCTCACTTCCAACGCCCGGACGGCGTCGATATAGTCGTGTTGCACTTGGACGTATTCCTTCCTCACCGACAAAAGATTGTCCTGAGCGGACAGGACATCGGAAGCATCGACTTTTCCCGCTTGAAGAGCTTTCTGCATAAGTTGCAGCGTTTCCTCCGAACGCTCGAGAATCGACTCGTTCATCTGGCGCAATCTGCGTACGGCGGATTCGTACTGAGCTACAGCAGATACGACCTGGCGTTCAGTCGCCAAACGCAGCGCCTCGGCCTCAAGCTCGGAGATTTTCAACTGAGCCGAGGCCTTCCTTTTTTCACCGGAATAATCATGAAACACAGTCAGAGGCATCGACACACCCGCACCAAAAAGGTTGGATCTTTCCTCCCGCTCGTAGAACCCGAACACTTTCAGGTTCGGAATACTTAGACTCTTGGCCAGTTCCAGACCGGACTCATTTGCAGCAATTCTGGCTGCTGCCGCCTTCAGATCCCCTCTCTGGCGCTGAGCCATCGCGACAAGCCGATTAGTTGGTGGCAAGTTGGCACGAGCTACATTGAGCTCTCCCGCGACCCCTACCGCATCGGAGGGGGACACCCCAAGAACTTCCGTCAGGTCAATTTTTGACTGCCTAAGCTTCTGCGCCGCTTCGGCCTTTTGGTTCTTAGCTCTTGCCAAGCCAATGACGGCGGTATTGAGCTCAATCCGGGTCTGTTTGCCCCGCTCAACGGACACCTCGACCAGCTCTTTAGTTCGGTGCATCAGCTCAACGGTGCGGGTTGCCGTTTCCAGCTCTTTCTGTGCAAGCAGTATTTTGAAGTAGGCTGACCGCACTCGGGCCTTGGTCGCCACCTTCAGGTATTCAAGTTCCTGCTGTTGAGAAGTGAGAGTGCTCTGAGCACGCGACTGACCGAGATCGCCCCGATTGCCCATCCAGACTTCCTGAGTAACCCGAACCTCGTAATTCAGTGACTGATCTGCCTTATCTGGATTATCACGGCCACTCAGCTCAAGCTCCGGGTTGCTGGGCGCCCAGCGGCTGGCATGATCGAGCTCGGCTTCCTGCATGGACACCGCAGCCCGCCTTAAAGCCAATATCGGGCTATTCTCAAATGCCATTACCATTGCCTCATTCAAAGAGACAGCCTGTCTGGCCTTGGCTTGCTGGTACTCCTTGAGTGAAACGCTCTCCCCGGCGGTGGCCGCCGCCGAAGGCATGACGTTCAAGACTCCGGGTACTATCAGCACCCACAACAACAGTCGTTTGTTCATTCAATATCATCCTGGCTATTTGACTGAGATACATGAATCAGCGTTTTCGCCGTAAATGCCAGGACGACCCTACAGACAGACCTTTAAATCAGTCTGAATTCGGCGCCATCACACCTAAACTCGTACGGAGTTCAACGAAACTATGGCGGGGTATACGCCAAAAAGAGGTGAAAGAAAGAGACAAAAGAGGAGGGCATCGTCCAGCGCATGGGAGGGAGCGCAGATAAGAAACGACGGGCCTATTTCAGCCCGTCGTTGGGTCCAATTATGTGAAGCAACACTATGAACGATTAAAAATCGAACTGCGCAGCCAGTTGCAGGCGAGTGTTATCAGCAGATTCGCCATTGGCCAACTCTTTGTCTGCGAAGGAAAGCTCCAATCCCAGCGTTACCGGGTCAGCAACTTTGTAGAAGTTGCTGAAGTGAACGCTTTGCAGGGTTTCAAAGGAGTTCGGGAACAGATCTGCTGGCTGATCGCCCTCTACGCGCCCATAGGACAGACCAGAGGAGAACTTCGGCGTCCACTGCTGACTGATAGCAACGTTGGCACCGTATGCCTCAATGGTTTCAAGATCGCCGTTGGCGTCGATGTATGCTTCACCAATACCAGTGCGGCTAGCGCTGCTGTCATTATTGCTGAAGGAACTGTAGATGTAACGACCCACGCCGTCACCAAAGATCGCCCCTGCCATGACCGTGGTGGCGTCGGTCAGGCTTAGCCGACCAGCAATCAAAACGCCATAACCAAAGGCGTTATCGTCGCCCGTAGCAGCTGCAGAGTCAGTCTGAAGCGAACGTGCCAGACCGGCAACTTCAATGCCACCAGCACTGCCGGCCCACTTGTACTTGGCAGTCAGATCCGGCGCATTATCGCGGGAGCCGTCAAAACCCGTTGTTTCCGGATTCTCAGCAGAAACGGAAAAATTAGCACCGCCGCCAAGAGGCATGGTGTAGCGCAACTGTGCCTGACGAATAAAAGAAACACCTACTGGGCCGTCGAAATCAACCGTGGACGGATAGGCGGTAAATTGCATGAAGTTACTCCAGGTTTGACCGGCGAGCAGGCCGTTCAGCTCACCATAGGCGTGACGAAGACGCAGCCCTCTGGAGTTGGAGAAAACTTCATCACCGCCACCACCGTAGAAGTCACCTTCAACGGTCGTTTTGACATCACCCACTTCGGTTGGCGTGGTTGTCTTAATGCGAACCCGTGATTGTCGAGCATGGGCTCGGAATGAAGGGTCGCTATCGCTATTAGCAGTATCAAGGCCTGCTACGAACAGGCTGTCACCCATGTCCTGATCAAAATCATAGATCATGTCCAGCTTGACATAGCCACCGATTGTTACAGTGGTGTTGGTGCCAGGCACCATCCAACCTTCCGCCCCCTTACTTTCCGCCATGTCATCCAATTGGCGCTGCAAATCATTAATCTGTGTCTGAAGTTCAGTTGCAGATTGCGCATGAACAGACGGGGCCAGCAGACCCGTAACCGAAAGCGCTAGTGTTGCTCTAATCGCTAACCTGAGTTTATTAGTTTGCATTGTAAATCAGTCTCCATGGGCTTTCGTTCTATGTCATCAGACCGGTACTTGGCCCTGAACAAACAGACAGCTAATGCGCTTCAGTTGTCGGCCACTACCGGTAAGTGGTTCATTGTTCTCGCTCTTTCCGCCAGAACAACGACTTGCCATTGATAGCAGATGAACTTGAAACGAAATTGAAAAAACGCCTCCTTAACACCTTTGTATTAACGACCCCGTCGCCCCCGCTTTTCTAGCCGTGCTCTCTTTTCATCATCTAATTTTATTTTTTCAAGCTGAGTTAAAGTTCATCTGTTTCCATCGGGATGCAGACCATTCAACTTAAAGGTGACTCTATGAGAAAACATCTCTTGCTCACATCTCTAGCATTAACCTTGGCGGCAGGAAGTCTCCATGCCTCTGAGGCCAATGACGGCAGCCTGGCACAAAACATGCTCTCCGAAAGCAGCGTTCAGGACATGAAGAGACAGCATAGGGTAATGACTCAGGCAGCCTTATCTGAAGTAGGCATGGAAGCTCGCCGAAAATTGATGCAATCGAATAAAGACGACATTTATCACGAGATGATGAAGTCGGGCGATATTAATCTATCTAAATCAGACCAATTCTCAAAAGATCAGCTTACTCATTAGAAATAATGTCGCACCAATAGCTTTTTCGATTGAATAATAGAAACTTGTCGATACACGACATTCTAAAACCAGTTGCATCGTGAATGGTCTCCACCATTCCGTCTTGCCGCACTACTTTTGTAGTGCGGCTTTTTTAGGCCTAGATTTAGTCGATAACAAATTCTAACCACCTGCTTGGCAGACAACATGCCCAGAAAACAACAACGCCCTTCAATAAAACGGAAACTGCTTACTTTCCTGACGCTAACGGGTTTCGCGTGTACCGGGCTGATATTCTTCTCACACACCCTTTTAATCGACTATATCCATGACGAGCTTCACAGGCAGCAGCTAGAGGCTGCAGCTAACCGACTCTCAAAGATGCTAACAAATGATAAAGAAGAAATTACAAAATCCTCTCTCAGAAATTTTTCATTGTCTCAATATTCAGTTCACATCGAAGACAGTCAAGGTCGGAGTTTTACAAGCGAGAACATTAAACCGAAATTACAGGTGGTAGAATCGTTCAGAAAGCCTGGAATTTTTCACATATCGGATGATGATCGCTCAATCCTTGGCTACTACAGAATATTTAATAACAGACAAGATAAACTAAGCGTTACTATAATTGAAAAAAGCTCCTACTCACCAAACACGCTTGACAAAATCCACGTTCTTATATGGATAATATCTTTTACAATTCTCGTTACGATATCATTGATCATATTTATTGGGGTAACTATCGCACTAAAACCCTTAAAAATGATGAGTGCCCAATTAACGTCGCTTAAAAAGGGTCAGCGTAATAGACTGGATGAGAACGTACCTGAAGAATTCAATGAACTTGTCAAACATCTTAATCGTCTATTAGAGTCGTACGACAAAAAACTTACCCGTTCACGCCACCTAGCCGCAGATATTTCTCATAGCTTAAAAACCCCCCTTGCCGTCATAAACTCCATGATCAATGACGAAGCCATTCCCACCACAATCGCGAGTCAAATTAAGTCTCAACTGTCTGAAATGCACGAGCTGATCGACACTCAAATGAGAAAAACCGAAATGTCCGGTCAGTACATTGGAAAGGCGACACCGATCATTGAGAGAACTCTGGCACTGGTGGACGTAGTCAGTCGAATCTATCCTTACAAACAGATCCATCTTCAAGAAACATTACCCAGAGAGCTTGTCTGGCCAATTGATGAGCGTGATTTTAATGAGATCTTGGGTAATGTGCTTGATAACGCAAGCAAATGGTGCTCTCAGGAAGTTCATCTACACTTGAAACTTCACGATGACACTTTGACCATTCTTGTTGAAGATGACGGCCCCGGAGTAGCGTCACACCAACTCGCCGATCTTACCAAGCGCCAGAAAAGACTGGACGAAAAAACCCCTGGCTATGGCCTTGGCCTATCAATCGTTGAGGAAATCATCAATGACTACGGTGGTGCCATGCATTTTTCTATATCACCCAAAGGTGGTCTTCGGGTTCTAATCGAGCTTCCCAGAAGCATTTGACGACTACAAGGGCAACTTATCCAGCTTTAGTCAGCGACCAGTAGGCATAGCAGCCCGATACACCAACGTCTCAACGTCAAAACTGTCACTTTGAACTGAGTTTTCATCCGGCGACATAAAGAATAACTCTGTATTGCCTGATACGGGGGACACCGGAACCGACGTTAGAAGACTTGTTGACTGCGTTTTGGGAGATTTCCCGGATCTCAGCGTCAACCAATCAACTCGAGTATCATAAACACCTATCATATCTTCGGCTGCACTGGATTCCTGTGGAATCCCGATATTAACTGCGTCCCCACCGGAGCGTACGAGCAGGTTCGGCAAAAATAGTGTTTGCCTCGGACTAAACACCAACTCAGGCGACACGTCGTAAGTCATACTCGTGCCTGCCACCCGGCTTCCAATCTCATAGTCCAGATGTGGGCCCTCGGTGCCAGCAGGGAAAAATGAAACCTTCCCTTGGGAGACGGTCACCATATTCAAAGGTCTCGGTTCGTTCTGAACAACGGCACCGATTACCCGGAACACTGGCGTGTACTGGCTTAATTCTTCATGAACGGCCTTCTCAAGATCAGGCCCGTTCGGTGAGATTGATATTTTATAGATCTCTGAACCAAACCCCTGCTCTGAGTAGAAAGACTGCCCGAGAATAGTTTCCCGGCGACCGTCAGCGTCCAAATCCTGCAATCCCAAGATTAAGGGAATGAAACCGATGGTTTCAGCCTTCCCCTCGGCCAACTGGATCAAAGAACTTGAAACACTACGGCCATTCCACTGATTCAAAATGAGGTAATATGAGTTCTCTGAAACGTACCAGTCCATTCGGATGACTTTCTCCCGACGGGGCACCTCAATGGACGCCAGGCTCTGAACAGCCCCGCTGGAATCAACAAGGAAAAAGCTGAGTTTGTTTCCATGCTCCGCCGCAAAATAGTAATCGCTGCCAGAACGAAACGCGGACAACGACTTTGCATTGATTGGCAGCTTCGCATATGGAGACGATGAAGCCTCCCCCTCAACTGAACCTACCCGATGTGCTTCAGCATCGGTCTGTACGATGCCGACCAACCAGGTGTTATTGTAGGTCGCAACGGCTTGACCTCTCCCGGTAACTTGAAAGCGCACCAATGGCACATCGTTTGACGCCTCTGGCTCGTCCCGCCACAAAAGATCAGGAAATCGGGCTTTCAACGCCGGCGTTACCGGCGTGGGATCGCCGACTCTGTCAGTAAACACCGCCGGAATACCGTAGAAGCGTTTCGATACAGCGCCAACGGAGGGCATCGTTCCAAACAGCACTTTCCCTACTGCTTGATCCTTTCCGATACTCTCGATACCGATGACTGCAAGGTTTTTCTCCGGGATGCCTGCATGATCAGGCTCCCGCAACACAACAAACAAATCACCTACCTCAACAGTGGCATCGTCGACTGTGAGGGAAAGCACTTTTTGATCACGATCTACCTGAATGACCTTTGCCTTTGCTGGATGCTCACGCTCAACCGCCTGTACCGCACCAGCTAGTAGTAGCATCAGGAACACAAATACTGCAGAACGAGTCATCATAGGAAAAAGTCACTTAATGCGGATTCATTTCGTATAACAAAAGCGGGGTGGCGCTCCCACCACCCCGTTCTTGTTAGAACTTGTACCTTACCCGACCGGCAACATGAACAATGTCCTGATCGCTTTTGCCGTCCTGTAAGGCAGTTTCCTCCAGCGCATCCATGGCATCGCCTGATGCCAGGTATGCAGCTTCTGCCGACAGCTCAAGCGAAGGGTATGGGAAGTACGAGACCTTGGAGCCAAATTCCAGTCCGAGATCTTTTGAGGACGATCCATCGGCAAGTGCAATGTCCTCAGCCAAGCGGTTGTAGACAATCATTCCGCTGACCGTAATATTGGCCGCTACTTTATGATCGAGCTGTAGCTTGTTCATGAAATACCCTTTGTCGAGGATATAGGGCGTTTCGGCGAAGTAGTCATCGCTCGTCATGTTTTCCTGAAAAATCATACTGTCGCTGAAGTCGACATCCGTGGCGATGAAGGCGTCGAAGTCCCCGTCTTTCTCATTGCCATCGCCCGATGCGTAGAGCACGGTGTACGTCAGTTGGTTTGGTCCAAATTGCAGCCCGAGCTCGCCGCGTCCCAGAACGGTCGAAAGGTCATAGTTCGTATTGGGATTCGTAGCACCATTCAATGGGACGAAATTTACACCTTCTATTGTTCCGCTTTGGCCAATCACCGTACCCTTCACGAACATGCGGCCTAGCGACGTCTCTTGACCATAATCCATCTCCACCCCAAAGCTGGAAACGGAATATTTGGAGTTATCAGCGATACTCTTCAGTTCATACTCCCTGCTATTTACCGTACCTACTCCCTCAGCAATTTGATCATTCATCTGATAGAGATAGAATAGGCCCGCGCTCAGGTTCGGTGAGTAACGCTTGTTCAGGTTGACCGCGAAGTTGTCCGCGCCATCCCAGCCTTCGTCCTGTTCTGAGTCGACGCCGCTCTCATTGGAAGAGTCACCTCGCCCCCATAACAACTGATAGTCAAATCCAGAGCCCAGTGAGCCTTTCCAAACAGCGGCTGTGGCGGTTTCAGTCCAGACATGGCGGTTCACTGACACTGGCTGCAAGCCCAGCGAGACGCGCTGGTCTAGCGTGTTGGGCACCAAGAAATCCACATAAGCCCACCGTGTTTCGATGTTCACACCATCACCGGAATAGTCGCCACCCGACCCCTCACCGTAGCGGATGCCACCAATCTCCGTCGCGAATACACCGGTAACTTTCTTGTCGTCGGAAGTTGCCTTCGCCCAGAAGCGATATTTGACCTCGCCGAAGCTCTCGGTCGGCTCGTCATCTTTCAGCGTACCGCCACCTGAGTTACCACCAGAAAACCAGTCTCTTTGATTGGTGTAAGCCTGAAAGCGGTTATCCATATCACCGTGGAATTCAATCTCCGCTGCCGTCGCGGCCCAACTTCCCGACAGTGTTGTCATCCCTGCAATCGCAGTGGCCAGAATGTTGCGTTTCAATGTAATCCCCTCCAGTTTCTTTCTTGATTGTTTGTGATATCCGATTCGTACGGATCGTGGCGTAAATCTTAAAACCAGCTAGAACAACGGACTAAAGGTCAAAAAAAAGGCGGGAATGAAGCATTCCCGCCATTAAATAACCTTAGATAACTCACAAGTAGGCTCTCACACGAACCTTAAATGAACTTGAAATCCGGAAAAGATTTCAGATACGTCGGTCTCCCTGTATTCAGCGATCACGCTCGACCCTACATGGAAAACTTATGCTCGAAGCCCACACCAAATGTGGAGTCCTCAGAGTCAGCCAAGTCCGCCTCCACCTGAGACACGTAAGCATAAACCTTACTCTTGCTAGCCAGTTTATAATCGAGCCCCAAGGCCAGCAGGGTTAGCTCCTCGTTTGTTGTCTCGGCTTCTGTCAGTCCGTACTGCGCCTTGATCTTCCAACGCTCAAGGTTAACGGCACCGCCAACCAGATAAGACGTATCTTCTCCAGGGCCATCGCTTTCTTCTGCCAACTGGTAAACTGCGCCGATCTCGAAGTTGCTTAATCGGACCTTCCCTACGGTTCGCAGGATATTGAGACGACTATCGCCACTTGAATCGGCTTCCAGTGAATCTTCGATATCAGAATCGTAGGCAATACTTCCGTAGAAATGGTCATTCTCAAACGTAAAAGAGCTGGAAACTGCATCCGCAGGTCCGTCGTTCTCTGCCCCAGCTGACTGCTCTTCACCCGGGATGACGGCAACACTAACGCCCACAGCATCAAACAGACGTGGAGAACTGTATTGAACAATGTTGCTGGTCCGATTTTCACCAGCCATGATATTTTTTATATCCGCCTGTAAGTCGTTGAACTGGTCAACCTTGCCCTGCGCTGACTTTAAAGGTGTGTCAAATTTTCCCGCAATCAGTGCACCGAGGTTCGCCTGCTTGAAGCCACCGTAAATATTACGCTGCGAGAAAGTCTGGCCATCCTTATCTCCATCATCAATCGATATTTCAAATTCTGCCTTGTAGATCGCCTCCAAGCCTTCGAGGTCGGTATTGAGCGCCCCTTTTACCCCCAGACGGGACGCATTACTCTGGAGCTTCCAGGTATCGCTATTACCGTCGTCCTGGTTTTCATACGAAACATTGGCTTTGCCGTACAGGATAGGACCTTCCCCCGCTAGTGCATTCATTGAAGTTACTGCAACCCCACCAAACACCAACATTGATAGACACTTTTTCATGGACACCTCTTCAGATTAGATAGATTCAAAATGACACTTGAAGTCTTTCAAATGCTGAGTAGATGGTGCTTTGCACTTATTGCAGAGTTGTTACATTTTTAAATTTTTTCTTTGTATTTCAACAACCTAAAACCAAAACCTTTTATTATATCCTTTGACACTGAATTGAACTTGAATATAAGCGGCTGTCTTCGTACATCGCGTCGTGGGCACGGAAGCGCTTTCCGTCTGACGCCAGGTCATTCACTAAATTCTTCTGTTCGCTCCCTGTGGTGGCCCCCGCTAAACCGGACACCACCTTGTTAATTTGATGCCAGCTCTGCCCGGTATTCCCCGGGCGATCTAATTGTTCCGCCCGTTCACGCCCTTTTTCCAGCGACCGGCCTGCCAAGACAATGTCGCTGTCGATCCGTTGCCCAAGAGTGTTGCAATAGCCGCCCCTGCAGCTCCGTAGCTACCAAGGATTAGTACGCTCTTGTTGCCCTGCCTCATCGTTGCTCAAACTCCTTTTAATGTACTCCAGTTCAACTCTTTAGTTACTACAGGGTCATACCGCAAGTCGTCGAATCGCGGTGGGTTCACCAGTGTCGTCAAAAACTAACAACTTAACGTTGACCCTGTAGTGACTACAGGGTTTTAAATAACGGAACTTGTGTGAGAACCGGAGCCGCGAAAATGAGCAAACCCTGCGATGGACAGTGTGGCAGCGAAGATTCTGTCGTTAACAATGAGCTTCAGAGCCCCGTCACCGCCGAAACAGACAGCCAGCTCAGCACCTACAGCGTGCCGAAAATGGATTGCCCCTCAGAAGAGCGAATGATTCGAATGGCGCTCACGGGTTTTGACAACATTCAGTCACTCTCATTCGACCTATCGAATCGAAAGCTGGAAATTATCCATCAAGGCGAAGTCGGACCTATTACCAGCAAACTGGAAACCCTGGGTCTGGGCGCTTCCTTGCAGAGGACAGAAGACGCCAGCGCTGAATCCGTCAGAGCGGCTGAATCTTCTAAGGCCAACGAAAGCGAAGAGTCCGGCACTTTATGGATACTGCTGGCAATCAACGCACTGATGTTTCTGGTCGAGATGACGATGGGCCTGATCGCCCAGTCCGCTGGCCTGATTGCAGACTCGCTAGACATGCTTGCCGATGCCGCCGTCTACGGTCTCGCGCTTTACGCCGTTGGGCACGGCATCAAAATGCAGGTCAGAGCGGCGCATGTGGCTGGCATACTCCAGCTTATCCTTGCCGCTGGGGTACTGGTTGAAGTTGGCAGGCGCTTTCTGTTTGGCAGTGATCCCCAGTCGTCAATGATGATGGCCGTCGCATCTGTGGCCCTTATTGCCAACATCAGTTGCCTGCTCCTGATCGCCAAACACCGTGACGGCGGTGCTCACATGAAAGCCAGCTGGATATTTTCGGCCAATGATGTGGTTATCAATCTGGGAGTTATCCTTGCAGCCCTTCTTGTTGCCTGGACCGGCTCCAACTACCCGGATCTGGTTATTGGCGGTATTGTGGGAGGCATTGTACTCATTGGTGCCAAGCGCATCCTTGCGCTAAAAGGATAATTCGATGTCTGAAGACCGTTCTCGCTTTTTTACGCTCACTTTTCTCGGCTTTTCGGCACTTATAGCTCTGGCCGACCAACTTATTAAATGGCTCGTCCAGCAATCCATGGCTTACGGACAATCGGTTGAGATCACCCCTTTCTTTAATTGGGTGCACGTATGGAATAAAGGCGCTGCCTTCAGTCTCTTTGCCGATGGCGGTGGCTGGCAGCGATATTTTTTTATTGCGATAGCCATTGTCGTCTCGGCTGTTCTGGTCAAATTGATTCGGGACAGCCATAAGCGAACCGAAGCACTAGCCTATTCGATGGTACTTGGCGGTGCATTTGGAAATGTCATCGACCGAGTTTTTCGAGGCTATGTTGTCGATTACCTGGATTTTCATTGGCAATCCCGGCACTGGCCGGCGTTCAACCTTGCCGACGTGTTCATCGTCCTGGGCGTGGCCATGATTTTGGTCACGAGCTTCACAGCCGAGAAAGGTGCCGGGAATAACATGGAAAATCGCCAGAATGGCTAGTTTTCGCGCGGTCGCAACACTCGCTAAGCCCTCTGAGCCAGGCTTAGCGAGTGTTGCGACTACGTTTAATTGAACAGCAACGACCAAGGAGAAAACAATGGGCCACGAGCATGCTCACATGTCACCGGATACTAAGGATAAGAGAGTTGCAGTAGCTATCTGGGCGAACGGTATCCTAACCTTGGCTCAGATCGCTGGAGGGATCTTCGCTGGCAGCTTGGCGCTGATAGCCGACGCTATACACAACTTTTCGGATATGGCGTCACTATTTATCGCATTTGCGGCGCGGAAGATTGCACGCCGCCCGGCCGACTCGAAGATGACCTTTGGCTACGGGAGAATTGAGGTTGTTGCGGCACTCATAAATTACACCACTTTGATAATGATCGGGGCATATTTGATCTACGAAGGTGGCATGCGATTCATAGATCCCCCGGAAATCAAGGGGTGGTGGGTAGTTTGGCTTGGCATTATCGCATTGGTAGTGGATGGTTTGACCGCGCTGCTTACTTACTCCATGCAAAAGGACAGCGTCAACATCCGTGCGCTGTTTCTACACAACTTGTCTGATGCGTTTGCGTCAATTGCAGTCGTTGTAGGCGGCGCCCTGATTCTCCTGTACGACATGCGTTGGGTTGATCCCGCGATCACAATTGGTATCGCAAGCTATATTCTCTACCTGGGTCTAACGGAAATCGGCGGAACCATCCGGACACTCATGCTGGGTAGTCCATTGGATATCGACACAGATTCTGTCATCGAGGCTTTATCAAACGTAGAAGGCGTTTTAGACCTTCACCACGTACATTTCTGGCAGATGGGTGAGCATGATGCCTCCCTCGACGCCCATGTGGTGGTCGAAATAAGTGCCTGGAATGAACTTGAAAAAGTCAAGGGTGGGATAAAACGAACTTTGGAAAACGAGTTCGGCATCACTCATTCAACATTGGAGTTTGAACATCCTGATCACAGTCACAAAGATGCCCATACTTATGGCCATGGCTAGCAGGGCTGCTGAAAAGGGTACCGTGTGGCAGATATGCTGCGAATGGCCGACATTCCACTCGGTTACGAGCACGCCATGCGAGACGTAATTGAACGCCACCAGGTCTGGGCCTACCTCATCGCTGTTGTTTTCGGACTGTCTGTGGATTGGACATCGTCCCTCGGTGACAGTGTGCCGGATTACTTAATCTGGGGGTTGCTCGGAGTTCTGCTCTACGCCACATTTACTCAAACACCGTTGACCCACCTGTCTGATATGTTCCGGGACCGTCGGTTCATGGGTGCCTTGCTCACCGGAAATTTTCTGGTCATGCCGGCGATCACTGCCTTGCTGATATTGGCGCTGCCGGACAATGACGCGCTGAAGTTGGGAGTGCTTCTGGTATTGCTGATGCCCTGTACCGACTGGTTTGTCACCTTCACTCACCTAGGCAAGGGGGACAGCACCCGAGCCATTGCGGCAACACCGGTTCTGCTGATTGCTCAACTGGGTCTTCTTCCACTTTACCTCTGGCTTTTCATGGGTAATCAGTTCGACGTGAATCTTGAGCTTGGGCGGCACCTCCTGCCGGCCTTTGGCGGGCTGATTATTGTCCCGCTTATCCTGGCATTTCTGACTGAAAAATGGGCCGAAAACTCCAGAAAAGCCATCGGGTTCATTCGCTTCATGGGTCTGATGCCGGTCCCTCTGCTGACAGTCGTACTGTTCATCATCTCAATGACACAGGTCAGCCAGATCGACAGTACCGGCTCACTTATCTGGCCCTTGATGATTCTGTTTCCGGCCTATCTTCTAGCTGCGGCTCTGGTTGGAAAGGCTCTGCGCCGGGTCTTTCGATTACCGGTAGAAACCGGTCGCACCGTCATCTTCAGCCTAGGAACACGCAACTCCTTCGTGGTTTTACCTTTGGCACTGTCAATGCCAGAGGCCTGGGCTGTGGCCGTCGTGGTGATTGTCGTCCAGTCTTTGTTGGAACTGTTTGGAATGATGCTTTATCTGCGGTGGGTGCCTAGTCGGCTGCTACCGGACACCTGAATAATCTGAAACCCGTAAACTCATTTAAAATAGGAAGATCTCCCGTGCAAACCCGAACCCTGGTCATCAGTCTCCTTCTTTTTTGTCTGGTTGTCTTTGCTGGTGCTTTTGTTATTTACGATCGCTCCCAGGGCACTAATGAACCCGCCGTTGTTGAAAAAACGCCACTGGTGAGGGATTACTCTCCCGTTATTGGCCCTGAGGACGCGCCGGTAACCATTGTCGAGTTCTTCGACCCATCCTGCGAAGGTTGTCGCGCCATGCATCCCTATGTGAAACAGATTCAGGCTGCCTACCCGGACAACGTGCGTCTGGTACTGCGCTACGTATTGTTTCACAAAGGCTCGGAAGAGGCCGTCAGAATCCTGGAAACCGCCCGTGAACAGGGGGTCTATGAGCCGGTACTGGACGCTGTTATGGAAGCACAACCGAAATGGCACGATGATCCAAAGGTCGCCGCAGCATGGGATGCGGCGGAGTCAGCCGGACTTGATGTCGAAGCCGCTCGGGCCGGTATGAACTCACCCGAGATTGACGGCATTATTCAACAGGATGCTGCGGACGTTAAGGCGGTTGGAATTTCCGGAACCCCAACATTCTACGTTAACGGAGACACCTTGAGCCGCCTGGGGCCTCAGGAACTGTACGACCTGGTGACATCCAAGGTAGGGTCACTGAAATAACAACAAAACAACCGGCAACGCTATGTCACTGCTTGACTACCTTTTACCCTACGATTTCTCGCCGCTGACCATACTCAGCTACATGCTCGTGATGGGATTCTATGGCGTCGGGCTAATTCGGATGCCGGAACAGGACCGGCCAGGCTCACTGCGGATCTTTGCGTTCACCCTGGGGGTACTGATCTGTTATGCGGTGATGCAGACCCGCTTCGATTACTACGCACAATACATGTTCTTCGTCCATCGGGGTCAGCACCTGATTCTTCATCATATCGGTCCGATCCTGATCGCCCTGTCCAACCCTTTACCGGTCATGCGGTTCTGGTTCGCAAAAATCAGCCCGGGCTGGAGGCATACATTGAGGCCTCTGGGCTGGGTCTATAACGTTCTGCAACAGCCTTTTATCGCCCTTTTCCTGTTTGTC
This sequence comes from Marinobacter sp. 1-4A, assembly GCF_016597725.1. Lineage (GTDB taxonomy): Bacteria > Pseudomonadota > Gammaproteobacteria > Pseudomonadales > Oleiphilaceae > Marinobacter. The sequence goes on from NZ_VCGY01000006.1 coordinate 223,759, forward strand.
GGGCTTATCTATTTCTGGCTGTGGCCATCAATCCATTTTGACGCCATGCTCAGCCGGGATCTGTATTGGGTCATGAACTGGAGCATGTTGCTGGATGGCCTGCTGTTCTGGTGGTTGATCTTTGATCCAAGACCGCCGGCGATCACCTCATCGCTGGGGTATGGCAGACGCATGTTGGTTCTGGCCGCCGCAGGTGTGCTTCAGATGTTTCTTGGGGCGTGGATCGTGTTTTCACGTGACATGGTCTATGACGTTTACGAAGTCTGTGGCAGGGCCTGGCCGCTGGACCCGGAAGTCGACCAGCTACTGGGAGGCATGCTGACCTATATTCCTCCGGCCATGATGAGCATTCTTGGCATTCTTCTGATGCTCCGGCGAGCCATGCATCAGGACGGAAAATATACCAACCAATCCAAACAACTTGAGGAAACAGCGTCATGAGAACTCGCTTCTGGCGACAGCGCACCAACATCATATCGGCGACCTTAACGCTGATAGCAGCCCTATTGCTGACTGGTTGCTTTGGCAATGACGAGGAAGACTGGAACGGTAAAAACATCAGTGGCTTGATGCCTGAGCTGGAATTCGACCTGATCAATAGCCAGGGCAAGTCTGTATCTGGCGATGATTACAGTGGCCGCGTGAGAATGCTGTTTTTCGGGTTCACCTCGTGCCCCGATGTTTGCCCGACCGCCCTGCAAAAACTCAATCAGGCAACCAGTGGCCTGGACCCCGCGCTTCAGGATGAAGTACTCACTTTGTTCGTGAGTGTCGATCCGAAACGTGACACGCCTGAGCGTCTCGCAAAATACGTGGATTTCTTCGGCGACAATATTGTAGGACTCACTGGAAAAGAACCCCAGCTTCGTGAACTGGCAAAACGATATAGAACAACCTTCGGTTATGACGAACCTGCCGCTGATGGAAATTATGCGGTGTCACACAGCAGCGCGATTTATGTATTTGATCGCGAAGGTAACCCCCGCCTCTTAATGCGGCCCGATCTGAGTAGAGAAGAAATTCGGCATGACCTCGTTGCTCTTATTCAGGAGGATGCCTGACTGAATAGACTGTCCCAACTCGAATTGAGACAGTCCTGGTTGGCGGGCACATACAAAGTGGTTAAGCAGAGCCGGAGAGTGTCTCGATAATTCGGCAGTCCATAATAACTCCGCCGTCACAACACGCACTCAGTCTTTCCAACTCGTGTTCCATTGCATGTAGATCTTTCAGTCGAGAGCGCACTTGAACCAGTTGTTGTTCAACTTTGGCGTCCACACCCGCACAGGACTCCTGCTGACGATCCGCCAGTGAAAGCAGTTCACGAATATCGTCAAGGCTAAATCCGAGCCCGCGGCTTCGTCGAATAAACAGCAGCCGCGAATGATCCTCTTCGGAGTAGAGACGATAGCCCGACTCCGAGCGGGTCGCTTTCGGCAACAGTCCAATTTTTTCGTAATAACGGATGGTCACGGGCTTAACGCCCGTATCATCAGCTAGCCGACCGACCGTGTTCCTTTTTTCGCTCATCGCTATTGACCTTATAGTTACTATAACCACCAGTGTATCGATGTATTGCACGTTTTAGGAGGGTTCGTCGTGGACAGCTGCTGTGAAAACAAGGCCGGTGAACTGGCACAATTGCGAGCGAGCCAAAGCCGGGTGCTTTACATTGCGCTTGCCATCAACGCAGTGATGTTTGTGGTGGAATTCAGCGCCGGCTGGATTGCAAGCTCTACCGCGTTGCTGGGCGATTCGCTGGATATGTTTGGCGACGCGTCTGTCTATGCACTGACACTGTTCGTGCTGGACCGAAGCCGTCGCGCGCGTGCCGGAGCGGCTTTGTTCAAAGGCGGCTTTATGCTGTTGTTCGGGCTTGTTGTTGTCGCCGATGCCATCCGCAAGCTGGTGATACAGGAAGTGCCCGCCGCCGAGTGGATGGGCGCTGTCGGCGCTCTTGCCCTGTTTGCAAACGGCGTTTGTTTTGTGTTGCTCTACCGTCATCGTGCGGACGATCTCAATATGCGTTCCACCTGGATGTGTTCCAGGAACGATCTGTTCGCCAATAGCAGTGTAATCATTGCGGCAGGATTGGTCGCCCTCACCAATACCCTCTGGCCGGACATCATTGTGGGCCTCGCCATTGCTGCGCTATTCCTGCACTCCGCTTGGCAGGTCATCCGTGAGGGTATGGAGGAATGGCGTGCCGGTGGGGCTGAAACCGCCGATAAATCGAGCAAAGATGAAGGCGATACCGCTGGAAACAGCTGCTGCTCTTCTTCGCAAAGCACTTGTGCCAATGAATCCAGAGAGCCATCCCGGTGACCACCAAGAACCGGGTGATTCCATGGGGGCTGCTGCTGTCAGCCTGGCTACTGGCGGCGGGGTCCTCGCTTTCAGCCATCTACATCGGGGAAGTTCTCGGGCAGGCTCCGTGCGTTCTGTGCTGGTTTCAGCGCGCCTTCATGTTTCCGTTGGCGGTGATTCTCGCAGTCGCCTGCTACTACTCGGATTTTAACGTTTGGCGCTACGCTATGCCGCTGTCTGTCATTGGCTCCCTGTTCGCTCTAGCCCACTCACTGCTTTATGTGGGGCTCATTCCACAACCCATTCAGCCCTGCACGGCCACTGGCCCGTCCTGCTCGGGTGACGGAATGACGATATTTGGTGGGCTGCCGCTTCCGTTTCTATCGCTGGCCATTTTTGTTGCCATCATCATTCTGCTCTTGCTTATCCGTCGGAGAGTTCATACATGAATCGTCGTGCCATCTTTGTTGTCGTGTGTCTCGTGCTGATCGCAGCCTTTTCAGCCGCCGTCCTATTCAAGCCACAGCCCCAGCAGCCTCAAAAAACGGCCACCACCGGCGAAAAGTCTGTTGCCGCTGCCGAACCGATCGCGAACCAACAAGCATTGGTACGCTTCCATTCGCCCACATTCGGGCCTGCCGACGCACCGGTGATCATCGTTGAGTTTTTCGACCCCTCCTGCGAAGCCTGCCGGGCGTTCTACCCGATCGTGAAACAGATACTTGCTGAGTATCCAGGCCAGGTGCGGCTTGTTTTGCGGTACACAATGTTCCATCAGGGTTCCGAGGAAGTCTCCAGAATTCTGGAAGCAGCTCGCCTGCAAGATGTCTATGAACCGGTGCTGGAAGCTGTGTTGGAGGTGCAGCCGGCCTGGCACGACGACCCGAAGGTTGCCAAGGCATGGGGAGCGGCCGAGGCAGCCGGTCTGGACCTGTCCCAAGCCCGTGAGGATATGCAATCCGAACGGATAAGCGCCATCCTTGATCAGGACATGCAGGACGTCAAAACCATCGGTGTTCGGGGCACCCCGACTTTTTTCGTGAATGGCCGCCAACTCACGGAGTTTGGTCCCAAACCGCTACTTCGTCTTGTTCAGGAGTCGCTCCCAGACGCACAGAAATAGTCGACCGGTGTCGAACAAAACACGGATGGGCTTGATGCCCTCCACCGTCAACTGAACTCAGAAAATTGAGGACTCACGGAAATGCCAGATCTTGCGACATGGGGAATGCTGGCTGCTTTTTTTGGCGGCCTGGTGTCATTTTTCTCACCCTGCACTCTGCCGCTGGTTCCGGGGTATCTATCGGTCGTTACGGGCGGCACTGTCACAGACCGTTCGAGTCGACTGCAATCTCTGTGGCTCAGTATCTGTTTTGTCCTTGGGTTCAGTGTAGTGTTCATCGCTTTTGGTGCCAGCGCTAGTCTGCTCGGTCAGTGGCTGATGGCCTACCGGCAGGAAGCCAATCTGGTGGCGGGCATTCTGATTGTGCTGATGGGGCTATTTATGCTGGGCTGGTGGAGCATGCCCGCGTTACAGCGCGACTGGCGCTTTGGGCAAACCCTTGAGGGTGGACGGCCCACGGCAGCGTTCCTTCTCGGCTTGGCCTTTGCCGTCGGGTGGACACCGTGTATTGGCCCGATATTGGGCGCTATCCTGGCTCTCAGTTCCACCCATGCGAATGCTGAAACCGGCATGCTGTACCTGGCCGTTTATTCGCTGGGGTTGGCAATTCCATTTTTGGCAACGGCTTTATTTATTAAGCACTTTCGGGCGCGAGTGCGCTGGATGAGCCGCTGGAGTCAGTCACTGAGAATCCTGGCAGGGCTGGTTCTGGTTGTTATGGGGGTAATGGTGCTGACGGGACAGATGACCCGGTTTGCATCATGGATGTTATCCGCATTTCCGGTACTCGGAAGACTCGGTTGATCCCGGGCAAATCTTTGCCCACAACTTAGCTGGCCGATAAGGCAGGAGAACTGAGCAGTGAACAGTGAACTCAAGACGTTCTATCTGACAGAACCGGCAGCAGCCGCTGATGCTGACAATCAGGGCGATGTCGCTACAGCGTTCAGACATCTTGAACGGGCTCATATTCTGAGCCAGAAGTTCGCGTTAGCGCACACGACAACACATTTGCGCATGCTCCGGCTTGGCTGGCACGCGCGCGATGCTCGCGAGGTTCTCGGTCAGCTGGCTCGGGCCTTCGCTGCGTTGCTGGTTTCACGAATCCGGGTTCCTGTCGGCAATACGGGACTTGCCAACGTCAGCGCATTTGAACCGATGGCGGTGCCGGAAGACTTGGCGATTGTTCTGGGACACCAGAATCCTTCCAACACGTAATTGAAGGACACCACTTGATGATCAAACCCTGCTTCCAACACCACGCAAAGCGCTTTGCATCCATTGCAATGATGATGCTGGCAATCCTCCTTGTTGGCTGCATGGGCGATGATCCGCCGGATTGGCACGGGACAGAAATCAGCGGCGTGATGCCCAAGCTTGAATTCGATTTGATCGACAGTCAGGGAACACGGGTTTCAGGCGATGATTACAGTGGTCAGGTACGAATGCTGTTTTTCGGATTTACCTCTTGCCCTGATGTTTGCCCCACTGCTCTGCAAAAACTCAGCCAGGCCGTCAGCGGGCTGAGCACGGAAAATCAGGAGGAAGTACTTACGTTGTTCGTCAGTGTCGATCCTCAGCGCGACACACCCGAACGCCTGGCGGAGTACGTCAATTTTTTTGGTGACAAAATCATCGGGCTGACCGGCAACGCCTCTGACCTCCGCACGCTTACCCAGCGATACCGGTAGACGTTCGGGCATGAAGAACCGGACGCAGAAGGTGACTATGCCGTTACTCACAGCGGTGCAGTCTATGTGTTTGATCGTGATGGTAATCCTCGCCTGCTTATCCGGCCGGAAGATTTAAGCGCTCAATCCATTCGGCAGGACCTTGTTGGCCTGCTTGAAGAGGATTACTGAATGACTGGAGGCTCTGGAGGAAAGCTCTGACTCGAATGTTCGCTTTTGTTTAGCTGCTACGGTCGCAAAGCGAACATTCAGGCGGATAGGCCAATACTTGCCCGAGAGAAACTCCGTCTCTTTTCGGCAAGATCCACAGTAACAGGGCGGAACCCGGCTACTGTTCACCACCTGCGAGTGAGAGTTCAACTGCTTCCAAACATTGTTCAAAAGGTAGCCAAAGAGCTAAAGAGTCACCCTCAACGGCATCAATAGCAACGAACCCAAACTTTTCGTAGAATCCTTTCGAGTCGGCGTCCTTGGCATCTACCGCGCAGCCTATACCTCCAACTGAAATCGACGCATCAACAACTCGCCTCAGGCACTCGATCAAAAGGTATGCGCCTAATCCATATCCTTTCACAGAGTTATCAACCGCAAGCCGTGCCAGCCGGTAAACCGGCGGATCCGACGGAAATCGCTTTTGCAGGGGATGCCCTTGCGGGAAGACAAGGGTGCTGGGAAGAAGAGTGTAATAACCCAGAATCTCCGTCGGGTCGGCCTCATCTTCAATCAGCACATAAGTCCGTGTCGCCCTCTTCTGGCTGCTTTGCCGCGCAATTTTCTTCAAGAACTCGTTGAGTGCAGGTTTACCGCAGTCAAACTCTCGCCGATTGTGCTTTTTACTGATCTCTTCGGTTCTTAAAGTCACCAGCCAACTTCCTGTGGTTGAGTGCAGCTTCCCGAAGCTTTGGGTTAATCGGCTCAGGGTTATCCAGCAGCTCCAGCATAAGATCAGCACTTTGCCGGGAAACCTGGATTTGTAGCGCCTGACGCTCGGCCTCTTGTGCTTCTTTCTTTGCAGCGTAGATCAGGAACTGACTCAAGCTGCGGCCCGTTAACTCTGCTGCATGAGCAATAAGTCTCTGCGTTTCTTCATCGACACGGGCAACCAAGCGCGTGTCTTTACCTAGTGTGTTCATCATATACTTCACCGATGGTGGGATAGGATCGACTGGAACCCAAGAAAACCCTCTTCCTTGATAATAGTTATTCAAAGGACTCAATCCATGTGTGCCATTCTGGCACACTTAACCACCTCGATCAACTTAGTATGCCAATTTGGCAAATGGAATTTATCAGGTTCTCAGCTGCTGTGTTTTTCAAGATAGACGGCTTTGATTAGCTTGGAGTCTATGAGGGAAAAGCCCTGACCCAAATGTCCGCTTTTGTTTAGCGACGGGAGGAGCCTGTAACCCGAGGGTGATCATCGACCGGGGCTTGCAGCGTCTGAGGCATCCAAAGGGACCAAGGACACAAGTTACGCACCTAGATCTCAATACTCTCAGCTATCTCCAGAGCATCCTCGACCTCGACACCAAGGTACCGCACGGTGCTCGACATATTCGTGTGTCCCAACAGCAACTGAACGGCTCGAAGATTTTTGGTCTTCTTGTAAATCAATGTCGCTTTGCTACGTCTCATTGAATGGGTTGCGTAGACGGAAGGGTCAAGTCCAATGCTCGTAATCCACTTTTTGACAAGACGGGCGTATTGGTGAGTAGTGATATGGTCGAACTTTCGCATCCGGCTCGGCCACAAATAATCCATCCCTGAGAGTCCACGCAACTCGATCCATGCTTCGACCGATTCGCGCGTCTTTTTGGTTATCTCAAACTGAACAGGCTGACTGGTCTTCTGCTGGATGACTTGCGCCCGGTCCAGAACCTCACCGTTTCTGGAAATATCTCGAACCAATAGCTTTACCAGATCGCAGGATCGGAGTTTGCAGTCAATTGCCATGTTGAACATCGCCAGCTCGCGGATGTTCTTTGCTATCTCTAACCGAATACGGATAGCCCATATTTGTTCGAGTTTGAGCGGCAGCTTCTGGCCGACGAGCTTCCCTTTGTTCCAGGGAACTTTGTTGGTAGGAAACGTCATAACGTGGCCCTCTTCGGAGGGTAAGGGCCTTTAAGTATGGCTCAAAAGATTGTTCTCTGCTGGCCAACCTGGTCGCAAAGCGAACATTCAGACTAGGGGTAACGCTGAGGTAACCGGCGCCGGAGCGCCAGCGGAGGGAACCAAAAGCGGTACGCTTTTGGCGTCCGGTTGACCGTCTTGTTAAAAGCTACCGCTTCCAGAATTCCCACCATTTCCGACCGCCTTCCAAGTTCATTTCTTTTGCTCGGTCATAGCAAAGAGCACAAAGCAACTTTACCTGCGCTACTTCGAGAATCTGATCCGTCCACTCCCCGTTCTCTTCTGCGACAAGTTCGTTGCAGACTGTGCACCACGCATTTGGTCGCTTTTCATCTGAACTGGCAGGATAAAAAAAGCCGTAAGGCCGTCCCTCCCGCAGACCTTGCACAATGTGCTGACAGACGAAGGTCTCGTCTTGCTTTCCGTGCTTTGGGCAATCTACTTGGCTCACTTGCAACCTGCTTTTAACGCTTGCAGCATGCGCGCCTGCGAAATGGAGCCGAAGGCGCAATGTAGTAGGCGTCGCCGTGCCTGCACTTGTTATGTGTTTGGCTTCACTAGTTTAATGGCATACACCTTGCAACACTTAATTTTTAACTAATGATACTAGGGGCTAACCATGCAAATTGGAAGTGCAATAGCGACTTCAGCTATAACACCAACACAAAAAAGCGGCAACAATATGCCGCCCCAAACAACGATGACTGGCAACACACAACCCAACCAACCGCTAGCTCGTGAACTTGCCGAAACATTTGACCCAAAGAATATGAACTACAACGAGTCAATGGCTCTTGCCAGCGCCTTAATGAAAGCTGGCGAGGGTGATTTAAGCTCAGCATTCCTCCCCCCGCCACTTCTAAAGGTTAATAGTGATGGGAGTGTAATCGACACAACTGGAACGCCGGAAGCGGATGCTAAAATGAATAATAAATTCAACATGTTCGAAACGCTTACAGCTAGAATTGACTTTAATAAAAGTATGAATTTGCCAACAGACTTACTTGAGGATGCTTATTCCTTTTTAGAGAAAGTTCAAGTCGCCCGTAACACGCCGAGTATCAATGAGTACACATAACGCTTGCAGTTGCGGCAGGTACGGAGCACAGCGTAGTACCTGTCCGACAACCTGCACTTGTTATAGATCATTTGAAAGTTCCGAGCTTTTGAAAAGCAATACGTTTTCGCAAAGGTTGAAAAGCCTTGGAATTAATTCGTCGTGGCACTTTTCAATAAATGATACTACGTTTTCACCTTTTACTGGCTCGGGCTTGAAATTGATTTTTCCCTGCACATCACGACAAGGCTTTTTGTAGGTATATTCTTCGAATTCTAAGTGATCCCATTGGTTAGAAATCCTGATCAAATGCTTGTGCTTTATGGTATTTACGTATCCCTTAACCTTGTGAAAGGTAGTATCCATCAAGAAATCTGCTAGCTCATCATAAAAAGCCATATCCTCATATTTTTTGATGAAGCTTTCGTGCCATTTAATGCTTGTAGACTCAAAGTCCTCATTTACTGGTATAAATAGATTTAGAAGATAAGGAAATGAATCAAGCAAAGCATGGAGGCTATTGAGAAATGCAGCAATATTAGCCTCATAAACATACCTGACAGGAACTGTTTCTCCCGCTCGCCGATAGACTGAAATACTATCGAACCTCAAGTTAGATTCCGTCGCGGTTTCCACGAGGTTAACGTAGTGATATTCGCAATACTGGAGCCAGCGATAAATCGACTGGGTGCACAGTTCCAGCTTCGAGATTGCATCGCTTTCCTCGGCGCCAATTTCCTGCTTTTTTAGCGATATGAATCTGCCAATATCAAGCTGTTGTTCCACGGCCTCTGCCACCTTCTGATGATCTATAACGCTAAGCTTAGCGGCGCCACGTCAGTGGCGTCCGGTGGACGGCCCTCGGGCCGGGAACGTACTACAGCGACTTGTTAGCTGGGGGCATCAATGAAGCCCGATCTCTGGCAACCAACATCGCAGCCTACACCGCTGCCCTTGTACCAAAATTCGCCGGTGCATCTTTGTTGAAACCACCGCCAATAATACGGTGAATGAACCTGAACATCAGAGTAGCAGGTAAGCAAGGAACCAGCTCTCGGCGGACAGCCCCGCGCGGTTAACTCCAATTCCTAAACCACTATCGGTGGCCGATTGAGCTGCCAGCAAGACGCCAGATTTTCGGGCCTTGGCAGAGCTATAAACCATCCGGTTTTACTGCCAATTTCCGGCCAAGGCCAATGGCACCCAGCCACAAAAAAAGACCAAAGCACTACCAGCTAACGCTGAGCTTAGCGGCGCCACGACAGTGGCGTCCGGTGGACGGCCCTCGGGCCGGGAACGTACTACAGCGACTGGTTAGTTGGGGGCATCGGTGAAGCCCACTCCCTAGCAGTCAACATGATGGCATGCTCCTTTGCCCTTGCACCAAAATCAGCCGGTGCACCTTTATTTGAACCACCGCCAATGATGCGGTGAATGAACCTGAACGCCAGAATCGCAGGTAGGCAAGGAACCAACTTTCGGCGGACGACCCCACGACCGAAACACCCAATTCACTACCCGCACCGCTGACCGGCTGAGCTGCCAACATGATGCCGAATTTGAGGGCCTTGGCAAAGCACCGAAACCTCCGGCATTGCTACCCATTCGGGGCCAAGGCCAATGGCACATAGCCACCCCAAAGGGACAGAGCACTACCAACTAACGCCAATGTTAAGCGGCGACCTTGGAATGGTGCCAAAGGCGCCATGGAAAGGGTGTCCGGTGGAGGCCGCAGGCCGGAACGAACTTGAACGACTGGTTATGCATTTAGTCGCTGCCGCCACCGGAAAAATCACTGTCTGAGTTATTGTGACCAGATTTATCCTTTGAACAACCAAAGGGCCAAACAATTGATTCCGGATTGTGATTGCCAGCTCTCGGTTTCTTTCGCCTTTTCTCAGACTTCTGTTCCGGCCACCAAATAAGAATGAGAGCGAAAATAAAAAAGGGAACTGCCAGGTATGGGAAGCCAGCCTTGGCATGGCCGAGAAACACTAAGAAGCCAATATTGGCCACCCCCAAAAAAACCAGACCTATCTTCATTCCTCACCCATGAGATGCATAACGCCGCCAGCACGCGCGGCTTTGTAGTGGAGGCGAAGCCGCAATGGAAAAGCCGTCGCAGTGCCTGGCCTTGTTAAGCGCTTTCATTCAAAGACCCCGGAGGCCATCGACTTAGCGTTCTGGCTACAGCCTCAGCAATTTGCATTGTCGGTGGAGCTTCACACTCAAACCATTCTCCAAATGAGACCGCGATGCTTTGATATCCCGATTGATTTAGCTTGGCCAGAATCGTTGGTGTTACATTTTCACCGAGTACCCTCCAGATAGCCTCGCAGCATTCCTGAGGTGATGCCTCTAGGAAGGGGACGGGAGGAGAAACCAAGTTACCGAATTCCTCCCCCATAGCGACCTCGAAATCTGTTCTTAAATTTTGGTTGTCAGGCATGGGCATTTTTTACGCTTAACAGCTTATTAGTTTGCTTTCTTATTAAACCGCAACACCATCACCCAGTCCAATACTGCTTCACAACCTGAATAACCTCGATTTTTCAGATCATTACCCCTCCATCTCAGGGGGCTTTTGAGCTTTTGGTTCTGTGAAAAGTGTGCACGCGGGATATTTATGCACGTTTTTGCACGTTAAATCCAGTGGGTCGAATTTTTCCCATGCTGAAACAGATACCTACAGAGATGCATTGTGAAAAGCGAGCAGGGCCGTGCAAATTAAGCCGCAAGAATTTTGGCGTTTTTGGGTGGTTTTTATTATAACTGTACGTACATACAGCATTCAGCCACGGAGGGCGAGCGTGTCGAAATCACCGTTTCTACAATCGGTCCGCACAGAAATTAGGACAAAGCAGTACAGCTACCGAACCGAGAAGTCCTATCTTTACTGGGTTCGTCAGTTCATCCTTTTCAATGACAAGAAGCACCCAAAAGTCATGGGTAATCACGAAATTGAGCGTTTCCTGAATCACCTCGCCGTCAATCGGGGAGTCAGTCCGGGCACTCAAAATCAGGCACTATGCGCGATTATTTTTGTCTACAAGCATGTGCTGAAGCGGGAGATTGAAAACCTACAGTACAAGATGACGAAAACGCCTCGACGCATGCCAACCGTTCTGAGTCCCGATGAAGTTGCTT
>NZ_VCGY01000007.1 GCF_016597725.1 Marinobacter sp. 1-4A
AAGACTATATAGAGTGCTTTTATAACAGCCAACGGCTGCACAGTGGCCTTGGTTACCGGACTCCGATAGAGTTCGAGGGAATTAACTGATGGGGCGTGTCCATTTTATTGGGGGAAGTCCACGCCCGTTGGGCGCCGGACGCACTGCGTGCGCCGCTGCGCAGGTCGTTAGATGCCCAATGGAGAATGTGCTATGAATCGAATTATTTGTATTTTTGCCTTGGTGATTCTTTCTGGGTGTGCTGCCAGTGGATACCAGCAATTTTACAAGCCTTACGTCGATGTTAATACCTTGCCTGAGCCTGAGTTAATACAAGAGGGACAAGAGCCTCAAGTTTATGGCACTGATAATTTCGATCGGGATATTAGGATACTGAGAGCTAAAAAGTACGTAGCCATTGGTTATTCTTCATTTAACGGCGGATATGAAGATACAAAAAATGCTCAGACTCAGGCTAGGCGAATTGGTGCAACAATTGTTCTCGTAAACTCGCAGTACACCAATACTCAGACAACAACATCCACCTTGTTTCTTCCAGATACTCAAACAACGTATCATTCTGGGTCGGCAAATGCCTATTCAACTTATAATATTAACTATGGTGGGTATGGTAGCGTGAATACAAATGCCACCTACAGTGGAACAAGTACTACCTACGGAACTAAAGCTGTACCGATTACCACCCATCAACGTAGATACGATCAAACAGCAATATATTTGGTTAAAATAAATCCAAAAATGAAATTCGGCGTCTTCCTGCAAGATCTGACGCCAGAAATGAGAACACGAAACGAGAGAAATACTGGTGCATTTGTTGATTTGGTATTTGAAGATACTGCAGCCTTTTATTCAAATGTCCTACCTGGGGATATAATCATTTCTATTGACGGTGTGCCTGTTAAAAATACCAAACACACTCAAGAATTAATGGCCCAAGTTCCCACAACCGCAAAATCATCAAAATTGGTGGTATTGCGAAACGGAGAAGAAAAAACAATCGAGGTTAAGTTTTAGTCGTGTCAGCATCTAATCGGGTAGCCGAGGGTATCTAACCCTCAGCCCCCACAACACCCTGCATGCGGGTCCGCACAGGGCGTTTCACCGGGAATGGTGAAGCTTGATCCATCCATCACGCAGTGATGCCAGTCCCTCGGCTTTCAGGTAGTCATTGGATAATGCCTGCTGAATGCCCGGTGTCTTCGAGCTGCGCCAAGGGCCTTTGCTGGTGATGCCGCACGCCACCGCGGCCTGCACGTGCACACCCAACTTCATCAGGCTTCTGACTTTGGTGCGTGGCTTGCGCCACTGTCGCCAGTAGGCCATCCGCACGCGGCGGCGGATCCAGTGATCCAGATCGAAGCAGCGTTGGTAGCCTGTGGCAATGCCAAAGTAGTTGATCCAACCCCGAAGGTACTGGCTTACCTTGAAGAGCTGGTAGTGCATCGACACACCCCAGTTCCGGTTCGTCAGTTCCCGGATACGTTGCTTGAACTTATGCAACGTATCCGGGTGCCAATGGATCTGGGTTCCCTTGAAGGTAAAACCCAGGAACTTGCTATCATTGGTTCTGACTACGCGGCTCTTGGTGGTGTTGACCGTCAGTTTCAGGCGGTGTTCGAGGAAGTGGCTGATGCTAGCCAGCACCCGGTCGCCCGCGCGGCGGCTGTTCACCACAATGGTGAAGTCATCCGCATAACGGGCAAACCGATGGCCCCGCCGTTCCAGTTCTTTATCCAGTGGATCGAGCATGATGTTGGCCAACAGAGGTGACAATGGGCCACCCTGTGGTACACCTTCCCGACTCTCCAGATAGAGCTGGTTATCGATAACCCCAGCTCGCAGGTATCGGGCAATCAGGGCCAGCAGGCGCTTGTCCCAGACCTTGCGGCCCAAGTGCGTCATCAGCAGGTCGTGATTGACCCGGTCGAAGAACTTCGACAGGTCCACATCCACTGTAAAGCGTCTCCCTTCCTTAAGAATGCTTTGTACCCGTCGCACCGCTTGGTGCGCGTTCCGGCCCGGACGGAAGCCGTAGCTGTCCGCTGAAAATCCCGGGTCGAACAGGGGCGTCAGGATCTCGGCAATGGCTTGTTGAATCACCCGGTCTGTCACCGTCGGGATACCAAGCTGGCGCTTGCCCCCGTCCGGTTTGTCGATCTCAACCCGCCGCACCGGCGTCGGTTGATAATCGCCCGAGCGAATCGACTGCTCGACCACGATCCAGTGGCCGGCCTTTACCCAAGCGGGAAACTCATCGATGGTCATACCATCGACACCCGCCGCTCCCTTGTTGGCTCGAACCTGCTTCCAGGCTTGTTGTAGATTAGCCCGGTGCAGTACAGCGTCGAGTAGATCATTGCTAAAGGCTGGCTTCATGGCCGTACGCTGAGCCACGTCATTGCCGGACGGCATTCGTGCGTTCAAGTCGGCCAAGGCTCCTCCTTTGTTCCCGGTGTTTGGCCCTTCACCCTGTCCCGACCATTACGACGGGCGTTTGGCTACTATGGCCGCTGCTGACTTCTGCTCAATCACCGGCAGGGTTACCCCCATCGGCGCTATCGGTGTCCATCTCGTTCGCTCGCAACCGCCGATGGCAACGGCTACGCCCAGGCTTGATCGGCCAGTGGCCTGACTGGTAATTGACCGATCGCTCGTTGAGCAGACCCCGATGCGTCGGACCGCCCCAGATAAGAACATAAACTTTCACTGCACAACTGCATCATTTACGGTGGCCGTTAGATCACGCGGCTTCGTTGTCTTGTGCCAACTCGCCTCCGGCCTACGCCTCATATGATGTTCTTGTTCATCAGCTCGCAGTTTTGCTAGCGGCTTCCTCCAGACCGCCCCTCACGGGTTGGCCCTTGCCATTCGCTAGTGGTTAGCGTTCAATCGGGTAAAACCGGCTGAACGGTGATCTTCCCACAGGGGACTTTCACCCCATTTGTTCATGCCCATGCTGGGCGTACACAAATCACGGAAGGCGGACGCTGAAAACGCGCCGCTTCGTTCGGCCTTAAAAGCTAGGAAGGTTTAATGGCATTCGATATGTACATTGGTAAATATCACGAGTCTATAGGTGACGAAGATGAATATATCTTATCAATGATTCGTGGTTCTGAGAGTGAGTTTCCTCAGTTATCTAAGGTTTCATTAAACTACTACGGCGATTTAACATTTACGCCGGTTGAAGCAAGCGCACTGGTGCATGAATTAATGAAGCTAAGCTCACAAAATAGGCAATCAAATACTGCTATGAAATTGTTAATTCTTAGGTTGGCAAGTTTCTTCAGTATTGCTGTTCAAACGAATCAGGAAGTAAATTGTGCCGGTGATTAAAGCTTCTAACAAGTGGGTGTTGTCGGACGTGTACTTCCCCACTACAGTCCCGGCTAAAATGTGGTCAAACGCCTGTAAAACTGACAGCGAACGAGGTTGCTATGAATCGAATTCAGTCATCCAACGGGGTACTTGAGATTAACAGTTTTCCCGGCATGCTCGCTGGCTTCTGCGGTGTTGTGTCAATGGGTGCCGTGTATGGCTGGTTAGCGGGTAAAGCAAGCGCAGTCGATCTGGCGATCATCCTTTTTTTGCGTTGTCGTTTTCTCATGCCTGTTGGATTATCGAGTCGTTGTCATTTCACTGGAAAAAGAAGAAGTGCTTATCCACTCGACACGATTGATCTCAAAGAAGACTTTTTCGGTGCCAATCTCCTTAATCGAGGGGGTTTCCATTCGCACAGGCAGGGGAACCTCCTCTCATGCTGGTGTTGTTCATATTGATACCACTAATGGGCCTTATACGGTGACATCCATGGCGTCTATGGGGCACAAAAAGCGGCAAGTGGCCAATGAAATAAAGAGGTTTTTGGGATAGTTTGATCATTGAGCTCATCCTGCATGCTACAATTTTGCGTATGTGGGCATCCGTTTACGCCTGGCGTTGAGGCTGTAAAAAGAGACCCAGATCAGACTGATTTTGATAGCATAGCGCAAACAGACAAGGAGCCGTCGGAATGTTCCCGTTTCAAACACTACAACCACGATCAACATTCCATCAAAACACGCACTCAAATCCGATTGTAAAGTGAAATTGCCATCCGGTAGTCCTGCTGAAGTGTTCTTCGCATTCTTAAAACTCGGCCTAACGTCTTTCGGTGGGCCAATCGCTCATCTGGGTTACTTCAGAACGGAAATGGTTGAGCGCCGTCGTTGGCTGAGTGAAGAGCAGTTCGGGCAGTTGCTTGCACTCTGCCAGTTCCTGCCCGGCCCGGCCAGTAGTCAATTGGGGTTTACTCTCGGACTACTTCGCGCAGGTTGGCTCGGGGCGCTCGCCGCTTTTGTCGCCTTCACCCTGCCGTCGGTGCTTCTGCTTTTAGCCTTTGCTGCCGCTATACCGTTACTTACTGGCGCCACCGGAGAAGCTGCCGTGCATGGCTTAAAGCTTGTGGCTTGCGCTGTGGTCGCCGATGCCGTTTTAGGCATGTCCAAGAAGTTGTGCTCCGATGCGCTAAGAAGAATTATTGCTGTGTTATCAGCGGCGGCGTTATTGCTCGTGTCTTCTACTTTTGCCCAACTTGCTGTCGTTATAGCAGCGGCTGTTATCGGCGCGTATTTCATACGAGAGATAACTGCACCAGAAAACGATAGCGGGTTTCAACTTTGCTACGGCCCACGAGTCGGCGGGTTGCTGCTTGTACTTTTTGTAGGCCTGCTGTTTGGCTTACCGTTCATTGCAATGGGGAAACCAGATTTCGCATCAGTTGCGGAGGCGTTTTATCGAGCGGGCGCATTGGTGTTCGGTGGCGGTCATGTAGTCCTCCCCCTGCTCCAAGATTCAGTCGTTTCGACTGGCTGGGTCACTTCCGAGCAGTTTTTGTCTGGCTACGGCGCATCTCAGGCAATTCCCGGGCCTATGTTTGCTTTCTCAGCCTACCTCGGCGCGATAGTGTCGTCTTTGGAGAATACTTACCTTATGGCAGCTACGGCGCTGGTCTTCATTTTTCTGCCGGGCTTCCTTTTGGTGGCTGGCGTTCTCCCGTTCTGGGGTGTTTTTTCACGCCACCCGACGGCTGGCCGCGCTATTGCCGGGGCTAACGCGGCAGTTGTTGGCCTATTAGCAGCCGCCCTTTACAACCCCATCTTCACATCTGGCATAACCAGCTCGGCAGATTTGGTAATTGTGCTCGTAGCCTTCGGTCTGCTTGTAGTGTGGCGAGTATCTCCGCTTATTGTGGTGCTATGGTGTGTCATTGCCAGCGTCTCGCAGTTGTGGTTTTTTTCTTGAGCCCGTGCGGTTCACGGCCAATCGTGTAGCCGGGGATCACCCCACTGCTCCCCACAACACCCTGCACCGATGCGTAAGGCCGACGGCTCCGCACAGGGAGGAAGCAGCTGTTGAGCAATGCAACCCGTATAGCATACTCATAGAGCCTATGAATGAGTTTACGATTTATTTGCCGCCAACAGTGGTCGACTGAATATTAACCAAGAGAGCAACACGGATGAGCTTAAAACAGCATTTTGAATTGTTAGCTACTTACAATCAGTGGATGAACTCCAAGATCTACGAGGCCGCAGGCCAACTCTCTGAATTAGAATTGGCGGAAGATCGCGGTGCCTTTTTTGGCTCCATTCTGGGCACGCTTAACCATATTCTGGTTGGTGACACTGTCTGGCTAAAACGCTTTGCCACTCATCCATCCTGCGCGAGCTCCTTGCAGAAGGTCGCTAATCTTCCAGATCCGACAAGCCTAAGCCAGATAGTGTTTGACGATATTGGTCGCCTATCTGAACATCGGGCTTGGCTAGACCAGCAAATCATTAACTGGATAACCGAGCTGACCGAAAGTGATCTGGATTTCGTTCTCAGCTACCACAACACCAAGGGAGCTCCGGCCAACAAGCGGTATTCGAGTCTGATTCTTCACTTCTTTAATCATCAGACTCACCATCGAGGGCAAGTGTCTACCCTGCTCTCACAAGCAGGCGTTGATATTGGGGTTACCGACCTATTGGCTCTGATCCCGGAGGATTCTGGCCTGACAGCGGTCCACCGGCTGCCCTAGTATTGACGTTATGCCCCCAATCAAATTGACAACATCGAGGCGCTCCATGAAAACAATAGGTCTAATTGGCGGAATGAGCTGGGAGTCAACTCAGACTTACTACCGCCTGATCAACCAGAAAGTAAGAGACGAGCTGGGCGGCCTCCATTCCGCAAAGCTCGTTCTCTACAGCGTTGATTTTGCAGAGATTGAAGCACTGCAACACCAAGGGAACTGGCAGGCAACAGGGGACATATTGGGATCAGTCGCCCAGTCGCTTGAGTCGGCAGGCGCAGAATTTTTGGTTCTCTGTACGAACACCATGCATAAAGTCGCTTCCCAACTTGAACACTCAGTAAACGTCCCCCTCCTCCACATCGCAGATGCCACGGCCAACGTGCTCAAAAAGGATGGGATAACCTGTGTGGGGCTGCTGGGAACACGATTTACAATGGAGCAGACATTTTACATCGGACGGCTTCAGGATCACGGTATCCAAGTGGTTGTTCCAAACGAGCCCGAAAGGGAGCGTGTTCACTCTGTGATTTACAATGAGTTGTGCCAAGGTGTGGTCAAGCCTGACTCAAAAGCTATGTATCTGGATGTGGTGGCCTCATTGGCTGAACGCGGTGCGCAGGGCGTGATTTTGGGATGCACGGAGATTGGTCTGCTGATCCAGAGCTCGGATACTGAGGTTAAGTTGTACGACACTACAGAAATACATGCCGAGCAGGCGGTTCAGTATGCCTTGGGCAGGATTTAGCCCCCACTGGGGAGGCCTTTCTTTAGAGCTTCACTGGTACTCGGGCAGCGGTTTCTCCAGACAAACTTTCAAAACAAGGAACATGCGTGAAAAAGTGGATTCTGGCATTGGCTTTATTCAGTGGTGCATGCTTTGCTCAGGGGCCCGAGAAAGCTCCAGAGCTTTGGTCATGGTTTAAAGATCTCGACAAGTCTGCAGCGGCATGTGAGATTCAAAGCTCGTTTGCGCTTCAGACAATTGGTCTGGAGAATCAAGTAGAGAACGAATACGGCATTTACGGAACCTATAAAGGCAACAGAGTAGTTGTGAAGTGTCTGGCCATGGGCGAAGGCAAAAGCAAGGTCTGGGTGGCTGTCGCTGGCCATGATAGAGATGCTGTTGAGCTGGTTCGAAACATGATCGTGAAAGAGATCATTTGACCAGCCTCTTGCAGACCTCCCTGCAGGCTTCGCTGTTAGTAATCTCAATGCATATCATAAAAGGCTGAAAGATATGATGTTCTTTGATGCAGCCCGTTCTTGGAGGGGCGCTACCATTTTGGTGATATTGTGCGGGTCGCTGACAAGCTGCGCGGCGTTTTCGCCTGCACCGAATTTAACCGCCGATGAGAAGAAAGCTCTGAGTACCAACCTTAACGAGAAATACAAAGCCTATCAGGATTGCATGGCTAGTGAGTCTGATCGCTTCAGCCATATAGCATCCGCTCCCCCTTCAGACATTGCCAAAGGCGCCCAAGCGGGCTGTGAAGCTGCGTTCAAGGGTTATCACCGAGCCGTGACCAAACAGTTTACGGCATTTGTATCAAGTGCTAGCCAAGCAAAAGCCCGAAGCCGCGCCGACGAGCATGCCAACGAAGCAAAAGATCGCACTTGGGGTCATGTCATCCAACGGGTTCTAATACAGAGGCAATAAGCTAAATGTCAGAGGGGATAACCCCACTACTATGATTGAGCACCCACCCCTTTTTCTCTAGAATGGCGCTCCTTTTTATCAATGCAGGTCATTACCATGAGCGATACGAAATCACTGCCAGAACTACCGGATAGGCTTTCAAGAAACCCCAATAGCCCGCACCATGTCGCTGACGTTTTCGCGCACGATATTGGCATTAAGCTGAACGGTAAAGAGCGCACCAATGTTGAGGAATATTGCATCAGTGAGGGTTGGATAAAAATCGCCTCACCCAAAGCGTTAGACCGTCGCGGACAGCCGCTTATGATGACCATGAAAGGTAAGGTTGAAGCCTACTACGATTGAGCAACACGGTTATAGGCCGCTGGTTGGTCTGGATCCAGCGGCTTGACCTAAGCTGCGACGTTGGCGTGCAATGCCCCCAGCAAAAGTCAGTGTCGTGGGTTTCTATCACTAGACGATGAGTCATCATCTTTTTTAAGGTAATAATCTTTCTCCTCGAATGTCTTCATATCAGGATCTTCGATGTTGTTCTTACTACGACCCTGATAAAGCCAGTAGGCCACCACAGCCCCAACAATGAGCAGTACAATCCATTTCATGCCAGCTTCCTCTATACGACGAAACACCTTGTTTGAGTGCGGCGTGGCAGGCCTCTGGTCGACCGAACATTGTATTGTAAGGACTGCACTTACCACGTAGACTTTTAGCACGATACGATAGTGACATCATTATTTCAAAAGGACTTTGATATGAGTGAAACCCTCCTCTACATCCAACCATCGCACCCTCAAGCACCGCGGCAGCCAAACGGCATCAACACCGATCAGGTCTGAGCTTAGGGCGCAACCATAATTGCACTGACACTTTGAACCAATTAGGGCCGTTTGATTAGCTCAGACACCCGTTAAAACAGCAGGTCATATATGTTTTTAAATAGATTATCATTTATTTTACTAACAATATTTATCGTCGGCTGCGACAATGAACGCAAGTCAACAGAAAACGAAATTGACACCCTACCTACAGAAACATATGAGGAGGTGTCAGCATTAAGTGGATTTAATCTGAGCCGAGACTATATCTATTGGGAGGTCAGGCGAAGTTATTTCACATACAACTATTCATCGGGAAATGAGGGTGAATACGAATACGGAGAAGAAGTATTACACCAGTACGACGAAGCGGCATACAACAACCTAACGCCGCTGCAAATAGAAATGCTAGAAGGTGTGAATAGTGTCAATGGTTTTGATGACGACTGCCCGCCAGATTATTGTCCAATCTTCGGCGTTGCCCTGCTTTCGAACGAACCTGTTGTTATTGAGTCTAAGCAAAGCTTACTTGAGTTCTTTGGCGAAATAGATACGTTGGCAGAGCTGTCTCGGTGGATTTTGGCTAATGATTACTCGCTGAAATTTTATGAAGAAACAAGCTATGGTTATAGGGTTGTTGCTGACTGGGATAATGATTGTGGCGAAAGGGGTCAAGACTTAATAAAAGTGTTTAAAGATGGCACGATAGAAAAGGTTGAGGCGCTTTCAATTGAGTTTTATGACACATGCGCATAGAGAAATCTGCGTTCGGAAAAGGATAGGAACTAGATGGAGCCCGTGAGTATTCTGGTCGACCAAATTATGGACATCGCTCGCAGTGCCGTAGCGTTATTGCCTCAACTGTTGATCTCTCTAGCAATTCTTATCATAACCTACGGCTTAGCTAAGCTTGCGAAGCATACCGTAAAAAGCATTTTACATAGAACAACCCTGCGCAAGAGCTTGGTAGAGCTGTTGGTTTTATTCGCCTCGTTAACTACTTGGCTGGTTGGGATCATGATCTCAGCAATCATAGCCTTCCCCGGAGCTTACCCCCACAAAGATGCTTGCCGGGCTGGGCATAGGGTCTGTTGCGATTGGCTTTGCGTTTAAGGATATTTTTGAGAACTTTCTGGCCGGGATCATCATTTTGGTTAGGCGGGAAATGCGCATTGGCGATTTTGTAGCCTGCGAAGGCTACGAGGGCACTGTCGAAGCGATTCTCGTGCGCGAGACACACATTCGTGAAACAGATGGCGAGCTGGTAATACTGCCGAACAGCATGTTGTTCAAAAACCCTCTCATCATTAGAACAGCCCTTGAGCAACGC
This sequence comes from Marinobacter sp. 1-4A, assembly GCF_016597725.1. Taxonomy (GTDB): domain Bacteria; phylum Pseudomonadota; class Gammaproteobacteria; order Pseudomonadales; family Oleiphilaceae; genus Marinobacter. The sequence goes on from NZ_VCGY01000007.1 coordinate 9,864, forward strand.
CGAACCACCATTTTTTGCGGCGTTGGCTATGGCGAAAATGTAGACGAGGCAAGGTCTGTGATCAAAACAGCGGTGGCCAGCTGTAAAACCGTGATCACAGAGTCTCGGCCAGTACAGGTATTTGCAAACGAGTTTGCAGATTCATCAATTAACTTTGAAGTTTCTTGGTGGACGGGCTCCCGGCCTCTGGATATCCGTGAGTCGCGGGACGAGGTGATCGCCGCGATCAAATCCGCGCTCGACAATGCAGGTATCGAAATCCCCTTCCCTCACCGAACCCTTACTTTCAACGATCCAGTCAGGATTAACGCCAACCGCCCTTCGCCCGATTAATGGTTGATATGGGCTAATGGGCTTGCCTCACGTCGGGTTGCTGCTACTATGAATGTTCAATTGAACATCTAGCAACAAAAACACCAACGGAGCCGGCCCGCCCCGGATGTTCAATGCTTCGCATGGAATCGCCATGCACGGTCCGCTCCTCACGGAGAATCACGATGAGTTTCTATAAAAAAATGCTTCCCGGGGTACTGCCCTCTGCTGCTTTGGCAGCATCCGTTTTTATGGCAGGTTTCAGTGGTCAGGCGCTGGCTGACTGTGAACGCGGCGCGCTCGACGCTCTGTACTGCGATGAAAATGGCGACATGGTTGCAGATCTGCCTAAAGACAAGTCCAAGTGGAACGATCCCAACACTCTGATCTTTGCGTATACACCGGTTGAAGACCCTGCCATTTATTCCGATATTTGGAAGCCGTTCATTGATCACCTCTCTGAAGTGACCGGCAGGGACGTGCGTTTCTTTGCCGTGCAGTCCAACTCAGCTCAGGTAGAAGCCATGCGCAGTGGCCGCCTGCATATCGCCGGGTTCTCCACTGGCCCAACGCCTTTCGCTGTTAATCTCGCTGGCGCAGTTCCTTTCGCGCTGATGGGCTCAGACTCTGGCCAGTTTGGTTATTCACTTCAGGTGTTCACCCATAAAGATTCGGATATTTACGAAATCACAGATTTGAAAGGCAAGAGAGTGGCCCATACGTCACCCACTTCTAACTCCGGCAACCAAGCACCGAGAGCGCTGTTCCCGGAAATGGGCGTCGTACCGGGCGACGACTATGAGATTTCCTTCTCCGGCAGCCATGACCAATCCATGCTTGGTGTGGTCGCAAAAGACTACGATGCTGCTCCGGTAGCCTCTGAAGTTGTTGAGCGTATGGCTGCTCGTGGCCTGTACGACACAGACGATGTACGTCTGGTTTGGGAGTCCGATCGTTTCCCGACAACGTCTTACAACTACGCACACAACCTGCACCCTGATCTGGTCGAGAAGATTCGCGAAGCGTTTTACACCTTTAAGTTTGAAGGCACTGAGTTGGGTGAGGAGTTTGAGGGCGTCGAGACCTTCGTCCCCATCAATTACAAAGATAACTGGAAGGTCATTCGCACCATCCAAGCCTCCAACGGCGTTCAGTACACCCCCGACAATCTTAAATAAGTAGAACAAGAGCCTCCGTCCAAGTGCCGGAGGCTCTACCCGGAGTGAACTTCATGTTAGAGATTACCAACCTCGTAAAACGTTACGGGCAAAACGACCCTGTGCTCAAAGGCCTGAACCTGAAGGTTGAGGGTAGCAGCGTTGTTTCGATTGTCGGCGCATCCGGTGCGGGCAAGAGTACGCTGCTGAGATGCATCAACCGGTTGGTTGAGCCTACCTCGGGTTCAATTAAGTTGAACGGCCATGAGTTGGTCAATCTTCGCGGAGGCGAGTTGCGCCATTCCCGCCGGCGTATTGGTATGGTTTTTCAGGGCTTCAACCTGATTGATCGTTTAACGGTTATGGAGAACGTGCTCTCCGGGCGTTTGGGTTATGTGTCCTTTTTCCAAGCCTTAACTCGTCGTTTTCCGCAATCCGATATCGACCGTGCCTTCAGTCTTATGGAGCGTGTGGGTATTGCCCACTATGCGGATAAGCGGGCAGATCAGTTATCCGGCGGTGAGCGTCAGCGCGTCGCGGTGGTTCGTGCATTGATGCAGGAGCCTCAGATTTTACTTGCGGATGAGCCAACAGCTTCGTTGGACCCCAAGACCTCCCAGCAGATCATGAGCCTGCTGCAAAGTCTTGCCAGTGAAATGTCCTTGCCGGTATTGATCAACATTCACAACGTTACTCAGGCCCGGATGTACACCGATCGTATTGTTGGTATGCGACATGGCCAGATGATTTTTGACGGCGAACCCAAAGATTTTAATCAGGATGCTCTAGATGCCATCTATGGCGGTATCGAATCGCCGGAAGAAGATGGGGGTGACTCAGGACAGCAGGCATCGCCTGCCCCGGAGGCGACGGCATGACACCGGGCAAAACTGCAATCGATGCAAATTCGGGCAGGGTCTGGAAGAAGCCACCGTTCATTGCAAACCCTTGGGTGCGTTATGGATTGGTCGCAATCACTCTGGCTTACCTGTACTGGGCATTCTCAACGCTGCCATTTGATTGGCAACGAATTGCCGAAGGCTTGCCTCGCGCTGGAAAAATTTTTGGTGGCGCCTTCCCTCCCAGCTTTGAACGCGCTGGGCTGCTATGGACGGGGTTTAAGGAGAGTTTTCAAATTGCGTTCTTAGCGACCCTGCTGGGGGTTCTCCTTTCTGTGCCCATCGCGGTCATGGCGGCCAGAAACGTAGCACCACTGCCGATTTATATTCTGGGGCGCACGCTTATTATCGTCTCCCGCAGTTTCCACCCGGTGATCGTGGCCATTCTGTTTGTTGCTGCGGTCGGATTTGGCCCAATGGCGGGTATTCTCACCCTCACCCTTTATTCCATCGGGTTTGTTGCCAAGTTGCTGGCAGAGGAAATCGAGGAGATTGATTGGGGTCAGGTCGAAGCTATGCGCTCGGTAGGCGCCGGTTACATGAAGATTCTGGTTTACGGGGTTTTCCCGCAAATCATGCCGCGCCAGATTGGGCTGTCTATGTACCAACTCGACAGTAACCTCCGCGCTTCAGCCGTTGTCGGCATTGTTGGTGCTGGTGGTATAGGTGGCACGCTCATGAACGCATTCGGACGTTACGATTATGATTTCGCCTTTGCCATTTTGCTGATGATCATCGCGATCATTCTGGTCAGTGAAGGCTTGAGCGGATGGGTGAGGAAAAAGGTATGGTAGATCACGCTGCAAAATTGTCTGATCGAGTTTGGTCTCGCTATGACCGCAAAGAACAGCTAACGCGATATGTGGTCTACTTGGTCACGCTCATCGCTGTTGTATGGGCAGTTCGGGACATCGACATCTTTTGGCCTTGGGTATGGGATGCTCCCAACCAAATCCAAAGTCTGGGCGCACGCATGTGGCCGCCCGAGTTTAGTCAGTGGAGTGCCATATTCTCCGCCATGTTGGAAACGGTCCATATTGCTACGCTGTCCACCATGTTGACCATATTCATCGCTTTGCCGGTGTCTTACATTGCAGCGCAGAACACTACGCCCAACAAGGTCACCTTGTGGATTGGTCGATTCATTCTGGTTTCCAGCCGCTCCGTAAACACCATTATTTGGGCACTGCTCTTCGTGGCCATTTTTGGCCCGGGTGTACTCGCTGGTATTTTGGCGGTTATGTTTCGCTCGGTCGGGTTCATTGGCAAGCTGATGGGTGAGGCGATTGAAGAAATCGACCGTCGGCCCGTGGAAGCAATGGAAGCGACCGGGGCCAGCAAAATGAAAGTGGTTTTGTATGCGATTGTGCCCCAAGTAATGCCGGCATTTTTTGCCATCATTATTCTGCGCTGGGACATCAATATCCGCGAATCCACTGTGTTGGGTTTGGTGGGTGCTGGTGGCATCGGGGTGCTGCTGCAGGGTTCAATCGACATGTTCGCTTGGCAAACCGTGGCAACCATTCTGCTCGCAATTGTTGTGTTGGTCATTCTGGGTGAGGCGCTAACCAGCGTGTTGCGCAAAAAGGTCATCTGACTCTGGGTCGCCTGTCGCCCGAACTTTTGGCGCGGCAGGCACTCGTGCTGTGAATTGGAAAACGAGCGCTATGAAAGACAGTATTGAGTTTGGTAACGCCAATATTCTGTTCACCGATGTGGACGACACGCTGACCACAGGTGGCCGGCTGCTGCCAGAAACCTATCTAGCAATCTGCCGTTTGGCGGAGGCGGGTATCAGTGTCATTCCCGTAACCGGCGGCTGCGCTGGATGGTGTGACCAGATCATTCGCACATGGCCGGTTAAAGCGGTGATTGGTGAAGGCGGAGCCTTCTATGCCGAACGTACGGCTCCGCAAACGGTTAACTGGCACTTTTGGGAAAACGAAGCAAAACATCGCCGCGACCAGCAAGCCATACTAAACGCGGTTGCCGCATTGGATCTGGACTTCGAAGCCAAGCTGGCCACAGACCAACCTTTCCGCTTTGTAGATGTTGCGGTGGACTACAACCAGCAGGAATCGCTCTCACCTGAACAAGTGGCAGCCATTCACGATCCTTTGGTAGCTCAGGGCTTCAGTGTTCGGCAAAGTTCTATTCACATCAACATTTGGCTCGGAGACTTCGACAAATCCACTATGGCGCTTCGAGTGGGCCAAGACTTGTTGGGGCTGGATATCGAGACCTTGCAGAAACGCTCTATTTTCATCGGTGATGCGCCGAATGACGAGAGCATGTTCCGTAGCTTTCCAATGAGTGTAGGCGTGGCCAACATTCGCAAGCATTTGCCCCGTATGACCCACCAACCGGCGGCGATTGTTAGCCAGCCCTCGGGCCTGGGTTTTGCTGAAATGGCAGAGGCTTGGCTGCAACATCGTACCTAACCGAGCACCTATTCTTATGAGTGCCAAAGAACGCCAGCGCTGCATCCTAGAATGGGTGCATGAACAAGAGCATGTCGAAGTTGAAGACATTGCCCAGCGCTTTGGCGTCACCACGCAAACCATTCGCCGCGACATCAACAAAATGTGCGAACTGGGTTTGTTACGGCGCCGTTATGGCGGCGTCAGCCTGCCCCCAGCAAAGCCAGCTCCTAATTTGGCTTACCTGCATGATGAGCAGCCTACCCATCAGATAGCCAAACAGGAAATGGCCAGACGCGTTGCAGCCGATATTCCGGAAGGCGCTACCGTTAGTCTAGGAGTTGGCACTACGGTTGAGCAGGTCGCGAAAGCGTTGATTCATCACCAATCCCTTCGAATACTGACCAACAACCTCAGTGTAGCGGCGGCTCTTTCGGGTAACCCGGGTATCGAGGTTATCGTGTCTGGCGGCATTTACCGACACAACCATCACGATGTGGTTGGCCCTGAGGTCACGAGCTTCTTCAGTTCCTTCACGACCGATTTTGGTATTTTCAGTGCTGGAAGTATGGATCTGGAGCAAGGTGTGATGGATCACGAAATTCGCGAAGCGGAAGTTAGCCGTGCAATTATCGCCAATACCAGAACCCGTATGCTTGTGGCAGACCACAGGAAATGGGCTCTAAACGCACAATGTAAGGTCGCAACGTTCAAGTATGTTGACCGTTTCTATACCGATTCCGTACCCCGGAAACAACGGGCAAACTTGCCCAGTTCTATAGCCATTATTGAGTGCGACGAAGCACAGCCTGTGATTAGTTGATCAATAAAAAGATGGCTGCAAATGTTCAGCTCGGAACTAAAATCCAAACAAAAATACAGAAGGATTCTGTCATGAAACGCACTTTTCACCTCCCTCTTTACCTTCCTCTGCTTGTTGGCTCTCTTGCGGCTTTGTCTGGCTGCAGCAGTATGCACCACGACACAAGCGCTCCCAAAGCCAGCCCTACGGATGGCCAAGCGCTGGTTCAGCTTGGGCCACGGCCTTATTTCCTGATTAACGATATGGATGAAGGCTCGCTTAAGCAGTCCTTGCAAGCGTGCGAATCCAAGCCGGTGACTTCGTCGACCTTCTCCATCGGTCACCGGGGCGCACCCATGCAATTTCCTGAGCACACCCGCGAATCTTACATCGCTGCCGCCAGAATGGGCGCAGGAGTTGTAGAGTGCGACGTAGCCTTTACCAAGGACAAGCAGCTAGTGTGCCGCCACGCCCAGAATGACCTGCACACCACCACCAACATTGTGGCTGTGCCGGAACTGAACGCCAAGTGCACAAAGCCTTTCACTCCCGCAAACCCAGTCACCGGCCAAAAGGCCGAAGCCGAATGCCGCACAAGCGACATTACGCTGGCCGAGTTCAAATCGCTCAAGGGAAAGATGGATGCGTTTAACCCGGAGGCAACGACTCCCGAGGAATATCTGGGCGGCACTGCGGATTGGCGAACCGATTTATATTCAACAAACGGCACCCTGCTAAGCCATCGCGAAAGCATTGAGCTACTCAAAGAGTTGGGCGTTCAATTCACCCCGGAACTGAAAACCCCGGTGGTTGATATGCCTTTTGAAGGCAACTACACGCAGCAGGATTATGCGCGCCAGATGATCAATGAATACCGTCAGGCGGGCGTTAACCCTTCCGATGTTTGGCCTCAGTCGTTCCTGCTGGAAGACGTGATTTTCTGGGTAAATGAAACGCCTGAATTTGGCAAACAAGCTGTCTTCCTTGATGAAGACGACCACTCTCCTGAAAATGTTTCTCTGGAATACATGGAGAAACTCGTGCAGCAAGGGGTTCCTGTGCTGGCCCCTGCCATCTGGAAAATGCTGACCCTGAACAGCAACAACGACATTGTACCGTCTGAGTACGCTCTTAACGCCAAAGCCGCAGGACTTGATCTGATTGGCTGGTCGCTTGAGCGCAGCGGCCCACTAAACTCTGGCGGCGGGTGGTACTATCAGAGCGTAACCGATGCCATCAATAACGACGGTGACATGTTCACGGTGATTGATGTGTTGGCTCAGGAAGTAGGTGTAATCGGAATCTTTTCAGACTGGCCGGCCACTACAACCTACTACGCCAACTGCATGGGCATATAAGCTGAACTCTGGAATTAAGTAATGAACCCGATCGTAGCGAACAACTGGCCTGTAAAAGTGGACCTCACTTAGGGTAAGGAATATTATTTTTGCGCCTGTGGTCGTTCCAATAAACAGCCGTTTTGCGACGGTTCCCATGTGGGAACTGAGTTCAAACCCAAACCCTTCACGGATGAAAAATCCGGCGATGCCTTTTTGTGCCAGTGCAAACATTCGGCAAATTTGCCCTTTTGCGATGGTACTCATAAGCAGTTTGATGCCAGTGCCATTGGCAAAGAAGGGCCGGGCATCAAAGCGGGGGCAAGTGAGATTCCCGTGGCAAGTACCACTGTTGAGGAACCTACGGTCGAGTTCATACATCAACTGGCCAGGGATGGCTTAGCTAACAGCGCCATGCAATCAATTGGCTGTGTTGCTGCACGCATGTGCAACACAAACAACTGCCCTGCCGGTATAGCCACACAAAAAGCAGATCTTCGACAGCGTTTGAACGTTGAGAAATCCGCCGGGCAGCTCAGGAATTTCTTTGAAGCCTCGGTGGAACTGATGCAAGTGATGGCTAGAGCCTGTGGTCACGATTCGTTGAGTTCATTTAGCAGTAACGACTTGGCAACTTGGCATCGGGATATGGCTCTGCTTTCAGGGGTGAAGTATTCAGGGTTCATAGAGCCTTAATACGCATTGTCAGTAATTGCGCCGCGCCTGACCGCGCACAGGGCCAGATCAAACAATAAGAAACGTGCGCGGTTGCTTTTGGACTATTATGTAGATTGGGGTCCAGCTTCCTAAACTCAGGCTTTACGGGGAATACCTATGCGATATTTAGGAGTTTTTGCCAGCCTTATAATGTTCTCTTTCCCGGTGTTTTCTGCCGACATGACAAAGGATGAGCGTTGCGAAAAGCTTGGAGAGGTAACTGCGCAAGCCTCCGTTATGAGAATTGCCGGTAAAGATACGGAAACTGCTACAAGTGCCCTACTGGAAATATATGATCAACCGGGATCGGGCTTGTCCACCAAACAAATACGCGCTTACACAAACTGGGCCTACATGATGCGGATGGAGCCGGAAAAGGCGCGGAAATATGCTGTCGACCAGTGTAAACAGAGTTAATAAGTTAGCATCGGAGCTGCACCGCGCAGGATTTGAGGAAAACAATCATGGGCCAAAACACCGGCAGCACAAGCAAGGTCGACAAACTACTGGCTGAGCAGCGTGATTATATTGCGAAGCGCGAAAGTGGTTACCGTGAACGCGCACTGAAAATGTACCCCTGGGTATGCGGGCGCTGTGCCCGGGAGTTTACACGCATTAATTTGCGCGAACTTACCGTGCATCATGTTGACCATGACCACGACAATAATCCAGCCGATGGCAGCAACTGGGAATTACTCTGTGTGTACTGCCACGATGAAGAGCACAGCAAGTTTGAAGATTTCGTGCGCTACGGGGGCAGCTCGGAAAAGCGGCGGGAGGCGGCCACGCACAACCCGTTTGCTGGACTCAAGGAAGCGCTTGAGAAGAAAGCTTAGTGATAGAATGCTTAAAAACGCGACTAGTTAGTGGGGGGATTACAGCCGCATTTAACGTCGATAGACACTACAAGATCTTTAGGCTTTTTCCCGGTTTTTCCCCTACACTGCTAATTCCATCCTGTGCCGGTCTGCTTATCTATGCCTTCTGATTACCCAACACCAACGGCAGAATCCCGCTCACCCGATAGCTCTGCGGCCCAAGCCACCACCGCTGACGACGTAAGCGCTCTGATTGGCCGCGTAGCCATGCAAGATCGAGTAGCCTTCGCAAATCTCTATACAGCAACGGCGCCGAAACTTTTGGGGGTGGTACTGCGTATTTTAAAAGAGCGCTCCTGGGCAGATGATGTCATTCAGGAGGCGTACCTTAAAGTTTGGCAGCGTGCAGGCCAGTTCGATTCAGGCAAGGCCTCACCGATTACTTGGCTGGTGTCCATTGCCCGTAACAAAGCCATTGATGAGCTGCGAAAGCACCCTGCTGGCCGAACCAGCACCGACGATGCCATGGACGAGAGAGTTGCCCGGCAACCCACAGCACAGGATCAGATGGAAGACCAACAGGAAGTAAGCAAACTAAACCGCTGCATAGATGAGTTGGCAAAGGAACGTCAGGACATAGTGCGCTTGGCCTATTTAGGCGGCTGGTCCAGAGAGGAACTAGCAAGTCAGTACGAGCAACCGGTGAACACCATGAAAACATGGCTTCGCCGCGCACTGCAGGATATCAAGGGGTGTCTGGAATCATGAGCGAACATGACAACGAAGACATGCAGATTGCAGAGTTCGTGCTGGGCACCTTACCGGCAAACGAACGCAAGGCACTCAATGCCCGGCGTCAGCTTGACCCGGCGCTGGATGCGCGAATTCAGCAATGGGAAGAGCGCCTGATCGCAATGACGGGCGAGGTAGCACCGGTAAAGCCAAGCCCTGAGTTGTTCGCCAGAATTGAGAGCATTCTTGATCAACAAGCCGCTCAGCCTATTCAGTCTGGCAGTACCACCTCAGTAACTAGGCTGCGGCGTCAGGTGAACCGTTGGCGATGGAGTACCGCCCTGAGCTCTGCCGCTGCATTGGTTTTGGTGGCCGTGCTTGCACTAAAGCCCGAAAGTACGCCGGAATCCTTTGTTGCCGTATTCCAGCACGACGACCAACAGCCTGCCTTTCTGCTCACGGTCGATCTGCAAAACCGCCAGCTGAACATTCGACCGGTAACCGCAGAACAACAACCGGGCAAGTCTTACCAGTTGTGGATCAAAGCTGAGGAACTGGGCCCTAATCCGCGCTCTGTGGGCGTACTAGGTGACCAGATGCAGTTGGACAAAGGTGCTCTGAAGCAATACGACCCGGCCTTACTGCGCGAAGCCACCTTCGGTATCAGCGTGGAGCCGCCCGGCGGATCGCCCACCGGACAGCCCACCGGCCCGGCCATTCACGGATACCTGTACCCCGCTGGAGATGGCGAAAGCCGCGGAATTTGAAAATAAGTGCTATTTTCTGAAACTCTTCCGTTGCGTGCCCGTAGCTGTTTGTAGCACATCCAAAAACATATCCAATCGGATGAGCACAACCAACAGCAAGGAGTACACCATGAAGAAGCACCTCAAAACGACCGCACTGATGGCAGCTCTGGTATCCGGCGCACTCACCACCGGCATCGCTCAAGCAGGCATGAACCAAGAAGCCCAAGTATGGGCAGACGATCAAGCTGTTTCAGAAGGTACTGTTACCGCTAAGAAAGTCACTGCTGAAGCCAACGGCTGGCTGGTTGTGCATCGCACAAATGAAACCATGAAGCCCGGCCCGGTGGTTGGCCACGCCCCGCTTAAAAAGGGCGAAAACATGGATGTATCTGCAATACTAACGGAAGAAGTAAAATCCGGTGACATGCTAATGCTGATGGTTCACGCAGAGGACGGCGGCATGAAAACCGGCATTTTCGAATACACCTTGGGCGCCAAAGCAGACGGCCCAATCAAGAAAGACGGCAAGCTGGTGATGTCTACTATCACCGCCAAGTAACTCTATTTAAAACCTGTCAGGTGAGAAGCGGCTCTAAAACGGCTGCTTTAGCTAGAGCCTGACGGGTTTATACATCACCCCGCCAAAACCTGAGTATGTGCCCCTTAAAAGGCTTTTCCAGATAGTCGGTATGCTCGGGTTTTTCTTGTGAAAAGCTATACCCGTGCGTTTCCATCCGCCTGCAAAACTTGTTCTTCCGCCCTCTTCCGGGATCAACCAGAATCACTTCACAGGTGGGGTTGGAATGCCGGTCAATAAAGTCGGCCAACAGGTTTACATGCTCGTCTTCATATAGAACGTCACTACCGATGATGATATCGAAAAAACCTAAATCACTGGCTTTATCTGCCCAGTCAACCCGTTGGTAACCTATGGCTTTCCCATGGTTGAGCTGAGTATTCCGCTCCAGAAAAACACCCACTTCAGGATGATAGTCGGTCGCCGTAATGTCATCGTTCCGCTGGTTCAGCAACAAGCTGGACAGTGCCATTCCACAGCCAATCTCCAGAACTCTCTTGCCCTCCGTGTGATGGTTCACAATGTGGTGGGCAAGCACCAGACTCGATGGCCAGATAATCCCGAACAAAGGCCAGGTGGCCGAGGAAATGCCCAACTTTAGGGCGATGTCATTTGGGTCGTCGAATTGCTGGTTATCACGCAATGTGCAAACGTGAATGTCCACATTGCCGAACTCAATTGTTTGGTAACGGAGACGTAAGGGTGATGTCATTATGGGTCACACTGAAGGAATCAGGCTCGCCAACCCGATAAAAGAAGCGTTACGTTCTAATTCCCCAGAGTATAACCCCTACTGCATCCGAACAATGATTTATTGCTTTTGCAGGTCTTCAAGGAAAGCCTGAATACGCTCCGCATTGGTACCCAAGTCGCTCTTCCCTAGCCGTGATGCGGATCGCATATCCACCAGTACACCAGCCTCGGTTTGCTTCATGCGGATGGCCACGTCATCTTTAAAGCCGAACCAAGGGGTGGTTGCGGTGGCTTCCAGAGTATTGTTGGTAACTCCGGCAATCTCCCAACCACGGTTTTGAACAGTTGCTTTTGCAGCGTTCATAGCACTCGCCAATGGCATATCGAGCGTAATCGGCTTCAGCTGCGGATTAGCCGCTTGCTGCTGCCGCGCGGTTTCCGCTCCCGGGTACTCCACTGCATTGGGGGCTTCCTTCCGGGCAGAGGCCAGCAATGTGAAAGCAGGTGGATTTGTCATATCCGTTGTAATGTCGTGAATTGGCGGGACACTCTGAGCGCGCTGTTTCATTTGCATGGGCATAGCGATTACTGCAACCACAGACAAGCTCACCACGGCACCCACAAGCGCCGGGCGCCACCTGCGGAGTACACCGGCAAGTATGAGAGTTACAAGGCCAAACACTGCGGCGGCCATTGCAAGTTGCGCACCCTGGCGCAGCCATGTGAAGGATGTACTCAATGCGATCATTTCAGCTCTATAAGCTGGCCCAGAGGAACCTATCAGCGCGCCAGCACTAATCAGCAAAACCACACCGAGCCAAGCGGTAATCAGGGGCCATTTTCCGCCGCGGCGGGCCGGGGTTGTTTTTGACAGCATTTCGGTTCCTTTTATTTGGATGTTAACAGTCAGGGAAAACTCACAGAGCAACAGTTACGAGGCTACACCTTAGCCCGATCACTTTAGCTTTGGTATGCTGGACATGTGCATGTATCTCGGGAGTGTGGTTATGGCTGGTGGCTGGACCCGCGATGGGGCTGTTCAGGATCAGATTGATGCAAGTGTAGAGGACGCCGTAGCCGAGGCACGCAGCCGCCTAGGCAAAGGCAAAAGCGCGGAATTCTGTGAAGAGTGCGACTGCCCTATTCCGGAGGCACGACGCACAGCCATTCCCGGCGTGCGCTTGTGTGTGAACTGCCAAGCGGCTCTGGAGAAGCAAGAAACGGCTTCCGGCGGAATTAACCGCCGGGGTAGTAAGGACAGCCAGCTCAGATAGTCGAGCGTTAAACGCTCGCTTTTAGGTCTGGGGTTTCGCCAGCATCGCTTTTAGCCGCCAGCACTTTTACCCGCTCGAAGTCTTCCTCACTGAATACGCCGTTCACGCCCGAAACAGCCGCCAGCGTCATACCGTGTTTTAAGCCAAGCTTATAAATATCCCGCACTTTTTCCCATTCGATGTTTCGGCCAAGCGTGAAGTTCTCGAACCGCCCTTCCAGCGCTAACACGATGGTTTCCGCCAAGCAGGCGTAGGCAACTCCTGCGGGCAAGCCGATGTTCTTCATGTGTACATCGCCCGGCAGTTGAACCTCGCCGGATTCGATAACCAGCACGTCTGGGCGCTTGGCAACATCTTCAGCCGATATGTCCAAAGGTCGAGCCACGTCTGTGATCACGCAACCCGGCTTTACTCTGGTGATATCCAGAATTCGTTTGCCGGCTCCGGAGGTCGCCGTCACAATCATGTCCATATCTTCGATATCACGATCGGCAGAACCGGCCACATGCACGATAGCGCCGGGGGTTTCCTGTTCAATGCTTTCTTTGAGGGATAGCAGTTTGGCAGGCTCTGGGGCAGCCAGATAAATCTCATCCACCGCTTTGGCCAACAGCCGTGCACACACAGACCCTATTGCGCCGGTCGCTCCAACGACCATGGCCTTGCCAGCCATCTTTCCGTTCTCGCCAATTTGGGCACGCCCCAATTTTTTCACCGCATCTTTGGCGGCCCATAGGGCTCCAGATGCGCTATAGCTGTTGCCAGTAGTGATGGGCAGTGGTGCCCGCTTGGCGACGGTAATACCTGCATCGCCCACCACTTTGGTGAATGCACCCAACCCCATAATCTGGGCACCCAGCTTTTTAGCGAGATTGGCGGCCGCCAGCAACCGGCTGTAGGTAAACTCAGGATCGTGGGCCATGATCTCTTTCGGCGTGCCGCCTACGGTAATCAACCAGCCTTCTACCTCGTCTCCTGTGGGCGACTTGATACCGGTTACTTTCGAATAGATAAACGGTGGTGCGTAGGCCACAGCTTTTTCCACAAGGTTCATCACCATCGGTGGTGACACGCTGGCCACCCAATCCAACGGCCGAGTTTTGGTGAGATACTGCTGTGACAGTGGGTGAATCACAAAGGCGAACCGGTTTATCCTCCGGTAGCCGTTGGGATACAAGATTCGGGGTTCTATTCCCAAGCTCTGAATCACGCCCAGATAATCGTCAGCACCCAGTTGCTCCGGCGAGCGGGACAGTGCCGCGCTGATCATGGCTTCCATCACGTTCACACCCAGCGGCCTGCCTTCCAGCCATGGGCTGTAATCCACGACCATGGCAACCTTACGGGAACGCAGCCAGTCCATCGCCTCGTCTGTAACACGGGAGGTGATAATGGTCTTGCCGTCCAACTCCTTCTCGGTAAAGTTCGCCAGATCTCCCATGTGGGAAACAATAACCTGGGCGTCTTTAGCTGCCTGATGCAGAGAGCCTTTAATCAGCCCTTCTCCCAACCGGTACAGCGGTGTGCGGAGCACGGCTTCAAGCGTCTTCACAGCTGACGGGCGGAACATTATCGGCGCAGTCAACGAACTGTATGTTTCAAGCTGCTTGAGGGAGGTAAGCAACCGCGGCACACCAAAATCCATATAGGGGTCGGCAAAAAACAGGTTGTCGGTATGCTCGGAAAGGGCCTTCGCTACCCTGTAGCCCGCTTGCCCATTCAGGAATAGAACCCGGGCGTTATCAAAGAAGTGCCCCAGTTCCGTTTGGGTAAGGCGCACAGCCCACTCTTGAAGAATACCGCGCAGGCCAGCTCCACTGGTGATCGGTTTGTCCGGAATACAGGCTTCAAGCTTGGCGGTATCCGGATGCTCCAGTTTTACCGAGCCAACCTGATAATGGTCAGAAACCATACTGAGGCCAAATGCATCGGCGCGCTCGTGATAGGTTTTCAGAAGTGCGACAGCGCGAGAAAGGTCCCCGTCGGTTCCTGCGCGAATAACTCGGAACGACTGCCCCAAAAACTCGGTTTCCAGATCGTAATCGTATTCCGAAGAGCCTTGGCTTACGCTGATAACAGTTTTCATACTTCATCCTTGTTTTTGTTGTGCAGCCATTTCAGTAAGCGTAGGACATTGAGCACGTGACTGCGTTAACGCAGATCAAATTATCACCGGCACCTGAGTTGAATGAACGGTCTACACTAATGAGATGAGAACCTTTCAACACGCTAGCATATTAACAACGAGATAAGAGGCAGCATGAGTATTCAAAAGGAACTGCTTTCAACGATTGAAAAGCTTGTTCAGCCGGGCAAGGGGATTCTTGCCGCTGACGAAAGCCACCCTACGATTGCCAAACGCTTCACAGCTGTTGGTGTTGAGTCCACGGAAGACAAGCGGCGGGAATATCGTAGCCTGATCTTCTCCCCAGAAGGCCTTGGCGATTTCATAAGCGGCGTTATTCTTTTTGAGGAAACCCTTGGCCAAATCAGTTTGGACAATCTGCCAATGCCAAAGCTGTTGGAACGTCAGGGCATAGTACCGGGGATTAAAGTAGATAAAGGTAAAAAGCCTCTGGTGAACGCCCCGGGGGACGAGATCACCTATGGATTAGACGGTCTGGACGACCGTCTGGAAATCTACAAAAGCCAAGGCGCCCGCTTTGCCAAGTGGCGTGCTGTTTATAACGTATCTGACACGCTACCCTCGCAACAGGCGATCGAAGCCAACGCCGAAATGCTGGCCCGCTATGCCGCGCTTTGTCAGGCTATTGGCATTGTGCCTATTGTGGAGCCGGAAGTGCTCATCGATGGCGATCATTCAATTGAGCGTTCTGCAGAAGTAAACGAGGCTGTCATAACAGAAGTTTTTAACGCACTCCGCAGGCACCGTGTATTGCTGGAAGCCATCATACTAAAGCCCAGCATGGTGACCCCCGGCAATGTATGTGCAAAGGCGTCTCCCGAGGAAGTAGCTAAGGCAACCTTGCGGGTATTTCGCAGAGTGGTCCCTGCTGCGGTTCCAGGCATTAACTTTCTTTCCGGGGGACAAACCCCTGAAGAAGCGACACAGAACCTGAACGCCATGAACAGTCTAGGCCAGCAGCCTTGGCATTTAAGCTTTTCCTATGGCCGCGCCCTGCAAGAACCTGCGCAAAAAGCCTGGGCAGGCGATGTTAACAATCGCGCACAAACCCAATCCGCAATGCTAAAACGTGCACGTCTAAACGGAGCGGCGGCGCTAGGCAAATACACGCCTGATATGGAAACATGAATAAAATCAGGCGGCCTGAACGGCAGCCTTGGAAATGGCAGCGGAAGCCGGAACAACCTGTTCCAGACACGACAGCATAGGCGCAACCTCTCGAATTTTTCGGGCCTGCGGCCATAGGGCCTCGGCTTCCGGATAGCCCTGACGCAGGAAGTTCATCCACTGTTTGATGCGACCAGTTACGTACTTGTCTTCCAGCCAACCTTGCAGCACTTCGGCGTATTCACGAACCAGTGCAACAGCCTCAGGCCAGATTAGATCGTCGGCCTCGACACCCTGTTGGCTAGCTTTAATTTTGCGCGCCAGATCTGGCCGTGCAATTAATCCTCGACCAATCATTACGTCGTCACAGCCAGACACTTCACGGCAGCGCCAATAATCTGCAACCGTCCAAATTTCGCCGTTGGCAATAACTTTGGCTTTTACCGCTTCCCGGGCTTTGGCAATTTCTTCCCAATAGGCTGGCGGCTTATAGCCATCCACTTTGCTCCGAGCATGGATGACGATCTCTTCCGCCCCAGCAGCTTCCAATGCCTGAGCACAGGCCACGCCCATCGAGCGATCGTCATACCCCAAACGCATTTTTGCCGTTACCGGTACGTCTGCAGGCACCGCTTTACGTACAGCGGCGACAATGTCGTACATTAACTCCGGTTCACGCATAAGCACACAACCGCCCTTGTGCTTATTCACCGTTTTAGCAGGACAACCAAAGTTGATGTCTACCTGTGTTGCACCCAATTCCGAGGCTTTACGGCCGTGCCAGCCCATTTGTTCGGGGTCTGAACCCAAAAGCTGGACCGCCACGGGGATACCCACTTGCGTGAGTGACTGGTTGTGCAGCTCCGGCGCAAACTTGTAAAAGACCCTTGGCGGTAACATGCTGTGGGTCACACGGATAAACTCCGTCACGCACCGGTCGATCCCGCCTACTTTCGTAAGCGTTTCGCGAATAGGTGCATCAACCAGCCCTTCCATCGGGGCAAGAATGATCCGCATGGAGCCTCCATCTGTTCAAAATTGAAGCGAGCGCGATTGTAGGCAATTCGCGCTCGCTTTGATAGTGAAGGCTACCGACCCGTTAAACGGATCGGCTCTTCCTCATGAAGGGCTCTTTATTGCTGGCCGTCCTTACTCATCCAATTCGGGGTTAGCAGACAGCTCATCAGGCGACTTGACCGACATACCCAAAGCCTTGGCAACCCCTTCGCCATAAGCCCGGTCACAACGGGTGCAGTTATCGATATGGCGCTGTTTAATGAAATCAGGAGCATCCCCCATGTTTCGCCCTGTATTTTCAAACAGTACCTGCTGTTGCGCAGGCGTCATTAGCTGAAAGAGTGCGCGCGGCTGGCTGTAATAATCGTCATCATCCTCGCGGAAATCGAACATAGCCGCATTGCCGTCGATCTTGAGCGGTGGCTCTGCATATTCGGGCTGATCTTTCCAATGGCCAAAGCTGTTTGGCTGATAATGCGGCAAACTGCCGTAGTTGCCGTCCATCCTGCCAAGACCATCGCGATGGTTACTCATAACCGGGCATTTAGCCGCATTGACCGGCACTTGCTGATAGTTCACGCCCAGACGGTATCGTTGCGAATCGGGGTAATTGATCAGCCGCGTCTGAAGCATCTTATCCGGGGACACGCTTATACCAGGCACAAGATTCGCTGGCGAGAAGGCCGCCTGCTCAACGTCCATATGATAATTTTCTGGATTCCGGTTTAGCTCAAACTCGCCGACCTCGATCAGTGGGTAGTCCCCTTTCGGCCAAACCTTGGTCAGATCAAACGGGTGCACGTGGTAAGTTTCCGCATCGGCTTCCGGCATCACCTGCACATACATTTTCCAGCGCGGGAAGTCTTCACGCTCAATCGCTTCAAAAAGATCCCGCTGATGGCTTTCACGGTCATCAGCAACAACCGCAGCAGCCTCGGCGTCGGTCAAATTCTCAATGCCCTGCTGGGTTTTGAAGTGGAATTTCACCCAGTAGCGCTCACCTGCTTCGTTCCAGAAGCTGTAGGTGTGGCTGCCAAAACCATGCATGTGCCGGTAGCTCTTGGGAATGCCGCGATCGGACATGACTACAGTCACCTGATGCAGAGCTTCAGGCAGCAGCGTCCAGAAATCCCAGTTATTCGTGGGCGAACGCATGTTGGTTTTCGGATCGCGTTTTACTGCTTTATTCAGGTCTGGAAACTTTTTGGCATCCCTCAAGAAGAACACAGGTGTGTTGTTACCCACCATGTCCCAGTTGCCTTCTTCGGTATAGAACTTGAGCGCAAAGCCTCGAATATCACGCTCGGCGTCGGCCGCGCCCCGCTCCCCTGCCACGGTGCTGAAGCGGGCAAACATTTCGGTCTTCTTCCCGACTTCACTGAAAATTTTGGCACGTGTGTAACGCGTAATATCGTTGGTTACGGTGAAGGTACCGAACGCTCCGGAGCCTTTGGCGTGCATGCGGCGCTCAGGAATGACCTCGCGCACGAAATTGGCGAGTTTTTCGTTGAGCCACACGTCCTGAACCAGCACTGGCCCACGCTTACCAGCCGTCATCGAGTTCTGGTTGTCTACTACCGGAGCACCAAAGGCCGTTGTAAGGTGTGATACCGGGCATTTGCTTTTATTCGATTTTTCATCGGTCATGGTCAATTCCTCTGAAGTTCATAACGCCACTAATCAGCTTATACCGAGACTTGGCGATACTAAAGCCTTCCGCAATCGCTTGTGTCGGTGTAAGCATCTAGCGACATTGAATCACTGCGATGGCAGTTTGGATAATCAATTCCGGAAAAGGGCGTTAAAGCTTTTAACTATGAATAGAGGATAATCACTAAATACGCTCAATGAACTCAAACTTGCCTTGCTCATTGAACACGATTCGGAAGGAGCCACGAACGCCGTCGCGTAAGTAAAAACGGGAGAGAATTCGGGCCGGGAAACGGACTGAGCGTCCGTCCCGGGCCCGGGTGTGAACATCGGTAGCAATGCCCTGATAGAGCTTTATCCACTCATCAGGGCTGATGCTTATGTCCACAATAATCTGGTGCATGGTGCTTAGTTAGCCAGTTCCAGCAACAGACGGTTCAAGCGGGAAACGTAAGCACCCGGGTCTTGCAACTGCTCGCCGCTGGCCAGTGTGGCTTGGTCCAGAAGCACAGCGGAGAGCTCGTTGAAGCGCTCATCGCCCTTCTCGCTTTCAAGGCGCTGAACCAGCGGGTGATCCACGTTGATTTCAAAGATCGGCTTGCTATCCGGAACCTTCTGGCCCGCTGCTTCCATGATCTTTTTCATCTGGGCACCCATATCAAAGTCGCCCGTTACCAAGCACGCAGGAGAATCCGTTAGGCGGTTGGTTACGCGCACTTCCTGAACCCGGTCAGTGAGGGCCGTCTTGATGCGTTCCAACAGCTCTTTGTGCTCTTCGGCAGCTTCTTCTTTGTGCTTTTTGTCTTCTTCGGTTTCCACATCGCCAAGGTCAAGATCGCCCCGGGCAACGTCCTGAAACTGTTTTTCGTTGTACTCGTTGAGGTAACCCATCATCCATTCGTCGATACGATCGGAGAGGATTAGCACTTCGATGCCTTTTTTGCGGAAAACTTCCAGATGCGGGCTGCTCTTGGCGGCCATGAAGTTGTCAGCAGTGATGTAATAGATCTTGCTCTGACCTTCTTTCATGCGCTCGATGTATTGGTCTAGAGAGACATTCTGGGCGCTCTCACCTGTGTGCGTAGAAGCAAAGCGCAGTAGGCCAGCGATTTTC
Organism: Marinobacter sp. 1-4A; assembly: GCF_016597725.1. Taxonomy (GTDB): domain Bacteria; phylum Pseudomonadota; class Gammaproteobacteria; order Pseudomonadales; family Oleiphilaceae; genus Marinobacter. Next base: position 29,385 of record NZ_VCGY01000007.1, read on the forward strand.
TCGCGGTTGCTGAAATCTTCTGCAGGACCTTCCTTGAGCACGGTGCCAAACTCGTTCCAGAACTTCTGGTACTCGTCTGCATCTTTCTTCGACAGTTTGGAGAGCATGTCCAGCACACGCTTGGTAAGCGCGGTGCGGATGCTGTCTACGGTTGAGTCGTTCTGCAGAATTTCACGGGATACGTTCAGGGACAGATCGTTGGAATCCACCACACCCTTGGCAAAGCGCAGGTACAACGGCAGGAACTGCTCTGCGTCATCCATGATGAATACGCGCTGCACGTAAAGCTTCAAGCCTCGGGGCGCATCACGGTTGTACATGTCGAACGGAGCGCGGGCCGGAATGTACAACAGGCTGGTGTAGTCCAGCTTGCCTTCTACTTTGTTGTGGGACCAGGTAAGCGGGTCTTCAAAGTCGTGAGCGATGTGCTTGTAGAACTCTTTGTATTCTTCGTCTTTGATGTCGGTACGGGGCAGAGTCCAAAGCGCTGTTGCGTCGTTAACGGTTTCGTCTTTGGGCTCTTCGCCTTCTTCGGTCGGTTCGGATTTCATGATGACCGGGAAGGAGATGTGGTCAGAGTATTTTTTGACCAAGTTGCGCAGCCGGAAGCCGTCGGCAAATTCGGTAGCGTCTGGCTTCAGGTGGATAACGATTTCGGTGCCACGCTTTTCGCGGGCAACTTGTTCGATGGTAAATTCGCCATCACCGGCAGATTGCCAATGTACGCCTTCTTCTACAGGGGCACCTGCGCGGCGGGTGAATACGTCCACTTTGTCGGCCACGATGAAAGCGGAATAGAAGCCTACGCCGAATTGGCCGATCAGTTTGCTGTCTTTCTTTTCGTCACCGGAGAGCTGTTTGAGGAATTCTGCGGTGCCGGAGCGGGCGATGGTGCCCAGATTCTGGACAACGTCTTCGCGGGTCATGCCGATGCCGTTGTCGGTCAGGGTGATGGTGTTGGCTTCTTTGTCGAAGTCGAGACGTATTTGTAGCTCTGAGTCGCCTTCGTAGAGGCCGTCGTCTTTGACTGCGGCGAAGCGCATTTTGTCGGCGGCGTCGGAGGCGTTGGAAATCAGTTCGCGGAGGAAGATTTCTTTGTTTGAGTACAGGGAATGGATCATCAGGTGAAGTAGTTGTTTTACTTCGGTCTGGAATCCTAAGGTCTCTTTTTGCGATTCAACGGTCATCTATTTTTTCTCCTGCAATCGACATTTGAGTGAAACACGGGAGCAAGGGGCTTCTCCAAAACACGCTGTGAATACATCCTTGTAGCTCGGCTCCGCCTTTCACTGCTTATTGCTCCTGCGTCGCAGTGAAAGTCCTGGCCTGGCCATCCTTGGCCAGTCCGTGAAGAGTTTTCACTCTTCACCCATGGCTCCGCACGGTTTTAGAGAAGCCCCTTGCTCCCGTGTTATCCAGCTTGTGAGTTCGTATTGCAGGAAAATGGGGTCACTCCGAAGGTTTTCAAGCCCCTACATGCTAACCGGATCAGTCTTCCAGCAAGAAGTGCGCTCTTGCGGTGGAGATCGGTTTGGAGCGGGATTTTTGCCAAGCGGTGATCATTACGTTCGCTACGCGATTGCCTTGGCGCGTTAGCTTGCATTCGGCGTAGGTTTCGCGGTCGAGGCCTGCGCGGAGGTAGTCCAATGAGAAGTTGACGATACGTGGCATGCGTACGGTTTCTTGGGCGAGCATGAGGTAGATTGCAGCAGAGAGTTCCATGAAGCCGCCGATTACGCCGCCGTGTATCGCAGGTAATACCGGGTTGCCAAGGTTTTGGTCTTTTGCAGGTAGGCGGAAGATGAGGTCGTCGCCAAACTGGTCGCATTCCAAGCCTATGAATTTTGCATAGGGGATGCTGTTGATCAAGCGTGAGAAGTCACCGGTTTCTCGGGTGTAGCTTAGGATTTCAGGGTCGGTCATACCGGGCCTCCAGTGATTTTCTCGCGGTAGGCTTTTGGTAGAGCTTCAGGGCCGATGCGCATAAAAGTAGCCACGCAATTAGCTACCGTTTCGCCGCTTTCTTGGTAGGCCTCGCAACGGGTAAAGATTATATTGCGGGTCATTTTGTAAACTTCAGCTCTTGCATAAACAGGCTTGTGCGGTTCGGCTGGGCGCATGTAGTCAACCCTTAGGTCCAGTGTGGGGCAGAGTTCGAATACGTCCAAAGCGCAGAGCATGAGTGAGCCGGATGTGGTGTCCATCAGGGTGGTGATGGCGCCGCCATGGATCACGCCTGTGTCTGGGTTGCCGATGATTCGTTCGTTGTAAGGCAGGCAAAGGGTTAGGCTGCACTCGGTGGTTTCGGTAACCCTCAACCCAAGCTCTTTGGCTTGGTTGAGCGTGTTGATAAACCGGGTAACCCGGTCGGTTCGGATTTGATTGTCCATTCAGAACAAACCTGTGGTTCATGTATGGGTTTTAAGCTACCAGTATTTAAAGCTGGCAGCAGCCGTGTAATTATATGTTTCTTAAATTCAATAACAGGGGTTGAGAGTGAAAAACGCCGTTTTGCAACGCTGCGCGCCGGTTTTAGCGCTAATGCTGCTACTTACAGGGTGTGCTGTAAACCCGGTAACTGGCGAGAAACAGCTTTCGTTAATTGGTGAAGGCCAAGAACTTGCGCTGGGCGCCGAGCAGTATACGCCTACCCAACAGACTCAAGGCGGGCAATTCTACGTTGATCCCGAGCTAACGCTCTACGTAAGAGAAGTTGGCCAAAAGATGGCTCGGGTAAGTGACCGCCCTGATCTACCCTATGAGTTTGTGGTGCTAAACAGCAGCGTTCCCAACGCTTGGGCTTTGCCCGGAGGCAAGATTGCGATTAACCGGGGGCTACTGGTTAAGTTTGATGATGAAGCCCAACTCGCATCTGTGCTTGGACATGAGATTGTACACGCGGCTGCCCGCCACAGTGTTCAGCGCATGCAGCAGGGAATGCTGATTAACGCCGGAGTGGCAGGTCTGGGCTTTGCACTGTCAGACAGTCAGTGGGCCGGGCTTCTGATGGGTGGTGCCGCTATGGGAGCTCAGCTCGCTTTAGCGCAGTACGGTCAGGGAGATGAGCTGGAGTCGGATCACTACGGCATCGTTTATATGAAAAAGGCGGGCTACGATCCGCAAGCTGCCGTAGAGCTGCAGGAAATCTTTCTTGAAATGTCCAAAGGCCGTGAAGCAGGCTTTGTAGACGGCCTCTTCGCAACGCATCCGCCTTCTTCGAAGCGTGTGCGCGAGAACAGCAAGTTGGTGAATAAGGTAGGTGCCGGTGGCTATCGCGGAGCCGATATCTATCAGAAGAAAACGGCCTTTCTGCGCAAGGTTCAGCCTGCCTACGATGCTCACGATAAGGCCATGAAGTTGGCATCTGGCGGGGATATGAATGCGGCTCTGAAGAAGGTTGACGAGGCCATCAATGTGTTACCTCGCGAGGCTATGTTCTATTCATTGCGTGGGCGTATCCATCAGGAGCTGAATAATCCGGATAAAGCCTCTGCTGATTTCGATAAGGCAGTGTCTTTGTATCCCGAAATGTTTGTTTATCGCTTACACAGCGGGCTTAACGCACTTGCGCTAAACAATCTCAGCAAGGCACGCGAGAACCTGACCCGGGCAAACGAGGTTGTGCCAACCTCCATCGCCTTTCTCAGGCTTGGGGATATTGCGGTAAAGGAGAACAACCGTAAGGAAGCCATCGCTTATTACAGCAAAGCGGCAGAATCCAGCGGCGATATTGCCGAAGAAGCACGGCGAAAACTGGCCGCTCTCACCCAGTAATCGTATAATTCATATTAAATACAGGGCCGAACTCCTTGAGACTTCGGCCTTTTTTTATTTCTGCGTTTCGGTTTGCGTGGAGCGCGCCGGTATGCCGTCATCATGAGCATTGACTTTTAGAGCAATAACTCTAAAAATCAGCTATCGATAACTAATATCAGGTGACGGACATGTTAGCGAAACGTATCCAACCTATGGCTTCTCAGGCAAAGCGCCTGTATGTCGAGCTTATGTTTCAGGTTATGGGGCGAGCTCTTCAGGCAGTCAGTGAGGTTGACGGCGAGGTTCAGAAAGAAGCTCAGGCTCTGCCTGAGGGATTTCTGTTCGAAATGATGGTGATGCCCGAGGGGGCCAAGCTGATCGTAGAACACATCGGCGGAGGCCGATTCCACTATCATGGCGATTCTGCACCCCGCGCGGTGGATGTATCCATTCAGTTTAAACACCTTACCCACGCATTTTTGGTGCTGTCGTTTCAGGAGAAAACCTCAATCGCCTTTGCCCATGACCGCATGCTGGTTGATGGCGATGTGAGCTATGCCGTGCGCATGACCCGTGTGCTCAATCGACTGGAATCCTTCATTTTGCCCAAAATCATCGCCAAACGTGCGGTAAAGGAATATCCGGAGAACCTTCACCTGCCGGAAAAACTAATCAGTGCGGCACAGATTTACCTGAAAGTCGCCACCCATTTTATCCAGACAGCGAGAGCCTAAATGTCTAATTCTTACTATGAGTTCTTCTGCCCGGTAAAAGTCATTGCCGGAAAAGCGGCCCTTGAGCACATTCCCTACGAACTAGGCGGGCTCGCCGCGAAACGGCCGATGATTGTGACTGATAAGGGCGTTCGTGCCGCGGGTCTGCTGGACCCGGTGATTGCAGCCTGTGAGGAAAGCGGTCTTGAAATCGTCAGTATTTACGACGATGTACCACCGGATTCTTCCACCACTGTAGTTCGGGATATTGCCGCTATCTACCGCAAGGAAAAGTGCGACTCCATCATTGCGATTGGTGGTGGCTCGGCTATAGACACGGGTAAGGCGGTGAATATTTTGGTGTCTGAAGGTGGAGATGACGTTGCCAAGTACACCGGTGCCGGTGTGTTAAAGCGCCCGCTAAAACCCTTTCTGGTGGTGCCAACCACGGCAGGAACCGGCTCGGAAGTTACCTCAATTGCCGTCATCACCGATGAGAAAAAAGGCGTAAAACTACCCTTTACCTCGTCGTACCTGCTGCCCAACGCGGCTGTTATCGACCCGCGCATGACGCTAACCCTACCGCCCCACATTACGGCGGCAACGGCCATGGACGCCATGACTCACGCAGTCGAGTCGTTCACCTGCATGGCTAAAAACCCCCTGAGCGATGCCTATGCGGCAGCGGCTATCAAGAAGGTCAGCCATTCACTGTTACAGGTAATGGACAACCCGAAAGACAGCGACGGCAGGCTTGAGTTGGCTCAAGCATCCACCATGGCAGGCATTGCTTTTTCAAACTCCATGGTTGGTCTGGTTCACTCTCTTGGCCATGCCACAGGTGCTATATGCCACCTGCCCCACGGCTTGTGCATGAGCCTGTACCTGCCCTACGTGCTTGAGTACAACCTTGAAACCATTCGTGGGCCTTTAGGGGAATTGCTGCTGTATTTGGAAGGCCCGGAAATATATGCAGCCACACCCGCCAGCCGCCGCGCGGAAGCCAGCATTTCGGCCCTACGCAAGCTGCGGGATGCACTTTATAAGCGGTGTCAGTTACCACGCACACTGAAAGAAACCGGCAAGGTGACGGAAGAGCAGCTGGACGCTATTGCAGAGATGGCTCTGGACGATGGCTCTATCATGTTCAACCCGAAAGAAGTGACTCTGAAGGACGCCCGTGCTGTTCTGCAGCGCGCCTGGGCCTAAGTGACCACCAGAAGAAAAGCAGAGCCCAAACTCAGGGCTCTGCTCCTTGGTAACATTACATTACTCTCAAATATTGAAATAACGGGGTAGAAGCGTAACAATCACACTCTTTCTGGCAGGGATTTGGCCGGGTCAGTTCTTCTAAGGACGGCATTGTCCCCCAGAGAGTTTTATTTAATGAAATACCGAAAACCTCACTGGTTTATAGCTTTTACAAGGCGCTCTGCCTTCTTCCTACCTCTGCTCGCAATGTTTCTATGCTCCAACGCTGCTGCGGAAAGCGATGCAAACGTATTCCGTCTCAACATCTCCCCTAATGGTTACCCGCCCTACATGATCACGGATCAAGAGGAGCCCTCGGGTATTATGTGGGATGTGGTTTCACTGATTACCGAGCGTTTGGGCTATCAATTAGTGGCCGAAAAAATCCCTCGTAAACGCGTGGACCAGATGCTGCTGGACGGCTATGTAGATGCCACTCCACGGGCGTTCGAATGGACACACGAGCCCGAAAGCTTTCTATTTACGGAACCGGTGGTAGACATTCAGGAAGTGCTTTTTACGCCCAAGCATGCCGAGGAAACCTACCAAACGGCGGAAGACCTGTTCTCTAAAACGGTTGTTACGCACTTAGGCTACCTTTACCCGGAGCTACAGCCGCATTTCGAATCCGGTGCTATTAAGCGCTTTGACGTTTCCCAAGATCGGGATATGTTTAACTTTTTACTGCACGGCGACCGCTTTGATGCAGCGGTGGCCGATTTGCTCGTGGGAAAATGGATACTGAAAAACGAAGGTTTGCAGGATCAGTTTACGGTTTCCTCTGCGGACATCAGCTCCTGCGGCTTCCGGTTGATGCTGCGCAAGGATTCACAGCTTTTTGTCGATAAGTTCAATGCGGAGCTTGCACGTATTCGCGAGAGCGGCGAGCTAGAAGCCATTCTCGCGAATTATCAGTAAACCGCTGAGCAACAAGCAAGCCTTTGCGTTATTCAAGCCGCCGCAGCAAAAGCATGGGCGAAACACTCAGCACGGGCCTCAACTGCCATCTCCCGAACAAAGACAGTACCACCGCACTAATAACAGGTATAGGCAACACCACTTGCCAGTGCCAGCTGAAGTTCCCCTCAAACATACGGAATTGCAAAGCCCATACCGCAGCTTCGGCCGCTGCAACGCCCAGAATACCGGCAAAACCGCCGAGCAGTGCAAACTCCAACATGGTGCTACGCACAAGCAAACTCTGGCGCCCACCAAGAGTTCGCAACAGCGCGCCCTCCCTTTGGCGGTCTTGAAGCGTAGCGCTAACCACCGCAGCCATAACCACCAAGGCTGCAGCCAGTATCAGCACCAAAATCGCCTCTATCGCCTGAGTAACCTGCCGGACAATCTCCTGTATGCGTTCGATAATGTTATCTATTTCCAACAAGGACACCGTTGGAAAACGGCGTGAGAATTCATTCAACGCGCTTTTCTTATCTTTAGGAAGATAAAAGCTGGTTATCCAGGTAGCCGGCATATTGGTGAGCCCGCCCTCCGGAGGGAACGCCATGTAGAAATTAGGCTTCATGCTGTCCCACTGAACCGTGCGGATGCTGGTGACGGCTTCCGTGACTTTGTCGGAACCGATGGTAAACGTGAGCTCATCCCCCAATGCCAAGCCAAGTGCTTCGGCCAGATCTGCCTCTACAGATACACCGTTCGTTTGGCCTTCCTCAAACCAGCTGCCTTCGACAATATTGTTATCTTTCGGGAGCGTAGCCATCCAGGTTAGGTTCAGCTCTCTGTTAAGTGCCCCTACCCGCTGGTCTTTGCTCACCACCTCTTTCACTGGCTGACCATTCAACTCTGTCAGGCGACCCCGCACCATGGGGTAAAGTTGATCCAGCGGCTGACCACGCTCTTTCCAGTAGTCGGCAACCTCGTCTACCGCATCTGGAGCAATGTTGATCAAAAAGTGGTTTGGTGCATCATCGGGAAGCTGCGCCTGCCAGTCGTCCAGTAACGAGGTGCGCACCAAAATCAGCGTTGTTGCTAGCATTAGCGTCATGGCAAACACTGCTATTTGCGAAAGACTGGCTCGACGATGGCGATACAGCCCAACCAAAGCCAGACGCCAGGCATGCCCGCCGCCACGAACCTTACGTAACGATGCAACCAATAGGCTACCCAAAAGCCCCAGAGCCCCAAGCAGAAGCGCAAGGCCGCCCAAAAGAGCAATTACCAGAGACAACTCACCCGCGTATAACCAAACCAAACCGAACACGGCCACAATGGCAATCAACATGTCTGGCAAGGCTTCCCGCCCTGTTTCGCCCGGCTGGCTACGCAATACACGCATTGCAGGAACATTCCTCAGACGCCGGATGGGCGGGTATGCAAAGGCAAACAGGGAAACCACTGCTGTCAGTAATGCAGGGGTGAGAGCCGATGAATCCAGCTGAAATTCTACTGGCCTTTCCAGCGCCTCACTGAGCAACCGAGTGAGCAGCCAAAACAGCGGAAGCGCCACCAGTAGCCCCCCGACCATTCCCGTCACGCCCCAGAGAGACAGGCGCCTCAGGTAGAGCCGCCCGATTCCGGAGCTACCGAGACCAAGGGTTTTGAGCAGTGCAACGGTATCTCTTTGCGACAGCGCGTATTGCCGACTGGCAACCGCAACAGCCACAGCGGCAAGGAGTACCGCCAGACTCCCACCCAGCAACAAGAAGCTCTCTGCGCGCTCTAAAGAGCGCGAAAAGGTTTCGCCATCCCGTACACCTTCCCACTCATGGCTTGGCTCAAGTTGTGGCTTAAGCCATTCATAGTAGGATTCAAGCACATCCTCGTTACCGGCAAACAAATACACATACTTAAAACGACTCCCTTCTTGAAGGACGCCGGTGGAGGCAACGTCGTCTACATGCATCATCACTCTCGGCGCAAGTGCAGAGAGACTGAACCCGCCATCCGGCTCTCGAAGCAGTACGCCCGATACCGTTAAACTCCGGCTGCCAACTTCGAGAGAGTCGCCGATTTGGATATCCAATAACCGCAACAGTCTGGGGTTGATCCAGACTTTCCCGGGCGCTGGCCCGTGTTGGACTTGCTCTCGGGAACCCTCAGAAGCCCCTTGGATGTCCAGATCACCGCGCAGAGGATACTCATTGCTTACGGCTTTTATGGATACCAATTGAAACGCATCACTGCCAAACACCATGGTAGAGAACTCCACCATGCGGCCGGTTTCAAGCCCACGATCCGTGGCCTCCACCATCCAGTTTTCAGGCACCGGGCGTCCGTTCTCGGCCTCTAGCTGCCGGTCTGCGGCTAGAAAAGAACTGGCGGAAGACACCAGAGTGCGTTGCAACTGACTGGCGAATAGAGCAATGGTGGCAACGGTAGCGACGGCAATAATCAGTGCCGCTAAAACGACTCGAACATCCCGCTCACGCCAATCGCGGCGTACAGACATTAATTTTTTTGCAGCGGCCATCAGTGTTCAAACTCCGCCTGCGCAACCGGCTCGGTCAACTCGCCTGCTTCAATATGGAACTGCCGGGAACAGCGGGCAGCTAGCTGTTCATCATGGGTAACCATTACCAGTGTGGTGCCCTGTTCTTGGTTCAGCGCCATCAACAGATCGGAGATTTCCTGCCCTGTGCGGTTATCCAGATTGCCGGTTGGCTCATCGGCAAACAATATGGCTGGCTCTGAGGCAAAGGCCCGGGCAATAGCCACGCGTTGCTGTTCGCCGCCGGACAACTGTCTGGGCGTGTGGGCAAGTCGCTCACCCAGCCCTACGCGCTCAAGAAGCTCTTTGGCGCGCTTTTCCGGCGCGTCCAGTCCGGCCAATTCCAGCGGCAACATAACGTTTTCCAAAGCCGTTAGCGCCGGAAGCAATTGAAATGACTGGAACACAAAGCCCACGCGATGGGCTCGCAACTGGGCGCGTTCATCTTCGCTTAACTTGCTGATAATGGCGCCGTCTAGCTCAACCGTCCCTTCAGTGGGCGTATCAAGACCAGCAAGCAGCCCCAGCAAGGTGGTTTTACCCGAACCGGAGCGACCAACTATGGCTACGGATTCTCCCCGATTGATTTCAAGGCTAACCCCCTTCAATATCGTCAGCGTATCTGTTTCCAGACTCACGCGATGAGTCAGGTTTTCAACGCGCAACATGGGGCGTTGGCTGTCAGAATGTGTAGTCTGCATGTTGTTTACGGGGCTCCCGGGAAAAACACGTCCATTTATTAAGGTAGTCAGGCTGTTTATGCATACGCTATTACTGTACGTAAGATCAATCGTATTCCTTTTCGCTGTTTCTGTTGCCACGCCTATCTTAGCTGGCCAGCAAACGCTGCTCGTTTTAGGTGACAGCCTCAGCGCAGCTTACGGCGTACCGTCGGAAACAGCCTGGGTGCAGTTATTACGCCAGCGTTTGCAAGAAAACGGCCTAAGCAACTGGCGCGTGGTGAATGCCAGCATAAGCGGCGAAACCACAGATGGCGGTGTACGCCGGTTGCCTGAGTTGCTTGAGAAGAACAGTCCCTCCGTGGTTATTATCGAGCTAGGCGGTAACGATGGCTTGCGCGGCTTTCCGCCAGAGGTGATCAAGTCAAACCTTGCAACCATGGTTGAGAATGCCCAGAACTCAGGCGCGCGCACCATTCTGGTTGGTATGCAAATCCCTCCCAACTACGGCCAACGCTATACACAAATGTTTGCCGACATATTTCCTGCGCTTTCAGACAGCTATAACACCGCTCTGGTTCCCTTCTTTTTAGACGGAATTTACGACCAAGAGAACTTAATGCAGGGAGACGGCATTCACCCCACTGCGGAGGCACAGCCCAAGCTGCTTGAAAATGTATGGCCAAAGTTAAAACCTTTGCTTGAATAGGCTTAAATCACTCCACACCCTGCAAAAAGGCAAGGGCCCGGCGCTCGGACCAGTAATAGCCGTCATGTCCATGCTCGACAAACCCAACATGGCCACCCCACTTCGGCGCATCGATGCGCACATGGGCTCCTAGAATAGAGGGCGATTCGGGAAAACAACTGGGCGACAGAAACGGGTCGTCCGCTGCGTTAACCATCAGAGCGGGTACACGAATATCTTTCAACCGCCCCAATGCAGAGCATTGGGCCCAGTATTCTTCAGCATTCTCGAATCCGTGCAACGGCGCCGTATAGCGATCGTCAAATTGGTGAAAATCCTGAATAGCATCAAAACCGGAAACATCAACAAGATCGGGAAACGTTTGCGCTTTTTCGACCATTTTTACGCGAAGATCTTTCAGAAACCTCTGCATATAGATTTTTCTGCTCGGCAGAGCTAGCTTATCCGCACTGCCCGCTAAATCGCAGGGCACTGAATAAGCTACGGCACCGCAAATTCTGCTGTCAACGCGCTCACCCTGCTGCGCGAGGTACAGCAAGGTGAGGTTCCCGCCCATACTAAAGCCGGACAAAAACACCGTTTTATAATTCTGAGCCATGCCATGATCGACCACCCGGCGCAGATCTTCAGTTGCGCCACTGTGATAAAACCTTGGTTGATGATTCATCACACCGCCGCAGGAGCGGAAGTTCCAGGCCAAAACGTCCCAACCCTCCGCTAACAAAGCTCGCGTCAGCCCCAGCACGTATGGTCGACGGCTATGACCTTCCAGCCCGTGGGAAATAATGGCCAAACGGTTGTTACCTTGCCTGTGCCAATCCAGATGCAGTTCGTCTTTGTCGTCCGTAGGCAACACTTCGGTTTCCGGATCTTCGAGGGATACCTTGCGAAACAGCGCTGGCCATATGGATTGAATATGACCACTGCGTAACCAGTGTGGAGGACGATATTGATGAGCCATACTGCGGTACAAATTTTGACCTTTTATATCAGGGGGTTGACCATCCAACTCAAAGCGCTTAATATGCCGCCCGACTTGATGCTGTTCCCCGATAGCTCAGTTGGTAGAGCAACGGACTGTTAATCCGTTTGTCGCTGGTTCGAGCCCAGCTCGGGGAGCCACTTATTCCGAAATGCCGCTACTTCAAACGAAGCAGCGGCATTTTTCGTTAGGGGATTTCAAACAGCCTTAGAAAACCTGCTCGCGCTGCATAAACTCAGTCAACACGCGAAACAGCGTAAAACCATCCTCGGTACCAACCAGCTCACGAATAGAGTGCATGCCAAACTGCGGCACACCAATGTCTAGTGTTGTGACACCCAGATTTGCCGCCGTCAGCGGCCCAATGGTGCTGCCACAACCCATATCACTGCGCACCACAAAGGTTTGGTGTGGCAACTCAAGTTCATCACTGATATGCCGATAAACCGCAGCTGACCGACTGTTAGTTGCGTAGCGCTGATTATGGTTCACCTTGATAACGGGCCCCTGATTCAAAATCGGGCCGTGGTTTTCATCATGCTTATCAATGTAGTTGGGGTGTACTCCATGGGCATTGTCCGCTGATACCATCATGGAGTGGGCAATCGCTTTTGCTTTGCCAGCACCGCACCAGCGATCAAGAACCGCGGTAAGAAACGGCCCCTGCGCGCCTTCAGACGATACGCTACCCACTTCTTCGTGATCATTGCACACCAGCAACGCAGCCTCAGCGCCAGATGTGTTCAATAGAGCTTGCAAGCCGATGTAACAACTCAACAAGTTATCTAGCCGTGCAGAGGCAATGAAATCGTCGCGCAGGCCGACAAAACTTGCCTCCTGTGCATCGTAAAAGCCCAGCTCATAGCCAAGAATTTTACGCACTTTAATACCGGATTCACGGGCAATTTGCTGACTTAAAAGCTCGTTGAAGCTGGTCGTGTCGTCTTCGGCAACCTGCATCAGCACCGGTGGAAGGTCGGTCTGGGCATTCACTGTGCGGCTTGTATTGGCTTCCCTGTCCAGATGAATGGCGAGACTGGGAATAAAAGCCATAGGTTTTTTGAAGTCCACCAAGGTGTCGTTGACCTTGTCGTGGCCGTCGAGCAACGTCACTCTGCCCGCCAGCGAAAGATCCCGATCAAACCAAGGGTTCATCAGAACCCCGCCATAAACCTCAACGCCCAGCTGGAAAAAGCCTTTGCGACGCAGCTCCGGGTTAGGTTTTACCTTCAAACACGGGCTATCGGTATGCGCACCCACCATACGGATACCCGAGCCCGAAACATCCTTTGCCCCGGTTCGAAAGGCAACGATAGACGACCCATTACGGATGACGTAGTAACTGTGATTCTGCTTAAGCGACCAGTCCTCTTTTTCATCCAACTCTTCAAAGCCGGCAGCATCCAACCGTGCCTTCATGGTTGCCACAGCATGCCAAGGCGTTGGTGAAGCGTTCAGAAACTTCAGTAAATCTTTGTTGAATTCAGTTTGTTCCATGATGTCCCTGATAGAATGATAATTACCGTATTAGTATGGCATGAAGCCTTAACACCTCATACCGGCGCAAGAGACATTACTCACTTGCAAGAAGATTTCTCGCTCGATACCAATCACCCACAACGGAGCCTGACATGCCGAAACCAAGATTTCTCGATATCGAGTATTGCCAGACCGAAGACACCCTGTTTCCAGTTGCTATGGCCTGGTCTCTGGAAGACGGCCAGATGAAGACGGTGGTCATTGCACCTATGGAGGAGTGGCTCCCCGAGGACGGAGATCTGGGCGATGTTGATTTGGATTACCTTGCAGAACAAGGCGTGCCGCTCATCGAACTTATCCATGAACTGCATCAGGACTTACCTGACCAAACGGTATACGTGGACGGTCTGGACCCGGACGAGATTCTGGTAGACCTTATGTTTAGCGCCATGGATCAAGAAGCCCCATTCGAAATTGCACCCATTACGGAGTTGATTATCGGGCTGAGCAGCGACGCTTTGGAAGATCGCCGCCGCCAACTGCTGTTCGAGGAAAGCCTGGAGCCCCAACTACCGGAAAACGGCGTTTATGCACTGTTATTGATGGCCCAGGAAGAAGGCCTGTTTGAGGAAGACTAAACTGTGACACGGGTCGACGTAACAATAGGTTACACAAGGCAAACTCTGCCCGTAACCGCTCACGTCAGGATGCCCCATAACAATGAACAAGGTTGTGCGAACAAACCTATTGCTTTTTTTAATGCCCGCTTGCCTGCTGTCCGCCCAGACTGCTTTGGCGCAGGAAACGCCACGGGAAGATAAGCACTACCTAGGCTTATTGGTAACCGCCTTCAACCACCGTACCATCGGTGAAGTCTCGAGCGAGCAGGCAACGGGGAGTGGCGGCGCGTTGGTAATAGGCAGCCATATCAACGACTTGTTTCACGCCGAGTTACGTCTGGGCGGTGGGTTCCGAGACGCAGAAGTACCCAACAGTGACCTTACCCTTGCGGTTGACTACTTTGCCAGTTGGTACATGGGCCTGCACTACCCTGTTACGGATTATGCCAATGTTTACGCTCAGGCGGGATTTTCCTTTATCCATGGCACCGGCGAGTTTACTGAAGAAGAAGGCGAAGGGCGTGCACAATTTCGGGATTTGGAAGGTGACTTCCCAGAGAGCAGTTTTAGCGTAAGCTGGGTGCTTGGTATGGATTTCGAAATTATGAACGACACCTACCTTGTACTTGAGGGCGGAAAACTGTTCGAAGATACCGGCACAGAAGCCAATACCTTCCAGTTTTCCACCGGTCTCAAATACGAATTTTAAAAACCGAAGATAGATAACACTATGCGTTTTTCCGGATATGCCAGCACCGGTGTATCCGCGAATTCCTCTGAAAGTCCTTGTCCAGAGTGCTAGAGCTCACTTCTTCAATCTCGAACTCTTCTGCTAAATCATCATCAAGCTTAAAGCGCCGGAAGTTGTTGGAAAATATCAGCAAGCCATCTGAGCTCAGCCGAGTCATTGCCTGGCGGATCAACGTTGCGTGATCCTTCTGAACATCCAGAACGTTCGTCATTCTTGCTGAATTGGAGAAGGTTGGCGGATCCATGAAAATCAAATCATAAAGCTGGTCCGGTGTTGGTCTTGCGGCAAGCCAGGCTAGACAGTCTGTTTGCTCCACCTTGTGTTTACGAGGATCTGCACGGTTCAATGCCAGATTATCCTGAGCCCAACTCACATAGGTTTTCGATAAATCCAAACTTAAGGAGCGGCTAGCTCCGCCAGCGATTGCATGAACTGTGGCTGCACCGGTGTAACAGAACAAGTTCAGAAAACGCTTACCCTGAGCGTTTTTCTGAATCCAGTAGCGCACAGGCCGGTGATCCAGAAAAAGACCGGTATCCAAATAATCCTTTAGGTTTACCTTCAGTGTGCAACCATGCTCCTTCACCTGAAAGAACTCACCACTGACATCCTGCTTCTCATATTGATTGGTCCCGGTTTGGCGCTGACGCTGCTTACAAACCATCCGCTCCCGCTCGATTCCAAGCGCCTCAGGGATAACAGCCAAGGCTTCAGCCAAGCGCTCCCGGGCAGAGCGCTCGTCAATGGATTTGGGAGCAACATACTCTTGTACATGCACCCACCCTTCATAGATATCGATAGCTAACGCATACTCCGGCATATCGGCATCGTAAAGGCGGTAGCAGCTAATCTGTTGCTTGCGCGCCCATTGCCCAATGGTCTTCATGTTTTTCTTTAAGCGATTGTGCAGCATGGCTGCCCGCTCTTCATTGGCAATTCGGGGCAGCACTTCGCCCGGTGCGGCAGGCTCTCGGGGCGTGCGGACGCTGGCTTCGTCGATTGTAAACAGCAGGAGTTGTGCGGGAAGCTTGCCGTTAAAAAGCTTGTATTGCTTAAAGCTGCGCAGGCCAATGGATTTGCCAAATTCAGGAGCACCGGTAAACACGCCCAAACGCCAACCTGAAGCCGCTTTTTTCACTGCATCACCAAGCGACTCATACAAGCCTGCAAGGGCTTTTCTGTCACTTAGGCGTTCGCCATAAGGAGGATTCACCAGAACCAGACCGGTTTCTGCCCGGTCGTCTCCGAGTGAAAGCTCGTCAATCGATTGCGTCTGGAACTCAACCAGACCGTCAAGGCCTGCTCGCTGAGCGTTATTTCGCGCCGTGGAAATAACCCTGCTGTCTTCATCAAAGCCCAAAAACTTCGGTATTCTGCGCTGCTTACCCTCATAAGCCCGCTTTTCAGCATCCTGACGTAAGGCCAACCACACTTCCGGTTGGTGTCCCAGCCATTTTTCAAAACCAAACCGGTCCTGCCTGCGCCCAGGCGCAATATCCAATGCCATCATGGCAGCTTCGATAACCAGAGTGCCGGAGCCGCACATTGGGTCAACAAAATCGCCACCGCCAGCGACTATGTCAGGCCAACCCGCGCGCATCAGCAACGCGGCAGCAAGGTTTTCTTTGAGAGGTGCTAGGCCTTGCTCTGTGCGGTAACCGCGCTGGTGCAAGCTGTGCCCACTAATATCAATACCCAGCGCAAGACGACCGCGGTGCAAACGGGCGGAAACGGTTACGTCAGGGGTTTTTGCCTCAACCGCTGGGCGTTTTCCACCCCCTGCGGTGAAACGATCCACAATGCCGTCTTTTACTCGCTGAGCACCAAATTGGGTGTTACGTATGGCCTCGTTTTCACCAATAAAATTAACGCGGAACGTTCCATCCACCGGGATGTGCTGCTGCCAGTCAAGATGAACCACACCATCGTAAAGCTCATCAGCGCTGGTAGCGGCCACTTCATCCACATGTAAGATCACGCGGTTAGCCAAACGCGACCAGAGACAAGCGCGATAACCGGCTTTCAGAGTGCCCTCCACCCAAGCGCCCGCAGGTGCATTTCTCACCAAGCCAAGACCAAAGGTGCTGAGCTCGTCCGCCAGAAGATATTCAACGCCCTTCGGGCAGGTTACAAAAAAGACAGATTTGGACAAGTTCAACTCCAAGTTCTTTTGCGAATCGCGGTAAGTCTCGGGAATCGCAGCGTTCATAGGTTTTGAATAATTTTTTTAATTCACTTTTGATCTATTAAAGCTGACATATAGACCAAAACGATTGTGTACTTCTGCTCAAGGTTACGTTTACCTTGTAAGTGACGCGTCGTTCGGGAAGGGTAACTCCCTTTCGTTAACAGGATCCTGACTGCTCTGGCTAGAGCTGGCAATAGTGGGTTATCCCTGAGAGGGTTCCACATGCCAAAGCCACTGCAGTAGTGTACACGCTTGTTCTGTTAATCCATTAGTGAGGAACGGCATGAAAAGACAGAAAAGAGATATGCATGCTCGCGCATTCAAACGGGGCTACCTCGCCGGTGTATCCGGTAAATCCAAAGACAGCTGCCCACTTGAGCAAGCAGAGGCTCGTCAAGAGTGGTTAAGCGGCTGGCGTGAAGGCCGCACAGATCAATGGGAAGGCATGACCGGCGTCTCCGGTATTCATAAACTGGCAAACGTCACCACAGCGTGATGTTTATTGTAACCCCGACATCTTAATCTGATCTTTTGTCACACAATTTGACGCAGTGTTCAGAATAACCAATACGGGGCCTCCCGCCCCGTCTCATGCGCTGATGAGCGCAACGGGGTTAACTCCCCGTGAGGGCCCGCCTAGCGGGCCCTTCTTTGTTTCTGCACCTGCAAAACTATCCTTGCGTTCGAATGGTCTCAACAGCCTCGCCGATCAATGTTGGCCCGCGATATATAAAACCGGTATAGAGCTGAACCAACTTTGCACCAGCGCGGATTTTTTCAGCCGCACTCTCACCATCGGTAATACCACCCACTCCAATGATTGGAAGGTCATCGCCAAGCTCTGCATACAACCCTTGGATGACCCGCAGAGATGCCTCACGAACTGGAGCTCCGCTAAGCCCGCCAGCCTCAGCAGCATGGACATGCCCGACAACCGCGTCGCGGCTGATGGTGGTATTTGTGGCTATAACGCCATCTATTCCAGCCTCCTTTAAAGCCGAGGCAACAAACCGAATACCCTCATCGTCCATGTCCGGCGCGATTTTAACAGCAACAGGCACGTAGCGCCCCAAATGCGACTCACACTTACGTTGTTCATCCTTGATGGCATGAAGAAGCCCCTTAAGTGAATCGCCAAACTGCAGATCTCGCAAACCCGGTGTGTTCGGCGAAGACACATTCACCGTAATATAGTCAGCACGATCGTAAACCGCTGCAATGCCTTTGCGGTAATCAGATTCAGACTCGTCGTTTGGCGTATCTTTGTTCTTGCCAACATTGATGCCAAGAATGCCGCGATAACTACGCTTATCGACCCGCTCCAGCATGTGCGCCAGACCTTCATTATTGAAGCCCATGCGGTTAATGATGGCCTGATGCTCCGGCAATCGGAACATGCGCGGCTTGGGGTTGCCTGGCTGTGGAAGCGGTGTAACGGTCCCAACTTCGATAAATCCAAATCCTAGCGCGCCCAAAGCATCCACATGATCTGCGTTTTTATCCAGCCCTGCTGCGAGCCCCACTGGATTGGGGAAATCCAGCCCCATCACATTGACGGGTAACGCCTCTGTTTTCGGTGAAAAAGCACCCAATACGCGCAAGCGGTGCGCTAAATCCAAACCGTTTAATGCAACGGCATGGGCCTGTTCAGGTGGTAACCGAAAAAGCAGATTGCGGATAACGCCGTACATCTGAAAACTCCTCCAAAAATCGTGAGCGCGAGTATACCGGAAGTTTTCCACAGCGACCAGGTAACATAAAATAACAGAGCTAAACATCTGTATCATTTAGCTCTCAGGAGCTTTTCCACGGAATCTGTGGATAACCCTGTTGAAAATTACGGGGGAACCTTGCCAACCCCTTGTGATCTGCGCCAATCTACGAATTGATCATTTTTTGATCAGTTTATTTATTGTTTATTTTCAACAAGTTATTTAATTTTTGCATTAAACGAAAGAAATCCTGAACAAACTGTCATTCAGGATCGTTACTGCTATGATGTGCATAAATCAAGCAGTCATTCGGAAAAATCTGGAGTTTTTAATGCAACAGCCCGACTCACCGGCCCAACGCCACCGGGAAAATCTAGCGGGGGAAATGCAAGCGGCCTCACGGGTTACTGTTATAGGGATGATTCTTGATGCCTTTCTTGGATTCATCAAAGTCATCGGAGGAGCGCTGTTTCATTCTCAGGCCCTTCTGGTCGACGGCATCCACTCTTTCACTGATGTAGCCTCAGACCTTGTTGTGCTCGGCGTTATGAAACTCTCCCGACAGGAGCCGGACGACTGCCACCCTTATGGCCACCAGCGCATAGAGACCTTTGGCACACTTGTGCTCGGCAGCATTCTGATTGCAGTAGGTGCTGCTCTGGCTTGGGAAAACATTCTCAGGCTAATAGATGGTACCGCCGACAACCTTCCCGAGTGGCCCGTGCTCGTGGCCGCGGCCGTATCTGTTTTAGGGAAGGAGTGGATTTACCGCTACACCCGGCATGTTGGCGAGGCCATACGCTCAGACCTGATTATTGCCAATGCTTGGCACAGCCGCACTGATGCGTTTTCTTCATTGGTGGTTCTGGTTTCAACAATTGGCGCCATGCTTGGCGTAGTGTGGCTGGATATAGTTGCTGCCGTGGTAATCGCACTCATCATTATCCACATCGGATGGAAGTTCACCTGGGACAGTGTTCAGGAACTGATAGATACGGGTTTGTCTCCAGAAGACACAGAAATGCTGAAGGACATAGCCCGCAGCACCGATGGTGTTCTCAACGTACACGAGCTTCGTAGCCGCCGCATGGGCCAAGATATTCTGTTGGATATCCATCTGGTGGTGCGACCGGAAATCAGTGTGTCTGAAGGGCATCAAATCGGCATGCAAGTGGTTACCGGCATGCGTAATTCTCTGGATAACATTCTTGATATCAACTTCCATATCGATGCCGAAAACGATGAGGACCCGAACCCAACAACCGAGAAGCTGCCCTCGCGAGCAGAAGTCGGGGAAATTATTTCGGAACATTTGGGAGACATTCCCCAACGCAGCCGCCTGAGGCTTCACTACCTCAGAAACAAACTGCACCTAGAGATCTTCCTCGACGAACCAGACCCAGAAGGCGTATTCACGCTAGAAAACGCCCGGCACCAACTTGAGGGCTATCCATGGTTTGGCAGCGTAAGAATCTGGGTAGCCGGTCCCTGAGCCGGTTACCCTCTTTGTGATTGGCTACTAACGCCTGCGGTTTTCCTCCATTCTGGACAGAAACTCCTGCATGATCAGTGTGTAGAGTTCACCGCCAAGAAAGCGGTCTTCCACGCCCGCGTCAATGCTCGGGTTGTCGTTCACCTCTATCACCGCAACCCGGTTGCCAGACTGTTTGATATCAACGCCATAAAGCCCGTTACCAATCAGCCGCGTGGAATTCAATGCCGCCTGTATTACGTTTCTCGGCACTTCGTAAGTGGGCATGGTTTCAAAGCCGCCGCTCTCGCTCTCTGACTCGCCATGTTGATAGATCTGCCAATGGCCTTTAACCATCATGTACTTACACGCATAGATAGCCCGACCGCCCAACACTCCGATACGCCAGTCGTAGTCGGTGTACAAATACTCTTGGGCCAACACCAGCGCCGATTGCCGGAACAGGTCTTTTAACCCCGCTCGCAAAGATGCTTCATCTTCAGCCTTAGTCACACCCCGGGAGAAGGCGCCGTCTGGTATTTTGATAACGGCCGGAAAGCCCAGTTCCTGAATCACCTGCTCCACTGCATCTTTCTGGTCTTTCGAAAGGATCAGCGTTTTGGGTGTGGGTATCTTGTTGTTTTTCAAAAGGTCAGCCAGAAAAACCTTATTTGTACATTTTAGGATGGACACAGGATCATCGATCACTACCAAACCTTCTGCCGCCGCTTTACGGGCAAAGCGATAGGTGTGATGGTCTATGGCCGTGGTTTCACGAATAAACAGGCCGTCGTACTCCGGCAAGCGCATGTAATCCCGGCGCGTAATCTGCTCCACATTGATACCCAGTTTGCGCCCGGCTTTTTCAAACTTCTTTAATGCCACGGCATCGCTGGGAGGCATTTCTTCATCTGGGTTAACTAGAATCGCCAAGTCATAGCGGTAACGGCGACGTGTTCTGGGCTTGCGCCACACCATGCTGCTGAAGCGATCCAAAGCGGACGCAAATACATCTTGCTCGGATTCATCCAGATCCGCAGGTGCAGCAGGCTTCATGGATTCAATTTGCCAGGCTTTGCGGCGCCGAAATACAACTTCCAGAATTGGGCTCGGGAACCGCTCAAACAAGGCCCGCGCCACCGGCTTGAGTTCCGGGTGCTCGGTCTGCCCAAAATAGGTACGAATGCGAACCTCATGAGTAGCGTTGCGCTCATCGCTGGCCGGATCAATAGCCGAGCCTGCCGCCTCCAACCAATTGATTACGCTAGCATCCAATTCCTCCAACTCAAGAGAAAACAGTCCTTTCCGGCTCAGGTCGTTCAGCGTCATCACGGACGGCACCACATGATGTCCACGGGCTTCGGCCAACAGGGAACAGTAGTACCCACGGCTGAGGTATTTGGCGCTCTGGCATAGGTTGATCACACGCACACGACTGGTCGGTGATGCGGAAAATTGAAGGTACTGATCGAACGTTAGTACGTCCTCACTGGGGTAATACGGAGCCCAGTCTTTGGTGCGGTCTACAACGATAAGCAAACGAGACATTAAAGGCGCTCCTCCCCGGAGATAATTGCCTACAAAACTTGCAGCACAATACGCCGCTGCGGGCGTTGGAACAATCGACTCATAATGAGTGCTTTTACTCATAATAAGCGTATTTTCCAATTCCTTACTCTCTATCATAATAGCCGCATACGGGAAGCCCACCAGCATGCCCCATGCCTATATTTTTAAGGCCGCTTTACACATGTCCGACCTGCAACTCCGACAAGCCACCAGCGCTGACCTAAATGCACTTTTACAATTAGAGCACCGCTGTTTTACAGAAGATCGTCTGTCTCGCCGAAGCTTTCGACGTTTTCTGGATATGCCACGGGACAGGTTGATTGTGGCCGAGTCAAAAAATGACGGGGTCGGCGAGCTATTAGGCTATTGCTTGGTGCTTATGAGCGCAGCAACCCGAATGGCCAGAATCTATTCCATTGCTGTCCTGCCGACAGCACGTGGCCAAGGCATTGGTGAACAGTTGGTAAAAACCGCTGAACGGGAGGCCGCAGAAGCCGACCGTATTTTAATGCGACTGGAAGTTCGGGAAGACAACAGCCGCGCTATCGCGCTCTATAAACGCTTGGGCTATCGCCAGTTTGGTACTTACCGGGATTATTACGAAGACCACGGCACTGCCTTGCGCTTTGAACGCCGCATCCTGTTTTATGAGCCGACACGGGAATTCCTGCCCGTACCCTACTACCCTCAAACCACCGACTTCTCCTGCGGTCCGGCCGCGCTGATTATGGCCATGGCGGCACTTGATGAGCAGCAACCGCTCACCACTCTGGAGGAACTAAGAATTTGGCGCGAGGCGACGACTATTTTCATGCTGGCAGGCCACGGCGGCTGCGGCCCCCACGGCCTTGCGCTCTCGGCATGGAAGCGCGGCTTTAACGCCAGTGCGTGGATAAGCGCTGAAGGCCCTTTATTTCGGGATACTGTGCGCAACGACGACAAAAAGCGCGTTCTGGAGCTAGTGCACGAGGGCTTTTTACACGACATCGGCCAGACAGATATCCAGCTACACCATGACCCGCTAACATTGGACGCAATGGAGCAGGCTCTGCTAGCAGGCCAGATACCGGTGATTTTGATTAGCACTTGGCAACTGAACCGAAGCCGTGTTCCCCACTGGGTTACCGTTTGCGCAATAGACGATCAGTTTGTGTATCTGCACGATCCCGAAATCGATGTAGAAGACGGCGAAACGGTTGCAGACAAACAGTATTTACCAGTGGATAAGCGCGTGTTTAGCCAAATTTCCCGATATGGCCGCAATCAACCGCTTCAGGCCGCCGTGATTGTTGGCCCGAAGCGCTGAAAACATGTTACGCACAACTTAACCGGTTCGCAGAGCGGCTTCTTTAAGACCCGCGATTTCATCCCGCAAACGGGCCGCAGCCTCAAAATCGAGATCCGCTGCGGCTTTGTACATCTCGTCTTCAAGCCGCGACACTTCTTTAAGCAGGTCTTGCGGCGAGCGACTGCCAACCCTTGTTCGATACTGCTCCGCCTCTTCGGCCGCTTTCTCGCCAGGCCGTTCGGCTTTGCGTCGGCCGCGACCGCCGCCTCCGGCGCCTTCCATAATATCTGCAATGCTCTTGTTTAGCCCTGTGGGCGTTATGCCGTGAGCTTCATTGTGCTCAGCCTGTTTGGTGCGCCTGCGATCCGTTTCATCAATAGCTCTCTGCATAGAGCCGGTAATTCGGTCGCCGTAAAGAATGGCTTTACCGTTGAGGTTACGGGCAGCTCGACCAATTGTTTGGATTAGCGCCCGCTCGGAGCGCAGGAAACCTTCTTTGTCGGCATCCAGAATGGTGACTAGAGACACCTCGGGCATATCCAAACCTTCACGCAGCAGGTTAATCCCCACAAGCACATCAAACTCGCCCCGGCGCAGATCCCGGATGATTTCTACCCGTTCTACCGTGTCTATATCCGAGTGCAGGTAGCGCACGCGTACATCGTGCTCCATCAGAAAATCTGTTAGATCTTCTGCCATGCGCTTGGTCAGCGTGGTTACCAAAACCCGCTCGTTAACCTTCACTCGGGAATGGATTTCCGAGAGCAGATCGTCAACCTGTGTCGACGCGGGGCGCACTTCTATCACCGGGTCCAATAGGCCTGTGGGCCTAACAACCTGCTCTACTACCTGCCCGGCATGTTCTGCTTCGTAATTGCCGGGCGTGGCCGAGACAAAGATCATCTGGGGCGCTATCCGCTCCCATTCATCAAACCTCATGGGCCGGTTGTCCAGTGCGGACGGCAAGCGAAACCCATACTCCACCAAGGTTTCTTTCCGGGAACGGTCGCCTTTGTACATGGCACCGATCTGCGGAATGGTCACGTGGGATTCATCAACAATCAGAAGTGCGTCCGGCGGCAGATAATCAAAAAGCGTTGGCGGCGCTTCACCGGGCGGGCGGCCCGAGAGGTAGCGTGAATAGTTCTCTATACCGTTGCAATAACCCAACTCATTCATCATTTCCATATCGTAGCGGGTACGCTCTTCCAAGCGCTGGGCCTCTACAAGACGGTTGTTGTCACGCAACTGCTGCAAGCGTTCATCCAGCTCAACCTTTATACGCTCCACTGCATCCAGAACGGTCTGGCGCGGTGTTACATAGTGCGATTTAGGGTAAATTGTGACTCTGGGAACACGCCGCAAAACCTCACCCGTAAGCGGGTCGAAATAACTGAGGTTTTCCACCTCGTCATCAAACAGTTCAATACGAATCGCTTCTTTTTCTGATTCCGCGGGGAACACATCAATGACATCCCCGCGCACCCTGTAATTTGCGCGATGGAATTCAATGTCGTTACGCGTGTACTGCAACTCAGCCAACCGGCGCAGAATATGCCGCTGGTCGATCTTGTCGCCCCGGTCCATGTGCAGCATCATTTTTAGGTAGGACTTTGGATCACCCAAACCGTAAATGGCCGATACCGTTGCAACAATAATCGCATCCGGGCGCTCTAGCAGGGCTTTGGTGGCAGACAACCGCATCTGCTCAATGTGTTCGTTAATGGAGGCGTCTTTTTCGATAAAGGTATCAGACGAGGGAACATAAGCCTCCGGCTGATAGTAATCGTAGTAAGACACGAAGTATTCCACAGCGTTATCCGGAAAAAACTCGCGGAACTCTCCGTATAACTGCGCAGCCAGCGTTTTGTTGTGGGCCATCACAATGGTCGGCCGCTGTACTGACTCGATAACCTTAGCAACGGTGAATGTCTTGCCCGATCCGGTCACCCCCAATAGTGTTTGATGCGCAAGGCCGGAATGAATACCGTCCACCAGCCCTGCAATCGCTTTTGGTTGGTCACCGGCTGGTTCAAACGGCGAATCAACCTTAAAAACGCCTTCTTTGCCTAATTTGCTGGAATCGCTACTGGCCATAATCGGCACACAACCTCCGCTCACTCAACCTATGAATCCTTGCCATATCCTACCCTTACAGGATGTGGCTACAGAGAGAAATTTATTGTTACGCTGGCTTCATGGTACCATCAACGTGATCGACGGCTGGGCGAAAATCAGCCGCCATAAGGCAAGGATTCAGACACCCCGCCGGTCACGGACCTATCAGACGCAGCTTTAAGGAGCGCAAGTTTGGACCTTCAACTTTCCAGCCGAGTACAGGCAATCAAGCCATCCCCCACCCTCGCAGTCACCAACAAAGCTGCCGAATTGCGCGCAGCAGGTCAGGATATTATCGGCCTTGGTGCAGGCGAACCGGATTTTGATACCCCCGAGCACATCAAACAGGCAGCCATTGAGGCCATTAGTAACGGCCAAACCAAGTACACTGCTGTAGATGGTACGCCAGCCCTGAAGAAAGCGATTATTGCGAAGTTCAAACGGGACAACGGTCTGGAATACGAAGCCAACCAGATACTGGTATCAAGTGGTGGCAAGCAAAGCTTTTTCAACTTGGCACTAGCCACTCTGAATGCCGGGGACGAAGCCATTATCCCCGCGCCTTACTGGGTATCCTACCCAGATATGGTACTGGTTGCTGAAGGCAAGCCAGTTATCATTGAAACTGGCGCAGACACTCGCTTCAAAATTACGCCGGAGCAGTTGGAAAACGCCATCACTGAGCGTACTCGTCTGTTCGTGATTAACAGCCCTTCCAACCCCAGCGGCATGGCTTATACCATGGAAGAGCTGAAGGCGATTGGCGAGGTGCTGAAGAAGCACCCGAACATCATGATCGCTACGGATGATATGTACGAGCCTATCCTCTGGACAGGTCAGCCGTTCTGCAACATTCTGAATGCAACGCCAGAGCTATACGACCGCACCTTCGTGCTAAACGGCGTATCTAAAGCCTACTCAATGACTGGCTGGCGTATCGGCTATGCCGCTGGCCCTGCGAAGATTATTGGGGCTATGAAGAAAGTTCAGTCTCAAAGCACTTCAAACCCTTGCTCTATCTCACAGGCCGCTGCTACGGCAGCGCTGGATGGCGATCAAGCCTGTGTGGGTGAAATGGTTAAGGCATTTAAAGAACGCCACGATTGGCTGGTAGCGGCCCTAAACAAGCTACCAGGCGTCGAGTGTCTAAAAGGCGACGGTACCTTCTACGTATTCCCAAGCTTTCAGGCCGCAATTGATTCCGCCTCTGGCGTTAGCAACGACATAGAGTTCGCAGAGAAGCTGTTGAGTGAAGCTGGTGTTGCACTGGTTCCGGGTTCTGCATTCGGTTGCGCTGGGCACATGCGCTTGAGTTTTGCGACGAGCATGGACAATCTGGAGAAGGCAATTGAGCGTTTACAGAAAGCTTTGAGCTAAAAATTTCGGTAAGGGGTTGACGAGGCGGCGGTGTACTCTTAATATACGCGCCTCGTCACACGACGACGTTCCCCGATAGCTCAGTTGGTAGAGCAACGGACTGTTAATCCGTTTGTCGCTGGTTCGAGCCCAGCTCGGGGAGCCACTATTTTAAAACCCGCTAATTCTTTGAGTTAGCGGGTTTTTTGTTTTTTGTTTTTTGTTCGTGAACTTTTGCTTGTAGCCCTAGCCTGTTTGGTTTGGGAGATAGGGGTGGCTGGCAGGGCTTTCCAAAACACGCTACAAGCACCTCCATGTGCGCTTGCTTCGGGCCATCCATGGCCCTTTACAGTTTTGGAAAGCCCTGCCAGCCACCCTTCACCTATCACTGAGTTATCTGAAGCATTTAAAATGCGTAAGCGTCAGGTACCATCAAATGGATATCAATGAAATTAAGTTTCGTTTTTAATGCGATAACTGAGGAGACAGAGTGGGATGGTGGGAGCGCCCTCCCAAAAATGTCGTAGGCCAAGGATGGCCGAAGACAAGCGCACATGGAGGTGCTCGTAGCGGTTTTTGGGAGGGCGCTCCCACCATTCCTTGCACCAAAACTAAAAGGCTAGGGCCGAAGCCCAATCAAAACACCAAGCTAAAGCCCGATCACCTCAGCATGAATGGCCTCAAGCGCTGCCAGTGGATCAGCCGTCTGGGTAATCGGGCGACCTATAACAAGGTAGTCGGAACCGGCTTGGAGGGCATCGCTGGGGGTCATGATGCGTTGCTGATCGCCTTTGTCGGCAGTCAGGGGCCGGATTCCAGGAGTAACCAGCTTGAAATCGATGCCCTGCTCTGTTTTCAGCTTCTTCGCTTCCTGCGCGGAGCAGACTACGCCGTCCAGACCACAATTCCGGGTTAGTGTTGCCAAGCGGGACACCTGAGCTTCCGGCGAGCCTGTGATACCAATTCCTGCAAGATCTTCAGCACCCATGCTGGTCAGCACCGTAACGGCGATCAACAAAGGCTTATCTTTGCCAAAGGGATTCAGCCGCTCGCGACAGGCCAGCATCATCTTCGCGCCGCCCGAGGCGTGGACATTCACCATCCACACACCCAGATCAGCCGCCGCAGCCACGGCCGCTGAGGCGGTATTGGGAATGTCGTGAAATTTCAGATCCAGAAACACATCAAAACCGCGCTTCTGCAAACTTTCAACTAACTGCGGGCCGGAGCGGGTGAAGAGTTCTTTGCCAACCTTCAACCGGCATTTGGCAGGGTCCAGCTTATCTGCCAGTTCCAGCGCCGGGTTTGCAGAGGGGAAGTCCAGAGCCACGATAATTTTGGGGTCGTTAGAAGTTTGCACGTTGAAATGTCCTGCGGGGTTTTATAGTAGAGGGAATCGATAAAAGCACAGCAAAGAGCATCGATAACTAATTATTCAGCTTCAACGCCCTGAATCGGGCGAACAGTTTCCCATTGTTTACAGCTCGGGCACAGCCAGTGAAGTTGCTGGCCTGAGAAACCACAGCTTACACAGCGGTAAACCGGTCTGTTGGCGAGAATC
This sequence comes from Marinobacter sp. 1-4A, assembly GCF_016597725.1. Classification (GTDB taxonomy): domain Bacteria; phylum Pseudomonadota; class Gammaproteobacteria; order Pseudomonadales; family Oleiphilaceae; genus Marinobacter. Next base: position 57,040 of record NZ_VCGY01000007.1, read on the forward strand.
AAGAGCCCGATACGACTCACCAATCGACCTTCATCGGTGGTCATGCCCTTCTCATAGCCTGCCATCTCCACGAGCCGCAAAAGCCCTCGCATACTGGGGCGAATTTCCAGCTCCCTACGTAACAGGTCGATAGCTGCAGGGCGACCGGAGTCCCGCTCAACAGACTCAGCCAAAGCCAGCAACAAACTGGTACTTGGATAGGCTTCGTATAGTTTGCGAAGTTTTTTTACGAGCCGGCCTATATCGCCATGCTCATGCTCTAGCTTCATTAATCGATCAATAGATTCTGGACCAAAATCCGGGTTCTGATCAAAAACTTTTAGCCCTTGATTACCTGCTTCCCGATAGCTGCCCTGCCGGACCAGAATTTTCATCAGTATAAGGGTTGCACGAACGCAGGAGTGATCGTAATCCAACGCTTCTTTGGCAAGTTTTTGAGCAGCCCAGCGGTCGTCCTGCGCGAGAGCTTTTTCCGCCAACTCACAGGTAAGGTAGGCAAGATCCTTGAACATGCTCGGATCTGCATCGTTTCTGGTTAGAGTACGCGCGACGTCTGCAGCCTTACCCCACTCTCTTTCTTGCTGATACAGTTCGATTAATTGTTGTGCAGCTTTGCGCCCATACTCGCGATCACCCATCAGTTGCTGCAGCAATGCTTCAGCGCGGTCCAACAACCCAGCATTGAGAAAGTCCATGGCCAGCTCAAGCGTTACCTGAGGGGAGAATCGCGGAGGAAGCTCTGGCCTGGCAAGTAAGTTCTGATGAACCAAGATGGCTCGATCGGTCTCACCTTTATTGCGAAAGTGACGACCAATAGAAAGATGGAGACTTACCGTATCTTTATTAACAGCAAGGGATTGAACGAAATTGTCGACAGCCTGATCGGAGTAGTTCGTAAACAAAAACTGCAGCCGATCTTTAACGGATTCTTCGTCTGCAACCCTTGCCTGGGCTTGATTACGGCCGTTACCCAGACGCCCAACAAACCAGCCAACGGCAACTGCAATCGTTAACAGCAGCCAATGAAGCACTATGTCCATTAAACGACCTGGTCGTTTTGGGCTCTGGACTTCTCCAATGCCTGCTCGGCGCGATCAAGCCGTTTCTGAAGGGTGCGACGGGAAACCGATGTGCGGAATGTGGCGAGAAGGGTCATTAATATGCCTACTAGAGCGCCAACAATAAAAGACATGATAATCCAAATGGCAACACCATGGGGCTTAGTCTCGAACACCAAAAAATTGAGAGCCACTGCCATCTGATTATTGAGAGAGAAAACAAGCGCCAGTAACACTAGGATCAGCACCAACAGAATCAAAAGGATCTTCTGCAATCCTGCCATAGATCTCGCTCTCCCAAATGCTTTTAAGTGCCCGAATTATAAGTGGTTCGCCGCAAAGATGAAAAGCCTAAAACCCTTGTTTTAAACTGTCATTCACCTGTTCGCGGAGCTCCTTTCCGGGCTTGAAGTGTGGAACATACTTTGCCGGCAACTGCACAGCTTCACCGGTTTTCGGATTCCGCCCAGTACGGGCCGCCCGATGATGAAGCGAAAAACTGCCAAATCCCCGAATTTCAATCCGCTGCCCACTGGCAAGCGACTGGGACATATGCTCAATAATTGTTTTTACCGCCAGCTCCACATCTTTTACAGAAAGCTGTGTTTGTTTTGAGGCAATCAATTCGACCAGTTCAGACTTCGTCATGAGGTACTTCCCTCTTTTCTTTTTTATTCGACCGTTTATTGCCGAATTCCCACCCCTTCAGTTTAGCTAAATCGAAAAAAAACACAAAAAAAACGGGCTCTTAGAGCCCGTTTTTTTCATACCAATCGGAGATTAGTCCTTATTGGCGTTCTGCTGCTGCATTTGTTCCTTAATGAGATCACCAATGGTGGTCGCACCGGAAGCAGATTCTGCAGCTTTACTGCGCACAGTATCAATAGCCTGCTTGTCGTCTTCTACGTCCTTAGACTTAACAGACAGGTTGATGATGCGGTTTTTGCGATCGATGCTGATAATCTTAGCTTCGACTTCTTCGCCTTCTTTCAGAGCGTTACGCGCATCTTCAACGCGATCACGGCTAATCTCAGACGCCTTCAATACCGCCTCAACTTCGTCATTCAAAGCGATAGTGGCTGCCTTAGCGTCAACGGCGGAAACAGTACCCTTAACAATGGAGCCTTTATCGTTCAGCTGAACAAACTCAGCGAACGGATCGCTTTCAAGCTGCTTGATACCAAGAGAAATACGCTCACGCTCGGGATCTACAGACAGGATAACGGTGTCAACATCGTCACCCTTCTTGTATTCACGAACGGCTTCTTCGCCGGTTTCGTTCCAGCTGATGTCTGACAAATGAACCAGACCATCAATGCCACCGTCTAGACCGATGAAGATGCCGAAGTCAGTGATTGACTTGATCTTACCGGAGATACGGTCGCCCTTGTTGAAGTTGCCGGAGAAATCTTCCCATGGGTTAGATACACACTGCTTGATACCCAGAGAAATACGACGACGCTCTTCGTCGATGTCCAGAATCATCACGCCCACTTCGTCGCCAACATTAACAACTTTAGATGGGTGGATGTTCTTGTTGGTCCAGTCCATTTCGGATACGTGAACCAGACCTTCAACACCTTCTTCCAGCTCAGCGAAGCAGCCGTAGTCGGTTAGGTTGGTTACGCGTGCAGTAACCTTGGTACCTTCAGGGTAACGGCCTTTGATATCAACCCAGGGATCTTCACCCAGCTGCTTAAGACCCAGAGATACACGATTACGCTCACGATCGAACTTCAGGACCTTAACGTTGATTTCGTCACCAACGTTTACGATTTCGCTCGGGTGCTTGATGCGCTTCCAAGCCATATCGGTAATGTGCAGCAGGCCGTCAACACCGCCCAGATCAACGAACGCGCCGTAGTCAGTCAGGTTCTTGACGATACCCTTGATTTCCAGACCTTCGGTCAGGGTTTCAAGCAGAGCTTCACGCTCAGCGCTGTTTTCAGCTTCCAGAACGGCGCGGCGGGAAACAACCACGTTGTTACGCTTCTGGTCTAGCTTGATAACTTTGAATTCGAGCTCTTTGTTTTCCAGGTGCGCAGTGTCGCGAACCGGGCGAACGTCTACCAGAGAACCCGGCAGGAACGCGCGAATACCGGCCAGATCAACGGTGAAACCGCCTTTGACCTTACCGTTAATAATACCTTTAACCACTTCTTCAGCTTCGAAGGACTTCTCAAGCACCTTCCAAGATTCAGCACGCTTGGCCTTTTCACGGGAAAGACGGGTTTCACCGAAACCATCTTCCACTGCATCCAGTGCTACGTCGACAAGGTCGCCAATAGCTACTTCCAACTCGCCTTTTTCATTCAGGAACTGGGAGGCGGGGATAACACCTTCGGACTTCAGCCCGGCGTTAACTGTGACCCAGTCGCTATCGACATCAACTACGGTTCCCTGGACGATGGAACCTGGTTTCATGTCAATTTCTTTTAGACTTTCTTCAAAAAGATCCGCAAAGCTCTCGCTCATTATGAGTCCTATAGGTTCAATGCAAGTATGCTCCGTGTCGCCAGCAACACGGTCTGTTAATAAGTTCCGGAAATCAGCCAGCGGCTGGCAGGTTGCGCTGTTCCCGGCATTTCAACGCCAAAAAGGTGCCGTCAGGCCTGACCTACAGCGGTCAAACACCTGTCTAACACCTCCTTTATACTCAAACCTGTAGAATCAATGACTTGCGCATCATCTGCGGGCTTGAGAGGGGCTGCGGAACGGTTCATATCCCGTTCATCACGCACCCGTATCTCTTCTAAAAGGGCGTCAATACTAACATCGACACCCGCAGCCTTCAACTGGCTAAAACGACGGTGCGCTCGTTCTTCCGCGCTGGCTGTCAGGAAAATCTTGACCGAGGCATTCGGAAACACAACGGTTCCCATATCGCGCCCATCGGCAACGAGTCCCGGCTCTTGCTGGAAATCGCGCTGGCGCTGTAACAGTGCATCGCGAACCGGCTGCATTACAGCAATACGGGATGCGTTGTCGCCACAGGATTCCGTACGGATCTCGGCGGTAACGTCCTCGCCTGCAAGAATCACTTTTGCAGGCTCCCCCTCCGGTGTGGGTTCAAAAGCCACATCGAGTGAAGCGGCTACGCGCACAAGTTCCGTCTCGTTATCCAGCGACACGTTTTGGCGAATTGCTGCAAGCGCGGTCAACCGATAAAGTGCGCCACTGTCGAGCAAATGCCAGCCAAGCTTTTTCGCCAACATTTGCGTAACAGTGCCCTTTCCAGACCCGCCTGGGCCGTCAACTGTGATGACTGGTGCATTGTCTTGCGACATTAATCTGCTCCCTGTTCAACGCCAGCTTTGGCCTCCTCGGCGGAGATTTTGATACCTGTTTGTTGCGCCAGCTCTACAAATCCGGGAAAGGATGTCGCAACATTTGCGCAGTCATTAATTTCGATGTCCCCAGTGGCACGCAGGGAAGCCACAGCAAACGACATGGCTATACGGTGGTCACTGTGGCTATGCACGGAGCCGCCCTTAATGGTTTGCCCGCCTTCAATAATAATACCGTCTTCTGTAACCTCAGTTTTCACGCCTAGCGCTGCCAAACCATCCGCCATCACTTGAATACGGTCACTTTCTTTTACCCGTAGTTCCTCTGCTCCGGTCAAAACCGTACGACCGGACGCGCAAGCGGCCGCAATAAACAGGGCAGGAAATTCGTCAATTGCCAGAGGCACCTGATCTTCAGGGATCTCAATGCCCTTTAATTCAGCAGAGCGCACACGTAGGTCAGCAACCGGCTCACCGCCAATCTCACGCTCGTCCATAATGTCAATATTTGCGCCCATTTGCTGCAGTATATTGATAACACCTACTCGCGTTGGGTTCATTCCAACATGGCGTAGTATCAGGTCCGAATCAGGTGCAATGCTGGCTGCAACGAGAAAAAATGCCGCCGATGAAATATCTGCAGGCACATCAATCGCATTGGCTGTTAGCTTGCCACCACCGGTAACGCTTGCAGTTGGGCCGTCGCGTTCTACTTTATAACCAAAGCCAGCCAGCATACGCTCAGTGTGATCCCGTGTTGGTGCGGGTTCGGTGACTGAGGTAGTGCCGTCGGCATATAGGCCGGCAAGCAACAGGCAAGATTTCACCTGAGCACTAGCAACCGGCATGTCATAGTGGATACCGACCAGCTTCTTATCCTTACTACCTCTAATTTTTAAAGGCGGCCGACCGCCCTCCGCTGTATCGATAACAGCACCCATAGACCGCAGCGGGTCTGCAACGCGATTCATAGGGCGAACTGAAAGGCTGGCATCGCCGGTTAGCTCGGACTCAAAAGGCTGTGCCGCCAACAGGCCAGTAAATAGGCGCATGCCAGTGCCGGAGTTCCCCAAATATATCGGGCCGCGGGGCGGCTGCAACCCATGCATTCCAACGCCGTGAATACGTACAAAGCCATTATCCGGCCCTTCAATGGCAACCCCCATATCGCGGAATGCCTGCAATGTTGCGAGACTGTCCTCGCCTTCAAGGAAGCCCTTTACTTCCGTTATCCCCTCAGCGAGAGCCCCGAGCATAATCGAGCGGTGGGACATAGACTTGTCGCCGGGCACTCGAATATCGCCGGTTACGGAACCACCGGGCTGAAGACGAAACGTCACTTGATTTTCACTATTATTTGTCACGTAAGCCTGTCCTGAAAGCATTTTTGAAAAGTGTTCGCGTGCCGCTTTGGCGCGGCTGAATACTCGCAGCAGCGTGGCGCCATCCTGATCGGCAATCGCCGTGCGCAACTGATCGAGATCCCGGGTAAAATGGTCAATGACTCGAAGTACTGCGTCGCGGTTGGATAGGAAGATATCGTGCCACATCACCGGATCACTGGCTGCAATCCGGGTGAAGTCGCGGAACCCACCAGCAGCATACCGGAAAATATCCATATTCTCGTCTTCGCCGGCCAACGTATCTACCAACGAGAAAGCAATTAGATGGGGTAAGTGGCTGGTCGCCGCCAAGACTTCATCGTGATACGCCACCGACATGGTAAGCACAGTGGCACCGCAGGCTTCCCACAATGCACGGAGCTTTTTCAGATGGGGGGCGCTGACGTTATCGGGTGGCGTGAGTATCACCTTGTGATGGGTGAACATATCCGGGTTGGCGGCTCGAATACCACTGCGTTCTGACCCTGCAATCGGATGCCCTGGAATTATACGGGGCGAAAACTCTCCGAACACCGCCTCAACATCCTTAACAAAACCGGATTTAGTACTACCTACATCGGTAAGAAGGGCATCGGCCGCTAAATGCGGGCGAATTTCCTCCAACACCTTGCGTGTTGCCTGCACCGGCACCGCCAGTACAACTAGATCTGCCCCACGCACCGCCTCCGCTGTGCTACCCGCGATCGTATCAATCACGCCCAAAGATTGGCCCAGCACAAGATCTTCTTTACGCAGGTCTGCGCCAACAACATCTAGAGCCAGACTATTTTTGCGAATGGCACTGGCCAACGAGCCACCTATCAGGCCCAGCCCGATGACCGCAACTCGCTGGAAAAGCGGTTCGCGCAGCGGCATATCAGGCGCCCTGCCCAGCCGCAACCAACGCTTTTGCGAGCGCGTCGATAAATTGCTCATTCTCCAACGGCAAACCTACCGACACCCTGAGGTGGTTAGGCATGCCGTAACCCGCAACAGGGCGTACTATTACGCCCTGAGCCAGCAACGCCTGATACACGCCCATGGCATGCGGCCCCACTTCAACGGCCACAAAATTCCCCGAAGACGGAATATACCGAAGGCCCATTTCATCAAAGGCCTCTTGTAGCTGCTTCAACCCAGCTGTATTCGCCTCGCGGGAACGTTGTAGATAGTCTTCGTCATCCAGCACTGCCGTGGCGGCTGCAAGAGCGAGGGAGTTCACATTAAAAGGCTGGCGCACACGGTTAAGAATATCAGCGATAGCCGGTGAACTAATGCTATAGCCGACACGCAAAGCCGCGAGCCCCCAAGCTTTGGAAAAAGTACGACACACAATTAGGTTGGGGAAACGGCTTAGAAGCGCAACACCATCCGGATCTTTTTCTCCGGTCATGTATTCGCAGTAGGCTTCGTCTAAAACCACGAGAACATTTTGCGGAATTTTGTCGAGAAACGCTTCAATGGCGTGTGAGTCGTGCACGGTTCCCGTAGGATTGTTCGGGTTCGCCACAAATACCAGCCGCGTGCGCTCGGTTACTGCCGCCGCCATGGCATCAAGGTCGTGGCCCCAGTCTTTAGCCGTTACAGAGACCGCTGTGGCACCAATAGCTTGAGTAACAATCGGATAAACGGCAAACGCATACTGGGAAAAGACAACCTCGGAACTGGCGTCCGCAAAGCAACGCGCAATGACTTCAAGCACATCGTTGGAGCCATTGCCTAGTGTGATCTGACCAGCACCAACCCCAAGGCGCTTGGACAGCTTCTGTTTGAGTTCAAACCCGTTGCCATCGGGGTATAGGCAAAGCTCGGACAAGGCTGTTTCAGCCGCCGCAATAGCTATTTTACTGGGGCCCAATGGATTCTCGTTGCTCGCAAGCTTGATGATCGCAGCCGGGTCTAGACCCAATTGACGAGCCAGCTCGCTAATAGGTTTGCCCGGCTGATAGGGAGACAAAGCCTGAACGCCTTTTACCGCAAGACTCTGATAATCGATGGCCATATACCTTCCTTAAACCGCCTGAATTCCGATGCTATTCACGTGCCAGATCAATTTTAAAGTACACCGATGGGATAGGAGCCCAAACGTTTGAGTTCGACAGCTTCTTCATCTACTTCCGCAAGCACTTTTCTGGCCTGCTCGTCATCCATGTGCCCTTCAAAATCAATATAAAAAACATAGGCCCAGGTACCACTGGGTGATGGCCGGGTTTCGATCCGCGTAAGACTGATGCCGTGACGGTGAAACGGCTCCAATAGCTGATACAGTGCGCCGGGTTTATTTCTCATTGAAACAAGTATCGATGACTTATCATGCCCGCTGGCCGGTACTTCTTCCCGGCCGATAATGAGGAACCGCGTGGTGTTATCCGGGCGGTCTTCAATGCTATTCGCAAGCTTCTCTAAGCCGTATAGCTCGGCCGCCATATCACCTGCTATCGCAGCGGTACCCGGCTCCTGCGCAGCGCGGCGCGCAGCTTCGGCGTTACTGGAAACCGTTACCCGCTCAACACCGTAACGGTGGGTATCCAACCACTGGCGGCATTGGGCAAATGACTGCTGGTGCGAATAAATGCGTGTTATTTCTTGATCGCGGAATTCAGGTGACACCAAAAGATGATGGTGAATTCTCAGCTGAACCTCGCCGCAAATCTTCAGCGGTGAGGACATGAACATATCAAGCGTGTGATTGATCATACCCTCCGTGGAGTTTTCAACCGGCACCACTCCATAATGGGCAGCGCCGGACGCGACTTCGCGGAAAACGGCATCAATGGCAGGCAAAGGCACACTAACAACAGAATGCCCGAAATGTTTGAGCGCTGCCGCCTGGGTAAAAGTGCCGACAGGTCCCAAGAAGGCAATATGCATGGGCTTTTCTAGCGCCAGACAAGCCGACATAATTTCGCGAAACAACCGGGCCATCTCTTCGCCTGGCAATGGCCCCGGGTTAGCTTCTTTTATGCGGCGCAGCACCTGAGCCTCACGCTCAGGACGGTAAAAAAACACATCTTCACCGGGGTTGGCTTCCATTTTTACATGGGCCACTTCCTGCGCGCATTTCGCACGGGCACTGATCAGTTCCATGATCTTCTGATCAAGGCTGTCTATTTCTTCCCGTAGTTCTCCGAGGCGGATCTGCTCATCGCTCATGGTCAGCCCCGCTCCTTCGCAAACTCTGTCATATACTGAATCAGCGCATCCACACCAGCTTCTGGCATGGCGTTATAGATGCTGGCACGCATACCTCCCACGGAACGGTGCCCCGCCAGATTGAGTAAGCCCCGAGCGTCGGCACCCTTAAGGAAGGCAGCATTCAAGCCATCGTCCTGCAGCGTGAACGGTATATTCATCCAAGAACGGAAGCGTGGGTCGATAGGGTTGGCGTAAAATTCATTAGCATCGATGAAACCGTACAGTTTTTCTGCTTTCCTTCGGTTTATCTCACCCATGGCTTTTACACCGCCCTGAGCTTTCAACCACTTGAATACCAGACCCGCGAGATACCAAGAGTAAGTCGCTGGCGTGTTGTACATGGAGCCGTTATCCGCAATCACCTGATAGTTCATCATGGTCGGCGTTTCCTTTCGGGCTTTGCCCAGAAGGTCTTTCCGAATAATGACCACAACCAGCCCGGAAGGGCCGATATTCTTTTGGGCGCCAGCGTAAATCAGACCAAACTTGGACACATCAACCGGGCGCGAAAGCATGGTGGATGACATATCTGCTACCAAGGGCACCATGCCGCTGTCGGGAATAAAGCCATACTCCAGACCACCGATGGTTTCGTTCGGTGTGTAGTGCAAGTAAGCCGCATCGGTGCTGGTCTGCCACGACGCTTGATCGGGAATATTGACAAAGCCGCCCTCTTCCGAACTGGCAACCACATTTACATCGGCATAGCGCTTAGCCTCGGCAATGGCCTTCTTCGACCAGATGCCAGTATTAACGTAATCCGCAGACGTTTTGTCGCCCAACAGGTTTAAAGGAATGGTGGAGAACTGGCTGGAAGCTCCGCCCTGCATGAAGAGTACAGCGTAATCATCTGATACTCCGGCCAATTCACGCAGATCTTGCTCGGCCATTTCGGCAATTTCCACAAACTCATCACTGCGATGGCTCATTTCCATTACCGACATGCCCGTGCCACGCCAGTCCAGCATTTCATCCCGTGCCTGTGCCAGCACACTTTCCGGCAAGGTTGCCGGACCTGCACAAAAGTTATACGCCCTGCTCATGTTCCTGTGGTCTCTCACGTCTTGCGGATTCGGTGTTCGGCAGTGCCGGCTTATTCCTCGCCAGCATCCTGTTCCGGACTGTTGTTTGCGCTTTCATCTGTTGAGGCATCTTCCATGTCGTCATCGTCGGTTTCGGCAATTCGCTCAACACCTACCAAACGCTCGTCTTCCTGACTCAACCTGATCAGGCGCACACCTTGCGTGTTCCGGCTAAGAACCGATACTTCATCCGTACGGGTACGAACCAGCGTGCCCTTGTCGGAAATCAGCATCATCTCGTCGCCTTCGAATAACTGCAACGCGGTGACAAGATTGCCGTTACGCTCGGAGCATTGCATAGCAATAACGCCTTGGCTGCCACGACCGTACGTTGGGAACTCTTCAAGCGCAGTCCGCTTGCCGTAACCATTCTCGCTGGCTGTCAGAATAACTCCGCCTTCCTGAGGAATGATCAAAGACACAACATGATGCCCTTCAGGCATTCTGATACCACGCACACCACGGGCAGTTCGACTTAGCGGGCGAACGGCTTCTTCGTTGAAACGAACCGCTTTACCTGCTGTAGAGAACAGCATGATTTCGGCATCGCCTTCGGTAATCGCAGCGCCAATCAGCGTATCGCCTTCATCAAGAGACAAGGCAATCAAACCACTGCTCCGCGGGCGTGAGAAGTTCGGCAAAGGTGTTTTCTTAACGACGCCCGCAGACGTTGCCATCAGAACAAACTGGTTTTCCGGATAATCGCGCACCGGCAGGAAGGTGGTAATACGCTCACCTTCATCCAACGGCAGAATATTTACCATCGGCCTACCACGAGATGCGCGACTGGCGCGGGGAATCTCGAACACGCGCAACCAGTACACCTTGCCACGGTTGGAGAAGCACAGAATGGTGTCGTGGGAGTTAGCGACCAGCAGCTTTTCAACAAAATCTTCGTCTTTCATGGAGGTCGCAGCTTTACCACGGCCACCACGGCGCTGGGCCTGATAATCCTCAACAGCTTGAGTCTTGGCGTAACCACTGTGGGAAATAGTGACAACCAGTTCTTCTTCATCAATCAGATCGGCGATCGTAAGATCACGCTGGGAGCTGGTTATTTCTGTACGACGCTCATCACCAAACTCTTCTACTACGGCTTCCAGCTCCTCACGGATAACCTGCATCAAGCGATCAGGATCACCTAAGATTTCCAGCAGTCCGGCAATTTTCTCAAGGATTTCCTTGTACTCGTTCTGGAGCTTTTCGGTTTCCAGACCGGTCAGACGGTGCAGACGCATGTCCAGGATCGCCTGAGTCTGCTCCGGAGACATAAAGTACAGGCCGTCACGCAGGCCGTAGATTTCCGGCAGATCGTCCGGGCGGCAAGCGTCTTCGCCGGCTCGCTCAAGCATCGCCATTACGTCACCCGGCGCCCAGCCGCGGGCCATCAGCTTCTCTTTGGCTTCTACTGAGCTTGGGGAGGCCTTGATCAGTTCGATCATCTCATCGATGTTGGCCAGTGCTACAGTCAGACCTTCAAGAATGTGGCCACGCTCGCGGGCTTTACGCAGCTCAAAGATGGTACGGCGGGTCACCACTTCACGGCGGTGGCGCACGAACGCATCCAGCATTTCCTTGAGATTCAGGATTCGTGGCTCGCCGTTGATCAGCGCAACCATGTTGATGCCGAATACCGTCTGCAACTGGGTGTGCTTGAACAGGTTGTTGACCACAACCTCCGGATTTTCACCACGGCGCAACTCGATAAAGATGCGGATACCTTCCTTGTTGGACTCGTCCCGCAGCTCGGTAATACCTTCCAGACGCTTTTCCTTCACCAGCTCGGCGATCTTTTCGATCAGACGGGCCTTGTTCAGCTGATACGGCAGCTCGGTAATGATGATGGCGTCGCGGTTGGTCTTCTTGTCGGTTTCAATCTCGTGGCGGGCGCGAATGTAAATGCGGCCACGACCGGTGCGATAGGCTTCAACAATGCCGGCACGGCCATTGATAATGCCTTCGGTCGGGAAATCCGGGCCCGGAATGAACTCCATTAGTTCATCACAGGTGAGATCCGGATTATCAATCAGCGCCAAACAACCGTTAACCACTTCTGTCAGGTTATGGGGCGGAATATTGGTCGCCATACCTACAGCGATACCGGAGGAGCCATTCACCAGCAGGTTAGGAACCCGGGTAGGCATAACCTCTGGAATACGCTCTGTGCCGTCGTAGTTGTCGACAAAATCTACGGTTTCTTTATCGAGATCCGCCAGCAACGAGTGGGCAATTTTCTTCATACGGATTTCGGTGTAACGCATGGCTGCCGCGTTATCACCGTCGATAGAACCAAAGTTGCCCTGACCATCTACCAGCGGATACCGCAGAGAGAAAGGCTGAGCCATACGAACGATGGTGTCGTAAACAGCAGAGTCACCGTGCGGGTGGTATTTACCAATAACATCACCCACCACACGGGCAGACTTCTTGTAGGCCTTGTTCCAGTCGTTGTTCAGTTCGGACATAGCGAACAGAACACGACGGTGAACCGGCTTGAGGCCATCCCGCACGTCAGGAAGCGCTCGCCCGACGATGACGCTCATGGCGTAATCCAGGTAAGACTGCTTCAGTTCGTCTTCAATATTGACCGGCAGGATCTCTTTGGCTAATTCACCCATCGAGAAAGGTTCCTTTGCGTTATCTGGAAGTCGTTTAGGGCAGCTTCTGGGCCCCGTAGTTATTCTTCATCAAGCCGCCGATTCTAGCACAGTCACGCCCTTCAAGGGCATCTGTGAGGCAGCCTTAATCAAATACTACTGTCTTGTTTTCGTGGGTAATCACACGATCTTCGATATGAGAGCGCAATCCCCGGGCAAGAACATTTTTCTCTACATCCTTACCCAGACGCACCATGTCTTCGATGGTATCGCTGTGATTAATGCGTATAACGTCCTGCTCAATAATCGGGCCCTCGTCAAGATCCTGAGTCACGTAATGACAGGTAGCACCAATCAACTTCACTCCGCGACTGTACGCCTGATGATAGGGCCGCGCTCCGGCAAAGGATGGTAGAAAGCTATGGTGTATGTTGATCACCTTGCCAGAATACTTTGCACAAAGCTCCGCAGGTAAAATCTGCATATAGCGCGCAAGCACCACTACATCGGCTTCATAATTCTGGAAAAGTTCGTCAATTTGGGCGAATGCTTCGTCACGGTTAGCCTTACCCACCGGAATGTGATGGTATGGAATACCGTGCCACTCCACCATAGGGCGTAAATCGTCATGATTGGAGATAACCGCAACAATTTCCGCGTTGATTTCGTTGCTGTGCCAACGGTACAGGAGGTCGGCCACACAGTGGGACTCCTTACTGCACATGAGAATCACTTTTTTGGGCTGGGCCGAATCGGCGATATGCCAATTCATATCGAATTCCCGGGCAATCGGCGCAAATGCAGCACGGAACTGCTCAAGACCAAACGGAATAGACTCGGCTTTAATTTCGTGACGCATGAAAAACCAACCACTGTGAGTGTCGGAGTGGTGGCTTGCTTCGGTTATCCAGCCATTGTAAGTGGACAGAAAATTACTCACCTTGGCGACAATTCCCACCCCATCCGGGCAAGAAATCACAAGACGATAGGTATGCTCCATGAAAGCCTTTCCTTAACTGAAAAACGGGAAAGCAGATGCGACGGAAACCATTACCAGAAACGGCAGCTCGAAAAGGAACCAAGGTTAGCGGTACGCACCCTATAAAATGACGGGCTATCATAGCCTATATGATCATCAGAAACGAGGAGTGGAGACATGGACAGAGACCTACACCAGCAATCAGGAAAAACCCGCCTTACCGGGCGCTCAAGCGCCTTACGCGTACTAACCCTAAGCCTCTGCCTTACAACTCTGGCAACGCCGGTTCTTAGCCAAGCCATTCTCGAAGGCGAGCGCTTTCATCCTGCCAGCGCACGTAACGGCATGGTGGCGACTAGCCACACCTTAGCCACCGAGGTAGCGTTAAACGTGCTGAAAAACGGTGGCAACGCCGTAGATGCGGCGGTAACGGCCGGGTTTGCCTTGGCCGTCACCCAGCCAAGGTCCGGAAACATCGGCGGCGGTGGCTTCATGCTGATATCCAAAGGCGACGGCTCCGAGCCGGAAGCTATAGATTACCGCGAAAAAGCACCCTCAGGCGCTACCGAAACCATGTACCAAGACGCTTCAGGAGAGGTAGTAAAGGACCGCAGCCGGTTTACCCATCTAGCCGCAGGCGTTCCCGGCACTGTTGCGGGGCTCGCTCTGGCATTGGAACGTCACGGCACTCTTCCCTTAAAAGAGGCACTGGAACCTGCCATCAAACTAGCCAAAGATGGCTTTGTGGTTCCTCAGCGTTTTAGTGAGGGGCTTGAGCAGGCACGGGAACGTCTTCAGCGTTGGCCTGCAACTCAGGCAACCTTTTACAAAGAAGACGGATCTGCCTGGCAAGCCGGTGAGCGCTTCCGCCAGCCAGAATTGGCCGCCACCCTGCAACGTATTGCCGATGAGGGTGTAAAAGGCTTTTATGAAGGTGAAACCGCAAGATTGATTGTGGAAGAAATGGAGAGGCATGGCGGCCTCATCACCTCGAAGGATCTTGAAGACTATCAGCCGGTTATTCGCACGCCGGTGCATGGAAACTACCGGGGTTACGACATCTACTCTATGTCACCGCCCTCTTCCGGCGGCACGCACATTGTACAAATACTGAATATTCTTGAAGGGTTTCCGATCACTAAGCTTGGCCACAACTCGGCTGACACCATTCACTACATGGCAGAAGCCATGAAACTCGCCTATGCCGACCGTTCGGAATATTTGGGCGATACAGATTATGTAGACGTGCCTCTTATGGGCCTGACCAGCAAATCTTATGCAACAGAGTTGCGGCAAGGCATCAAGCCGGACAAGGCCCGTCCCGCAAGCGACGTGCGCCCGGGCCAGCCTGCAAGCTATGAAAGCCCTGAAACCACGCATTTTTCGGTTGTCGATAAATGGGGCAATGCCGTATCAAACACCTACACCATCAACTTCAGTTACGGCTCGGGCATTACCGTTGAAGGCGCGGGCTTTTTGCTCAACAACGAAATGGACGATTTTAGCGCCAAGCCGGGCGTACCCAATGCCTACGGTCTGATCGGCGGTGCAGCGAACAAAGTGGAGCCTGGCAAGCGCATGCTCAGTTCCATGTCGCCGACCATTGTTCGCAAAGATGACCGCAACTTTCTGGTCACCGGCAGCCCGGGTGGCTCGCGGATTATCACCACGACTCTCCAAGTCATCATGAATGTGATTGACCACGGCATGAATATACAAACCGCCGTCAATGCGCCCCGCATTCACCATCAATGGCTGCCAGATGAAATCCGAATCGAACAAGGCATCAGTGCAGACACAGTGAACCTGCTGGAAAGCCGCGGCCACAAAGTGGTGACTAACTCGGCTATGGGCGCCATTCAAAGCATTATGATTGGAGAAGACGGCACGCTATACGGCGGCGCCGACCCAAGGCGCAGCACATCTTCTGCCATGGGCTACTGACACCATCGTTAAACCGGAGGCATTTATGTTCCTGTCTGTACAACTGAGCTGTTATCCCCTCAAGGATGATTACAAGCAACCCATCTGGGATCTCATTGCCCGGCTAGAAGAAACCGGCCTGCAAGTTATCGCGGGCCGCATGAGTACTGAAATTTTCGGCGAGTACGACGAAGTTATGAAGGTACTCTCCGACACCATGAAGTGGTCGTTCGAGACCTACGGGAAGTCGGTTTTTGTGGCGAAGATTATGGAGGGTGACCGGAGGCCAAAACAATGAAGCTGGCACAAAGGTTATAAAGTTGACAAAAAGATAATTGCTAGCGCTCTGGCAACCCCTGAACTACCTTTTATTGCGTGCAAACGTCGATCTAAACCCGTCACTCGGATTTAGATCGACCGTAGGCAGGAAAACTATTTTGATTCATTCATACGTCAACTAATACGAGATGCCAGCGAGACTCCTGCAAGCAAACGATAGCGTGGACCCCAGAATGGACTCGTATTACATAGAAGGACCTTCAATGAAAAACATTCGTACGTTGTCCCTATCTTCAGCACTTGTATTATTCACGATTTCAGGAGGGAATGCTTCAGCAAGCTGCGGACCAGACGCCTATCTCGCCTCAGTTTGCACGACAGCCGCCAACTTCTGCCCCAGAGGCTACAGCGAGGCTGCCGGGCAAGTCCTTGCCATTTCGAGTAACACGGCACTGTTTGCGCTAATAGGAACGCAATACGGCGGGGATGGCCGATCAACCTTTGCATTACCCGATTATCGCGGGCGTAGCGGTGTCGGACGCGGAGCGGGGCCAGGCTTGCAACCGGTACAGCAAGGTTCTCAATCAGGGCGAGACTTCATTACTTTGAACATCAACAACTTACCGATTCACAATCATGCCGCGGCAGTATCCAGCATCGGCAATGTTGGCGTATCCATTCCCGTAGCCCCAAATTCTGGTAGCAATACCATGACGCCTTCTTCAGCGGAAAACTATCTTGCCGCATCCCCTGGAGGGCCAAGCGGTGCAGCGATATGGGCACCGGCAACCTCCGATAAATTGGCATCGATAGGAGGAGTCACCACCAGCGTTAGTGGCACCGGTACAGTGACGGTAGGAAATGCCGGTGGTAGCCAGCCCTTTGATAGCCGCCCGCCACAGATTGGGATGCGCTATTGCATCGCAATGACCGGCATTTTTCCGCCCAGAGAATAACACTAGCAGCTCATGCCGAATCCTTCGCGACAGAGTGTAATCAAAAGGTGTTTATCGTTCACATAACGGAACGTAAACGCCACGTTAATCACATTGTCGAGGAGCCTTCGGTTGTTTAGGTTTAGAAATACTCTCACTTAAGATTCAGTCAATGCCGCAGACCATCTAACCAGAACTGTTTTAGGTCCAATCATTTGATGTGAAACAAGCACTGACAACATCGCGTTAACCACGGAGAACGTAACGATGGAATTCAAACAAACCGGCGTTGCTGCACTCAACCCAGCCCTGCCAGATTTAGATGTGCTTGTTTCCTCAGCCAAACAAGCGGGACTGACCCCCATATTTCTAACCCAAGATTGCGATAGTCTGACTCAGCTAGTTCAACAGTTGAAGGCATTGGGTGGCACGCAGCAATTGCATCTATTTTGTCACGGCCAACCCGGACGAATACTGCTTGGGAACTCAATAATAGACGCTCAATCTCTTCCCCATCATGCAAACCAGTTGCGTCAATTAGGACAATGGATCGGTGACGGCTGCTGGCTTTATAGCTGCGAAACCGCTCTTGGTGATGCCGGGCAAGGCTTTATCAGCGAGTTATCGGCAGCGATAGGCACAAGCATCTGTGCTTCAACCAAAAAAATAGGAGGGACGACTCAGGGAGCACATTGGCAATTGAACGCAGGCCCTGTGTCACTAAGCCGTTACGCGCTCGAGATCCCGAACTACAAACATACTCTGGCAGCAACAACACTCACCTTCACATCAGACGATGGCAACTGGGATACCGACCACATTGCTGAAGATGGCGAGGGCGGCAGCGCCGATATCGCCGGTATCACCATTCAGATACTCAATATCAGCAACCCCAGCGGCAGCAAAGTCAATAGCATTAACTGGTTCAACAATGCCGACTTGGCCAGCGGCGATGGCTTTTCCGGGGTCACCGTCGACTTTAATTCCTTCTTTATTGAGTGGGGAGGAATGGCCGTCAAAAGCAGTGACGGCTCCGAGTTCAAGTTCGATGGCTTTGATTTTTATGATTGGGGCAACCAGCCCCTTGGTGGCGAGGCCATGAGCATTGTGGCTTATCGCGATGGGGCCATGGTAGCCGGTAGCACGGTGAACTTCAGTGCCAACGATACTCCCCAAAGAGTCAGTCAGGACTTGTCAGGCAACAGTTTGTATGGCTACGTCGATGAAGTGCGAATACTCTTTGTCGACGGCGCCGGCTATGCCTCCATCAATAATATTGTTATCGATACCGCTATTGCGCCCAATAGTGCTCCCGTTCTGGGCGGCACACCTGCCGATGACGGCGCGACCGAAGATATAGCCACGGCTATCGACCTATCGGCCTACAACATCAGTGATGCCGATGGCGACAGCCTCACACTAACGCTCGCCGTGAATCGTGGCACACTTGCCAGTACAGACGGTAATGGCACCACCGCAGGCGTGACGATAGCCAACTCTGGCACGGCTAGCATGACCCTTCAGGGCACGGCCGCCAATTTAAACACCTACCTGAACGACGCCAGCAAAATTCAGTTCACCACCGCAGCCAACGATACCGCCACAGCCACGTTGACCGTCACCCCTAATGATGGCACAGCGGATGGTAGCGCCGACACTGTCGCTATCAACATCACGGCGATCAACGATGCTCCTGTACTGGCCGACACCAATGTTACCCTGGCCACCATTGTTGAAGATGCCGGTGACGACGACGGCTCCAGCGCCGACGGCGACAATGACGCCAGTCAGAATACCGATAACGGTGGTGATACTGTGGCCGACCTGCTCACCGCCGCCATCAGCGACCCGGATGGGGGTGCCGTTGAAGCCATAGCCGTTACCCAGATCGAAAATAGCAACGGCGTATGGCAATACAGTACCGACAGCGGCACGACTTGGAACAGTTTCTCTGGTACCACCGGCAGCAGCGTGGATATCAGTAATGCGGCGCGACTGCTGGACAGTACCGACTTGGTTCGCTTTGTCCCCGATGCCAACTACAACGGCACTGCGACCTTCGCTTTCCGGGCCTGGGATACCTCCACGGGTGTCGCTGGCAACACCGCAGACACCAGCACCAACGGCGGCTCAACGGCGTTTTCCAGTGCTACAGATACGGCCAGTGTCAGCGTTTTGGCGGTGAATGACGAGCCGACCCTGACCGCCACCGGCAGCGACCCCACCTTCACCGAAGGGGGCGCGGCGGCCAGCCTGTTCAGCGCCACCAGCCTCAACACCGTCGAGGCTGGCCAAACCGTCACCGGTCTGAGCTTCACCATCACCAACGTCACCAACGGCAGCAACGAGCGGATCAACGCCGATGGCACCACCATCGTATTGACCCATGGCACCAACGGCTCTACCGCCGGCAACAGCCTCAACTACAGCGTGACGGTGATCGGCACCACCGCCACAGTAACCATGACCGGCGGCAACGTCTCGGTCGCCGCCGCCGAGACGCTGATCGACAGCATGAGTTACCAGAACAACAGCAACTCGCTGTCGACCAGCGATCGGGTGGTAACCCTAACCAGCGTGCAGGACAGCGGCGGCACCGCCAACGGCGGCGACAACACCGGAAGTCTGGCGATCGCCTCCACGGTGACGATGGCGGGCGTCAACGACGCACCAACCCTCACGGCAACAGGACAGAATCCCACCTATACGGAAGGTGGCGCGGCACCGGGTGCGGATCTATTCTCCGGCGTTACCGCAGACACCGTCGATAGTGGTCAAACTTTCTCAGCGATGACCCTGACCGTTACAAATGTCAGTGATGGCGCCGACGAAGTCCTACGCATTGACGGCTCGGATCTCGCACTGACCAATGGCAACTCGGTCAACACGGCGACGAATGGCCTGACGGTGAGTTCATCGGTCTCCGGTTCGACAGCCACGATATCGCTTACTGGCGCCACCTTAAGCGAAACCCAGATGCAAACGCTGGTCGATGGTTTGGCCTATCGCAATACCTCAGATACCCCCACGACCGGCTCAAACCGCGTGATCACCATCACCGGCATAACAGACAGTGGTGGCACCGCTAACGGTGGCAGTGATGTGGCCGCGCCAAATCTGGCTTCGACCGTATCGCTGACAGCCGTCAATGATGCGCCGGTGGTCGGTGATGCCTTTGGAGAAACCAGCCAGATCATTGCCGGTGCCGGTGCACAGAGCGTTAGCCTGTTTAACGATGTCACCGTAACGAATGCCGACAGTGTCGATTACAACAGTGGTTTTTTGACTCTGGCGCAGACAGCGGGCACTACCAATGGCAACTGGTCAGTAGACGGCACAACGGTAACGTCTGGAGGCGACGCCACGGTCAGTGCGGGTGAAATAATCCAAGTGGGCGGTGTGACAGTGGGGATCGTTGATGCCACTGATGATGGCCAAAGCGGTAATGACCTCACCATTAGTTTCAACACCGCTAACGCGACCAACCCCAACTTACAGGTTCTGTTACAAAATCTGAGTTACAGCGCCCCCTCAGGCCTTGGCAATCGCAGCTTTGATCTAACCCTGAATGATGCCGATGGCACCGCTAACGGCGGTGATTCCGATACCACCGGCAGTTTCACTTTAAACGTTACCCCTAACCCACCCGTCATCAGCAATCTGGATGGCGACAGCATTGCGGCCACTGAACAAGGAGGCGCGATTGCTCTGGACCTTGGCAGCAATGCGACCGTTACTGACGCCGACTCGGTGAATTTCAATGGGGGCTCAGTGACCGCCAGTGTGACCGGCAACGCCGATGTCGCCAGCGATGTGCTGTCCGTCGACACCAGTGGCGCCATTTCCTTGGCCGGCACCACCGCGGGCTCAAATGTGTCCGCCTCCGGTACGGTGATTGGCACCTTAGGCACCACTATAGCCGCCGGTAATGATTTTGTTGTAAATCTCAACATCAATGCGACACCGGCCAGAGTGCAGGCTCTGGTGCAAGCATTGACCTTTGAAGCCTCGGGAGACACCCCAGCGGAATCCACCCGAACCGTGAACGTGACAGTTTCCGATGGCGCCGCAACGGACAGTGCAGAGGTCAGTGTCGCAGTGACCGCGGAGAATGACGCCCCACAATTGACGGGGTTGATCAGTGATGCCACGTTTACGGAAGACACTCAGGCCACTCTGGATCTATCGGCAGCAACCCTATCAGACGTGGATACCACTGGTAGCGTGACGTTAACACTCACCGCTTCTGCTGGCGTTCTCTCGGCATCGACTGGAGGGGGGGTCACCGTCGGCGGAAGTAACTCCACCTCTCTCACACTCAACGGTACCGTGGCGGCGATCGATACTTATCTTAATGGCGCCAACATCAGCCATACGCCCGCCGAAAATGCGACAGGGAATGATGCCGCGACAATTAGCCTGAGCATTAACGACGGTGGCACCATCACCGCATTGGGCAGCGTGAATATTGATATTACAGCCGTCAATGATGCTCCCACCGCTGCCGATGACACCGTTAATGTCGGCTACAACGGCACCCACACCGTCACGGCTTCGGATTTTGGCTTTACGGATATTGATGGCGACACCTTGCAGTCTGTTCGCATCGATACGATCCCCGCCAACGGTACGCTCGCACTGAATGGCACCCCAGTCGTGAACACCGACATCATTGCGATTGCCGATATTAACAGCGGCTTACTCACGTTTACCCCTACAAGCGGAGACAGTGGCTCTGCCTATGCAACCTTGGCGTTCAGCGTTAACGATGGCACCGTTTTTTCAACTGCCAGTAACACACTGACCTTTGATGTGGCTGCGGCTCCGCCGCCACCTCCACCGCCTACGGACACCACGCCACCGCCAACAACCACGATCGTAGACGGCACCCCGGTTGAACAGCAAACAGTGGCAGAGAATGGCCTGCAGGTGGTCAAAATCAACATCAACCCTGTCTCTCTCGGACGTCAGGATACCGACAGCAGTTCTAGTCTGGCCGACATACCGCTGCACTTTGGTGACAGCGGAACGGTGACCACACTCCGACTCCCCGAAGGCATCGGCGCTACCGCCCGGGCTAACGAAACGGCAGTGAGTCAAACGTCTTTCCGCGATGCCCTGTACCTGCTACGCGACGCTGCGCCCGTTAAAGATTGGTCATCCCTGACGAATGGTTTAGAGCAATGGCTGAGCAATGGCAATAGCGCCGGTTGGTTAAACCAGATTACCTTTACTTCTGACGGCGTTCAGCCACCATCACAAGCCATTGAAGTCAGTGGTGTTGGGGGAGATGCAACCGAGATCATGATTCTGGACGCCCGACAATTACCTGCGGGAACCGTGTTAAATCTAAACAATATTGAGTTTGCCATCATCGCGGGCGACGTCACCGTGCGCGGTGGCTCAGGCTCCAACGTGGTATTCGCAGGCAGTGGTCGTCAGGACATCTTGCTCGGTGCGGCTGATGATGAGCTTCACGGTGGTGACGGCGATGACACTATTGGCTCTGCCGGCGGCGATGATTTGTTGTTTGGTGAGGGTGGCAGCGATCTATTGTTTGGTGGAGCTGGAAACGATCTCCTGCATGGCGGTCAGAACAACGACACGGTAACCCTCAGCGGTTCACATTCAAACTACATTGTGGAACGCGACAACGCCATTACCCGCATTACCCATGTCAACACCCCCGACGAAACAGATGTTCTAATAAATGTCGAAACGCTACGCTTCAGCGATAAAGAGCTGATCATTGAATACGATCAAGACCACGACTGGCTAGCCACTTTATATACACAGCTCCTAGGACGTCAGGCGGACCTTGATGGCTTCCAGTACTGGGCGCGGCTGCTCGATCAAGGTGCCAGTATTGGAGACATTGTTAATGGTTTTCTGCACTCAACTGAGTTCGTCGAGCACTTAGGAGCCAACACCGGAAACCTTGATAGCGATCAGACTCTCACTTTGTACTACACCGCTCTTCTCGGTCGAGACGCTGATGACGCCGGCTATCACTATTGGCAACAGCAGTTGATTGACGGAGCCTCCCATGACGATGTGTTGGCGGGCTTTATATTGTCGGAAGAGCTGACAGGTCAGTATCAACAGACGGAGGATTGGGATTTCTTCATCTAAAACTGAAACGAGTTAACGTCTAATTTGCCCGCAGGCCTCAGGCCTCAGGCCTCAGGCCTGCGTAACCAACATATCGCTAAACAAGGCCAAACAAAATCCGAGTACCGCACCAAGCGGAGGCCCCCAGTGCTTGTCCAATCGGGACTGGGGCGCAATGTCCTGAAAAATCAGATAGAGAATCCCGCCGGATGCCACCAGCATGATAGTTCCCAGAACCACGGGCTGCTCAGACAAGAAAAAGTACCCAAGAAGCCCTGCGGCTGGGCCAGCCATTGCTAAACCGGCCATTACTGACAGTGTTTTTCTTGGTGTATAACCCGGTTTTTCCAGAAACTCTCGATAGGCGTTAAAGCCCTCAGGCAGATTTTGCATAGCAATCAGCACCGCCATCAAGGGCGCGAGGCTTGGGTTTACTATGATCAACCCACCCAAAGCGGCGGCTTCAGGTACAAAATCCAGCATTACGCCCATTAGCTGTGGTGATTCCCGGTGATGAACGCCAAGCATTCGCTCTACCCAGAAAAACAGCACGCCACCAGCTATGATCGCTGGGATAGCCCAGAACGAATTGCCGATACTCGACTGCCCTTCCGGTATCAGCACTATGGTCACGGCGCCCAGCAAAATGCCACCACCCAAGGCAATCAGGAAGTGCCGGAACTCCTGTTCCAGCCAGTTGGGGCCGATGCGTTCAACCCTTGCCAGTAATCCGCCAAGGGGAATGCAGATACCAGCAAGTGCTGTCAAACCAACGATGTAGGCAATATCAGAGGTCATTATAAGTGCCTGAGTTAATTAACCACCCGGGAATCAAGAGTTGTCAGCAGATCCACCAAGCTTGTCCTGAGTTTTGTGCTCAAAATCGCTCGCATCGTGACGCTCATGGAGCTGGGTTTCTGGCTCACCCCAGGCGCGATTCACCATTCGTCCACGCTGCACAGCCGGTCGCTTTTTAAGCTCCAAGGCCCACCGCATTACATTAGTGTAGGTGTGCGCTTCGAGGAACTCTGCGGCATCGTATACAGCGTTGGTTACCAGTGCGCCATACCAGGGCCATGCCGCCATATCAGCAATAGTGTACTCACTACCAGCAATATATTGGTTGTCGGCCAACTGACGATCCAGTACATCCAGCTGCCGTTTCACCTCCATGGTGTAGCGATTAATCGGGTACTCGTACTTCTCAGGCGCATAAGCAAAGAAATGCCCAAAACCTCCACCCACAAACGCTGCGCTGCCCATCTGCCAGAATAGCCAGTTGAGCGCTTCAGTACGGCCAGCGGTATCCGATGGCAAAAACTTACCAAACTTCTCCGCCAGATAAAGCAAAATGGAGCCAGACTCAAACACTCGAACAGCGGGGTCCTGAGAGCGATCCCACAACGCCGGGATCTTAGAGTTAGGGTTAACGCCTACAAACCCGCTACCAAACTGTTCGCCTTCGTTAATGCGGATTAACCACGCATCATACTCGGCCTCACTAATACCCAGCTCCAATAGCTCTTCCAGCATTATCGTGACCTTCACGCCGTTTGGCGTAGCCAATGAATAGAGCTGGAAAGGGTGCTTACCAACAGGAAGGTCTTTATCGTGGGTCGGGCCAGCGATGGGGCGGTTAATATTTGAAAAAGCACCACCGCTTGCAGATTCCCACTTCCAGACTTTCGGCGGGGTGTAGCTTGAATCGGCCATAGTTACATGTTCTCTGGTTGCTGTTTGGTTTGTTTGCTGACGAATTTATCCGCGCCGGTACTTGAGACTTAAACCAGCCCGTTAGTGATCTTCGAAAAATCCACGTTCACATCAAAAATCTTGGCATAAACCCTTTCAGCGCCAAGCTCTTTTAACGCCCGGGCAGACACTGCCATAATGCTTGATAAGAGATGGGATGTTCCGTCAATCTTACGGAGACACTCCACTGTAAAGAAAAACACTCCAACTAAAAGAGAGCCTAACGTATGCCAATGATAGGCTGGATTTTTATACTCGCTGCCTTGGGTCTGGTCTTGGGCAGCTTATTCATGCTTCGGGACTCAGCCAGTAAGATGAATATTCCTGAAGATAAACTGGAGAAGGTCCGCAAGCGCAAGGCAGAACTTGAAGCCCAAGAGAAAAAAGACGATCAGTGGTAAGCAGAGTCTGTTCTCGCGGCCATGATAAAATCATTTTTGTGCAGCCCACCGATTGTATGGGTCCACCAGCTTATGGTCGCCTTCCCGTACTCTAGCAAGATAGCCGGGTGGTGATTCTCTGCCTCAGCCAGCTCACCGACCCTATTGGTAAATGCCAGAGCTTGCGCAAAATTCCGGAATTTAAACGTTTTTCGTAACTGATCTTCACCTTCCACACTGAGAATTTCCCAATCTTGCACGCTCTTGTGCAGGGAGGCCATCTCTTCATCAGTTACTTTAGGGGCGCTCGCGTTACACGCTTCACATTGCTGCTCAGCCAGTCCGCTCATGCTTAACCTCCAAGCTAATATCCGGTTTTTTGCTATCGTTACTGATCTAACATGGAGCCAGTTAAGCATTTTATCAACCAGCTTCTTGAAATTGGACGCTCTTCGGAATACTGTATATTTAAACAGTATTCCGAGATTGCATCATGAGCGAGCTTCTTAACACGCTAATGCAGGACGCCCGCGTCTGGCAGGGGCACAAGCACAATAAAACCACACAACCGGCCGAACCAACTGGCTTTCAGGCCCTAGACAACCAGCTCGGAGGCCTTGGTTGGCCCCGCGGTGCTTTGAGCGAATGCCTACTGGATGCCCCCGGCATTGGTGAGCTGACCCTGTTAATACCATTAATGCAAAGGCTGTCGCAGGCCGGTAAAGCTGTATTCTGGCTAAACCCGCCACACACGCCCTATGCACCAGCGCTGACACGGGAAGGCATCGATCTGAATCAAATAATCATGATTCATACCGAAGACAAAGGCGATTTTCTATGGACACTGGAAAACTGTTTACGCTCGCCGGTTACAGGGTTAGTGATGGCTTGGCCGAAAAAACTGGCAGCCCGCGAAATCCGGCGTTTACAGCTAGCAGCCGAAGCTGGCAGTAATGTTTGTGTGCTTTTTCGCGAGCGCCACTATGCCGAACAGAACTCCCCGGCTGCTTTGCGCCTTGAGCTGGAACCCGATGACCAACAAAGCCTGAAGGTAAACGTGCTAAAGCGCCGTGGTAGCTGGCCCGGGCAACGCTGCTCTCTTGCCATGGCACACCGGGCAAGCCTGCTTCACCATGAAACGCCCCGCATAGTTCAAGGCCCCTGGCCCACAATGGCCCGGTAATCACTATGCTCTGGTTGTACCTGCACTTCCCTCACCTGCTACTGGACCATATTCGCCGATCCGGTGAACACGTGTCTGCTCTAGTGATTGTAGAAGGCTCAGGGCAAAAAGTAGTGCAAGCCTGCCCAACTGCCAAAGATCTGGGTGTTCGTGATGATATGCGCCTGAAAACAGCCATCAGTCTGGTGCCAGAGCTAAGCATAATAAGGGCAGACCAACAGCAGGAAGCCCGTATTCTGGAAGACCAGGCACGCTGGCTCTACCGATACGCAGCGCATATTATTCTGGTTCCGCCAAACGGTTTACTGGCTGAAATCGGCAGCCTACAGCGGTTATACGGTGGCCTTTCGGCAGTCTGGCGAACGCTGGAAGAAGTACTACACGAGCGCCAGCTTACTGCTTGGATGGGCACAGGCCACACTCCTTTAGCAGCAGGTCTGACTGCACGTAACGGTGTGGGAGAATGCACTTCCGACACAGCCAGCATCCTTCAAACTCTTAGCAAGATGCCTTTATTAACTGCGGAATTTGACGGGCGCACCTGCATGCGCCTGCAACGGCTTGGCCTGAATACTCTGGGCGAGGTATTCAGCTTGCCGCCCAAAGAAATGGCGCGCCGGCTTTCCCCAGAAACTCTGGCGTATGTCCAGAAAATTCGAGGTTCCAGACCTGATCCCCAAACACCCTGGCAACCGCCACATCACTTTCGGCAACAAGCAGATTTTGTACAGGATATTGAGCAGTCACAAGGGCTGCTTTTCCCATTGCGCCGCATGCTATCTGAGTTGGAGAGTGACCTATGTTGGCGCCAGCAGGATACTGACTGTTTACTGTTAGAACTTCAGCATCGGCACACAGAGCCAACCCGCCTGCGCATCCGCACATCAGGCCCCGAACATCGAACCGAAGCTTTTCTCAGCCTCGTTAGCCTGCGACTTGAACAGCAGCCCCTCAAGGCTCCAGTTATGTCGCTGCGCCTTATTGTTAAACGATTCCTTGGGAGGGAGGCACCTTTTAAGCAGGATCTTCTGGGTGAAAACCAAGACCTGAACGAAGCCTGGCACACCTTGGCGAGCCGATTGCAGGCAAGGCTTGGGGATAACGCCATGAAACAGCTCTCGCCCAGAGCAGATCACCGACCAGAATGGGCATGGAGCGCCTCAAAAGTACGCCGAACGAACCAGGTAACAACAACAGCAACGAACCAATTGCCTTGCCGTCCCTTGTGGCTACTGCACGGCCCGCAGCCGCTTACGGAAACCCCAAAAGTCTGGTTTACTGGCCCGGAGAGGATCAGCGGGGGCTGGTGGGATGGCCAGCGAGTGCACCGGGATTATTACGTCGCCCAACTGAATAACGGGCAACTGGCCTGGGTCTTCCGTGATATCCGGGAAGGCTGGTTTATACATGGATGGTTTGGCTAATGGGTGTTTCATCCTATGCCGAGTTGTTCTGTTTCAGCAACTTCACCTTCCTGACTGGGGCATCCCACCCCCACGAGCTTGCGGATCGCGCTGCAGAGCTTGGCTATACAGCACTGGCCATCACCGATGCCTGTTCGGTTGCGGGCATACCCCGGGCTTGGGCTGCACTTAAAGAAAGCCCTGTAAAGCTGATTACCGGTAGCTGGTTTGAGCTAGACAACGCCCCTCCCGACGCCTGCACACCCAGATTTATTCTTCTAGCCCGCACTCGCAAAGGCTACGGGCAGCTCTGCCAGTTTATAACCACCGGTAGACGCAGAACAGAAAAAGGGCAATACCAGCTTTTCCATAGCGACGTGGAAACCCATGCTCTGGATGATTGCCTGTGCCTGTGGTTACCGCCTTCATCAGATGAAGCCAGTGCAGGTCAGGCTCTAGCCTGCGGCGAATGGTTACTCCGCCTGTTTGAACACCGCCTCTGGATTGCCGCAGCCCGCACTCTGGAGTCCGGCGAAGAACAGCAACTGGCCAGAGCCCGCTGGCTAAGCGACCAGCTGCGCTGCCCGATTACCGCCACCGGTGAAGTTCACATGCACAACCGGCAGCGCCAGCCCTTACAAGACGTACTCACCGCCCTACGCAACCACACCAGCGTGGAAAACGCTGGCCACTGCCTGTTTCAGAACGGTGAACGCTACCTGCGCCCAGTACCGGTATTGCAACGGTTATTCCCCGAAACCTGGCTGAAAGAATCTGTGCGAATTGCTCAACAATGTACCTTTGAGCCCGGTAGTTTACGTTACGAATACCCCCCAGACCTTGTCCCTGAAGGAGAAACCCCGGCGGCTTACCTGAAGCGCCTGACCAGAGAAGGTGAGCGGCGACGCTACCCGGCGGGCACACCACTGTCTGTTCAGGCCTTGATCCGCAAAGAACTGGGGCTGATTTCAGAGATGAAGTACGAACACTACTTCCTCACCATCCACGACATTGTTGCCTTTGCCCGAAGTCGCGACATTCTCTGTCAGGGCCGTGGCTCTGCGGCCAACTCAGCTGTGTGTTACTGCTTGGGTATTACTGAAGTAAACCCGGCACAGGTAGACCTACTGTTTGAACGGTTCATTTCCAAAGATAGAAATGAGCCGCCAGATATCGACGTGGATTTTGAGCATGAACGCCGAGAAGAAGTAATTCAGTATATTTACCAGCGCTACAGCCGGGAACGTGCGGCATTGGCAGCAACCGTTATTCGCTACCGCCCCCGCAGCGCCATCCGAGACGTTGGCAAGGCTCTGGGGTTTGATCCAGCACTGGTGGAACAACTGCTGGAAGGCATCGACTGGCGCGACAAAGCCACCAACTGGCGCCAACAGATTCTAGACAAACGCCTGACCCGCAACCCAAAAGTTGCAGACCAATTCTTTGCTCTGGTGAACACCCTGCTTGGCTTCCCCCGCCACCTCTCCCAACACGTGGGCGGCTTTGTGATCAGCTCCGGCCCCCTAAGCGAATTGGTGCCCGTGGAAAATGCCGCCATGGCCGACCGAACCGTTATCCAGTGGGACAAAGACGATCTGGAAAGCCTGGGCCTGATGAAAGTGGATGTACTCGCACTAGGCATGCTCACAGCTATTCGCAAAGCACTGGATTTGATCAGCCATCAAAAAGGCCAACTCTTTCGGATGCAAGACATACCTCAAGAAGACAGAGCCACCTACAATATGCTCCAGAAAGGCGACAGCGTTGGCGTATTTCAAGTGGAATCCCGCGCCCAGATCAACATGCTGCCAAGACTGAAACCCGAAACCTTCTATGACCTGGTTATTGAAGTGGCCATCGTCCGCCCCGGCCCCATACAGGGGGACATGGTGCACCCATACCTGCGCCGCAAGCACGGTTTGGAACCCGTGGATTACCCCAACGATGCCATCCGGGGCGTATTGGAACGCACACTGGGCGTACCCATCTTTCAAGAGCAAGTCATCAAACTGGCCATGGTTGCCGCGGGTTTTACCGCTGGCGAAGCCGACCAACTCCGCCGCGCCATGGCCGCCTGGAAATCCCACGGCGACATGACCCTCTTCCGGGAAAAACTCATCAACGGCATGCTGGCACGTGGCCACAATGCCGACTTTGCCGAGCGACTCTACCTGCAAATCTGCGGCTTCGGCGGCTATGGTTTCCCCGAATCCCACGCCGCCAGCTTCGCTCTGCTCGTTTACGTCTCCGCCTGGATCAAACGCCACTACCCGGCCGCCTTCTACTGCGCCCTACTCAACAGCCAACCCATGGGATTCTACTCCCCATCGCAACTGCTACAGGATGCCAAGCGCCATAACGTAGTGGCACTACCCCCAGACATTAACAAGAGCCAGTGGGACCACACCTTAGAAGGCACTGACCTGCAACTGCGCTTGGGCTTAAGAATTATCCGGGGCTTCTCCGAAAACGCCGCACAGCGCCTGTATCAGCACCGCCCAGCAACCGGCTACCGCACTTCCTCCGAACTACGCCGTTTGGCAGACCTCAACCAAAGGGAAATGGAACTCCTCGCCGGCGCCAACGCCATGCCTGCTTTCTCCAGCAACCGCCACCAAGCTTACTGGCAACTACTGGCCCATGAAAAACCCAGTGAACTTTTTGCCGGGATAGAAGCGGCAGAAGACAAAGAAAACTACGAACCGGAGACCTGCAACCTGCTACCAGAACCTACAGAAGGCCAAAACATCCTCGCCGACTACGCCAGCCAAGGCCTAACCCTCCAACGCCACCCACTGGCCCTGCTTCGGGAACAAGGCCACCTACAGCTCTGCCTCAGTGCTGAACAACTCAAAACCACCAAAGCTGGCATCCCCGTACAGGTAGCCGGGTTGGTAACCGGCCGCCAACGCCCCGGCTCCGCCTCCGGCGTCACCTTCGTAACCCTGGAAGACGACACCGGCAACATAAACGTCGTCGTCTGGCTCGAAACCGCCCGCCGCCAGCGCAAACCGTTACTCACCGCACGGTTGTTACACGTAAAAGGCATTCTGGAAAGAGAGGGAGAAATTGTTCACGTTATGGCGGGGAAGCTTTCAGACTTGAGCCATCTCATAAAAACACTCCCGGTCAGTTCGCGAGATTTTCATTAGGCTTGCTGTGCCGAGGCTGATTTACAGGGAGATATCACCTGAGCTCATAGAGCTGGAGAGGCGTTGTCTTTCAGGAATGTCGTAGGCCATGGACGGCCGGAGACAAGCGCACATGGATGTGCTCGTAGCGGTTCCTGAAAGACAACGCTTCTCCAGCTCAAGCACCCAAGTCAACAGGCCAAAAAGCAAAAAACCCCGCACAAAGGCGGGGTTTTCTGTACTGCAAAAGCAACAATCAGCTAAGCAGCTTGATCATCACACCCGCAGCAACAGCCGAACCGATAACACCAGCAACGTTCGGCCCCATAGCGTGCATCAACAGGAAGTTCTGCGGATTCGCCTCAAGACCAACCTTGTTGGAAACCCGCGCTGCCATCGGCACCGCAGATACACCGGCAGAGCCAATCAACGGGTTGATCGGATCCTTACTGAACTTGTTCATCAGCTTGGCCATCAGAACACCACAGGCCGTACCCACACCAAACGCTACGATACCCAGCCCCAGAATACCCAGAGTTTGAGCGTCCAGGAACTTGTCTGCCATCAGCTTGGAGCCAACCGACAAGCCCAGAAAAATCGTAGTGATGTTGATCAAGGCATTCTGTGCAGTGTCACTCAAACGCTCCACCACACCGCACTCACGCATCAGATTACCAAAGCAGAACATACCCAGCAGAGGCGCTGCATCCGGCAGGAACAGAACCACAGCAATCAGAACAACCAGCGGGAAAACAATCTTTTCACGCTTGCTGACAGGACGCAGCTGGGACATCTTGATGGCACGCTCTTTCTGCGTAGTCAGCGCCTTCATAATGGGCGGCTGAATCATCGGCACCATGGCCATATAGGCGTATGCAGATACCGCAATGGCACCCAGCAGGTGCGGAGCCAGAACACTGGACACATAGATAGACGTCGGGCCATCAGCGCCACCAATGATACCGATAGCAGCCGCTTCCAGAATGGTGAAATCCAGAATACCCAGCCAGTCCAGCAGTGCGGCACCCAACACCGTTCCGAAGATACCGAACTGTGCCGCAGCACCTAACAGCATGGTTTTCGGGTTCGCCAGTAGTGGGCCGAAGTCTGTCATGGCACCAACGCCCATGAAAATAACCAGAGGCCCGATGGTGCTGCCGATAACTACCGAATAGAAGTTATACAGCATGCCATTACCGTAACCGGCATCCTGAGCAATGGCATTAGCCATCGCCATTTCAGAGTAGCTTGCCTCTTTAAATGCCACCTTGAAGGCCTCTTTCAGCTCAGGCGTAATCGCCTGCCCGGCCTGATAGGCAACATCCAAAGGCACTGCCAGCGCAGCCAATAGTTCACCTTTTCCGCCATTCAGCGCAAAGTGGATGGCATTTTCTGCCGCAGTCAGGGCAAGCCCAGCCTCCGGAATGTTCGCCAGAATGCCACCAAACCCGATGGGAACCAGCAGCAATGGCTCAAAACCCTTGCGGATCGCAAGGAACAGAAGAAGCAGGCCAACGGCGATCATAATCACCTGACCGAGTTCTATATTGAACAGGCCACTACCTGTCCATAACGTCATTAACTTATCCATGGAATGCTGGCCCTTTATGCGATTGTCAGCATTTCATCATCAGGGGAGACGGCATCACCGACCTTGATGAAGACTTCGCCGACAGTGCCGGCCTTCGGTGCACGAATCTCGGTTTCCATTTTCATGGCCTCGAGAATAATCAGCACATCGCCTTCTTCAACGGCATCACCCGGTGAAACCAGTACCTTGAAGATGTTGCCACCCAGAGGTGCGATAACAGGCTCACCTTCACCGGCCGCCGGAGCAGGCGCAGAAGCTGCCGCTGGAGCAGATGCAGCACCGCCCTCGCCCTGAATCTGGGTGATTTCACCGCCTTCAGACACAGCAACCACGAACTTTTTGCCGTTGACATCAACGGTGTAGGTTTCGGGGCCGCTAGCCTTCTTGGCAGGTGCCGCATCTTCTGCGGAGGGAACCGGCTCAAAGGCATCCGGGTTGTTGCGGTTTTCCAAATACTTCAGACCGATCTGGGGGAACAGAGCGTAGGTCAGAACGTCATCAACAACGTTATCTGCCAGCTTGATACCCTTTTCGTCTGCCAGTTTCTTCAACTCGTCGGTCAACTTGTCCATTTCCGGCTCAATGTTGTCCGCCGGGCGGCAGGTAATCGCTTCTTTACCGTCCAGAACACGCTCCTGCAACTCCTTATTGAACGGAGCCGGCGCTGCGCCGTATTCGCCTTTCAGGATTGCAGAGGTTTCTTTGGAGATGGACTTGTAACGCTCACCGGTCAGAACATTCAATACCGCCTGAGTGCCCACAATCTGGGAGGTTGGTGTTACCAGCGGGATGAAGCCCAGATCTTCACGAACCTTGGGAATTTCAGCCAGAACCTCATCGAACTTGTCCGCTGCGTTCTGCTCTTTAAGCTGGTTTTCCATGTTGGTAAGCATGCCGCCCGGCACCTGAGCAATCAGGATTCGGGAGTCGGTGCCACGCAAGCTGCCTTCAAACTTCGCGTACTTCTTGCGAACTTCGCGGAAGTAACTGGCAATTTCTTCCAGCAGCACCAAATCCAGCCCGGTGTCACGCTCGGTGCCTTCCAGAATGGCAACAACCGCTTCGGTGGGCGAGTGACCATACGTCATACTCATGGAAGAAATGGCTGTATCCACGTTATCAATACCGGCTTCCGCGGCCTTGATGGCTGTAGCGGTAGACATGCCGGTAGTCGCGTGGCACTGCATGTGAATCGGGATGTCGAGTTCTTTCTTCAAGCGGCTAACTAGATCAAACGCCACGTACGGCTTGAGAATGCCTGCCATGTCCTTGATCGCGATGGAGTCAGCACCCATGTCGGCAACTTCTTTCGCCAGCTCTACCCACATCTCAATGGTGTGTACCGGGCTGGTGGTGTAAGAAATAGTACCCTGAGCGTGCTTGCCGGTTTTCTTAACAGCCTTGATGGCAGTCGCAAGGTTACGCGGATCGTTCATGGCGTCAAAAATACGGAATACATCAACGCCATTTTCGGCGGCACGATCAACGAACCTTTCTACCACGTCGTCCGCATAATGCCGGTAACCCAGAAGATTCTGGCCACGCAGCAACATTTGCTGGGGCGTGTTAGGCATTACTTTTTTCAGTTCGCGGATACGCTCCCAGGGATCTTCACCCAAATAACGAATGCAGGAGTCGAAGGTAGCGCCACCCCAAGATTCCAAAGACCAGAAACCGACTTTGTCGAGTTTCTCGGCAATGGGCAGCATATCGTCAAGCCGCATACGGGTGGCAAGCAGGGACTGGTGGGCGTCACGCAGGATAACGTCCGTAATCCCTAGCGGTTTCTTTGTGTCAGTCATCGTGTCAGCCTTCTGTTTAAAGGTTGTATCTAATCGGTTACCGGGTCACTTCTTGTGGCGCGACCGGAATTGAGCTATCGCCTTTTTAATCGCCTCTGCTGTATCAGGATCGACTGCTGCAGGTGCCTTGGCTTTGGCACGGGGCGTTTTGGCCGGGGTTGCCGGCTCTGGCGGCGCAAACCGGGTAAGCAGTTTGGACATAAGCAGGGTCGCGAACACCAGAATAATCAGGAACACGAACACAAAGCCCATACCCGCAACCATCAGATCGACGGCTTGTGACATCAGGTCATCCATATTGAACAGCTACCTGTATTGGTTTATGGATTTTCCCCAGAGCAACCGAACGCTATAAGACCTATGTCTTATACCGCGCCGGAGCAAACCGGGAGGCAAAATCCTGCGTAATTTACCGGTTTCGTAAGCCGTGAGCAACCGAAATGCAAATGACTATACGGACTTTCCGAGAATTCCAAGGCAGGTTTCACAGGTTGAGAAACCCTGTACCACCGACTACTAGACTAGCCTGACCCTCAGTTTTCGGCCTTTGATCTTTCCATCTTCAAGGCGCTTAAGCGCACGTCTGGCCTGCCCGACTTCCACCGCGACAAAACACTGGAATTCAAACAGATCAATCTTGCCAACGGATTTGCCATCCAGTCCCGCTTCGCCGGTGAGCGCCCCCAGCACATCCCCTCGCCGGAGCTTGTCCTTACGCCCTGCGGCGATACAAAGAGTTCTCATGGCCGGAGGAACAGGCTCGGCAGGCACTGAAAGTAGAATGTCGGAATCCCCCCAAACGACTGAACTACCTCGCTCGCTCTCAAGGCGGTTGATCTTGTGCCCCTGAGCCGGGCTGCACAAGGTTACCGCCAACCCGGCCTCACCTGCGCGTCCGGTGCGCCCTACTCTGTGGGTATGCACTTCCGGATCCCGTGCTGGCTCGGCATTAATCACCAACGGCAATGCTTTAATATCCAGCCCACGGGCTGCAACATCTGTTGCCACCAAAACCTGACAACTCTGGTTGGCAAAACGCACCAGCACACTGTCTCGCTCACGCTGTTCAAGGTCACCGTGCAATGCCAGTGCCGAAAAGCCTTGGGCACCTAAGTCTGCGGCCAACTCATCACACTGTTGTTTCATGGCACAGAACACCAAGCAGGATGCAGGTTGATGTTCGGACAGCAAACTCACAATGGCATGGGTGCGCTCGGATGCAGGGACTTCATAAAACAGTTCGCGGATATCGCTATTCACGCTTTGCGCTTCTGCCCTCACATCAACAGGATCCCGCTGAAAACCCGCGCTTAGCTTACGGATAGACTCGGGCCAGGTGGCAGAAAACATTAACGTCTGACGCTGCTTGGGTGTGTAGCCCAGAATTTCTTCCATGGCAGGCTGAAAACCCATATCGAGCATTCGATCTGCCTCATCCAGCACCAAAGTCGAGAGACGCTTTAAGTCCAGAGTTCCTTTGCGCAGATGATCCGCAATTCGCCCCGGCGTACCTACAACGATATGAGCGCCATGGGCCAGCGAGCCAATTTGCGGGCCAATAGACACGCCGCCGCAAAGGGTGAGAATCTTTACGTTTTCCTGCGCTCTTGCCATTTCCCGCAATGCTTTCGTAACTTGGTCCGCCAGCTCGCGGGTCGGGCACAGCACCAGCCCCTGAACCGCAAACAGCTTTGGCTTGAGGCTTTCGATCAATCCAATACCAAACGCAGCCGTTTTACCGCTGCCGGTTTGCGCCATTGCGATCACATCACGACCCGCCAAGCAATGAGGCAAAGCGCTGGCCTGAATATCAGTAGGCTGTGAAAAACCCAACTGGGCGAGATTGGCCTGCATGGCTGCAGACAGATCAAGATCTTTGAAGGAAGGCATACAAGAAAATCCCGGAATCAGCGGTTGCTGGTTAAGAAGGTAGGCACGAGGGCGTATACTATGGCCATAGAATACCAGAATTTATGACCAATTAATGGAGTTATCCCATGGCATCCCTGCAGGATCAGCTATTAAAAGCAGGTCTGGCCGATCAAAAAAAGGCCAAGGCTATTCGCAATGAAAAGCACAAACAACGCAAACAGCAGCCCAAAGGTGCAGTGCAGGTCAATGAGACCGAAATCCGTGCGCGTAAAGCCCGGGAGGAAAAAGCCGAGCGCGACCGCCAGCTGAACCTCAAACGCCAGCAGGAAGCCGAGAAAAAAGCCATTCAAGCTCAGATTCGCCAACTGGTGGAAACCAATCGGCTGGACCGCAGCCGAGGCGAAACCTCATACCAGTTCGTACACGACAATAAAATCAAAAAACTGTATGTGGACGACACCATGGCCGACCAGCTATCCCGTGGCCGTCTTGCTATTGTATTTGTAAACGATCAGTACGAGATCGTTGCTGAGGGTGTGGCGCGCAAGATTATCGAGCGGGATGCACAAGCGGTTGTAGTGCTACACGACCGCAAGAAAGACGATGTGGGTGACGATGATCCATACGCAGGATATGAGATTCCTGACGACCTGATGTGGTGAAGGGCCTTGCGAACGGCTAAAGCCTTCACAGCAAAAGCTGTCCATCAGGCCGCCAGCGCTTGACGGATAGCTTTGACGGCAGCAATCGACTCTGGGTTATCGCCGTGAACACACAACGTATCCGCCTCAAGAGAAAGCGACTTTCCGTCGATCGTCTGGATAGCTCGCCCGCGGGCAATGGCCACAGCTTGGTTCAGAATAGTGTCGGAGTCCTGATGCACAGCTCCCGCTATGTTGCGCGACACTATGTAGCCGTTTTCATCGTAGGCGCGATCTGCAAAGGCTTCCAATAGCAACTTCACGCCATACTCGGCACACAACGCCTTTAGCGGCCCATTGTTTGCGGTCGTCATCGCCATAAGCGCAAGCTTGCCAGTGGACTGGCTCAGTGCGCCGAGAATAGCCCGCAGCACCTTTTCGTTCCGCATCATGTCGTTATACAGCGCGCCATGGGGCTTAACGTAGCTCAGGCTCCCACCCTGCGCTGCAGCAATCTGGCCCAGTGCACCCACCTGATAAAGCACCATGGCGTGAATTTCTTCGGGGCTGCACACCATGGAGCGTCGACCAAAACCCTGAAGATCCGGGTAGGCCGGGTGTGCTCCCATAACCACCTTGTGCTGCAGTGCCAGCCGTACCGTGTTGTGCATAACAAGAGGATCACTGGCATGAAACCCACAGGCGATGTTTGCCTGATCGATAAACGGCATTACCTGATCATCCAACCCCATAGTCCAGGCGCCGTAACTTTCGCCAATATCACAATTCAATAGCATATCTGTACCCAGTCAGGCCTTGAAAACCAAGTGTCACGACTAACAATAGCCCGAAAAAGGAACTCATGGGAGCCCCCGGGGTCGTAGGCCTGCCAATCATAAACAAGGAGTGAAGATGTTATCGGTTAATCTGGGCCCTCTGAGCCTGTCTCTGGCTCACCTTCTGCTGATCAGCGCCTTCACCATCGCTCTGATTGTTGGCGCTATCACTGGGCGCAAACAAGGTATACCTATCGCCGGCACCCTGTCTGACATATTTTTGGCGTCCATGGTGGCGGCGCGCATCGGCTTTGTTATCCAATACTTCGAGCACTATCAGGAAAACCTCTGGGGCATTATTGACATACGGGATGGAGGCTTTCACGTTATCGCTGGTCTAATTGGTGCACTAACGCTAACAGCATGGAAGCTTTGGCGTCATCGCGAAATTCGCAAACCACTCTCACTCGCGGTGACCTCGGGCTTGGTAACCTGGGGTTCCATTTCGCTACTGACAGCGTTAATCGAAACCAGCTCACGAGGACTGCCCGAAGACGGCTTCACACTACTGGACGGCACGCCCGTTACCTTGGCTGAAGTAGCCAAAGACAAGCCAATTGTTGTCAACTTATGGGCCAGTTGGTGCCCGCCCTGCATCAGGGAAATGCCGGTACTGGAACAAGCCCAACAAGATAATCCGGGCGTTACCTTTGTATTTGTTAACCAAGGCGAACAGCCAGAAACCATCACCCAGTTCATGGGCCGGCACAAGCTCTCGCTGCAAAACGTCCTGACCGACACCCGAGCCAGTCTAGGGAGGACAACAGGCAGTCAAGCCTTACCAACGACGCTTTTTTACGATGCACAAGGGCAACAGGTAAATGCCCATTTGGGTGAACTTTCCAAAGCATCGCTGGCTCACAACCTCAGAAGTTTCAGCACCGAATGAGTTTGGCCCGAAGAACCAGCACGCAGTGGCTAAAGCCTGCTTTCTAGCAGACTCCAATTGGAGCTGGTTTGACAGCTCCTAGCCTCCCGACTAGCTTTGTTTGAATAGAGCACATAACCGGTTACAGCCATGCCCTCCAGATTGTTCTTAAACACTACAACAACATACTTAACTGGCACCTCGCGCGGGTGTCGGTGTCAAGAGGCAAGTGCCATGCAACAAATCACCGAACCTTCTTCCACACTTTTGGGCCCTGCTCGTTATGTGAAACGCCTCGGCAGCATTGTTACCGCCGCCGTCTTCACGTTCTCGGTAGGTAGCGCTCAGGCCGCCGACTGGGATATGCCTACACCCTACGGCGACTCAAACTTTCACACCGTCAATATCCTCCAGTTCGCTGACGATGTACGGGATGCGACAGACGGTGAGCTGGACATTACAGTTCACAGCAGTGGCTCACTGATAAAGCATCAGGAAATCAAAAACTCCGTTCGCCGAGGTCTGGTTCCTATTGGCGAACTGATCATGTCTCGACTCGCAAACGAAGACCCGCTATTTGAAGTGGATTCGGTGCCCTACCTTGCCAGCGATTACGATCAAGCCTGGAAACTCTGGCAAGCATCAAAAGATGTTCTCGCAAAGCGTCTGGAGCGACAGCGCCTGAAACTTCTTTTTGCAGTGCCCTGGCCACCCCAAGGCATCTACACCCAGTTTGCTGTTAACACGGGCGAAGAATTGAAGGGTGTAAAAATGCGCGCTTACAACAAGTCCAGTGAACAGCTTGCTGACCTTCTTGGCGCACTGCCAACTCAGGTTGAAGTACCCGACATTCCTACTGCTTTCGGCACCGGCCGAGTTGATGCCATGATCACCTCCCCCTCCACAGGAGCGAATACCCGTGCATGGGATTACCTTACACACTTCAACCACGCCCAGTTGTGGCTACCCAAAAACATGGTGGTAGTGAATGCCAAGGCTTTTGATGCGTTATCTGAAGAAAGTCAGAAAGCCCTGGAAGATGCCGCAAAAGTGGCTGAAAAGCGGGGTTGGGATGCCAGCAAAAAAGAAACCGAAGCGAAAATAAAAATTATGCGAGACAACGGCATTAAGGTGTCTGAACCCTCGCCCCAGTTGGTCAAACACTTACAAAAAATCGGCGACGCTATGACTCAGGAGTGGCTAGATCGTGCCGGTGAAAGCGGTCAGGCTTTGCTGGACGCCTATAAAAACCAGTAATCACTCTACTCCAGCACCGCAGCGCGGGGCACAGCAAGAGAGCGGACCATGCGCCGAGCATTAGATACCTTTTATCGGCTAGGGGGCGCACTTTCTGCCCTGCACCTAGCCCTCATAATGATATTGATTGTTGCGCAGGTGCTGGGTCGCGTACTCGACAACCTGTTGGGCTGGGCAGGCTTCGAGGCTCTGGGGCTTAACGTGCCCGGGCTGGCGGAAATCGCCGCATTTATGCTGCTTGGCGCAACCTTTTTCGGGCTTGCCTATACTTTCTGGCAGGGTGGCCATATTCGGGTCACTCTGGCGCTTCAGTACCTGCCTAAACCTCTGCACCGGCTTATGGATATTGCCGTCACTCTGGTCGCAGCTTCGATCACCGGTTTTGCTGCGTGGCACAGCGCACGGTTGGCACTCGACAGCCACGATTATGGCGACCTCTCAATCGGCATGGTGCCTGTACCACTCTGGATTCCGCAGGCGGTTATGACTCTTGGTCTGGCTTGGCTGTTAATAGCACTGCTGGACGCTCTGTTTTTGCTTGTGAGCGGCAGAATCACCCAGCTAAAAAACGAAGCGCCTCAGGAGTAAGCTCATGGACATTATCTGGATGAGTTTACTCCTGCTGTGTGTGCTTCTAGCATTTCTTGCCAGCGGACTCTGGGTGGCGTTCTCGTTAACCGCCATTGGCTGCGTTGCACTGTATTTCTTTAGCGGAATTCCCGTAGGCGACAGCCTTTCAACGGCTTTCTACAGCGCCAGTGTGTCCTGGGATCTAGCAGCACTCCCCATGTTCATCTGGATGGGAGAGGTTCTGTTTCGCTCACGTCTTTCCGAGGAGATGTTCCGAGGCATTTCACCCTGGGTCGGAAAGGTACCAGGGCGCCTGCTCCACACCAACATTTTAGGCTGCGGCATTTTCGCGGCAATCTCCGGCTCCTCGGCTGCAACAGCCGCAACCATCGGAAAAATGTCGATACCGGAGCTGACCAATCGTGGTTACGATAAAAACCAGATCCTTGGCACCTTGGCGGGCTCGGCGACTCTAGGCCTGCTGATCCCCCCGTCCATCATTTTGATTGTCTACGGAGTAGCAACGGAGCAGTCCATCGCCCGCCTTTTTGTTGCGGGCATCCTGCCTGGGTTGATGCTTATGTCCCTGTTTGCGGGATACGTAATGATCTGGTCCCTGATGAATCCGTCCGGCGTGCCTGCTGGCGAAGCCGAATCCTTCTCCTTCAGGGAAAAGGTACGTCGCAGCCGCCCGCTTATCCCCGTGATGCTGCTAATTATCGGTGTTATTGGCTCGATTTATACGGGTCTCGCATCGCCCACAGAATCAGCCGCGATCGGTGCAGCTCTTGCTCTTCTCCTCTCCTGGAAAGGCGGCTCACTGAACTGGGACACTTTTTCCAACGGGCTGCTAGGTACAGTCAAAACCTCGTCGATGATTGCCTTCATCCTAATAGGTGCCCACTTCCTGACCAGTGCTATGGGGTTTACCGGCATCCCACGCGAGCTTGCCGCCTGGATCGACACATTGGGCCTATCGCCTTATATGTTACTGGTCGCACTAACCCTGTTCTTTATCCTGCTGGGCTGCTTTTTAGACGGCATCTCGGTGGTGGTTCTAACCACGTCGGTCATACTACCAATGGTTCAGGCCGCCGGAATCGACCCTTTGTGGTTTGGTATTTATCTGGTGATCGTTGTAGAAATGAGTCAAATTACGCCACCTGTCGGGTTCAATCTTTTTGTAATTCAGGGGCTGACTGGAGAAAATATTCTGCGGGTTGCCTGGGCTGCGCTGCCTTATTTCCTGTTGATTCTGAGCGGCGTGGTGCTAATCACTTTGTTTCCTGAGATCGTCACTTACCTACCAAGCAAAATGGGGAACTAGTGTCCCAGCTGTAGATAGCAAAACGCCCCAGAATGTGTGGTGCACAAACTGAGGCGTTTTGACTTTAATATGGCGCGGCTGGGAGGATTACGCGGGCCTTCGGCCCTTCCCTTGCGGGCCGCCGTCGCTTTGCTCTGGCGTTCCTCAGCACACTGCGTGTGCTTCGGTCGAACCTCTTTCGGTTCAAACCCTCCCAGCTGTAGATAGCAAAACGCCCCAGAATGTGTGGTACACAAACTGAGGCGTTTTGACTTTAATATGGCGCGGCTGGGAGGATTCGAACCTCCGACCGCTCGGTTCGTAGCCGAGTACTCTATCCAGCTGAGCTACAGCCGCCGATAACTTATCCTCACATTTGGCATCTTGCCTTGTGGGAGGATTATTCGGGCCTTTGGCCCTCACCCCCTTCGGGGGCCGCCGCCGCTTTGCTTTGGCGTTCCTCAACCTACTTCGCAGGCTTCGGTCGAACCACTTATCGGTTCAAATCCCATC
The DNA here is from genome assembly GCF_016597725.1 of Marinobacter sp. 1-4A. Taxonomy (GTDB): domain Bacteria; phylum Pseudomonadota; class Gammaproteobacteria; order Pseudomonadales; family Oleiphilaceae; genus Marinobacter. Next base: position 98,973 of record NZ_VCGY01000007.1, read on the forward strand.
TTGCTAATGAGCCTGACTCTAAAGCCGGGTTCATTCAGCAGTGTTCTAATAAGTGGCGCGGCTGGGAGGATTCGAACCTCCGACCGCTCGGTTCGTAGCCGAGTACTCTATCCAGCTGAGCTACAGCCGCGCATTGATCACTTAAGCTGGTTGAATGCAAACTCAACCGGTTCCGCTTTTCTTCGAAAAGAAAGTGGCGGAGAGGGAGGGATTCGAACCCTCGGTACGATTGCTCGTACGGTTCCTTAGCAGGGAACTGGTTTCAGCCACTCACCCACCTCTCCTTCAGAACGGGGCGTATACTACCATAATTTTTCTGTTTTCATAGGGTTGACACGATTTTTTTAGCCTTCGTTTTCCCTAAATACAAAAAAGCCGCTCAGATTCACCCTGAACGGCCTTTTTTCGCTACTCAGCTGTTGCCGGGTTCCGGCTCATCCACGCCTTTTTCAGACTGAATACGCTGGTAAATTTCTTCACGGTGTACAGCAACCTCTTTCGGTGCGTTTACCCCGATCCGTACTTGGTTACCTTTTACCCCGAGCACGGTTACGGTGATGTCATCACCTACCATCAAAGTTTCGCCAACGCGGCGAGTTAGAATCAACATATTCCTTACTCCCTATCCTGAGCTACCTGTTCCGACAAGTAATTTTTTAATTGGTTCTACGTTTATAGTGAGATCACTGGCTGACCAAAAGCCGCACATTCCCTTATACGGTCTCGTGCGAGCATGAGTTCAGAAAATAAACCTCTTTTTATAACGCCCTGCAAACCAGACAAATGCCTTTGTTACAGGGTTTCTTCTACCCCAGGCTTGTCTAGTTCAAACGCACTGTGCAGGGCGCGAACCGCAAGCTCAAGATATTTCTCGTCAATCACCACGGAAATCTTGATTTCCGATGTGGAGATCATCTGAATATTGATGCCTTCAACCGAAAGCGCTTCGAACATTTTGGTTGCTACACCCGCATGGGAGCGCATACCAACGCCAACAATGCTGACTTTTGCAATCTTGGTGTCGCCACTCACACCGCGTGCACCCAGTTCGTCTGACACTTTCTGAAGAACGCTTTTGGCACGATTGAAGTCATTGCGGTGAACCGTAAAGGTAAAGGCTGTCCGGTTATCTTCACCCACGTTCTGGACAATCATGTCCACATCGATATTCGCATCACTAATTGGCTTTAGAATGCTCAGCGCACTACCCGGGGTATCGGGCACGCCCGAGATAGTAACTTTGGCTTCATCACGGTTAAAAGCGATGCCGGAAACGACCGGTTGTTCCATGGCGATTTCTTCCTCAAATGTAATCAGAGTGCCCTCGCCTTCTTCAAAGCTGGAGAGAACCCTTAACGGAACGTTGTATTTGCCCGCAAACTCTACGGCACGAATCTGGAGTACTTTTGACCCCAGACTCGCCATTTCCATCATTTCTTCAAATGTGATCCGCTCTAGACGGCGAGCACTGTCCACAACTCTGGGGTCAGTGGTGTAAACACCATCCACATCGGTATAAATCTGGCATTCATCAGCCTTCAACGCCGCCGCCAAAGCAACGGCTGTGGTATCTGATCCGCCCCGGCCCAGCGTTGTGATATTGCCGTGCTCGTCAACACCCTGAAATCCGGCAACCACCACCACGCGGCCAGCATTCAAATCTTCGCGCATGCGCTGCTCGTCGATCTGCTTGATCCGGGCTTTTGTGTGCATGCTGTCGGTCAATATGCGCACCTGAGACCCCGTATAAGAGCGCGCATCGCAACCCTGCTTCTGCAGTGCCATGCACAGCAGTGCGATGGTTACTTGCTCACCGGTGGAAACCAGAACATCCATTTCACGCGGCGTGGGCTCTTCCGTAATACTGTTGGCCAGAGCAATCAACCGATTGGTTTCGCCACTCATGGCAGAAACTACCACCACCACATCATGACCTTCGTTACGGAAGCCGCACACTTTCTCAGCAACCGCCTCTATCCTCTCGGCTGTACCCACCGAGGTGCCACCAAATTTCTGAACCAACAGAGCCATTGTCTTTCCAGTATCCGAGTCAGAGATCTGTGACAGAGCGAAGCGCCCTGCCAGTCAGTAAACAAGCGGCCAGAATTATAAACCCCGACCGCTTCGGAAAAATAGTTGCTTAAGCGAGATTTTTTTCAACCCACTCAGGCACACCAGCAAGAGCCTCAGCAAGCTTTGAGGGGTCATTGCCTCCGCCTTGCGCCATATCGGGTCGGCCGCCACCCTTGCCATCAACCAAGCCAGCAAGGTGCTTCATTAAATCGCCCGCTTTGATTTTACCCGTTGCAGACTTAGTTACACCTGCGACCAGAGTCACCTTCCCGTCATCAACACTGGCAAGCACTACAACGCCTTCGCCGAGTTTGTTTTTAAGCTGGTCAGCAGTTTCCATCAGTGCCTTTCGATCGGCACCCGCCAACTCAGACGCAACCACCTTGAGGCCTGCAACGTCTACAGCAGAATCGGCCAGATCGCTTCCCGCGGAACTGGCGAGCTTTGCCTTCAGTGCATCTGCGTCTTTCTCCAGCTGGCGATTGCGCTCAATCGTCTGCTGCACTTTGTCGATAACCGTTTCCCGGCTACCTTTTACCAAGCGAGCGACTTCACGCAGCTTATGCTCAGTATCATCTACCCACTCAAGGGCGCCAAAACCGGTAACCGCTTCGATACGGCGAACGCCAGAGGAAATTCCACTTTCGGAGGTAATACGGAACAACCCTATGTCGCCGGTGCGGGCCACGTGGGTGCCACCGCACAACTCGACCGAATAACGATCCGATCCCATGCTCAACACGCGAACAACGTCGCCATACTTTTCACCGAACAAGGCCATGGCACCCTTTTGCTGCGCCTTTTCCATATCGGTAATCTCGGTTTCTACCGGTGTATTTCCTAGAATCTGCTCATTTACCTGACGTTCGATTTCTTTCAACTGCTCCGGCGTTACCGCTTCAAAGTGCGAAAAATCGAAACGCAGTTTGTCTGGATCAACCAGTGAGCCTTTTTGCCCTACATGCTCACCCAGAACCTTACGCAATGCCGCGTGTAGCAGGTGCGTAGCGGAGTGATTGCGACGAATGCGCTCGCGGCGTGCGTGATCGATGCGGGCATCCACTTCCAACCCTTCGAACAGCTCACCCTCTATGAGAGTGCCTACGTGCAGGTGATTATCCCCGTCTTTGCGTGTATCGGTTACCTTGAAGCGACCTCCGCTCCAAGTCAGCAGCCCGGTATCGCCTATCTGGCCGCCAGACTCGGCGTAAAAGGGCGTTCTCTCCAAAACCACAACCGCCTCATCACCGGCTTCGGCGTTTTTCATTTCGCCGTTCACAATCACAGCACGGATACGCTCATGGCCATCAATCTGGTCGTAGCCAGTAAATTCGGTTTTACCGTCTATGCTCAGACCGGTTGCATTGTAATCAATACCAAATTTACTGGCCGCTCTTGCCCGCTCACGCTGGCTTTCCATGGCTCTTTCGTAGCCTTCGTAATCCAGTGTCAAACCACGCTCTCTGGCGATGTCGTTGGTGAGGTCTACTGGGAAGCCGTAGGTATCGTACAAGGTGAAGATGGTTTCTCCCGGAATAACATCGCCTTCAAGCTCGGCAATATCCTGCTCCAACAAGCGCAAGCCTTTATCCAGAGTTTTTACAAACTGCTCTTCTTCCTGCAACAGAACCCTTTCTATCTGCTTTTGGCTGCTTACCAACTGCGGGTAAGCCTCTCCCATCAAGTCGACCAACGCACTCGTGAGCTTGTAGAAAAACGGCCCTTTCGCGCCCAGCTTATTGCCATGACGGGCGGCACGGCGAATGATGCGCCGTAAAACAAAACCACGGCCTTCATTCGAAGGCATTACGCCGTCGGAAATCAAGAACGCACAGGAACGAATATGATCTGCAACCACTCGCAAGCTCGCTTCGGTGGTGGCAGCACCACCTAGTATCGCGGAAGCGGCTTTCAGCAGATCATCAAAAAGATCGATTTCGTAATTGCTATGTACGCCCTGCAAAACGGCCGTTACCCGCTCCAGCCCCATGCCCGTATCAACGGAGGGCTTTGGAAGGTTAAGCATTTCACCATCTGCGGTGCGGTTATACTGCATAAAGACCACGTTCCAGATCTCAATGTAGCGGTCTCCGTCCTCCTCGGGGCTTCCGGGAGGGCCTCCGGCTACATCGGGGCCGTGGTCGTAGAAAATCTCAGTACAAGGGCCGCAAGGACCGGTATCGCCCATCTGCCAGAAATTGTCTGAAGCATAGGGAGCACCGCCGTTATCGCCGATACGCACAATGCGATCTGCTGGCACGCCTACTTCTTTATTCCAAATATCGTAGGCTTCGTCATCGTCTGCGTAGACGGTTATCCAGAGCTTTTCAGACGGCAAGTTCAGCCACTGCTCTCCGGTCAGGAAGGTCCACGCATAGTTAATGGCTTCACGCTTGAAGTAGTCGCCGAAGCTGAAGTTGCCCAGCATTTCGAAAAATGTATGATGGCGCGCCGTGTAGCCCACGTTTTCCAAATCGTTATGCTTGCCGCCGGCACGAACGCATTTTTGAGAGCTGGTTGCGCGGTTATAGTCGCGCTCCTCACGACCCAAAAATACGTCTTTGAACTGGTTCATTCCCGCATTGGTAAACAGCAGTGTCGGATCATCTGCCGGCACCAACGAGCTGCTTGAAACAATGGAGTGACCTTGCTGTTTGAAATAATCGAGAAATGCCTGTCGCAACTCTGCGGTTTTCATAGCCCTTTGATACCTTTCCAGAAATCCCACCGTAAATCGGCCGGATCCGCGATTGAATACGAATACTTACATGCGTGTGCAAATCGGCTACTCTAGCACACGCCGAGTACAGGAAAAACGTGAAACATCACAGGAGACCCCATGCCCCGCCGCTTCGACGCTGCTGACGAACTACTTCCGCCAGCCACATTCCTAAAAAGATCATTGGCCATCATTTACGACGGTTTGATCAGCATCGCTGTGCTTTTGGTGACCACATGGATTTACACCCTGATCACCGGCTGGTTCACTGGCTGGGACCTTCTTGAACAAAAAGCAGAAGCCGGCCAGTTGTCCGGAGACCCCGGCCTGACATTCGTGTTGTTTCTGGTGATGTATTTGTTCTTTGCCTATTTCTGGACGCGAATCGGGCAGACACTGGGCATGCAGGTTTGGCGCGTTCGCATTCAAAATATCGACGGGTCTTCTGTGAGCTGGAGCCAAGCACTTCGGCGGTACGTTACCGCTGCGGCAGTGTTTTTTTTGGCACTTTTAGCGGGTCATTACCTCGGTTCTGCAACCCTATTTCTATCCGTACCGGCCATGATCGCATTGTTCTATCCCATCAACGGGCTTTCAGTAACAGACAGGTTTTCGGACAGTGTGGTCGTAGCTCTGCCCGCTAAAGCTAAGGCGGGTTGAACCAGAGTGCCGGGCGGCTAACCTGCCCGGCGCATTAATAAGGCTCCCACCACCGCATTCACAGCAATCGGCGCTGCAACCGCAAGTATTGGATTAAACCCGAAAACCAAGCTCATCGGGCCCAGCAAGTCCTGCATGTATTTAAACAGCAGCCCCACCAGTAGCCCGGTAAAAATACGAAAGCCCATGGTTACCGAGCGCAGCGGCCCGAATATAAAAGAAATTGCCACCAGCACCATCACGCCGGTACCCAACGGCATTAATGTCTTTTTCCAAAAGGCCAGCCAGTAGGGCGCGCCATTTAGCTCTTGATCACCGAGATAAGTGGCGTATGTGTACAGACCTGTCATTGACAGATTTTCCGGCTTAACGATCAGCACGCTCAACACACTTGGGGAAAGGCCTGTATCCCAGCGTAGGCTCTGATCGTCCACACGGCTGGTCGAGTCACCCTCAAGCCGGGTGGTCGTAGTGTTTTGCAGAATCCAATGATCGCCCTGATAAATCGCGCGCTCAGAAAAACTGGCAGCTACCAGTTGTCTTTGATCATCGAAGCGGAACAAGGAAACACCATGTAGAACTCCGTTCGCTTGCACCGCGTTTAGATGCATAAAAACGTTACCTTCGCGATGCCACACCCCATGAGCCGCTGCAACATTCTGGCCCGCACCTAGGGCAACTGCCTTGTGGCTCTGAGCGGCTCGTTCTGCAGGGGGCGCCAAATACTCACCGATCAGAACGCCTGCCAGAACAATCACTAATGCCGGCTTCATGGCTGACCAAACAACTCGCTTTATAGAAACCCCGGCAGCACGGATTACTGTGAGCTCAGAGGAACTGGCCATGCCACCCAACCCAATAAGACACCCCATAAAGGCACCCAGCGGCAGATAATCGTAAATTCTACGCGGCAAGGTGAGAGCCACATACCAGAGCGCATCCAGAATCTGGTAGTTGTTCCGGGTGTCCTCCAGCTCGGCAACAAAAGCAAAAATAAGGTCTAGAGATAGCACCACAACCATGACCAAAAACATGGCGCCACCAACATTGCGCATCACATAGCGATCAATTTTACGCACTTGCCGCAACCTCCTGCTTCACTTTTCTTCTGTGAAGCCAGGCTGGGCCAAAGTGCAGCCAAAGGCCAAGCGCTAGGAAGATGGCATGCACCCAAAGCATGCCGAGCCACTCAGGCACCTTATCCTCAGCCATGGCGTCGCGGGCAACAATCAGCAAGCCAAGATAAGCAACATAAACGAGCATGGCAGGCAAAAGGTGAAAAAACCGCCCTTGCCGCGGGTTTACCCGGCTAAGCCGAACCGCTAACAGCGCCACTATGGGTACAATCAACGGCAACGAGAAGCGCCAGTGCAATAAGGCTCTATCCCGCGGGTCGTCGGAACGCATAAGCTGGCCAGTGGTAACCCCTTCATCCAACTCCACATCGCCGCCGCTACCGCTGCGAATCTTCAACCCATAGGCCTCGAAGCCGGTGATCTGATAGTCCAGTTTGCCCGGAATGCCATCAAAACGAGCACCGTTTTCAAGAATAAGAAAGCGGCTGCCGGTTTCCTCATCAATTAACTGCGAGCCGGAATCAGCTGTAATTACGCTTACTCCGGTGCCGTCTTGACCGTACTCAGCAATAAACACCCCTTTCAAACGGCGTTTATCATCGCTAAGAGCTTCGGTATAGGTCACACGACCACCCGATGAGAGCTTCTGAAATCGCCCCGGCGCAAGCAAATCGAACTCGGTTGCTTTCGCCTGCTCCGCAAAAATTTTCTCAACCTGTTTCATACCCCAGGGAGAAACCACCAGGCTCATGCTTCCAACGACCAACATCACAAAAAGGCTGCCTATCAGAGTTTTTGCAAGCAGCTGCCGATCACTCACGCCACAGGCGTAGAGCACCGTCATTTCGCTTTCCATATACATGCGGCCGTAGGCGAGCAAAATGCCAATGAACAAGCCTAATGGTAGGATGAGTTCGAGAAACCCCGGGAAGCGGTACGCCATAATTTCAAACAGCACACCCGGGGCAATCTTGCCCTCGGCAGCACCCGCCAGGTATTTAATAAAACGCCCGCTCATGAATACCAGCAAAAGAATGCCTGAAACGGCAACCATGCTGACCATAACCTGACGTATGAGATAGCGAAAAATAATGCTCAAAACGGTTTCTCTGCCCGTGTAAACCGGAACATGGAGGAATAGGAAAACTGCGCGTATTCTATGTAACCTTAGGGCCGAATGACAGTGTAGCAGCGTTAAGGTAACTACAGATTATGCCCCAATAAACCGAATCATCCTGCTAACTCAACTTGATAATCCACATGCAAACCCCAATGCTTGGTGGAACAGGACCAAATCATTTCTGCCGCTTATATGTGCGGCCTTCCCGGACAACTATAGGAGTTTCCATGAACTTCAGCCTCAATAACAATGCCATTGCGAGCACCAAAGCCGATTGCTTAGTTGTTGCCCTTCCAGAACAAGGCGACTGGCCAGCCTCGACCACCGAAGCGGACGGAGCATTGGGCGGGCTGATCAGCAAACTCCAGAAAGCCGGTGACATCAATGGCAAGAATGCTGAGACAAACCAGGTTCCACTCGTCGATCAACCTTGGAACAGATTGCTTGTAGTTGGTACAGGAAAAGATGCTGAGCGTAACAGCGCGTACTTCCGCAAGGCCTTAATTGCAATGGTGGGTGCCCTTAAAGACGGCCCTTCAAAAAGCGTACTGATTACCCTGACCGACACCAAGGTAACCGGTAACGAAGGTGTCAGTTCTGAACAAGCAAAACTCAGCTTGATTGGCCGTACTCTCGAGGACCAACTCTACATTTTCAGCGAATTTAAAAGCGAAAAACCGACCGCCCGAAAACTCAATAAGGTTTTAGTGAATGCGTCAGAGGCGGGCAAAGCTCAAAAAGAAGCCTTTAATCTGGGGTTGGCAACGGGCCGCGGCATGAATCTAGCCCGTGACTTGGGCAATATGCCACCGAACATCTGCCACCCTTCATGGCTGGCAGAGCGCGCCAACAAACTGGCCGCTGAACACGACTGCATCAAGACCGAAGTGCTTGATGAAAAGCAGATGAAAGAACTCGGCATGAACTCCCTTCTGGCCGTTGGTCAGGGTAGCGCTCAGCCACCCCGCCTGATCATCATGGAATACCGCGGCGGCAATGCTAAAGACAAGCCTCATGTTCTGGTAGGTAAAGGCATTACCTTCGATACGGGCGGCATCAGCCTCAAGCCGGGCGCTGGCATGGATGAAATGAAATACGATATGGGCGGCTCTGCCGCTGTATTCGGCGCCATGCAAGTTCTTGCGGAAACCCAACCCAAAATCAACGTGGTTGCGGTTATCGCTGCCGCTGAAAACATGCCAGATGGTAATGCTAGCCGCCCCGGCGATATCGTAACCACCATGTCTGGACAAACGGTAGAGATCCTCAACACCGACGCTGAAGGCCGTCTGGTTTTGTGCGATGCCCTCACCTATGTGAAGAAATTTGATCCGGAGGTGGTCATTGATCTGGCGACACTTACCGGTGCCTGCATCATTGCACTTGGCCATGAGACAACAGGCCTGATGGCAAACAACGACGATCTGGCCAACGAACTGCTGGCTGCGGGCGAGCGCGCTAGCGACAAAGCCTGGCGCCTGCCCATTTGGGATGAGTACCAGAGCCTGTTGGACAGCAACTTTGCAGATATGGCCAACATCGGTGGCCGCACCGCGGGTACCATTACCGCGGCCTGCTTCTTGGCACGCTTCACCAAAGAGTACCGCTGGGCGCATCTGGACATCGCTGGCACTGCTTGGCACTCAGGTAAAGCCAAAGGCTCTTCTGGCCGCCCGGTTCCCCTGCTGGTGGATTACCTGATGTCCCGTGCTGGTAAGTAATGGAAAGCAATGAGACACCAAAACCCGGCAGCCCAGCTGCCGGTAATTCCCAGTCCGCGTCCGCGCAGGAAGATAAAAACCAGCGTTACTGGTTTCACATTCTCCTGCATGACACCCCTGCCGCCCGCCACTTGCATGCTACAAAGCTTGTAAACAAGGCCTGGCAGCAGGGTGACCGGGTTTGCATCGTGTGCGACACCCAGCAACAAGCTGAAGAACTGGACGAACTAGTCTGGAACTTCAGCCCGGACGCGTTCATCCCGCACAGCATCATTTCCGATCCCGCCACACCCTGTGCTGATCCTGTTGGCATACTGCTGTGCCCGCCAGTTGCGGAAGATTGGGATACTGTGATTATTCTCTCTCAAACCCTTCCGGCGAATGCTGATAAATTCAAACGCCTCGCTCTGGTGGCCCATAATGATCCTGCCGTTCTCAATCAGGCTCGATCGCACTTCAGGCAGCTCAGGGCGCTTGGGATTGAGCCTCGGGTTCACGATCAGAGAAAGCGCTAGATTCGTACCAGGTGCAAGCCGGCGGATGTGAAAGCCTTTCCAAAACACGCTACAAGCACATCCATGTGCGCTTGAGTCGGGCCATCCTTGGCCCTCCACAGTTTTGGAAAGGCTTTCACATCCACCGGCACCGACTTTGTGCTGGCCTCCTCAACGCCCAAGGTTCGCCCGATAACAACCGAACATGTATAATCCAGTGTTTCAATTTCCCCTTGTGAATCAATCAAACGGTCGCCAGAAAAACCCATGGAAAAAACCTACCAGCCAGAAAACATTGAGCGCCAGTGGTACGAAAACTGGGAATCCAAAGGCTACTTCCGCCCCAGCGGAGAGGGCGAGTCCTACAGCATCGCCATCCCGCCACCCAATGTGACCGGCAGCCTGCACATGGGCCATGCCTTCCAGCACACCATCATGGACACCCTCACCCGCTACAAGCGTATGCAGGGCCATAACACTCTATGGCAAGTGGGCAGTGACCACGCAGGTATCGCCACTCAAATGGTGGTTGAGCGCAAGCTGGCGGCCGAAGAAGGCAAAACCCGGCACGACTTGGGTCGCGACGAGTTCATCAAGCGTATCTGGGAATGGAAGGAAGAATCGGGTGGCACCATCACCGGCCAGATGCGCCGGTTAGGCAACTCTGTTGATTGGGACACCGAACGCTTCACCATGGACGACGGCTTTTACAAAGCTGTACAGGAAGTGTTTATTCGCCTGTACGAAGACGGTCTGGTATACCGAGGCAAGCGTCTGGTGAACTGGGACCCGAAGCTGCACACAGCCATTTCCGATCTGGAAGTTGAGAACAAGGAAGAGAAAGGCTTTTTCTGGCACCTGCGTTATCCGCTGGCCGACGGCGCCACCACGCAAGACGGTAAAGACTATCTGGTTGTTGCCACTACCCGTCCGGAAACCATGCTAGGCGATACCGCAGTCGCCGTTCATCCGGACGACGAGCGTTACCAGCACCTGATTGGCAAATTCGTGATGCTGCCACTGGTAAACCGCCGCATACCGGTGATTGCCGACCACCACGCCGACCCCGAGAAAGGTTCCGGCTGCGTAAAGATTACGCCAGCACACGACTTTAACGACTATGCCGTAGGCAAACGCAACAACCTGCCGATGATGAACGTGCTGACTCAGGATGCGGACATCCGCGAGCAGGCGGAAGTGTTCAACAGCGACGGTACTGAAAACACCGAACTGGATGCCAGCCTGCCCGCAGCCTACGCAGGTTTGACCCGGGAGGACGCCCGCAAGCAGATCGTTGCGGACATGGAAGCCGCGGGACTGGTTCAACAAATTGAAGACCACGTACTGAGCGTTCCCCGTGGCGACCGCTCCGGACTGGTTATTGAGCCAATGCTGACCGATCAGTGGTTTGCCGATGCGAAAAAACTGGCCGAGCCTGCCATTGAGGCGGTCGAAGACGGTCGCATTCAGTTTGTGCCAAAGCAATACGAGAACATGTACTTCTCCTGGATGCGCGACATTCAGGATTGGTGTATTTCCCGCCAGCTCTGGTGGGGCCACCGCATTCCAGCCTGGTACGACGCCGAAGGCAATATTTATGTAGGTCGCAGTGAAGAGGAGGTGCGCCAGAAGCACAACCTGGCAGCCGACTTCGCCCTAAAGCAGGACGACGATGTTCTGGACACCTGGTTCAGCTCTGCCCTGTGGACCTTCGGCACTCTGGGCTGGCCGGAAATCACCGAGCGCCTGAAGACCTTCCACCCTACCGATGTACTGGTGACCGGTTTTGACATCATCTTCTTCTGGGTTGCCCGGATGATCATGATGACCATGCACTTTATGAAAAATGAAGACGGCACCCCGCAGGTTCCCTTCAAAACCGTTTATGTGACCGGTCTGATCCGCGACGAGCACGGCGACAAGATGTCCAAATCCAAGGGCAACGTCATTGACCCGCTGGACATGATTGACGGCATCGATCTTGCCCCACTGCTGGAAAAGCGCACCGGCAACATGATGCAGCCCAAGCTGGCGAAGAAAATTGCCAAGCAGACTGAAAAGGAATTCCCGGAAGGTATTTCTGCCCACGGTACCGATGCCCTGCGCTTCACTCTGGCAGCCATGGCCACTACCGGTCGTGACATCAACTGGGATATGAAGCGACTGGAAGGTTACCGTAACTTTTGCAACAAGCTGTGGAACGCTGCTCGTTACGTGTTGATGAACGTGGAAGGCGAAGACTGCGGCGTAAATGGTGAGCCGGTAGAACTGTCTCTGGCTGATCGCTGGATCATCAGCGCTCTGCAGCAGTGCGAGCAGGACGTGACCCGCCATCTGGATCAGTACCGTTTCGATCTGGCCTCTCACGCTCTGTATGAGTTTATCTGGAACGAATACTGCGACTGGTATCTGGAGTTGTCCAAGCCTTGCCTGAGCGACGACAGCGGCAGTGTTGAGGCGAAGCGCGGCACCCGCCGCACTCTGGTGCGCGTGCTGGAAACCGTTCTGCGCCTGGCGCATCCGATCATGCCGTTTATCACGGAAGAAATCTGGCAGCGGATTGCACCGCTGGCTGGAAAATCCGGTGACAGCATCATGTTGCAGCCTTTCCCGCAGGTGGATACCAGCAAGCACGATGCTAAAGCCGTCGAAGACATTGAATGGCTGAAGGGTGTAATTGTGGCGGTGCGCAATATTCGCGGCGAGATGAATATTTCCCCGGCGAAGAAGATTCCGGTTCTGTTCCGTGGCAACAGCGCCGAAGGTCAACGTCGGATGAATGAGAATCGCCAGTTCTTGAGTTCTTTGGCCAAGCTGGAAAGTCTTGAATGGTTTGAAGGCGATAAAGCACCCATGAGTGCCACTCAGTTGGTTGGCGATATGGAAGTGTTGGTGCCTATGGCTGGGCTGATCGATAAGGATGCGGAGCTGAAGCGGCTGGATAAGGAGCTTGAGCGTTTGCAGAAGGAGATTGGACGCCTTGAGGGTAAGCTGAACAATGAGAAGTTTACTGCGAAGGCGCCTGCGGAAGTGGTTGCCAAGGAGCAGGAGAAGCTGGCTGAGGTTCAGGGTAATCTGGGCCGATTGCAGCAGCAGCGTGCAGATATTGAGGCCATGTAGGCATGGTGTCTGCGGGTAAGCGTTCCGGGGGTGGCGGGGTGATTGCCATTCTTGGAGCGGGTTCTTTGGGGCGGCTTTGGGCCGCCCTTTTGCCTTCTGCTCTTTGTGGTTTCTTGCCTCGCCTTTTTAATGATTGCTCTGAGCATGATTTTGAACATCGGTGCAGCTTCAGCCGTCAGGCGGGCCTCCCCGAAACACGCTGTGAATACATCCTTGTACGCTCTGTTCCGCCATCCCTGGCTCCACAAGGTTTCGGGGAGGCCCGCCTGACGGCTTCGCAGGACTCTAGTGAAGCCCGCACCAATATTAGTCGTCCATGGCTCCAGTCAGTTGAGCATTTAACACTGCTACTGGTGACGACTAAAGCTGGCGACACGCTCGAGGCTTTGGGGGGCTGGCTGCCCCACATTCCGATAGACACACCCATCGTCTTATTTCAAAACGGATTAGGCAGCCAACAGGCAGTGGCCGAACGCTGGCCGGAGCGGTCGATTTTGGCTGCCAGCACCGCGGAAGGCGCAAACAGACCTTCCCCGGATGTTCTAGTTCATGCCGGAGCCGGTGATACCTGGGTGGGCGCGCTTACGGCTAGTGCCGTTGACCACACCGCGAGTGTTGTTCAGCAACTAGCTGAAACCGGCTTGCGGGTTCATGCAGAGGAGAACATTCTGCAGCGGCTTTGGCAGAAGTTAGTGGTGAATGCGGGGATCAATACGTTTACGGCCCTGCTCAACTGCCCTAACGGAGACATTCTAAACTCACCTCTTTATCAGCAGAACATTGATGGGCTTTGCTCGGAGATATCCGTTTTGTTGGAAGCTGAGACCTCAGAAGCCCTTGCGCCGGAGATTCTTCGGGAGCGTATAGAAACTGTGACGAGAAACACTGCCAGCAATACGTCTTCCATGCGCGCGGATGTTCTGGCGGGCCGTAAAACCGAGATTGACTATATCAACGGCTATCTTGTGCAGTGCGGAAAGCGCCATGGTATTGCTACGCCGGTGAACCAAATGCTGACCGAACGAGTACAAGGTCTATAACTCAACAATCAGGAGTACCCTTATGGGCAACCGCCTTTCCAAGATCTACACCCGCACCGGTGACGATGGCACTACCGGCCTGGCCGATGGTAATCGCATTGCCAAAAACGCTCAGCGTGTTGAGGCCATGGGCATGGCTGATGAATTGAACTGCCATATCGGCCTGCTGATTGAAACCTTGGACAGCGACGACGAGATGCTGGAATCCATGCGTCGCATTCAGCATCACCTGTTTGATCTGGGCGGTGAATTTGCGATTCCGGGAAGCAAGGCGATCACTGAAGATCATATTAGCTGGCTGGAAAACCTGCTGGATGAAATGAACGAGCCTCTCCCACCTCTGAAGAACTTCATCCTACCCGGCGGAAGCCCTGCAGCCGCCCAGTGCCACTTAGCCCGCGCCGTTTGCCGACGAGCAGAGCGTGTGGTGGTAGCCCTCAGCCATGAGGATTCCATCAACCCACTGGGGCGCCAGTACCTGAATCGTTTATCAGACCTGTTGTTTGTAGCTTCGAGAGTGTTAGCGCGCAGAGAAGGCGCTGAAGAGATTTTGTGGGACCAGAAGAAATCTGGCACGTAGTACACGTTGTAACTGTAAGTCGGCTTGCTCCGTTATCAGGTCAAGCAGCGTCCTCCCCCTCAGAAACTGTGCGTAGCCATGGATGGCGGAGCCAAGCGTACAGGGATGTATTCACAGCGTGTTTCTGAGGGGAGGACGCTGCTTGACCGTCTAAAATAGCGTGACGGTCTAGCAACTTAAACCTTAAACGCCTCAACAAGCCTCTGCAAAGAAGCCGTCAAATCCGACATCTCCTGAGAGGAAGCCAGAGTTTCTTCAGCGTTCGCTGCGGTCGATGCACCCAATTCGCCAATGTGGGCAACGCTAGCATTCACATCCTTGGAAACCGCCGACTGCTCCTCAGCAGCCTGAGCAATCTGGTGGCTCATATCCACAATCACCGAGATGCCTTGCGCAATCCGAGTCAACGCTTCTGTCACCTCTCCCGATTTCTGAACCGTTGCCTGAGTAACATCATGGCTATTGGTCATGGCGGCCACAGCATCTTTTACGCCGCTCTGAAGACGCGTAATCATGCCTTCGATTTCTTCAGTAGACTTATGTGTGCGTTGCGACAAGGAACGCACTTCATCAGCAACCACCGCAAACCCACGACCCTGCTCACCCGCTCTGGCTGCTTCAATCGCAGCATTAAGGGCTAAGAGGTTGGTCTGTTCGGCAATAGCTTTAATTTCTACCAAAACCTGACTGATATTATTGCTGTCTTCACTAACCCGGTTGATTACATCCACAGCGCCCGAAATCTCTGTCGCAAGGCGGTTGATGGTTTCCACGGTATCAGAGACCACACCGCGGCCGGTTTCTGTGTCCTGTTCTGCAGCGGTCGCGCTGTCTGCAACCCGGTGGGCGCTTTCAGTGACTTCACTCACCGCTTCGACCATCTGGCTCATGGCTTCATTGATTTGGCCGCTTTCGGCCATTTGGTGCGCTACCGCTTCGCTGTTGGCAGACGCCGTCTCATTGACACGAGCGGCTTGCTGGTCGACTTCTGACGTTGTCTGGCCTACCGACCTTATAAGCTCGGCAATGCGATCGGTCATGTTATTGAACTCGCCGGTAAGCTCGCCCAACTCATCACGGTTATCGAGGGAAATCCGAGTCGTCATATCCCCTGCTGCCACCTTACGAGCCGCTTCACTAAAGCGGTTGATGGCTGTGCGCACAGACATAAAGAAACCGACATAGAGATAAACAACAAATAACAGCACCACAACCAAGGCCACCACAATGAGGCGCCGCTGGCTTACTTCCTGCTCCAGTCTGGCGCTCAGGTTGGCATCTATCACATCAAACGCGGCACGCTTCAGCTCCCCGTAGCTCGCCAACTCTGCAGCAACGCGGGATTCGAACTCCTGCCAAGTCATCTCCAGCCGCATCGGAGTAATGATATTTACATCAACCAGTTCACGCACATTCAGGAGGCTCTCATCGACCTGTCGAAACGCTTGGTCAGCCTGAGATGCCAGAACTGGGGAAGCATCCGCAGTCAGCGTCAGCGCCGGAGAAAGCAGCGAGCTGCGGTTGGTTAAAGCATCATAGATTTCGTTAAAGTTTTCGCTAAGGGCATAGCCTACTTGACCGTTAACCAAAGCAAACAAACTGTACGAACGTGCCTGTCCAATTACGCTGCGGGCCTCAGGCAAGGTTTCCCGGATAAGCCCCAAGATAAGTAGGTTTTCTCTTGAAGCACCCTGCCCCAATCCTGACGTCTCGATAGTAGCTGGCAGCAGTGCCAGTGCTTTCTGCACAAACTCATGAAAGTATTTAAATTGAGGATCAAAGTTGGTCTGGTAATTATCATCGGCACGAAGGGCTTGCCATTCAGCCTTGAGACCCTCGACTTGATCAGCCCAGGCTCCGGATGCATCAAACGAGCGGGGCTGGGCCGTTAGCGTTTCCAGAACAGAACTGATCTCGCTTGCGGCTTCGTCGGAGAGCTTTTTAATGGCATCTTCATTTTTGGCTACTGCTGGCGCACGATAATCCCGGTAGTCCATGGAAGCATCAACAAGGCGGTCGATGTGGCGCAATTGCTCTAGCCCTTCCACACCTCGGGTCATGGTCGCAACCGAGCGATTGAGTTCGGTCATCACAAGCCAGGATAAACCACCAATCGGCAAGAGGAACAAGATGCTGATGAGACTGAACTTATACAGCATCGGCAACCGGTTCATCAGTGCTACTGCGGGATAAATGAGTTGCTTCACATCGGTCCTCTCTCTGAAACGCAAACAAATGAATGCATGTTCTTTTTTTATTATCGCCCAACTACCGGAAAACTGAAGTTTTATTTACTGCAACACCGCTATTCAGACAACGCCTGCAATCACCAGCAAAGCCAGGGTACAAATCCATACCAGCATGCTCCGGTTGAGCAAATCCCTCACCGCGCTCAAGCTGCGCCCGCCATAATTGGCCCACTCATCCGGGTGAATTTGAGAAAAACGCGCCGGATCAAGCGCATAACCGGTTAACGACCCGTTGGCGGAAATCATGAGGATTTCGGATGTCTTTTTCGTGATACCTGTAATCGCCACTTTGGCCTCACCTAGCCACCCCGACAGATCACCGGCGATGCCAAAGGTTATTGAAAGCAGCCGCACAGGCATCCAGTTGAACCACTCGCAAACAGCCACGTAGCGAGGTCGCGCGGCCGCCTGAGGCCACTGCTCCGACAGCGCCACCAACCCGCGTACAAAAATTGCAAATCCAATGCCGCCCACCACATACCAGAAGGCAATCAGGAAGAATCGCTGGAATACAGCCAACATGAGCGCTTTGCTTAAAGAGAGATGCATAAGTTCAGGCGAGGCCGCAGCTCCACGCTCGCTGGCAGGCAGGCGCTCCTGAATAAGGTGCCAAGCCGCCTGCATGTCTCCTTTATGCCAGGCCTGCGCATAGGGCTCAACCGATTGCCGCCACCCGGGCGTGCCCATCATCAATATAAGTACGAGAATTTCGAGCGGATAGGCCGCGATTCGCCAACCGTACAACGCCAAAACAAAAACACCCAAGGCCGCAAGCAAGGCCGGCACAAACACTAAAATCAGGCCATTCCAGATCCCTGACTCGCGACCGGCTTTAACAACGCTCCCCTGACGAAACCAGCGCCGCCAAAGCTCGTCACCGGAGACAGCATTCAGGCTATCAAGCCGACGCCGCACCAAATAGGCAAAAAGAAAGGCCACCAAAGTCATTCACACAGCTCCTTTATTGGGCGGTTCACCGCTGTGCTGGCCAGACTTGGCTTCTTCCAAAGCAGTCCGGAAGTGTAGCCACTCAAACGCAGGCCCAGGGTCGGTCTTACGGCCTGGGGCGATATCGCAGTGGCCGGTAATACGGTCGCTGCTAATATCCGGCCAGGCCAAGCTGATCACCGCCGAGAGCTCTGCCAGTGCCCGGTACTGCTCCGGGCTATAAGGAATATCGTCTGCGCCCTCAAGCTCAATACCGATGGAGTAGTCGTTGCACTCTTCTACACCCTGAAAGCAAGAGCGCCCAGCGTGCCAGGCTCTATCAAGCAGGCTGACAAATTGAATCACGCTTCCATCTCGGCGGATCAGTACGTGGGCCGAAACGCGCATGTCGGCAATGGTTTCAAAGTACGGGTGTTGTGCGGGATTAAGGGTGTTCGTGAAGAAATCTTCAATATAACGGCCGCCAAACTTGCCGGGGGGCAAGCTTATGCTGTGTACCACCAGAAGACTTATTGAAACGCCGTCTGGGCGCGGACCGTAATTAGGTGACGGACACCAACGGGCAGTTGCAAGACGCCCCGTTCGACGAAGAACACTGACATCTTCGCCAAAAACGGTCGCGCTTAGGGAATCTCGGGCTGAATAGGACAAGATGAATCCATAGCTATCAGAGCGTTACAATGTGGTCTGATTGAAGCACAAAGTAAGCCTTGTTACTACGGATCAATCCCTACGACTGCTGCGAAGATTGTCGATAATGGACTCAAGCGCCCTGTCAAAAATGAGTCCATCATCAAGCATGCTAACGGCTCCATTTGCCATAGCGGCGGCCAACTCCGGACGATGGTACTCCGCAACCTTTGCACCGCTACGATTAACAAAGATGTACTTACCCGTAGCCCTTATCACGGCCGCCAGCTTGCAACGAAGCTTGGCCCCATCTCGAGTGAGCTCAATCCATGCACCAACACGGAGGCTGTCTGCCTGAATCAGCCATTGCTCGGCAATCTCTTCCACTTCCGGTTCGGCCGGGGCTTCGGCTAGCGTCTCTACAGAATCAAACTGGGGCTGTGATTCTGCCAGTGTCTGGCTCGGTTCATCCAGTGCGCCGAAGGGCTCATCGATAGCCGGTACCGCGGCTTCAGGATCTTCAGAAGATTCAGACCAGACTTCAGAAACAGCTTCTTCCGTAGCTGGCGGCGCGGCACTGGATGGCGCCGTTGCCAAACTCTGCAATACATCAACATGGGCCAATTCCAGATCACGTACTGCTGTATCCGTTGCAAACGGGTCCCATGAGATTTCCTGAAGGGCCAAGCGAAAGTCGTCCACAATTGCCGGGATAGCACGGAGCAGGTCGCTACGCGTGGAGTTTTCAACCGGCTGCGGGTCAACGCTCCATACAAGGTGCCCTGTTAGCTCTCTAGCATCCGTCCAGCGCTCACCGTCTTCGCCTTCGCGCAAGACCACCCATTGCAAATACTTTGTCCATGCTTCGTTGAGCATCGCAAGAACAGGCTCGGGAATGTCTCGACCAAACGTGTGCTCCTTTACTAACGACTCAGCAATTTGGGTGGCCTGCTCCTGTCGTGCCCGGCCTTCCTCAGCATCGCGCAACCGCTGCTCTACAAGCTCACGGCGACGACGATCGAGATCGGTGAAATGGCAAAAATCCTCTAGCAACTCGTCGAAAAGCGACACATTGGTGCTGAATTCACTCAATACCCGATCTACAACCGACTCAATTTTTTCATGTAAAGGATCACGCTGGCCGGGGCGCTTTTCGCTCCAACCAATGGCAGACAATGCCAACTCATTCAACAGCTTACGAACCGGATGCCCACCACGATTGAAGAAATTTTTATCGCTTAAGGCAACTTTCAACACGGGGATCTGGAGGCGTCCGATCAGTGCCTTCATAACCGGGTGAAGCTGCCGGTCTTCCAAAATAAAATCGAACAGCATCGACACCAGGTTAATAACATCATTATCCACCTGTCCAACACTGGCCTTTTGGCCATTCGCCGCCGTAAGAACAGGCTGAAGGCGTTGATCAAGTGAGGCAACTTCACCACCTTCCCATTGATCGTAAGAAGCCTGTGCCTCGCTGAGAAGTGCCATCAACCGTTCGGTATCTAGGTAGGCTTCGTCAGTCTTATCCGGCTCAACCATAGATTGGGTTGCACCTCGTTGGTGCAGGAGCGCGCTCAATTCGGAAAACGTTGCATAGGAAGCACCGCCCTGAATCTGGTCGTGACTGTAATACTGGCTGCCGGCCTCTTCATTCGACACACCACTGGCTGCTCCACGCTGCGAGGAGCTTGGTGGCACAGGAGCCGAGGTTGCAGACCGAGCGCCTGAAGGGGCGATGGCTGAACGGGCTGGGGGTCGCTTTGCGTCCGGTAAGACACCTTCTGCAGCCAAAGTCCGGTTCGCTTCTTGATAGAAATCACCAAGCTTATCTCCCAGCAGCCGATCAAACAGCTTGAGCACCACTAGCTTCGCCCGGATATCTATATCCAGATCTGAGCAGGCCTCTGCCAGCCCTCCACAGATAACTTCCGGGCTCAGTGGCATTTGGCTGTCTGCCAATTCCACGCCTCGCACCAGATGATTCACCCGTACAGACAAAAGCTGAATTGGGGTTTGATACTTATTGCGCATTTTGTTGATCAAGTTGTCGATCGCGACCTGTTGCTCCAGATCCGAATGCTCAACAAGGCTCAAAGAGTCTTGATCAACCTCATCCAATGCGCCTCCCGACTGCTTGGGCCGAAATTGGCCAATGTCGTTAAATGCCTGACTGACGTACTGCAGCACCGAAACAACCATGGCTTTGCGCCTGAGCCGCAATTCCCGCATGGCATCAAAATAGACGGTTTGGTCTGTGTTGGAACCGGCGCGATCTGCGAGCTCGAACAAGGCGTCGTCGGCACGTTCGAAAAAGCGTTCGAGAACGCCTTTTAGTATTTGTCCGGAGGTATCACGCAGGCGAACAAGCGCAGGTGGCAGATCAAACCGTGAGAACGGCTTCTGGCCTGAAAAGCTGACAACCTTGTTTTCCTGTTTCATCGACTGATCTCCCGGCCGTTGCATGTGAAGCCCCTGACCATAAACTTCAAACTACTCTGATTGCACATCATACGATTAGACCGTGTCACCTTGTGTCAGAAATTGTCACCTTTTGTGTACGCCAGACTCAGATCACGTTTCTGCGATAATTTGGCGAAACCGTTGTCGAACTATAGAATCGTGCGTCCGGAATATGTCAGAACCTTTTAGCCAGTCACAAGCGGGTGCAAAACCATGAATTTCAGTGAACGCCAACGCCAGTCACTCATCGAAACAGTAGCCGCTAGCTTGCGCGAAGATATTGGTGATGGCGATATTACGGCCCAACTTATTCCTGCGGATAAACAGGCTTCCGGCCATGTCATCACGCGAGAACACGCAACAATAGCCGGGCGGGCATGGGTGGACGAAGTTTTTCGTCAGGTAGACACGTCAGTAGCGCTAGAGTGGCTGGTTGAGGATGGCGAGCGAGTGAGCCCCGATCAGGTTCTATTCCGCATGACAGGAACCGCCAGAAGCCTGCTTACCGCCGAGAGAACTGCACTGAATTGGCTGCAAACGCTTTCAGCTGTTGCGACAAGCTGCGCTGGTTATGCCGAGCGGGTTGCACATACACCTGTGCGCCTACTCGACACGAGAAAGACTCTACCCGGCTTACGATTTGCACAAAAATATGCCGTGACTTGCGGCGGCTGCCACAACCATCGAATCGGCCTGTGGGACGCCTTCTTGATCAAGGAAAACCATATTTCCGCATGTGGCTCCATCGCCGCAGCTATTGCAGAAGCCCACAGAATCGCGCCGGGCAAACCAGTCGAGGTGGAAACCGAGAATATGGCCGAGCTAGAGCAAGCGCTCCGAGCTGGCGCTGACATCATCATGCTCGATGAATTTTCCATGGAGGATTTACGGGCAGCCGTCGCAATAACCGAAGGACGCGCAAAGCTGGAAGCTTCCGGGGGCATCAACTCAGACACACTGGTTCCCATTGCGGAAACCGGAGTCGATTATATTTCTATCGGCGCGCTGACCAAAGACGTCAAAGCGGTAGACTTGTCTATGCGCCTAGGCTGACGTGAATGGTCAGCATAAATAGGCGTTAGTCAGCTCCCCGAAAGTAGCTGATCGATCGCTTCAAGCGCTCGGATCAAACCTTGCCCTGATTCCGGGCGGCCGCGAAAGTACTCCTCAGCCATGGGCGCAATGCCAGAGACTGAAGGCAAAGGATGCCCGTTCTCAACGATCAGCTTCATGCGCTCAAGAAACACAAACTGAACCCACTGGGTGAACTCTAAGGTATCGATACAGAAAGGCTCGGTGCTTTGAAATGCCGCCTGTGGTGGGCGCTCGGTTGCCCATAGGCCAATCGTGCGCAGCTCCATTTCAATGGCCAGAAGACAATCCGCAACCTGCCCTGCAACCTTATCGGAATCCGTCATAAAGCCCTCGGTTCAATCGGCCAAAGGCTCTAGTTCTACCGCCTCGCCATTGAGTACGCGATAAAGATCTTCGAACTGACGTGTAAGCGGGTGTTTTGGTGCCATGTGAATCAGCGGTTGCCGGCTCTGGTGAGACTCTTTCATTTTTACGGAGCTGGACAAACGCACCGGCAATACCGGCAGACCCTCTGCAATAAGCTCTTTAACCAACTGTTTTGGCAGACTGGCCCGAGGTTGAAACTGGTTTGCGACAATACCTTCAACCACAAGCTCCTCGTTGTGGTCTTCTTGCAAATCGCGAATTTCACTAAGAATGTTATAAAGTGCCTGACGGGAAAAATCGTCACAGTCAAACGGAATCAAGCACCGATGCGCAGCAATAAGCGCGGAGCGGGTATAAAAATTCAGGGCTGGCGCTGTATCAATGTATATTTCATCAAACGACTCACCCAGCTTCTTTAACGCCTCTCTGAGCTTATAGATTTTATGCTTTGCCTCAAGCTTGCGTTCAAGAAAATCCAGTTCAGGGCTGGAAGGCAAAACAAAGAGATTTCTGAACGGCGAAGCATGAACAAATTCTTCAGGGCGACGATTGAATACCTTGAACGCTACCGTTTGCTCCAGCATGTCTGCAACAGTATCTTGAAGCTCGCTAGCGGGCTTGCCCAACAAGTAATGCGTTGAGTTACCTTGGGGGTCAAGGTCAACCACCAAAGTACGCTTGCCGCGTGCAGCGCTGATTGCTGCCAGATTGCAGGTAATACTGGATTTGCCGACTCCGCCTTTTTGGTTGAATACTACCCGTCTCATGTCGTCTCTCCATCTGGCGCTTCATTCAGCGTCTAATCGTTAAAGTTCTGTTTTTGTGTGATGTAACGCTTGGCTTGTATGTTCTTACCACCGCATGACCGCTTTCACGAATGGCACGGTGAGGCGCCTTTGCGCCTGCAAGGAGTTTTCATCGAGGGTGTCGAGAATGCCTAACAATTCGCCAAGTCGCCTTGAGGCCCTGCGCATAATAAAGCCTGCGACATCGTCCGTCATAGTCAGCCCACGCTTTTGTGCACGAGCCATCAGAATTTTCAGGCGATCATCGTCACGATAGGTTCCCAGTTGCACGGTAAAGCCGTGGTGCAGCCGGGACACCAAATCCGGTAGTACGAAAGGCAAAGATCCGGGAACTTCAGAAAGACTAACAACCAGCATATGACCGCCATCATGCAGCCGGTTATAGAGATGAAAAACCGCTTCTTCCCAGTCGGCCTTACCCGCTACCCGATCCAGATCATCGAGTGCAACCACATCCATGGTATCCAGTCCCGCCAGCGCTTCCGGGCCGAAGGGCTCTAGCTCGGCAATACTAATACAAACCGCCGTTTTCCCTTCCGCTTCTGCGTGATGGCAGGCCGCCTGCAGCAAATGGCTTTTGCCGGTATCCGAATCGCCACAAACTACGACCACTGGCAGGCCAGCCGGCTGGCTCAATACCGAAGACAGGCGCAACGCCGCTTCCCGGTTGCGATCACCATGAAAGTTGTCAAAACGTGCGTCGTCCCGAAGCCGGACGCCAAGCACCAGCTGAGAGTTGCTCACGGGTGTCTGGCCCTCCATGCGCGCTTACCCCAAACGACAATATAGTGCCCGCCACTGAAGACCGTTGAAACTGCGACCAAGCAAATTCCAATATCCAACCATATCGGCTGCACCGGCAAACCAGCCAAAATAACAATAATGCCCAAAATGACAACAATCTGAACCAGCGTATTCAGCTTGCCGGGTATGCTGGGCTCCATATCGAAGCGACCGATACCGTAATGGTAAACCAGCGCACCTCCCACAATAAGAAGGTCTCGACCAACGATCAGTGCAAACAGCCACAGAGGTAAAACCGAGGTATAAGTCAGCACCAAATAGGCTGTAATCAGTAGCGCTTTATCGGCCAGTGGATCAGCCACAGCACCGAAACGGGAGCGCCAATTAAAATGCCGCGCAAGAAAGCCATCAAGGCCATCTGTCACCGACGCCACAGCAAAAATGAACAAAGCGAGCCGGTACTCCTGCACCAGCAGCGCTCTGGCAAAGGGAGCTATCAATAGAATGCGCACAAACGTCAGAGCATTGGGTATCCAGCGCCAGGCGTGTGACCTCACTCAATTGCCTCCGGTAGCGGCTTACTGCCCGCCATTATTTCCGATAGCTGGCACGGGTTGCCAGCGGTAATAAAGAACTTGATAAAGTGACTCGAACGCCTGCTCGGCCTCTTCTTCGTCTACGGGCGAGGGTTGGTAGCTAAACATAGTCTGCTCAGACGACTCCTTTTCCAACTCACCTTCCGGAATCGCTTCTTGCTGATTCTCGTTAGAATCAAGCTGTGTCGGTTTTGCCGAAGCGGCTGCAGACGACGGGAGTGGTGACGGGCGGGCCGCTTGACTTTCCTGTGATCCGCCCTCAACGGGCACAAACCGAGAATCCAGGGCAATATACTCCCTAAGCTGGTCAAGCTCACCGGAAAAGCCAACTCTCAGCGTTAACTGCTCGCCCTTAACCCGGGATGCACCTACATTTTCAACTGGCGTTAAGCCCTCCAGAACTTGAGTGGCTTTGCCGTAGTCTGTAACGGTCTTAACACCGCGCAACACGATTTCCACCTGAGGTAGTTCCCCAACCTCACCGGCTGCCACAGCATATCGGTTGGCGTACAGCTCCGCCCAGCGATTAACCAATGCCTCTGCAAGAGCTTCCCGCGTGTCAGCGCTAACCGACTCTTCGCTGCTATTTAGCTTTGCACCTTCAAATACCCAGCCTGCACGCCACTGATTGCCTGAGCGGTTAACACGAACCAGTGCAAGCACGTCATGCTCCACGCCTTCAGACGCCTTGCGAACGCGCCCGGTGAACTGCCCCCATATATCCGACAACAACTCTCTATTGCCACTGAACCCTGCGGGAGGCAGGGCTACCGGGAGCCCACGCTCCTGAGCAGCACGAGCA
Organism: Marinobacter sp. 1-4A; assembly: GCF_016597725.1. GTDB lineage: Bacteria > Pseudomonadota > Gammaproteobacteria > Pseudomonadales > Oleiphilaceae > Marinobacter. The sequence continues at coordinate 124,275 of NZ_VCGY01000007.1, forward strand.
AATGCTGCCGACCAAACGCCCGTTTCGGCAGCATTGGCTTGGTCTTCGCCAGCACCTGTCACGAGTGTACGAACACCACGGTCTTCGACTGCCACCCAAGCGAGGGTTAAGGGTCGGTTGGCACCCCAAACGGGAGCGTTGACTGACGCCAGAGCCCGGTTAACACCGACAGCACCAAACGCCATACTCAGGCGGCTTTCACCACTTGCGCCGCGAAGTATCTGATAGGACAGCAACAAGGATTCCGCATCTGCCAGCAGAGCGTCTACACCATCAAGAGCAAGCACCTCACGGGTGCCGGAAATCCTCACGAAAACCCGGGCCAAACCATCTGCGTAACCTTGGGCAAGAGCGGCTTGCCCGGAGCCAGACACAGGAACTTCGACTGAATAGAGCCCTGATACTGTTACAGCAGTGGCAGATGTGGGCGTGAAAGCCAGTATGAGCGTACAAAAAACACCAAGCCATAGGGCTCGCAATGGTTTAAAAAACCGGATCTGGTCTGTTACTGGCATGAAACACCCTGCAGTTCGCATGAATGGCGCATAGGATACACCATGCCCCTATGCCTGAGTAGCCAGCCCGGGTTTCCGAAATGCAATCTTGCTTGCGCGAAAACGGCCGGATGCAAGAATCCGGAGCGACACAAGGCTTTTACACTTGGAGCCCTACACTGCACCTGCTAAAATCCGCCGCCTGACCCATTGCCCAACGGTTTAAGAACACCATGAGCGAACAGAAGCCTTCCCTGACCTACCGCGATGCTGGCGTTGATATTGACGCCGGCAATGAACTTGTCAGCCGTATCAAGGAAACCGCCGCCCGCACGCGGCGACCCGAGGTTCTGGGAGGGCTTGGCGGGTTTGGTGCCATGGTCGCGATCCCTTCCGGGTATAAAGAGCCGGTTATGGTTTCTGGCACTGATGGCGTGGGCACCAAGTTGAGATTGGCGATGCAATTGGAAAAACACGACAGCATTGGCATTGATCTCGTTGCGATGTGCGTGAACGATCTTATTGTTGGTGGTGCGGAGCCGCTATTTTTCCTTGATTACTACGCCACCGGAAAGCTCAATGTTGATATAGCTGCAAACGTGGTTGCAGGTATTGGCCAAGGCTGTGAGTTGGCTGGCTGCGCGTTGGTGGGTGGTGAAACCGCCGAAATGCCCGGGATGTACGAGGGTGACGATTACGATCTTGCCGGTTTCTGCGTAGGTATCGCAGAGCGCAGCGAAATCATCGACGGCAGCAACGTTCAAGCAGGAGACGCGCTGCTCGCACTAGAATCTTCAGGCCCCCACTCCAACGGATACTCGCTGATCCGGAAGATTCTTGAAGTCAGCGAAGCCGACTTAGATCAACCAATCGGCGATACAACACTTGCGAATGCGCTGATGGCTCCTACACGCATCTACGTAAAAAGCCTGTTGCAACTTATTCGCGAAGTGGATGTAAACGCTCTTTCACACATCACTGGTGGTGGTTTGCCGGAGAACATCCCCAGAGTTCTGCCCAAGGGCGTAGTTGCAGCCATCGACACCGAAAGCTGGAAACTCCCCCCCGTATTTCAGTGGCTTAAAGACGCAGGCGGTGTTGCCAGTGAAGAAATGTACCGCACCTTTAACTGCGGAATTGGCATGATCATCTGTGTTCCCGAAAGCCAGAAAAGTTTGGCGATGGACACCTTGAAGGCCTTGGGTGAGAAAGCTTGGCAGGTAGGCATTATCGAGCGCGCTGAGGATTCCGAAAAAGATGCAGTGGTGCGTTATGCACCGGGGCTTTTGGCAGAATGAAGGCAGATCAACCCACCCTGCCCAAAATTCTCGTCCTTGCCTCTGGCAGCGGAACCAACTTCCAGGCTCTTTTAGACGCAAGTCGCGGGCGGGATTTCCCCGGCCAAATTGTTGCTCTGGGCTGCAATCAGCCAAAAGCGTTTGCACTCGAGCGGGCCGCACAAGCCAACGTGGAAACCTTTGTGGTCAACCACAAGGAGTTCGGCTCTCGGGAAGAATTCGATGCCGCGCTTATGGCTCACATTCTCCGCTACAACCCGGATCTCATTGTGTTGGCGGGTTTCATGCGAATCCTGACCACAGATTTTGTCAGGGCATTCCGTGGCAAGCTGGTGAATATTCACCCCTCGCTGCTGCCGAAGTATACAGGCCTCAATACGCATCAAAGAGCACTGGATGCTGGCGACGCTGCTCACGGCGTCTCGATTCACTTCGTAACCGAAGAGCTTGATGGCGGGCCGGTTGTCGCGCAGGCAGAAGTGACCATTACGGCAGAAGACACCCGCGAAACACTCGCGGAAAAAGTGCAGCAAAAAGAGCATCTGCTCTACCCGATTGTTGTTCGCTGGTTCTGCGAAGGCAGAATCCAACTGGGCGATGATCAGGTACTATTTGATGGGCAAGCTATCGAAACACCCATGCGTCTCACGGACAGCTGAGGCGCACCTTAACAGACTGTCACTAGGCAACACTCTCTGACCCGCTAAACTTCCAACATACATGAAGGATTCGAGGTCAACGAAATGTTTGCAGCTCAACGGATTGTTCCCGCCCTCCTAACTAGGGGGCGGGTTACCATCGCCAGCCTTATGTGCATGCTGGCATTAGTACTGAGTGCCGCCGCACGCGCGGAGCCAGTTCCCGACCTCTTCCCCTTCGAAGTCAGCTATGGCGCCTCCATGGAAAAGGGGATATCGCTCAATGGTGGCGCCAAGCGGATTCTTACTTCTCAGGGCAATGATGTGTGGCTTTACCGCACGGAAGTGAAGTCCTTCATCGCCGACCTTAACGAATCTTTGATCCTCAAATGGGAAGACGGTCGGGTTGTTCCTATAAGATACCGCTATAGCCTGTCTGGCTTTCTTATCAAAGATAGAAAACAGTCCATCGATTTCGACTGGGAAGCAAACGTCGCAACAGGAGAATACAAGGGCAAAGCGTTCGAAGTAGAACTTAAGGAAGGCACACTCGACCCGCTCGGTTTTCAGGTGCAGTTGCACCAAGACATCCTAAATGGCAAGCGGGAGATGGAATATCAGGTACTCGATCGCGGCAATATTGATAGCGAGCGATTTGCCGTAGTGAGTGACGATGCTGGCCGCTCAGACGGAGGCCAGTCTTCTCTTCTGAAAGCAGAAAAGGTTCGCGAAAACTCAAAACGACAAACCCTGATGTGGTTCGACCCGGACAACAAATACGTGTTGGTGCGGCTACTTCAGGTTGAGCCCGACGGCAGCAAGTACGAACTGGAACTGAAAGATGTAGACTTGGGAGGTTAAACCTCCCGGTCTGCCTCAGCCCACACGGCCTTCACTTCATCCGCAATAATTCTCAACCCTTGTGCTACGCGCTCGTCGTCCTGTGAGTAGGTTACGCGCAGGCACTCATTACAATGTTTCCAGCCATCTTCGGGTAACCCGGGAAAGAAATAGTGGCCTGACACAACCAGCACGCCACGGGCTTTCAAACGCTGATAAAGCTCAAGGCTGGTAATGGGCAAATCCGGAAACCACAGCCATAGGAACATGGCGCCTTCTGGTTTGTGCACGTACCAGCGGCAACTGTCTTCGCCCATGGCGTCACGAAACGCCGCCACAGCCCGCTGCATTTTCCGCTTATAAAACGGACACACCACCTCTCGGCTCAGGGACAAAATTTCACCGGAGCGCACAAGCGGTTCAGCTAGCATGGCACCAAAGCTGCCCGTGGCCAGATTCATGATGGCATTTATTCCAGACAAGGCTTTTATCACCGGTGCCGCAGCAATCACGATGCCCGTGCGGGCGGCAGGTAAGCCAAGTTTGGATAAGCTGAGGCACAAAATAATCTGCTCATTCCAAGTGGGCGTTGCGTCTACAAACAACAAGCTAGGGAAAGGCGTTCCATAGGCACCGTCAACAATCAGCGGCACGTCATGCTGGCGCGCCATTTCCTCCAAGCGCGCCATCTCTTCGTCGGTAACCACATTGCCGGTCGGGTTGGTAGGCCGGGATACGCAGATGGCACCGGTCTCGCCTGTTACCTCTACTGCATCAAAGTCCACCCGATATTTGAATTCGTGGGCATCGGTGAATGAGATATCTGGCTGCACTGCATGGAACAGGTCTGGTTCAATGCCCGCATCCGCATAGCCGATATACTCCGGCGCCAGAGGCAAGAGTATGTGTTTGCGCTGACCTTCGCCGTAGTCGCCGCCAAACATATTAAACAACATGAAGAAGGCGGCCTGACTGCCATTGGTAAGCGCAATATTCTCGGGCTTAAGATCCCAACCGTATTCACGGCTTAGCAGGTCTGCAAGCGAGGCAATAAATTGTTTCTCACCCTGAGGCGGATCATAAACACCCACGAGCCGGCGAACATCACTTTCGCTTCGGCTCATATCTGCCAAGATTTCTTGCACCCGAGCCTGAATCTCGGGGATATGCCCTGGGTTGCCGCCACCCATCATGATCATATCGTCACCGGACGCCATAGCATTACCCAGGTCATCCATCAGAGAGGTTATGCCAGCATCTGCGGTGAACTTTCGGCCAAACGTGGAGAGTTTCATGGGCTTACATCCATAAGGTCTAAGCTGAATAATTAACGGGGGCTGCGAGGCTGCACTACATGGCTGCTGGGGCTTTAATCCCCCAGCGAGATGCCGAGGTTACTAACGCCTTCGTTTGCCGCATTTACCCGGAGTTCTTCAATAAATTGCTCGACTGGTGTGCGCTGGCGCTTCAGTGCTAAGACAAGATCGCGCTGGAAGGCTTTGTCTTCTTTCATCAAGGGGTGTGAGTCGAGCAAACGAACCAGCTCATCCTCTTCAAGTCCCTCTCCTTCCGACAGTTCAATAAAGCTCATAACGGTGCTTGTCGCCAACTGCGATGCTTCTGTGGCTCGATGCTTCGAAGGGTTCAGGCGGTTCAATAGCGCCTGCTCCAAAAGCTGGCAAAAATCGAACGCAGGGTATACGCCATAGGCGTCATAGGCCTCCACATCAGGAGACAAGGCTTCGAGCTTTACCAGCAATTGTGGGATAGCGGTTTCTGCTACATCTTCTTGCAGCGAGCCCCAGGCAAGCTCCAAGATTTGGTGCATTTTGCCGCCGGTTTTCAGGCCTACGGCGTCTGCAAACAGTGCATAATTCGGGAATGAGCGTTCGGCAAGTGCCAGCAGGAAAGCGCATTCGCGCCATCCCTGCAGCTGGGAAACCGCTTTGAGAAACTGGTTGGCGTTCATGTTTTGGGTAGGGTCACGCCGGTTTGGCCGAAGTATTTGCCACCCCGATCCTTGTAGCTGGTTTCGCAAATTTCGTCAGATTCAAAGAAGAGCATCTGGGCGATGCCTTCGTTTGCGTAGATTTTTGCTGGTAGGTTTGTGGTGTTCGAAAATTCGAGTGTTACGTGGCCTTCCCACTCGGGCTCCAGCGGGGTAACGTTTACAATGATGCCGCAGCGTGCGTAGGTGGATTTACCGAGGCAGACGGTAAGTACGCTGCGGGGGATGCGGAAGTACTCTACGGTGCGCGCTAGGGCAAAGGAGTTCGGCGGAATGATGCAGACGTCGCCGGTGAAGTCTACGAAGCTTTTTTCGTCGAAGTTTTTGGGGTCGACGGTTACGGAGTGTACGTTGGTGAAGATTTTGAATTCGTTGCTGCACCGCACGTCGTAGCCGTAACTTGATGTGCCGTAGGAGATAATTCGGCCTTTTTCAGTTTCACGGACCTGACCGCTTTCGAAGGGTTCGATCATGCGGTGTTGTTCGGACATCCGGCGAATCCATTTATCGGCTTTGATGCTCATGGCGAAGTCTCGTATCCACTGGGAAAATTGGGGCGTAGTTTACCTGTTCGGTTTGGTTCTGTCGAAGCTTGGCGGTATGGCCTGAAGTCTTTTTGGTTTGGTGGCTGCAGTCACGGGAAAGCCGGTTCAAAAACCGCTTCGAGCACATCCCTGTGAGCTTGTCTCCGGCCTTCCCTGGCCTCCGACATTTTTGAACCGCCTTTCCCGCGCCTGCGATCAAATCCATGAGTTGCCTGCCGCGTCCATGAATTAGCCTATGTGCAGCACGCCGCCCAACCCACGTCTTAAGTTACCGCGTCTTTACAGACACACTTGAAATCGCGCCGCTAAGATTCCGCTCCCTTGTCGATAATTCAGCACCAACCCGGCGAGCAATATCCCGGTAGCGCAGTGCCACTTCGGAATCCGGCACGGCAACCACTGTAGGTTTACCTCCATCGGTCTGTTCGCGGATGGTCATGTGCAGGGGCAACTGGCCCAGCAGGGTTGTTTCGTATTCATCGGCAATCCGCTCACCGCCGCCGTCGCCGAACAGGTGCTCTTCGTGGCCGCAGTTGCTGCAGATATGTACGCTCATGTTTTCTACAACGCCCAGCACCGGAATTTCAACTTTGCGGAACATTTCTATGCCGCGTTTACCGTCAAGCAAGGCTATGTCCTGAGGAGTGGTGACGATGACTGCACCGGTAACCGGGACTTTCTGGGCTAGGGTGAGCTGGATGTCGCCGGTGCCGGGGGGCATGTCGACGATTAAGTAGTCGAGTTCATCCCAGAGGGTTTGCTGCAAGAGTTGCATAACCGCGCCGCTAACCATGGGGCCGCGCCATACCATGGGGGTTTTGTCGGTGGTTACGAAGGCCATGGACATGGTTTGGAGGCCGCGGGCTTCCATAGGCAGGAAGTATTTTTCTTCACGCACGCCAGGGCGTTTGCCTTCGGGTACACCGAGCATCATACCGATGCTCGGGCCGTAGATGTCGGCGTCGAGTACGCCAACGCGGGCGCCTTCTGCTTGCAGAGCGAGGGCAAGGTTGACGGCAGTTGTGGATTTTCCGACACCGCCTTTGCCGGAGGCAACGGCGATGATGTTTTTAACGCCGGGAACAGACGGTAGGTCTTTCTGGACTTTATAGGAGTGGAGTTTTTGTGCCACGTGCACATCAACGGTTTCGACGCCATCTACATTTTCAAGCGCGTTGGCAACCAGTTGCTTCAGACCGCCTGCGATGCCTTTTGATGGGTATGGTAGCTCGACCATCAGCGTTACTTTACCTGCCTCATCCGCCGCCAGTGACTTTACGGCACCCAAGTCGTAAAGGTCTTTTTCTAGGTATGGGTCTCGGTATTCACGAACCGCCGCCTGCAGGGCCTGCTCTGAAATCTGTGTCATCTGGCTCTCCGGAATAAGCTCATGCTGCTTTTTTCAGCATGAAAACAGGTGTTTCGGGTGAAAAATATCTGCTTGAAAGGTATCATCTGAGCCCGTTTCTGACCATACAACCCTTATTCTGATGAAAGGTTCGGACACACCATGACGCAAGCGAGTTCAAAGCAACAGCGCGATATTCTGGTTACCAGCGCCCTGCCCTACGCCAATGGCCCCATTCACCTAGGCCATCTGCTGGAATACATTCAGACGGACATCTGGGTGCGCTATCAGAATATGCGAGGCCACACTTGCTACTACGTTTGCGCGGATGATGCCCACGGCACAGCCATTATGCTCCGTGCCGAGCGCGAGGGTATTACGCCCGAGCGGTTGATCGACCGCATCCGTGAGGAGCACCAGCAGGATTTCAGCGGGTTTCATATTCGCTTTGATAACTATTACACCACCCATTCGGAAGAGAATCGCTACTTTTCTGAATACATCTATCGTCAGTTGCTGAAGAACGGCAACATTGCGACGCGTAAGATTACCCAGTCTTTCGATCCCGAGAAGAACATGTTTCTCGCAGACCGGTTTATCAAAGGCACCTGCCCGAAGTGCAAGGCGGATGACCAGTATGGTGACAACTGTGAGGCCTGCGGTGCAACCTACACGCCTGCTGAGCTGATTAATCCACGCTCTGCGGTATCCGGCGCCACCCCCGTCGAGAAGGAGTCGGAGCACTATTTCTTCAAGTTGCCGGAGTTTACCGACTTCCTGACCCAATGGACCCGCAGTGGCGCCTTGCAACCACAAGTGGCCAATAAGCTTGCTGAGTGGCTGGATGCAGGTTTGCAAGAGTGGGATATAAGCCGTGATGCACCCTATTTTGGTTTTGAAATCCCGGATGCTCCCGGTAAGTTTTTCTATGTTTGGTTGGATGCACCTATTGGCTATCTCGCCAGCTTCAAAAACTTCTGTAATCGAGAAGATGTGGATTTCGAGCACTTCTGGAAGGTGGATTCCACGGCTGAGGTCTATCACTTCATTGGCAAGGACATCATCAACTTCCACGCTTTGTTCTGGCCAGCGATGCTGCATGACGCTGGCTTCCGCACGCCAACGGCGGTTTGGGCACATGGATTTGTGACGGTTAATGGCAAAAAAATGTCCAAATCCCGTGGCACTTTCATTATGGCCCGCACCTATCTGGACCACCTCAACCCTGAGTATCTGCGCTATTACTTCGCTGCCAAGCTAACTGGCGGTGTAGATGATATGGATCTTAATCTGGAGGACTTCGCCGCCAGAGTGAATTCGGATCTCGTGGGTAAGGTAGTCAACATCGCCAGCCGCAGTGCAGGCTTCATTACCAAGCGTTTTGATGGAAAGCTTGCAAACGTGACCGAGCACGAAAAGCTGAAGGAGTTTATCGAAGCCGGTGAGGATCTGGAGGCCTTCTACGAGGCCCGGGAATTTGGCCGTGCCATGCGCCGCATTATGGAGTTGGCCGATATTGCCAACCAATACGTAAATGATGAGCAGCCTTGGGTGGTCGCCAAGCAGGAGGGCCAAGATGAAAAGTTACAGGCTATCTGTACCAACGCCCTCAACATGTTCCACTTGCTAATGACCTATCTTGCGCCGGTATTGCCAGAGACAGCCAAAGCATCCGAGGAGTTCCTGAATGCAAAGCTGGACTGGAACAATCGCAGCGAGCGGCTTGAAGACCACAGCATCAGCAAGTTCAAGCCGCTGATGAGCCGGGTGGATATGGCGCAGATCGGGAAAATGCTGGATGCGTCGAAAGAAGAAATGCCTGCGGCGACCGGCAAACCGGCACAACCCGCTAAATCCGACAATAACGAAGCAATTTCAGACGAGATCGAATTCGATGATTTCGCAAAAGTGGATCTCCGGGTCGTAAAGATCGTCAAAGCCGAGCATGTTGAAGGTGCGGATAAGCTTCTTCGTCTGACGCTTGATCTGGGGCATGGCGAACGCAACGTGTTTGCTGGTATCAAGTCTGCGTATAAACCAGAAGATCTTGAGGGTCGCTTGACTGTGATGGTCGCCAACCTGAAACCCCGTAAGATGAAGTTCGGTATGTCTGAAGGCATGATTCTGGCGGCAGGCCCCGGTGGCAAGGATATCTTCATCCTGTCTCCCGATTCGGGTGCGACACCCGGCATGCGGGTAATGTAAACAGATGTCGCGGCAGCAGGCTCCGATAACGCAATGATGATGCAGCAATGACAGAGTATTTACTGATATTGGTCAGCACCATTCTGGTGAACAACTTTGTGTTGGTTCAGTTTCTTGGTTTGTGCCCCTTTATGGGGGTTTCAGGTAAGCTGGAAACGGCCATGGGCATGTCTTTGGCCACCACGTTTGTGCTAACTCTGTCGTCCGTTTGCAGTTATCTTGCCTACACTTACTTGCTGGCTCCTCTGGATTTGGTGTTTCTGAAAACCATCACCTTTATTCTGGTTATTGCGGTGGTGGTTCAGTTCACTGAAATGGTTGTTCGTAAGACCAGCCCTTTACTCTATCGCGTACTGGGTATTTTCCTGCCGTTGATTACCACCAATTGTGCGGTACTCGGCGTAGCACTTCTTAACCTGAATAAAAACAATAACTTCGTTGAATCAGTACTCTACGGTTTTGGCGCCGCTGCCGGCTTTTCGCTGGTGCTGGTGCTGTTCGCCGCGATGCGCGAGCGCATTGCCGTGGCCGATGTCCCTACCGCTTTCAGGGGTGCGGCTATCGGTATGGTTACCGCTGGGTTGATGTCACTGGCGTTTCTGGGCTTCACCGGCCTAGTCAGCGTTTAACGGAGACACGTTTTTATGTGGACAGGCATTGTTATCGCCGTTCTGGCCCTGCTTGGCCTTGCCTTGGTGTTTGGCGCCTTGCTGGGCTTTGCATCAGAGCGTTTCAAAGTCGAAGGCAACCCGCTGGTAGACCAAATTGATGCGTTGCTACCCCAAACCCAATGCGGCCAGTGCGGGTATCCCGGTTGTCGCCCCTATGCCGAGTCCATTGCCGACGGTGGCGCTATCAACAAATGCCCACCTGGTGGTGAGTCCACCATTAACGCACTTGCCGATCTTTTAGATGTAGAGCCCCAGCCTCTGGACGCCGAACACGGGGTGGAACAAGCCCGAACAGTTGCCGTCATTCGGGAAGACGAATGCATAGGCTGCACGAAATGCATTCAGGCCTGTCCGGTAGATGCCATTCTCGGTGCCGCTAAACACATGCACACGGTTATCGAGAGCGAATGCACAGGCTGTGATTTGTGCGTGGAGCCCTGCCCCGTTGACTGTATTGATATGATCACCATTGAGCCGGATATCCGCGGCTGGACTTGGTCCCAGCCTCGAATTATCACCACAGACAAACAGGAGGCGAACTCCTGATGTCCTCCACCATCAAGCTTTGGGACTTTAGCGGCGGTATTCACCCCGCAGAAAACAAAGAGCGTTCGACCAGTCGGCCCATTCAACCCGCAGGCATTCCCGGGCAACTCGTGCTGCCATTGCAGCAGCATATCGGTGCGCCTGCGAAGCCGACAGTTGCCATTGGCGACGCTGTGCTGAAAGGCCAAAAAATAGCTGACGTAAGCCATGGCATGGGTGTTCCGGTGCATGCTCCAACGTCTGGTGTTATTGAAAGCATAGGCGATTACCCGGTACCCCATCCCTCCGGCATGGCCGACAGGTGCATTGTTTTAAAGCCAGATGGCAAAGATGAATGGTGCGAACGTTATTCTATTAGTGACTATCGCAGCCTCGAGCGGGATGAAGCCCTTGCCATCATTCATTCAGCGGGTGTTTCGGGCATGGGCGGCGCTGGCTTCCCAACGGATATAAAGCTGAGACCGCCCAGAGATCGCAAAGTGGACACGCTGATTCTCAATGGCGCCGAGTGCGAGCCCTATATTACCGCTGATGATATGACCATGCGCGAGCGCGCCCATGATGTTGTCGCCGGTTTAAAGGTGATGGCTTGGATTCTGCGCCCCGAGCGTTGTGTAATCGGCATTGAAGATAACAAACCGGAAGCTGCAGCGGCACTGCGCCAAGCAACCCAAGGTACACAAATTGAACTAGCCGTTATCCCGACAAAATACCCTTCCGGCGGAGAAAAACAGCTCATCCAGATTCTCACCGGTATGGAAGTACCCAGCGGGGGTATTCCGGCAGACATCGGCGTTATGTGTCAGAACGTGGGAACCGCTGTTGCTGTGGCCAAGGCTATTTTTGAAGGCTCACCGCTTATCAGTCGCGTTGTAACGGTAACGGGGGAAGCCGTCAGGAATCCGGGCAATTTTGAGGTTTTACTGGGTACGCCTTTGAATTACCTTCTGGATCAGGCAGGCCTACAACAGGATCGCGTCAGCCGCCTGATTCTTGGCGGACCCATGATGGGCTATACCCTAACCACAACAGCGGTTCCGGTTATCAAAACCACGAACTGCATCATCGCAGCGGTTGCCGCCGAGTTGCCCGCACCTCCGCCGGAGCAAGCCTGCATCCGCTGTGGTCAGTGTGCAGAAGTTTGCCCCATGGAACTGCTGCCCCAGCAGCTGTTCTGGCACGCCAAGGCAACCGAGTTTGAAAAAGCCGAACACCTAAACCTCTTCGACTGCATCGAATGTGGCGCCTGCTCTTATGTTTGCCCAAGTTCCATTCCTCTCGTGCAGTATTACCGTTACGCCAAAGGCGAGATTCGCGTGCAGAGGGCGGAGCAGCTCAAGGCAGACCGTGCACGCGAGCGTTTTGAGGCACGACAGCAAAGGCTTGAGCGCGAGCAGCAAGAGAAAGAGCTGCGTCGCAAGGAGCGCGCCAAGGCCGCTGCCGAAGCTCAGGCCAACAAAAAAGCGGAGGCTGAAAGGGCCGCCGCCAACGGAGAAGCAGTGGACGAGCGAGCCGCAAAATCCGCTTTGGTGGAGCAGGCATTGGCACGGAAAAGAGCCAGCACCGAAGCCAGCAACGCGAAGGTAGCCGCTCCCGCTGAGCCAGCTCTGGAAAAACCCGATATAGAGGCATTGGAAAAGCAGTTTGCCCAGGCACAGTCCAAGCTGGACACTATGCAGGCCATGCTTGAAGACGCAAAGGCGCAGCAAGCTGATAACGTGGACAAACTGGAACGTGCTGTCACCAAGAATCATGACCGGGTAAAGAGGGCAGAAGAAGCTTTAGCGGACGCACGCAAAATACTGGCGACCCAGCCCGAATCCCAATCCTCCGATTAACCCGAATCAGGCTCGATCTTCATGGCGTTTGTTCAACAGTCTTCACCCCATGCCCGCAGTGCGCGCCCAACATCGAAGGTGATGCTTTGGGTCATACTTGCAGCCCTACCCGGCTTGCTTGCGCAAACTCTATTTTTTGGTTGGGGCAATATCATAAACGTTGTCTGGTGTATTGCCATTGCCTTGGCTTCAGAAGCCGCCATCCTCAAGCTACGCAACAAGCCAATTCTATTTGTTCTGAAGGACAACACTGCCGCTGTTACCGGTCTTTTGTTGGGTCTTTCCCTACCCCAGTTTGCGCCATGGTGGGTATCTGGAGTGGCAGTTATTTCAGCCATTGTGATCGCTAAACAACTTTATGGCGGGCTCGGCTCAAATCCATTCAATCCTGCGATGGTCGGCTATGCGCTGGTGCTTATTTCGTTCCCGGTTGCCATGACCACCAACTGGGCGGAGCCTGCACTACTCTGGGATAAGGCACCCAGTTTTTCAGACACGCTTTCGGTAATCGCCTCGGCAAAACAAACAGCGATTGATGGCTGGACCATGGCCACACCGCTGGACGAATACAAACATAAGATTGCAACCCATACTGCAGATGAAGTTCTTGCCCACCCAACATTTGGGGAAGGCTTTGCCAAAGGCTGGGAGTGGGTCAACGCAGCTTTTCTAGTTGGCGGGCTTGTACTGATAAGCCTAAACATCATCACTTGGCATATTCCAGTCGCTTTTTTAAGTGCACTGGTTGTCATGAGTCTGGCATTTGGTAGCAATGAGGACCTATACGCGCCTCTGTCACTGCATCTGTTGGCAGGTGGCACTATGCTTGGGGCATTTTTCATCGCAACCGACCCAGTCTCCGCGGCGACCAGCCATCAGGGAAAATTGATTTATGGAGCAGGTATCGGCGTGCTTATCTATCTGATCCGAAGCTGGGGCAACTACCCCGATGCTGTGGCGTTTAGTGTTTTATTGATGAACTTTGCTGTGCCCTTTATCGATCATTACACGCCACCAAGAACCTATGGTCACCACAAGGCTCGTCGCGGGCTGCCCGGCGGAGGCAGGAACTGACCATGGCAACCATGACTCAATCCATTCGTCGCAGCGCTATCGGTCTTGGCATATTTGCAGTTATTACCGGCGGCACCATTGCGTTTACTCAGGCGCTCACCAACGAACGAATCAAGGAGCAGGCTGCTAGAGCAGAAGCCAAAGCGTTGTTTGAAATTATCCCTGAGAGCGATCACACCAACGATCTACTAAGAGACACTTTGATTCTCCCAGCCAGTGACCGGCTAGCAACTGATGAGCCGGTAACCGTTTGGGTTGCCCGTCAGGACGGCGATCCGGTTGGGATGATCATGCCTGCCACTGCACCGGACGGCTATTCAGGCACCATCAAACTACTTGTAGGGTTTGATCTCGAAGGCACTGTTCTAGGCGTGCGAGTGATTGAACACAAAGAAACCCCGGGGTTGGGGGACCGGATTGAAACCCGAAAATCCGATTGGGTTAAAGGATTCGAAGGGCGCTCATTGGGTAATCCGGCACCCCGGGAATGGAATGTTAAAAAGAACGGCGGCGTTTTCGACCAGTTCACCGGTGCTACCATTACCCCTAGAGCTGTGGTGAAAGCGGTACAAAAATCACTGATGTATTTCCGGCAGAACCAACAGGTTATTCGGGCCCAACTGAATAGGGCCCCGTCAGGGCAAGGCCCTGTGGTTACCCCCGGAGATCTGACCGATGAATCACTGAAAGTGGAGCAACCCTAACAATGGCAACCAAGACCTCCAGTGAAATCGTTCGCGACGGGCTCTGGGACAACAACCCTGCTCTGGTGCAGGTATTGGGACTTTGCCCTCTTCTTGCAGTCACCAGCACCGTGGTTAACGCGATTGGCCTTGGGCTGGCAACCCTGATGGTGCTCATGGGTTCAAACCTCGCTGTTTCGCTGATTCGGAATTTTGTTAGCGAGTCCGTGCGCCTGCCTGCATTCGTGATGATCATCGCCTCATTTGTAACCTGTGCAGAATTGCTGATGCAGGCCTATACCTACGAGCTGTACCAGATTCTCGGCATATTTATCCCCCTCATTGTCACCAACTGTGCCATTCTTGGCCGTGCCGATGCTTTTGCCTCCCGCAATGCCCCAGGCCCGGCACTGCTTGACGGCGCCATGATGGGCGCCGGTTTTCTTGTAGTACTTATTATTCTGGGTGGCATGCGCGAACTGATCGGTCAGGGCACGCTGTTTGTTGATATGCACCTGCTGCTCGGCCCCATAGCTGCAGATTGGGTCATAACGCCATTTGCCAACTATCCAGATATGCTGTTCATGGTATTGCCGCCAGGCGCTTTTGTGGGCCTCGGCTTGCTAATAGCCCTGAAAAACGGCATTGACCGCCACCTAAAAGAGCGCCAGAAAGCGGCTCAGCCCGCAGCAACGCCCGGTAGCAAACGTGTACGTGTTACCGGAAATGTTTCCTGATTTGCGGCCGGAGTGGTAACGAAACCCCATGAATAAAGCCAAACGTATTGAAATTTTTTCCAGATTGCGGGATGCCAACCCGCATCCGACAACAGAACTGAATTACAGCACCCCGTTTGAACTGCTTATTGCCGTTATTTTGTCTGCCCAAGCAACCGATGTTGGTGTTAACAAAGCGACAGACAAGCTTTACCCGGTAGCCAATACCCCGGAAGCCATACTGGCACTAGGCGTAGATGGGCTGAAGAGCTACATAAAGACCATCGGGCTGTTTAACAGCAAAGCCGAAAACGTGATCAAAACCTGCCGTATACTGATCGAAAAGCACGACAGCGTTGTGCCTGACAACCGTGAAGACCTTGAAACCTTGCCGGGTGTTGGTCGAAAAACCGCAAACGTGGTGCTGAACACCGCTTTTGGGCAACCCGCCATGGCAGTAGACACCCATATTTTCCGAGTATCCAACCGCACGGGTATCGCCCCGGGTAAAAACGTACTGGAGGTAGAAAAGCGCTTGATGCGGCTGGTACCCAGGGAATTTCTAATGGACGCCCATCATTGGCTGATACTGCATGGGCGTTACACCTGCGTGGCACGAAAGCCGAGATGCGGCGCCTGCATTATTGGAGACCTTTGCGAGTTCAAGGATAAGAACGATTACCTGTAAACGATCGATTTACCCATTAAAAAGCCGGCTTATGCCGGCTCTTTAATGAAGTACTGACGTCGCTCTACTACTGACCCAGCATCTCTTCTTTCAGGCTCTTCTGCGCAGGATCGTCAGAAAGCCAAATGCCAAACAAGGCTTTTTTGAAAGCAAGATCGCCCACCGTATCCTTGTGCTCTCCGTTTTTCAAAACCTTAACGCCTTCTTTCGGCATGTATACAAGATCAAACACATCGCCTTCTTTAATTTCTTCTTTGAAAACTGACATAAACTGGTCAATTTCCGCCTTTACGGAAGACATATCGCCATCTGTTGAGGCTTCAAAGCCTTCCATAGTTGCCTCGGTCATACGATCACTGGTGATCATGCCCGATGTAATATGCAGTGTGATCGCCTGTGGCTCGTCAGCTTCAACTACGGCGCTACCATCTTTCTGCATCTGAGACACATAAAGGCTACCAACATACAGATCCATAAAAAACTTGGAGCGTGTGCCAGCGCCATTCAGTCGAAGCTCGGTGCTGCCAGCAGTATAGGTATCCGGGACGTCGACACCGCCAACCGTTAGCGCCGAAGCAGGAGCTGAGAGTGTGGCTGCAAGCATCAGGGATGCAAAGCTCGTCAAAAACGCCTTCTTCATAGTCCTTTCCTTTTCAGTCATTATTATGAGAGTTCATTCGTCGCCGGGTACAGATCCTTAGCTCCCGACTTACCTATTCTAACAATGTCTTATTGGGACAAAGCGCTGCCTAGTTCTCATTTGCCGGGATACTTTTTCAGAGTTGTTTTCCGAACGCTCAAAACAAAAAGCGCCAGCCATGAAACATGGCCAGCGCTTTGAGTGAAGGAAAGGAAAAGCTATTTGAACAATAGATTACCAGTCAGGCCTTCTTTCTCCAGAATTTCGCGTAAGCGCCGCAGCGCTTCTACCTGAATTTGGCGAACGCGCTCACGAGTTAGGCCGATTTCCTGCCCAACTTCTTCCAAGGTACTGACCGGGTATCCCCGAAGCCCGAACCGTCGGGACAAAACTTCCTGCTGCTTTTCACTGAGTTGGTCTATCCACTTACCGATACAGGCGCTCATGTTGTTGTCCTGCAACACATCTGCAGGATCAGACGCGCCTTCATCCGCGACAGTGTCTAGCAGGGATTTCTCACCCCCAGCACCGATAGGCGTGTCCATGGAAGCAACACGCTCGTTCAAACCCAACATTCGCTTTACGTCGTTAACCGGCTTGTCCACCATCTTGGCGATTTCTTCCGCCGAAGGTTCATGGTCAAGCTTCTGCGTCAACTCACGAGCCGCCCGCAAATAAAGATTCAGTTCCTTAACAACATGAATAGGCAACCGAATGGTGCGGGTCTGATTCATAATGGCCCGCTCTATTGTCTGGCGAATCCACCATGTTGCATAGGTTGAGAAACGAAAGCCTCTCTCCGGATCAAACTTTTCAACCGCACGAATCAACCCAAGATTACCCTCCTCAATCAAATCCAAAAGGGTAAGACCACGGTTCACATAACGGCGTGCAATCTTTACCACGAGCCGCAGGTTACTCTCAATCATTCGCTTTCGGCCAGACTCCTCTCCTTTGCGCGCAAGGCGTGCAAAATAAACCTCTTCTTCCGGGGTTAGGAGTGGTGAAAAACCGATTTCATTAAGATAAAGCTGAGTGGCGTCCAGCTGCTTTGAACTTGAGCTGCTGTAATAACGCGTTCTGGCGGAAAGCTCTCCGTCGACTTCGGCAGCCTCTGGGGCAACTTTGTCGGTTTTTTCTTCTGCGAGCAACTGATCCTCGGGCTCATCAACATCTGCTACGCGATCGATAATGATATCTTCTTGTTCTGCTGACATATCTTTGCACCGCCTTTCAATAATCCTGGATTTTGCCCGATACTTTTTATTGTTGCGGACATTGGTTATTTCATTTTTTTCAGGACGTCTTCAATGGCTAGCTTAAACACCTTTGCCACCATTTTTTCTTATTTGTAATGCCTTGGTTGTACCTAGCGTGGCGGCAAGTAATGGGTTGGATCGACCGGATTTCCATTTTTCCGAATTTCAAAATGTAACATCGGCCTTTCTGCACCACTGCTGCCCAGCTCAGCTATAACCTGACCGGCTTTAACCCCCTCTCCTTCGCTTACCAAAATCTTCCGGTTGTGCGCGTAAGCGCTCAGATATCGCTCGTTATGATTCACAATAATCAAATTACCATAACCAAGCAAACCATTGCCCGCGTAGACCACACTACCGTCTGCGGCAGCTCTTACAGCATCCCCGGCTTTTCCGGCAATATCAACGCCTTTGTTGACTTTTCCGGATGCTGAATAACCTGCAATTACGGTGCCAGAGTGCGGCCAGCGCCATGGAATGTTGGCTACCGTTTGGGTTCTGGAAGCCAAGGGTGCAGAGGTATCAGACTTGCGGGTGACGGTAGGTTTTCGAGAATTTTGTGGTGTTGGAACAGGTGGTTTGGCCCGCGGCGCCTTTGCAGTAGTCGTCGCAGTTGGCCGGGGAGCCCGCGCCGTTGAACTTGCTTTATTGCTTGACTGCGCCTTTCCGCGCAGATCTAAACGCAGCACCTGACCGGGCCGAATAGTCCACGGCGGGCTGATCCCATTGGCGCTACCCAGTTCTTTGTAATCGCGGCCGTAGGTCCAAGCAATACCGTACAGAGTCTCGCCCTGACGCACCACGTGGCGCCCCCAGTAAACCGGCGGGTTGTATATATCATCCTGATGAATCGCTTGAGTGTTGCAGCCACTCATCGCACTGGAAAGAAGCAAAAACGCGAGCAGAAAAAACCAGAATTTGCCGTTTTTAGAAACCCACAAGGGACGCTGGGCACCAAAAAGGAACCGCGGAAAAGCCGACAACGCGGCTTGAGCTGGACCACGTAACAGTCTCACAGCAATACCACCGGCCCGATTATAATTAATCTGTACAGGCTCTGAATTTGATCAAAGAAGATCCTGAAGTTTCAAAAGTAACCCGCTAATTTATTGCACATTTTGATGCCAAATCCAAGTTACTCACTGGCCATCTCTGTTACCCGGTAAGGCTTTTGTTACGGGCGGGAACATAGATATGCCTGAAAAGGTAACACCGCTTTAGCGCGGATTAGTGCTTACCGGCAGCTCTGTTTACGAGTAGCGCTCACCTAGCCATTCAACAAGCAAAACAAGCGCAATACCCACGCCAGCCATAACAACCGCCATGAAAATCTTCGGATCCTGATTGGTGAGGTCCGCAAATGCCCAAGGGCTGACGCTGATCTCGCTTAAGGGTACCTGCGCCCCCGAACTGTTGGTTCGCCAACTTAAGGTTTCCTTCCATGGCCAGACTTTGTTCAAGGCACCAATCATAAAGCCGGTAAGCAGCGCCAGCACATGGTCATGAAACTTATGAAAAGCCCAAGTTATCAGCCTTGCAATCGACAATAGCCCCACCAAACAGCCTGCCATAAACAATAACAAATAAGCGATATCAAGGGATTTGATGGCTGCAAGAACCGGTGCATACATGCCAATAATAACCAGAATGAAGCTCCCCGAGATACCGGGCAAAATCATCGCGCATATCGCCACAGCGCCAGCTGCAAAAAACGTCATAGCTGATGGGTTAAGCTGTCCAACAGTCAAGGTTGTGATCCACCAAGCAACCACAACACCCACAATTAGAGGAGCGAACAGCGACGCTTGATAATGCCGAGTCTGGCGCCCGACATGCCAAACAGAGGCAAGAATCAACCCAAAGAAAAAGCTCCAGATCAAAATGGGATACTCGGCCAGCATGTAGGTGATTCCAGAGGCCAGAGTGACAATGCTGAGAAGAATACCTAGCAGGAGAGTGGCGAGAAAACCACCATCGCAGGACTGCCAAAACGCTCTTACATTACCCTTACATAAATCCCTGAACACTGCACGTGGAACCGCGTTCACAGCCTCCAGAAGCCGGAAGTAAATACCTGTAATGAACGCTATCGTGCCGCCGGATACGCCGGGGACAATATCCGCTGCCCCCATGGCCATTCCCCTCAAAAACACCGAGGCAGGATGCTGTTTGCGGGTGGCACTTTCAACTAAGCCTTCCTGTTGCGAACTAATCAACGGACAACCCCGCCAAGCAAAGGAACAAAACGGACGGGCTCCAGCTCTCGTCGATCAAACTTATCGCCGTTTCGTATCACTTCAACAAGCACCTGACGCTCTTCACCAACAGGTGCGACCAACACACCACCGTCAGCAAGCTGTTCCAAAAGTTCTGCAGGAACCTCCATAGGCGCCGCAGTCACAATAATGCCGTCAAACGGGCCTCTTTCTGGCCACCCCATGCCGCCATCAGCATGCTTGAGCATGACATTCCGGATGCTGAGCTGCCGCAAGCGATCCCGGGCACGATCCTGCAGTGGTTTGATCCGCTCTACACTATAAATTTGATCAAAAAGCTGGGATAGCACAGCTGTTTGATAGCCAGACCCGGTGCCCAACTCCAATACTCTGGCTGGCTGGTGTCGAAGAAGCAGCTCAGTCATGCGCGCCACAATATAGGGCTGCGATAACGTCTGCCCATAGCCGATCGGCAGTGCCGTGTCCTCATAAGCCCGGTGCGACAATGCCTCATCAAGAAAAATATGACGTGGCACCTCCCCCATGACCTCCAGTACCCGATCTGATCTGATACCTGATTCTTTGAGACGCTGTACCAAACGCATACGCGTGCGCCGAGACGTCATACCTATGCCTTGAAGCTCTCCACTCACGCACCATCCCCCATGGAGGCCTGAAGGGCGTCTACCCAAGAACGTAGAGGCACTAAGGCTTCATGGCGGGTCATATCGATGTGTACTGGCGTAAGCGACACATAGCCTTGTGCAACCGCATGAAAGTCGGTTCCGGGGCCAGCATCACCGCCTTTGCCTGCCGCCCCAATCCAGTAGCGCTCCTTGCCTCTCGGGCAAGTCATTGGAACCGCACCTTCAGCACGCTCACGATCCCCCAATCGCGTAACCCGAAAGCCCGCAAGTTCTTCCCAAGGCACATCGGGCACATTCACATTGAGAATAGAGCGCGGCCCCAACACAAGCGGGCGCTCGCCTTCGAGAAGCATGCGCACAACTCTGGCAGCCGTATCATAATGATTACGACCCTCGCTCACCAAAGAGACGGCAATAGCTGGCAACCCAAGGTGGCGGCCCTCCGTGGCTGCAGCAACGGTGCCGGAATAGATAATATCGTCACCCAAATTAGCGTGGGTGTTGATACCGGAAACCACACGATCAAAAGGCTTTGAAAACAAGCCATTAACTGCAAGATGAACACAGTCTGTAGGGGTACCGTCGATGGAACGGAAACCATTGGGGTGCTGTTCAACCGTTAAAGGCCGATTAAGCGTTAACGCATTGCTCGCTCCACTGTGATCCCTATCCGGTGCGACTACTTCAAGATCACCCAGACCTTTCAGACCTTCATATAAGGCGATCAGCCCCGGTGAGTGAACACCATCATCGTTTGACAACAGAATACGCACAGCGCTCTCCAATAAATCGCTAACCAAACCTTGCGGTCCATTACTTTCTTGAGGAACGCAGTCTAGCCGTGTTGTTTGTTATGTTGGCCGAGGCTCATGTCCTCAAGCTCAAAAATATCGCTCAAAACCGTGGTCGCGTATTGCCCCGGTTCCAGAAAAAACTCCAGTTCCAAACCACCGTCGTCCAGCCACAGCCAGTTGAACTTCTGCGGCATGGACACCAAAGCCCGGCGCTCTGGCTTCATTCGGGTCGCTAGAAACAACGAGGCCAGCTCGGGTGTCTGGGCTACAACTTCACGCTCTCGTTGCTCAGCCTCACCAGCAGCATCAGTGCCGCCATCACCCCATAACGGGCCAGTTGCACTGTCTAGTGGCTCTCCCGGCAGTGGGCTGCGCCAACTGTCCTCAGCGACCCGAGAGGCAAGCACTTCGTTAAATAACCAAGAGCGAGCAGCCGAAAAGTACAATACGTTTTTCCGCCCGTCTCTGCCACCGCCAGCCCTACTTGGCCCTCGCCCTCTACGCTTACCTTGCCCGCTACGGCGGTTCAATGTGGAAGGATCAATATGAACTGCCCGATCCAGATTGCCACCGGCAAAGCCGAAACGCTGAGGGCCAAAATAGTTGGGAGCACCCTGCGCCTTCAGACGATCAAGCGCGCTTTCAATCACCTCTCGCTCAGCTCCTACCTGCCGCAGCCTAATCACAAAGTGATTACCTTGATGATCACCACGGCGCAACTTGCGCGGGCTACGGTAGGCAGACCTTACGGGCCAGCGCTCTGAAACGCGCTCAATCAGGGCAGCATCCTCGTCCATCATACCGGGACGGTAAAGACTGAACCATTGTCTGGTAACCGCGTGTCTATCCTTAAGCCCACAGAACCCCACATCAAAAGACCGACAGCTAGCCAAATTTGCGAGCTCTCCGGCCACAAACTCCGTGTTATCGCCGGTTTTTTCGATATACAAACACAGGTGCTCCCCCTCTCCAGCAACACCACAAGGTCCGGACGGCTTCGCTTGCCCCGCGAATTCCTCCAACACCTCGCTTACCTGAAAGTCTTCCGGTACAGTTTTCAACTGGGCACTGGCTACGCGCTTACCCCCGGATACTGGCCAGTCCAGCCGCCAGCTTCCCACGCCAGTATTTGCACCGCTCAAGAGGCCACCGGCTCAAGCAAACAAACGGCCTGGCAAGCAATGCCCTCACCTCGGCCGGTAAAACCAAGCCGCTCACTGGTGGTCGCTTTAACGCTTACACGGCTGGCGGGAATGCCCAGATCCTCCGCAATATTTAACCGCATAGCCTCAACGTGTGGAGCCATCTTGGGCGCTTGCGCGATAATCGTTGTATCAACATTGAGCACAGCAAAACCTTCCTCGGTTACTCGGGCCATCACCCGACGCAACAAATCCCGGCTATCAGCTCCTGCCCATTCATTACTTGTGTCCGGGAACAAATGACCAATGTCTCCCAGAGCAACCGCACCCAACAGAGCATCTGCCAAAGCATGCAACAACACATCGCCATCAGAATGGGCTTTCAGGCCCTGCTTGTAAGGAATGGAAACACCACCAAGAATAACGGCATCGCCTTCGCCGAAGGCATGAACATCAAAGCCCTGACCAATTCTCATAAACAACTCCGGGAAAACCAGAAAATTCAGAACCGACTAAGAATAAAGCCGGCAAGATCCAGATCAGCAGGTACAGTAATCTTGATATTATCCGGCCGACCTTCCACAAGAACCGGCATATTACCGGAAAACTCCATCGCGGAGGACTCATCCGTAACTGGTTGCTTCTCTTGCAGAGCGGTCTCCAGTGCAGAAAACAACATAGAATAACGGAACATCTGCGGCGTAAGCGCCCGCCACAACTGGCTACGATCCACCGTTTCAGCAACTTCAGGTAAACCACCTGAATCCGCCCTTTTAAGCGTATCCGCAACAGGAGCCGCCAACAGGCCACCCACCGGATGATCCATCAGTGTTGAAACGAGATTTGCAAGATCAGCAGAATGAACACAAGGGCGAGCCGCGTCATGAACCAGCACCCAATCATCTGGCGCCACCTGCTCCTTGAGTGCGTGCAACGCTGAAAGAACAGAATCCGCCCGCTCCACGCCACCGCTACAGGTTTGAATACGATTATCATTACTCGCATCTGATTCTGGCCACCAATGATCTGAGGCATTCAACGGAACCATGCAGCCGGTAAAACGACCGGTATCCAACAATCGCGACAGTGTGATATCCAGAATAAAGCGATTATTGATACGGAGATATTGCTTAGGGCATCCGGCCCGCATCCGCTGACCAATGCCTGCGGCGGGGACAATCAACCAAAGTTTAGAGTCACTCATGAGAGTTACGCACGTTGCTGAGAGAGTGGCAGGGACGTTCTTTCCAAGACTGTCGGTGGCCAAGGATGGCCACCGTCAAGCGCACAGGGAAGTGTTCATAGCGTGTCTTGGAAAGAACGTCCCTGCCGCTCTGTGCTCAAATTAAAAAGTCACTGCTCAACGACAAGAAAGAAAGTCTCATCATTGCGAATCAACCCAAGGTTCATCCGGGCTCGCTCTTCCACCGCACCTTGCTCATTACGAAGGTTACGCACCTCCGCATACAAACGCGCATTGCGTGTGGACAGCTCAGCATTCTCTTCCCGCTGCTCCGCAATCGACTGCTCCAACGTCCAGACCTGCGCAAAGCTGCCCTCCCCAACCCACAGGCGCACCTGCAGAAGGAGAATGAGAACAACCATGAAAGCCCAGAGCAACTTCATTAATACCGATTCCGTTCAGGAGTTAAAACGATCAAAAATCATACACCGGATGCTAAGTATAGACCTTAGAGTAGATTCGCAACAAATTCTTCTAACTAATTGGACAAAAAGGCCGTCGTGATTGAATTTTCATTCAAAGCACGACGGCCTTAACATTCTGTTACCTAAAATCTAAAGGATTAAAGGCCAAAACGGAAGCTGTTATTCTCAGCCCTGCCCCTTGATTTCACTTAGACCACGATAAGGAGCCTTGCCCTCAAGTGCCTCTTCAATACGCAGCAACTGATTGTACTTAGCAACCCGATCCGAACGACACAAAGAACCCGTTTTGATCTGACCGGCACAGGTAGCAACCGCAAGATCCGCAATCGTCGTATCTTCGGTTTCACCGGAGCGGTGAGAAATAACTGCCGTAAACCCGGCATCCTGTGCCATCTTAATGGCATCCAGAGTTTCACTCAGACTGCCAATCTGATTGAATTTGATCAGAATGGAATTGCCCACACCTGTATCGATACCACGCTTGAGGATCTTGGTGTTGGTAACAAACAAATCATCGCCCACCAACTGTACTTTGTCGCCAATCTTGTCGGTTAGCACCTTCCAGCCATCCCAATCACTCTCGTCCATACCATCTTCAATAGACACGATCGGGTAACGCTCGGCCAAGCCAGCGAGGTAATCGGCAAAGCCGGCAGAATCGAAGCTCTTACCTTCTCCGGCCAGAACATACTGACCATCCTTGTAAAACTCGGAAGCCGCGCAGTCCAAAGCCAGAGTAATATCTGTACCCAGCTTGTAACCAGCTTTCTCAACCGCCTCTTTGATAACAGCCAGAGCTGCTTCGTTGGACGGCAGGTTAGGTGCAAAGCCTCCTTCATCGCCTACTGCCGTGTTCAGGCCCTGTGCCTGCAATACTTTTTTCAGGCTGTGGAAAATCTCGGCACCGATGCGCAGAGCTTCTGCAAAGTTCTTGGCAGCAACCGGTTGCACCATGAACTCCTGGATATCAACGTTGTTATCCGCGTGCTCACCACCGTTAAGAATGTTCATCATTGGCACCGGCATGCTGAACTTGCCGGAGGTGCCGTTGATGTCAGCAATGTGCTCATAAAGTGGCTTGCCCAAAGACGTCGCGGCTGCTTTAGCCGCTGCCAGAGACACTGCCAGAATAGCGTTAGCGCCCAGGTTGGCTTTATTTTCCGTGCCATCCAATTCCAACATGATGTTGTCAAGACCACGCTGATCTGCAGCATCTTTGCCTTTCAGAGCGTCGTTGATTTTGCTGTTAATAGCCGCAACTGCCTTCAGTACGCCCTTACCCAGATAACGTGACGCATCTCCATCGCGCAGCTCCAGCGCTTCGCGAGAACCGGTGGAAGCGCCCGAGGGAGCGCAAGCGCGGCCAAGCGTACCGTCTTCCAGAATTACGTCTGCTTCGACAGTAGGGTTACCACGGGAGTCCATAACCTCACGGGCTTTAATGTTCGCAATCTTGGTCATTCTCGGAAGTCTCCAGATTTACAATTTCAAGGTCATTTATAAAGGTTTGATCAAGAGCGAGCTGGTAGGGCCTTACGAAACTGTGCGAAGCCATGGATGGCGTAGCCAAGCGTACATGGACGTATTCACAGCGTGTTTCGTAAGGCCCTACCAGCTTGCTCGTGCCACCAGGGCTAAAACACGAACACCGCCATTCAGGCGGTGTCGATAGGTTTAAAACTCTTCACTAGATCATCAACAGCCTTAACTCGCTGCAGGAACGGCTCAAGCTGGCTCAGGCGCAGCGCACATGGGCCATCACACAGGGCTTCATCAGGGTTAGGGTGAGCCTCAAGAAACAACCCAGCCAAGCCCTGAGACATGCCAGCCAACGCCAGATCTGTAACCTGAGCACGGCGACCACCTGCAGAATCTGCGCGGCCGCCCGGCATCTGTAGCGAGTGGGTTACATCAAACATAACCGGCACATTCATGGCCTTCATGATGCCAAAGCCAAGCATATCGACCACAAGGTTGTTATAACCGAAGCTGCTGCCCCGCTCACAAAGAATAACCCGGTCGTTTCCCGCCTCGGCGCACTTGGTGATGATGTGCTTCATCTCCTGCGGCGCAAGAAACTGGGCCTTTTTGATGTTGATTGCCGCACCGGTTTTCGCCATGGCCACAACCAGATCGGTCTGGCGGCTCAAAAAAGCGGGCAGCTGGATGATGTCGCACACTTCTGCGGCAGGCGTCGCCTGTTCCGGCTCGTGGACATCAGAAATAATCGGGACGCCGTACTTGCTCTTGATGTCAGCCAGTATCTGCAAGCCTTTATCCAGACCCGGTCCCCGGAAGGAATGAACCGAAGAGCGGTTCGCTTTATCAAATGAAGCTTTGAAAACGTAAGGGATACCCAGCTTGCGGCAAACCTCTACATAGCTTTCAGCAACCTCAAAAGCCAGATCACGAGATTCCAACACGTTCATACCACCAAACAGCACGAACGGCTTGTGGTTGGCGATGTCGATGTCAGCAACAGTAACGGTGCTCTGGGCCATGATCAGGAGTCCTTACGATTCGCCAGCGCTGCTTCCACAAAGCCCTTGAAAAGCGGATGGCCATCCCGGGGCGTTGATGTAAATTCCGGATGGAACTGGCAAGCGACAAACCAGGGATGATCGGCAACTTCCACAACTTCCACTAATTTTCCATCTGTGGAACGCCCGGAAATCAGCAGGCCAGCAGCTTCCAACTGAGGTAAGAAGTGGTTATTTACTTCATAACGATGGCGATGGCGCTCACGAATGGTCTTTCTACCGTAGCAATTAGCAATATTCGAGCCTTCGGTCAGCACACAGTCCTGAGCGCCTAAACGCATGGTGCCACCAAGGTCTGAATCGTCCGAGCGCTCTTCGCGCTCACCCGTCGCATCCAGCCACTCGGTAATCAAACCAATCACAGGCTCGGGAGTATGCTCACGAAATTCTGTGCTGTGCGCATCAACCAGTCCAGCTTTGTTGCGGGCGTATTCAATCACCGCCACCTGCATGCCCAGACAGATACCCAAATAGGGCACTTTATTCTCACGTGCATACTGAACCGTGGTGATTTTACCTTCTACGCCACGCTCGCCAAATCCACCTGGAACCAGAATTGCATCTGCGCTCTCAAGTACCTGAGTGCCATCGCGCTCGATGTCCTCTGAGTCGATATATTTAATGTTCACTTTGGTGCGGGTTTTAATCCCTGCATGAAGCAAAGATTCAATCAGCGACTTATAGGCTTCAAGCAGTTCCATGTACTTGCCTACCATGGCAATGGTCACTTCCTGCTCTGGATTCATCAGCGATTCGACAACATTGTCCCATTCACTCAAGTCTGCTTCGCGGGCATCAAGATTAAAGCGCTCGATTACCAACTGATCCAGACCATGCTCGTGCAGCATGCGCGGGATAGCGTAGATAGATTTGGCGTCTCGCATAGGAATAACGGCACGCTCTTCTACGTTGGTAAATAGTGCAATTTTTCGGCGTGAGCTCGCGTCTACTTCATGCTCTGAGCGGCATAGCAGAATATCCGGCTGCAAACCGATAGAGCGCATTTCTTTTACGGAGTGCTGGGTTGGTTTGGTTTTGATTTCACCAGCCGTGGCAATATAGGGAACCAGAGTAAGGTGCATGAACAAGGCGCGAGACGAGCCTACTTCAACTTTCAACTGGCGGCAGGCTTCGAGGAATGGCAGAGATTCAATATCGCCCACGGTTCCGCCCACTTCTACTAAAGCTACGTCTGCTCCAGCGGCACCTTCAACAACGCGGCGTTTAATCTCGTCTGTGATATGGGGAATAACCTGCACGGTTCCACCGAGATAATCACCGCGACGCTCTTTGCGGATAACTTCCTCGTAAACACGGCCAGCCGTAAAATTATTGCGACGGCTCATCGGTGTACGAATGAAACGCTCATAATGACCAAGGTCGAGGTCGGTTTCAGCGCCGTCTTCGGTGACATACACCTCACCGTGCTGAAACGGGCTCATGGTGCCTGGATCCACGTTAATGTAAGGGTCCAGCTTGAGGATAGTGACCTTCAG
Source organism: Marinobacter sp. 1-4A (assembly GCF_016597725.1). Classification (GTDB taxonomy): domain Bacteria; phylum Pseudomonadota; class Gammaproteobacteria; order Pseudomonadales; family Oleiphilaceae; genus Marinobacter. The sequence continues at coordinate 152,269 of NZ_VCGY01000007.1, forward strand.
GCCGCGTGCCTCAAGGATCGCAGCCAGAGAGGCTGATGCGATTCCTTTCCCCAGTGAAGACACAACACCGCCGGTGACGAAAATATAACGCGTCATGCAGATTCCATGATTATCAGGTTCTGTGAAGGAGGGAGATTGTCATCTCAAGATGGGACGCCAGACTACCAGAAAGCCCCTAGCGACTCAATCACAATCCCGCTCGACAATCAGCCGCAAGCCTGCGGCAGGGGCGCTTCCGCAGTATTGCTCAGAACACCATAAATCGCCAATCGCAATGAGTTCCTCTTGCCCCGTCGCACCCGCGAAAATCAAGGGCAGACGCCCCCTTTCCCAAGGGGGAACGGCTTGCTCCTGAAACCACTTTTTAAGTGATTTAGAGCGGTCATCTACGCGAAAACGAACGCGCTCCCCCCCTTGCCTCGTACATATCCGTATAGGCGGCAAATCCGTTTTCGCTGTAGACACCCGATTCAACCGAATCGCCCACTCTGCCCATTGCACCGTTTGGTCAGGCCGAAGCTTTAAAGGCGCCTTAGGCAATGACTGAGCTTCGGGAACCAAGCACAGCTCGCCCTGAAAACGTCGAAGGCTATAACGGTTCGCTCTCAGCTCCGGCAAACGGTCTTCTGCTGCCAGCAATAGATCCTGCAGTACCTGCGACCAGTTGTTAACCGAGGGAGGGTGATATCCAGCCCGACGGATCCACCAGCGGAGAAGATTTGTCTGCTCCGCAAGCGAAAGTGTCATCAGCCCGGCAACTGGCAGGCGCCGCCCTTCTCCTCCGATCGCCTGCCACTGCAACTCCGCCAGCCGTTGGTTTAGAAAGTCGCTCTCGGAGCAGGCTTCAGCGCTGTGTCGCAAGCGTTGACTCAAGCCGGGCCAGCGTTTTTTAAGGGCCGGTAGAATGCTTAAACGTAAAAAGTTGCGGTCGAACTTTGTATCGGTGTTGCTGGGGTCATCAACCCATGAAAGCCCAGCATTTTGCGCATGACTCTCAAGCTCTGATCGCTCAATACCCAACAACGGCCGAGCCAAACGCCCCTTACCCAACGGGCGACTCTCAGGCATGCCAGCAAGGCCCGCCACACCGCTGCCACGAAACATTCTAAACAGCACTGTTTCAGCCTGATCATCTCCATGATGGGCCATCAACACCACATCACCGGAATCAAGGAGTGCTTCAAACACGCTATAACGAGCTTTGCGTGCAGCTTCCTCAAGCCCTTCACCCGGGCCTGTACCCAGCTCAACCGACACCGGCCGAATGGTGAGAGGTATATTAAGTTCAGCGCACAGATTTTCGCAGAACGTTTCCGTTTCGCCCGCATTGGCCTGAAGCTGATGATTGATATGCACTGCCCGCACTCCGGAATGGCAGCGCGCAGCAAGGTGCAGAAGAAGGGTAGAGTCAAGGCCGCCACTGAGGGCGACCCAAAGCTGCCGGTAACCGGAAATGGCTTTCACCGGCGAGAGCAGGGACTCCGGAAACGAATACCCGTGGACGGGCTCAGCGCCCTGTATCATAGCGGGTTAACCGCTCATACCGCCGGGAGACCAGCTCGTCCAGAGGCAGGCGACATAGTTCTGCCAGCCCGCCTACAAGCGTTTCGCGCAAGGATTCAGCCATTTGTTCCGGATTACGGTGGGCGCCACCCAAGGGCTCGGTGATAACGTTATCCGCAAGCCCGAGATCCTTCAGCCTATCTGCCGTTACACCCATGGCTTCAGCCGCCAAAGAAGCATACTCAGCACTTTTCCATAGGATGGAGGCACAACCTTCCGGCGATATCACCGCATAGGTGGAATACTGCAGCATATTCAACTGATCACACACACCAATGGCCAGAGCTCCGCCTGAACCACCCTCACCGATCACCGTTGAAATAACCGGCGTTTTTAGGCGCGACATAACTGCCAAGTTAAAGGCAATGGCTTCACTCTGGCCTCGCTCTTCCGCACCGATGCCCGGATAGGCACCCGGCGTGTCTATAAACGTAAGGATGGGCATTCTAAAGCGCTCTGCCATTTCCATCAGACGCAGGGCTTTGCGGTAACCCTCAGGGCGCGGCATGCCGAAGTTGCGCTTCACTTTGTCCCGCACTTCGCGGCCTTTTTGATGGCCGATCACCATCACAGGCGTGTCGTTTAAGCGCGCTGTGCCGCCCACAATGGCCTGATCGTCCGCATAACGACGGTCGCCGTGAAGTTCATCGAAATCTTCGAAGATCATCTCGATGTAATCAAGGGTATAGGGCCGACGCGGATGCCGAGCTAAGCGAGCCACATCCCAAGGATGTAGATCAGAGAATATGTTCTCGGTCAGGCTGACACTTTTCTTTTTCAGCCGTGTGATTTCATCAGAAATGTTGATGTCAGTGTCATTACCAACCATTCGAAGCTCTTCTATTTTCGCTTCAAGGTCGGCAATCGGCTGTTCAAAATCCAAATAATTAGGGTTCATGATGTTCCATCATTTTATCGCCAGGCGGGCCAGCGCTCCGCCAATAAAGAATTTGGGACAAAGATAGCAGCGCCAGAGTCACGGCTAAAGCGGACATTGGTATGAGCCCGCAACCTGACAAACATTTAATTCTGCGTGCAACTCTTTGCCTTAATCACTCAATCATAGACCAGTTCTACGCACTGGTCGCCCACCAGATACTTCAATTCCAGCAACAAGTTGTCATCCGGCTGCACACGCCAGGCATCTCCCAGCTCAATCCGGGTGCTGGCTTCCGGACTGATGTATTCAATCCATACTGGGCTACCGTCACAACGAAACGGCCTTAGGGTACTGTCGATTTTGTCCAGCAGTCCATTCTGAAGCTGGTCAGCATGCAAGTTCAGCTTCAAGCCCTTGCTGAACTGCTTGCGCGCGCTGGGCACGTCCATTACCGAACTGACGCGCATTTTCATCTGCCCAGAGTAGTCATCGTGGCTTACCTGACCTTCAACCACAATCACCTGATCTGACTGCAACAACTCGCGGTTCTCAAAGAAAGCCTCAGAAAACAGTGTAGCCTCAATTCGTGCGCTACGGTCATCCAACGTAATAAAGCACATGGTGGAGCCGGTGCGGGTTTTCATGGTTCGCTGGGCAATGACCAACCCAGCGACCCGTTGCGGTGATTTATTGGGTTTTAGATCTGAAATAGACGAGCGCACAAAACGCCGGACTTCGCGCTCATATTCATCAAACGGATGCCCCGTAAGGTACAACCCTAGAGTGTCTTTTTCGCCTTTCAGGCGCTGCTTCTCGGGCCACTCGCGCACGTCCGCCACATCGGCGTAGGGATCTCCGCCATCAGCGGCCTCCAGCATGTCGCCGAACATATCCACCATGCCGACGGACTCATTACGCGATTGCTGATCCGCTTGCTGAACGGCTTTGGGGATACTGGCCATCAGTTGGGCCCGACTCGCGCCGAGTTTGTCCATGGCACCGGAACGAATCAAGGCTTCCATCGCCCGCTTGTTGATTTTTTTCAGGTCTACCTTGCGGCAGAAGTCGAAAAGGTCCTGATAGGGTTCGCCGCTGGCTCGACCTTCTACAATGGCTTGAATCGGACCTTCGCCCAACCCTTTAATAGCGCCTAAGCCGTACACAATCTGGCCTTCATCATTAACGGTAAAGGTATACTCCGAGCGGCTTACATCCGGCAGCACCAAGTCCAGCTTGAGGTTACGGCACTCTTCAACGAGCGTGACAACTTTGTCCGTATTCTGCATATCTGCGGTCAAAACCGCAGCCATGAATTCGGCGGTGTAGTGCGCCTTCAGCCATAGCGTCTGGTAGGACACCAGCGCATAGGCTGCAGAGTGGGATTTGTTAAAGCCGTAGCCTGCAAATTTTTCAACCAAGTCGAAGATATTTTCAGCAAGGGTTTTGTTGATGCCATTGCCTTCACACCCATCGAGGAAAAACTGTTTCTGCTTGGCCATTTCTTCGGGCTTTTTCTTACCCATAGCCCGGCGCAGCATGTCAGCGTTGCCTAGAGTGTAACCCGCCATCACCTGAGCAATCTGCATAACCTGCTCTTGGTACAAGATAACCCCGTAGGTGGGCTCCAGAACCGGCTTCAAGCCTTCGTATTGATAGTCCGGGTGCGGGAACGACATGGGCTGCTTGCCATGCTTCCGGTCGATAAAGTCGTCAACCATGCCCGATTGCAATGGCCCGGGGCGGAACAGCGCCACCAGAGCGATCATGTCCTCTAGCGAATCCGGCTGTAAGCGGCGAATCAAATCCTTCATGCCCCGGGATTCCAGCTGGAATACAGCGGTAGTATCCGCTTTTTTCAGCATTACGAAGGAGGCCGGGTCATCCAGCGGGATTTCGTTAATATCCAACGGCGGCAATCCTCGGCTCTCTCTCCGCGGATTGATCATTTTCAACGCCCAATCGATGATGGTGAGCGTACGCAGGCCCAAAAAGTCAAACTTCACCAGACCAGCGTCTTCTACATCGTTTTTGTCGAACTGGGTCACCAAACTACCGCCATCATCATCGCAGTAGAGCGGCGAGAAGTCGGTAATTTTGGTGGGTGCGATTACCACACCACCAGCGTGCTTGCCGGCGTTCCGGCACACACCCTCAAGCTTTAGGGCCATTTCCCAAATTTCCTGAGCTTCTTCATCTTGCTCTAGGAATTCCTGAAGACTTGGCTCCTGCTCAACCGCCTTACCCAAAGTCATTCCCACTTCGAAGGGAATCATTTTAGACAGCTTATCTGCGAGACCATAGGATTTGCCCTGCACACGGGCCACGTCTCGCACTACCGCTTTCGCCGCCATGGTGCCGAATGTAATGATCTGGGAAACCGCTTCCCGGCCGTACTTTTCAGCTACGTAGGCAATAACCCGGTCCCGCCCTTCCATACAGAAGTCGACGTCAAAGTCGGGCATGGATACCCGTTCCGGGTTAAGAAAGCGCTCGAACAGCAAGTCGTATTCTAGGGGGTCCAAGTCGGTGATGAGCTGAGCGTATGCAACCAGCGAACCAGCACCGGAACCACGTCCCGGACCAACAGGTACGCCGTTGTTCTTAGCCCACTTGATAAAGTCCATTACGATCAGGAAGTAGCCCGGGAATCCCATCTGGATGATGATATCCAGCTCGAAATTCAGCCGCTTGTAGTAGGCTTCGCGCTTATTGTCGTAGTCAGGATCGTCCTTGGGCAGGGTTTTGGCCAGACGGTCTTCCAAACCATCCTCAGACACTTTACGGAAGTATTCATCCATGGTCATGCCTTCCGGCACCGGATAGTTGGGCAAGAAGTATTCGCCCAACCGCACGGTAACCGAGCAGCGCCGCGCTATCTCGACAGTGTTCTGGATGGCTTCTGGCACGTCGCTGAACAACTCAATCATTTCTTCAGCGCTGCGCAAGTATTGTTGGTCGCTGAAGCGGCGATCACGTCGGGGGTCGTCTAGTGCACGGCTTTCACCGATACAGACCCGAGCCTCATGGGCTTCGAAGTCGTCGGCCTCCAAAAAATGCACGTCGTTTGTCGCTACAACAGGAAGCCCTAACTCCTGAGCAAGCTCGACACTCATGTGCAGGCAGTCTTCATCACCGGGCCGACCAGTTCTCTGTAACTCCAGATAATAAGAGCCCGGGTACAGATTCATCCAATACTCAGCCCGAGTTTTAGCCAGTTCGGGTTTGTCTGCTAGCAACGCTTTGCACACATCACCCATTTTGGCTCCAGACATGGCAATCAAGCCTTCGGCTCTGGTCTCAAGCCATTTGCGCTGAATAATGGGTTTGCCGTAACGCTGGCCCTCTGTGTATCCAAGGGAAATGATTTCTGTGAGATTGAGATAGCCTTGATTGTCCCGGGCTAGCAAGGTTAAACGGAACGGGGCTTCCGGTTCGTCTGGATTCTCTAGCCATAGGTCCGCACCAATAACCGGCTTTATACCTGCACCGGTTGTCGCTTTGTAAAACCGCACCAGCGAGCACATGTTGGACTGTTCCGTGAGGCCCACGGCTGGCATGCCCAACTCCACAACGCGTTGGACCAGCGGTTTGACGCGCACAAGGCCGTCCACCATGGAGTGTTCGGAGTGTACGCGAAGGTGTACAAAAGTCTGCGACATAGCGTCAGGTAATTCCTGCATATGTATTCATTAAAAGGATTTAAGTGGTCGGGAACAACGTGTCCGAGAAGCCCTTACCCGCCAATCAATGCGCGTATATCGGCTTCCGTCTGAGGGCCGAAACGAGCCTCCACGAGATCCCCTTCGGGGTTCACAATGAAGGTTGCAGGTAAGGCAACCGGGAGCTTCCAGTCGAATTCGGGCCCCGGATCCTGACCAAGCATGGTGTATTCAATGCCCATGCGTTTACCGAGATTTACCAGAGCTTCGCCTTTCACACCGTCAAAGTTGACACCCAACACCGTTATATCCGGTGCTTTGTCCAGCTCGTTGAATTCCGGGATTTCTTCCAAACAAGGCTTACACCACTCAGCCCAGTAATTAACTAATACCCACTGGCCCCGCAGATCATTCCAGGCAAGTTTTGGGCCCTCTGCTCTTTCCAGCTCAACTTTTTGGCAACCGGCTAATGCAACCGCTAAAAATACCGCTGCCGTAACGACGACTCTCCGGGTTAACCGGCGGATGTCAGGGTTCTGCACGGGAAAACCTCCTGTTAGACTGCTCGCCACAAATGATTGCAGCTCCATTTCAACAAACAGGCACGAACATGACAGAACCCATCCGGATTTTCCACAACCCCCGCTGTTCAAAATCTCGCCAAGCGCTCGAACTACTTACGGAACGAGGTATTGAGCCGGAGATTATACGCTACCTGGAAACACCGCCAACAGAGCAGGAACTATCCGATATTCTTGAGGCACTCGGCCGCCAGCCGCGTGAACTGATGCGCACCGGTGAAAGTGAATTCAAGGAGCAAGGTTTGGGCAACCCGCACCTTACCCGAGAACAACTGATTGCTGCTATGGTAGCCAGTCCAAGGTTGATTGAAAGGCCCATTGTGATCGCCAACGGCAAAGCTGCCGTGGGACGCCCACCGGAAAATATTCTAACCATTCTTTGATTGTACGACCGTCGACTAAAGGAAGCCAAAGTGTCTGAGCAACTGCCTTATGTTCTTATTCTCTATTACAGCCGCAACGGGCAGACTGCGGAGCTGGCAAGCCAGATAGGCCGCGGAGTCGCAAAGGTGAAGGGTATCGAGGCAAAACTGCGCTCCGTTCCCATGGTTTCGCCCGATACAGACGCATCCTTGCCTCCGGTTCCAGACACAGGTGCGCCTTATGCTAGCAAGTCCGACCTCGCTAATTGCGCAGGTCTGGCTATTGGCAGCCCCACCCGGTTTGGCAATATGGCCGCACCGCTCAAACACTTTCTAGACACCACTGGGGATTTATGGCTAAGCGGCGCCCTAGCAGGCAAGCCAGCGGGGGCTTTCACCTCGACCGGAAGCCTACACGGCGGCCAAGAGGCTACATTACTGACGATGATGATACCTTTGCTGCACCACGGCATGGTGTTATGCGGGCTTCCCTATACTGATGAAAACCTCAGTGAAACCACAACCGGCGGCACACCCTATGGCCCCACACACTGGGCCGGAACTGCTGCGCAACAACCGTTGAGCACACATGAAAAGGCCCTCTGCCAGCTATTTGGTGAACGCCTTGCAAATCTGGCACTTAAGTTAGCTGATTGACACAAACACAGCCTCGCCACGTAAAGCACTTTATACTTTTCGGGAATTCTACAATGCTCCACAACCCCAAAGCCCGGCACACCGCCCACGCAACCCAGTTTTTGTATTTGGCGGTACTGGCAACCCTTTTGATCACCACCTTTTACCCAGCACCGGTTGCTGGCGTGTCGATAGCCCTTATGCTATCCGTTAAACTGATACCGCTGCTCGCACTGGTGGCACCCGTTTTCCGTGGCAACAATAGAGGCTATATTTGGTTAGCTTTTGCAGTGATTTTTTACTTTACTCAAGCAGTGGTTACCTCGTGGCTTAGTCAGGGTGCGCCTGGCCCCGTCGTGCTTATGATCCTGACATTTCTTTTGTTCACTGTGGCCATGATTCATTTAAAAGTGAACCGGCCGGTTGCAGATTGATTCGCCCCAATTCCGAAAAGTGATACTCCATGGCTGATTTCACTAAAGCAGAACACACACCGTCACATTCTTCTAAGCCCCCTGCGCCTCCAAGAAGCACTCTAACACTGCGGGATGTTTGTACGGCACTGGTCAGCGACGGCGAAATCAATCAGGAAAGCGCTGAGCGGGTGCTCTCTGCCAATCTCGGCGCTGCCAGCAGTCAGACAGCAAAACGTCACCCTCTGGAGCTTGTTGCTATTGCGGCGCTCACCAGCGAAAAGAGCGGTAAGACTCTCGATCTCGACCGGCTTACACAATGGTTAGCTGGCTGGGCTGGCCAACCCTACTACCACATTGATCCACTAAAAATAGACACGCCCGCGATTGCCCGGGTTATGTCCTATGCGTTCGCCCAACGCCATGGCATTCTCGCCGTTGAGATTGGGCCGGACGACATAGTCGTGGCCAGTGCGGAACCCTTCAAAACCGACTGGGAGGGCAATCTACACCAAGCGGTGCGCAAAGACATTCGTCGCGTAGTGGCAAACCCCGAAGATATTCGACGTTACTCCGTCGAGTTCTATCAGCTCGCGAACTCTGTGAATAAAGCCAGTGGTGGTCAAGGTCCGGGCAACAGCGCAGGTCATCAGAATCTGGAACAGCTACTGGACTTGGGCGCCAGCGACAGCGCAGATGCCAACGACCAGCACGTTGTACGTATTGTCGACTGGCTACTGCAATATGCCTTTGATCAGCGCGCCTCTGACATTCACATTGAGCCAAGACGCACGCTAACCCACATACGCTTTCGGATAGACGGCGTTTTGCACAGCGTTTACGAGTTTCCAGAACATGTGGGTATGGCCATTACCAGTAGGCTAAAAATTCTGGGGCGACTGAACGTTGCCGAAAAACGCAGACCTCAAGATGGCCGCCTAAAAACTCGCAAGCCCGACAACAGCGAAGTAGAACTTCGTTTGGCTACCATGCCAACGGCTTTCGGCGAAAAAATGGTGATGCGGATATTCGACCCTGATGTGTTGTTAAAATCCTACGAACAACTGGGGTTCAGCCGCGAAGATCGGGAGCGCTGGCAGGAAGCAACCTCAAAACCCCACGGAATTGTGTTGGTTACCGGCCCTACAGGGTCTGGTAAAACCACAACACTGTATTCCACTCTGAAGCAGATCGCTTCTGCCGAGCTGAATGTTTGTACCATTGAAGACCCCATCGAAATGGTGGAGCCAGCGTTCAACCAGATGCAGGTTCAAACCAATATTGACCTGACCTTTGCTTCCGGCGTTCGGGCGCTACTGCGGCAAGACCCCGACATTATTATGATCGGTGAAATACGCGATTTGGAAACCGCTGAAATGGCGGTTCAAGCAGCCCTGACGGGGCACTTAGTGCTCTCAACTCTGCACACCAACGACGCGCCAAGCGCGCTGACTCGAATGATGGAACTGGGCATTCCTCCCTACCTCATCCGTGCAACGGTATTGGGTGTTATGGCCCAACGCTTGGTTCGCACACTTTGCCCGCATTGCAAAGTCTCAGCGCCCGTTGACACGCAGGCCTGGCAGACGCTGACCAAACCCTGGAAAGCTCCGCCACCCAAACACTTCCATAAACCCGTAGGTTGTCTGGAATGCCGCAACACCGGCTACCTTGGCCGTGCGGGCGTGTACGAAATCATGACACTGTCGGGCGCACTCACGAGCCAGATTACTGACCACTGCGAACTTGAACAGCTAAGGCTGGACGCCTATCGAGAAGGCATGAAATCACTGAGGTTGAGCGGCGCACAAAAAGTGGCCAGCGGCCAGACCACCGTTGAGGAAATTCTCCGGGTTACACCGGCAAGTCAACGCTGACTTCAAGGCGAGTGTTTGCTAAACAAAAAACAAGCAGCCGTTATGCTCCCGGCCTCAGTCCACATTGTTCAAGTAGCGATTGCCACGCTTTAGTGTGGGTAGTCACGGCATTATCCAGATTGGCCCACGCACTATCGTGGCCCTGCAAAGCCAGCGCCGAACGGCTCCATTCTTGAAACACTGTCGGCATTACCTTTGCCTGCATAGTGGCAAGTTCAGATAAGGGCTCTATCAAATCTGTGCGGGCGCGACGTATATCGGCGAGGTAGGGTTGGATTTTTCCAATGTAGATACTGAAAAACATACTTTGAACGGTATCAGACTGGCTATTTGGCTTGCCATTGAAGCACAGCGGGCGACTATTCAACCGCTGACGAATGAGGCGTGTGCCGTCTTCGAGACGCGCAGTAACCAGTCGAGCGCTATTGAGTAACTGGCCTGCGCGGTATTCCGCCTGCCAGCGCTGGTGCACCTTGCCCCAAAAGCTCAAATCTATTTCAAGATTCTGCGCAAGAAGTGCTGCCACTGATTTGTTTAACTGGCGGGCATCGCGGGCAAGGTCCGAGAGTGCGTTTTTAGCTTCTACGGGGTACTCACCTTTGGCGAGCGTGAATAGTGTTTCAACTTCTTCCACACCCCAGGTTGCGTTCCACACCGCGATTGGAAGTGATTCACGCTTACTGGCAATGGCTTGCTTTAACACGCCTTCAAGCTCTTCATCCTCTACCGTTTCCAAACACTCAGTGGCGGCCCGGATAAAACGCACCTCATAACGCAACCGGTTAAGGGGTTGCATCACCTTGCCCATAACAGAGTTTTTCTCCCCCACCACATACTGCAACTCACAACCGTACAAGGATAAAAAATCGAGCATACCCAATTCCAGCTCGGGCATTGGCAGTACGCGGTTACGGCGCCGGGGAATGGGCTTCGCTGCAGGCACCTCCGACAATACTGGTTCTGAATCCAGTACCCGCCCAACCCGCTCTACGTATTCCTCCATCATTGGGCGAGCATCCGAGAAGGGATTGCAACCTGTCAGCAACAGCGCGGCCAAGGTGGAAGTGAACAGTCTGACAGCGATGGATGCTGGCATATTTACCTCCTAGACCAGCCCGGATGGGCCCTGGATACCGGTTACCGCTTTTGCAGCAGGGCACCGTCCACCTCGGCAAAATCCCGGGCAACAACTCGCTCTGTTTCCGGCAAATCACCATCACGGATCAACCACGCCGTTTTCATACCCGCAGCCTCGGCCGCCTCAAGCTCGGCTTCAACATCTGAGAGGAACAAAACCGTCTTCGCCTCAACACCAAGCTCATTAAGGATATTTCGGTAGGCTTCTGGTTCTTTTTTGCCACCAATTCTGGTGTCGAAATAGCCTGAAAAGAACGGTGTAAAGTCACCAGCCGTCGTAAAGCCAAAGATCAGTTTCTGGGCTTTCACCGAGCCTGACGAATAAACGTATAAACGCAAGCCACGGTCGTGCCAGTGTTGCAGGTACTGTGCGGCATCTTCATAGATATGCCCCTGCAGTTCGCCTTTCTGATACCCCTGCTCCCAAACCATTCCCTGAAGCGCCTTGAGCGATGTAGCCTTACGGTCCTCGCGAATCCATGCTTGGAGGATTTCAATCAGCGCTTCGGTATCGCCTCTGTCCACGCCTGCATCCTTGGCTACCGAATCCAGTTGTCCGGATACCTCAGGTTTGTCGCAATGCTCGCGGACAAAGCCCGGCAAGTGCTCTGCCGCATAGGGAAACAGGACATCGTGCACAAAAGAGATTGAACTGGTCGTACCTTCAATATCCGTAAGAATGACCCGGATCATGCTGACACCCCCTCTAATTCCTCAAAGCGCGGCAGGCGCGAGGCAATATCTTCCCCGGTAAAGTCTGCAACCCAGCCTTCAGGGTTGGTAAACAAGCGAATACACGTAAACTCCGGCTCCGGCCCCATATCGAACCAGTGCCGTGTGCCCTGCGGCACGCTGATCAGGTCATTTTTCTGGCACTGAACCGCGAACACTTGATTGCCAAAGTGTAGATAGAAAATGCCCTGCCCGCGCACGAAAAAGCGCACTTCGTCTTCACTGTGAATGTGCTCATCGAGAAACTTGTTTCGGAAAGCCCCTTTCTGTGGATTGTCCGGATTCAGACTTACCACATCAGCGGTTTGAAACCCGCTCTCGGCCTTCAACTTTGCAATCTCAGAGCGATAGGCTTCCAGAATCTGTTCTGGCGCTGCATCTGCTGGTAGGTTCTGGGTTGGCCAACGCTCAAAACGGACGCCCTTGCTGTTCAATAACTCGCCGATTTCGCCTGAGTCGTGGGTTACTGTTGGTGCAGATTTCGGGTTGTGTGTGTCAAAAATACTCAAAGTTGTCATGGGCGAACCCTCTTGGTTGCAAGCTCACATTCAAACAAAAATTCAAAGGCTTCCACATGCCGCAGGCAGTCCGCCATGGTTTTGCCCCAGGTATACAGACCATGCCCGCGAATCAGGTAGCCGGGTTGCTCGGGGTGTTCCAGAAACCACTCTCGGGTTTCCCGGGCCAGAGCTTCAATATCCTGAGTGTTTTCAAAAACTGGAATCGTGACCGTCGACTCATGGGTTTCCACGCCATCGAAGGCTTTTTGCAGCTCGTAGCCTTCAAATGTTAAAAGCTCCCCAGCGGGAACGATCCGACTTAGCACCGTTGCGTTAACAGAATGGGTATGCAGAACGGCCCCAACATCCGGGAACACCGGATACAGCACCGTATGCAGCAGCGTCTCTGCAGAGGCACGGCACTCACTTTGCACAGGCTTGCCCTGAAGATCGACAACCATGACATCGCCCGCCCCCAATTGACCTTTGTGGCGGCCGGATACCGTAATGGCAATATGTTCTTGATCTATACGGGCAGAGTAGTTGCTGCTTGTAGCCGGGGACCAGCCACGCCCGTACAGGAAGCGCCCGGCATCCACTATGGCTTCGGCAACAACAGCGTATCGGCTTACATCAAACACGGTTTTACTTTCCAAAAGATGAAGAGCATGGCTCGTGGGTTGTTCGCAAATGATGCCGCGCGGCAATCAAATCAGCAACAACGGAAATGGCAATTTCTGCAGGGGTTTTACTGGGTATATCGATGCCGATAGGTGCACGCAAACGCCGCAGCTCAGCATCACCAAGGCCAAGCGATACCAAACGTTCACGCCGAGCCTCGGATGTTCGTTTTGAACCCATGGCACCCACATAAAACGCTGGCGACTGCAGCGCCGCCAGCAAGCCCATATCGTCTATTCGCGGGTCATGTGCCAGCGCCAACACGCCGCACCAGCTATCGCTAAAAGACTCGATTATCACATCATCCGGCAATCTCCGGTCTAGTGGCAGTTTCGGGTGCCCCCAGCCAGAAGCAAAGGTTTCGCGAGGCTCACAAAGCGTGACAGTAAAATCAGCCGCACCTGCAAACTCTGCCACATAGCGTGCGACTTCTCCGGCACCAATGAGCAGCAGCCGACATTCCGGCTGTAACCTATGACGCAACTCTTGTCCGTCAAACACAATGCTGGGCTCAGAGGCAGACTCAGGCAGCTGCAGCGTCATACTGCTTTGATCCGTGCTTCGATAAGCGCTTTTGGAGATATTTTGAAGGTTGTCTTGGAGAATGACGCGCCGGGCTACTGGGTTGCGATGGCTCAAAGCGTCTGCCAACTGCCGCACATGCGCTATCGCGCTGCTATTGTCTGAAGCGGCACCCAAGGGCTCCACAAGCAACCGAATGCGACCACCACAGGGCAGCCGAAAGTCATCACGGTCGTTGTCGGTAATACCGTAGTCGATAACCACAGGGTAGTCAGAGCCCTCGCGGGCGGTGCGGCGCAGAAGATCTTCTTCCAGACAGCCGCCTGATACGGAACCACTCCATTGCCCCCTGTCACTCACCGCCAACCAAGAACCGGCAGGCCGGGGCGATGAGCCCCAGGTTTCCACAATCGTGCACAACCACACCCGCCTGCCTTGCTCAAGCCATAACAGGACATCTTTAATCACCGATTCATGGCTACCAGTCACCGGAGCGGTAGGGGTTTCAGGCATCGGCTTTCAAAGGCAGACTGCGCTGGCGCTTGCTCGTCAACGCAAAAAGCGCATTGCCCAGGGCCGGAATAACCGGAGGCACACCGGGCTCGCCCACGCCTGTTGGGGCTTCCCTGCTCTGAACAATGTCCACAGCTACCTCGGGCAGCTCATATTGCCGCAGCAGCTGATAATCGTGGAAGTTGCTCTGTTGCACTTGGCCATCTTCGTAGGTTATCTCGCCGTAAAGTGCCGCGGTCAGCCCGAAGATAATCCCGCCTTCAATCTGGTCTTCTACAATGCGCGGGTTAACCACTTGGCCGCAGTCCACAGCACAGAACACTTTATAGACCTTAATGACGCCATTCTCCACCCCGGCTTCTACCACCTGAGCCACAAAGGTTCCAAAGCTTTTGAACAGCGCTATGCCTCGGCCACGACCTTGTGCAACGGGCGTATCCCAGTTGGCTAATCGCGCAGCTCTGTCGAGCACTTCCAGGTGTCTGGGCTGACCCGCCAGCAGTTTGCGACGAAACTGGTAGGGGTCTTCTCCAGTTTCGTGAGCCAGCTCATCCATGAAGGTTTCGACGGCAAAACCATTGTGGGAGTACCCCACTGATCGCCAGAATGTGACCGGCACACCGGGGTCGGTGTGGGTATGGCGAACATCTATGTTATCCACGTTGTAGGGGTACTCTATGGCCCCTTCTATGGCCGACATGTCCTTTGGGGTTGCGATACCTTCGGCAAGCAAGCCGACTTTACCCAAGGTGTCGTACATAAACTTTGGCGCCCAAGGGAACTGGGCTGGCGCAGCATTCCGCACGTACCAGTCCAGCAACTGGGGCCCAACGATTTGGTGATGCCAACCGGTTAGCTTGTTGCCTTCAAAGCCAGCTTGCATCCTGTGCAGCATGGCCGGGCGATATAAGTCGTGCTGAGTATCTTCTTCCCGCGACCAAATCAGCTTCACCGGTGTTTTAACCCGGTAAGCAACCGCCGCAGCTTCTTCAATATAGTCTTGGGTCAGGCGGCGGCCAAACCCACCACCAAGAAAGGTGGTGTTGATGATAACATCACTCGGAGAAAGGTCGGTTACCCTAGCCGCAGCAATACGACCGAGATCGGGAGCCTGTGTAGGCGCCCACACTTCTATGCTGTTGTCCCGGTACCAGGCAGTCGCATTCATCGGCTCCAAAGTTGCGTGGGCCAAATACGGCTGACTGTATTCTGCCTCAAATACCCTCTCTGCTTTTTCAAGAGAGTCTTCATAATCGCCTTCGCTACGCTCCGACTCGCCGCGATCCTCATCCGCCGCCTTTCGATAGGAGGCAAACACCTCATGGGTTGAAAGCGACAAAGCTGCCTCGTTATCCCATTCTACTTTCAAGGCATCCTGAGCTTTTCGGGCACGCCAATATTTGTCGGCAACAATTGCCACGCCGCGTTGGATTTCGAATACATCCAAAACTCCCGGCATAGCACGCACATCGCTCTCATTGAACGCTTTAACCCGCGCACCGTAACGGGGTGGCCGGGTTACAACGCTGTAAACCATCCCGGGTAGCTCAACATCAATGCCATAAACCGCCGTGCCAGTGGATTTGGCGCGCGCATCAAGTCGGCCGCGCTGTTTACCAATGTACTTCCACTCGCGCGCCGGTTTGAGTACTACATCATCGCTTATGGATTCTTTAGCCGCGAGTTCCACCAACTGCCCGTAGCGCATGGAATCCCGACCATTGGGGTGAAGCACCCGCCCCTGAGCCGCGGAGCAATCCGCGGAGTCCACTTGCCATACTCTAGCTGCTGCCATGATCAGCATCTGCCGAGCCGAAGCCCCCGCTGTGCGCAACGGTTCCCAACTGGTCGAAATACTGGTGCTGCCGCCCGTCAGTTGTAGCTTATATAGGGGGTTGCGGTATTCAGGCGCAACTGGCGCAAATCTAGGCGTGATCGCTTCAGGATCAACCTCCAGCTCTTCCGCAATCAACGTAGTAAGGCCGGTGTAGGTACCCTGCCCCATCTCAACCCGGGCTAAAGTAAAGTGAATCTCGTCAGTATTGGTTATCTCAAGCCAGGCGTCTGGTTTCCATTCGCCGGTCTCCTGTGTGTAACCAGTGGGCATGCCAGAACAACCGGGGAGCGCCAGAGACAACATTAGAGAGCCAGATGTACCAGCACTTATTTTCAGAAAGTCGCGTCGATTCATAGCCATATCACCTCTCCTGCCCGGCTGCTGACGCATCGTATGCGAGAGAGCTTGCGGCCACCGACTCTACAGCTGCAATGATGCGCGAGTAGGTGCCGCAACGGCAGAGGTTTCCAGTCATGGCTGCGACAATTTCATTTCGGGCTGGAGCCGGATTGGTTGCCAAAAGATGGGCTGCACTCATGATTTGGCCAGACTGACAGTAACCGCATTGTGGCACACCCTCGGCAATCCACGCTTTTTGTAGAGCATGGAGTTGCCCGTTGTCAGCCAAGCCCTCTATGGTGGTTACTTCACCACCAACCGCGAACTCCACCGGGGTCGAACAGGACCGCACCGGCTGCCCATTCAGATGTACCGTGCATGCGCCGCACAGCCCCGCACCACAGCCGAACTTGGTGCCCTTCAGCCCCAGTTCGTCACGCAATACCCATAACAAAGGGGTATCACCCTCAATATCCAACGAGCGCTGTTCGCCGTTAACTATAAGGCTAAGTGCCATGCCTACTCTCTCCCTATTCTCAACACCGCATGTTGGGTTCTTGCTTTTGTATGGCCGATGGCTGCTTGATGCAGGTATTACTTCACAACTTTTTCGCCGTCTTTATTTACCCAAACTTCGCGCTCATCGGTTTTCATTTTTCCGTTGGAGTCCCACACCTCGCGATTCTGGGTCTTTTCATCAATCTTGCCTTTGTCATCCCAAATCACACGGTCTTTGCAGCCCGCGAGGGCCAAACCAACAAACAATATCAGAGCCATTTTTTTCATGAAAAATCCTTACTTTAGATCGGTTAGTAGGTCGATTAACGCTTCAGATATATAAACCATTCAGAAACACTAGCGTGTGCCGTGCAGTTCGCGGTTGTGCTGCTTGTCCCGGTCACTCTTGCGCACCATGACATAGACTGCTCCGGTTCCACCATGTCGTTTCTGGGCGGAGTGAAACGCCATGACGTCTGCGAGTTCCGGCAACCATTTAGCCAAATAGCTTTTGAGCTGGGCTATGCCATCAGGATTACGTTCACCCTTCCCATGAAGAATCATCACAGACCGTAAGCCGTAACTAACGCAATCTCCAATGAACTGGAACACCTCTTTGCGCGCCTGCTCCACCGTCATTCGGTGCAGATCCAGCCTCGCTTCAATAGGATATTGTCCCAGCCTAAGCTTGCGGAAGACTCCGTTCTGTATACCGGGGCGCTGCCAACTGAGGATGTCGTGCGCGGTTAAAGGCTCCACTATGTCCGAGGTCAGTGGGTTAGAATCTCGAAGCGGTTTTTCCACAGCAGCACGCTGACGCTCCAAGTGACCGGGCGTCAGTTCGCGGGGGGTGGTTATCTCGGCGCGATTGGGCTTTCGGATACGCCGGACATCCTTCATTTCCTCAAGAAAACTGAGGCGATCATTTTTGGTAATCATGGCCGTGCATTTAATAAGCTGCTGAATGAAGGAACTCTACCACTCGGCACGCTTTCCATAAAGAAAGCCGAGGTTTGATCAGACGTGCACCGACCCCATCAAAACGCCCAAGATGCGACCAAAATCGTAGAGTGGACATTGTCCCCAGTGTTCTACACTGTAAATTGACAATAATAATGAAAGGACGGGACCGGCTATGGCAGCAGCAAATCAGGACACAACTCGCCCGCAGAATACTCGCGCCATAATGGTCTTTCTACAGTCACACGCGCCCTTTTCAAACATGGATGACGATCATCTCGCTCACTTTGCGGAGCATGCAACGCTGCGGTTCTACGCCGATGGCGATGTTGTTTTGTCGGCAGAAGATGGCGTCGTTAACAGGTTCTACGTTGTTAAACAGGGACGGATTCGTGGCGAACGACATAATGAGAAAGCGGACAAAACCGAAACCACATTTGAGATAAGTCAGGGCGAGTGTTTTCCTCTAGCGGCCATCATAGGCGAGCGCCCCACTCGAACTCTGCACCGCGCAGCTGGCGATACCTTCTGTTTAAGTATTGAGCAAGACGCGTTTGTAACCCTGATATCCGAGAGCGAGCCATTCCGGGATTTTTGCTTGCGCGGTGTCAGCAGTTTACTGGATCAGGTTAACCAACGCATACAAACCGGCGCCATGGCTTCTATGGGATCCAGCATCTCTTTAAGCACACCACTTGAGCGTTACGCGCTGCGCAACCCCATTGTGTGCAATCCGGATGTGCCAGTGCGCAAAGCCGTTGCCCGCATGCATGAAAATAACGTTGGCAGCATCGTTATCACCGACGATGGCAGGCACCCCATAGGTATTTTTACGCTTCGTGATCTGCGTACCATGATTGCAGAGGAAACGTGCAGCTTAGACGAGCCTGTGGGTCAAATTATGACCAAAAACCCCTGCTGTCTACCTGTACAAGCAGACGCCTTTGACGCGGCCATGCTAATGGCAGAACACCACTTTGCACACCTCTGTGTGGTAGATGAGCATAAGCGTTTGATAGGAATGGTATCGGAGCGGGATCTCTTTTCCCTGCAAAGGGTTGATCTGGTGAACCTCGCTCGCACGATTGGTACCGCCACACACTTACGCACACTGGTTAGCCTTCGTACCGATGTATCCCGCTTAGTGGACGCTATGCTGGCCCACGGGGCAGATTCTGGTCAGGTCGTAAAAATCATTACAACACTTAACGATGTCACTGTGAGGCGAGTACTTGAGCTGAACATAAAGAAAAACGACCCGGGCATAGCCTTTACCTGGCTAACGTTTGGTAGCGAAGGTCGGCAGGAGCAAACCCTGCTGACCGACCAAGACAACGGTATTTTATTCCAAACACCAGAGGGCATGACGGAAGAGCAGGTACGTGAAAAGCTGTTGCCATTCGCCCGAGCGGTGAATGACGAGCTTGCCCAGTGTGGTTTTACCCTGTGCAAAGGCAACATCATGGCCAGCAACCCTAAGCTGTGCCTGAGTGATCACGAGTGGGATGACTGGTTCATCCGCTTCATTGACGCCTCCACTCCGCAAAATCTGGTGTACTCGTCCATCTTTCTCGACATGAGAGCGGTTTTTGGCCCCACCGACTCGTTAAACGAACTTCTTGATAAAGTGCTCGCAAGAATCCAGAAAAACGCGCTTTTCCAAAAGATGCTTGCAGGAAACGCGCTCCAGAGAAAGCCGCCGCTGACCATGTTTCGCAATTTCCGCTACGTCACTGACGGCAAAAAGAACAGCCTGGACCTCAAGCGTCAAGGCCTCGCGCCTTTCGTTGAGGCCGTGCGCGTATTTGCGCTGGCCAACGGTGTGAAAAATGCAAATACGCTTGAGAGGATGGACAAACTGGTTGGGAAGGGTATTTTTGACGACAAAGATGCCAATGCCTGGAAGGACGCCTACAGCCTAATACAAGCTATTCGCATGCGGTCCCATCAGGAAATGCTGGAACGTGGCGAGGAGCTTACGAATTTTATTGATCCGAATGACCTAAATCCGCTAGACCGACGAATTTTACGAGAATCGTTCAGGCAGGCCCAGCGCCTGCAACAAAAACTCGAACTTACCTACCAACTCTGAAGTCAGGCCGCCGCCCATGTTGCAACAGCTCAGACAATGGATTGCACGTCGTCGCACCGGCATAACCGGCACCATAGCGCCAGAGAATACGCCCAAGCCTAAAACACCGGGGGATCAGCTACTTTCTGAGTGCCGCCTGATCGTATTGGATTTGGAGACCACCGGCCTACATCCGAGCAAAGATGAAGTAATCGCAGTTGGCGCAGTCGCTATCAACGGAGGCGCTATCGACCTCAGTGATCAGTTTGACCTCATTCTGAGGCGCCCGGAACTCGACATTACCCAAACGGTTCTAATTCACGGCATCGGCCCGGAAGCCCTCACTCAGGGCCACGAAACCGAGGATGCTCTGCTGTTTTTACTGGAATGGATGAACGGTGACCCGGTTCTCGCCTACCACTCTGCTTTTGATCAGAAGTTTCTTGAGAAAACACTAAAAGCAGAGTTGGGCTACACCCAGAACCATACATGGATGGACGTGGCTGATGTGCTGCCTGCGTTTTTTCCGGATGCCAAAACGGGGGGCAAGGGTTTGGATCACTGGGCCGATTTTTTCGGTCTTGAGGTCAGTGCCCGACACCACGCTGCTTCGGATGCATTGGCAACTGCTGAACTCACATTAATTGCGCTAAACAAAGCACACAAAGAAGGCCTCAAAACCCTGCGAGAGTTGCACGACAAACTACGCTACCACCGCCGCCTGAGAAACATACACCACAACTGATTAAGGCGCCTGAAGGCCTTGGTAACAGGCCTACTCCAAGAAAAAACTCAAGATTTAGACCTTTTGCCAATATCTATAAATCGCCCGCAATGTAGAGTCAAAGAGGAGGACAAGTAGGGGAAATACTAATATGAATAACAAACTCTCTGGTTCGCTCAGCTCACCGAAAAAACACCACGGATAAACAACAACAAGACAGGAGTAATCCTATGCCAGGTCATAGCTACGATGCTGAAAAGTACTGGAAGGCGAACCTTCGCCTTATATTTGGGAGCCTTATTGTCTGGGCTCTGGTCTCATACGGTTTTGGAATCGTTCTGCGCCCTATGCTTTCAGGTATACCAATCGGCGGCACCGATCTGGGTTTCTGGTTTGCTCAACAGGGCTCTATTCTCACGTTCATTGGACTTATCTTCCACTACGCGTGGCGCATGAACAGACTCGATAAACAATTCGGCGTAGACGAGGAGTAAGCGTATGAGCCAATTTGCAATCAACATCATGTTTGTAGGTGGTTCCTTCCTCATCTACATCCTTATTGCTGTCTGGGCCAAGGCTGGCAGCACAAAAGACTTCTACGTAGCCGGTGGCGGTGTTCACCCAATCACCAACGGTATGGCTATTGGTGCCGACTGGATGTCTGCTGCGTCCTTTATATCCATGGCAGGCATTATTGCCGCTAGTGGTTATGCAAGCTCCGCTTACCTAATGGGATGGACCGGCGGCTACGTTCTGCTAGCAATGCTCTTGGCGCCTTACCTGCGCAAGTTCGGTAAGTTCACGGTTCCAGAGTTTATCGGTGATCGCTTCTACAGCAAGCAAGCTCGTTTGGTTGCAGTCATCTGCCTAATCGTAGCATCGCTTACTTACGTTATCGGCCAGATGGCGGGCGCTGGCGTTGCTTTCTCTCGTTTCTTGGAGGTTGACTCTACAACCGGTCTGATGATCGCTGCTGTTGTGATCTTCATCTACTCTGTACTTGGTGGCATGAAAGGTATCACCTACACACAGGTTGCCCAGTATATTGTTCTGATCATTGCCTATACCATTCCTGCGGTTTTCATCTCTTTCCAGCTAACCGGCAACCCTGTTCCGGCATTGGGCCTGTTCTCAACACACATTGATTCTGGCATGCCGATTCTCGACAAGCTGAATCAGGTCATTACTGATGTTGGTTTCAGTGAATATTCCGCAGATGTTGATAGCCACCTGAACATGGTTCTATTCACCCTGACCCTGATGATCGGTACAGCCGGCCTCCCCCACGTTATCATCCGCTTCTTCACAGTTCCGAAGGTTGCTGATGCTCGCTGGTCGGCAGGTTGGGCTCTGGTATTCATTGCCCTCCTGTACCTGACAGCGCCTGCTGTTGCGTCCATGGCTCGGTTAAACTTGATGACAACCGTTTACCCCGATGGCACAGCTGCCGAGCCGATTCGCTACGAGGATCGCCCACAGTGGGTGAAAGAGTGGGAAGTCACCGGCCTGATCAAGTACGTTGATAAAAACGAAGATGGCCGCATCCAGATGTATAATGACGGATCCGACCCAGCCGCCCAAGCGTTTAAGCCACAGGCTGAAGCTCGTGGCTGGGAAGGCAATGAGCTGGATGTGAACCGTGACATTATCGTACTCGCCAACCCCGAAATAGCTAATCTTCCTGGCTGGGTTATCGGCTTGATTGCTGCTGGCGGCCTTGCTGCTGCACTATCGACAGCGGCAGGTCTCCTGTTAGCCATATCTTCGGCAGTCAGCCATGACTTGATTAAAGGCTCAATCAATCCGGGCATCACAGATAAGGGCGAACTATTGGCAGCCCGTATCTCCATGGCCGTTGCGATCGTTGTGGCAACTTATTTGGGTGCCAACCCGCCCGGGTTTGCGGCTCAAGTTGTGGCCTTGGCCTTTGGTATTGCTGCTGCCTCACTGTTCCCCGCGCTGATGATGGGTATTTTCTCCAAGCGCATCAACAATACCGGGGCGATTGCGGGTATGCTGAGCGGCTTGGTATTCACGCTGTCGTATATCTTTGTGTACAAGGGATGGTTCTTCATTCCGGGCACAGCCAACCTGGCGGACATCCCAGCGAACTGGGTACTTGGAATCTCACCTCTGTCGATTGGGGCCATTGGTGCACTGGTCAACTTTGCGGTAGCCTTTGCTGTAGCAAATGCAACTGAAGAGCCGCCCGTTGAGATTCAGGAGCTGGTTGAAAGCGTTCGCTACCCTCGCGGTGCCGGGCAAGCTCAAGACCACTAAGCAATAAACTGACCTGATTAACTCATCGAGTTGACGGGTTGTTCTAAACGGGCTTCCTCTGTGAGGAAGCCCGTTCTTTTTTAAGGGATAACTTTTATGTTCTGGACTCTTGTCGCCACTGTATTCTGCGGCCTTGGTGCCGCTGGCGTCGCTTTAGGTATCCGGGCGGTTACTCGCAACATGGCGCCTAAGTGGATTATTCCAGTATTTGCCGGCGCTGGCATGTTGGGATATTTGATTTACGGAGAGTACACGTGGTTTGACCACAAGCAATCGCGCCTGCCTGACGAGGCAATCGTAGTGAGCACAGAACGCAAAGGGATTTTCTGGCGCCCATGGTCTATGGTCTATCCGTATGTGACCGCATTCTCCACTGTAGATACAGACAGTATTGGGCGGGATACCAATAACCCGGACATAGTCCGATTCACGCTTTACCACTTTGAGCAGAAAGTGACAGACACCGTTTCGCACCGCGTACACATCATTAACTGCGCAACCCGCGAACTCATTCCTATTGGCTCTGATGGAACACCACGGGTAGACAATCTCAAGGTTTTGGAATCGGTCGACCCGCTTTATTCCACGGTATGTCCCGGCTAACATTCTAGCGACTTGTTCAGGCAACCCGTCTTACCTGAGGAAAATGCATAAATATGATTAGTGTTTGGCTGCTGGTCTTAATTTCCATCACCTACATTTCAATCCTGTTTATCATCGCTTGGGCAGGTGATAAGCACCCCGGGCTGTATCGCAAGCGTTTTGCCAGAACCCACGTCTATTCTTTATCTTTAGCGGTCTACTTTACATCCTGGACCTTCTATGGCGCTGTTGGTCGCGCCACCCAAGAAGGGCTGGGATTCCTACCAATTTATCTTGGTCCGCTGCTGGTATTTGTCTTCGGTGCACCGCTGTTACGCCGCATTATCTATATAAGTAAGCGCAACAACAGCACCTCTATCGCAGACTTCATTGCCTCACGCTACGGCAAATCCCAATTACTCGCGGCCATGATCGCTACCTTTGCACTAATTGGCAGCGTGCCCTACATCGCACTTCAACTGAAGGCCATCGCCATGGGCTTCAGTGTACTCTCAGACACAGGCGTTGGTGCTCAGGAACTGAGTACCGCCGCCTGGAACGATGCGGCTTGGTACATCACCCTAGCCCTAACTGTCTTTACTGTGCTTTTCGGTACCCGCCACTTGGAATCCACTGAACACCATCGCGGCATGATCCAGGCTGTGGCTTTCGAATCATTAATCAAACTTGTCGCCTTTGTCGCCGTCGGGCTTTTTGTTGGGTACGGGCTTTACAATGGTTTTGGGGACCTTGTTCATAATGTAAAACAGGCAGATTTGACCGGTATTCTAACAACCGATGCTATTGAAGCACCGGCGTTCATAACACAAACGCTCGTTGCCATGCTTGCCATCATCTGCCTGCCGAGACAGTTCCACGTTATGGTTGTAGAGAATGCCGACCACCGGGACTTTGAAGTTGCACGCTGGGCGATGCCCGTTTATCTCATTGTAGCCAGCGCATTCGTTCTACCCATTGCGGCTGCTGGTCTGCTGGCGCCGGAAGCCATGGCCAGCAACCCCGATATTCTTATACTGCAGCTGCCCATTATGGCCGGTAAAGAATGGCTGGCCATCCTTGCGTTTCTTGGCGGTGGCTCAGCGGCAGCCGCTATGGTTATCGTGTGCTCGGTCGCCATTGCCACCATGGTTAGCAATGAAATTATCATGCCAGCCCTGCTCAAGTTTTTCCGGCCGCGGATGAACCGCCAGACAGACCTGAGCTCCCTCCTGCTGGGCATTCGTAGAGTGGCTATTTTTATCGTCTTGCTTACGGCCTACGGCTTTTACCGGATGGCGGGAGAAGACTATAGCCTGACTTCATTCGGGCTACTCTCTTTCGCAGCCGCCGCACAATTTGGACCAGCGCTTGTGGGAGGCATCCTTTGGCGCCGTGGGAATGCAACCGGCGCCGCTTGGGGGTTAGCGCTCGGCTTTCTTATGTGGTGCTACACGTTGCTCCTCCCCGCTTTAACGTCAACCGGCTGGTTCACTGACTCTCTCATCAACGAGGGTATATTGGGCCTTGGCTGGACGAGGCCGACTGCACTTTTCGGTTTACAGCTCGACCAAACCAGCCACGGTATTATCTGGAGCCTTGGCATTAACACCTTGGTTTACATTCTGCTTTCGCTAGTAACTCGTCAACGGGTGCGCGAAAAAATCCAAATCGCTTCTTTCTTCCACGATCCCCATCCAAAAGGCGATACGGTTCACCATCAAGGTTGGCAGGGTGAAATACTCACCTCTGACTTGCAAGCACTTAGCGACAGATTCATGGGAGAGGAACGCTCAGAAACCGTTTTCCGTAACTATGAGCGTCGTAACGCGGTTAGGCTGCATCCGCACCGTCCAGCTTCCTCTCACTTGATGAAATATATAGAACGCCAACTCGCATCGGTGATTGGTGCGTCGACTGCCCGAGTGGTTTTGGAGTCGACCCTGACTGGCCGCGACATGCAGATTGAAGATGTGGTCAGCATTGTTGACGAGGCGTCGCAAGCCATGACGTTTAGCCGAGAACTACTACAGTCGGCTATCGAAAACATTAGCCTTGGCGTCTCGGTGGTCAACCAGCAGCAGCAACTGGTTGTTTGGAATCACCGTTATCTGGAACTTTTCGCCTATCCAAAAGGTTTCGTAAGAGTCGGACGCCCGGCAGAAGACCTAATGCGCTACAACCTGACCAACGCCAACCTGCCCGCGCGACGTATCGATGAAATCATATCCGATCATTACGCCAGCATGCGTGAAGGCCAGCTTATTTCCTACGAGCGCCAAAGGCCGGACGGCACCATCGTTCGTGTTGATGGCAGCCCGATTCCCGGCGGTGGCTACGTCACCACATTTCAGGACATCACACCAATGCGCCGCACGGAGCAGGCGCTGAAAGAAACCAACACGTACCTTGAGCAACGGGTGAAAGAACGCACTCAAGAGCTGCAGGTTATTAACGAACAAATGCTCAAAGCCAAGTCTGTTGCCGAACAAGCCAATCAGAGCAAAACTCGCTTTCTTGCCTCCGCCAGTCATGATCTATTACAGCCCCTAAATGCTGCGCGCTTATTTACATCCGCGCTTGCCGGTAAAGCCAATAATACCGAAACCAAAGATCTTGTTGACCATATCGATAGCTCACTGGGTGCAGCTGAGGAGATCATCAGCACCCTTCTAGATATATCCAAGCTCGACGCTGGCGCTTTGGAGTCTGACCTTGGGGTCTTTCCGGTAAACGACATCATGCGCCATCTGGCCACAGACTTTACTGCCATCGCAGAAGACCAAGGCCTGAAACTTCATGTAGTACCAAGCAGCGCTTGGGTTTACTCAGACTCCAAACTACTCAGGCGAGTGGTACAGAACTTTCTCTCCAACGCAATACGCTACACTCCCGAAGGAAAAATCCTGTTGGGCTGCAGGCGCCTGAAAGGCTACCTTCGCATTGAGGTTTGGGATACTGGTCCAGGTATTCCAGATGATCAGCTCAACTTCATTTTCGAAGAATTCCGACGCTTCCAGCATGGGCGAGACAAAAAAGGCCTAGGTCTTGGCCTTGCGATTGTCGACCGAATCAGTGGCATGCTCAATCACCCTGTGAGTGTTCAGTCAATTCAGGGCAAAGGTAGCGTCTTTGGCATTACGGTTCCGCTCGCTGCTGCGGATCAGGCCTATAGAGCCGCTGAAACATTAGCAACAACGAGCGCCCGCCGCGTTTCCAGCCTTGGTGGGCTGAGCGTACTCTGTATCGACAACGACCCGGCGATACTCCAAGGAATGGTCGCTCTTTTAGGAAACTGGAAGTGCGATATTACCGCTGCGGAGAGCCTTGAGCATGCGTTAGAGCAACTGGAATCCAAACAACCAGATATTATACTTGCGGACTACCAGCTTGATGATGATAAGAACGGTCTCGATGCAATGGATGCAATTCGTAAATCAGTCGGATGCGACATTCCAGGTATTTTAATAACTGGCTATATGGCATCTGAAGTTCGCGATGACGCTATCGAGCGCGGATATCAGATTCTATATAAACCGGTTAAACCGGCAGCCCTACGAGCTATGGTGAACAAGCTCCTGAAGCAAAAACGCTCATGAGCACGCCCGATAGCGCTTCCGCACCGGATACTAGTGCCTTCGGGAAGCTAACTTACTTGGTGGTTGACGACTTTGAGAACTTCAGGATCTCAATGCGCCATATGCTTCGCAGTTGCGGTGCGAATAATATAGAGCTAGTTGCCCATGCCAAAGCAGCTATACAGTATTGCACCTACAATCACGTTGATGTCGTGCTGTGTGACTACAACTTGGGTGAAGGCAGAAACGGACAGCACATTCTTGAAGAACTGCGTCACAAGAAACTTCTTAGAAGATCGTCACTGTTTTTAATGGTCACATCCGAGACATCCAGAGAAATGGTCATGGGTGCTCGCGAATACCAGCCAGACGCCTATCTCGCAAAACCAATCAATCGGGCAATGCTGGAGAAGCGCCTCGTTAGTTTGATTAATCAACGCAATGCCCTGCTTGCGATCAATCGCGAAATCGATCGTCAAAACTACCCGGAAGCGATTTCACTTTGCACTGCTGCGATTACACGGCTACCCCGCTACAGAACTTGGCTAATGAAAACCCTTGGGGAGTTATACCTGCAACTGGGGGATCTAACCCACGCCATCAAAGTTTATGACGAGGCTCTAGCCCAGCGTGAGCTGTCTTGGGCAAGACTTGGGCGAAACAAGGCTTTACTTGCCAATCACCGGTACGCAGAGGCCGTTGAAAGCTTGCAGCGTATGATCGACAGTCACCCTGATTATATGGAGGCTTACGACCTTCTTGCGGAAGGCCTTGAACGCCAGCATAACCCCGGAAAAGCCCAGAGGATTCTGGCGCAGGCGATAAACCAGTCCCCTAATGCGCTCCACCGGCAAAAACACTTAGCGGAGCTCGCTGAATCCAATCAGGACATGGAGACGGCTGCCGAGGCATGGCGCCAAACGGTTCGCCTTGGAGCTCACTCCATTCATAACAGTGCCAACCACCACCTTTCATTGAGTAGAGCTCTTTACGAACTAAGCGATGAGAACACAAGCATCGAGGGAGAGAAACTCGCGAATGAGGCTTTGTCGGTTCTTGAAAGCATGGAGAAGCGATACCCGGACAACGAAATACTTGAACTTCATAGCATGGTCATTCAGTGCAGGGTTCATGCGGGTCAGGGGCATTTTGATAAAGCCCACTCTATTCTAGAGAGCGTGCGAGCAAAACTAAGTGGTGTCGATGTTTTGGAGCTAGAGGCAGGGCTGGACTATGCCAGAACCTTATACCGGCTTGAGCTTGGGAAGGAAGCAAGAGCAATACTTGGCGAACTGACAGAGCATTACGGAGATGAACCTGACTCAGCGAGAAAAATCGAAAGCCTACTGGATGAGCCAGTCAGCTTTCGCGTTAAAATAAAGGCCCGTCGCTTCAACCGGGAAGGTATTGCGGCTTTCGAGTCTGGCAACCTATCAGAAGCAGAGGCAATCTTCTCCAAAGCACTTGAAATAATACCCACCCATCCTGCGCTGAACCTCAATCAGGTTCAGGTGCTACTGAAACAGTACAATAACAACAGCAAAAACAGGAAAGCTCTGTTGGAACGTTGCCAACAACATCTGAACTGTTTGGATGACCTTCCTGAACAGCATGCTCAGTACAGGCGCTACTTAGCACTGAAACGCAAACTAGAGGCTCTTAACCTATGAACAATCGAAATATCGACTTTTCCATGGTTTTAGCTTTAGCAGTGCATGATATGAAAAATTCGCTAGGAATGCTGCTTAACTCGCTGGATGAATTGAGAGCACAACACGCAACCAATCTAAAAGACTCCAATAGTTTTAACACCCTTCAATATGAAGCTGAGCGCATACACAACGATCTCGTACAGCTTTTGGGCATCTATAGACTTGGCGAAAACAACCTTTCTGCGCATATCGAAGAGCAGTACCTACCAGATTTTTTGTCAGATCACCTTGCCAGACACTCGCCTCTTCTTGAGGGGCTTGGTATTGAGTGCTCTATTGATGCTGAGCCGATAAACGGTTTTTTTGATGCAAACCTTCTAACGGGAGCACTGAACAACATCATTAACAACGCCATTCGCTATACAAAAAGCAAAATCAGGTTAAGCGCACGAGAAAACGAGGGGTTTCTTGTAATCAGAGTAGAGGATGACGGAAAGGGTTATCCAAAGAGTATGCAACACACCGGAACGCTGAGCTTCAAGTCTCTGGACTTCAATACTGGTAGCACCAGCCTTGGGCTTTTCTTTGTTTCTGCCGTGGCCAGTCTGCATAGCGAAGGAGATCGAAACGGCTGTATTAAGCTTCACAACGGTGGTGAACTTGGCGGTGGGGTTTTTGAAATTTGGCTTCCTTGATTAAGCAAATCTCAGGCATAAAAAAACCCCCACCGGGGATCCGGAGGGGGTTTTAGGTATTAAGAGTCTGACGATGACCTACTCTCACATGGGCAAGTGCCACACTACCATCGGCGCTGGCTTGTTTCACTTCTGAGTTCGAGATGGGATCAGGTGGTTCCAAGCCGCTATGGTCGT
>NZ_VCGY01000008.1 GCF_016597725.1 Marinobacter sp. 1-4A
AGATGGAAGTCACGCTGATTGCTCCGATCGCCATGGAAGATGGTCTGCGCTTCGCGATTCGCGAAGGTGGCCGTACCGTTGGTGCCGGCGTCGTCGCTAAGATCCTCGAGTAATACGCTCGTTGCATCTGGAAAAGGGGCTGATTTTGTCAGCCCCTTTTTCCGTTTCGGTCGCAACCGCTTCTCCCGATCTGGTCGACAGTTAAGGTTGTTGACAGGGTTGGGTATTATGCATACAATGCGGCTCCTTTTTTTGAAGGTCGGCTAACTAGTAGCTGCTACGAGTGGAGTTTGGTGCATCATGCAAAGCCAAAAGATTCGAATCCGGTTGAAGGCGTTTGATTATCGCCTTATCGACCAGTCGACGCAGGAGATTGTCGATACCGCAAAGCGGACCGGCGCTCAAGTGCGTGGACCTATCCCTCTGCCGACGCGGAAGGAGAAGTACACTATTCTGGTTTCTCCGCACGTCAATAAAGACGCGCGTGACCAGTATGAAATTCGTACTCATAAGCGTTTGCTCGACATTGTTGAGCCAACGGAAAAGACAGTAGATGCTTTGATGAAGTTGGACCTGGCAGCAGGTGTAGACGTTCAGATTAGCCTCGGTTAATACCGCCCGGTATTAACCTGTGTAACTGTCCTAAGGCCATAGAGGGTGAGAGCCCCGTACACTTAGAGGTGAAACATGGCAATTGGTGTTGTCGGCCGTAAGGCTGGTATGACCCGTATTTTTACGGAAGATGGGCAGGCGCTGCCTGTTACAGTAATTGAGGTTGATCCTAACCGCATTACTCAACTCAAGACCCTTGAGAACGATGGCTATCGTGCTGTTCAGGTAACTGTGGGTGCTCGTCGCGCTTCACGTGTTACCAAGGCTGAGGCAGGTCACTTTGCCAAAGCTGGCGTTGAGGCTGGTCGGGGTGTCTGGGAATTTCGATTGGCTGACGGTGAAGGTGAAGACCTTTCCGCAGGTGGCGAGATTACTGCGGCTGTCTTCGAAGACGGTCAGCTAGTAGATGCCACAGGTCAGTCTAAGGGTAAAGGATTCCAGGGTGGCGTTAAGCGCTGGAACTTCTCCATGCAGGATGCAACGCATGGTAACTCCCTCTCGCATCGTGCTCCGGGTTCTATTGGTCAGAACCAGACTCCGGGCAAGGTATTCAAGGGCAAAAAGATGGCGGGCCAGATGGGTAATGCGCAAGTTACAGTGCAAAACCTGAAAGTTGTCCGTGTCGACGCCGAGCGCAACCTCCTGCTAATTAGTGGTGCCGTACCCGGCGCGACTGGTGGTGATGTTGTCATCAAGCCTGCACTTAAAGCCTGAGGAGCGGTTCGATGGAATTGACTATTACAGGTAGTGGCAAGGGAATTTCTGTTTCCGATGCTGCATTTGCCAAAGATTTTAACGAGTCGCTGGTTCACCAGGTTGTGACTGCCTACATGGCAGCTGGCCGTCAGGGAACCAAGGCTCAGAAAACCCGTTCAGAAGTCAGTGGTGGCGGTAAGAAGCCCTGGCGTCAAAAGGGCACAGGTCGCGCCCGTGCCGGTACTATCCGTAGCCCTATTTGGCGCTCCGGTGGTGTGACTTTTGCTGCCAAGCCTCGCGGTTTTGAGCAGAAAGTTAACCGTAAAATGTATCGTGCCGCGATGTGTTCTATTTTCTCCGAGCTGGTTCGTCAAGAGCGTCTGGTTGTGGTGGATGATTTTGCAGTAGACGCACCAAAGACCAAGGCCTTTACAGCCAAGCTGGCAGATCTGGGTGTTTCCAATGCCCTGATCCTGACAGAAAGTCTTGAGCAGAACCTGCACCTGGCTTCTCGCAACGTTCCTCACGTCGATGTGCGTGATGTTGCAGGTCTGGATCCGGTTAGCCTGGTCGCCTTCGAGAAGGTTGTGTTGACTGTTCCCGCTCTGAAGAAGATCGAGGAGATGCTGGGATGAATCAGGAACGTATTTACAAGGTCCTTCTTGGGCCTCACGTATCGGAGAAAGCCTCTCTGGTCGCCGAGCATGGTCAGGTTGTTTTTCGGGTAGCCCCGGACGCCACCAAGCCGGAAATCAAAAAGGCTGTTGAGCAACTGTTCAACGTCACCGTAGAAGGTGTTCAAGTTCTGAATCGTAAGGGCAAGCTTAAGCGCACAGCCCGCGGGTTCGGCAAGCGTAATGACATTCGTAAGGCTTATGTAAAGCTGGCTGAAGGTCAGGACATCGATTTTCTGGATGTGGAATAAGGTAAAGGGGTCGTAATATGCCGATCGTCAAAACCAAGCCAACATCAGCCGGACGCCGTCACGTTGTAAAGCTGTACAACCCAGATTTACACAAAGGGCGTCCTTACGAACCGTTGGTCGAATCTCAAAGCAAGTCGGGTGGTCGTAATAACAACGGCCGTATCACTACCCGTCATATTGGTGGTGGCCATAAACAGCACTACCGCATAATAGACTTCAAGCGGACCAAAGATGGTATTCCTGCGACAATCGAGCGCATTGAATACGATCCTAACCGCTCTGCGCACATTGCGCTGATCAAATATGCCGATGGCGAGCGTCGTTACATTATCGCTCCCAAAGGTATGCAGATTGGCGAGCCTGTGCGCTCAGGAATCGACGCGCCTATCAAGGTAGGAAGCACATTGCCACTGCGTAACATGCCGGTTGGTTCTGTGATCCATTGCGTTGAGCTCAAGCCTGGTAAAGGCGCACAGCTGGCTCGCTCTGCGGGCGCATCTGTGCAACTTGTAGCTCGGGAAGGCGCTTACGCGACCATCCGTCTGCGCTCAGGCGAAATGCGAAAGGTGCTTGTAGATTGCCGTGCTACGTTGGGTGAAGTATCCAACAGTGAACACAGTCTCAAGCGGCTTGGCAAAGCGGGTGCATCACGTTGGCGCGGTAAGCGCCCAACGGTTCGTGGTGTGGCTATGAACCCAGTTGACCACCCACATGGTGGTGGTGAAGGGCGTACCTCTGGCGGGCGTCACCCAGTTACTCCTTGGGGTGTTCCGACCAAAGGGCATAAGACTCGTAAGAACAAGCGTACTGATAAGATGATAGTACGTCGTCGTTCAGCCAAGTAAACGACCACATAGAGGTAAATGCTGTGCCACGTTCTTTAAAGAAAGGTCCTTTTATAGACCTGCATCTGTTGAAGAAGGTCGAGGCAGCTCTGGAAGCAAACGATAAGCGACCGATCAAAACTTGGTCCCGTCGCTCAACGATCTTTCCAGAGTTCGTAGGCTTGACCATCGCAGTCCACAACGGCAGGCAACACGTGCCGGTTTATGTCACCGAAGATATGGTCGGGCATAAACTTGGCGAGTTCGCGGCAACGCGCACTTATCGTGGCCACTCGGCCGACAAGAAAGCTAAACGCTGATTGTGAGGGGAATAGAAATGGAAGTAGCAGCCAAGTATAAGGGCGCTCGCCTCTCAGCTCAGAAAGCGCGTCTTGTCGCCGACCAGGTTCGCGGCAAGGCTGTTGAGGACGCCCTGAATATTTTGACTTTCAGCCCTAAGAAAGCGGCGGTGATTATCAAGAAAGCTCTTGAATCTGCCATCGCTAACGCTGAGCACAACGAAGGTCTAGACGTTGACGAACTGCGGGTTTCCACTGTCATGGTGGATGAAGGCCCAACGCTCAAGCGGATCAAGGCTCGAGCCAAGGGGCGCGCTGATAGAATCATGAAGCGCACCTGTCATATCACCGTCAAGGTCGCCGACAAGTAGGAGATGCTCAGATGGGTCATAAAGTAAATCCAATCGGCTTCCGCCTGGGTGTGATTAAAGAGCACAACTCAGTTTGGTATGCCGATAAAAAGGAATACGCAAAGAACCTATTGAACGATATTCAGGTTCGCGAATTCCTAGACAAGCGTCTGGTTAAGGCGTCTGTTAGCAAGATTGTGATCGAGCGCCCTGCTCAGAACGCCCGTATCACGATTCATACTGCCCGCCCCGGTATTGTTATCGGTAAGAAGGGTGAAGATGTTGATCGTCTGCGTCGCGAAGTCGGCGAGATGATGGGTGTGCCTGTGCACATCAACATCGAAGAAGTCCGCAAGCCGGATCTGGATGCTCGCCTGGTAGCGCAAAACGTTGCCGGACAGCTGGAGCGTCGTGTGATGTTCCGTCGCGCTATGAAGCGTGCGGTACAGAACGCCATGCGTCAGGGAGCCAAAGGCATCAAGATTCAGGTTGGTGGTCGTCTCGGGGGTGCTGAGATTGCGCGTTCCGAGTGGTATCGTGAAGGTCGTGTTCCTCTGCATACACTACGTGCAGATATTGATTACGCAACCTACGAAGCGCATACCACTTACGGCATTATCGGCGTCAAGGTATGGATCTTCAAAGGTGAGATTCTTGGTGGTATGGAACAGGTCCGTGCTGACAAGAAAGCCTCTGGGAAGAAAGGTTCTAAGTAAAGGGGCAATCTTATGCTGCAACCAAAACGCACCAAATTTCGCAAGGTAATGAAAGGCCGTAACACTGGTCTTGCTCACCGCGCCAACAAGGTGAGCTTCGGTGAATACGGATTGAAAGCGACAACTCGCGGGCGTATAACTGCGCGCCAGATAGAAGCGGCACGTCGTACCATGACACGTAAGATCAAGCGTGGCGGTAAGATCTGGATTCGGGTTTTCCCCGATAAGCCGATCACCGGTAAGCCGCTTGAAGTACGTATGGGTAAAGGTAAGGGTTCTGTCGAGTACTGGGTGGCTGAAATTCAGCCTGGCCGGATGCTCTACGAGATGGAAGGTGTTGCTGAAGATATCGCACGCGAAGCCTTCACACTCGCAGCGGCCAAACTGCCGGTACAGACCACCTTCGTAACGAGGACGGTGATGTGATGAAAGCAACAGAGCTGCGTGAAAAATCAGCCGAGGAGCTGAATAAGGAGCTGATCGACCTCCTGAAGGAGCAGTTCAACCTGCGCATGCGCAAGGCGACAGGTCAGCTCAATCAGTCTCACCTTCTCGTCGGGGTGAAGCGCGACATTGCTCGTGTGAAAACAGTATTGAACGAAAAGGCAGGACAGTGACATGACCGAAGCTACCCAAACTGCCAGAACTCTTAGCGGCAAGGTCGTAAGCAACAAGATGGAGAAATCCATCGTGGTGTTGGTCGAGCGTCAGGTGAAGCACCCTCTGTACGGTAAGTACATGAAACGTTCAACCAAGATCCATGCTCACGATGAGAGCAACCAGTGCAATATCGGTGACACTGTGACCATTCAGGAAACCCGCCCGGTCTCTAAGACCAAAAGCTGGGCCCTGGTGGAAGTCACTGAACATGCATCCAAGGTGTAAATCGCCCGGAGAACAACCATGATTCAGACTCAGACAATGCTTGAAGTCGCGGATAACAGCGGTGCGCGTCAGGTGATGTGCATTAAGGTCCTGGGCGGTTCACATCGGCGTTACGCCAGCGTAGGGGATGTTATTAAAGTGACCGTTAAGGAAGCTATCCCCCGCGGAAAAGTGAAAAAGGGCCAGGTCCTGAAGGCTGTAGTAGTACGCACCCGTAAGGGTGTTCGTCGTCCTGATGGGTCGCTGATCCGTTTTGACGGTAATGCAGCTGTACTTCTGAACAATCAGGACGCGCCTATCGGTACCCGTATCTTCGGACCGGTTACCCGTGAGCTGCGAAATGAAAAGTTCATGAAAATTATCTCACTGGCACCCGAAGTACTTTAAAGGACCAGAGGCCGGTTATGAAAAAGATTAAACGAGATGACGAAGTAATCGTCACTACGGGGAAAGACAAAGGCAAACGTGGTAAAGTTCTGAAAGTTCAGGACGACGGTAAGGTGATCGTTTCTGGCATCAATATGATGAAGAAGCACACTAAGCCAAACCCGATGTTGGGCACCCCTGGTGGCATCGTCGAAAAAGAAGCACCTATCCAGGCTTCCAACGTAGCTATTTTTAATCCGCAGACCGGCAAAGCCGATCGTGTTGGCTTCCAGACAAAGGAAGACGGGGCGAAAGTGCGGATCTTCAAAGCTACGAAAGAAGCTGTCGATAACCAGTAAGCGGTGGTGGTTACGATGCTTAATATGAAAGAGCAGTACAGCAAGGAAGTGGTACCCGCCCTGCAGAAAGAGTTCGGTTTCAAGAACATTATGCAGGTGCCGCGTATCGAAAAGATCACCCTGAACATGGGTGTCGGCGAAGCAGTTGGCGACAAGAAACTGATTGAAAATGCTGTGGCGGATTTAGAGCGTCTGGCAGGTCAAAAAGTGGTTGTTACTACAGCGCGTAAATCCGTTGCGGGCTTTAAGATCCGTGAAGGTTGGCCGATTGGTTGCAAAGTTACACTGCGCGGTGAGCGTATGTGGGATTTCTTTGACCGTTTGGTTCACATTGCGGTTCCTCGTATTCGTGACTTCCGCGGTCTGAACCCCAAGTCCTTTGATGGGCGCGGTAACTACAGCATGGGTGTGCGTGAGCAGATTATCTTTCCTGAGATCGAGTATGACAAAGTCGACAAGATCCGCGGTTTGGATATCACCATTACCACTACTGCTGCTACCGACGACGAAGGTCGTGAGCTGTTGAAAGCTTTCGGCTTTCCGTTCAAGAAATAAAGGAACGAGAGTAATGGCTAAGGTGTCAATGAAAAACCGTGAGCTCAAGCGCGAGCAAACCGTTGCGAAATTTGCAGCGAAGCGTGCGGAGCTCAAGGCGATTATCAAAAACCCCAATACCAGCGATGATGACCGTTGGGACGCACAGATGAAGTTGCAACAGCTTCCTCGCGATGCTTCTCCTTCGCGTCTTCGTAATCGTTGCCAGGTGACAGGTCGTCCCCACGGCGTTTTGCGCAAGTTCGAACTTTCGCGGATTAAACTCCGCGAGTACGGCATGCGTGGCGACGTTCCGGGTCTGACTAAAGCAAGCTGGTAAGATAGGTATCCTGACCTAGGTCAGGGTGCCTGTTGGTAAGCGGTGCGGCGCGCCGCTGCACAACTAAAAAGATCAGGAGACTCATACCAATGAGTATGCAAGACACGCTTGCGGATATGGTAACCCGTATTCGCAACGCCCAGATGGCATCGAAAGCAGACGTTACGATGCCATCTTCTAAGATGAAGATCTCTGTAGCCCAGGTTCTCAAAGACGAAGGTTACGTTGCAGATTTTTCCGTTACAGCCGATGTAAAGCCTGAGCTTACGATCACGCTCAAGTATTTTGGCGGGAAGCCTGTTATTGAACAGATTAAGCGCGTAAGCCGCCCAAGTCTGCGTCAGTATAAGGGTACAAGCGAGCTGCCGAAGGTATCCGGTGGTTTGGGAGTCGCGATTGTCTCTACGTCTAAGGGCGTTATGACAGACCGCGCCGCACGAGCTGCTGGCGTGGGTGGCGAAGTCATCTGCACCGTATTCTAGGAGAATCACATGTCCAGGGTTGCCAATAATCCTGTCGTGCTGCCTTCCGGTGTTGAGGTTAAGCTGAACGGACAGGAAATTAGTGTAAAAGGCTCCAAAGGAGCTCTAGATTTTTCAATTCATCAAGCGGTGGAAGTTAAGCAGGAAGAGAACCTTCTTCGCTTTGCTGCTCGTGATGGTGCCCAAAAGTCCCGCGCTCTTGCTGGAACAACCCGCGCGCTGGTCAACAACATGGTGACCGGTGTTTCCGCAGGCTGGGAGCGTAAGCTTCAGCTGATCGGTGTAGGTTACCGGGCTCAGGCGCAAGGTAAGAAGCTCAATCTGACACTGGGTTTTTCTCACCCGGTTGAATACGAGCTGCCCGAGGGGATTACCGTTGAAACTCCGTCTAATACGGAAGTTGTCATTCGCGGTATCGATAAGCAACAGGTTGGCCACGTCGCTGCGGAAATCCGCGCGTTCCGTCCACCCGAGCCTTATAAAGGCAAAGGAGTTCGGTATGCGGATGAGCAGGTAAGACGCAAAGAAGCCAAGAAGAAATAAGGCGGGACTATGAGCGCGAATAATGAAAGATTGCGTCGCGCACGCAAAGTGCGCATGAAGATCCGTGAACTGGGTACGACACGTTTGTGCGTTCATCGCACTCCGCGTCATATGTACGCTCAGGTCACGACAGCAGACGGCAGCCAAGTTCTTGCCACTGCCTCCACGTTGGATAAGGAATTGCGCCAGGGTGCAACCGGTAACGTGGATGCTGCTAAAAAGGTTGGTCAGCTGATTGCTGAGCGAGCCAAGGCAGCAGGTGTTGAGCAGGTCGCTTTTGACCGCTCCGGTTACCGTTATCACGGCCGAGTTCAGGCTCTGGCCGACGCAGCCCGTGAAGCTGGCTTGCAATTCTAAGAGGTGGAGAAGATGAGCGTTAACGATCAGAAAGCGCCTGAGCTCCAGGAAAAGCTGGTTCAGGTGAATCGAGTTGCCAAAGTGGTCAAGGGCGGTCGCGTTTTTGCGTTCACCGCGCTGAGCGTGGTCGGTGACGGAAAAGGACGCGTTGGTTTCGGTCGCGGTAAGGCACGTGAAGTGCCGGTCGCAATCCAGAAGGCAATGGAAGCTGCGCGCAAGAATATGGTAGACGTTCCGCTTGACGGAACGACCTTGCAGTACGCGGTGCGTGCACAGCACGGCGGCTCTAAGGTGTACATGCAGCCAGCCTCCGAAGGTACAGGTATCATTGCCGGTGGTGCGATGCGTGCTGTATTGGAAGTTGCGGGTGTGCAGAACGTACTGTCAAAGTGTTACGGCTCTACCAACCCGGTGAACGTTGTACGTTCCACCATCAAGGGTCTTCAGGCAACTCAGGCGCCTGAAGATATTGCAGCCAAGCGCGGTAAATCCGTCGAAGAGATTCTGGGTTGAAGTCATGGCGAACGCAAATACGATCAAAGTAACTCTGACCCGCAGCCCAATCGGCTGCCAGCCTAAGCACAAACTTTGTGTGAAGGGCTTGGGTCTTCGTAAAATCGGTCATACCGTTGAAGTGGAAGACACACCTTCCATTCGCGGAATGATCAACCGGGTAAATTACCTGGTTCGGGTTGAGGAGAACTAAGATGCGTCTGAACGAACTTAGTCCAGAGCCTGGTTCACGTCCCTCTGCAAAACGCGTCGGTCGTGGTATCGGTAGCGGTCTCGGTAAAACCGGTGGCCGTGGTCATAAAGGTCTTAAATCCCGTTCCGGTGGCAGCGTTGCTCCCGGTTTCGAGGGTGGTCAGCAGCCTTTGGCCCGTCGTCTTCCGAAATTCGGTTTCACATCGCGCCAACAGCGCTATGTTGCCGAGGTTCGTTTGAACGAGTTGGCCAAGGTGGAAGGCGATACTGTGGATCTTGCAGCCCTTAAAAAGGCCGACATTATCCGTGAGGAAATTCGCGAAGCTAAGGTTATTCTGTCCGGCGAGCTTGACCGTGCAGTAACTGTGAAGGGGCTTCGTGTAACCAAAGGCGCGCGCGAGGCAATTTCTGCCGCGGGTGGCAAAGTCGAAGACTAAGGCGAGTCGAGGACTAAATGGCCAAGAACGCATCATTGCCTGCGGGCGCGGGAAAAGGACTGGCGGAGCTGCGATCCCGGCTCTGGTTTGTCTTTCTGGCACTGTTGGTGTACCGGATCGGTGCCCACATACCGGTGCCAGGTATTAACCCAGACCGACTGGCAGCATTGTTTGAGCAGAATCAGGGCACAATCCTGAGTATGTTCAACATGTTCTCAGGTGGTGCGCTCGAGCGCATGAGTATCTTCGCTCTCGGTATCATGCCGTATATCTCGGCCTCGATTATCATGCAGCTCATGACTGCGGTAAGTCCGCAGCTTGAGCAGCTGAAAAAAGAGGGCGAGGCTGGACGTCGTAAGATCAGCCAGTACACCCGGTACGGTACAGTTGTGCTGGCATTGGTTCAGGGTTTTGGTATTTCTGTTGGTTTGGCCTCTCAGGGCGTCACCTTCAACGACAGCTTTAGCTTCCACTTTGTGGCGGTTGTTTCTTTCGTAAGTGGTGCGGTCTTTATGATGTGGCTTGGCGAGCAGATTACCGAGCGAGGTGTCGGTAACGGTATCTCCCTGCTGATTTTTGCAGGCATTGTGGCCGGGCTACCGGGCGCAATCGGTCAGACTTTGGAGCAGGCCCGTAACGGTGAGATGAGCCTGTTGGTGGTTTTGGGTATCGGTATCCTTGCCATCGCAGTGGTTGGCTTTGTGGTATTCATGGAGCGTGGGCAGCGGCGTCTGACCATTAACTATGCGAAACGTCAACAAGGCCGCCGGGTTTTTGCTCAGCAGTCCAGTCATTTGCCTTTGAAGGTTAATATGGCCGGGGTTATCCCGCCTATATTTGCTTCGTCCATCCTGCTTTTCCCTGCTTCGTTGGGTCAGTGGTTTGGACAGGGTGAGGGCATGGAGTGGCTTAGTGATATTTCTCAGGCCTTGGCTCCAAGCCAGCCGTTATACATCATTCTGTTTGCGGCAGCGGTTGTTTTCTTCTGCTTCTTCTATACTGCTCTGATGTATAATCCGAAGGAAGTTGCGGATAACCTCAAGCGCTCAGGCGCGTTTATACCGGGCATACGTCCAGGCGATCAAACTGCCAAGTACATAGATGGCGTTTTGACTCGCTTGACCTTGTTCGGTGCAATGTACATTGCAGCAGTCTCTCTGTTCCCTCAGTTCCTGATGGTGGCCGGGAATGTTCCGTTCTATTTGGGCGGCACCTCACTGCTGATTGTTGTAGTCGTGGTGATGGATTTCATGGCGCAGGTTCAGTCGCACCTGATGTCGCATCAGTATGAATCACTGATGAAGAAGTCCAATCTCAAGGGCTATGGTCGGAACGGTTAAAACCGTTCCCCTTGAAAACTGGAGTCGACAATGAAAGTACGCGCTTCGGTAAAGAAAATTTGCCGTAACTGCAAAGTAATTCGTCGCAATGGCTCAGTAAGAGTCATTTGCTCGGAGCCTCGCCACAAGCAACGCCAGGGCTGATTCCCTCGGGAAACACTCTGGCTTGAAAACGAGGTTCGTAATGATAGCGCTTGACTCGATGCCGAGTCAGGCGCTATTATTTCGCGCCCCTTTTTTGTGGCGGAAAATTCACACAGCAAAGCTTTGAACGCGGAGTAATTTGGATGGCACGTATAGCCGGTGTCAATATACCCGATCACAAACATGCTGTTATCTCGCTGACCTACATCTTTGGTGTTGGCAAGACAACAGCCCAGAAGCTTTGCGATGCAACCGGCGTTAAGCCGGACGTCAAGGTCAAAGACCTGTCCGACGAGCAGCTTGAAACACTTCGTTCAGAAGTGGGTAAGGTTGTCGTTGAGGGCGATTTGCGTCGTGAAGTACAGATGAACATTAAGCGTTTGAAGGATCTCGGATGTCATCGTGGTCTGCGTCACCGTCATGGACTTCCAGTCCGTGGCCAGCGCACCAAGACCAACGCACGCACCCGTAAAGGTCCACGCAAACCTATTCGTAAGTAACAGGTAGGCAAACATGGCAAAGCCAGGTACACGTACCCGTAAAAAGGTGAAAAAGACCGTTGTTGATGGCGTCGCACACGTACATGCGTCCTTCAATAACACGATCGTGACCATTTCTGACCGTCAGGGCAACGTCCTGTCCTGGGCCACTTCAGGTGGTTCTGGTTTTCGCGGGTCACGTAAGAGTACACCTTTTGCTGCGCAGGTAGCAGCTGAAAGAGCCGGTAACGCGGCTGCTGAATACGGCCTTAAAAACCTGGACGTAGAGGTTAAGGGTCCCGGGCCCGGACGTGAGTCTGCAGTTCGCGCTTTGAATTCGTGCGGCTACAAGATCACCAACATCACAGATGTGACGCCGATTCCCCATAACGGCTGTCGTCCGCCCAAAAAGCGCCGCGTCTAACACAGGAGACAGTGAAATATGGCTCGTTATATAGGCCCGAAGTGCAAGCTGTCTCGTCGTGAAGGG
This sequence comes from Marinobacter sp. 1-4A, assembly GCF_016597725.1. Lineage (GTDB taxonomy): Bacteria > Pseudomonadota > Gammaproteobacteria > Pseudomonadales > Oleiphilaceae > Marinobacter. The sequence continues at coordinate 11,884 of NZ_VCGY01000008.1, forward strand.
ACAGACCTTTTTCTGAAGAGCGGAGTTCGAGCACTTGACAGCAAGTGCAACATCGAAACGCCGCCCGGCATGCATGGCGCACGCCGCGGTCGTCTGTCTGAATACGGCGTCCAGCTTCGTGAAAAGCAAAAAGTTCGTCGTATATACGGCGTGCTGGAGAAGCAATTTCGCAATTATTATAAGGAAGCGGCTCGTCTGAAGGGTGCAACCGGTGAGAACCTGTTGCAGCTTCTCGAGACGCGTCTTGATAACGTTGCATACCGCATGGGATTCGGTTCCACCCGTGCAGAGTCCCGTCAGCTCGTTTCACACAAGGCGATTCTGGTTAACGACAAAGTAGTGAATATTCCTTCCTACAAGGTCAAGCCAGGCGATGTTGTGAGTGTGCGTGAGAAGGCAAGAAATCAGCTGCGCGTTAAAGGCGCTCTTGAGTTGTCTGCAAGCCGTGCACCGGTGAGCTGGGTAGAGGTCGACGCCAATAAGATGTCAGGCGTTTACAAGTCAGTGCCAGAGCGCACTGAACTGCCGGCCGACATCAACGAGAACCTCATCGTCGAGCTTTACTCTAAGTAAAGCCTGATTTGCAACGTAAGTAGCAACGATAGCAGATAGGGGCGTCTATGCAGCGTTCAGTACATGAGTTATTGACACCTCGTACCATTGACGTGAAAGAATCCAGTGCAATGCGCGCCAAGGTAACGTTGGAGCCTCTGGAAAGAGGTTTTGGCCATACTTTGGGTAGCGCGTTGCGTCGTATTCTCTTGTCTTCGATGCCTGGCTGCGCTGTGACTGAAGCGCAGATTGACGGTGTCTTGCACGAGTACAGCGCCATTGAGGGTGTTCAGGAAGACGTCATTGAGATTCTTCTGAATCTCAAGGGTGTCGCGGTCAAGATGAACGGTCGGGATGACACTGAGCTTACGCTCAGTAAGAAAGGCCCGGGCGTTGTAACAGCTGGCGATATTAAGCTGGATCATGACGTCGAAATTTCCAATCCGGATCATGTGATCTGTCACCTTAGTGAAAAAGGTGAAGTGAACATGCGTTTGCGTGTGGCACGTGGTCGCGGCTATGAGCCGGCAGATCAGCGTGGTCTTGAGGAAGATGAAACCCGCGCCATCGGCCGTCTGCAATTGGATGCCACCTTCAGCCCGGTTCGCCGTGTTGCTTATTCCGTGGAAAGTGCACGGGTAGAGCAGCGTACCGATCTGGACAAGCTGGTTATTGATCTGGAGACGAACGGCACTATCGATCCGGAAGAAGCAATTCGCCGGGCAGCCACGATTCTTCAGCAGCAACTGGCGGTATTTGTTGATTTTGATCATGAAAAAGAGCCAGAGCGCGTAGAAGAAGAGGAAGAGATTGATCCTATTCTGCTGCGTCCTGTCGATGATCTAGAGTTAACAGTACGTTCAGCTAACTGCTTGAAGGCTGAAAATATTTACTACATCGGCGATCTTATCCAGCGCACAGAAGTTGAGCTGTTGAAGACGCCTAACCTTGGTAAGAAGTCGCTCACCGAGATTAAGGACGTTTTGGCGTCTCGCGGTTTGTCTCTGGGAATGCGTCTTGATAACTGGCCACCGGCTAGCCTTCGGGGCGACGACCGGGTTTTGGGCGGTTGATTGCCGATTAGTTTAAGGTAAGGAATCAGAGCAATGCGTCATCGTAAAAGTGGTCGTAAGTTCAGCAGGACCAGTGCGCATCGCAAGGCCATGTTTCGTAACATGACTGCGTCACTGGTTGGTCATGAGCTGATTAAAACAACGCTGCCGAAAGCTAAAGAGCTTCGTCGTGTAGCTGAGCCTTTGATCACGCTCGCCAAAGTAGATTCGGTAGCGAATCGTCGTCTGGCGTTTTCTCGCCTGCGCGACGACGCGGCGGTTGCTAAGCTGTTCAATGAGCTTGGCCCCCGTTATAACGAGCGTCCGGGTGGTTACCTTCGTATTCTGAAGTGTGGCTTCCGTGCTGGCGACAATGCCCCTATGGCATTTGTTGAGTTGGTAGGTCGTCCGTTGGACATCGAAGCAGAAGAAGTGGACGAAGGCGACGAGTAATATCGTTCGTTAGTCTGCAAAAAAAACCGGGTGCCATAAGGTTCCCGGTTTTTTTGTGTCTAAAGTTTGGCGGTGTATTCGACCGAGCATACTGTGTGCTAGATTCTTTTCTCTCCCAATATTGGTTTCAAGTAGCGTCCTGTGTGCGATGCGGGATTTTCTGCAACGTCTTCTGGTGTGCCTTCCGCAATGATCTGACCACCCCCTGAACCACCTTCCGGGCCCAGATCGATCACCCAGTCTGCTGTTTTGATAACGTCCAGGTTGTGCTCGATAACTACGATAGTGTTGCCGTGGTCTCGCAATCTTTGCAGTACGTTCAGCAGTTGCTGGATGTCGTAGAAGTGCAGGCCGGTTGTGGGTTCGTCGAGTATGTACAGGGTTTTACCTGTATCGCGCTTTGAGAGCTCTTTGGCGAGCTTTACGCGCTGGGCCTCGCCGCCAGACAGGGTTACTGCACTTTGCCCAAGGCGGATGTACGAGAGGCCCACATCAATAAGCGTTTGGAGTTTTCTGGCGAGGAAGGGCACCGCGTCAAAAAACTCACGACCTTCTTCCACGGTCATGCTCAATACTTCGTTGATGTTTTTCCCTTTGTAGCGGACCTCAAGCGTTTCCCGGTTATAGCGTTTGGCTTTGCATACGTCGCAGGGAACGTACACGTCGGGCAGAAAGTGCATTTCTACCTTGATCATGCCGTCCCCTTGGCAGGCTTCGCAGCGCCCGCCTTTGACATTGAAGGAGAAACGTCCCGGTTTGTACCCCCGTGAGCGCGCTTCCTGGGTCCCGGCGAAAAGTTCGCGGATTGGAGTGAACAGGCCCGTGTAGGTGGCGGGATTAGAGCGGGGAGTGCGCCCAATGGGGCTTTGATCTATGTCGATTACCTTATCCAGCTTATCTAGCCCAGTCAGCCCCTTGTAAGGCGCGGCGTTTAGGCTGGTGGCTTTGTTTAGCTTGGCCGCTGCGACGGGATAGAGCGTGCTGTTTATCAGGGTGGATTTACCAGAACCCGAGACGCCCGTTATGCAGGTCATGATGCCCAAAGGCAAGGCTAGCGTGACATCTTGCAAGTTATTGCCGGTGGCGCCGGTCAGTGTGAGAGTTTCACCATTTCCTTTATGCCGGGTTGTCGGAATGGCTATCTCTTTTACGCCACTGAGATATTGGCCGGTAAGGGAGTCAGTGTTTGCAAGAATGTCAGCAGGTGTGCCTTGAGCGATTATCTGGCCACCGTGCACGCCAGCGCCGGGCCCGATATCAATTACATGGTCAGCCGCGCGGATGGCATCTTCATCATGCTCGACGACTATGACGGTGTTTCCTAAGTCCCTAAGGTGGGTAAGTGTGCTGAGAAGTCGGTCATTATCTCTTTGATGAAGCCCTATGGAAGGCTCATCCAGAATATACATTACACCCACTAGGCCAGCACCAATCTGACTGGCCAGTCTTATGCGCTGTGCTTCTCCACCAGACAGAGTGTCAGCACTGCGTTCGAGTGTTAAATAATCAAGTCCAACGTTTACGAGAAACTGGAGTCGTTGACGGACTTCCTTGGTTATTTTCTCCGCAATTTCGCCCTTACGTCCTGGCAGATCAAGTGCGTCAAAGTAGGAGTGGGCCTCGCCGATTGGAAGGCGTGTGATGTCTGAGATGTTCAGTTCTTCAATAAAAACGTGGCGGGCGCTGCGCCGAAGTCTGGAACCTTTGCAGTCTTTGCAGGGCTGTGTGCTGAGGTTGCGAGCCAGCTCTTCGCGCATGCTTTGGGAGTCGGTTTCGCGGTAACGGCGCTCAAGGTTCGGGATTATACCTTCAAAAGAGTGGGCCCGCTCCATGATCTGGCCGCGAGAATTCACGTAACGAAACGGAATTTCTTCACGGCCAGATCCGTAGAGGAGTATTTTCCGGAAGTCTTCCGGCAGTTCCTCCCAGGGGGTTTCCAAATCAATGCCATAGTGCTCCCCAATGCTGCCCAGCATTTGGAAATAATAGACAGCCCGTCTATCCCAGCCTTTGATGGCGCCAGCAGCAATGGTTGACTCTGGATGTTGCACGATTTTCTCGGAATCAAAAAACTGCTTAACACCTAGGCCGTCGCAAGTAGGGCAGGCGCCTGCGGGGTTGTTGAAGGAAAATAGCTTAGGTTCGAGTTCGCTTAACGCGTAACCACATTGAGTACACGCGTATTTTGCGGAAAAGGTTTGTTCTTCGCTCTTGTCTTCGGCTTCCGAATCCATTGACGCAACAAGCGCTATGCCGTCGGCAAGCCCAAGCGCGGTCTCGAAACTTTCAGCCAGCCGTTGCTCAAGGCCGGGCTTTACCTTGAATCGGTCGACGACCACGTCAATCTGGTGTTTGCGCTTTTTGTCGAGGACTGGAACGTCATCTATGTCATAGACGGTGCCGTCTACGCGCAGTCGAATAAATCCTTGGCTGCGCATAGTCTCTACAACCTGTAAATGCTCACCTTTGCGGTCGCGAATCACGGGAGCAAGAATCATCAGTTTGCTGTCTTCGGGCAACGCAAGCACCTGATCAACCATCTGGCTAACAGTTTGAGCTTCTAGTGGCTGCCCGTGCTCCGGGCACCGAGGCTCGCCTGCGCGTGCAAACATGAGCCTTAAATAATCGTATATTTCGGTGATAGTGCCGACTGTCGAGCGAGGGTTGTGAGACGTTGACTTTTGCTCAATAGAGATTGCAGGTGAAAGGCCCTCGATGTGATCGACATCGGGCTTCTCCATCATTGAGAGGAACTGGCGGGCATAGGTGGACAACGACTCCACATAGCGCCTCTGACCTTCGGCATAAAGCGTATCAAATGCGAGAGACGACTTGCCAGAGCCGGACAACCCCGTGATCACGATCAGTTTGTCCCTAGGGATATCCAGGTCGATGTTCTTCAGGTTGTGGGTACGTGCCCCTTTGATCTGGATATGATCCATAACACCTCGCTTGGAGAAAAAACGGAAATTATACCGCGTTACGTCGGCCGCGGCGAAAATGCCGGTTAACTAGTGTCCCGTCTGTAGTGTCCCCCGTTGAAGATCCTTCTGTTACAATGCGCCGCCTGCGGAACATATGTACTTTCGCAAGGTCACGTTTTCAACCCCCGGGAGAGGAGCCAACTGCCATGAATGCGCTGGAAAAACGCTCCGTATTTGCGCTGGCATCGGTCTACGCTATTCGCATGCTCGGGCTGTTCATGATCATGCCTGTATTTATGCTCTTAGGTGATGACCTTGAAGGCGCAACTCCAGCTCTACTCGGCTTCGCTATTGGCGCCTATGGTTTGAGTCAGGCCTTGCTGCAGATTCCATTTGGCCTGCTGTCTGATCGAGTAGGCCGCAAGCGCATGATTTATATTGGCCTGATTCTGTTTGCTGCAGGGAGCATACTCGCAGGCTCTGCGGACTCAATATACGTTGTCATTGCTGGTCGGATCTTTCAGGGGGCTGGTGCTATTGCCAGTGTGCTTATGGCGTTGCTCAGCGACCTTACCCGCGAAGAAGAACGAACCAAAGCCATGGCTACTGTGGGCATATCGATTGGGCTATCCTTTTCAGTGTCGCTGGTTCTGGGGCCGTTACTGGGAGCGGCATGGGGGCTCTCGGGGATTTTCTACGTTACCGCAGCATTGGCGCTGGTTGCGCTGCTCATCGTTAACCGGGTGGTGCCGACACCACACCAGCACAAAATCAGTGCTGATACTCACCCGGCAAAAGCGATGCTGGGGCGGGTATTGTCAGACAAACGCTTGTTGCGGCTGGATTTTGGTATATTCGCGCTGCACTTGGTGTTGACGTCGCTGTTTCTGGTGTTTCCATCGGTTTTACAGGATCAGCTTGGCCTTGCCAGTCAATCACACTGGTGGTTCTACCTTAGCGTGATGATCACTTCATTTTTCGCCATGGTGCCTTTTATTATCATGGGCGAGAAGAAACGCATGATGAAACCAGTGCTCTGCGGTGCAATAGCGCTGCTTACCCTCGCTACGGCTGGGCTTGCCGGAATATCCGCCAGCCTTATTTTTGCCTGGGGGGTGATGTTCTTCTTTTTTATGGCCTTCAACCTTCTGGAAGCCAGTTTACCGTCTTTGATCAGTAAAGAGGCGCCAGCGGCCAGCAAGGGAACCGCTATGGGTGTGTATTCTACCTCCCAATTTATGGGGGCTTTCCTGGGCGGAGCCTTTGGTGGTTATCTGCTACAGCAGGTCGGGATTGAGGGTGTTGTTTGGTTTATGGTCGCTGTTCTTGGTCTATGGTTGCTGATCGCAGTGACAATGCCAGCGCCGGGCCACACCTCCGGTTTCGTGGTACAGTTGCGGGATGTGATAGGCGGCCAATATGACGACGTTGATGGCAGCCTGCGACGCTTGCCGGGCGTGCAAGATGTGGTCATTATTGAAAACGCTGCCACTGCCTATTTAAAGGTGGATCGACAGCACTTTGACGAGGCGTTGCTTGCGGACTTTCCATTTGTTCGACACGGCAGCAATTCTTGAAATCCGAAGGCCCGCAAGGAATGCGGGTATCGTTGAAAACAGAATCGGGAGCAGAACATGGCAAGAGGCGTAAACAAAGTTATTCTTATCGGGAACCTAGGGCAGGATCCGGATACCCGTTACACCCCGAACGGCAATGCCGTGGTGAACCTGAGCCTTGCGACCGACGAGAGCTACAAGGATCGCCAAACCGGCCAGATGGTTCCGAAAACGGAATGGCATCGCATTGTCATGTTTGGAAAGATTGCCGAGATTGCAGGCCAATACCTACGTAAAGGCTCCAAAGTTTATATCGAGGGCAAACTGCAGACTCGCAAATGGCAGAATAAAGAAGGCCAAGACGTTTACACCACCGAGGTGGTTGTCGATATCAACGGCCAGATGCAGATGTTGGATAGCCGTGGTGGTGAGGGCGGTATGAACCAAGGCGCTCCTGCTGGCCGTCCGCAACCGCAGTCGGCACCAGCACAGTCACAGAATAGCCCTCCGCCACAGTCCGGTGGGTATAGTCAGGGCCAAAATCAAGGTCAGCCACAACAGGGGGGCAGCATGCCCGAGCCAGTGGATGACTTTGACGACGATATTCCGTTTTAAGCGTTTGTCTAACCCAGATAAATTGTTAAAAACCGGCCGGCCCCAAAATTGGGGCCGACTGGTTTTTAATTCTTGGCAAAAATTTATTGAGTTTAGGCGCCTCCATCCGGCTCACTGACTATAACCCTGTTTCTTCCCGCACGTTTGGCAGCGTATAGGGCCGTATCCGCAGCGGCGAACCAGTCCTCTTGCCGGTAATCTTTTTTGTAGCCAGCCACCCCCACGCTAATAGTGATGATACTATCCTCACTGCCGGGGATTGTGATTTCCTCAGCCACGCGAACGCGCAACTTCTCCGCGATTTGATAGCCCATTTTTTCATTTGCGCCGGGAATCAAAATGGCGAACTCTTCTCCGCCGTACCGGCCAACTACATCATAGTTTCTGGCATGCTCCATCATTATGCGGCCTAGCTTTGCAAGCACCCTGTCGCCAGTCTGGTGCCCCCAGTTATCATTGATCTGTTTAAAGTGATCTACATCCAGCATTAAAATAACAGCTGGATACTCTCCTCTGGATGCTCGGTTCAGTTCTTGTCGCACGCGCTCCATCAAATAGCGGCGGCTGTAAACTCCGGTAAGTGCGTCTTTGTTGGCCATTTCTTCCAGCTTGACGTTCAGTGTTCTGATATCTCTGGTTCGGGATTTAATGGTGGCTTCCAACTTGCTCATTGCTAGATGCATACCAAAATAGAGTGCAAGTTCGATCAGAATGAAGACAACAATGGCATAGACAATATTGACCCATGTGTCGTGATAGAGCCCTTGTAGTGCGGAGTCAGCGGGTTGCCAAATCATCACTCGCCCTAGCGGCGGTTCGTGTTTGTCACGGATGCCGATGTAATCACGAAGTGCAAATTCCGTTAATGTAATCGGGCCGCTTTGTGTTTTCAGTATGATGGTGCGGCCTTCGGATGTCGGGTGGTGCTCCGGCTTGTTTTCACGGGCTGCAAGCACCTCTTTCAAATTGTCGGATGAACTGGCTTCAACGAAACAGCCGCAGTTTGATATGAGCGGTTCAGTTGGTCGTTTCCATACCGCCTCGTCCACGCGCTCCTTTCGGATCACGATCGCCACTTCGTAACCGATTGCGGAGCTCAACGACTCAATCAGGGTACTGAACGACGTTCCTACCTCCAGTGCCCCAACCTGTTTTGTTGGGTCACTGAAACTGAAAACGGGCACAACACCACGCAGGCCAGCGTATACCCGGCCCAATTCAAACCCCTGACGAGGCTGTCCGTCACGATTTACATCTACGACCAAGTGCCTCAAGTTATCCATGTTGTCGCCGAACTTTTCAGGCTTGTGGACGCGTAAAAAGCTGTTAGAGCCCGGTCCGAGATGAAAATGCAGCTGGCGCACCTGATATTCTTTCGTCATTTTTTGCCAGCCCGGAGAAACTGCTTCGTACAGCAGTGCGCGGATGTCGTCAGGCTTCATGACATTGCCGCCGCTGTTACCTGCAGTGGCGCGTTCGGCTTCGTTCAGCAACCTTTGGACATCGGGAGAGTTAGCGACAAAAGTCGCCAACTGAGACATGCTGTCCAGAGTTGTCGATAAAGCAACTTCAAAAGTTTTTTGTGACTGCTGCCCTTTCTGAGCGAGCGCGGTTTGTAGGGCCTCTTTGTCACTCACATAGTTGATCATGACGAAGATCGCTTCGCTCACGAGTAAGGTGAGTGAGACGGCCAGAAATATCCTGTAGTGCGTTTTCGTCATGTGAGTGAGTTCGGTAGGTCAAGGCTAAAAGTGTCGCATGTTTTAACACAACCATGATCAATTGCCAGTTGTTCAGAATTGATTCGGACCGTGTGTGCGAGAGAAAAGCTATTCCTCCTCTGCGCGATCCATACCCAACTCATTGATTTTGCGCGTCAGGGTATTTCTTCCCCAGCCCAGCAGAACTGACGCATCGCGGCGCTTGCCACCGGTGTATTCGAGTGCCGTTTCGATCATGATCTTTTCGAACTCAGGCATTGCGGATTCGAGAATGGCGGTCTCTCCCCGCCTTAACTCTTGATTCGCCCAGTTTTTCAGCCCTTCCTGCCAAGTGGTTCCGCTACTGCGGGGTTCGCTTTGATGGCGCAATTCGGGTGGTAGGTCGTTTATATGAACCTCTCTGCCACTGGCCATTACCGTGAGCCAGCGGCAGATGTTTTCAAGCTGCCTCACGTTTCCGGGCCAAGGCAATGTGGTAAGGAAGCTTTGAGTTTCCGGGCGTAGGATCTTGGGCTCTACCGTGAGTTCGTTGGCTGCCCTTTGCAGGAAGTGTTGCATCAACCGGGGGATGTCTTCCCGGCGCTCAGCCAACTTCGGTAGGTGTACGCGAATGACATTCAGGCGGTGAAAAAGGTCTTCCCGGAAGTCGCCAGCCTGAACGAGCTTTTCCAGATTCTGGTGTGTGGCAGCTATGATTCGTACATCAACCTTAACGGGCGTGGTGCCGCCAACCCGGTAAAACTCGCCATCGGCAAGAACTCTTAGCAGGCGGGTTTGGGTGTCGCCTGGCATGTCGCCAATTTCATCAAGAAATAGGGTACCTCCGTTAGCTTGCTCGAACCGCCCCTGACGTATTGCTGATGCTCCGGTAAAAGCCCCCTTTTCATGTCCGAAGAGCTCGGATTCGATAAGGTCTCTGGGGATGGCGGCCATATTTAAGGCAATGAAAGGGTGGCTGCTGCGGGGGCTGTGATTGTGCAGGGCTTGAGCAACCAGCTCTTTGCCTGTTCCGCTTTCCCCGTTGATCAGTACTGTGATGTTTGAGTGGGAAAGCCGGCCAATAGCGCGAAAAACTTCCTGCATGGCTGGGGCTTCGCCGATGATTTCGGTGCTGTGCTGGTGGGCTTCTTCCTTTGGCTGGGAGCCCGCTCGCTTTTCATGACTATGGGCTACGGCCCGTTCAGCTAACGCAACGGCATCGTCTACATCAAAGGGCTTCGGAAGATACTCGAAAGCCCCGGTCTGGTAGCTGGTGACCGCACTTTCCAGATCAGAATGGGCCGTCATGATAATCACAGGAATGTCTGGGTGAGATGCAGAAATCCGTGATAACAGGGTGATGCCATCGATGCCGGGCATACGGATGTCGCTGATAATAGCGTCGGGCTGTTCCTGTTCCAGCCGCTTCATGATGTTCTCGCCACTCTCGAACGCGGTTGGCTGCAGGCCAGCTTGATCGAGGGCGCGCTCCAGTACCCAGCGTATACTGCGATCGTCATCGATAATCCATACTTTGGCGGATGTCTGGCTCATGATGTGCCCTCCAGAGGCAGGAAGATAATGAAGTCCGTTTGGCCCGGTTCGCTCTCGCACTCAACCAGTCCATGGTGCTGGCCAATAATGCTTTGGGTAATGGATAGCCCTAGCCCTGTGCCGTTAGCGCGACCGCTGATCATCGGGTAGAAAATATTCTGGCGCAGCTCTGGTGCAATGCCTGGGCCGTTATCGATGATATCTATTCGACACACAAGCCGGTGGCGATTGGGGCCAATGGAGACTTGTCGCAGGGCGCGTGTGCGGAATGTAATGCTGGGAGCTTGTTCAACACCGGAATGATTGGTTGGGCTTTCAAAGGCCGCTTCCATAGCGTTGCGGGCGATGTTGAGGAACGCCTGAATCAACAGCTCTTTGTCTCCCAGCAGCTCCGGCAGACTGGGATCGTAGTCCCTTTGGAATAGCACTCTGCCTTTGCTTTCTGCGTCAAGAAGGGTGCGTACGCGCTCGAGTATTTCATGGATATTGGTTTGTGCGAGCTTGAGTGCTTTGTTGGGGCCCAGCATGCGATCAACAAGGCTGCGCAAGCGGTCTGCCTCTTCAATAATAACTCGCGTATATTCCCGCTGGTCTGCGCTAGCCAGTTCCCGGTCAAGCAACTGCGCGGCGCCGCGGATGCCTCCTAGCGGGTTCTTAATTTCATGCGCCATGCCCCTTACAAGTATGCGGGTGGTTTCCTGCTGGGCAATCAAGTCTTCTTCTCGGCTTATCCGAAGTAGGCGGTCTCTAGGCTGTATCTCCACCAAAAGCACAGCTGGATCTTGGTCAAGGAGAGACACGGAGTAATCGACGGTGCGCTGCGAGCCGCTGGCAAGCAGAAATTCAGTCTCCCGGCGAGTGTAAGAGTGGCCGGTCTCGGATGCTTTGCGCAACGTTCTGAAAGCGTCATCCGAATCCAGCAGGATGTCGCTGAGCGCAAGTCCAGCGCTGCGTGTCATGCTGGTTTCGAACAGGTTTTCTGCCGCAGGGTTTAGGTAGCGGATAACCAAATTGCGCTCTAATACAACAACTGATGTGGTGAGGTTGTCCAGCATGTTCTTAAAGTGGTTTTCGCTGGTTGATGACTGTGCCATGCGCGGATCCTGTTGGTTATGGCAAAAGAAGTGGGAGGGTGTCTAAACGGAATTCCCCATATCTGCCTTTGTCGCTGTAACAGAATTCAGCAAGAACCGAACCAGTTTCGGTGAGCCAGTAAACGGAAGTTTGGGCCAAGCAGCAGAGGCGCCGGGCGGAGCAGTTCAGGGCAGTCTGGGATCAAACAGCGCAGGTAGGTTTGGTGTTTTATCTATCGGCGCTAAGCCATTATTGCACCAAAAGAGTGCGACCGCACCAGACCGGTGCGGCCCGAAGATTTAGTTTTGCACAGAAGGGCGGTGAACGGTAAAGCGTATGGGTTTGCCGGTTTTAATCTGAACGCCGTTTCGGTCAATAATGTGAATGCCCGCATCGTGGGTTCCACGGAAAACATTGTTGACGGTAACCGACCCTGATGCGCTTTGGCCGACGGGTTGGCCATCGAGCGTTACTTCGTATTTGTGCCCCGGTTCAAGTTCAGGGGTGCTGCGCATTTCAAAGTGCACATCGCCGCTACCGCTGTGGAACGCTTGTTCATCCTCAGGGTAGATGAATGAAACTTGTTCGTAAATCGACCCTTCCCGCTTCACTTCTTCCCGCAATTTGTCGGTTTCACGCACATTTTTCGGTTTGGGGAGTGTTATGGTTGTTACAGGTTTTACTTTCACTGTCTCCGCGCCTTTGGACGGCTCATCGGAGAAGGTTACGTTGCCTTGCGCATCCACGTTACGGTAAACCTCTGCGATTACCGGTGTCGTGATCAGTAGCATTAGCCCTGCGGTTATTCCATGTTTCAGTCTCATAAGTACAGTCCGCTGTATTGTTTGGTGTGATTATCAATGGCCGAGCGGACCTTTTCAATGTGACAGGATGAGATGATGGTTACATATCGTTAAGGGCAAGGGCGTTGTGTTTAGAATCACAAAAAAAGCCCCACTTTTTTGAGTGGGGCTTTTGATGCTGCTATTCAGTTCCAGTGCGGTTTTATCGACGGCAACTGAAAGGCTTTAGCAGGAATAATACAGTTCAAACTCGACCGGGTGAGTGGTCATGTTGATGCGCTCAACTTCACCACGCTTAAGGTCGATGTAGCCCTGAATCATATCCTCTGTAAACACGCCACCACGGGTCAGGAACTCATGGTCTTCTTTCAAAGCGACCAAGGCTTCCTGAAGGGTCTCAGCAACTTTTGGAATGCTAAGAGCCTCTTCTTTCGGCAGGTCGTAAAGGTCTTTGTCCATGGCATCGCCTGGGTGAATCTTGTTCTGGATGCCATCAAGGCCAGCCATCATCAGCGCAGAAAATGCAAGGTACGGGTTGGCGGCCGGATCAGGGAAGCGCACTTCCACACGGCGGGCTTTCGGGCTGGTGACATAGGGAATACGGATAGATGCGGAGCGGTTGCGCGCAGAGTACGCCAGCATAACCGGTGCTTCGTAATGCGGAACCAGACGCTTATAGCTGTTAGTAGCCGGGTTGGTGAACGCGTTCAAGGCTTTGGCATGCTTGATGATGCCGCCCACGTAAAACAGTGCCATTTCACTCAGGCCAGCATAGCTGTCGCCTGCAAACAGGTTTTTGCCATCTTTGTTCAGACTCATGTGCACATGCATACCGGAGCCGTTATCGCCGACGACTGGCTTGGGCATAAAGGTAGCGGTTTTGCCGTAGGCGTGGGCTACGTTGTGCACGCAGTATTTAAGAATCTGAACTTCGTCCGCCTTTTTGGTCAAGGAGTTAGGGCCGACACCGATTTCACACTGGCCAGCTGTGCCCACTTCGTGGTGATGCACCTCAATAACCAATCCCATGGATTCCATAGCAGCACACATTGCGCCGCGCAGGTCGTGCAGGCTGTCTACCGGTGGTACGGGGAAGTAGCCGCCTTTAACGCCGGGGCGGTGACCAATGTTGTTGCTGTCGAAGTCGTCGCCGGAAACCCAGGCAGCTTCCTCGGAGTGCAGCGAATACATGGAGCCCTGCATGTCGGTTTTCCACTTCGCGGAATCGAAAACGAAAAACTCTGGCTCAGGGCCAAACAAGGCGCCGTCTGCGATGCCTGTGGATTTTAGATACTCTTCGGCTCTACGAGCAACAGAGCGAGGGTCGCGCTCGTAGCCCTGCATGGTTGAAGGCTCAACAATGTCGCAGGTAATGTTGATGGTGCTTTCTTCGGTGAACGGGTCAAGAACGGAGCTACTGTCGTCCGGCATCAGGATCATGTCGGATTCATTGATGCCTTTCCAGCCAGCGATAGATGAGCCGTCAAACATTTTGCCTTCGGCGAAGAAGTCCTCGTTAACCTCGGTCGCAGGTATAGTGACGTGCTGCTCTTTGCCGCGGCTGTCGGTGAACCGCATATCAACCCATTTCACTTCGTGCTCTTTGATCAAATCAGCTGTCTTGGACATGTGTATGCTCCGTAAGTAATCCCGCACAGCGGGTGAATTCGTGATCAGTGTTCCGGATCGTTCTGCAGGGCTGAATTCCGGTCTGTTATACAGGTCTGCGCAGCTTAGCAAAAGCTGTCGATTCTTACCTTCACATTTCAGGTGCGCAGAAGGTTTTAAAACCTGTTGGCAGGGTTAAAGCAAGGTGCTTGCCAGTTTTGACTTGAATCCCATGGATCAGGGTGTTTTCGGTCAGCAGGCCGCAGTATCTGCGTTGATTATATAACGGGGCTGTGTGGGCTGGGCTGACTTAGAGTTGCTGAAGCGCACTAAGCTGGTGCGTTATGGTGCTATCGGCTGGTGCGTTGCGCCAAGTTGGTGCGCCGAGTTTGGTTTGGCAAAGCTGATTAAGAAATAGGCGTTCTTCTTCATATAAACGGTGCAGAGTTTTCGATATACTGCGCGCCGCTTCATTTTCTCCGCGTGTGCCCGGGCCATTGATCCGGATGTTACACGTGAGGCGCCGGGCCTTCAGGTTCCGGTGGATGAGTTCATTTTACAGATTTGAGATGGCATGTGCGGGCCTTGCTCGTGAACGACCTTCTCAGGTCATTGAGTGCATGCCGCAGGATTAATTTTGTGATTGAAAAACTTCGTAATATCGCCATTATCGCCCACGTTGACCATGGTAAGACCACGCTGGTGGACAAGCTGCTGCGCTTGTCTGGAACGCTGGATCGCAAAGAGCTCGAAAACGAGCGCGTTATGGATTCCAACGATCAGGAAAAAGAGCGGGGCATTACCATTCTTGCCAAAAATACCGCGCTGAAATGGAACGGCTACGACATCAACATCGTAGATACCCCAGGCCACGCGGATTTTGGTGGCGAAGTGGAGCGGGTAATGAGCATGGTGGATTGTGTGCTGCTGGTGGTAGATTCCATCGATGGCCCCATGCCCCAGACACGCTTTGTAACTCAAAAGGCTTTCGCAGCGGGCTTGCGCCCGATTGTAGTCGTGAATAAGGTCGACCGCCCGGGCGCTCGTCCTGACTGGGTTGTAGATCAGGTTTTCGATCTGTTTGATAGCCTTGGTGCTACAGATGAGCAGTTAGATTTTCCAATCGTTTATGCCAGCGCGCTGAACGGTGTTGCTGGGCTGGATCATGAAGATCTTGCAGATAACATGGATGCTGTATTCCAAGCCATTGTTGATCACGTACCTGCGCCCGCTGTTGATCCGGAAGGCCCCTTCCAGATGCAGATATCCCAGCTGGATTACAGCAGCTTTCTAGGTGTGATTGGTATAGGCCGAATTGCTCGCGGCAAGATTAAAACCAACTCGCCGGTCGTTGCTATTGGCGCCGATGGTAAAAAGCGTCAGGGCCGCATCCTTAAAATTATGGGGCACTCCGGCCTACAGCGCGTAGAAGTCGACGAAGCTCAGGCGGGCGATATCGTGTGCGTCAGTGGGTTGGACGCTTTATATATCTCCGACACCCTGTGCGATATGAACAATGTGGAGGCTCTGCCGCCGCTAACGGTTGATGAGCCTACGGTTTCGATGACCTTCCAGGTTAACGATTCTCCTTTCTGTGGCAAGGAGGGCAAGTTTGTAACTAGCCGGAACATCAAAGACCGCCTTGAGAAAGAGTTGCTGCACAACGTTGCTTTGCGCGTTGAAGAGGGTGATTCAGCAGACAAGTTCAAGGTGTCTGGCCGTGGTGAGTTACACCTGTCGGTTCTGATCGAGAACATGCGCCGTGAAAACTTCGAGCTGGCGGTAGGTCGCCCTGAAGTTGTTATCAAAGAAGTGGACGGCGAGAAGCAAGAGCCATACGAGAACGTGATTGTTGATATTGAAGAGCAGCATCAGGGGCCTTTGATGGAGCAAATGGGGCTGCGTAAAGGTGAGCTCACCAATATGGTGCCGGATGGTAAGGGTCGTATGCGCCTTGAATACACCATTCCTGCGCGGGGCTTGATTGGTTTCCGTAACAGCTTTCTGACTATGACGTCCGGCACGGGTATTTTGACCTCAACCTTCAGTCACTACGGGCCCATCAAGAGCGGTGATGTTACAAATCGCCAAAATGGTGTTCTCGTTTCCATGGCGACAGGTACAGCTCTGACCTACTCGCTGGAAACCCTTCAGAGCCGTGGCAAGCTCTTCCTTGACCCGGGTCAGGAAGTATACGAAGGACAGCTTTGCGGTATCCATAGCCGTGAAAATGACTTGGTTATCAATCCAACCAAGGGTAAGAAACTGGACAACATGCGAGCCTCTGGCAAGGATGAAGTCATCGGCTTGGTGCCACCGATCAAGTTTACCCTTGAACAGGCGCTGGAGTTTATCGATGACGATGAGTTGGTTGAAGTAACGCCTAAGTCCATTCGACTGCGTAAAAAACACCTTACCGAGAACGAGCGCAAGCGCGCGAATAAGAAGTAAGGTTTACGCTCTAAATCAGGCCGGCGCTGGTAACACAGCCCCGGCCTTTTTTTGGTCTTCGTTCTTTGCAAAGGCCGTTCTGTGTGGGCTTAACTCCGCTACACTGTCAACGAAACCAATTTCAATAGCGGAGTGACCCATGCTTACCCTTTACCCCGATATCAAGCCTTACGCAAAACACCGGCTGGCGGTGGAGGCGCCCCATGAGTTGTATGTTGAGGAAAGCGGCAACCCAGAGGGGATCCCTGTGCTTTTTGTACATGGCGGCCCGGGTGGCGGCTGCGAAGATTATCACCGCCGTTTTTTTGATGCAGAGCGCTTTCGCATCATTCTGTGGGATCAGCGTGGCGCGGGCCGCTCAACACCGCTTGCGGAGTTGAAAGGTAACAGCACTGACAAGCTGGTTCAGGATATGGAAACAATCCGCACGTTTTTAGGTGTCGAACGCTGGCTGCTGTTCGGTGGGAGTTGGGGGTCGACGCTCAGTTTGGTGTACGCCCAGACCCACTCTGAGCGCGTTATGGGGTTGGTTCTTCGTGGCATTTTTCTTTGCCGCCCCCGGGATATCTCCTGGTTTTACCAAGATGGTGCAAGCCGCGTATTTCCGGATTACTGGCAGGACTTTGAGGCGCCGATACCAGTGGATGAGCGCGATGATATGGTGAGTGCCTACTACCGCAGGCTCACAAGCAGCAACGAGCTGGAACAGATACAGGCTGCAAAGGCCTGGTCTATATGGGAAGGCCGATGCGCAACTCTGCACCCGAACCCGAGGGTTATTGAGCATTTTGGTCACCCTCATGTTGCCATTGCTCTGGCGCGAATCGAATGCCACTACTTTATGAACGCCTCCTTTTTAGAGGACAACCAAATTATAAGGGATGCCCACAAGCTCCGGCATGTACCCGGCATTATTGTGCATGGGCGCTACGATATGGTTTGCCCTTTGGACAACGCCCTCGCACTCAGCAAGGCTTGGCCGGAAGCGGATTTGAGGATTATTCGTGAAGCTGGCCACTCAGCGTCTGAACCTGCGATTGTGGATGCGCTAGTGCGAGGTGTGGACGAGGTGATCGCCAAAGCAGAGCAAATTGCAGGCTGAGGCTATTCGTTAATCGGGGTTGCGGGAACTTATATGCATGGATACACTCTTGCTTGTTTGTAATTTTCTTGCATCTCGGGAGTTGCCAAAAGCCACATGAAAGGGCTTGTTCAGCGGGTAGTGAAAGCAGGTGTCGAGGTTGGCGGGCATGAAGTTTCATGCATAGATGCAGGCGTTCTTTTGCTGTTAGGTATAGAGCGGAAAGATGGGCAGAACGAAGCGCAGGAATTGTGCCGGAAAATTCTTGCTTATCGAATTTTCCCCGATGAGGCAGGGCGCATGAATCTTAGTCTGCTTGATACTGGTGGTGCTCTACTGGTAGTGCCCCAGTTTACACTCGCCGCTGATACGTCATCTGGTACTCGACCGGGTTTTTCGCACGCAGCTAGCCCGGATTTAGCTGAAAGTTTGTACGGCAGCTTCCTCGATTTCGCCCGAGCGAGCTTAGGTGTAGAGCGTGTTAAAGAAGGCTGCTTCGGCGCGGACATGAAGGTGAGCTTAGTAAACGATGGGCCGGTAACTTTCATGCTGTCTACCCGCTAAGCGTTCCTTGAGTATATCGGCGCTGGGTGACGCAAGGCATTAAATATTTGCAAAATTGGCTTGATTGTATTATTGATGAGTCATCAGGTGGCGCTTTAAGATGGCGCCGTAAGTGACTGAGCCATAAAGAGACGCCAAGCTGCGGATCTTTGTTATAGGAAAAGTTGCTGTTATGTCATGTACTTGACATGTAGCGATCATAAAATGGGAGCCATCCGGTTTTCTGGGGCACCTTACAAAATCGGGATTAACCCGTTGTTAAAACCTGAAATAACTCGCAAAAGGACATACAAGATGAAAAAAACGCTTATCGCATCTGCTATCGCTGCCGCCACGATTTCTGGCACCGCACTGGCTCAGGAAAGCAATCTGCCGACGGTTTACGGTAACATTCAGTATGTTGCATATCACGCTGATGTGGCTGGTGGAGCTAACGGTCTCGAGCACGCAGACAATGGTTCTACGCTAGGCGTATTGCACGACCACGAAATCGCTCCGGGCATCACTGGTTTCTTCAAGCTGGAGTTGGACGGCTTTAACGCTGATGACAAGTCTTACGGTCGCGGTCAAGCTCGTCTGGATGAAGCTTACATCGGTGTAAAAGGAGATAGCTTCGGTCAGATTTGGGTAGGTTCCGATGACTCTACTTATGAGCGTTCGATCGACAAGATCTCGAACTTTTACGAGTTTGGAGCTTACAACTTTGGCGGTGGTTACACTACTGGTGAAGGCGATCTCATTCAGTATGCATCGCCTTCCTTTGGCGGGTTGGTTCTTGGTGCGGCCGTTCAGATAAATGGCGATCTTGACTCCCAGACGACCAAAAAGTCTTACCCGTACCAGCTAGCCGCTACATACTCTCTGGATGCGTTGGAGCTTGCTGTCGCAATGGACTCAAACGAGGGTGATGGCAGTAATGAAAATACCTACGGCGTACGTGCTACCTACAACATGGGCAGCCTGAGCCTGACTGGTCAATTCCAGACTCGTAAAGACGCACGTGACAACTACGGTGTTCACGCTGTTTACGCGTTGGGCGCAAACCAGTTCGCGTTCTCCTACGAAATCGAAGAGATTGATGGCTCTGATTTGAGCCGCGATACCATCACTGTTCAAGCTCTGCACAACCTGTCTGACCACATGTACGTGTACGTAGAAGGTTACCTGGGCAACGGTGACGACGGCGCCTATGGCGTTGCAAACGAAAGCGAGCGTTCTGCTTTGGCTGTTGGTGGTACCTACTACTTCTGATCAGCCAACCGGCTAATCAGTTAGTTTAGTACTAAAAACCGGTGACCCTAGGGTCACCGGTTTTTGCTTTTTTGGTTCGTAGAATTTAAAGGTGTAATAAATATGGCTGAAGAGCTAGAGATAAAACTGAGTCTTGCGCCTGATCATTTAATGAAGGCGTTCAATTGGTTGCAGTCTCAGCCAGAGGCCGAAAAGGGGAGCAAGAAGTCACTGGTGAACTGCTACTATGACACGCCAGATGCGGAGCTTAATCACCAAAAAGCCGCCTTGCGTGTGCGTCAGGCTGGCAGCCAGTATATACAAACCCTTAAAACCCGTGGTGAGTTCGTCAATGGTGCTCACCGCCGCGAAGAATGGGAGTGGCCAGTCTCGGGACCGAATTTATCGTTGGGGTTGCTGGCGGATACATCGTTGGGAGACAGGGTGAACTTAGCTCGGTTGGCGCCTGTTTTTGAAACCAACTTTACCCGCCAAGTGGTCATGCTGGACGATGGCGATGCCGTGATTGAATGCGCTTTGGATGAGGGGGTTATTGCAGGCGGTGGTCGGGAAAAGCCGCTACACGAAGTCGAGTTTGAGTTGGTCTCCGGCGACCCGAAACGCCTGCTTATCTGGGCCGAACGTCTGGCCCAGCAATGTCCGGTTTTTTTAAACCTGATCAGTAAGGCCGAGCAAGGTTACTGTCTTGCGGGCATACACATGGTCGGTTCCGCCGTTATTGAAAACACCGACGAGCAGGATGACCTTGATCGTTTTTTACAACGGCTCAGCAATGCTTGGCTAGAGCAGACAAGCGTCCCGCTTGCAGGTTTGGATATTCAATCGCTGAGAACTCAGGCCGAGGCTTGTGGGTTGGGGCAGTCCTTTGCGTCCGTTATTGAAGCCCTAGAAATGGGACAGCCCTTGCAGGACTTACTGGCCAAACCAGACATTGGTCGGTGTCAGCTCGCATTGTTGGCGAATCGCCTTGGGTCAGGTGCCTAAAATCGCTGTGGCGATGCTGAAGTAAATTAGTACTCCGCTTACGTCAGCAATGGTTGTGATAAGTGGGATGCTCGCCGCGGCCGGGTCAACCCCTAGCCGGTTAAGCAGCAGTGGCAGCAAGATACCGATAAGCCCGCCCGCCAGTACGACGGCTATCATGGTTATGGCTACGATGGTGGCAATGACCATTTCCGTGCGAAACATGCCGACTGCCCAAACTGTTAGGGCCATGGTCAGGCCCAGCGCAGTTGCTACAAACAGTTCCTTGTTGAACAGGCGAAGCCAGTCACGGTTTACCACGTCTCCTGTTGCAATACCTCGTACCACCAACGTGGCAGATTGCGCACCTGCGTTTCCCGCACTGGCCACCAAAAGAGGCATGAAAAACAGTAAAGCCAGATGCGCACCGATGATGTCTTCAAAATGGGCTATGCCCGCACCGGTAAAGATATTGGCAAATACCAGAATAACCAGCCATTGAATCCGGGAGCGGTACAGGGAGAAAGGGGAGGCTGTCGTAATGCCGGTATCCAGATTACTGACCGACCCACCTTTATGGATATCTTCTGTGGCCTCGGCTTCGATAACATCCATGGCATCATCGTAGGTAATAATTCCTACCAAGCGGTTGTGTTCATCCAACACAGGCAACGCCAGTAAGTCGTATTTCGCGATCAATCTGGCAACATCATCCTGAGAAGTGTCGGTTCGGGTTGTTACCAAACCGGTCGCAAGCAGGGAATCGATGACGGCGTCTGGCTTGGCAACAATCAAGCGGCGCAAAGAAACCACGCCGAGTAGTACCTGTTCCTCATCAATCACGTACGATTGGTAAATGGTCTCTTTGTCTTCTGCTGTTTTCCGCAAAATATCTATGGCTTCACTAGCCGTGATGCCAGACTCAAACACGGCGTAGTCCGTGCTCATCAGTGCGCCAGCTGTGCCTTCGGCGTGGGCTAAAAGGGCGGTTAGGTCATCCCTATCTTCCTCGTCGAGCTTTCGGATAAGTTGCTTCTGGCGAGGCTCTTCAAGCAAGTTAAAGAAATCAACCCGATCGTCTGATGGCATCTCAGCGGTCAGCAGCGCAAGCTCTGTTAGGGGTGTTGCTTGTGTCAGTACCAGCTGGGTCTCCGGGTTGGTATAGCCCAGCACCTTCGCTCGCTGGGCCAGCGGGAGACTCTTAAACAGGGAGATACCAGCATCGCCCTCGCTGCTTTGTTCAATAAACTCGGCAAGGTCGGCTGCGTTAAACAGGTTGGCTGCGTCAATAACGGCTTGAGGTTGCCCGGATGCAAGCGCATCTACCAGCGGCTGGAAAAGTACGGATTCCATAGAAAGTGCCTAGGGAAGTTGCTCAGTGGGTAGTGGAAGCGGATGGATCAGTAATGGTCGCATCTTCCTGCATGTTTCTCCATTTCTCCATAAACTTGCGGTAGCGCTCCAGTGCCTCCTTAATCACTTCAAGGTCCGGTGTATCGCTGGATTTCACCAGCACGATAAGTCCTTTCCCCTCAATCTCTTTGCTTATGGGAGGGTGGCAGACAACTTCGTCGTTATGATCGATATACGCCAGTGCAGTCCCAATGCCGTGACGGATCAACGCGCTGACAATGTCCGCCCAGTTTAGATCATCCAGTACCAAATCGTAGCGGTGCGGGTGATCTTGCTCGTAATTGAACATGTCTTCCAACACCTTTTCCGATCCGGGCGCTACCACGGAGCGCACCATGATTTCAGGATAGGTCCGAACAGGGCGTATAACCGCCCGCACACCGAGTTCTTTGTAGCGGCTGCGGTTAGCGTCCGTAACACACTCTACCGTGGTTTTCTGGCCAAGGTTGAGCTCGGCGAGGCGGTGGGAAATGTCGAAAGTCAGGCTGTCCGAGTGGGGGTCAGATTCGTCCGCTGCCAGCACAACAATGTACTTTGCACTTCCCGCGTGCACGGCCTTCAAGGCCTCCGGATCGAAGCCCGAACCGTGGAAATGCACTATGCCCAAATCGGACAGCTCCGCGGGCAGGCCACTGGGGAATTCCCGGGTAAGCAGCATGATAGGTATGGTTTCATAGCCCTGAACAGAACGGATTTGCTTTGCAAAGCGCATGAAATAGGTTACGCCGCCGTGTTTTGGGGTGTTGATGATGACAATGTGGTTGTTCATTTTATAGATCCAGCGTCCGGTTAAAATGCGTTCCCGGCGGTAGAACCGGTACTCAATAAAATCACTGACAATGAGGGTTAGCAGGGTGATAGCGCCCACGAACATGAGCAAAATGGTGCTAATTCGCCCTATATAGGTCACAGGTGCGAAATCGCCATAACCGACTGTCGCGATGGTGGTCATCGACATCCACAGAGATTCGAACAGGGTTAGGTCTTCAACCGCCCAAATAATCAGTATCTGGGTGGTCAGTAGTGCTATCAAAATCATGAATAGACGCTTTACTCGCTCCCTGATGAGCCCGCCCATGGGTATATGGCTCTTCTCATGTTCGGCGTTAAGGGGAAAGCGGTTTCTCAGCATCCGGTGTTGCCCTGTTCAGTCTCGGTTAAGTTCGTTATACAGTAGCGGAAATATAACAGAGAGACAGGGGTTTGCATTATGTCCGAGCCATGGAATTGCCTTCCGTTACCTTTGGCAGATGATGTCGCTGCCAGTTGGGCCTCGGTTTTTCCGGAAGGTTTGCCAAATTGGCTGCTGGACGATGCCAGCGTATCGGAAGAAGTAATTGCTCAGGCTGTCGCCCGCAGCCTCTTTTTACGCCAAACCCTTGAGCGTCATCCGGACCAAGTCCGCGCACTGGTGCAATCGCGGACGCTGGGTGAGCCGACCACCCCCGACTACCTGCAAGCACGTTG
Source organism: Marinobacter sp. 1-4A (assembly GCF_016597725.1). GTDB lineage: Bacteria > Pseudomonadota > Gammaproteobacteria > Pseudomonadales > Oleiphilaceae > Marinobacter. The sequence goes on from NZ_VCGY01000008.1 coordinate 34,965, forward strand.
GGCTGAGTATCTTGCCGATGTTACTGATGAGCCCAGCTTACACGCAGCCTTACGCCGTTTTCGCCGGGAAATGCAGTTCCGTATTATCTGGCGGGATCTACTGCGCTGGGCCGACCTTGAGGAGACGATGGCTGCGACGAGTGCGTTTGCAGAGGTTTGTATTCAGGGTGCGTTGGACTGGCTGCATGAGGCCGCTTGTGAGCAATATGGCACGCCTTGGGGAAAGGACCCAGTATCGGGTGAGGAGGCGCCGCAATCCTTGGTCGTTATAGGTATGGGGAAGCTGGGTGGGCGTGAACTAAACGTGTCTTCGGATATAGATCTGATTTTTGCGTTTCCCGGTAAGGGCGAAACCCGGGGCAGCCGTCGTTCACTGGATAACCAGCAATTTTTTATCCGTCTTGGTCAGCGCCTGATTCAAGCACTGGATCAGATCACCGCCGATGGTTTTGTCTTCCGTGTGGATATGCGCTTGCGCCCTTATGGACAGAGCGGGGCGCTTGCATTGAGCTTTGCTGCGCTGGAAACCTACTACCAAGATCAGGGGCGAGACTGGGAGCGTTACGCCATGGTCAAGTCCCGTGTGGTGGCTGGGGATATGAAAGCTGGTCAGATTCTTATGGAGAGCCTGCGACCATTTGTGTATCGCAGATACATTGATTTCAGTGCCTTCGAATCGTTGCGCAGTATGAAAGCCATGATTGGTCGTGAAGTGCGTCGGCAAGGGCTGGAGAACAACATTAAACTCGGCAGCGGTGGCATCCGGGAAATTGAGTTTGTGGTTCAGGCGTTCCAACTCATCCGTGGTGGCCGGGATAGGGAACTGCAGCAACGGGAATTGCTGATCATACTAAAAGAGCTTGAAGCCTTGGAGTTGCTGCCACCTCAGGTAATCAACGAGCTCCGCGAGGCCTACGTTTTCCTCCGCAATCTGGAACATGCGCTGCAAGGTATGGAGGATAAGCAAACCCAGTTGTTGCCTGAAAATGACCTGGCAAGAGCACGAGTCGCGCTGATCATGGGGTTTGATGATTGGCACAGCTGCCAGCAGGAACTGGCACGGCACCGGGAAAATGTTGCCACACATTTTGCCAACATCATTGCCAGCGAAGAGGATGATAGCAGCGCTCAGTCATCACTAGACGAAGGTTGGTGCGAGCTATGGCTGGCGGAGGTTGACGAGGTTTCAGACACCCAGTGGCTGGAAAAACACGGCTACGAAGATCCGGCAGCCAGTCTCAGCCTCCTCAGTAGTCTGCGTGATAACCGCACCGTCCAAACTATGCAGACACAGGGGCGCAAGCGCTTGAATCAGTTTATGCCTGTGCTTTTGGAGGCGCTGACGGAAGTAGATAAGCCCTCTGAAACCCTGTCTAGGGTTTTGCAGTTAGTTGAAGCGATATTGCGCCGAACGGCATACATGGTGCTTCTGCTGGAAAATCCGGGCGCCCGTGCGCAACTGGTAAGCCTGTGCAGTGAAAGCCCATGGATTGCGAGACAGCTCGCAGAAACACCGCTGCTGCTGGATGAACTGCTCAACGCCGAAAGCCTATACAGCCCGCCTGCTCGCGACGAGTTGCAGGATGAATTGCGACAGCAAATGCTGCGAATTTCCTATGATGATCTGGAAAACCAGATGGAATCGCTGCGTCATTTCAAAAAAGCCCACACCTTGCGTGTTGCTGCGTCTGAGCTCAAAGGTACCTTGCCTCTCATGAAGGTAAGTGATTACCTGACCTGGATCGCAGAAGTGGTGCTAGATCACGTTGTGGATGTTGCTTTTGCCAACCTGGTGGCCCGCCACGGTTATCCCGGGCAGGCTGAAGGTGTAAATAAGGGCTCGGATTTCGCGGTTATCGGTTATGGCAAGCTTGGGGGTATCGAGCTTGGTTATACTTCGGACCTTGATCTTGTGTTCATTCACACAGCCGATCCGGCCTTGGCAACGGATGGTGATAAGCCTATTGATAATGCGGTTTTCTATACGCGCCTTGGGCAGCGGATTGTTCACATACTTAACGCCCAAACACCTTCGGGCCAGCTGTATGAAGTCGACATGCGCCTACGACCCTCAGGCAATTCCGGCTTGCTGGTTAGTACGTTGCAGGCCTTTGAGAAGTATCAGCGCAATGACGCATGGACTTGGGAACACCAAGCTTTGGCCAGAGCCCGGGGCGTTGCCGGAAGTGCCGAAGCAATTTCAGCGTTTGAAACCGTTCGGCACAACATACTGTGCCAGAGCCGTGATAAAGACAAGCTGCGCCATGAAGTGGTGGAGATGCGCGAAAAGATGCGTGCCAACTTGGGCACGCCGGAGAGCAGGCAAGAAGAGACGTTTCACATCAAACACGATTCTGGCGGCATTGTGGATATGGAGTTTATGGTGCAGTACCTGATGCTCGCCTGGTGTGAGTTGCATCCTGAGTTGACCCAGTGGTCTGATAATATTCGGCAGATGGAAGAGTTGGGTAGGGCAGGTGTATTGCCTGTAAGCGATGCAGAGAAACTGCGCGAAGCCTACATTGCGCTGCGCTCCAGCATCCATAGACGGGCGCTGCAGAATCTCAACAGTCAGGTGGCAGGCGATGCATTTGTAGACGAGCGGGTTTACATTCAATCTGTCTGGCAGAAAGTCATGGCGGTATAGCGTGCCTGCTGTCGTTCCGTCAAAATTTCCTGCTAGAATGCAAGTTCCCCCAAAACCGCTTTTTTTAGGAGCAACGAAGCATGTCGATGGCTGATCGCGATGGCGTTATCTGGCTAGATGGAGAAATGGTTCCCTGGCGTGATGCCAAAACCCATGTCCTGACCCACACCTTGCATTACGGCATGGGCTGTTTTGAAGGCGTGCGCGCATACAACACTGCGAATGGCCCGGCTATTTTTCGCCTGAAAGAGCACACCGACCGTTTGTTCCGGTCCGCTCATATTCTGAATATGAAAATGCCGTTCACCAAGGAAGAATTGAACGATGCCCAGTGTGCTGCAGTTCGTGAGAATAATTTGGATGAAGCCTACCTGCGCCCGATGGCATTTTTGGGCTCTGAAGGCATGGGGCTGCGTGCAGACAACCTGAAAGTGCACGTGATGATTGCAGCATGGAGCTGGCCGTCTTACATGTCGCCGGAAGCCAAGGAAATCGGTATTAAGGTGCGGACCTCATCCTATACCCGTCACCACGTTAATATCACCATGTGTAAAGCCAAAGCCAATGGCAACTACATCAACTCCATGTTGGCGTTGAACGAAGCGATCGCCAGCGGTTGCGAAGAAGCCCTGTTGTTGGATAACGAAGGCTATGTGGCTGAGGGCTCCGGCGAAAACATATTCATTATGCGTAATGGGGTGCTGCATACTCCAGAACTAACCTCCTGTTTGGAAGGTATTACTCGCCAAACTATTCTGGATTTCGCAGCAGAATTGAACATTCCGGTAAAAGAGCGCCGTATTACACGTGATGAAGTTTACATCGCAGACGAGGCATTCTTTACCGGCACAGCCGCTGAAGTGCTACCCATTCGTGAGCTGGACGGCCGCGCCATTGGCGCAGGCAAGCGTGGGCCGGTAACCGAGAAGTTGCAGGCTATGTATTTTGATGCAGTGAAAGGAAAGCTGCCGCAGCATAGTGACTGGCTGACACACGTGCGGTAATTGCCCAGTGGGGGCGGATTATATCCAGCATAAAGGGGGCACCGGAGGTTATTTGGTGTCCCTCGCAGCCAAAGAACACTTCCGGGAAGAATGGTTTGATCCGGAGTTCTGGGGTGAGCAGGCGGTTTTAATTACTCAGGGTGGTCGAGGCGCCGCGTGGTTTATTCACGCGCCTTGTGGTGAGCTTGTCTTGCGCCACTTTTGCCGTGGTGGGCTACCCGGGCGCTTTATCCGACGAGGTTACGTGTTTACTCGTGAGGAAGCTGTTCGGTCAGTCGCTGAATTCCGATTGTTAAATCATCTCTTCAAGCAAGGTTTGCCTGTTCCTGAGCCCCTCGCGGCAGGCTATCGTTTGCGTGGGCCTCTGCTCTACACCGCGTCTTTAATTGTGCGCCGGATTCCCGATGCGAAGCCTATTGCAGAATGTGTCGGCACCTCTAGTAGCGGAGAAATCTGGCGCGCGGCAGGAAGCTGTGTGCGCAACTTTCACAACGCAGGTGTGTACCACGCCGACCTTAACTGCATGAATATACTGGTTGCAGATCAGGTGTACCTGATTGATTTTGACCGAGGCCGCATAATGCCTGAACACGCGGGAGAGCGTTGGAAGAAAGGCAATATCCGCCGTCTTGAACGTTCAGTGAAGAAGTGCCTAGGTCAACTGGACAGCAACGTGCGTGATCAGTTCTGGCAGGAATTTATGACGGGTTACCGCAGGGCCTGATCAGTATACGGGTGTTTCGCCGGGCGCTGTTCTACGAAAACGCTTGTACTCCCACTGGTATTGGGCCGGAGCCAATTCAATACAGTGCTCTACCGAGCGATTCAGTGCCTTGAGCGATTCAGACATATCTTTAGAGATCATGCCGTCATCTGCTCGCTTTATAACAATTTTGAATCCCTCGCCGTTGGGCAGCCGTTGGGCAAAGGTGATCAGCGGGTGCGCGTCCGTTTTGTGGATCAGCTTTGAGGCGAGCGTCATCGTGACCGCAGGAATGCCGAAAAACGGCGCAAACTCACCGCCTTCTTGTCTTGGGGTTTGGTCGGGCAGCACGCCTACCACGCCCCCGCCGCGTAATATGGCTAGAAGGCGCATAATGCCCCGCCGATCGGTTGCAACCAGCTCGGAGCCGCTGCGGCTGCGGACGTTTTTAATGTAGGTTTCAAACTCCGGGCGGTTTGGTGGGCTATATAACGCGGCCATCTTGTAGCGGGAAGCGAAGAATAGCCCTGCCAGTTCCCAGTTGCCCAAATGCGGTGCTAGAAGGAGCAACCCTTTGCCGTCAGCTTTGTAGTCATCAAGCAGTTCTTCACCCTCAATTTCTTTGATCAAACCTAAGCACCGTTCAACGGGCCACTCCCACATCAACGGAATCTCCATCGCTGTTGCTCCGGTTTCTTGGAGGCTCTGTCTGCCCAACTCTTCGCGTTCTGAGGCTGTTAAATGCGGATAGCAGGCACTAAGGTTTTTGCGCGTGGTTTCTACAGAGCGCCCACCGAGTGACCACACTACGCCCCCGAGAAAGCGGCCGATGTGTTGTGCCCAACGTAGGCTAAGAAGGGATAGTAAGCGGAAAGCCAGAGCAATGAGTTTGGCGGACACAGGAGAAATCCAATCAGCAGAGTGCAAAGCGGAAAAGTACCATTGTCATCTGGCCCGCACAAGCCGATGGCCACGCAGTTAATCTAGGGTTTTCTGTTTTTGATGTGGCTCCGTGATAGAATTTCTCGCTTTTCGAACTGTCGCCCAGTGAGAGGTCATCCCTGCTGCCGGGCGCAAGAACCAGACGTGGCACGGGCAACAACTATGTGGAATCTAATCCAATTGGCTTTTTTCCGATTTGCGGCAGGTGGCTGGATACCGCCCAGATGGTTTGAGCCAAACCTGCCTCCAGAAAATGATCGAGCCGCTCGTAATGGCCACCTAAAGCTGGAAGTTGTCAGTCATTGCTGGAACTACTCGCACTTTCTGGTGTACCAACTCAGTTCTGTTGTGCTTTTTCCGCCCCAAAAGCTTGATGTAACCATGACCGTTTTTTACAGCCCAGACGATGTAAAAACCAAGGCGTTATTGGATTTTTTTGGCCGGCAGAGCGTTCCTGGCGTTACTTGGAACTGGCAACCAGTGCCAAAACAACAGCTTTTTCGTCGCGCTATTGGTCGCAATCGGGCTGCACTCGCCACAAAGGCTGACTGGGTTTGGTTTACGGACTGTGACCTGATGTTTCGCGACGATTGCCTCGATGTTTTGGCTGAGACACTACAAGGCAGGCAAGAAGCACTATTATTCCCAGCCGTTGAGCGCACAACGGACTTGTTGGCTGAAAACAACCCTATGCTTCAGGCGGGCTCAACGGAGCCGCAGGTGCTGGATATTGACACCACATCCTTTACCTCGCGGCAAATATCCAAAGCTACCGGGCCGCTTCAGATTGCCCACGGCGACGTGTGTAGGGCTGTGGGGTATTGCCAAAATATAGGTCTTTATCAGCAGCCTGTAGAGAGCTTTGCAAAATGCCATGAAGACCGGGCATTTCGTTGGCTGCTGCGTAGTCAGGGCGAGCCCATTTCAGTTCCCGGTGTTTTTCGAATTCGGCATGTTGCGAAAGGGCGTTACAGTGGTAACGAGACTCGAAGCAAGTTTAGAACATGGTTGCGGGTGTGGCAGTCGCAAAGACGAGATAAAAAGCAGGGAAGCGTTTCGGCGAATGACTAGCTTTGAAGGAGTGCCAGAGTGAACGCGTCGGGATCAACAGGTAAGGCAGGGGTAGCGTCAGCTTCTTTCTCTGCCCGAGTGGCGTCTAAATTCCCTGTTTTGATGGCTGTTTGGCTCTTTCTCGCTGTGTTGGGGCCGCATCAAGAACTCTACAAGGTCTTTTTCCACGGCATAATCGCGCCAGCTGTGCTGGTGTTACTGTTTTCGAAAAGGCTTAGCTTTGCGGGAGTTGATTCCCTCTTAAACGTGGCGTTGTGCTTTTTCGTTTACGCAGGGATAACTACATTTTTTATTGGGCTTGGTCCGATTGATGGACATTTTCGAGCCCTGCGATGGTCTATCGAGGCGGCATTTGGTCTTCTTGCTCTTTGGGCATGGCTGCCCGATGTAATGCGCCGCCCCGTGTGGTGGGCCAAATATCTTTTGGTTATTACATGTTGCGCTGCATTAGCCGGAATTTTGAAGTTTGTACTTTTGGATGACATGCAAGGTCGACTGACGGGCTTTGGCGGCTTGCATAATCCTATCCATGCTGGCGCCGTGTTTATCGTGTTTCTGGCGATTGCGCACTTTGTTCTGGCCAAGCAAGTCGCGCCAACAGCAATAAGAGACCGCCTTCTGCTGTTGCTTACCTTGGCTCTCGTCGCAGTGGCCGTGCTGCTCTCCGAGAGTCGTGGTCCCATCGTTGCGATGCTAGCTTATTTGCCATTTATAGCCATCGTTGAGCTGCACTCTGGCGTTAGGCTCAGGAGCTTCATTATTTCGGTTATCGCTATAGCCATGGTAGTTGGTGCGGTAGTAATCACCTATGGCCCCGAGTCGTTAATGGATCAATTGATGGCTAGAGGAACCTCTTATCGGCTAGAAATTTGGAGGGGGTATATAGACTATCCGCCGGACTCTTGGTTATTTGGATTCGGGCTGGGAACAGAAAGTCAGTACGTCCCTGCAGTGGAGGCGTTTTGGAAACCCAATGGCATCCCCGTTTTTCACCCTCACAGTGTGTATGTGGGTACGCTAGTAGAAACAGGGATTATTGGTGTGCTGTTCCTCATTCTAATGGCCGTGCTGCTATTTAAGGCTGTATACAGTTCAGCGCTGGCGAGTCAGGAAAAGGTGCGCTTAGTGGGCATACTTGGGTTGGTGTTTATTCTCACATTGACTGTTTCACAGGGCGTTATCTCGTCAATAAAAATGCTGTGGTTGTTTTTTTGGTTTCCAGTGGCCTTCGTTTGGTTCTGGAGCAAAGTTCCTCCCGAGCCCACTGATCGATAGGTTATCTATGAATACTAGGCTTCTATTCTGTGTTTTTTCATTCAATCGCGGCCGGTTTTTAGAGCACTGCATAAGTACAATCGAGCAGTGCGTACCGGATGCGGATATTGCGATTTTTGATGACGAAAGCTACGACGACTATACCCGCGAGGTGCTCGCCCGATTCGCTGATAAGCATGAAGTGCTGCAGCCTGGAAACCAATCCACGCACAAGCTAGGGGGCTTGTATGGCAATATGCAGTCGGCGCTGGAGTATGCGGCCGACCGCAGCCTTGTTTGTTTTTTGCAAGATGACATGCAAATTGTCCGGCCTCTTGCTAGCGATGAAATAGCAGGGTTTGATCGCACGTTTGATGAAAATCCAAACCTTGCATTTCTTCATCCTTGTTTCTTGAAAGGGATAAATCGAGAGCGGGACGTCTCAACGTTGGATTTCAATCCCGATTTAGCGGCCTATCGCCGCAGCGATACGGGGCAGAGCGCAGGCCAGTATTTCTCAGCTATTCTGATTGTTCGCCCTTCTAGATTGTTGGATAAAGGCTGGTTGTTTCGTAGAAATGAACCCGAGAACGACCAGCAGGCGAGACAGCATTTCGAGCGGATAGGCCACCTGTTTTCGCCGTTCGCAATGTGGCTACCAGAGGTGCCCGCATACCGCGGAAAGCGTAAGACCCTAGCGTTGAAGTTGGCAGAAAGGGCAAGAGGCTGCGGCCTGTACCCCTATAAGATTATGAGCGAGCAGGAGGTCCGTAACTTAAATACCCGGTCGTCTGATGTGCTGCCTATTGCAGAAGATTTTCTGGAGTGTACGAATAGCAACCTGCCAACGCCTTGGGGATACTATCCCATGCAAGGGAGTCGCTGGCTCAAAAAACTGAATAGCTTAGAGTTGGCCCTTAGGCGTTTATTCAAGCTATAAAATGCTGGCGGCTCTCTGCCGAATTGGACTGGTTAGAACCTTATGAATCAAGTTGCATTGGATGACAAAGTGAAGCCGGTCATTCATCTTGTTGTGGTCGAGCTGCACCACCACAGTGAGCTGATTCGGAATATTGTTGAGGTTCTGGGAAACGGCCTTTTCAAGATTTCGATTGTGACACTGCCGAAAATTTTTGAAGATGCAGGGTTGGACGCCAACAGCGGTTCCGTTTTCACTGCACACCTGAAAAAGCCTGATGAGTCAGTTGATGTATTTATCCGCCGAATGAAAGCCGTTTTTGAGTCTGCGGATATTCTATACTTCAACACGATTCGCCACTACTGGGATGAGCTGGCTCAAATCGAGTCCGCAGCGCCCTCAATGGTCAGGGTGCATAATGCACATTGCGATTTTGCCCCCTGGGGACATTTCCACAAGCCAATTGTGAACATCTTTGGCATCCTCTCTCACCTGATTCGAAAAGTGTTGGTTGGCGGGGAGTGGCGCGCAAAAAATAGGCTATTCCGAAAAATTGATTACTTCATGTTTCCCAATCAAGCCATCACCGATTATGTACTGAAAAATAAATGGCTACCTGCCTCCCGGGTTTTACCTCCGGTGTTGCCATTTGGATTTCTTGGTACAAAGCATCCGAGCCTACCGAAAAGTGATCAAGAGGTTCGAATCGCGATCACAGGAAAGGTGACGAATGCGAAGAAGGACTTTGATTTAGTGTTCAGCGCTCTCAAAGCGTGTTTGAATCAGCTCAATAAGCCGGTTCGGCTTGTTTTGCTTGGAAAGGCTGCCGATAAGCAAGCGCAGTCGATTCTTGCGAAGTTCAAATCTCTGGAAGGCCAGATGTTCTCTTTGGACTATAGCGAAAGCTACGTGCCAGCCGAGGTGTTTGAAGAAAAAGTTAAGAGTATCGACTTTCTGCTTGCGCCTATCCAAGTTGATACTCACTTTCGGAAGTATCACGAGGTATACGGAAAAAGTAAGGCGTCTGGGATTGATGTTGATGTGCTGCTCTACAGAAAACCGTCGCTGGTTGTTTCTGGCTATCAAATGAAGGGCGCTCTCAACGGGGTTGCCGAGTATTTTGAGCCAACTCAGGCGTCTTTATCTCAAATGCTGGTCCGCTGGGTGAATGATGGGATCTATGAGCAACTCGCAGGTAATTTTGACACGCTTAAAGGCTATCAGCGTGACGAGATTGCCGATAACTTTCACCAACTTTGCCAAAACTTGATGTCGTCCCGCCCCCGTTCTTAACGCTGTGCGGGGCGTGAAAGTTGCTCTATCCCGTGAGTGGTGCGTGTAATTCCTTGCTTTTCGGAATCCACACGCAAAGCCTTATTAGCTGCGACAAGCTCTGGATCTTTATACCCCCGTTTATGGTCTAAATGGATAACAATAGCGTTATAACGGACGTGTTTGGGCTTGATGCCAATATTAGTGAGCCTTACGCCAAACTCACGATCAAGTCCGCCCCAAGGCATTCTTTCGTCAAAGCCGTTCACCGCCAAAACGTCCTTGAGCCAGGCAGAGCCATTGGAGCCTTTAAAGTTACAGGCTGTCGGCGTGAGGGCGTTAAAAATCTTTGCCTTGAGAGGGGTCGCTGTGAGCTTGCTGTTTTTATAGCTGGATTTAAGACCGTTGGCTTTTAGCCATTTGAGATCAAAGCAGCGCCCACTGATGATGTCGTCTTTCGTAATGGCTTTGCTGGTGCTCATGGGGAGCTTATGATAACCGCCAGAAAGGTATTTATTAGGCTCTGCTTCCCGGGCATGAACGTCTAGGAAGTCTTTGCGGGGTATGCAGTCGCCGTCAGTAAAGACGACATACTCTGACTCAACCTCTAAGATAGACTTATTCAGGATTCGACACTTCCGAAAGCCCATGTCTTCCTGCCATACGTGTTTAATCTTCATGCCGGTTTCGTCACGAATGCGGTCGATAACCTCTCGGGTCTCCTTTGTAGATCCGTCGTCTCCAATGATCATCTCGAAGTCTTCATGGGACTGGACGCTGTATCCCCACAGAACTTTTTCAAGCCACTCTGGCGAATTGTAAGTGGTCATAATGACAGAAAGCTTCATGGTGTCAGTCCTGTAAGTAATCTTTGACTCCGAGGCCAAAGGCGACCCTTGAGTCAGGGGTAATACAACTTCGGGATTGCTCGTGGAATGCCTGTGTTACTTTAATAAACGACGGACGCTCACCTCAAGCTGATTTAGGGGTTTCAACCACCCGGTATTCGCCAGCGGATTATAGGCCCATGGTTTTGGTGGTTCAAAACCTTCACAACGCAGAAAGTCTTCTGCAACAGGTAGCTTGTGACTGTCTCTATGTTTAAGAGACGTGCTTTCCTGTTCTGTCATCAGTGCAAACGGATAGTAACCGCAGTTTCTCTTTTTTTCAGCAAGCTTTAAACCGATCGTCTTTTTCTTGCCGCGATATGCGGGCACCTCAGGCAGCCACATGGCAAACGGGGCATGAAGGTATCCCATTAGCGTAAAAGCTTTGGCCGCCACTTTATTGTTTTCTGGTTCTGAGCGAGAAAATGTCCATTTGGCGGATGCTAAACGTTGGGGCTTCATTATAAGCAGTGCGGAAAAGTAGGCGCCCGAACTGCGCGGTGTGGATTCCTTGAAATAGAGCCCAAGCCCAGAGTTATAGGAGTATTTGGCGTTTTTAGTAAAATTAATTCCGCGAATAAAGCATGGGCTTATAAAGGCGAGCGAAGGGTCTGCGGTAAAAGCGTGTTCGATTTTTGCAAAGTCGTCGTCACCCAATGGTCGCACCATTTGAGTGTCATCTTGCAGGTAACAGACTAAGTCAGCATGGCGAAATTTTTCGAAAGCCAGCTGCATGTTGCCATAGAGCCCCCCAAGGTGATGACGCGACTTTGCATTTTGATCGGGTTGAATGACGTCGTGCGTCTTACTATGTTTTTCGAGTACTCGTATTGTTTCGGGGTCGTTGCTGTTGTCATCAAAAATCGTGATGGGGTGGCCTGGGGCGCAACTCTCAATGGAGCGGATGCAGTTTTCTAGGAACTGGCCCCTATTGAAAGAAAAGATGCAGAAGATCATTGCGACCCCTTAGGTTGTTTGGTCTCTTTGTTCGGCAGACTTAAAGCCTTACTTTCTGCCGTATCGGTCTTCATACCGGACAATATCATCCTCACCGAGATAGGAGCCGGACTGCACTTCAATTAGCTCTAAATCGATAACCCCCGGGTTTTCCAAAGAATGCACCTGCCCTATCGGGATATAAGTGGACTGATTTTCAGTGACCAAGTAGGTTTTTTCTCCGTTTGTTACCTTTGCAGTGCCGCTGACGACAATCCAGTGTTCAGCGCGATGATGATGCATCTGCACGGAAAGCTTGGCGCCAGGCTTCACAGTGATTCGCTTGACCTGATAACGGTGGCCACTGTCTATGGAGTCATAAACGCCCCAGGGGCGATACACCTCACGGTGGTTCATATGTTCGTGCCGGCCATCATTGCGAATTTGCTCGACCACTGCTTTTACTTCCTGAACCTTATCTTTGCGAGCAACAAGAACCGCGTCTTTGGTTTCGATGATAACGAGATCATCGACACCAATCGTTGCGACGAGCCTACTGTCTGCACGCACAAGGGTGTTGCTGGCTTGGAGAGCTATCACGTCACCGCTCAGGCTATTGCCATCAGCGTCTTTATCGCTAACTTCCCAAAGAGCGGACCAGGAACCTATATCGCTCCACCCAGCGTCAAGAGAAACAACCGCAGCGTGATCGGTTTTTTCCATAACGGCGTAGTCGACGGATTCGGAGGGGCAGCTGGCGAACAGCTCAGAGTTTATCCGTATAAAGTGGAGGTCTTCATCGGTCTCTGCCATGGCTGCGCGGCAGGCTTTGAGAATATCCGGGCGGTGCAACTCAAGCTCGTTCAGGTATTGCCGGGCACCAAACATAAACATGCCGCTGTTCCAGAGGTATTCTCCCGATTCAAGATAGGCTTTTGCCGTTTGACTGTCTGGCTTTTCCACAAAGCCATCAACGGAGTAGCAATCGGCAGAAATTTCGTTGCCGCGGTGTATGTATCCGTAACCGGTTTCCGGTTGATGGGGAACAATTCCAAAGGTCACAAGCTTGCCTTCTTTGGCTAAAGGTATCGCTTTTGTGACGCCTTGTTGAAAAGCCTCTACATTCTTGATGAGATGGTCAGCGGCAAGTACCAGCATCAGCGGGTCATCGCTATCGCTGCTTTCGCACAGGCGCAGTGCTGCCAGCGCGATGGCAGGCGCGGTGTTACGACCGCAAGGCTCAAGAATAATGCAGCTGTCTTCAAGCCCGGACTGTCGCATTTGCTCTGCCGCCAAAAAGCGATGTTCCTCATTGCAGATCAGCAGTGGCTTTCGAGCGTCTATTCCGTCAAGTCTAGCCACAGTGCTCTGCAGCATCGAAAGCGGGCCGTCGGCCAGCTTGAGAAACTGTTTGGGGTTAAGTTGCCGTGACAGCGGCCAAAGTCGCGAGCCGGTGCCGCCAGCCATAATGACGGGATAGATCATGCAATTGCTCCAAGTGTAGCTTTCAGTCAGCATTGGCATCTTCGAAGGGCGGAATATTAACACAGGCTGCTCTGTCTGGCAGTTAGGGGTTGCGCCAATTCTCCTGACTAATACAAAGAGGTTGTTGATGAAAGTATGTCAGGTCATGGCCGGAGATGGAGACGGTGGTCTTGAGAGCCATTTCGGTGAGCTTAGTAACGGCTTGGCGGGCGCTGGCTGTCATCTGGTCGCCATAGGTCATAAAAAATACCGTAGCCGCTTCGAGTCGTCTGTGAGGCATATCCCGCTCGATCTGAGTGGAGGGCGCCGTAACCCGCTATTGTTAGCGCATCTTGCTTGGATTTTACGACAAGAAGCTCCGGATATCGTTCATGCCCAAGCTAACAAAGCGGTTGAAATGCTGGCACAGATTAGGGCCGTAGTTCCCGGATATCGCGTAGGGACTATTCATAATAGTAAGCGTTCGACTGGAATGTTTGCCAGGATGCAAACAGTGATAGGTGTCAGTAGGGGTGTGGTTTCCAATCTTACACACCCTGATGTGCGGGTTGTTTATAACGGTATGAAACCTTATTCCGAGCAGGCGGTTGACCGATCCGCTTTTGCGCAAACTTTCGACTTGAACCCACATCTTCCAATAACCCTGTCAGTCGGTCGGTTGGTACCTACCAAGGCCTTTGATAATCTGATTTCAGCCTGGCAGCCCCGCCATGGGCAATTAATTATTGTTGGAGAGGGGGCTGAAAGACCCACGCTGGAAAGCATGATTCGCAAAAGGGGCTTGGAACAGTGCGTGAAGCTGGCGGGCTTTCGCTCTGATGTTCGGGCAATGATGCAGGTTGCGGACTTGCTTGTGTTCGCCTCCCATCGCGAAGGGTTTAGTTATGCGTTGGCAGAGGCGTTGTTGAGTAGCCTACCCGTGCTATCTACAAGGGTGCCTGGTGCTGAGGAGGTGCTGCCACCTGAGTATTTAGTTGAATGCGATAATGTTGACGCGCTTAGAGATAGTTTGAGCTGGCTGACACAAAACCTTGAAAGGGCTAAGCAGGATCAGGCTACACTGTTTGATTGGGCTCGTCAGGCGTTAACGGTCGATAATATGGTTGCCGAAACGTTCAATATTTATCAGGAGGTAATGGGCCGTAAGTGACCAAATTGAAGGTGCTGATTTTATCGGATGGCGTTCCCGGCCATGTTAATCAAGCGCGGGGCTTGGTGCATTGGTTGTCGAAGCGATACGAGTTAGTTTGCTCTGAGCAAGCGGTCAGTTTACGTGCGAGGCCAGCGGCTCGTGTTTTGTTGCCTTATGCGCTCAAAGTGCGTGGCATAGGCGCCAATGTTGGCAAGGCTTTTTATCGTACACATGGCCTTGATGGCACACCGCCGGATCTGATCATCTCTGCGGGCGGGAATACTTCGTTTTTGAATATTGCCTTGGCACGAAAGTGGTCTGTGCCGAATGTGTTTTTGGGTTCAAGCCGTAGGCTGCATTCAGATGACTTTGCAGCACACCTAACCCTTGAGCCGACTGGAGAGCCGCACAATATCGTTATGGATCTGGTTCCAACGGGAACCAATCTAAGCGAGCAAAGCCGTGAGGGCTGTGTATTGCGAGCGAGTTTGCAACTGCAGGCACAACAACCACTCTATAGTCTTATTGTTGGTGGTGATGGTTCAGGTTTTATTTATGAGGAAGCTACATGGCGGCAACTTGGTGAGCTTGTCGCGGATTTATCTGGGCGAGACGATTGCCGGTGGCTTGTTACGACCTCGCGGCGCACGGGTAATACAGGTGAGCAGTTGCTGAGAAAGGCATTGCCACAGTCAGTGTTGGCAGACTCCGTTTGGTGGGGCAATGAACCGAAAAAAGTAATGAGCAGCTACCTTGGCGCGGCGGATGCCGTGTTTGTCACGGGGGACAGTATGATGATGGTTAATGAGGCAATTGCGAGCCAAAAGCCAACCGTTGTTTTGGAGCCAGACAATGCAAAGCCAAGCGAGCGTCACCGTCAAGCGCTTCTGCGCTTTCAGGAGGCGGGATACTGTAACCTGCACCAGTTGGGCTCATGTGTGCCTCGTCTGCCAAGTAACACCAATAAAGACGATCGCGCCGGTGATCGGGTGCTTTCCCAATTAGAAAAACTGATCCCCTCCCTGCAACGCTTTCGGTAACTGCAGGCTCGCTCTTTATCAGGCTATTGCTGTATCAATCTCTGGTATATATCGAGCGTAGACTCGGTTTGCGCCTGAAGCCGAAAACGGTATGGAATGTCAATTGCTGGAGTTCTGCCCTGTAACAGTTTGAGGGCTACCTGTGCGAACTCACGGGTATCATCCGGTGTTACCAACCCGTCGCGAAAACAGGCTTGTAATGTTTCTGCGGCGCCGCCTCGGTTAAAGGCAACCACCGGTGTTCCGGAGGACAGGGCTTCTGTCACTGTGCGGCCGAAAGGTTCCGGCTTGGTGGACATGTGGCACACCAGATCGGCAAAGAGGTATAGCTCTGCCATGTCGTCTCTCTGCCCCAGAAACGTTACCTTGTTGGCAAGCCCAAGCTTCTCTCTATGTCGCTCAAGCTCCTGCATAAAGCGCTCTTTGCCCGGTTCCGCTCCGCCCACAATAATGCCGTGGCAATCTGCATTTTTGCGGGTGATCTCTTGCATGGCTTCAAGAAACTGCAATTGGCCTTTCCACCGCGAAATACGCCCTGGCATCATCAGAATGCGTTTGTTTTCAAGTTCCGGAAACTTCGTTATCAAAGCCTGACGCCATGCCTCGCTCAACGCTCTGCGCTGGAAATAATCCACATCCACACCGCGCTGAATGACCGTCAGTTTTTGCTCTGGAACCTGATAGTTTTGGATGATGTAGTTCCGCACGCAGTTGGATACTGCAATCACCTGATCGGATTTTGCCATGATGGCGCTGTACGGATTAACGGAGTACATGCCGTGAAAGGTTGAAACAATGGCTGGCCGCTGACGCACGGGTAACCCCTTCCATGCAAGGCGCACAATCCAGGCCGGCATGCGTGAACGCACGTGAATAATGTCTGGCTGCAACTCCTGAATCAGGGTACGCATGGGGCGGATTTGCCCGAGCGATGCTGGCGACTTACGGTGAATGGGCATTTCAATATGAGTTGAGCCTTGCTCCTCAAGGCGCTTCGCCAGAGGGCCGCCATTAGAAACAACATAGGACTCGTGGCCGTGCCGTACAAGGTCCGCAGCAAACTCTACGGTGCCTCTTTCTACTCCGCCACTGTGGAGGGCTGGCAGTGCCTGAAGGATTCTCAAGTGCTCTCCCTCTTTGATTTTGATCGCTTTCGGATATCTGGTGCAAGCCAGCGTTGTATCACCCACTCGGCAGCCCGATCCGCTTCCCAGAGAGCCTTCTCCTGACCGGTTTTGCCTGCCATTACCGTAGCATGATCACTCCAGCGTGCCACATAACCAGCTTTTACTAACTCCCATATGCCGTTTGCAACACGGCTGCCGGAGCGTTCTGGTAGCTGAAACAGTCCGGTTGGTACACCGGATGTTGCTGCCTCACACACCATGGACATGCTGTCCGGTGTTACCCAAATGGCACGGGATGCAGCGATTTGATGGTTGAGCCAATTTTCATGTGTCTGGTCAGGGGTGACCACTGTAATCTTGGCGCTTACAAACTCATCAATGTTTGTTTTGAGTGCTTCTGGTGTTCGCCTTGAGCTCGTGATCGTCCAGCGCCAATCAGGGTATTCGCCGATCAGGTGCGCCACTTGCCCAAGTACAACGTCGTCGTCCCAGTCAAAATGTGTCGATGGTCCCCCAAGTAATATCAGAGCCTCCGGTTTGTCAGTAATTCTGGCAAGGGGCGTTACGGTGTTTATGGCGCCTTCGGTGATCAGCGTTTTCTGGTCTTGTGCTACGCCATCATGGGCAGGAATTATGGCGCCATCGACCCACTGGCGTGGGAAACTGGGCTTCATAATCACCAGCGTTTTGGCGTTTCTGCGCCTTCGTAGTGAGAGCAAAAGCCTGTGTGTACCGGAGCCTGCAGCAATAACCAGATCGGGTTGGGGGAGCGACGGGTCCAGCGAAGGGGGAATCGCAAGTAACGCCCGCCAAAGTGGAACCTTGGTGTCTTGAGTTGAAATCCAGAACAGACTGGCGCCGGCTTTAACCCGCAATCGGTTACCCAGACCTTTTAGCTGATTCCGGTGCCCGGGCTTGTTGTCTGTTAGCAACCATATTACAGGTGCCGCAGAGGTGTTATTTGTCGCCATAAAAGCCCGGGTCGTTTATGTCTGGCCGTGTCTTGAAGCGGCGGTGCATCCAGAGATATTGATCTGGTGCGCGGCGGATTTCTCGCTCAAGAATCTGGTTGATTTCGGTTGCGTCCTGCATGTCGTCGCCGCTGGGAAATGGGTCCAGAGGAGGGTGGAAGTAAATGTCATAGCCCGGTTTATCCTGCCGCCGGAAGTGGCTGAACGGGACTACTTTACAGTGGCTGCGTGCAGCAATACGGGAGGTGGCCGTAATGGTGCCCGTTGGCACTCCAAAAAATGGCGCGAATACAATCTCTTTGCGACCGTAGTCTTGGTCTGCGGCATACCACACCGTGCGGTTATTACGCAGGCTTCGGAACAGGCCGCGGAGATCTCGCGCGCCAAGAACCGTCTCATAGCGGCGCTCCCTTGCACGGGTCATAACGGCATTCATCAGAGGGTTATTATGATCCCGCTGCATTACGTCAGCTTCAATGTACTCGGTAACCAGGCTGCCCCCTAAATCCAGAGTGCTGTAATGGCCACCGAGTAGCAATACACCTTTGCCTTCGGCCAGGGCATTATCAAGGTGCTCCTTGCCATGAACTATCGTTATACCTGTTAACTTTGCAGGGTTTCGGAACCAGGCTATTCCCAATTCCATTACACCAATGCCGTTTGCGATAAAGGTGTTGCGAACTAAGGCCTCTTGCTGTGCCTTTGGAAGCTCGGGAAAGCACAGGCGTATATTAACCTCGGCGATGTGACGCCGTTTTTTGGTTAGCCGCAACGCCAGTAGCCCTATGCATTTGCCTAGCCACCACTGAAAGCGAATAGGGAGTTGTGCTGAACACCACATGACAAAAATACCAATCCAGGTCGGCCACCAGCGGGGGTGGCGGTAGGCTGAGTAGTCTGTATTGCGCGCCTGACGGCGGTATGTCTTAGTCACTTGAAATCTGCCCTGCAAGCTCAGTGGATTATTGCTTAGCCCATGCTGCCCGGGAGGGTGAGTCGGAAGCAAATGATTAGGCTTTACGATATGATATCGCACTTGGTTTTCTGGGGGTCCTGCGTGCTTCAATTTATTTATTCACAGCTTATACGCTTGGCGCTACCCTTTATTCTTCTGCGTTTATGGTGGCAAGGCCGAGAGGCGCCGGAGCTAAGGGTGAATTGGCAACAGCGTGTGGGGTTTGTGCCTCGGGCCAGTGGTACGGTTGTCTGGGTACATGCTGTGTCGGTGGGTGAGACGATTGCAGCAGCGCCCATGGTGCGGCGGCTGCTTACCCGCAATCCCGATATTACTGTCTTGATGACAGCCATGACAGACACAGGCCTCACGCAGGCGATGAAAATGTTTGGCAGCCAAGTTCAGTATGCCTACGCACCCTACGATACCCCCGGGTCGATACGCCGGTTTCTCAACCGGGTTAATCCCAGAATTCTGGTCATTATGGAAACGGAAATATGGCCAAACATGATTCGCCAAAGCCGCGCCAGAGGCGTGCCGGTATTCCTTATCAATGCACGGCTCTCCGAGCGTTCTGCACAGGGTTACGAGCGTGTTAAGCGACTGGTTGCGCCGATTATGCGCAGTATCAGTTGGGTGGCTGCTCAGGCTGAAAAGGATGCGGAGCGCTTTCGCAGAATAGGGGTGGCTGCCTCTAAAGTTGCCGTTACTGGCAGTGTCAAATTTGATGTGGATATACCCGAGGCGGTACGCCAAGAATCACTGCAGTTAAAGCAGTCCCTATCTAACCGACCTGTATGGGTTGCTGGCAGCACCCATGAGGGCGAAGATGCCCAATTGTTGGCAGCGCATAAACAACTTTTGCGCGACCAACCTGAAGCACTTTTGATCATCGTGCCTCGCCACCCCGAGCGGTTTGAATCCGTGGCGGATTTGGTTCTCCAAAATGAGTTCTCTCTGGCGCGGCGCTCGTTGGGCGGTGATTTCTCAGGTGCCCAAGTATATCTCGGCGATACCATGGGTGAGTTGATGATGCTCTATGGTGCCAGTGACGTGGCTTTTGTTGGTGGTTCGCTGATTCAGCGCGGCGGTCACAACCCTTTAGAGCCCGCAGGCTGGGGCATTCCGGTGGTTTCCGGGCATCACGTGTTTAACTTTGAAACCATCTATCAAAGGCTCCTTGACGATGGCGGTGTGACCATGGTCGGCAACAGCGATGAACTCTTTCATCACTTATCAGCTTTGTTCAGCAATGCTGATGAGCGACAGGCGAGTGGTCAGCGGGCGCTCTCGGTGGTCAACAAGAACAAGGGTGCGCTGGATAGGGTTGTTGATGGAATCATTGCAAGGGTGTGATGAAAGGCAGGGTGGGGAAGCTGGGTTCCACACCCTGTTTCATTCGTTTGCCGAGTGCTGAAGATTAACCTAGAGGGTCGGGTCCTTCAGGGTTTCTTTATCATTGGCGAGAGCCTCAATGCCCGGTGCGTTGGCGCTAAGCCAGTTGTTCAGTTCAATCAAATCCCTCGGGCTAAGTGTGCCTGCAGCCTGTTTTAGCTGAAGCATGTTGATGACGTAGTCGTAGCGTGCGTTGGCGTAATCTCTCAGCGCCACGTAGTAAGCTCGTTCCGCATCCAGCACTTCAACAATATTCCGGGTGCCTACGTCATAACCCGCACGAGTGGCATCGAGTGCGCTGCGGCGGGAGATGATGGTGCGCTCCAGAGCTGAAGCTGTTTCAATATTGTTGTTGATCGTCAGGAACAGGCTGCGGGTATTAACACGCACGTCGCGGCGAACGGTATTCAACGACTGCTCCGCCACGGTCACCAAAGACCGCTGCTGGCGTACCCCGGCTTGAGTACCGCCGCCCGAGTACAAAGGAACCTTAAGGTTGAGCGCGATAATACCCTGAGTTGTTTCGCCATCACGCTGGAGGGTGGGCGGATTTTGCTCGATGCCATGAACATCGGATTTACCGTAAGACGCACTGAGATCCAGTGTGGGGTAGTGGCCCGCTTTGGCCTGTTTTAGCCCGGCCTCGCTGGCGTTCAGTTCATACATGGCAGACTGAATAGACCAGTTCTGCTCCAGCGCGGTCATTTCCCACGCAGCCGGGTCCATGGGCTCCGGACGGCCAAGAGGGAAGTTCTGGCGTAGGTTTTCCAGTTCGTTCGTGTATTCGCCAGTCAACCGGGCCAACTGTTCCTTGGCAATGTTAGCTTGGTTCTCAGCAGCAATGCGCAAACTCCGGCTGTCGTCGTAGCTGGCGCGGGCTTCGTATACTTCTGTGATCGCAATAAGGCCCACATCAAAACGCTCTTGAGCTTGCTCGTATTGGCGCTGGATTGCTGCCTCGGTGGCCTGGGAGGTCATGACCGTATCTTGTGCTCGCAACACGTTAAAGTAAGCCGTTGCGACGTCAAGAATCAGTTGCTGTTGGGCCAGATTGTACTGAGCACGCGCTGAATCTGTTTGAAACTGGCTGGCGTCATAGCGAAACCAGGCGTCGGCGCGAAACAGAGGCTGTGTCAGTTGAAGGCCGTATTTTAGCTCGCGATAGCTGTTGTCTTGGTTGGGGCCATCAATATCAATATGTTGGGCATCGCCATAGGCGCCAATTTGGGGCAATAAAGCGCTCTGGCTGATATCACTCGAGGCCTGCTGCGATTCGAATCTGGCCTGCGCTGTTGCAATACCAGAGTCGTAGGAGAGTGCTTTCTCGTAGGTCTCTACCAGATCCAAGGAAAGGGCGGGCTGTGCCGCCAAGAGGCCAACAAGTCCGGAAAGCAATCGTTTTTTCATTGTTACTCCTGAGTACATGTGCGCGTCTGCGCCCTTTCGAGGCGCTCAACAGGGATGCCGGATATCTACAGATATTATGGATCTGGCATCAGTAATGGCATGGAAAGTCGTACCGGCCTAAACAGACCGGTCATTATGGACAATAATTGCGCTCAGCTCTACACTTGCAAACAGCACTCACTTTGCGTGCTATGCATTACAGACTCGCGTCTTGACGGGGTGCTGGCGGCCTAACGTGTTTAGGCCACCGGCTGAGATTGCAACGCAGAACCCGCGACCTGATCCGGATAATACCGGCGTAGGGATTGAGACCAGACCATCGAAGAGCCAGCGCCGCCTGCGAAACAAAGGCAGAGCTACTCTCTCCGTCATGCGCGACCCGAATACCAAAACAATGTTCCGGGAGCGAATGATGACAGATCTACCAACTTACCTCAGTGATTCCGCCCGCGTAGATTCCGCCGCGATACAGCCGTTGCCAGGATCGCGCAAAATATACGTACAGGGTAGTCGTTCCGATCTACGTGTGCCTATGCGGGAAATCACCGTGCAGGACACACCCACGGAAATGGGCGGGGAAAAGAACCCGCCGGTAATGGTGTATGACACCTCGGGTATTTACAGTGACCCAAACGCGACCATCGACCTTCGCAAAGGCCTTCCCGCCATCCGTGCCGCCTGGATAGCAGAGCGTGAAGACACTGCACCCTTGCCAGATTACACCTCTGAATATACCCGCCGTCGCATGAAAGACCCACAGCTTGATCCGCTTCGTTTCATGGATGAGCGCAAACCACTGCGGGCGCTTGAAGGTAAGAACGTTACCCAGATGCATTACGCCCGCAAAGGCATTATTACACCGGAGATGGAATACATCGCGATTCGCGAAAACATGAAACTACAGGAAGCTCGGGAGCAGGGCTTGGCAGATGATCAACATCCCGGCCAATCCTTCGGCGCCAGCATTCCAAAGGAAATCACCCCCGAGTTTGTGCGCAGTGAAGTTGCTCGAGGTAGGGCGATTATCCCGGCCAACATCAACCATCCCGAATCCGAGCCCATGATCATCGGCCGCAATTTTCTGGTGAAAATCAACGGCAACATCGGCAACTCAGCGGTTACCTCATCAATCGAGGAAGAAGTGGAAAAGCTCACATGGGGCATACGCTGGGGCTCCGACACCATCATGGATCTCTCCACCGGCAAGAACATTCACGAAACCCGTGAATGGCTGATTCGAAACTCACCGGTTCCCATTGGCACAGTACCCATCTATCAGGCTCTGGAAAAAGTAGGCGGCGTTGCCGAAGACCTCACTTGGGAGATCTTTAGAGACACCTTAATCGAGCAAGCAGAGCAGGGCGTTGACTACTTCACCATCCACGCCGGCGTGCGCTTGCACCACGTACCCATGACCGCCAAGCGCACCACAGGCATTGTTTCCCGTGGCGGCTCCATCATGGCGAAGTGGTGTTTGGCTCATCACAAAGAAAGCTTTTTGTACGAGCATTTCGAAGACATCTGCGAAATCATGAAAGCTTACGACGTGTCCTTCAGCCTCGGCGACGGTCTGCGCCCCGGTTCCATAGCCGATGCCAACGACGCAGCCCAGTTTGGCGAACTGGAAACCCTAGGTGAGCTCACAAAAATTGCTTGGAAACACGATGTTCAATGCATGATCGAAGGCCCCGGCCACGTACCCATGCACCTAGTAAAGGAGAACATGGACAAACAGTTGGAATGTTGCGACGAAGCCCCCTTCTACACGCTTGGCCCCTTGGTTACCGACATAGCCCCGGGCTACGACCACATCACATCCGGCATTGGCGCTGCCATGATTGGCTGGTTCGGTTGTGCCATGCTTTGCTACGTCACTCCCAAAGAACATTTGGGCCTGCCCAACAAGGATGACGTAAAAACCGGCATCATCACCTACAAAATCGCCGCTCACGCAGCTGACTTGGCCAAAGGCCACCCCGGTGCCCAAATACGCGACAATGCCCTTTCCAAAGCCCGGTTTGAATTCCGTTGGGAAGACCAATTCAACCTCGGCCTCGACCCAGACACCGCCCGAGCCTTCCACGATGAAACCCTGCCGAAGGACTCCGCCAAAGTGGCACACTTCTGCTCCATGTGCGGCCCGAAATTCTGCTCCATGAAAATCTCCCAAGAAGTTCGCGACTATGCGGCTGAGCATGGTATTGACGAGATTTCAGCAGTGGATGCTGGCATGAAAGAGAAGTCTCGGGAATTCGTGGAGTCTGGAAGTAAGCTTTACGACAAAGTCTGAGACTGGTTTCGCAGGCATGTGAGTGCGGAGTACACGCCCGGTGGGAGGCCTGATTCAGGACACGCTCCTTGCGGCACGTCCGTGTGTCGCTTGGGCTCCGCCATCCATGGCTCCGCACAGTCCTGAATCAGGCCTCCCACCGAGCGCAGAATTCGCGAAGGAAAATAGAGCGTAAAGTGATTGATGGGTGCTGATCTCGTTGATTGTTTAAGAGCGGACAGCACAGTGTTGAATCGGTTGTGACAAGGGCGGCTTTCCAAAACTGTGCGGAGCCATGGATGGCGTAGCCAAGCGTACAAGGATGTATCCACAGCGTGTTTTGGAAAGTCGCCCTTGTCACAAGCCGCCCCACCCAAAGCAGGCTTGCAATAAACAACACCAACCGGCTATCGTGCAAAACCTAAGTCAAACAGAGCAAAGCATGACAAAGCCGTTCCAGTTTAAAGCCAGCGACGTCAAAATCGAAAAGCGCGAAACCGTCTTTCAAGGCTTCTTCCGCATGGACAAGCTATGGCTGACACACCCGCGCTTTGATGGCCGAAGCATGCCGCAGTTTACCCGCGAACTCTTCATTCGCGGCGACGCCACCTGCGTACTCCCCTACGACCCCGAAAGAGACGAAGTTGTATTGCTTGAACAATTTCGCCTCGGCGCACTCGGGCGCGAGCAATCTCCTTGGTTGCTGGAACTGGTCGCCGGAATGAACGAAGACGGCGAAACAAGCGAAGAGGTGGCCCAAAGAGAAGCTGAGGAAGAAGCGGGTCTCAGCTTTAGCAAGTTGGAAAAAATTTGCGATTACTTGGTCTCTCCGGGCGGCACTACGGAAATGGTCTACCTGTACTGCGGGAAAGTAAGTACCGAGTCTGCGGGGGGCTTGTTTGGTCTGGATGAGGAAAGCGAAGATATACGAGCTCATGTAGTTTCTGCAGACGACGCCATCGCCATGATTACCGATGGCCGCATCAACAACGCAGCTGCAATTATTGCCCTTCAATGGCTGGAGCTAAACCGTACAAGGTTGCGGGCAGGGTGGTAGTTATGAACGAATGGGCAATGAAACCCAAGCGCTACGTGCCAGACCTGCGTCAACTGGGCGCTTTGTGTGAGGGCAATTACCATCGGCTTAACCGACTGCGCCAGCTGAGGGTAGACGATGAGCCCGTATGTGAAATCGAGCTGCACCGAGAAAACGAATACCTAGGGCGCGTTCGAATTCAAGTGCTGCAAACCGCCCGCTATACCGAAACCCTCCTGCTTGAGCAGATCCACAACAAGGGTCGCTGGCTTAACAATCCACAGATGACGGTTCGGGTATACCACGATGCGCTGATGGCCGAGGTTATTAGCTGCTATCGTGATACACAAATCACACCAGTCAACGATTATCCCAATCGTTTTATGCATCACCCCGATGAAAAAACTCAAGTGAACGGATTTCTTGCCGATTGGTTGGAGTACTGCCTTCGGTTCGGCCACTTGCCTCTTGAACATGCGGCCTGGACCGGCGCTGAAAATGCCGTAGATAGCGCCGGAGAGAATGCTGAGAAGAGTGCGGGAAAGAGCGCTGATTAATCTGGCTTACCCGCTACTGAAGTAAAACCGTACACTTGTAAAGGCGCATTGAGTTGGCAAAAACGGCAATAAATTACTGGCGTTGAGCCAGAATGTGACGCCGGTTCCAGTCGCAAGTGATAAATTCGGAAGCTGACAACGTACACTTGTATGTGAGCCATGGGAGCCTGAGTTAGGTGGTAGCCCATGAATCTGTTCCTCAATGGATGACAGCAAGCAGACCGATAAGAATCATGACTTCCAAGGAAACCGCCCGACCGCTTCGGGTACTGCAGTTAACCGATCCACACCTGATGGCGAACGCTGATGGCGCATTGCTGGGTGTAAACACTCGCGACAGTCTGGACGCCGTTATAACTGAGGTACTCAGATCCCACGGGCAGCCGGATCTCATCCTAGCCACGGGCGACCTCGCTCAGGATGGTTCGGAAGAAGCTTATCGGGTTTTGGCTGATCGACTTGGCGCTTTTCGTTGCGAATCTGCATGGATTGCTGGAAATCATGATCAGGTTGCGAGCCTGAGGGCCGTTGCAGCGCGCTGCGGCGCAGATCGTCGTCACATTATTCAAGGTGGTTGGCAGTTTATTCTTCTGGACTCATCGGTTCCAGGCAAAGTGCACGGAGAATTGGCGGAATCCGAGCTGGATTTTTTGGCTGAGATGCTTGAGCAGCATCCGGAGATGCCAGCGCTTATCACGCTACACCATCATCCTGTTGATATTGGCACCGATTGGATGGCCAATATTGGCCTTAAAAATCGTGAAGACTTCTGGCAGTTAGTGGACCGCTTCCCGCAAGTAAAGATTGTGCTGTGGGGACACATCCACCAGACCCACGAACAGCAGAGGAACGGTGTGAAGCTACTGGCTAGCCCTTCCACCTGTATTCAGTTTACTTCTGGCTCGAGCAAGTTTTCCGTAGAAGACTTGGCGCCCGGGTATCGCTGGTTTGAGCTCCAAAGCTCCGGCAACTTCTCAACAGAAGTATGCCGGGCTCTGGACTTCGACTTCGAGCTTGATCAGACCAGTTCCGGTTACTGAGCGGCTTCTACAGTCTCCTGTTTCACCATATTACGCTCTTGGCTTTGCGCCCGCAGTTGCTGTGCGGCAGCGACCATAGCCTTGAGCGCAGGTATCACTTCTTCCCAGCGCCTCGTTTTCAAACCGCAATCCGGATTGACCCACAACCGCTCTGCTGGAATCCGCTCGGCAGCCTTTTTCATCAAGTCTGTCACTTGCTCGACTTGCGGAATGTTCGGCGAATGGATGTCGTAAACGCCCGGGCCAATATCGTTGGGATATTCGAAGCCTTTGAACGCGTCCAGAAGCTCCATGGCCGACCGTGATGTTTCAATGGTAATGACGTCCGCATCCATGCGAGCAATGGCGTCAATAATGTCGTTGAACTCGGAATAGCACATATGGGTGTGAATCTGAGTATTATCCTGCACGCCGTTGGCACTGATGCGAAAGGATTCAATGGCCCATTCCAGATAGCTGTTCCAATCTGACTGTCGCAAAGGCAGGCCTTCACGCAGGGCGGCCTCGTCAATCTGAATAATCCCTACTCCAGCTTTTTCCAAATCCTGCACTTCTTCACGCACGGCTAAAGCCAGCTGTAGGCAGGTGTCTTTACGCGGCTGGTCGTCACGCACAAAGGACCAGTTCAGGATCGTCACCGGACCGGTTAGCATGCCCTTCATAGGCTTGCTCGTCAGTGATTGGGCGTAGGTGGTCCAATCTACAGTCATGGCTTTGGGACGGCTTATGTCACCGAAAAGAATCGGTGGTTTTACGCATCTAGAGCCATAAGACTGTACCCAACCAAAGCGGCTGAATACATAGCCTTCCAACTGCTCACCAAAGTACTCCACCATGTCGTTACGCTCGGCTTCGCCATGCACCAGTACATCCAGACCAAGCGCTTCCTGTTGCTCAACGCAGTACGCAATTTCTTCGCGAATTCGCGCAGTGTAGTCCTGTTGGCTCAAGTTTCCCTGGCGGAATTCTTTGCGAACCTCGCGTATCTCGGGGGTCTGCGGGAATGAGCCAATGGTTGTGGTTGGATACGCTGGCAGCTGGAATCGCTCTTGCTGCAACTTAGTCCGAGCGCTGAATGGGTTCTTGCGCTGACCATGCTCTGGCGTAATGGCTGCCAATGCCTTTGAAACCGTGGGGTTGTGAACCCGCGAAGATTGACGGCGGCTCGCGATGGCCTTTTGGTTTGCGCTCAACTCTTGCGCGACCGACTCACGGCCTTCATCCAGCGCTTTGGCCAGCGTATTCAACTCCTGCAGCTTCTGTCGTGCAAAGGCCAACCAGTTACGGACCTCCGAATCCAGCGTGGTTTCACTCTCTAGATCAACGGGAACATGCAGCAGGGAACATGAAGGCGCGAGCCATAGCCGCTCTCCCAGCTTTTCTTTTAAGGGTTCCAGCAAATCAAGTGTTGCGCTTAGGTCGGTTTTCCAAATGTTACGTCCGTTGATAACACCGAGAGACAGTACCTTGTGGGCTGGCAGCCAGTCCGCCAGCCGTGCAACTTCACCTTGTGCGCTGATAGCATCCAAATGAATGCCCGCTACCGGCAGTTCGCAAGCCAGTTGCAGGTTTTCTCTGAGTTCCCCGAAATAGGTTGTAAGCAGCAGTTTTACCGGCGCTGTTTTCAGCTCGTGGTAGGCGAGGATGAAGGCGTGGCGCCAGTCAGCGTCCAGCTCTGTAACCAGTGCTGGCTCATCAATTTGAACCCATTCGGCCCCGGCTTCAGCAAGCTTTGTTAGCAGTTCCGTGTAAACTGGCAGCAGCTTGTTCAGCAGGTTCAGGCGATCGGAGTCGTCCTTGGCTTTGCCCAGCCAAAGATAGGTGACCGGCCCGATGATGACCGGTTTGGCGTTGATGCCTTGTGCTCGGGCTTCGGCGAGTAGCTCCAGAATGCGATCAGCGTTCAGGCTAAAGCTTGTACCTGCATCGAACTCCGGCACTATATAGTGATAGTTGGTGTCGAACCATTTGGTCATTTCCCCCGCATGTACGCTACAGCATGCGCTATCGTTGGGGGAGCGGCCCCGCGCAACACGAAAATACGCGTCCAGTGCGGAGCCAGTCTGGGCGCTGGCCCGTTCGGGCAAGTTACCGAGAGTGGCGCTCATGTCCAGAACCTGATCGTACAACGAAAAATCGCCCGCAGGCGCCAGAGATAAGCTTGCCTGCTCTTGCCAGTTCTGTGCGCGCAACCCTGCGGCCGTTTCTTGCAGGGCTTGTTCACTAGACTTGCCGTGCCAGAGTGCTTCCAAAGCAAATTTAAGCTCCCGACGGGCGCCGATGCGCGGGTAGCCGAGGTTGTGTGTCGTCGTCATTCCGAACTCCTGATTCAGTGTTTAATGGGCTGTTGATAGGAGTTGTCAGGTTAGCTTTAAGTTTTGATGAAAAATAATGGTATTATTTCAGGGTTGCATTAATTCTATTCATGGGTCGGGAAATGATTGAGCGTCATCACTTGGAAGTTCTTCGAGCTGTGGAAGCGGAGGGTTCCTTAACAGCAGCAGCGAATCGCCTTCACCTTACTCAGTCCGCACTGAGCCACTCTGTCCGTAAGCTGGAGCAACAGCTGGGAACCCAAATTTGGCTTCGGGAAGGGCGACAGCTACGCCTGACTCAGGCTGGCAACCACCTGTTGGCTCTAGCCAACCGCCTGATACCACAGTTTGAACACGCGGAAATGCTGATCGGCCAGTTTGCCAAAGGGCAGGCGGGTACACTTCGTATCGGCATGGAGTGCCACCCTTGTTATCAATGGTTGTTGAAGGTTGTAGGTCCCTACCTTAAACAGTGGCCATCGGTGGATGTGGACGTAAAACAGAAATTTCAGTTCGGCGGAATTGGCGCGCTGTTTGGTCACGATATCGATATGCTCGTCACCCCCGATCCATTACACAGGCCGGGCTTGGTGTTCGAGCCAGTGTTTGATTACGAACAGGTGCTGGTGGTTTCGGCCAATCATGCTCTTGCTGGCAAGCCTTGGGCAGAGGCTGCCGATCTCGAACCAGAAACTCTGATCACCTATCCCGTAGCCATTGAGCGGTTGGACGTGTTCAATTATCTACTGGTGCCCGCAAACATGCGCCCAGCGCGCCACAAAACCATTGAAACCACCGACATTATGCTGCAAATGGTCGCTGCAGGGCGTGGAGTGGCAGCCTTGCCCCGCTGGCTGGTAACCGAATACAGCGACCGACTGGGCATAGTTCCGGTAAAACTGGGTAAGGACGGCATCGCCAAACAAATATTTCTGGGCCGACGCGAGCGGGATGTGGGGGTGCAATACATGGATTCCTTCATGAAGCTGGCGAGAGAGGTTCGCTGGCGCTAAGGTTTCGGTTACACTGCCCAAAAAATTTGTCAGGAATTACCCTTATGAGCGAAACACCTCCCGATCTGAAATACATTGAAACCCATCAGTGGGTGCGCGTAGACGCCGACGGCACTGCCACAGTAGGCATTACCGACTTTGCTCAGGAGCAGCTGGGCGATGTGGTGTACATCGGCGTTCCGGACGTGGGCGATACCGTTACCGGCGGCGAAGAAGCCGGCGTTGCCGAATCTGTGAAATCTGCATCTGACGTGTTCAGCCCGGTAACCGGTGAGGTTGTTGAGATCAACGAGTCTCTTGAGGATGAGCCGGAGAAGGTTAACGAAGACCCCTACGGTGATGGCTGGATGTTTAAAGTAAAGCTTGCTGACAAGGGTGAGCTTGATGGACTGATGGATGCCGATGCCTATGCTGAGCATGTAGCGGCTACCGAGTAAACCGAGTAGGAACCGTCGGGCAAGGCCTTCCAAAACACGCTGTGAATACGTCCATGTACGCTTGGCTCCGCCCTTTAGCGCTTATTGCTCCTGCGTCGCGCTAAAGGTCCTGGGCAAGCCGTCCATGGCTTGCCCGTGAAGTGCTTCGCACTCCACCCATGGCTCCGCACAGTTTTGGAAAGCCTTGCCCGACGGTTCCCCCGAGCTTGAGTGCGTCCGCTTGGGCTTCATGTATAATTCCCGCCCTATTTTTCTCTACCCTAGGTGGCAGCAATGAATTTCCCTGTTTTATATCTACGCAAAGGCGCCGAGCGCAGGCTTCGGGCTGGCCACCTTTGGGTTTACAGCAACGAAGTGGATATTCAGCGCTCACCGCTAACGCAGTTTGAAGCAGGCACACAGGCCGAGCTGCGGGCTTCCAATGACAAACCACTCGGGGTCGTTTTCGTAAACCCCCACGCTCTTATTTGTGGCCGCCTGATTAGCCGCGATGCGGCACAAGGCATGACACCAAACCGATTAACCCAGCGGATGGAAACGGCGCTGGCGTTGCGCGATAGATTATTCGATAAACCCTTCTATCGTTGGGTATTTGGCGATAGCGACGGCTTGTCTGGGCTGGTAGTGGATCGCTTTGGCGATACGGTGGTGGTGCAGATCTCCACAGCTGGCATGGAGCAGATGAAGGAATCCATCGTTCGGGCGGTTCAACGCCTGACGCATCCTAAGGCCATCATTCTCAAAAACGACGGCAAGATGCGTAGCGTTGAGGGGTTGGACACCTATGTTGAGCAGGCCCATGGCCCGGAAGCGACGCTGCTTGAAGTGGAAGAAAATGGCGTTCGATTTGAGGTGCCGCTTGAAGGCGGCCAGAAGACAGGTTGGTTTTACGATCACCGCATGAATCGCCAGCGTCTTCAGGCTTATGCACCGGGCAAGCGGGTGCTGGACGTATTCAGCTACGTGGGTGGCTGGGGTATTCAAGCCGCCTGTGCAGGTGCAACACAGGTTACCTGTGTGGATAGCTCTGCAGCCGCGGTTGATTCGGTGCACCACAATGCAAAGCTAAACGGTTTGGATAACGTAGAAACCATTGAGGGCGATGCGTTTGATGCCTTGAAAGCGCTGGCGGAAGAAAAGGAGAAGTACGACATCGTCGTGCTGGATCCACCTGCCTTTATTCCCCGCCGTCGTGACCAGAAAGCCGGAGAGCAAGCCTATGCGCGCTTAAACCAGCTTGGCTTGCGGCTGCTAGATCGGGACGGAATTCTTGTGTCTGCTTCTTGCTCCATGCATCTCTCTCAGGAGAAGTTGGTGGATATCATTCGGGGCAGCGGGCGAAAAATTGATCGCTTTGTGCAGCTTCTGGAGCAGGGGCATCAAGCGCCAGATCATCCGATTATTCCAGGGATTCCCGAAACGGACTACATTAAATCCTGCTTTGTACGGTCCCTGACCGGCTTTATGTAGCATCAACTCTGAGCCCGCTCCCGGAGAGAGAGCGGGCTCAGAGTCTCTTCAGCGGGAGTTCAATCGCGGAGAGTCATAACACGCCAACCTTTGTTTTTGGCGAACGCCTCAAGTTTCGGATCCGGGTCAACCGCCACCGGATTATCCACCTTCTCAAGCAACGGCAAGTCATTGTGTGAATCGCTGTAAAACCAGGCGCCGTTCAAGTTTTCACCTGTAGCAACCAGCCAGTCGTCTAAACGGGTCACTTTGCCTTCTTGAAAGCTCGGGGTGCCAGCAATTTCGCCGGTGTAGCGGCCGTTGACCATCTCGGGTTCAGTGGCGATAAGATGGTCAATGCCCAACACGTCGGCAATCGGTTCGGTCACAAAGCGGTTGGTGGCGGTGATAATCATGAGGGTATGGCCGCGCTCGCGGTGGCTGTCTAAAAGTTTGCGGGCCTTTTGCTGCAGCATCGGGCGCACTTTTTTTTCCATAAACCTGCCCCGCCAGTCCAAAAGCTCATCCATGCTGTGAATTGACAGGGGCTGAAGCGCGAATCTTAGATAGCTCAGTATATCGAGCCCGCCATTCAGGTATTCTTCATAAAAGCGGTCATTAGCCTTGCGATAGACTTCGGCATCAACAATACCTTCCTCTACCAAAAACTCACCCCAAGCATGATCGCTGTCACCAGCCAGCAGAGTGTTGTCGAGATCAAAAATTGCGAGCGTCAAGCGATTACCTCCAAGGAAACAGGCGAGTCAAAACCCGTATCTTATCACGGCAGCT
Source organism: Marinobacter sp. 1-4A (assembly GCF_016597725.1). GTDB lineage: Bacteria > Pseudomonadota > Gammaproteobacteria > Pseudomonadales > Oleiphilaceae > Marinobacter. Next base: position 67,020 of record NZ_VCGY01000008.1, read on the forward strand.
ATAGTACAGCTGCGTTTGCCGAAGTGTTGGGATTCTGTAAGAATGAGCGCAACTTGGAAAAATCCGACCGGCAAATATTTGACCGGTCTGCCGACTTTATTAAGAGGACTGTGCCGTGATCGATTCAGACGGTTTCAGACCCAACGTCGGAATCATTCTGGCCAACCATCAGGGAGAAGTTCTCTGGGCAAGGCGAATAGGGCAGGACTCTTGGCAGTTTCCCCAAGGCGGTATCCATTATGAAGAGACGCCGGAAGAAGCACTGTACCGGGAGCTTGGAGAGGAAATTGGCTTAAGCGCCAATGATGTCGAAATCATCAGTTGTACCCGGGGCTGGCTAAGGTATCGCCTTCCCCGAAGAATGGTACGGCACAACTCGCACCCCGTCTGCGTGGGCCAAAAACAGAAATGGTTCCTGCTGAGGATGTTATCACCCGATGCGCGAGTACGCGTTGACGGTACGGAGTCACCTGAGTTCGACGGCTGGCAGTGGGTAAGTTACTGGTATCCGTTGGGGCAGGTGGTTTCTTTCAAGCGTGAAGTATATCGACGTGCGCTGAGAGAGCTCGCACCAAGGCTGTTCTATAACATGGAGCAGTGGCACAGGAGCGAGCATAACCGGCGTTTAAAGGATCAAGCGAAATGACGGACTAACACGCCCATGCTGAGCATTCTGCGAAGTCTTGTACAAGAGGTAAACAGTGCCCGAGATCTTTCGGAAGCGCTGGGTATTATCGTGTCGCGGGTGCAAAAAGCCATGAACACCGAGGTCTGTTCTGTTTACTTGCTGGACCCAGCGTCCAATCGCTATATTTTGATGGCAACCGAAGGCCTGTATCTGAAAGCCGTGGGTAAGGTAAGCCTCGCCCACTCAGAGGGGCTTGTGGGTTTAGTGGGTTCGAGAGAAGAGCCGATCAATCTGGAAGACGCCCCGTCTCACCCACGCTACCGTTACTTTCCCGAAACCGGCGAAGAACGTTTCCGCTCGTTTCTCGGGGTTCCCATCATTCACCATCGCCGTGTGCTTGGCGTTTTGGTTGTGCAGCAGAGGGAGAGTTCCCGATGCTTCGATGAAGGTGAAGAGGCATTTCTGGTGACGGTCTCGGCCCAGCTGGCGGGCGTTATTGCCCACAGTGAAGCAACGGGTGCTATCAGCGGTCTCTCACTGACCGGTGAAGAAGCCCGCGATGTGAGCTTTAATGGTGTTCCCGGCGCGCCTGGTGTGGCGATAGGCCATGGTGTTGTGGTTTATCCAGCGGCTGATCTAGATGTGGTTCCTGACAGGTCAGCGGAGGATATTGATCAGGAGTTGGAGTTATTCCGGTCGGCGGTACAAGCGGTTTGTGCAGACATTGAACAGGTTGCTCAGCGGCTGACATCAACCTTGCGCCCGGAAGAGTTGGCGCTGTTTGACGTATACCTGCGCATGCTAAGTGACGAGGCCTTGCCTGGTGAGGTCAATAGCCGAATCCGTGAAGGTATCTGGGCCCAAGGTGCTCTCAAACAGGTGGTTCAGCATTACGTTCGCCACTTTGAAATGATGGACGACCACTACCTCCGGGAAAGGGCTGTTGATATCCGTGATCTTGGTCGTCGCCTGCTTGCGTATTTGCAGGAAGGTGAGCAGGAGGATTTGACCTACCCTGAACGTACGGTACTGGTCAGTGAAGAGCTGACACCGGCCATGCTTGGAGAAGTGCCCCGGGGGCAGTTAGTCGGCTTGGTTTCGGTCAAAGGCTCCAGTAATTCCCATGTCGCCATTCTGGCCCGTGCTATGGGCGTGCCGACGGTTATGGGGCTGGTGGATATTCCGGTCAATCAGCTCGATGGCAAGGAGCTGGTTGTGGATGGCTTTGAGGGGCAGATTTTTGCTTCGCCTTCGTCAGATCTCAGGGCGTTTTTTCAGGCTATTTGTGAAGAAGAGGACGAGCTGGACCGCGGTCTGGAAGCGCTTCGAGACAAGCCATGCATTACAACGGACGGCCACCGTGTTCCCTTGCTGGTGAACACCGGCTTGATGACCGATGTGGTGCGCTCCCTGTCTCACGGCGCAGAAGGCATAGGTCTATACCGCACTGAAGTGCCCTTTATGATTAAAGACCGCTTCCCGTCGGAGCAGGAGCAGCGGCAGTATTACCGCGAGCAGCTGGAAGCCTTTGCGCCTAACCCTGTGACTATGCGCACTCTCGATATCGGTGGTGACAAAGCCCTGACCTATTTCCCTATCGAGGAAGAGAACCCGTTTCTTGGGTGGCGCGGTATCCGGGTAACCTTAGATCATCCGGAAATTTTTCTTGTTCAGGTACGGGCTATGCTCAAGGCCAGTGAAGGCCTGAACAATCTTCAAGTTATGTTGCCCATGGTCAGCAACATCTCCGAGGTTGAGGAATCCCTGCACCTGATTTACCGGGTTTACCACGAGGTACGGGAAGAGGGTTTTGATATCCATATGCCCAAAGTGGGTGTAATGGTGGAAATACCGGCTGCTGTATATCAGGTGCGCGAGTTGGCGGATCGTGTTGATTTTCTTTCGGTCGGCTCTAACGATCTGACCCAATACCTGCTTGCAGTAGATCGCAACAACCCCCGGGTGGCACAGCTTTACCACTCATACCATCCTGCCGTTTTGCAGGCTCTTGTGCGAATTGCTCAAGATGCCCATGCGGTCGGTAAGCCGGTGGGCATTTGTGGTGAGCTGGCGGGAGACCCCGGCGGCGCGTTGCTGCTGATGGCCATGGGCTACGACTCACTTTCCATGAACGCGGCCAGCCTGCCAAAAGTAAAATCCGTCATTCGCAGTGTCAGCCGGGAGTGGGCGGTAAAGTTATTGAAAGACGTGCTATTGCTGGACTCGCCTCACGTTATTAAGAGCTGTGTGGATCTTGCGCTACGCAATGCAGGCTTTGGCCGTTACCTCCGGCCCAGTATATCCACAACAGCGGCTCTTGCTGGGCAGTCAGCCTCCTAGGTGGTGTCGTATTGTGCCGCCCTTTAAATCTAGGGTGCGTGCTCTAAACCGGATTGCTACTTTGTGAGTAAGACAGTCCAGAATATCTGATCTGGCTATTTATCCGGAAAAGGAAAGGCTATGAGAAAGCCAACCGAAATGAAACCTGCGTCACGTATCGGGCTCGCGCTCGGCGGTGGCGGTCCATTAGGCGGTATTTATGAAATTGGCGCGCTCCGGGCGCTGGATGAAGCCTTGGATGGGCTGGATTTCAACAACCTTGATGTATACGTGGGTGTTAACTCCGGCTCGTTTGTTGCTGCAAACCTTGCGAACCAGATGACCACCGCGCAATTGTGCCGGATTTTTGTTCGCAATGAGGCCGAGGTTCATCCTTTTCACCCGGATGTCTTCTATCGTCCGGCGCTTAAGGAAATGGCAGGGCGGCTGCTTGCGGTTCCGGGTTTGCTCACAACAGCCGTTCGTCGCTTTGTTACCAATCCCTATGACCAGAGCCTGCTGGAAGCCTTCACCATACTGGCTCAGGCGGCGCCCGCGGGGCTATTTGATAACCAAGGCTTACACGATTACCTCAAGCGGGCTTTTTCTATGCTGGGGCGCTCGAACGACTTCCGGCAGTTGAAGCGTAGCCTGTATATCGTGGCAGCTGACGTTGAGAGCAGCGAGGCGGTGTGCTTTGGTGCTCCCGGGTTTGATCATGTGCCCATATCCAAAGCCATTCAAGCAAGCACGGCGTCTCCGGGCTTGTATGTTCCGGTGGACATAGATGGCCGGTATTATGTAGACGGAACCCTGCGCAAAGGTTTGCATGCGTCGGTTGCGTTTGAAGATGGCGCCGACTTGGTTTTTGCCGTCAACCCTCAGGTGCCCATCGATGCCAGCGCGGCCGTGCGAGCGGGCACCATGGCACCCGGGGATTTAACCCGTTCGGGTATGCCAAACCTGCTGTCGCAGATGTTCCGCACTATGGTTTACTCCCGTATGCAGTCGGGCATTGCTCATTACGCCACGGATTATCCGAACAAGGATATTCTCCTTTTCGAGCCAACCCGGGACGACGCCAAGCTGTTTTTCTCTAACGTATTCAGTTTTCAGTCACGCCGGATGGTATGTGAGCACGCTTATCAAATGACTCGAAGTGATCTGCGTAGCCGCGCTGACGAGCTAGAGCCAAAGCTGGCGAAGTACGGAATAAAGCTAAGGCGGGATCGTTTGGAGGATGAACAGCGAACCATCAGCACCAGCCTTTATGGTGAAATGCTTCCGCTGTATGTGGCAAAGAGCAGAAAGAAAAAAGCAACGGGTAAAGGCAAGTTGGCGACCGGGTTGGAAAACGTCACCCATTTGTTTTCGAAAGCTGAATAAATCCTTGGCTCAGGCGAACAAAGCATGCCTGAGCCAAGGGCTTTCAAACTAGATTGCCGGGTCAAAGAATATAGCGGCTCAGATCTTCGTCTTCCGATAGGTCTCCAAGCTTTTCATTCACGTAATCGGCAGTGACTTCAAAGGCATCGGTTACGCCATCTCCTGCATCAAATGACAGGCTTTCGAGCAGCCGCTCCAATACCGTATGAAGACGCCGGGCACCGATATTCTCTGTGGTCTCGTTTACCTTCCAGGCGATCTCTGCGATGCGAGCAATGGCTTCTTCACTGAAGGTTAGTTTAACCCCTTCCGTATTCATCAGCGCCTCATACTGCTGAACCAGCGATGCATCCGGCTCGGTGAGAATGCGCTTGAAGTCATCCGGGCTCAGTGCCTGCAGTTCGACACGAATCGGTAATCGGCCCTGCAACTCTGGAATCAGGTCCGATGGTTTGGACAGGTGGAAGGCTCCAGAGGCAATAAATAAGATGTGATCGGTGCGAACAGAGCCGTATTTTGTGCTCACCGTGCTGCCTTCAATCAGTGGCAGTAGGTCTCTCTGAACACCTTCCCGGGACACATCGGATGAGGTGTTTTCCGAACGCTTGGCCACTTTGTCAATTTCGTCAAGAAATACAATGCCATTCTGCTCCACGGCAAGAATAGCTTTGTGCTTGATTGATTCTTCATTAACCAGCTTGGCAGCTTCTTCTTCCTTTACCCGCTTCAGGGCATCTGCCACTTTCATCTTGCGAGGCTTGGATTTATCAGCTGCCATGTTAGAGAACATGCTCTGCAACTGATTGGTCATTTCCTCCATGCCCGGGGGAGCCATGATCTCCACGCCAGCGCTTGGGTTGCGGAGGTTAATTTCGATTTCCTTGTCATCAAGTTCACCCTCCCTCAGCTTCTTCCGGAACATTTGCCGGGTGGATGAGTCCTCAGAGGGGGCTTGGCTGTCTTCACTGAAACTTCTAGGGGGCGGCAGTAGGGCATCAAGAATGCGCTCTTCCGCTGCATCTAGCGCTCGCTCTTCGTGGCGCTTCATTTCTTTGACGCGAAGCATTTTGACGGCCATATCCGCTAGATCGCGAATAATTGATTCAACATCGCGCCCTACGTAGCCCACCTCGGTAAATTTGGTAGCCTCCACTTTCAGGAAAGGCGCATCGGCCAGTTTCGCTAGACGGCGGGCAATTTCAGTTTTACCTACGCCAGTTGGGCCAATCATCAGGATGTTTTTGGGTGTGACCTCATCACGAAGAGTGCTGTCCAGTTGCATCCTGCGCCAGCGGTTTCTCAGAGCGATCGCCACGGCTCGCTTGGCCTCTTGCTGACCCACGATGTGTTTGTTGAGTTCGTGAACAATTTCACGGGGAGTCATTGCAGACATGGTTACTCCGGATCAGTCGTTTTGGAGGGTGCTACGTTAGAGAGCAGTTCGATAGTGCGGTTATGATTTGTGTAAATACAGATGTCCGCCGCTATCTCCAGCCCTTTCTCTACAATGTCGTGGGCGGAAAGCTCAGTATTTTCGAGCAATGCTCGAGCGGAGGCCTGTGCGAACGGACCACCTGAGCCAATAGCGATTAGCCCGTGTTCGGGCTCGATCACATCACCATTCCCTGTGATAATCAGAGATGCGGTTTTATCTGCTACTGCCAAAAGCGCTTCCAGCTTGCGCAGTGCTCTGTCTGTACGCCAATCTTTGGCGAGCTCTACGGCTGCTCTTGTGAGGTTACCGTTGTGCTTCTCAAGCTGGGCCTCAAATCGCTCGAATAGAGTAAATGCATCCGCAGTACCACCTGCAAAACCCGCGATAACTTGCCCGTTATAGAGGCGGCGCACCTTGCGGGCGTTGCCTTTCATCATTGTGTTTCCCAGAGAAACCTGGCCGTCGCCACCCATGGCAACTTCGTCGTCGCGTCTGACGGAAAGTATGGTAGTCATTAGGGCTCCAATTGCCTGATAGAAATCGGTATTGGGCAGTTATGGAGGCGGTAACGGAGAATTCAAGAGGCTGTTTTCGTTAGGCGCGAATACAGCTGCGAGGCGGGTTTCAGGCGAGGCTTCCTGAAACCGTGCGGAGCCATGGATGGCGGAGCCGAGCGTACATGGATGTATTCACAGCGTGTTTTAGGAAGCCTCGCCTGAAACCCGCGTACTCCATATCATTCAGGCTCGACCTCAACCCTGCTTAGGAACCTTCCGAATAAGCGGCTGTATGTTAATCGAAACAAGCTTGTCGATAGCCGAACTCATTTGGCTGCGTGATGTGAACGGTCCCACATTTACCCGGTACCAGACCGAGCCACTATCAAGTTCTATGCGCTGCACCCCGGCTCTAAGACCTTGAAAAGCAATCTGTGCGCGCTGACGCTCTGCGTCTTCTTTGCTGCGAAAAGAGCCGGACTGCACCAAATAGTCAAAGTCTTGCTTGGCTGGGCCAGGCGTGTATTCCTCGACTTTTTGTGGGATAACCTCCGATTCCGGAAGCATTTCATAGAATCGGAAGCCAGGTTTTTTTTCTTCCTGTTTAGCGGCCTTGTTTGCCGGAGCTTTTGCTGACTTTTCGGCAGTTGCAGGCTGCCTTGGCCCTTCACTTGGGGGGACCGAGTTCAGGTACACAATAAAACCAATAAAGCCACCCACCGTTGCCAGAGAAAAAATCCACTTCAAAGACAAGCCTCCCCGCTGAGAGTGGGCGGGAGCTGCTGGCTTCGTGCGCTTTTTAGGGGCCCGAGCAGCCTTCGCGGGCTTTTTCTTGGTGGCAGCTGAGGACGCGCCAGAGCGGTTTTTGCGAGCATAGTCTCGGGACATGGTTGTTACTTACATCTCTTCCGGTGCGCTTACGCCCAGCAGGTCAAGCCCATTGGCTATCACTTGTCGCACAGCGAGGTACAGGCTGATGCGGGCATCGCGCAGTGCTGTGTCTTCAATCAGCACCTTATGGGCGTTGTAGTAGGTGTGGAACTGGCCCGCCAGATCCCTCAGGTAGTGTGTGAGGTGATGGGGCTCACGCTGGGTGGCAGAGTTTGTTATCAATTCAGGGTACTTCGCCAGCTGGTTTGCTAGCTCTTTTTCCTCATCCAGCGCCAATAAAGACAGGTCGCCTAGGCATTCATTGAGTCCGCGCTCAACGCCTTCCGCCGCCAACTTCCGTAACACGCTGCATATACGAGCATGGGCATACTGGATGTAGTACACCGGGTTTTCATTGGTCTGTGAGCGGGCTAGGTCGATATCGAAGGTTAGCTGGGAGTCAACGCGTCGTGCCGCCAGAAAGAAGCGGGTAGCATCCCGGCCAACTTCATCGATTAAGTCGCGAATGGTGACATAGCTGCCAGCGCGCTTGGAAATTTTTACTTCCTGTCCGGAACGGGTGACCATCACCATCTGGTGTAGAACGTAATCCGGCCAGCCCTTCGGAATGCCAGCGTTAAGGGCCTGCAACCCGGCGCGAACCCGGGTAACCGTTGAGTGGTGATCGGCTCCCTGTTCATTGATGACGGTAGTAAAGCCGCGCTGCCACTTGTCTAGATGGTAGGCTACGTCGGGCAAAAAGTAGGTGTAGCCACCGTCTTTCTTGCGCATGACCCGGTCTTTGTCATCACCGAATTCTGTGGTTTTCAGCCACAGGGCGCCACCGTCTTCATAGGTGTAGCCGTTGTCCTGAAGGCGCTTGACCGTAGCCTCTACTTTGCCGTCCTGATACAGGGACGACTCCAAAAAATACACATCAAATTCGACCCCAAATGCCTTTAGGTCTAAATCCTGCTCCCGGCGCAGATACGCCACCGCAAATTCCTGAATGGCAGCCTGATCGTCCGGGTTGGCGCTAGCGGTTACTTCTCTGTCGTCAGCGGTAACGGTATCACCTGCCAGATATGCCTTGGCGACATCAGTGATGTAGTCGCCACGATAGCCATCTTCCGGCCAGTTCTCGTCCTCGGGTGTTAGTCCTTTAACGCGAGCTTGCACAGAGAGCGCCAGATTATTGATTTGGGCGCCCGCGTCGTTGTAGTAAAACTCACGGGTAACCTCGTAGCCGTTGGCCTCCAATAGACGGCTTAGGCAATCGCCAATGGCAGCGCCTCGACCGTGGCCTACATGTAGCGGCCCGGTGGGGTTGGCGGACACAAATTCCACCTGAACTTTTTCGCCCTTGCCGCTGTTGTTGCGGCCAAATTCGCCAGCCTCGTCCAAGATTGTATTCACTATCTCGAAGGCGCTGGCGGTACTCATGAAAAAATTGATAAAACCGGGGCCTGCAATTTCGACCTTCGCCACGGCGCTGCTTTCGGGCAGTTTCTCAATAAGCATCTCAGCCAGTTTACGGGGCGAGCACCCCGCCGTTTTTGCAGCAACCAATGCAATGTTGCAGGCGTAGTCACCGTGGGATTTATCTTTGGTGTTGCCTACTTGCGGCGAATAGGTCTGGTCGGCTGGCAGCCTGCCCTCGGATTGAAGAGCGACCAGTGCGGACTGGAGCAGATCGGAAACTGTCTCTTTCATACTTTCAGTTAACTCGATGATTCGGAGTGTTTGGAGACGACGGGCGTCCCGACTGTGGTCTTGGGAGACGTATTATCGGGGAAAGAGGAGGGATTCTCAATGGAGTGGGAAAGCTGGAAAAAACAATGCGAGCCGATTTGGCTCGCATTGTTAAGCAGGTGCTACTTGGTATCGAAGCAGCTTGTGCCTGTGCCATAAAGGCTTGTTTGACCACCTGGGGGATCACCGTCCTGAATGATCAAGTCATCGGCAGCGCAGCTTAGTGAGAAGTCATAATTTTCTATGCTTTCAGTGCCGCCAACTCGCACGGTTGCTGTGATTTGTGTTTCAACCCAGCCGCATACGCTTTGGGGATACTTTATTGAAAACTGACCAGAGCCGTCTGATTGGGTTACCAGCGAGGATACTGTTGTCGTGGCCGGATTAGTGGGTGTAAGTATTCCGTCGCGATTAAAGTCTTCACCTGAGTCTAGTATCCCGTTTTTATTGAGATCCTCGTTTGGACAAAAGCCTGACACTTCGGGTGGGTTCCCTGATGGCACGCTCGTGATGACTCGCCTCCAAAACTTGGAAAAAGTGTCGTCAATCCAGCGCCCTTTGGCGTAGCCCACTGGCAGTACGCTAAGCTCAACGACGGCGCTTTCTACAGGCGCTCCATTTGCATCCGTCACTATGGCAACAAACTCTTTAAGGTAGCTGGCTTCATCTGGCTCTTGAATCGAGTTACCTGTTCCGATTACGACACGTAGGGCTCTTCGGGCTACAGTCATCGAGAGCGTTCCAGCGACGCTGCTGTTGTCAGCTGCTGAGGCTCGGATCACAACTCCGTTCCGCGCACTGATAGATTGCCCTGCTGTATAGGTGGTAGAAACGCGGCCTAGGCTGTCGGTCAATCCGGTGCTCGACGATAAGTTACCGCTACTGCCGTCGGCAATAATCTGAAAGTTGACTAGCTGATTTTTTACCAGATTATTGTTTTGATCTCGAACTACCGCCAGAACTTCGGTGGTCTCACCAAGATCGAGCTGTGTTTTTGTTGCTTGTACGTCAATTGCATTGGCAGTGACGGCCACAAATTCGAAGGTACGCTCAGTGGACAAACCTGAGTCGAGGGTTGTTGCGGTGATTGTTGTAGGGCCTGAGATGTTTGAGCTAATGCGAACGGAAGCCTGACCGTTTGACAAGGTCACCAAGCCATCAGCTGGCTGCAGAGTACCTCGAGTGCTGCTAAAACGAACGGTGCGACCGTCAACAGGTACGTTGTCAGACTCCCAATTCAGCGTAATTGTTTGTGGTGTGTTCAGGTTGATTTCAGTTGCAGCCGCTGGTGATGCGAAGACAAAGGACTCAGGAGAGATGGAGATAGTTTTGGTAGCCTCGACTCTACTTTCGCCAGAGAATGCCGATACGGTTATAACGTCTTCTCCACTAGTCTCAGCGCTCAGTTGAATATCTACAACGCCATCATTTGTTGTGAGATTAGATGATGTGACCGTGCTGGTGTTAGTCGTGACGGTCACGCTCTGGTTGCTTATGCCATCCCCATTGCCGTCACTAAGAGTGATTCTGTAGTTGACAGAGTCCCCCAACGATACGGCGCTGGGGCCTGCGATAGATATGGATGATCCCAAAATGGTGATCTCCACTGAATCGCTTTTGCCACCTGCGCTAACGCTGACAGTGTTCGTTCTGTTCCTTGCATCGTCCGAGGTGCTCAGAATCGCTGTCGCCGTGCCAGACTCGTCTGTAGTGGGGTTGTCCACGCGCAGAGTGCCATTGTTGTTGACCGAAAACTGGACCGGCACACCGGGAAGCAAAATTCCATTGGGATCTTTAACCAAAGCGGTTAAGGTCGATGTGGCTCCTGAGGACGTGCCAATCTGAACCGGGCTTGCCAGAAGCTGAACTGATCCTACGTTGGCTACCTCATCAGGTGTGCCTCCACCATTTCCTGAACCATCACCTCCGGCTAGAGGCGTAGAGCTATCGTCACCACCGCCACAGGCCACCAAAAAAAGTGCAAGCGACAAAGCGAGCACACGCGCAAGGAATTTCCCTGACATTTTATAATCTCCAGTTCTCGTTTACAGCACGTTCCTTTGGCAGTTCGTTTCTCTCTAAAAGAACGGATAAAGAGAGAATCGCAACCTCAGGTTGTTGCTGGCATTTTAAGCGTATCGTAAAAATAATAGCACAGTATCCGCAACGGCAATCCTTTGCAGTACAGTTTTATGCAAAGGAATGTAACAGTTTGAACGCCGAGGACTGGGTCACACTATTTAGCCTGTTTCCTGAGGGTCCACATCAATCATCCATTTTGCGCCTTTGGGGGTTCTTTGCTCTTCGAGAGTTTGGCAAATTCTACTCAATAAACTGTTTAGACGCTTCCGGTTATCTGTATTCAGAACAAGTTGCGCTCGGTGCCTGTCTGCTCGTCGTGCGATGAGCGCGGGCAGAGGCCCCCAAATTTCTATACCGGGCGCCTTTGCGAGGCGCTTTATGCCATCCAATATCTGTAGGCTTTGTTCCATGGTATCCGCCTCGGCCCGGAAGATTGCCATGGCGCGGAAGGGTGGAAACATCCCAGTTTCGCGTTCAGCAAGAAGCTGGTCGGCCATGGCTAGATAGCGGCCATTGCACAGTGCCCTGAGGAGAGGGTGGTCGCTATGGCAGGTTTGTACAACCACTTTGCCAGCTTTCGTTCCGCGCCCGGCTCGACCGCTCACTTGGAGCAATGTTTGTATCAGCTGCTCTGGCGCCCGAAAATCTACGCTGAAAAGTCCGCCATCCGCATTGATTACAACCACCAAAGTTACATCCGGAAAGTCGTGGCCTTTAGCGAGCATCTGGGTGCCAACGAGGATGCAAGGCTCTCCGGTATTCACTTGTTGCAGAATAGTTTGAATGCTGCCCTTTCGCTGGGTGCTGTCGCGATCTACTCGAACGATAGGGGTAGTGGGGAAGTTGGAGGCTAGGATATCCTCAGTTTGCTCTGTGCCTTGGCCGACGGGCTTGAAGGCCTCGCTTTTGCACGCCGGACAAGTCTCCGTTGCTGCTGTTTGATAGTCGCAGTGGTGGCACCGCATGGCTCGGTCGCGCCGATGGTAGGTGAGTCGTGTGTCGCAGCGCGGGCACTCGACCATGTGGCCGCAGTCGAAACACATCATCACAGGAGCAAAGCCGCGACGATTGACGAATACAAGTGCTTGATTGCCTTTTTCTAATGTTTGTTGGAGTGCCTGCAAGGCAGGGCGGGAGAGCCCGCCCTCCAAAGGGCGGCTACGTATGTCCAACAAGCTGATCGATGGAGGTAGCGCTGCACCTGCGCGTTCTTCTAGCCGGATAAGCCGGTATTTGCCATTCAAGGCGTTATGATAGGACTCCAGCGAGGGTGTGGCTGAGCCAAGAATGACCGGACATTGGTTTAAGTGGGCGCGATAGACGGCAACATCCCTACCGGAGTAGCGAAAACCCTCGCCTTGTTTGTATGAGCTGTCGTGTTCTTCGTCGACGATCAGCGTTTTTAGTGCTTTAAATGGAAGTAGAACGGCTGATCGGGTGCCGATCAGTATTATGGGTTCGCCGTTGCGAATTTTAAGCCATACGCTTAGGCGCTCGCTGTCGTTCAGGGCGGAGTGCCATACCAGAATGCGTTCGCCAAAATAGCGTTTGAAGCGGGCAACGGTTTGCGGAGTTAGATTGATTTCGGGAACCAACACCAGCGCTTGCCCATCTGCGGTTAGGTTCTCTTTTAGGTAGTGCAGGTAAATCTCTGTTTTGCCGCTACCGGTTATTCCATATAAGAGGGTGGCGCTGAAGCCGTCATCTGGCGATGGAAGTTGGCAGGCTGCCGCCATTTGTGCCGGAGATAACGTAGGCGCTGTAATCTCTTCTTTATAAAGCTGGCTTTGGGAGCTTATATCTGGGGCTGTTGCAGGTTTGAGCAGGTCTTTATCGTGCAAAGCCTTCAATTGCGCGCGGGTGAAGCCAGCTTTGACGATCTCGCTGCCTTTTACTCCCTGAACATGCAGGCTTACCCAGTCCCACAGGCTTTTTTGCTTATAAGCGGTTGCGGGCAGTATCGCGCCGTTGCCGCAGGCTTGCCATCGATCCTCACTTTTCTCGAGAGCTGGCCTGCCCCGGCGTAGCGCGGGAGGCAGTGCTGTGAACAAACACTCGCCGAGCGGGTGTTGGTAATAGTCGCTCGCCCAGCTCAAGAGTTGGAAGGTTTCGCTCGGCAGAGCTGGCCATTCTTCTAAAACGCTTTGCACGGGTTTGAGTGTAATTCCTTCTGGCGGTGCAACATCTGTTTCCACCACCAAGCCCACTGCCTGCTGGCGCCCGAAAGGAATCTTTACGCGCTGGCCGGGTGCTAGTGTGACGCCCTCTGGCACACTATAGTCAAAGAGCCTTCTTAGTGGCCGATTCAGCGCAATGCGGGCGGTTGATGGCACCGGGTAATCCTTTAATGGTTTATGCGTATGGGGCAGGATTCATGCACCTGCAAAGCTTGCCTGCCAAGATAATTGCAAGTAAGATTCGCGGTCTGTTTGCGGCAGGGCATGGATTGTGCCCCGTCTTCTCCATTGATTCAAACATGCGGTGCCTGACGCCAGAGCTCAAATAAGAGCCCCGCGATCAGGTGGCGGCATGACCCACAGAGGTTCGCCATGAAAGAAGGTATTCACCCCAAGTACGAAGATATCACTGCAACATGCTCCTGCGGTAATGTGATCAAGACCCGCTCTACTATCGGTCACGATCTGCAGCTAGATGTTTGCTCCCAGTGTCACCCGTTTTACACTGGCAAGCAGAAGGTTATGGATACCGGCGGTCGTATCGATAAGTTCCAGAAGCGGTTTGGCGGTCGTATTGCTGGTGGCAAGAAAGACTGATCTTGCCGCAAAGTTGAAAAAAGCGCCTGAGGGCGCTTTTTTCGTTTGTGCTGGAGAAAAATAAGCTCTTAATTTTGATTATACGCAATTCGCCGTATTGACTGATCATAATTTGTTCGGTTTGCCCTTGTCGTTTGAGGGCGGGCGCGCCATAATGTCGCGCTCCTTCAGGCAGGCACTTGCCGTCTGAAGGCTTATTACCTTTAAACGTGACAAACGGAACAGTGGCAATGTCTCAAGATCTGAAAGAAGCAGCCCTTGAATATCACGCCAAGCCGCGGCCTGGAAAGATTAGTGTGGAAATCTCCAAGCCGACTGCGACCGCCCGCGACCTCGCTTTGGCATATAGCCCGGGTGTTGCCGAGCCGGTTCGTGAGATCGCGAAGGACCCGGAGAACGCATACAAGTACACTGCCAAGGGCAACCTTGTGGCGGTTATCTCCGACGGTACTGCGATCCTTGGTCTGGGTAATCTAGGTCCGCTGGCAAGCAAGCCGGTAATGGAAGGCAAGGGCGTACTGTTCAAGCGCTTTGCTGGGATTGACGTGTTTGATATCGAGGTCAATTCCGAAAGCCCGCAGGCGTTCATTGAAACTGTTGAACGTATTGCTGACACCTTTGGCGGCATCAACCTTGAAGATATCAAGGCGCCAGAATGTTTCGAAATCGAGCGCGCGCTGATCGAGAAGTGCAATGTGCCCATCTTCCACGATGACCAGCACGGCACAGCAATTGTTACAGCGGCGGGCATGATCAATGCTCTTGAACTTCAGGGCAAAAAGATTGAAGACGCGAAAGTGGTTTGCCTGGGAGCTGGCGCCGCTGCAATCGCATGTATGAAGTTGTTGATCAGTTGCGGTATGAGCTCTGAAAACATCTTCATGCTTGACCGTAAGGGTGTGATCCACTCCGGTCGCGATGATCTTAATCAGTACAAAGCGATGTTTGCCAACGATACTGACAAGCGCACTCTGGACGAAGCAATTGACGGTGCTGATGTATTCCTCGGACTGTCAGGTCCGGATCTGCTAAGTGCTGATCAGCTAAAGAAGATGGCGCCTAACCCGGTTGTGTTTGCATGCTCCAACCCGGATCCGGAAATTGACCCGGCGGTTGCGCATTCGGTTCGTGATGATTTGATTATGGCTACTGGCCGCTCTGACTATCCGAACCAGGTTAACAATGTTCTTGGCTTCCCGTTCATCTTCCGTGGTGCGCTCGACGTTCGCGCGACCTGCATTAACGAAGAGATGAAAGTGGCTGCAGTAAATGCAATCCGCGAGTTGGCCAAAGAGCCTGTGCCGCAGGAAATCTGCGAAGCTTACGGTGCCGACAGCTTTGAGTTTGGTAAAGAGTACATCATTCCCAAGCCCATGGATGTTCGTTTGCTGGAAGTTGTTCCAGCGGCAGTGGCTCGTGCTGCTGTGGATTCCGGTGTTGCCGGTAAAGGCTACCCGGAGCACTACCCGCTGAAGAGCATGGATGACATCATCTAACTGATGGCGTTATGAGCTCACAAAAAAAACCGGCGGTGATCCTGCCGGTTTTTTTGTGGGTGCTTGTTTTGGTGTTTGGTGTTCAGAATATTTGGCGTGAGAGGTCATCTCCGTTACCGTGAGTGCCGTTTGATCTCTCATTTTCTTCTGCCAGAGGTGCAGGTGCATCTTCCTCTTTGAATATCTCGAAGCTGCCATCCTCACCCGGTCTTGCGCGCCTTCCGGTTTCCGGGTTGATTCGAATATTAACGATACCGTTCGGGCGTGGCATGAAAGCAGATGGCTCACCCTCTAGAGCTACTTTCATATAGTCTATCCAGATGGGTAGTGCGGTGCTTGCGCCGAACTCTCTGCGGCCCAGTGGGGCGGGTTGATCAAAGCCTACCCATACCGTCGTGGCAATGTTGTGGTTGAATCCGGCAAACCAGGTGTCTCTTTGTTCGTTCGTTGTGCCTGTCTTGCCTGCGATATCATCCCGCCCCAGCGCCAGAGCGCGGCGGCCGGTGCCCCGTTTCACAACGTCCCTAAGCATTGAGTGCAGGATATAAACTGAACGCTCGTCCGCCAGTCGCCGCATAACCCGCGTTTCAGGAGTGTTCTCTGTTGTTAGTGCGGGTGTGTCTTCGTCTGCAATCGCATCGTCGTTAGCGGTTTCGGTCTTAGTTTCAATGTCGTTGGTATCGCAGTCGCGATCGCAAAGAAGAACAGTTGGAGCCCGATATATTTCCTCGCCATTTACATCTGTAATGCTTTCGATCAGGTAGGGTTCAACGTCGTATCCGCCATTTGCAATGACAGCGAGCCCTCTAGCCAGCTCCATGGGTGAGAGTTGTCCGCTGCCCAAGGAGAGGGAAAGATCTTTGGGCATATTCTCTGTCGGGACCTTGAGTTGTTTAAGGTAGTTCAGAGTGTTGGGGATGCCGAGATCCCTTAAGAGCCGGATGGAGACAAGGTTGCGTGAGCGATACAGAGCCTCGCGAAGCGGCGTAGGGCCGTAAAATTGGCCCGAGGAATTTTGTGGGCGCCAGGCGGTTTCGAGCTCTGAATCGTCAAAAACGATCGGGGCGTCGTTGTAGATGGTTGCCGGTGTCATGCCGCTTTCCAGTGCGGTCAAATACAGAAACGGCTTAAAGGTAGAGCCGGGTTGCCGTTTGGCTTGTATGGCTCGGTTGTATTTGCTCTGGCCAAAGCTGTAACCGCCAGCAAGAGCTTGAATGGCACCGGTTTTTGCTTCTAGAGAAATCAGTGCGCCCTCGGCTTTGGGAGCTTGCATGAGAGACACTTTCACCGGTTGGTCAATGTCGTTGGCTGGTGGGGTCTCTGAAGGTTCGCCGTCCTCGGCCAAGGTTGGGGCTTTTGGCAGTTGCTCGACCCGAACGTAGACAACATCACCAACGTTGACAACGTCTGAAGGTTTTTCAGGCTTCGGGCCTGTCAAATTTTCCGTTTTATAACGCCGTGCCCACTGCATAGATTCAAATGGCATTACTGCCGATCCAAAGCGGCGGACATAGGCGCGCGCTTCGTTATCCTTATCATTAACTGCCGTAATAACCGCAGGCATCAAGGACTCTATTCGTGGATAGTTCAACATTGCGCCGGACAGGTCTCCATCAGCCAGAGTTTCATCGTCAATTTTGCCTATGGCCCCCCTGAACCCATGTCTGCGATCGTAGGCTTCTAAGCCGTCCCTGAGTGCGTCGGTTGCTGTTTGCTGCTCTTTGCTGTCTACCGTCAGGGTAACGGTGTAGCCATCGGTGTAAGCTTCTTCTCCGAAGCGTCTGACCATTTCTGCTCTGGCCATTTCCGCAACGTAGTCCGCATCTACCTCCGCTTCTGTGGCATTGTATGTGGCGGTAAGCGGTGCCTGAATGGCAAGGTCATAGGCGTCTGGAGTAATGTACTGGAGCTCCTTCATTCGGCCCAGAATCCAGTCCCTGCGCTGCATTGCGCGCTGAGGGTTGGCGAGAGGGTTGTAGGCAGACGGAGCCTTGGGTAGGCCTGCCAGCATGGCCATTTGAGCGAGGGAGAGTTCGCTAACCGGTTTGTTGTAATAAACCTTAGCTGCAGCAGCGATGCCGTAAGCGCGATTGCCTAAATAGATTTTGTTTAGGTACAGCTCAAGAATTCGGCTTTTCTCCAGTTCACGCTCTATCTGAACTGCAAGAAGTATCTCGTTGAACTTGCGAATAAAGGTCCGATCACGTGACAAAAAGTAATTTTTTGCAACCTGCATTGTGATGGTGCTGCCGCCAGATTGGATCGAACCGGTAGAGACCAGTTCGATTGCAGCCCGCACCAGGCCTTTGATGTCGACCCCGAAGTGCTCGTAAAATCGCGAGTCTTCTGCCGCCAAAAAGGCTTGTAACTGAACTGTTGGGATCTGTTCGATTGTGATCGGTGCCCTTCTCTTTTCACCGAATTCTGCTATTAATCTGTTGTCTTTGCTGTACACCCGCAGCGGCGTCTGGAGTTTTATCTCCAAAAGTTGCTCGACTGGGGGGAGGCCGGGACGAAGGTAAAGATAGAAGCCTGAGCCTAGGATAACGGCGACACTCATTCCGGTGAGAAATAACCAGGCAAAAAGGCGAGATGTACGCAACAAATGGGACATTTTTTCTGACAACTGTTGGATATAGGTCTATCATTTGAGAAATTGCTTTAGGAAGGATGAGTCGCTTCACCGTTGCAATTGTTCCCAGCTGAATGAGAGCGGGTATTGTAAACGGAATAATGAAGAAATTCTCTTAAATAAAAAACACATAACACATGTAACCGGGTGCATCTAACCAGGTATAGGGTGAGCGCGTGTTCGGATTGTTCGGAAAGAAATCCAGTGCAGTATTAGGTGTCGACGTGAGCTCCAGCTCCGTCAAACTCCTTGAGCTGTCGAAGCAGGGCGACCGCTACAAGGTCGAGAGCTATGCCGTTGAGCCATTGCCGGCTAACGCAGTCGTGGAAAAAAATATCACGGATGTCGAGGCTGTCGGTGAGGTTCTCAAACGGGTAGCTTCCAAGTCCCGGACCAGCGTTAAGCAGGTGGCGGTGGCGGTGTCGGGCTCAGCGGTGATAACGAAACTCATCCAGATGGATGGGGGTCTCAACGAATTCGAGATGGAAGACCAGATTGCCTTGGAGGCAGATCAGTACATTCCTTATCCGCTCGACGAGGTAGCGATTGATTTCGAGGTGCAAGGTCCTTCGGAAACGAACCCGGATCAAGTGGATGTTCTTTTGGCAGCTTGCCGCAAAGAAAATGTAGACATCCGTGAAGATGCACTTGAGATAGCCTCGCTCAACACGAAGATTGTGGATGTTGAAGCCTACGCACTTGAGCGTGCCTATGCTTTGATTGAATCCCAGCTTGATCACCAAGGCGAAGACTTGGTCGTCGCCATTGTTGACATTGGCGCCACCATGACCACATTGAGCGTTTTGGCTGACGGCAAGACCGTTTATACGCGTGAGCAAATTTTTGGAGGCAAACAGCTTACCGAAGAAATACAGCGCCGCTACGGACTTTCGGTTGAAGAAGCTGGGCTTGCCAAGAAGCAGGGCGGTCTGCCGGACGACTACGATTCCGAAGTGCTTACACCCTTCCGGGAGGCGGTCGTTCAGCAGGTAGCGCGCGCCCTTCAGTTCTTCTTCGGAGCTAGCCAGTACAATGCGGTGGATTATGTGGTGCTCGCTGGCGGCACGGCTTCGATTCAAGGACTGACAGAAATGGTGGAAGAGAAAACAGGCACACCAACACTGGTCGCGAATCCCTTTGCAGAAATGGCCGTTGGCTCGCGGGTCAATGCATCGGCGCTGAGCAATGATGCTCCTTCGCTGATGATTGCCTGTGGCCTGGCAATGAGGAGCTTCGACTAATGGCAAGAATTAACCTCAGGCCTTGGCGCGAAGAGCTCCGGGCAGAGAAGCAAAAGCAATTTGTTGTAATGGTGCTGGGGACCGCTATTATCGCCGCCGGTCTCACATTCCTGTGGAGTTCGGATCTTGATAGCAGTATTGCGTACCAACAGTCTCGGAATGCTTATATCGAATCCGCTACCAAGAAGCTAGATGAGCAGATTCGCGAGATTGATAGCCTCAAGCGCAAGCGTGACGAGTTGTTGGCCCGAATGAAAGTTATTCAGGATTTGCAAGGTAAGCGTCCGGTTATCGTCCGTGCCTTTGATGAATTGGTTCGTACCTTGCCTGATGGCCTCTACTACACGGATTTGAAGAGATCTGGAGATCAGGTGAGCATTGTGGGTATGGCTGAATCCAACAGTCGCGTTTCAACTCTGATGCGTCAGTTTGATGAGTCCGATTGGTTCACAAGCCCGAACCTGTCTAACGTGTCTTCAGCGGATGGCCAGCGCGCGGGCTACAGCGAGTTCACTATGACTGTGAAGCAACAAACACCTGAGCCTGAAGGGGAGGATAAACAATGAGCCTCTCGGACTCCCTAAAAAGCCTTAATGAGTTTGATATCAATGATCTTGATATCAATAACGCGGGCATTTGGCCTGCACCGATCAAGGCGATTGTTGTTCTGATTGTTTTTGGCCTGATAATGGGTGGCGGGTACTGGTTTTTTATCAAGGACCAATACGTCCAGCTCGATAGGGTCGAAAAGACAGAGCAGGATTTACGCAAAAAGTATGAAGAGAAAGCTTATCAGGTAGCCAATCTGGAGGTTTTCAAAACGCAGATGGTTGAAATGGAAGAGACATTCGGCGCGCTTGTGCGGCAGTTGCCAAGCGAAACCGAAGTGCCCGGCCTTCTGGAGGATATTACCAACACCGCTTTAGGTAGCGGCCTTGCTCTCCAGGAAGTAAAGCTTCAGCCAGAGCAGAAGCGAGACTTCTACTCAGAATTGCCGATCAATATCCGGGTTACAGGCTCATACCATGAGCTGGCCTCGTTTGTTAGCAGCGTAGCGAGCTTGCCGAGGATTGTGACCTTGCATGACTTAACTATTAAACCAACTGGCGGAGACAACGAGCGACTTGATATGCAGGTTGTTGCTCGTACCTACCGCTACCGGGCTGGAGAATGAGCATGGCAGCAAAGCATGCGGGAAAAGCCTGGCTGGGTGTGTGTCTGGTATCACTGTTAACAGCCTGCTCCCAGGGCAGTGGTTTTTCTGATCTGGACAAGTTCATGGCGGACACCCGAGCCAAGCCTCGGGGACACGTAGAGCCATTGCCGGAGTTCAATGCGTACGAGGCGTTTAGTTACTCTGCAGCTGATAGGCGGGCTCCGTTTGAACCGCCGATGGATGTTCAGCTTACGATGATTGACGAAAAACCAATCAGCGACATTGAGCCCGACCTAGATCGCCCTAAAGAGGTGCTCGAAAACTTTGATCTCAAGGATCTGGGTATGGTGGGTACGCTTCAGGGCGAAAAAGGAAACCTGTTTGCACTGATTCGGGATAATGCGGGTGGCATACACAGGGTCCGCACCGGGAATTTCATGGGGCAGAACTACGGCCGTGTTATAGGCGTTAGTGAAACCCGTATAGAGCTTATCGAAATCGTTCCCAATGGCCGGGGTGGCTGGGTAGAGCGTCCTCGCTCTCTTACACTGGACGAAGATGCGGGTTAAGGAGCGGTTGGATGAAAATTGAAAGAAAAATGCATGTACAAAAAAGTTCGGGGTCGAGGCTAGCGATGTTCAGAAAACTCAATGTATACGTCAGCGTAATTGCTTTTGGGTTGTTATCCGGCCTGGCCAGTGCGGTCACGCTGGAAGACGTGTCGTTTTCGTCGCTACCGGGAGAGCGTCTGGAAGTGACACTTAAATTCGATGGTGAGCCGCCCGAACCGTCGGGTTACACCATTGAGCGTCCGGCGCGGATAGCGGTGGATTTGGCTGACACGACCAGCGGGTTGAATACTCGGAGCGTTCCGCTCGGCTCAGGCAATGCCCAAAGCATGACAGTCGTCGAAACAAAGGACCGGACTCGCCTGATTTTTAATTTGGTTGAGCTTGCTCCCTACGAGACAGTTCGGAACAACAACTCGCTAGTGATGACAATCGGCGGCGGAGCAGGCTCAGGCTCGGTTGCTGCCAGTCCTTCCGGAACGACCACTGTGTCGAAGTCAGCGTCTGCTCCAGACACGCTGGCTGGTGTTGACTTCCGCCGGGGCAATAAGGGTGAAGGTCGAGTTATTGTAGACCTTGGAAGCCCGCGAACACCGGTAGACTTGTCAGAATTGGGCGGCAAAATTCGCCTTACAATGAATGGCATTGCAGTGCCGGCAGACCTGCGTCGTCGTTTGGATGTGACCGACTTTGCAACACCTGTCAGCCGCATTGATACGTTCGTGCAAGATGGCAATGCCGTGGTTGAGATTCGGCCTGAAGGGAATTACGACTACATTGCGTACCAGTCCGGTAGCCAGTTTACTGTTAGCGTTGAAAAGCTCAGTGAAGAGGAGGCAGAATCCCGCCGCGAGGAGAAGTTCCCATATTCCGGAGAGAAGCTTTCCCTCAACTTCCAAGATATTGAAGTACGCTCCGTACTGCAGTTGATAGCGGACTTTACGGGCTTGAACCTGGTTGCCAGTGATACTGTCGGCGGTAGCATCACTTTGCGCCTCCAGAACGTTCCATGGGATCAAGCGCTTGAGCTTATCCTGAAGACGAAAGGTTTGGATAAGCGCCAGATTGGTAACGTGTTGTTGGTCGCTCCAGCAGATGAAATTGCTGCGCGCGAGAAACTTGAACTTGAAACCACCAAACAAATTGCTGAGTTGGCTCCCGTTCGCCTAGATATAGTGCAAGTAAACTATGCCAAGGCTGCTGATATCGTAGCGCTGATCGAGGCCGACAAGGAGCTGATTTCCGATCGCGGTTTCGTTTCCTCCGATTTGCGTACCAACACGATCAGTGTGCGCGAGACAACGGGCAAACTGGAAGAAATCCGCCGCCTCGTATCCACCTGGGACGTTCCTGTACGACAGGTTTCAATCGAAGCTCGTATCGTGCGTGCTCAGAACAATGTATCTGAAAGCCTTGGTGTTCGTTGGGGTGGTGCGGCATACAACGTGAGTGGAAATAACATCGTTTCCGTAGGCGGTTCTCTTGGGACGGTCGGTGAAGCGAGAGACGCTGCCGCTGGTGGCTCTGCGGGCATTTCTTTCCCGGGAGCGCTCGCAGTGGATCTCGGCGTTAGCGATGAAGGCGCATCCTCGTTTGCCATTGGTTTTGGCAGCGATGATTTCTTGGTAGATCTTGAGCTATCTGCGCTTGAGAGTGACGGCAAGGCCGAGATTGTGTCTCAGCCCCGTGTAGTGACAGCTGATCGCCAGACTGCTTCAATCAAATCGGGTCAGGAAATTCCTTATCAGGAAGCTGCAAGCAGCGGTGCGACTAGCGTATCTTTTAAGGAGGCTGTGCTATCGCTTGAAGTGACGCCGCAGATAACGCCAGATGACAAGATTATTATGGATCTTGTGGTAAATCAGGACTCTCGTGGTGAGGAGACGACTGCCGGACCTGCTATCAATACCAATTCTGTAACGACACAGGTGCTGGTGGCGAATGGTGAAACCGTTGTGCTGGGTGGTATTTTTGAGTCTACCAATATAACTCAGACTACTAAGACTCCGTTTCTTGGCGATATTCCCTATCTGGGACGCCTGTTTAAGCGCTCTGAGGTCGTGGAGCTTCGCAGTGAGCTATTGATCTTCATCACACCGAAGATCATTAAGAACGACCTGATCCAGTAGTAGGTGTCAGGAAAAAAGCCGCCGCGATTAACCGGCGGCTTTTTTGTGTCTGTATCGTTTGTTGTATCAACGCTGAAGCTTATGCAATCTTCGGCCCTGTGATATTCTCACCCGCCTGAATACTATTGAGCGGAAGTTATGTCTTTGCCCAAACGCGTAGTTCTGGTTGGCCCCATGGGCGCAGGTAAAAGTACGATTGGTCGGATGCTTGCCCGGGAGTTGGGGTATAGGTTTCTGGATTCTGACCGGATCATTGAAGAGCGTTGTGGTGCAAACATTCCCTGGATATTCGACGTAGAGGGCGAGGAAGGGTTCCGGCAGCGTGAAACAGCGATGTTGGACGAGCTGTCCACTGAGCCTGAAACTGTTTTGGCAACCGGTGGTGGCGCGGTCATGCGTACTGAAAATCACGCGCTTTTAAAGAAACATTCGGTGGTCGTTTACCTGAGAACATCCATAGAGCAGCAGGTAGAGCGTACCCGGAAAGACCGGAACCGCCCCCTGCTCCAGAACGATGACCCAGAAGGCGTCTTACGGCGGCTGTTTGCCGTTCGAGATCCCCTGTATACCGAGCTTGCCGATATTATCATGCATACAGACCGCAAGAGCCCACGACTTGTAGTGCGCCAACTGGTTAATCGCATAAACCCCAAAACACCGAGACAACAAAGACAAGTACGAAAGGACGGGCGCAACCATGTATAAACTGCTTCACACACTCCAGGTTGAGTTGGGCGAGCGCAGTTACCCCATTGTGATCGGCGAGGGTGTGCTCGGTGAATATGAGCTCTCAAATTACGTTCGCGGCTCACAGGTAATGATTGTGACCAACGATGTGGTTGCGCCATTGTATCTGGAGCAAGCAAAAGCTTGCTTTCCCGACAAGACGGTTGATGTAGTCGTACTCCCCGACGGCGAAAAGCACAAGGATTGGCAAACACTGAACCTGATTTTTGATGCTTTGCTGGAGAAACAGCATACCCGAAAATCCACTCTCGTTGCTTTGGGCGGGGGTGTTGTTGGCGATATGACGGGGTTTGCTGCTGCTTCCTACCAGCGTGGCGTGCCGTTCATACAAATTCCGACGACGCTTTTGTCACAAGTTGACTCGTCTGTGGGCGGAAAAACCGGCATTAACCACCCGCTCGGGAAAAACATGGTTGGCGCCTTCCATCAGCCAGAAGCCGTTTTAATTGATACGAATACGCTTCACAGTTTGCCACCGAGAGAGATATCTGCGGGGCTCGCAGAGGTCATCAAGTACGGCTTGATTCGTGATACAGCTTTTCTTGATTGGCTGGAACAGGCAATGGATAAACTTGTGGGTTTTGATAGCGAAGCCTTGGCTGAAGCCATATTCCGTTCGTGCGCCTGCAAGGCAGATGTTGTCGCTCAAGATGAGAAGGAAAACGGGCTCAGGGCAACGCTGAACCTGGGGCATACATTTGGCCACGCTATCGAAACCTTCGCTGGTTATGGCAACTGGCTTCATGGAGAGGCCGTTGGTACCGGGATGATGATGGCGGCCGATTTGTCCGCTCGGGAAGGCTGGATAAGTTCGGCCGATTACGACCGTATCCTGCACATTATTCGCAAGGCCAACTTGCCAGAGTCGCCTCCGGCTAACATGACACCTGCGGATTTTATGAGCCTGATGGCTGTCGACAAGAAGAATGTCGATGGCTTGCTAAGGCTTGTGTTGCTTCGGGCCGTGGGTAAAGCAGAAGTAACATCCCGAGCAACTGAGGAAAATCTCTCGGCAACGCTCAGCGCATTTTGCCACCAGAAAACCTGAGCAGGACGTGCAACATTGAACGGCAAGGATCTTTTGTGACTGACGATAGCTTCAACAGTCTGGACGGGGGAGGGTTGTTCCCCCGATTACAGCAGCGATACGGTCTGAGAGATAACCCGCTGGAAATGGAGACGCCATTCTTTCCGGATGGTATGCGCCATCACGCACTAGAGGCACTTCGTCACCTATGTGGGTTTGGCGATATGGCGCTGCTGCTCACAGGTGGGCCGGGGTCTGGCAAGAGTCGATTGCTAACGGAGTTGATGCGCAGCGAGTCATCACGGTTGGGCTTCCATCGGCTTTCGGCTGCGGCCATGACCAGCTCCAATGCGCTGGCAAGGGACCTTCGGCAAGTTGCTCGTTCCGGCTCCAACACTGATGAAAATCCGCGCGAAGCTGTGTATCGATTTTTCCGTTGGTCGGAAGGCCGGGTTGCTAAAGGTCAGCGCATGGTGTTGCTGATTGATGATGCTGATCGTGCGCCTCCTGAGCTTCTTAGGCTTATTCTTGAAGGCTTTTTAGCGGCTGATCGTGCCAAGGCGGCAGTTCCTGTGTTTGCCGGGGAGGATCGTCTCGTAACGCTTCTTGGCCTTGATGAGTCTTCCGTTTCCATTCATCAGATTCACTTGCGGCCTCTAACCAAGGAAGAGGTTTTTTCTTACCTTGAGCCTCGTGTTCATAAAGCGGGGGGCAAGGTGAACGAGCTCCTGAGTGCTGCTCGCCTTTCGAGAATATACGACCTCAGCCAGGGTAGCTTTTCCCGTCTGAAAAGGGTGACGCCCGGCATCTGGCTGGACATTGTTTCTGAAACCTCAAAACAACGCCCATCCCGGCGCGTCGACTTAAAACAGCTCCGCTTGCCAGCACTGGCACTGCTGCTTTTGGGTGGTTCTTGGTGGTTCGTTTCCCAGCAATACGATGAATCGGTGGCGCTGGAAAGTGAAACGATTCCAGAGCCGGATAGAGTGCGCAAGAGCATTACCATTGGCCCTGAAACACCAGAAGATGAGGTGCCCGCTGAGACGCTTCCGCCATTGACAGAGCAAGTAACTCCGGCGGACCCTATTCCTGAGCCTGAGCCTGAGCCTGAGCCTGAGCCTGAGCCTGAGCCTGAGCCTGAGCCTGAGCCTGAGCCTGAGCCTGAGCCTGAGCCTGAGCCTGAGCCTGAGCCTGAGCCTGAGCCTGAGCCTGACTTTGTTCCAAAAAATGCTAGCCGGTACGTGACGGTTGAACAGCTGCGTAGCCGTAGCAAGGGCTGGACTATTCAGCTTGTTGCCGGAAACCTTGAGCAAACGGCACTCAATGTTATCTCCCGCTACCCGTCTTTCGAAGAAATGGTTTATACCAAGACCGAACGCAAGAATGAGCCCTGGTTTATGGTGTTTCATGGCAACTATGCCACCAAGGAAGAAGCCCGACAGGCTGCCTCCCAACTGCCCGATGCACTGATTTCGCGCACTCCCTGGGTGCGCTCAACCGACGGTCTTTAGCTTGGCAAAAACCTAACCCAACCTCTTGTTTCGCCACAGGAAATGACTTTGGTTTACAGAACCCTTCCCAGCAGCAGATATAAAATTTTGTTGAGTACGTATTAGTACGTGTGTAGAATCACTGCCCCATTTTTTTAACGTCGGTTGATTTCTTGCACTGTTTTGGTGCGCAAGTCGCTGATTAAGATGCATTTCTATGCAAGAGGGCGCTTATGAGAGAAGGTCTGTATCACCCCGACGAATTCAAGGACAACTGCGGCTTTGGGTTGATTGCCCACATGAAAGGCGAGGTTAGCCACAAGCTGTTGCAAACGGCTATCGAGTCACTTACTTGCATGACTCACCGAGGTGGTATCGCCGCAGATGGCAAAACCGGTGATGGTTGCGGTTTGCTTATCCAAAGCCCTGTTGCGTTCCTGAAAAAAGCGGCTAAATCTGCGTTTGGCAAAGAGCCAGAAAGCTTGTTTGCCGTGGGTCAGGTGTTCCTGAACCCGGATTCGGCTAAAGCTGCCAAAGGCCGGGCGACAGTTGAAAAGCGGTTGGTAGAGCAGGGTCTAGAAGTCATGGGTTGGCGTGAAGTGCCGGTTGACGACAGTTGCCTCGGACCAATGGCTTTGGATTGCATGCCTCGTATCGAGCAGGTGTATGTACTGCCGGCCGCTAAGTCAGAGCAAGAGTTTGCCATCAGCCTATTTATCGGGCGTCGCCATGCCGAGCGGGATATGGCGGACGATTCAGAGTTCTATATCTGCAGCCTTTCCCATCGAACACTTGCGTACAAAGGTCTCATGATGCCAGCGGATCTGGCTAACTTTTATCAGGATTTGGGCGATCCTGATTTTGCCACCGCGATTTGCGTGTTTCACCAGCGTTTCTCCACTAACACTATGCCTCGCTGGCCTCTGGCCCAGCCATTTCGCTATCTGGCTCATAACGGCGAAATCAATACCATTGATGGCAATCGCAATTGGGCGATTGCTCGAGCCGCAAAATTTAGCTCCCCAAACTTGCCGGATTTGCAAACGCTACAGCCGCTCGTGAATCTGGCCGGATCTGACTCATCAAGCATGGACAATATGCTTGAAGTTCTTCTGGCAGGTGGCGTTGATCTATTCCGTGCGGCGCGCATGATGATTCCGCCAGCCTGGCAAAATGTCGATACGATGGATTCTGAGCTCCGGGCGTTTTACGAATACAACTCCATGCATATGGAACCCTGGGACGGTCCAGCTGGCCTCGTTATGTCGGATGGCCGTTACGCTGTCTGTATGCTTGATCGTAACGGGTTGCGGCCAGCTCGCTGGGTAATTACCAAAGATGATTTCATCACCTTGGCGTCGGAGATTGGTACCTACGGCTACCAGCCAGCGGATGTGGTCGCTAAAGGCCGCGTGGGGCCTGGGCAAATGCTGGCTATTGATACAGAAACCGGCGAGGTGTTGCACACCCGTGATATTGACCAACGTCTCAAGACCGCAAAGCCCTATAGGCAGTGGCTGCGTGAAAATGCGCTGAGAGTGGAAACCACGTTTAATCAAGAGACGCCTGAATTCCGGCTGATGGATGCCGATGAACTGCTGGTGCACCAGAAAATGTTTATGGTGTCCTATGAGGAGCGTGACCAGATCCTGCGCCCTCTTGCTGAAAATGCTCAGGAAGCGGTTGGGTCCATGGGCGACGACACGCCAATGGCCGTCTTATCGAGCAAGGTTCGCCATGTGGCTGACTATTTCCGGCAAAAGTTTGCTCAGGTAACCAACCCGCCAATTGACCCGCTGCGCGAAGCCATAGTGATGTCGCTGGAAACCTGCTTGGGTGCGGAGCGGAATGTATTTGATGAAACCGCCGAGCATGCTGATCGGATTATTCTGACAACGCCCGTACTGTCGCCCGCAAAGTTTCTCCGGTTAGAGGGCACCAAGCGACCGGGATTTGCCGAGGTGATCATCTCTTTAGGCTATTCGCCAGAGTTCGGGCTTGAACAAGCTATTCGGCGAGTGTGTGAGGAGGCAGCCCAAGCCGTCCGTGACGGCAAGGTTCTCCTGATTCTTTCGGACAAGAATCTAAAACAGGGTGAGTTGCCTGTTAGCTCGCTGATGGCAACCGGGGCGGTTCATCATCATTTGGTGGCTCAGGGTTTGCGTTGCGACTCCAATATTATTGTGGAAACCGGTTGGGCACGCGACCCCCACCACTTTGCTGTGCTGTTTGGCTTTGGCGCAACGGCGGTTTACCCGTATCTGGCGTATCAGGTGATGAACGACCTGATACGAACCGGCGAACTGCTGATGGATCCAATCGAAGCGAAGAACAACTATCGCAAGGGCATAAACAAAGGCCTGTTAAAGATTATGTCCAAGATGGGTATTTCTACCATCGCTTCATATCGAGGAGCCCAGCTTTTCGAAGCTATAGGTATGGCGGATGATGTTGTTGATCTCTGCTTCAAAGGCGTGCCCAGCCGAGTTCAGGGTGCGAGCTTTATCGATTTTCAGCAGGACCAAGAGCAACTAGCGGCTACGGCGTGGAAACCGCGTAAGCCCATTACCCCGGGTGGTCTCCTGAAGTACATCCATGGCCAGGAATATCATGCGTTTAACCCAGACGTAGTCGGCAAACTGCAGGATGCAGTCAGCACCGGGGATTACGGGCACTACAAAGAATACGCGGCGCTGGTTAGTGAGCGGCCTGTTGCGACTATCAGGGATTTGCTTGGGTTCCGTGAGGGTATTGAAGCCATCGAGCTTTCCGAGGTTGAGCCGGTTGAGAGCATCTTTCCCCGGTTTGACTCTGCGGCTATGTCTCTAGGCGCCCTATCGCCGGAAGCTCACGAGGCGCTGGCGGTGGCCATGAATACTCTTGGCGGGCGCTCCAATTCTGGTGAGGGTGGTGAAGACCCTGCTCGCTATGGCACGGAAAAGCGATCCAAAATCAAACAGGTCGCTTCCGGCCGCTTTGGTGTAACCGCAGAGTACCTGCGTAGCGCCGATGTTATGCAGATTAAGGTGGCTCAAGGAGCCAAGCCTGGCGAAGGCGGGCAGTTGCCCGGCGGCAAGGTGAACCAGCTGATCGCGCGTCTGCGCTACTCGGTGCCGGGCGTTACCTTGATATCGCCACCGCCGCACCATGATATTTATTCGATAGAAGACTTGGCACAGCTGATATTTGATCTCAAGCAGGTGAATCCGCAGGCACTGGTGTCGGTCAAACTGGTCTCCGAGCCCGGCGTCGGCACTATTGCGGCAGGTGTAGCTAAGGCTTATGCCGATCTGATTACTGTCTCCGGCTACGACGGAGGTACGGCGGCAAGCCCGCTAGCTTCAATACGCTACGCTGGCTCGCCTTGGGAGTTGGGATTAACAGAAACCCAGCAAGCGCTGAGAGCTAATGACTTGCGAGGGAAAATCCGTTTGCAAACGGATGGAGGTATTAAAACTGGCTTAGATGTAGTGAAGGCGGCCATTCTTGGTGCTGAAAGTTTCGGGTTCGGCACTACCCCCATGGTGGCGCTGGGCTGCAAGTTCCTTCGTATCTGTCACCTGAACAATTGCGCAACCGGCGTTGCCACCCAGAATGAGCATCTCCGTGAGGAGCACTTCAAAGGCACGGTGGACATGGCTATGAACTTCTTCCGTTTTGTGGCGGAAGAAACCCGCGAGTGGATGGCAAAGTTGGGAGTGCGCACGTTAGAAGAGTTGGTCGGGCGTGTTGACCTTCTTGTGCGTCTGCCGGGCGACACCGAGCGGCAGAAAAAGTTGGATCTAACACGGCTAGTGTCCAACGACCATATTCCCGAGGAAAAACCCCAAACGTGTCAAGTTGAGCGCAACCTGCCTTTCGACCAAGGCTTACTGGCGGAAGAAATGCTTAAGGCCATAGCGCCTGCGATTGAAGGCAAAACCGGAGGCGCGTGGAGTTACCGCGTCACCAACTGTGATCGCTCAATTGGTGCCCGTATTTCAGGTGAAATTGCAGCGAAGCATGGAAACCAAGGCATGGCCGATGCACCCATAACACTGGATCTCGTGGGTACTGCTGGTCAGAGCTTTGGTGTCTGGAACGTTGGTGGGCTTAACCTCATTCTTGAAGGTGACGCCAACGACTATGTTGGCAAAGGCATGACCGGCGGCAAGCTGGTGGTAAAACCGCCCCGTGGTAGTGCTTTCGAATCCCAGAACACAGCCATTGTTGGTAACACCTGCTTGTACGGAGCTACGGGCGGTAAGCTGTTTGCCGCTGGCACAGCCGGAGAGCGTTTCGCTGTCCGTAACTCTGGCGCCCATGCCGTGGTTGAAGGTGCAGGCGATCACTGCTGTGAATATATGACTGGCGGTCTGGTGACGGTACTAGGCTCTACTGGTGCCAATTTTGGTGCAGGTATGACCGGCGGGTTCGCGTATGTGCTTGATATGGACAACACGTTTGTCGATAAATACAACCACGAACTGGTGGAGATTCAGCGTATTTCCCGCGAGGACATGGAGGCTTACCGCAACCATCTGCGCAGCGTGATTCGCGAGCATATCTCGGAAACCGGCAGTGCCTGGGCTGAGCACATTCTTGAAGATTTCGACGACTACATCGGCCGCTTTTGGCTGGTGAAACCCAAAGCTGCGAATTTGCGCAGCCTTCTGGCAAGTACCCGTGCGCGTCCTGAGTAAGGTCAGTGCATTGAGTCTGTTTCCTTGTAAGGGTTTAGGGCTGCTCAGATCAGCAGCCCTTGTCGATATTGAGCTGATGAGAGCGCCAACATGAAAGAACGACTTAACAACGATTTCCAATTTGTGGAAGTAGGGCGGGTAGACCCGAAGAAGGTGCCTGCGAAGAAACGCAAAAAAGAGTTCGGTGAAATCTACCACCCGCTTGCGGCAGATCATGCGGCATCCCAGTCCCATCGCTGTCTGGAGTGCGGTAATCCTTATTGTGAGTGGAAGTGTCCGGTGCACAACTACATCCCGAACTGGCTGAAGTTGGTGTCGGAGGGCAATATCATGAAAGCCGTGGAGTTGTGTCATCAAACCAACTCGCTGCCAGAAGTCTGTGGCCGGGTTTGCCCTCAGGATCGTTTGTGTGAGGGTGCCTGCACCCTGAACGACGGTTTTGGCGCGGTTACTATCGGTTCTGTTGAAAAGTACATTACCGATACGGCCTTCGCCTTGGGGTGGAAGCCGGACATGTCTGCGGTTAAGTGGACGGACAAAAAGGTAGCCGTGATAGGCGCGGGCCCTGCGGGTCTGGGTTGTGCCGATGTGCTGGTGCGCAACGGAGTGAAGCCGGTGGTGTTCGATATGTATCCGGAGATCGGTGGCTTGCTGACCTTCGGTATCCCGGAATTCAAACTGGAAAAATCTGTGATGACGCGTCGGCGTCAAGTGTTTGAGGAAATGGGTGTTGAGTTCCGTTTGTCCACGGAAGTGGGTAAGGATGTTCAGATGCAGGACATTCTTGACGAATACGATGCTGTGTTTATGGGCATGGGAACCTACACCTACATGAAGGGCGGCTTTCCTGGCGAGGATTTGCCGGGGGTCTACGATGCCTTGCCGTTCCTCGTGTCCAACGTTAACCGTCGACTTGGCTTTGAACAAGATCCAGCGGACTTCATTGATATGAAAGGCAAACGCGTGGTGGTGCTTGGTGGCGGTGATACCGCCATGGACTGCAACCGCACCTCCATCCGCCAGCAGGCAGAAAGCGTGATCTGCGCTTATCGTCGCGATCAGGCCAACATGCCAGGCTCGCGCCGCGAAGTTTCCAACGCCAAGGAAGAAGGTGTGAAGTTTCTATTCAATCGCCAACCCATCGCCATCATTGGTGAGGATCAGGTGGAAGGTGTAAAAGTGGTGTCGACACAGCTTGGTGAGCCGGATGAAAACGGTCGCCGCCGCCCGGAGGTGGTGCCCGGTAGTGAAGAGGTTATCCCGGCAGATGCAGTGCTGGTTGCCTTCGGCTTTCGTCCAAGCCCGGCGGACTGGTTTGATGACCTAACCATCAACACCGACGAGTCGGGCAGGGTAACCGCCCCGGAAAAGGCGGAGTACGGCTTCCAAACCAGCAATCCGAAAGTTTTTGCCGGTGGCGACATGGTTCGAGGCTCAGACCTTGTGGTGACCGCAATCTGGGAAGGTCGTCAGGCTGCCGAAGGCATCATGGATTATCTGGATATCTGACAAACGCTTTGATTCGGATCAGAAGGCCAGCTTAGTAAGGGTAAGCTGGCCTTTTTTATTATGGCAAACGGGGTATCATTGCTCTCGTTCCGTTTAGACCACTTGAAAGAGACAACGTTGGGATCCTTATGACCGAGTTGAAGAATGACCGCTTCCTGCGCGCCCTGATGCGCCAGCCTGTTGATCGTACCCCGGTATGGATGATGCGCCAGGCCGGCCGTTATTTGCCCGAGTATCGCGCTACCCGGGAAAAAGCGGGTGACTTCCTCAGCTTGTGCAAGAACACGCCTTTGGCGTGTGAGGTGACTCTCCAGCCGCTTGAGCGTTTCCCGCTGGATGCCGCTATTCTGTTCTCTGATATTCTCACCATTCCCGATGCTCTGGGCTTAGGGTTGTATTTTGAAGCCGGCGAAGGCCCCAAGTTCAAGCACACCATACGCTCCCAAGCGGATGTGGATGCAATGCCGAAGATCGAGGCAGAAACCGACCTTGATTACGTGATGAATGCTGTTTCCACCATCCGGGGCGCGCTCAATGGCCGCGTTCCCTTGATCGGCTTCTCGGGTAGCCCCTGGACGCTGGCGACCTATATGGTTGAAGGCGGCTCCTCCAAAGATTTCCGCGAAGCCAAAAAACTCATGTACGGCCAGCCAGAAGTCATGCATCAACTGCTGGACCTTCTTGCAGACGCCGTTATCGATTACCTCAACGGCCAGATTAAGGCCGGTGCTCAAGCCGTTCAGATTTTTGATACTTGGGGCGGCATGCTCAGCGGCTGGGCGTACGAGGAGTTCTCTCTGCGTTACATGAAGAAGATTGTCGATAACCTGATTCGCGAAAACGATGGGCGCTATGTGCCGGCAATCCTGTTCACCAAAAACGGTGGCCAGTGGCTTGAGTCCATTGCCGACTCTGGCGCTGATGCTGTAGGCCTAGATTGGACCACGGATATCGGCGAGGCCCGTTCCCGCATCGGCGACCGCGTGGCACTGCAGGGCAACATGGATCCCACCATGCTCTACGCACCCAAGGCGCGGATTCGTGAAGAAGTGGCTGATATATTGCGTCGCTACGGCGCGGGTCCTGGCCATATATTCAATCTGGGCCACGGCATTACCCCGGATGTTGATCCTGAGCACGCCAAAGCCTTCATCGAGGCAGTTGTTGAATTGAGTCCGGAGTATCATCGCTAGTATTTACTATCCCCGTTCACGGGCCTGCGGGCTCAGTGGGCGGGTGTTGAGCCGCCGGTCCCAAAAACCGCTCCAAGCACATCCATGTGGCTTGTCTCCGGCCGTCCTTGGTCTACGACATTTTTGGAACCGGTGGCTCAACTCTCGCATTGATCCTCTCAGCGCGCCTTCTGACAGTTTTCCTTGAGTAGAACTCTTCTGGATTGGCAACTCCCCGCAGTCTATAGTCATGGCAGATGACATTGAAAACAAAGGAGCAGTCCCTTGCCCGCCTCTAAATCTGCAGAAAAACGAAAGTTCCACCGAATAAGCTTTGATGCGCCTTGCGAATTGCATGCGATTGAAAGCGTGTGGACAACAGAGGTTCTGGACATTTCCCTGAAAGGCGTTTTGGTTAAACGGCCAGAAGGGTGGGATGTGCCGTTAAACCAACCCTGTGAGGTGGTTATCCATCTTGATGGGGAACAGGTAGGGATTGTTATGGCGGTTGAGTTAAAGCACATTGAATCTCAACGACTTGGCTTTAAGTGCCAGTACATAGACCTGGAAAGCGCGACGCACCTGAAGCGCCTTGTTGAGTTGAATCTTGGCGATCAGGTTCTTCTTGAGCGAGAATTTACCCGGCTTATTGATTAGTCGGTTTTAGATTTTTGCTAGCAGGCGAATCACGAAATATGCAGGCGGAAGCGGGGAAACCTTTCCAAAAATGTCGTAGGCCAAGGATGGCCGGAGACAAGTGCACATGGATGTGCTTGTAGCGGTTTTTGGAAAGGTTTCCCCGCTTCTGCCGGACTGCCAAGGCCGACAGTGGGGGCTCAAACCTAAAGCTCCTCCAGCGCCGTAATAGCCTCACTAAGCTTAGTTACTGGAATTACCTTCATCCCCGCTATAGCTTTACGTGGTGCATTGGCTTTGGGTACCAGAGCATGAGTAAACCCATGCTTGGCTGCCTCATTAATCCGCTCCTGACCACTAGGCACCGGACGGATCTCCCCCGATAACCCAACCTCCCCAAAAATCACCAAATCCTGCGGCAGCGCCCGGTCCCGAAACGAAGAAACAATGGCAGCCAGCAACGCCAAATCCGCACTGGTCTCATTCACCTTCACGCCACCCACCACATTCACAAACACATCCTGGTCCGACACATGCAAGCCACCATGGCGGTGCAGCACGGCCAGCAGCATGGCTAAACGATTCTGATCCAGCCCCACTGCAACGCGACGAGGGTAACCACCCTGAGCCATGTCTACCAGCGCCTGAATCTCCACCAGCATCGGCCGTGTGCCTTCCCACACCACCATAACCACACTACCGGGCGCGGCTTCCTCACCACGGTTCAGGAAAATGGCACTGGGGTTCTTAACCTCCTTCAGACCCTGCTCCAACATAGCGAACACACCAAGCTCGTTCACCGCGCCAAAGCGGTTCTTAATCCCGCGCAAGGTGCGGTAGCGGCTGTCACTGGAGCCCTCCAGCAGAATAGAGCAGTCAATCATGTGCTCCAAAACCTTCGGCCCAGCAAGGCTACCATCCTTGGTGACATGGCCTACCAAAAACAGAATTGTGCCCGTCTGTTTGGCAAAGCGAGTCAAAAACGCAGCACTTTCTCGAACCTGAGAAACCGAACCCGGAGCTGATTCAATGTCCGCAACGTGCATCACCTGGATACTGTCCACCACCAAAATCCGTGGTTTCTCCGCCTCAGCCACCTGCATAACACGCTCGACACTGGTCTCTGACAGCATTTTCAAATCTTTGGTGGGCAAGCCAAGCCGCTTCGCGCGCATGGCCACTTGCTGCAGAGATTCTTCGCCTGTTACATAAAGCGCTGGCACGCTAGCAGCCAAGTGACACACAGCCTGAAGCAGCAGCGTACTCTTGCCTGCACCGGGGTGTCCGCCCATAAGCACAGCAGAACCTTCCACAAGCCCGCCACCTAGAACCCGGTCGAACTCCTGCATGCCGGTACTTATGCGCTCCTGCTCGGCGAGGCTTACATCACCAAGGCTTTGCACCGCTGACAAACTGCCGGCGAAACCCTCAAAGCGCACTCCGCGAGCACCTTTTGCATTGCTGCTGACGCCACGAACTTCGCTGACTGTATTCCATGCCTGACAGGCAGTGCACTGCCCCTGCCATTTGGAGTAGTCGGCGCCGCACTCAGTGCAAACGTAGGCGGTTTTTGCTTTTGCCATGAAGATAGTCCTGGTGGTTTTGCGGAGCGTTCAACCTCTCACCCTCTCACCCTCTCCCCCGGCCCCTCTCCCGTGAAGGGAGAGGGGAGCTACACACCTGAAGCCTGAGGTCTTTGTACAAATCTCACAGGCAGTGCAGCAAAGACCCTCTCCCTTCACGGGAGAGGGGAGAGGGGGGCTACACACCTGAAGCCTGAGGTCTCTGCACTAATCTCACAGGTAGTGCAGTAAAGCCCCTCGCCCCTTGAGGGAGAGGGGTTGGGGAGAGGGGGTGTTGTCATTTACGCCAACTTCTTATACTTCATACGCTGGGGCACCATGGCGGAGTCCCCTTTGCGCTTCTTGTGGTCTTCGTCGTACTCGGCGAAGTTACCCTCGAAGTACACCACCTCGCCATCATCCTCAAACGCCAGAATGTGCGTGGCTACTCGGTCAAGGAACCAGCGGTCGTGCGAGATAACCATAGCGGAGCCCGGGAAATTCAGCAGAGCTTCCTCCAGCGCGCGCAGGGTCTCTACGTCCAAGTCGTTGGTAGGTTCGTCCAACAGTAATACGTTGCCGCCTTCTTTCAACAGCTTCGCTAAGTGCAGGCGGTTACGCTCACCGCCGGACAAATCGCCCACCCGCTTCTGCTGGTCAGAGCCTTTGAAGTTGAAGCGGCCGGCATAGGCCCTTGAAGGCGTTTCGTAGTTGCCGACCTTAATGATGTCCTGGCCATCACTGAGCAGTTCCCACACAGTTTTCGAACCGTCCAGGTCTCTGCTTTGATCCACGTAGGCCAGTTGAACGGTTTCACCCACGGTGATGGTGCCCGAATTAGGTTGGTCGTGACCGGCAATCATTCGGAACAGCGTGGATTTACCAGCACCGTTACCACCGATAATGCCAACGATCGCACCTGGCGGCACGGTGAAGGACACATCTTCGTAAAGCAGGCGATCACCAAAAGCTTTGCTTATACCTTCCACTTCGATGACCTTGTCGCCCAAACGAGGCCCGGGTGGAATATAGATCTCGTTGGTTTCATTGCGCTTCTGGAACTCCTGCGAGCTCATTTCTTCGAAGCGCGCCAGACGGGCCTTGCTCTTGGATTGGCGGCCTTTGGCGTTGCTGCGCACCCACTCCAGTTCCTGCTTCATGGCTTTCTGGTGCGAGGCTTCCTGCTTGGCTTCGGTGCTCAGCCGCTGCTGTTTGTTCTCCAGCCACTGACTGTAGTTACCTTCAAACGGAATGCCCTGGCCCCGGTCCAGTTCCAGAATCCAGCCAGCTACGTTGTCGAGGAAGTAACGGTCGTGGGTGATGGCAACCACAGTGCCTTCGTAATCGTGCAGGAAGCGCTCCAGCCAGGCTACGGACTCTGCGTCCAGATGGTTGGTCGGCTCGTCCAGCAAAAGCATGTCCGGGCCGGAGAGGAGCAGGCGGCAGAGAGCCACGCGACGACGCTCACCACCGGAGAGATTTTTTACCGGCTGATCCCAAGCGGGTAGGCGCAGGGCATCAGCAGCTACTTCCATTTTGCGTTCTATATCGTGGCCGTCGGTGGCCTGAATCAACGCTTCCAGCTCGCCTTGCTTTTTCGCTAGCGCATCAAAATCTGCATCCGGTTCAGCGTAGGCAGCATAAACCTTGTCCAGTTCTGCCAGTGCGTCATGAACTTCGGAAACAGCCTCATCGACAATCTCTTTGACTGTTTTGCTGTCGTCCAGCTCCGGTTCCTGAGGCAGGTAGCCTACTTTGATGCCAGGCTGGGGGCGGGCCTCACCGATGTAATCCTGATCCACGCCCGCCATAATGCGTAAAAGGGTGGACTTACCGGAACCGTTGAGACCGAGTACGCCAATTTTGGCGCCCGGGAAGAAGCTCAGGGAAATATCCTTGAGGATTTCACGCTTGGGCGGAACCACCTTGCCCACGCGGTTCATGCTATATACGTATTGGGCCATAAAGGCATTACCCTCTTAAAAACGAGATGTGAAAAGGTTCCGTAAGGGGATTTTGCTATCGCCTTGCGCAACCTTGCAATTAGGATTGACAGTTGGGTCTGTAAGGTATCGAAACAAGGCAGCTATAGCAATTTCAGGAAAACAGGCGATATCGGCATGACGGTATCTGCGAACTGTATAAAGGATGATTTCCAACCCGGTAATGGGCTAGAATAGCGGCCCGAATTTTAAGGGATTCCGGAGGCATTCCCAAGACTCTCCGGGCCAGTCAGCACACAGGGGCAGCACATCGATGTTTAATCGTGATATGAAGATCGCCGGTTTCGACGACGAACTCTGGAACGCCATGCAGGCGGAAAGCAAGCGTCAGGAGGCTCATATTGAGCTGATTGCATCAGAGAACTACACCAGCCCGAGAGTAATGGAAGCTCAGGGCAGTGACCTTACCAATAAGTACGCTGAGGGTTATCCCGGCAAGCGTTACTACGGTGGCTGTGAATTTGTTGATATTGCCGAGCAGCTTGCTATCGATCGCGCCAAGGAGCTGTTTGGTGCCGCTTACGCGAACGTACAGCCGCACTCCGGGTCGCAGGCCAACTCAGCCGTTTTTATGGCGCTGGTTAATCCGGGCGATACGGTATTAGGCATGAGCTTGGCCCACGGTGGCCACCTAACCCACGGTGCTGGCGTGAATTTCTCCGGCAAGATCTACAATGCCGTGCAATATGGTATCGATACGGATACCGGTCTGATTGATTACGATGAGCTGGAAGCTCTAGCGGTTGAGCACAAACCGAAGATGATCATTGCCGGTTTCTCTGCCTATTCACAGGAACTGGATTTTGCCCGTTTTCGCGCCATTGCCGACAAGGTTGATGCCTACCTGTTTGTAGATATGGCCCATGTGGCTGGTCTGGTAGCTGCGGGCGTTTATCCCGACCCCATGCCTCACGCACATGTGGTGACCACAACAACTCATAAAACCCTGCGCGGACCCCGTGGTGGCCTGATTTTGGCCTGCGATGATGAGGCTCTGCACAAAAAACTGAATTCCGCTGTTTTCCCGGGTGGCCAGGGCGGCCCCTTGATGCACGTGATTGCTGCCAAAGCAATCTGCTTCAAAGAGGCAATGAGCGACGAGTTCAAGGCCTATCAACAGCAGGTGGTCAAGAACGCTTCCGCTATGGCGAACGTATTTGTTGATCGCGGCTACGATGTGGTTTCCGGTGGCACCAAAAACCATCTGTTCCTGGTCAGTCTCATCAAACAGGACATCACAGGTAAAGATGCAGACGCGGCACTGGGTCGTGCGCACATTACCGTGAACAAGAACGCAGTGCCTAACGACCCGCGTTCGCCGTTTGTGACCTCTGGCCTGCGCCTTGGTACGCCAGCGATTACAACTCGTGGCTTTGGTGAAGCTGAGTGTCGTGAGCTGGCAGGTTGGATCTGCGATATCCTTGATAATCTGGAAGACGAAACTGTGAATAGCCGTGTCCGTGAGCAGGTTGAAGCCCTGTGCGCGCGCTTCCCGGTATACGCTTAAGCGTCTGGTAATGCTTGCCGGGCAAGGTGCGCGATAGCCGCACCACCCGGCGCCCTCCCGGAGTACCTGATATGCACTGTCCTTTCTGTGGTGAAGCGGATACCAAAGTTATTGACTCGCGGCTCGTTACCGAGGGCGATCAGGTGCGCCGCCGCAGAGAGTGCCTTTCCTGCCGTGAACGCTTTACCACGTTTGAGTCCGCAGAACTGATAATGCCAAGGGTCGTCAAGCAAGATGGCGTTCGGCAGCCTTTTGACGAAGACAAGTTGCGTTCCGGTATTATGAAGGCGCTGGAAAAGCGCCCGGTTAGTATTGAGCAAATTGATGCTGCACTGAATCGTATACGCTACCGGCTACGGGCAACGGGCGAGCGAGAGGTGAAATCCATGCAGCTGGGCGAAGAGGTAATGACCGAGCTTCGGCAGCTCGATAAGGTAGCCTATGTGCGCTTTGCCTCTGTTTACCGCAGCTTTCAAGACATCAATGAATTCAAGGAAGAAATCGAGCGGCTCTCAGCCAGTAACGGCGAGGCGGCGGTGGATGTTGCAAAGGCCTTGGCGGACAAGCAATCTCCTGAAGGAAAGAAATGACCGAACTCCGGGAACGGTCCATGATGGCCAGAGCCGTGCAGCTTGCATGGCGTGGCCGCTATTCAACGCACCCCAACCCACGGGTTGGCTGCGTGATAGCCCGTGGTGACAAAATTTTGGGTGAAGGCTGGCATGAGCGAGCCGGGGAAGCGCATGCAGAAACCCGCGCCTTGAGCGAAGCCGGTACCGCCGCCCGTGGCGCCACTGCTTATGTCACGCTTGAACCATGCAGTCATTTTGGGCGTACACCGCCCTGCGCCCGGGCCTTGATTGACGCGGGCATATCGCGGGTTTTTGCAGCCACACAGGATCCCAATCCATCGGTCTCGGGCCGGGGGCTTGATATGCTCCGTGAAGCCGGGATCAGAGTTGATGTTGGACTGCTTGCAGATGAAGCGGCACGCCTGAACCCCGGGTTTATGAAGCGCATGAATACCGGCCGTCCATGGGTGCGCTTGAAAATGGCGGCAAGCTTGGATGGCCGCACGGCCATGGCCTCCGGCGAGAGCCAATGGATTACCGGGGAAGAAGCCCGCCGTGACGTACAGCGGCTCCGTGCGGTGAGCGACGCAATTCTTACCGGTGTAGGTACTGTGCTCGCGGATGATCCCTCGTTAACCGTCCGCCGTGAGGAACTTGGGGATATTGGCGACGCCACCGAGCCTTCGCGGCAACCGCTTCGCGTGATCGCCGATAGAGATGCGAGAACGCCACCGTCTGCAACCATTTTGCGAGGCGGTAAAGTGCAGGTTTTTTGCGCATCGTCCACGCTAGCAACAGCGCCCGCGCAAGATCTTGCGGCACTGGGAATTCGCCTCAAGGGTGTTTCATGGAAGGATAATGGTATCGACGTTGCCGAGCTTTTGGATTCGCTGGGCGAATTGGGCATTAATGAACTTCTGGTTGAGGCTGGCCCAACGCTGGCAGGCACGTTCATCAACGAGCAGTTGGTAGACGAACTCTGGCTTTATCAGGCTCCGGTTTTTCTGGGCAGCAACGGTAGGCCGACAGCACATCTTCCGCTGGAAACCATGGCCGACAAAATCGAATGGACGGTACAAGACCGGCGGCAGGTAGGAGAAGACCAGCGTCTGATCCTGATTCGCCGCTAAGCGTTTAAATTCATGGTGCGCACTGTAGCTGCTTTTGTGAGGCGGTAATGGGTGCATTGAAAGGGTGCAAAACAGTATGGCACTGAACAGCGTTGAAGAAATCATTGAGGACATCCGTCAGGGCAAGATGGTTATCCTGATGGATGATGAAGATCGTGAAAATGAAGGTGATTTGGTTATGGCGGCTGAACACTGCACCGCCGAGGACATCAACTTCATGGCCCGCTTTGGTCGTGGTCTTATTTGTATGCCTATGACACGCGATCGTTGCGAGCAGCTGGGATTGCCCTTGATGGTCCAGCAGAACGCTTCGGGCTTCGGTACCAAGTTTACCCTGTCCATTGAAGCGGCAACGGGCGTAACCACGGGTATTTCAGCTGCTGATCGTGCGCGTACCGTGCAGGCAGCCGTTGCCCGTAATGCCAAAGCGTCAGACTTGGTGCAGCCGGGACATATTTTCCCACTAATGTCTGATCCCGGCGGTGTGCTCAGTCGCGCGGGTCATACGGAAGCCTCCTGTGATCTGGCAGCTCTAGCCGGAAGCGAGCCGGCGGGTGTTATCTGTGAAATCATGAATGATGATGGGTCTATGGCTCGCCGCGAGGATCTTGAGCGTTTTGCTGAAGAGCACGAGCTCAAAATCGGCACCATCGCGGACTTGATCCACTATCGCACTACCCACGAACGCACCGTTGAATGTGTTGAAGAGAACCAGCTCGATACGGAATACGGCGTGTTCAAACTGCGCACCTACCGGGATATTATTCAGGGTTCCACGCACCTTGCCATGGTTTACGGTGAAATTCCGGCAGATGAGCCGGTGCACGTGCGTGTCCATATTACCGATACCCTTAGGGACTTGCTTGGCGCGCGCCGCAAGGATTCCCGAAGCTGGCCGCTGCATCATGCGCTTGAAAAGGTGGCCACTGAAGGCTGTGGGGTTGTTGTTCTGCTGAACAGTGCAGAGGACAGCTACAATCTGGAAGACCGTATTCACGAATTTTTCGATCAAGGACACGGGCCCTCTGGCAAGGGCAGCTCTGGTGTGTATTTCACCGTGGGCACCGGTTCCCAAATTCTGCGGGACATTGGCGTAAGCAAGATGCGGCTGCTTAGCCCGCCCGTAAAATACTCGGCCATTTCCGGATTCGATCTGGAAGTAGTTGAGTACATTCCCTACACCCCGGACTGATAAACCCGGTTGCAGCATTGCGGTTGCAGCCCGAGAAGGAGCCACCGATGGCCGATATCAAAGTAATTGAAGGTGATTTTACCCAGTGCACCGGGCGCTATGCGCTGGTGGTTGGTCGTTTTAACGGTTTTGTTGTGGAAAGTCTGGTAGATGGAGCCATCGACACGCTGCGCCGCCATGGAATTGCAGACAGCGATATAACCATCGTCCGTGTGCCCGGCGCCTATGAAATGCCTCTGGCTGTGAAGCGCGTTGCCGAAACCGGTGGGTACAATGCCATTATTGCTCTAGGAGCCGTGATTCGCGGTGGAACCCCGCATTTTGAGTATGTAGCGGGTGAGGCTTCTAGTGGCATCGGCGCCGTCAGCCTTGAAACAGACGTGCCGGTAACCTTTGGTGTGCTGACTGTAGATTCTATCGAGCAAGCCATTGAGCGCTCGGGCACCAAGGCCGGTAACAAAGGCGCCGAAGCAGCAATTACAGCGCTTGAAATGGTTAGCCTGTTCAACAAACTGGGTGAGTAATGAGCGACACTGAAGATACGACACCCCGCCCGGCGCCGACAGGCCAGCCAAAAGCTGGTGATCGCCGCCGCGCCCGGATTCTGGCAATGCAGGGGCTTTACCAGCGCCACTTTACCAAGAGCCCGATTTCGGATATTGAAGCTGAGTTCATGGTCGATAATGACATGACCAAAGTGGATTCTCTGTATTTTCGCGATGTTCTGCGTGGTGTTCATCGCGAACAGGCGGAGTTGGACAAACTGATCGAGCCATTTCTTGATCGCCCGCTACTTGAAGTAGACCCTGTGGAGTTGGCCATTGTTCGCGTGGGTGCCTATGAACTGCGCCACAGAATGGATGTGCCCTACAAAGTAGTTATCAATGAAGGCATAGAGCTGGCGAAGCGGTTTGGCGGCACAGAAGGACATAAGTTTGTTAACAGTGTGCTGGATAAATTAGGCCGCCGCTTGCGCCTTGCCGAGACGCGCCCGCGCTGACCGATGGGAGAATTTGAGCTGATACGGCAATACTTTATGCCGTTAGCACGTCTGCACGGTTCCAGCTCCGTTATCGTGGGGCCGGGCGACGATTGCGCAGTTCAGAGAGTTCCACCCGGTTCTGATCTGGTTTTTTCTATCGATACGCTGGTTGAAGGCGTGCACTTCCCCGTTGGTTATCGCCCCGATTATCTTGGTTGGAGAGCCCTCGCAGTGGCGGCGAGTGATCTTGCGGCCATGGGCGCTGAGCCTGGCTGCTTTACGCTTGCGCTAACACTTCCCGAAGCAGACGAACTCTGGTTGCGGGATTTTGCGTTTGGGCTTGGCAATGCGGCTGAGTCTTTCGGTTTGGCACTCGCTGGTGGCGACACAACCCG
The DNA here is from genome assembly GCF_016597725.1 of Marinobacter sp. 1-4A. Lineage (GTDB taxonomy): Bacteria > Pseudomonadota > Gammaproteobacteria > Pseudomonadales > Oleiphilaceae > Marinobacter. The sequence continues at coordinate 110,592 of NZ_VCGY01000008.1, forward strand.
CGGCCCTCTGACACTGAGCGTGCAAGTACACGGAGTTGTGGAGCAGGGATGCGCGATTCGGCGCACCGGAGCCAGAGCTGGTGACCTGATTGTTGTATCTGGCTCCTTGGGGGATGCTGGCGCCGCACTAGACTACCTTCCGGCCCAAGACGATCTTGATGCCGACCATTCCGTGGCAGCGGATGAACAGTTTGTGCTGGAACGTTACCACCATCCGCAGCCAAGATTAGATTTGGGTATAGCTCTCAGGAAGCTTGCAACAGCCGCCATTGATATATCCGACGGATTGCTGGCGGATCTTAATCATATTCTTGAGGCTTCTAATGTAGGCGCCAGTATCGAGCTTGCCCGGATACCCTTATCTCCGGCGCTCGTGCGCTTGAAGGGTGCCGCAGCCACAGATTATGCGCTGCATTCCGGTGATGACTATGAGTTGTGTGCGACTATTTCGGAAGCGAGCTGGGTAGCGGCGCCGGAGTGGCTTAAGCAACAGCTCACGGTTGTCGGTGTGATTGAACCCGTAGCCGGTTTGCGCCTTGACGGCAGTGCTGTAGTCTCAGGTTCTGAAGCGACAGGTTTTGATCATTTCAGGAGAAAGGCATGAGCCAAGAAGAACAATGGCCAGAACCGGATTTACCACAAGCCATTTTGCCCCCCGGATTCCTGAAGAACCCGGTACACCTTTTGGCCTTCGGCTTTGGCAGCGGCGCAGCACCCCGGGCGCCTGGAACTTGGGGTAGTTTGGCTGCCATTCCACTTTGGTACGGTTTCGCATGGCTGCCGCCCATCGCTTACTGGGCTGTTGTTGCGTTGGCGTTCGTGCTGGGTGTTTGGCTATGTGGAAAGACCGCAGCCGATTTAAAAGTGCACGACCACGGCGGCATAGTTTGGGACGAGTTTGTGGGCATGTGGATTGCCCTCGGGCTGTTTCCAGACCAAATCTATGGAGTTTTGTCAGCGTTTCTGGTTTTTAGGTTTTTTGATGTGCTCAAGCCTTGGCCTATTAATTGGCTGGATGAGCGGCTGCCCGGTGGGTTGGGGATCATGGTTGATGACGTAGTTGCTGGTGTGATGGCGCTTCCGTGCTTATTCGCGATTGATCTCTGGCTGATGCCTTACATACTCTAGAATAAGGGGTCAAGGCTTTCATGAGCTTGCATTAGTGCACTTGATGCTCTTCAGGAAGCAGCTTTACCACGTGTAGAAAGCGCTTTAAGCCGATTTCGGCGCGCTCGCGCGATGCGAAGGGGCCGCTATCGAATCCTTCGCGGGTTGTGAAGTACCATTTGTTTCCGACACAAAAAAAACGACTGCTCCGAAAGGGGATACGTCTATCTTCTCCTGATCTGCCCTGAGTATTCATGGCCGGCTCCGGTGTCCGACCTACGTCTATGGTATGTCGGGCGATATGTGTTTTATAAGGGTCTGCTTAAAATTAATACATTTTTTGACAAATTCAATGTTTTTTTAACATTAATATGTTGACCTCCTGTTTAAATGCGTACACCCCAATTTGTGGAACCGGTTGCCCTCAGTGGTCACGGTGTTCAAAATGCGTATCAACAGGCTGTTGGCCCGGCCCGAACAAGCTTCCCCTTACCATAAGGAAATAGCATGAATGTTTTTAGCGTTTTGCGTGTTACAAGGTTAGAGATGAGCGGTTTCCGTTGGTGGCTGCAGATATGTCGGTTTTTTCTTTCGGCTTTGCTTTTCACAACCTTGGCCGGTTGTTCATCCGCACTTACAAAAATTGAGACCTGGGATGGCGAGCCCGCGAATGCGTTGAACGCGGCAATCTTGAAAGCGCCGGGTGTTATTCATGTCAACCGGGTTAACGGGCGCTCGATGACCAACTACCTCATGGACGACTTAGCGCTGGATTATGCGCTACTGCCCGGTGAAAACGAGGTGGTGTTCACCTACAAAACGATCTGGGCCAAATCTGGGGTTGTGAACAATGGCGAGTCGAAGGTTCATGTGATCGAAAGTAAGCCCCAAGTTGTGCGGTTTGAGGCGAGCCCCAATGCCGTCTACCGTTTCGAATTTGCCAAACCTAAAACCCGCCGACAGGCTGAAGATGCGCTTCCCGAGTTTTCAGCGGCGATTGTGGGGGCCGATGGACAGGCCTTGGCTCGCTCAAGTAACTGGTCGGGTATCGACAAGCCTCTGGTGGCAAGCACATCCTTGACCCTCGGCGAGGGTGGCGACGATGGTGAGGCTTTAGCCAATAGCGAAGATGTTAGCCCGCTGAACCGACTGAAAGCCGTCTGGGAGACTGCGTCAGAAGAAGAGAAAAAAGCGTTTCTGCGCTGGGCGTTTGAGTAGGGTTAACGCCTGAGGCGGCTTGTCAGTTTTTTTAGTGAACCTTCTAGCAAGTTCATCGCGCTGTCTGCCAGTGACTGGCTCCGGGTTTCTTCAAGTGGAGTGTGCATCTCCTCAGGATCCAGCATGCTGGCGGCTTGCTCAATGGCATCGAGACTCGCGCAGGCATGGTGTCGCAGAGAGTCCCCGTTGGCCACCACGTCTGGGCATATAGTAAAGTTGAGGGTTAGGCTACCCTGATAGCTTACAGCTACAATAACCAGCCCCATGCTGTCGAAAAGCGGGGCGGCGTTATACTGTTGCACCAACCTTGCGCCTTGCAGGTATAGAGGTACTTGGGGCCCCGGAACGTTGGTAATGGGCAGGTTGAATACGGGTTGATAGCGCTGGGCGATCTGTAGCTCCGAATACAGTCGTGCTGATAGGGCTAGCATCGTGGAAGGCAGCAGTTCGGTAAGGCGATCTGCTGCAATGGCTTCACGGTATGGCTCAGACGCTACTGCGTTCCAGTGAATCCGGCGAATGCGCTTGGCTGGATTCTGCTCGTTGGTAGCAAGATCCAGGAGCATGGCAGACATTTGGTTGCCGGTGGTTCTGTTCAGTGTACTTGAGCGCACAGATAGGGGGGTCATTGCCACCAGTGATTCGCCAGTGTTAGCGCCCTGATCGCCAAGGTACCGGTGAAGGGTTTCCGCACAAAGCCCCAGCACGACATCATTGAGAGTGACATCCCCCAGCGTTGCTTTGATTGCCTTGAGGCGAGATAGATCCAGCTTTGCAGAGACTATCTGGCGATTGGCTGTAATCTGGCGGTTAAAAGGGCTGTGGGGCGCCGAAAACAGAGGGAACGGCAGGGGTATTCTGCGCAGTTGCTTCTGGATTAGGCCGCGCGCAGTTGCCTCCATGGCGCCAGCAGCTATCGATGTAACTCGCCAGGGTGTGCGCAATATGTTGGCCCCTGCCTGCAGCATAACGCGCTCTTCTGAAGGTTTCGGGCGTGGCTGCCAAGGCCTAGGTGCGCTAATGGGTTGTGGTTCCGGTGTGTATTCCAGCAGCTTTCCCATTATCTCGGCACCGCTAAACGCATCAATTGCTGCATGGTGCAGCTTTACAATGAGTGCGAAGCCGGGTTTGCCCTCTTTGTCGCCACCCAGCTGGAAACCATCAACAAAGGTGATGTGCCAGAGTGGGCGGTCTCGCTTCAAGGGCTCTTCCAGAATTTTGGAAGCCAGTGTCATTAAGCTCGCTTCCCGGCTGTTTTCGCCGAGGCTAACATAAGCCAGGTGCCGCTCTATGCTGAAATCAGGGTCGTCAATCCAGTAGGGGCGGCCCATGCGCAGCGGGATTTCTTTCAGGCGCTGGCGAAATACCGGCACCACATGCAGGCGACTACGCAGGTAGGAAACAAAGGTGCTGAACGCTAAGGGCGTTTCTCTCTCGCTGGCATCAAATAGATAGATGCTGCCAATATGCATCGGCGCATTAGCTGACTCCAAGTACAGGAAAGAGGCATCCAGTTCCGATAGCTGCCGCATCAAGGGACTCCATTGTTTACAAGGTTGGTTGCAGTATAAATGAACCGGCTAACCATGCCGTTGACTCATTTGCCTGCCTGAATTCTGCTTTGCAGTCATGATGACCGTGTTTTGCAGGGAAGTTCAGCTCTCAAGCCAATCTGTTATGGCTGGATCGGTTATGAGCCGTTGCCAGAACCAGATTAATGCTTTGCCTTTGTCGTCGGCGTGCCGCGCCGCCTGAAGGGTGATGGGCTGTCTCGGCTCGCACACCTGTTTTTCGATGAGTTGGCCGGATTCCAGTAGCTCTTTAACTCGGGCTCGTGGCAGCCAGCCTATCCCCAGACCTGCTTTTTGAATGGCAATTTTGTGGTCGATGTTGGTGCCGCTTAACGTTCGCTGTCGGTGAAATATACCGGCGTGGCCCGCAGGCAGCGAGCGGGATGAGTCTGCGGCAACCGCGGCTGGAAAGCGGCAAATGTCGTCTTCGGTCAGGGGGGTTTTGGCTTCTGCCAATGGGTGGTCAAAAGAAACAGCAAAAACGAAGTCCATAATGCCAAGTACATGGCTGGTGAAGTTTCCAGCAGGTTTGCTGATGTCGTCGGCACCAATAACGAGATCTACCCTGCGGCTTTGCAGAGCATCCCAGGTGCCGGCAAAAACTTCTTCGGTGATTTGGATGTCGACCGGAACCCCCAGGGCATAGAAGTCCTTAATCGCCGGGAACAGGCACTCTGCTGGAAGCAGTGAGTTGAACCCAATGCGTAAACGCGTTTCCCAGCCTTGAGCGACTTGCCGGGTTGAGTGCGCAAGGTTTTCGGCTGCCTCAAGCAGCGTTCTGCCTTCTTCGAGCAGGTAACGGCCAGCGGGGGTGAGCACGGCTCGGTGCCCGCTCCGGTCAAACAGCATTACGTTAAGATCTTCTTCGAGCTTTTGCACTGTGTAGCTTATGGCCGATGGCACTCGGAATAGCTGGCCTGCTGCTCCGGCAAAACTGCCTTTTCGGTCGATGGCGTCTAGGACTCTTAGGGCATCTATGGTGATGGCTGTGGGCATGTTCGAATTATCTGAGGTTGTTGGCCAGAATTGGTTGCTTGAGAGTGTAGCAGTTGGGCCGCTATCCTTCTTTACATGTGGCGTTCGCGTCTGTCGGGCAAGCCTCTCACAAACACGCCGTGAACCCGTCCTTGGGGGCTCGGCATTGCCATCCTTGGCAATGCACGGTTTGTGAGAGGCTTGCCCGACAGACGCCCGGTATCTGGTGCTGGCCTTCATTGAGGTTGGTGCGTTAAGTCAGAGCTTTTAAGGAGTATTCAGTATGGGTCTTCTTGTTGATGGAAAATGGCAGGATAAGTGGTACGACACCAGTAAAACCGGCGGTAAATTCGAGCGTGAAGCAGCGCGGTTCCGCAATTGGGTAACGGCTGATGGTTCGCCGGGGCCTGACGGTGAAGGTGGTTTCAAGGCTGAATCCGGGCGTTATCACTTGTATGTGTCTCTGGCTTGTCCCTGGGCGCACCGCACGCTGATCTTCCGGAAGCTGAAAGGCCTTGAGAAGCATATTTCCGTGTCCGTAGTGCACCCGGATATGGTTGAGAACGGCTGGGAATTCCGGCCGGATGACAGCGCCCATAAAGACGACCTGCATGATTTCCGCTTTATGCACCAGGTGTATACCAAAGCTGCGCCTGATTACACCGGGCGAGTGACGGTTCCTGCTTTGTGGGACAAGCACCAGAACACCATAGCCAGCAACGAGTCGGCGGAGATTATCCGCATGTTCAACTCGGCGTTTGATGGTCTTGAGGGTGTAAACACCGACCTGGATTTCTACCCGGAAGCGCTGCGGGCCGACATTGATGCAGTGAATGAGCGGGTCTACGACACGGTTAACAACGGCGTGTACAAGGCAGGTTTTGCCACGGCTCAGGATCAGTATGAGAAAGCCTATGCCGAGTTGTTCGAATCGCTGGACTGGCTGGAAGACAAGCTGGCGAAGCAGCGTTATCTGACCGGAAGTACACTAACAGAAGCGGATTGGCGCTTGTTCACAACGCTGGTTCGGTTTGATGCGGTCTACTACAGCCACTTCAAGTGCAATCGCCAGCGCATTAGCGATTTTCCAGCGCTTTCAGGGTATCTGAGAGAACTGTATCAGGTGCCTGGTGTGGCTGATACTGTGGATATTCGCCAGATTAAGCAGCACTACTATGTGAGTCAGCGTACCATCAACCCTACGCAGGTAGTACCGGTGGGACCGCAGCTGGATTTCACCGCTCCCCACGGGCGCGATGGCCTTTAACCCGTTTTGCTTTGGAAGGTTTTTTAGCTGACTCGCGCCACGGCGACCTGAGTCAGCAGTTCCAGAGCCTCTTTATGGGGCGAGGCCGGGAGTGCGTTTAGGGTATCCGAGGCTTTTGCAGCTTCGATTCTGGCGCGCTCCATGGTGTACTCCAGCGCCCCGGAAGCATTAACAAGATCGAGAACCTTTGGTAGATCATCCAGCCCGCCTTTGCGAATGGCCTGACGTATGAGCTGGCGGCCTTCGTCGCTGCTGTTTGCCATGGCGTGGATTAGGGGCAGGGTGGTTTTGCCCTCAGCCAAGTCGTCGCCCACGTTCTTGCCCATGGCTTCGGCGTCGCCGCGATAATCCAGAACATCATCCACTAGCTGGAACGCCAGCCCCAGATGTTTACCGTAGTTTTTCAACGCCTGTTTCTGCGTGTCGCTCGCGTTAGCGAGGATAGCGCCGGAATGGGATGCCGCTTCGAACAACATAGCCGTTTTATTATGGATCACGGTCATGTATTGCTCTTCCGTAAGGTCCGGGTTTTTCACGTTCATCAACTGCATAACTTCGCCCTGAGCGATAACGGCTGTCGCGTGGGACAAAATCTCCATGATAGGAAGGCTTTTAAGCTCCACCATCATCTCGAATGCACGGGCGTAGAGGAAATCACCTACGAGTACGCTAGGCGCATTGCCCCAATTGGCGTTCGCTGTGCTCCGGCCCCGGCGCATATCCGATGTATCCACCACATCGTCGTGGAGCAGGGTGGCGGTATGGAGAAATTCAATGACAGCAGCCAACTTCAGGTGTTCATTTTCGCGATAACCTGACGCCCGGCTGGAAAGCAAAACCAGTAATGGTCTCAGGCGCTTACCGCCACTTTCGATGATGTGCTGGGCTATTTTCTCTACCAAAGGGACGTCCGAAGAAAGCCGTTGGATAATCAGGTCATTAACGCGGCTGAAGTCATCCGCCACGGTGTCGTAAATGCGCTGGGCTGTCATGCGGCTTGTGGATCCCTTGCTGGTGTTGAAGTTTTGTGGCTGTCTGACGCACTGATAATACAGGCAGGACGCGGCAATGCTAGGTATTGCTGCGGTTAGTGTCAACTTGGCTTGTATTGCCGGGCGCCTTTTCGTACAATCACGCGCCCAACTCATCCCAACCTGCGCTCCCTGTTATAGGGTTGCCAAAGCGCTTCCCTTAGAATCAGGCGGATAAGAGCAGGGATGGGTCAATCGCGGAGAAAGTTAATGTACGCAGTTATTGTTAGCGGTGGTAAACAGCACCGAGTTAAAGAAGGCGAAACTCTGAAGCTTGAAAAGCTGGAAGTGGAAACTGGCGGCAACGTCGAGTTTGACCGCGTTCTGCTAATCGCCGATGGCGACAATTTCAAAGTTGGCGCGCCGGTAGTTGATGGTGCCAAAGTGACTGCAGAAGTGGTTAGCCACGGCCGTCACGACAAGATCAATATCATCAAGTTCCGTCGTCGTAAGCACTCAATGAAGCGTCAGGGCCACCGTCAGTGGTTTACTGAAGTCAAGATCACGGGTATTCAGGGCTAAGCCCTCGAAAAAAAAACCTTAAATTAGGAGGCTTGTCATGGCTCACAAAAAAGCAGCAGGTAGTACCCGTAACGGTCGCGATTCCGAGTCGAAACGACTTGGTGTTAAGCGCTACGGCGGCGAAGCAGTTTCTGCAGGCAGCATTATCGTTCGTCAGCGCGGAACCCGTTTCCATGCAGGCACCAATGTTGGCCTGGGCAAAGACCACACGCTGTTTGCGAAAGCAGACGGTCAGGTTGTGTTCGAAGTGAAAGGTCCACAGAACCGCAAGTTTGTAAGCATCGTTCCAACTGCTGCCTAAGCAGCGGCGATCCGGTTCTGTTGAGCCCCGCAAAGCTTCCATGAGGCTGCGGGGCTTTTTAGTTTATGCGCTACGCGCAAAGGGTTGATTCATGAAATTCGTAGACGAAGCCACAATCATCGTTGAGGCCGGTAACGGCGGCCACGGCTGCCTCAGTTTTCGGCGTGAAAAATACGTTCCCAGAGGTGGCCCCGATGGCGGGGATGGCGGTGATGGTGGCTCCGTTTATCTTGAGGCGAGCGATTCGCTGAACACGCTGGTAGATTATCAGTTTCAGCGTAAGCACAAGGCGCAAGGTGGCGAGCAGGGTTCCGGGCGGAATTGCACGGGCACTAAGGGTGAGGATTTGGTACTGCCGGTTCCTGTTGGAACCACGGTGGTTGATGTGGATACCCACGAAGTGCTTGGCGACCTGACTCGCATTGGCCAGCGCCTGAAGGTGGCTCAGGGCGGTTTTCATGGTCTCGGCAACACTCGGTTCAAGTCGTCTATAAATCGTGCGCCCCGTCAAACCTCAAAAGGTTCTGAAGGTGAGCTCAGGAACCTGCGTTTGGAACTGAAAGTTCTTGCAGATGTTGGACTGCTTGGCCTGCCCAATGCGGGTAAGTCTACCTTTATACGCTCAGTCTCAGCCGCGACGCCCAAGGTTGCGGATTATCCGTTTACTACGCTGGTGCCAAATCTGGGTGTGGTGAGCGTGCAGGCGCACCAGAGCTTTGTTATCGCAGACATACCCGGTTTGATTGAGGGTGCTGCGGAGGGCGCGGGCCTTGGTGTGCGTTTCCTTAAGCATCTGGTGCGCACTCGCTTGTTGTTGCATTTGGTTGATGTGGCTCCGTACGATGGCTCTTCGCCAGCCCACGCCGTCAAGGTGATCGCAAACGAGCTGGAAAAGTTTAGCGAAACTCTGGCCAGTCGGGATCGTTGGTTGGTGTTGAACAAGGTTGATATGGTGCCGGAAGCAGACCGTGAAGCCCACTGTCAGGCGATTGTTGATGAGCTTGGCTGGAAAGGACCGGTGTTTCGTATTTCTGCGCTAAGCGGAGAAGGCACCAAACCGCTGACTCAGGCGGTAATGCGTTGGATTGAGGAACGCGCGGTAGAAGAGGCAGAAAACCCAGAAGTTGCCGAGCAGGAAGCGGCAAGGCGCAGGCGCATGGATGAAGAGGCCCGTGCCGGTGTAGAGGAAGAGCGACGGGCTCGCAGAGCCGCTCGCGAAGCAGCGGACGACGATGATGATTTTGACGACGATGACTACGACGTTGAAGTGGTATATGTGAAGGATTAGGTTTCGGTGCTTTTATCAGTACCTCCTGAGTTATCCCGTTAGTTCGAAAGAGACAAAGCCCAAATCATGACGCAACGCACCCAGCTGAGCCGGGCCCGCCGCCTGGTGGTGAAAATTGGAAGTGCCCTCCTAACCAACGATGGCCGTGGCCTGGATGTGGATGCGTTAGCGCTTTGGGTGGATCAGATGGCGGCGCTGGTCAAAGAAGGTGTTGAACTGGTTGTGGTTTCGTCCGGTTCGGTGGCAGAGGGTATGAGCCGGCTGGGCTGGAAAAGCCGCCCGGAGCAATTGCATGAGCTGCAAGCCGCCGCCGCCGTGGGCCAGATGGGTTTGGTTCAAACTTGGGAAGCGCAGTTCAAGCGCCATGGTATCCATACGGCGCAGATTCTTCTCACCCACGACGACTTGTCTGATCGAAAGCGGTACTTGAACGGCCGCAGCACACTCCGGGCTTTGTTGGATTTTGGAGTGGTACCTATTGTAAACGAGAATGATACGGTGGTTACCGACGAGATTCGGTTTGGTGATAACGATACCTTGGGTGCTCTGGTTACCAATGTGGTTGAGGCTGATGGTTTGATTATCCTCACCGATCAGTTGGGTTTGTTTGATAAAGATCCGCGCAAAAATCCGGACGCCAATCTAATAACGGAGCGCTTTGCTGGCGATCGTGATCTGGATGCTATGGCGGGAGGTAGTGCTGGTGTGCTGGGCCGAGGTGGCATGCAAACCAAGCTGCGGGCTGCGCGCTTGGCGGCAAGATCCGGTGCCTTTACCGTGATAGTCGGTGGACGCATCGACGGCGTGCTTGCCCGGTTGCGTCAGGGAGATGTTGTGGGCACCTTATTGCTTCCGGAGCAGGGGCGCATTGCTGCGCGTAAGCAGTGGCTGGCTAGCCATCTGCAAACCCGAGGTAGGCTGACACTGGATGATGGCGCGGTTAAAGTGCTTCGTCAGGGTGGGCGTAGCCTTTTGCCCGTTGGGGTAAAGGGTGTGATCGGCCAGTTCCGGCGAGGCGAGATGGTGTCTTGTGTTGGGCAAGATGGTGCAGAGGTTGCGCGAGGCTTGGTGAATTACGATGCGGATGAGGCTAGAGCGATAGCGGGGCTCTCGAGTAACAGTATCTCCCACGTTCTAGGTTATATCTCCGATGAAGAGATGATTCATCGGGATAATATGGTCATCATCTAAAACAAAAAACCGGCGAATATGCCGGTTTTTTGTTTCTAAATAAGCGATTTCTAGTACAACGACTATTATTCGCCCTTCAGCGCCTTGATCTTGGTGACCATGCGGCTCTTCTGGCGGGCTACCTTGTTCTTGGTAAAAATGCCCTTGTTAACCATGCTGTCCATGATCGGTTGAGCGGCCTTGAAAGCAGCCTGAGCTTCTTCGTAGTTGCCGGACTCGATCTTGGCCTGAACTTTTTTCATGTAAGTGCGGGTCATGGAACGCAGGCTGGCGTTGTGCTTGCGGTTCTTCTCGTTCTGACGTGCGCGCTTTTTGGCTTGCGGGGTATTTGCCACCGTAAAACTCCTGAAAGTACTTAAATTCGTTACTGAATGATTCGTACGGAAACTCTGGACAAAATACCAGTCAGAGGCTTCCTGAAATCGCGGGCGCGCCCATAACCAGCGCGTCGAAATAAATGACGCGGAACTATGCCGCTCAATCCCCAAAAAGTCAATACCAAACCCTGTCCAGCACACAGATAGTCACCGGGCACAAAGCCCTGTGTTAAACTCGCGGCTCGCCGGACGCGGGTATAGCAGGGAAGCAAGTAATTCCCGAGATGCCCGGCCGAAAGAGCGTGCAACATGGATACAAGCCCGCATGTCATCGCAACCTGAAATACCACCTGAGAATAAACCGTCTATCAGAGCGCCAGGACTGCTTCGTTCGTCTGGCCTCGTGGGTAGTATGACCATGCTCTCCCGAGTGTTGGGGTTGATTCGGGATATGGTTATTGCGCGCTACTTCGGCGCAGGCGCCGGAGCAGATGCGTTCTTTGTTGCCTTCAAAATCCCAAACTTTTTGCGTCGACTCTTTGCTGAAGGTGCCTTTTCTCAGGCTTTTGTGCCGGTCTTGTCATCCTATCGCCAGAATCACCCGGTCTCTGATGTAAAGCGTCTGGTGGACGCCGTTGCTGGCTCTTTGGGGTTGGTGCTGTTGGGTATTACGTTGGTCGCTATGCTGGGCGCGCCCTTGCTAACGGCGGTTTTTGCGCCTGGTTTTTTGGATGACGACGTCAAGTTCGGGCTGACGAGCGATATGCTGCGGATAACCTTCCCGTATTTGCTGATGATCTCGTTGACTGCGTTCGCTGGCGGCATCCTTAATAGTTACGACCGCTTTGCAGTACCCGCATTTACTCCGGTATTGCTCAATCTGGCCATGATAGCTGCCGCTATCTATCTCACGCCTTTGATGAGTGAGCCGGTTATGGCTCTGGCTTGGGGGGTGTTTATTGCGGGCGCGTTGCAGCTGTTTTTCCAGTTGCCGTTTCTAATGCGTCTGGGCCTGATGCCTCGGCCCCGGGTTGATTATCGGCACGAGGGCGTCAGCCGTATTCTTAAGCTGATGATGCCAGCCCTATTTGGCGTGTCGGTCAGTCAAATCAACCTCTTGCTGGATACTGTGTTGGCGTCTTTCCTCCAAACCGGCAGCGTATCCTGGTTATATTATTCCGACCGGCTTTCTGAGTTACCTTTGGGGGTGTTTGGAATTGCCATCGCAACGGTTATTTTGCCCAGCCTGTCTCGCAAGCACGCGGCGGACTCCCGTGAGCAGTTTGCGGCCACGCTGGATTGGGCTGTTCGAGCGGTATTGATTATCGGGGTGCCTGCAGCACTTGCGCTGGCGCTCTTGGCAGAACCTTTGATTGCAACGCTGTTCCATTATGGTGAGGTCACCGATAGAGATGTGGCCATGTCGGCCCAGAGCTTGCGGGCCTATTCCGCGGGGTTACTGGCCTTTATGGTTATCAAGGTGCTGGCACCTGGCTTTTTTGCCCGTCAAGATACTCGCACTCCGGTAAAAATCGGGATCATCGCCATGGTGGCGAACATGATCTTCAATTTGGCGCTTATTGTGCCACTGGCCCACGCCGGTCTGGCGTTGGCTACATCGCTGTCGGCTTGGCTTAACGCAATGTTGCTCTGGCGCGGGCTCAAGCGGCAGGGCGCTTGGAAAAGCCAGCCCGGCTGGGGGAAGTATTTGTTGCAGCTTGGCTTGGCTAACGCCGCCATGGTGGTCGTTATCATCTGGCTGAACTATCCCGTTATGCGTTGGCTGTCGGCGGATGGAATCGAACGCTCTCTGTATATGGGTGTGATGGTTGTGGCGAGTGCTAGTGCCTACTTCATCGTTCTGGGGCTGACCGGGGTGCGGGTAAGACATTTCCGCCAGAGGTAAGGTATAATCGCGCGCTTTCTCACCAGCGTCTTGCATACTCAATCAAGCGTTGAAAGCCAACTGGCAAATGAAGGTTCGCATTGCATGCGTCTGATCCGGGGCCTGACCAACCTGAAAATGCTCTCCAGACAGGTGAATTCACCGCTGGCTAATGGCTGTGTTGCCACTATAGGCAACTTTGATGGCGTTCATCTGGGCCATCAAACCATTATCGAACAGGTCAAAAACAAGGCCAGTGCTTTGGGATTGCCGTCAGTGGTCATGGTTTTCGAGCCCCAGCCCAGAGAGTTTTTTCAGGGCATGGAGGCGCCGCCAAGGTTGATGGGGTTTCGGCAAAAGTTCGAAGCCCTCATGGCGGCCGGTATTGATATTGTGCTTTGCCTAAAGTTTGACGGAACCTTCCGCAGTTATTCCGGAATGGGTTTTATCGATAACGTCCTTATTGACGGGCTTGCGGTGCGTCATCTTGTCGTTGGTGACGACTTCCGCTTTGGCTGCGATAGAGCTGGCGACTTTGCGTTACTTGAAAAGGTAGGCAAGAGCGCCGGCTTTTCAGTTGAGAACACTCGCACAGTTACTGTTGCGGGTGAGCGTATTAGTAGCACCAGAATCCGTAACCTGTTGTCGGATAGTAAGCTGGCCCAAGCCGAGTCTCTACTTGGGCGCCCCTACCATATTCGCGGACGAGTGGTTTATGGTCGCCAGTTGGGGCGCCGCATTGGATCGCCCACCGCCAATATTCTGCTCGATAAAATGCCAGCTCTGCGGGGCGTGTATGTTGTCGGCGTTACACTTGAAGGCGGAGTAAAGCAGGACGGCATTGCCAACATTGGCTTGCGTCCAACGGTGGATGGCAAGCAACCCGCGCTAGAGGTGCACCTGTTTGACTTTACTGGCACACTTTACGGCCAGCGAATTGACGTTGTATTCCGCCACGGCCTGCGGGATGAAGAAAAGTTTGAATCCATCGATGCGCTCAAGGCGCAGATAGCCCGAGATTTCGATGCAGCCAGAGCCTGGCTGGCCGAGCACTCCGGACACAGAAACACTGACCCAAACTGACCAAAAGAGTACGCACACAAACCATGAGCGACTATAAGCACACTCTGAATCTGCCGGAAACTGCGTTTCCAATGCGCGGCAATCTGGCCAAGCGCGAGCCTGAAATGCTCAAGCGCTGGCAGGATTTAAACGTATATGCCAACTTGCGTCAGCAGCGTGAAGGGCGTGACAAATTCATCCTTCATGATGGCCCTCCCTACGCTAACGGCAGCATTCACATCGGTCATGCGGTTAATAAGATTCTGAAGGATATGATCGTTAAATCCCGCGGCTTCATGGGCTTCGATGCGCCTTATGTTCCGGGTTGGGATTGCCACGGCTTACCCATTGAGCACAAGGTTGAGCAAGAAATCGGTAAGGCAGGTGTGAAGGTTGATTATAAAACCTTCCGTCAGGCATGCCGTGATTATGCAACCAAGCAGATTGCCGGCCAGAAAGCCGATTTTGTCCGCCTTGGTATCATGGGTGAGTGGGACAAGCCCTATCTCACCATGGACCCGAAAGTGGAAGCCGGTATTGTGCGTGCTTTGGGCAAGATTGTTGCCAAGGGACATGTGGTTCGAGGCTTCAAGCCGGTTTACTGGAGTGTGGTGGGTCAGTCCGCACTGGCAGAAGCCGAGGTGGAGTATCAGGACAAAACGTCGACGCAAATTGATGTGCGTTTCACCGCTGTGGATCAGGCCAAGGCATTGTCGCTGTTCGGCACCGACAAGGGCCAAGGCGATGTGTCTGTGGTTATCTGGACCACCACGCCTTGGACCATCCCTGCGAATCAGGCGGTATCGCTTAATGCCGATCTGGATTATGCGCTGGTGCAAGTTGATGCCGGTAACGGCCCGGAGCGCATGATTCTTGCGGCCGCCATGGTGGAAGGCGTTATGGCGCGCTGGGAAATCAAGGACTATGAAGTGCTGGGCAATTGTCTGGGTGCAGATCTTGAGAACCTGGCCTTGCATCATCCCGTTTACGACAAGCAGGTGCCCGCGATTCTCGGTGACCACGTGTCTATCGAAGCGGGTACCGGTGCGGTTCATACTGCGCCTGATCACGGTATGGAAGACTTCGTGGTTGGCAAACATTATGGAATCGGCACGCTGAACATGGTTCAGGCTGATGGTACCTACACCAGTGCAACTGGCGAGTTTGCGGGCATTCATGTGTACAAGGCCGACGAGCCGGTATGTGAGGCTCTGGCTCGTGAGGGCAAGCTGGTACGCAAGGAAAAGTTCCGCCATAGCTTCCCCCATTGCTGGCGCACCAAAACACCTTTGATCTACCGCGCTACACCGCAGTGGTTTATCAGCATGGAGAAAGAAAATCTCCGCGCAGATGCACTGGAGGCAATCAAAGGCGTGCGCTGGGTACCTGCCTGGGGGCAGAATCGCATTGAGGCCATGTTCCAGCAGTCGCCAGATTGGTGTATCTCGCGCCAGCGTACTTGGGGCGTGCCCATCACCCTGTTTATCCATAAGGAAACGCAGGAGTTGCATCCGGACACCCAAAGCCTGATTGAAAAAGTGGCTCAGGCTATCGAAACCGACGGTATTGATGCGTGGTATGAAATTGATGCCCGTGAGCTCTTGGGTGATGATGCCGATCACTATGAGAAAGTGATGGACACCTTGGATGTTTGGTTCGATTCCGGGGTTACCCACGAATCCGTTCTGCGTGTGCGCCCGGAACTCGGACAGTTCCCGGCTGACATGTACCTTGAAGGCTCCGACCAGCATCGCGGCTGGTTCCAGTCCTCACTGAAGACCTCCATCGCCATGAATGGTGTTGCGCCCTATAAGCAGGTGCTAACCCACGGTTTCACCGTGGACGGTAAAGGCCTCAAAATGTCCAAGTCTCTGGGCAACGTGATTGCACCTCAGGAGGTCATGAACGAGCTGGGCGCAGACATTCTCCGCTTATGGGTTTCAGCGACCGACTACAGCGGCGAAATGACCGTCTCCAAGGACATCCTGCGGCAGACAGCCGACGGGTATCGCCGTATCCGAAATACCTCGCGTTTCTTGTTGAGCAACCTCACAGGGTTTGATCCTGAACAACACATGGTTGCACCGGAAGATATGATCGCTTTGGATCGCTGGATGGTGGATCGAGCCCTGCAGCTCCAGAATGAATTGCATGAGGACTATGGCAACTACGCCTTCCTGCGGATTTACCAGAAAGTTTACAGCTTCTGCGAAGCGACGTTGGGCGGCTTTTATCTCGATATCATCAAAGATCGTCAGTACACCACTCAGGCAGACAGTCTGGCACGGCGCTCCTGCCAGACTGCGCTGTACCACGTAGCTGAGGCGCTTGTGCGCTGGATTGCGCCGATTCTGAGCTTCACTGCTGACGAAATCTGGCAGCACTTGCCAGGACAGCGCGGCGATACCGTGTTCTACGAAACCTGGTACGAGGGGCTTACCGCATTGCCTGACGACGCCGAGTTGGGCCGCGACTATTGGCGCAGGATCTACGGTGTGAAAGAAGCTGTAAACAAGTGCATGGAAGAAGCCCGTGCCCGGGGCGAGATCAAAGGCTCTCTGAGCGCCGAAGTCACCTTGTATTGTGAAGGCGACCTGGCCGCCGATTTGGAGTTTCTTGGAGAAGAATTGCGTTTTGTGCTGATTACCTCCGAAGCTACCATAAGACCGGTATCCGAAGCGGGTAGTGCTGAGATGACAGGCTACGAAGGGTTGCGCGTAAAGGTTACACCGGCCTCTCATGGCAAGTGCGAGCGCTGCTGGCACCATCGGGAAGATGTGGGAGCCAACGCTGAGCATGAAGACCTGTGTGGCCGCTGTATCACGAACGTGGAAGGGGTGGGTGAAACCCGCTCGTTTGCCTGATGGATGCAGTAATGAATGAACCCGTTACCGGAACAAAGCTGAAGTGGCTGTGGCTGGCTGCGCTTGTGATCGTGCTAGATCTGGGTACCAAAGCCATGGCGACGGCTATGCTGACCTACGGCGATCCGGTGCCGGTTATTCCGCTGTTCAACCTGACACTGCTGCACAATACCGGAGCGGCATTCAGCTTTCTGGCAGGAGCGGCCGGTTGGCAGCGCTGGTTCTTTGTCGTCTTGGCGCTGGTGGTCAGCGTGGTATTGGTCGGTTGGTTGAAAAACCTGCAGCGCCATGAAACCTGGACCGCTATCGCCATAGTACTGATTCTGGGTGGTGCTCTTGGCAACGTATACGACCGGGTTGTGCACGGTTACGTTGTCGACTTTCTGCATTTCTATTGGCAGGACTGGCACTTTCCCGCATTTAATCTGGCCGACACCGCCATTACCATAGGTGCAGCCATGATGATTCTTGATATGTTCCGCAAGCCTGCCGATTCCGACACGCCTGCGAAAGGGAGGTAATAAAGCCCATGAAAGAACTGCCAATAGATAAAGGGACACGAGTAACCTTGCACTTTGCACTGAAATTCGAGAGCGGCGAAGTGATTGACTCCACCTTCGATAAAGATGCGGCAACTCTAGAAATTGGTGATGAAAGCCTGCCAGAGAACTTTGAAGCCTACCTGATGGGCATGAAAGCTGGCCACAAGGCCAGCCACAACGTGCCGCCGGAGAAGGCGTTTGGCCAGCGTAACCCCAACAACGTACAGACGTTTAAGCGGCATGAATTCAGTGCAGATATGGTGCTGGAGCCAGGTGTGATGATCTCGTTCGCTGATGCACGCCAACAAGAACTGCCGGGTGTGGTGAGCCGTGTGGAAGGTGATCAAGTAGAAGTGGACTTCAATCATCCACTGTCCGGGCGTACACTGACCTTCGACGTAGAAATCATTGACGTAGAACCGGCAGGACAGACGCACTGATTATGCAAATAAGACTGGCAAACCCCCGTGGTTTTTGTGCAGGCGTAGATCGCGCCATCGAGATAGTAAATCGTGCTCTGGACGTGTTCGGTGCGCCCATATACGTACGCCACGAGGTGGTACACAACAAATTTGTGGTGGACAACCTTCGTAACCGGGGTGCCATATTCGTAGATGAGTTGGATGAGGTGCCAGACGACAAACTGGTGATCTTCAGCGCCCATGGTGTCTCGCAGGCCGTACAGAACGAAGCGGCCCGCCGTGGCCTGAAAGTCTTCGACGCCACCTGTCCGCTGGTCACCAAAGTGCACCTAGAAGTGATGCGCTACAGCCGCGACGGCCGCGAGTGCATCCTGATCGGCCACCACGGCCATCCGGAGGTGGAAGGCACCATGGGCCAGTACGACCACAGTACCGGTGGCGATATCTATCTGGTGGAGAACGAAGACGATGTCTCGAAGCTGGAGGTAAAAGACCCAGCACACGTATCCTACGTTACCCAGACAACACTCTCCATGGACGACACGGCCCGAGTGATCGATGCCCTGCGAGCAAGGTTCCCGCTGATCGAAGGCCCGCGTAAAGACGATATTTGCTATGCGACCCAAAACCGGCAGGATGCGGTCAAGCAACTGGCTGGCGACTGTGATCTGATGCTGGTGGTAGGCTCTCCCAACAGCTCTAACTCCAACCGCTTACGCGAACTGGCGGAGCGAATGGGCACTCCAGCCTACCTGATCGACGAAGCCTCGCAAATTGACCCGCAATGGCTGGACGGCAAAAAGTCTGTCGGCGTAACCGCAGGCGCTTCAGCTCCGGAAGTTTTGGTCAATGACGTAATTGGCCGCCTGCGCGATCTTGGTGGCAGCGTGCCGGAGGAGATTGCCGGGCGGGAGGAGAATATTGTTTTTTCTATGCCCAAAGAATTGAGAATTGATGCCATTGAGATCGAGTGAGCGCAATGGCATCAGAGATTGATGCCTGCTACCAGCAATCCGTCTCGTCCGCGCTACGGGTGCCTTGTTCATCTATCTTCAGCGTCCCGCATACATCGCTTGCCTGCCCCCCCGTTGGAACCGCCTGCAGAGTAAACGAGTTTCTCGTTACGGACCCTGAAAAGCTGATGTTATAAAAGGCGGTGCCGTTTTGAGGTGACTGATTAAAGGGTAATGTTCCAGCCGTAGTGTAATCGAACGAATTAGAGTAGCGCCGCTCCATCCACTGGTTCAGTTCCAGAAGGTCCGCCATTGCCGTTGTCCTTCGTGTTTGCTGAACCTGATTTTGATAGAGAGGGAAGGCGACAGCCGCTAGAATCCCGATGATCGCGACTGTAATAATCATTTCAATCAGGGTAAAACCTGCGTGCTTGTGTATTTTCAAGTCTATCATCCTTCAGCCGTTTGTAGAGAGTTGCCAGCAATCATCGATTGATGACGTTTATGCTGCGGGCTGTTCGTGAAAAGTCTTCATCGCGTTCTGCTGAGTCTCCAAGCTCTATTTCAACCAAATCCCCCTGCTTAATTCGTTGCACCACTTGCTCACGTGACCATGAGGCGTTATTGAACTGAAGAACGGGGGGCAGTGCGAACATCTGGTCGTCTACGACTATTTCAAAAGAATCCTGATGCACAAAGTTAACCGTTCCTTGATAGGGCTGATTGGCGCGACGCTCGTCTGTTTCAATGACTCGATCGTCGGAGTAAGAATTTCCGGCTACTAACAGGCCAGAGACTACCGAAAATAGAAAAAACAGGGCCGTTGCGAGTTGTTTGCTCTGTGCGTGTGAAAATAAGCGCGTCTTCATAATTGTTTCCTGCCATTAAGATTAATGGTTTTGAGCTTACTCTATGGAGCGGCTTCCTAGTGAAGCCGCTCCGCAGTGTGGAGGGTTTTTACCGAACCTGTTCCCAGGTTTGCCGTCCCAAATTTCCGCCTGAGAGCATGCCAAGGCCGCCGGGTCCAGGGTTTGTAGTTCCGAATGGATCCCCCGGGGTAAGCTGTGTTGGGTCGAGGCCCGGAATTAAAATTTCAGCGTCTCCCTCTTGTGTTGCGATGGTTCGAATTTCGCCACCATAGCCTACTTGGATACCGCTAGGTGCGCCGGTCGGGTCACCCGTGATAGGGTCGCCGGTGATAGGATCAATAGGCTGACCAGTGATCGGGTCAAGAGTGGCGCCGCCTAAGAAATCATCTACCAAATCGCCATCGTCAAAAATACCATCGCTATTTAGGTCAAACACTGGGCTCTCTGAAGGGGCTCCCGATGTCAGCTTTAAATCCATGATAAAGCCCGTACGTCCACTACCGCAGGGATCTCTATCTGGAATCATCGTGGTGAACCGGATTCGGTCTGGATCTACACCGAAGGGGAAGCTAGCCCGGCTAATCACGCGCTCACCAACTTGGTTGGTACCGTGCACAAGATCGAGGTACCAGCCCTTTTCAGTCGTGAGCTTATTATTGGAGGTATCACGGACTGTAAAGGTGTTGGTGCCGGTTCCGGACGCTTTGTTTACAGTGACGCTTTTCTGTTGCGTGATGGTTTGTTGGAGTAGGTCTGACCTACTTAGATTTGACACCGAAAGGTCGTCATAGAGGGCATAAAGGCTTTGAACATCGAAGTCTCCTTCGTCGCCGCTGCGCATAAAGCTGCCAGTTCCAAATGCAACCACCAGTTCTTCCCTATTATCGGGATTGATGGCAAGCCGAGGAGCTACCGTGATTGGCTGAGAGTTTCCGGCCGGGGTCTGTGCAGTTAACAGCTTTTCTACGCTCCACCCACTTGCGTCGCCCTTGAGGTTGAACCTCCACAAATTACCGAGCAAATCACCCGCATAAGCGTAACGGGTAATGGCATCGGCGTCCGGGAAGCTCGCTGTGCCTGCCGCTGCTAGCCCATTGGGGTTTGCAGCGCTGCCGGCGCCGGTATTTAGCTCTTTGATGAGAGCACCCGTTGCCAAATCAACGATAAAAAGGCTCGATTTATTGCTGTCACCGTTGTAGCCATTACCGAAAAGCGCGACCCATTTGCCGTTTTCCAAGCGGGAAATGTGCGGGTCTGTTACGCCAGAGCCAAGGTTCGCATGCTTAAATTCCCAAAGTACGTCATTAGCTGGAGAAAATGAGCCGGGGTCTGTTACATCTAGGGCAAATACGGTTTTTCCCCCAGCACCCATTGCGCCTAAAAGAATGGTGCGCCACTCCTTTGTTCCATTTCCATCTTTGTCAATGTACGCATCCTGAATTCGAGGCGTACCATCCATGAAGTACTTATGGGTGTAATTGGGAGACATCAGGGCTGAAATTCTCGCATGAGAATTAGAGCCTGCCGGGAGCAGCAGCTCGGAAGGTATGTAACCAAAGAGCTCTGCGCCGGTCTCGCTATTGAAGGCATGAAGAATGCCATCATTGGCAGGCACGTACAAAGCATCAATTCTGTTTTGATATGACGTAGTGGAGCGAAAGGCTGAGTAGCTGGAGCCTTCGGTACCACTCAGTCTAGAAAAGCCGTAATTAGTCTTGCCTGCGAGTTGGGGGTTCGCGTTGATGACATCACCCATTAGCCGAAGAGCGGTCGCACCACCGGACTCTGTCACTTCGCGACTCCTGAACGTGGCGTGAGCATTATTGTCACCGTGAAGCCAGGCAAGCCGCTTATGGCCCAAATTGTCTTGCGAGTTGCTCAATGTTGGATCTGCATTGAGGGCGTTCTGTTGCGCCGTGGATAGGTTAGAAAGGGCTCCTGCAGAGGTAAATGCTAGCTCTACACCTTGGCTGCCAGTATGTGTAACGAGTTTTCGGGCAGACGGGAGTGTATTCGCAAGAACTTCCTCGGCATTCCAAACCTCCGAGCCTGTAGAAAAATTGAATCCAGTCAGGGTGCCCGACCAGTCATCGCTTCGGAAGCCCGCAAAAAAGCCCATAGATTCCGTTCGCAGCACAGCCGAACTGACGGCAGCAGCGGAAGCAGATGTCTCAGAGCGAGCAATTACGTCACCAAGAAAGCCCTGAATTTTTGCTGTGAAATCCGCAGGGTTCTGGGCGCTCGCATACCCGCCTCGGCCATTGATTGCTGCGTGCAGCAAATCATCGATTTTCGCACTAGCAGTTGAAGGGTTTGGCCAGTTAATTGTGCCGCCGCTGGCTAGTGCAGCGAGTGCGTCTTCTTCGCTTACACTACCGGTTACCCCTAGACCGATGGTAAAGGTTGTCATGTGTTGCCAAAACGCGGGGTCGGTTGACGTGACCGGTACCTTATTGTCTAGATCTGTTCGCAAGTCCGTTTTCCAGTATTCCATGGCAACATCGGCCAAGGTGTTAGAATGGTTATCCGAAAAGGGTGCCTGAGGGCTATAAGCAAAGCCTGAGCCACCCGGGGTGTGGTTGGGGATAGATGCTCCATCAGTGTTGTCGGAATTCCCAACACTAGGGTTCGCACCATTCCAGGTACCATCTGACATCAAGATCGCGAAGCTCTGGCGACACTCAATATGATCAGTGTTGTCATTATAGCCGGGCCTTTCGCCCCAAGGGCCCCTGTTGTCTGAACGGGAGTAGTAGCGACCAACGTCTTTCAGGGCCGTTCTTAACGGGGTGCCGCCACTGACATTTTTATTTTGCAGCCAGGTCAAAAACTGTTCGCGACGAGTTGCGTCATATGCGCGCACACCGCTTACTAAAGTGTCGGTGTTACTCACGCCGTCGATTGTATTGTTATTGACGTTTATGGCGCCGTAGCCAATGCGGATATTTTCGGGAAGGTCAAAAAAGGCCTCTGTGATACCGGATTTTGCTGCCAGATCACGTGTACTGTAATACGAGAACCAGTTTGCATAATTCTGTTTGATCTCGGCAGACGCATTATTTAGTAGTACAGGGGTGTAGCAGCTGTTTTGTCTAGGATTGCTGTCGCAGCTCGGTGATGAATTGAACTGCATGTAAAAGCCTTCTTCGATCGATCCAATCTGATCGAAACGAATGTAGTTACTTAAGTTGTCTCTGGTGCCGGATTGCTTAAAGCCATCGACCCAAGCGTTGGTGTAGCTTGAATTAGGGTAACGTCCGCTACCATCTGGCTTGAATGGTGGCTGGTAAGTTACTGTGGGGTCGTAATAGACCTTGTTAACATGACTGGAATAGAAATAATTTCTTTCGTCGTGGTTGCCTCCTAGGCTATCAGGCATGTAGCGCCAGCCCATTGACCCAGAATCGTCAAAAATAAAAACGAGGTTTGAGTCGACCGATTCTTTAAGAAATAGCGGCACCTGCGAGAGATTGACTTGTGCCAATGCCGATTGCATGGTGCATAGAGACAACACAAGGCTGGCCCCGAATGTACTTAACTTTGTAAAGCGAGAGCGGTTACGCCCCCTTTGCTTAACGTTTCTCATGACAAACTCTCCATATCGAGTCAGCATTGCATAGTGATCGTTGTCTTATCTTGTGTAGCCGTTGTGTTTTTACTGTTCATTACTGTGGCGCTACAACCGTTGATCGCAGCACGGTGACGGCTTCATCGGTTCCGCCTTGCCCCCGGGATGTCACTTCGAACCGACTGTAGAAGGGGCCTGCTCCGGCACCAGTTTCCGTGCTCGAGCCACTAAAGCTTGCCAAATAGGCATGGTGGTAAACGGGTTGTGCGCTTACATCGCCGCCAGCATTGCCTGTTCCAGCGGGTGCCGGGTTTGCGCCATCCCAGTCTGAGGGCGTGGGTAATAGAGCTACAGTTTCCGCTGTCAAGCGAACAGCAGGTGACCCCATTAAGTCCGCCTCTGCCTGTCTTAGCGCAGCCTCTGCCGCCTGAAATGAAATCGCGCCGTCGTGAGCGTTACTCGCCATGCGCTCTTGCAAAATAGAGCCTTGCATCCCCCCAATCGCAAGCAGAGATATCAGGAGCAGCATAACGAGCGCGATAATAAGTGTGGCTCCGTCTTGGCGCTGCGGAAGGCTGCCTGTAGGTTTGACTGTCGTCGATGACAAATGTGTGGTTCTCATTGCAAAACCCTCCTGAGTGCGGTTGTACCAACAGAAACCAAGCGCGCTCGCCTGTCACCACCAGTGGCTTGGGACACTTCACTGCCCAGCATGTTGAAATTGAGGTCGTTTTCTTCATCAAGAACGTTGTCTGGGCTTCGAGTCATGGTAGAAAATCGAACGCTTACGATTTGGTCCCAATCTGTTACTTGGGCTGCTGTTATGTAGTTGATTGCAGCATTGCTAATGCCTGCTGCGTTTCTTATGCCGTAGAGAATTTGAAGTGTTTCTACACCGGATATCAGTTCTTGTGGAGCCTCAAGGGGTGTCATTAACCTGCGGAAGAGTGCTGGCTCTCCGTTGGTTCCTTCACCAATGTAATAAGCCATTTGTGAGAATTCATAAACTCGGGATCCAATGTCATAATCCAAATTGAGCGTATTGCCCGCCAGCGTAGACACTGAGCTATCGCCCGGGCCATCACTGTTTCGAAATAGCTCTCCTCTGAAGCACGCGCCATTGCCGTCGTCGCTGGTTGTTAGAACAACGTGCCCTGCTTCTATGCCGGACGGACCAGACAGGTTTATAGTGCTTCCCCCAGCGGCGGTAACTGCGTTAACGGTTACGGCGGTGGGTGTGACAGCATTAACAATAACAACATCGGAGTTGGTTACCACGCTACCCGCGAGGGATGCAGGTAAGTTGGTACCTGCTGTGCCTGAATCCCAGTTGCCTGCTCCCGGTGTTGCTAAAGCACCACTAGCAAGAGTGATTGAGTCATTGGGACCCGTGGTGTCATATTCCCAGCCGCGCAGTGCTTGCCCCAAAGGTACGGTTAGGTTTAAAGCAGCGTTCAATGCGGGAGCGATCTCGCTATCCAGAGGACGGTTAGCCTGTGTTAGGCAGCCGAAACTCCCCGCAGCTCTCAGCTCAGGGGCGAGAATAGCCGAAACGAAGCGCGCACTTTCCTGTGCATGGGCAAAGCCTTGAGTTTGACGGTAAGTTACGCTGCTGCTGAGATAGATCTGGGTTACACCTAGCGTAAGCAACAAGCCCAGAGCCATCGCAATAAGTAACTCGACGAGTGACAGGCCGGACTGGTTGAAGGCACGGTAAAGTTTGAAACCGTAAGGGGGCACTGTTTTTTTCATGGTCAAATCTCTGTCCTTACGACGAGGGGGGGAAGGGTTGAATCACCCTGATCCCAGTCGATTGTGACTGTAACGGTGTTCCCGGCCACCGCGATAGTGCGCTCTGCTTCCGGAAGCAGGCAGGCAAGACTGTTATCCCAGGCCGCAATATCATTTGCTGCGACGGTTCCGCCATTTGCGACGAATGACGTGTTACAGGTCCCGCCACTAGCACTGCCTGCGGCTAGTGCGTAATTTGCAGGTGTATCAGGATTAGCTCGAACACGGTCGAGAATGTCTTCTGCCAGCAATACTGCTTGGCTCCGGCTTTGCGACTGAGTATTCATTTGCAAAGACACGACTTGGGTTGAGGCTACGCCAAGTATGCCGATGCCCAAGACCAGAACAGCGACCAGAATTTCGATTAGGCCGAGGCCTGATTGTTTATTAAGAGGAGTTGTTTGAGTCACGGGCATACTCCGTCGTCGTCAATTTCAGTTCTTCCTACCGGGCTTATGCGTATTCTACGAAATGACGCATCGCCACTGGTGCAGTCTTCCGGGTAGATGGTTAATTCCTGAGTCACTTGTGGCAACAAAAAGCCGCGCCGATCGAAGACGAGATCGCTCACAGTTTCGGTGAACGCCAAGCCCCTCGGTGGCTCAAAGCCACGAATTTGGTTATTAGTGCAGTCCCCGTTCGCATCTCCAGTATGGACGCACCATCCAGTTGCCAAGTCACCCTCAGTGCTAAACGTGACGCTGGCACCGCGTTTTATAGCTTCTGCTCTGGCGAACTTTATGGACGACGCTACAAGGTTGGTTCCAGACACTAACCTGTTGCCCTCAATCAAATTGCCAAAACCAGGAACTGCGACTGCCGCGACAATAGCGAGAATCACCATGGTTACTATCAATTCAATTAACGTGAAACCTGCTGCTTTTTTCAACATGCTTTATCCTGCTAATAGGCCTTATCCCAGTAAATCAAAGCTGCTGGCAATATGCATGGGTTGCGCGACAAGCGGTAGAAGAAGATGAACGAGCGGTAACTTTGTGTGGTTGCAGAGTTCGGTTGCCCGTTTCTAGTTGCTAGGGGCAGGTGAGGCTGACGCCCCATGGCAGCCTGATCACACCATCGTGGTCCTCATCGCGCAAATGCCGTAATCGGCCGCCGATGCTCACCGCCAGATAACTAATTTCAACAGGCTCTTCTTCGGAGCGGGAGCATACGATCAAACTCCCCATGGTGCCGTGGCTCATTCCATTCGGCGCGAATTGGAAATATCCTCTGCCAGCGGTTCTCGAATAGATGTCGAGTTGGTCTTTGGCGAGATCAGTAATCCGATGGATTTCGCCGCCGTCTGGGCGCTTGTCGTTATCTTCGTCAGGGAATACGGATACGGGCTTGCTCCAGTCATCTGTGCAAGTCATGGCGTTCGATAGGGGGCAAATCGTAGTAAGCACTCTTTTATTAACGGCATAAGATCGTGCGAATGCAAAAATCCGATGTGTCTCGTTAATGGTGCTAGCGTGGCGAGTTGAGGAGATCAGCGATGTCCAGGAGTTGCTGGCAAGCCCTGCTAGAAGACCTACGAGTAAAAGGGTTATAGCAAGTTCTATCAGGGTAAAGCCCTGAGATAAATGTCTGGAGTGCATTGTTCAACTTCCATGTTTGTAAGTTCTATTACTGGTTTTCCCACGTCCTGTGAAAAAACGACCCGAAGTTTAAACGCAAAATGCTTCAGGAGTACAGGTTGAAGTTGGTATCCGCGATGACACCTACTCCATCCCCAACTTCTTCAACCTATACCGCAACGCCCGAAAACTGATCCCCAACTTTTTTGCCGCAGCTGTTTTATTCCACCGAGTCGCCTCAAGTGCCTTCTCAATAGCTTGGCGCTCAATGGATTCCAAATAGCCCTCCAAATCAATATCGCCTTCCGGTATTAGCGTCGGGCAGGCTTCAGAGGTTGCGGTCGTGCTCGTGTTAGTTGCTCCGTCTGTTGCGGTACTGCCAAGGTGTAGGTCGGAAGCGCTTATTTTGTCTGCGTCACAGAGGGTAAAGGCGCGCTCAAGAATGTTTTCCAGCTCCCTCACGTTGCCGGGGAAATCGTGTTCTTTCAAGCGGTCTACTGCATCTTGAGTCAGGCTTGCCGCCTCGCATTCATACTCTTGGGCAATACGCCCTAGAATGTGGTTTGCCAGCAAGGCGATATCGTCTGTGCGGTCCCTAAGCGGCGGTACTGCCAGCTCTATCACGTTAATCCGGTAGAATAAATCTTGCCGAAAGCTGCCGTTCTGCACCAGCTCTGCCAATTCTTTGTGGGTTGCGCTGAGCAGGCGTATATCAACCGGCAGCTCTTTAGTGTCACCCACGGGGCGAACTGCTTTCTCCTGAATAGCGCGCAGCAGTTTCACCTGCATGGCTAGGGGTAGGTCGGCTACTTCGTCGAGAAAGAGTGTGCCACCGTCTGCGGACCGAAACAGTCCGTCCTTGTTTTCCACAGCGCCTGTGAAGCTGCCTTTTTTGTGCCCGAAGAATTCACTCTCCATTAACTCGGAAGGAATGGCCCCGCAGTTAACGGCAATGAAGGGGCCGTCTCTACGAGGCCCTTGCATGTGAATCATCCGAGCCACCAGCTCTTTACCACTACCGGATTCGCCGCTGATAAACACGGGCGCTTGGCTTCTGGCGAGCTTGCGGGTTTGGTTACGTAATCGCTTTATCTGCGAAGAGTTGCCGAGCAGGAGCCCCGGCTCGTCTGTGGCATCATCAACGGCTGAGTCGGGTTTTGTAAGCTTTAATGCGCTGGTTACGAGCTCTCTGAGTCTGGAGAGTTCAACCGGCTTGGAGACGAAATCGAAAGCGCCGGCTTTCAGCGATTCGATGGCGGTATCCATGCTGCCATAGGCTGTAATCACGGCCACCGGGGTGGCGGGCAGGTGTTGCTGAATCCACTGCACCAACTCTATACCGTTGCCATCGGGCAAGTTCATGTCTGTTAAGCAAAGTTGTGGGCTGTGCTTTTCCAGCAGAGAGAGAGCGCTGGCAAGATCCGGCGCTGTTAGAGTTTTAATGCCCATGCGGGTAAGAGTGATTTCAAGCAGATCCCGGATATCCGGTTCATCATCAACAATCAGCGCAGTATGAGTGGTCATCTTGTCGTGTTGGTTCCATGTCAGATCATTCGCCCCGGGTGGGCAAAGGTAATACGAAAACAGCAGCCGGGTTGGTCGTCTTCCGTCAAAGAAAGATGAGCTTGATTAGCCTCGCACAGTTCTCTGGCTAGATAAAGCCCAAGGCCGGTGCCACCTTTGTCCGTTGTGTAAAAGGGTTCGAAAACCGAATGGCTGGCTTCGGCAGTGACGCCAGGCCCGTAATCCCTTACGTCGATGTAAGCTCGCTCACCATCCGCAGTGGCGCCTGCACTCAGAGCGATTTTTCGTTCCCCGGATTGCTGCTGGCTGTAACGCAGCCCATTGTCACACAAGTTTACCAGTACCTGCTCAATCTGGCTTTTATCAAACCGCGCATCGGGTATGTTAGGTTCGATGGTTAGGGTTACTTCCGCCGGAGGGCTGGTTGTTTTCTGAGTTTGCAGAAAATCAGTTCTGTATTCTTCTAGCCAACTCGGCACGTCCACAAGGTCTGCATTTGCCGGTCTGCGTCGGGAAAGGCTGAGTACGTTCTCTACAATGCCGTTCACCCTGCGGGAGTGACGCCGGATGATATCCAGCATTTGTTGGTCGCCGGTATCAAGGTTAGGCGATTCTTCCATCAATTGCGCCGCGTGGCTTATGGCGCCTAGCGGGTTGCGAATTTCATGGGCAATGCCTGCGGTTAGGCGTCCGAGTGAGGCCAGCTTCATTTGCTGTGCCTGTTGTGTCACTTTGCTCATATCTTCGATAAATACGAGGATCAGGTCGCCACTCTCTTGATCAAGCCGAGTAAAGCTTGCCTGTAGCATCGGCGAGGTAGGCGTGGGTTGAAACGGCGTGGTGTGTTGGAAGGGGTTTTTAAGCCAGACTTCCAGCCCGGATTTGAGTGGTAAAGGTAGAGCGCGAGATGGAGAGTTGTGCTCCCCTCTGTGGGTAGGAGTGCCAAACAAAAACTCTTCAGCCGCAGCGTTGGCCAGGCGCATCTGGCCGTATCGGTCCAGGACAAGAATGCCGGTGCGCATGCGCTGGATGATCTGTTTGTTGATTTGCTCCAGTTCTACAATGCTCTGAGCACGGCTGGTGGCTAGAGCTTCGCTTCGCATCATTCGTCGGGAGATATTCTGCAGGATAAAGGCCGCTGCGAAGTACAGAATGCCCAGAGAGCCGGCTCGCACAATGTCATCACCGTTGCCCCCGAGAACCAGTATTGCCCAACCTGAAATACTGAGTGAACAAATGGCTGCAAGAGCTGCATAGAAGGTGCCCATGCGGCTGGGAGTAAGAATATTGCCGGCTGCAACTGAGATAATGACGAGATTCGCTAGGCCGTTGGTAATACCGGTACTGGTAAACAACAGCCCGTGCATAATTAAAATGTCCAGCAGTATGGACACTGTGATGTGTCGCTGCCCCGGCTGAAAACCCGCCAGTATGAGGATTGCAACAAAACTGTTCAGTGCAAAGTAGCCAGCCACGCCAAACTGGTAGAAGTCCAGAAACCGGAAACGGGTATCGAAATTCACGGGGTCAATGAACAACAGTGCCACCAGCATCAAGCTGATCAAAACCCGGTAGTGGTTGTAGATACGGAACAGCTTGGCCTGCTGTAAGCCGGGGGGGTGTTTGCCCGAATTGGCTGCCGATGTGGAAGCTGTCGCCATGGTTTTCAGAAATCCGTTGTTGAGCGGAAGAATTCAAAGCCTGTGCGAGGTTATAATAGCCTTTTCATGGCAGTGAGTTACAGGAGCCGAAGTATGTCCGTTTCCGGGAGTAGCCCGTTACCCTCTAAATCGCCCCGAAATCTACGGGTTGTGATGGCGCAATTGGATTTTCTGGTGGGGGATATTCCCGGTAACACCGAGCGGATTATAAATGCGGCAAAGCGTGCTCACTCCAAAGAGGGAGCAGATATTGTTGTCTTCCCGGAGCTTTGTGTTACAGGGTATCCGCCGGAAGATTTGCTGCTTCGCCCCAGTATGAATCTGCGCGTAACAGAATCTCTGGAGCGCCTACAAAGTGCGCAGCTTGGCGCGGCTATTGTTATTGGCGTCCCGCTTCAAAATAAGGGCCTGCTGTACAACGCTGCGGTGGTGATTGAAGGCGGCAACATTACAGGCCGCTATTTCAAGCGGTTCCCTCCGAATTATCAGGTGTTTGATGAGAAACGCTATTTTTCGGAGGGCGAGGGTGCAGTAGTGGTAGAGATTTGTGGCGTGCCCGTTGGCTTAACGGTCTGCGAAGACATATGGGCAGACGGCCCGGTTGAAGACTCCGCTGCGGCAGGTGCGAAGCTGATTATTAACCTGAACGCCTCACCCTATGATATCGACAAGCAGGCCCGACGTAAGGCGCTGCTTGAGCGCAAGTCTCGGGATAATCAGGTGAGTATCATCTACACCAATTTGGTAGGGGCTCAGGATGAGTTGGTGTTCGATGGTGGCTCCATGGTTTACGACCACTCCGGTTCTCTCGCAGTAGAAGTGCCTCAATTCAATGAGGGCCTTTTCCCTGTCGATTTCGTGTTTGACCGCCGTTGCCAGCCCGTATCCCAGCCGTTGCCGGCAGAACCTTCGGTGGAGGCAAATGTCTACAGTGCGCTTGTGATGGGCGTGCGGGACTATGTCAATAAAAATGGTTTCAAAACGGTCGTACTTGGGCTTTCCGGCGGTATAGATTCCGCTCTGGCTCTTGCTGTGGCGGCGGATGCTTTGGGGCCGGATCGTGTTCGCGCTGTGATGATGCCCTTCCGATATACCTCAGACATCAGCCTAGAAGATGCAGCAGCCCAAGCAGGCTCCATGGGCGTTCAGTACGATGTGTACTCCATAGAGCCTATGTATGAATCTTTCATGGCCGCGCTGGCGGAACCGTTTGAGGGCACAACTCTCGACACCACCGAGCAAAACCTGCAGGCGCGTATTCGCGGCGTAATGCTGATGTCACTTTCTAATAAATTTGGTTCGCTGGTGCTTACAACCGGCAATAAGAGCGAACTGGCTGTGGGGTACTCGACGCTTTATGGTGATATGGCGGGCGGCTTTGATGTCCTAAAGGACGTCCCCAAAACATTGGTCTTTCGCCTTGCTTGGTATCGTAATTCTGTGTCGCCAGTGATTCCCGAACGGGTTATCACTCGCCCGCCCTCTGCGGAGCTTGCGCCTGATCAGAAGGATGAAGACAACCTTCCGGGCTACGATGTGTTAGATCAAATTCTAAATTTCTATGTAGAACGAGATTTTAGTGCGGATGCGATCGTTGCGGAAGGGTTTGATCAAGCGGATGTTGATCGCGTTATCCGCTTAGTCGATCTCAACGAGTACAAGCGCAGGCAGGCACCTATCGGAATCCGCATTACCGAGCGAGGGTTCGGTAAGGATCGCCGCTATCCCATTACGAGTGGCTGGAAGAGCGGCAATTGATATCTCTTTTATGGGGCGGCTTACTCGTCGCCAATAAGTCCGAAGGTGATTACGCTGGAGAGCGAGCGGTTTTCGCGCTTTAGTAAGTTGGCTTCAAATTCGCCCTTGCTGTTGAAAGCATCGCTCTTGGGGAAGTTCTGACGCAAAAGCGCTACAGCATCTTGAGAACCTTTTTTGAATTTCAGGAAATCAAAGGTCTCAGCAAGAATAATCAAAGCCTCTTCAACCGCTGGTGAGGTAGGGTAGTTCTCGAGTATGTAGCGTGCCCGGTTATTGGCCGCCACATAGGCTTCGCGCTTGATGTAGTAGCGCGCAGCATGAAGTTCCAGTTCTGCCATACGGTTGCGCACGGCGATCATACGCTGGCGAGCGTCGGCAGCGTATTCGCTTTCAGGGTAACGGTTTAATAGTTCACTGAAATCGCGAAATGCCTGCAGTTGTTCCCCTGCATCTCTGGCGGCTACGTCAATTGCAAAGTAGCGTGCGGCCAAGCCAATATCTAGGTTATAAGAAGCAAGTCCGCGCATGTAAAGAGCATAATCCGCATGGTCGCTTTGGGGATTAAGACGCAGGAATCGATCTGCAGCGGCTCTGGAGCCTTCAAGATCAAGGTTTTGGTAGCGGGCATAGATAAGGTCAAGCTGGGCCTGTTCAGCGTAGCGGCCAAATGGATAGTAGGTTTCTAACGAATCGAGGTTTTCCTCGGCTTCGTTGAAGTTGCCGGAGTTCATTGCCTGACGGGCATTGTCGTAATAGGTTTTTTCCGGAAGCACTTCCTCCTGCTTGTTGGACGCGCAGGCGCTGATCAGGACGACCAGTGTGGAAAGTAGCAGTAAACGAAAACCTGATCTCATGCCGGAATCCCGTATAATGTCGATAAATTCGAGTGCGGTATTGTAACGGGGAACTTGCCCTATGTGCAGAGCGCGTCCCGTTTGTTTCAATTATTCTGACCGAAACGTAACACACACAGGCCCCGGGGGCTTAATGTCATCTGAAAATCGAATAACTGCCAGTTTTTCTATACCGCCAGAGCTAAGTGACCGGCGACTGGATCAGGCAGCCGCTGAGCTTATGCCCGAGCACTCGCGTTCGCGCTTGCAGTCATGGATTCGCAGCGGTGCTTTAACCGTGAACGGAGAGCCGCGTAAGCCCAAAGATAAGGTGATGCTGAGCGACCAACTGGCCCTTGATGCCGAGCCTGAGGCTCAGGTGACTTGGCAAGCGGAAGCGATCAGTCTGGATATTGTTTACGAAGACGAGCATATACTGGTTATCAACAAGCCTGCAGGCTTGGTGGTGCATCCGGCCGCAGGGCACGCAGATGGTACGCTAGTAAATGCGCTGTTGAACTACGCGCCCGAGGTAGAGAATCTGCCCCGTGCCGGCATCGTCCACCGTCTTGATAAAGATACCTCCGGTATTATGGTGGTGGCGCGCAGCCTGATTGCTCATACATCGCTAGTGGGTCAGCTGCAGACTCGAACCATGGGTCGCGAATACGAAGCAATCGTAGTAGGCACCCTGACAGGCGGCGCCACGGTGGACGCGCCGATTGGCCGCCACCCTCATGAGCGAAAGAAAATGGGGGTGGTCAGAAGCGGAAAACCTGCTGTAACTCACTACCGTTTGATTGAGCGTTTTGCGGCTCATACTCATGTGCGCTGTAAACTTGAAAGCGGTCGCACACACCAGATTCGCGTGCACATGGCCTACGTAAAGCACCCGCTGGTAGGCGACCCGCTCTACGGCGGTCGCCTTCGTTTGCCCAAGGGCACCACGGAAGAGTTACGTGAAGTACTCTCGGCATTTCACCGGCAAGCACTGCATGCGCGACAGCTCACATTGGAGCATCCACAAACCGGAGAAATACTGAGCTGGGATGTGCCCTTGCCAGCGGATTTTGTTGGCTTGTTAGCTGCGCTGCGTAAGCACGTTCAGGAGTTGGAGAGTGATGAGTTCTGAGGGGGCTCCGGAGCTATCATTTATCCGCCCGGACTGGCCTGCCCCTTCAAACATATACGCGCTCTGCACGACGCGCCTAGGCGGGATCAGCGAGCATCCGTGGGGCAGCCTTAACCTTGGTGGGCATGTGGGCGATGAACCTGCCCATGTGCAGGAAAATCGCCTCAGGCTAGCTCGTGCCTGCGGCCTTCCCAAAGCAGCATTTGGATGGCTGAATCAAGTTCACGGCACAGGTGTTGTGCGATTTCCGCAAAACCAACGAGCGGCGATTCCAGAAGCCGATGCAAGTTTTACCCACAGGGTTGGGCAAGCCTGCACGATTCTTACAGCAGACTGTTTGCCGGTTATTCTATGCGACCAGAAAGGCACCACAGTTGCGGCAGCTCACGCTGGCTGGCGCAGTTTATGTTTTGGAGTGCTGGAAAACTTGGTGGCTCGTATGGGACTGCCCGGCAATACCTTGATGGCATGGTTCGGGCCAGCCATAGGCCCGCAGGTGTTTGAGGTTGGCCCGGAAGTTAGGGTGGCTTTTGTGGAGCGCAACCCTGAAGCTGATGTTGCTTTCAGCTCCATTGGAGCTCGAGAGGGACGCTATATGGCAGATATTTATCGACTTGCCCGACAACGTCTCGAAAGTCTGGGCGTCCACGAAATCTATGGCGGTAACTTTTGTACGGTTACCGATTCCCAGCATTTTTACTCCTACCGCCGTGATGGACAAACCGGTCGTATGGCCACCGTTATTTGGAAAACCTGAGGCTTGTCAATTTTCTGACGGTTTTGAGTGTTCCGGCCTTGAACTTCCCTTGATAGCCCCTACATTAGTTCTCAATGCAAACCGAATGCGCAATTTCTGATCGCATTTACTGAATAACTCGGGGAACGAATTCATGAGAATCGACAAGCTCACCAGCCTTTTGCAAACCGCACTGGCGGACGCGCAATCACTGGCCGTTGGCAAAGACCACAACTTTATTGAACCCATACACCTTATGCAGGCCATGCTTGATCAGCAGGGCAGTTCTATCACCCCGCTTCTCAAGCAAGCGGGTGCTGAGCCCGGTCGTGTGCGACAGGCAATAGCTCAGGAAATCGAGAACTTGCCAGAAGTGAGCGGCAGTGCCGGCGATGTTGCTATGTCTAACGATATGGGGCGCCTGTTCAATATTGCCGATAAATTGGCGCAGAAGCGCAAGGACCAGTTTATTTCTAGCGAACTGCTGCTACTGGCCGCTTTGGAAGACCGGGGCACGCTCGGTCGTGTTTTGCGCGAACAAGGCGTAGACAAGGCAGCGCTGGAAAAAGCCATTGATGCCGTGCGTGGAGGAGAAAACGTTAGCGATGCGGGTGCAGAGGAAAATCGACAGGCGCTTTCAAAGTACACCATCGATTTAACAGAGCGGGCGGAAGCCGGGAAGCTTGATCCGGTGATTGGTCGTGATGACGAAATACGTCGCACCATTCAAGTGTTGCAGCGCCGTCGCAAAAACAACCCGGTACTGATTGGTGAGCCGGGCGTAGGTAAAACTGCTATCGCAGAAGGTTTGGCGCAGCGCATTGTCAATGGAGAAGTGCCCGAAGGCCTTAAAAATAAACGCGTTTTATCTCTGGATATGGGCTCGCTTATTGCTGGAGCCAAGTTTCGGGGCGAGTTTGAAGAGCGTTTGAAAGCCGTGCTGAATGAGCTCGCTAAACAGGAAGGCCAGATTATCCTGTTCATTGACGAAATCCATACGGTCGTAGGTGCGGGTAAAGCTGAAGGCTCCATGGATGCAGGCAACATGCTCAAGCCTGCACTGGCGCGCGGCGAGTTGCACTGCGTTGGCGCAACCACACTGAACGAATACCGTGAGAACATAGAGAAAGACGCTGCGCTGGAGCGGCGCTTTCAAAAAGTGCTGGTGAACGAACCGAATGAGGAAGATACCGTCGCAATTCTGCGCGGTCTGAAAGAACGTTACGAGGTTCACCACGGTGTAGAGGTGACCGACGGGGCTATTATTGCCGCGGCCAAGCTCTCCCAGCGTTACATCACGGACCGCCAACTGCCAGACAAGGCTATTGACCTGATCGATGAGGCTGCCAGCCAAATTCGTATGGAGATGGACTCCAAGCCAGAGCCTCTGGACCGGCTGGAGCGCCGCTTGATTCAACTTAAAATTGAGCGGGAGGCCTTAAAGAAAGAAACAGACGCAGCGTCAAAGAGGCGCCTTGAGGAGCTTTCCGGTGTTATTCGGGATATAGAGCGCGAATATGCGGATCTTGAGGAAATTTGGAATACTGAAAAAGCCGCGTTGCACGGCTCTCAGAAGATTAAGAGCCAGTTGGAGCAAGCCCGTATCGATTTAGAAACGGCCCGTCGCGCAGGCGACCTGGGTAGAATGTCCGAGTTGCAGTATGGGCGCATTCCAGAGTTGGAGCGTCAACTCGATATGGCCAGTCAGGCTGAGATGATGGAGATGAAACTCCTACGCAATCGGGTCACTGACGAAGAAATTGCTGAAGTTGTTTCTAAGTGGACTGGCATTCCGGTATCCCGAATGCTGGAAGGTGAGCGCGACAAGCTTATGCGTATGGAAGACGCGCTGCATGATCGTGTAATCGGTCAGAATGAAGCGGTGGAGGCCGTATCGAACGCCGTGCGTCGTTCCCGTGCAGGGCTTGCAGATCCCAATCGGCCAAATGGTTCGTTTCTGTTCCTTGGGCCAACCGGTGTCGGTAAAACGGAGCTGTGCAAGTCACTTGCTTCATTCCTCTTCGATACTGACGACGCCATGGTGCGGATTGATATGTCGGAGTTTATGGAGAAGCATTCCGTTGCCCGCCTGATTGGTGCGCCCCCTGGATATGTTGGCTATGAGGAAGGCGGATACCTTACGGAAGCGGTTCGTCGTCGCCCGTATTCCGTGCTTCTACTGGATGAAGTCGAAAAGGCGCACCCGGATGTCTTCAATATTTTGCTGCAAGTGCTGGATGATGGTCGCTTAACGGATGGGCAGGGCCGAACGGTGGATTTCCGGAATACGGTTATCGTGATGACGTCCAATCTGGGTTCGGGGATCATTCAGCAAAAAGCTGGAGAAGAGAACTACGAAGCTATGAAGAGCGCGGTCATGGAAGAGGTGGGAGCCCACTTCCGTCCGGAGTTTATTAATCGGGTAGATGAAGTGGTTGTGTTCCATCCGCTGGCGGGAAGCCAGATTCACGGCATCGCCAAAATCCAGATAGAAATTCTGAATAAGCGGCTGCAGGAACAGGGTGTTAAGCTGGAACTCGATGCAGCTGCGCTGGACTTGCTGGCGGAAGTGGGATACGACCCGGTTTATGGCGCCCGTCCGCTGAAAAGAGCCGTCCAGAGAATGATTGAAAACCCATTGGCGCAAAGGTTGTTGCAGGGCGATTTTATCTCTGAAGATACAATCCTTGCTACGGCGAGTGACGGTAAGCTGGTATTCAACAAAGCTTAAGATGGGGCGCTAAGAAAGTAATAACGGGGCAGGACTTGGGTTCTGCCCCGTTATCGTATCTAGAATAAAAAACTAGGGTTGGCTCTCTGGCTCGCAGCTTTTAGCGGCAATTTCTTCCAGCTTCTTGCGCTGCTCTTCGATTTCCTCTGGCGTTAAATAACGCATCTCCCCGTTCTCTTCGATCCGTATACGTGCGTTGTTCTGGATGACTTCCAGATTAGAGCGGGCCGTTTCGCAGTTTGCCTCGCGTTGCTTGCGACGAGCAGCCTCAACGGCGCTTTCTTTTTCGCGCTCCGCTTCTTTCCTTTTTTGCTCTTCAAGTTCACCAAGGCGCTCTTGAGGGGTGGGCCTGTTGTTGCTGGCTGCGGATGATGTGCCAGAGCGCACGTTGACGGTCTCGGAGTTGGACCCCACAGGCTGGCGGTCGCCAAAATGGGTAACACCATCTTCGTCTGTCCATTTGTATACCGAGGCGCTCATTGCAACGCTGGGAGCTACGGCGATTAATAGTGTCAGCATCAGGGCTTTTCTGTTCATGGCTCTACTCGTTGTGTGTTCGCTGCTCCCGGGTAGGCTTGCAACCTGAGAAACCGGGCCCATCGTTCTATTTCGCGTTTGCCTATAATGCCATCTATGGGACGTATTTTCTTCCATCTGGTTCAAAACTCCGCGCCTGAGTGATGCATAATTATGGCAGAGGTTGCGCCAGTATGAACACAGAAAGCAAAGGTGGCTATTGACAGGGAGTTTCGCGCTGTCAGAATTACCGATTGCCTGAAGACTGGGGCTAATACGGCAGGCAATCCCGTGCAAGTATCCCCCCGTTATTTACCACACTGAGCGTGCCGCGCATATGTCGCGGAATGGTTGTTGCTTAAATGCAACCCGTCGATTGGCCGTTCTCCGCAACCCTCAGGAGGGCGGCTGGCCAGGAGACAACCTCTTAACAAGGTGTGGAGCAGCCGGTTCCGCTTTCAAAAGAAGCAGCGAATCCGTGGACCCAGGCAACCGGGCGTACGCCCGGCTCATTCACTCGTAGAAGAGGGTAGAAAATCGTGGAGTTATTGTCTGGCGCCGATATGCTGATCCGCTCCCTGCAGGATCAAGGGATCGAATACATATATGGCTATCCGGGTGGTGCAGCCCTTCATATTTATGATGCGCTGTTCAGGCAGGATGAAGTTAAACACATTCTGGTAAGGCACGAGCAGGCGGCTGTGCACATGGCCGACGGCTATGCGCGCGCTACGGGCCTTCCAGGAACTGTGCTTGTAACCTCCGGCCCTGGAGCCACCAACACTATTACCGGCATTGCTACCGCATTCATGGATTCCATCCCTATGGTGGTTCTGTGCGGGCAGGTTGCGTCTACCCTGATTGGCGAAGATGCTTTTCAGGAAACGGACATGATGGGTGTTTCCCGGCCGGTTGTTAAACACAACCTCAGTGTTCGCCACCCTTCGGAAATCCCGGAAATTATCCGCAAGGCTTATTATATCGCCTCGACCGGTCGCCCCGGGCCTGTTGTTGTCGATATTCCCAAAGATATGACAGCACCGAATGAGCGCTTCGAATACGCTTATCCGAAAAAGATAAAGTTGCGCTCTTATAGTCCGGCCATACGCGGTCATGCTGGCCAGATCAAGAAAGCTGTCGATATGATGCTGGCAGCCCGTCGTCCCATAATATACGCCGGTGGCGGTGTTATTCTGGGGAAGGCCTCTGGTCAGTTGACGGAGCTGGTACGCAAGCTGGGGTACCCGATTACTAACACCCTAATGGGTATTGGTTGTTACCCTGCCAGCGACAAGCAGCATCTCGGCTGGCTAGGCATGCACGGAACCTATGAAGCCAATATGGCGATGCACCACTCGGATCTTATTCTCGCGGTAGGCGCGCGATTTGATGATCGAGTAACAAACGCAACTGAAAAGTTTTGCCCGGGTGCGCGCATCATTCATATCGATATTGATCCGGCATCCATCTCCAAAACCATTGACGCCGACGTTCCTATCGTTGGGCCGGTTGATGCGGTTCTCAAAGAAATGCTCGCACTGGTAAAAGACAGCAAGGAAAAACCAGACGCAGAGGCACTGGCCTCTTGGTGGAAGCAGATCGACGAATGGCGTGCATTCCACGGTATGCGCTACGAAACCAGTCCGGATGTCATTAAGCCGCAAGAAGTGATCGAAATGCTGCACCGTCTCACTAACGGGGATGCGTTTGTTACGTCTGACGTCGGGCAGCATCAGATGTTCGCTGCCCAATATTACAAGTTTGATAAACCCAATCGCTGGATTAACTCTGGTGGTCTTGGAACCATGGGTTTCGGCTTGCCAGCGGCAATGGGCATTAAGCTCACCCATCCAGATGACGAAGTTTTGTGTATCACCGGTGAGGGCAGTATCCAGATGAATATTCAGGAGCTCTCTACCTGTAACCAGTACAAGTTGCCGGTAAAGATCATCAACCTGAATAATCAGGCTTTGGGCATGGTGAAACAGTGGCAAGACATGAATTATGAGTCCCGCCACTCCCATTCGTACATGGAGTCGTTGCCGGATTTCATCAAGCTTGCTGAAGCTTATGGGCACGTTGGTGTCCGTATCGACAAGAAGGAAGACCTTGAGCCGAAATTGAAAGAAGTCTTGGCTATGAAAGACAAGCTTGTCTTTGTGGATATTCAGGTTGACCGCTTTGAGCACGTATACCCGATGCAAGTGGCCCGCGGCTGCATGAAAGATATGTGGCTCAGCAAGACGGAGAGGGTGTGATCATGCGTCGAATTATTTCTGTGTTGCTTGAAAACGAACCCGGCGCGCTGTCACGTGTGGTTGGGCTGTTTTCACAGCGGAACTACAACATCGAGACCTTAACCGTTGCGCCTACAGAGGATGAGACCTTGTCTCGTCTCACAGTTACAACGACGGGTTCAGACCGGGTTATCGAGCAGATTACGAAGCAACTCAATAAACTGGTTGAGGTGGTCAAGCTGGTAGACCTGACAGAAGGTCCCCACATCGAACGCGAACTGATGCTGATCAAGCTGAAGGCAACCGGTTCCCAGCGTGCTGAGATTAAGCGCACTGTGGATATATTCCGAGGCCAGATTGTCGACGTCACCAGTTCGGTTTATACCGTCCAATTGGCAGGGGCCAGCGATAAGCTTGACGGTTTTGTTCAGGCGATCGGAACGTCAGGTGTGCTTGAAGTGGTGCGGTCCGGGGTTTCCGGGATCGCCAGAGGCGAGAAGGTTTTGAGCCTTTAAATTATTTATCCATTACGAACGATTTGGCCTCCTGAAAGGCCATCACACATCATAGAGGTTAGTCATGCAGGTTTATTACGATAAGGATTGTGATCTTTCCATCATTCAGAGCAAAAAAGTTGCCATTATCGGTTTTGGTTCGCAGGGTCATGCCCATGCGTGCAACCTGAAAGAGTCCGGTGTTGATGTCACTGTGGGTCTGCGCCCTGGATCTTCTTCAATCGCTAAGGCAGAAGCCTACGGCTTAAAGACCAGCGACGTGCCATCTGCCGTTGCTGCGGCCGATGTTGTAATGGTTCTGACACCGGATGAGTTTCAGTCTCAACTCTATAAGGCGGAAATTGAGCCAAACCTAAAGCAAGGTGCCACTCTCGCCTTTGCTCATGGCTTTGCAATTCACTACAACCAGATCGTTCCGCGCAAAGATCTCGACGTTATCATGGTTGCTCCCAAAGCTCCGGGGCACACTGTGCGCACCGAGTTCGCCAATGGCGGTGGGATCCCAGACCTGATTGCTGTGTTCCAAGACGCTTCCGGAAACGCAAAGAACCTATCTCTATCCTACGCTAGCGGCATCGGCGGTGGGCGTACCGGTATCATCGAGACCACCTTCAAAGATGAAACTGAAACAGACCTATTCGGTGAGCAAGCTGTTCTTTGTGGCGGTGCTGTCGAGCTGGTAAAAGCAGGTTTTGAAACGCTGACTGAAGCGGGCTATGCGCCGGAAATGGCGTACTTTGAGTGTCTGCACGAGCTCAAGTTGATTGTAGACTTGATGTACGAAGGCGGTATCGCGAACATGAACTACTCCATCTCGAATAACGCAGAGTATGGTGAGTATGTGACCGGCCCAGAAATCATCAACGAACAATCTCGCGAAGCTATGCGCAATGCGCTTAAGCGAATTCAAAGTGGTGAGTACGCGAAGATGTTCATCTCGGAAGGTGCTCTCAACTATCCGTCTATGACAGCGCGTCGTCGTCAGAACGCCGCTCATGAGATTGAAGTGACAGGTGAGAAGCTACGCGGAATGATGCCGTGGATCTCCGCCAACAAGATTGTGGATAAGGATAAAAACTAAGCGACGTTCCGTTTGGTTTAATGAAGCGCGGCCCGAGTGGCCGCGTTTTTCGTATATACTTCGCCCAAATACTTTCCGGAGTAGTGGGAATGACTAAAGAAAGAGAAGATACCGAATTGGATCAACGTGCGCGCGAGTCGGAACTTTCGTCCGGTTCAGGAAGTGAGTGCGATATCGAGCCCGGAGAGGTTGTTGAGGAAGAGCTAGTTGAGGGCGCGCCTGTGCGCAGAAAAGGGATATACCTCCTTCCTAATGCTCTCACAACAGCATCATTGTTTTCCGGTTTTTACGCCATTGTTTCAGCTGCGGGCGGTGTCTACGACAACGCTGCCATTGCGATCTTTGTGTCCATGATTTTGGATGGGCTTGATGGGCGCGTTGCTCGTATGACTAATACCCAAAGTAAGTTTGGAGAAGAGTACGACAGTCTTGCAGATATGGTGGCGTTTGGCGTCGCACCCGGGTTTGTCGCATTTTTCTGGTCCCTGAATGGCTTGGATAAAATCGGCTGGGCTGTAACCTTTATATATGTGGCTGGTGCCGCCCTGCGCCTTGCGCGGTTCAATACGCAAATCGGCTCGGTCGATAAAAAGTACTTTGTAGGCTTACCTAGTCCTGCGGCGGCTGCGTGCGTTGCAGGTCTAGTGTGGTGTTTTCATGCCTACGACCCGGCTGCTTGGCTTACGTTCCTCACACTCGTGGTTGTAGGTGGTACTGGAGTGCTGATGGTTAGCAATGTGCTGTATCGCAGCTTCAAAGATCTCGACCTTCGTGGGCGGGTGCCTTTCGCCGCGATACTGTTAGTGGTGTTGATTTTCGTAGTGGTTGCACTGGACCCGGCAACGGTTTTGTTTACCGGCTTTTTGGTTTACGCCCTGTCTGGGCCGGTTCGTGCGTTGTTTCGGGGCAGGGTGCGCCGGTCGAGCAAGTCCGAATAATTGGTAACGTGCAGCAATAGTGCTGAAATGGTACGTTTTTTGTTCGGTTTCCCTCTGGTTTTGGCGTGTTTATAGGTGGAAACCGAAGTTCTTTAGAATTAATTCAAAATGGCGTTGACAGAAATCTGTGTGTCTGTAGAATGCGCATCTCGCTTGAGGGACACACCGGAACAACGGGTGTCTTTGAGAGAGTTAACTGTTTGAAAGTGTTGAAGAAAAAGCTTTTAAGATTCTTCGAAATAACGGTTGACAGGGTTGAGATTCGATGTAGAATGCGCCCCTCGAAATCAAGTATGAGGCAGTCGGTGAGTATCGGTAGTTTTGGAAGGGAAGCTTCTGAAACGACTTGAAAAAAACGGTTGACAAGGCGGCGAGACGATGTAGAATACGCCACCTTGATTGAGCAACGGCTCAAACGCTCTTT
>NZ_VCGY01000009.1 GCF_016597725.1 Marinobacter sp. 1-4A
AAGACTATATAGAGTGCTTTTATAACAGCCAACGGCTGCACAGTGGCCTTGGTTACCGGACTCCGATAGAGTTCGAGGGAATTAACTGATGGGGCGTGTCCATTTTATTGGGGGAAGTCCATTCCCGGCCTGACGGCCGTCCACCGGACGCCCTTGTCAGGGCGCCGCTTAGCTTCGCGTTAACTGCCTATGAAAGTTTGGAAAAAAGTTGCTACCGTTTTCGGTGTTTTGATTGTTGGCTTTCCGCTAGCAATCGCGGGGCTGTTCATTTATGCAGCGAGCGACATGTGCGGGAACGAAATTTACACAGAGATTGTGTCGCCCAATAAAGAGCGCAAAGCAGTAGTTTTCCAAAGAGATTGTGGAGCAACAACTGGTTTCAGCACGCAGATTTCAATAATTAATTCTGGCGATAGGCTCGAAAATGAGGGCGGCAATATATACATTATCGATGGTCAACCGAAGGATGTCTCCCCTCCTTTAAAATGGGTTTCTAACACAGAACTGAGAATAGAGAGAAGTTTGAACGGTTCTGAATATAAAGCTGAATCTAGTTGGGGTCTTCTGAATAAGGTTAAGGTTACATATGGCGCAGGCGGCAGTTAACAAGTTTGTCAAAAGGACGCTCCTGGCGTCGCGCCTTTTACAAAAGCGTTATGTGCTTTCTCTAAAACAAGCCAGATTCACTGAAACTTTCTTCTGGCTGGCCGCATCGGTCGTTTCGAATTAGTCACCTTTAAAATGCCGTTTTGATGCCTTATTTTGGCTAAAACGGGGTGTTTTAAGTTTCTGTTTTTATTGGTTTTGTTTTTGTTGAGAACTTTCAGGTAAATGATAGTCTTCAAATCAAATGTTTTTTGGAGCCACAGCATGGAAAAATCAAAGCAATTATATAATCAAGTGAACTTCTCACATCAGGACTTGCAAGAACATATCTTTAGCAATTGTACTTTTATACATTGTAATTTTAAGCGCTCAAACCTCCGAGATACACAGTTCATTAACTGTACTTTCATAGAGCAGGGGGCATTGGAAGGGTGCGATTTTTCTTATGCTGATCTTCGAGATGCTTCATTTAAAAACTGTCAGCTTTCAATGTCCCATTTTAAGGGGGCAAATTGCTTTGGTATTGAACTGAGAGATTGTGATCTTAAAGGAGCAAATTTTAGTCAAGTTAGTTTTGTAAATCAGGTTTCGAATAAAATGTACTTTTGTTCTGCATACATAACAGGTTGTAACTTATCCTATGCCAATTTTGAGCAGCAGCTTATTGAAAAATGTGACCTGTTCGAAAATAGATGGATTGGTGCAAATCTTCGAGGCGCTTCATTTAAAGAATCAGATTTAAGCCGTGGTGTTTTTTCGGAAGACTGCTGGGAACAGTTTAGAGTACAAGGCTGTGATTTAAGCCATTCAGAGCTTTATGGTTTAGATCCTCGAAAGATTGATCTTACGGGTGTAAAAATATGCTCGTGGCAA
This sequence comes from Marinobacter sp. 1-4A, assembly GCF_016597725.1. Classification (GTDB taxonomy): domain Bacteria; phylum Pseudomonadota; class Gammaproteobacteria; order Pseudomonadales; family Oleiphilaceae; genus Marinobacter. The sequence goes on from NZ_VCGY01000009.1 coordinate 1,480, forward strand.
CAGGAACAGTTACTGGAGCAATTAGGGGTAATCATTGTTCCTGACTAAGCGCAAGATTCGGCTACGCACATAACAAACGCTTTAAGACGGATTCGCAACGTTTGGCGGTTTTAGTTTGAATTGGCTTTTGTATTTACGGTGTAATAATTGAGTGTTGTGGTAGCGTTGCTCACCACTTAAGCGGGCGTTAACCTCTGAGGAAGAATTGTGAAACTATCACTAATGGTAGCTATATCGAAGAATGGAGTTATCGGGAGTGGCCCTGATATTCCATGGAGTGCCAAAGGTGAACAGCTCCTGTTTAAAGCTATTACCTATAACCAATGGCTGTTGGTTGGACGCAAGACTTTTGAATCAATGGGAGCATTACCCAACCGAAAGTATGCGGTCGTAACACGTTCAAGTTTTACATCTGACAATGAGAACGTATTGATCTTTCCATCAATTAAAGATGCTTTAACCAACCTAAAGAAAATAACGGATCATGTCATTGTTTCAGGTGGTGGGGAGATATACAAAAGCCTGATCGATCAAGTAGATACACTACATATATCTACAATAGACATCGAGCCGGAAGGTGATGTTTACTTTCCTGAAATCCCCAGCAATTTTAGGCCAGTTTTTACCCAAGACTTCGCCTCTAACATAAATTATAGGTACCAAATCTGGCAAAAGGGTTAACAAGTGGCAGCAACGGATTCGCAAACCTGTCACGCCTTTTGTACCAAAAGCCGCGCCAGGTTTGCGATCCGCTGTGCCAGGCGTTATGCAGCTCTAGCCCGGATTTCTCATAGGTCCCCAGCAAGTCTCGCAGACTGTGCGGGTTACCGCCATTACCGCTCATTGGCGGCCGTGACTGATCAATAATCGATCAATTCCTGTTGTCCGGACACACGGCCCCCTTTCCCCCATTGAGTCGGGCCGGGGGAGCCCGGGCTTCTATCCCGGAACCAGTTGACGCACCAGGTCAGAGAGTTCGTCTTTGTAAGGATAGGCATCGCTCATCAACACCCGTATGCGCCGAGTGTTGCGAATGATGACCGCGCCCACCTTGATCAGCTTCAGCCGCAGGTTACTGGCGCTCATTCTCTCGAAGGGCGTCTTCTTCAAGTGGGCCCGTAATCGCTCGAACAGCGTGTAGGCAAAGCCCGACAGGAGCAACCGCCACTGATTGGTCCACCACCGCGTGCTGGAGGTGCGATCTGCGAACAGACACAACTGCTGATCCTTGATCCGGTTTTCCATGTCACCCCGGGCACAGTATTGCTCGTAGTAGAGTTTAACGCCGTCGTCGTAACGGGAACTGATAATGAACCTGGGGTTGGCACCCAGTTCGCCTTCCTCCAGACGCGCGATCACCCAGCGGGGGTGTTTCCAGGTTCGGGCCTGGTACTGGAACCGGTAGGTGGCGGAGACTTTTTCACCCAGTTCGTTGTGAGCCTTGCGAACCAGCATCGAGGGTACGTCTACCTCCTTGAGCAGCCGGCTGTTCTTGCTGATGCCGACCAGATAGTCCACGTTGTTCCGGTCGCACCAGCTCAGCAATCGGGGACGGTAAAAGCCGCTGTCACCCCGGAACACGATGCGGGTATCCGGCCAGTACTGCCGGATGAACTTCACCAGCAGGGCCAGAATGGCCCAGCTATGGCGGCTGTCGCTTCGATTGCTGGTGCGCAGGTAGCTCACCAGCAGATGGCGACCGCAGAACACGTACAGCGGGAAGTAACAATGGTGATCGTAGTAGGCGTTAAAGAACTTGCCGGGCTGGTCGCCATGCACCGGAACGTCGGTGCCATCGAAGTCCAGCACGATTTCCTTGGGTGGGGCGTCGTGCTGCTCAATGAAGTGATGCCACAGCAGTTCGTGGGCCTTGACCACGGCCTGCCGGTCCACGCGCTGCTCCATTCGGCACAGTGTTGATTTGCCCGCTAGAATGGCCGCTTCGCCAGTCGCGGTCTGAAGTGCCTGGTCAGCGCGTAACGTTTCGTGATCGTTCAGATCTTCGTATCCGGCGGCTACGCCAAAGACCCGTTGCCGGATCATGGTTTGAAGCTTGTGGCGAACCAGTACCGGATTACGGGCATCGTCCAGCACCGTAGCCAGGCGCTGAGTGAGCTGGTGTTGGTTGTCGACTTCGCGAAGCAAAAGCAGGCCGGCATCGGAGGTGATATGACCACCGGAGAAATCGGCTTCAATTTGACGGCGAGACAGTGGCGAGAAGGTCAGTTTTTCAGGTACCATTTTGGATAGCGGCTGTTGGTGCTTGGTGAACGGTGTAAGGTCCTGAAACTATAGCACTTTCAGCCGCTTTCTTTTATCCCCTCATGAGAAATCCGAGCTAGGCACGGGTTCTGAATGATTTATGAGAATTGGTTTGATGAAAACAGTTTTAAATTTTTTTGTAGTGTTTTTTATTGCGATATTTCCATCAATTGCACCTGCTGATGATGATAACTCCCTTATCAAAACGGTAGAGCGAATTGCTGACGAGCTAGGCGCTCGGGTGGGTTTTAGTGCTTATGATGTGGAGTCTGATCAGCACTGGGAATATCACGCCGACCAGCGATTTGCGATGTCCAGCACGTTTAAAACGCTTGCTTGTGCCGCCCTGCTTCAACGGGTCGATGCGGGACAGGAGAATCTCGACAGAAAGGTGAGTTTTTCAGAGTCAGATCTCGTTACCTACTCCCCTGTCACGGAGAAATACGCTGGCGGTCAAGCCTTGACCCTTTCGGATCTTTGTGAGGCCGCTCTGACAATGAGCGACAATACAGCTGCAAACTTAATTTTGCGAGTTCTGGGCGGCCCGGCACAAGTTACATCGTTCGCCAGGGGGTTGGGGGATGGTGTAACACGCCTTGATCGGTGGGAAACAGAACTCAATGAGGCTGCACCAAGCGACCAAAGAGATACCACAACTCCAAATGCGATGGTGAAGAATCTTCAGAGTTTGCTGTTAGGCGACGCATTATCTGTAAAGTCTAGAGATCAACTACGGGACTGGCTTGAGAGAAACCAGGTTGCAGATGGACTTTTTAGGGCTGTTGTACCTGAAGGTTGGATTGTTGCAGATCGAACTGGGGCTGGAGGTTTCGGGTCGCGATCTATAACAGCCATAATTTGGCCACCGGAGCGCCAGCCTATCATAGTGGCTTTATACCTTACGGAAACTGAGGCGTCTTTCTCAAAAAGAAATGACGCTATCGCGGAGATAGGCAAAGCGCTAATTTTGACGGTGAACTTCGGCCGGTAAAGCATAACCAACGGCTGTTGTCGGACACGCCTACGCTGCGCTCCGGCGCGCCGCAAAGCCGAGCGTTAGGCTTTGAATATGAGATATAAGGTTTTATTTTTAATCCTGAGTCTGTGTCTTGTGAAAGCAGCATTTGCTGACGAGGTTAATGAGACCATAGCAATTTCGTGTGATTCATCGTCAGAGGAAATGAAGATCACAGCTATCTTTGTTAATTGGGCCCATATGGAAATGAACGAAATACCAGCCGGCTACGATTTGCATCGTCGTTCGTGCAAATTCCTGAATGACACAAAAGCAAAGGTAGCGTTACACGAGGGTGTGGTCTCAGCGCGAGGTCAATGTGGAGCAAACCCGGCAATCGAGCTGCAGATCACTAGTGCAGATGGGAGGTTATTTAAATTCGATTTTTCACCTCGTTGTGGTGGTCTCTTAATTCAATCTGCTGTTATTCACCGAGACCATGTGAATGTCTGCAAATATTCCGAATTAAACCACAAGGCACCCTGGGTGCCAGATAAATTTGCTACAGAACCAAGTTATGAGTGCGAAATATATTGAGCCTAACAAGTGCAGGTTGTCGGACACTTACTACGCTGCGCTCCGTAACTGCCGCAACTGCAAGCGTTATTCCGAAATCTGAACGTTCGCTTTGCGACCTTTACGAACGATTTTAGGCTTTAGGAAAATTTTCCCCATGCCGAGTTCGAACAGCCACCACCCAAGATATGTTTGGCAACCCCCAGTCGTCCTACGATATTTAGCGCGATTCCAGAATCTTGAAGCGTTACAATGAGGACAAAATTACCCGAAAAATAGCAAAAAGTGTCACTTTTACAATTCCACGTAAAAACAGACGCTTAAGCAAAAGTTACATGTTACTATAGGGCTAAACCCATGACGGACCAGAAAAAACCTGATCAAGCCACAAGCTCCGAAAAACCTTGGGGCGGGCGTTTCAGCGAACCTACAGACGCATTTGTGGAGCGCTTTACCGCATCTGTAGGGTTTGATCAGCGCCTGTACCACCACGATATCACTGGCTCTATTGCTCACGCGACCATGCTCGCTGAAGTTGGCGTGCTCACCGTGGAGGAACGCGACAGTATTATTGACGGTCTGAAGGGGGTGAAAGAAGACATTGAAGCAGGGCGCTTCGAGTGGTCAGTAAGTCTTGAAGACGTGCACATGAACATTGAAGCCCAGCTGACCAAGCGTATTGGCATCACCGGTAAAAAGTTGCACACCGGGCGCAGTCGGAACGATCAGGTAGCTACGGACATCCGCCTTTATCTGCGCGATGAAATCGATGTGATTGCGGAGGAGCTTCGTCGTTTGCAAACAGGGCTGTTGGATCTGGCGGAGCGTGAAGCCGATACCATCATGCCCGGCTTTACCCACCTTCAAACAGCTCAGCCGGTAACCTTCGGGCACCACCTGTTGGCTTGGTATGAAATGCTTGTGCGTGATGCTGAGCGTTTGCAAGATTGTCGCAAGCGGGTGAACGTGATGCCTCTGGGCGCGGCGGCTTTGGCTGGCACCACTTACCCCATTGACCGGGCCATGACCGCTCGCCTGCTTGGCTTTGACCGGCCCACGGAAAATTCTCTCGACTCCGTCAGCGATCGGGATTTTGCCATTGAGTTTTGCAGCTTTGCGGCCCTGCTGATGACCCATCTTTCGCGCTTTAGCGAAGAGCTGGTGCTGTGGGCATCTGCTCAGTTTGATTTCATTGACTTGCCGGATCGCTTTTGCACCGGGTCTTCCATTATGCCCCAGAAGAAGAATCCGGATGTTCCGGAACTTGTTCGTGGTAAGACAGGCCGGGTGAACGGCCATCTGATCAGCTTGCTTACTCTGATGAAAAGCCAACCGCTGGCCTACAACAAGGATAATCAGGAAGACAAGGAGCCCTTGTTCGATACCGTGGATACCGTTAAGGGTTGCCTGAAGGCCTACGCGGACATGGTTCCGGCCATTCGCGCCAAGGCTGATAACATGCGCGTGGCGGCCAAACGCGGCTTCTCTACGGCAACGGATTTGGCGGATTATTTGGTCAAGAAGGGTATGCCCTTCCGCGACGCCCACGAAGTTGTCGGCAAGGCCGTGGCGTTCGGCGTGGCCGAAGCGCGGGACCTTTCTGATATGACGCTGGAAGAGCTGAAGCGCTTCTCCGACACAATAGGAGAAGATGTGTTTGATGTACTGACGCTGGAAGGCTCAGTTCAGGCCCGTGACCATCTGGGCGGTACTGCGCCGAATCAGGTACGGGCAGCTGTCGCACGCGCGCGTAAGCTGTAAGGCAGACTTCGCGAACCTAGCCCTGTGCTTATAGGCCAATAAGCACAGGGCTTAGCCGCCAATCCGTCCCGTGGAAAGATCAACAGCCACGGGCTTCAGCTCTGCAAGAGGTTTGGGAGCGCCAATTCTAAAGCCCTGCCCGTAGTGAATGCCCAGAGTGCGGACCTTCCGGAGAATCTCGTCGTTTTCTATGTAAGTAGCCACCGTTATTTTTCCCGCCTCTTGAGCGATCCGCTGCAGAGCTTCCACCATTATTTGTTGAACGGGATCGTTTCCAAGCCTGAGCATTAGGGTGCGATCGAGTTTGATAACGTCTACCGGCAGTCTCGCTGCAAGGCTGAAGCTTTCCACCGAGGCGCCCGCACCGTCCAGAGCGATACGGCAACCAATCCTGTGTAGGTCGTCGCAGAGAACGGCCACCTCATCAGGGTATTGGGTGGCGTGGGCTTCGCGAATTTCAAAGCAGAAACTTTCGGTTGGGTAGTTTGTAACCCTGACCACAGATTCTACGAAATCCGCAAACGTGTCATCCAAAACGCTGGCAAGAGACAGGTTGAACCCACAGTATTTGAGCCTGGGCTCCAGCAGACGGTGGTCGTCCAGCCAGCTGAGTGTTTGCAGAATCACTTGCCTGTCCAGCCGCTTTGCTAGATCAAATCGCTCTGCTGCCGGAAGAAACTGGTCCGGCTGCAGCCGTTGATCCTGCTTGTGGTAGCCGGGGATGCGGCAGAGAATTTCTATATGGTCGCCCCAAGTAACACTGGCAACCGGCCTGAGTGACTGAAATTCAAGAACCAGCGACTGTTGGTCTAGAGCATTGCGTATCTGGTCGACGTATTCATTGCTGTCGTTGCTGTCTGACAGGCGAGATGCGTGGGCGGTGTGGATCCGGTTGCGTCCGGATGTTTTGGCATCGTGACACAGATCTGCCGCTTGCCCCAGCAGTTGTTCGGGGTCGGCAGGGGTGTTTTTGCCCATAATGAGCAAGCCACCACTGGCGGTGGTTTGCAATTGATGGCCTTGCCACTCGAAAACAAAACTTTGGATGACGTTTAGAATGTCGTCTGCGAGTTTACGGGCGCCAGACTCTGTACAGTTTTCAATGAGTAACGCGAAGGTGTCACCAGAAAGCCGCGATACGGTATCTTGTGGACGGCTGCGAACATCGAGGGTGCCAGCCAGTTCCCTAAGGTAGCGGTCGCAAGCACCGTTGCCAGCAATGCTGTTGAAATGCCCGAATGCATCCAGATTCAAATACAACAGACTTGTATCGCTGGCTTTGCCCTCTTTCTGCTCCAGACTCCGCTGGAGGCGGGCGATAAACTCCCTCCGGTTTGTAAGCCCGGTTACCGGATCGTGCCGGTAACGGTACTCGCTGTCACCGGAGTTGCTGGCGCGGTTGCTGATGTTACTGGCCACAACGACTGCGCCCGTGGTTTCGCCTTTGTCGGCATCCTTGTGGGCATTACGGGTTCCCGCTGGATGATCGGTCAAGCGCTGGTAATGAAACTCGTACACCGGCCACTCACCGCTTTGTTGGGTGATGGGCATGTCGACAACGAAACTGTCTTGTTCGAAAGCCCTCCGCCAAAGCCGTTCTGCCAAATGCCGCTCATTGGGGTGCTTTTTCAATAACTGGCTCAGGTTGTCGCCAACTCTGGGTGTCACGCCGTAGATACTGGCAAATAGCCGGGCATAGGGTGTGTTGAAGTGCAGCAGGTTCAGATTTTTATCCACGGCTGCGATCAGCCCGGGGCTTGCTGCAGTGGTGGCGCTTAGAATTTTTTCAGCTCTGGTGCGGGCTTGGTCCCTTTGCATTTCGCCTGTGCGATCAATCAGGGTTCCACCCATTTTTCTTACTTTACCGCCAACTTTGAGAGCCCGGCCGTTCAAAGTGGCACGGATCTTTTTTTCTTTAGCGGTAATCAGGTTTAAATCAATGGTGAAGGGCGCTCCGGTATGGGCACATCGCCGGAACAGAGCTCGAACGCGGTCCTGACCATTTGGACAATAAAACAGGGCCTGTTCAGGTGTAATGCCTGTGCCCGGTTTTAGCTCAAGCAACCGGTATAAACCCTCTGTCCAACTAATTTGGTTGCTGGCGATATCCAGCTCCCAGATACCGAAGCCTGCGGCGCTCTCTGCGTAACGAAGCAGACGGGGATCTATGGCAGAGCTTGCTTCTTGGGTAATGCGGGCGCTGGCCGCTTCGTCTGAATCGCGCATACTGACACGCAATGAGAGGCTAGCCGTGTAGAAAAAACCCTCTTTGTGGCGGAAGGTGACCATCACGGTTTGCCCGCTCTCTAAGCGGTGCCGGTTCACGGGCGCGAAAGGGTCATCCTCTCTGGAGGCTAATATCTTATGAGCTGCAACGCCCTGTAGCTCGCTGGCGTTGTATCCCAGTACTGCCTCAGCATTGTTGTCAGCGAATAGCACCTTACCTTCGTCGTCGACACGTAACAGGGTCTGACGATCGGAACCGGTGGATGTGTCGGCACGATAACGCTGTATGACAAACTCTTTCACTGGGCAGGGCCTCGGATTCTCTTAAGCGTACTTCGCTTTTGTTTTTCTGATGGTTTTGCAACGATGAGTTCATCATACTAATAAATAAACCGGAAAGAACCTCTCTCCCGGAGCTGCCTTGACTGCCCATGCCACACCAATAGCCCTAGATTTTGATGAGGGTATTGACCGCAAAACCCTGCGCCGTCTGCGGGACAGATTCCTCATGGTTAACCGACTGCGTTGGCAGCGAGCCCACTCATCGCTTACATACAGGCAGCAGGTGGTACTCGAAATTCTGCCTCTGGTGTTTCATACAAACCACCCGGCACTGCCCGGCTATCTGGATGTGGATTGCCCCTATGGCCTGAGCCACTATCAGCCGGATGCCGCGACTATTGGCGCAGCACGGCGTTTGGCACGGACTTTCAGCCTTCGGGACGAAGGCAAACGTCGGCCCGATTTGCAGGCGCTGTTCCTGATGGGTAGCCCCGGCACTCTGGGCCATTCTGTCGCCAGTGATCTGGATGTTTGGTTGTGCCATCGCGATGACCTCCCGGAACCGGGTATTCGTCGTCTCGAGCGCAAGGCACAGAAAGTGGCGGAGTGGGCGTCGTCTTTTGGTATCGAGCTGCATGTGTTTGTCTTTTCTGCCGCCGATTGGCGCGAAGGGCGACAGCGTGCAGAGATAAGCGGCGAGAGCTGCGGTAGTGCCCAGCACTACCTCTTATTGGATGAGTTCTACCGCACCAGTATACATTTAGCCGGATGTTACCCTCTTTGGTGGTTGATCCCCTCAGAACAGGAGCAGCACTATCGGCACTGTGTAAACCGGCTGGTGGATTGTCGTTTTATTCGGGGCGACGAATACATCGATTTTGGTGCCGTGCCGTTTATACCCACCACCGAATTTCTCGGTGCGGGAGTGTGGCAGCTCTACAAGGGAATTGATGCGCCCTGGAAGTCGATTCTGAAACTGTTGTTGATTGAATGCTATGCCCAAACGCAAGAGCTACCGGTGTTGTCTCGTGCTTTCAAGCAGGCAGTATTCAGCGGTGTTACCGATGTGGATGCGTTGGACCCCTACGTGATGTTGTACCAGCGACTGGAACATTGGCTAACTGAGACCGGCGCGGATGCGCGGCTGGATTTGGTCCGTCGCAGTTTGTACATCAAAGCGGGGCTGCCGCTCACTCGCGTAGAAGGTGGGGGTGAGCAGGGGACAGACCTTTGGAGAGTCGGGTTGCTACAGAACCTGATAAGCCGTTGGGGTTGGCAGAAAAAGCAGATTGAGCTGCTGGATAATCGGCAGCGCTGGCGGGCGGAAGAGGTTGCCTCCCTGCGCCGGGCGATGGTGTCGGAGCTGACCCACAGCTATCGGCTGCTTTCGAAAATGGCTCGCGATGATGACGAGCAGTCAGCGATTAGCGCTAATGATCTCAACCTTCTTGGTCGAAAGCTCTACGCCGCTTTTCAGCGCAAAGCAGGCAAGATTGAGCAGGTTAACCCTGGGTTGGCACCGTCGCTGGCAGAGGAGAATCTTGCTTTTCACTATCAATCGGATCAGGGCGAGGCGGGATCGGGGTGGCTGCTGTACCGTGACTTGGAAGACCCTCAAGATGCCTTCTGGCTGGCGGCAATAAGGCGTTCCGGTAATCTTGCTGAGCTGGTGGCTTGGTGCTATTTCAACGGTTTGCTGACTCGTTCAACCCGCCTCAATGTTCGTGCTGAGCAGGGCGTTGCCTCGGTCAGTGAGTTGCGTGAAATGCTGGATGCGCTCGCAAGCTTTGTGCCTTTTCCTGTGCCGCCAGCAGAGCGCGACGCTCTGGCCCGTGGCGTTCGCCCGCTGCGTAACCTTCTTCTGATCAATGTGGGCGTTGATCCGCAAGCTCATCTTACAGAGTTGGGGCTGCACAAATTGAGTGCCCGGCACGATTCTCTGGGCTTCAGTGGTGGGCGAGAGAATCTGGTTGTTACTATCGATCACATTACACTCAATAGCTGGCACGAAGTTAGTCTTCAGCATTACGCTTCCGGCGACACGTTAATACAGTGTTTGAAGAATGTGCTCGCCTCAGTGGCATTGGCACCCCACAACATTCCCGATATGAGCGTGCATAGCCATAACCGAGGACATGGCGGCGCCATTGCGCGTAGAGTGCGCGAGCTGTTTGCCGATGTGTTGCGCCAGTTTTTTGCGGGTGGTAGCGGGCCGCATCCCCTACGTTATGTTATTGAAATGGATCGCCGGTACTTCTTGCTGGAGTTCAATAGCTCAGAGCCCGGATTTATAGTGCTTGAAAGCTTGTCCACACTGATGGACTGCCTCGCCCAGCCACGGGATACCTATCTACCCATTGTGTTTGATCGCCATGCGCTGCTGGATCAACCGGCTCTGCGGGCGGTCTGCCAAGCCAGCGAACCAGACAGCATTCAGGTTTTTTATGTTATTCGCAGTGGGCAGGCTCAGATTTGGGTGATTGATGAGCGCGGCTCATTGTTCAGTTGGACTCAGCTGGTCACCAATCGCCGCCATCTTATGACACCCTTGCTGCGCTTTCTGGAAAATCTGCTGGAGCGCCGCACGCTGCGCACCAGCGAAGTGCCCGTCGCTCTGGCTGGAGTGCGTTGCTACGAATTGGTTGTAAGTAACGGGCTTTGGCGGCCAGAATATCGACCGCAACCGGATGCCGGGGGTCGGCTGCCGGGTTTTGAAGTGCAAGCCGTCGGCATTCAGGAGGGTGATAGCCGTGTTCGCTTTGATCTGTACTGCGCAGAGCAGGAGTTTACGGAGCTGCAATACGGCGACCAGCTAATTCGGGCGGTTGCCCACTACATCCATTCGCTGCGCCAAAGCAGCGACCGCTATCCAATCTATCTTACGGACGTGCACTTGCCTCACGACTTGGATCCAAGGGTATATCAACGCGACATACAGACCAGCCAATACCTCTATTACCGCACTTTTCTGGAGGAAGCCTTAAACCGTGAATTGGACACGTTTCAATAGCCTGTCGTTCTCGCGGTGCAGGGCGAGGGTCAGGTATACTTTCGTTATTATCAACTCTCGATATGAATTCTTACTATAAACTGAAAGGTGCCAAGTATGCGGGCAGTGAACATGCCGATCGTGATACTGGTTGTGGCAACTGCGCTGGGAGGCTGCGGCCAAAAAGGGCCGCTATACCGGGAGAATCCGGATGTATCCGGATCTGTCGCCGGTAAACCCGTCAGCGCCGAAGCGCAAACCGAGCGCTCGGGCGACCGCAACCCAGACGAGCAATAGTTCTGCCGATACCAGCACCGCGACACGAATCAGGAATCAAATGGATCATTTCAACTACCGTGACGGCGAACTTTACGCCGAAGATGTACCTGTCTCCTCCATTGCCGAGCGCTTTGGTACGCCAGCTTATGTATATTCCAGGGCGGCTCTTGAACAGCACTACAAAGCCTATGACGACGCCCTGAAGGGGCGCAAGCTCCTTGTGTGTTATGCCGTTAAAGCCAACAGTAATCTGGCCGTGCTGAATGTACTTGCGCGCTTGGGCGCAGGTTTTGACATTGTCTCTGCCGGTGAGCTGGAGCGGGTTCTGCGTGCAGGCGGCGATGCAAGCAAGGTTGTGTTTTCCGGTGTTGGAAAGCAGGAATGGGAAATGCGCAGGGCACTAGAGGCGGGTGTTCGCTGCTTTAACGTGGAGTCTGATACCGAACTGGACAGGCTCAATGCGGTGGCTGGCGAGTTGGGCGTTAAAGCCCCGGTGTCGCTTCGTGTGAATCCGGATGTCGATGCCGGAACGCACCCATACATCTCTACGGGCCTGAAAGAAAACAAGTTCGGTATTGATATCACAGAGGCGCCAGCAGTCTACGCGCGCGCAGCAACCCTGCCGAATCTGGATATTCAAGGCGTGGATTGCCACATAGGTTCGCAGCTTACCTCTGTGTCTCCATTTATGGACGCCCTCGACAGGGTCTTGGCTCTGGTCGACGAACTGGCAAGAAGTGGCATCCATATCCGGCATCTTGATATGGGTGGTGGTCTGGGCGTTACCTATAACGATGAGCAGCCGCCCAAACCCTCTGACTATGTCCGCGCTTTGGATGAACGCATTGGTGACCGTAAGTTGGAGTTGGTTCTTGAGCCGGGGCGTTCCATTGCGGCGAATGCCGGTATCCTGATTACCCGCGTGGAATTTCTGAAGTGCACGGAGCACCGTAATTTTGCGATTATTGATGCCGCTATGAATGACCTGATTCGCCCGGCGCTCTACAGCGCCTGGCAGGCCATTGTTCCAGTAAAACCCCATCTGGACGCGGAAGAAAAGGTCTGGGACTTGGTTGGCCCCGTGTGTGAAACCGGGGATTTTCTTGGCAAAGACCGCCCCCTCCGGCTGAATGCCGGGGACCTTCTAGCTGTGCGCTCTGCCGGTGCCTATGGCTTTGTGATGAGCTCCAACTACAACACCCGAAACCGCCCGCCTGAGCTGATGGTGGATGGTGATCAGGTGCACGTAGTTCGCCGTCGTGAAACCATTCAGGACCAGCTCGCGCCCGAAAACTGCCTGCCAGAATGAGCGGCGGACAGGATACGGGCCAGCAGCGCCGAAACCAGGGCCCGCTGTTACGGTTCAGCAAGATGCACGGGCTGGGCAATGATTTCATGGTAATCGATGCCATCAGTCAACCGTTTAGGTTGCGCCCGGAAATGATTAGGGAACTGGCAGACCGGAATTTTGGTGTTGGTTTCGACCAGCTTTTGGTTGTGGAGCCGCCCGGGCTGCCGGATGTGGATTTTCGTTACCGCATCTTCAACGCCGATGGCTCGGAAGTTGAGCAGTGTGGCAATGGCGCCCGATGCTTCGCCAAGTTCGTGCGCGACCAGCGCCTGACGAATAAAAAGATCATCCGTGTGCAGACGGCCAGTGGCGTGATTGAGCTACGTGCGGTTAAAGACAGCATGGTGGTGGTCAATATGGGCGTGCCGGAGCTGAATCCGGCGGCGATTCCGTTTGCTGCCGAACGCCGCAAAGACGTTTACACCGTAGACGTGGGTGCGGAGCCCGTTGAGCTCAGTGCTGTGTCTATGGGTAACCCCCATGCGGTCATTGTGGTTGAAGACGTGGACTCTGCGCCAGTGTCAGAGCTTGGCTCGCGTCTGGAAAAGCACCCAAGATTTCCATCGCGAGCCAACATTGGTTTTTTGCAGATAGTTAGCCGCAATCAGGTGCGCCTGAGGGTCTATGAGCGTGGTTCGGGCGAAACGCTTGCCTGTGGTAGCGGAGCTTGCGCGGCAGTGGTGGCAGGTCGTTTGCGGGGCCTGCTGGATGACCGAGTGGAGGTTGAACTGCGTGGCGGGCGGCTGGTCATTGAATGGCAGGGTGAGGGGTCGCCTGTTATGATGGAAGGGCCTGCTACGAGTGTATTTGAAGGGCAGTTGAGACTGCCTAGTGATTCAAGCGGTAGCCGGCGCCGAAAGCCCAGCCGCCCAAACAAACAACGGATCTGACGACAGCCAGGAGAGCACAATGACAGACCAAACGGCCCACCAGAAGGCCGGAGAGCTCACCCGCGAAGCCGTGGCTGAGTACCTAAAGCACAACCCTGATTTTTTTGTCGATCAGGATGAGCTTTTGCGCAGCCTGACACTGCCCCACGACAGTGGCCGGGCGATCTCTTTGGTTGAGCGGCAGGTGCACCTGTTTCGCGAACAGCGGGATACGCTCCGCCATGAACTTGTAGAGCTGGTGTCCATTGCCCGCCACAACGACCGTTTGTTTGAAAAGAGCAAGCGGCTGTTGATGCAAGTGATCGAAGCCCGCAATCTAATGGATATGGCATCCGCTATTGATGACAGCATTCGCGGCGACTTCGGGTTAGACGCAGCGTCGGTTATTTTGTTTGCCGATGGGGATGTGCTCGGAAACTCTCAGGGTGCTCTGCATGTTGTGAGCCCTGCGGATGCACAAGAGCGCCTTGGTAATCTTTTGGAAGGCAGCCGCGCAGTCTGTGGCCAGTTTCGTGAGAGCGAGCGTGAGTTCCTGTTCCCGGATCGGGACGAGCCCATTGCTTCTGTGGCTTTGGTTCCTTTGCGCCATGACGAACTGGTGGGAGTGTTTGCGGTCGGAAGTTGTCAGCCTGGTTACTTTGATCAAAGCATGGGTTCACTGTTTCTCAGTTACATCAGTGACACCCTAAGCCGATTACTGCCACCCATGGTGCGCCGCCATACTACGGCCGCTCCAGTTGCCGACCTCGCGACGGAGTCCCGCTAGAGTGATCGCTTCGCCCGCCCCAACTCTCGTACCTGATGAGTTGAGCGGGTGCATGACCGCCTTCATACAACATCTTGCATCCGAGAAGCGCCACTCGCCCCGAACCTGTGACAGCTATCAGCGCGATCTGCAGCGGCTGGCCATCTGGCTTGTGGAGCAGGGCAACCCTGAATGGCGCAACGTTAGCGGTTATGATCTGCGCCGTTACGTAGCCAACCTTAGCCGTGCTGGGTTGAGTGGTCGTAGCATTGCGCGCCATCTGTCCGCCATACGTCGTTTTTATCAGTATTTGTTACGAGAACGCCTAGCCACAGACAACCCAGCCCTAGACATTCGTGCGCCGAAAAGCAGCCGGCGTTTGCCCGGTGTGGCCGACGTCGATCAGCTCAATTCTCTACTGGATGCCGTGCCGGGCGACCCTTTGGAAGTTCGCGACCGATGCATGTTCGAGCTGATGTATTCTTCGGGCCTGCGTTTGGCAGAATTGGCCAGCTTGGATATCGATGCCGTTGATTGCCACGGTGGCGAAGCGAGGGTTGTCGGGAAAGGCGGCAAAACACGATTGCTCCCTGTTGGACGAAAAGCGCTGGAAGCCATAGCCCAGTGGTTGCCCATTCGCGCAGCGCTTGCCCCGGAAGCTGAGCCCGCTCTGTTTGTAAGTCGCCGGGGTGATCGCATCAGTCACCGCAGTATTCAGGCCAGACTCAGTCGCTGGGGCGTGGTAAAAGGTGCAGACCAGAAACTCCACCCACATATGCTCCGGCATTCCTTTGCCAGCCACATGCTTGAATCCAGTGGTGATTTGCGTGCGGTTCAGGAATTGCTGGGTCATGCGGACATTGCTACAACTCAGGTCTATACTCATCTTGATTTCCAGCATTTGGCCCGGGTTTACGACCAGAGCCACCCCAGAGCGCGCCGACGCAAATCGCGTGACTACAACGAACAGAACGCCGGACAAGAAGGAACTACTTGATGTCATCGGATCAGACCTGGAAGGACAAGTACTTCCAGGAACTTGAATCTGCAGAGCAGAGGGAAGAGCATTGGAAAGCCGAGCGCAATACTCTGGAGCGTATGCTGGTGCGTACCAGCCTTGCATCTGCAGGCCAAACACCCGAGCTGGACCGCCTACTTGATCAAATAAGATCTGACCTGCGCAAAGGCAAAGTTGAGGTGGATAGCTGGCGGCATTTGCAGGAACAAATAGATCGCCAGATCGCACTGCTGGACGATATGCCCGCTGCGACAGCCAGTCATTCCCATAACCCCTCGGCCGCGATGGTTGAAGGCGAAAACACCGTAAGTGAGAGTGCGAGCGAGACAGGTTCACTTGAGCCGGCCCCCAGTGTTGAAGATCAGAGCCAGCAGCTGCGAATCGCCCGACGTGTTGGTCACCTCCTTGGGCAGTTGCTTAGTCAGGTTTCTTTGGAACCGGATGCCGAGTCGCGGGCGCGAAACCTTCAAAAAGCACTGCTTTCGAGTGGCAACTGGGATGAGTTGCGGGACGGGCTGAATCAGGTGGCAGACCTGATTGTGGCCGCTGTTACCCGCAGCCAGCGCGAGTTTGAAGCCTTTCTCAAGCGCCTTGATGAACGACTTGAGTCCTTGCAGGAGCATTTTTCCCAGCAATCATCGGCGCAGTCTAGCCGTCAGGTGGCAGCCGAAACGTTGGACCGCAATATTCGTGAGGAGATTGAGCAGCACATCGAGGCAAGTGGCGACCTTCATGAGCTAAAACAGTCTGTCACTAGCCACTTGGAGTCTATTGGTCAGGCCGTTGGGCGTTTCCGGATTGAAGAAACGGAGCGGGAAAAAGTGCTGTCTGAACAACTAGCCGCCATGCAGGAAAAAATGGCGGCCATGGAAGCACACTCTGAACAAATGCAGGGGCAGGTAAAAAAGGAACGTGCGCGCGCCATTACCGATTTGCTCACACAGTTGCCCAATCGTGAAGCCTGGCAAGAGCGCCTGTCTTTTGAATTCAATCGCTGGAAACGTTATCAGTATCCACTAACCATTGGGGTTTTGGATATCGACTTGTTCAAGCGTATTAACGACTCTTACGGGCACAAAGCGGGGGATAGAGTGCTTCAACTGGTGGCTAGGGAAATCAAAAAACGGCTACGCAAAACAGATTTCGTCGCCCGCTTTGGTGGCGAAGAGTTTGCGCTGCTGTTCCCGGAAACGCACGCTGAAAATGCTCGTGCAGTGCTGGACAAGCTGCGTGCCCATGTCAGCGCGCTACCGTTTCACTTTGGCGGCGAGCCAGTCACCATTACCTTCTCCAGCGGCTTGGCGGCCTTCAACCCCGATGATACAGAAGAGTCGGTCTTTGATAGAGCCGACAGGGCACTCTATCTTGCCAAGGACAATGGCCGGAACTGTATTAAGATCGGTTAGTTCTGAGGATATCCCGTGAAGGCCACCCCGTTCGTTTTAGCTTTCTGGCTGCTTCTAACCTGCCAACCTGCGGCACTGGCAGACCCACCCCAGACATCACCCGCGCCGGTATTGGGTAATGAAGACCTGAGCTGGGTGGCCGAACAGGAAATACTCCGCATTGGTGTGCGCGCAGAGCAAGTACCTCTTGTTTTCGACACCGGCAACGGTGATCTTGCAGGCACTTATATCGACTACCTTGCCCGCCTCTCCAGTAAGCTCGGCCTGCCCATTGAGCCAGTCGTAGTGAATACCGGCGACAATTCGGAGCCCCAGCTTGCGCAGCCCAGAGCCGATGCCTTGCTAACCACAAGAATCCCGGGAACACCTATACCGAATGGCACCCGGTTTACCAACCCATTGATGACGCTCACCTATGGCCTGTTTGTCAGTGCAGGCGATGCCGCCATCCGTTCATTGGCCGACCTTGAGAATGGTCGCATAGCGGTTGTGGAAGGCGACCCCAACCAGTATGACATGCTTGATTCTGTCGAGAGTTTTACACCGGTGCCGGTACAAAGCCTGGGCGAAGCCGTTAGCCGTGTGTTGTCTGGTCAAGCCGATGCCTTTCTCGGGCCGGTGCCAGTGGTGTCGGATTATCTGCAATCAGCCATGATAAACGGTATTGGTCTATCCGTGCTGCTTGATCAGAAATCTGTCGATGTGGTGTTTCAGGTGGATGACAGCAATGAACCTTTGTTCCGTGTGCTGAATCAGACTGTGGGGGCTATCACCCATAACGAACACCGGGTTATTCGGCAGTCTTGGCTACAGGTGGATCTTTCTGCGTTGGAGCAGAGCGGGGTGGAACTGTCAGCTTCGGATGTTGATTGGCTTAAACGCCACCCTGAACTCTCGGTCGCTTATCGCTCCGACTGGCCGCCGTTCGAATACGAACAGGACGGCCGCCCCACCGGCCTTGTACCGGATCTGGTTGCGCGCCTTGAAAACCAACTGGGTGTCCGGTTTGAAAGGAAAATACTGGAAGACCGGGTAACCGCTGAGCAGGCGCTGGTTTCCGGAGGCGTGGATATTCTGCCTGGTTTGTCCCGCACACCGCGAACCCAAGAGTCCTTTCTCTTTACCCGGGCCTATGTGAACGTGCCAATTGCTTTGGCTATCCGCGATGACGGGCGCTTTATCGGAGATTTGCGGGAACTGCGGAGTGAGCGCGTGGGCGTGGTAAACCGCCATGCGGCACACGACTATCTGCTGATTAACCATCCAAACCTAGATCTTTACCCTATGACAACGGTCGAGGATGGGCTGCTAGCGCTCTCCAATGGCGACCTTGATGTCATGGTGACCCATATTCCGGCAGTCAGCTATACCGTCGCCAGACTTGGACTTTCCAATCTTCGAATTACCAGCATTACACCTTACCAATACGACCTCCGGCTAGCCGTCCGTAAAGACAGCCCGGAACTGCACCGAATTCTTAACAAAGCTCTGGGCAGCCTGAAGCCTACTGACACAGAGGCCATTTACAACCGCTGGATTCACCTCGATATCGAACAGGAAGCGGACTATACAGTGGTGCGGCGGGTTGTTCTGATCGCCATTGTAGTGGTGCTGATCTTCCTTTATTGGAATCGCAAACTGTCGCGGGAAGTGGACGAGCGCATTCGCTCTGAAAACGCTTTGCGCCGAAGCGAAGATGAATTGAGGGCCGCCAAACTGGAGGCGGAGCGCTTAGCCCGGGAGGCAGAGGCGGCAAGCCGCACCAAGAGTGAGTTTCTCGCCAACATGTCCCATGAGATCCGAACACCCATGAATGCGGTGATCGGCTACAGTGATTTGCTCAGCAACAGTGTGACCGATCCCCAGCAGCGTAACTACTTGGATGCCATCCGGGCCGGAAGCCGCAGCCTACTGATGTTGATCAACGATATTCTTGATCTCTCCCGAATTGAAGCTGGCAAAATGCGGCTGGATTATTCGCCGGTATCCGTGCGTAGACTGCTGGATGATGTTCGGCATATTTTTGATCTGCGCGCACGGGAACAAGGCATCACTCTGGAAGTAAGCGTTGGCTCCAATATGCCGGTGGCAATGATGCTGGATGAAACCCGTTTTCGGCAGGTGTTGTTTAATCTAGTGGGTAACGCTATTAAGTTCACTCACGAAGGCGGCGTAGCTGTGCGGGCAACCGTCAAACCGGTTGAAGATGAATCCGGGGAAGCACCAGAGCACCAAAGTTACCGGCTCACGGTGAAGGTAAAAGACTCAGGTATCGGGATCTCCCCCGACCAACGCGATCGCATTTTTGATGCTTTCGAGCAACAGGAAGGGCAGAACACTCGTCGTTATGGTGGCACAGGGCTAGGCCTCGCCATCAGTCGTAAGCTGGCCCGGATGATGGGGGGCGAATTGGAAGTAGAAAGTGAGCCGGATAGCGGATCTGTTTTTACGCTTACGCTGCCCAACGTTCAATCGACCGGTGAGCAGGCGGAAGATGAAGGTGAAACCAAGGAATCCGAACGCTTGTTGGCACAGACACTGAGTATTCAAGAGCGCGGCTGGTTGCGAGAGCAACTGACGGCAGATTTTGGTGACGAGTGGGAGGCCGTGCGGGAAAGTGGTGATCCGGAAGAAATGAGAGATTTCGCCCGCCGCGTGTTGGCGTGGGGGGAGCGTTACCGCTCCCGGTCAGTAACGCGTTTTGGTGAGAAGCTGCTGGCGGACGTTGAGGCGTTCAATCTCGATTCGGTTAACAGTGCGCTGGATCTGTTTCCTCAATTATTGGGCCGTGAAGAATGAGTTGAATGGGCGCTTCCATAATTCAACGCTGGCCCAATCGTTTAGAGGCAATCAAATTGGGAGCGGCGGTCAAAGGCTACAGAAACCATATCGTAGCCGGAGTCAGACAGGTTGCGGATCAGTTCGCGGTCTTTTAACAAAGCCATGCAGACTTTGTGAACGCTGGCTTGAAGCTGTTCCGATGCCAGCTGATTGGCCGTAAGGCGGAAATCGACGATGAGATACTTGCGGTCGACGGCAGAGGTCACGGGAATATCTTCACGCTCAACACTTTCGTAGCCAATGTAGGTTGCCTGATCCTTCGGGAACACTTGGCTCATTACGATATCCAAATTCTCCGCTTGGGCCGTTGGCGTAGCAAGTGCAGCAGCAAATGTTGCGATGTGGATCAGGCTCTTGATGTTCATGTAGGCTTGCTCCCCGAATGTAGCGTTCGGATGCGTGTAACGGATTGTAATGTTTCGTTACGGGGATTATTGCAAAAACTGTCGCTTATTGCGTGGTATTAGGTCCGCTTTTTTCAATTGTTTGCAGTTTGCATGCATTAGGGTTTTTGCTCGATTACAAAGGGCTCCCATGAACGTGGCCTATCAACTATTATGAAACCAAAACTGACGGCAGGAGACTTGCCCATGTTTCAGCTCGTATTCAAGGGAGAGTGCGTCCCTGGCACAGATATGACCACCGCGCGGAACAATGCCCGCGCTTTGTTCAAGGCCAGTGTTGAACAAATTGAGCGCATGTTCAGCGGCAGTCCGGTGGTGATCCGCAACAAGCTCGATGAAGAACAGGCCGAAAAATATCGACAGGTGCTGAACAAGCACGGCATGGTTGCCTATGTTCAGCCTATGCCGGGCAGCCAACCTCCGGAAAAGCCCGCGCCTGCACCCGAGCCCACTGGCACTGCACCCAGTACCATAAACACGGCTTCCCAACCTGCAAGTTCGCAGCCCCGCACCAACACCCCGAGTGTTGAACCGGGTGATCGCTTGCCGGTAGCGGGAGACAAAGTCGATGAGATTCTTGCCGGGTCGGCGCTTGGGCTCGACCCGGTCGGTGTGACTCTGGTGGAACCGGAGGAAGCAGAGCCGCCCATGTTTCAACACCTTGATGACTGGACACTGGCCCCGGCCGGCAGCGATATCGGCGTCGAGCGGGACTTGCCGCCACCCATGGTGCCGGACGTATCGCATCTTTCATTGGCAGATGACGAGTCAAAAAAGTAATGGGCGTGGAGTGCATAGGGTTTGTTAGGTTTTGAAGTGGCTCTCGGTAGTATCACTTACCTGTCTGATTTTAACGGCCCCCAAAGCACTCGCGACGGCCGCTAGCGACACACCGGGTGATGATCGCCCTCGGGTTGGTCTCGTTCTTAGCGGCGGTGGTGCAAAAGGCATGGCCCATGTCGGCGTGCTTCGCGTGCTGGAAGAAATGAACATCCCGGTGGATATGGTGGTAGGTACCAGTGCTGGCTCAGCGGTGGGTGCGCTCTATGCCTCGGGCATGTCGGTCGCGGAAATAGAACAGCGCTTCATCGATTTGGACTGGTTATCGAGCTTTCGGGATGACCCCGGTCGGGCATACAAGCCCGTCCGCCGGAA
Organism: Marinobacter sp. 1-4A; assembly: GCF_016597725.1. Taxonomy (GTDB): domain Bacteria; phylum Pseudomonadota; class Gammaproteobacteria; order Pseudomonadales; family Oleiphilaceae; genus Marinobacter. The sequence goes on from NZ_VCGY01000009.1 coordinate 22,620, forward strand.
ACAAGTGGAGTGGCGCTTTCCCGTTACGCCGGGCCTTGGCGTTAGTCTGGACGGCTTGCATCTAGGCGCAGGTATCATCGCCGGACAAAACCTTGGCTTTATCCTCAACGGGCTCACCCATAATGTTGCTCTGGTCGAGGACTTTGACCGTTTGCCTATACCTTTTCGGGCAGTCGCAACCGATTTGGAAACCGGTGATTTGGTGGTGCTTAGCAAGGGTAATCTTGCTACCGCGGTGCGGGCAAGTATGAGCATTCCCGGCGTCTACGCCCCGGTCAAACTTGAGGGCCGCTTGCTGGTAGACGGCGGCATCGCGAACAATTTGCCCGTTAGTGTCGCCCGTGAAATGGGCGCAGACATTATCATTGCCATTGATATCACCGATGCCTTGGTAAGCTCGGATGAGCTGCAAGAAGCTTTTTCGGTGTTTCGCCAACTCACCACCATCATGACCCGGCGCAATACCGACCAGCAGCTCGATTTGCTGGGCGAGAACGATGTTCTCATCCGTCCGGATTTAAAAGACTATGGCTCAGCAGACTTCTATGATGCGCCAGCGTTATTTGAGCTAGGAGCCGCCGGAGCCCGGGAGCATGCAGTGGAACTCCTCCCGCTGACTGCTCCAAGTGAGGTGTGGCAGGCCTACAGGTCGCGATTGGCGTCTGCAAACCTTGGTGAAGAAGGGGTGGTTGCAAGTATTGATGTTGAATATGGCCGTCGTCTGAGCGGAGCCTTTCTTAGGGAGCGTATACGCCAAAAAACCGGCGAGCCTTTAAACGTGGAGGCTCTGGAAGCGGATCTCAAACGGATCTACGGGCTTGGCTATTATGAAACCGTGTCCTACACCCAGTCCCCGTCAGCCGACGGAACACAGTTGGTTATCAAAGCACAGGAAAAAAGCTGGGGGCCTAACTATTTGTCTTTTGGCCTCAACTACGAGGATAACTTCGATGGCGATACCCGCTTCAACCTTACCTCTTCCCTGCGTGTGACTGAATTGAATGCTCTGGGGGGGGAGTGGCAGACGGGCTTGCAGCTTGGTACCGAGCCGCGTATCCGCACCCAGTGGTATCAACCGCTTGATTATGGCTATGAGCGTTTTATGGTGGCGGGAGCCGAATACGCCCGGGACACCATCAGCGTTTATGACCCTGAAGGCGCGCGTGTTGCTGAGCTTGATGTTACCTTCCAGCATTTTGATCTTGGTTTGGGGATGGAACTGGGCGGTAACGCTGAGACACGCTTAACCTACACTCGCGGATACGCCACGGTGGATAAACAGGTTGGTACAGCGGTAGCGCCCAGCGAGGCGGTGCATCAGGGTGGCGTTAGCCTGCAGTTGGTGCATGACTCGCTGGATGATGCGTTCTTCCCCCGTAGCGGTGCCTTTGCCGGAATTCGCGGCCGTGTGGAGCGCGAAGATTTAGGATCTGAACGGCACTTTGATGCTGTAACAGGTATGGCTTTGGGCACAGGTAGTTGGAGAAAGTTTACCCTGACGGGGCTGCTCTACGCCCATACGGTGACCCGGGGCGACCCGGGCATTGAAAACAGAGTGCGGCTTGGGGGCTTTCGGCGGCTATCCGCGTATGCGCCCGGACAGATTACGGGCGACAGTGCGGGGATAGCATCTGTTTACGCCCGCCAAGTGTTTGGAGGGCCTATTACGCCTTGGTTCGCAGGCATGGGGTTAGAAGCCGGTAACGCCTGGGAATCGCTGAGTGATGCCGGGTGGCACAGTTCAGTAAAGTCCTGGAGTGTTTTTGCCGGAGTGGACACCTTCCTAGGCCCGGTGCAGCTAGCAACCGCCTACAACAATGAGGACGACTGGACGGCCTACCTGAATATCGGTTTCTCGTTTACCCAGCTGTTTTATTAGGGCGCTTCTGCAAGCGGGCTGGACGCTGTTGCAGCGTCACAAACCTGCTGACACTGCTGAATGGCGTAGTGGTGCAGTATTGAAGCCAGTCTTTCTTCGTCTCTGTCTCGAAGTGCGCTGATGGATTCCCGCATGTGCGCAAGGTTGTCTTCCAACACCCGCTTGCCGCCGCGCTTAAAAGCGACGAATGCGCAGCGTCTGGCCGAGGGCCATAGGTCGTCAATTGTTGCAACAATAAAGTAGTTATCGGCGTAGGCGAGGGAGGCCTTGGTGTACTCAATACCTAGGTTGAGGAAAGCCATCAGATTATTTTTATGGAAGTGGTCTTCCATCTGCTGGTACAGCTGCTCTAGCCGGTTCAAATCTTCCGGTTGCCACTGCCGCGCAAGTTTGCGCCCCGTGTGGGTCAAATACAGCTCCAGCGTTTCGTAAAGGCTGCGTACAAAGTAATCGTCCAGGTCTGTAACAAAAGCGCCTTTACGAGGCACGTTTTTCACCAAGTGGCGCTTTTCGAGTAACAAAAGACCTTCGCGAATGGAGCCATTGCTAACTTCCAATTGCTTGGCCATTGTGCCTTCGTAAATACGTTCACCGGAGCTGAATTGGCCGAAAACGATCTGGTTTTCAATGTGGCGGGCGACTTGTTCAGTCAGTGTTGTTCTGGGTTCGAAGGCCTTCATGGGTGAGTTTCACCAGGCATAGTTGGATGAATGTAATGTAGAGAGAATAGTCGCATATTCAACCATTCTGGAGCCAGTGTCCAAGCCGCCAAAAGTTCGATTACAGTAACGGGGCCAGCAGGCGAACGGCGCGGCAGGTTAGGCGGAACATTAGGGAGCGGCCTTGGTAGTCCTCTTCCGTCATCCTGCGGCAGTGGGAAAGGTCTTCTGTAAGCATGGCGTCCACTTCGCCAACAAAGGGCTGTGAGGTATTGATGGCGATGATTTCGAAATTCAGCCGCATGGATCGGTTGTCCAAATTCGCGGTGCCGACCGCGGCATAGTGGTCATCAACCAAGATGACTTTCTGATGCATGAAGCCAGGTTGATACCGATAAATACCAATGCCTGCCTGACTCGCCTGGATTAGATAGGAGTAGGCCGCAAGCCCAACGAACAGGTTGTCTGACTTTTCCGGAATCATGATGCGCACATCCACTCCCCGAAGCGCGGCCAGTTGCAGTGCATTCACAATCTGCACGTCTGGAACAAAATACGGCGATGCAATCCAAATGCGGGACTGAGCGTTGTTTATGCAGCTCAGAAAAAACAAAGTGCAGGTTTCCCAGGTGTCCGCGGGGCCTGTGGGTAGCACCAAAACCTGCTCATCGCCCGGCATTTTCTCCCTCGGCGACCAGTCCAGTTTGGGGAACTCGTCGCTGGCCCAGTTCCAGTCCTCCAGCCAAGCCAGTTGCAACCCGATAACAGCCGGGCCTTCTATGCGGCAATGGGTGTCTCGCCAAGGCTCTTGGTCCATAACGGTGCCCAGATACTCGTCGCCCAGATTAATACCCCCGACAAAACCGATCTTGCCATCACAGACCAACAGTTTCCGGTGATTGCGGAAGTTGATCTGAAAGCGGCGCCGCCGGATGTTACCGTCGCCAAATGAAGCGACCTTGGCACCAGCTTTTTCAAGCTCTTTCAAATAGGCGCGTGGCAGCCCGAAGCTGCCTACGTCATCGTACAGAAACCACACCTGCACACCTTCCGAGAGCTTTTTCTCAAGGGTGGTTTTGATGCGTTGACCAATTTTGTCCGAACGGACGATATAAAACTCAAGAAGAATATAAGAGGTTGCGTTCTCCATCGCTTTGATCAGGGCGTCGAACGTGGCCTCGCCATCCTTCAGCAGATCGCACCGATTACCCTCTGTGAAGGGCTGGCGGCCGAGCTTACAAAGCACTTGCAGCGGCCGATCGAGGTGCTGTTGTTGTGGCATAGAGAGAGAAGTGGTTTGCCGCTCAAACCGGTTGAGCAAGGCGGTTAGGGCTTTGTCCCCCATTCGCCGCGCTTTGACATAGCCGCCAAAGCGCGAACGGCCGAACACAAGGAACATGGGTACGGCGATATAAGGCAGGCCCAGAAGGCCAATAATCCAAGCGATAGCGCCTTGGGTTGTGCGATAGGTCAGAAGAATGCGATAGATACAGGCAGCCGAGCCCAAATAAAGCAGGCTGATTGCTATGGCTACTAGTGAGGTGTCAGGCATTATTCATCTGCTTCCCGATTAAGATGCTGTGCTCGATACTGGGCAGGAGCCGTGCCGGTCCAGCGTTTGAAAGCCCGGCTGAACGCGCTCAATTCGGAGAATCCCAAAAGAAAGGCGATTTCTCCCAGAGCGTAGCGATCAGACGCAACATAGCGCAAGGCTTTGTCTTTACGCACGTGTTCCACAAGCTCATGAAAGCTCAAACCCTCCTTCTTGAGCCTTCGGTACAAAGTTTGACGGCTCATATGGCACTGCCGGGCCAGAGTGTCCGCATCGATCTTGTCGGTCGACATTTGGCGTGATATCAGTCGGCGGATCTTGCGACCGAAAGAGCGCCGGGTTTGCAGGCGAGCCAGCAGGCCGTTGACCTGCTTCAAAACCGCTGAATACACATAAGGGTTGCGATGCGGAATCGGATGGCTCATGTGGCGGCTGTCGAATGCAAGACGTGTTGCGGCGGCGCCGAAGGCCACAGACCCTCCTAGCAGCTTTTCATACTTATCGGCATAGTCCGGGCGCGCATGGGCAACTTCTACCCACTCAGCGTGTATCCCCGGATAGATAAAGTGCCGGGTTCTACACAAAGCAGCAGCCAAAGTGCGGTCCATATCCTGACGGCAGTAGTGCTCCGGAGAGTCTGCCTGCCAGGTCAGAATAGCCTGATCGCCTGTTTGCTCGAAGCTCAGGGTGACGGATTCGTTGATCAGCCGGTGCAAGCGCACGTACTGGGTTACGGCTTCGCCAAGCGTGTCGCAATTGAAAAATACGTGCCCAACCAGCCCCATACGGTCAGGATCAATAACCTGACCTGCGTTTAGGCCTATCGCCGGGTCGCCGGTCACTTTTTCGGCGTGATCCCAAAGCTCGTAGTGAGCATGGGCGGGTACGCGCAGGTCGGGGTCCTCAAGTGCCGAAATGCCTACGCCAGTAAGCTGTTCAACCCGCTGCCTGTCCAGAACACCCTGACGTTTCAGGTAGTGCACCAGTGCAAGCGTGCTCGATGCTGCAACGAGAGGTGTTGTTGTGTTATCCGTAGGTGCAGATGTCACTTTAGCCGGCCCATTAACGAGTTGTCATGGATGCTGATACAAAATGTCAAACGAGTGGGACAGTCTGTCAACGGTTTCTGTTTTGTACAACGATAGCATTTAACGCACAGGTTGAAGTAATGGAAAGCGCACCAGGAGGTATTCGATGAGAAACGAAATTTTTGTACCCCAAACCGAGCTTGAGCGTAAAAACGTAATGGCATTGGCAGAATATCTAGGCGATATCTACTACTGCTAAAGCCACTGTAAAGAAGACTATGACCAATTTAGCCGGGCAATGCCCGGTTTTTTTTGGCCGTAAAAAAGCGGCCATCTTCTGTCCTCCCCTTGCTCGTCTGACTGGCAGTGTTAATGTATCGGCATCGTTAATAACATGAACCCCGACGGAGACGGCCCGCCCATGAGTGAAATACTGAATCACAGAGTTACCGGAGAAGGTGCCCCACTGATCCTGCTGCACGGTTTGTTTGGTGCCCAGGAAAATTTGGGTGCTATTGCCCGGCAGTTTCATACTCAATGGCAGGTGCACGCCTTGGATTTGCGCAACCATGGTAGCTCTTTCCACGCGGATACTATGGATTACCCAAGCATGGCGGGAGACGTGCTTGAGTATATGGACAAACAGGAACTCGACAAGGCCTGCCTGTTGGGACACTCAATGGGCGGTAAGGTTGCGATGCAGGTCGCCTTGCAGGCTCCGGAGCGGGTTGAAAAGCTCATTGTTGCCGATATCTCCCCGGTGACCTACAAAGCGCACCACGACGCTATTCTAGAGGGTATGATGCAAGTTGATCTCGCTAGTGTTCGTTCCCGTCGTGATGCCGATAAGCAGCTGGCAGAGTTTGTGGAGACGCCTGGTGTTCGGCAGTTCTTGCTCATGAATCTCGAACGGATTCCAAACGAAGCCCAATCAAAGGACGGCCCGGTGTACCGTTGGCGTTTGAACTTGAAAGCCATTGATGACTGCTATGCCAATCTGGCCGCCGCACCGGTTGCGGATGCGCCATACAAGGGCCCGGTGCTGTTCTTGAAAGGGGCTGACTCGGCTTACATTCAGGAAAAGCACAAGGAAGACATCAGCCGGTTGTTCCCGGAAGCCCAGATTCAAGTTATTGAGGGTACTGGACATTGGCTGCATGCTGAAAAAACGGACACCTTCGTTGCTCTGTGTCAGCAGTTTCTCACGGGTCAAAATGCCGAATAAGTAGTCAAAATAACAAGCAAGCGGGTTGAGCGTATGAAGTGGTTGACGGGCGGATTTCTAGTTTTGTTTATTGTGTTGGGCGGTTTTTTTATGGCGCCATCTCCTATTGATGCCAGTGCCTGGCAGCCACCGAGCCCGAATGCCATGACGGGGTTGTTGGCTCCGAACGAGCAGTTGCGTCAAGCGGAACTGCTTGCAAAAGGGCAGGTGTATGGGCCGGAAGACACAACGGTTAACTCCGAAGGTGTGGTTTTTGCAGGTACCCAAGATGGGTACATTGTGCAGGTATATCCGGACGGCCGGGTTGAAAACTGGCTGTCCACCGGAGGGCGCCCTCTAGGCATGATGTTTGACCAGAGTGGCAACCTTATTGTTGCCGACGCCTGGAAAGGGCTGATATCAATTACCCCGGAAGGCGAAACGACTGTACTGACCAGTGAGGCAGAGGGCGTTCCTTTCCGGTTTACCGACGATCTTGATATTGCCGCTGATGGCCGGATCTATTTCAGTGATGCCAGCTCACGTTTCTACCAACCGGATTACCAGCTCGATTTGCTGGAAATGCGGCCCCACGGCCGCCTCTTGCGCTACTCCCCAAAAACAGGTGAAACCGAGGTGTTGCTCAGCGGCCTGCATTTTGCCAACGGCGTTGCAGTGGCACCTAGCGGCGATTATGTGCTGGTTAATGAAACCTGGAAATACCGCATTCAGCGCTATTGGATAAACGGACCGAAAGCAGGGCAAGCGGAAATTTTCGTGGATAACCTGCCGGGCTTTCCCGACAACCTGGCAGTGGATGAAAAAGGTCGGTATTGGGTGGCTTTCCCCACGCTTCGCAATGCCAGTATTGATACCTTGCACCCAAAACCCTGGCTCAAAGAGTTGGTCGCCAAATTACCCAAGAGCTTTCAGCCTGCGCCACAAGAGTACGGTTTAGCCATAGCGTTTGATAGCGACGGAGCGGTAATAACCAGTCTGCACGACACGCAGGGCGAGCACTTGCAGGAAATTACCTCGGTTAACCCGCACGGTGGGCACTTGTATTTTGGCTCTTTGCACAATGACCGTATCGGGCGGATAGCCTTGCAGGCTATACCTGGCCTTGAGGAGCAGAAATGACCGAACAACAGCCAATACAGTGGGATCTACCTGACCCCTTTACCCTTGAGATTCTGGTGGTTGAAGAGGATACCGATGAGCTGGGGCACGCCAACAACGTTGTGTATGTGCGCTGGCTGGAAGAGATCAGTTGGGCCCACGTTAAGAGCTTGGGCATGACTTGGGAACTGAATGAAGCCACTGGCAAAGCTTTCGCGATTACCCGTACAGAGATTGATTATCTCGCGGCTGCAAACCCCGGGGATCGGCTGATTATGGGTACCTGGCTTACCGGCTTTGATGGTCGCTTCCGTTCAGCGAGACAATTTCAGCTGGTGCGCCCTAAAGATGGAAAAACTCTGGTTAGAGCGGTATCAACCCACGCCTGTGTGGACTTGAAAACCCAGCGGCCCTCGCGCGCACCAAAAGAATTTGCCGATATCATGAAGGCGGCTTGTGTGCCCGGAGGGAAAGGTCTGTAAGTCACTATTGCAGGCGCTTTCTGGTAACCTGAAAAAAAGAATAGAAACTCCAATACCAATCAGTTGCTAATCAGCGCCCTTTCTCGGAGAGACCTATGGATACACCCATTGACCATAATTCAGAATCGTCTATGAAAAAAGTGGTCTATAACCAGTTTGGTGAGCGCGATGTTTTGGAGGTTGTGAGCTCGAACATTCCTTCACCGCAAGAAGGCGAGGTACTGATTCGTGTTCACGGGGCCGGGCTCAACCCGATTGACTGGAAAACCCGCAAAGGCTTTGGATTTGTGGCACAGCAGATTGAAAACGCTTTGCCATGGACGCCCGGCTACGATGTGGCTGGAGAGGTGGTTGCCATTGGTGATGGCGTAACCACTCTGGTGCCAGGGGATCGGGTGATGGGGCTGGTAGGTTTTCCGCTGAATGGCGGGGGCTATGCAGAGTATGCGCTGACAACGGCAGACGAGCTGGCCGTAGTACCCGAAGAGCTTGATTTGGTAACCGCGGGCGCCTTACCGCTGGCGGCACTCACAGCGTGGCAGGCCCTGTTTGAAGTGGCTGAGCTTGAAGCTGGCCAGAAAATTCTTGTGCATGCTGGTGCAGGCGGTGTTGGCCACCTTGCTGTGCAGTTTGCTCTGGCGCGAGGTGCCCATGTTATTGCAACGGCCTCTGCCGGAAATCGCGACTTTCTTGCAGAGCTGGGGGTGCACGAGGTCATTGACTACAACACCACAGATTTTGCGGAAGAGTGCTTTGGGCTGGACGTGGTGCTGGACTTGGTAGGCGGCGATACGGGTAAACGGTCCCTGCGCACTTTGGGAGACAGCGGCATGCTGGTAACCATTCCTACGGTGACTGCCGATGAGGTGGTCAGTGCTGCCGAAGCACAGGGTTTAAGGGCTCACGGTATGACTGTTCGCCCGGATGTCTTCCATCTTGAAGAAATTGCCGAGCTGATTGAAGATGGCGATGTGAGGGTACACATTGAGAAAGCGTTTACGCTGGATCAGGTTGCACAAGCCCACGAACTGCTCGAAGGTGGGCATGTGCGGGGCAAGCTGGTTCTGGATTGCAGCTAGCCCTCGGTTTTTAACTTCTTGGGGACGAGCTTTCGGGGGGTGGGCCTTCGCCTGTGGCTGAGGGTTCCTTACCCATAGCTGAAGGCTCTTTACCCATGGCTGATGGCTCTGCCCCCTCCCCATTACTTTCCTTGTTTTTTCGCTCTTTACGGTTCTGGGGTGGCACCAGACTGATCAGTATCCAGTCGTCATCCGGTTTCAGGTCGTCCATGCTGCGTACCGGGTTGATTCGGCTCTTGCTGTCAAACACAAACAGCACCAGAGCTTGACCTTGGTATTTCTCCAGAAAGTCGCTGTATCCATACTCTTCGCTGAGCTGGGTGGTTTTTATCGAGTACCCCTGACTGGCCAGGCTGGCGAGTTTGGCATAGCTTACGCCGTCAAAAAGGCCTCGGGTCATCTGTATTTTTCCGGCCGTTTGGTGCCGTGCTTTTTGATCTTGATCGCCTTCTGAAAGACTAAATACACTGGTGTCGCCGAACCAATCCAAAAAGTGGTAAGTCGCCAGCGAGTTCATGTGTTTGTATGGGGAGATAACCAGCAGGTTACCGATCCCTGTCAGGTCAAGGTGGGTTGATGCGTGCTCGGAAACCGGGTTGCCGAAATACACTTTCAAGTTGTCCATTCGCGCTTGGCGCACGTTTTCCCAGTTGGTGTCCGTTAAGGCAACGGGTACTTCATGCTTCTTGAGCGCCTGTGCAATCATGCGGGCAACGGGATTCGCACCCAGAATCAGGAAGCCATACTCCGCCGGTTCGGTGACTTTTAGTAATCGGGCAATAGGCCGTGCGGTTAGGCTTTGCAGGGTCACCGTCGCAATAATGAGAACAAACACCATGGGCACAAGGGCAGTAGCACTTTCGTAACCCAGATTCTGGAGTTGAAAAGCAAAGAGTGCGGAAACCGCCGCTGCAACAATGCCTCTGGGGGCTATCCAGCTTAAAAACACTTTCTCCCGCCAGTTTAGGTCTGTGCCTATGGCTGATAGAAATACGCTTAGCGGCCGGGCGACCAACATCAAAACCACCAGCACTACGGCTAAGCCCCAGCCCAAATCTGCAATAGCAGCGAATTCCACTCGCGCAGCCAGAATTATAAACAGCGCTGAAATCAGCAGTACGCTTAGGGACTCCTTGAATTCAAGAATGCTGTCGACAGATACCTGCTTCATGTTGGCCATCCAAATGCCCATAACCGTTACGGTAAGCAGACCGGATTCGTGGGCCATTTCATTGGATAGGGCATAAACACCCAGCATGAAGGTGAGTGTCGCGGCGTTGTGCAAGTACTGCGGCATAAGGTGCTTGCGTAGCACCAAACCGTTCAAATAACCGGCCACGGCGCCGGTAACAAAGCCGATCAGCAGGGTTTTGCCAAAAATGTATAGAGAGTGGCCGAACACATTGCCTTGCCCCCAAGACACAATGCCCTCAAACACCAATACGGCCAACAAGGCGCCTACCGGGTCTATAATGATGCCTTCCCAGCGCAGAATGTTGGCCAGTTTTGCGCTTGGGCGCACAGAACGCAGTAGGGGGGCGATAACCGTGGGGCCTGTGACTATGGAGATAGCGCCGAAGAGCAGGGCCACCGCCCAAGAGATATCCAAAACCCAGCGAGCCGCCAAAGTGCCGATAATGCCGGTCACAATGGAGCCGATGGGTATCAGGTTGCGGGCCATTTTGCTGTGCCCGCGAATCTCGTCAAAGCGCAGCGTCAGGCTACCTTCAAACAGAATGACCGCAACGGCCAGGGACACCAGCGGAAACAGCAAGTCGCCGAAGACCTCGTCCGGTTTTAGAAAGCCCAGTACCGGGCCCACCAATATGCCGCCTGCCAGTAGAAATAGAATCGCGGGCACACGCATGCGCCAGGCAAGCCACTGAAATGACAATGAGAGGACACCAATGCTGGCAAGAATCAGGACTGTGCTGGCTGGCATAAACGTTTCGTACTCGTGTGGTTATTGGTTGGTGCGTTTTGCAATGCGATTTAACAGCCGAGAAGCTGCGAACAGTCCAAAGCTGGCCGTCACCGGGCAGGCGGCGCCAAAGCCTGATGCGCAATCAAGCCGCGAGGGGCCAGCGGTTGCGGGCTTTTGCAGGCAAACTTCGCCATCTTCGGCAGGGTACGTGAGCTGCTCTGTTGAGTATATGGCCTCAATGCCGAAGCGTCGCTTGGGATTACGCGAGAACCCGTATTCCCTGCGCAGAAGGTTGCGCACCTTGGCTAATAAGGGATCTTGGGTGGTTTTGCTAAGATCCGCTACCAGAATTTTGGTGGGGTCCATTTGGCCGCCGGCACCTCCAGCGCATACGATGGGGATCTTTGCCCGTTGGCAGTGAGCAATTAGGGCCGCTTTTGGTTTTACGCTATCGATGGCATCAACCACAGCTGTTATATCCGGTGTGATCAGCTCTGTGAGATTTTTCAGCGTGAGAAAACCGAAATGAATCCGGATATCTGCATGGGGATTTATGGCTTTGAGTCGATCTGCCATGGCATCGGTTTTTGTGCGCCCGTACTGGCCTTCCAGAGCATGCAGCTGGCGGTTGGTGTTGGACACGCAAATATCGTCCATATCAATCAGTGTAATGGTGCCAATGCCGCTACGAGCCAGCGCTTCCGCAGCCCATGAACCAACGCCACCAAGACCGATGACAGCAATATGAGCATCGCGAAAAGCATGCAGGGCGCGGCGCCCATACAGCCGTTCTATGCCGCCAAAGCGGAAGGCATAATCGTCGGCGTTCATGGAATCTCCGTTTGGCTCCGGACACAGGACCGGAGAAAATCAAAGGCGCGATTATACCCTAGTGCCGGATCAGACAGAAAATACCTGCAAAAAAGCCACGCAATGCGCGGCTTTCAAGGCATTGCCCGGGTACGGGCTAAGGTGTTGCGGAGCCGTACCCGGTTTTAAGGCCGTTTCTGTTAAGGCTCAGGCAGCCCAGTGGTCATCTCCCATATCCATCATACTGTCCTTTCCGCTTTCGATGTCGCTCAGCAGCCAATGGATTTCCGGTAGCAGCTTTTCAAAATAGAAGCGGGCAGACACAAGTTTGCTTTCGAGCAGAGGCGTGTTGCCTTCTCCGCTAGCCAGCTGCCGGCTGGCGACGTTGGCCATGCGCGACCACATATAACCGACAACCGTCAGTGCCATCAGGCGCAGGTAGGGTGTAGCGGCAGCGCCTGCCTGTTCCGGGTCTTTCGGGGCGTTGGTTGCCAACCACATGGTGGCTTTCTCCAGCGCACCCATGGCGCCTTTGAGCTCTTCTCGATGGGGCGCTTCCGGGTTGTCTTTCAGGTAGCCGGAAAGCACGCCAAAGAGAGTGCGCACAAGCTGTCCACCTTTCAGGCTCAGTTTTCTGCCTACCAAGTCCATTGCTTGAATGCCGTTTGTGCCTTCGTAGATGCGGGCGATACGGCCATCCCGAACCAGCTGTTCCAGGGGCCAGTCAGTGGTGAAGCCAGAGCCGCCAAGTACCTGCAGGCCGGTGTTGGCATTGTTGGCACCTTCATCGGTCAGGAATGCTTTAACCACGGGTGTGAGTAGCTGTACCAAGTCATCGGCCGATTCACGCGCGGACGCGTCCGGATGGGCGACTGAAAGGTCCAGTTGATGCCCGGTGAATAATGCGAGGGCGCGCATGCCTTCGTTCAGAACCTTCTGGCGCATCAGCATGCGGCGTACATCCGGGTGCACAATGATGGGATCGGCGGGGCCATTCGGGTTCTTCGGGCCGCTCAAGGAGCGGCTTTGCAGGCGCTCCTTGGCAAACGCAAGACTCTCCTGATAAGCCATCTCGGCAAGTCCTAGGCCTTGCATGCCAACCATCAAGCGGGCTTCGTTCATCATGGTGAACATGGAACGCATACCGTCGTTGGCCTCACCGACCAGCCAGCCTTTAGCACCTTCGAAGTTCATAACGCAGGTGGCAGAACCCTTGATGCCCATTTTGTGCTCTAAGCCGCCGCAGAACGCGGGGTTGCGCTCACCGGATTCCGGCAGGAACTTGGGTACGATAAACAGGGAAATACCTTTAGTGGTGTCTGGCGCGCCGGGTAGTTTAGCCAGTACCAGATGCACAATGTTGTCGGTCAGGTCGTGCTCACCGCCGGTAATCCAGATCTTTGTGCCTTCAATGGCGTAGCTGCCGTCGTCATTTGGTGTGGCGCGGGTGCGGATCATGCCCAAATCTGTACCACACTGGGGTTCAGTGAGGCACATGGTGCCGGTCCACTCACCGGAAACGAGTTTTTCCAAATACGCTTGTTTAAGCTCATCAGAACCGTGGGCATACAGCGCGCTGATTGCACCGTGGGTAAGCCCCGGGTACATGCCAAGCGACAGGTTGGTGGAGCACACCATTTCGTCCACGACAAACTTCAACGTATGGGGTAGGCCTTGCCCGCTGAATTCCAAGGGCGCGTCCAACGCTGTCCAGCCGCCTTCAACAAACTTCTTGTAAGCCTCTTTGAAGCCCTCCGGCGTTTTCACTTCGTGAGTGTCCGGGTTGTAGTGGCAGCCTTCACGATCGCCATTTTGGTTGGTTGGCTGAATGACTTCCGCCGCCAGTTTTCCCGCTTCATCTATGACTGCAGAAATTAGATCCGGTGTGGCATCGGCGTACGTTTCCAGTTCGTGAAGCCGATCGACACCCAATACATCAAACAACAGAAAGCGAAGATCATTTGCTGGAGCTTGGTATTGCATGAACACTCTCCTTAAACGGCCTCAAAGTGGCCTTGATAGCTGATGGATCTAATTGGCCCTTATCGGGGCCGTCTCTGGACGTAACAGCAGGCTGCGGCTTGGGAGCCGTAGCCTGTAATTGATGTCAGTGCCTTTTCATACGACTGTTTTAATTTTGTGGTTCACTGGTTGATGGGGTCTGGTTTGGCAAATATTCGTATATCGTTGAAACGGACATGGAGAGGCAATATGAAGCGAATACTTGTGGCTGGGGTATCGGGTGCCATCGGCGGTGCTCTGGCGGCAGCACTTTTGGCCCGCGATGAGGAATCGGGCGAGAAATCGATAGTAATCGGGCTTTGTCGCGACCCATTGGTAGTATCTGAGCCTCTGCGCAGTCACAGTCGGTTAACGCTGTTGGTCTGGAATGCAGAAGATGAACGGTCGCCAGAAGCCGTCGTGAAGGCGCTTGAAAAACTCGTTCCGGCTGAAAACGGCTTAGATGCGTTCATATACGCTGCTGGCCTGCTTCATGATGGAGCCTTATTTCCCGAAAAGCGTTTGGAAGAGCTTCAGGCGAGCAGTTTGGCCAGAGCTTTTGCGGTGAATGCGACGGGTTTTGCTTTGCTGGCTCAGGCACTTCTGCCTTGGTTTAGGCATCGCGACTTTAAACGTATGGTCGCTATATCAGCGAAGGTTGGTTCCATAGAGGATAATCATTTGGGTGGCTGGTATGCGTACCGAAGTTCGAAAGCGGCTTTAAATATGCTGGTGCGCACCCTGTCGGTGGAGCTGCCCCGGCGCTGCAAGCCCATTGCTTGCGTGGCGTTGCACCCGGGAACAACCGATTCAGCGCTGAGCGAACCTTTCAGGCAGTCCCTAGCTCAACTTCAGGTGCACAGTGCTATCGAAACAGCCGAAAACCTACTGTCAGTTATAGAAAAGCTAACGCCGGAGGATAATGGCCGTTTCGTGAGCTGGGATGGGTCATCGCTGCCTTGGTAACAGGCAGCAATTGGCAAATAAACTCAGCGTATAAAAGGATTCAGCATGCGGGTAAACGTTCCGGTCAGCTTGACCGGGGCGCTTAATACAGAAAGCGTGATGCAGTCTTCACAGCCCACAGCGACAGGCTTGTGCTCGTCTTGGTCGGTCAGAACGACAAAGTCCCACTGGTTAAAAACACCTTTCTGATCGGCAAAAGCACCCTGCAACACTATGGTTGTTTCCGTTCCGCGATGGGTGTGGGCCGGTGCCTTGCCTCCTGCTCCCAGCTTCTGCAGAACAACCTGCTCCTTCTGGCCCGGAAACTTTTCAGTAATATCCAACACGCTGACATCGCCTAGCTGCCGTTTCCAGGGTAAGTTATTGATATCTTCACCCAGCAGTTTTTGCAGTAGGCTAATCTTCGGGACTACTTTTGCGGGTTGTTCTGGCGCAGGAGTGCTGTCTATTTTTGCGAGAATATCGTCAAACATAGTCTCGGAAACGCTGACTTTTGGCTGCTGCTCCATCATCACGGCGCCCAGACTGTCGAGCGTGTCGACTCGGCTGCGGCAATGGGTGCATTTGTCGAGATGGAGACGAATGCACAGGGCGTGAGGCTCGCTCAAGTTGCCCGCACTGTACTCCATCAGGCTCAGGCTATCGGGGTGATGCCGTGTCATACATTCTGATCCTGCAAAATCACTTTCAATTTGCTCAGCGCAAGGCGTACCCGGCTCTTCACTGTACCGAGAGGAATGTTTAATTCGTCAGCCACCATCTGGTGCGACTTTTGCTCCATATATACCTTGGCAATAACCGTAATTTGATCTTCTGGCAACTGGCTCAGAGATTCCCGCACTCGGCGCTCAGACATAAGGCGGTGCAGTGAGGTTACGGGCTGGTTGTCGTCTTCACCGGGAATTTGCCACAAATCTTCGGTTTCTACCGGCATTTCGGCGCTGGTGCGACGCATTTTTCGCAGCATATCGATGCGCTGATTACGTGCAATGGTGAAAATCCAAGTAGAAGCTGCGGCTTTTTGCCAGTCGTACAGGCAGGCCCGGCGCCAGATAGAGACGAATACTTCCTGAACCAACTCTTCCGCATGGCTGGCCATACCGTTCGCCATGGCGTAGTACTTGAGTTGCGGCGCGAAGTGCTCAAACAAAGAATGATAGGCTTGGCGATCCTGTTCTTTCCCCACCTTCACCAACAACTGGCTCCAAGGGTCCTTTCGGCCCTCGGCTCGTGCTGGCTTTTGATCCAGTGTGGTCACCGGACGCTCCTTGACAGTCGCATGGTTTATATTCGTTACCTTATTCATTCTATGCACTCGCCCCGGGTTTGTCAGTTCTGTTACTTACGGGCGCTTTGTCAGTGCGGATCAGCCGGTCAACAAAGAAAGTTCTAGGTTATTCTTCGAGGTAGGTGTAACCCTCAAGCCCAGCGGCCAGCTCTTCCAGAAGGCTTGTTTGTATGTCTTGCGGCAAACTGCTTGCTGTAAATTTGTTGCGGTAGGCTTGCAGTAGAGTTTTGGGCTCGAAATTAACATACCTGAGTACATGGGCGACCGTGTCACCGATAATAGGAGCGCTGGTATCGTAGCCTCCGGCGTTGTTCAGGCGCACATCCACCGAATGGGTGTCACCAAACAGGTTGTGCATGTCGCCCAAAATTTCTTGATAGGCCCCGGTCATGAAAAAGCCCATCAGTAAGGGCTCGCCGGGTACTTCTTCTGGCAGTGGTAACGTAGTTTCCGTGCCCTGACCATCCACGTAACGGTCGATGCGACCGTCTGAATCGCAGGTGATATCTTGAATCACCGCGCGCCGGGTCAGTGGGCGGTTCAGGCCGTTTACGGGCATGACCGGGAATATTTGGTCGATGCCCCAAACGTCAGGCAATGATTGAAACAGCGAGAAATTGACGAACAACTTGGCGGCCAATTTTTCATTCAGCTCATCAATGATTTCACGGTGAGCCCGGCTGTTTTTGTCGAGCTGGCTCTGCAGTAAACGGCAGCAGCGAATATAGAGTAACTCTGAATCCGCGCGCTCCTGCAAAGAGAGCGTTCCATGGGCAAATTGGCCGTGTACATCTGCCATGGCGTGCAACACATCGTGGTAGATTTCAGCCAACGAGCGCGGGGACTCAGGGTCTTCCAGACTTTCCAAGTCGCGCCATAGATCTTGTAGCGGGGCTGGAGCATCCTGCATAGGCTGCTTGGTGGGGCGCTCTTCCGGCTCTTCGTGGTCAATCACATTCGTTACCAACACTGAGTGGTGCGCCGTCAGTGCTCGGCCGGATTCACTGATCAGGTCTGGGTGCGGAAGCTTGTAGCGATCACACTCAGCTTGTAATACGTGCACGACGTTGTAGGCATATTCATGCATGCTGTAGTTCATCGAGCAGGCGCTACGGGAGCGCGTGCCTTCATAATCAACGCCAAGGCCGCCACCGATATCAACCGTATTCACCGGGGCACCCATGTGGCGCAGTTCGCTGTAAAAGCGCGCGCATTCCCGCAATCCGGTCTGGATATCGCGAATGTTGGCGATCTGCGAACCGAGATGAAAGTGCAGAAGCTGAAGTGTATCCAGTGCATTGGCTTTGCGTAGGGTATTAACAACATCCAAAACCTGACTGGCCGACAACCCAAACTTGGATTTTTCACCGCCGGTATTCTGCCAGTTACCTTTGCCGATGGTGGCAAGACGAACTCGTACACCAATCAGCGGAGAAACCTCCAGCTTTTTAGCTTCCTCAAGGATAAGCGGCAACTCAGACTGTTTTTCCACCACAATAAACACTCTGTGGCCTAACTTTTGGCCAATCAGCGCCAGCCGGATGTATTCCCTATCCTTGTAACCGTTGCAAACGATGACCGAACCCGATTGCTTGGCCAGAGCGAGTACCGCCATCAGCTCGGGCTTGCTGCCAGCTTCCAAACCAATTTGCTTATTACTGGCTGCAGGCTCTGCCGCGATCAACTCTTCAACTACCCGGCGCTGTTGGTTTACCTTGATGGGATAGACAGCCGTGTATTGCCCTTTATAGCTATGCTCTGCGGCCACTTTGTTAAACGCGTTGCACAGTTTATTTACCCGGTCATGAAGGATGTCCGTAAAGCGGATTAGCACAGGCAGTTGAAGCCCGGAGTCCACCAGAGACCGAGTAAGTTCCGGCAGATTGATCTCTGCCTCGCTCTTGCCACGGTTTGGCCGGATAACAACTTCACCCTCCGGGTTAACGCCAATGTAGCCATCGCTCCATTGGGTAATGTTGTAAATCTTGTGGGCCGGGGAGGCGTTGGGGTTGCTCATGGCTGCTGTCCTTCTGGAAAAGCTGGGGCCGGGCAGGCCGACTCAATGGCTGGTATTGTAGGGCTTGACCTTGGCACCTGAAAGGCTTGAAGAGTGTTGATTGCAGCAAACCGCAACAATTGCCAACAAAGACTTTGGCTGTTTGCTTGGCACCTCTACAATACGCCTTTTGAGCATAGCACCCAGACTTCTCAGGAGAGCACCATGACAACGCTGAACAACCATTGGTTTACCGAGATTTTTCAGGATCAGGGGACGGCATTCTCCCTGCAGGTGAAAAAGAAACTGCATGAAGAGCAAACGCCGTTTCAGAAGCTGGAAATCTACGAAACCGAAACCTTCGGCAATTTGATGGTGTTAGACGGCTGCGTGATGCTGACCACCCGAGACAACTTCCTCTACCATGAGATGATGACGCACCCTGCGCTCTTCACCCATAAAAATCCAAAGAAGGTTGTGATTGTTGGCGGTGGCGACTGCGGTACATTGAAAGAAGTGTTAAAGCATCCCGGTGTGGAAGAAGCTTGGCAGGTTGAAATCGACGAGCGGGTTACCCGCATGTCTGAGGAGTACTTCCCCGAGTTGTGTGAATCCAACGACGACCCAAGGGCCAACTTCTTCTTTGGAGATGGGATTCAGTGGATGCGGGAAGTGGACCCCGGCAGCATCGACATTCTTATCATTGATAGCACCGACCCGGTTGGCCCGGCCGAAGGCTTGTTCGCGCTGGATTTTTACCGCGACGCCATGCTGGCGCTGGGTGAGGGCGGAATTATCGTGCAGCAGAGCGAATCGCCACTGTTGCACACCGACACCATCATAAAAGACATTCACGGCGACATGCGCAAAGCTGGCTTCGATCACGTGCAAACCTTGCCATTCCCTCAGCCTGTTTATCCTACCGGCTGGTGGAGTTGTACCATGGCCAGCAAAGACAACCCAATAAAGTACTTCCGTGAAGACGATGCAAACAACCGACCCTTCGTAACCCGGTACTATAACGTTGGCACCCATCACGGTGCCTTGGCTATGCCGCAGTTTATGATTGATGCATTGGAAGACGAGGTTCGGCCGAGCGAGGGTTAAGCAAAAAGGGGCGCCATTTGGCGCCCCTCTGATTGCTGGTAAAGCCTGTATCACTTCCCGGTTACAAACTCCGGATAGGCCTCCATTCCACACTCGGAAAGGTCCACGCCCTCGTACTCCTCTTCTTGGCTGACCCTCACGCCCATTACGGCTTTGATAATGCCCCAGACCAGCAAGCTCGCAAGGAATACCCAAACAAAGATGGTTGCAGCGCCAATCAACTGCCCGCTGAAGGTTGCGCCGTCATTGGTGACCGGTACCAGCATCAACCCCAGGAAGCCGCACACGCCGTGAGCCGAGATAGCGCCCACAGGGTCATCGATGCGCAGCTTGTCCAGAAAGATAATGCTGAAAACAACGGCTATGCCGCCCAAACCACCCCAGACGGTTGCAATCAAAGCGCTGGGTGTAGATGGCTCGGCGGTGATAACCACAAGGCCCGCGATAGCGCCGTTGAGGAGCATGGTCAGGTCTGCTTTACCGAAGAGCATACGGCCAGTTATCAGCGCGGCTATAGCACCGCCGGCGGCTGCCGCGTTGGTATTGAGGAACACCATGGCAACAGAGTTGGCGCTGGCGATATCACCCAGTTTCAGGACAGATCCGCCGTTAAAGCCGAACCATCCCATCCAAAGGATAAAGGTACCCAGTGCCGCTAGAGGCAAGTTAGCACCGGGGATGGCGCGAATTTCGCCGTTGGGGCCATATTTGCCTTTCCGGGCTCCGAGCAAAATGACGCCCGCAAGTGCCGCGGCCGCACCGGCCATGTGAACAATACCGGAACCGGCAAAGTCGCTGAAACCAAGATCACCAAGGTTGTACAGCCCAAAGACATCCTTTCCGCCCCAGGTCCACGAACCTTCGAGCGGGTAGATGACACCGGTCATTACGACGGCGAAGGCGAGGAATGCCCAGAGCTTCATGCGTTCAGCAACAGCGCCGGATACGATCGACATGGCTGTCGCTACAAACACTACTTGAAAGAAGAAGTCTGACGCGGCGGAATAGATCGAGCCCCCTTCAAAGCCATCTTCTCGGGCCGCAAACTCCCCAAGAACGGCCGTAGCATCCGTCTGCTCAATGCCACTTAGTAGAAGGGTTCCGTCGTACATGATGGCGTAGCCGCATACCAAATACATGGTGCAGGCTATGGCATAAAGTGCGACGTTTTTGGTGAGGATTTCGGTGGTGTTTTTAGCTCTTACCAGCCCGGATTCGAGCATGGCAAATCCCGCGGCCATCCACATAACTAATGCGCCGCACATCAAAAAATAAAAGGTATCTATTGCATATTGCAAGTGAAAAACATTGCTTTCCATAGGAAGCCCTCCGCACAAGGCACTTCAGAGTGATTTTTTTGCGTTGGTTGTTAATGGATCAGAGCTGAATCAGACCGCTTCTTCGCCGGTCTCGCCCGTCCGGATTCGGATGGCTTGTTGTAGCTCTGTTACAAAAATTTTGCCGTCGCCAATCTTGCCGGTGTTGGCAGCTTTGGTAATGGACTCGATAACCTGATCCAGTAGGTTGTCGCCAATGGCCACTTCTACTTTTACCTTTGGCAGAAAATCCACCACATATTCCGCGCCACGATAGAGTTCTGTATGGCCTTTCTGCCGACCGAAGCCTTTGACCTCAGTGACGGTTACGCCTTGTACGCCAATCTCGGATAGTGCCTCGCGGACATCATCCAACTTGAAAGGCTTAATGATCGCTGTCACAAGTTTCATTGCTTTCTCCTTGGTAAAACCGTCCCAACATGAGAGCCCACCGGCCAATTGTTGAGTTCGGGGTGCTGCCGCTTCGCACGTCAATTGTGCGGATTGCGTACGAGAGCTATAGCACCGAGTATGCCAACGCAAAAAAATATCTAAAAATCAATATCTTGGTTGGGTTCGGCTTTGGCTTTGCATAAAGCGGAGAGCCGGTTCGTGCACCAAGATAGGGCGCCATGCAGCCCCTTGAGCCACATCGGAGCAGACCGAAAGGCTATGAGGGTCACAATGATGCTCACCGCGCCTAGTATGGCAGGGCTAGCGGTGTGATACACTCCTGCAAACCGGTCACGGCACGTGTCTTTTGGCCGAAACCGCACATTATTTTAATCAATGAGGTGATGAGTGAAAGGTCCACAGGATATTTTCGCACAGCTACAAGGTCAGTTTGGGCAATTTGTTCCGGATATGGCCAGAGCGGCCCGGGATGATTTTGAAACTCAGGCCCGCGCGACCGTTATGTCGGTTTTGTCCCGCCTGGAATTAGTAACCCGCGATGAGTTTGATGCCCAACAAGCGGTGCTTATGAAAACCCGCGAAAAGGTAGAAGCATTGGAGAAAAGAGTTGCTGAGCTGGAGAAAGCTACGAAAGCCCAGTAAAGCAGAGACATTCACCGGCAGGATGCCGGAGTCCGGCTTGCCGATGTGTTTCGGCTTGCCGCAGCCATTCAAAAACCATGGAAGGTTATTATGCTTGCCGTTGTCCATTCCCGCGCCAGTATTGGCGTTTCCGCCCCCGAAGTTACCGTTGAGGTTCACCTCTCCGGAGGACTACCTGCTCTAACGATTGTTGGCTTGGCAGAAACCGGAGTGCGCGAGAGCCGTGAACGGGTACGAAGCGCGTTGTTGAATGCGGGCTTTGAGTTTCCTGCCCGCCGGATAACCATAAATCTTGCGCCTGCGGACTTGCCCAAAGAGGGCGGTCGATTCGATTTGCCCATTGCCCTGGGTATTCTTGCAGCCTCCGGGCAAATCCCTGCGGAAAGCCTTGTCTCCTGTGAATTCCTTGGCGAACTCTCCCTCGATGGCGCGTTGCGCCCGTTAAAAGGCGTGTTGCCCGCCGTGCTGGCTGCACGCAACGCGGGGCGTCACCTGCTGGTACCCACTGAAAATGCGGAAGAGGCAGCGCTGGCGAGTCAGGATGATGTGCTCGCGGCAGGCCATATATTGGCCGTTTGTGAGCATCTTTGCAGGCGGGCGCGGCTGGTGCCCGTGGCTCGTACAAAGCCTAAGCCAGCAGCGACCAAAGGCGTGCCAGATCTTGCAGACGTGCGTGGGCAGAGCGTGCCTCGGCGCGCATTGGAGGTAGCAGCGGCCGGAGTTCATAATTTGCTATTTTTCGGCCCTCCAGGTACCGGGAAAAGCATGCTGGCCAGCCGGTTACCGGGGATCTTACCGGATTTGAGTGACGACCATGCCATGGAAGTGGCCAGTGTGCATTCGGTCGCCGGGTTGCGGGTAGGAGAAGGTGGTTGGCGCCAACCTCCCTTTAGATCTCCCCATCACACGGCTTCTGCTGTGGCACTGGTAGGTGGGGGTAGTAGCCCAAGGCCAGGCGAGATCTCGCTGGCCCACCGCGGTGTACTTTTTCTTGATGAGCTACCCGAGTTTGAGCGCCGAGTTCTAGAAGTACTGCGTGAGCCTATGGAAACTGGCGAAATTTCGATCAGCCGGGCTGCCCGACAGGTCACTTTTCCAGCACGATTTCAGGTTATCGGGGCTATGAATCCCTGCCCCTGCGGTTACAGCGGGCACCCAACCATTGAATGCCAGTGCACGCCCCAGCAGGTGATGCGCTACCGCTCGAAAATTTCTGGCCCGCTGCTGGATAGGTTCGATTTGCATGTGGAAGTGCCGGTCCAAAGCGGCGATGTGTTGATGCGCTCTGGTGATGATGGTGAACCCAGCGCAGTGGTGAGGGAACGCGTAGCGCGTGCCAGAGAACGTCAGGCCCGGCGCGGATGTGTTAATGCCATTTTATCAGGCCGCGAGTTACAGGAAGCCTGCAGCCTTGAGCGCTCCAGCGAAAAGCTGCTTTCTGGTGCGATGGAAAAGTTAGGGCTTTCAGCCCGTGCGCTACATCGAATACTGCGCGTTGCTCGCACTCTGGCAGATCTTGATGGGTCTGAAGTGGTTACACAGCCGCATTTGATGGAGGCGCTCGGGTACCGACAGTTTGATCGCCAAACAGGTAAGAGTTCGGTGGTATCCGCCTGATTCATTTTACTCTGGTAAACTGTCTGCAAACTCCGTTAACAAGACCCGCAGGCCGGGGTTAAGGATTGCAGATGACTGACCAGAAAGAACCGCACGATCTTGGTGATGAAAACCAATCGAAGCAAAGCGACAGCGATTCGCCCATTACCACGCGCCGTGGCGTTCGTAGCTTTGTGCTTCGCCAAGGGCGCATGACCGAGGGCCAGAAAAAAGCCTTTGAGCGTAGTTGGCCGAAGTTTGGTCTTAGCCGTGAAGACGGCATGATTGATCCGCGGCAGGTGTTTGGCCGGGATGCCATGCTTAACCTTGAGATCGGTTTCGGCATGGGTCGCTCGCTGGCGGAGATGGCAGAAGCTGCGCCGGAGCAGGATTTTATCGGTGTGGAAGTGCACCTACCTGGCGTAGGGGCCTTACTGAAAGACATTGAGGAGCGTGGACTGGAGAACGTTCGCGTGTACAACATAGATGCGAACGATGTGATTGATTTGTGCCTGCCAGATGCCTGCTTGGATCAGGTGATGGTTTTCTTTCCGGACCCTTGGCACAAAAAGAAGCATCACAAGCGCCGGCTGGTGCAGCCAGAGTTTGTTCAGCGTATTCGCCATAAACTGAGGGTAGGGGGTATTCTGCACCTGGCCACAGACTGGGAAAACTACGCAGAGCACATGATGGAGGTAATGGGCGAGGCTGAAGGGTTTGCCAACACTCAACAACCGGGCGAATACTCACCACGGCCTGATTATCGTCCGATTACCAAGTTTGAAAAACGTGGCGAAAATCTTGGCCACGGAGTGTGGGATTTATTGTTTCACCGCACTAACTAAGCGTCTTCACGCCATTGTGATGATCACCCCGGTGCCAGTGGATGGCGCCGGGCTGCCCGTATAATCACCAAACCTGCAATGCCGAGTGTCAGGGCGGTAAACTTGGCCAGCGCGCTGATGGCGGCCGCAAGGCTTAGGGTATCAGTGGGCGTTTCCAGATTGTTCAGCAACAATAGGTTTTCCGTTATATCGGCCGCAGCGGCGGCGATAAACAGCGTGCGAACCCAGCGTGCTGCCGTGCGCTCACGAACGCCGGGCCGGTCAACGGTACAGTGCCGGGTGAGCAGTATCAGGGTGAGGCAGTAAACCGGAATAAACAGGAAATCCAGCCACAGGGAGAGCTTAGCCCAGTACAAGCCTTCGCTACTCCAACTTTGTACGATAGCAAGTGATTGCTCTGCGCTTCCCGCCAGTTGGAAACTAACGATTCCTTGATTCGCTGCTGCCGTTTTTAGCGGCTGGTTAATCAACACCAACGCTGCCAGTAACACCACCGTTGCAATGAGGCAGGCTTTCAGGCTTTTGGGAAAAGCCGGTAGTCCTTTTTCCGTGTCCATTACAGAAAACGCTCCAACAGGCTGTTCAGGAACCTTTGCCCCAGTGCGGTTGCCTGGAGGCGGTCACTGACCAAGAGTTTATCGTCACGCAGACTCTCAAGTTGTACCGCAACGGATGACAGGGGTAAACCCGTGCGTTCGTAAAAAAGGCTTTCAGCCACCCCTTTTCTTAGCCGTAATACGTTCATTAGGAACTCCAGAGGGAGTTCTTTTGCATCAATACTAGCGCTACCGGCGGTCCGGCTACCAATGCGGTTGAGGTAGGCCTCTGGCTGCCGTGTTTTCCAGTAGCGTTTGATTTCGCCAGCAGGAAGGCTGACTTTTCCATGACCACCCGCTCCTAGCGCCAAATAATCTCCAAACGTCCAGTAATTAAGGTTGTGTCTTGAGGCCTTGCCCTCTTGGCACCACGCAGATACCTCATAGTCAGTGAAGCCGTGTTGGTGCAGATAGTCGCTACCTTGCTGGGCAATATCCCAAAGCAACTCGTCTTCTGGCAAGTCTGGTGGCCTGCTGTAAAACTCAGTGTTGGGCTCCAGAGTCAACTGGTACCACGACAAGTGCGGCGGTTTGTGGCTCATTGCCGTCGTTAGATCCTCAAGGGCCTGGTCGGGGGTCTGGCCGGGAAGGCCGTGCATTAAATCCAGATTGAAATTATCAAAGCCCGCTTTTTTGGCGCTCTCAATAGCCCTGTGTGCGGCTGCGCTGTCGTGAATGCGGCCGAGTGCTTTCAAGTGGGCTGGATTAAAACTCTGCACACCAATAGACAAGCGGTTGATGCCAGCGTTTCGGAAGGCTTCAAATCGGCCTTCTTCCAAAGTGCCGGGATTGGCCTCCAGAGTGATTTCCGCATCGTCTGCAAACGCTAGCCGTTCCCTAAGGCCTCGAAAGAGCTTGTGGTAAAAGTCGCCGCTCATCAGTGACGGGGTTCCACCACCAATAAACACTGTTTCAACGGTGCGCCCGGATGCAAGCGCCAGATCCTGATCCATATCTTCGAGCAGAGCGCTCAGATAAGCGGGTTCGGGGATGTCGTTCTCGAGGGCGTGGGAATTAAAATCGCAGTACGGACATTTGCGCACGCACCAAGGTACATGGATATACAAGCTCAGAGGCGGCTTAACCGGCTCTGGTGTGCGGTTAATCACAGGGTTTAGGCCTCTGCCTTGAGCTGATCCATAAGCAGTGCCAAGGCTCGGCCCCGGTGGCTGATCTGGTTTTTTTCGTTTCGGGTCAGCTCAGAGGCGCTGCAGTTCTTTTCGGGGCAGAGAAAGATTGGATCATAGCCAAACCCGCCATCGCCTTGTGGTGCCCGGAGAATTGTGCCCGGCCAGCGCCCGTGGCAAATAATGGGAGTTGGATCCTCGGCGTGGCGTAGATACACCAACACACAGTGAAATTGAGCGCTGCGTTGTCCGTCAGGCACATCTGCCATGGCTTCCAAAAGCGCGTTCAGGTTATCAAGGTCGGACGCGCCAGCCCCAGCGTATCTTGCCGAGCGAACCCCGGGAGCACCGTTTAGCGCGTCGACGGCCAGACCGCTGTCGTCAGCCAATGCTGGCAAGCCGGTTTCCCGAGCCGCGTGGCGCGCTTTTAGGATGGCATTCTCTACAAAGGTGACCGCTGGCTCTTCGGCTTCGCCAACACCCAGATCGCCTTGCGGCACAGGAACAAGGTTCAGTGGCGCAAGAAGTTGGGTAAATTCGCTAATTTTGCCTTTGTTGTTGCTGGCAATAACAAGTTGTTCGGGCATAGTCCGCTCAGTCACTGAAAAGAGTGTGGACGAACCGAACCGGCAGTTCTTCCCGGTGCCCGGTAGGGCGAGCCGTAACATTGAAGGTCATCAGTTCACCAGACGCGTATTGGTATTGCGCAATAAAGTAGACGGAATCGCCTTCCTGTATTCTGCGAAAGGCTAGAAATTTCACCTGCTGTATGTCGTTGGAAACCTGACCTTCCACTTGACCCGCTACAGGCTTTATCACGCCGTTTTCATCTTCTTGCATCACGGAAATATTGACGATGCCAATGCCTTTGCTGCGCTGGAGGTTATTGGCTTTTGCAATGTCGGCGGTCAAGAATGTGCTGGGGAATACGCTCCATTGTACCTGATAGTCACCGAAGTCCTCGGAGCCAGCATGGGCAGGAAGGCTTGCTAGGACAGCAAACAAGGCAGCTGCAGCCATTACAAACAGGTTGTTTAGGGCTTTGTTCATCATTACGTGTTCTCCCGAGTGATGCGATAGATTGCGATCTCGCCCAATAGGTTTGGCCAGAGGCGGGCCAGCCAATTATTTTGGTGCTGACCGTCTACGACACGACGGCTTTTGATGCGAATACCTTTTTGTCGGCACAAAGCTTCGAAATCCTTAAAGGTACACAGCCTTATATTGGGCGTGTTGTACCATTTATACGGCAAGGAGTCAGATTCGGGCATGCGGCCGCTAAGCGCGAGGCCCCAACGCAAGCGCCAGTGTGCGAAGTTGGGGAAGGTAACTATGCCTTCTGCCCCGAGCCTCAGCATTTCGTCGAGCACTTTGTCTGGCCGACGTACCGCCTGCAGCGCTTGTGTCATCAGCACAATGTCGAAGCTGTTGTCTTCAAAGTTGTCCAGTCCTTGAGTATCGAGATTCTGCTCGATCACCGAGACCCCGCGATTCATGCAGGTGGTTATGTGGTCGGGATTAATTTCCAAACCAAACCCGCTGGCATTGCGCTCACGCTTGAGAAAATCGAGGAGAGTGCCGTCGCCGCAGCCAAGGTCGAGCACATGATGCCCCGGTTTTACCCACTGCTGGATGATTTCAAGATCCGCCCTCATGCGCCCACCTCTCTGGCAACACGGTCCATGTATGCGGTAAAGATATCAGTATACCGCGGGGTGGGAATCAGAAACGCATCGTGCCCCCAAGGCGCATCAATTTCCGCATAGCTCACTTTTCTGCGCGCTGCGATCATGGCGTTCACCATCTCCTCAGAGCGGGCTGGTGTAAAGCGCCAGTCCGTGCTGAACGACAGTACCAAAAACTCGCAACTGGCTTTGGCAAGGGCCTTGGAGAGATCGCCGCCAAATTCATAAGCCGGGTCGAAATAGTCCAGTGCACGTGTCATCAGCAGGTAAGTATTGGCATCGAAAACTTCAGAGAAACGCTCGCCTTGGTAGCGCAGGTAGCTTTCAACTTGGAACTCAGCATCGTAACCAAACTTGTAGGCTTGATCCCTTAGTTCCCGGCCAAACTTCTCACCCATGGATGCGTCTGAAAGATAGGTGATATGGCCGACCATTCGCGCCAGCATGAGGCCGCGACGGGGTAGGGTATCAAAATCATAGTATCGGCCATCGTGGAACTCCCGGTCGGAGGTGATGGCCTGTCGTGCCACTTCATTGAAGGCGATGTTCTGAGCCGTTAGCCGGGGGCTGGAGGCTATGGCGACCGAGTGCCTCAGGCGTTCCGGGTAGTCCAGGCTCCACTGTAAGGCCTGCATCCCGCCTAGAGATCCACCCACAACGGCAGCCCAGCATTCGATGCCGAGGCGATCTGCCAGCAGCGCCTGACTTTTTACCCAGTCGCTAACCGTCACTACAGGAAAGTCCGGGCCGTATGGTGTGCCGGTGGCAGGGTTGGTTGAGCTGGGGCCAGTGCTGCCGTGACAACCTCCCAGATTGTTAAGACAAACCACGAAAAAACGATTTGTATCAACAGGCTTGCCAGGGCCGATGCATGTGTCCCACCAGCCTGGCTTTCGGTCGTCCATGGAATGGTAACCGGCTGCGTGATGATGACCACTCAGCGCGTGACAGATGAGTACGGCGTTGCTGCGATCAGTGTTGAGTTCGCCATAGGTTTCAACCACCAAATCATAGCGCTCAAGTGCTTGTCCACACGCGAGTTCGATGGGTGTTTCAAAATGATACGTCTGCGGGGTGACTACCCCGACAGAATCCACAGGCAGGGAATCGGGCATCGGCGCGACAGGTTCCTGGTTCGATCCGTTGGTAACAGCTTGGCTGGTCAGGGCAAAAAGCCTATACCAGCAAAGCAGTTTAAAGGCGGGCTATCATAGCTGCAACCGACAGGCTGTATGATGGCTTAACGGGCGGCTAGATTACACCGGAGATATTGACCACTTTTTGCTGAATCATGGTCGGAGCCGGCTTGCGGATTTGTCTTTGCATAGCATCCGCCAGTTCCAGTTGTCGGCGCAGGTCAGAGATGCTGTTGGCCAGTCGCTCACGCTCGACACGGCTGTCGCGATCATTTCTTACCATATCTCGGAGGCGCCGAATCTGGTGCTCCAGCAGCTGCTTCTGTTCCATGGAATACTGCATGATGGGTAGAAGCGCTTCAGAGGGCCAGCGCTCTACATCCTGACGCACGCGGGTGTGCAGGGTTCTGGCTTCGCTAACCATCACATTGAAAAAGCGTTGAACCAGCACAGACTGCTCGGTAAGCAGGTTTTTAGGGTTGGCGCGGAAACGTCGGGCTTTTTTGCGCAACTCCCTTACGGCGATTACATGACGGCCGGCACGCAGCGGAATAGGCTCAAGGTGCCGGGCGCGGGTATCTTCGTTGTAACGTCGATAAATGGCTCCCACCATTTTTTCGGCAAGACGCCCCTCACTGAGCAGGTTGGTGAAATCACTCTCAAGCAACTCGAAAAACTGTTCCATGGCACTGTTCATGCCCGATGTCGTCCAGCTTTTCGTCATGTTTTTGCGAATTTCTTCGGCATGAGCCTCAAATCTCGCTTCATCCACCAGCTTTTTCAGTATTTCGCCCTGCGAATCCATCAGTCTGCGACTTGAGCGCAGTGTAATCAGCTTTTTGTAGTAGAAGTCGTAGTCTTTTTGGGAGCGGTCTGCCAATCGGGTAAGCGCTGCTTTGTCCATGGTGCTGCCGGAGCAGGCGCTAAACTCTTCTTCAAGAGATTCCAGCCGGGTTTGCATGGCCGCCTGACTGTTCTGCAGCATGCCGAGTAGATCGTTGATCAGGCTTTGGGTGATCAACTGCTCTTTGTGCATCAGAATGCGCTGAATAATCAGCTGTTCAAGATTGCCGATGTTGGATCGGGCGAACAGGTCCTGATCTTTTCGAACTCTTGCTACCAGCCCTTGTTTGGCAGACAGCGGGATAACATCTTGTTGGCGAATGCCAAGGTGGTCAGCGGTATAGCCTCGCACTCGCTCAATGGCTTCGTTCGTATGCTTTTCGCCTTGTAGGTCACCCCAAAGCACGTCAATTTTGTTCAGTACCGCAAATCGGCCTGCGCGGTGGTCGGCGTGCTCAATATCGATATAGTCTTTCCAAATAGTCATATCGCTGGCTGTAACGCCAGTGTCCGCACTAAGCACAAAAATAATGGCATGGGCCTGTGGCAACATGCTGATGGTCAGCTCAGGCTCGGAACCGAGAGCATTCAACCCCGGCGTATCGAGAATTCTCAGGCCGCGCTCAAAAAGTGGATGGCGAATGCTAATCTGGGCATTACGCCAAGCCGGGATTAGAACCTGACTGGGGTTATTACGGTCATGCTCCAGCATGTTTTGATCAAAGCCCAGAGCACGGGCTTCTGCCGGGGAAACACTTTTCACCCGTGCGACTTCACCCAAAACCTCGCGCATGACTTCAGGGTCGCGCTCGTCCAGCTCGTGCTTTACCCAGCGTTGCGGTTGTTTGCGTAGCTCCTGCAGCGACAAATCTCCGGTACGGGTTTCGATGGGGAGCAATAGGAGGTAGTTTTCGTTGGCACTGCGGTCAAAAAACAGTTCCGTGGGGCACATGGTTGTGCGCCCAGCCTGAGAAGGCAGCATGCGCTGGCCGAAATCAGAGAAGAATAAAGCGTTGATGAGTTCCGTTTTGCCACGGGAATATTCACCGACAAACGCAATGGTGAGCTCATCTTCGATAAGAAGCTCAAGCCCGTGGCGGATGCGCGCACTTATGTCGTCAGAGAATAGATTGTTATCCTGAAGCCACAGCCGGTAACGACCGATTTGGCGAATCAGCTCTTTTTTCCAGTTGTGGTAGGCCTCTACCTGCTGGGTCAAGTTTCCCTGAAGACTCATCGGGTTTTCCTTTTGCACGACTTCCGGCATTTCCCGGGCAATTAGCCCGGGATTCGCACGACGGACGAATTAATTACTGTTAATACTAACCCGTTCCCGATTTTTTTGCGGCCTCTTGTTCCGGCTTTTTGTGGAAAACTGTTACAAATTGTCTAATTGAGACCTGATTTACATTCCTAGCCCAATAGCGCCAAGGCCAACAGCCACTTTCATGTGCTCAATCACAACGGAAATAACATTCAAAATAAGGAAAACGATAATGGGTGACAGGTCTAACCCTCCCATGGACGGCATCAATTTGCGCACCGGGCGCATCACCGGCTCCGTAATCTGCGCGACCAGCTGAATCGCCGGGTGTCCGCTACCGGGAGCAATCCAGCTAACCACGACCACTGCGATAACAGACCAGAAGTAGATCTTTACGATCAAGTCCAGAACGTTCAGTACAGCCCATACCAGCAGGGTGAGCGGATTGAACGAAGGAATGCCGCCGTTTAAGGCTACGAGAATCAAAAAGAAGGTGATGGCTTGAATAATAACTGCAAGCACCAGAGCGGCACCGTCAATTCCACCCCAGCCGGGAATAACCCGTCGTAAAGGCCTTAATAGAGGGTTTGTTGCTTTGACCGCGAACTGGGAAATCGGGTTGTAAAAGTCTGCCCGGGCCAATTGCAGCAAAAAACGCAACAGTATTATGGTCATGTAAAACGTGGACACGATCAGCAGGATCGTAATCAGTATGTCTGCCAGCATGTAGCCAATTCTCCGTTGTCAGTGACTGTTTTACTCTTTACCTGCCAGTTCTTTGGCCATTTCTTCCGAGCGTTTGTAGGCTGCGTTATAGGCTTTTTTCACCAGTTCGCGCATTCCGCCTTCTTCAAAGGTATTCACTGCCTGTTCTGTTGTGCCACCCGGAGACATAACATTCTTTTTCAGATGCGCTGGGTTATGTTCACTTTTGGCAGCCATCTCGGCGGCGCCCGCCATGGTTTGAATGGCTAGTTGTCGGGCGGTTGCGGGGTTTACGCCTGCATCCGTGGCTGCGGCTTCAAGTGCTTCAAGCATCAAAAAGAAATAGGCCGGGCCGCTGCCGGAAAGCGCAGTAACACCATGCAGCAGAGCTTCATCTTCCACCCAAACAGCCATCCCGATACCTTCGAAAACGGATTGCACCATTTTTTTCTGGGCGCTGGTCACGCTCTCGCTGGCAAATAATCCGGCGGCGCCCTTGCCAACTAAAGACGGTGTGTTGGGCATTACCCGTACAATTGGTAAGCCACCACCAAGCCAGTCATCAAGCGTGTCAGCGCCAAGCCCTGCGGCAATGGACACCATCAACGGGCGGGTATTTTGGGCGATAGGAGCTATGTCGCGACATACGTCCGCCATTGCCTGAGGCTTTACTGCCAGAACAACCATGTCGGCTTGTTGAGCGCAATAGCGGTTGTCTGTTGTTACGCTGATCCCAAAACGTTTGCGGATAGATTGCAGGTGGCTGTCGTCTGGCGCGCTGGCCCAAATGCTGCTGGCTTTAAAACCGCTGTCCAGCATGCCGCCGATGATGGCGCTGGCCATGTTACCGGCACCGATAAACGAAATGGTTGGTGATTTGCTCAAGGTTTGCTCCAACGGTTGTTCGGTTATACGTCCGGCACAGATAATAGCAGGTACCGGTCTGTTCAGCTCTTAGGCGAGCGCTCACCAAAAACGGCCGTGCCAATGCGGACCCAGGTGGCGCCCTCTGCAATGGCCATTTCGAGGTCGCCGGACATGCCCATCGATAAGGTGTCTAAAGGACCGGCCTGCGGATAATCCTGCCTGAGCTTTTTCAGTGCATTGGCAAGCTTGCGAAAGCTTTCCCTCAGGGCCGACTCTGCTTGCTCCGGATCGGGTATTGCCATAAGCCCTCTGAGCGTGAGCCCGGGTAGCTGGCTTATTTCCTCGATCAGCGTTGGCAGTTCATCTGGCTGGCACCCGGATTTGCTCTGTTCATTGTTAATATTGACCTGAAGGCAAATATTCAATGGGGGCAAGCCGGTTTCTCTTTGCTCACTCAAGCGTCGAGCTACTTTTAGACGATCAACGCTGTGAACCCAAGAGAAAGCCGAGGCGATTTGCCGGGTTTTATTGGATTGAATCGGGCCAATAAAGTGCCAGTCGATTTCCGTAAGATCGCTAAGTGTCTCAATTTTTCCCAGAGCCTCTTGCAGGTAGTTTTCCCCAAATGCTCGCTGGCCTGCAGCCACTGCCTCCCTTAGCTCTTCAGCCGAGCGGGTTTTACTGACAGCTAGAAGGCTCACAGAGCCGGGTTCACGGCCTGCCTGCAATGTTGCTTTTTGTATGCGTCGGGTTACGCTCCCGAGGTTGTCTGCTATGCTGCTCATAGTATGAAATAGTCGCGTTTGGTCTGCCCATTCTATGGCGACACGTTACTCGCAGGTCACTGAAATGCCAAGTGATCAGAGTATGGTTATGCCAGATAGGCGCTACCTGTATAAAAGAATAAAGCCTTCCGAGGACTTCTATGGATATTACTGAACTGCTTGCCTTCTCGGCGAAACAGGGTGCGTCTGACTTGCACCTCTCCGCCGGCCTGCCCCCGATGATCCGTGTTGATGGCGATGTTCGCCGAATCAATCTTCCGCCCCTGGAGCATAAAGAAGTTCATGGGCTGATCTACGACATCATGAACGACAAGCAGCGCAAGGACTACGAGGAATTTCTGGAAACCGACTTTTCTTTCGAAGTGCCTGGTGTCGCCCGCTTCCGTGTGAACGCGTTTAACCAGAACCGGGGCGCTGGTGCTGTTTTTCGGACGATCCCCTCGAAAGTGCTGACAATGGACGACCTTGGCATGGGCCAGGTGTTCAAGGATATTGCGTCGGTGCCACGTGGTCTTGTTCTTGTAACCGGGCCAACCGGTTCCGGTAAGTCCACCACGCTGGCTGCGATGGTGGATTACATCAACGATACTCGCTATGAGCATATTCTGACGGTAGAAGACCCGATCGAATTTGTGCACGACTCCAAGAAGTGCCTCGTGAACCAGCGGGAAGTGCATCGCGATACGCTGGGCTTTAATGAGGCGCTGCGCTCCGCGCTACGGGAAGACCCCGACATTATTCTGGTAGGTGAGTTGCGAGATCTGGAAACCATTCGCCTGGCGCTCACTGCGGCAGAAACGGGGCACTTGGTCTTCGGGACCCTGCACACTACCTCGGCAGCAAAAACCATCGACAGGGTTGTGGACGTATTCCCGGCGCAGGAGAAGTCCATGGTGCGGTCCATGCTTTCCGAGTCGTTGCAGGCGGTCATTTCCCAGACTCTGATGAAGAAAATGGGTGGCGGGCGAATTGCCGCACACGAGATCATGATTGGGACGTCTGCGATCCGTAACCTGATCCGTGAGGACAAAATTGCCCAGATGTACTCGTCCATTCAAACGGGTGGTTCGCTGGGCATGCAGACTCTGGATCAGTGTCTTGAGCGTTTGCTGCAGAAGGGCCTGATTTCTCGGGACGCTGCACGACTCAAGGCGAAAATGCCGGACAATTTTTGATATCGAGCTTTGGGAAAGGAGAGGGCTGGCAAGGTGTGCAGGGACACGCCGTAAGTGCGTCCTTGTAGGCTTGACGGCAGCATCCATGCTGCCGACAGTCCCTGCACACCTTACCACCCCTCTCCCTTCAGCTTGAGCCGATGCTTCACATAGAAAGATCATAGGTAAATAAAATGGAATTCGAAAAACTGCTTCGTCTGATGGTTGAAAAAGGAGGTTCAGATCTCTTTATTACGGCCGGTGTTCCGCCCAGCATGAAAGTGAACGGTAAAGTATTGCCGGTCACCAAAAATGCCCTAACACCGGAGCAGACGAGGGAGTTTGTATACGGCGCGATGTCTGAAAAACAGCGGGCCGAGTTTGAAGAAACCCATGAGTGTAACTTTGCGATCAGTGCTCGAGGCATTGGGCGCTTTCGGGTGAGTGCCTTCTTTCAACGTAACCTGTGTGGCATGGTGCTGCGGCGGATTGAAGTGAAAATCCCCCAAATTGACGATTTGGCGCTTCCTGAGATTACCAAAGAACTGGCGATGACCAAACGCGGTCTCATCATATTTGTCGGGGCCACGGGCACCGGTAAATCAACGTCGTTGGCTGCCATGCTGGGGCACCGCAACCGCAACAGTCGCGGTCATATTATTTCCATTGAAGACCCCATTGAGTTTGTACATCAACACCAAGGCTGTATTGTTACGCAGCGAGAAGTGGGGATCGATACAGAGAGCTTTGAAGTAGCGTTGAAAAACACCTTACGCCAAGCCCCCGACGTTATTTTGATTGGTGAGGTTCGTACACGGCAAACCATGGAGTATTCAGTTCAGTTTGCCGAAACTGGCCACCTGTGCCTTGCAACGCTGCACGCCAATAATGCTAACCAAGCACTGGACCGGATTATCCAGTTTTTCCCGCCAGAACAGCACAACCAAATCTGGATGGACCTCTCTCTCAACCTGAAGGCTATCGTAGCGCAGCAGTTGATTCCTACGCCCGATGGCAAAGGTCGGAAGGCTGTTATTGAGGTTCTGATTAACACCCCGTTGGTTGCGGACCTGATTCGCAAGGGCGAAGTGCACAAGCTCAAAGAGCTGATGACCAAGTCTACCGAATCCGGTATGCGGACGTTCGACCAAGCACTCTACGAACTATATGCCGAAGGCTCCATCACATACGAAGATGCACTGGCACACGCCGACTCGGCTAATGACCTGCGCTTGATGATCAAATTGGGAACGGATGCTCAGGGGGCAGATAGGCTGTCGTCTTCGGTGGACAAGCTGACCATTCAAGATGACTGACAGCCCAGAGTCGCCTCAGGTTATGAACGATTAGTATTTGAAAATAATAGGTTTAGCATTTGAGGCTGTTGACCGCTGCTGCGTATACTCCCGCCATCAACCTAATAGGAGACACTGCTTTTATGAGATCCTCACTGCTTACCCGTGCTATCCGGCTGGCCACCTTGGCTGCAGTAGCTGCACCAGCCAGCGTTTTTGCTGGCGGTTTTTCTCTGAATGAGCAAAGTGCAAGTGCTATGGGCGTTGCGAACGCCGGAGCTGTTGCAAACCCGGAAAACGCGACCACCGTAATGTTCAACCCGGCTGGAATGAGTCAGCTCAAGGGTACAAATATCTCGTTTGGTGCGGCTGTTCTGGACATTAAGGCTGAGGCTAAAAGCGCCAGTGCTACGAATACACTAGGTGGTCCCGTAAGTGGGGGAACTGGCGGTGATATTGCAGATCCAGCTTTTCTTCCCAATCTGTATCTGACCCATCAAGTTAACGATTCTATAGACGTCGGCCTTGGCATTCATGCGCCTTATGGTTTGGCTGCAGACTATGAGAATGATTTCGTAGGTCGCTATTTCGCGGATAAAACCGAGTTGACAGTTATTTCGTTTTCACCGGCAGTTTCTGTGAATAACGGACAGGGTCTCTCCATGGGTATTGGCTTGAACGTGATGTACGCTGAAGGACGTTTGACCAAATATCAGGATATTCGCGGTGCGTTGGTGCAACAAGTTGGCCCAGCACAGGCAGGCCCGTTGGCGGATGCGTATGAAGCGCAATTCGGAGCCCCATACGCGGATATAGAAGGGGACGATATTGCCGTAACTTTCCGCGCAGGCTTCCTATATGAGTTGTCCCCAAGAACTCAGTTTGGTCTGACAGCCCAGACAGGTACTGAGTTTGAGCTGAAAGGGGATGTCGAAATCAGCAATTTCCCTGCTCCTAGTGCCCAATCACCAATTGGCATAGCTCCGACAACCCTGACGGAAGATGTGCGTGTGCCTCTGGCAATCCCCGAGAGCATAACGCTGGGTGCGCGGCACCAGTTGAATGATTCATTCACGCTTCTTGCCGGTGCCAGCTATTCCAGATGGAGTCGCTTTGAGGAGCTGGATATTATTAGCCGTGAAGGCGGAGCAGGCCAGGTTTCCAGCGTAACTGGCAGCGAAATCATTACGCACATCACGGAAAAGTGGAAAAACACTTGGCAGTTTAATGTTGGCTCGATCTGGCAGGTAACCCCGGAATGGGCGTTGAAGGCCGGTTATGCATGGGACGAGTCGCCTGTGGATAATTACGTGACTGCACGTATTCCATCGAGTGATCGTCACTGGCTGACTTTGGGTGGCCAGTGGAAGAGCGCCAATAACGGCTGGGCGGTTGATGCCGCTGTTGGCACATTGCTGTTTACAGATGACCCTAAGGTTGATGAATACTCTTACCTTCATGCTGCACCAAGCCAGAAGGATCCATCGGCTGGTGCGTCCAACTATAAAGGCGAGTACGAGTTAAGTGCCTGGAGCGCTTCGCTGCAAGTCAGCAAAGCCTTCTAAACCTTCGGTGTTGACGTTGGTTTAGCTATTAATAAAGCGCCCGGCTGAGGTCCCTCACCGGGCGCTTTCTATTTAGTGGGCTTGATCCCAGTTGTCGCCGACGCCCGCTTCTACCAGAAGCGGCACAGCAAGCTGCGCTGCGCCGGACATGCGTTTAATTAGCCCCTCGCGAATTTCGTCTACGGCGTCTTCTTTGACTTCAAGAATCAATTCATCGTGTACTTGCATAGTCATGCGGGCTGTATTTGCATGGTCTGCAAGCAGCCAGTTCTCCACCTCAATCATCGCCAACTTGATAATGTCGGCGGCCGTGCCTTGCATGGGTGCGTTGATGGCTGTGCGCTCGGCGGCCTGCTGCAGTTGCTTGTTGCGCGCGTTGATTTCGGGCAGGTAAAGGCGGCGGCCAAAAAGGGTTTCAACAAAACCATCGTCATGGGCCTGTTTTCGGATGTTGTCCATATAGCGTAATACGCCGGGATAGCGCTCGAAATATCGGTCTATGTACTGTTGCGCGACCTTGCGCTCAACATCCAGTTGGCGGGCAAGCCCGAAGGCTGACATGCCGTAAATCAAACCGAAGTTAATTGCCTTGGCACTGCGACGCTGATCACTGCTCACCTCGCTTAAGGTGACACCGAATACTTCCGCTGCTGTTGCTTTATGGATGTCTTCACCTTTTTCAAAAGCCGTTAGTAGACCCTTATCCCCAGATAAGTGCGCCATGATTCGGAGTTCAATCTGGGAATAGTCTGCCGCCAAGAGCTTGTAACCTTTCTCGGCAATGAATGCCTGACGAATGCGGCGGCCCTGCTCGGTGCGGATAGGTATATTTTGTAGATTGGGCTCAGAGGAGCTTAACCGGCCGGTGGCGGTTACGGCTTGGTGGTAAGAGGTATGCACGCGGCCAGTGCGATGGTGGATAAGCTCTGGCAGGGTGTCGGTGTAAGTGGACTTGAGCTTGCTCAGGCTCCGGTGTTCCAGAATCAGTCTGGGTAGCTCGTGTTCATGAGCCAGTTCCTGCAACACTGGCTCCGCAGTAGACGGTGCCCCCTTGGGCGTTTTCTTGATGACCGGCAGCCCCATCTTTTCGTAAAAAATGACCTGTAGTTGCTTGGGCGAACCAAGGTTGAAGTTCTCGCCAGCTACTTGATGAGCCTCTTTTTCCAGCTCGGCCATGCGCTCTGCCAGTTCCTGACTGTGCTGGCGTAGAGTGCTTGCATTGATTAACGTACCGCGCTGCTCCATGCGGGACAATACCGGCACCAAAGGCAGGTCTATGTCTTCATAAACTGATTGCAGTTTGCCAACCTCTGCCAGTTGCGGGCGCAGAACCTGATGCAGGCGTAAGGTAATGTCGGCATCTTCGGCCGCGTAAGGGCCGGCTTTCTCAAGATCCAACTGGTTGAAGGTAAGTTGTTTGGCACCTTTACCGGCAATGGATTCAAACGTGATGGTTTCCACTCCCAGATAGTTTCGGGCGAGAGTGTCCATGTCATGGCGGGACGATACCGAGTTCAGTACATAAGACTCCACCATGGTGTCTTCAGCGATGCCTTCCAGGCAGATATCGTGGTTTGCCAGCACGTTTTTGTCGTACTTAAGGTTTTGGCCAACTTTCTTTAGATTCGCGTCTTCCAGCAGGGGCTTGAGCTGGGCCAGAACGTCGTCGCGATCAAGTTGCTCCGGTGCGCCCATATAGTCATGACCAAAAGGCACATAAGCGGCTTCGCCCGCTTCAATGGCAAAAGAGACGCCAACCACTTCGGCACTCATATAGCGCAGGCTTGTTGTTTCCGTGTCAAAGGCGAATAAATCGGATTGTTCAAGTCTTGCGACCCACTCATCCAGCTCTTTCTGGTCGGTGATTACGCTGTAGCGCTTCTCTTTGGGGGCTGGTGCCGGTGCCGCTGTGTCGCTTTGGTTGTCTGAGTTTTCATGCTTGTTTTCTGTGGCGGCTTCCGAAGCTTTGGCTTCTAGCTCAGCCGTCCAGCCACGCAGTTCATATTCCCGGAAAAGCGCCAATAGATCCTCGTCATTCTGTTGTCTCTCTTGCAGGTCTTCCAGGCCGAAATCCAGTTCAACATCCATTTTGATGGTGGCCAATTCGCGGCTCAGCGGCAGGCTCTCTATGGCTTCTCGTAGGTACTCGCCAATCTTGCCTTTGATCTCGCCAGCGTGTTCCATTACCCCGTCTAGACTGTCGTAGGCTTCCAGCCACTTTACTGCGGTTTTGGGACCGCATTTATTGACGCCCGGAATGTTGTCCACCTTGTCCCCAACCAATGCCAAATAATCAATGATCTGGTCGGGGCGAACACCAAACTTTTCGACCACGCCATCCCAGTCCATGTGGGTTTCAGTCATGGTGTTGATCAAGGTTACATGGTCGCTAACCAACTGAGCCATATCCTTATCGCCAGTTGAAACCACTACATCAATGCCCTTGCTGGTGGCTTCGTTGGCCAGCGTGCCAATAACATCGTCTGCCTCCACGCCTTCCACAATCAGCAGGGGCAAGCCCATAGCTTTTACCATCTGATGGATTGGCTCAATCTGTATGGCGAGATCTTCCGGCATAGGCGGCCGGTTAGCTTTATAGTCTTCGTACAAATCGTGGCGGAAGGTTTTGCCCTTGGCATCGAACACCACTACCAGTTTGGAACCGGGAAAATCCTGTTCCAAGCGCCGGATCATTGCGATAACGCCCTTGATGGCGCCAGTGGGATGGTTTTTGCTGGTGGTTAACGGCGGAAGTGCATGATAAGCACGGAATAAATAGGACGATCCGTCCACAAGCACCACGGGTGGGGTCTTTTGTTCAGTCATGTCAGCAGGAGTCCGGATTGTGATTGAAGCTAGGGTTGGCTTATGCAACTCTGTACTTAATTTGATGATCAAAAGGGTATCACGAAAATGAAACGAATCGCCTGCTCCGCATTTCTGCTTGTCTACGGCATTGGCCCTGCAATGGCACAGGGTAGCGGCGCTCTAGATGAGGCTGTTGTTGAAACGCCTAAAGAGCCGGTTGTGGTGTCTGACTACCAGCCTTCCAGTGCTGGCCCACAGATTGTTATTCGGCCGGGCGACGATGAAGTGTTCTACGAGTATCGGGTGAACGGGCAACTTGTGGAGATTAAAGTGGTGCCGGAAGTGGGGCTTGAATACTATCTGGTACCTGCAGATGGCGGCGGCTGGATACGTGAGACCGATTCCGACATGCTGGTTCCGAGCTGGATTTTGTTTCGTTGGTGAGTGTAAGTCAGTGCTTGGGCTGAGCCGCAGAATTGTCTATATGTAGAGTGCGGGTGCTTTTCGCTTTTAGTATGAACATTCTAATTTTTCTCCGTAACCTTGGATACAGAATCAGAGAGAGGCGTTTACCTTCGCGCTGATTAAGCAGGCCAAACCGCGATCAGTAGCAGTGAGGGGAAGGTCTGAAACAACTTCCGTAAACCAAGGAGAATTGACATGGGTAAACTTAAAACTTATCAGCAGCAGCTTCAGGAAATCGTAGAAAAGGGCATCAACGCAGCTGAAGAGCAGCAGAAGAAGCTTGCGGCCAAGCCGTTCGACTACGCAGAAAAAATCGAGTCTGAAGCTCGTGAGTACAGCGTCAAGACTCTGCGCAAGCGTTACAACGGTTACAGCGACAGCCTTTTTGGTCAGTTGCGCACTCTGAACAGCCGTTTCGGCAACTTTGCTGGCGATCTTGTAGCCAAGCTTGAGAAAGAAGCGGCTGAAGGTGCAGATGCCGTTTCCGAAGCAGCAGACGACGTGTCTGAAGCAGCTCAAGATGCAAAGAAGTCTGTAACAGCTAAGAAGCCAGCAGCTAGCAAGTCCGCTGCAAAGAAGAAAACAACTGCATCAGCCTAATTTAAGCTGAAGTGGTGAGCCCGGCACAGAGCTTGTGCCGGCGCTGAAGCAAGGGGGTGCCAAGTTTGGATTTGGTGCCCTTTTTTGTTTGAGAGCTGTACCTCTGACGGTTCTGATTGCAGCGTATTACTCAGAAGGGTTGGCGGGTTCCAGTGATAGTGTGCGGGTCTCTCCGGTGACCTCTTCCAGACGTTTGATGTCTTTCTCGTACGTCTGTTTCAGAGACTCAATTTCTTGAGCTTGCCACGAAATCTCCCGCTCAATATCGCGAATTTGGGATTCAAGACGGCGTATTTTTTCTAGGGTTGCATCCGGTATTTTCTGGCCCGTGCGTTCCATATTCGCTGCACGGCTTTGCTCGCTATCCAGTTGGCTGGATATAACAGAGATATTGCCCCGCTTGAGTTGAATCAGCCCTTGCAGTTCGCCCAGTTTGCGGTGCATGGCCTTGATGGCTTGATCCGGATGACTGAAGCGTTTCAAAAGCCGCGTGTCTTTTTCGCGCTGAATAGCAAGCTCTTCCTGACGTTGCTTTTCGGCCTCGCGCGCGGCAATTTCTTCGTCTGTTGGTGCTGGGGGAATGACTTCAACCACGCGCCCGTTTGAATTGAGGATGTCGTAGCCGCGTTTCGTCGCTGGTTGAGGGATGGTATTGCTGATTACGACTCGGCCTTCTTCGTCCGTGTAGCGGTACATGCCAGCCTCTGCTTGGGTTGTTATGCCCAGCGAAAGCGAGAGTGCAGTGGCAGCAGCTGAAAATACGGTAAGGCGCTTGTGCATCAGTCAGACTCCGTAGCGTTCCCGGTAGCTGGCAACCTTGGCGGCATGGCCAGAAAACTCCGGGTTGGTTTTAAGATAGTCTAAAACCTGTTCCAGGCGGATAATACTGACCACCGGAATGCCAAATTCGCTTTCTACTTCCTGTATTGCGGAAAGCTCGCCATTGCCTCGCTCCTGTCTGTCCAGAGCGATCAATACACCGGCAGGCTCGGCACCCGAGGCGCGAATAAGGTCGATGGATTCGCGAATGGCTGTGCCTGCTGTAATGACATCATCAACGATTAGCACTTTACCTTGCAACGGGGCACCAACAATATTACCGCCTTCACCGTGATCTTTCTTTTCTTTGCGGTTAAAGGCAAATGGCTTGCTGTTGCCCTCTTTGGCTAGCGCCATAGCTGTCACGGTTGCCAGCGGAATGCCCTTATAGGCAGGTCCGAATATAATGTCATAATCGAGACCGCTGCGGTCGATGGCGGCCGCGTAGGCTTGGCTGAGCTGCAATAGGTCGTCTCCGGCGTTAAAAAGCCCGGCATTGAAGAAGTATGGGCTAGTGCGACCGGATTTGAGTGTAAAGTCACCAAAACGAAGTACATTGCGACGGATGGCGAATTCGATAAATTTTTGCTGATAGTCGTGCATGGCAAGGCTTCTGGCGGGTGTGGATCTTTTAATAACGCGTAAAAACGGTATCATACACACAAACCGAATCAGGGAACACGTATGCGGGTAGTATCAATCAGCGTCAACGGTCTTGCTCAGGCTGTTGAGAAAGGTTTCTTCGACTGGCTGGCCGAGCAGGATGCAGACGTTGTCTGTGTTCAGGATCACCGTATGCGTGCCTATGAGATTGAAGATAACAATCTCATCCCAGAAGGGTATGAAGCCTATTTCATTGATGGCGAAAAAAATGAGGACGGCGGTGTAGGAATTTACACACGGCATTTCCCTAAAGCCATTATGTACGGGTTTGCGAATGAGTCGGCGGATCGTGAAGGGCGTTTCATTCAGGCCGATTTTGACAAGGTTTCGGTTGCCTCGGTATTGGCTCCCTGCGCTCTTGGGCGTGAGGAGGAGTTGATCAGCGAGGATGACTTGACGGTGCTCGACCATAAAGATGACTTTATGGATGCTTTTGGTCTGCATATGCAGAAAACCCTTCGTAAGCGTCGCCAGTTTATTTTTGGGGCGAACCTGCAGTCGGCCCATCATGTGACGGATGCGAGCCCGCTTTATCACAAGTTTGATTTTTCAGGGTTTTTGCCTCACGAGCGTGCCTGGTTGGATCGCTTATTTGATGAAATGGGCTGCGTGGATGCGTTTCGTGATATCAATAAGCAGAGCAATCAATTCACTTGGTGGCCGGAGCAGACTGAGGGTTCGCGAAAGAAGGCGGGGATTCGGGTGGATTATCAGTTGATGACACCGGGTATTCGCAAGACCATCAAAGATGGCTGGATTGATAGCACTACCCGTTTTTCGGATCACGCTCCGGTGATTATGGATTACGATATAGAGATTGGTTTGTAATTATCTGGGGAAGCGCCTGAGCAACGGCACCTCCCCAGACACGCTGCGAGTACATCCTTGTACGCTTGTTTCCGGCCATCCTTGGCCTCCAACAGTCTGGGGAGGTGCCGTTGCTCAGGCGCCCAGACTTGGGAGTTGCCTTTCCTAGCCCTCCAGTGCTTCTTTCTGCAGTACAAACAGCTTCTCAATGCCCTGTTTGGCCAGAGCCAGCATGCTATCCAGTTCTTCCTGAACAAACGGCGCAGCTTCAGCCGTTCCTTGGATTTCGATGAAGCCACCCTGATCGGTCATGATCACGTTCATGTCGGTTTCAGCTTCGGAGTCTTCCGGGTAGTCAAGATCAACCACTGGCGTTCCTTTGTAAATGCCGACAGATACGGCTGCAATCATTTGCTTCAGGGGTGACTTCTTGAGGCGTTTTGTTTCAACCAAGTGGTTTAGGGCGTCTACCAAAGCCACGCAACCGCCAGTGATGGCTGCGGTGCGGGTGCCGCCGTCGGCCTGAATCACGTCACAATCTATGGTGATCGTGTGTTCACCCAGAGCTTTCATGTCGACAGCAGCTCGCAGGGAGCGGCCGATCAAGCGTTGGATTTCGACGGTGCGGCCGCCTTGTTTACCACGTGCGGCTTCGCGGCCCATGCGGCTGCCGGTTGAACGGGGCAGCATTCCGTATTCTGCGGTAATCCAGCCCTGACCTTCACCGCGTAGGAAAGGAGGTACTTTGTTTTCCACAGAAGCAGTGCAGATGACTTTGGTGTCCCCGAATTCCACCAGCACGGAGCCTTCGGCGTGGCGCGTGTAGTTTCGGGTAATGCGAATGTCTCTAGGCTGTTCTGGCGTTCTGCCGCTTGGACGCATAGTGATTCCTGATCGATTATATGAGTGTCCGGGTGCGTGGCTCCCGGTCGGATTGGCGTTTGGAAGCCGCGAAGTGTAACACGTTGGGCGCAGGTACCGGTGAGCCGGTAACGGCGGGTGTGTTGTTTGCGGTGGTGGTCGCGGCAAGTGATCGCGGCCTGTTAGACTCGGGCTATGCATAGAATGATCGCGCCCACTAACAAAAGCTGGAGCTCCCTATGATTAAAAGTATGACGGCCTTTGCCCGCAAGGATGTTCAAGATAATCAGGTAACCTTGACCTGCGAGATTCGTACCGTCAATCACCGGTATCTGGAACCCTCCTTTCGGTTGCCAGACGCCTTGCGAGAGCTTGAAAACCCGTTTCGGGAAGAGCTCCGAAAGCAGTTGAAGCGAGGCAAGGTGGATGTGTCGATTCGTTTGCAGTCTGCTGAGTCGGGTGTTTCAGGCTTTGAGATTAACGAGGATGTAGCCCATGCAGTCAACGAGGCTGCAAACCATGTTAATCGGATGTTGGACAACCCGGCGCATATCAATGCCTTAGATATTCTGCGTTGGCCCGGCGTCCTGTCGGTGCCAGAACAAGACTACAGCTCGGCGCGGGAAGCTGGCCTGAGCCTGTTCAAGCAAACGGTTGCGGAGTTGACCGTTGTTCGTGAGCGGGAAGGCGAGCGTTTGCGCCCATTATTTGACGAGCGGCTAGCACAGATGAAAGCCTTGGTAGCGACCGT
Source organism: Marinobacter sp. 1-4A (assembly GCF_016597725.1). GTDB lineage: Bacteria > Pseudomonadota > Gammaproteobacteria > Pseudomonadales > Oleiphilaceae > Marinobacter. Next base: position 67,323 of record NZ_VCGY01000009.1, read on the forward strand.
TCGCGAGGGGATGCCCGGGTTATTAAAAGCACAGGAAGAACACATTCGTGAGCGCTTTCAAAAGGCCAGAGTGGAGTTGGACCCAGAGCGGGTGGCCCAGGAAATGATCATGCTGGCACAAAAATGCGATGTGGCAGAAGAGTTAGACCGGCTTGACGCACATATCAATGAGGTGGCAGACACCCTCAAGCGCGATGAGGCCATTGGCCGCCGGCTGGATTTTCTGATGCAGGAGCTGAACCGGGAAGCCAACACCCTAAGCAGCAAAAGCATTGATGCTGGTGTAACCCGTGCGGCGGTTGATCTGAAGGTGCTGATAGAGCAGGTTCGTGAGCAGGTGCAGAATATCGAGTGACCAAATTTGGAAGGATGGTGTTGAGCAATAGCTCTTTCACTGCTGGCCTGCCGTAACCCGGTGAATTAATTGCTCTGCGGTGGGGGCCAGTTCCATTAACAAGCTGCCGGTAGCGCTTGTTCTCAAGTGCTTGTGCGAGCCTATCAAGGAGGCGGACACGGTAACCGACCTCAGTCTTCATAATTTTATGCCCAGTCTAGACGTCCCGCCTCTGTTTTCGCCGCTTAATACTATTTGGTGTGCTGGCCATCGACTTGTGTCAGGGGATAGGCATCGATTGGTGCAGCGTGGCCGCGAAGCACAAAGGTGTCAGTTACAAACTTTGTTTGGAGTCGCCCGGCCAGATATCACCACAGGGGTGCAGGTCTCAGTTAGCTAATAGCGACAAAAGGAGCTTACGTGCCTAGACGGCTGAACTCCTCCGGCAATTCCAGCCTTAACCGCTGGCGGCTAAGAGGGCAGTCAAACTCAAGGCCGGCAGCGAGTAATTGCAGTGGAACTCGGGCAGGCTTGCCGTACAGCCGGTCGCCAATAATGGGATGACCAATGCCCTGCAAGTGTTTGCGGATTTGGTGTTTTCGGCCTGTCTCGATAATCACTTGCAGAAGGCTGGTTTCAGCGGCTTCATCGGTGCGTAGCGTGGTTGCGCGACTGATGGCGGCTTTGCCGTCAACCGGTGTGTCGATTAGCTGGTTTTGAGTATTAATAATACCGGTGACTCTGGCCAGATAGCGTTTGGCCATGGTGCGCCCGGCAAAGCATTGGGAGAGCGCGCCAGCGGCTTTCGAGTCGTGGGCAATCAGCATGAGCCCGGCAGCATCCCCATCCAACCGGTGGATAAGGAAGCAGGGGCGCTTTAATTCAAGCTCTGCGTGGCGTAGCAGGCTGCAGTGGTCCCCCCACTGCGAGCCCTGAGCCAGCAATCCATGGGGTTTGAACCAAACACTGTAGCGGCTTTTGTCTTCTATTAGAGTTGCGGCTTCTGGTTTGCGGCTCAGAACCTTCTCATCATAATAGAGTTGCAGCCGGGTGCCGGCTTTGAGCTCCTTAGTCGCCCGCCGGAGCCGCACCGTTTTGCCTTTGAGCGTCCACCAGCAGGCCCCCTTGTTCATGGCGTCTTTGATGCGCTGGCGGGGTAGCCCCGATGCCTGGCTCAGGGCGTCACTGGCGGTTTCTGGCTGCTCAGTTGTAACGTCGAATTTTCTGCGCATTACTGGGCGGCATCTCCGGGCTTGATTGCAAGCAAGTCGGTTCTCAGGTGAGTGAGCACCTTCTCGGCGGTGTTGCCAATAACTCGGGCTCTCAGGCCGGTTTTTCCGCTTGTGCCAATGACCACCATGTCGGCTTTCAATTTGCTGGCCACACTGGGGATAACCTTGTGTGCGGGGCCAACAGCCATGTGGACTTGCTCCCGGCTCAAGTGCCAGGTGTTACACAGGTGCGTAATGGCGGGCTCCAATGCGGCTCTGCGTTTTTGTTCATGCTCGGCTACATTGATGATCTCGAGGTCTGCCAACACTTCGGAAATATGCAGTGCATGAACCAAATGCACCTCGCTGCCAAAGGCTTTTGCCAGAGCGCTGGCTTGCTCAATGATCTTTGTATTGAGGGCCTTTTTAACGGGCTTGGTAGAGCTTAAGTCCACCGCTGCCAGAATCGGGTGAGCGTGGTTCCACTTCTGCTCTGCAACCAGCATGACAGGTACCGGGCACTCACGGATCAGGTGCCAATCGGTTGGCGTATACCGCCAAGTCTCGGAGCGGCTACCGGTTTTGATGACAGCCTTGAAACGATTTGGGTGGCAGTGTTCGATTATCCACTGGTGTATGTTTTTTTCCCACACCGTATGTGTGGAGACCTGCAGATCGCCGCACTCTGAAAGAGCCAGCATTTGATCCAGCCAGCGTTGGCGAAGTTCAATTAGGGCATCTCGGGCGCGTTGCTGCACGGCAGGATCCGAGGGTAGAGCGCCAAGGTGTTCATGGGTGAAGGCCACGATTTCCAGATGGGCGCCCGTTGCGCTTGCCAGTTCGATTCCCCGGGCCAGAGCTTTCTGGTGCTTGTGGGCCGGGTCCATGACAATCAGAAGTTTATCCATGTTGCCTTTCCGTCGTTTGCTGAGCTTGAGTTTGGTGCTTCGTGTTTAGCTGCTACATACTCTGATGTTACCAGTTGTCGCGGTATCCGGGATGCGGTGTTTGGTCAAAGGTCGTATAATTAATCGCTTTGCAGGTCGCCAGTAATGGTGGCCAAGTCCAGTTCAGGAGTTGTCGAATCATGAGCCAGTCCGGTGAAACGGGTACGCTGTTTGTTATTTCTGCGCCATCGGGTGCTGGCAAGACCAGTCTTGTAGCAGAAATGTTGCATGCGGATCAAAAGCTGGGAGTATCTGTATCCCATACCACGCGCCCCATGCGCGAAGGCGAGAAAGACGGCATTAACTACCATTTTGTAAGCCGTGATGAATTTGAGGCTATGATAGGCCGTGGCGACTTTCTGGAGCATGCAGACGTTTTCGGTAACTACTACGGCACGTCGCAGGTATGGGTTCGGGAAATGGTGGCCAGTGGCCGAGACGTGATTCTTGAAATTGACTGGCAGGGCGCTGCCCAAGTGCGTCGGCTTATTCCAGAGTGCGTTAGCATATTTATTGTACCTCCCTCTTATGAAATCTTGCGGGATCGTCTGGTAGGCCGAGGTACGGACGCAACGGAAGTAATGGAGCGGCGTTTATCCGAAGCCAGAAAAGAATGTGAGCATGTCGGGGAATTTGACTACTTAGTAGTGAATGATGGCTTTCAGGACGCGCTAACCGACCTCTTGGCTATTGCACGTAGCCAGCGTTTACGTATTGCAAATCAGCAGGCCCGACACAGCGCTTTGCTCTCTGGGCTCATTGGGGCAAGTTAGAGCAAGGCCAGATAGGGGGTTTTGCTGTATACAATTTGTGCCGCGAGCAGTAAACTACGCGGTCTGCTAAATCAGTCATTTTAATTTTGTCGGGGATGTTATGGCACGAGTTACCGTTGAAGATTGTCTCGAACATGTGGATAACCGCTTCCAGTTGGTCATGCTGGCGACCAAGCGTTCCCGCCAGATTGCCACCAAAGGCGCCGAGCCGATGGTTGCGGAAGAAAACGACAAACCCACGGTAATCGCCCTGCGCGAAATCGCCGCTGGCTTGGTTAGCCGCGATCTGCTGACCGAAATCGAAGAAGACTAAGGCGGTTGCGGATAGATTGCGGTGTCGCATGAGGCTACGGTAGAAGGGCTAGCGGTCGAGCTCAGTACCTATCTTGATACCAGTCGCATTAATCAGGTGCGACGGGCGTACTATTACGCCGAGCAGGCCCATGAGGGCCAGATGCGAAAAAGCGGCGACCGCTACATAACCCACCCTCTCGCAGTTGCTCACATTCTTGCAGGCCTCAAGCTCGATCATCAGAGCTTGATGGCTGCAATGCTTCACGATGTTATAGAAGATACGGGTATCCCCAAAGACGCCCTTGCTGAACAGTTCGGCGAGGATGTGGCGGAACTGGTGGATGGTGTCAGCAAGCTGACCCAAATAGAATTCCGCTCCCGTGCCGAAGCTCAGGCAGAAAACTTCCAGAAAATGACCTTGGCCATGGCCCGGGACATCCGGGTTATTCTGGTTAAGCTTGCTGACCGTTTGCACAACATGCGCACTCTGGGGCCCATGCCCTACGAAAAGCGACAGCGCATTGCCACAGAAACCCTCGATATATACGCCCCCATTGCCAATCGCCTTGGCATGCATGCCGTTTCCACAGAGCTTGAAGATCTTGGCTTCGCAGCGCTGCACCCGATGCGTTCCCGCTATATCTCCAAGGCCGTGGACAAGGCACGAGGCAGCCACCGTGAAATCATTGAAGAAATACGCGGCCGGTTGCAGGAAAAATTGGAAGAGCGTGGTTTGCCGGGCAGGATACTTGGTCGCGAAAAGCACCTGAACAGCATCTACAACAAGATGAAGCTCAAGCAGAAGTCGTTCTACGAAATCATGGACGTGTACGCCTTCCGCATCATTACCGATACTGAAGACGACTGTTACAGGATTCTGGGCGCTGTTCACAGCCTTTATAAGCCAATGCCGGGCAGGTTCAAAGACTATATTGCCATGCCCAAAGCCAATGGTTACCAGTCGTTGCACACCACGCTTTTCGGTATGCACGTCAATATCGAGATTCAGATTCGCACCGAGGAAATGGAACACATTGCCAACGATGGCATTGCGGCCCATTGGATGTATAAAAACGAGCCGACCAGCGCTACAAGTGTCAACCAGACGCGAGTGGACCGCTGGGTTAAGGGCTTGATGGAAATGCGCGAGCGCGCGGACGACTCGCTCGAGTTTATTGAACACGTAAAAGTGGATCTCTTCCCGGATGAGATCTATGTGTTCACCCCGAGGGGTAAAATTATGGAGTTGCCCCGGGGCGCAACACCGGTAGACTTTGCTTATGCTATCCACACAGACATAGGTAACGCCACGGTTGCCTGTCGCATCAATCGCAATCTCGGGTCTCTGAGTAAGCCACTTCAGAGTGGCCAAACAGTTGAGATCATTACTGCCCCGGGTGCCCGCCCGAACCCTGCTTGGCTCAGTTTCGTGGTAACGGGCAAGGCGCGCAGCAGTATTCGCCATACCCTGAACAGCCAGAAGCTGGCGGAGTCGATGGAATTGGGCCGTGCGCTACTGAAAAAGTCCCTCAATGGTTTTGGTGCGCGCCTAGCTGATATTGATGATGCTCAGAAGCAGGTCGTTGTGAACCACAATCAGGTAAACAGCTTCGATGAGCTGATCAGTGATATTGGCTTGGGGAACCGCATGGCGTATTTGGTAGCGCGTCAGTTGGTGAGTGGTGCTGAAAGCGAAGAGCCAGACGAGGCGATTAAGGATATTAAGGGTGGCAGTGATACGCCGGTCACCATACAGGGAACCGAGGGCATGCTGGTTCACTTTGCTGCCTGCTGCAAGCCGATACCTGGAGACCCCGTGGTTGGGGTAATGGATTCCGGCAGTGGCATGGTTATCCACTCCGACACCTGTTCCCGTTTACCGGAAGATGATGAAGGCCGGTCACGCCTGACCCACCTCACCTGGGCCAAAGACATCACCGACGAGTTTTCTGTTGAGCTGCGAGTTGAGTTGGAGCGCCAGCGTGGGGTAATTGCGGAGGTGGCCAATGCGGTTGCAATGGCAGACGGTAATATCGAACGGATAAATGTCGACGAGCAGAACGCGCGCTTCAGCGTTGTTAGCCTTGTTGTTAAAGTGCATGGCCGTAAGCATTTGGCCCGGGTAATGCGCCGGGTACGCAACATCAAAGCGGTTACGTCGATCAACCGAGTGAAATACTGATCCTGAAGGAGCTTGCCCGTCTCTCTGGTTGACAGCTCGCGTGTGGAACAGCGACGATTGGTGTTTTAGACGAAAGGAAAGCAAACAGTATGACCAACAAATCGATCATCCAGACTGAAAACGCACCGCAGGCAATTGGGCCTTACTCTCAGGCTGTAAAGGCAGGCGACACGGTGTATATTTCTGGTCAAATTCCGCTGGACCCCGAAACCATGGAAGTTGTGGCAGGGGATTTTTCGGCAAAAACCCGGCAAGTGTTTGATAACCTCAAAGCGGTTTGTGAAGCCGCTGGCGGTGCATTGAAAGATATCGTTAAAGTGAACATCTACGTAACCGATCTGGCAAACTTCGCCACGGTTAACGAAATCATGGCGACGTATTTTCCGGAGCCATACCCCGCCCGGGCAGCGGTACAGGTTTCTGCGTTACCGAAAGGCGTTCCGGTAGAGGTAGAGGCTGTGATGGTGCTGAGTTAATTCAGCGCCTATTGGTAAGATGATTAGAGCAAAGGCGGCCTCGGCCGCCTTTGTTCGTTCCAAGACTAACCTTTATCAATCATTTCGCGGTACCCCGCGCGAAAGTCCGGGTAACGGAATGTAAATCCGGTCTGTAGCAGCCGCCTGTTGTTGCAACGCTTGCTACCAGCGCGACCGCCCTTTCTGGCTTCAGCTACAGGCTCGGCGCAGGGCACCTGCTTGCGCACCCAATCGACCACTTCATCAAGACGAACGGGCTCACAATCACTGGCCACATAGCAGCTATCCAGAGGTTTGCCTGCAAGTGCCAACTCATTGAGATGAACGACGGCCGCTGCGGCATCTTCTTCATGAATGCGGTTGCTGAACGGAGCAGGCCTCACCGGGTTCATGCGGCCTTCAATGACCTCCTCCAGAAAGCGCCGTCGTGATGGCCCGTAAATGCCGCTGAAGCGAACAATGGTGGCGGGGTGGCCGCTATCCAGTGCTGTTCGTTCACCGGCAAGAATTTGCTGGCCTGTTACACGGGTAGGAGAGGCGGTACTGGTTTCATCGACCAAACTGTCATCATCCTGAGCATAAACACTGGTGCTGCTAATAAAAAATAGCCGTTTTAAGGGTTTGTTGCCCAGCGCCTCCAGCAGATTGGACAGCCCGTTAACATAGGCATCGCGATAACCTTTCTCGTCGTAACTGGAGGGCGTTAGGCAGTAGATAATCGTATCCAGATTGTCTGGTAGCTTGCCAGCTAGAGTTTCCGGGCGAGTTAAGTCTGCGCCTATACCCTCAACACCTTCAGGCACTTTGGTAGGGTTGCGGCGTAATCCATAAACCTGTGCCGACTCTTTTAGCATGCTGGCGATGGCGCCCCCGAGTTTGCCACAGCCGGCAATAAGAATTCCTGACTTACTATTGCGATCAGCGATTGCCATAGACAATATCAATCCTTATCCTCTAACCCATAAATAAGTGAAACTTCGCCCCGTATCCTTTTGACCGGAGATCACCATGACGCTTACCGAGTTACGATACGTCGTTACGCTTGCCCGTGAAAGGCATTTTGGCCGCGCTGCCGAGCGTTGCCACGTCAGCCAGCCGACACTCAGCGTTGCGGTCAAAAAGCTGGAAGACGAATTGGGCGTGCCCTTGTTCGAACGCAGCAAAAGCAGCATTCGTGTGACCGAAACCGGCCAGCGCATTGTTGCGCAAGCTCAGCGGGTTTTGGATCAGGTAGGTGTAATCCGCGATATGGCTCAGGATGGTAAAAACCAGTTGAGCTCGCCGCTCAAGGTTGGTGCTATTTACACGATTGGGCCTTATTTATTTCCGCACTTGTTACCCGAGTTGCGCCGGGCAGCGCCGGAAATGCCGCTTTATATAGAAGAGAACTACACCGCCAACCTGCGACAGAAGCTGCGCCAATCCGAGCTTGACGCCATTATCATTGCGTTGCCGTTTGAAGAGGCAGAAGTACTGACCTTGCCTCTATACGATGAGCCCTTTGTTGTACTGCTACCGGCAGATCACCCGCTGGCAGACAAAAAGCAGATCACCGGAGCAGAACTTGCCCGCGAACAACTGTTGCTACTCGGGCCGGGGCACTGCTTTCGGGACCAGATACTTGAGTCCTGCCCGCCTCTGGTGGAGGCAGTTACACGTCGAGCTGACGATGGCGCGCCATCCTTGGTGACCGAGGGCAGCTCATTGGAAACCATACGCCACATGGTTGCCTCCGGCTTGGGAATTACCGTGCTTCCGCTGTCTGCAGCCACCGGCATGCAATACCAAAAAGATGTACTCGTAACCCGGCCTTTTGCTCCGCCTGTGCCATCCCGCACTGTCGCGCTGGCTTGGCGAGTCACCTTTCCGCGGCCGAAAGCTATTGATGTGCTCTCGCTTGCGGCAGGCCAGTGCCGGGTGATTGAAAAGGCGAAGGAAGACACACCGGTTGCAGCCGCAACGGACTGATTTGAACCATGGCATCACTGGATGATATCCCCGTCACCGAGCTCAAGGGCGTAGGAAGCGCCCTTGCTGAAAAACTTGGGCGGCTGGGTATCGCTTCGCTGCAAGACTTGCTATTCCACCTCCCCCATCGCTACGAAGACCGCACAAGAATCATACCCATGGGCAGCTTGAGAGTAGGCGATGTGGCGGTTGTAGAGGGCGAGGTGATGAAGTCGGATTTGGTGATGGGGCGTCGCCGCAGCCTGCAGGTTACCCTGAAAGATAGCAGTGGCTTTCTGGTGCTGCGGTTTTTCCACTTCAACGCCGCCCAGAAAAACCAACTGTCAGAAGGCGCCCGGGTTCGTTGCTTCGGCGAAGTACGGCCGGGGCGCGCCGGATATGAGTTTTACCACCCGGAGTATCAAACCAATCCCCCCGCGATGCCCACGGGGGAGCAAGCAACGCTTACGCCGGTTTATCCACTGACCGAAGGCATACAGCAGCCCAGAGTGAGAGGCTTGTGTCAGCAGGCTTTGGGATACCTTCAGCGGCATCCCATACACGACTGGCTGCCCGCTGAGCTGTTGGCAAGCTATCAGTTACCGGGAATTACCGAAGCCGTCCAATTGGTGCATTCCCCCCCCGCAAATGCGCCGGTTCACCTACTCATGGAGGGGCGCCACCCGGCACAGCAGCGTCTGGTTATGGAAGAGTTGCTGGCCCATCAATTAAGCATGTTGCAGGTTCGGGAACAGATTCAGGCCCGGCAAGCATTGCCCTTACTTCCAACCGGCAACTTGCCCGAACGATTTCTGGATGCGTTGCCTTTTGCGCTTACGGGCGCCCAGCGTCAGGTTTTGAGTGAGATTCGGCAAGATCTCAGCCAGCCACTGCCCATGCTGCGTTTGGTGCAGGGAGATGTTGGTTCGGGTAAAACCGTGGTGGCTGCGCTGGCTGCGATACAGACCATTGGTGCGGGCGCTCAGGTTGCGCTTATGGCGCCTACCGAAATATTGGCTGAGCAGCATTATCAGAATTTTTGTGATTGGTTGGAGCCTCTCGGCATTCAACTGGCGTGGCTGACCGGCAAGATCAAAGGCAAAGCCCGAAAAGAGACGCTGGAGGCAGTTCACTCAGGGGACGCCAGTGTTGTTATAGGCACCCATGCACTGTTTCAGGAAGATGTGCTGTTTCACCGCTTGGCACTGGTGATTGTGGATGAGCAGCATCGGTTTGGTGTGCACCAGCGCTTGGCTTTGCGGGAAAAAGGCGTTGGTGGAACGCTGGCGCCGCACCAGTTAATCATGACCGCTACCCCAATTCCCCGTACCTTGGCCATGAGTGCCTACGCCGATTTGGATACCTCAGTGATTGATGAATTACCCCCGGGCCGCAAGCCAGTTGAAACCATCGTTATTCCTGATGGCCGCCGGGAAGATGTCATTGAGCGTGTACGCGGTGCCTGCACAGAGGGTCGTCAGGCTTACTGGGTCTGTACCCTGATTGAAGAATCGGAAGCTCTTCAGTGCCAAGCTGCTGAGGTAACCGCGCAGGAGCTGGCTGAGCGGCTGTCGGGATTAAAGGTTGGGCTGGTCCACGGCCGCCTGAAGTCGGCAGAAAAGGCCGAAGTGATGAACCGCTTCAAACAGGGAGAGCTTGACCTACTGGTTGCCACCACGGTGATTGAGGTGGGAGTGGATGTGCCCAATGCCTCTCTCATCATCATTGAAAACCCGGAGCGTTTGGGGCTAGCCCAGCTACACCAGCTTCGGGGAAGGGTGGGCAGAGGTGAACAGGCCAGCTTCTGCGTTCTCATGTACCATCCTCCTTTGTCAGCCAACGGCAAAGCAAGGCTACAAGCCTTGCGTGAGAGTCAGGATGGCTTTGTTATCGCCGAGAAAGATTTGGAAATTCGTGGGCCGGGAGAGGTGTTAGGCACTCGCCAGACTGGCATGATGCAGTTTCGGCTGGCAGACTTTGAGCGTGACAAAGGCTGGATTGAACCAGTGCGGGAGGTGGCACCGGGGCTTATGAAGCATCCTCAGCTAGTACAGGCTCTAATCCGACGCTGGCTGGGAGAAAAAACACGTTATGGAGATGTTTAAACCGGTTTTGTGTTCGCGCCAACTAGGAGTGCATCCGTATGAACTGGTTCTATATCAACATTTATTGCTAAGTCATGCCCTATACTAAAGATCCAACGGCAGACGTTATGGCCAGACTGCAAGCAGCGATACTCGGGAGAATATGATGGAATTACCTGTCACGGTACAACAGGCTCTTGGTGAATCCGTAAAAGGTGTTTCGCTTAGAGATACGCGTCAGGCTAACCGCCACGAGTTATTGCGAATGGTGCTGCTTCACGACGGCAAGGAAAACCTTCAAGCCATCTGCTGCAAAGACGACTTAATTGACCTTGAACAGCTGAACAAACAGCTGGGGCGGGATTTCCGTCTTATGAAGCCCCGTGAGCAAGTGCGTGTTAAAGAGCGCGCAGGGCTTCGGGAACTACCGGCACTGCCTTCTTTAACAGGCTGGCCCACCGTTGTGGATCGGCGTGTTAATGATTTGCCTTGTGTTGCTTTGGAGCTAGGGGAGCAAAACTTGGCCATGGTTATGCCCGCTGACGAATTTCGTGCACTGACGAAAAACGCAGATCTTCGCTCGTTTACCGTGGCCTCTGAAAACATAGCCGTAAATCTTGATGACCCGGCTAACGATCTAAACCAACTGACCTTTGCGCTCAAAAAATTTACCAGCCTGCGCATTCAGCAGCGCCTAGAAGATACGTTGGAGCTTCCGCCACTGCCAGAAACGGCTCAGCGTATTATTCATCTGCGAGTAAACCCGAATGCGGTCATGGGAGACTTAGTAGATATTGTAGAAAGTGACCCCAGCTTGGCCGCTCAGGTTGTAAGTTGGGCGTCGTCCTCTTTTTATGCCGCCGCTGGGCAAGTGCGCTCTGTACACGATGCAGTATCAAGAGTGCTTGGCTTTGATATGGTGATGAACTTGGCCATGGGCTTGTCTTTGGGCCGAGCGCTGAAACAGCCGCAGGATCATCCGGACGGGTATGTAGATTATTGGCAGCAAGCCATCTGGCAAGCCCAGTCGGCGGGCGTTCTGGCGAGCATGATGCCTCGCGGTGAGCGCCCGGTGTTTGGCTTGGCTTATCTCGCTGGCCTACTGCACAACTTTGGCTATCTTCTGCTGGCTCAGGTTTTTCCTCCCCACTTTAAGCTGGTTTGCCGCTCGTTAGAGGTAAACTCCAATATCGATTCCTCGGTAACCGAGCATTATCTTTTGGGTATTACCCGCGAGCAAATAGCGGCACAGCTTATGGAAAACTGGGGCATGCCAGATGAGGTAACCTTGGCCCTAAGGTATCAGAAAAATCCTAGTTACCGGGGCACACACAGCGTGTACGCCCGGCTTTTGTGGTTGGGGCGCCAACTGCTAACGGCACGGGGTGTTCAGTTGGGTGCTTGTGAGCCTATTGGGCAAGAGATTTATGACGAACTGGGGTTGGATTCTAAGCTGGTAGAGGCGCAGTTTGATGAGTTGGTGGCCAGTAAAGACAATGTTATGGCTATGGCAGGCATGATGAATCAGTAACAAAAAAGCCGGCCTAGAGGGCCGGCAAGGCTTCTGCTCATGGCAGAGTCGTCCGAACGAAAACAGGAGAAACAACGCAGAGCAACCACCCGTGCAACAATTTAACGCTCTGTCACTGTTAAAGTTAGACAAAATCTGAAAAAAGAAAAGCCCTTGCCTTACTAAGCAAGAAGCTGATCGCCCCGTCATTTTTTTAAGCTAAGCAAGCTTATGATATCCAAGCAATAAAAAAGCACTGTCGCTTTTTCGCGTTACAAAATGACACAAATGTAAACAAAGTTAAAAGTTGTGGTTTCGTATCGCTGTTGCGGCGCGGCGGATTTCATCTGCGTAGCGCTTTTCTACTTCAAATCGTTCTTTGTCCATTTTTTCTACAAAACGGACCTCGGTATCCTGACGAGCTTGGTGGGTCGGCATATGGCGGAGTTTTTCATGCACCTCCATAAATACACGGAAGGGTGATTTCTCCATCAACTCAGGCTCAACATGGTCGAGCAAGCCCTTTATGCGCAAACAGGCTTCGGAGTACTCAACCTGATCTTCCTCTATCGCCATGGCGATAACCTTAATGCTGTCGACCATATCTTGACGCCGCTTCGCCTTGAATGCCTCAGCCTTCTGCAAGCGCCTGCGGTTTTCAGCCAGCATTGTCATTTGCCGCCGTATAAACCCCAGCAAGACAATGATGGCGATAGCTCCGGCACTAATCAGGCTCCACTGTAGCCACTGAGGCATGCTGTTCTCCCTGTTTGGTTCTGGCGGATGTAGACGGCTTTTTTGAGTGCAAGACTTTGACAGTTACCGGCTGTCCGTTCAATACGGACGTACCCGCTACCGGATCGGTATGTTGATCACTCAACACATCGTTAATACTTGCGCCAGCATGGGCCGATGCCGTGGTTTGGTGTGTTCCGTCGCGGTTATGACCCCAGCCGTGGGGAATAGAAACAACGCCGGGCATCATGTCGCTCGTAATTTCTACAGGCAAGAGAATACAGCGATTTTCGGCACGGATCTCTGCGGTGCATCCGGCTTGGAGTCCCAACTTGCTTGCATCATCCAGGTTTACCAACAGCGTGCAGCGATCTTTGCCTTTAACCAGCCGGTGGCTGTTATGCATCCATGAGTTGTTACTGCGCACATGGCGCCTGCCAATCAGCAGGAGTTCGCCGGGTGAAGCGGGCGCAGAGAGATGCTGGTGCAGGCGCTCTACATCTTTTAAATAGCGCCGCGGGGCTAGATTGATTTTTCCATCCCGGGTGAATAGACGGTTCGCTAATGCCGGTCGCAAAGCGCCTAGATCAATCCCGCTGGGGTTTTCTTTCAAGCGCTTGAGGGAAAGGCCTTTGGGTAACTCCTTCCACTGTGGATTGAGAGAGCTTAGCTTAGCCAAACTTTTCAATGGGTGTTGTTTGGGCAGTAAATCTAGAATCAAACGTGTGGCAGGCTCCAGAATTCCGCGCACCCGGCTGGTATCTGCGCCATAGGGGCCAGTACGCAGAAGCAAGTCAACGAGCGGATCCGGGCCGACTCGTTTGAATGCCTGCCAGCCTAGCTCTGAACGTAGAGGCAGTTTGTTGCCTTTGCGCAGTTTCTCCAGTCGGTGAGCAAGTTCCAACAGAATTTGCCAATCATGGCGGCTGTCCGGGCCTGCATCAAAAAGTGCTTCGCTGTATTTGGACACGTTACGAACCGCCAGCATGTTGAACACGATGTCGTAATGGCTGCGCTCAAGCGCAGCAGTAGGGGGCAGAATAATATCCGCGTGGCGTGTGGTTTCGTTGATGTAGTAATCCACCGACACCATAAAGTCCAGCCCGCTCAGTGCTTCGTCCAGCCGCTGCCCATTGGGGCTTGAAAGCACCGGGTTACCTGCTACGGTTACGAATGCCCGAATTTGTCCCTCGCCCGGGGTGAGGATTTCGTCAGCCATAGTGCTTGCAGGGTATTCGCCAGCAAACTCCGGCAACCCTTTCACCCGGCTGTGCCGCTTGCCAAAGTGCCCTCGCTGTCCGGACATGGCCCCCAGAGCAATAAGATCAATAGCGGGCTGAGTGAACATAACGCCGCCAACGCTATCCAGCTTTCCGGTAAGGATGTTTAAACAATAAGCGAGCCAAGTCGCAATACTCCCGAAGGTTTGGGTACTGGTCCCCATGCGGGTATAAAGCGCCGCTTTGGGTGTGTTGGCAAGCTGGTGCGCCAGATTACGTATGCTGGTTGCGGCGATTCCGGTTTTTTCAGCGGCAGCTTCTGGGGTGAAGGGCAGGGCGGCCAAGCGAAGTAGGTCTAGATCTTTTATGAACTGCTCTGCTGGCCCTGGATGAACCAAACCGTCCGAAAACAAGGTGTTCACCATGGCCATTAACAGGAATGCATCCGTACCCGGGCGAATAAAATGAAACTCTTCGGCCAGTTGTGCGGTTTCTGTGCGCCGTGGATCCACCACAATCATCTTGCCGCCGCGCTGTTTGAGCGCTTTTAGCCTGCCGCGAAAATCCGGTACCGTCATCAAACTGCCATTGGAGGCCATGGGGTTGCCGCCAATGCAGATAAACAAATCCGTGTTATCGATATCCGGGATAGGAAACAGAACCTGATGGCCAAACATCTCCAAGCTCGCCAGCATATGCGGAAGCTGGTCGTTAGATGTTGCCGAAAAGCGGTTCTGGGAGCCGATGGCCCGAAGGAACGGCATGGTAGCGATTAACGAGCCGTGGTTGTGCACGTTCGGGTTACCAAGATATACGCCAATACTGTTTCGGCCATGGGCTGAGCGGGTACTGTGAAGCTTTTCGGCAACAGTCGCAAACGCCTCATCCCACTCGATCTCCTGCCAACCTGTAGGCGTTTTGCGAACCGGCTTGCGTAAGCGTTCAGGGTCTTCGTGCAGGTCTTGCAGAGCCACTGCTTTAGGGCAAATGTGGCCCCGGCTTAGAGGGTCTTTATTATCCCCGCGAATAGACGCGATTTTGCCTGCTTTTACCTCAATGGCAACGCCGCACATAGCTTCGCATAGGTGACAGGTGCGGTAATGGGTGCCGTTTTGCATGAGGGGTTCTCCCGATATTTTTGTTATTCAGGTTGAGTTTCGTCGTGCAACCAGATTAGCAGGAAAGTACCGGTGGAGGGAAACAGGGTGGGGAGATCAAGAATTTTTAGCGGAGGTAAATGAAGGCGCAAACCCTACAGCTATTGCAGGGTTTGCGAGGGCTTGGCGGATTTAGCTTGCCATTGACGCCTCATAATCACGAATCATGCCATAGAGCTGGTCTTTCAAGCTTATTCGCTTCTTTTTCTGCTCTTCCAGATACTCATCGGAGGTGGTCTCAACCCCTTGTTCGATGCGATACACTTCGTGATCAATGTCTTGATAGGCTTCGAAAAGCTTCGCAAAGTGGCTATCGGTTGTCTTCAGGGTATGAATGGCGTCTTTAGACTCCGGAAAGTCGTGTGCAAGATCGTGTTTTTCAAGTGGCATTCGTTCGTACTCCAAGTTGTTCAGCGTGTTGTATCAAACCAGCTTCCAGCTTAGCGCGTTTGCTTCAGGCGTATCTGACCTAGCTCAGTTTCCACGAGTTTCGATGTTGCCGTTTTCGTCCGAGATAACGATTTCTACGCGCCGGTTTTGCTGCCTACCCGCATCGGAGTCGTTACTGGCAACAGGGTACTGTTCTCCATAGCCACGGACTTCAACCCGGCGGCGGTCAATACCTTGGGAGACCAGCTCATCACGAACCGCTTGTGCGCGGCGCTCAGACAACTGCTGGTTGTACGACTCGTCGCCGGTGCTGTCGGTATAACCTTCTACGCGGACTCTGCGCTCTTCATACTCTTTCATGAACTGGGCAAGACGCGCAATCGTTTGCTCTCCCGAAGATTTCAGATCTGCTTTGTTCAGATCAAAAAGCACATCGCCGAGTGTTAGAACCATGCCGCGATCGGTACGCTCGGCTTGCAGCGCTTCCATTTGCTTGCGCAGCATTTCGGCTTCCCGGCGGGCCTGCTCGGCCTCCATCTGAGCTCTTTGGGCTTCGCTTGAGCGCTGCTCTAGCATCAACGCACGGCGGCGCTCTTCGGCTGAGTCAATTTGCTTTTGAAGCCTTGCGCGTTGTCCTTGCTCGTTAGCGATTTGAGCGTGGCGGTTGGCCAGATAGGCTGCGTGCTCAATACGAACAGTGTCTTTACCTTCCTCCAGCAAATACTCAGCCCGTTGCAATTCATCTCTGGCGCTGCGGAGCTGGCGATTGCCACTGCGGGCAACATCGGGATCGTTCTGAATCTTGGCGTAGGATGCGCGGGCTTCAGTTACCATCGCATTTTCAGGCGGCGTTGTGGCACAGCCTGAAATCATTACTGACAAGCCCACAGCCACGCCCAGTGTTATGTTGCGTTTTTTCATAACAGTCTCCTTCCTAAGATATGGCAATTACTGGCTTTGGTTGATTTGCTTGCGCATGGACTCAATATTTCGATTGATCTCTTCTACAGCCTGTTTCGCTTTTGCTGTGTCCGCGCGCGCAGCCGCCAGTTGGGCATCAACTTCGGCTTGCTCCAGCAGCCTTTCCGCCTGTGTGTACTTTTCTTGATCAATTAGGTTCTTCGCATCGGCGACTTTATTCTGGGCATCGTTGAGCAGAATTGGCTCAAATTCCCGAGCGTCTGCAGCAACGGCCTGCTGGAGTGAGTTCTCTGCCGACTGAAGCTCTGCTGTTGGTGGCTTGCCGGGGCTGGCGCAGCCGCTCAAGGTAAGCGCTATACCGGCAATACCGGCGGTGTATAACTTCGACTTATGCTTAATCATGCACGATCTCCTTTCGGCGATATAACTGCAAGGCAGGACAGTGTTGGTTGTACGAAACGTTCCTACCATCAGATTTGACGGACTCTTGTGAACGGCGAGATGAACCGTAAAATGCAGGGCGCCAAAAGCACCTTGCTTGCTAGTTTAGCAGCCGGTTGGTAATCAACCATGACTTGTTCGCAATAAACATAGCGTGATGGACAGGATACGGATGTGGTTTGTCTGCGCAAAGCGGGCGTAACCATTCGGAAAGTATCGATTTTTTGGGGGTAGGTTAGGGGTGAAGTACCTGTCACAAAGTAGGCATGACAAAAGGAGGTACATGTAAGTAGCGGCGTGGGATGTACTGGGCACGAAGGGCTAAATGGAGTTGGTCCTACCACCATGTCATGGTCAGAGATTGATATCATGAAATGCCCGCAAAGCTTGCAAAGCGAGCATTCAGAATTTGGAAAATACCAGCAGTGGAAGAGCGCGTCGCAAAGTGACCCGAGCCATTAATGTTCAGCTTGTTCGTGAGGGTAAACAAAAGGCCATACCCGTGAAAGTGGCCTCCAATGCCGTCGGCTACTGCCATGTGGAGACAGACGAGCCTCAGAAACGAAGCGCCCAGTCCAGGCTTACACCCTGACTGTCAGCATCACGGGACATCTCGCCCTGATAGCTGAGCCCCAGGGTCGAATCCGATGCCACCTGCACCGACACACCCACCTCTACCTCAGCCGTATGGCGAGCCAGCGGTGCGCCCTGGATGGTAAAGCGGCTACCGCCGTCCACAAAAGTCTGGCGACTTTCCGGCTGGCGATCGCCAAAGGCGTACTTCCAGCCCACGCCACCGTGGAGGTTCACCTGGCTCTCGCCCACAGCCACCTCGGTACCACCACGCAGGCCCAGGGTGCTGAAGCCGGTATCGCTGTCCTGGCTGTCGATTCGTAACGCCGCACTGCCGCCCTGCTCCCGGGCGCTATCGTTGCTTACTGTGACCCAGGACACGCCGCCATAGGGCTCCAGCCAGTGGCCCCCGAATGCCAACCGGTAACCCAGTTCCGAGAATGCCAGCAGGCTGCTGACGTCGTAGTCAGCACGCAGGGTCTGCCCCAGCACCTGACGGCGCTCGGTCTCGGCCTCGCCCCAGCCGTAGCTCAGCCCCAGGTTCAGCCGCAGTGCGCTCCACTGCTGGCTGGCGTAAGCCCCCAGGTAGAGGGTTTCGCTGTCGCTGGTGGCGTCCTGGCCGTCCAGGCTCACTTCGCCGGTACTGCCACCGCCGAACAGGCCCAGGCGCCAGCCGTTGCCCAACTGACCATCCACCCCGATCAGCAGGCCATAATCCTCGCTGTCCAGATCGGCATGGTCGTCGCCGTCCAGCTCACGTTTCTGCCCCAGAACCGAGAACCACAGGCCCCGGGACGGGTCCTGTGCCCCGTTCATCCGCTGCAGGGCGGCATGGCGCACCTGCTCGGCACCGCTGATCTGGTGGCTGCGGGTGCCGGTGTGGATTTCTCCGGACAGCCGGCTCATGGCAGCAAAGGCCTGGGCCTCGCTCATGTTCAGCACCCGGTCGTACACGCCGTGGCCGGCGCCCAGGGTGAAGGCCGCATCCGCCGTTACCGTCTGGTTGTGGCTCATGCCCGCCAGGGCGAAGGTCTCAATGGGCGTTTCGGGTTCCGGTTCAGGCTCTGGTTCAGGCTCTGGTTCAGGCTCTGGTTCAGGCTCTGGTTCAGGCTCTGGTTCAGGCTCGGGCTCGGGCTCTGGTTCCGGTTCGGGTTCCGGTTCGGGTTCCGGTTCGGGTTCCGGTTCGGGCTCCGGTTCGGGCTCCGGTTCCGGATCAGGCACCGGTGGCGGCGTCACCACGGTGAGGTCACTGATCAGGTAATAGGCATTGCCGTCATCGTCGGTACGGAAATCCAGATAGGCGTAGTCATCGGTCACGGTCTGGTTGCCGTTAACGGTCAGGCCACCAGCAGCCTGTACCACGGTGTAGCGGGCGCCGTCGGCATAGTTGGTCGAGCCATTGTCGGTGCCGTTCTCCGGTGTCACATGGACCAGCGCGCCGTCCTCGATGGTGGCACTACCGGCCACATCCACCAGGTCGTTGTGGGTGCCGGCGGTGGTGCCGCCGCCCGTCAGCTCCACCTCGTAGGTGGTCCCAGCCCCCAGAGTCCAGTCGCCGCCCACCGTGAGCGTGCCGATGGAGTTGCCCGGGGTGACGGTACCGCTATTGACCGTCACATTACCCACCGACCCGCTGCCTCCCAGAGAGCCGCCATTGACCAGGATATGGGAGTTCGCTATCGAACCATTGACCAGCAGGGTGCCATCGGAGATGGTGGTGTCACCGGAATAGGAATTGGCCCCCGTGAGGATGGTGGTGCCGGTGCCGCGCTGGTTGACGCTGCCCGCTCCATCGTCTTGCTGGATATCGACCGCCAGAGTCAGAGTGTCGGTTTGGTTGAAGTTGATGGTGCCCGTACTTCCCGTCCCGAACGGGCCGATTAGGAGTTTGTCGGCTTCAAGCACTCCCGCAGTGGTCGGGTCAGCAAGGTCGTAGGCGCCAAAGTTCAGGACGCCCTGGCCATCGCGTCTCTCTCCGAACACAACGGTTCCAGCGCCCCCACCAACTGAAACCGTGCCTCCGTTTGCCAGGGTCAAGGTGCCATTTCCGGCCCCTCCCAGGTTCAGGGCTAACGCCCTGAGCGCCGCCTCGGAACCATCCACCGTTACCCGACCAGCCACACCAGAGCTATTGCCCACGTGCAGACCACCGGCGACATCCACTTCACCGCCATCAAGGACCTCAAGGGTGCCCTGGCTACTATCTCCAACGTAGAGCTGCTCTGTCACTTGCCATTGCGCGCCGCTGCCATCAACGCGAACCACCCCGGTACCGCCGTCGCCGACATGGGACCGTTCACTGATCACCGAACTGCCTGCCCCGATCTCCAGGGTGCCTGTCTGGCTGGCGGTATCACCTACATACAGCCGCGCTGCACCATGGCTGATGCGGCCGCCATCGCGCACGGCCAGGGTGCCGTTGGCGATACGGGTTTCGCCGGTGTAGGTGTGGGTGCCGGTGAGGGTCAGGGTACCGGAACCCTCTTTGCTCAGAGATACTGGCGTGGAGCCTTCTCCCAGAATGCCGCTAAAGGTGGCACTGTCTGTGCCCTCAACAGTAAAAGTAAAACCGGGGAAGTGATCCGGGAAGGTCAGGTGATCACTGAAGGTTGCGCCATCGGCGAGCGTCAGGCCAGTACGGTAGCTGTCAGCCGTCAGGTCGTTGCCATCCCCGCCTGTCTTGGAAATAACAGAAAACAGTTCACCGTCACTGCCAAGGCTACCAGCACCCGGAGTAAAGGTGCCAGCGATGGGATCTGCCCCATCATTGTCAATCAGGGTGTACCGACTATGGATTGGCAGGCTGTCTAGCGCATCCAGAGCGATGACGTCTATAACTACACCATCGTTCAGGGTAACGCCCCCCGTCGCTATCAAAGTATCGGAAGCACCGGTGCTATCCACTTCAAACTGCAAGGTGGAACCTGTGTTGGCTGTCACATCGTCGGTGCTGAGCGAGCCGATGGAGTTGCCCGGGGTGACGGTACCGCTATTGACCGTCACATTACCCACCGACCCGCTGCCTCCCAGAGAGCCGCCATTGACCAGGATATGGGAGTTCGCTATCGAACCATTGACCAGCAGGGTGCCATCGGAGATGGTGGTGTCACCGGAATAGGAATTGGCCCCCGTGAGGATGGTGGTGCCGGTGCCACGCTGGTTCACGCTGGACGTTCCTACGCCCTGTACGATATCAGCCGCCAGAGTCAGGGTGTCGGTCTGGTTAAAATTGATGGTGCCCGTACTTCCCGAATATAAAAGGTCGATTTGGAGACGGTCAGCCTCGAGCACGCCCGCAGTGGTCGCATTCGCAAGGTCGTAGGTGCCAAAGTTCAGGGTGCCATGGCTACCGGAATCTTGCCCCAGAAGAACCTCACCACCGCCCCCATCGACCGAAACCGCACCTCCGTTCGACAGGGTTAGGGTGCCGTTTCCGTCCACCCCTAGGATCAGTTGTAACGCCCTGAGCTCCGACCCGGAACCATCCACGGTTATTCGGCCAGTTACACCTGAGCTATAGCCCATCTCCAGCGCTCCGGCAACATCCACTACACCACCATCGTGGAGTTCCAGAGTTCCCTCGCTTGTCCCTCCCACATAGAGGAACTCTGTCAGCTGCCATTGCGCGCCACTGCCATCAACGCGAACCACCCCGGTACCGCCTGAGCCGACATAGGACCGCTCACTGGTCACCGAACTTTCCGCCCCGATCTCCAGGGTGCCGGTCTGGCTGGCGGTATCACCTACATACAGCCGCGCCGCACCCTGACTGATACTGCCCCCATCCCGGACTGACAGGGTGCCGTCGGAGATGCGGGTCTCGCCCGTGTAGGTGTTGGCACCGGTCAGGGTCAGGGTGCCGGTGCCCTGCTTGGCAACCGTGCCACTGCCGCTGATATCGCCGGCAAAGGTGGAATCATCGGAACGGTTGAACACCAGTGAGCTGTTGTTGATCACATTGCCGGCAATCGACCCGGACGTGCCGCCGTCGCCGATCTGCAGCGCGCCGCCACTGATGGTGGTGCCGCCGGTGTAGGTGTTGGCCCCGGTCAGGGTCAGGGTGCCGGTGCCGGTTTTAATAAGACTACCGGGTAAGTGTGGGTACGTGTTGCTTATTACCCCAGAAAAAAGCGTGCTGGTATCCAGGGCACCGACTTCCAGGCTTTTACCGTTGCTTATCACCACTCGGCCACTGCCCTCAAGGCTGCCGATGGCGCCGGAGGCGCGCATTCGAAGTTCGCCATGGACAATGTGGCGGGATGCGGCGCTGAGACTGTTTGGCATTTGCATACTATTCACCAAAACCGCGCCAGTCTCTATTGTGGTGTCGCCGGTATAGAGCCCGCCGCCACTATCCTCCAGATAAACCGCCACCCCCTCTGTAACCGTGAGTCCTCCGGTTCCTGATATGCCACCCTGAAAATAGACGTAATTGGCCGATGCCGGATCACTGGCGTCAATCGTAAGGGTTTCAATGAGTTTTATTTGAGTTCTTATAAATACATCAAAAGAACCAACATTCGAAGGCGAGGACAAATAAACCCTCGGGTCCGTCCCATCGAAAGCGAGCGTGTCTGTACTACTATTGGGATAGATAATAATGGACGAGTTGCCCGTATAAGGGGTGGAAAAGTCCAGCCTGTTCACGGTGAAATCGCCGAGATCATGAGTCGAGCGGTATCCGTCGCTACGATCGAAACTCAACTGCAACTCATCGTCGGAAACCGGCGCCGTATCATCCATCCAGTTACCATTAACCGACCAGTTCCCGGAAGACGCCGTAAAGGTTTCGTCCACCGCCCCGGCAGGCGATGCCCCCAGCAACAGGCCGCTGAGCAGCACAGAGGCTTTGGTTTTTCCCTTGCGGCGGCTGATCTCGGCAACCGCCATCCAGACGTTGAGTGCTTCGTTCCAGACGACGCGATAGACATGATTCATGGTTACTGCTCTCTGCAAGGTGTGTTGGCCGACAATCCGGCGTCAGCCTTTTTGGCAACGAGTATGAAGGGGCTGTGACGGGGGGGCTATCGGATTTCCGCAAACAACGCCCGGCTTGCCGCCCCGGTACCGCGCCGGGCCAGGGTGTGCGAGGGCAGTTCGCCGAACAGGCGCTGGTAGTCCCTGGCGAACTCACCCAGGTGTACAAACCCCCATTGCATGGCGCTCCTGGTGACCGTGGTCTGCGACGGTATTGCCCTAAGCAGGTCTACACGCACCCGGTTGAGACGCAAGGTACGCAAGTAGGCCACCGGGGTGAGCTGCATGGCGCTGCGAAAGGCGTACTGGAGCGTTCGCTCCGACACGCCCGTTACCACACAGAGGTCGGCAACACTTGGCACCCTGCCGACCTGAAGGCAGGCATCCATGAATTCCCTCGCGGTGGACACCAGCCGCTGGGTTCGCCAGCCAGAGCGAAAAGGCCGACTGCCGCCGGTATCAAGCTCTGTCGCCCCATTGAGTGCCAGCAATACACTGTCCCGCAACATTTCAATACCGTTGGCCGACAGGGCCGGACCGTCCACAGCCGGGCCGTGAAGTACGCGACTGAAGGCCCGCGCCACCCTGTCGGTGTCTGCGCTGCTGAAGGCCTGGGGAGCACCGGTCACCCCGGACCAGTCCCGTTCGCTGAGGGTGTGCATGTCGGCAAGCAGTCGATCCTGGTCCAGGCACAGGTAGAAGGTGTCACTGCCGCCGGCCACATTGAGGTCGAGTTCGGCATCGCTGGGAAGGAAATAGAGCCAGAAGTCCTGCGGGCTTAAAAAATGGGAAAAACGCATCCCCGGGTTCATGGTTCTGGCGATGGAGATGGCGCACAGGTTGCCCCGGGTGACCCCGCTTTTATGGACCAGCTGGTTCTGCTGTTCATGCACCAGGTGCATGCCGTCCAGGGTCAGGGAGGTGCACTGGCCCCGATAGTCGCCCACGCTGAGCTGATGCATCTCCAGGTCCAGCCAGGGCTGGGCGTCGGCCTGTGCGGAGGCGTCGGCTACAAGGTGAGAACTCGGTTGCCTGTCAGGTGCCATGATTAAATATCTTCACCGAGTAGTTCGCGCATCAGTCAGAGCGTGTTGTTGTAATTGAGTTCATGTAGATTAACGGCAGGTCCTGCGGGCCTCAAGCAGGCTTTTTTATGATTTCCGCTCACTTTTATGGACTTGGTGCAACGAAAAAAGCCCATGAAACACGGGCTTCGAAAACTAAAATGGACAGGGCAATGGAAGCATGGATCTTTAAAAAAGGGATACTAATGTTCGCTTTCGTTTAATAATTGAAGGGGTGATAAAGCCCGAAATATGATCATCGCCTGACTCCGAGAGCCACATCGATTCCCAGCCATCCGGGATTAAGAACCACGGTACACCAATCAGATCTCAATACTCTCAGCTATATCCAGAGCATCGTTCACCTCGACACCAAGGTATCGCACTGTACTGGAAATATATCGAGCCAAGAGCTTGACCATATCGCAGGATCGGAGTTTGCAATCAATCGCCATGTCGAACACCGCCAGCTCGCGGGCCCGGTCGCAAAGCGCAACATTCAGGTTGGGGCAGAATGCAAAGATTTTCTGCAATTTTATAGCCGCGAAGCGGAAGAATTGTCTAGTATTACCGCTTGGTTCGATATGGCTAGATGGGTCAGCTCTGCAACGAGCGCCATACGGACTCCGCAAATTCTTTTCGGTACTCCTGAGGTGATGTCTTTACACGGCCAGACAGCCAGGCTCTGCAATAGTTTTCCGACGGACCTATAATGAGAGAGAAGAGCATCTCGAATGGTTGAACAATTTTGATATCGTCATTGCCGAAACTTATCAACCGCTCTTTCAGTTTCCGGTAATTCTGGATATTTCGATTCGTCAGTTCCTCCTGAAAGGGACCCTTGGCCACTGGAGAGCGCGCCTGATAAAGGAATCTGGCCCATTCTGGGTTGTCGACAACCCAGTCTAGATAACTCCATATGATGGAATACACGGCCTCGCGAAGACTGTTTGCCCCGGCCAGTTCCTGCTCCAGGCGATGTCGCTGGTCATCCTGAGCTGCAAAAAAGAGCGCACTCAATATACCCTCTTTGTTCCCGAAATGATGATAAATCGCGCCCACACTGGTGTCGCAGCGGGCTTTGATGGCATCGATGGTGGTGGCTTCCACCCCCAGCTCATTAAAGCAATACAGTGCCTGTTCCAGAATCTCTCTTTTCAGCGCAGCTCTGCGGCCCGGAAACCGGTTCTCTAAAATATTGGATTGGTTCATTAAATGGATATTCGCCTGTTTGAACTCGCCACAGCCTACATTCTACCGTTTGACAGCTTCGGCATAAACAGAATACTCTTCTGTTGAAGAATATTATTCTGTTTTGTTTGTTTCGTGCCCCCTTTCAGACACATGGAGAACTTAGAGATGAGTCAAGCACTGGCAGCAGTCAACGCATTCGGCGCCGAAGCCTTTGGGAACATGGTCTGCCAACAGGCCCCCTATTTCAGCACCATCCAGCCGGAACTGGTTGACCTGAAACCGGAGTATGCCGAAGCACGGGTGCCATTCCGAAAAGAAATCACCAACCACCTGGGTACCGTACACGCAATCGCCATGTGCAACGCCGCAGAGCTGGTAGCAGGGCTGATGACGGATGCGTCGATACCAAGCGATGGTAAGTGGATTCCACAAGCCATGTCGGTCAAGTATCTGGCCAAGGCAAAAACCGCCTTACGTGCCGTTGCAAGCGGGGAGAAAGTTGACTGGGACACCTCTGGTGAGAAAACGGTCCCCGTAGAAGTGTTTGATGAGGATGGTCAACGGGTCTTCACCGCTGAAATCACCATGAACGTGAAACTGAACTGATACCTAAGGATTCCTGGCTGAGGGTTAATCCACATGCCCGGCATCTTGGCCAATACAGCCTGTTTGGCGCAATTTCCCCCCTCTGGCAGACGCTTGGGGTTTAGGTAAATGTTCTCGACCAATACCGGCCGACCATCAATCTGCCGGCGGCGCCGAAGCCAGACAATCGGGTCACCAATCGCCATACCAGTCCGGGTGGCCAACCAGCTGTTAGTATGCGTGGACGTTACATCAAGCGTCTCTGTTGCAGGGACACGGCCTTGCGCTGTCACATTCTCTGAGAAGCTGTAGTCATGTGTGGGTTTGTAAATCAGTCTTGGCGGAGACACAAACCAGCCTCGCCGGTTCGAGCGGTAGATACGGCCTTCCGCTTCTAACTGAGCCAACGCCAAGCGGGTCGTCACCCGAGTAGTATCGTGCTCCTCCGCGAGAATACGTTCCGAGGGCAACCGAGTACTCGGCGTTAAAAGCCCTTTTGCGATCTGGGCAGCCAAGTGATCTCGAACTCTCAGATAAAGAGGCGAAACGCTTTTCTCGTCGACCCGCTCCTGCATATTGTGGCTCCTTAGCCTAACCAAACCGGCCAAAATAGACCAAAAACGTGACACAGTTGTGACAAATACCGGAAGCTTTCGCGCGGAATTAATTGACATTTGAAATGGGTTCCGCCAACCATGCTAAGTGAAAGTCCATGACTAGCTTGGAATTTTCAGGGTTTGCGGGAAAGCCTAACGCGAATGTTCGCTTTGTTTAAGAGCGGCGGCCACGACTAAGGATTATGTCGCCATAACCTGGCCGAGATGGCCTAAATATGGTGCCAAGAACAGGAACTAAAGGTTTTTTCGAGTATTGGTGGGCCCACCTGGACTCGAACCAGGGACCAAAGGATTATGAGTCCTCTGCTCTAACCAACTGAGCTATAGGCCCATTCAGCGAACGCTGTCTGGAGGGTGTTCCCCTGAGGGAACAAAGCGGGCGCCATTATACCGAGGAGGTGGGGCGCCCGCTACTGTTGTGATGCTTATCCGTTGCCTTGATCGTCAATAAATCCGCGCAAATGGTCGGAGCGGGAAGGATGACGCAGTTTACGCAGTGCTTTTGCTTCGATTTGACGGATACGCTCACGGGTTACGTCGAACTGTTTGCCGACTTCTTCCAGAGTGTGGTCCGTGTTCATCTCGATGCCAAAGCGCATGCGAAGCACCTTGGATTCGCGGGCGGTAAGGCCAGCCAAAACCGAACGGGTGGCTTCGCGTAGGCCTTCTGCCGTTGCCGAGTCCACAGGCGAGAGCGCTTGAATATCTTCAATGAAGTCGCCCAGATGGCTGTCTTCATCGTCACCAATCGGCGTCTCCATGGAGATTGGCTCTTTCGCAATCTTCAGCACTTTACGAATTTTGTCTTCCGGCATCTCCATGCGCTCACCCAGTTCTTCCGGGGTGGGCTCACGGCCCATTTCCTGCAGCATCTGGCGGGAAATCCGGTTGAGCTTGTTGATGGTTTCAATCATGTGCACTGGAATACGAATGGTGCGCGCCTGATCCGCAATTGAGCGGGTAATGGCCTGACGAATCCACCAAGTGGCGTAGGTAGAGAACTTGTACCCACGGCGGTACTCAAATTTATCAACGGCTTTCATCAGGCCGATGTTGCCTTCCTGAATCAGGTCGAGGAACTGAAGGCCACGGTTGGTGTACTTCTTCGCGATAGAAATAACCAGTCGTAGGTTGGCCTCAACCATTTCTTTCTTGGCGCGGCGGGCTCGTGCTTCGCCAATCGAGACGCGGCGGTTGATTTCTTTGATGTCTACAACGTCAAGGTCCACTTCAGTCTGCACATTCATGATGCGCTTCTGAAGACGGACAATTTCATCCAGTCGCTCGGTAATGGCGGCAGCGTAAGGCTTTTTGCTTTTACCGATTTTCTCGCCCCATTCCGGGTTGGCTTCATTGCCCGGGAATGATTTGATGAAATCTTTACGCGGCATTTTGCACTCGCGCACACAGATTTTGAGGATGGCGCGCTCGTTCTCGCGAATCAGATCATTGGTAGAGCGAACGACGTTGACCAGTTCGTCAAACGCTTTGTTGCCAAGTTTGAAGGGTGCGAAAATCTGTCCCAAATCGTTCAATGCAACCTGAGTTTTCTTATCCGCACGGCCATGCTTAGCCAGTAGCTTTTCGGCTTCGTCAAGCTTTTCCCGGAGCAGCTCGAAACGCAAGCGGGTTTCTTCCGGGTCTGGACCGCTCTCTGGTTCTTCTTCCTCTGCATCGTCGTCCGCATCCTCGTCAGACTGGTCTTCGTCTGAGGTCTCAGGCTTCGGAGGCGGTTCCGGCATAAACGGCTCCGCGCCGTCTGGGTCGAGAAAACCGGTGATGATGTCGGTGATACGACCTTCGTTTTCAATGATGCGATCGTAGGCTTGAATAACGGTGCCTACAGTACCCGGGAAGTGGGCAACCGCTGCCATAACATCGCGAATGCCTTCTTCGATGCGCTTGGCGATAACAATCTCGCCTTCACGGGTTAACAGCTCAACGGTACCCATCTCGCGCATGTACATGCGGACCGGGTCTGTGGTGCGCCCAGCATCAGATTCCACAGCGGCAAGAGCGGCGGCGGCTTCAGCGGCAGCGGCTTCGTCAGCAGTGGAATCGCCATCGGTCATCAGCAGAGTATCGGCATCCGGTGCTACCTCGGATACCTGAATGCCCATGTCGTTGATCATGCGAATGATGTCTTCGACCTGATCCGGGTCGGCAATGTCTTCCGGGAGGTGGTCGTTTACCTCGGCGTAAGTCAGGTAGCCTTGTTCCTTGCCTCGTGCGATGAGGTCTTTCAATCGTGATTTCTGCGAATTGCCTGACATAGACACCCTGTGAACTCGCTTAAATAAAAAATGAAACAGCCATTATAGCTGTCGCTCTAATGCACTGCCACCGAATGGTTAGATGGTGATCAATGCGCCAAGTTTCAAGTGCTGTTCTCGGGAGTTCCCCCGCTCAGCTCTCGCAGCTCTTGCCGTTCCTCGGCGGTAAGGTTTGCGAAGTTGCGTAAAAGTGTAGCCAGTTTTTGCTGTCTTGCTGCTTCCTCGTTCGGGTTTAGCAACTCTCGAGCTGCGGCCAGAGTGCTTTCCCGTGACGGTATGTGCTCTATACCGTCGAATAGATGGTAGAACCCTTCACGTGCTTGGCTGTCCAGCGCCAAGGCAGTTATAAGTGATTTCCTGTAACGAATTTCCCGCTCCAGAATAAACTTGGCAAAGGCCTTGGCCTGATTGTACTGCCGGGAGCCGCTGGCAAGTTCGGTGACTTCACTGGCCAGATCCGGTGCTTCCAGTAGTGCGAGGCACAGGATGCTGTCTTTGCTCAGTTTTACGTCAATGCGTTCTTCTGCAACGCGATCCCTGCGCTCGCCTTTCCAGTTTCCCCACTGCTGTGGCTTGCGGCCTTGCCATTGGTTTCGGCCCCCGCAAAGGCGGAGCATTTCATGCCACATGGCATCCCGGAGGGTGCTTCTGGGCATTTTGTTCAGAAGCGGTTCAGCTCTGGCTCTCAGTTCGCCCCGGTTCTCCGGCAGTTGCAGGTCCAGACCTTCGCTCTGACGGTCAAACAAGTATCTGGAGAAGGGGGTCGCGCCCTCGATGCGTTTCTGAAACGCTTCTGCCCCTTCTTTACGTATCAATGTGTCCGGGTCTTCACCTTCCGGTAGCATCAAAAACTGCAAGTGCAGCCCATCAGCCATAAGTTCCAGAGCGTTATCCATGGCTCGGTCTGCGGCTCTGAACCCGGCCTGATCACCATCAAAGCAAAAAACGATATGCCGAACCTGCCTCAATAAAGCAGTGAGGCTATCTTGGTTTGTTGCTGTGCCCAACGTCGCGACGGCGTAATGGATGCCATGCTGGGCCAGCGCAATCACGTCCATGTAGCCTTCTACCACAAGCAGCTTATCGAGCTGCTTAAGCGCCTGTTTTGCTTCGTACAGGCCGTATATTTCCCGGCTTTTGTGAAATACATCCGACTCGGGTGAGTTGATGTATTTTGCTTTGTCGTCGCCGAGCGTCCGTCCGCCAAAGGCGATGGTTTTGCCCCGGCTGTTGCGGATAGGAAACATGACCCGGTTACGAAAAAGGTCCCTCGGTCTGCCGTACTTGTCAGACACTGTGCCGGTTTCGATCAGCGGTCCCTGCAGATCTTTGCTTGCGGCATCAAACAGTGCAGTTCCCGCAGCAGGCGCATAACCCACCTGATACTGCTGAATAATGCTGCTGTCTAACCCGCGCTGCTTTAAATAATCGCGTGCGAAGCTGCCTTGCGGGCCGTGAAGCGCTGAATGGTAAAAGCGGCTGGCAAAGTCCAGCGCGTCGGTTAGCGTTCGCGCCTGCTGGATTTCTTGCTTGGCGGCCTGATCATAGGGCACTTCAAGCCCGGCTCTGCGTGCCAATTCTTCAACGGCATCGGTAAAGCCCAGACCTTCAAATTCGCGTACAAAACTGATGGCGTCGCCGTGGGCGCCACATCCAAAACAATGGTAGAAGCCTTTATCTGGCCTTACATTGAATGACGGCGTTTTTTCATCATGAAACGGACAGCATGCCTTAAAGTTGGCACCGGCTTTCTTGAGTGTGATGCGCGAGCCGATCAGCTCTGCCAGATCTACCCGGTCGAGCAGGTCTTCCACAAAGCGTTGGGGGATCAGTCCGCTCATAATGGCTCCACATCCGGCCCGTTACACGCAAGGGCCAATAGCCAAAAATGCCGCCGAAGCCAGGCCCCGGCGGCATTTTTTGGTCGCTCTGTGCAGCCTGTGGCTGTACAGGCAATCAGTGCTTTGCAGTCAAGCGGCGTCTGCGGTAACTCAGTACAGACGCTCGAACTTGCGCTGTTCCCGCTGAAGCTTCTTGAGATGACGCTTAACGGCAGCGGCTGCTTTACGCTTGCGAACGGAAGTCGGCTTTTCGTAGTGCTCACGACGACGTACTTCTGAAAGTACACCGGCTTTCTCGCAAGAACGCTTGAAGCGACGCAGTGCTACGTCAAACGGTTCATTCTCTTTCACTTTAACAGCTGGCATTCGACAATCACCTACCTGATAGATTCGGTTTCATTTAGATGCGCATCTGGCGTTGCCAGACTGGCTCGATTCTCTCGATCACTGGTCAGATTGGCTAAAACTCGACCAGTTCGTAATTTAGGGCGGCAATGATAGCGCTTGGATCGTGGCAAGGTCAATGTTTGTTCGATGAAACTGCCTGTGAGTTTCGGGTTTCTGCTAAAATGCGCCCCGTTTATCCATTAACAACAACCGATGTGGCCAGATTATATGCTGATTCTGGGTATTGAGACTTCCTGTGATGAGACCGGCGTCGCGCTTTACGACACCGAAAAGGGCTTGCTTAGTCATGCGCTGTTCAGCCAGATCGACATGCATGCCGACTACGGCGGAGTGGTGCCCGAGCTGGCATCCCGCGATCACGTTCGTAAACTTTTACCTTTATGTGATCAGGTGTTAACTGAGGCCAAACTTACCCGGGAAGATATTGATGGCATTGCCTACACCGCCGGGCCGGGCTTGATTGGGGCGCTTATGGTGGGAGGTTCGGTTGCCCACGCGCTGGGGTTTGCCTTAGGCATACCGGTACTAGGAGTGCACCATATGGAAGGTCACTTGCTGGCACCCATGTTGGAAGACAATCCGCCAGCTTTTCCGTTTGTTGCTCTGCTCGTTTCGGGCGGGCACACCCAGTTGGTGCGGGTGGATGGCATTGGACAATATCAAATGCTTGGTGAGTCTGTAGATGACGCAGCAGGCGAAGCTTTCGATAAAACTGCCAAAATGCTGGGTTTAGACTACCCCGGCGGCCCACGGGTGGCTGCGTTGGCTGAAAAAGGTACCGTCGGCCGTTACCGTTTTCCTCGGCCAATGACGGATCGGCCGGGTTTGGACTTCAGTTTCAGTGGCCTTAAAACCTTCACTCTTAATACAGTCAATGCGGAAAAAAAATCTGTGGAGGGTCTGAGCGATCAGGTTCGCGCCGATATTGCTCTGGCGTTTGAGACTGCTGCCGTCGAGACTCTGGTGATTAAATGCCGGCGGGCCCTAGAGCAAACAAGCTGTGACAGGCTTGTGATTGCTGGCGGAGTGAGTGCCAACAAGCGGTTGCGGGCAGGCTTGGAAAAGATGGCTGCAAAGTTACGCGCCCATGTATTCTACGCGCGTCCTGAATTCTGCACCGATAACGGGGCAATGATCGCCTATGCGGGTGCCCAGCGCTTAAAGGCAGGGCAGCGTGATGGAGAGCGAATTGTAGCGGTGCCCAGATGGCCGATGAATACGTTGCCAGCACTGGATGAAGCTCGCTCGACCGGGCTTGTTGATTGAGTTGGCCAACCGCGACACTAGAGGCCGATTTCCCGTCCTTGGGCCAGCCGTATGAGGTTGTTGCGGTGACGCACAACCACCAAAAGCGCGAGTAAGCCGAACAACGGAAGGTTTTCTGGTTCAATGAATGCGCTGATCAATGGCCCACTCACAATCGCTATGACGGAGGCCAGCGCAGAAATGCGCCAGCGCCATAATATCAACAGCCAGATGGTGGCCATGACCGTTGTGGTGATGGGGGCTAAAGCGAGACCGGCTCCCAGAGCGGTTGCGACCCCTTTGCCGCCTTTGAATCGGTAGAAGGCTGGGACCATATGCCCGGTAACAGCAAAGAGCGCCACCATAGCTTGGGCTAAAACGGATAGCCCAGCGCTGTATGCGAGCCAAACTGGTAGCCAGCCTTTTGCAGCATCCAAAGCCAGAGTCATGGCAGCAGGGCGCCAGCCGCCGGTGCGGTAAACATTGGTGGCACCAGGGTTTCCAGAACCTTGCGCCCGGGGGTCCGGTAGCCCCCAAAGTTTGCAGACTGGCAGTGCAAACAACACTGAGCCGCCAAGATAGGCCGCCGCGCACAGCAAAACAGTTGTTACCGGATCACTCAGGTGCATTTGCGGTCTCAGAGACGAAGACGTGTCAGGGTGATGTGTGCGAAAATGCCCGCCCTCAATTTGCGAGCTGGCGCGTTTACAGTAGCCGCAGTTTGTATGTTATTCAATCAGCAGAGCGTGAAAATGCCCCGGGAGCCCTTCTTGGCAGACAGCGTATTGATCGAAGGCTTGGTTGTAGAGACCGTGGTGGGTGTATATGACTGGGAGCGTGAAGTAACCCAGTCGCTCGTTGTGGACTTGGAGATGGCGTGGGACAACCGTATTCCGGGCGCCTCTGATGATGTAAAAGATGCGCTCGATTACGCATCGGTCAGCGAACGCGTTGATCGCTGCCTGAAAGATCTCAAGCCGAAGCTGCTAGAACATGGTGCAGAGGTTCTGGCGGGTGTTCTGCAGCGTGAATTTGGCGTTGGCTGGCTTCGACTGGTGCTGCGTAAGCCCGGGGCCGTGCCCGCTGCCCGGTCGGTGGGTGTTTGCATCGAAAGGACTGCTTTGAAAGGAGAGCCCGGTAATGCCTGATCAAGTTCCGGTTTATATCAGCATTGGCAGCAATATTGATAGAGAGCGTTATGTGGTTGCGGCTTTGGACGCACTGGTAGGTTGGTTTGGTGAATTGGATATTTCGCCAGTGTACGAGAGTGAAGCCGTAGGGTTTGACGGCTCACCGTTTCTGAATCTGGTTGTGGGGGTAAAGACTAACCTGTCTGTAGGCGAGCTTTCACAGCACTTTAAACTGTTAGAAGCCGAGAATGGCCGCAGAAAAGAGGCGCCTAAATTCAGCGCCAGAACGCTGGATCTCGACATTCTCACCTATGGAGAAGCGGTGGGCCGGTTGGACGGAGTCGAATTGCCCAGAGCTGAAATTTTAAAAAACGCGTTTGTGTTGAGGCCTTTGTCGGATGTCGCTCCGGCAGTTAAGCACCCGGTTTGCCGGAAGACTTACCTTGAACTTTGGCAGATGTACAACACTGATCAGAAGCTCTGGCCGGTAAACTTCAGCTGGCAGGGTCGGGTGATTTCAAAGGCCGTTTGCTGAGCGGAACAGTGCAATCAGGTTGTCGGTAGCGCTGTCACTTGTTTCGCCAGAGTCTTTAGGGTTCAACAATCTTGGCAGAATGTTTTCGCCCAGTTTTTTACCCAGTTCAACTCCCCATTGGTCGAACGAATCCAGATCCCAAATTACGCCCTGAACATAGGTGCGGTGTTCGTACAATGCAATCAGAGCACCTACGGTTTCCGGAGTTACCTTCCTCATCATTAGTGTATTGCTGGGCTGGTTTCCGGGTATCACCTTGTGTGGCGCCAACCGGTCTATATCTGCATCCGCCATGCCGCTGCTTGCCAGCTCCGCTTTGGCTTCCTCAAGTGTTTTACCAATCATCATTGCGCGGGACTGGCCCAAGCAGTTGGCAAATAAATCAGCGTGATGTGTGGCAACAGGGTTGTGGGTTTGCAGTGGTATGATGAAGTCGGCTGGGACCAGTCGTGTTCCCTGATGGATAAGTTGATGGTAGGCGTGCTGACCGTTAGCGCCTACTCCGCCCCAAATTACCGGCCCTGAGTGATATGCCAATGGCTTACCCTGCTGATCCACGCGCTTACCGCTGCTTTCCATGTCGAGTTGTTGCAAGTGGTCTGGCAGGTTACGTAGGTAGTGGTCGTAAGGCAGTATGGCGTGCGTTTCGGCGCCCCAAAAATTGCTGTACCAAATGCCTAGCATAGCCATGACAACGGGCAGGTTCTTTTCCAGCGGTGTCTCACAGAAGTGAGTGTCCATAGCGCGGGCACCGGCGAGCAGTCGCCGAAAGTTATCCATACCAATGGTCAGTGCTACAGGTAGCCCGATAGCAGACCAAAGAGAATAGCGCCCACCTACCCAATCCCACATTGGAAATACGTTGTTGGGGTCGATGCCAAATTTCTGTGCCGCAGCCTTGTTTGCGGTCACGGCCATAAAATGGCTGGCGACAGCCTGATCATTCCCACCATGCTCTATAAACCACTGTCGGGCGACCTTGCTGTTTTCCAGTGTTTCGCGCGTGCTGAAGGATTTGGATTGAACCAAAAAGAGCGTGGTTTCAGGATCTATTTTTGCCAGAGTTTCGCAGATTTCCGTGCCGTCAATATTCGCCACGTAATGGCAGCGGAGCCCGGACGCCCGATAAGGCTGGAGAGCTTCGGTTACCAGCTTTGGGCCGAGAAACGAGCCGCCGATGCCAATGCTGACAACGTCCGAAAAGGCTTTTCCGGTAAATCCCGTGCGTGTCTGGCCCAGCACGTCCCGAACAAAGGCTTCCATACTCGCCAGCGTTGCACTGACTTCCGCTGTCACGTTTTGGCCGTCAACCACTAGGGTGTCTGTTCCGGGGTTGCGAAGGGCAGTGTGCAGGGCGGGGCGACCTTCGGTAATGTTCACCTTGTCACCGCGCAATAGGGCTGCTCTGCGTTCTTCCAGCTTGCGGCTGCGAGCTAGATCCATCAACGCCGCGAGCACGTCATCGGTAAGCCGGTTTCTGGAGAAATCCAGAGATAGGCCCGCGCCATTGATAAAATACCGGTTGGCCCTGTCCGGGTCGTCTGCAAAGAGTGCCTTCATGGGGCGGTTTTGCAGACTATCCCGGTGAGCCAGTAAAGCCTGCCATTCGGGTGAAGCGGTCAATCCTGAGTGCGACGAGGGCATCCGAGAGTCCTTTCCTGATGGGTCGTAATGCTTCAGCGGGTGATTGAGATATTGTCAATGAGCCGAGTGCTACCAAGGAATGCCGCAGCCAGCAGGGTAATGTCGCTGTCCTCGGGTGTGGCGGGCTTCAAGGTGAGGCTGTTGGCTATATTGAAGTAATCCAGGCGTAGCCCCGCAGCACTCAGGCTGTCGCCAGCTTCTTTGGCCAGAACTTGAAAGTCACTGTGACCATCGGTAATTTTCGCAGCGGTGGCTTGAAGCGTCTGGTAAATCACCGGAGCGATTGCGCGCTCTTCTTCGGATAGGTAGCCGTTGCGCGAGCTTTTCGCTAAGCCATCGTCCTCGCGAACGGTTGCAGCACCAATAACTTCAACCGGAATCATTAGATCGCGCACCATTTTGCGAATCACGGCCAGTTGCTGGAAGTCTTTTTCGCCGAACACCGCAAAGTCCGGCTGAATCATGTTGAAAAGAACAGAAACAACCGTTGCAACACCTTCAAAATGCCCCGGGCGGCTGTCGCCGCAATGCCCGGCACTGACTTCCGGCACGACGACGCGGGTGTGGCGCGCAAGGCCGTCCGGATAAACTTCGTCTGCCGTAGGGGCAAAGACCAGAGTGTTTCCCGCTTCGCCAAGTTTGTTTTGGTCGTCAAGCAGTGTCCGCGGGTAGGTATCAAGGTCCTCGTTGGCGCCAAATTGCATTGGGTTCACGAAAATACTGGTGACCACAATGTCGGCCGCCTCAGCCGCTTTGCGAACCAATGAAATGTGCCCCTCGTGCAGGTTGCCCATAGTGGGCACCAAACCAATGGTTTTCTCCTGCTGGCGGTAACCGCGGAGTATGGCGCGCAATTCTTTTAGCGAATGGACGGTTCTCATGCCTTGAACGTATGCTCCTCGGCGGGGAAAGTGCGCTCACTTACGGCTTTTGCGTAGGCGGCGATGGCCTCCGGAATGGAGTTTGTCTCTGCCAAAAAGTTTTTCACAAACCGTGGCTTACGGCCGGTGGTAATGCCTAACATATCGTGTAGTACCAAAATCTGACCATCGGTATCCGCGCCTGCGCCAATTCCGATAACCGGAACCTTCACCGCTTGGGTGATTCTGGCAGCCAGCGGCGCTGGTACGCATTCTAGCAAGATAATGTCTGCGCCCGCCGCAACCAACTCGCAGGCATGATTGATCATCAGTTCTGCCGATTTTTCATCCCGGCCCTGAACCTTGTAGCCCCCAAACTTATTGACGAACTGAGGGGTCAGGCCCAGATGTGCACATACGGGCACAGCGCGCTCTGTTAGAGCGCTGATGGTGTCTTTCATCCAGTCTGTGCCTTCCAATTTCACCATGTGCGCGCCTGCACGCATCAGTTCTGCGGCATTCTCCAATGCGGCATCTACGGTGCCATAACTCATGAAGGGCATGTCGGCCATAATGAGTGAGCCACGATTGCCTTTGGCAACGCAGCTAACGTGATACACGATCTGATCCATGGTGACAGGTAAGGTGCTGTCGTGGCCCTGAAGCACCATGCCTAGCGAGTCGCCAATCAGAATAACGTCCACCCCGGCTTCGCTGACTACCTGAGCAAAGGTGGCATCATAAGAGGTTAGGGCGGAGAAGGCTTCGCCCTTCTCCTTGTATTCCCGCAGGGTATTGATGGTAACAGCCATAAAATCCTTGCCTTTTGGGTAGGTGGGCCAAGACCGTGCCGGGATGTCCGGCGTTCAGTTGCTAAGGGTAATCCGGAGGTGGAAGCTTGCGCAACCGGTTGTCAGGGCATTGTGCCCTTAGGATGGCGATTTCCGCACCACCCGGTAGTGTTAGATCAGGTTTTAGATCTAATAATGGCTGAAGGGCAAAGTCTCTATTATGGAGCTCTCGATGGGGAACAGTAAGCCGCTCGTCGTCTAGCTTATGATTGCCGAATATCAGCAGATCAAGATCAAGAGTGCGCGGCCCCCAGTGCTGAAGTCGCTCCCGCCCATGCGCTTGTTCGATGGCCTGAAGCTGGTCTAGCAAGGCGTGGGGCCCAAGCTCTGTAGAAATCCATGCCGCGCCATTCACAAAGTCTGGCTGGTCCTGCGGGCCCACAGGGCTGCTGGTGTAAAAAGGCGACTGTGCGACCAGCGTCGTTTTTGGTAGCGCAGCCAATTCAGCCACAGCGCGTGCCAGTTGGGCAGCGGGCTCTTTCAGATTGCTGCCCAGACCTATAAAGGCATCCGTTTTCATCAGGGTGCTGGCCGTTTAACCGGTTTGCGGCGTCGCCGCTTTTTTGGCGCGTCGCTACTGAGCTCTGAAAGCATGCGCTCTTGTCCGCGCTCGTCTAAGCGCTGGAATTCTGTCCACCAATCACCAAGGCCGGGTTCGATTTCACCGCAGCCTTCCCGAACCAGCAAGAAGTCGTAGGCGGCACGAAATCTTGGGTGGCTCATGGTTACAAAGGCTCGCTTGCCTTGGCGGCGAGGCAAGCGCATCTGGAGCTCCCAAATTTCCTTCATGGGGCCAGAGAAGCGTTTAGGTATAGACGTAGCCTGTACTTGTCTGCCAATAACCTTACCAATAGCACCGTGCAGGGCTGGCTGTACCGGATCGCCGTTATCTTGGCGCTGGCGCCACTCTTTCTGCAGAGCGGGCCAAAGCATGGCTGCAAATAAGAAATAGGGTGTAACGGATTTACCTTGAGCGATGCGGGCGTCGGTATTGCGCAAGGCTTGGCGGATTAACTCATCCGACTCGCCAGCCTCGATAGCCCTGACGGTTTCAGGGAATAATGGGGCCAGCAAATTGTAACGGGTTAGCAGATTGTAGGTCGCTTCGCCGTACCCAGCAGAAAACAGCTTGAGTACCTCTTCAAACAATCGCGCCGGTGGAATATGAGTTAGTAACTGCGACAGCTCCCGAATAGGGGCTTCGGTCTCGGGCTCTATGTCAAAGCCAAGCTTGGCTGCAAAGCGGATGGCGCGAAGCATGCGCACCGGATCTTCCCGGTAGCGGGTTTCCGGGTCGCCGATTAGGCGAAGTTGCTGGTTGCGGAGATCTTCAATACCGTTCGCAAAGTCGACAACAGTGAAGTCCCGGATGCAGTAATACAACGCATTAACCGTGAAGTCTCGGCGCAGGGCATCTTCTTCTTGGTTGCCGTAAACATTGTCGCGCAATAACAGGCCGTGCTCGCTGGTTTTGCGATCATCGTCGGTGTTGTCGTTGTCGGCTTCCACCGCGTTCCCACGGAAGGTGGTTACTTCAATGACTTCGCGCCCGAACACAACGTGAACGATTCGAAAGCGCCGACCGATTAAGCGTGAGTTACGGAACAGGTCGTGCACTTCTTCCGGAGTGGCGTTGGTGGCTATGTCGAAATCTTTGGGCCGTTTCCCCAGCAGAATATCGCGTACGCCGCCGCCTACAAGGTATGCCTCGTAACCGGCGTTGTTGAGTCGGCTGAGCACCTTTTTGGCTGGCTCGCTTATGACAGAGCGCGAGACGTTGTGCTGGTCTCTGGGAACTTCCCGTCGCTGGTAGACCCGAGCCTTTTTCTTCCCGTTACCGGGCATGAAGGAGCGGAGCTTGTCGACGGATTGCTCGAAAATGGAGGAAAGTGTTTTTGGCATTGAAATCCGTGGTTGCGTTGAGCAAAACCGAGAGTTTAACGGTTTGAGCAGGATTTGCACACGTTTGCCTTGGAATCTGCATGCCCCACATAATCAAAAGGCGGATCCGCCTACGCGAATCCGCCCTCAAAATATTGACGATCTGCATTATTCTTATTTTTTGCCGGGATTCTTCTTAATTTTTTTACCCCACCGTTTAACCCCAAAATGGGGGCTTCTCAGCAGTACAAACGGAAAGCTTTGAACACAATGAGCAGTCAAAGACATCGAACAAGTCATTCGTAGGTGCTGCGCCACCTCAAGGGTGATTCTTCTTTGCATCTCTACAACTCGTACACGCCAAGGGACTACCAAAAAAGCAAAGTACCCAAAACACTCAGTTCGCTCGCGCTCTATTTTTGTTTTTGTTACTGAACGTCTTCCTGCAGCTTTTTATTTTTGTTTTGACGCTGCTTTGTCACTATTGTTTTTGTTGTTGTGCGCTAAAGAGGTTGCAGTTGGCGTGCCAGCTTTTGAATGTGCTTTATTAACAGTGGGTTAGGTTTTTTTGGCGTATAAGTGTTACTCCGTACTCCCTATAAGTGTTACCCGAAACACCTGTTTTTCTCGCAAAGTGTTACCGGCGGGAACAGGCGGTAACATCTGACTGCGCGTTCATATTTTGCGCGAGTGATTGAATGGGTGAATTCTTGCAACCAGTCAGTTTCCCGATGTTTTTTTGCGAGGAATGCCCAGACGCTGCCGGCGCTCCCAAAGGGATTTTCGGCTAATGCCTAGCTTTTGGGCCAGCTCGGTTTCGCTCATGCGATCCTGGTTCTCCAGCACAAAGTGCTGAAAGTAGTCCTC
This sequence comes from Marinobacter sp. 1-4A, assembly GCF_016597725.1. GTDB lineage: Bacteria > Pseudomonadota > Gammaproteobacteria > Pseudomonadales > Oleiphilaceae > Marinobacter. The sequence goes on from NZ_VCGY01000009.1 coordinate 106,490, forward strand.
CAGAGAAAGATCATTAGTGCCGTCTGCATCTCGCGTGTGGACCTGTTCGTTGTTTCCCTCCACCAAGGTTTCAGGGATATATTCCTCGCCCCCTTCACTATCGAGGTCCAGCAACGACGGCGTTATGATGTCGCCATCGCATAGGATGCTGGCGCGCTCGATGGCATTTTCCAACTCTCTCACGTTACCCGGCCAGCGGTGCCGTTCAAGCGCCCGCATGGCTTCGGGGCTAAGGTTCAGGTTGGGTCTGCCTACCTTATTGCCTTGAACAGTAAGAAAGCGCCGGGCTAGCCCGAGAATATCGCTCTGGCGTTCACGCAGGGGGGGAATCCGTATTTGCATTACGTTAAGCCGGTAGTAAAGGTCTTCCCGGAACTCGCCGGTGCGGGTCATGGCTTTTAGGTTGCGGTGGGTGGCTGCGATCATGCGCACATTCACTTTTCGGCTCTGGGTTGAGCCCACTTTGCGAATTTCGCTTTCCTGAAGAACACGCAGTAAACGAGCTTGGGCCTCCGCGGGGAGTTCGCCAATTTCGTCCAAAAACAGGCTTCCGCCGTCGGCGGCTTCGATCAACCCGGTTCTCGCGGAGACTGCACCAGTGAAAGCGCCTTTTTCATGACCAAACAGTTCGGATTCAATGAGGCTTTCCGGAATAGCTGCGCAGTTTACCGAGATCAGTGGTTTGGCAGCACGCGGGCTCAGCAGGTGCAGCGCGCGGGCAACCAGCTCTTTACCTGTGCCAGACTCTCCTTGCACCAGTACCGTTGTTTCTGTTGGTGCGACCTTTCGAATGAGTGTGAATACCCGCTGCATGGGCTCGCACTGGCCGTACATAATACTGGCTGGGTCACCGTTTTCCGATGCTGCCGGGTTGTCTGCCTGACGCTCCTGCGCCGGGGACGCAGTGCGCGCGAGAATACCCTCCACGGCAGCTAGCATCTCATCATGGTCAAAAGGCTTGGCAATATACTCCACCGCCCCCATTTTCATGGAGTCTACCGCTGAGCGCAGGCTGGCGTAGCTGGTCATGATTAAAACCGGCGTGTTCGGTGCCCGGTTGATCAGTTCCGTGCCAGCGGCGCCGGGTAGGCGAAGGTCTGAAATAATCAGGTCAAACTGGTCGGGATCGTGGTTTTGCTCGGCCTCCTCCACCGAGCCGACGTCTTCAACGTCGTAGCCTGCATGTAACAGCAGTTTGCGAACAGCGGAGCGAATAATATCTTCATCTTCCACGATCAAAATACGGGGCATAGCAGTCTTAGAACCTTTCGTTCGGGCGGATTGCGGAGGTGTCTGTCTCCGGCTCGTAAGCTGGTAATTTCAATCGTACGCAGGTGCCTAAACCGGTTTGAGGGTCGGCAGGGCTTTCAACCTGAATGTTTCCGTAGTGCTCTTCGATAATGCTATAAACCAATGACAATCCAAGGCCCGTTCCTTTATTGGATGCCTTGGTGGTGTAGAAGGGCTCGAATACGTGATCAAGCTGATCTGCGGGTATGCCAGAGCCCTCGTCAATGACCTCGATGATAGCCGAGTAGCCATCTTTCTTACCAGCCACCCGTATAGACCCGCCTTCCGGTGAGGCATCCCGGGCGTTGGCCAACAGGTTTACGAAAACCTGCACAAGCCGTTGCTCGTCACCCAAAATCTGAAGCGTGTCAGGGCAATCGTTGATGTAATGGATGCCCATTCCTTCGTTACTTAGAGAAAGAAGGTTGCTGGATTCCTCTACGCAGCGGCGGAGGCTCACGGGCTCGTAGCGGTTTGCTTGCGCGTGGTTGCCTGTGCGTGCAAAGTTCATCAGTGATTGGAGGATGGTTGATATGCGGCGTGTTTGTTGTTGGATCTGACTGGCGGTTTCCAAGATATCTGGGTTATCTGTCTCTAGTTTAAGGTTCTGTGCCAACGAGGAAATGCCCGTAACCGGGTTGCCGATTTCATGGGCAACGCCTGCAGCCAGACGCCCTACCGACGCCAGCCGTTCACTGTGCATCAATTCGTCTTCCAGTAGCCGTGTTTCGGTTTGGTCTTCGACCAGAATGACACTGCCACCTTCAGGGTGGTCGGGGCCGCTTAACGCCGCTTTGTGCAAGTTCAGCCAATGGGGGCGGCCCCGGAGATCCAGCCGGTGCTTATAGCGGTGCAGGTCTTCGCCGCTGTTGAAGTCGTCCAGCAAATGGTGCCAGTGATCAGGTAAGGCCATGAGTCGGGCGCCCACAACGTCGTCTGCAGTGATACCGGTCAATTCCTCAATGGCTTGGTTCCACATCAAGATCTCGCCGTCTTCGCCTACGGAACAAGCAGGGATGGGCAGGTTTTGAAGAGTTTGCCGGTAGTGCCTTCGCAGGTTGTCCAGCTCTCCAGCCAGCCCTGTGAGCCGGTTTTGGTAATCACCTAATGCGCGTTCCACATAACGTATATCTTGAGCGGTGCCGCCCCGCGCCATGGGTTTGAACCCTAGATGGCGCTTTACCATATCTCGCGCAACCGAAGGGCCAAGTAATCCGGACAGGTTGACCTCAACCTGATCGCGCAGACGCCGCAGTTGATAAGGGCGGTATTCAACGTTGGGGAGTTTAAGTTGTTCTAGTGCGCGCTCAACTTCACGCTTGGCAACATCTTGGCCAAGCGGTTCGGCTAGCTGGCGTGCAAAGTCCACTGAGGAGCCAGCCAACAGTTCGCGGCGCTGTGGGCGGGATAGGGCGCCCATAGAGCAAGCCTGAGCCGCGCTGGTTTCTTCGTTAGTGCTGGTGCTCAGAATGGAGATAACGGCAAACACGGTTACGTTTGCGCTCAGGCTGACAAACGTGAATATGTGCCAGTTGCTGTAATCCGGAACAATCGGTGCGTTGAGCCAGCCTAGCAAGTTGGCCGTGTGGGAGAAAGGCAAAACCAGAGTGATTAGCCAGATGACCAGCCCGGTAATTAGCCCGGCAATCAGCCCACGCCTGTTACCTTCGGGCCAATATATAACACCCAGTGCGCCAGGCAGCAGTTGCAGTGTTCCGGCGAGGGATATGGCTCCGAGAATTGACAGGTCCAGATTCTTGCCAAGTGTTTCATGGAACAGCAGGGCCAAAAAGATGATTGCCGCGATCAGCAAGCGCTTGACCCACTGCAGCCAACGGTAGATATCGCCTTGATCCTTCGGGGTTCTCAGAGGAAGAACCACATGGTTGAGTACCATGCCAGCCAAAGCCAGAGTGCTTACGATCATGAGGCCGCTGGCGGCTGATAGCCCCGCGATGTACATGAACAGCGTGAGAGCCGGGCTTTCGAGAGCTTGTGCTATGCCCAGTGTGTAAAAATTTGGACCAGTTGCAACCGCCAGTTCCTGCCCGCCCCACAGAATAAGTGGGACAGGAATACCAAGCAGCAAAAGGTACAGTGGAAGACCCCAGCTAGCTTTAGCCAAGGCTTTTGGCGAAGGGTTTTCGGCGAATGTCATGTGATACATGTGGGGCAGAACGAGCGCTCCGGCAAAAGACATGAGCATCAACGCACGCCAACTGCCATCGTCGATGCTCAGGGACATGGTGGTTGCTGGTGTGGTGTTGCCAGCCAGCCAGGTTTCGAGACCGTTCATGCCATCGAAAACGCTAAAAAGCACCACGCCGCCAATGACCAGCAAGGCGACTAGCTTTATTACTGAGTCAAAAGCAATAGCCAAGACAAGCCCGGGATGATTCTCTACTTCGCGGTTGCGCCTCGCACCAAACAGCATGGCAAAGAGAACAACAATCAGGCTGAACATTACGCTGATCAGATGGGGTGAGGTGTCCGGCGCAAGAATGCTGGCGGAGGTGGACACCGCTTGTATTTGCATGCTCAGCAGCGACAGGATTGCGCCACCGGAGCACAGGGTTACAAGAGTCCCCGCCCATTGGCTGCGATAACGGTAAGCGAAAAGGTCGGCAAGGGAGGTGAGTTGGTAGGCGCGACCTATACGCATTATGGGATTGAGTAGAACCGGAGCCAGCAAAAAAGCACCGCTGATTCCCAAGTAATAGGCTAGAAAGCCATACCCGGATTCCGCTGCCAACCCAACGGCTGCATACACGGCCCAGATACCCGCGTATACGCCCAAGCTCAGTGTATAAACCAGAGGGTGGCGCACCCAGTGGCGGGGTATCACTCCACGCTCGGTAACCCAGGCAATTCCAAATAGGAGGATAAGATAAAGAAGGCTGGCGAACAGCAGGCCAGATGCACTAAAACTCATTCGGATCCCGCCGCCACTCAAGCCAGAAGCCGATGGCAATAAGGCCCGCCCAAATCACGAAGGGGCTGTACCAGGCATTATCTGGAGACGTCCACCAGTCAAGAATATTGGGGGAGAAAATATAGATGGCCAGAACCAGCAAAAAAACCAGGCGATAAATATACATCCGGCATGCGATCCGCTCTGAAGATTGTGAAAGGCTTTATACCACGACAGTCATTGGGATGTCAGGTGAACGGCCCGGCGGTTCCAATGAGTGCAGCCCCAATCTAAGAGGTTGTCTACAGATTTGCGAAGCAATGATTGCGGTGGCTGCTGGTTGAGAGCGCTCAAGGCGGCAAACAGGTTTTCCACCGGGCTGCGGTTGTCCAGAGCCGGGGCATGGTTTTGCTTAGATAGCTTTTGCCCTTGTTTATTCACAATCACGGGAATATGAAGCCAACGCGGTGGAGGTGCGCTCAGAGCGCGGTAAATCTGTAGTTGTTGTGCCGTCATATCCAGCAAGTCTGAACCCCTCACCACATCGGTAATGCCCTGATCAATGTCGTCCACCACCACTGCAAGTTGATAGGCAAAGAAGCCCTCTTTGCGCAAAATCACAGGATCGTCTATTTCGGCTTGTACCAGCTGCTGCTGTCGCCCAAGTAACAGATCCTGCCATTGGCAGAGTTCGTCACTCAGTGCAAAGCGTACGGCGAACGGTTGGTTTTTGGTTGCACGACCGCCGTCTCTGCAGTGTTGCGGATGCCTGCCTTGGTGGGCCTGAAGTTGCTTGCGTGAGCAGCTGCAAGGATAGGCTATGCCCGTTTTAAGCAATTGCTCAATTGCTGCTTGGTAGGCGGTGTGGCGGCGGGATTGAAAGCGTACAGGTTCGTCCGGAATCAGGCCGTGAGCATCAAGGCTGCTCAGGATTTCCCCGGTTGCTTCGGGAGGTTCTCGAAGTGGATCAAGATCCTCGATTCGAACTAACCATTGCCCATTAACGGACTTGGCTTCCAAATAACTTGCCAGAGCTGTCACCAGCGACCCGAAATGCAGAGGGCCTGTGGGTGAGGGCGCAAATCGACCCCGGTATTGATGCAGCTTGGTCATCGGGAAAACAGACTGGCCAGCAGTGCCATAGTAGACTGCGCCGGCCAGTTCGGGGATGCCGTTTTAAATGCCAGTTTGGCGCTCACGGATTTCGGCAAGAGTTTTGCAGTCAATGCATAGTGTTGCTGTCGGGCGTGCCTCAAGGCGACGAATCCCGATTTCTACACCGCATTGGTCGCAAAAACCGTAGTCGTCTTTGTCGATGCGATCAATGGTCTGATCAATTTTCTTGATCAGCTTGCGCTCGCGATCGCGGGTACGCAGTTCCAGACTGAACTCTTCTTCCTGAGTTGCGCGGTCGCTGGGATCCGCGTAATTTGCTGCATCTTCCTGCATGTGGTGCATGGTGCGATCCACTTCTTCCATGAGCTCTTGCTTCCATTGGAGCAGGAGCTTCTTGAAGTGCTCTCCCATGTCGGCACTCATGTACTCTTCACCCTTCTTCATTTCGTAAGGGGTGAAGTTGGTGAAACGCTCGCGTGATTGGTCTGCTGTGGTTGCCATATGACCCGGCCTCTTTTTATATACCTCACAAGAACGCAGTGCTTCCCTGCGCGCCAGCCCCCGCCGCGGCGCGGTTATCACTTGGATGAAGCAGTCGTCCTAAAACGGGATTTTGCGGAAAATAGCAGATTAGTCACAGAGGTGCCAGCCCTGTGAAGCCTACTTCTCACTTGGAGAGCTTATGAAATTCCCCGAGCCCTTGATTAAAGGGCGCTTAATTCGTCGTTATAAACGCTTCTTGGCCGACGTGCGCTTGCCAGACGGCACGGAGGTAACGGCCCATTGCCCGAATACCGGCTCCATGCTGGGTTGCCAGCCACCGGATGCCCGTGTGTGGTTAAGCCGCAGTGATAACCCCGCACGAAAATTGGCGTATACCTGGGAGCTTGTTGAAACGGCACCGGCGGTGTTGGCGTGTGTAAATACCGCAAGGCCAAATGCGCAAGCGCGGGAAGCCATTGAAGCGGGCCGCATTAGCGAGCTCAGTGGTTATAGCCATTGCCGGTCAGAAGTTAGGTACGGCGAGGAAAAAAGCCGGATTGATTTGCTGCTGTCGGGCCATGAGTCGGAGCCAGACGCATGGGTAGAGGTGAAAAACGTAACCCTTGAGGAAAACGGGCAGGGCTTTTTTCCCGACGCGGTAACGACCCGCGGGCAAAAACACCTGCGTGAACTCATGGCTCAGGTAGCTCTGGGGGAGAGGGCTGTGCTGTTCTTTGTGGTGAATCATACCGGTATTGAAACGGTGCGGCCTGCCGATCATATCGATCATCATTACGGCCAGCTGTTACGTCAGGCGTGTGATGCCGGTGTGGAGGTGATTGCCTATCGCGCGTCTTTGGTTAACGAAGACGGCAATCCATCCGGCAACTTAACTCTGACTGAGGCCGTGCCGGTTATTCTGGAAGTCTAATTTCCAGAACCCCTTCAGTCTCCCTCAGGTCCAGCTCCGTGAGAGCGTCCCCCTGACAAGGCCCGGCAATGCACTCTCCGTCTCGAGGTTTGAATAAAGCGCCGTGGGTGGAGCACTGCAGAAACAGGTTGTCGACATCCATAAAGCAGCCGGGCTTCCAGTTCAGTTCAACCCCCATATGGGGGCACTGGTTCAAGTAAGCTCTGGGGGTGGCGCCGTCGAGAAATACGAAGCCGGTGAGTGGCAATGTGTCAGTGCTCTTTGCGGTGCCGGTTTCGGCATGGGCCAGTGCGAACTCCACAAACTGGCCCGGTTGTAACTCCGCTTTATCGCATACTGACTGCCACGGGTTTATTTGCTTGCTTGTCATTTACCGGCGCTATAACGCATCCGCGTACCGTGGTTCAAAGACATTACAATTTCGTCCGCTTCCAGCCTGTGGGGGAAAAAACATCCTGAGATTTTGGCGCCGGCAATGCTGGCGCCTTCCATGTGGGTATGGCTGAAATCTATTCCCCGAAGGTCCGCTCCCCGGAAGTAAGCATGGCGGAGGTCTAGTCCTTTGGCGTCTAGCCCTCGCAAATCCAGCCCTCGGAAGTCCCCATGGGCAAAGCTCGGCAAGTCGGTGCGTGCAAGCTTTTCCTTATTGAACGCTGCTACATCTTCCTTGCGAAGCGTTTCGTAGAGCGGGTCTTTAATATGGCGTACGGCGTCGGTTTCCATGATTCTTCCTTATGGCAATTGTAACCGGTTCTTGAGCAAGTATAGCCTGCTAAACCCGTTTGCAACGGCTACTTCGAGGCTAAGCCAAAGTGCTGTCTTATGCGATCTGCCACTGCTTCAGCTACGTGCTCCTGATCGCTACGCAGATGAACTGTGTGGGTTTTTTCTTCGACCGTTAGAGGTTCAAACCAGCCTTTTTGGGCGTCCAGAAGTTCTTCTGTCGCTTCAGAGGCATCGCCCTTGCGGTTGCGTACCCATTCTTTACGCAGCTCTTCGGGTGCCTCGCAATGAATCAAGGCAAAAGGAACGCCTTGGCTTTCTGCAACGGCAGCAAACAGAGCGCGCTCTTTCTCTTTCAGGCATGCGGCATCGACGATAACGGGCAAGCCCGCCGCGAGCAGGTCACTGGCCAAGGTGGCTAACCGTAAATAGGTTTTCTCGTTAGCTTCCGCGGAGTATAGGCCATCTCCGGTGGTGGAGCGGCTGTTTGCCAACGGCGCCAGCCCATGCAGCCGCTTGCGTTCGACGTCGGACCTCAGGCGAATAAGACCCAGTTCTGCAGACATGGCTGCGCTGACGCAAGTTTTCCCGCTGGCCGAGAGGCCAACGGTGGCAAGCAGGTAGCGATTGGGTATGCTGCTGTAGTCTTCAGCTAGCTGGGCATAGTCACGGTAATGCTGCATCAAGCCTTCTTTTTCCTGCGCATTCAGCGATGGGTTGCCCATGGTAAACAAGGCAATCTTTGCCCGCACAAGTGCCCGGTATGTCTTGTATAGAGGCAGTAAAGGGAGGGCGTTGAAGTCGTCCCTGTATTCCAGATACGTATTCAGAACGAGGTTCGCTAGCGCTGATTCGCCTCGAGATTCCAGATCCATCAGCAAAAACGCCAGATCGTTTATCACATCAATCCAGCGGAAAGGCTCATTGAACTCGATGCAGTCGAAAACCGTAACCTTGCCGTCATACACGGTAATGTTGGCTAAGTGCAGGTCGCCATGGCACTCCCGGACAAAACCGTCATTTCTGCGTTGTGCAATTAAATCTCTATGGCGTTCGAAAGTAGTCTGGGTCCAGACCTCGAGGTTGTCGAGCTGGCTGATCAGGGCAGGGTCGTCGATCAGCGGCCGAATCTGGTCAAAATTTTCCTGCATGGCCGCAAATACGGCTTCTGGTGTGCCCAGCGGCTTGTCCTTTGCTATCGGCTCTAAGCTGTCGTGGAAGTGGGCTACTTGTTGTGCGAGGCTGGAAAGCAGCTCTGGTTTTAACTCACCGGATTCCTGCTGCTGGTCAAACAACTGGTTCTGGCGGAACTGGCGCATTTTCAGCATGTATTCAAAAGGCTCGCCATCACCGCCGATGGCCGGTTTTTCCGGCGTTCCGGTAATTGGGAGTACCTCAAGGTAAAGCGGCTCCGCCAGACGACGGTTCAGGCGCAGCTCTTCTTCGCAAAAGTGCTTGCGGCGCTCCAGTGTGGAGAAATCAAGAAACCCGAAATCCATGGGTTTTTTGATCTTATACGCATACTGCCCCGTCAGAATCACCTGAGAGATATGAGTTTCGATGATTTGAAATCCATCCACAGGATGGTGGTATAGCGCTGGATTCTGCAATGCCAGTAGTAGATTGCCTGGGGATGTTTCACTCACGGTGTGCTCCTCGCTTCCCTGAACTCATTGATTTTTATTGCTCTATCATAACGGGCAGGTTACAGAAATAACACATAGTTGGCCTGCCTTATCGTGTGTCGGCTTCGTTATAATCCCCCCATGAAAAAAAACAGCCCCTCTGCAAAAAAGCCTAGTAGAAAACCACACAGAAAAAACGGCCGGAGCGAACGTCGCTCACGGTTATGGAAACTGTTTATACGAGTGTTTTCCATTGGCGCTGTGCTGCTTGCATGCTGGATGGTTTACCTTGATGCGGTGGTTACGTCCCGGTTTGAGGGGCGGCGCTTCGAAGTGCCCTCCCGGGTGTATGCGCGGCCTCTGGAGTTGTATGACGGCGCCGGTGTGAGCTCTGGGGCGCTGGAACGGGAACTGGCGCTTTCGGGGTATCGCAAGGGGGACGGAACAAAGCCGGGAAGTTATCGGCGCAATGGTGGCCACTTTATTATCAGCACCCGCGGGTTTCGCTTCCCTGATGGTGTAGAACCCAGAAGAAAGCTTTCCTTGAATATCTACAGTGACCGAATTCAGGACTTTCGTGTGTCCTCCGGTGACAGCTCAGCCATAGTCAGGCTTGAGCCTGCTCGCATTGGCGGGATATATCCGGCACACAAAGAGGATCGTATTCTAGTTCGGCTCGATGAAGTCCCAGCTTTGTTGCCCAAGGCGCTGATGACAGTGGAAGACCGTAAGTTTTACGACCATTTCGGAATCGCACCGGCTTCTATCGGGCGTGCATTGCTGGCCAACATGCGTGCCGGGCGGGTCGTGCAGGGCGGTAGCACTTTGACGCAGCAGTTGGTGAAGAATTTTTTCCTCACCCGGGATCAAACGCTGTTACGCAAGGGTAACGAAGCCTTGATGTCTATCTTGCTAGAGCTTCACTACGAGAAAGACGACATACTGGAAACCTACCTAAACGAAGTGTATCTAGGGCAGGCTGGGACACGCAGCATCAACGGGTTCGGGCTGGCAAGCCAATTCTATTTTGGCGAGTCATTAAAAGATCTTGATGTGCACCAGATTGCCCTGCTTGTGGGCATGGTGAAAGGGCCAAGCTACTACAATCCCCGGCGGCACCCCGAGCGCGCGACCCAGCGACGTAATTTGGTGATCAGCGAGATGGAAGACGCGGGCCTTATCGATGCTTCAAAGGCCGCACGGGCGCGCGGCTTGTCACTTGGTGTGAGCGCCAAGCCTTCCTACTCGGAAAACCGATACCCTGCGTATATTGACCTTGTGCGCCGACATCTGGCACGGGATTACAAGGAGCAGGATCTGCGCAGCGAAGGTCTGCGCATCTTTACCACGCTAAACCCCGCTATTCAGTACGCCGCTGAGTACGCTGTTACGGATACCTTGCCCCGGCTGGCAAAAGGCGCGACCGCTAAAGCTCTGGAGGCGACTCTTGTGGTTACCGCCAAAGATACCGGTGAAGTTCTGGCACTCGTTGGTGGAAAAGATCCCCAATACGCAGGATTCAACCGAGCCTTGGACGCCAACCGCCCAATAGGTTCACTGATTAAACCTTTTACCTATCTGGCCGCTTTGGAACAACCGGATCGCTATACTCTCATGACGCCGGTACTGGATAAGTCATTCACTCTTGAATTTGACGATGGCCGGCGCTGGCAACCGAAAAATTACGATGGCGAAGAGCGCGGCGACGTTCCTCTGCATCGTGCTCTTTCTAAATCTTATAACCTGCCAGCAGTGCGGGTGGGGCTGGACGTTGGCATTCCGGCTGTCAGCAAAACCTTACGGGCATTTGGTGTTGTCACGCCCATCTCTGAATACCCCTCAATGTTGTTAGGCTCGGTTGCCATGAGCCCGGTAACCGTTGCTCAAATCTATCAAGGGTTGGCGACCTCCGGGTTTAATACGCCCTTACGGACCATAAGAGAAGTGACAGGCCCCGGCGGCGAGGCACTGTCACGCTATAATCTGGAAGTGGATCAAGTTGCAGACCCGGCGGCGGTTCATCTGGTGCAATACGCAATGCAGGAAACCATGCAAGAAGGCACTGGCCGCTCAGCCTATTATTCCGTGCCAAAGGAGTTAACGCTGGCTGGTAAAACCGGAACAACCGATGATGGCCGCGACTCTTGGTTTGCCGGGTTCAGCGGTGACTTACTGGCGGTTGCCTGGGTTGGTCGCGACGATAATGGGCCAACCGCATTAACGGGTGCTACCGGAGCTTTGCCAGTATGGTCACGATTTATGGCGCAGGTGCCGCAGCACGGCTTTTCACCGGTAGTACCCGATGGCGTGAGTTATCACTGGGTAAACCCTGAAAAGCAGGCATTAACCGATGAGTATTGCGATAATGCGCGCCTTCTGCCGTTTATAACGGGTAGTGAGCCGACACAAAGAGTGTCCTGCTCCGGTACCCTTGAGCGGAAAATTCGAGGTTGGTTTGAAGGACTGTTCCAATGAGTAGGCAAGGCTTTTTACATGCAGGTATGTTGGCAGCGCTTTTAAGTTTAACGGGGTGTGCTTCTGGTCCGGGCGGCTCAATATACGTGCCCGCGGGTGGTTCGTCCCGAACACCGGAACCCCCGCAGACGGCTGATGAAGAACAGAATCAGGTGTGGCGCAAAAGCGAACAAACTGACAGCAGGGAATCCGAACAGCGGCCCGAACGCAGGAGTAAACCGAGCTATCAAGACACCGGCGAACAACTTTCACCAGCAGCTCTTAGTTTGGTGCGTGAAGCCGATAAGCTGCTAAAGAGCGGTGATGCCGGGGGTGCCATTGTACGTTTGGAACGCGCCCAAAGAATCGCTCCCAGATCGGCGGAAATCTACTTTAAGTTGTCGCAAGCCTATGTGGCAGGCAATAAGCTGGGGCCTGCAGAGCAATTTACGTTGAAGGGGTTGTCTCTTGCGGGTAGCGATACCCGGCTGCAACGTGCGGGTTGGTTACTGCTGGCGGATATCCGCAGAGCGCGGGGTAACGTAGCAGGGGCCAGTCAAGCCGAAGAGCGGGCGGCAGCCCTTTAAGTACAGGCTCCCTAGTAAACGTGTTGAGCGACCCTGCTGGAGCCACCTCCAAGCAGGGTCTGTTTTTGCTTATAGGCCAGCGTTTTTCAACCGGTTTACATGCTGCTTAAAAACAGCTTTCGGGTCCGTTTCAAACAAGCTGTGCAGGCCCAGTGCCTGATTTACTTCATCAAGATGGTTCATGAAGTAATTGTCTCGGATAATCTTGCCAAAGTGAGTGCTGCAACGCCCTACCATGCCGTCGTTGGCGCTGAAGTTGAATGCCGCACTAGTGATGGTGAGCAATGCGTCAGACGGGTCCAGAAGGTTTGTTACAACGCCGGTGCCACCCCACGAGTAAAAGCGCACCCCGTTTGCAGCGCTGGCTCCCTCTCCACAGGCACTTGTTGGGATGCCTGCGGGTGCAAAATTATTGAACTCTGCGCTGCCTTGGGTTGAAAGCGACTGCAAGCTTGCCTGCATGCTTTGATCGTATCCGCCGCCCGAGATTAAATCGATCAGGCCGCCTAGGGCATCCCCCAGAGTGTTTGCAAGGCTACTCGCGGGAGACTCAACAATGACATCTGCAACTGGAGAACCTTTGTGGGGCGAGCCAACGGATGTAACCGAGGCCACCAGATCTGGCCGTACCCGGGAAATATAACGGGCGGTTGGTCCACCGTGACTGTGGCCAATTAGGTTCACCTTGCCATGAACAGCGGCAATCGCCTCAACTTGTGGTAACAAGGCCTCGCCACGGGCAATAGTGCTATCAAGAGCTGGAACCACGGTTGTATAAACATCCGCGCCATTCTTGCGCAGATCCTCTGCGATGCCATACCAATAGTCCACGCCAATAATAGAATCGAAGCCAAACATGCCATGAACTAATACCACTGGATAACGGGTATCGGCGTAATTGGAAGGCTTTTTCCACCACCATGCGGCAGAGGGTGCTGACCAGGCTATGGTCACAACCAGAGCTAGTGTTTTGATCCAGAGTTTCATTGTTCTTCCTACAGCTTGAGTTTATGTTTGTTATTCAAACTGCGGCTCAACCTAACGAGCTGTTACAGATACTGCATGCCTAAGCCAAACGCATTAGTGCTTTGACTATGGGCCTCTGCTCGGTGCTACTGGAATTATATTTGTTAAGTTTGTGCCAGCAGATCATCTCTCGTGAGATGTGGCTATAATTTGATCAGCGAGCGTGGCAAGTCAACGGCAGAAGAGGCTAAGTTGATTTAATAGTGGTTAAAGTGTGAAGGGCGTCTCGAATCAGGCACGGAAGGGTCTATCAATTCGATAAATCCTTCCGGGAGCCTGTCCAGAATATTGCTTATCTACTTCTTCAGAGGGTAGCCATGACTTTTTTCGCCGCTTTAATCGTATCGGCGATGTCCTCATCCGTTAGGGCTGCGCTGGTGAATCCTGCTTCAAACGCTGACGGAGCAAGGTATACGCCTTCTTTTAGCATTCCTTGGAAGAACTTTTTGAAGCGTTCGACATCGCAGGCCATTACTTGGTCAAAGCGTGTAATGCTGGGCTCCTCGGTGAAGAAAAACCCAAACATCGCGCCTGCACCCTGGACGGCCAGCGGTATGCCTGTGGCGTCTGCAGCGGCCTTCAAACCGTCTCGCAGTGCGACAGTTTTTTCAGTAAGGCGGTCGTGAAAACCGGGCTCAGAAATAGCGTTGAGTGTGGCAAGGCCAGCGCTCATGGCCAGAGGGTTACCGCTTAGTGTGCCAGCCTGATAAACCGGGCCAAGGGGGGCTATGTGTTCCATTATCTCCCGCTTCCCGCCAAAGGCGCCAACAGGCAGCCCGCCGCCGATGACCTTGCCTAGAGCGGTCAAATCCGGGGTTACACCGTACAACTCCTGAGCTCCACCTAGAGCAACCCTAAACCCGGACATAACCTCATCAAAAATCAGCACCGTGCCATGCTCGTCACAGACTTCCCGAAGCGCCTCTAAGAACCCGGGAACCGCTGGAATGCAGTTCATGTTGCCTGCAACCGGCTCCACAATGATGGCGGCAATTTGATCGCCCATTTCTTTGAAGGTTTCCCTTACGCCCTCTATGTCGTTGAAGTCCAACGTCAGGGTTAGCTCCGCTAGGCTGGCGGGAATGCCCGGCGAGTTAGGTACACCGAGGGTTAGTGCGCCAGAGCCTGCCTTCACAAGGAGGGAGTCCACGTGCCCGTGATAGCAGCCCTCAAACTTTACGATTTTATCGCGCCCCGTGTAGCCACGAGCCAGACGAATGGCGCTCATGGTGGCTTCGGTACCGGAATTCACCATGCGCACGAGTTCTATGGAAGGTACCAACTCGCAGACTTTGCGGGCCATATCAGTTTCAAGCGAGGTGGGCGCACCATAACCAACGCCAAGATCCACCTGAGCGTGCAGGGCATCTTTGATACGCTGGTCTGAGTGACCAAGAATCATTGGCCCCCAGGAGCCAATGTAATCGATGTAACGCTGGCCATCCTCGTCGTACAGGTAGGCGCCTTCAGCGTGCTTAAAAAAGATAGGTGTGCCGCCCACGCCTCGAAACGCACGCACGGGGGAGTTAACACCACCGGGAATGTACTTTTGCGCCTGCTCGAACAGAGTTTCGGAATTTGTCATGTGTAACAGCTCCTGTTATTTGGGAGTTAAAAAAAGTGGGTGGTGGCTGGCGAACAGCCTTTGGAATGTCTTCGCTTTCTGTTCCGTGGCTTCCGGGCTGCCCCCGAAGAGCCCGCCAACAACAGCTAATAGATCCGCACCTGCTTGAATTAAGAGTGCGCCATTGTCTGTGGTGATGCCGCCAATGGCTGTAACCGGCCGATTAAAACGCTTTGCTTTAGCTAGAATGTCGGCCGAAGCCGCTGGAGCTTCCGGTTTGGTTGATGAGGTAAAAAAACGGCCGAAAGCCAGATAGTTCGCACCTGCTGCCGTGGCAGCTTTGGCCAAAGCAAGGTCGTCATGGCAGGTAATGCCGATAATCGCATCATCACCGAGCTGTTGGCGCGCCTCGGTAGCAGAGCTGTCGGTTTGGCCGAGGTGTACACCTGCTGCGCCTACGCGCTTGGCAAGTTCAACATCATCATTGATGAGCAGTGGCGCGCCTGCAGTCGCGCAAAGAGATTGCAGACTTCTCGCTTCGGCCAGACGTTGCGCCATGGGCGACGATTTCTCGCGATATTGTACCATCACTGCACCGCCACGGAGGGCCGCCTCCACAGACGCAATCAATGTGTCCGGAGGGGTAAGTTGGCTGTCAGTGATGGCGTAGAGTCCGGTTGGGATGCGTGCACTCACCGTTCCCACAGGATACCTCGGTCCGGCACCGGTTGGCCTCGGCCTACCTCAAGAGCGTGCAATATGGCGCGATGCACATAATTCTGCGCCTGAGAGATGGCCGCGCGCGGCGATAGCCCCAGAGCCCGGCCCGCCGCAATCGCAGCGGCAAGTGTGCAGCCGGTGCCATGATATTCCTCGCCGATACGCTCAATTTCCCAAGACATGGGCGTAGGCGAGTGGTTGTAAAGAGTGTTGGTGATTCGAACACCTAATCCATGCCCTCCGGTTGCAAGCACCGAAGCGCAGCCACTTGCTAGCAGCTTGCGCGCAGCCTCGGTCGGGTCGTCACTCTCTCCGAGCAAGGCCAGCTCTATGCCATTCGGCGTGATCATCTCAGTCAGCGGGAATAGTCGTTCTTTCATGGTGGCGAGCAGCTCGTCATCCGCCAAGTCGCCCCCTCCTGCTGCTTTGATCACCGGGTCAGTTATAACCGGTATGCCGGGGTGTTGCCCAAGAAACTCCACCAAAACATCGACCACTGCAGCGTTGCCCATAGCGCCGGTTTTCACCGCATGTATGGGGGCATCCTCAGAAACGCATCGCAGTTGTTTGCGAATGAGTTCCGCGTCAATGGCTTCAGCACCGTACACATTGCGGGTGTCCTGAACGGTCAGGCAGGTGAGTACCGGTAGGGGGTGGCAGCCCAGAGAGGTGATGGCCTGAATGTCAGCCTGAATTCCGGCGCCACCGGAAGGGTCAAGGCCCGAGAGAACAAGTACCTGAGGGCGAGTGTAGTGTTTGATGGCTAAAACTCCCTAGAACGGTTTAACGACAGCGAGAATAACAACTGCGAGTAAGATGAACACCGGCAGCTCATTGAACCAGCGATAGAAGACATGGCTACGTGTGTTGAGATCGTCGCGGAACACCTTGACTAGGTACCCGCAATAAAAGTGATAGGCAATCAGTGCCGCTACGAGTAACAGTTTCACGTGTAGCCAGCCTTGGCTGAAGTATCCGGATAGGTTATAGCTGAGCAGCCAGACGCCAAAAGTGACGGTGGCGATCATCGAGGGTGTGGTGATACCCCGATAGAGCTTGCGCTCCATAATCTTAAAACGCTCGCGCCCCGGCCCATCCTCACAGGCAGCGTGGTATACAAACAGCCTTGGCAGATAAAAAATACCCGCGAACCAGCACACCAGAGAAATTATGTGAAAGGCTTTAACCCACAGCATTGGTCAACTCCGTCGATATTGATAATAGCTTTCGATATCAGATTTAAGGACAACGCCATAAACCCGTTGAATCATTGGTGCCACATGGCGCTGCACATATAGGGCCTCCGCACTGGTGGTCTCAAACTCATGCATCGCCTCTTCAAGAGTGGCTTGATATTGCACTGGCGCTATATCACGCCGGTTTGCGGGAATGTCCATCAGATCAATAGACTCGACAGGGGGCGTCTCATCGGTACTAGCCCCCTCCTCTGAATCCTCTAGATACCGTGCCAGATCAACAGCTGGCAAAAGAGTTGTTGGCCCAGTGCTGCCCTCTACCACTAGCCATTTCGGTTCCGCCTTGAGAGCTTTTCGTGCCTCTTCGGGGGTCAGGTGCCTCTCGATGCGCAGAATACTTTTGTCCATGATCGCGGCCACAGAGACCCGGCGCAAGGCCTGAATAACCGGGGAGCTCTGGTAGCTCAGGCCCTGACTTTTCAGAACGGTTAGGAATAGCGACTTTTTACCGAAGGCTTCACTGGTGATAAGGGAAGACGTTGTAATAATCAGCATGCCAGGAAGAATAATGTGCGGGTTACGTGTCAGCTCCATTAAAGCCATTAGTGCCGCCAAAGGCGCCTGCAGCACCGCCCCCATCATCGCGCCCATTCCAAGCATGGCGTAAAAGCCAACCGATGAGGATTGAGCAGGCAATATTTCTGCGCCGACTAGTCCCATTGCGCCACCGAGTGTTGCGCCCATGAACAACGTTGGGCCGATAATGCTACTGGGCATGCCCAAGCCCACAGTCAGGGCCGTGATCAACAACTTTGCCACTCCTGCGCTTAGCAGCAGCCAGAAGCCTAGCTCGCCATTAATGGTTTCATTCACCGTGTCATAGCCGATGCCCATTGTTTGGGGCACAAGAACAGCGACCGGTGCCATCAATACACCAGCAATGATTACTCGGAGCAAAATAGGGCGATGGTTGAAGCGCCCCATGGAATCGACCAGCTGGATAAACAGCGCCGCTGCAACGCCGATAACAACGGCAATCACTAAAATCCAGGGTATCTCCAACAGTGAATTCATTGTTAGCGCTGGCACGCTGAATGCGGGTTCGGTGCCGTACACAACCTGCGATACAATCGCAGCGCTTACGGCAGCAAGAATGATGGGTGTGAAACCGGCAATGGTGTATTCCATCATCACCACTTCCATGGCAAAAATGACGCCGGAGATGGGCGTGTTGAACGAGGCGGAAATGGCCGCTGCACAGCCACAGGCAACCAGCGTGCGAATGCTGGTGTTTGGTAGCCGCATCCACTGCCCCATAAGGCTGGAAAACGCAGCGCCCAAATGCACAGCAGGCCCTTCACGGCCCGCCGATTGCCCGGTAACAACGGTGGTAACACCAACAATAAATTGGATAACTGCGCTGCGTGCCGTGATGTACCCTTGGTGGTAATTCAAGCGCTCCATTACGTGAACAACGCCGACCTTTCTGTCATGGGTGGCTAGCCGGTGTAGCAGAAGGCCAAGGCCAAGAGCGCCAGCCAGTGGTAATAGTCCGCGAGTAAGAATGTCTAAGCTCTCGAAGGCCTCGGAGCCTTCACCTGGCAGGAAGTACTCTAGTGGCCATTCAATGGCCAAACGGAAAACTAGAATGACCCCGCCGGTTACCAATCCGGATAGCAGGCCAAGAATAGCCAGTTGCGGCAAAGAGTCCACGCCGGATAGTCGACGCGGGAAAGCAGAGATGAATTTCTCACCAATCTGGTGCCAGAATTTATTCATGAGTGCCGGAGTTCCGGTACAGGGGGATGGTTTCCCAGAGGGTTTCTGACATCATTGTAACTGTCGCTCTGCAAGCTGCAATAAGTCGTTGGTTTATCATGATAGACTAAGTAGCTAAGCTACAAAGAACGACCCATAAATCTTTACACGACGACGCTGGAGAGCAACTTGATTAAAGTAGGTATTGTGGGCGGCACCGGGTATACCGGCGTCGAACTGCTCAGAATTCTCGCTGTCCATCCGGAAGTTACGGTTAGTTGCATAACCTCAAGGTCGGAGGCCGGAGTGCCGGTGGCCGACATGTACCCGAACCTCCGTGGGCATTTTGACTTGGCTTATTCAGAGCCCGACTCCGGAGTGCTGTCAGCCTGTGATTTGGTGTTTTTTGCAACACCACACGGTGTTGCCATGCGAATGATCCCCGAGTTAATGGCCGCAGGTGTGCGGGTAGTCGACCTATCGGCCGATTTCCGACTGAAAGACTTGACGGTTTGGTCGCAATGGTACGGCATGCCCCACGAGTCGCCGGAGTGGGCAGAGAAAGCCGTTTACGGATTACCCGAAGCGGTGCGTGATGAAATTTCCAAAGCGCAGCTGGTTGCCAACCCGGGGTGCTACCCAACAGCAGTCCAACTTGGTTTCCTTCCTCTGCTTGAGCAGGGGCTGGTTGACCCGTCGCGCCTGATTGCCGATGCAAAGTCCGGAGCCAGTGGTGGTGGCCGGCAGGGCAAGATCGGTATGTTGCACGGTGAAATAAGCGAGAGTTTCAAGGCCTACGGTGCATCAGGCCATCGTCATTTGCCGGAAATTCGTCAGGGGTTGTCCAAGGCGGCGGGTGTGGAAACCGGCGTTACCTTTGTGCCACACCTGGTTCCGATGATTCGTGGCATAGAGGCGACACTCTATGCTGAATTGAAAAATCCGGTTGATTTCGACCGCCTGCAAAATCTGTTCGAAGAGCGCTATCGCGATGAGCCGTTTGTTGATGTAATGCCGTTCGGTAGCCATCCCGAGACACGCAGTGTGCGGGGCGCTAACTTGTGCCGCATGGCTTTGCACCGTCAGGAGCAGAGTAACATTGTGATCATCTCCTCGGTTATTGATAACCTGGTTAAAGGAGCTGCTGGCCAAGCTATTCAGAACATGAACATCATGTTTGGCATGAAAGAAACTCTGGGCCTCGAAGCACCCGCGCTCTTGCCCTAAGGAACACCCGTGAGCGAACAACGGAAACCGGCAGATGAATATGTGGTTATCCGCCGTCGCCCGGGAGACCGGTTGAGGTGGGCGGTCATTCTAATTATTTTAACCGTTGTCGCTGCCGCAGCCGGTTATTATGGCGGTTTGGTTCAAGGAGGCTCTCGCTCTATTAATGCGGAGACCTCTAATGAGCAGTTAGAGTCTAAAATTGCAGAGTTAGAAGTCGAGATTGCAGCTCTGGAGAGCAATTATCGGGAAACGCAGCAGCAGTTGGTTAATCTTGAGCGTGGAAAGCTGGTTGACGAGCAAGCTCTGGGTCAGGCCCGGAACATAATCGTTGATCTGGAAACTCGCGTTGGCGCACTGCAGTCAGATTTAACTTTCTATAAAAATATTATGGCCCCTTCGGAGACCAGCAAAGGCTTGCAGGTTGACCGCTTTTCTCTGGCCAGCGATCGTTTGGATGGAGTGTATAGCTTCAAGTTGGTGCTGACTCAGGTGGGCAACAACAAGAGCTACATTTCTGGAGTGGTTGCGGTCAACATAATAGGTATGCGTGATGCGCAAAAAGAAGTTATTGCGCTACGCGACCTATCCCAAGAAATAGAAGATCTTGGTGTCAAATTCCGCTTTCGGTACTTTCAGGATGTGGAGGGTAAGCTGGCTTTGCCTAAGGGGTTCGAGCCACTGGAGGTGCAGGTGGTTGCTCAGGCCGAGGGGCGCAAATCCTCTCAGGCTGAACGTACATTCGACTGGGATGATTTAACGGAGAACTAGACATGCTTGGGAGAAAAAAGCAAAAGCCCCGCCGGCCCACCGGCAGCTTTGACACCCTTATATCCTCGCGCACCACTATCGAGGGCGATGTGCGTTTCTCGGGCGGCTTGCATGTCGACGGCCACATTAGGGGTAAAGTGCTGGCTGAAGATGGCAGTGATGCGGTTTTACGAGTCTCCGAAGTCGGTGAAATTACCGGTGATATAGATGCCCCGCACGTTATAATTAATGGCACAGTTCATGGCGATGTCCATGCGTCTGCGCATCTTGAACTCGCCGAAAAAGCCGCCATAAACGGTAGCGTTTATTACAATCTTATCCAGATGGCCATGGGTTCATCAGTAAATGGCAACCTCGTTCATCAGCGCGAACCGTCGGGACTGTTGTCTCAAGATAAGCCCCCCCACGCTGAGGTGAGTGATAACCGATCGGGTACAGAGGGTGACGAGTTTTCTGAAGAAGATAGCGGTAAATCTGAATAGTTGATTGTTTTACTCAGGAATACCATAATCCCTGTAGTTCTATCAGGTAATCCGGAGGCAAACTTGAGTGTAGTCCAGCAACAAATGGCAGCACCGCTGTTTTTCAGCGACAGTGCAGTCAACAAGGTACGAGAACTGGTTGATGAGGAAGGGAATTCCGACCTCAGGCTGCGTGTGTTCGTTACCGGCGGGGGGTGCTCCGGATTCCAGTATGGGTTCTCGTTTGATGAAAGTCAGGATGAAGAAGATACGGTTATAGAGCGGGACGGGGCCGTGCTATTGGTTGATCCGATGAGCTACCAATATCTGGTTGGTGCTACCATCGATTATCAAGAGGGCTTGCAAGGCTCCCAGTTTGTTGTGCAAAACCCCAATGCTAGCGCTACTTGCGGCTGTGGCAGTTCGTTCACTATTTGATGTCTTGCCACTACGGAGGTTGAGCTTTTCTTTAAGGGTGCAAGCCGTTGGTAAAGGCTGTTCGTTTTATGCGGGGTAAATCGCCCCAAGTATCCGTGGGCCTCTTGCTCCGGTTACCTCCGCCAGATTCCCCGGCAGACCAGAGATGGTTTGACGGGCCAGCCATGCAAAGGCCGTGGGCTCTACCCACTGAGGATCAAGGCCCAGTTTAGCAGTACTGAGTATCCGTATAGGACTCAATGCCTGAGCAAGCTCCTTCATGAGCAGTTGGTTACGGGTGCCGCCCCCGCAAGCATACACGACCATAGCCGGCGACTGAGGCATTTGCCTTACAATCGTTATCACAGAGAGTTGTAGCAGAGTTCGCTGAACGTCTTCTGGCCGAACCTCCTCGTGCCTTTGTACAAGGGTTTTAACCCAGCTCAGGTTAAACTTTTCTTTTCCGGTGCTCTTGGGGGCCGGGCGCTCAAAATACGCGTCTGAAAGCATGTCGCTGAGTAGTGCCTGATCAACAATCCCTTCCTGAGCCCATTGGCCATTCTCATCGTAAGGGCGGCCGGTTTGGTCCTGACACCACGCGTCCATTAAGGCGTTTGCGGGCCCGGTGTCGAAGCCCGTAACCGAGCTGTTGGGATCAGACGGAATCCAAGTAATGTTAGCGATGCCTCCGAGATTGAGAATGCACCTGTCCTCGGTTTTTGAACCAAAGTAATGCTGATGAAAGGCCGGAACTAACGGAGCGCCTTGCCCTCCGGCAGCCATGTCTCTGCTGCGAAAGTCACCTACGGATGTAACGCCGGTCTTTTCCGCGATAATAGATGGGTTCCCTATTTGAAGAGAGAATCGAGCGGGTCCGGACGGTTGATGCCGTAGGGTTTGTCCGTGGCTCCCGATAGCTCGAATGGAGGATCTGTCTGCGGAGGATTCGCGGATAAGGGCTTCTGCGGCGTCTGCAAAAAGCGCCCCGACCAGCGTATCAAGCTCTCCCACTTCGTCTGGCGTGGCCTGATTCTGGCTTGCCAGTATTAACCGTTGGCGTAGATCTTCAGGGTAGGGGGAGGATCGTGTTGCATGTGTGCAAAGGGTTTCGCCCTGAAAAGACACCAGCACAGCGTCTATGCCGTCCATGCTGGTGCCGGACATGAGCCCGATCCAGGTTTCCATTCGGTTTTAGTCTTCCGAGGCCAAGGCTAGGTGCTTATAGTTGCTTCTGAAGGCGTCAAATTGTGCAACCTGCTGTTCCGTATGGGCTTTGAATCTTGCCAATTCGGCAGCCGGAATGGGCTGGGCGTCTGGTAGCTTCACAGTTCGGGAGTTGCGAGGTGAACCGTTCACACGGAATTCGTAATGCAGGTGCGGCCCCGTCACCATACCCGATGAGCCAACGTAGCCAATGATGTCGCCTTGTTTGACTCGTGCGCCGGTTTTCATGCCTTTACCGATCCGGCTCATGTGTGCGTAAAGTGTGGTGATGTTATCGCCATGTTTTAGAACAATTGTGCGGCCATAGCCACCCTTCCAGCCAGAAAACTGCACCCGTCCGTTACCGGCCGCCTTGATAGGAGAGCCCGGCGGCGCAGCATAATCTGTTCCTTCATGGGGGCGGACAACATCTAGCACGGGGTGGCGGCGCTGGAGATTAAAAGAAGAAGAAATTCGCGCGTCGATGGGGGTACGCAAAAAAGCTTTGCGCATACTTTTTCCATCTGGAGTGTAATAGTCGCTATCGCCATTGCTGTCCGTGTAGAGTACAGCGATGTTTTCTTTGCCGCGGTTTACAAAGCGTGCCGACAGAATACGGCCAGTATTGAACTTCTCTCCGTCAAGGTAGAGCTCTTCATATACGACTTCAAATTGATCGCCTTTGCGAACATCGTAGACAAAATCGATATCCCAGCCAAAAATGCCTGCAAGCTCCATAGTCAGCCGGTCATTGAGGCCAGCATCCCGTGCTGCGAGGTAAAGCGAGCCGTCGATGGTGCCGGATGCAAATGCTGGCTTGGATTCGGGTTCCCGCTGCTCAGTCTGACCGATATAAGAGCTTTCCTGTTTCTCAATTTTTAGCGTTTCCAGCAAGTTACGCTGGAGCTCAATTGCCGCGAGCTCGCCCTCGCTATCAATAGCGAAGCGAATCGTTTCTCCTGCATATAAACGCTGCAGCTTGTCTGCTTCTCCCTCACCATGAATGACGGAAAGCATGGTGCCATCATTTAACCCGGCTTTCTTAAAGAGTGAGGATAGGGTGTCACCTGACTTAATCTTAAATGCTTGCCAAGTTAGACGAGTCTCGGGTTCCGGTGCAACAGCCGCCTCAGCCTGCTGCGGTGTGATTTCTGAGTGTTGCTCTACAGCTGCTGGCTCAGGGGCCTTTATAGGTTCCTGTTGTGGCTTTTGCGAGATAATTGCCGAAGCTTGGCCCTGCTCCAGATCCAGCGTGTAGGACATTCGCTTGGCCTCAACTTCTGCGCTGGGGCTCATCAAAATTGCGGTAGTCACTACAACTGTTGCAGCTGCAGCGATGGTAATGTGGGTTTTTGGTAACATATTCAGCACGTGTCGCATCCGTTTTAATCGGTATTCCGGCAGCTTGTACTACCCAATTAAAGCTATTGTTCAAGTATAGACCAACAGATTACCGTATAAAAAGTATGTGTAACAGCGCAGATCATTACGGTTGTTACGCTGCCGGTCGGATTTATTGTGACGTCATTGATATAATGCGCCCGCCCAGACTGCGTGAAATTGTTTAAAAACTGAGCATTCACACTTTAGCAGGGCGTCGGGTAACTCACAGATTTCTTTTGTAGAGGTCTGTAACTGATAAATTGCGAAACTGATTGGGGATGAATGATTCATGGCACCTATTGATGAAGCGCTTGCCATTATCAAGCGCGGTGTAGACGAGCTAATACCCGAAGATGACTTAATTGCGAAGCTAAAGGAAGGTCGTCCTTTGCGCATTAAAGCGGGTTTCGACCCCACTGCTCCCGACCTTCATCTTGGGCACACTGTCCTCATCAATAAGCTGCGCCAGTTTCAGGATCTTGGTCATGAAGTCATTTTTCTAATCGGTGATTTCACCGGCAAGATTGGTGACCCTTCAGGTAAAAGTGCAACGCGCCCACCGCTAACCGATGAGCAAGTGGCTCAAAACGCGGTTACCTATAAAGAGCAGGTGTTCAAGATTCTGGATCGCGACAAGACGCGGGTGGTTTTTAATTCCGAGTGGATGAGCAAATTGGCTGCTGCGGATATGATTCGTCTTGCGGGGCAGTACACGGTCGCCCGGATGCTGGAGCGTGATGATTTCACCAAGCGCTACCGCGCCGAACAGCCCATCGCTATCCATGAATTTCTCTACCCTTTAATACAGGGTTACGACTCGGTTGCCTTAGAGGCAGATGTTGAGTTGGGCGGCACGGACCAGAAATTCAATCTTCTGATGGGGCGCATCTTGCAGAAGCATTATGGGCAGAAGCCTCAAGCGGTCCTTACCATGCCGATCTTGGAGGGCTTGGACGGCGTTCAGAAGATGTCTAAATCTCTCGGCAACTATATAGGTGTTAATGACTCGCCGGGCGAAATGTACACCAAGCTGCTTTCCGTGCCTGATGAACTGCTATGGCGTTACTTTGAGCTTTTGAGCTTCCGCCCGCTTGCAGAAGTTAACGAATTCAGAGCAGCTGTAGATGGCGGCGCTAACCCGCAGGACTATAAAAAGCTGCTAGCAGAAGAGATTATTACACGCTTCCATAATGAGGAGGCGGCGCAGACTGCCCACAAGTCGGCTGGTAATCGGGTTGCGCTGGGGGATATTCCGGAGAACGTACCCGATGTAGAGGTTTCACTGGAAGGTCAGTCCGAGATGTTGATGGCTTCAGTGTTGCGTCTATCGGGGTTGGTAAAGAACGGTGCGGCTGCCCGTGACGTTTTGGGGAGAGGTGCGGTTTTTGTTGATGGTCAGAAATTTGAGGGGGATCGTGCCTTTGTTGAGGGTGATAGCTGTGTAATTCAGGCAGGAAAGAAGAAAATTGCCCGGGTTTTGATCACGGCTTGATCGATTTCAGGTTATTTTGAAGTTTTATCAAAATGGCCGTTGACAGAAATTCGTGGGTCTGTAGAATGCGCATCTCCTTCGAGGGACACACCGCTGAAGCGGATTGAAACAAGAAGGCAACTGTTTGAAAGTATTGAAGAAAACGAGTTTGAACTTTCTTTGATTAAACGGTTGACAAGGCGGCGAGACGATGTAGAATACGCCACCTTGATTGAGCAACGGCTCAAACGCTCTTTAACAAATTAACCAAGTAATTCGTGTGGGCGCTGACTGGAGTATTTCGACA